>CAWGTC010000006.1:0-1090200 GCA_963825475.1 uncultured Thermoleophilaceae bacterium | reverse complement strand
CGTCCACCACCTCCTCCTCGATCGCGAGACGCTCATCCTTGGGCCGTCCTCCAGCGCGTCGAGCGCCTTGTTGTCCACTCGCCGGCGACGAGGCCGGCTATCTCACCTCCGGCGCGGTGGTCTTGCCTGCTCATCGCCATCTCGCTTTTCCAGCCGTTTGCGCCGGCGCTCCAGCCGACTTGAATATCGCCTCAGGGGACGAGGCGAGGCCGGCGCTGGAGGATGGTGAGCGCGAAACCGACCATGACGCCGCGACGTCCATGACCTTCGCGGGTCAGGCCATCGGCGGGGTTCATCTCGTCGCCACCTAGTCAGTGACCGAGTCGTATAGATCTGCGCTCGTCGGGGGACCGCTGGAGGCCACGGTGTTCGCGATCCGCTGGGGGAGCAAGGCCGGCCGTCGAACTTCAGCAGCTTCTCCTTCACCAGGCGCCTCATGACTCGCCCGGTCGGTCTGGCCGCTTTTACCCGGCCGCAGCTTGCCCTCGAAGCGATCCGCGTCAAGCAGCGACAGGAAAAGCTGGAAGTCTTCCTCTTGCCACCGTGCGGCGTCGCCGTCATGAGCAGGAGATGGCGGCTGACTTCGCCAAAGCAGCTTGCCGAGCTGGTATCGCTTGGTCTCCTTGAGCTCGTCGCCGAAGTAGCGAGCCGACATCTTGTGCGCCTCGTCCACGACCACGAGGTCCCACTCTCTGGCCCGGAGTTTCGCCTGGAGGTCCTGATTTCGCGACAGGTGGTCGAGCCGGGCTATTCACCAGGGCTTCTCGCGCGTAAGGGTTGCCGTTACGAGCGACCTCGATCACATACTCGACGAGGATCTCGAAGCGAGTCCGAACTTCTGCCACAGCTCGTCCTGCCGCTGGTCCACCAGGCTGCCCGGGGCGACGACCAGGCACCGCTCGAGGTCGCCGCGCACGATCAACTCTTTGATGATCAGCCCGGCCATGATCGTCTTTCCGGCGCCCGGGTCATCCGCGAGCAGGAACCGCAGGGGCTGGCGGGGCAGCATCTTCTGGTACACCGCGTCGATTTGGTGCGGGAGTGGGGTCGGGATTCGAGGTCTGGACCGCTAGGAAGGGGTCGAACAGGTAGGCGAGGCGGATTCGGCAGCGCCTCCGACGCCAGGCGGAAGAGATTGGGATCGGCGTCGAAGGTCCAGCCCTGAGTCGACACCTCGACCTCTAGGCGATCCGCATCGCCCCGATAGAGAATCTCCTGCTCGGTCCGCCCATTCGCGAGTCCGGTAGGTGAGCGTGCATGCCTCCGAGCCGTGCCACTGGAGCTGAACGACCTCCACCGTCTCGTCAGGGAGTCACGCCGTGGACGCGAGATCCGGGTACGAAGCGCGTCGAGTGGTCGAGCGTGGGCTCAGTCACAGACGCTGCCCAGCGTAACCCCAAAGGGGGACGATCTCCACCGCGCCTGCGGTCTCCCCGTCAATAGAGCAGAGCTGGGAGGAGCCAATGCCCTGGCCTCAGTGACGAGATTGCGGGGTGGGAGGAAATGACCGACGAGGAGCGGGAAGCGATACGAGATGTCGTTCGGAGTCTGGGGTTGTCGTTCGAGCACGGTGAGGCTAAAAGACGATTACTGCGAGTAGCGATGACCGGGTCAGAAGGTAGGGCGCTGAGAGCAGCTACTTCCGCGGCTTGCCCTTTGTCGCTTCGGTTCTTCCGCAGGCTCGGCGGCTTGCCCGGTCCTCCGGCTGCCTTGCGCTTGCGCGGTTGACCATGACGCGTGCCACTCTTGATAGTCGGCTTACCTCGCGGAGCCATGCAGAACCGAACCTACACTAGGCCCTCGCGGTCACGTCGTGGTATCGCGGAGCTTCCTGCCCCACGTGGCCGACCACATAGCGACGGGCTATCAGGATCTATCCGACTCGTGCCGGTACAGATAGATCCGGGCGATCTTGCCTGCGCCGAACCTGAAACCCAGACAGACATGTGGACCGAGCATGACTGGTTTCGCCGTCCCACCGGCAGGAATAGTCCTGTGTTGTAACGGGTCGCGGCGGTCTGGCTGATACCAGCCCCGCCATTGGAGTCCGAGTTCGAGGGCGGCCTTTCCGATAGTCCCTTGCCGATTCCATCGGGCCGGGCACTTCCATAGCAGCCAGCTGCTCAAGCTTTGAGAAGTGCTTCCAGGATGGCGCCTGGGTCTTCAAAAGGCGAGTCGTGGGCTAGAGTCAAACGCACTCTCAGGGAAAGACAAGATGTGGGCAGAGCACTTCAGCTCTCTCAACCGCCGCACTCACAGTCTTCAGGTAGCTCATTAGGAGCATCCGGGGCTACAGACACCCCGGCAGAGGCTCCTCCGGCTTCCGGCGCCGATCTGGCTAAATTGCCAGCTTCAGGCTCGCGAGCTTCATCGCCCGCTTCGTCTAGCTCAAGCTCAAGCTCTTCCGCTCGGGCCTCCCACCTATCCCGCTCCTCCTCCGTGCGTTCGAATCTCGTCGAGCCATTCCTCAGGGATGTCGGTGGCTTGAAGCTGTTGGCGCCGGGCATCCCGACGAAGCTTTCCTGAAAGGTGCGGGGGACGAATACGTCGACGCGGCGATCGCGAAGAGGCGATCGCGAAGAAACTCGCGGAACGGCTTCCCTTGCCAATTGCGAGGAGACGCGCAGGCGTGTAAAGGGGATGCTTGAATTGATCGCTAGGCAAGCGAGAAATTCGGCCAGTAGACCCGAATCGCCGCGCCGTAACCCCCAAGCTGCCAAGTTTGCGCGACAGCGTCCTGTTCGGAAGGGGATACAGCGAGTAATAGACGTGGGCGAGACCGCAGAGGTCCATGGCAATGTCCTCCGGCGCGAACGAGTTCTGAACCCGCCCGAGATCGCTGCTAGACAGGAACACAACGGGGCGGTGACGCCCGGCATCGCAGAGCACCGCTTCGACGAAACGGTCTACGTCGGCGTTGCCTAGAGCGACGGGACGAGCTCGAAGACGTGTATCGCCGTCCCACACCGAGAAGCGCTGGATCAAAGACCCCAGGCAGCCGAGGAGCTGCGAACGGAAAACGGAGAGGGCGTGAGTTCCTCGCGGACCCGCTGGACCTGAATCGTCAATCCGAACGCTAGGGACTCCATCGATCTCAGCCAGGGTTGCTTGGGACACGAGCGACAGTGAAGGGATCGTCCGAGTGGGGGTGGCTCCACGTCCCCGACCACATCCTGCTGCCGCCGACGTCTAGGACCTCTACATCCAGTCACCCCCTCACCTTCGGAAGGTCGTAGTTTCGCTGTCCCGGTGTCAGATCTGTCGAGAGATCCAGAATCCGGTGTGTCGCGAGAAAACCACTCGGCAA
Source organism: uncultured Thermoleophilaceae bacterium (assembly GCA_963825475.1). Lineage (GTDB taxonomy): Bacteria > Actinomycetota > Thermoleophilia > Solirubrobacterales > Thermoleophilaceae > JAAYBF01. The sequence goes on along the minus strand of CAWGTC010000006.1, from coordinate 1,086,893 downwards.
CCCATGGGGACGGCATCCGCAAGCGAGGCGTCGCCGAGATCAAAGCTGGTCGCGTAGATCGAGCGCATCTACGAATCCCACCATAAGCATCGCAAGATCTCACTCGCGGCTCCTCACACCCGAGCGTCGGACTCGGCGACTCCGTCTACTTCTTCCAGTGGATGTTGGACCAGTTCGGATTCTGCTCCCCCTTGTACTTCGTCGCCCCGGCGATTAGGACACCGATCGCAGCGACCGCCTTACCGACTGCCTGCCACCTTCGGACTCCTCTGAAGTCGAGGATCTGAGGACTGGTCCGAGACTGGAGCGCTTCGCCCGGCAAGTCAGCCACGGCTCCAGCAGCACTCCCCCGCCGTCCGATGCGCCAGCGACATGATCGAGATCATCGGGTTCACGCCCGGCGCCGTCGGGAAGGCGCTGCCGTCGCCGATCCAGACGCCCTTCACGTCGTGCAGCTCGCCGCGGCCGTCCGCCACCGACGACGAAGGATCCGAGCCCATCCGGCACGAGCCCATCTGGTGCGCCGTGAAGCAGGCCACGTCGTTCGGGTCGTAGGACGCCGCGTCCACGCGCTAGACGAACGTCCTCGAAGTCCTCCCCGGGCCGCCAGCGCAACTCCGAGGCGTGCGCCGTGAAGATCTCCACCGCCCCGGCAGCCTGGTGCAGCCGGCACAGCTCCACGTTCGCCCGCTGCGCCAGCCGGCGGTCGACCTCGTCCCCGAGCCCCCACCGCATCACGGCGCGCCCCAGGTCATCCAGCACCACCTCGCCCGAGCCGCGATCGCGCGCCACCGTGATGAACGGCGCCTGCCAGCGGAAGCTCTGCATCAGCTGCTTGTGCGTCGTGCCGTCGCTCCAGGGGAAGATCGCGCTGATCAGGCCGGGGAACATGCCGGTCGCCTCGATCAGGAAGCCGTACTCGCCCTCCAAATCCTCGTAGGCGTCCGAGACCAGCGACTGGATCTGGCCGCTCCAGCCCTCGATCGGCTCGTCGTAGACGCCCATCACCACGTAGGCGGGATGCAGTCGCAGGTTCTTGCCGACGGCGGGCCCGCCGATGCCGGACCGCAGCAGCAGCGCCGGTGACTCGATCGCTCCGCACGCAACCACGACAACAGGTGCGTTAACCCGTCAGCCCGGTGATCGACCCGTCCGCCTGCGTCACGCTCGCCTCCACGCCGGTCAGCGTGCCCATCCGACACCAGGATCTTCTCCGCGTGGCACCCCACCACCGCCTGCGCGCCGGAATCCGACGCGTCCTGCAGCCACGTCTTCATCGCCGAGCGCTTGCAGCCGTGCTGGCAGCCCATCGCGCAGTAGCCGCAGTTCTCCGCCTTGTCATCCAGCGTCGCGTTGCGCACTATCGGCCGGTGCTCGTGGCCCAGCTCGTCGAGCGCGGCCATCAGCTTGCGGTGGGTTCCGTTCTGGACCGTGGCCTCGGTGTTGGCGTTCAGGCGCTCCATCACCACGTCGATGTGCTCGCGGCAGTACGCGGCGTGGTCCTCGAGCCCCACCAGCCCGTGCCAAGCCCACTCCCGCGTGATCCGCTCCGGCGTCGGAATGCAGTTCATGTAGTTGACGACGGTGCCGCCGCCCAGCGTCTGGCCGGCCAGCACCGCGATCGAGCCGTCCTCGGAGGTGGCCAGGCCGCCGCCGTAGTAGAGCTCCGAGTACCCCTGCGCCTCGAGCTGGTTGAAGTCCGCCTCGTTGCGGTACTGGCCCGCCTCCAAGACGAGGACGGAGCGCCCCGCGGCCGCGGCCTTGGCGGCGATCACGCTGCCGCCGGCGCCGGAGCCCACGACGCACACGTCGCACGACAGAACCGCCTGCTCCCCGCTCACCGAAGCAACCGAAATCGTCTTGGGCGCCTCCGCGGCCGAGGGCGCGGCCGACAGCGGCCCCGGGTAGCCGAGCGCCTCCCAGTTGGCGTTCGACCCGGCATCGTCGGGCATCCCGTAGAAGACCAGCAGCGTGAGCCCCTTGAGCTGGGTCAGGCCCTGCTTGGCCTCCGGCGACGCGGCCCGGACGCCGTGCACGATCTGGATGCACGCCTCCGGAGGCGCTTCGGCGGACAGGCCCTCGGCGGCGAGGGCGTCGAGCAGCTCGCCCACCTGTGCCACCTCCTCGGGAATCAAGGCGTCGGCCAGCATCTCCTCGATCTGAGGAGCAACCTGCATGTCGCTGGCCGCCCGCGCCATGAACGCGCGCTCGACGGGGTCGCCGGTGTCGGACTCGACGGACGGCACGAACGTGTCGCAGAGCGCCTCGAGGGTCGAGCGCTGCGCCTCCGTGAACACCGACGCCATCACTGCCATGGCCCTCTCCCCCGCTCGGTCTGACTCCGTGTCAGGCGATCCTATTGACGAAGGGGAGCGGCCGTTGCGGGTAGCCTCGACGAGGTGGCCAACTGGGACGCCCTGGCCGCCATCTACGAGCGTCAGCTCTTCCTCGAGCGCCGCGCCGTCGAGGTGGCGCTCGACCTGGCGCAGGCAGGGCCGGACGACGTGCTGCTGGACGCAGGCACCGGCACGGGCGCGGTGCTGCGAGCTCTGGCGGATCGGCCGGTGCGCCCCCGGACGGCCATCGGAGTCGACGCCTCGGCGCGCATGCTCGAGCGCGTGCCCCCGCTGCCCGCGGGCTGGCGCGTGCAGAGGGCCGACCTGAGGGAGCTGCCCGCCGCGGACCGGAGCGTGGACGTGGCGATCGCGAGCTACGTGCTGCACGTGCTCGAGCCCGGCGCCCGGCGGGCCGTGCTCGCCGAGCTGAGGCGCGTGCTGCGTCCGGGCGGGCGGCTGATCACGGTCACGGTCTGGGTACCCCGGCGGCCCCGGCTGCTTCCGCTCGGGGCGGCGCTGGAGACGCTGGCCCGCATCGCCCCGCAGCGGCTCGGCGGCCTGAAGCCGTTCGACCCGCGCCCCGGACTGCTCGACGCGGGATTCAGCCTGACGGGCGCACGCGCCACGATGCTCGGCTACCCGTCACTGTGCGTGGCCGCCCGCGCCCCGGGCTGAGCCGCTCGGCCAGGCTCTTCCCGTTCGTCCCTACCGCTGCGGGAACAGCTCGGCCAGCGCCAAGGCGAAGCCGGGAAGAAGCGGTGAGGTGAGTTGCTGCTCGCGGTCGAGCTCGACGGCGATGTCAAAGGCCGGCGCGCCGGGTTGGGACCGGCGGAAGACCAGCACCGCGTCCGCGGCGGTGTCCACGAGCCACAGCTCGCGCAGGCCATGGCGCTCGTAGCCGGCCTTCTTGGCGCCGATGTCGTATCGCCACGTCGAAGGCGACCGGACTTCGACCGCGAGGTCCGGCATCGGGTAGGGCGGCGGGTCAGCCTCGTCGAAGAGGTGTTCGGCGGAGTACCAGAGCACGTCGGGCACGAATACGTTGCGGTCGTCCAGGCGCACGTCGATCGGAACTATCGCCATTCCGGGATCCGGTTGCGCCTGCGTCCACGTGTCAAGCGCCAACAGCAATTTGGTCTGAGTCCGGGCGTGGCGGATGGTGGGCTCGTTCATCACGACCTCACCGTCCACCAGGTTCCAGGGCCGGCCTCGGTCGGGGACCGGGGCTTCCAAGAACTCGTCCGCCGTCATGCGCTGGGCAACGGGCACAGCGCTCATCGTAGACCTCCGTCGCCGGGGCTCCCACCCTCTGTCAAGGGTTCGCCGCGCGAGACTCGCCCCGCAGCAGACGGCTGGCGACGGGTTGCACGGTGCCTCAGCGATCGAACGGCCTCCACCCGTTGGTCACCGGCATGTGCAGGTCCTTGCCCCACGCGCGCGCGGTGATCTTTATCCCCGGGGACACCATCCGCCGCTTTCGCTCGCTCTCGATCACCAGGCGCAGCACGTCCTGCACGGTGCGCCGCTCGAAGCCCGCGCTCACCATCTCCTCCAGTCCCTCGCCGTACTCGATGAAGCGCTCCACGATCTCGTCGAGCACGCGGTAGGAGGGCAGCGAGAGGTCCTCGCGGGCGCGCACCGACGGCGTGCGGTCGAGGATGTCGGCCGGCAGGTCGTCCTCGTCGTCAGAGAGGTTGCGCCAGCGAACGAGGTCGTACAGGAGCGTCTTCGGACAGTCACGCAGGGGCGAGAAGTCGCCGGTCATGTCGCCGCCGAGCACGCCGGCGCCCACCGACAGCTCTGACTTGTTGCCGGTGGCGAGCACCATCGCGCCGAGCGCCTCGCCCATGGTGCGCAGCATGGCCGCGCGGGCGCGGGCGAGCAGCTCCTCCTGGGCGTCCCCCTCGGGGGCGTCGGCCACCTGGTCGGCCGCCCCCTCCAGCGCCGGCGCGACCGCTCCGAGCGGGTGCTCCTCCAGCTCGATCCCGAGCGCGCCGGCCAGCCTGCGGGCGGCTCGCAGCTCGTCCTCGCCCTCCCCGGCGGCCGGCATGGCGACCGCGATCACGTTCTCGGGCCCCAGGGCGTCGGCTGCCACGGTGGCGGTGACCGCCGAGTCGATCCCTCCGGATAGGCCGAGGATGGCCTTGTCGAACCCGTTGCGCCGCGCGAAGTCGCGGACGCCCAGCGCCAGCACCCGCCAGATCTCCTCCTCGAGCTCGTACACGGGGACGCCGTCGGGCGGCGGCTCGACGCCGCGCGGGACCTGGATCCGCGCGTGCACGGTGCGCACCGGCCCGGTGATCGGGCGCGGCGCCGCCACCGGCACGTCGAGGCAGAAGCTGGCAGCCTCGAACTGGGGGCCGAGATAGCGGATCTCGCCATCGCCGTCGACGATGATCGAGCCGCCGTCGAACACGAGATCGTCGACCCCGCCGACGCAGTTCACGTACACAACCGGCACGCCGGTGCGCTTCGCGACCCTGACCGCCGTCTCGCTGCGCGCGTGGCGCTTGTCGCGGTAGTAGGGCGACCCGTTGGGCACCAGCAGGATCTGGGCGCCGGTCGCAGCCTGGAGCTCGGGCGGGCCGTCGCCCGACCACAGGTCCTCGCAGATGCAGATCCCGGCCACGACGCCGCCGATCCGCCAGAGCGCGCCGGGGCTTTTGCCGGCAGCGAAGGTGCGCGACTCCGAGAACAGGTCGTAGGTGGGCAGCAGCACCTTGTGGTAGACGCCGCGCAGCTGACCGTCGCAGAGCACGGCGGCCCCGATGGCCGACGAGCGCTCGATCGTGTCCCAGCCGCGCTGAGGCGGCACGCGGTCGAGGCAGCCGACGACGGTGACGGTCGAGCCCGACTGCATCGCGAGGGCGGCGAGCGCCTCCATCGCCTCGTCCACGAACTCCGAGCGCAGCGCGAGGTCCTCGAGCGGATACCCGGTGAGCGCCAGCTCGGGGAGCACGAGAACGTCGGCCTCCTGATCCTCGGCCCAGCGCATGGCGGCGAGGATCTGCTCGCAGTTGCCGGAGATGTCCCCGACCACATTCTCGATCTGCGCGCAGGCGATCCGGAGGACGGACGGGTGGAGGTCGTTCACCGCTGTGGAAACCCTACATCCGCCGCTGCACCACCACGATCAGCGCCACGATCACCGCGAGCGCCACTGCCTGCAGCCCCACCGACACGGCGGTGCTCTCCCCTTCGGTAGCCGCGCGGATCGAGGCGAAGGCCACGGTGGCCCCGAAAAAGGCGGTGATCGACCACAGGAAGGTGTTGCGGTCCATCGCCTAGCCCCGGCTGCTCTCGTAGACGTCGATGAATCCTGTCGACCGTGACCGCCGCGATGGTGTCGCCCACCACGTCGAGCGCGACGTCGTCGAGCTTGCGGAAGCGCACGCAGCTCTTGCCCATGTCGAGCTTGCGGCCGGTGGACTGCCAGCGGTCGCGGAAGTCCGTCGGGCTGGCGTACTCGCAGTTCAGATACAGAGCCATGTGGCGCTTCTGGCTGGCGAGGGAGGCAATCGCCAGCGCCTCGCCGTTGTAGGTGTCCGGGTAGCGCTCGAGCGGCACGACCCAGGAGAGAGTCTCCGGTGCGGTACTCGCCGGAACGACGTTCCGGCTGCGTTCCTCCCCGATCATCCCGTACTGCATCGTCTCCTCGAGGCCGTCGGCGAGGTTCTCGTTGATCGTGTCGCGCACGGCGCTCACCGCCTGCGCGGCGGTCGTCGGGCAGGCTTGCCAGGTACTCCTCGGGGGTGGCGGCCACGCGACGAGAATAGGCGTCAGCCGCGCTGCCACGTGCGCAGGAACCGGCGTGTGCCCGCAGCGGTGCGGTTCAGCGACCGCCGGCCGAGGCCCACCGCGGCCACGCGGCCGCCACGGACACGGAACACGAGGGCGGCGCGCCGAGCGCGCGCCACGAACCACACCGAGCGGCCCACGCGGAAGCGCCGCTCGCCGCCGAGCCGGCGCCGCAGCTTGCGCACGGGGTCGCCCGGCCGCACCCCCGCCACCGCCGCCCTGCGGCTGTTCGACAGCACCAGGATCGAGCCGCGCACACCCGCGGGCGAGCGGCCGGTCGGGTAGCCGATCCGCAGGCTGGCACCCCCGGCGACGCAGTAGCGGTCGATCCCCGCCCGCCCGCTGGGCCGGCGCCCCGTGAGCCGGCGCCGGTCGGCCGCCCGGTTCGAACCCAGGCCGGCGAGTCCCGCACGCGTGAGGCATGCCCGCTTCAGGTACGCCTCGCCCTGACGTCCCACGATCGTCACGAGATTGCCCATCGCGATGTTCACGTCGACCAGATGCAGCCCCCACGTCGGATCGGGCGAGGGCGTGAGCTGGCGAGCGGAGCCGACCGCGTCCACGCGCAGCACGTTGGCTCCGGCCTCGCGCACGCAGCGCCCGGTGAAGTGGTCCTGCGGCTGGACCCATGGCGTGTCGGCGTCCGGCGGCATGCCCGCGAAGAGCAGCTGCAACGTAAGGCCGATCGTGCCGGGGAAGTCCTCGGTGCGTGTGAGGGTCTCGAGCGCCCCGCGGTCGCCCGACAGCTCGGCCGGGTTGGTGCACAGCACCTCGAGGCCCGCCGGCTCGCCCGCCGCGGGCTCGTAGCGGCCGAAGCGCGCCCGCGGCGGCGGCGTCTCGTTGAAGGCGGAGTAGGCGATCACGCAGCCGACCTGGTCGCCCTCCGTGCACGCCGGCACGTTCTGGAAGTCGCCGCCCGTGCCCTGCCGCTCGCGCACGAGCACGTTGCCGCCGAGCAGCACCGCCGAAATCAGCTTTCGCCGCACCACGGCCTGGGGGTCGATCTCCTCCTTGATCAGCTGCCGGAGCATCCGGGTGCCCTGGGAGTGGCCGATCAGCACCACCCCCCGCCCGCGGTTGTCGCGAGCCAGGTACTCGCGCCAGGCGGCCTTGATGTCCTCGTAGGCGATCGCCAGCGCCCTGGCGTTGGTGTCCGGAGGCGCGAAGATCGCCGCGATCGTGCGCTGGCGGTACATCGGCGCGTACACGCGGCATTTCTCCGAGAAGCGGGCCGCCTGGTAGCGGGCGATGGCCACCTGCTCGGGCTCGATCGTGCGGTCGGAGTTGGCGCTCTTCTGGTCGCTCACCGTGGGATAGACGTAGAAGCAGTCGACCTTGGGATTGCGGGCATTCGGCGGGTTCTCGACCCGCGACCTGCCGTCGGGCTCGATGTAGGTGGTCTCGAGGCTGCCCAGGCACGGGTTGGGCGAGACGCCCGGCTTGCACAGCCACACCGTGTCGTCGGCTCGGGCGACGCCGGGGGCGCAGCAGAGCGCCAACCCCGCGGCCGCCACCGCAAACGCGAATCCCCTCACCCCCGGCAAGCTAGCCCAAGACCGGACTTGGGGCTATCGCTCTGGGAACACCTCGGCCAGCGCCAGCGAGAAGCCGGGCAGCAGCGGGGAGGTGAGCTGCTGATCGCGATCGAGCTCCAGCGCGACGTCGAACGTCGGGGCATCCGGGCGCGAGCAACGGAACACGAGCACAGCGTCGGCTTGGGTGTCGACCAGCCATAGCTCGGGCAGCCCGCGCCGCTCATACCCCGCCTTCTTGGTACCGATGTCATAGCGCCATGTGGAAGGTGAGCGCACCTCGACGGCGATATCGGGCAGCGGATAGGGAGGCTCGTCATATGGGTCGGGAACTCGGCCTTCGTCGTACCAGAGAATGTCCGGCGCGTGGACGTTGCGCTCGTCGACCTGAATGGCGAGGGGCTCGTGTAAGGCACCGCTTCCCAACGGCCCCCGAGCCCAGATCTCGAGTGCATACCGAAGGTTGCCGGCGACCGCGGAGTGCAGCGCCGTAGCTTGGTTCACGACGACCTCACCCGCCACGAGGTTCCACGGTCGCCCGTACTGCGCCACGGGCAACGCCAGGAACTCCTTCGCAGTCATGCGCCGGGCCACTTGCACAGCGGTCATCGTAGACCTCCTTCTCGGGTGTGCACACACCCTGGGGAAGCCCGGAGGCGCGCGAACTCGCCCCCCAATACGATGGCCCGCCGTGAACTTCGACCTCTCAGACGAACAGGCAGCCATCCAGCGACTCGCGCGCGACTTCGCGCAGGGCGAGGTGAAGCCGGTGGCCGAGGAGCTCGACCGCGAGAAGCGCTTCCCGTACGAGCTGGTGGCGCAGATGGGCAAGCTGGGCCTGATGGGAATCCCCTACCCCGAGGAGTACGGCGGGGGCGGCGCGGACACCCTGTCCTACGCGCTCTGCGTGGAGGAGCTGGCGCGCGTGGACTCCAGCGTGGGCATCACCCTGGCCGCGCACACCAGCCTCGGCACCTGGCCCGTGTACGCGTTCGGCGACGAGGCACAGAAGCAGGAGTGGATGCCGAAGCTCACGGCGGGAGAGACGCTGGGCGCCTTTGGCCTCACCGAGCCCGAGGCGGGCTCGGACGCCGGAAACGTGCGCACGCGGGCCAAGCTCGACGACGGCGACTGGGTGATCGACGGCGCCAAGCAGTTCATCACCAACTCCGGCACCGACATCTCGGGCTTCGTGGCCATCACGGCGCGCACGGGCGAGAAGGAGGTGTCGAACATCATCGTGCCCAAGGGCACGCCCGGCTACGAGATCGGGCAGGCCTACCGCAAGATGGGCTGGAACGCCTCGGACACCCGGCCGCTCTCATTCGACGACTGCCGGGTGCCCGAAGAGAACCTGCTGGGCCCGCGCGGGATGGGCTTCAAGCAGTTCATGCAGACCCTCGACGGCGGCCGCATCAGCGTGAGCGCGATGGGCGTGGGCCTGGCCCAGGGCGCGCTCGACGAGGCGCTGGCCTACGCCAAGGAGCGCCAGGCCTTCGGCAAGTCGATCTCCAAGTTCCAGGCCATCCAGGCCAAGCTGGCCGACATCTCCACCGAGATCGAGGCCGCCCGGCTGCTCACCTACAAGGCGGCCAAGGAGAAGGACGAGGGCAAGAACTTCTCGCTGACCGCCGCCCAGGCCAAGCTCAAGACCGGCCGGCTGGCGGTGCGCGCGGCCGAGGAGGCGGTGCAGATCCACGGCGGCTATGGCTACATCGAGGAGTACCCCGTGTGCCGCTTCTACCGCGACGCGAAGATCCTCACCATCGGCGAGGGCACCGACGAGGTGCAGCAGATGGTGATTGCCCGGGCGCTCGGCGCGTAGCCGCCTACGCGTTACCGTCCGCCGCCGTGACTCGCCGCACGGCCGCCCTCTGGCTCCTCCTGTTCGGCGTCTACGCCGCCACGCTCGGCCTCGACGCCTTCGGCGACTCCGAGTACGGAGGTGACGAGCCGCACTACCTGCTGGCCGCGGAGTCGCTGATCGAAGACCGCGACATCGACGTGAAGGACGAGTACGCCGACCGCGCGTACGCGGACTTCTATCCCTACGAGCTCGACCGCCATGGCAAGGAGACCGAGGGGCGGCTGCACGAACCCCACGGCGCCGGCTTTCCCGCCTTGATCGCCCCGGCGTACTTCATCGGCGGGCCAAAGGGGGTGGAGATCTTCCTGGCGGCGATTGCGGCGCTGGCGATGGCGCTGGCCTACCGGCTGGCGCTGCGCGTGGTGCCCGACCCCTGGGCGCTCGGAGCGGCGCTGGCCACGGGGCTCTCGCCACCGCTGCTGGCCTACGGCACGGCGGTGTACCCCGAGCTGGCGGCGGCCGCGGCGCTGGCGGGGGCGGCGCTGCTGGCGCTGCGGCTCGACGACATGGTGTCGCGGCGGCAGGCGTTCCTATGCTTCGCGCTGCTGGGCATCCTCCCCTGGCTGGGCACCAAGTTCGTGCCCGCGGGGATCGTGATCGGGATCTACGCGGCGCGGTCGCTGCTGCGCGCCCGCCGCCGCACGCTCACGCTGGGCTCGGTGGAGGTGGCGCTGTTCAGCGTGGCGCTGTACGTGGCGGTGAACGAGATCCTCTACAACGGCCCCACCCCCTATGCGGCCGACATCGCCGGCGAGACAGCCACCGACGCCGCCTTCCCGCTCGGCTACCTCGAGCGTTCCTACCGGCTCGTGGCTCTGCTGCTCGACCGCGACTACGGGCTGTTGCGCTGGGCCCCGGTGTTCGCCCTGGTGGGACCGGGCCTGTGGCTGCTGTACCGCTCGCGGCGGGAGCTGCTGGCGCGCGCCCTGCCCGACATGCGGTCGATGGAGCGTGCCGCCACGATGTGCGCCGCCGCGCTTGGGGCGCAGGTGCTCGTGGCCGCGTTTCTCGCGCCCACGATGTTCGGTTTCTGGTTCCCGCCCCGGCACCTGCTTGCGGGCCTCGTCCTGGCCGTGCCGCTGGTCGCGTGGGGACTGCGACACGTTCCGCGCACCGGCGTGGCGCTGGCCGTGCTGTCGGTGGCCGCGTCGGTGTGGCTCTATCTCGACGTGGCGCTGGGCGGCGGGGGGCTCGTGACGCCGCGCCCCGACGCGCCGTTCGGTCCGCTCACCGGGCTGCTGCCGTTCTTCGACGGCTCAGCGTGGCCGTACGTGCTGTCCGTCGGGCTGGGCTGCGGCCTGGCCGCTCTGGCGGCCTTCGAGATTCGCCACTGGCGCCAGACCACCGGCGCCACGCGCGTGAGGTACTCCGAGTAGCGCACGAACGATCGACCACCCGCGCGCCGGGTGTAGGAGATCGGCACCTCGACCGGGTCGATGCCCGCCCCCCACAGCGACAAGGTGAGCACCTGCGCGTAGTTGTAGTCGTGGCGGATCTCCGCGACCTCGAGTGCCGCGCGGGAGAAGGCGCGATAGCCGGTTTGACCGTCGGTGAGCACCGTGCCTCCCATCAGCGTGGCCAGCAGCGACGTGGTGGCGCGGTTGGCCAGGTTGCGGTGCCAGGTCATCCCCTCGGGGCGGCCGAGAAAGCGCGACCCGAGCACGTAGTGAGCGCGGCCGCGGGCCACGGGGTCGAGCACCCGTTCGAGCTCCGCGGCGTCGTACTCGCCGTCGCCGTCCAGGTACACCGCGGCGGCGTAGCCCTCGCTCGAGGCATATCCGAGCCCGGTGCGCAGCGCAGCTCCGAGCCCACACGCCTGCCGATGCGAGATCACCTTGGCCCCGCCGACCCGGGCCACGTCGGCAGTGGCGTCCAGCGAGCAGTCGTCGACCACGAGCATGTCGACCGGGATGCCGCACGCCGTGGCGGGGATCCGCTCGAGCACTCCGGCTACACGCGGCTCCTCGTCGCGGGCCACCACGATGGCCAGGCAGCGACCCGGATCGGCGGCCGGACGGCTCACCTCGGGATCCTCGACCGGCACGAGCGGCCGTCCGCGCGCCGCGGCCGGGGCCTCCGTTCCGAGCAGGCGCGAGACGGTGACCGCCAGCTCGGCCACCGAGCGCGGGGCGGCGCTGGTGGCGCCGGGCTCGGCGCCCTCGCCCCACACCACGAACGGCACCGGCGTCTCGCCCCAATCCATGTGGCCGTGGCCGCCGATCCCCCTCCCCTGTCCGTGGTCGGCCATCAGGATCACGGTGGCGCCGCGCAGCCGGTCGCGCTCGCCGAGGAAGGCGAGGAAGTCACCGATGCGGCGGTCGGTCTCCTCGAGCTGGTCGAGGTACTCGGCGTTGCGCGTGCCGCGCACGTGGCCGAGCTGATCGGCGGCCAGCAGCTGGAGCACCAGCAGGTCGGGATCCTCCTCCTCGACCACGCGGCGGGCGGTGGCGGCCAGCGACAGATCGATCTCCGCGGTGGGCTGCACGGAGGTGACCGAGCGCACCACCTGCTCACCGAAGGGGTCGAGCAGGTGGGCGATGCCCACCAGCCGGCCGGTCTTGCCCGAGCGCTCGAGCACGTCGAACACCGACTCGCGGCGCACGCCGAGCCGCGGTGCGAAGTTGGAGCGCATGCCGTGCTCGGCCGGGGTGGCCCCGGTGAGCATCGACGAGAAGCAGACCACCGTGCGGGCCGGATACGCGGGCTCCACCGCCAGGTACTCGGTGCCCTCGCGGGCCAGGCGGTCCATCGTGGGGGTGTTGGCCTGCCACAGCCGGCCGCGGTTGGCGCCGTCGACCACGATCACGTACACGCGCCGCGCGATCGGGCCATTGAGCCGGGCGGGCTGGGGCTGGCGCGCCGGGTACGCCGGTAGCCGGGTGGCGGCGAAGCGGCGCCCCGCCAGCGTCCCGAGGGCCGCCACCAGCAGCGCCACCGCGCCGATCCGGGCTGCGCTGCCGGCCGTGGGCTGCTCGGCGAGCAGGGTGGCGGCGCCAAGCGTCATCAGGAGCTTGGGCAGCTGCTCCAGCGCGTTGCCGCTCGTGGGGTCCGAGTTGGTGGCCACCAGGCGCCAGAAGCGACGGAAGTTGGTCCACGGCGCGCCGGTGCGCAGGTGGTAGTAGAGGCTGCCCCAGAAGAAGACCGTGAAGAACACGTATCCGGCGAGGGCGCCCAGCAGCAGCCCCGGCGCGCGCCAGGGCTCGAGCAGGGGGACCGAGGCCGCGGCGGCGAGCCAGAGCAGTGCGCGACCGCGCAGCGGGAAGGAGAAGCGGCTGAGCACCACGGCAAGGCCGAGGCCCCCGAGCAGCGCCAGCCCCAGCGAGCCGTCGGGGGTCAGGTTCAATGGGGCCGCGCACAGCAGCACCATCGCCGGGTAGACGATCGAGAACGGCCGGCCCTCGTTGAACACGTTCCAGGCGCGTGCGGCCCACACCTCGACCGCGCCCGCCGCCCGGGCGCGCGGGGCGCTCAACCCTCCACCAGCCCGCGGGCCAGGTAGTCCCCGGGGCCGCGCACTCCCGGGGTCGACGTGCCGGCGCCCGAGACGCCACCGCCGATCAGCGCGGCCAGAAACACGATTCCCCAACGCCTCAAGTCCAAGATCTGCCGCCCGTTCCAAGATTCGATTAGGGCACCCTAACACCGACTCGCAGACGGTGTTAGGGTGCCCTAAGTGATGGACGAGCCGGGGAGCGGGAGCTAGCGTGGCGAAGGACCTCAAGCCCAAGAAGAAGTGCTGCAAGTCGAATTCGCGGTGCAAGCGGTGCCCGAAGCGCTTCAAGAAGTCCAAGTCCTGAATCCCGATCCGAGGAGAGCAACGTGGCGGCCAGCCGATTCGTCGAGCGCCTGAACGAGCAGATGGCGAACGAGTTCGCCGCGTCTCAGCAGTACGTGGCGGCGGCGGTGTTCTACGACGCGCGCACTCTCCCCCGGCTGGCGGCGTTCTTCTACGCGCAGGCGCTAGAGGAGCGCGACCACGCGATGATGATGGTGCAGTACCTGATGGACGCGGGCGCCGATCCGGTGATCCCCGGAGTGGGTAACCCGGTCACGAGCTTCGAGGATCTGGTGACCCCGGTGCAGGTCGCGCTCGACCAGGAGCGGCGGGTGACCGACCAGATCAACGGCCTGACGCTGGTGGCCCGCGAGGAGAACGACTTCCAGAGCGAGGGCTTCATGCAGTGGTTCCTCAAGGAGCAGACCGAGGAGGTGGCCACGATGACCGATCTGCTCGCGGTGGTCACGCGCTCGGCCGACCACCCCGAGGCCATCGAGGACTACCTGGCCCGCGAGCAACCGGGCGGCGCAGCGGCCGACCCCACCGCGCCGCCCGTGGCGGGCGCGGGCGGCTGATCAGGCCGCCTCCGCGCGTATTGGTCGCCTAGCGCTGTCGCCGGGTGCGAACACCCTCTTGGCGATGCCAGCACGGGATGCGCCTCCTTCGGCGTGGCCGAGGCGACGATCGCCCTTGCAGGCGGCTGACGGCGTTCCTCGTGATGCCGGCGCTTGCGGTCGCCGGCATGGCTGCGGTCCTCACCCGGTCACAGGCCGTCTCGAGGTCGTGAAATCGGCGGAGTCGCGTAACTCGCCTACCTCGGGATCCGCAGCCTGCTCGCACGCTCGGCCGTGGCAGACGAAGCCACGGACTCGGCGGTGGCCGGGCGGGTGGTGCGTGCCCGGCGGGAGCTGCTCACGGTGGCGGCCAACCTGAAGGCGCTGCTGCTGTCCACCGCCTTCCGGGCGCAGTTCGTCGACCGCGACCGAGCCCGTGGCCGGACAGCTGCTGGTGCCGGGGCTCGTGTACGTCGCCCTGGAGCTGGCGGCGGCGACGGGGTGGGCGTTCCTCGGCCACCGCCTGAAGCCGGCCGAGCTCCGCGACCGTGCCCGGCGGCGCCTCGACCAGGCGGTTGGCGACGTGTTCCTGGGCCTGGCGGGTCTGCCGGCGACGACGACGCGGTGACAGTTCTGGCTCACTCGTAACGGATCGGCCGCCCGGCGCACGGAACGGCACCGGCGCTGGGCAGGACCGAGCTGGCCGCTGATATGACCAGGCGATGGCGGCTCACCAGCGGTTCACCGAGGTTGTGCATGACCTACATGCACAACCTCGGTCGAAGGTGGATCTGGCCGTCGCGAAGGTCGCTGAGCGGCAGTGCGGGCTCGTCACCCGGGCGCAGCTTCTGGCGGCCGGGTTGGGCCGCGGCGCCGTCGCTCACCGTGTTGCCGAGGGGCGGCTTCACCCCGTGCACCGCGGGGTCTACCTCGTCGGGCACCGGGCTCCGGTTCCACGGGCCCGCGAGATGGCCGCGATTCTGGTGTGCGGGCCCGGCGCGCTGCTCAGCCACCGCTCGGCCGGCGCTGCGTGGCGGATGCCGGTCCCGGCGATTCGGGAGGTCGAGGTGTCCCTGGTGGGCCGCGACATCCCCTCACGCCCGGGCATTCGCATCTACCGCGTGGAAACGCTCCATGCCAGAGATGCACGCCGCTACGCGGGCCTCCCTCTCACTTCCCCCGCGCGCACGCTGCTCGACCTCGGAGCCGTGCTCACGCCGCGGGGGCTCGAACAGGCGGTGGCCGACGCCCGAGCGCGCCGGCTCGTCTCGGAGACGGAGCTCCACGCCGTTCTTGCCCGCGCCCCAGCCAAGCGAGGCGCCGCAGCGCTTCGGGCGCTGCTCCAAAGAGAAGCCGGCCCAGCCCTGACCCGCTCCGCCGCCGAGGAGCTTCTGCTCGCCATCGTCCGTGCCGCAGCCCTACCCAGCCCAGAGACGAATGTGAGAGTCGGTGCCTACGAGGTCGACTTTCTCTGGCGCACCGAACGCCTAGTAGTCGAGGTCGACGGCTACGCCTTCCACTCCTCGCTTCCCGCCTTCGAACGCGATCACGTGCGAGACGCCGATCTCGACGATGCGGGATTTCGCGTCCGGCGCGTGACCTGGAGGCAGCTGACCCAGACACCCGAAGCGGTGGCCGAGAGGATCCGCCGTGCCCTGAACGCCTAGAGATCGAGATCGAGCAGCTTGGTGGCGGCGGTGGCCGGGTCCAGCCGTCGGGCCACCACCTCGTCCAGCAGCGCCTGGACCCTCTCGTCCTCGCCGATCGACTCCTCGAGCTGGCGCCGCAGACGGTTGGCGGCGAGGGCCACGACCTCGTTCATCAGGTTGCGCCGCCGGCGCTCGGACAGCGTGCCCTCCTCCTCGATGTGGGCCCGGTGGGCGGCGATCTGCTCCCACAGCTCCTCGATGCCCTCGCCGCGGGACGCCTCCGTGCGCACTATCGGCACCCGCCAGCCCTCCTGGGGGCCGAGCGAGAGCACCCCGCGAATCTCGCGGATCATCGTGTCGGTGAGCGGGTGGTCGGACTTGTTGACCACGATCACGTCGGGGATCTCCATCACACCGGCCTTCAGCGCCTGGATCGAGTCGCCCGCGCCCGGCATCAGCACGAGCACCACGGTGTCGGCGTGGTCGATGATGTTGACCTCGGCCTGACCGATGCCCACCGTCTCGAGCAGGATGTCGTCGCGGCCCGAGGCGTCCATCAACAGCGCGGCCTGCAGCGTGGCCTCGGACAGCCCGCCCAGCGAGCCGCGGCTGGCCATCGAGCGGATGAACACGCCGGAGTCCAGGAAGTGCTCGGTCAGCCGGATGCGGTCGCCCAGCAGGGCGCCCTTCGTGAAGGGCGAGGACGGGTCGATCGACAGCACCGCCACCTGCCGGTCGGCCTTGCGGGCGTGCGTGGTGAGCGCCCCGATCAGCGTGGACTTGCCCACCCCGGGCGGGCCGGTGAAGCCCACCATCGCGGCCTTGCCCGTGTGGGGGTAGACCTGACGCACGAGGTCCCATCCCTCGGGATCGTCGTTCTCGACCAGCGTGATCGCGCGAGCGAGCGCGCGCTTGTCACCGGCGAGCAGGCGCTCGGCGAGGTCGGCGGCGGTGCGTCCAGGAGCCCCCACGGGCGCCCATCCTACGCACGCACCCGCGCGCCCTCAGTCGTCAGGCCGGCCGAGGGTCCGCGGGTAGCTCGCCGGCGGTTCGGCCAGGGGGCCCATCAACGGACCGGAGGCCAGCGCCGCGCCCGCGGGGCGCACACCCCATACCCAGACGGTGCGCACCGGCCGCCCCGGGCGCCCGCCCGAGTGCGCCCACGACAGGTGGAGGTGGTTGCCGCGGCCGTGGTTGTAATCGCCGTCGTAACCCACCCAGCGAAACGGCCAGCGGGGATGGTTCTGGCGCGGCTCGGCCCACCGGGCCAGGCGGTCCACCAGGTTCCAGCTGCCGCCGGCGCCCGGGTAGATGTCGCACGCCAGGCCGAGCGGATGCTCGCCCAGCGCCTCGTGGCCGGTCATCGCGAAGCAGTCGCCAACGGCAATCCGGTAACGACGAATCAGATAGAGAAGGTCGGGCAGTAGGCGACGATCCACCCGCGTCCCGGGATGGCCGGGCACGGGCACGAAGCGCCCACCGCCGGTGCGCGCCAGCAGACTTCCGAACCGGCCGGGAGGGCCGTAGTCCACCCGCTCGCAGGACAGGTCGAGTGTGTCGAGCACCTCCGCGCGCACGCGGTCACGGCCGTCGCCGCAGAGGGCGCTGTCGGCCTTGCGGTCGCGCAACCGGATACGGTCGGGGCCGGCGCCGGAGTCGGCGCTGTCGCTGCCGCGGCCACCGTCGAGGCTGTCGCGGCCATCGCCGCCGGAGAGCGAGTCGTCGCCACTGCCGCCGTTCAGGACGTCGGTCCCGCCGGCGGCCGAGAGCACGTCGTCGCCCGCACCTCCCTCGAGGCGGTCGGCCCCGTCACCGGTCGTGAGCGTGTCGTCGCCCGGTCCGCCGGTGGCGCGGGTCGGCAGTGGTGCGTCGACAGCGACGGAGTCATCCTCGTCCCCCGCCGTGACGTCGAGCCGCGTGATCTCTGCGGCCGAGCAGCTCAGACGGCCGGCGTCGACCGGATCGGCGACACAGCCCTCGCCTGCGGTGGGGGGCGTCGTCCAGTCGGAGACCGCCAGCACCAGCTCGCCGAAGAGCCCGGTGTCCTCGCCGATCTCGAGGAAGTTCGACTCGCCGGGCGCCGCGGCGATACGCAGCGTGTCTCCCTGCACCGAGACCGTGGCGGCCTGCGCAGGACCGGCGAACACGAGCAGGCCGAGAAGAACGAGGACGGAGAACCGCACTCTCATCCCCATCGGCCGGCGGGTGGGGGACTTGAGCGCAGCGCCTACTCGTAGGCCAGCGCGTCCAGAACGTCGAGCCGCGAGGCCCGTCGCGCCGGGCCTATGGCCGCGATCACCCCGGCCACGACGGCCAGGATCAACAGCATGATCAGCGTCCCGACCGGGATCGACAGCGTGAAGCCCTCGTCCGCCAGCGGGCGGGACATGATCACCGCGAACACGACGCCGAGCACAGAGCCGAGCACCGCTCCTATCAATGCCGTGATCACCGACTCGTAGCGCACGATCCGCCGCACCTGGCGGCGGGACATGCCCACCGCGCGCATCAGGCCGAGCTCTCGCGTGCGCTCGTAGATCGACAGCGCCAGCGTGTTCACGATGCCGAACAGCGAGACGATCACCGCGAGGGCCAGCAGCGCGTAGACCACGCCGAGGAGCTGGTTGACCTGACCCGAGATGAAGTCCTTGAACTCCTGCTGGTCCTGGGCCTCGACCGTCGGGAAGCTCGTCTCGATGGCGTCATCGACCTCCGCGCGCACAGCATCTACGTCCGCCCCGTCGTCGAGCTTGAGCAGCACCTGGGTCACGCTGTTTTCCTCGGCGTAGGCCGCGGCGTTCACGTCGGAGGCCACGTAGTCGCCGTTGAAGTCGGCGTCGTCGAAGAACGTGCCGCGCACCGTGTATTCGATCTTGCGCCCCGACGCGGTATCGGTGGTGAAGGTGTCCCCCACATCCAACCCCTCCCCGCGGCCCCATTTCTCGTCGATCGCGGCGTCGGTCGGCCCCAACCCCGACAGGATGCTGTCCTCGCCGTCCTTCCAGTCGAGCGCATACACCGAGTTCACGGTCTTGGGATCCACCAGCGTCTGGTAGCTGCCCTCCTCCCCCGCCACGTTTGCCTGCGTGAAGCGGGTCGGAGACGCAACGGCCACGCCGTCGAGGTCTTTCACAGCGTCGATCGTGCCGATCGAGATGTCCGAGAAGCCGTCGTTGTGGGAGAGGATCAGGTCGGCCTGGAGCGTCTTGTCGATGGCCGAGTTGATCGACCCGCGCAGTCCGGCGGCGAAGACCGCGACGAAGGACACCAGCGCCAGGCCGATCATCAGCGCCGCGGCCGTGGAGGCCGTACGGCCCGGGTTGCGCACGGCATTTTCCCGTGCCAGGCGCCCCGAGACCCCGCGGAAGCGTTCGAGCGGGCGGCCGACCAGCGAGGCCATCGGCCGCACCAGGCGCGGGCTGAGCAGCGCTACGCCGAGAAACACGACGGCGGCGCCCACGCCCACCCACAGCTCGCCCGGACTGAGCACGCCGAACACGCCGAGCAGCATGGCGATCACTCCGAGCGCCGTCAGACCGGTCGCCACGGCGCTGCGCAAGCGGTGGCTCTTCGGCGTCTCCAGAACGGCACCCTCCCTCAACCCGGTGACCGGCGGAACCCGTGTCACCCGGAGAGCGGGAATCAGCGACGCCAGCACCGTGAGCAGCGTCCCGAGGACCAGCGATAGGACGATCGTGCGGACAGCGATCACCGTGCCCTCGTTCGGAAGGTCGATCTCGAGCGCCTGGAACAGCGCATTGATCGCGGGCGCGAAGGCAATGCCCAGCGCCAGCCCGAGGATCGAGGCGGCCAACCCGAGCACGAACGCCTCGAGGATCACCGAGGTGACCAGCTGGCGCCGGCTGGCACCCAGCGTTCTCAGCATCGCGAACTCGCGCGTGCGCTGCGCGACCGTGATCGAGAAGGTGTTGAAGATCAGAAAAGCCGCGACGAACAGCGACACCCCGGCGAAGATCAGCAGTGCGGTCCTCAGGATGCTGATGAACTCGCCGACGTCCTCCTTTTGGGAGGCGGTGTTCTCGTCCCCGGTCTCGACCTCGACCGTGCGCGGCAGGGCGTCGGACAGCTTGCGCTTGAGCTGGGCCGGGTCGACCCCTTCCGCAGAGGCGATGCTGATCTGGTCGAACTTGCCCTGCTTGCGGGTGATCCGCTGGGCCTCGGCCAGGGTGAACACGGCGATGCTCGAGCCACCGAAGGAATCGACGCTGCCGAGCTTGGCCGTGCCCACGAGCTCGTACTCGCGAGCCGACTCCTTGCCCGCAATCCTGATGGTGTCGCCCACGGCGAAGTCGCCGCGATCGGCTGTCTGCTTGTCGATGACCACCTGGTCGTCGGCCTTCGGCTTGCCACCCTCCGGGTAGGTGAAGGCGTCGAAGGGCTCGGGCAGGTCCGAGGCGCCGAAGGTGGGCGCGCCGTTACCGCCGATCGGCTCGCCGTCCTTGTCCAGGATCGCGACCGTGGGGTCGAAGATGCCGCCCTCGGCCTGCTCAACGCCGTCGGTGCCGCGCACCTTCTCCAGGATCGAGGCGGAGAACGACGGCTCCGAGCCGTCATCGGTCTCCACCACCTCGCGAGAGGTGACCACGGCGTCGATGCCGGCGTTCGACTCCGTGAAGATCTTGTCGAACGACTGGTCGATCGTGTCGGTGAGCACGTAGGTGCCCGACACCATCATGATCCCGAGGATCACGGCCAGGGAGGTGAGGAAGGTCCTGAGCTTGCGCGCGCCCAGGTTGCGCAGCGCGACAGCGGTCATGCGGTCTGGGCCTTGAGGAGGTCGTGCACCTGCTCGGGGGTGCCCGAGTCGGCGTCCTGGACGATCTTGCCGTCCACCAGCACCAGCACACGGTCGGCCACCGACGCGGCGTTGGCGTCGTGGGTCACCATCACCACCGTCTGACCGAACTCGTCAACCGCCCGCCGCAGCAGCGCCAGAACCTCGTCGCTGGAGTTGGAGTCGAGGTTGCCGGTGGGCTCGTCGGCGAAGACGACCGCCGGCTTGGAGACGAGCGCCCGTGCCACCGCAACCCGTTGCTGCTGCCCGCCGGACAGCTCCGCCGGACGATGGGAGAGGCGATCTCCGAGGTCGACCGCGCTGACCAGCTTCGCGAGGAACTCCGGGTCGGCGTCGCGCCCGGCTATCGAGAGCGGCAGGCGGATGTTCTCCTCCGCGCTGAGCACGGGGAGCAGGTTGAAGAACTGGAAGATGAAGCCGACCTTGTCGCGGCGCAGCTCGGTGAGCCGCTTGTCGTCGAGCGCGGTGATCTCCTGACCATCGATCTGGACCGAGCCCTGAGTGGGCTGGTCGAGTCCCGCGAGGATGTGCATCAGGGTCGATTTGCCCGACCCCGACGGGCCCATGATGGCCGTGAACCTGCCCTTCGGGAAGCTCACCGAGACGCCGTCGAGGGCCTCCACGGCGGCATCCCCCTCGCCGAAGCGGCGGTGAACGTCCTGGGCTACGACGATGGGCTGGGAGTCCGTAGTCATGTCACCCACTCTGCCAGGCCGCCCGGCGGATGGGGGTGCGGGTAACCGCACTTCTCGAGGAGGACCGCAGCCGGAACGTTGCCGGAGTAGCGCAGGCCGATCGCCGATCGGCCGAGCACCGCACGGATGGCTCTCCGACGGGCACCGCCCCTTTCTCGGCCCTCACGCCGCAGTAGGTGAGCACGGCCAGCACTCGGCGATGGTCGTTGGGCTCGCGGGCCAGGCAGAGTCTGCCGAAGATGCTGGTCACGTGCTTCTCCACCGCGCGCTCGGCGATTGGAACTGGTGGTTGCCCAAGGGGCTCGAGTGGCTGCCCGAGGTGTCGCGTGAGCGCTCCGTGGAGCCGGCTGGCGCGTGACGCGTCGGCAGGCGCCGGTCGCTCGTCGCTAGGAACGGCAACGGCGCCCGCCTTCGTGCGGGCGCCGGTCGTTCTACCATCCGCGCACTTGGAACCTGCGCCGCCTCAGCTCGATCCGTCGCTCGCCTCCGACGTCGATGTGCGCCGGGCGCCGGCGCCGCTGCAAGGGGGGCCGCTTGCGCTGCTTCGGTTCATGCGACGCCACCGGATGCTCACGCCGCGGTACGCGCTGCTGGTGCTCACGCTTCTCCGGCGGCGGTTCTTGACTTCCTATGGCCGGCGGCTTCATACGGACGGGCTCGCTTTCATCGGGCCGGGGGTGGTGATCGAGATCGGCAGGCGGGGCCGCGTGGAGCTCGGCCGGTGGTCGTGGCTGGGGCACGGGACGAAGATCCGGGCCCATGAGGGCACGGTTTCGATCGGGGCCAAGACCGTTCTGGGTCAGGAGTGCACGATCTCCGCCTACCACCACGTGTCGATCGGCCGCGAATGCGTGATCGCCGACCGGGTGATGCTGATCGACTTCGACCACGGAGCCTCGGAGGTCGACCGGCCGGTGCGGCTGCAGGGGATCTACAAGCGCGACGTGCGGGTGGGCCACAACGTGTGGATCGGGTACGGCGCCTGCATCCTGCGCGGAGTCACCGTGGGCGACAACGCCATCATCGGGACCAACGCGGTCGTCACCCGCGACGTGCCCGCGAACGCCGTGATGGCGGGGGTGCCTGCGCGGATGGTCCGCATGCGCGACGAGCCGCGGTCCATGCGATGGGAGTAGCCCCCGCACCGGGACTGCTGGCACGTGGTCCGTGGGAGGCGGAGCAGGTTCGGACGCGCTGGCGAGAGGAGGAGTTCGAGCCCCCGGCCGCCGCCACCGCCGTCGCCGACGCCGCTCTGGACGCCCTGCGCGACCGCGGCTCGCCCACCCACGACGGATTGAGCGCGCGGATGGCGTCGTTCGAGGCCGCCCCCGACCGGCTCGAGATCGAGCTCGAGCCGGTGCGCTGGTCCCTTCGGCTGGCCGCCGAGAGCGCCGAGGGCATCTCCGCACTGTGCGTGGTCCGCGACGGGAAGGGGCGCTGGCTGGCGGGGAGGCGGGCCGCGTGGGTGGCCAGCTGGGCCGGCCGCTGGGCGCTCGGGGCCGGCGGCGCGGTGGACCTCGGCGAGAGCCCCGCGCAGACGCTGGCCCGCGAGCTGCACGAAGAGTGGTCGGTGACACCGCAGCGGCTGACCGCGGAGGCGCTGGTGCAGCTGCCCTCGGGCCTGGTACTGCTGGTTGGCATGGCCCACCTGGGCGCCGGAGCCGAGGTCACGATGGATCCCGAGCACGACGCCTACGCCTGGTGGCCGGCGGAGATCGATGCCTGGCCCGCTGAGGCCGACGAGCCCCTGCGGCGGATGGCGAGCCTGCTCGGCCGGATAGGGTCGCGGCGGGATGGTGCCGACGACGCCAACCGCCCGCCTGCTGATTGCCGGCGGGGTCGCCGCAGTGGCTGTGGGCGTGTGCGCCGTGCCTGCGTCCGGGCAGGTGCCGCCCGTCGATCCCCCTGCGCCTCCGGCGCCCGCTCCTGAGCCGCCGGCCCCGCCCCCGAGCTCCGGCCGGCTGAAGGCGCCGCGCGTGGTGGCCACCGGCACGCGCATCCCCCTGCGGGGCTCCCGCGCGACCCCCCGCTCGCGGGTGACGATCCAGATCAGGCGCAGTGGGCGCTGGCGCAGGATCGCCAGCCGCCGGGCGAACAGGCGCGGGCGCTACCGCCTGCGCATACGACCGCGGCGGGTTGCGCGCCGCTACCGGCTGCGGGCGCGCGTCGCCGGCGGCAGGCCGACCCGGCCCGTGCGCGTGCGCTCGCGCCACGTGACCCTCGACGCTGTGGGCGACATCAACCTGGGCGACGGCGTGGCCACCACCATGTACCAGCGTGGCTACCGCTACCCATGGGGCGGCGTGGCACGCCGGCTGCGCTCGGCCGACGTGGCGTTCGGCAACCTCGAGTGCGCCGTGTCCAAGCGCGGCTCGGCCATCCCCGGCAAGCAGTACACCTTCCGCGGGCGCCCAGCCGCGCTGCGTGTGGCCGCCCGCTACGCCGGCATGGACGTGCTCAACCTGGCCAACAACCACGCGGGCGACTTCGGCCCCGCCGCTCTCACCGACACGCTGCCTGGATCCGGCGCTTCGGCATGACCAGCGTCGGAGCGGGCCGAGACATCGACGCGGCCCGGCGGCTGCGGGTCGTGGAACGGCTGGGACTGCGCATCGCCTTCGTCGGCTTCTCCGACATCAACCCGGCGGGCTTCGGCGCCGGCCCGGGCAACCCGGGCACCGTGTTCGCCACGCCGGAGCTGTCCGCCGGGACACTAGGCGGGCGGCGCGGCGCGCCGACGTGGTCGTCGCCACCTTCCACTGGGGCGTCGAGCGGTCCACGAGCCCCGACGCGCGTCAGCGCGCCTTCGCCGTAGCCGCGCTCGCCGGTGGAGCCGACGCCGTGATCGGCGCCCACCCCCATGTGCTCCAGCCCGTCGAGCGCCCGGGCCGCCGGGTCGTGGCCTACAGCTTGGGCAACTTCGTGTGGGCCGCGGGCTCCTCGTTCACCGCCCGCACGGGCATCCTGAGGCTGCGGCTCTCCGCGCGGGGACTGGAGGGCGCGCGCTTCCGGCGCGCGCTACATCTCCAACACGCGTCCGGCGATATCCATTAAGGGGGGCACCGCCCCCCTTTGCAACCCCCCGGCCGCTAGCCGCCGCGCGGATGATGCGGACCCCCTTCGACGGCCACCGCGTCCACGTTGACCGGTCCGCCCCCTATGGCCGTCACCGCGATCCGCTGGATCGCTGGGCCGAGTTGCCCGGCGAGCGAAAGACCACCTTCCGGGCCGCCGCAGCCTCCTCGCAGCGACACGGTGCGAGTCTTCCCCGCCACCCCGACGCGCATCATTCCCCCGCCTCGGGTGCGTCGGGCTATCAGCGCCACCCGGTCGCCCCGGAAGCGCAGGCGCAGCGAAGCCCCGCGGCGGCTGGTGCGCCGCGGCCCCGCCGATATGCGCTCACCGCGTCCTCAGCCGCGCCACCCTCATCGAGAAGCGCAGGCGCGGTGAGCGGTCGTCGAGGGGAACGGAGGTGCTTGCGTACGCGTAGCGGCTGAAGTTGCCGAAGCGGTCGCGGGCGCGGACGCGGAAGCTGTGGGTATCCCCCGGCCGCCCGGGGTAGCGCAGCGTGCGGGCCCGTGACGGCCCCTCGAAGGCGCCGCCAGCGCATGCTGGCGATTGGAGTCGCGCCTGGTCTCGAGCGTCAGCCCGGCCACGCCGCTGCCCCGGTCCTCGCCCGAGATCCGCATCACGAAGCGCGGGCCGCGTCCGGTGTCGCTGGCATAGCGCGGCGCGCGCACATGCGCCTCGGGGCGGATGGTGTCCGGCGCCAGCTGGGTGCGCGTCAGCCCGAGGGTACGCTGGCCGAGCGCGGGATCGTCGGTGATCAGGGCGTCCACGCCGACACCTGCGGCGCCCGCGATGTCGGCCGCGGTGTTGAGTGTGAACGGGACGACCTTGCGGTCGAGGCCATGGGCCTGGTCGACGAAGTCGCCGGACACCGGCCATTCGGGCGAGACCCACTCGTAACCGGCCGAAGAGGCGAAGTTCGGTGCGCCCGGGTTGAGTGGCGAGAGGGTGAGCAGCGACGTCTCGACCCCGCTCAGGACACGCTTGGCGACGTCGAGGTTGCGCGGATAGAAGCTCTGCACGATCAGGCGCTCCTTCGGCAAGCCGCTCGCGCCGACCACCTTCATCACGTCCGCGGCGAAGGCATCGCCGGAGTCGAAGTCGGAGTCGCCCGGCTGGTTCTTGATCTCCAGGTTCACGTAGGCGCCCTCGTCGCGAGCGAAAGCCAGGACCTCGGCGAGTGTGGGAATCGGCTCGGGCGCGGTGGCGCCGGCCTGCTGGCCAGACCACCCTCGGGGCTGCCGAGGACGTCGACGGGGCAGGAGCGCAGCCCGGCCAGGGTCCGGTCGGCCACCGCACCCGTGCACGCGGTCACCCGCTCCAGCTCCGGGTCGTGGAACACGACAGGAACGCCGGTCACGGGTGAGCTTGGCGTCCATCTCGAGCACATAGCCCTGCCGGCTCGCGTTGCGAAAGGCCGACAGCGTGTTCTCGCCGAAGGAGGGCACGCCGTCGAGCACCGCTCCGCCGCGATGGGCGTGGATGGCCGGGGCGGCCGCGGCCGGGGCTGCGAACCCCGCCAGGAGTGCCAGGCCCGCTAGGCCAGGAAGGGAGCGAGCGCCGCCGTCAGTCACCGGGCGCGCGGCCGCCGCGATCGCGATACCGCCGGCCTCAGCGCCGCCACTCAGCGGAACCCGTGCCGACGCCGCCAGCACCTCGCCATACAGCCCGGCCGCCTGGCGCGCAACGTCGGCCCAGTCGAAGGTGAGCACGTGCTCCGAGGCTTCGGCCACCAGCCGGTCACGCAGCGCGGCGTCGGTGAGCAGGCGCTCGGCCATCTGACCCAGCGACTTCGGGTCGCGCGAGTGAAAGCGCAGCCCCACGTTCTCGTTGGGCACGACCTCGCGCAGCCCGCCGGTGTCGGCCACGAGGCAGGGACAGCCGGACGCCATCGCCTCGAGCGCCACCAACCCGAACGGCTCGTAGATCGACGGCACCACCGTCAGGTCGGCGATCCGGTAGAGCGAGTGCAGCACGTCGTCGCCGATCCAGCCCAGGAAGGTGCCGTGCTCGTCGAGGCCGAGAGCCGTCGCCTGCTCGCGCAGCTCCACCCTCCGCCGTGCCCGAGCCGGCCACGAGGAAGCGCACGTTGCCCACCCGCTCGATCAGCCCAGGCAACGCCTCCAGCGCGAGCTGGAAGCCCTTCTCGTAGACGAGCCTGCCCACCAGCAGCACGAGCCGCTGATCGGGGTCCGCGAACCGCGCTCGCAGCGCGTCGAGGTCGTCCACGGGCACCAGCTCGGAGGGGTCGATCCCGTTCGGGATCACCGCGATCCGTCGTTCCTCCAGGCCGTAGATGTCGGCCACGTGCTCGCGCATGTACGAGCCGAGCAGGTGATCACCCGCTCCGCCCGGTTGGCCATCCAGCGCTCTACCCCGTGGATGTAGGACTGCGGATGCTTGTCCACCCACCCCTGGTGGCGGCCGTACTCGGTGGCGTGGATCGTGGTCACGAACGGACAGCGGAAGCGCTTGGCCAGATGGTCGCTCGCGTTGGCCACGAGCCAGTCGTGACCGTGCACGACGTCGAAGCTGTAGCGGTCGCCCACCTCCACGCCCGCGGCCAGCATGTCGGAGTTCATGTGCTCGATCCAGGTCACGAACTCGGTGAGGTCGCGCGGGCGCTCGGGCTCACGCACGCGGTGCACCATCACCCCGTCGCACTCCTCCTCGGCCGGCGACTCCTCCAGCCCGCGGGCCAGCACGTGCACCTCAACGTCCTGGGCTACGAGGCCCGTCGCCAGCTTGCGAACGTGGCGGGCCAGCCCGCCCTCGATCAACGGGGGGTACTCCCAGGACAGGATCAGGACGCGCATCGATAAATGGTTGATTCCGCGGCGGCTAGGGGGTCGTGGAATCAACCTCAAGGGGCGAGCAGGGCCGCGAGGTCGAGGTCGGGCGCCAGATTGCGCAAGGCGGGGTCCGGCACGCCGCCGGAGTCTGCCAGAGCCCCGATCGCCGCGTCGTGCGCGGCGAGGTGGCCGGCCACCCGCTGGCGGGATAGTCGGCCGCCAAGTCTCGGGTCACCTGAAACGCCCAGTCGCTGGACTGCAGGGCCAGCAGCTCCCGGGCGGCGCGCTCGAGGGCGCTCGAACCGGCGGCGCCACGGCCAGCCGCTTCGGCCACCGTGCGCAGCTCGGCGCGGCGGGCCACGAACGCCAGCTCGGCCACCGGCGGCGAGTCCCAGGTCGAGAAGTCCTTCGGGCTGCCCCAGCTCGATGCGGCCAGCTCGCGGTGCACGGCGCCCACCCGCTCGACGCCCTCGGTGATCCCAACCAGCTCCAGTCCCTGGGAGGAGGCCTCGGCGAGCACGGCCCGTAACCAGATCTGTCCCTTCGTACCACCAGTGGCCCAGCAGCTCGGTGTCGAGCGCACAGCACAGAAGCCCCGCTCGGCCGCGATTGGCGAGGTGGGCATCGAGGCGCGCGATGCAGCGGCCACGAAGTCGCGCGCGTGCTCTCGCGCGAGGGCCGCCGCCTGCTCCGGGTCGTACGGGGTTCCGTGGTTGCTCCAGGGGCGCAGATCGTGCACCGTGCGGCGGTGGTAGTCGCGATAGGTGGCGTGCACGGGGTAGCCGGTGCGGTCGTTCCAGACGAGCGCCACCGTGGCCCAGTCGATCGGGACGGCCACCACTCCCGCTTCGGTCATCACCGGCTCGAGCTGCCTCGGGGGCGCCCGCGCCGTGGACATCGGTCTGGTCGACGCACACCGTGCGCACACCATGGTCGGCCAGCTCTCGCTCCAGCCCGGGCTCGTAGGCGCACTCGGGCAGCCACAGTCCGCCGCCGAAGGAGCCGAAGCGACGTTCGTGCGAGGTGATTCCCGTGACCAGCTGCAGGCGCAGCCCCGCGTCGCTGGCCAGCAGGGGCAGCAGCGCGTGGGTGGCGGCGAGGTCCACAGCTCGGTTCGGCCCTCCGACGCCACCCGCGCAAGGCGCGCGACCAGCGTCGCGGCCTCCGCCCTCCAGCGCCTCGGCCGCGACCTCGTAGTCGCGCCCGGCCCGGCGGACCTCCTCCGCCAGCTCCGGCTGGCCCGTGCGCTGCAGGCCCGCGCGATCCTCCTCGTGCACGATCCGGCGGGTCTCGCGGAGAAACGAGAGCAGCCTGTCGCCCGCGGGACCCGGCAGGGTCTCCAGCTGATCGCACAGGACGGGGGTCAGCCCCACGGTGATGGGAGCGCCGGTCTCGGCCAGCAGGTCGGCAAGCGGCAGGTAGACGGTGGACACCGCCTCCCATAGCCACTCCTCACCGAAGGGCCACGTGCCGAACCCCTCCACGTAGGGCATGTGGGAGTGGAGCATCAGGGCCAGCGCCCCGCGATCGCGGCTCATGCGCGCGCCAGCGGCGGGAAAGGGGAGGGAGCCCGGCCCACGCGCATGGGCACCGCGAGGCACGCGGCCACCACCAGCGCCCCCACGCCGATGGGCACCAGGTATCCCGCATCGGTGCCCGCCGTGGCCAGCGTGTTGAAGGTGGCGTGCATCGCGATAGGAGCGAACACGCTCCCGGTGATCTCGTACAGCAGGCAGGAGCCAACGGCGAACACGCCGATGATCACGAAGATCTTGGGTTCGACGAGGTACTGCACGTGCACCGAAGAGAACACCAGCGCGTTGACCGCGCATGCCGACCACACCCGTAGCCGGTTGCGCAGCGCCCGGTAGAGAAACGAGCGGAAGAACAGCTCCTCCGCCACGGGCGCCACCACGATCGCGGCCAGCGAGAAGGCGATCGCGGCCACCACCCCCTCGTCGGTGCCCAGCACGTCGGTGCCACCTTCGTCCACTCGGCCAGCTCGGCGAACCCCACCTCGAACCCCAGCACCAGCAGGGTCAGAAGCAGGGCCATCCCCGCCGTGCGCCACAGCGGCGTGGAGCGCAGCCCGAACTGCCACGGCCGCGGGCGACCGCGCAGCCAGGCGAAGCCCACCGCCGTGCCCACGTACGCGGCATCCTGAACCAGGATCAGCACCAGCAGCGCAAGCTGGCCGAGCGGCCCGTCGACCACCGAGGAGAGCACCACCGGCAGGAGCGGCAAGCTCGCGGCAACCACCAGCGCCGTTCCCGCTCCCATGGCGGCGAAGCCCGACCACGCGGGCCACCGGGGCCGCCCCGCGGCGGGTAGCTCCGGCGGGTCGGGCGGGGCGGCCAGGGCGAGCGCCGCGGCCCGCGCGGTCACCGCAACACCGCGAGGAAGTCGAGCGCCCGGTCGAGCGGCCCCGGCCGCAAGGCGAAGTCCCCGGCCGCTATCGCCGGCGTGAAGCGGTCGTAGAAGGGCTTCGTGATCCCCAGGCGCGCGTGCACGGATCCCACCCGTAGCGCAGCGCCAACTCGTGCACGCGCAGCTTGCGGGCGTGAAAGAGCCCGAGCATCTCGACATCGTCGAAGCGTGATTCGCACAGCGCGCGGAACTCCCCGGCGCGGTACTCGTGCACGTGCCACGGGTTGCCCGAGCGCTCGGCTCCCTCGGGAGCCAGGGTGAGCACGTTGGGCGTGGAGACATAGGCGGTGCCCCCCGGCCGGAGCATCCCCTGCATGTGCCCCAGCACGGCAGCGGCATCCTGGACGTGCTCGACGGTCTGCAGGAACACCACCGCATCGCACGGCTGCGAGTAGGAGTCGATCAGGCCGCGGACGAAACACACCCCGGGCGCGGTGTAGCGCAGCTTCGCGTGCCTGTGGGCCTCGGGGTTGGCGTCCACGCCCGTGACTCGCGCGGCGTGCCGGGCCAGCACGGCGCTGCCATAGCCCTCGCCGCACGCCATGTCCACCACGTCCAGCCCCCGGCAGCGGTCGGCGATCCACTCGTAGACCGCCAGATGCCGGCGATACCAGTAGTTCTCCTCCGGCACGTCGGGCAGGGTGCGCTCGCCGGTCAGCGCGAGGGGCGGTACCCCCTCGGGCTGGTCCTGCTGCACATACTCCGCGACCTCGGCCAAGGGCGGAGGAGTCTAGGTGGTGGCGAGGGGCCCCTCTAAGCTCCGCGGCCTCCATGGCCGCCCCCGCCACAACGGACGAGGTTCACGACGCCAACGTCCGCTACCACGACCTTGCCGCCGTCCACTACGACGCCAAGTGGGGCATCGACTACGGGGAGCGCGGACAGACCCAGGTGACCAGCAAGCTGCGCAAGGCGCTGGGCGAGCCGGTGCTGGCGCACTTCGAGCGGGGGCTGGAGATCGGCGCCGGCACGGGCTACTTCGGGCTCAACCTCAACCGGGCCGGCGTCGTCGGGCACTACGTGGGCACCGACATCTCTCCCGGCATGCTCGACGAGCTCACCGGCACCGCCGGCCGGCTGGACCTCGAGATCGAGACCGCCTGCTGCGAGGCCACCCGGCTCCCCTTCCCCGACGACTCATTCGATCTCGTGTTCGGGCACGCCGTGCTGCACCACCTGCCCGATCTGGAGGCATCGTTCGCGGAGTTCCGGCGCGTGCTGCGCCCCGGCGGGGCGGTCGCGTTCTGCGGCGAACCCTCCCACTACGGCGACCGCTTGGCCGAGATCCCCAAGCGGGCCGCCTTCAAGGTGTCGCCCGCCTGGAGAGCGCTCGTGGGCGCCTCCCCGGCGATCAACCGCGGCTATCACGAGGCGCCCGAAGAGGCGCTGCTCGAGCAGGTGGTCGATGTGCACGCCTTCACCCCACGCGCCCTGGCCGGCGCGGCGCGCGCCGCGGGACTGGACCGCGTGCGGGTCCGGGGCGAGGAACTGGCCGCCAGCCTCTTCGGCTGGGCCAACCGCGCCCTCGAGGCCACCGCCGAGCCCTCCGAGGTGCCGCGGCTGTGGCAGAGCTACGCCTACCACGGCTACATCGCGCTCCAGGCGGTCGATCGCGCGCTGCTGGAGCCCCGCCTGCCTGCGGCGGTGTTCTACAACCTGCTGATCTCCGCGCGCACGCCGGCTTGACGGCCGGGGTGCTGGTCGCTCCGCCGCGGGGCCGACCGCCCCGGTCAGCCCGCCGCCGGGCTACCGCGCCCTGGCGGGCCCGGTCGCCCTGCCCAGCAGGCCGTAAGCGCCTAGAGCAGCAGCGCCCCGCCACAGAGGACCGCCCCAAGGACCAGCACCAGGTCGACGAACCGCACGTGCAACGCGAGCGCCGGCGGGGTCGCCGCCGAGCGAAACCGGCCCGCCTCGGCGGCGGTCCAGGCGAGCACCGCATCGGCGACCTCGATCGGACGCATGCGCACGCTGCCCAGCGACTCCATCAGGCTGCGGCCGGCCGCGGTCAGGCGGCCCTCCGAGCCGATCGAGTCGAGCACACGCGCCGCCTCACGGGCAGCCGGCAGCGCCCGCAGGCGCCCCAGCGCCCGGCGGGAGACCTCGCGCAGGCCGTCCGAGCCCGCCGCCGCCCGCAGCCAGGTGGCCGCCGCCACGAGCAGCGCCGCCCGCAGCGCTCGCCTGAGGGCCTGGTCGAGCCCAAGGCCTCCGCCCATGGAGAACACGAATGCGCCCAGCGCCAGCACGGCGGCCAGGGCCGCCCCGGTGGGCACCGCGTCCCGGTCGGCACGCGAAAGTGACCAGGCCACTGCGAGGAACGCCGAGATGGCCCCCAGCAGCGCCCAGGCGGTTCCGGACAGAAGCAGACCGAAGGAGACGGCTGCGGCGATCGCCACGGCCCGCGGATCGAAGCGGCCCCGGTGCGGCTCCTTGACGGGCGGGGGAGGGGGCTCGGCGTCCCCCGGCGGCGGCCACGAGGCCAGCCCGCGGCGGTAGAAGCCCACCTGCACCCAGGACGCGAACGCCCCCCAGGCCAGCAGGCCCGCCACCGAGAAGATCACCGCGCCCTCCTCGCTCAGCGAGAGCCCGATCCGCCGGGCGAGCGCGTCGTAGGTGCCCGCGTAGGCGTCCAGGCCGCCGGCGATCACGAACACGAAGAAGGCCAGACCGGCTGCGTTGGAGAGCATCCTGATCGCCAGGCAGGCCAGGAACTCGGCCAGGAAGCGCGCACCGCGCGCCCGCATCCGGCCCAGCAGCGGTGCGCTGAGCGCCTGCGTGAAGGGCACGCCGAAGCGGGCGGGGCCCATGATCGCGACGGTCTCGAGGGTGGCGGCGATGCTGGCGCCGTAGCCCTCGCGCGCCCCACGGCGCTGCGCCACGCGGGCCAGCGCCATCCCGCCGGCAAGCGCGACCCAGAACCCTCCGCTTGGCACGGCCCGCGACGCCAGGAATGAGACGGTGGCCACGTGGGCGGGCCCGGCGCTGTCGTCGACCGCGGGGGCCGGTGCTCTGGGCTCCACGGGGGAGTGAGGGTAACTACCGGCGGTATCGCTGAAGCGCCGCCTCGCGGGCCTCGCGGCGGTCCACGATCGGCTCCGGGTAGTCCTCCCCGATCACGCAGCCCACCTCGCGCTGGCGCTCGACCGGCATCTCCCACGGCTCGCGCAGGTGCTCATCGGGAACCGCGCGCAACTCGGGCACGTAGCGGCGCACGTAGCGTCCGTCGGGGTCGAAGCGCTCCATGTGCAGCGCCGGGTTGTAGATCCGCTTGAACGCAGGCTGGGGGTCGACCCCCACTGATGCGATCCACTGCCAGTTGCCGTTGTTGCTGGCCTCGTCGCCATCGATCAGGAAACGCATGAACCAGCGCTCGCCCCGGCGCCAGTCCACGCCCAGGTACTTCGTCAGGAAGGACCCGGCCACGAGCCGGGCGCGGTTGTGCATCCACCCCTCCCGGCGCAGCTGGCGCATCCCGGCGTCCACCAGCGGATAGCCGGTGCGGCCCTCCGCCCACGCCTCGAAGCCCTCGTCGTCGTCGCTCCAGTCGATCGCCCCGCGGTAGCGCTCCTGGTGCTCCTCGGTGGCGTTGGCGGGCCGGTGGAGGATCACCTGCTGGTAGAAGTCGCGCCAGGCCAGCTGGCGGCGGAAGGCCTCCGGTCCCTCTCCGCCGGGCAGGCGATCCTCCAGCTCACGGGCCGACACGCAGCCAAAGCGCAGGTAGGGCGAGAGCCGCGAAGTCTTGTCCTCTCCCAGGGCGTCGTGGTTGGAGCGGTAGTCCGCCACCGCGCTGCGCAGGAACGCGTTGATCCGCTTGCGGCCGGCCTGCTCTCCTCCGGTGAGCGGCTCCTCCACCTCCTGGGTCAGGCCGAGCGCGTGCAGCGACGGGATACGACCCTTGACCAGCTTGGCCGGCAGGGAGGGCAGCTTGCGCGGCGCGCCCAGTACCTCGCGGCGGGGCTCGCCCAACCAGGCGTTGTAGTACGGCGTGAACACCGTCTGCGGCGTGCCCTTCCGGGTGCGCACGCCGCCCGGCTCGTCGATCACCGCCAGACCGGGATGGGCGTGCAGCTCGAGCCCGGCCTCGCCCAGCGCTCGGCCGGTGCGTTCGCCCCGGCGCCGGGCGAATGGGCTCACGTCGGAGGTGACGTGCACCTCCGTCGCCCCCACCTCCCGTGCCAGCGCGGGCAGCTCGCGCTCGGGGGGCCCGTGCCGGATCACCAGCCCACTGCCGCGATCGCGCAACGAGGAGTCCAGGTCGTGCAGGCACTCGAGCAGGAACTGCGTTCGCGACCCGGACGCGTGGCGCCCGTGCAGGAGGCGGTCGTCGAAGCAGAAGACAGGCACCACCCGCTCGCAGCGATCGAGCGCGGCACGCAGCGCCGGGTGCTCGTGCATGCGCAGGTCGCGCCGGAACCAGAGGATGGCCGTCATCGATCGCGATACGCGCGCGCCGGGGCGCGCGGATCAGGCGGCGCCGGCGGTGACCCGCGTGAGCGCCTCGGCGAAGCCCGCGTTCTCCTCATCGGTGCCGCACGTGACACGGATCGCGCCCGGGGCTCCGAAGCCCCGCAGCGCGCGCACGATGAAGCCCTCCGCCAGGAGCCGGTCGGCCAGAGCGTCCGCGTCGCCTCCGGGCACGTCCGCGTAGACGAAATTGGTCTGCGAACGCAACGGGTCGAGCCCGGCAGCGGCCAGCACGCCGTAGAGCTGCTCGCGCGCGCCGCGGGAATGGTCTACGCGGCGGGCCACCTCGTCGCCCTCCACCAGGGCCGCCAGTGCGGCCGCCTGTGCCGGCTGGTTGGCGTTGAAGATCGGGCGCACGCGATCGAGTGCGCCCGCCACGGGCGGCGACGCCAGCGCGTAGCCGATCCGCAGGGCGGCGAGCCCGTAGACCTTGGAGAAGGTGCGCAGCACGCAGAGGGGCTCGCGCCCCTCACGCAGGAGCGCGGGGCCCTCGGGCTCGACGTCCGCGTACTCGGCGTAGGCCTCGTCGAGCACGCAGAGGATTCCCGCGGGCAGCGCGTCGAGGAACTCCCGCACCTGAGCGGGATCGAGGACCGTGCCCGTGGGATTGTTCGGGTTGGCCAGGTACACCACGCGCACCCGTCCGCCGCCCGGCGCGGGAGCCGAGCAGGCCTCGAGCACCGCGTCGAGGTCGAAGGCGCGGTCGCGCAGGGGCACGCGCAGAGGGTCGGCCCCGTGCACGCTGGCGGCCGACACGTAGCTCGGAAACGATGGCCAGGGAAACACCGCGGCGTCGCCGGCGTCGAGAGCGGCGGCACCGCACAGGCGGATCAGCTCGTCGGCGCCGTTGCCGGGCACCACATGCTCCGCTTCGAGCCCGTAGCGCGCGGCGAGAGCGGCGCGCAGGGGGGCCGCGCCGGCGTCCGGATAGCGGTGGAGATCCGGGGCCGCGGCCTCGTATGCGGCCACCGCGGCGGGCAGCGGCCCGAAGGCTCCCTCGTTGGAGGCCAGCTTGACCATCCGCTCGAGCCCGGCGCGCTCGGCCAGAACGTGCATGGGCGGCTGCGGGCGGTAGGGCTCGACGTTGCCCATGGCGTCGCGCAGCGGCACACGGCTAGCCTACGCAACGGCATGGGCGAGTCGATCGAGCGCTTCCCTCTCTTCCCCCTCGATCTGGTGCTGCTCCCGGGCGAGGTGGTGCCGCTGCACGTGTTCGAGCAGCGCTACCGGACGATGGTGGGCCAGTGCCTCGAGGAGGAGTCAGAGTTCGGAATCGTGTGGTTGGGCGACGAGATGCTCCACGACGTGGGCTGCACCGTCGAGATCACGAAGGTGATGGAGAAGATGGACGACGGCCGGATGAACATTCTCGTCCAGGGCATTCGTCCCTTCCGCCTGGAGCGCCGGGTGGACGACATGGAGTACCCGGCCGGGGACATCGTGCTGCTGGACGAAGAGGCGCCCGACGACGACCCCGAGGCGGGCCCCGCGGCACGACGCGGGTATGCCGACCTGGTGGAGCGGGTGACCGACTCGCGGCCCGCCGAGGACGACCTCGTCGAGCTGGACGCCTACGGGATGGCCTCGACCATCGCATTCGAGAACGACGCCAAACAGGAGTTGCTCGAGCTGCGGTCCGAGAGCGAGCGCCTGAGCCGCCTGGCCACCCTGTGCCTGCGGGCCCTCGAGCGCTTCGACTACGCCCAGCAGGCCTCGGAGCGCGCGCGCTCCAACGGCAAAGTGCACCATTAGCCGCCAGCGTGTCTCCGCACACCTGCGGCGGGTATAGCGCTCCCCGCCCTCGCCGGGGCGCGTCGGTTGGGGGAAATCGACCGGGAGGTCGATGTGAAGCGGCGCTGTGACAGCTCAACCGCGGTCAGACCGCTCCCGGAACACCGGCGGCGGCTGACCTGGGGACCTAGCCTAGGTGGTGTGAAGACGGTCGACGCGCGGGAGCTGCGCTGCCCGATGCCGCTCGTGATGGCCAAGGTGGCCATGGAGCAGGTCGAACCGGGAGACGGGATCGTGGTGCTGGCCACCGATCCGGAGGCCTCGATCGACCTGGCGGCGTGGGCCGCCGACGAGGGTCACGCCCTCGTCGAACGCGCCACAGCGGGCTGGACCGAGCTGGTGCTCCTCAGAAGCTCGCCCGAGTAGCGGCGCCGCCCGGCGCCCCGCGGGGCGGTGCGCTCGAGAGCCAGCAGCGAGGCGCTGAGCGCCCCCGGGAGCGAGACCACGTCGGGCAGCGCGTTGGGATCGGCGTACAGCCCGAAGTGCAGATGGTCGCGGTAGCCGAAGATCCCGATCGAAAGCGCGTGGTCCTCGGCCAGCGGCACCACGGGGTAGGCCTCCCGCAGCTCGGCCCCGAGCACGTACAGCGGAAAGCGCGGACCCGGGATGTTGGACACGGTGAGGTTGTAGACCCGCGCGGAGCCCACCATGCGCGCCGCCGCCGTGCGTAGCACCTCGGGCAGCGCGCCGAGGGCGCCGAAGACCGCCTCGGCTCCCTCGGGCCGGCCGGAGGTCTTGAACGCGGTGGTGGCCCGGTTGATCTCGGCCAGGCGGGCGCCGGGCGTCGAGAGATGCACCGGAAGATCCACGAAGGCGAGCGAGATCCGGTTGCCGAGGTCGGTCCGCTCGTCCTCGGTGCGCACCGACACCGGCACCATCGCCTTGAGCGAGCGAGGTGACTGCCCTCGCGCGAGCGCGGTCTCGCGCAGCGCCCCCGTGACCATCGCCAGACAGACGTCGTTCACGGTCGCCCCGGCGGCGCGCTTGACCGTCAGCACCCGGTCGAGCGGCGCCCGGTGGCGGACCAGGGTGCGCTGCGGCCCGATCGACACGTTGAGGTAGGACGCCGGGGCGGGGCGCAGCAGGTCGTCGCCCACGGTGAGGGCCGCCCGCCGCACGCTGTCGTAGATCCGCGTGCCTCCCGCCCGTGGCGCTCCGGCCAGGCGTGCCACCCCGCGCGCGACGCGCAGCGAGTCGCCGGCCCCTCCGGCCAGCGCGCCGAGGGACAGGCGCGCGGTCCCCGGTCCCGGACCCGGCCGCCATTCGGCGACCGGGGCCGGCTCTGCATCCGGGGTCACATCGAAGAGCAGAAGGGCGACCTCGACCGCCGACTTGCCGTCCACGAGCGCGTGATGGATCTTGGCCACCATCGCGCTGCGCCCGTCGGAGAGGCGGGGGGCCAGGTACACCTTCCACAGCGGCCGGACGCGGTCGAGCGGCTCGGACAGGGCCCGGTCGCAAAGCGCCGCCAGGCGCCTGGGGTCCGGACGGTCGTCCGGGTCGCAGAGCAGCGTCACGTGGCGATCGATGTCGAAGCTCTCGTCGTCGACCCAGAACGGCTCGCCCATCCCCGGCAGCGCTGATCGCAGGCGGCGGCGAAAGCGCGGTGTCAGCTCCAGCCGTCCCTCCACGCTCCTGCGCAGATCCTCCACCCGCAGCGGGGCACGGCCCTCCGGCGGCTCGAGGAGAGCGCACCAGGCCACGTGCATGTGCGCGTTCTCGGTCTCCACCCGGAGGAAGGAGCCGTCGAGTGTGGAGAGGCGATCGGGCATGTGCACCATGCTGGCCCGCTCAGGTCCCGCAGTCATCGGACCGCCGGTCCCAGATGCGGCTCGGGCTTTCTCCCGGCGGTCGAAGGACCAGGGGAGGAGCGCAGCCGGAACGTTGCCGGAGCAGCGAAGGCCGATCGCCGATCGGCCGAGCACCGCACCTCGACCTCTCACGCCACGGTGAGCGCCACGCCGCCCCGGCGGGGGTCGCCGCCGCCGGTGATCTCACCGGTCTTTGCATCGCGCACCACGGCCTGCACCCCGCCGAAGTAGAGGTTGCGATCGGGAAACGGGCGCAGCTGCCAGCCCGAGGACTGCAGAGACTCGAGCGCCGCCGGGTCCACCCCCGGCTCGGAGTCCACCAGGTCACCCTCCACGTGAACGCGGGGCGCGTCGACGGCCTCCTGCGCGGCCAGCCCACCGTCGATCACCCCGGCAACCGTCTGCACGATGGCGGACCTGATCCGGTTGGAGCCGGCCGAGCCGAGGGCGATCTCGGGCCGCCCGTCGCGGAGCACCACGGTGGGGGACATCATGCTCGGCACCCTGTCGCCCGCGGAGTGGCGGTGAAAGCCGTGGGGGTTGAGGTCCTCCTCCCCCAGCATGTTGTTGAGATGCACCCCCGTGCCGGGCACGATCACCCCGGAGCATGAGCCGTTCGAGCAGGTCACCGAGGCGCACACCCCGTCCGCGTCCATCACCGAGACGTGGGTGGTCGAGCCCAGCCGCGAGGCGATGTCGCCGGCCACCCGGTCGAGCGCTCCCGGGGCCAGGAAGCGGCGGGCGTAGTCCTCGCTCGCGAGGCCCTCCAGGAACTCCTCGTCGCGGGCGCGGTTGGTCGAAGCGATCACCTCCGCCAGCGCGCGGATGTCGCCCGGGCGGTCGATGCGCTCGAGCAGCTCGAGGGCATCCGCGATCAGGATGCCGCCCGAGGATGGCGGGGGATTGGTGAGCACCTGCCGCCCGCGGAAGCGCGCCGAGACCGGGAGGCGCTCGACCGTCTCGTAGGCAGCAAGGTCCTGGCCCGTGAGCAGGCCGCCCCGCTCGAGCACCCAGTCGCTGATCGACCGGGCCACATCGCCCGTGTAAAGGAAGCCCGGCCCCTCGCTGCCCAGGCGCTCGAGCAGGTCGCCCAGCTCGGGCCAGCGCATCGTCTCTCCCTCGCGCAGCGGGCGGCCCGCGGGCTCGTAGATCGCCAGCGCCTCCGGGGTCGAGCGCATGATCGGCGCGAGCAATTCGAACAGGAAGGCCTGCATCGCCGTCACCTCCACCCCCTCCCGGGCGGCCCGGGCGGGCACCGCGGTGAGCTGGCCGAGGGCGAGCGTGCCGAAGCGCCGCAGCGCCTCGTCCAGGCCCGCCGGGTTCCCGTAGACGCCGCACGAGGAGGGACCGCAGTTGAACCGCTGCACCGCGCCCTCGGCGAACTCCACGTCGATGGGCACGAGCGGCGCGGGGTCCGGCTTGGCGATCCCCCGGCCGGGAGCCGCCACGAAGAAGTCGAGCAGGTGGTTCTCGCCTGCCTCGTGTACGAGCATGAACCCGCCGGCCCCAGGGCCGGTGAGCGGCGACTCGCTCACGAAGGACATGAGCACGGCCGCCACGGCCGCGTCCACCGCGTTGCCTCCCTCGCGCAGCACCCGCGCCCCCGCCTCCGCGGTGAGTCGATGCCCCGCTGCCACAACCCCTCTCATCGAGTGGCGGAGTCTCTCAATAACGGGTGCGGTGCTCGGCCGATCAGCGATCGGCCTGCGCTCCTCCCTTCGCTAGCATCGCCCCGGTGGGAGCCCGAGCTCGCTCGGCGAGCGTCTTCACCTGCCTGGCACTTGTCGCATCGTCGGGCTGCGGGGATGACGACAGCGGTACGTCTCCCACCGCGGCGGAGTACCGCGACGAGGGCAACGCCCTGTGCAAGAAGGCCGTGCGGGAGGTCGAGGCGATCCCCGCGCCCACCTCTGCGGAGGGCATCGCCGACTACCTCGAGACGATCTTCGACGCGTCCGAGAAGATGACCGAGGAGTTCGTGGACCTGGACCCACCGGAGGAGCTGCGCGCCGACCACGAACGTGCGGTCGAGCTGAGCAGGGAGTCCGAGAAGACCTTCGACGAGATCGTCGAGCGGGTGCGCGACGCCTCCAACCCCCAGGCGGCGGTGCAGCGGGAGTTTCGCAAGCTCGCTCCCGAACTGGCCCAGGCGGAGAAGCTCAACACCCGCCTGGGTCTCGACGAATGCAACGAGACCGGGCCGCCGTCCGAGCAGCCCGCCCCCTCCTGATACTCAGCCCCGCGGCAGGAACTCAGGCACGTCGAGGTCGGTCAGGCTCCCGCTGGCCACGCGCTCGCGCCTGGGCGTGCGGGTGATCCGCGGCTCGGCGTCGTCGCTCTCGGGCACGCTCGTGCGCGAGCGGTCCCGGTCGGCCCTGGGAGCCGAATGCGAGCCGAAGCCCGTGGCCACCACGGTGATCCACACCTCGTCGACCAGCTTCTCGTCCACCATCGCGCCGAAGATGATGTTGGCGTCGGGGTGGGCCGCCTCGGCCACCGCCTTGGCGGCCTCGTTGACCTCCCACAGGGATAGGTCGGGTCCGCCGGTGATGGAAAGCAGGATCGACTGCGCGCCCTCGACGGAGGTCTCGAGCAACGGGGACTCGACAGCGCGCGATGCGGCATCCATCGCGCGGGTCTCCCCCGTGCCCATGCCGATGCCCAGAAGCGCGTTGCCGGCCTCGGACATGATCGTGCGAACGTCGGCGAAGTCGAGGTTGATCAACCCCGGCAGGGTGATCAGGTCCGACACGCCCTGCACGCCCTGGCGCAGCACGTCGTCG
Source organism: uncultured Thermoleophilaceae bacterium (assembly GCA_963825475.1). GTDB lineage: Bacteria > Actinomycetota > Thermoleophilia > Solirubrobacterales > Thermoleophilaceae > JAAYBF01. Next base: position 1,046,734 of record CAWGTC010000006.1, on the reverse strand, counting down.
GCGACGCGGAACGCCTCGACCATCGACGTCTTCTTGTCCAGCACCGTGAGCAGGCGCGAGTTGGGAATCGTGATGAGCGTGTCCACCTCGGACGCCAGCTCCTCCACGCCCGCCTCGGCTTGGGCGCCGCGACGGGCGCCCTCGAAGGAGAACGGCTTGGTCACGATGCCCACGGTCAGCGCGCCGACCTCGCGGGAGATTCGGGCCACCACGGGAGCCGCACCGGTGCCGGTGCCGCCGCCGGACCCGGCGGCGATGAACACCATGTCGGCGCCCTTGAGCAGGCCCTTCAGCTCGTCGTAGGACTCCACGGCGGACTGACGGCCGAGCGAGGGGTCGGCGCCCGACCCGAGACCACGGGTGGACGCGTTGCCGATGTGCACGCGCGTGTCGGCAGCCGACTGCTCAAGCGACTGGACGTCGGTGTTGACGGCGATGAACTCCACGCCCTCGACCTGCGCCTCGATCATGCGGTTGACGGCGTTCACGCCGGCACCGCCCACGCCGACCACGCGGAGCACGGGGTCGTGCTTGAGCGGAGATGACGCCTGGTGGATCGGCTCACGGTCCTCGTAGCGGATCGGCTCGGCGGGGCGCTCCATGATGTTCTCGGGAATGTCCGGGGAGAACACCGTCCGCAGGCGCTCCTCGGGACTGGGCACGCCTTCGTAGCGGCCCCGCGCGGGGGGCCGCGGAGGCTCGGGCTCAGGCTCGGGCTGCCGGGGGCGAAGCTCGGTGCGCGGCTCCTCTCGCTCCACGGGCTCACGGCGCACGTCGTCCTTCTCGCGCGGCTCGTCGCCCACGCCATCGGCGTCCGTGTTGCGGAACAGGGCCGCCAGTGGGCCCTCCCGCATGCTCGCCCGCTTACCGCTTGCCATGTGAGAGGACCTCCTTTGCCAGCTGGCGGTAGGCGTATGCCGCCTTGCCGTCTGGGTCGTACTTGAGCACGGACATTCCCTTCACGGGCGCCTCTGCGAAGCGCACGGTCTTCGTGATGCGGGAGGCAAAGACGCGGTCCCCGAAGTTCTCTTCGAGGAGCTCGATGGCCTCCTTGGCGTGAACGGTGCGGCTGTCCACGAGCGTGGGGAGAATGCCCTCTATCTCGACGTCCGGGTTGAGGTTCTCACGGATCATCGAAAGAGTGTTCTGGAGCTGCACCAGTCCCCGCATGGACAGATACTCGCATTGCACGGGGACGATTACCTTGTCGGCGGCCGCAAGGGCGTTGATCGTGAGCAGCCCGAGGCTCGGCGGAGTGTCGATGCAGATGAAGTCGTAGTCCTCCAGAACCGGCTTGATCGCCTTCTCCAGCGAGCGTTCGCGGCCGATCTTGGTGGACATCGCGATCTCGGCGCCGGCCAGGTCGATCGAGGCACAGGCCACGTCGACCTCGCGCTTGCGGATCACCTCGCGGATGGACATGTCGTGCACGAGCACGTCGTACATCGAGACCTCGAGCGTGTCCGGGTCGATGCCCTGGCTCATCGTCAGGTTGCCCTGAGGGTCCAGGTCGATGCACAGGCAACGATGGCCGCTCTCGACGAACGCAGCCGCCAGGTTGAGCGTGGTCGTGGTCTTCGCGACGCCGCCCTTTTGGTTGGTGAACGCGATGACCTTGGCCTTGGGCGTCACTGGTGCCTCCGGTTCGGCGTGCGTGGGGGTTGGCTCTGCCATTACGCAGTGCCTATTCGCACGTGGTGGATGAAGTCCTCCCCCACGGAGAGCCCTGGCGACGCCGCGTCCGTACTCTCCCAGCGATGCCCGGGCTCCTCGACAAGCGTTTGGTGTACGTGACCGGCAAGGGCGGCGTGGGCAAGACCACGGTCGCCGCGGCGCTCGGCCTGGCCGCCGCGCGGGCCGGCAAGCGGACCGTGATCTGCGAGGTGGCCGAGCAGGAGCGCATCACCCACGCCTTCGGCCACGCGGCGGCCGGGTTCAACGAGACCGAGGTGGCCGAGAACCTCAGCGCGTTCTCGATCGACCCGGAGAAGGCCAAGGAGGAGTGGCTGCGCCATCAGCTGCGCTCGGGCACGCTGGCCGGCCTGCTCGGCAAGAGCCCCATCTTCCAGTACCTCACCGCGGCGGCCCCCGGTCTGGCCGAGGTGGTCACGATGGGCAAGATCTGGGAGCTGGCGCAGCTCAAGCGCCGCACGGCAAAGGCCGCCCCGTATGACCTGGTGATCGTCGACGCGCCCGCCACCGGCCATGGCCTGGCGCTGCTGCGCGCGCCGCGCACCTTCGCCGACATCGCAAAGGTCGGCCCGATCAAGAACCACGCGGAGACCATCCACTCCTTCACCGCCGACCCCAAGCTCACCGGCATCGTCGCCGTCGCGCTGGCGGAGGAGATGCCGGTCAACGAGACGATGGACCTGGAGGAGCGCCTGGCCAAGGACATGGGCTTGGAGCTGTCGGCGGTCCTGGTCAACGGCGTGCTGCCCGAGCGGTTCTCGGGCGCGGACGCCGAGGCCATGGCGGCCGCGGAGGAAGCTGCGGGCAGCCCCGCCGCACGCGAGGCGCTCACGGCCGCGCTGCGCGCCCACCAGCGCGCCCGCAGCCAGCGCTCGCAGGTGGCAAGGCTGAAGCGCGGGGTCGAGGCCCCGGTCTCCACCCTGCCCTTCCTGCTCACCCCCGAGGTGGCGCTCGAGGACCTGGAGGACCTGTCGGTCGAAGTGGAGCGCAAGCTGTGAGCCCGCGCGCATCGACCGGAGTCGGCGACCTGATCGCCCGCAAGCAGGTGGTGATCTGCGCCGGTTCCGGCGGCGTGGGCAAGACCACGGTCTCCGCCGCCATCGCCGCCGGCGCGGCCGCGCAGGGCAAGAAGGCCGCCGTGCTCACCATCGACCCGGCCAAGCGCCTGGCCAACTCCCTGGGACTGCCGGAGCTGGGGAACGAGGAACGGCGTGTGGAGATGGAGGCCGAAGGAGAGCTGTGGGCGATGATGCTCGACGCCAAGCGCACGTTCGACGACCTGGTCGACACCTACTCCGCCGACGAGCAGACCCGCCGCGCGGTGCTCGACAACCCGATCTACCGTCAGCTGTCCAACGCCGTGGCCGGCTCCCAGGAGTACATGGCGATGGAGAAGCTCCACGAGCTTCACCAGGAGGGCAACTACGACCTGCTGGTGCTCGACACGCCGCCCACCCGCAACGCTCTGGACTTCCTCGACGCGCCGCGCCGGCTGGCGCGCTTCATCGACTCGCGCTCGCTGAGCTTCTTCCGTGCGTCGAGCAAGATGAGCCTGGGCATCATGGGCCGTGGCACCGGCCTGCTGTTCTCGGTGATGAAGAAGGCGACCGGGGTTGACCTGCTCAAGGACCTGGCCGAGTTCTTCAACTCCTTCGGCGACATGACCGACGGCTTCCGCGAGCGCGCCGAGCGCGTGGACGCGCTGATCTGCGACAGCCGCACCACCTTCCTACTCGTCACCTCGCCACGCGCGGCCGCGATCGAAGAGGCGGAGCACTTCCACCGCAAGCTGCGAGCCGAGGATCTGCCCTTCGGCGGGGTGATCGTGAACCGCATGCGCGAGCCGGTGCGCGCCAAGCCGAGCCCCAAGCTCGAGTCCGAGCTGGCGGGGATACTCGACGAGAAGCTGGCCGCGAAGGTGACCCGCAACCTGGAGGAGCACCGCCTGCTGGCCGAGCGAGACGCCCTGAACGTCGACCGCCTGCGCGAGCGCCTGGGACGCAAGCCGATCCTCACCGTGCCGGAGCTGAGCGGCGACGTGCACGACCTGGAGGGTCTGGAGGAGCTGAACACGCACCTGTTCGCGCCGGGGGCGCTGCTCCAGACGAGCTAGAGAACCGGCGTTCGTGGCCGCGGGGTCCCGTCTGCGAATGCGACGCCGGCGATGGAGGTCCGTGGGATGACGTGGGCGCTTCAGGCGGTAGGGGCGGCGGTCACGCGGCTTCGGTGACACGGAAGGTGGTCACGTGAGCGCTCCGCGCGAAAGCGGTCACGGCCATGGGATTCAACGCCGCGCGACTGCTCGCGGCCGGGAAACCGATGATCCGATCCATCTAGGTGTCGCAGGACGACCCCTTGATGGATCGGTTGAAGAAAAACGCCGCAGGATCGCGCTTCCCCACCCAGCCGCCGTGGCGCCGCTCCGAAGATGGGAGCCCAACCTGGGTCAGGGGCCCGCCTGACCGACCGTGACGTACGGTGGTCCAATGGCCTTGGACCTGTTCGCGGGGAACCGCGTCAGCAACTACGAGACGACGAAGCCCTGGTATGAGCGCCTGCTCGGCGCGGAGCCCTCCTTCATCGCGCATGCGACCGAGGCGGTCTGGGAGCTCGCGGAGCATCGTTACCTGTTCATCGTCGAGGACGCCGAGGCCGCCGGCGGAGCGATCCACACGATCTTCGTCGACGACCTGGACACGCGCGTCGCGGATATCGCCTCGCGCGGCATCGAACCGGACGAACGGGTCACGTATGCCGGGAAGGCGCGCAAGGCGATCTATCGCGACGCCGACGGCAACGAGATCGGGTTCGGCGGCGCGGCCGAGCCCACCCGCTAGCGCGCGATCACGATCGCGCCTACGCGCCGGTGGGAGGCACGGGCTGCACCAGGCCGAGCTGGCCGAGGATCGTGGCGGCGTCGAAATAGACGCGCTCGCACACGAGCCGGTCGTCCTCGAACAGGAAGAAGGCGACGCTGCGGCAGGTGAACTGCTTGCCCGTGGCGGGGATCCCGCGCAGCGGGCCCTGGTGGGTTCCCTTCAGGTCGAACTCGACGATCACGCCGGCGTCGGTGTGGTGGAGCGCGATCAGCTCGTTTCGCTGATCGGGAAACGCGGTCCGCGAGTCCTCGAAGTAGCGCCGCACGGCCTCCTCGCCGTCGAACACGTCGCCCGTCGGCACAATCTCGTAGCGGGGGTGGGCGAAGGTGCCGAGCGTGACGTCGAAGTCGTGGTCGTTCTCGGACTCCATGTGCGCTACAACGAGCGCCTCGCGACGCTCCCGCAGACCATTGCTGTCGCTCATGCCGATCCCTCCTCGGTGACCTTCGTTCTCACACCGGGTAGAAGCGCTTCAAGAGGGGCAGGAGGATCGAATGCGGGGTGTACCTCGACAGCATTACCCCGGCGCGGACCGGCGCGTGGGGGACCACGACCCGACGCCCGGCGTCGAGACCGTCGACCGCGGTCTTGGCGCACTCGGCCGAACTGATCCACACGAAGTCCGGCGCATCGGCGGCTGCCGCCTCCATCGCGGCAACCTCGACGAACTCGCTGCGCACCGGCCCCGGGCAGAGGGCGGTGACCGTGATGCCGCTCTCCCCCAACTCGCTCGACAGCGCCTCGCTGAAGGACAGCACGAAAGCCTTCGAGGCGGCGTACGTCGTCTGCCTCGGAATCGGCTGGAAGCCGGCGCTCGAGGCGACTTGGAGGATCGCTCCCCGCCGGCGCTCCACCATTCCCGCCACCACGCCGTGGGTGAGCGCGACCACCGCCTCGATGTTGGTCCGCACCATCTGCACCTCGCGGTCCGGGTCCAGGTCGACGAACGCCCCGGCCGTCCCGAAGCCGGCGTTGTTCACCAGGACCTCGGTCCGGAGCCCGGCGTCGGCGACCCGTCCCGGGAGCTCGTTGCGCGCGCTCTCATCGGTGACATCACACGCAAGCGCCTCTGCCCGGACCCCGTGGCGCCGGCGCAGCTCATCGGCGAGGTCTGACAGCCGGTCGGCGCGGCGCGCAACCAGCGTCACGCCATGCCCGCGAGCGGCGAGCTCGCGGGCGATGTCAGCCCCGATTCCCGACGATGCGCCGGTGATCAGGCAGGTGGACCCGGGGTCGGGCGGAGGCAGGCCCATCGCCGCAGCCTAACGCCGGATCTCGTCTACAGAGCGGTCTCCGGAATCGGATCCTCGTCGAGGTCGAGCTCGAGCTCGAGCTCCGGCTGGGCCTCGACCCGGTCGAGTGCGGTGAGGAAGGCGCGGACCACGTATTCGTCGAACTGGGAATCCGAACCGGCCTGCAGCTCCTCCCGTGCGGCACGGCGGCCCAGGGCGCTCCGGTACACGCGGTCGGCGGTCATGGCCTCGTACGCGTCGGCCACCGCGAGGATGCGCGACTCGAGCGGGATCGCGTCGCCCGACAACCCGAACGGATAGCCCCGCCCGTCCGGACGCTCGTGGTGTGCGAGCACCCACCCACGAAGGTCGGCCAGCTCGGGGCGCGACAGCAGGCGCGCGCCGATCTGGGGGTGGGTGCGCATCTGAATCCACTCCTCGTCGTCGAGCGGCCCGCGCTTGGTGAGCACGTTGTCGGAGATCCCGATCTTGCCGACGTCGTGGAGCATTCCGGCCAGGCGGATGCGGTGGATACGCGCCTTGTCCAGCTGCATCTCGCGAGCCATCATCGCTGCGTAGCGGCCCACCACACGGGAGTGACGCGCCGTGCCGGTGTCGCGGATGTCGAGCGCCTCCGCCAGGCCGACCACGGTGGCTAGCTGCATCTCGCTGCTGTCGGCCACTCGCGCGCCGGCCTCCCGGACCGAATCGGCCAGCTCGGCGCTGTAGATCACGCAACGGTCGCGTCCCAGCTCCTTGGCGGCGTAGAGCGCCTGGTCGGCGGCACGAAGGACCGCCGGTCCGTCCTCCGCGCGGTCGGGGAAGGCCGCGATCCCGAAGCTGATGGTCAGCGGCACGTCGTCGCCGGCGAACACCTCGCGCACGGCCAGCCGGATCCGGTCGGCCAGCGCGAGCGCCCCGTCCTCCTGAGTACCCGGCAGCAGCAGGGCGAACTCCTCCCCTCCCACCCGGGCCGCCACGTCGACCTTCCGCTTCCACACGTTCAGCTCCGATGCCAGGCGGCGCAGCGCCTGGTCACCGGCCTGGTGGCCGCAGCGGTCGTTCACCAGCTTGAATCCGTCGAGGTCGCCCACCACCACGCTGAGCGGCTGTCCCTCCCGGTGGGAGCGCTCGAGCTCCTCCTCGAAGCGCTCCTCGAAGGCGCGGCGGTTGAGCAGGCCGGTGAGCACGTCGGTCCGCGCCGTTTCGAAGAGCCGGCCGAGCAGACCCACTATCCGGTGGCGCAGGTAGGCCACCAGCAGACCGGCCATCAGCGTGCACCCCACGGTGAGTATCCAGCGCTGCACCGCCAGCCCCTCGGAAGCGGTGGCCCCCAGGAGCCAGGCGTACGCGGCCCCCATCAGCACCATCTGAAGCGCGGCCTGGCGGCGGTCGAGGAAGCAGAAGGCCTCGACCCCGACCCACAGGTAGAAGAGCGCGTAGACGGTGCCTGAGTGACCGTCGAAGTAGCCGGCCGAGGTGATCATCAGCGTGCCTCCCAGCAAGAACAGCGAGACCGCCGTGACGGGCAGGCGCCCGCCGACTCTCAGCAGAACGACGCCGGCAACCAGCGCGACGGTGCAGTTCACGGCCAGCATCGCGGCGTTCGCCTCGGCGGCGCGCGGCGCCAGCAGGGAGAGGAACCCGAGTCCCGACCCGGCCAGGAAGAAACACGCCAGCGTGAGCGCCATCTCCTCAGAACCAAAGGGGCTGCGCTCCCCAATGGGCTGTCTTACAGGCCGCGGGTATGCCACCTGTCCCCTATCGGAGGGAACGGGCCAGGCCGTTAGTCCTAGACAGGCGCGGAGAAGTTGACGAAGTCGTCGAGCTCCTCGACAGGGTCGTCGACGGCGGGAACCTCGTTGGTAGCCGGCTCCTCCGCGACCCTCACCCCTGTCGACTGCCGTCTGTCGACTGTCGTCTGCAGTTTCCTCGCCCGGATCTCAAAAGGCTCAGGCTGCTCGAGCAGCAGATCGTCGGCCACGCTGCGCAGGTCGGCATCCAGATAGCCGCAGAGCACGTCACGAAGGAGAGCGCGCAGGTGGCGTTCGGCCTCGTCGACCAGAGTGCGCGGTGAATCCGAGCCCACGGCGTCCAGATAGTCGTCGTCGGGACCATCGCCCATCACGAAGCGCTCCAGGGCCTGGGCCAGCTCCACCCGCCTCTGCACCCGCTTGCGCTCACCCTCTTCCGCACACAGCACGGCAACGCTGAGGGCCAGGCTCGACCGGCCCGTCTGCGCGCCGGCCTCGAGCAGCGCCCGCAGCCCGAGCAGGTAGTCCGACAGCGCCTCGGCCTCGAAACGCCGGCCGCATCCCATCTCGAAGCGAGACAGCGCCCATGCGACCGCTCCACCGTGACTGGACCCGCCGATCGCCGCCAGGAACTGGTTCAGCTCGGCATCCTCGCCGTCGACGAGGATCCACGGCTCGCCACGCGCGGCACCTGTGGGCTCGATCTCGAAGGGCTGCCAGCGCCCGTCCCCGCTGCGGCGCCAGGCCAGCGCGGCGAGGGCGACCCCGCCGGGCTTCCACAGCCGCAACCCGGTCAACAGCCGGCGAAAGCGCGAGGGTGCCTCGGCGGCGGGCGCCGGATCGTCGGGCGAGACCTCCATCGACAGCATCAGCAGCGCATTGGGGCGCAAGCGCTCCACGCCGGATGCGGGGTCGGCGGGATCGCCCCAGACCGCCTCGTCGGGAGCGTCGGTCCTGTCGCCGCGGACGACGCTCATGCCCTCGCCGAGGTCCACCCGCTCGGCCTCTAGCTCCAGGCCGTAGATCGGCACCAGCACCGTGGCCGGCCGGCTCTTCTCGAACAGAGTGCGCTCGACCTCGGCATACACCCGGTCGAAGCGCTCCTCTGGAAAGGTGAAGTCGGTCAGGTCCTCGTACAGGCGCTCGAGCATCGCCTCGAGCGCCGGCTCCGCCTCCGCGCCGCGCAGCCCGTTGATGCGCAGGTAGGCCGAGGCGCCGCTGCCCAGGGCGTGGGCGGCGGGCAGGCAGCTCTCCAGCATGCGCAGGCGCGGCCAGCGCTCGGCGATGAACTGCTGGGTGAGCGGGCGGTAGTGGTAGAGCGTGGGCCCCGAGCGTCTGCTGCCCTCGTCGAGGTCGAACTCCAACTCGGCGCCGGCGCTCTGGTCCGCGCGCAGCAGCCGGGCAGACTCCAGCGCGAAGGTTCGCAGCGCGTCGTGAAGTGCGCGATTTCGCATAGGGCGCGATTTCGCCGCGGCCGCGACGGCTCCTGCCCGCTCTGCCACGATGACGTGATCGCTGCCGGCCTCCGCACACAGCACACGACGCCCGAGCTGCGAGCTTCCTACGCAGCGTGCCGCCGCCTGCACCGGCGCCACGATCCCACCTACTACTTCGCCACCCGTCGGCTCCCGGCCGAGGTGCGGCCGGCGGTGCACGCGCTCTACGCCTTCGTGCGCACGGCCGACGAGCTGGTGGACGGTCCGGGACGCGCGGCCAGTCCCGCAGCGCGCCGGGCCGCGCTCGACCGCCGCGAGGAGGAGCTCTGGCGCGGCGTCGGGGGGGCGGTCCCGGCCGACCCCGCCATCGCGGCCCTCGTGCATGCCGGAAGGCGCCATGACCTGCCGCTGGAGGAGCTTCGCGCCTACATGGACTCCATGCGCGTCGACTGCGGCCCGGTGCGAATCGGCAGCTGGGACGAGCTCACGCGGTACATGAACGGAAGCGCCGCCGCCGTCGGGCGGATCATGGCCCCGCTGCTGGGCGCGCCGGGCGCCTCCGACAGCTTCGCGAGCCTGGGCATGGCCTTCCAGCTGACCAACTTCATTCGCGACGTGCGCGAGGACTGGGCACTCGACCGCCTGTACCTGCCCGACGACGAGCGGACGCGGTTCGGCGTGAGCGAGGAAGACATCGGGCGCGGCGAGGCCACGCCCGGCTTCCGGGCCCTGCTGGCGCTCGAGGTGGACAGGGCGCGCGACCTGTTCGCCGAGGGCCACCAGGCGCTTGCCGCCGTGCAGCCGCGGGTCCGGCCGGGCATGAGAATGGCGCGTGCGGTCTACCTGCGCGTGCTCGACCGGGTGGAGCGCCTGAACTACGACGTGCTCCGGTCGCGGGCCAGCCTGCCCCCGTGGGAGGCCGGACGCGCCGTGCTCGGCTCCCTGAGGGCAACCGCGTGAAGCGCGCGACCCTCGCTCGCGGCGAGCGCACGCCGATCGACCGGCCGCGGGCCGACGTGCTCGTGTGCGGCGCCAGCTTCGCCGGACTGGCGGTGGCGCGGGAGCTGTCCGGAAGCGGCGCGGACGTGCTGATCGTGGACCGCTACGAGATCGGCGAGCGCCAGACCTCGGCCTGTGCCGCTCCCACGCCGTGGCTGCACGCGATGGGCGTGCAGGGCTCCATCCGCCAGGAGATCCCCTGCATGTCCTTCCACACCCCTCACGGGTCCGTGCGCTACCGGCTGCCGTGGAGCTGGTCGTCCTTCGACTACCCCGAGCTCTGCCGGCTGCTCTTCGAGCAGTGCGATGCGCGCTTCGAGATCGCCAAGGTCCAGCGCCGCGACCCGGGTGGCGCGGTGCGTACCGATCGCGGCGATCTCGAGGCCGGGCTGGTGGTTGACGCGCTGGGCTGGCGGCGGGTGCTTGCGGCTGAGGGCTACCAGCCCCCCGAGGCTCCGCTATCGCGCGGGCTGGAGGTGCACCCGCCGGGCGGCGGGCAGGACCTCGACGTGTGGATCGACCGATCGCTGGTGCGCTTCGGCTACTCGTGGAGCGTGCCCGCCGACGGCGAGCAGCGCGTGGGTGCGGGCTCATACGAGCCGCGCCACCACGTGAAGGACGCCACGGTGGATCTGGCCCGGCGGCTCGACGTGCCGGCCGTGGCCTACCAGGGCAACTGGTTCCCGCACCGGCTGCGGCGGGCGGCGGAGGACGGAGTCTTCTACGCCGGCGACTCGGCCGGACACTGCTTTCCGCTTTCGGGCGAAGGCATCCGCACCGCCTTCTACTTCGGCGGCGCCTGCGGCCGCGAGCTGCGGGCCGTCATCGAGGGAGACCAGAGCCGCGAGCAGGCGCTACGCACATACGCGCGCTTCAGCGCCCGGCACTCCAGGGCCTACGGCCTGGCGCTGGCCCTGCAGCGCCTGATTCCGGCACTGCCGCCCCGGCTGCTGACCCTGGGATTCAGGGCGTTCGGCCGCCAGGCCGTGATCGACCGCGCCTTCGGCTGGTACCTGAACCAGGCCGCACCGGCGTTCGCTCAGGCGGCGACGGGGGCGGCGACTTCAGACGAGCCGGAGCAGGCGTTCAGCCACTCCTTGCCGTAAGCGCGCATGTCCTCGATCAACGGGAGCAGCGCCTCGCCCTTCTCGGTGAGCGAGTACTCGACGCGCGGGGGCACCTCGGGGAAGGTGTGGCGCTCGACCATGCCCTCCTCTTCGAGCGCCCGCAGCCTCAGCGAGAGCGTGCGGGGGGAGATGCCGGCGAGCGAACGCTCGAGCTCACAGAATCGAGTGCGACCAGCGGCAAGATCGCGGACCACGAGAATGGTCCACTTTCCACAGATGATGTCGGCGGTCGCGCAAACTGGACATGTTTCGTCCACCGCGCGGGCCGTCCTATCTACAGTGCCGCTGGCCACGCAGCCCAGTCTAGCGCAATGCTTCACCAACTGAAGCGTGGACCGGGGCGCCTGTGCGCGCACCCCGGTCCTGCTCATCTCCCTCGGTTCGCGTCAGCTGCTGATGTTGCTCAGCAATCCCCCGCCGCCGCCGGCGGTCGGCACCACGCGGCCCTCGCTGGGCTGTATGAGCACCCAGCCCGCGCCCTGGAAGGACATCTGCAGGGACTCGCCCGAGCCACGGCCGATCAGGTTCTTCAGCTTCACGTCCGTCTTGATCGAGGTGCTAACGCCGCTCGACCACGTGATCGCCGCCTGCGGGTCCGCAAACGTGGGAGCATCGCCGGTGTTGAGCAGCACGGGCGGGCCGTCGGAGATGATCGCCACCCAGCCGCTGCCCTGAAGCGACATGTTGAAGAGGCCGCCCGCCATCATGCCCGCGGCGCCTCCCGAGACCTTCTGGATGTCCCAGTCGATGCCCGCGTCGAAGGCCAGCACGTTGGCCCCGTTGCAGGTCACGGCGTCGTTCTCCAGCTTGATCAGGTGGACTTCCTGCGCCGTATCGGCCAGGAAGACCTCGCCGGTCCCGGTGATCTTCATCAGGCTCGTTCCCTCACCTGACACGGCCTTCTTGAGCATCCTGCCCATGCCACCCGAGCCCGCGTGCTCGAAGGTCACGTCGCCCTGGTAGGCGACCATCGATCCAAGCTTGGCCTGCACCGTCACGGCTTCCAGCCGGACCTTCAGCAGTTTCGAGTTCTGCAGCGTGAACGCCTCCTGCGACTGCGTTTCCTGGTACTCCCCGAGGGTGCTTTGCACCGCTCCTCCTTCTTTTTCGCCTGTAGTGAGTGCGGCGCCCACTCTCAGACCTGAACCCGCTCACGTCAAGTCGGCCTTTCGTCTGTGCTTGCCGCGTGTGGCGGCACGAGCGGTTAACCTCGCCTGAGTGAAGCGTCGCATCGCCCTCTTGGCCGCCCTGCTCGCGCTTCCGGCGGTCCTTCCTGGGCCCGCGCTGGCCGCCGACCCGATCATGCCGCTCGAGGACGTGCGCCCGGGAATGAGATGCACCGCGCTCTCGGTCGTGCGTGGAACCGAGATCGCCAGCTTCGACGCCGAGGTGATCGACGTGATCCGGGGCGACTCGGGGTCCTCGGGACCGCGCATCCTCTTCCGCGTGTCGGGTCCGGCGGTCGACGCTACCGGCGTCGGTCCCGGGTTCTCCGGCTCACCCGATTCTCTGCCCGGACGAGAGCGGCGTGATGCGCAACATCGGGGCCATCTCCGAGGGGATCGGCGAGTACGGCAACAAGGTGGGCCTGGCCACCCCGATCGAGCTGATCCTGGGTGAGCGCGCGAAGGCGTCCCGCAGGGCCCGCACAGCGCCCGGCCTCCTGCGGCGGGGCCGGCGGCTGTCGACTCCGCTCACGGTGTCCGGCCTCTCGCGCCCGATGCGGGCGCTGCTCTCGCGGGCGGCACGCCGGGCCGGCCGGCCGGTGCTGGCCGCACCCTCCGGTCCCTTCCTCGGGTTTCCGGTTCAAGACCTGCAGCCCGGCGCAGCCGTGTCGACCGGCCTGTCCAGCGGCGACGTGAGCCTCGGCGCCATCGGCACCGTGGCGTACAGGGACGGCTCTGCGGTATGGGCCTTCGGGCACCCGCTCGACAACCTGGGGGCTCGGTCGCTGCTGCTCCAGGACGCCTACGTGTACACGGTGGTCAACAACCCGGTGGGCGCCGAGGGCACCTCCACCTACAAGCTGGCCGTGCCGGGACACACCGTCGGCTCGCTCACCAACGACACAATCAACGCCGTGGTCGGCCGGGTGGGGCCAGCCCCGCGCACGATCTCCGTGGAAGTGACCGTGCGCAACGGCGAGTCGGGCCGTACCCGCACCCTGAGCAGCCGGGTTACCGACGAGCGCGACCTCGACCTTGGCTCCTCGCTCGAGCTCGTGGGGTCGCTGTCCTTCGGGCAGGCCCTGATCGAGGTGCTGGGCGCCGAGCCGCCCCGGATATCGACCTCGATGTGCCTGCGCATCCGCATCCGCCAGCGTCACCGGCCGCTGGCCTTCTGCAAGGACTACCTGGACGGCGGCGGGCCGTTCAACGACCTCTCCGGCATCTTGCTCCTGGTGGACGCCTTCAAGTTCGGCAAGCTCACCCCGCTGGCGGTCTCGGTGAGCGCGCGCGTCCGGCCCGACGTACCCGAGGCGTTCCTGCTGCGGGCCACCACCAGGCGGTCGGCGCGAGCGGGCGAGCGCATCCCGATCCGCCTCTCGCTAAGGCGAAGCCGCGGAGCCCGCTACTCGCGGACCTTCAGCTACCGGGTGCCGAAGGGCACACGCGCAGGCGATCGCGTGCTCAAGCTGCGCGGAATCGTTCCGGACTCCCTGCTCGGAGGCACCGAGGACAGCCTCGACCTGTTCTTCGACGACTTCGAATCAGGCGGCGGATCTGCGGGGCCCCGGTCGATTGCCGCCCTGGCCGAGAAGATCGCCGGCTTCGGGCGCCGCGAGGGCCTGCGCGCCACCTTCTCCCGTAAGGGACGCGGACCGGTCGTGCTCCCCACGCCGCGCCTGCTGCTGCGCGGACGCGCCAGCGTAGATATCCGCGTGAAGTGACCAAAGGGGGGGCACCGCCCCCCGTTGCAACCGCCGGCGGCTAGGCCACGGCCGGGTCGCCCTCGAACACCTGGTCGACAGAGGTCGAGCGCTGCCCGCCTGAGGCCACCAGCAGCTTGAAGTCGTGCGGGTGGGTCGCCGTCTTGAGGGCGTCCTCCATCGAGATCAGCCCGGCCTCGACGTGGCCGCGGAGGGCCTGGTCGAATGTCTGCATCCCGTAGTAGCCACCCTCGGCGATCACCTCCGGGAGCCTGCCGGTCTCCTCGGGGTTCATGATCATGTCGCGCACCCTGCCGGTCATTCTGAGGATCTCGCAGGTGGCGATCCGGCCGTGCCCGTCCGGGGTGGGCACCAGCCGCTGGGAGATCACGCCCTTGAGCGTTCCACCGAGCATCGCGCGCGCCTGGCGCTGCTCGGTCTCGGGGAAGAAGTCGATGATGCGGTTCACGGTCTCGGCGGCGTCGACGCTGTGCACGGTGGAGAGCACCAAGTGGCCGGTCTCGGCCGCTGACAGCGCGGTGCGCACCGTCTCCTCGTCGCGCATCTCGCCCACGAGGATCACGTCCGGGTCCTGGCGCAGGACGCGGCGCAGCGCCTTCTGGAACGACCCGGTGTCCTCCCCCACCTCGCGCTGGTTGATGATCGAGAGCTTGTCCTTGTGCAGGAACTCCACCGGGTCCTCGATGGTCACGATGTGCTTGGCCGAGGTGGTGTTGATCCGGTCGATGATCGCCGCCAGCGTGGTGGACTTGCCGGAGCCGGTGGTGCCCGTGAGCAGGATCACCCCGCGCTCTTCGTCGGCCAGCTCGTTGATCACCGGCGGGAGCAGCAGCTCCTCCACCGTCTTGATCGAGAAGGGGATCGCGCGGCAGACCAGGGAGATCGATCCGCGCTGCTGAAACGCGTTCACCCGGAAACGGGCCAGGCCCGGGATCATGTACGAGAAGTCGACCTCGTGCTCGGTCTCGAACTCGCGCAGCTTGGCGGCGTCCTGCAGCATCGCCCGGAAGATGGCCTCGGTGGTCTCAGGTGTCAGTGCGTCCGAGCCCGGAATCGGCTCGAGCTTGCCCTGCCGGCGGACGAGGGGGCGGGACGGCACCTTGAGATGCAGGTCGGAGCCTTCCACATCGATGACGCGACGAAGGGCCTGCTCGAAGTCGAACATGCCTTCTGAATCGGCATCGAGAGCGAATGCTTGAGTGCTATCGGTCTGCCGAGTAGGACTTCGAAGCTGCCCCATGCGGTGCGGAGGCGCAGCGTGCGCGCGACGTTGTGGAAGCCGGCGGTCTCGATCATCGCGGGAAGGCGCCCCGCTGGATGGTCGGCCGTGTTGGGAAACCCGTCGAACACCTGCAGGCCGGCGAACAGCATCCGCATGAGCGGGTCGTGGGAGCGTCCGAAGTCGGCCACGTGCAACCGCGCGCCCGGGCGCAGGACGCGCCAGGCCTCGGCGAGGGCCGCCCGCTTGACCGCCGGATCGAGGTGATGCAGCAGCAGCGAGGTGACCACGCGGTCGAAGGAGCCGTCGGCGAACGGCAGCTCGTTCGCCAGGCCCTCGACGAAGTCGATTCCCTCCGATCCCTCCTTTGCGCGAGCGATCTCGAGGATCTCGGGATCGCCGTCGATCCCGGTGATCCGCAGCTCTCCCGGCGCACGGGCCATGGCGATCGCGAGCGTGCCCGTGCCGCAGCCCATGTCGAGAACGTCGCGCGGACCGCCGTCCAGCACGTCGCGCACGAGCCGCGCCCGCCACGCGCCCTCGCGCATGGTGATCGCGATCGAGTGGTCGTAGATCGAGGTGGGAAGAAAGCGCCCGTTGGCCTTCACGTATCGCGACTCCTCGGCCGGGCCGCCGGCGGCTCTACTCATCGGCGCACCCGTCGCCGCCGGGGACCTTCGAGCACGCCCGTATTGCCCGCGGCGTCGGTGGCTCGCGCCCAGACGAGGTAGCGGCCCGCCGGGAGGCGGTGTAACGCGAGGCGCCACAGCGCGGCGCCGCGGGCGGCCAGATACCGGCGCCGGCGGCAGGACCGCACCTCACCGAGCTTTCCCTCACGGTCCGCGAAGCGGCAGCGCCCACGACCCTCGCCGTGGCCGACCGCCAGCCGGACTCCACGCACGGCGCCGGCGCCACCGCTTCTGCACCCGCGATCCGAGGCGACGCCGGAGATCCGGAGCCGCCTCCCATTGCTTCTCAGACGCGCTTTGCCCAGCCTCACGCGCGGTCGGAGACGGTCCACGCAGCCCGGGGCGTGCCCGGCCGGTCCGGATCCGTCGCTCGGCGCAGCAGGCACCGGCATTGCCTGAACCTCGGCCACCGCGGCTGCCACGTCGAGGTAGCCCGAGCCCACCAGCCACCGCTCGTACACCTCGCCGGTCTCCCCCCGCGCCGGGTCGGCGTCGCCGCAGGGTATGAGCTGCTCGCCCGGTAGGAGCTCTCCGCAGGGGTAGTCCCACAACGCGTCGATGCCCGTCATCGGCTGCGCCGAGGCCCTCATCACCGTCTCAACCTCGTCCGGGGTGAGCAGCCGGCCCAGGCGGGCCCGGGCCGCCGACTGCACCACCGCCACAGCGCCGGTCAGATGCGGTGCGGCCATGCTCGTCCCGGTGAGCGGTACGTAGGACGCCTCGTAGCTCTCCCCGCCGGGCGGAGGGGGCACGGCGGCCGGCTCACCGGCCAGCGCCACAGCCTGGGCGTCGCCCGTCGGGTCGCGCAGCGAGCGCACGTTGGTACCCGGAGCGGTGAGGGTGGGCGAGTAGTCGATCGTCTCGCCGCTGAGAGCGACCTGTGGATCGGGGTCGCCGGGCGACGAGTAGGAAGACAGATGCTGCTCGCCGGGTTGGCCCGTGCCGTCCTTGCGGCCGCCGGCAGCGCTCATCACCCACGGGGCCACCGAGTAGGCGTTGGACTTGCAGGCGCCGGCGGTTGCCTCGATTGCCCCGTTGACCACCTGCGTCGAGCAGTCCGATGCCCCAGGCGGGTCCTGGTTCTCGGTGTTGCGGCCCGAGTTGCCGTTGGAGAACACCACTACGACCCCGGCGTCGTGTAGGCGCTTGGTGGCCTGGTTTATGGGGTCGGCGGAGTCGAACCGGCCGCCACCCGACGGCCCGAAGGACGAGTTGACCGCCACGACACCCAGCTCGGGGTGGGCCAGGATGTGGTCATAGGCGGTGACGGCGAAGAGGATGGTGGGCCCCACGCCGACGGAGAAGCCCACGATCCCCGCCCCGGGCGCAACTCCGCGATAGAAGCCGCTGGAGGCGGTGCCGTCGCCGACGGCGATGCCCGACACGTGCGTCCCGTGGCCGTTCTCGTCGGTGTCGCAGGTGTTGCCGGGCAGCGCGCACTCCTGCACCACGGCGGCGGTGGCGTCGCCCACCACCTCGAAGTTCTCGACCACGTGATCGCTCAGGTCGGCGTGCAGCGCGTCGACCCCGGAGTCGACCACTGCCACGTTCACGCCGCGCCCGTCGAATCCGGTGGCGGCCAGCTGCAGCTGTTGCCCGCCGAACACGAGCGGGATGGACTGGTAGGTCTCGTAGGCGAGTGGCCGGTCGGGATGGGCCGCCACCACACCCGGAGCGCGGGCCGCCGCCCGCAGCGCCTCCGCCGGGCCGCGCACCGCCACCATCGGCAGCGCCTCGAAGAAGCGCGCCCTCGCTCCGAGGGCGTCGAGGTCTTCGGCCAGCGCCGATCGGCGCCGGGCCTCGACCGGAGTGGGGCCCGCGTCACTGAAGCGCAGGATGGCGCTGCCGGACTCCAGCTGCGCACGCTGCGCCCGAGGTGCGGCGGCGCCAGCCGGCCCGGCCGCGAAGAAGGCGCAAGCAAGGCACGTGAACGCGACAGCGGCGGCGGTTCGGTGAGCCACGGCTCAGTCGCGCACGACGATGCGGCAGAGCCCGTAGGCGGCGACGAAACGCTGGCGCGGGGGTCCGCTGACGACGGGCGCGCGCACCGTGGGCATCGCCGCTGTGCGAGCGGCGGGCCGAGCCACGCGGAAGCTGACCTTGGCGCGCACCACGATCTCCTTCCCCTTCCCCTTCGCCTTCGGCTTGACCCGGGCGCTCAGCGCACGCGAGCGGCCCCTGCCGGGGAGGATCCGTCCGAGCGACAGCGTGACGTCACGCGAGCCCTTGATCCGCCGGCCGCCGCGCACGTGCTCGAGCAGGCGCGGCAGGCGCACCCGCACCTTCACGCCACCGGCGAGCGCGTTTCCGACGTTGCGCACGCCGAAGCGGTAGCGCACCTTGCGACCCGGACGCGCGCCCCGGCCGCCGCGCACGCGCAGCTTCAGCTCGGGGCGCCCCTGGCGGCTGGCGCAGCTCTGACCGGTGGTCGACGGCCGTTCGCCGCAGAAGGGCGGCGCCGATACACCCGAGGTGTCGAGGGGCGGAGTGACCTCCTGGGCCGGACCGCGCTTGACCCGGAGCACGTCGATGCCGCGGGGGTGGTCGAGGGCGTAGACCACACCGCGGTCGAGCGGATGGAAGACCGCGCCCCAGGTCACGTTCTTCTCAGGGATCCAGAACCCGACCTGCCGGATCTTCGCCGGCGTCGAGACGTCGAGGAAGCGCGTGCCCTGCTCGTAGAAGCCCTGGGCCAGCAGGCCGGCGTCCTCGTCGAAGTAGTGGGCCGAGCAGAGCGAGGTCCGCGCGGGGTCGACCTCCACCTCCCACGAGTCGAGGTTGTTGATCTCGGCGCCGTTGATCTTCCACGTCTGCAGGGAGCCCGCGCCTGCGCAGGTCGGTCGCGAGTAGTCCTCCTCGGTGATCACCATCACGCCCGAATCGCCCTGAGGGGCGGCGCCGGCATAGCTGGCCAGGGACCGGTTCGGCAAGCGGTGTGAGTTGTGGTGGATCAGGTCGTTGAGCGTCGAGCCGTCTGCGCCCGCGTCCTCGATGTAGTCGCTCTGTCCGTTCTCGTCGGTCTTGGCCAGCAGCACGGGGGCGAGCGGGTTGGCCACGTCGTAGATCGCGGTTCCGCCGCCGCCGGTGATCAGCGCGCGCCCCGCGCGGTCGAACTGCACGTCGTGAGTGGCCAGCCCGCCGGAGGCTTCCGGCACCGGGAGGTTGCGCGGAGTGGCGTAGTGCGGCGCCGACGGCACGGTCAGGTCCACCACGTCGATCCCGAACCGCGTGCCGGCGAGGTAGGCGTACTGGCAGTCGTCGAGCGGACCCGGCACGCAGCTGGCGGTGTGACCGGTGCCATAGGAGAAGCCTGTGGGCAGGAAGTCGAGGCCGAGATCGGCGGTCCCCGTGTCCATCTGGCCGAGGAGGGCGGGGCTGGCCGGGTCGGCCACCGAGATCACGAACAGGATCCCCTTCCCCTCCGAGGGATCGTTGGAGATCAGCACGAAGTCCTTGCCCACGCTCAGATCGACGTCCTCGTTCTCGAAGTGGGGCAACGGGAAGAAGCCGAGCTTCTTCGGCGTCTCCGGCGCGGTCACGTCGTAGGTCACCAGGCCCCTGAGCGTGGACACGTACATCGTCGTGCCGTCGGCGCTGAACCGCGACGACACCACGTTGGGTTCGTCGAGGGTGGCCTTCCAGGTCACGTTGTCCGACTTGCGAGCCGGCGGCTCGGGCAGTGCCTGGGCGGCGGTCGCGCTCACGCCAGCGAGCAGCACGGCCATCAGGCCAGCCAGAGTCGCGCGCCAGAGCCCCATCCACGGCGATGGTCGCACCGCCCCACCGGGGTGTCAAACGAGGCCGGGCTAGGCGACTTCGCGGAGCTTCTGAGCTTCGGCGAGTGACTGCAGCTTCTTCAGCGACTGGTTCTCGATCTGGCGGATGCGCTCGCGCGTGACGTTGAACGTGCGGCCCACCTCGTCGAGGGTGCGGGGATGCTCGCCGCCAAGGCCGTAACGCAGCTCCAGCACGCGGCGCTCGCGGTAAGAGAGGTTCTCGAGCGCCTCGCGCAGCGCCTCCTTGGTGAGGATCTCCGCGGCGCGCTCGTAGGGCGACTCGGCCCGCTCGTCGGCGATGAACTGGCCGAACTCGGACTCCTCCTCGTCACCCACCGGCTTCTCCAGCGACACTGGAGCCTGTGCTGAGCGCTTGATCGAGTCGACCTCGTCGGGCTCGATGCCCGTCACGGCTGCGATCTCCTCCGGAGTGGGCTCGCGGCCCAGCTCGGTGACCAGCTTGCGCTCGGCGCGGCCGATCTTGTTCAGCTTCTCGACCACGTGCACGGGGATGCGGATGGTGCGCGCCTTGTCGGCGAGCGCGCGGGCGATCGCCTGGCGGATCCACCAGGTGGCGTAGGTCGAGAACTTGAAGCCCTTGCGGTAGTCGAACTTCTCCGCCGCGCGCACGAGGCCCAGCGTGCCTTCCTGGATCAGGTCGAGGAAGGGGAGGCCCTGATTGCGGTAGTTCTTGGCGATCGAGACGACCAAGCGGAGGTTGGACTCCACCATCTTCTGCTTCGCGTCGAGATCGCCGCGCTCGATGGCCTTCGCGAGCGTGACCTCCTCCGCAGCTGTGAGCAGCCTGACCTTGCCGATGTCCTTGAGGAACAGCTGCAGGCTGTCCGTGGTCATGTCCGGCTTGAGGTCGATCG
This sequence comes from uncultured Thermoleophilaceae bacterium, assembly GCA_963825475.1. GTDB lineage: Bacteria > Actinomycetota > Thermoleophilia > Solirubrobacterales > Thermoleophilaceae > JAAYBF01. The sequence goes on along the minus strand of CAWGTC010000006.1, from coordinate 1,026,166 downwards.
TCGCCTTCTTGCGGCGTCCGCGCTTGTCGGGCGCGCGCTCGACCTGAGAGGCCGCGAGGGCGGGGTCGATCTCCTCCACCAGCTCGATCTCGGACTTCTCGAGGTGCGCGTGGAGGTCCTCGATGTCTCCCTCGTCGAGTTCCACCTCGGCGAGGGCGATGGCAACCTCGGCATGGGTGAGCACGCCGGCCTGCTGCCCCTTGGTCATGAGCTGCTTGACCTCTTCGAGCTCTTGGAGTTCAGCTATCGACATGCGGAAGTATCTACCTTCAGACGGGCTCGGGCGCGTGCTCCGGGCCATTCAAACAGACGGACAGAACCATAGCGCTATCCTTTTTGAAGTCAAAGATCTGACCTCGCAAAGAGGGCTGACTTGCCAGTCAACCAATGCACTCTTTACCCATCGAGGCCGGATTCGATACAGGGCAACGAGATCGGTCTAGACTCCGCCGCGGATGAGCCCCGACGATCCCGGAATGCTGGGTAACCTGCCGCGTTCGCGCCCCGGGCGCCGAAGCACCAAGCGCAGCGGAGCCGCTCCGCCCTCCTCGCCCCGCTCAACGCGGAGGAGCGAGCCCGAGCAGCACGACGACCCCGTAGGCGATGCCCTCAAGGCCGCCGCGAAGGGGGTCGGCACCGGCTTCCGCGTGGCCAACGGGGTGACCCGCGAGGTGCTGCGCCGCCTGCCTCGTCCCTAGACGATGCCCGCGCCCGCCGGCGAGCGCCACCGCTCGTTCTGGCTCACCGTCAAAGAGTTCTACTGGAAGGCCTACGAGGACAATCTCACGGGCCTGTCGGGCATGGTCGCCTACAACATGCTGCTGTCGGTCTTCCCGCTGGCGCTCGTCGCTCTGTTCATCGCCGGACGGGTGCTGGAAAGCGGCGATCTCGAGGCCAGCGTCTCTCAGGACCTGGCTCAGCTGTTCCCGAGCGCGACCGACGACAGGCTCGACACCGCCCTGGACCACGTCCGCAGGCAATCCACCTCCTACGGCGTGATCGCTCTGCTGGCCAGCATCTACATCGGCTCCTCCTTTTGGGGAGCGCTCGACACCGCGTTCGGCCGCATCTACCACGGGCCCACGCGCAGCTGGCTCCAGCAGAAGCGCTTCGCGCTCGTGATGCTCGTGGTCGTGCTGCTGTTCATGGCGGCCACGGTGGCGGTCCCGACACTCCAGAGCCTGTTGCTCACCCGCGCCGACGACCTTCCCCTCGGCCTGTCCGAGGTGCCCGGCCTGATCTACGGGGTAACGCTTGCCGCCGGGCTGCTGCTGATGTTCGGAATCCTCTGCCTGATCTACACAACGGTCCCCAACCAGCGGATCCCCTGGCGGGCCATCTGGCCCGGCGCCCTGGCGGCCACGATCGCGATCGGGGCGGTCGACTACGCGTTCCCCTTCTACCTGTCCACGGTGTCCACCGCCCGCTTCGGGACGACGTTCGTGTTCGTGGTGATCGTGCTGATCTGGTTCTACGCGTTGGCCGCGATCGTCCTCGGCGGCGCGACCATCAACGCCATGCGCCACGAGATCCATGCGACGGGCGAGCTGAGCCTGTCCCGGTACGGAGGCTGACCCGCACGGGGGATCTGTGTGACCCCACTTGGGTATGCTTGCGCCGTGACTGACCGCCCCCCACGGTGCGTGATCATCGACGAGCATCCCGTGGTCCGCCAGGGTGTCGAGGCGCTGATCGAGGAGACCTGGCCGGGAGCCGTGGTGGCCTCCGCCCGCAACCTCGAGGCTGCGCTCATCGCCGCGGCTGACGCCAAGCCCGACATCGTGGTGGTGGACCCCTGGAAGGCGGGCGCCGACGTGGGTGAGCTGGTCAAGCGCCTGAGCAAGGAGCTCGGCGCGGCCATCGTCGTGTTCACCGCCGACGGAGGCGCCCGGCTGCTCAGTGAGGCCCTGAAGGCCGGGGTGCAGGGCTACGTGCGCAAGGACTCCCCCTCGAGTGACCTGATCCGCGCAATCGAGGCGGCGCGCGCCGGCGAGTTCTACGTCGATCCAGGCCTCTCGTCCACGATCGTGCTCGAGGAGGGCGACCGGACCCTGAGCGCCCGCCAGCGCCAGATCCTCCAGATGCTGGCCGACGGCATGCAGACCGACGCCGTGGCAAAGGAACTGGGCCTCTCGACCGAAACGGTCCGGACCCACACCAAGCGCATCCTGGCGAAGCTCGAAGCGTCCACCCGCACCCAGGCCGTGGCGATCGGGATTCGCTACGGCCTGATCCAATAGAGGCGCTGGTCGCCAGGACCGAAGTCGGATGCACAACCCGGGTCCGTCCCCCTGCCCCTAGGCACGTCACCTAGCTACTCCGCTCGACCGTCACCTCCGTGCCGCTCGGGTCGCCCACCGCGACCGCCTCGCCGCCGGCCTTGGCGGCGTACATCGCCTGGTCGGCGGCCTCGAGGAGGCTGGTGGCGTCGGCTCCGTGCTCGGGGCACGACACCACGCCGATCGCCACCTCGACCCCGGAGTCGTCAGTGCCCGCGGTCTCGGCGCGCACGGCTTCGACCAGACGCTCCGCGAGCGCGCGTGCCGCTGCGGCGTCCTGGTGGGGCACGAGGACCCCGAACTCGTCCCCGGCGATCCGGGCCGGCACGTCGACCGTGCGGATCGCGCGACGCATCGCGAGCGCGATCTGCACGAGCACCCTGTCGCCCGCCTGACGACTGAGCGAGTCGTTGATCCGGCGCAGGCCGTCGACATCGAGCACCAGCAGGGCGAAGGGATGCGCATAGCGCTCGTGAAGGGCCAGCGCCTCGCGCAGCTCCTGCTGGAGGTGGCGCAGGTCGAACAGACCGGTGAGCGGGTCGCTGCCCGCGGTCGACTCCAGCTCACGCGAGCGGCGGCTCAGCAACGTCTCCACGGCGGCCGCCTGAACGGCTCCGACCGCGTCCGCCACCGCGATGGCCAGATCGGCGAACCCCGCCGCGCCGAGCTCGTCGGCGTCGCGGCGCAGGGCCTCCAGGATCACGCCCTGGATGGCACCGATGTCGCGGGTCACCTCCGCCGCGCTCGAAGAGCCCGACTCACGCAGCTCTGCGAGCCGAACTGCGCGCTCACGGACCTCCGTGGCCATCGCATAGGGGTCGTCGGAGTCGGCCGCGGCCTCCAGCACATCGGTGATCAGGGCGGGCAACTCGGCCGCTATGCGGTCGGTGGGCAGCTCCTTGATGTCCTCGAGCGAGGCGCGTTCGATCAGCCGCACGAGCCAGGCCTTGGCCAGCTCCTCCCGCGCGCGATCCAGCCGCGCGAGCGGGCCGGTGAGCTGCGTGGTGGGCTTGCGGTCGGCGTCGGGCATGCTGTCTTCGGTTCCCAGGCAGGCCCGATCCTAAGAGCGAACACGGCCGGAACGAAATCCGTGCCGCAGCGTTCCCCCCGAATGGCAAGATGGGGTGATGGCTGGGCTGATCGGGATCGATGAGGCTCGCCGGCGGGTGCTCGCCGAAGTCCGGGCCCTCGAGGGGGAGCGCGTTCCCCTCGACGCCGCTCTCGGGCGGGTGCTCGCCGAAGAGGTGCTCAGCCAGGTTCACGTGCCGCCCTTCGACAGCTCCGCGATGGACGGCTTCGCCGTGTCGCCGGGCGCGGAGGGCGATCTCGAGGTGATCGGCGAGGCACGTGCTGGAGCCCCGGGCGCCATGACCGTGGTGTCCGGCACCGCGGTGCGGATCTCCACGGGGGCGGCCGTGCCCGCGGGTACGGAGTCGGTGGTGCCGGTGGAGCGCACTGAGGAGAACGGCGGCACGGTCACGGTGCCCCGCTCGGAGCCGGGAGCCAACATCAGGCGCCGCGGGGAGGACATCACGGCCGGCGATCCGGTGATGTCGCCGGGCGAGGCGCTGCGCCCCGCCGCGCTCGGGGTCCTGGCCAGCGTGGGCCGGACGGCGGCCATCTGCTCACGGCGGCCCGCGGTCGCGATCGTTGCCACGGGCGACGAGCTGGTCGAGCCCGGGGCCGACCTGGGCCCGGGCCAGATCTGGAGCTCGAACCCGCCTGCTCTGGCGGGCCAGGTGAGCCAGGCGGGTGGAGCGGTGGAGCGCGTGGTGCGAGTCCCCGACGATCCGGCGGCCACCAGGTCGGCGCTCGAGCGCGCGGCCGCTGCCGCGGATGTCGTGGTGGTCTCAGGCGGAGTCTCCGTGGGTCCCCATGACCATGTGAAGGGAGCCCTCGCGGCAATCGGAGCCAAAGCGGCGTACTGGGGCGTGGCGCTGCGGCCAGGAAAACCGACGTGGTTCGGCACCCTCACGGTCGACGACCGGTCGGTGGTCCTGTTCGGGCTCCCCGGGAACCCGGTCTCGGCCATGGTCACGTTCCAGCTCTTCGTACGGCCCGCGCTGCGGGCCCTGCAGGGGGCGGATCCCGACGCCCCGCGAACGACCGCGGTGCTCGACGAGGACATCCCGCGCAACCCGCGCCGCGACCAGGCCGTCCGCTGCCGGCTCAGCACCGCCGAGGATGGGCTGCACGCCGCGCCGACCGGGGCCCAGGGCTCGCACATGCTGACCTCCATGCTGGCTGCGGACGCCCTCGCGCTGATCGAGGCGGGAGACGGCGCGGCCCGGCGGGGGGAACGGATAGCGGTCGAGCTGCTGACCTGACGCTCCGCGGCCCGCGGTTATCGTGCGCGGCGTGAGAAGGCGCGATCTGCGGGGCGTGGTCGGGCGCCGGCGCCAGGCCCGGGCCCGCGTGAAGATTCTCGACGTGCCCGCGTCCGGCTCAGCCCCGGACGGGAGCGTGAGCACGAGGCAGGAGGCCGAGGTCACCGTCCCGCGCACCGAGCTCGACCGGATCTGGAGCCCGGAGTACCTGGAGCGGCTGGCGAGGACCTACTGGCGGTTCCTGACGCGGGTGTCGCTCGGGCTGCTGCGGGTGCGCTACAGCGAAGAGGGACGCGAGATCGTGTTCCTGGGCCGGCCTTTCGTGCTGCTCACCTTTCACCGGCCCGACTACGAGATCGAGGGGGACTGCGGCACGGTGACCTGGAGGATCAAGGAGGGATTGCTGGTGGCGCCGACCGGGCGCACCAAGGGCTACCTGCGGCTGTCCGTCAAGCGGCCACCGGCGGACGGCGAAGAGCATCTCGGGACGGATCTGATCACCGGCACCGTGACCTCCGAGGTGGCCAACTTCTATCCCCTCATCGCCGGATGGGGCTGGTTCTCAAAGGTGGGCCGGCACCTGTACCGGATCACGCAGCTCAGGATCCACGTGATCGTGACCCATGCCTTCCTGCGTTCGCTCGCGCGCCTGGACCTGGCCCCGTCCGAGGTGGGCGCGCTGGCGGAGCCTGCTCCTACCCGAACCTCTCGCCCGTGATCTCCCGCAGCTTCGCGCGGTCGTGGCGGGCATGCACGCGGCGCACCGTGCCCGAGCGGGAGCGCATCACCAGCGACTCCGTGGTGGCGCCCTCCGGGCCTTCGAAATGGACTCCGGCGAGCGTGTCGCCGTCGGTGACGCCGGTCGCCGAGAAGAACGCCTCGTCCCCGGACACCAGGCGATTCGTGTCGAGGATCTCCTCCACGTCGTAGCCGCCGTCGAGCGCCGCCTGGCGCTCGGCGTCGTCGCCGGGCCACAGCCGGCCGATGATCTTGCCGCCGATGCACTTGATCGCGGCCGCCGACAGAACCCCCTCCGGGGTGCCCCCGATTCCCCACAGCAGGTCGACCGCCGAACCCTCGGTGACGGCGATCAGCGAAGCCGACACGTCGCCGTGCGGGATGAAGCGGATGCGGGCGCCCGCCTCCCGGATGGCCTTCACCCCCGCGTCGTGCCGCGGGCGGTCGAGCATGATCACCATCACATCGCCGACGGGAGTGCCTTTCTCCTTGGCGATCAGCTCGACGGTCTCGCCGAGCGGCCGGTCGAGATCGAGAAGGTGCGCGAAGCGCTTGGAGGTAGCCATCTTCTCCATGTAGAAGACCGGGCCCGGGTCGAACATCGTGCCGCGCTCCGAGAGCGCGATCACGGCAAGGGCGTTGGGCATCCCTCTCGCGCACAGGTCGGTGCCCTCCAGCGGGTCGACGGCCACGTCGAGCTCGGGCTGCGAGCCGTCGCCCACGTGCTCGCCGTTGAAGAGCATGGGCGCCTCGTCCTTCTCGCCCTCGCCGATCACCACCACCCCGTCCATGCTCACCGTGTCGAGCATCAGGCGCATGGCGTCGACGGCCGCGCCGTCGGCGGACTCCTTCTCCCCGCGACCCGTCCAGCGTGCGGCGGCCAGAGCGGCGTACTCCGTGGTGCGCACCAGTTCGAGTGCCAGATTTCGATCCGGCCGGGTGCCGGTGGAGTCGGTGCTCACCGGGGGCGCTCAGATGACGCCCGGGGGCTTGCGGCCCTCGGTGTAGCGCGACTGGCGCAGGAAGCCGCTGACGGCGAGCCCAAGCGATGCGAGCAGGGCCACCAGGTAGCCGATCTCCAGTGAGATCTCGATGCTCGAGCCGTCGGCGTTCTCGGGCCGGCCGAGGATGATGCCGTTGCACAACACGAGCACGAAGGCCGTCGTGCCCACGACCATCGTCACCTCTCCCGGCTTCCACGTGAGCTTGTGTCCCCGGGCGATGATCCAGGACAGGATGAACGGCGCGCTGGCCGCAGCCAGCAGCAGCCACTTCAGGATGCCGAACACGTCGAAGGCGGACACGGAGTCCCCGCCGGAGGCTCCGGCCAGCACCGAGTTGGGGTTTTCGCTCGTTCCGAACCAGGGCAAGAACAGCGAGAGCGCGAGCACCACGCCGGCCACGCACCCCATCAGCTCGGCCGGCGTCAAGCGGCCAGGGCTGATGTAGCCGCTCCCTTCCTCCACCCTCGAAGCTTCCACGCGGCGAAACCTACCACCGCGCACGGTCCGCCGGGGGCGGAGGTTGGACCTCGATAGCCTCCCGTTCCAGTAGCGGAAGCCACCGTGGCCCCTCACCAAATTCAGACACTGCCCCGTGGAGGGGCTGACCCACTGGCGAAGTACGCCTACGGCGCCGCCCTGGCCGAGGCGCGCGGCCGGACGCTGTCGCTGGTGGCGCCCGTCAACGAGCGCAACCTCAACCGTCAGCACCACCCACTGATGAGCCCTCTGGTGTGGGACCTGGGGCACATCGCAGCCTTCGAGGACCTGTGGCTGTGCCGCAGCGCCGGCGACCTCGAGCTCCTGCGCCCGGAGCTGTCGGAGGTCTACGACGCCGACGAGACGCCGCGCGCCGGCCGCGGCGACATTCCCTACCTCCGTCGCGAGGAGGCGCTGATGTTCATGCAGCAGGTGCACGAGCGCGCGCTTGCCGTGCTCGAAGCGGCCGACATCTCGGCGGACGGCGATCGGCTGAATGCCGGCGCCTTCGTGTGGGAGATGCTGATCTCACACGAGCACCAGCACAACGAGACGATGCTCCAGACGCTGCAGCTGGTGGGGCCCAGCGTGTACTCGCCCACGCGCGGACCGCTGCCCCCGGCTCCTCCGAAGCGCCGATCCGGGGGGTTGCGAAGGGGGGCGGTGCCCCCCTTCGATGACTCAGTTCACGTCCCGGGGGGCGTGTTTCTCATGGGCGATCCCGGCCGGGAGTTCGCCTACGACAACGAGCGCCCTCGCCACGAGGTGCACGTCGACGGCTTCCGGATCGACCGCACGCCGGTGACCAACGGAGCCTTCCTCGACTTCGTGTCCGACGGCGGGTATTCCCGCCGCGAGATGTGGGACCCCGCAGGCTGGGACTGGCTCGCCGCGGAGAACGTGGAGCGGCCCCTCTTCTGGTCGGCCGACGGCCAGGAGCGACGCTTCGAGCGGGTCGGCCCGATCGACCCGGCCATGCCGGTCATGCACGTTTCCTGGTTCGAGGCAGACGCCTTCGCGCGCTGGCGCGGCGCCCGGCTGCCCACCGAGCAGGAGTGGGAGAAGGCCGCGGCGTGGGATCCGGCAACCGGAGGGTCGCGGCGCTGGCCGTGGGGCGATGCCGACCCCACCGCCCAGCTGGCCAACGTGGACCAGCAGGCCTTCGGGCCCGCGCCGGCGGGCGCGCTGCCGGCGGGCGCCTCGCCCTGCGGCGCGCTCGGCATGATCGGGGACGCGTGGGAGTGGACGGCGAGCCGCTTCGAGCCCTACCAGGGCTTCGCCGCCTTCCCCTACCCGCAGTACTCCGAGGTGTTCTTCGGCGGCGACTTCCGAGTCCTGCGCGGCGGCTCCTGGGCCACGCGGCCAAGCATCGCGCGCAACACCTTCCGAAACTGGGACCACCCGCACCGCCGCCAGATCTTCTCGGGCTTCCGTTGCGCCGAGGACCTATGACTACCTCCGCGCCCACCGCGCGGATGGCGGCGGACGTGCGCGAGGGGCTCTCGCGCATACCGAAGGAGCTGGCACCGAAGTACTTCTACGACGAGCGCGGCTCGGAGCTGTTTGACCGCATCACCACGCTCGACGAGTACTACCCCACCCGCTGCGAGCGGGCGATCCTCAACCGCCACGCGCCGGAGATCGTGGCGGGGATGGACGAGCTGGTGGAGCTGGGGTCCGGCACCGCGTCCAAGACGCGGGCTCTGCTCTACGCCATGGCCGGTGCCGGCAGCCTGCGCCGGTACGTGCCATTCGACGTCGATGGCTCGGTGGTTGCCCTGTGCGAGGCGGAGCTGACCGAGCTCTACCCGGGTCTGACGGTGCACGGCGTGGTTGGCGACTTCGAACACGACCTCGGCAAGATCCCCGCCGGGGAGCGGAGGCTGTTCGCGTTCCTCGGCGGCACGATCGGCAACTTCCACCCGCAGGAGCGAGCGGACTTCCTCGCACGCGTCCGCGAGTTGATGGGACCGAGTGACCGGCTCGTGCTTGGCACCGACCTCGTGAAGGACCGGGCCACGCTGGAGGCGGCCTACGACGACAGCGAGGGCGTGACCGCCGAGTTCAACCGCAACGTGCTGCGCGTGCTCAACGACGGCCTCGGGGCCGACTTCGACCCCGAGAGCTTCGGCCACGTGGCCCGTTGGGTCGAGGAGAGCTCGCGCGTGGAGATGCTGCTGCGGTCCCGGACCGAGCAGACCGTCTCGATTCCCGCGGCGGACATCGAGGTGGAGTTCGCGGAGGGCGAGGAGATGCGCACCGAGATCAGCACCAAGTTCACCCCGGCCCGGATCGAGGCCGAGCTCCAAGCCGCCGGGTTCGCCCTGAAACGGCTGCTCACCGACCCGGACGGCCTGTTCGCGGTGAGCGTGGCCCAGCCCGCCCTGCCTCATTAGCATTGCCGCGCGTGAAGCTCGAAGGCACAGGCGTATTCGTCTCCGGCGGTGCATCCGGCCTCGGCGAGGCCACGTCGCGCCTGCTCGTGGAGCGCGGCGCGCGTGTCGCGATCGCCGACGTGAACGACGAGAAGGCCGAGGCGCTGGCCTCCGAGCTGGGCGATGCCGCCCACTCCCTCCATGCCGATGTGACCGACGAGGCTCAGGTCGAGGCCGCGGTCGCCGGCGCGCGCGAAGCTCTCGGCGAGCTGCGGCTGGCGGTTGGGTGCGCAGGAATTGGCTGGGCGGAGCGCACGGTGTCCAAGCGCGGTCCCGCAGCGCTGCAGCCCTTCGAGACCGTAGTGCGCGTCAACCTGATCGGGATGTTCAACGTTCTGCGCCTGTCGGCCGCGGCGATGAACGACAACGAGCCCGACGAGAACGGCGAGCGCGGGGCCGTGATCATGACCGCCTCGATCGCCGCCTACGACGGCCAGATCGGCCAGACCGCCTATGCGGCCTCGAAGGGAGGGATCGTGGGCCTGACGCTGCCCGCCGCCCGAGACCTGGCCGGCCGCGGCATCCGGGTGTGCACCATCGCCCCCGGCCTGTTCGACACCCCCCTGCTCGCCGCCCTCCCGGAGGAGGCCCGGCAGGCTCTGGGCGCCGGTATCCCGTTCCCCCAGCGCCTCGGCCAGCCGGCCGAGTACGCCCACCTTGCCGTAGCGATCGCCGAGAACCCCATGCTCAACGGCGAGACCATCCGTCTCGACGGCGCCCTGCGGATGCCGCCCAAGTAGCGTTCCCCGCCCCCCTAGAACCCCAAGGAGACTCGCTCAGATGCCCCAAGCCGTAATCGTCGACGTCATCCGCACCCCGATCGGCCGCGCTTTCAAGGGATCGCTCGCGCCGCTGCGCCCCGACAACACCGGCGCGTTCATCGTGGACCAGCTGCTCGAGCGCAACCCGGACGTCGATCCGGCCACGGTCGAGGAGGTCGTGACCGGCTGCGGGCTGCCCCAGGGCCGCCAGGCCTTCAACATCGGCCGGGCCATCGCCCTCCTCAGCGAGAAGCTCCCCGACACGGTGAACGGCAGCACGATCTCCCGCTACTGCGCGTCGGGACTCGACGCGATCCGGATCGCGTCGAACAACGTGACCGCGGGACAGGGCGACATCTACATCGCCGCCGGCGTGGAAGCCGTCTCGCAGTACAACGAGCGCCAGGAAGCGGCGGGCGAGGCAGACCAGAACGAGAAGCTGCAGGGCAAAGAGCCCGGTCAACCCAACGTCTACATCGGGATGGGCTTCACCGCCGTCAACGTGGCCAACAAGTACGGCGTGACGCGCGAGGCGATGGACGAGTACGCCCAGCGCTCCCAGGAGCTCGCGGTGGCCTCACAGGAAAGCGGCTTCTTCGAGCGCGAGATCGCGCCCGTGACGCTGCCCGACGGCACCGTGGTCAGCAAGGACGACGGCCCGCGCGCCAGCTCCTCGATCGAGAAGCTCGCCGAGCTTCCCGAGGCCTTCGGGGGCGGCGGCGTCACGGCCGGCAACTCCTGCCCGCTCAACGACGGCGCCGCGGCCGCTCTGATCATGTCCGAGGAGAAGGCGGCAGAGCTGGGGCTCAAGCCGCGCGCCCGGATCATCACCGCCGCCACGTGGGGCAACGAGCCCGAGTACATGGGGGTGGCTCCGATCGGCGCCATCAAGAAGGCGCTCGACCGCGCCGGGATGACGATGGCCGACGTGGACACGGTGGAGCTGAACGAGGCCTTCGCCGCCCAGGTGATCCCGATCATGGACGAGTGCGACATCCCGCTCGAGAAGATGAACCCGCACGGCGGCGCCATCGCCCTGGGTCACCCCTTCGGCATGACCGGCGTGCGCATCATGACCACGCTGCTCAACGGGCTGGAGTCCGACGACAACACCATCGGCCTCGAGACCATGTGCGTGGCCGGTGGTCAGGGCGAGGCGATGATCGTCGAGCGTCTCAAGTAGCCGGAGTGGGTTGGCGGGCGCGCTCCCGCGCCCACAGGAACAGCGGGAGGGCGAAGCAGAGCCCTCCCGCCAGGGCCACCGCGTAGGGCCACCAGCGCTCGATCCCCGCGCGACGGGCCTCGCCCGGCAGCCACAGCAGGTACACGAGGGCGGTCATGGCGAGGTCGGCGAGCGCCAGCACGGCGATCGTCGTCTCGACCATCTGGTCCCCGAACTCCCCGACGTCGAGCCCGCTCTCGGCCAGGAACACGACCACGATCGCGGTCTGCGTAGCCAGCCCCAACCCGGCCAGCGCGAGGTACAGCGGCGCCCGGCTCACGCCGGCGCGCTGCTGGTCGCGGGCTCGCGCACGAACCCGGCGATCAGCTCGGCCAGCCGCGTGGGGTTGTCCTCCATCGAGAACGTGCGTGCGTCGTCGATCCACTCCAGCCGCGCGTTCGGCAGGTCCTCCGCCAGCCGCTCGGCGTGCAGCGGCTTGAACAGGCGGTCCTCGCGTGACCAAGCGATCAGCGCCGGCTTCTCGAACCCCCCGAGACGGTCGGCCGCCCGGTTCAGGTCAGCCTTGTCGATACCGGCGATCACGCGCTTCACGTCGGCCTCGATCCCGCGGATCGCGCCCGCGGGGTAGACGTAGGAATCCTCGGCGTCGCGGTCGATCTTCCGCTTCACCAGCCAGCCGAAGGCGAAGGGCAGGTAGCGCGGAAAGCGCCATCGCATGGGCGCGAACAGAGCCTTGAACGCGCCCGGAACCCGGGCGGCAGGCTTGAAGTAGGCGAACATCGCGGGCGGAAACTGGTCGCGGTAGTCGCACGACGTCAGCACCAGGCGCCCTATCCGCTCGGGCCGGCTGGTCACGAGCATCTGGCAGATCGCGCCGCCGGTGTCGTTGCCAACCAGCGTCACGTCCTCGAGGTCGAGCTCCTCGATCGCGTCGGCCACGAGGCCCGCCACCGCCGGCGGTGCGAGGTCGGGGTTTTCCGCCATCGGCAGCGTGTGGGAGCCCAGGGGCAGATCGAGCGCGATGCAGCGGAAGTCCGGCGACAGGCGCTCGACGACCTTGCGCCACAGATTGGCGTTCACCAGCAGGCCGTGCACGAAGACGATCGGGGGGCCGCTGCCGGCCTCGTGTGCCTTGATGCGGCCGCCGGGCAGGTCGAGGACGCGGGCGTCCCCCAGTGCCGGGGAGCGCCAGGTGCTGGCTTCGCGAAGGCTCATGCCGTCTTCCCTTCTACATACAGTGTGTATCCGAGTGGCTGGGACCGTAACATACATACTGTATGTCTGTCGATAGGAAACCCGTGCGCGCTGAACGACGGGCGAACGCCGAACGCTCCGCGGCAACTCGGGCCGAGTTGATCCTGGTGGCACGCCGGCTGTTCACCGAAAGCGGCTTCGTCGACGTGGGCACCGAGGAGATCGTGCGCCGGGCGAACGTCACACGTGGCGCTCTCTACCACCACTTCGCAGACAAGCGGGACCTCTTCCGCGCCGTCCACGAGCAGGTCGAGGAGGACATGGTCGCCTCGATCGGCGAAGCAATGCAGGGAATGGAGGATCCGGTCGAGCTGCTGGTGGCGGCCAATCGGCGCTTCCTCGACCTGTGCACGGACCCCAACTGGACCCGGATCCCGCTGATCGACGCCCCCTCGGTGCTGGGCTGGACCGAATGGCGGGCGGTCGACATGCGATACGGGCTCGGGATGGCCACGGCCGCTCTGACCGCGGCAATGGATGCCGGAGCGATGAGGCAGATACCGGTCCGACCCCTGGCCCACATCCTGCTCGCCGCGATGGGCGAGGCCGGGCTGATGATCGCGACCGCTGAGGACCCCGCGGCGGAGCGCGCCGAGGTCGAGCCGACGCTCGTCGGCCTGATCCAGTCGCTGCGCGTCTAGGTGGCGCCCGTCACGAGCACGACCTTGCCTAGCTTCCCGCCCCCGGTGAAACGGTCGTAGGCGGCCTCCACGTCGTCCAGGGCGAAGGTGTCGGCAACCGGGACCTTCAACGCCCCCGAGGCGAAATGCGGCAGCACCTCCCTCTCGACCGCGCGCATCGCCATCGCCTTCTCCTCCAGCGGCCGTGCCCGAAGCGTCGACGCGCGGATCGTGCCGCGCTTGCCCATCAGGGCCAGCAGGTTGACCTCCGCCTTGAACCCCGCCCCCACGCCGATCACCACGATGCGGCCACCCGGAGCGAGCGCCTTCAGGTCGCCGCCCAGGTTGGGACCGCCGACCAGCTCGAGCACCACGTCGAAGGGGCCCTGGTCGGCGAAGCCTTCGGGATCGATCACGTCGGCGCCCAGCTCACCGACCCCGCCGCGCAGCTCCTCGCGCCTCACGGTCGCTGTGACCCTCGCGCCCGCCACCCGGCCGAGCTGCACGGCGGCGGTGCCCACTCCGCCGGCCCCGCCGTGCACCAGCAGCCGTTCGCCGGGCCTCAGCCCGGCCTGGGTGAAGAGAGCGTCGTGGGCGGTGGTGAAGACCTCGGCCGCGCCGCCGGCGGGCACGAGCTCGAGTCCCTCGGGGACCGGCATGGCCGCCCGCTCGTGCAGTACGGCCAGCTCGGCCTGGCCGCCTCCGCCCACGATCGCCATCACCCCATCGCCGTCGGCGAAGCGGTCGGCGCCGGGGCCGCGCTTGACGACCTGGCCGGCCAGCTCGAGCCCCGGGATGTCCGCGGGAGCGCCGGGCGGGGCCGGGTAACCGCCCTTGCGCTGAAGGATGTCGGCGCCGTTGATCCCCGCCCCGGCGACTCTCACCAGGATCTGGTCGGCGCCTGGCTCCGGATCGGGGCGCTCCTCGACGCTCAGTGCGCCGTCCTTGACCGTGACGGCTCGCATGGGTGGGCAATCTAGCGCCGTTGGCGCAGAACCCGGAGCGCTCCTACTATGGCGGCAGTCGAGAGGGACATGGAGGTCCATCCGTGGCAACCAGGGGCAAGCCGCAAGCGCAGCGCTCGGTCGGGCCGGTGCTGGTCTGGGGCCTGCTCAGCGTGCTCATGGCGGCCACCGGTGCGGCGACGGGGTACTTCGTCGCTGTTCCCGCCCAAGTCGCCTCAGCCGAGCCCCCCGTGCCGAAGCTCCTGCAGGTCGACGAGATCCTCGCCGCGGGACGCGCCGAGGGCAGACAGGCCGCAGGGCGCGGCTACCGGGCGGGCGTCACCGCGGGCCGCAAGCGGACTCGCGCGAGCTTCGCCGAGCGCTACGGACACGACGGGCCGGCCTACCGGCGGATCTTCGCCGAGGGCCTGCAGGCGGGTGAGGACCGAACCCTCGCGCGGTTTCGCCTCGGCGACGACGGCTTCTACATCGTGGGCATCGTGAACGGGGGCCGGGAGGTGGACGCCAGCCACGGGCCGCTGGGCCAATCCAAGGCGTACGAGGTGTGCCGCGACGGAGCGGCGATCTGCGTGCGGACGGTTGAACCATGAAGGGGTCCACCCCTCGGCGTAGGGTGGGGTCCGCTCGATCCGGGTTCCGCCCTACCGGCGGGGCCCGGCGCAGGTCCCCCTCGATGTCCCAAGCGATCCAATCACCCCCCATCTGGCGCGAGGCCCGCGTCGGGCTCGAGCTCGCGGCCCTGCTGCGCGATCCGGTTTTCCGGGGCGAAGGCGTGACCGACGGGCGCAACCAGCCGGTGCTGCTGATCCCCGGCTTCCTGGCTGGCGACGAGTCCCTGCGGGTGATGGGGCGGTGGCTCAAGGGCACCGGCCACCATCCCAACCGGACGGGAATCCGGTCCAACGTCTCGTGCTCGGCCAGGGCCATGGACCGCCTCGAGGAGCGCCTGGAGGCGCTGGTCGAGCGCCAGGGTCGCCGTGCCGCCATCATCGGCCACAGCCGCGGCGGCAGCTTCGCGAAGGTGCTCGCGCGGCGCCGGCCCGACCTGGTCTCGGGAATCGTGACCCTTGGCTTCGCGCAGAACGACCCCCTGTCGATCCACCCGGTCGTGCGGCTCCAGATCGAGGCCCTCGCAACGCTCGGCCAGCTGGGGGTACCGGGACTCTTCTCACGGGCCTGCATGGAGGGGAACTGCTGCCTCTCCTTCTGGGATGACCTCCAGGCCGACATGCCGAGGGGCGTCGGGCACGTGGCCGTGTACTCCCGCACCGACGGCATCGTCTCCTGGCGCGCCTGCCAGGCGCCCGGGGCCGAGCTCGTGGAGGTGGAAAGCAGCCACTGCGGCATGGCGGTGCACGGCGACGTCTACCGCGTGGTGGCCGACTCCCTGGCCGCCTTCCGTCGCCGCGACGCCCGTCGCCGGCCCGTAGGCCGGGCGGTCACGCCGCTAAGAAGCGTCGCCTAGCGCCGAGCCTTCACTGCACGGCGCGCCAACGATTCACACCAGTCGTGCAGGTGGCCACCTCCACGCCGTCGGCCTCGCGCACCACGGTGCCGGTCACGCGCCAGGTCCCGGCCACGCCCACTGCGCCGAAGCGGCCGCGCAGCCGCCACGTATAGGTCTCCGTGACCGGCCCGAACTCGTCCGAGGAGTAGCGCCGGATCAGCCGCCCCGAGGACCCGAAGCGTCCCCCTTCGGTCCGTCCGATCCGCCTGCGTCCCCGCCCCCTCTTGGCCGGGGAGATCGGCATCCGCACACTCGAGACCAGATCGAGCGGCAGACCGCGCAGGCTTGGACAGCTGGCCCGGAAGGTCATCCCCGCGGGGCGCACGGCTCGGCCGCCGCGCAGCACCTCGAGCAGGAACGGCAGCCGCTGCGCCGTGGTGCCGAAGTAGCCGGATCCCGCGGCCGGGGCGGGCCTGCCGCGACCGGCGCCGCTGCGTGCGATGCGTGCGCTCCAGCGCACCGCGCCGGTGTCACAGCGCGCGCGGGTAGCTCCCGAGGCCGGGTCCGTGAGCGTGAAGCGGCTGCGCAGGATCCCGGCGGCCCGGCCGCGCGTGCCGACCCGGATCCGGTAGTTCACGACACCTCGCCGGGAGAGGCCGCCCACGGTGGGCACGGACGGCGGGATGTCCTCCTCGATGACCCCGGACCCCTTGGCGCGGCCGCCGGTCACGGCGATCTGGGCGAGCGTGAGGTTGTCGAGCACGCTGGGGATCGAGGGGTCGCCCGTGCAGCGCACGACGAGGGTCGTGCGCTCGGTGGCCCGCGTGGCCCGGCGATTGAGCTTCAGGGACACGAACTGCACGTACCGGCCGGTGGCGCCGCCGAGGTAGACCCCGCGGACCCGCTTGCCCGCCTGAGCCAGCCCGGTGGAGACGGGCTGATCGGGCACCGCAGTCACCGTGGCCGAGGTGAGCGGCCTCGCGGCGTGCGCCGGGGCGGCCACGAGCGCGAGCGCTCCCAGCGCCATCATCGTGGTCAGCGTCCTGGTCATCGGAATCAATCTATGTCCCCCAACCCCTCGATCGCTCAAAGTCGCGGCCGGGGGTTGCGAGAGGGGGGCACGTGCCCCCCTTTGATTGCCTATCCATCCACCCCATCGAGGAGCATGGCCCCATGCCGAAGCCTCGGGACCTCGTCACCACGATCCTCGGCGTGCGTGTAGCACGGGCTCTCTACGGAAGCTGGCGGCGGCTCTCGACCAAGGAGCGCGAGCGCCTCGGCCCTCTGGCCGACGACGTGCGGGAGCGGGCGCTGGACCTCCGGGGGGCGACCGACCCCGAGACCGCCGGCCGCGAGCTCCGGCAGGCGAACGAGAAGCTGGCCGACGCGATGGTGGAGTCCGCCGAAGCCAATCCCGAGGTGAGCGAGGCCGAGGTGCTGCGGCTGCGAGACGATCTGACGCGGGAGCTCGAGCGGCTGGTGGAGGCCGACATATCGGTGGGAGCGCAGCCGGAACGTCGTTCCGGCGAGCACCGTGCCGTCGCTCTATCTGCCTCGCGTGGTCCGGGCGCCCGGACCACGGCCGATGGCGCTCCGCCTGCTCCGCGCAGCTAACCTTCACCGCTTCATCCCTGGCAAACGCTCATCGTGAACGACCACTCCGCCGCCCCTCCCGACGGGAAGAGCGATCGCCAGGCGGCGACGCTCGAGTTCCGCGACGCCACGAAGCGCTACGAGGGCCAGGACGAACCGGCCGTCGATCACCTCTCGCTCGAGGTACCCGCGGGGGAGATCTGCGTGCTCGTCGGCCCCTCTGGCTGCGGGAAGACCACCGCCATGCGCCTGGTCAACCGCATGATCGACCTGACCGACGGCGACATCCTGCTTGACGGCAACAGCGTGACGGAGCGCAAGCCGGCAGAGCTGCGCCGTGAGATCGGCTACGCAATCCAGCAGATAGGCCTGTTCCCCCACCTCACGATCGCCGACAACATCGCCACCGTGCCGCGGCTGCTCGGGTGGTCCAAGGACCGCATTCGCGACCGGGTCGACGAGCTGCTCCAGCTCGTGTCCCTCGACCCCTCCGAGACCCGCGACCGCTATCCCGGCCAGCTCTCCGGCGGCCAGCGCCAGCGCGTGGGTGTGGCGAGGGCGCTGGCGGTCGATCCCCCGCTGATGCTTATGGACGAGCCCTTCGGCGCCATCGATCCGATCAACCGGGAACGGCTGCAGAACGAGTTCCTCCGCCTCCAGCAGGAGATCCGCAAGACGATCGTCTTCGTGACCCACGACATCGACGAGGCGATCAAGATGGGCGACAAGATCGCGATCCTGCAGAAGGGCGGCAAGCTGGCTCAGTTCGCCGCACCCGCCGAGCTGCTGATGTACCCGGAGTCGAAGTTCGTCGAGGATTTCGTGGGCTCCGACCGCGCTCTCAAGCGTCTGGCCCTGCAACGGGTGAGGGACATCGACCTCTGGAAGGCTGCTTTGGTGCGGGTGGGCGAGTCGTGCTCCGAGGCCCGCGCCAAGATCGCCGACTCCGACCTGCCGATGGCCCTGCTGGTCGACGATCAGCAGCGCCCGGTGGGCTGGCTGAGCGACCGGGCCTTCCGCGGTGAGCGGGTGGAACGCGAGATCCGTTCGGTGGCCGAGCCCGTGGTCGAGCTCGACGACATCCTGCGCGACGCCCTGGCCGACCTGCTCACGAGCGAGACCCGGTACGGGCCGGTGGTCGACGGGCGCGGCCATGTGTCAGGTGTGCTGTCGCTCGAGGTGATAGGGGGCTTTCTCAACGAGGCGCCCGTCGAGGCTCGCTCGGGCGTCGAGCTCGTCGAATAGTCGTGACCTTCGATCTGATCGCCCAGTCGGGCGACTTCTTTCAGGACCGGACCGGCGATCGATCCTGCGTGGCCGAGAACGGGTTCTGCCCCGACTGGATCGCAGACAACTACGACCGCTACGTCACGCCGTTCTTCGAGCATGTGCTGCTCACGGTGGTGCCGGTGGGGATCGGCTTCGCTATCGCCTTCACGCTGGCCCTGCTGGCGCACCGCCATCAGTGGATGATCGGTCCGATCACGGGCGTTACAGGCGCGCTCTACACGATCCCGAGCGTTGCGTTCTTCTTCCTGCTCCAGCCGCTGACCGGGCTCGGCAACACCACCGCGATCGTGGCCCTCACGTGCTACACGCTGCTGATCATCTTCCGCAACGTGATCACCGGGCTGCGCTCGGTGCCCGCTGAGGCCAAGGACGCCGCGCGCGGGATGGGCCTGACCGAAAACCAGCTGTTGTGGCGGGTCGAGCTGCCGCTGGCGGTGCCCGAGCTGCTGGCCGGCCTGCGGATCGCCACCACCACCACCGTCGGCCTCGCGGCACTGGCGTTCCTGGCCGGCGCCGGAGGGCTGGGCGCCGAGCTGGACCGGCTCCCGTCCTTCAAGTCGAACGTGGTGGTGGCCGGTGGACTGAGCGTGCTCCTCGCGGCGATCCTGGACGTGATGATCCTCACCTTCCAGCGCCTCGTGACTCCCTGGCAGCGAGCCTCGGCATGACCACCCTGGCCTTCCTCGGGCAGTTCGGCGACGCCGTGGAGTTCATCTTCAAGGAGCGCGAGTCGGTCGGCGGCGGCGTGCAGGTGGGCGGCCTCGGCGAGATCGGCGAGCTCGGGTGGACCCACCTGAAGGTGAGCCTCGTGGCGATGGCGGTGGCGTGCGCCCTCTCGATCCCGATCGGCCTCTACCTCGGCCACAAGGGGCGCGGCGAGTTCCTCGCGATCTCGGTTTCCAACGTCGGTCGCGCGGTACCGGCTGTGGTGCTGCTCTTCTTCTTCCTCGCCTACGTGGGCAACGGCTTCCGGAACGTGGCGCTGGTGCTGATCCTGCTTGCGATCCCGCCCATCCTGACCAACACCTATGTGGGTACCAGGCAGGTCGACCGCGAGATCGTCGACGCGGCGCGCGGCATGGGCATGAGCGGGATGCAGATCGTACGCAGCGTGCGTCTGCCGCTGGCCATGCCCACGATCTTCGCCGGGATCCGCACCTCGGCGGTCAGCGTCCTGGCCACGGCCACGATCGGGCCCTACGCGAACCTTCAGACACTTGGCGAGCCGATCCTCTCCCCCCAGACCTACGGGTTCTCCGGTGGGCTGGGCGCGGCGATCGTGGTCGCCTTCATGACCCTGGTGGCCGATGCGGGGATCGGCCTGACCCAGCAAGCAGTCACCCCGAAGGGAATAAAGCTGGCCGAAGGGCCGCGCAAACAGCGTGGGCGGCTCGCATTGCCCACCCGAAGGAGGGAAGCAGCAACGTGAAAATCTCAATGAGATGGATAGTGGCCGCCTTGGCGGCCCTGATGTTGGCTCTGGGCGCAACGGCCTGCGGAGACGACGACGAGGACAGCGGCGGTGGCGACAGCGCCTCCAGTTCCGAGCCCGCAGGCGGCAAGCTGATCGAAAAGGACCCGGCCGCGGCCGGCAAGAGCATCACCGTGGGGTCGAAGAACTTCGACGAGCAGTTCATCCTCGGTGAGATCTACTCCCAGGCGCTCGAAGCCGCCGGCTTCAAGGTGGACAAGAAGCTCAACCTCGGCTCGGAGCAGATCGCCTACAAGGCGCTCAAGTCCGGTCAGGTGGACGCCTACCCCGAGTACACCGGCACCTCGCTCACGTCGTTCTTCGGACTGAAGACCGACGAGGTGCCCAAGGATGCGGACGAGGCCTACGAGCTGGCCAAGGAGGAGTACGCGAAGCAGGACATCACTGCCCTGCCGCGCACCCAGTTCGAGAACACGTACCGGATCGCCACGACCACCGACAAGCAGGCCGACCTCCTGAAGGGGGCCAAGACCGTGTCCGAGGTGGCCGAACTCCCCAACGCCAGCGATCTGAGCATCGCCGGCTTCCCGGAGTGCCGTCAGCGCACGGACTGCCTGCTGGGCCTGAAGCAGGTCTACGACTGGACGCCGGAGTTCGTGTCCGACGAGGGCAAGTACGAGCCGATCGACAAAGACCGGTCGGACCTCGGGTTCGTGTTCTCAACCGATGGTGAGCTGAACACGGGCAAGTACGCGGTGATCGAGGACGACAAGAGCCTCTTCCCGCCCTACAACATCTCGTTCGGCATCCGCAACGATGCCCTCGAGCAGATCGGCACGAAGGGCCAGGAGGTCATTCTCGCCGTGCAGGAGCCACTCACCGAGAAGGTCATGCAGGAGCTCAACTCCCGCGCCTCCATCGACAAGGAGGAGCCCGAGACTGTGGCCGAGGCCTACCTGAAGGAGTTTGGCTTCATCGAGTAAGCGGGTCGCTGGTCGCTGGGGGTCGGGCTCAAACCGGGCCCCTGGCGACCGGCGTTAGCGTGGGTGCCGTGGACACGGCACCGCTCAGGTGGGACGCCGGCGCACTCATGGTCCTCGACCAGCGTGCTCTGCCGGCCGAGGAGCTGTGGCTGCGGTGTGAGAGCCCCGGTCAGGTGGCTGAGGCGATCCGCACGCTTGCCGTGCGGGGCGCTCCGGCGATCGGCCTGGCCGCCGCTTACGGGCTCGTCCTTTCGATTCACGGCGGGGAGCGCTGTGGCGCGGAGGCCCGAATCTCGTTCGAGGAGGCGGCAGGGGTGCTGGGAGCCACCCGGCCCACGGCGTCGAACCTGCGGTGGGCGATCGAGCGCTCGGAGCGAGCCTTCGCCACCGGCGAGGCGACGGGCGGTGACGCCGCCGATGTGCTGCTCGCTTCGGCCACCAGCCTCCACGAGGACCAGCTCGCGGCCGACCGCCGGCTGTCGGACCTCGCCGCCGAGCGGTTCAGCGCGGGGGAGCGGATCCTGACGCACTGCAACTCTGGGGCGCTGGCCACCGGCGGGTACGGCACGGGCGGCGGCGTGCTGCGCTCCGCGTGGGCCGCCGGCCGCCTGAGCAGTGTCTGGGTGTGCGAGACGCGGCCCCTGCTCCAGGGCGCGCGGCTCACCGCCTGGGAGCTCGGCCGGGCCGGAATCCCCCATCGTCTGGTGACCGATTCCAGCGCCGGCGCCCTGATGTCGCGCGGCCTCGTGGACCGCGTGGTCGTGGGAGCCGACCGGATCGCTGCCAACGGCGACGTGGCGAACAAGGTAGGCACCTACCCGCTGGCCGTGCTCGCGGCGCGGCACGGTGTGCCCTTCTGGGTGGCGGCGCCGGTCTCGACCATGGACGCCGCCACGGCCGACGGCGCCGCGATCCCAATCGAGGAGCGGTCGCCGGCCGAGGTGACCGGCGTGGCCGGCCACCGCACGGCCCCTGTACAGACCGAGGCCTTCAACCCCGCCTTCGACGTGACCCCCGCCGGCCTGGTGGGCGCGATCGCCACCGAGGCCGGCATCCTCGAGGCGCCCTACCCGGAGGCGATCCGCAGGCTGACGCTCGAGTAAGCCGCGGCGCGTGATCGTTCCCGGCGCGTGATCGTTTCGTAGCGGTGTGAGGGCACGCACAGAGCCGGGCGGCCGGGTGCGTTAGACCCCTTGCATGGAGTGCGCCCTCAAGAACGGAAGACGGATCCTGGTACGCCCCATCGAGCCCGGCGACAAGGCTGCCCTGGCTGCGGGTCTCGACGAGTTGTCAGACCTGTCGGTGCAACGACGCTTCCTCTCGCCCAAGCCGAGGCTCTCAGCCTCGGAGCTGCGCTACCTGACCGAGGTGGACGGTCAGAACCATGTTGCGTTGGTAGCCGAGACTCCTGGCGGCCACCTCGTCGGGGTCGGGCGATGGGTACGCCTGGCTGGCGACCCCACCTCGGCCGAGGCGGCCATCGTGGTGGCTGACCCCCTCCAGGGCCTCGGGCTGGGCTCGTACCTGGCCGACCTCCTCGCCCGGGAGGCGATCCACAAGGACGTGCGGCGGTTCACCGCCTCCATGCTCAGCGACAACCTGCCCGCCCATCGCCTCATGGCGCGCCTGGACACTCACCTGCAGCGGCGCCACGTCGGGCTCGGGGCGGACGAGATGATGGTCGACCTGGCGGCCTAGCCGCCAGGTCGTGGCCACCGTACGCCGGCTGGACCCCCGCCGGGCGGGCAGGTCCGGCGTGGCGGGCACGGACCTGCGGCTGAGCTGGTGCGTGAACCGCCACGCACTCTTCGCACGCCTCCAATAGCCTCCCGCGGCCTCTGATGAAGCTTTCCGTCCCAAAGGAGGCCGCCGAGGGCGAGCGCAGGGTTGCTCTGGTCCCGGAGGTCGCCAAGAAGCTGACCGCGGACGGGATCGACGTGGTGCTCGAGCCGGGCGCCGGCGATTCCTCGCACCTGCCCGACGCTCTCTACGAGGAGGCCGGCGTCTCCATTTCCGAGGGCCAGGGCCTGTCGGGCGACGTGGTGGCCAAGGTGGCGCCGCCGTCCACCGAGGAGATCGGGCGCATGAAGAAGGGCACGGTGCTGATCGGGTTCCTCTCGCCGCTCACGGCGCCCGATACGGCCAACGCGCTCGCCGCCGCGGGCGTGACCGCCTTCGCCATGGAGGCGATCCCGCGCATCACACGCGCGCAGTCGATGGACGCCCTCTCCTCCCAGGCCACGGTGGCCGGCTACCGGGCGGGGCTGATCACCGCGCAGGAGCTCGGCCGCTTCTTCCCGATGCTCACCACGGCCGCCGGCACCATCCGCCCCGCCAAGGTGCTCGTGCTGGGCGCCGGGGTGGCGGGCCTGCAGGCCATCGCCACCGCCCGCCGCCTGGGCGCCGTGGTCTCCGCCTTCGACGTGCGCTCAGCGGTGGAGGAGCAGATCAATTCGCTCGGCGCGAAGTTCGTGAAGCTCGACATCGGTCTCGAGGACGCCGAGGACGCCGGCGGCTACGCGCGGCAGCTGACCGACGAGGAGCAGCAGCGCCAGCGCGAGGCGCTGGCCGACGTGATCGGCGGGATGGACGGCGTGATCTCCACCGCCGCCGTTCCGGGTCGCAAGGCCCCGCTGCTGATCATCGAGGATGCGGTGCGAAAGATGAAGCCGGGATCGGTGATCGTGGACCTGGCAGCCGAGACCGGAGGCAACTGCGAGCTCACCGAGCCCGGTGCGACCGTGGTGCGCCACGATGTGAAGATCGTCGGGCCCCTCAACCTCGCCTCGTCGATGCCCGACCACGCCTCGCAGCTCTACGCGAAGAACGTGCAGGCGCTGCTGGCCCTGATGGTCGACGAGGGGGGCGCGCTGCATCTGAACTTCGACGACGAGGTGATCGCCGGCGCCTGCATAACGCACGACGGCGCGATAGTGCACGTGGGCGCGCTCAAGGCCGCCGGACTGCTCGACAAGGAGGCCTGATGGACCTGATCACCGAGCTCACGATCCTCGTCCTGGCCGCCTTCGTCGGCTTCGAGGTGATCTCCAAGGTGCCGAACTCGCTGCACACGCCTCTGATGTCGGCCACCAACGCCATCCACGGCATCGTGGTGCTCGGCGGCATCCTGGTGATCGGGCAGGCCGAAGGCTTCCTCGACAAGTTCATCCTGGTGATCGCGATCACGTTCGGAACGATCAACGTGGTCGGCGGCTTCCTGGTCACCGACCGGATGCTCGAGATGTTCAAGAAGCGCGAGCCGCGCAAGGACGCGTCTTGACGCTCCCCCTGGCCTCGTTCCTGCAGGACCCGGACTTCATTCGCGTCCTCTACATCGTGGCCTTCGTGCTCTTCATCCTCGGCATGCGCCAGGTCACGAACCCCACCACGGCGCGGCGCGGCAACGCGACGGCGGCTGTTGGCATGGCCATCGCCGTGGTGGCCACCCTGCTGATCGAGGAGGTGGGCAACTACGGACTGATCGCGCTCGGCATCGCGCTCGGCACCGCTGTCGGGGTGCCCGCAGCGCGCCAGGTGAAGATGACCGCGATGCCCCAGATGGTGGCGCTGTTCAACGGCGTGGGAGGCGGGGCCGTTGCGCTGATCTCCTGGGCCGAGTACCGCCACTATCTCGAGACCACGGGCAACCCGGAGCTGGACACGCTGGTGCCGATCCTGTTCGCCGCGATAGTTGGGTCGGTGTCCTTCTGGGGCTCCAACATCGCCTTCGGCAAGCTCCAGGACATCCTGCCCCAGCGGCCGGTCGCAGCGCCGGGGCAGCAGATCATCAACCTGGTCCTGCTGGTGGTGGCGATCGGCTCCTCGGTGGCGATCGCCTCCGGATCGGAGTCGCAGGGCCTGTTCATCCTGATCCTGGTGGCGGCCGCGGTGCTCGGCAACATGGTGGTGCTCCCCATCGGGGGCGCCGACATGCCCGTGGTGATCTCGCTGCTGAACGCCCTCACAGGCGTATCGGCGGCCGCCGCGGGCATCGCACTCAACAACGTGGCGCTGATCGTGGGAGGCATCATCGTCGGCGCCTCGGGCACGATCCTCACCAACCTGATGGCCGCGGCCATGAACCGCTCGATCCCGCACATCGTGGCCGGCGGGTTCGGCGGCGGCGGCGTGGCCCTTGCGTCGAGCGGCGACGCCGAGGAGCGACCCCATCGTTCCACCGACGCCACATCGGTGGCCATGCAGCTCTCCTACGCCGACAAGGTGGTGGTGGCGCCCGGCTACGGCCTGGCCGTGGCCCAGGCCCAGCACACCGTGCGTGAGCTGGCCGACGAGCTGGAGAAGCGCGGCATCGAGGTCTCCTACGCCATCCACCCCGTCGCGGGCCGCATGCCCGGCCACATGAACGTGCTGCTGGCCGAGGCCGACGTGCCCTACGAGGCGCTCAAGGAGATGGACGAGATCAACCCCGAGTTCTCGACCACCGACGTGACGCTCGTGATCGGCGCCAACGACGTGACCAACCCCGCGGCGCGCGAGGACGAGGGCAGCCCCATCTACGGGATGCCGATCCTCGACGTGGACAAATCCGAGCAGGTGGTGGTGCTCAAGCGCTCGATGAACACCGGCTTCGCCGGGATCGACAACCCGCTCTTCTACAACGAGAACACCTCGCTGCTGTTCGGCGATGCGAAGGCCTCCGTGCAAGAGGTGCTGGCTGCTGTGAAGAGCCTGTAGGGCTCGGCAACCCCAAGGCAACGGCAACGGCGGCCGGGTGGGGGGCCGGGGGAGCGACCGCATGTCGACACACCCCTGCTGCGAGAGGCGGGTTTGGCGTCCTGCCGCTACCGGTCGAGCTCGAGGTCGCGCGAGGCGGCCGCGCCGCCCGCGCCCACCGGGCGCGAAGCCTCGGCTCCGCGCTCCGCGACATCCCGCTCGAAGGCGGCGTCCATCTCGGGCGCCGACTCCAGGGCCTGGCGCTCCGTGAGTCCCGGCAGGATGCCCCGCAGCGCGATCGCCGTCCGTACCCACCCCGGCACCACCACGGCACGCCGGCGGCGGGCGATCCCGTCGAGCACGGCGTCGCCCACGGCGGACACGGGGTAGGTCTTGGCCGCGAACCCCGGCAGCTTGTCTCGCAGGCCGCCGTAGGCCGGGTGGGCGTCGGCCGCGCGCACGAGCTCGGTGTCGATCCAGGAGAAGTAGCCCACGCCCACGTCGACTCCCAGGTGCTTGACCTCGATGCGGAGACTGTCGGCGAACGCCTCGGCCCCTGCCTTGCTCGCCGTGTAGGAGGCCATCCCGGGCCCGTGCACCACGGCGGCAAGCGAGGCCACCACCAGCACGTAGCCCCGGCGCTCGACGACGTGCGGCAGGCAGGTGGAGACCGTGCGAACCACGCCCAGCAGGTTGACCTCGATCACCCGTTCGAACGCATCGGGGTCGGTGTGCCGGACCGGGCCCCCACCGCCGATGCCGGCGTTGGCGATCGCCACGTCGATGCCGCCGAAGCGCTCGACGGCGCCCTCGACGGCGCCTGAGAGCTGATCGCGGTCGGTCACATCGGCCTCGAACCAGGCGGCCCCGGTTCCGCACTCGGCCGCCACCCGCTCGAGATCCTCGGCCTCGAGGCCGACCAGTACCACGTTGGCCCCCTGGGCCGACAGCCGCCGGGCGCACTCCGCTCCGATGCCGCGTGCCGCGCCCGTGATCAGCACCGTGCGCCCCGAGACGTTGTAGGTGGTGCCCATCGCGGCCAGCCTACCGCCTGGGCGTGCTCAGAGCAGGGTCTCCTGACCCTCCGCCACAGCGGCCTGGGTCCTGCGCCCGGATCCCGCGTCGGACTGTCCGAGCGCGGCCTCGATGTCCGCCACTATCGCCCGATCGGAGCGGGAAGCCACGAGAGGTTCGGCCACCCCCTCTACGTGCACGAGCGTCCGGCTTCCGTCACCACGCTCGGGACCCTCGAGGGGCACGAGCGCGAACACCCGGTCGGCACGCACGTACTTGCCGTAGCCGAGGGGCACCATACGGGGCTCACGCTTCGCCATAGGACTGTGCGAGACCATACCCGGCGCATGAGACCCTGCTCGATGGGTAGGTAACACCCGACAGCGACCGAGGAGGCGGCGATGGAGGAGACAAGCGACGAGCAGCGTGACCAGGGTTCGGAGCAGGCGAGCGTGGACGCGGACAAGGCCGCCGAGGAGAAGGTGGCCGCCCTCGAGGACGATCCGCCCAAGGACCTGGAGGACTGGCCCGACGACGCGGCCAAGTACAAGACCCTCGGCGGCCCCGATGGAGACACGGGCTACGACGACGGGCCCACCGCCAACCTCGGCTCGTCCAACGTGCGCCACCACGAAGACGGCAGCGTGAGCGTCGACGGCGAGCGGGTGGACGATCCGGGGGAGTACAAGGGCGACCCCATCCCCGGCGGGCCCACGGATCCGGACACGCCGAAGATCTCAGGCGAGCAGGATCTGACCAAGGAGGGTTCCAACGCGGACGCGGACGACGACAGCGACGACTAGGTGGCTCTCGAAGACCTCCAGGAGGACGTGACGCCCGAGCGGGTGGCCGAAATGCACGCCGCCGGTGAGATCGACCTCATCGACGTACGGGAGACCTACGAGCACGAGGCCGGCCACATCGCAGATACGCGTCACGTGCAGTTCGCCCAGCTCTCCGGGCAGGCCGAGACGGTTGACCGCGAGCGGCCGGTGGTCTTCTACTGCCGCTCGGGCGCCCGCTCGGCCGTGGCCACGCAAGCTTTCCGAGCCAGCGGATACGACGCCCACAACATGACCGGCGGGCTACTGGCCTGGGTCGACAAGGGCCTTCCTATCGAGCCTGGGGACGGGGTGGTTGCGGACCACTGAGCTGTCCTTCGTACGGCCCTCGTCCCGTGAAGTTGGCGGCTCCGCAGCGGGCTGCCAGGTGTAACGCGTCCTCCGGCTCCATTCCCGCCCCCAGTCCGTAGGTCAGGCCACCGGCGAAGGAGTCGCCGCAGCCGTAGGCGTCCGAGATCGGGCCGGGCACCGGGGTGCCCTGCCAGCGCCCCGATTCGCCGTCGGCGCGTTCCCATCGTCCCCCGGCGGCCCCCTCCGTACGTACCACGATGCGTGGCTCCGGTTGGATCTGCCCGCGCTCGTAGCGCTCGCCCACGTCTTTGCCGCTGGCCACCAGGGCGTCCAGCTCCACCCCCGCCTCGCCGAGGATCGGCTGGGCCCGCGCCGTGGCCACCAGCGTGCGCGCCGCCCGAGCCTCCCGCAGCGCGGCGGCGTCCCCGGCGGTGAAGTACACGGCGTTCGCGTCCGCCAGCTCGGTCCAGGGCAGGTCGTCCTCGCCGTGGGGACCCAGCCGCTGCCCGATCACCGTGATCGTGCGCTCACCCGTGGCGTCCACATGCACAAAGGCCCGCCGCTGAGGCTCGTCGCGCCAGGCCACCTCCATCCGCAGACCGTGTGCGGTGAGCTCGTCGTGGGCCCGATGGCCAACCTCGTCGTCACCGAGGGCCGTGAACAGGGTCGCCCCGCCGGCCAGCTTGGCCATCTGCACGGCGGCCACCGCCCCGCCACCGCCCGGTTCCTGCCAGTTGTCCTGGGTGTGAACGATCTCGCCGGCCAGCGGAACCCGCTCGACGCGCGCGAACTCGATCCACTCCACGTGTCCCACGACCGCAGCCCGCATCGGGCAGAGTGTGACGCCGTGGACGACCCGATGCGCATCACACGCGACCTGTCCATCCCGCTGGCCGAGGTCGACCTGCGGGTCAGCCGGTCGTCGGGTCCAGGCGGCCAGCACGCCAACGTGACCGCCTCGCGGGTAGAGGCCGTGTTCGACGTGGCGGGCTCGCCGTCACTCACCGAGGATCAGCGCCGGCGCGCCTGCGCCCGGGTGGGGCCGCGGATCAGGGCCGTGGCCCAGGACACACGCAGCCAGGCGCGCAACCGCGAGCTGGCCCTAGAGCGCCTGCGCGCTCGCCTGGCGGAGGCGCTGGCAGTCCAGCGGCCCCGCCACCGGACCAAGCCCAGCCGGGGAGCGCGCGAGCGGCGGCTTGGAGCCAAGCGCAAGCGCTCGGAGGCCAAGCGCCAGCGGCGCCGCCCGTCTCAGGGCGACTGGTGATGACGACAAACGGGGGCACCGCCCCCTCTGCAACTCCGGCCGGTGCTACGGGGTGGGAGCCACTGCACCGCCGCCTTCGGATGCCGGCGGCGCCGGCTCCGCGGGAGCGGGTTCCACGGGGGCTACGTCCCCACCCGATGGTTCTTCCGGGGTCACCGGCGCGACGGGCGCCGGGGTCACGGGTTCGACAGGTGCACTGGGGTCGCTCGGCGCGGGCGAGCTGCTCGTGTCGGTCTCGTCATTGTCCGAGGTGGTGGTCTCGTCACCGAAGCTGCTCGGCGTCGTGGGCACGCCCAGGTCGGCCGGAGAGCTCGTGGGCTTGTCGTCATCCCCGCCACCGGCCACCACGGCAATCACCACGATCAGGAAGATCGCCGCGGCGAGCGCAGCCACCAGGCGCCGGCGCATGTAGACCGAGTCGTCGGGTCCGCGCGGGCCGTGCGGCTCCCGTGGATCGAGTCTGCGTGTGGGTTCGTCGTGCACGGTGTCGCGAAGGTAGCAGTGCTCAGGGGTTCTTCACCCCGGTTGTCGAAGCTCCTGCACTGCCTACAAGCCGGGCACGTGGCGCTCAGCCATGCCCGTCGTGCTGGCCGTCCCGGCCTGCCAGCGGGTGCCGGCGCGTCCCTGGCCGCTGGTATCAAAACGCAGGCCTGCCACAACCATGAACATATGGCCGCCGTTGGCGTAGATCGTGATCCACTCGCCCGCGCCTGGAGCGCCGTAGGTCATGAAGCCGCCGGATGTACGCGGGGCATCCAGCAGGCCCGCGCCGGCCAACGCAAAGGAGACGGATCCAGAGCAGTCGTAGCCGTTGTCGCGCCAGGCGCCGTGCCCGCCGCCCCACTTGTACGGCAGCTTGGCGATCGCGTTGCCGGCCTGGATCACCTTCTTGACAGGCTCGGGAGCATCGTCGGGCGCTATCGCCGTGCCGTCCGCCAGCACGCGGGCTGTCGGCCCGGTCTGCAGGTAAGCGGTGGTGCCAAGGAAACGCTTGAATTTCGAGAGCTGCGCCCTTGCCTCCCGGAGCTCTGCGCGGACCTCGGCGTCCGAGGGCGCCCCTGGACTCACGTGATCGGCACCGCCGGCGTAGGTCTTGGCCTGCCCCGCGCCGCGCAATTCGACCACCCGTGCACGTGACTTCGTGCCCCCCAGCTCCGCGGCCCGGCGGGCGGCGACCGGATCGACGGACTCGGGCGTGAGCACGATGTCCTGACCGGTATCGAGGTTGGAGTCGGCCCTCTGATTCGAATCGGGGCTCGCATCGCTCCCGCAGCCGGCCAGCGAGAGAGCGGCGGCCACGATCGCCAGACCGCGCCAGCTCACCGGGATTCCTTCCAATGCTCATAGGGCATGCCGTAGACGATCTCGCGGGCGTCCCCCTTCGAGATCTCCACACCACGCTCGGCAGCGGCCTCCGCGTACCAGCGCGACAGGCAGTTGCGGCAGAAGCCCGCAGTGTCCATCAGGTCCATGTTCTGCACATCGGCGCGCTCGCGCAGGTGCTCAAGCAGGCGGCGGAACGCCGCCGCCTCCGTCTCCGTGCGCTGAGCCTGATCCACCGGGCAACCGTAGTGGACGGGCCTCGACGCCACGGCGGCTCATTCTGCAACCATCGGGTCCATGAGCGAACGCCGCGAAGCGCGACTGCCCGAGGACCCGAGCGGGATCCAGGAGCCCCACGACATCCTGGCCGCCGAGGAGTTCGCCATGCCCACACGCTCCTCGCGTGACATTCCGCCGGACCCCACCGGGCTCCACCAGCCCCACGACACCCTCGCTGCCGAGGAGTTCGCGATGCCCACCGGGGGTGGGATCGAGGCCGGCAACGGAGGTTTCGATCCCCGCACCCTGCTGCCGGGCGCAGTCCTGTTGCTGGTCCTGGCCCTGCTGGCCCGCCGCCTGCGCAGGTGACCCGAGAGGACGCTCAGGGGTAGAGGTCCCCCGACTCGTCGCGCACGAAGATGGCGGTTACCGGGCAGTTTCCGGCCGCCTCGATCACCTGGTCCAGCGGGGCGCCGTCGGGATCGATCACGCGGGCCTTGTCGTCGGAGTCGAGCTCGAAAACGTCGGGAGCGGTTTCCACGCAGTCGCCCGAGCCGATGCACAGGGCTCGGTCGACTGCGATCTCGATGCGGTTCTGGGGCGCCACCTTGGCAGGATTTTCAGGGCGAAAATTGACGATCCGTGCGAGTGTAGGCGCGTCCGCCGACCCGTCGGTGTCTCGTCTCTCTCCGCCGCGGTCCTGCTGCGCTTCTGCGGGGCCCCCTCCGCCCACGTCCAGAGCCCCCTCGCCGGACAGCGGCATCCGGACGAGACCTACGACGGGCCCAAACGTCCGTAAGGGCGGTCAACCGGTCGAAGGCGGTCGTCTTGAAGGTGAAGGCAAGGCGAAGAAGAAGTAGCGGCGGCGCAGCGGCTCGTGGGTCTAGCGCTGACGGCGTGTCCAGAAGCTCGTGCGCATCCGCGCTCCCGCCCGGCTCAGACCGAAATGGATGTGATCGCGGTGGGCAAGCGTGTCACTGATCTTGACCCGCTTGCCCTTGCGGTTGAAGCAGAGCGAGTAGCGGTCCATGGCCTCCGCGCCCGACCACCACGAGCGGCAGTTCCAGATGATCTCCTGGATGCCCATCCGGCGTGCCAGGGCGTGCGCGTTGCCCGCCCGGTCAGGCGCAAGCAGAAGGGCGATCAGGCGACTGGCCGCCCGCCGCTCGGCGGGGTCGTGTACGTCGAGGTGCCAGTCGACCGCCCGTCCTTCGGAGTGGAGGCTGAAGTCCTTGCCTGACAGGCGCTCGCAGCGCATGATCCCCCAGCTGGTGCCGCGCGCGTTGCGCTCGAGCCAGGCCTGCAGCGCCACGGTGCCGCGCGCCGGATGTCTCCTGCAGCGCTTGGCGTGGTCGTAGCGGTAGTCGTCGATCGGCAGGGAGACGAGGGCGTTGGCCGGGTTGTGCTTGACGGGGCGCAGAGCGGCCACCGCCGGCACGGCCGCGAGGGCAAGGACGAGGATTGTGAGGACGGCGACGACCAGGCGCCGGGAGACGGACATGACGCTATCGATCGACAGCGGCCCTCCGGAGTCTTAGATTGCGGCCTCGTGCCTGGACGGGGTGCGCTTCTCAGCGTTTGCCGCGGCCGTGGAGCAAGCGGAGGGCGCCGCCGGTGAGCTTGGCCGCCCAGCCGGAGTACGGGAACATGAAGAACTCCCTCCGGGGCCCGTACCGAGTGATCACCGAGGCCTGCTTGCGCGTGTACTTGCGGATTCCGTCGGGGCCGTGCCTGGTTCCGAGGCCGGAGCTCTTCCAGCCGCCCATCGGGATCTCCAGCGCCAGGTAGTTGATCTGGTGCTCGTTCACGTTGACGACCCCGGCGTCGATCCGCTTCGCGATCTGCTCGCCCTTGGCGGTGTCCTTGGTCCACACCGAGGCCTGCAGCCCGTACTCGGAGTCGTTTGCCAGCTCGAGGGCGTGCTCGGCGTCGCGCACCTTCATCACCGGAAGGGTCGGACCGAACGTCTCGTCGGTCATGCACCGCATCGAGTGGTCGACCCCGGTGAGCACGGTGGGTTCGAAGAAGCGCCCGTTCCCGTCGCGGCGGCGTCCACCGACCGCGATCTTGGCGCCCCTGTCGACCGCGTCCTGCACGTGAGAGGCCACGATCTCCGACTGCGGGGCGAAGGTGACCGCACCCACGTCCACGTTGCCCGGCTTGGTGGGCACGCCCTGACGCAGCTTGCCGACCTTCTCGGTGACCAGCTTCACGAACTCGTCGTGCACCGGCTCCTCCACGTACACGCGCTCGATGGAGATGCAGGTCTGCCCGCCGTTCTGCATCGAGTAGTAGGTGGCCGCGTTGGCGGCCTTCTCGAGATCGGCGTCGCGCAGAACGATCATCGGGTCCTTGCCGCCCAGCTCGAGACCGACCGGCGTGAGCGTGCGCGCGGCGCGCTCGGCCACCTTCTTGCCCGTGGCCGCGGAGCCGGTGAACATTACGAAGTCCACGTGGTCGATCATCTCGGAGCCCACGTCGCCCAGGCCCGTGATCACCTGGTACACGTCCGTGGGCAGGCCGCACTCCTCGAGCATCTCGCCCATCAGCAGCGAGGTGAGCGGGGTCACCTCCGACGGCTTGAGCACCACCGCGTTGCCCGCGGCCAGCGCCGGGATGCAGTCCCCGAACGAGTTGGTGAGCGGGTAGTTCCACGGGCCGATCACGCCCACCACGCCCAGCGGCCGGTAGCGCAGCACGAGCTTCTTGCCCGCCAGGAAGGGCGAGGCCGAGCGCACGCGTTCGTCGGCCAGGAGCTTGGGCGCGTTCTTGGCCCAGAACCCGAACGCGCCGGCGGCGTAGCCGATCTCCGCGGTCTGGGCGTCGTTCCAGGTCTTGCCGGTCTCCGAGACGATCGTCTCGATCACGCGATCGGAGTTGTCGAGCACCCACTTCTGGGCGCGGCGGAGCACCTTCGCCCGGCCCTCATAGCCGAGGGCCTCCCAGCCCGGCTGCGCCGCCCGCGCGCGAGCGACGATCGGGCCGACATCCTCGGGGCTCATCTTGGGCACGGTGCCGGCGATGCCCCCGGTGGCGGGGTTCTCCACCTCGATGTAGTCGCTCGAGCCGTTGCCCTGCGCGACGGTCCTCTGCACAGTCGTCTCAGCCATTGCCTCTCCTCTCCTTCTCGCGCTTGCGCTCGCCCTTGCGGCGCATGGCGCCTGTCATCTTCAGACCCATCCGAGGCGTCATCGCCGTGGCCCGAGCCTGCCAGCCACGGTATCGCGGGATCACCTCCACCAGCCTCTTGCCGTCGAGCAGCGCGACGGTGCGGTCCGCCACCTCCTGCGGGCTCAGCATGCGGGGCGAGGCCCAGATGATCGCCGAGTCGGACTGGTGGGCCTCGCCGCGCACCAGCTCGGTGTCGGCGCCATCGGGGCACACGCAGTGCACGGTGATCGGGATGTCGTCGAGCATCAGGTCACCCTGCAGCGACTCCGTGAAGCCGAGCACCCCGTGCTTGGTGGCGCCGTAGACCGCCAGCCCTGGCACCGGCGCGAGCGACGAGAGCGAGCCGATGTTGATCAGGTGCTTGTCCCCGCCTGGCGCGGCGCGCATCGCGTCGACCGCCGCGCGCGAGCCCCACAGCACGCCGTAGAAGTTGGCGTCGACCATCAGCCGGACGTCGTCGTCGGAGTGCTCCCAGGACTTGACCGTGCGCATAACGCCGGCGTTGTTGACCCACACGTCGAGGCGGCCGCGCTCGGCGGCCGCCGTGGCGGCCGCGCGGTGAGCGTCGGGATCGCGCACGTCCAGAGCCATCGACCAGGCGCCGCCGCCCACCTGCTGCGCCGTCTCCTCGGCCGCGGCGGCATCGATGTCGGTGACCAGCACAGCGAAGCCGCGACCGGCGAGCCGGCGGGCGATCTCGCGGCCGAAGCCGCGGCCGGCCCCGGTCACCACGGCCACCGGCTTCATCGTGCCCCCACGACCTCGCGCACGCTCTCGAAGGGCCTCCTGGCCGGCCCGTCGACGCGGTAGCGCTTGCGCTCGGCCTTGAGCTGGGCCTTGTAGGGCACCCCGTCCACCTGAATCGTGTGCCGCTTGGAGGCCACGTAGCGCCTGCGCATCGCCGTCTGTTCCTCTGCGATGTCGGCCGTCATCGCCGGGCGGTCCGGCAGCCGCACCCTGCCCTCGAGCACGTCCGCCACCCACTCGGACTGCAGCTCGGCGAGGGGCATGATCGCGTAGAGCGGCTGGATCAGGCCGATGAAGAAGAGCCCCTCCAGGTCGGGATGCACCACCCGCCGGTAGAGCTCGATGCGGTTGTCGCCCGACGGGTCGAGCAGGGACGCGTCGAAGAACGGGAATGAGATCTTGTAGCCGGTGCAGTACACGATCCGGTCGATCCGCTCGACCGAGCCGTCCTCGAAGCGCACGGAGTCGCCTTCCAGACGCGAGATGTTCGGCTTGACCTTCACCCGGCCGTGACCGATACGGCCGTAGAGGTCCGAGGAGACCGTGGGGTGCGCCTCGCCCAGCTTGTGGTCGGGCTTGGGCAGGCCGAAGTCCTGCGGGCTGCCGTTGACCCGCTTCAGCTTCTGGGTGAAGACCCAACGCTGCAAGCGGAAGGGCAGGCGCGCCGAAAGCCATTCGGGCGCAAGCTCGTCGCTGGGCGTGGAGCCGAAGTACTTGGGGATGACCCAGGCCCCGCGGCGCATCGCGATGAACGTCTGGCCGGACACGCGCGACGTCTCCACGGCGATGTCACACGCCGAATTGCCGATCCCCAGGACGAGCACGCGCTTGCCTTCGTAGCCCTCGGGGGTCTTGTAGTGGTGGGCGTGCGTCTGCTCGCCGTCGAACTCGCCGGGAAAGGGCGGCTCGGGCCAGCGCGGATCCCAGTGGTGGCCGTTGGCCACCATCACGGCGTCGTAGGTGGTCACCGAGTCGTCGTCGAGGGTCACGTCCCAGCCGCCGCCTGACGCGCGGGCCACGTGCGTGACCTCGGTGCGGAAGCGGATGTACTCACGGAAGCCGAAGCGGTCCACGTAGTCGTCGAAGTAGGCGGCGATCTGGCGGTGCGTGGGAAAGTCCGGGTAGTCGAGCGGCATCGGATGCGCGGCGTACTCCATGATCCTTCGCGAGGTGTTGATCGACAGCGAGTCGTAGGCCGACGACATGCCGTTGTCGTTCATGTAGCGCCAGTTGCCGCCCACCTCGGAGCCCTTCTCGAAGCACGTGAACGGGATGCCGCGAGCGTGCAGGACCTGGCACGACGCGATGCCTGACGAGCCTGCGCCGATCACGCAGACCCGGGGGGCGGGATCCGAGGCCATCGGCCCCGGAGCCTAGCGCAACCCCGGGCCTGGCTGGCTGGCCAGTCAGCGGGTGCGCTCGCGAGGTTGACCGAGGTTCTGCACGCTGGTCATGCAAAACCTCGGTGAAACGCCCGACCGATGGAAGACGATGGGCCCGGCGTCGGACCGGGCGACCCCTACCCAGCCGCGGTGGGGCTCGCCCCGAGCAGACAAAGCCACCGCGAACCAACCACAATCGCTGCCGCTCAGCCGAAGGTGAAGGCGTAGCCCCTCACGCCGGGCGGGAAGCGCAGCGTCAGCTCGTGCTCGCCGGCTCGCGGGAGCGAGACGAGGCGGTACAGGCGCTCGCCCGTGACCGTTGCGGCGCCCCCGCGGACGTCCTCACCGGCCTCCGCGGCCGGCACCGGCCTGCCGTCCAGCAGCACCTGCACGTCGCGCGGGCGCTTGCCCTCCGAGCTCATCACCAGGAACACCTTCCTCGCGGTGAAGCGCGCGTCCAGCGCCGCCCCGTCGCCGGAGGTCGCCGACTCGCCGTCAACCCGCCACCGTCCGTCGAGCGCGAACCCGTTCGGGGGGAGCGCGTCCACGCCCGGGTACCCGTGCGTCCCGTTGCGCGGAGGCTCGCCCGACCAGCCCTTCGCCCGCAGGGTTCCGAGGTACGTCTCCGGGGTCCGGACCGCGGGGTCGGGTGTCTCGGTGCGCGCCTGCGCCCGCCCGCCGAGGTTGTCCTGGCCCGACTCTTGGAGCAGCGCGCGGATGGCCTGCTCGGTCTTCTCGTAGTCGCCCTCGCCGAAGTGGGTGTAGCGCACGCGCCCCTCAGCGTCGATCAGGTACTTGGCCGGCCAGAACTGGTTGCCCCAGGCGTTCCAGGTGGCGTACTCGTTGTCCTGGGCCACGGGGTACGCCAGCCCGTTCTGGTCGATCGCCTCGCGTACGTTGGACGCCTTGCGCTCGAACGCGAACTCGGGCGTGTGCACGCCCACGATCGTCAGGCCGGTGTCGCGATAGAGGCGGTCCCACTCCTTCAGCGAGGGGAAGGTTCGGATGCAGTTGATACAGGTGTAGGTCCAGAAGTCCACGAGCACCACCCGCCCGCGCAGGTCCGCGAGCGAGAGCCCCCTCCCGTCCGCGGTGTTGAACCACTCCTGGTTCCCCGTGAAATCTGGCGCGTTGCCGAGCACCGGGTAGCGCGACGCGGTCTGGGCGGCGTGCGGATTGGCCGCGGCCGCCTGCTCGCGATCGGAGTCGAAGCGCGACTCCCCGCGGAGGTCGGCCAGCCGCTCCTCCACAGCGTCGGAGCGCTCGAGGCCGCGCGTCGGGTTGGTGAGAAACGCCGGGAAGTCGTTAGCCAGCGCGGTGGTGAAACGAACGTCGAGGTTGGCGAACATCGCCAGTGCCGTCATGACCATCACCACGCCGAGACCCCGCTGCAGCCCCGGACCGCGGCCTGCACGGCGCAGCCGCTCGAGCACCCGCCGGCCGCCGAAGGCCATCAGGCCCAGCGTGAGAGCGGAGCCGGCGCCGTAGGCGATCGCCACCGCGACCAGCTCCAGCGAGCTGTCCTGCGTGGCACCCACCGAGATGATCGCCGCCACGATCGGACCGGCGCACGGCGCGTACACGAAGCCGAGCGCCACCCCCACACCGAGCCCCGACCAGAAGCCGCTGCCCGCCGAGCGCGGGCCGAACCGCGACAGCCGGCTGAGCGGGGCCTCGATCCTGTCCCCCAGCGAGGGGAGGATCAGAGACAACCCGAAGAAGAGCAGCACGAGGATGGCGAACGTGCGCACGAAGCCGTCCGCCAGCCCGATCCGGCTGACCAGGGAGCCCAGCGCCACGATCACCAGCGTGTGCGACGCGGTGAGCCCGAGCACCACGCCCAAAGGCCGCCGCCGCCCTCCCGTCGCGCTCGCCGACAGCAGCGCCGGAAGCACCGGGAGCACGCATGGTGTCAGCGCCGTGGCCGCTCCGGCGAGCGCCGCGAAGAGAATCAGGAGAGTCATCGCACCCCATTGTTCGCACAAGGGGTGAACAACGGATGAACCAGCCGACGGCGGTCCTACAGTTTGGACATGCTCACGCTGCCCAGAGGGCACTCCGACTCCGAGCTTCAGATGGCACGCCGGCTCGCGCAGCAACTGGAATCTGAGGATCTGCACGTGTTCTGGAGCGACAGCCGTCGATCCCCACGCGTGCGGCCACCGGCCCTGCCGACACTGGCTCAGGGCCTCGCCGTTGTGGGCGCCGCCATCGGCGCGCTCGCGTCAGCCGTGAGCTCCCGGCGTCCGCGCCTGTAGCGCCCGCTGACCTAGACTCGCGCCCATGGCCACTCTCGAGATCGACGGTCGCAGCCTCTACTACGAAGTGCACGGCGAGGGCGAGCCCCTGCTGTGCGTGCACGGCCTCGCGGCGGACACCCTCGCATGGGCGCTGCAGCTGCAGGCTTTCGCGGCGAGCCACCGCACCGTGATCTTCGACAACCGCGATGCCGGGCAGTCATCTCCGGGACAGGCCGGCTACTCGGTGGCGGACATGGCCCAGGACGCGCTGGCTCTGGCGGACGAGCTGGAGCTGGAGAGCTTCCACCTGCTCGGGATCTCGATGGGCGGGGCGATCGCCCAGGAGGTGGCCCTGGCCGCCCCGGAGCGGGTAAGCACGCTCACGCTCGCGGTCACCTTCCCCCGTGGCGGCGCCTGGGCCCACTCGCTCTCACGGGTGTGGAGCGCACGCGTGCGGGAGATGCCGCGCGAGCGCCACATCGACGAGCTGCTGCTGCTCAACCTCTCCGAGGAGTTCTTCGAGAGCGACGCAGCCGTCCAGTTCGCGCGCGACCTGGCACTGCAGAACCCCCACCCGCAGGATCCCGAGGGGTTCGCGCGCCAGCTCGAGGCAAGCTCCCATCACGACACGAGCGATCGCCTGCCAACGCTCTCCATGCCGACCCACGTGATCGGCGGCGAGCGCGACATCCTGGTTCCGGTGTGGAAGTCAGAGGAGCTGGCGGAGCTGATCCCCGATGCCCGCTTGACGGTGCTCGAGCGGGCTCCGCACGGGCTCTCGATGGAGCGGGCGGAGGAGTTCAACCGGCTGGTGCTCGACTTCATAGCCGAGCACGACCGAGCTGTCGTCTGACCGGGGTTCTACGGGTAGCCGATTCTCCCTGGACCCGTCTCCGGGAACGGGGTGAGCGTCGCGGCGAGCGTCAGCAGCATCGCGACCGGCAGCACGAACACCCCGATCGAGAACATCGACACCAAGCAGAACGCCCCCAGCAGGCCGACCAGCACACCGGCCACGTAGCCGCTGCTCCGGCTCCCGTGCACGCACTTGCGGTGTAGCGCAAGCCCAACGAGGACAGCGACCAACGCGGGCACGCCCACCGGAACGAGTACACCGGGCCCGTTGACTTCGATGAGCGTCGAGCCGGAGCTGTAGACGGGCAAGAGCAACGCCCCGATCAGCAACGCGATGGCCCAAAGGGAGGCCGCCACCGTCGCCCAGAATGCCAACCGACCCCGACCGGCATCGTCCTGATCTCGCATGGCCATCAGGCTAGGCCGTCTGGGCGAGTCCCGCAACGAGGCTGGCCGCGCCAGCAACCGCGGCCAGACCGAGGTTGAGCGCGCGGAAGCGCTGCGGGTCCAGGCGTGCGAACACGAGCCGCCCGGCCAGCCACCCGGCGGCGGCCAGCGGCAGGAGGAAGAGCACGTCGCCGTAGAGGATGTCGAGGCCGCCCTCGGCCACCGCCACCACCATCAGGCCGGCGAGGTTGAGCGACACGAAGGCCAGGGCCAGCGTGTCGCGCACCTCCTCCGGCTTCGCGCCCTTGGCCACCAACCACAGGAGCAGCGGCGGCCCGTTGACTCCGGTCGAGGTGGTGAGCACTCCACTGATCAGTCCGACGGCCGAGTCGAGGGCCGGGGCGCGCTCGCCGTCGGGGCGGCGCTCCGGCAGCGGGCGCGGCCGGGCCATGACGGCGACCGTGGCCACCACCGAGACGCCGACGGCCACCTGCAGCAGGCCCTTGTCGAGGGCCTGGAGCACCAGCACGCCGAGTCCGATGCCCGGGCCGGCCAGCGCCAGGGGCAGCATCAGGTCCGCCTTCCGGATCTCCTTGGGCCTGCGCTCGCCGGTCAGCATGAGCACGTTGACCACGGCGCCGAGGGCGAGCACGGTGGCCACGGCCTCCTCGGGGCCCAGCACCGCGAACATCGCCGGGGCGGCGATCAGGGCGAACCCGAAGCCCGACGCGGACTGGAGCGCGGCAGCCGTAAAGGAGGCCACGGCGACGAGCAGCACGGGACTCAGCCGCCGCCGGGCAGGCGGCCACTCTCGCGCAGCCATGCTTCGGTGCGGCGCATGCCCTCGTCCAGCCCTACGGCCGGCTCGTAGCCGAGCGCCGTACCGGCCTTGGCGATCGAGTAGGTGCCCGTGCGGGCAAGGTAGGCCACACCCGAGGCGTTGATCTCGGTCTCGGTGCCGCGGGCGCGCGCGACCGCCGAGACACCGCCGGCGAGGACGCGCGCAAGCCTCGTGGGCGCCACCGCCACCCTGCGCCCGAGCATCCGCCCGTAATGGCCGAAGAACTGGCCGGTGGTCACCGCGTGACCATCCGAGATGTTGAAGGCCTGGCCCTCGCCCTCGTCGCTCGCCGCGGCCAGGACGATCCCGTCCACCACGTTGTCGATGTAGGCCGGACTGAAGATCCCGCGCCCCATGGCCGGGAGGAGGAAACGCCGGCGCGCGATCTCCTCCACCGGGAGGATCGTCCACGGCCGCGAGCCGGGCCCGTATACGTCACCTGGCCGGATCACCGTGCAGGTCAGCTCGCCCGCCGCGTGTGCAGCCAGCACGATCTGCTCGCTGGCCACCTTCGTGTCCACGTAGGGCACGCCGTTGGGACGCACGGGGTGGCGCTCGGTGACCCCGTCGGGAAAGTCGAACGAGTAGACGGCGACCGACGACAGGTGCAGGAAGCGGCGGGCGCCGCCGCGGACGGCAGCGTCCACCGCGTGGCGGGTGCCGAGCGCGTTGGCCCGCCAGACCCTTTCGGGCTGGTTGCGCATGGACACGATCGCCGCGGTGTGCACCACCAGGTCGCAGCCCTCGGCGTGCCGCTGCCATTCCCCGGGCTGCGACACGTCTCCGGCCACGATCCCAAGGCCGGGGTCCGGCCGGGCGTCCATGCCGAGCACCTCCGCGCCCTGGGAGCGGTAGCGCTCGGAGAGCGCCCGCCCGATGAACCCGAGCGCGCCGGTCACGAACACCCGCCTCGAGTCGGTCACGGGATCTCGATCAAAGGGGGACACCGCCCCCCTTTGCAACCCCCGGGGTGCCGTTGCGCAAGCGGCGTTTCATCCGAACGGTCGTGCCCTCGTCGGACCGGGTCACCTCGACCTCATCCATCAGCTCCCGGATCAGCACCAGCCCCCTCCCGCCTCCCCGCTCGGGACCCTTGTCGCGCCAGCGGCCGCTATCGGTGACCGTGATGTCCACGTCGTCGCCGTCCACCACCCCGGCCACCTGAAACGGAGCGTCGTTTCCGCCGTGCTCGATCACGTTGGCGGCAGCCTCACCGGCTGCGATCAGGATCTCGGCCACGTCCTCCTCGCTGCCGTCGGTCTGGCGCAGCCACCGCCGGAGGAGTGCGCGCATCGACGCCAGCTCCCCCGGTAAAGACGGCAGCGTGAGCGTGAACCGCTCGCTCACCGCAGGGGCGTGCAGGGCCAGGATCGCGACGTCGTCAGCGGCCGCGCCGCCCGGGACCAGGTGGGCCAGCAGCTCGTTGCACAGGCGCTCGGTGCCGCCCTCGGGATGTCTCGCGGCCTCGGCCAGCCGCTCGAGGCCATCGTCGAGCAGCTCGCCCGGGCGCTCGATCAGGCCGTCGGTGTAGAGCACGATCGTGGCGCCCGACGGCAGCTCCATGGATCCCGCCTCGTACTGGGCGTACGGCATCACGCCGAGCGGCACGGAGCTGGGGCCTTCGAGGAAGCGCGGCAGCCCCTCCTCCAGGACGAGCGGGGGCAGGTGGCCGGCGTTCACCCAGGACATCGTGCCCTCGCCCTGGTCGATGATCATGAAGACCAGAGTGGCCATCTGGCTGTCCTCGAGCTCGGACCAGACCAGCTGATTGAGCCGCTCGACCACGGTCTGGGCGTCGTGGCCCTCGAGCGCGTACGCGCGCATCGCGCTGCGCAGCCGGCCGACCATCGAGGCGGCAGCCAGGCCCTTGCCGGCCACGTCGCCCATCACCAGCCCCACCCGGGACGAGTCGATCGGAATCACGTCGTACCAGTCTCCGCCCACCTCGGCCTCGCTGGCCGCCGCCTGGTAGCGCGCCGCCACCTCCAGCCCCGGCAGCGTGGGCAGGCGCTCCGGCAGCAGGCTGCGCTGCAGGGTTTCCGCTATCCGATGCTCACGCTCGTACACGCGCACGTGGTCGATGGCCAGAGCCACGCGGTCCGCAGCCAGGCGGAGGAGCAGGAGGTCGTCCTCGGTGAACCGGTCGGGCACCGGCACACCGACCTGGATCACGCCGGTCACGGTGCCCCCGGCCATCAGCGGAACGCTGACCACCGAGCGCATGCCGGACATCGCGGGATCGGCGGCCTGACCCGGCTGTGCATCGCGCACGAGCATCGGCTCGCCGCTGAGGGCCGCCTTGCCCTCGATGCCTTCGCCCGCGGCGATCCGGACGGGGTGCTCGCCCTCCTGCATAGTGGTCGACGCCCCCACCACGAGCTGTCCCGACTCGTCGACCAGCAGCACGGTGGCCTCGACGGCCGCCACGACCTCGCACACCCGCGGCACCAGGGCCGCGAGCATGGGCTCGAGCCGGCTGTGCGCCAGCGCCGTGTCCAGCAACACCTGCAGGCCGCGCACCACGCCGGCCATCTGCTCGGCCTCCTGCCGGGCGGCGCGTTCGCGCAGCACCTTTTCGCGCTCGGCCTCCAACCGGTCGCGGTCGCTCAGGTCGTGTATGAAGAACGAGAGGAGCGTCTTCCCCCCGGCCGCCACGGGGGAGACGATCACCTCGGCGGGGAAGCGGCTGCCGTCGCGGCGGATCATCTCCACCTCGCGCCGCGAGGGCGGGGAACCGACCGGACGTTCGAACTCGGCGCGCCGGCGCTCGACGTGAGCGGCGCGGTGCTCGGGGGCGAACATGAGCTCAGACACGTCGCGGCCGAGCGCCTCGGCCGGCGAGATCCCGAACAGGCGCTCCGC
Organism: uncultured Thermoleophilaceae bacterium; assembly: GCA_963825475.1. Classification (GTDB taxonomy): domain Bacteria; phylum Actinomycetota; class Thermoleophilia; order Solirubrobacterales; family Thermoleophilaceae; genus JAAYBF01. The sequence goes on along the minus strand of CAWGTC010000006.1, from coordinate 983,266 downwards.
CTCCCGGTTCCACTGCAGCACGGTGCCGTCGCTCTCGATCGTGCCGAAGGCGTCGGGCGCGGCGTCGACGATCGCCCGCGTCCGGCCCTCCGACTCCTGGATCTCGTCGCTGCGCAGAGCGGCCTGGTCGGCCTCGCCGCGCAGGCGGTCGAGCAGGTGGGAGATCAGCAGTCCGGTGACCAGCGGCGTGCCGATCGCGAGCACCCACCTGGTCGCCGGGCTTGGCGCATCCTGCATCGCGAGCACGAACAGGTACGACGCTCCAATGAACGCCATATGCATCAGCGCTGGGCGCAGGTTGAAACATACGAAGGCGTAAAGCGCGGTCCAGCCGTAGAGGATCGGATAGAGCAGGGCGACGCCCGCGTAGTAGTTGGCGACGCCGAGGATCAACGTGGCCAACCCCACCGACAGGTGCAGCTCCAAGTCCGAGATCACCGCCGCGCGATACATGACCACGACGCCGGTCGCGCCGGCGAGCGTGGTCATGGCCCACAACGGGGGGTCCTCGATGAACGCGGCGTGCGGCAGAATCAGGGTGAGTGTGCCGATGGCGCTACCTGCCAGGAACAGGTAGGCGAGCGTCCTGGCCTTGAACTGGCGGCCGAACAGCTCCGCGCCCTCCGCCCCGCGCCTCGGGCTCATGCCTGTGGCTGGGACTCCTGCTCGCCGCCGGCCTCGGCCACGCGACGTGCCAGTTCCTCGTGTCCCTCCACCACGCGCAGCTTCACCGGATCGGTGTCCGGACGGTCGTGCACGAGATCCCAGGTCTTGTTTGCCGTCACGCGAGCGGTTTCGGGCGTGGCCGCGGCGAAGAGCAGCTCGACCACCTGGATCTCGAACGCCTCGAGTTGCGCAAGGGGGTCCCCGGGAGGCATGCGCGGCAGCGGATCTTCAGTGGCCTCGCGCCACATCGCAGTGGCCATCACCAGTCGGTTGCGCACCGCCGCGGAATCCATTGCGGAGCAGGCTACCCTGCACGCTGTATGCCAGCGCTCATTCACACCTGCTACCGGATCGCCAACATCGACCGTTCGGTGGACTTCTACAAACGCCTTGGTTTCGAGGAGATCGGCCGCATGCCGATCCGCGACGAGGCCACCAACGTGTTCATGGGCCTGCCGGACGACGGCGCCCGCCTCGAGCTGACCTACAACCACGGCCACGACGAGCCCTACGACCTGGGCACGGGCTACAACCACATCGCCGTGGCTATCGAGGAGCTCGACGGCGCGCTGGCGGCCCTGGCCGAGCAGGGAATCGAGCCCGAGAAGCCGCCGTACACGGTGAGCGACGGCGGATCGCGTCTGTGCTTCGTGCGCGACCCGGACGGCTACCGGATCGAACTGATCGAACGCAAGTAGAGGTGCGGTGCTCGGCCGAGCACCTCCCTAGCCGCAGACGCTGAAGCGCTTGCGCAGTCTGACCGTCCGGCCGCCCTTCAGCGTGATGCGCACCCGGGCCACGCGCTTGACCGGGCGACGGGCGCCTTCGAGCAGCGTGGCGCGGAACGGGGCCCGGCCGTCCGTCCTCACGCGCCTGCCGAGGCGGAAGCGCACCCGCCGGGCGAGCGCACGGTCCTTGCCCACGAGCGCGGCGGAGACAGGCGGGCGCAGGCAGCCGCGTCCGCGGCGCGCGATCAGCCTCAGCGCCAGCCGCGGCCGGAAGGCACAGCCGCGCGGGGTACCTCGGGGCGGGCCCTTCGGCGGCACAGCGTCGGCCACCCGGACCAGGCCTCCGAGCACGCCCACGTACGCGGCGCCGTCGGGGCCGAGCGAGATCGGCGCGTAGTTGTTGTTGAAGCCGATGCCGGTCCCGGTGAGCCGCCGGTACTGGCGCACCCCGGTGCAGAAGTCGAGCGCCGTGAAGTACCAGGCATCGATGCGATCGGAACGCGCCGGCTTGGTGTAGGTGTAGACGAGGCCGGTCTCCAGCGAGAGCTTGGGCACCACCGTCGGGGCGATCTCGTTCGAGCGCCACACCGTGCGGCAGCCCCTGCCGTTCTTGCGAATGTCCACCCGCGCAAGCCCGGGCTCGGTTGTGGCTCCCTCGGTGGTGGAGGGCGGTCCGGTGTACCCGTAGTTGTTCTCGACCACGATCGAACGCCCGGCGGCAATCAGCGAGTTGTCGGTGGCGCTGGCGCCCTTGCGGAAGACGGGCTCCTCGCAGACCAGCCTCGCTCCCGCCACCTCGGCACTGCGGCGGTACACCACAACGTTCATCGGGTCGGCGTTGTCGGTGATCGAGATCCGGCCCCCCGCCATCACCGTCGGGGTGGTGCCCGAGCCGGCGTTCACCTGGCCCGGCTTGGAGATCCCCGAGTTGCGGTACACCTGCCGCCACGTGACGATCGGCGCGCCGTCACCGCCGGCATCGAGGCGGTAGAGCGCCTGTGTGGTGACCACGTACACCCCGCCGCTGTCATCGACGGCGAACGAGTTGGCCACGTCCTCGCCCAGCGGGCGGGCTCGCACCGCGCCGCTCGCCGGGTCGACGGTGCCCACCACACCCTCGACCGACACGAACCAGATCCGGCCCGAGTAGTCGGGCAGCGCGGAGATGATCTTGTCGCCGCTCGGCACGGCGCCCGTGAGGTCGTAGTCGCGTTCGGTGACCAGAGCCACCCCGCCGCCCGCCGTGTCGCGCACGGCGACCACCATCAGGTGGCGCGTGTTGGTCGCGAACACCGCCCGGTCTCGGTTGTCGAGATAGAAGTAGCCACCGCCTGAGAAGTCGGTGAAGATCGAACCGCCGCCCGGGTTGCGCGGGGGCAGGGGCATGGAGGCCTTCTCCTCGAGCGTCCGAGCGTCGAACACCTTCAGGGTCGGCCGGTCGACCCCCACGCAGATCGTGACGATCCGCCCCTTCGTGTCGAAGGTGACCGAGGCGCAGTCGGCCAGCTCGAAGGTGGACGTCACGGTCATCTCGCGACCGAGCGGGCCCGCTCCCCGGTAGGCGTCGGTCTGGAAGGCGTCGTCGTGGATGCTGCTGCGCCCGTTGGGCGCCATGAACGGGTGGCGCGGCGGCTCGGGCGAGACCAGGCGCCGCGGCGTGGCCACGCCGCCCTCGAACGCCGGAGGCGGCTCGGTCGCGGGATCGGCCGGAATTGGATCGGCGGACACGCCGCTCACGGCGGGCCCGATGGCGCCGGCGACGAGCACAGCGAGCGCCGTCAGCCCCGCCCTGCTCACCTGCTGTCTGCTCCCCTTCTGTCCCATGCCGCCGCGCACATGGTGCCAGCCCGCGCGGCTGCGTGCCTCAGTGCTCGCCGGGGGGGAGCGTGGCCTGGGCGCGGTGGACGTCGGCCCAGCGCTCGAGGTCGGGCAGCGGGTCGATCGACGGTCCCGTCGTGCCGCGGCCGCGGCGAATCTCGAAATGCAGGTGATCGCCGAAGCACGACCCCGTGCAGCCCACCGCGCCAACGCGGCGGCCCGCGCTCACACGCTCGCCCGGCACGACCAGCGAGGGGGCGACCATGTGGAGGTACACGTAGGTGCGCCGAGCCTCCGGGTCGTGGATCGCGACGTAGTTGCCGCGTCCCCCGTCATCGCCGGTCTCGGCCACCACGCCGTCGCTCACGGCCACCAGCGGAGCGCCGGTACGCCCGAACACGTCCTGGCCCTCGTGCACGTGGCCCGACCGCGCCGACCCGTAGCCGGCCCCGCTCTGGCCGTAGTTGAACGGCCCGTCGATGGGAAAGCGAGGGGTCTGGGCCCGCTCGGCGGCCACGGCCAGGCGGTTGACGCCCCGCACGACCGATCGGGGCGACGGCACGGGTACCCCCAGCTGGACCAGGCTCTCGCGCACCTCGACGGCTGGTGACTGAGCGACGGCGGCCTGCAGCTGTGCGGCATCCGCGGCGGGTGCCGCGGAGAGGGCGAACAGACCGGCGATTACGAGCGCGCGGAAGCGCGTTTGGGCTCTCAAGGAAAAGCAACTCCGTATGTCGGGTGCGTCGGCTGGCCTACGGAGTGAGCTGACGGGCTCGTGCTCGGAGAGAGCACTACGCCGCATATCGCGGCGATTCGCCCCAGACGCCGACTCTCGCCGGCACCGGTGGTTCCCCCGTTCCCCGCCGCGCTGAGCGGTGGGAACTCGGCCTGAACAGCGATGCACACTAGCACGCCCACGGTCCAACGTGTGCATATTGCAGGCACTTTCCATAAACTCCATCCCTGTGCCCGAGCTCCATGTGCTCCGCGTCTTCACCGCCGAGGACGGCAGCGGCGGCAACCCGCTGGGCGTGTTCCTCGCGGGAGGCGAGATCCCGCCCGGGCAGCGCCAGGCAAGCGCCGCGGACATCGGCTTCAGCGAGACCGTGTTCGTGGATGACCTGGTCACAGGTCGCGTACAAATCTTCACCCCCGCCGTGGAAGTGCCCTTCGCCGGGCATCCGCTGGTGGGCACCGCTTGGCTCCTAGCGAGCCGCGGCGGCGGCGTGCCGGAGCTCAATCCGCCCGCGGGCGTGGTCCCCGCGCGAGCGCAGGCCGAGCACGCCTACGTGGCGGGCCGACCGGAGTGGGCGCCGCCGTACGAGTGGCGCGAGCTTGGCTCGGCCGCAGAGGTCGAGGCGCTCGAGGGACCGCCTGACGGCCCCGACATGATCGGGCTCTACGCCTGGGAGGGCGACGACACCGTGCGGGCGCGGGTATTTCCGGTAGCGCTCGGGATAGCCGAGGATGAGGCCACCGGTGCCGCAGCCGTGCGGCTCGGCGCTCTTGTCGGCCGCAGCCTCACGATCCGGCAGGGTGGCGGCTCCATCATCGAGGTGCGTCCCCGCGATGACGGCATGGTCGAGATCGGGGGCCGCGTCGTGCGCGACGAGGTGCGGTCCTACGCACCCTCCGGCGGTGTCGCGAGCCCCCCGAAGAGCAGCACGTAGAGCTTGGGGTAGAGCTCCAGCGGCACAGCATCCGGATCGACGAGGTGCTGGACGGCGAGTCCGATGTCAAGCGCGATCTGGGCCGTGGCCAGGTCCGTTGCGTCCGAGGGCAGCTCCACCCCCGCCGCGGCGGCCGTGGCCTCGGTCATCCCGGCGAGCATCGCCCGGTTGCCGCTCCAGAAGCCAGCCGCCACCCGTGCGAACTCCGGATGGCGCACCGCGTGGGCCAGCAGCTCCAGCCACAGCTCAAACAGCCACCGGTCGTCGTCGTTGCGCTGGCGGTCGGCCGCCTGCTCCGCTGCCGAGCGGAGGCGTTCGAGCGCGGTGTCTCCTCCTGCCGGCACCTCCTCGAGCAACCGCCGGTACCCCTCGTAGACACGGTCCTGGAGCAACTCGACGAACAGCTGCTCCTTGGACTCGAAGTTGGAGTAGAAGGCCCCCCGGCTGTAGCCCGCCTGGCGAGTGATGGCCTCCACGCTCGAGGCCTGGAAGCCGCGCGCGCGGAACACCTCGGCCGCCCCCGCGAGCAGCCGCGTGCGCGTCTCGGCCTGCTTCTCGGCGCGCGACCGGCGCTCGGGGACGGCGGCCAAGCGGCTAGACCCGCCCGGAGCGCTCGTCGATGGGCGACCCGGAGTAGAAGAAGAACCAGATCTCGAAGGCCAGAACCGCCGCGAGCACCATCACCACCAGGATCACGTCGAGCGGCGACAGACCGGCCTTCGCGCCTATCTCCGCCGGGCGCTCCCCGCGCAGGCTGCGCAGCCACGGGACGTGCTCGCGAACCGTGGGCCGGCGGCCGGTCAGGGAGTCATAGCGACGCGACACGGCGGCGAACAGCCGGACCAGGACGAAGCTGAACACCCCGAAGCTTCCGAGGAAGGTGAAGAACGCACCCATCGAGGGCGGCCCCCCTCCCTGCACCCGCGAGCCGAGCCATATCGCCATCAGCGGGCTCCCGGTCACGAGGTTGAGCAACAGGACGCTCATGGCGGCGAGGAGCGACGCCGCCCGGAGACCATGGGTACCCAGATACATATCTGTATTCAAATACGATCGTGTATCTGAGTCAAGCCGCGGGAGCCCAACGAACGAGCCCCCACGCAACCGCCGCCCCGCCCGCCAGCAGCACGGCTGCTCCCGCGATGAAGTAGGCGTTGCTCACGATCGCCGTCTCCGTGCCCGTCATGAGCACGCCGAGGATCAGGGCCGCGGCAGCCCAGACCGGCGCCAGGCGCGCACGCGCGACCCCCACCGCGAGCACGATCAAGCCGACGATGAAGGCCACCGGCGTGGTGTAGTAGATCAGCGACCAATCCGACTCCTGCACGTCGCGGAGCGTCAATTCCACGGTGCGCTGATCCACGTCGGGCCGTGCGGAGATCTCGCCCAGGATGCCCCACGTGTAGCCGTCGATGGCGATCACCGACCCCAGCGCGATCAGGCCGGCGATACCCAGCGCGCCTCCGGTCAACCCCGCCCGGAAAGACCTGCGGGCCACCAGTACAGCCAGCCCCGCGGTGGCCGCCGCGAAGATGATCAGGGCCACGAACCCAAGTGCGTGCGCGGCCTGCCAGCGCTGGTAGTGGTCGGCGATCTCCGCAAGCTGCCGCGCCTCGTTGCCGCGCGTGAACTCCTTCGGATGCAGCAGGTTGTCAACCAGCAGGAGTGCGGGCGCCACCACGAGAGCGGCGGCCGTCAGGCGGCGCAGCGCTGAGTCGGTCATGGCCCCTTTCTACGGCGCGCGTCAGACGGTGATGAGCGCCACCGGCAGACCGAGGCCGGCCTCACGGCGCACGGTGGCGATGCGGCGGCCCGGCTGCACGGCGTCGCGTGGCTCCCCCAGCAGGGGTCCCAGCCGCCGTGCGGCGACGTCGAGATCCACCACTCCGAGGGCCAGCCCGTAGAAGCCCGCGGGCGCATCCCGATCGGCGGCGGCCGGAGTGCCGGGCGGGTGCTCCACCACTTCGAGGATCGACTCCCCGAGGCGGAAGAAGGCCTGGCGCTGGGCGCCGGCGGGCGTAGTGCCCTCCCGCACCCGGCGCAGGTCCAGCCCCGCGGCCTCGAGCGCGGCAACCGTGCGTTCGAGGTCGGGGCTGAAGGCCACCACGTGGTCCATTCGGACGACGCCGTTGGGGTGCGGGGGTTCCTGTTGCGCGCCCGACGGTTTCCCCACCTCGGTGGGGAGACCGTCGAGCTCGGTGCTCGTGGCTCCATCGAGCACCCAGCGCACGATCCGCCGGCCCGCATCCGCACCAGCCAGCGTGAGCGGGGTCGAACCGATCGTGGCGCCTTCGTCCTTTACCTCGAAGCCGGCACGGCTCCAGTTCTCGGGCTCCGCCGCCAAGACGAGCTCCGCGATCACTACGCCGGCGATTCGGGTGCCACCTACTTCGCCGGCCTGCCTGAGCGGCCGGGGGCGATCTTCACGACCTGAGCGGGCCGCTCCTTCTTCAGCGGCTTGACCGGGGCCGCCGGTGCCCGCGGAGCGGGCGCGGCGTCGCTCCTGCCGCTCGGTGGATCGGGTTTCGGGCGATCCCGCGGCTTGGCCTGGCCCGGCGGCGCGTCCGGCTTGCCGGTCGCCCCCCTTCCGGGTGCACCCGGTGTGAGCGGCGGTCCGTGGCCCACCCCATGCCGGTCGCCGGTGCCCCTGTCACCGAGGCTCCCGCGGCCCGGAGAGCCGGCTATCCGCCGAGGGTTGGCTCCCCGTTCTCGGTCGCGCACGGGAGCCACGTCCCGTCGCCCACCGGTCTGGACCGGGCGCCCGCCGGCTGCCGGGCGCGCCAGGGGCGAGGAGGCATCCGACGACGGTTCGCGCGCCGGCTGCTCCCGCTGCGCGGGAGGCGATGCGCTGCGTTCGACGTCGCCGGCCACGATCGCCGCTCCGCCTCCGGCGGCGAGCACACCGACGGCGGCCACCTTGGCAACCGACGCCGTGAACAGAGACCCCGCGGCCCCGGCCGAGCCGAGACCCGCGCTCGCCGCGGCAGCCCCGCCGGCCGCCGCCGCGCCACCGCCCGCCGCGCCTCCCCCACCCGCAGCGAGCGCTCCGAGAACACTGTCCTTCAATCCCACGGTGGGGACCACCGGCAGGATCAGCGCCAGCATCCTTCGCTGGCTACGCAGGTCCTTCATGTAGGCGGCACAGCTGGGGCAGGCCTTGAGGTGGTGGCTCAAGCGACCGCGGCGAAGCCCGCCCCCACGCGCATTGGCCAGCTCGACGCGGATGTCCTCGCAGCTGGCCTCGCGGGCTTCGCGACGCTCGGCCAAGCCCGATCGAGCGCGAAAGACGAGACCCTTCACCTGACCGGCCTCACACTCGAGCACCTCGGCGACCTCGGCGTGTGACAGGTCCCCGAGCTCGGTGAGCACCAGCGCTGCCCGCTGGTGCTCGGGCAGGTCTCGGAGATCGGTGAGCAGCAATTTGAGATCGGCGCGCCGTTCCACGACCTCGTCCAGTCCCTCCGTCGATATCTCGACATCTTCGGCCACGTCCTCGCGCCGGGCGCGGAGCATCGACAGGCAGCGGTTGCGCGCGATCGCGTAAAGCCAGGGCTTGAGGTTGATCTCGCGCGCATCCGCGAGCAGGTGACGGTGCGCGGACACGAACACGTTCTGAACGGCATCCTCCGCCTCATCGGGAGAACCGAGCATGTGCCGGCAGAACGAGAGGATCGCGGCGAGATGGCGCTCGTAGAGCACCTCGAATGCCGCATCGTCGCCGGCCCGCAGGCGGGCGACCAGGGTGGGATCGCCCCTGAGAGCGAGCAGTCGCTTCGAGACCGACGCGGGTCGATGGCCCGGTATGGGCAGCGCAGTGGCGTCCAAGGTCCCATTGTGTATACCGCAACGCAGAGCGACCGTCCCAAGTTCGCCAGTACTCGCGAACCTTCTCCGCGGGCCCGCGTTTCAACCCGTGAAGCCCCTACGAAAGGACGGACCCATCGTGATGAAGCAAGCACTCATAGCCTGCGCCGCCGGCGCCCTGCTGGTCGCTCCGGGCGCCACCGCCAAGCCGGACAAGACGGATCGCACCAGCGCCGCCAAGGAATGCCGCGCCGAGCGCGGCTCGACCGACGCTACGCGGGAGGCCTTCCGCGCCAAGTACGGCACCAACAAGAATCACAAGAACGCTTTCGGCAAGTGCGTCTCCAGCACCGCCAAGCAGGAGAAGGCCCAGCGCGAGGCCGCCGTCAAGAACGCCGCCAAGGAGTGCAAGGCCGAACGTGACGCTGACGCCACGGCCTTCGGCGAGAAGTACGGCACCAACAAGAATCACAAGAACGCTTTCGGCAAGTGCGTGTCCTCGACGGCAAAGGAGCTCAAGGCCAAGGAGGATGCGGAGGACGCCGAGCAGGCCGAGAAGCGCAAGAGCGCCGCAAAGGAGTGCGACGCCGAGCGCACCGAGACCGGCAAGGACGCGTTCGCGAACAAGTACGGCACGAAGGCGAACAAGCGCAACGCCTTCGGCAAGTGCGTCTCGAAGACGGCCAAGGCCTGACCGGGCCGCATTGCGGAGCGGGCCAGCCAGGGAGGGCCCGGCCCGAGTAGCAGCTGCGGGGCCTCGCCGGACGGCGGGGCCCCCGTCTTTTCAGGCCATGCTCGATCATGGCCCGCGTGAACGGCACCGTCATCGCTCGCGCCCCGCTGCGCATCGCTCTCGGCGGCGGGGGCACCGACCTACCGTCGCACTACCGCGAGCACGGAGGCTTCGTGCTGTCCGGCGCGATCGACCGTTATGTGCGGATGCGCGTCTCGCCCGCGCAGGGGGAGCTGTTCCTCCTGGCGCACCTGGAGCGTGAGGAGGTGGCCGAGGCGGCCGACATCGGCCATCCCATCCTGAGGGCCGCGATCGCCCGCCACGGTGACGGCCGGCCCCTGGAGCTGAGCTCGGAAGGCGACGTGGAGCCCGGCACGGGGCTGGGCTCGTCGGGCGCCTATGCCGTGTGTGCCGTGAAGGCGATCGGCATCTCAGCTGCGCATGAGCTGTTCGGCGGGGAGCTGGCGGAGGCGGCTTGCGCCATCGAGATCGAGGACGCCGGGCGCACGGTTGGCAAGCAGGACCAGTACGCGTCGACCCACGGCGGGATCAACTCCTTCACCTTCGCGCCCGACGGAACGGTCGAAGTGCAGCGGCTCCGCCTGCCGGGCGAGGTCCGCGCCGCGCTGCGCGATCGCTTCCTTCTCTTCTACACGGGGCAAAGCCGCTCCGCCGCGCACATCCTCTCCGGCCAGGTCGAGCGCACGCTGGCCGGAGACCCGGGGCTCGAGCGCAACCTCCTGCGGGCGTGCGCCGCCGCACGGGAGAGCAGCCTGGCTTTCGAGGCCGGCGATCTGGACGCGATCGCCGAGCTGATGAACGAGCAGTGGGCGCTCAAACGCAAACGCCTGGCCGAGGTTGCGATGCCGCGGGTCGAGGACCTGCGCGAGACGGCGCTGCGAGCCGGGGCGAGCGCGGCGATCCTGATGGGCGCCGGCGGAGGCGGGTACCTGCTCGCGTACGCGCCCGATCCGGAGCCGGTGCGCGCCGCGCTCGCCGCCGCGGGCGCGCCGGAGCTGACCTTCGATCTCGACGAGGACGGCTGCGTAGGGCGGAGGGCGGCGGCCGGAGAATAGGATCGGCTGAGTGGCACACGACCTGCGCCTCGGACTCAACACCGGCTATTGGAGCTCCGGCCCGCCACCCGGCGTGGAGCAGTCGATAGCCGAGGCCGACAAGCTGGGCTACGACTCGATCTGGGCCGCCGAGGCCTACGGGTCCGACGTGCTCACCCCGCTGGCCTGGTGGGGGTCGGCGACCGAGAACGTGCGGCTGGGCACGGCGATCATGCAGATGTCGGCGCGCACGCCCGCCGCCGCGGCGATGGCCGCGATGACCATGGACCACCTGTCGGGCGGCAGGTTCGTGCTCGGCCTGGGTGTCTCCGGGCCCCAGGTGGTCGAGGGCTGGTACGGGCAGCCGTTCGCCAAGCCACTGGCCCGCACCCGCGAGTACGTGAGCATCGTGCGTGACATCGTGGCCCGCGGGGATCGGGTGACCGCGCCGGGCCCCCACTACCCGCTGCCCCATCCAGAGGGAACCGGCCTGGGCAAGCCACTGAAGTCGACGCTGCACCCGGTGCGCGACCGGATACCGATCTTCCTCGGCGCCGAGGGCCCGAAGAACGTGGCCCTCGCCGGCGAGATCTGCGACGGGTGGCTGGCGCTGTTCTTCGCTCCGCGCCACCAGGGCTTCTACCGCGACGCGCTCGCCGAAGGCTTCGCACGCGAGGGCGCGGCCCATGACTTCGACTCGTTCGAGGTGGCGGCGTCGGTGCCGCTGATCGTGCATGACGACGTGGAGGCGGCGGCGGACATGCTGCGCCCGATGTACGCCCTGTACTTCGGCGGCATGGGCGCCCGTGGGGCCAACTTCCACAACGACGTGCCACGGCGCATGGGCTACGAGGCGGAGGCCGCGAAAATCCAGGATCTCTATCTCGATCACAAGAAGGACGAGGCGGCCGCGGCGGTGCCCACGAAGCTGATCGAAGAGCTTGGGCTGATCGGCCCCGCGGACAAGATCCGCCACGATCTGGAAGCCTGGCGGGAGTCGATCGCCACCACGCTGCTCGTGGGCGGCGACGTCGCGATGGTGCGCCAGGCAGCCGAGCTCGTACTCGGCTAGCACCCCTCTCAGCGAGGTGGGCGGCATGTTGCAAGGCGTGAATTGCAACAAAACGTGCACGATGCAGGAGTTTTGCCTGATACAACGACGCGGCACGCCGAATCGCTTTGGCCCTGACCGAGCGAGCGGGGGAACCATGCGGTCTCGATGACCGCAGGGGCGAATCCTCCGGCCGCGGCCTTGCCGTGGACCCGGAGGTAGCGCTGCTTGTGCAGCGCGAGCCCGACAGCTCACCTCGTAGGCGCACAGTTCGAATCAGACAGAGGTGCTTCACGTTGAACGGCATCCCGCGGGATCTGGCCTGCTCCGACATATGGACCGAATCGCTCGAGCGCTCTCGCGCCCGCCGGGCCGCCCCCGCGCCGCGCCGTGAGCTGCCCCTCCCCTCCGCGCGCAGCGGCGCGGTGGCCGCCGCGATCGTGGTGGCGGGAGGCTCGTCCTCGGCGTTGATCGTCGAGGGCCTGGCCGGCTCCACGGACACCGCGGCCGCCGCCACGGCCGCGAAGGTGCGCCACCGGGGCGGCGGCGTGGCCGACATGCAGCGCAAGCTCGGGATCCCGGCCGACGGGGTCTTCGGTCCCCAGACCGAGCGCGCCCTGCGCCGCTGGCAGCGCCGCCACGGCCTCACGGCCGACGGCATCGCCGGCCCGATGACCCGCGACGCCATGGGTCTGCGCTCCGGCGCCGTGCTCAAGCGCAAGAAGGCCCGCATCAACCAGCGCTCGCGTGTCCGGCGTTCACGAGGAGGGCGCTCGCATCGAGGTGGCCGCGGGCGCCGCGGCGGCGGCGTGCGAACGCTGCAGCGCAAGCTCGGCGTACCCGCCGACGGCGCCTTCGGAACCCAGACCGAGCGCGCGGTGCGCCGGTTCCAGCGCAGGCACGGCCTGACCGCGGACGGTGTGGTGGGCCCCGCCACCCGGCAGGCGCTCGGCATGGACTCCGGGCGGATGCTCAAGCGCAAGGGCGGCGGCGACCGCGGTGGCTCGCGCACCCGGCCCGGGTCCTACCGCGTCGTGCAGAGGGTGATCGCCGCCGGCAACCGCATCGCCACGACCCCATACCGCTACGGCGGAGGCCATGGCTCGTTCAGCGACTGGGCCTACGACTGCTCGGGCTCGGTGTCCTATGCCCTGCACGGGGGCGGCCTGCTGCGCTCGCCCCTGGCTTCGGGCGACTTCGAGAGCTACGGTCGCCCCGGCCCGGGCAAGCACATCACCATCTATGCGAACAGCGGTCACGTGTACATGGTGGTCAACGGCCGGCGCTTCGACACGAGCGCCCGCAGCCTCACCGGCTCGCGATGGTCGGGCGAGACGCGCTCGACGTCGGGGTATGTGGTCAGGCATCCGGCTGGGCTGTAGGCGCTCGAGTCGCTAGTCGCTGGTCGTTGGTCGCTGGGAGCGACCACCTACGCCGGACCCGAGGGCCTTTCATAGCGACCAGCGCCTAGCGCCTCCAAGTCGCCATCATCTCCGCGTGCCCGGCGCCCACGACGGACGGTTTGCCCCCAGCCCTACCGGGGCTCTTCATCTCGGCAACCTGCGTACCGCGCTCCTCGCGTGGCTTTTCGCGCGGTCGCGTGGGGGGCGGTTCTTGTTGCGGGTCGAGGATCTCGATCCGCAGCGGTCCAAGCTCGCTCATGAGGAGCGCCAGCTTGCCGATCTGCGGGCGATCGGGATCGACTGGGACTCGGAGCCCGTGCGCCAGTCCGCACGCACCGGCCTCTATCTCGAAGCGCTCTCACGGCTCGAGGCGCAGGGGCGGGTGTACCCCTGCTGGTGCACGCGCGCGGAGATCCGCAGCGCGCCCGAGGCGCCGCACGGGCCGCTGCCCGAGGGCGCCTATCCGGGCACCTGCCGCCGGCTGACCGCGGCCGAGCGGGCGGAGCGCGAACGCAGCGCCGGGCGGCCGGCCGCCCTGCGCCTGGACGCCGGTGGTGAGCGGATCGCGTTCACGGACCTGCTGCGAGGCGACCAGGAGGGCGCGGTCGACGACTTCGTGCTGCGCCGCGGCGACGGCACGCCGGCGTACAACCTGGCGGTGGTGGTCGACGACGCCGCGCAGGACATCGCCGAGGTGGTGCGCGGCGACGACCTGATCGAGTCCACCCCACGCCAGCTGCTGCTCGCGCGCCTGCTCGGCCTACCGGCCCCGCGGCACGCGCACGTGCCACTCGTGCTGGGTCCCGACGGCGCGCGGCTGGCCAAGCGCCACGGCACGGTCACCCTCACCGACCTCGCCGACCACGGGCGCGGACCGCAGGACGCGGTGGCGTGGATGGCGATGAGCCTGGGGTTGGCCGAGGAGCGCGAGCCGGTGAGCGCCGCGGACCTCGTCGAGCGCTTCGACCCGGCTCGGCTGCCGCAGGGGCAAACTGTGCTCGGTCCCTTGCCTACCACCGGGCCGCGGGCGTAGGGTCGGGTCACGTCTTCGAGCGAAAGGGAAGGTGGCCCTGTGGGTCTCTTCGGCAAGATGAAAGATGCGCAGGCGCAGGCCCAGGAGGCGATGGCCTCGAGCCAGGGCGCGACGGCGTCCCCCATGGGCGGCATGGGCGCAGGGATGGGCGGGGACATGACGGGCCAGGTGGCCTACGCGCAGCTGATGCAGAAGCTGGCGGCGTCAGGGGTCGAGGCGCCCGGGGTTATCCACTCGATCCGCCCCACCGGCCAGACCGACATCAGCGGAGGGCAGATGGTGGAGTTCGACGTGTCGATCAAGCCCGCCTCGGGCGAGCCCTACCCGGCGCAGATCAGCCAGTCGATGCTTCCGGCCCAGATGGAGGGAATCTCGGAGGGCCAGGCGATCACCGTGAAGTACGACCCCGACGCGCCGGTCATGGCGATCATCCACAGCTGGTAGCCAGAGAAGAGGGAGAGATCCGATGGGACTGTTCAAGGGCATGCGTGACGTCAAGCGGATGGGCGACCACCACGGCGGCATGCCGTCCGTGCGTGGCGCGTTCAAGGATATTGGCGCGCTGGCGGACGACCGCGGCGAGCACGAGGTGCTTGAGAAGGGAACGCCGGCCAAGGCAGTGGCCAAGGGCTTCGCCGAGCCCGTGCCGGGCGACCGCTTCGCCATGCACATCCTGCTCACGGTGCATCCGCCGAGCGGGACGCCATACGACGTGGACTACCTGTTTCCCACCACCCGCATGAAGGCGGCGATCACCGTGGGCATGGAGATCCCCGTGAAGATCCATCCCGACGATCCCCAGCGGATCGCCGTGCAGTGGGAGGCCCAGCAGGCTGCGATCGCCGCGGCCGGTGGGGACGTGGCCGCGGTGATGGGAGGCATGGGGAACACCTACGGCAACGTGGCCGACGACGCCATGCGCCAGGCGATGGCTGCGGGCACGCCGCTTCCGGTGCCCGCCGCTGCGCCGGCCGGTGCGCCGCCCACCGGCGACGACGATCCCGCGGCCAAGCTGCTCAAGCTCGGGCAGATGCGCGACGCCGGGCTGATCACGACCGAGGAGTTCGACGCGAAGAAGGCCGAGCTGCTGAAGCGTTTCTAGCTAGACGCCCACGCGCAGGCCAACCGGCCCGCCGTGCTCGCCCGCCAGCTCGGTGAGCTTGCGGCGGGTCCGTGGATGCGCCCGCCCGATGATCGTGACCTTCGTACCGGTTGAGCCCTCGGCGTCGAACCGGACGGTGAGCTGGAAGCTGCTGCCCATGAACCCCTTGAAGAGGAGCGCGAAGCCCAGGGTCGTGACGAAGAGGAGCTTGGCCGGCCAGTCGTAGTAGCGCGAGTCGTAGACCAGCGTGTCGTAGGCCTCGTCCTTCAGCCCGAAGCCGTCCTTCGAGAACGCGTCAGGCGGGTCGGCCTTCCAGGCGGCGAGCAGCTGCGCCGGCCGTCCCGGCTCGACGAACTGGAGCTGGACTTCGTCGGCGATGGCTCATTCAACCACCTCGCTGACCTACAGCCGGCGCGCGGCCAGCGTCGCCGCTCTGCGCTTCTTGCCCGCGCGCACCACGATCCGCACCCGGTAGGCACCGCGGCCCAGCCGCGCGGAGCGGACCTCCACGCGATGCGCGCCGGCCTTCCGGTTCCCGGCACGGAGCCTGCGCACCACGCGCCGTCCGCGCAGCACGGCCACCGAGACGCGCGCGCGGCGAGCCAGGCGGTAGCGCAGACGCAGCGGCTTGTCCGCGCGCCCGCCGAACACCGGAGAGCCCAGCGTGGCGGAGGTCAGCGTCCCGCACGTAGCTCGGCGCGAGAACCCGCGGCGCTCGGAGCGCACACGACCGCGCAGCGTGAAGGGCACCTCGCGAACGTCGCTCTTGCCGGTGCGCCCGAGCGCCGTGAAGCGGGCCACGTAGCGGCCCGCGCGCAGCTTGCGGCGCAGGGTGAAGGACTTCGCGCGGCGCACCCGCGACACGCGGCGCAGTCGCGAGGGCGAGGCCCGCAGCACGTCGACTGTGACCGGCATCCTGACGCGGCGCCTGAAGGCCAGCCGCACCCGGCCGCGGCGGGCTGCCCGCACGCGCGCCGAACGCAGTCCGGAGTCGGACACGCAGCCCAGCTCGGTGACACGCAGCGCGTGGTCACGCAGGATCTCCTCGGTGCAGAAGCGCATGTCCACCCAGCTCTTGCGCGAGTACTTCCGGGTCTGGTCGGCGTAGTAGGGCGACTGCGGGTTGGCGGACTGCGAGTACGTGAGGATCGAGCGCGAGTCGGGACAGCGGGTGCCGTTGAGGTGGGCGGCCATCACGAAGCTCGAGCCGTGCACGATGTCCGGGAAGCCCTCGCGCGCCTTGAACGGCGCGCTGATGGCGTTGAACACCCCGAGCCCGCCCGGGCCGCCATGGATGGGGATTCGTTCCTCGCCCCGCAGCTCGTACTGGTATTCACGGAGGCGAGCGTCGAGCGGAATGTCCTGATCGCGCAGCTCCGAGACCGCGTCGGCCAGGGCGCTTCGCACCCCCGGGCTGTCGGTGTTGAGCCCGTTGGGAGTGTTGACCGCGTCCCCCGCATCGAAGGGCGTGGTGTAGACGCCGGCGCCTCCGCCCGCGGGGAGCCCGCCCGGCGCCGCCAGGGCCTTGCTCGCGAAGCGGCGGAAGAGCACGGCCCCCCGGCTGTCGAGGTCGTCGCGCAGATTCCAGGCCGCGAGCACCGGACAGGCCGCGCTCACGTCGACCGGCCCGCTCGTGCCCGTGAGGGTGGGATTGGCCTCGCACAGTGCCACGAGCGAGTCACGGAACAGCTCGCCGGCGTACTGGCGGTTGTTGAACACCGCGTCCTGCACGTCGCCCAGGCGGAACTTGCCCTGCCGCTGCACGATCCTCAGCCCCAGCCGCGTGCGCAGCGCACGCGCCGTGCGCTCGTCGCCGATGATCCGGGCGAAGCCCTCGAGGGGCTGCTCCGGGTTCGACAGCCAGTAGCTGTCGTTGGAGTTGGTCACGTAGTCGCGGCGGAACAGGCTCGGCATGTTCTTCGGCCCGAAGGTGCCGGGCTGGAGCGCATCGGGATCGTCGCCCCAGCGGCAGCCGGTGCGCGAGCCGTCGAGGATCGGGATGCCGAGCAGCTGGGTGGTTTGGGCCCCGAGCGCGGTGTTGCACTCCGCGGCCTTGGCGTTGGACACGTTGGGCACCACGCCGATGTCGGCGTAGTAGGCCTCCCCGCGCGAGTCGGCGGCGATCGAGTTGACCCACGGGATGCCCTGGTTGCGGCGCAGCACCCTGTCGTACTCGCGCACGCTCTGCGCCATGTTGGTCTCGAGGAAGTGGTTGAGATAGCGGAAGTTGCCCGCGTTGGCGTCGCCCATGGCGTGTGCCTGGGCCGATGTCCACGGGAACAGCGGCAGCCCCAGGATCGAGTCGAACACCGGGCCGTGCACCGTCGAGTAGAGGGTGCGCGTGCGGTTCTCGAGCTTGCCGCCCGCCGCCTGCACCTGCACCGTCACCGGGTCGGCGGTCATCTGCTTGACGTCACCGTCGTAGACGTAGGACGTGGGCGAGCCCGGCACGAGCTTGAGCTCGAACGGGGTGAAGCGGCGGGCGGTTGACACGGTGTGGCTCCAGCCGAGCTTCTGCGTGTGGCCGATGAGCACGATCGGCACGCCGAAGAGGCTGGCGCCGGCCACGTCGACCTTGCCGGGGATGGTGAGATGCGACTGGTAGAAGCGCTGCGCCCCCTGCCACGGGAAATGCGGGTTGCCGAGCACCATCCCGTGGCCGCCGACGGTGTTCTCGCGCCCCAAGCCGTATGCGTTGGAGCCGAGGCCGCCGAACTCGAACCGGTCGATGTTGGCCTCGATCAGGCTCATCTGCTCGCTGAGCTTGGGCTCCGACCCGAGCGCAGCCGGAGGGGTGGGCGGCTGCGCGCCGGCGATGCCGTCGATCGCCACGCCGGAGCTGGCCAGCAGGGCGAGCTCGTAGAAGTAGCGGTACACGTCGATCTCGCGGATCGGCCTCACCCACTCCTGCCCGCGACAAGTGGGATCCGGGATGTTGGCCACACCCGTGTCGCGCAGGTAGCGGTTGTAACCGGCCACGTAGCCGCTCACGCCCTGCCGGACCTCGGGCCGCGGGCCGTTCGGTGGCGGCTTGGACAGCAGCCCCTCGACGGTGGCCTTGTCAATGATGCGCTTGAAGAAGAAGTCGCTGTTGAGGTTGTTCACCGTGGAGCCGTTGCCCTCGAACTTCCAGCTCTTCTCGGCTCCGAAGAAGCGCGACCGCTCGGCGCGCACGGTCACGTACTCGGCGGCGACGGTGCAGATGTTGTCCTCGGCGAACGCGTAGCCGTAGCCGTAGCCGAGATCCCGGAAGCCGGTTCCGAAGATGTGCGGGATCCCGTGCGCTGTGCGCCTGATCACCACGTTGGCGCCGTCGGCGGCTGCCAGGCGGTCGACCTCCGGCGCGGCGGAGGCGGCCGGCGCGGCGGAGGCGGAGGCGGAGAGCGCGCATGCGACCAGCGCAACCCACGACAATCCTCCCCGCACACGCATCGCGGTCAATCTACACCGGCGGGCCCTCAGCCGGGACGGCGAGCGGTCCGGCATGCATGTCGCATGCCGGACCAGCTGCTCGCGGCTCTAGGCCTGTGCGACGTTGACGGCCTTCGGGCCCTTGTCACCGGACTCGGCCTCGAAGGAGACCTTCGCGCCCTCGGTGAGGGACTTGAAGCCATCGCCGGTGATACCGGTGTGATGGACGAACAGGTCCTTGCCCCCGTCGTCGGGGGTGATGAAGCCGAAGCCCTTCTCGTCGCTGAACCACTTGACGGTTCCACTAGGCATGTGAATCCTCCACTTCTTTCGTGCTGCGTACGCGGAGGATGCTGAGAGCAACGACCTGCGAGCGCTGGCACTTCTTCGCCGAGCGTCATCGCCCGGCCGTACAAGCGCGAACCGTAGCACCGGACGGGGGCATCGTGCGGGAATTAGGCTGACCCCATGCAAGGTCCCCTGCTGCTGGTCGACGCCCCGTATCTCCTCTACCGCGCCTTCTACGGCCTGCCGGACTCGATAAAGGGCAGCGACCGACGGCCGGTGAACGCCCTCCTCGGCTCTGTGAACACCATTCTCGCCGTGGCCGAGGAGGAGGGGGCGAGGGCCGTCGTGTGCTGCTTCGGGCCCGACGCCGCCGCGTACCGGGTGGAGCTGTACGAGCCATACCACGCCCACCGCCCGCCGATGCCGGCGGACCTCGCCCACCAGTGGGAGCGAGCGCCCGGGCTCTACCGCGCCCTGGGCTGGATCGTGCTCGAGCACGATGCGCTCGAGGCTGACGACCTGCTCGGGGCGCTGGCCGTCGAGGAGGTGGCGGCCGGAGGACGGGCGCTGATCCTGACCGGCGACCGCGACCTGTTCCAGTGCGTGACCGACGACGTGACGGTGCTGCTGCTGGGAGGTCGCGGCAAGAAGGGCCCCCAGCGGATCGACCCGGCCGAGGTCAAGAGCCGCTACGGACTGGAGCCCCGGCTGGTGCCCGACTTCATCGCCCTGCGCGGGGACCCCTCGGACGGCTTGCCCGGCGCCAAGGGAATCGGGGAGAAGCGCGCGGCCGACATCCTCGCCCGCCACGGCTCGCTGGAGGCGGCCCTCGAGCAGGCCGAGCGCGACGGGGAGAAGGTGAACATTCTGGCCCGGATGGCGCCCGAGCTACGCGCCTTCCGGGAGATCGCGACGCTGCAGCCGGTCGACGTGGAGCGCCCGCCCGACTCCCCGGTGGACCGGGCGGGCGGAGCGGCCGCCGCGCGGGAGCTGGGGATGAAGGGCCTGGCCGAGCGCCTGGAGAAGGCCGATGCCTCACGATGAGGCGCCCGAACTGGCCGCGTCGTGGGACGCCCTGAAGAGAGCTGAATGGTCCGCGGCGAAGGACTCGTTCGCCGCCTATCTCGATACTCACCCCGACGACCCCACCGCCCTTGATGGCTTGGGGCGCGCTCTCTGGTGGCTTGGGGAATACCAGGACGGGATCGAAAGCCGTCGTCAGGCCTACGCGCAGTTCAGGCAGCGCAACGACATCCGTCAGGCCGCGAACCTGGCGATATACCTGGCCGCGGAGCACCGCATCTCCGGAGAGCAGGGCGCCGCGAACGGCTGGCTCGCCCGCGCGCAGCGACTGCTGGCGGACCAAGAGGTGGGGGCCGAACACGGTTGGCTCGAGATCGAGCAGGCCAAGCGAGCGGCGCTGCGGCCCTCCGAGAAGGAGCTACACGCCGACGCCGCCGCCCGCATTGCCCGCGACCTCGCAGACCCCGATCTCGAGGCCGCAGCGCTTTCCCAGCTCGGGCTGGCCGGGATCGACGCTGGAGACGTGACGGGCGGGATGGCCCTGCTCGACGAGGCGATGGCGATGGCGATGGGCGGGGAGGCGTCGGATCCTCTGGCGATCGGCGACGCCTGCTGCACGACGCTGGTGGCTTGTGATCGGCTTGCGGACTTCGAACACGCCGCAGACTGGTGCCGCGTCGTGGTCGATTTCACCGGACGGCGCGGCTATACCCCGCTCCACGCATGGTGCCGAACCATCTACGCGGGGGTGCTGATCGCGACCGGCGACTGGGAGCGGGCCGACACCGAGCTCCGTTTGTCGCTCGAAACGTACGAGGAGCTTGGCAGCGACGCCCGTGTGTTCGCCATCGGACGCCTCGCCGAGCTTCGTGTCCGCCAGGGACGGCTCGGGGAAGCGGACACGCTGCTTGCCGGCTACCAGGATCACCCGCTGGCGATCACGGCCACCGTGGGCCTGGCGCTGGCGCGCGACGATCCGGCACTGGCCTGCGCGCTGGCCATGCGCAGGCTCGAGGCTGCCGGCGATGCCCGTGCCGTGCTCGCCACCCTCCTGCCGAGCTGCGCCGAGGCCCTGATCGCATCGGGCGAGCTCGAGCGGGTAAAGGCGCTGATCGAACGGATGGCCGCCCTCGGCCATGAGCTGGGCCGCGAGAACCTGGTGGCGCTGGCGCGGTTCCACGAGGCGCGGATCGCCGTCTCGACCGGCGACCGGGACGCTGCCCGAGCGCTGCTCGAGGCAGCGCGCGAGTCATTCACCCGGCTGCGAATGCCACTCGAGGAGGGACGTGCACGACTCGAGCTGGCCCGGATCGACGAGCCAGACCTCGCTCTGTTCCATGCCCGGGCGGCGCTGGCGATCTTCGAACGCCTCGGTGCGCTGGGGCACGCGGACGAGTGCGCGGCGTTCCTGCGCGGCCGTGGGGCGAGCGGTCGCAGCGCGCCGCGGATCAGCGGTGACCTGACCGCCCGCGAGCGAGAGGTGCTCGACTTGCTGCGTGAGGGCCTCTCCAACCAGGCGATCGGCCAGCGTCTGTTCATCAGCCCGAAGACGGCAGAGCACCACGTGGGCCGCATCCTCGGCAAGCTCGGTGTGAAGTCGAGAGCCGAGGCTGCGGCCTACGCGGTCCGCGCCGCCGCCGCGGCGGCTAGGCGCGGGCAGGCGGAATGTTCTGGTTGAGCCGGAACACGTTCCCCGGGTCCCAGCGCCGCTTGGCCTCCTGCAGCCGCGCGAACGTCGCCTCGCCATAGGCGGCACGCACACGCTGAGGCCCTTCGTCGTCGAGCGCGTTCACGTAGACGCCACCCGTGCTGTAGGGGCGAGCCGCCTCGAGCACGTCGTTGACCCAGGCCCGGTGAGCGCCGGCTGGGGATTGCGGGTCCTCCCACAGGCCGATGATCCACAGGAGGTTGGCTGCGGACCGGTGCGCAAAGGCCGTGCCATCGGCCGGGGCTCGTTCGACCGCCCCACCCATGCGGGCTGTGATCAGATGGCTGAGCGGCGACGGCGATTGCGGCAGCGCCTCCACGAGGGTGTCGATCAAGCCGTCCTCGAAGCCCGCCAGCCAGTGCGACTTGGAGTAGTGGCCGAGCCCTGCCCGGGTGTCCTCGTCGATCATCGACTGAAGCGCCACGTAGGGCATCGGGCCGAGGAGGTCGAATGCCGGGCCGAGCTCTCGCAGCGGCTCGAGGTCGACCCGCGCCTGCTCGTCCGCGCCGAGGTGGGTGGCGACCAGGAACACCGCCCGCTTACCCCGCAGCTCGGCTGGAAACGGTTCGTGCTGCGGCACCGTGAGCAAGACCTCGTGGATCGTCAGCTCGTCGGGTGCGTGCTCCATCACGGAGCGGCTGGCGCGCATCACCTCGGCCGCCCGCTCGTGCGGGAAGACAAGCACGCCGGCGTAGATGATCGGGCCGACGTCCTGCAGCTCGAACTCGAACTTGGTGACGACGCCGAAGTTGCCTCCGCCGCCCCGAAGCGCCCAGAACAGATCGGCGTTGGTGCGGTCGTCGGCACGGACGATCTCGCCCGTGGCCGTGACCACCTCGGCCGCCATCAGGCTGTCGATCGTCAGGCCGTGCTTTCGCATCAGGTATCCGACCCCGCCGCCCAGCGTCAGCCCGGCGACACCCGTATGGGACACCTGTCCAGCCGGCACCGCCAGCCCGTGCTCTTGCGTGGCGGCGTCGAGGTCGCCGAGCAGCGCGCCGCCGCTCACCGTCGCGCGTCGCGCGTCCGGGTCCACGAGCACCTGGCGCATCGGCGAGAGGTCGATCACGACCCCGTCGTCGCACGTGCCGTGGCCGGCGACGCTATGGCCGCCACCCCGAACCGCAAGCGGCACGCCGAGGTCCACGGCTGCGCTCACCGCGGCAGCAACATCCTCGGCATCGTGGCACCGCGCGATCGCCGCCGGGTAGCGGTCGATCGATCCGCTCCAGACCCGGCGGGCTGTCTCGTATCCACTGTCTTCGGGTTCGACCAGATGGCCGGTGAACCCGCGCGCCTCGAGGTGACGTCGCGCGTCCGTTGTGAGGGTCTCGACGCTCATGCAGGCTCCTTGTGTATGGGGTAGCCACTATCGATTGACCGGGACGGTCGGCGCGTCGGGGGAACCCCCTATTTCGACCCGTGTCCTTATCTGCGAGTGCTCAGGCGGCCTGGCGCAGCGCGGCCGACTTCGGCAACGACCAGAACCCGTCGAAGCCCACGTGGCGCTCTTCGGCCACGCGCCCAAGCGCCTCGCGGGCCGCCTCCAAGGGGATGTCGCAGACCACCGCCACCTCCTTGGTCGCCAGGGGCGTGCCCGTCCACTCGAGCACCTCCTCGACGCTCGCCGCGGGGTCTCGCCGCTCGACGCCGGGCACGAGGTTGGCCAGCAACACGTCGTAGACGGGAAACGGCTGGAACCCCGGCACGGCTATCCGCACTTCGTCGGTGAGGCGCACGACCTCGTACGACGGGCACGTGTAGCGGCGTCCGCCGGACCAGTTGGCCAGCTTGGCGTCGAGCACCCGGGCGGCCGGCATGGGCTCACGGCTGACCGCCATGTCCTCGCGCAGCACGGCCTCTATGTCGTCCCCGGCGGTCCAGGCCTCCAGTCGAGCCGGATCGATGCCGGCGTCCATTGCCGCCGCGGCAATCGTGGCAGGCAGGTCGAGCAGCTCGCCGGAGAAATGGCGGACGCGCAGCCGCCTGAGCAGCATGCGCTCCCGGTCGGGCGCGTACAGGCGGGCGGCCACCACCGCGCGACAGGCGGGCACGGTTGCGGCCATGCGCGGCCGGACCGAGGTGTCGATGGGCATCCCGTGGTCCTTCGCGATGATCATGAAGGCGCTGGCCTGCCTCTCGGGATCGAAGCCCTTCTCGATGTAGTCGTCGGGCGACTCGGACAGGCCGACCATGCAGGTGCGCCACTCCAGATGCTCGCCGTAGAGCCAGTCCAGGCGGCGGCGGAAGGGCTCCGCCGAGAACGCCCACGGGCAACCGGGATCGGTGAACTCGGTGATCCGGACGTCAGCCATCCACCGACCGCCGCCCGAGGGGCGCCACGGCAGGCCCGGCCAGCACCGATCCGTCCGTGCCGAAGCGCGACCCGTGGCAGGGGCAGTCCCACGACCGCTCCGCCCCGTTGAAGTCCACGATGCAGCCCAGATGCGTGCAACGCGCCGAGACCGCGTGGAGGCGGCCCTCGTCGTCCCGGTGCACCGCGCTCTGGCCGAGCCCGTCGCGCACGATGGCGCCCTCGCCCGGAGCGATGTCTGCGACGCTGCCTCGCTTGAGCCGATCGAGGGCGAAGCGCCTCCCCACGCCGGCGTTTTCCTTCACGAAGCTGTACGCGGCCTGGGGCGGGCCCAGGCGGGTGGAGTCGAACGTGGAGGCCCAGGGATTGGACCGGCCCGAGAGCCGGTCGGTGAGCATGAGCGCGGCGGCGCTGCCATTGGCGTAGCCCCACTTCCGGAAGCCGGTGGCCACGAGGATGTTCTTGGAGAACGGCGCCAGCCGGCCCACGTAGGGCACCCGGTCATGGGGGATGTGATCGTGCGTGGCCCAGCGCCAGTCGATCGACACCACGTCGAAACGCTCACGGGCGTAGGTCTCGAGCGCGCGATAACGCTCGACTTCGTTCGAATGGCCCAGCTTGTGGCTCTCCCCTCCCACCAGCAGCAGCTCCCCTCCATCCGCCGGCTGGGCACGCAGGGAGTGGCCGTGGGTGCTGATGTACATGCCCTGGGGCACCGCGTCCCGCACCTTCACCCCCAGCACGTAGGACCGCTCGGGGTGCATCCGGGCGAAGAACCCGGCCCGGTCGAGAAACGGGGCGTGTGTGGCCACGACCACGTGGCGGGCGGTGACCGTGCGCCCGTTCTCGGTGGTCACCAGTGGGCGCTTGCCGTCCTTTACCCCGACCGCCCGGGTGGCCTCGAACACGGCGCTGCCGTTGCCGTCGACCTCCCGCGCCAGGCGAAGGAGGTACTTGACCGGATGAAACTCGGCCTGGTCTTCGAATCGCACCGCGCCCGCCACGGGCCAGGGCAGGTCCAGGTCCTCGGTGTAGGAGGCGGGCAGACCCGAGGCCGCGGCGTCCTCGGCTTCCTGGCGCACCGTGTCGCGCTCGTCTTCGGACTCGGTGTAGGTGAACGCCGGCTTGCGCCTGAGGTCGCAGTCGATCTTCAGCTCCTCGGCCAGCCTGACGATCAGCGCCAGACCCGCCTGGTTGGCTTCGCCATAGGCGATCGCTCCGTCGTCGGAGAAGCGCGAGCGCAGCTTGGAGTACGTCAGGCTGTGCTGCGAGGTGACCTTGGCCGTGGAGTAGCCCGACGCGCCGTTCCCCACCCGGCCGGCGTCGATCAGCGCCACCTTCATGCCTTCTCGCTTCAGCAACAGAGCCGTCGTCACGCCGGTGATCCCGGCGCCGAGCACGGCAACATCGAACCCGCGGTCGCGATCGAGGGTGGGAAACGGCTCGCCCGGCGCGGTGTCGATCCAGAACGAAGCGGGACGGCCCGGAAGGGAATACATCCCAGGGGCCCTACCCCGGAGGCCGGGACGCGAACCACCGTAGGGTGTGGCACGTGCCGCCCTCCTACCAAGAGCTCCTGGTCCGCGAGGGCGGTGCGCTCGCGTTTTCCGGCGCCGTCGGCTCGGCGGTGCTGGTGGCCCTGGAGGACTCGGCCACCGACCGCCCGTGGAGCACCGGCATTCAGCTTGGCGTAGTCGCCGCGCTGTGCGCCTTCCTGGGGCCGCGCTCGGCCAGGAAGTGGACCGCCCGCGCGGAGCCGGTGCAGGGGAGCGACACGTCCTTGACGGGCGAGCCCACACCGCTGTGGCAGATGCCCGTGATCACCGCCGGGCTCACGCTGGCCGTGGCGCTGCCCACCGGGCTGTGGGACGCGGGGCTGCGCGTGACCGGCGGCTGCCTGCTCGTGGGCCTCACGCAGGCCGCTGTGATGGCTCCCCTCGTGGGCGCCGACGAGCGGCGGCGCGGACGCCGCTACGTGCGCTTGCCCGGCTCGCAGATCCTGCGCGGCACGCGGCTGGGCGCCGTGGAGGAACCGCCCGCGACGTAAGCGCCGCAAGATCCGAAAGGAGCGTGCGTTTTCAAACGACATGCGCTTCCATCGCTCGTTCACGCTCCCCGTCCTCGCAGTGCTCACCGCGCTCGTGAGCGCGGCTCCCGCTTCCGCCACGCCCGTCTGCACGGACGGGTACATGGGCGGCCCGCCGAGCTCGCTCTGCGGCGGCCGGATCTTCCCCGAGGCCGTGAATGCGAAGGCCTACGTGCAGTACACACCCGACGCGACCGGGTTCGTCGAGTACCAGCACGGCATCGAGTACCTCGCGCAGAAGTACCCGCGCTGGGTCTCGATCGTCAATCTGAGAGACGTCTACGGCGACGATGCGGTGAGCGCCGGGGCCGACCGGTTGCGCTCCTACGAGGAGGGCGACACGGGTGACGGCCGCGACATCCAGGTGATCAAGATCACCGACCATGCGGTGCCCGAGAAGGGCAAGGACACGCTCTTCTTCTCGCTCTCGGTGCACGGGAACGAGCGCGGCGGCCTCGAGGGCGGGCTGCGTACCGCCGAGGACCTCGCGTTGGCCGCCACCAACGGCGGCAAGCTGGCCGACGGCGTCGCGAACTACGACTCGTCGACCGGGCGCGAGCCGCGTCTGCACGAGTACGAGGTACGGGAGCTGCTGGCCAAGGAAGCCGTTTACCTCGTCGACTTCAACTCCGACGGCTGGGCCGTCGGCGACCTTTGGAACAAGCCGCTGCCGATGACCTACTCGCGCGGCAACTCGCTCGGCACCGACCTCAACCGCCAGATGCCGAGCGTCGGGCGGATCAACCCGAGCCGCAACCCTCTGCAGGAGTCCGAGGCCAACTACGGCACCAAGTTCATGCACGACGTCGCCGCGCTCGGACGCGGCGGAAAGATGGCCTACGGCGCCGACATCCACGGCGAGCTCAACTCGCAGGCCTACATGGACATCATGTACCCGGCCGGCGAGTTCGACTCCGTCGACCACCGCCGCCTGATGGCGATCGCAGAGCGCACGAAATCGGTGATCGACGCCACGCTCTACGACGGCATCGTCGACGAGGTGGAGAACGCCACCGGCGGCAACGACGCCGAATACCCGCGCGCGATCCCGCTCAAGCCCGCCCACTGGGGCACCGTCTGGGACACGCTGGGCTACACCGACACGGGGTTCATCGGCGACTACATGGCAACCGACCTTGGCGTCACGGGCATGGACTACGAGATCTTCTTCAACCACACCGTCCCGGAGAAGGTCTGGAACGTCTATCTCCAGGAGAACCACATCACCGCCAGCCGGGGAATCATCAAGACCGCCATGGCCTACGCGCTGACGCAGTCGAAGGAGTTCAGCGCGAAGAACGTGAAGGTGAAGACGGTCGGGCGCGCCGGCTACGTGGTCAACCCGGACACCGTGACCGACTCCGACGAGAACGGCCCCGGCACGCTGCCCGGCCCGGAGAAGGACGGCGTCGGCGCCGACGGCGAACCCGTCACGCAACGCTCGTACAGGGTCAGCAACCAGCGCTGGTTCCGCGACGAGAGCAAGTTGATGCCGAAGCCGTTCGTGAAGCTGGCGGCGGCCGATGTCGCACGGAGGCGGAAGACGCTGAACGCCGTGGACTCGCTGGTGCTGGCAGACGTCCCGGCGCCGGCCGACTCGAAGAAGCGCCGTTACAAGGAGAGCGACGTACTACGCGAACCTCAAGCGCTGGGTCAAGCGCGGCGGCAACCTCGTGCTCACCGACCGCGCGCTGAACGCGCTGGCCGATCTCGGCATCGTCGGTAAGGATGCGATCGAGCACATCAAGGTCTACCAGCCGCACGCGAACTTCAAGGACTTCGATCACGAGCTGATGCAGGGCCTGCGGCCGAACGCGCGCCAGCTCGTGGAGGCGGCGATCCTCGGCTACGGCATCGGCAACGACGCCTCGCCGATGACCGTCGTTCAGACCGAGCAGTGGGAGGCGGCCGGTGGACATGTGATCGGCACCACCGGCACCGAGACGACCGGTGAGGATCCGGCGCTCGACCGCCAGCTCGACGACGGCTCGCTCACCTCGGTCGGCGAGCTGAAGCTCGGCAAGGGGCGCGTACGGATCGTCGGCGGCGCGCTCCCGACACCCACCGAGGAGCAGGACCACCGCTTCGGTCTCCGCAACTACGGTCTCACGTACTCGGGCCTGTTCCTGATGGAGAACTCGATCCGGTACAACGCGAAGGGCCTGGGCAAGAAATAGGTGCGGTGCGACTGCGCTCCTCTCCCGGAGCGTTGCGGCTGCGCTCCTCCCCTAGGCCCGGCGCGCCGCTAGGTCCACGAACCACTCGAGCGCCGCCGGGTCCTGCAGGGAGTCGCGGCTGGCGGCCTGGTCCGCCGGGGTGCCGGAGAGGATGCGCTTGACGGGCACCTCGAGCACCTTGCCCGAGAGCGTCCGGGGCACGGCTCCGATGGCGAACACGTCGTTGGGCACGTGGCGCGGCGAGCACTCCTCACGGATCCGGCGGGCCAGCTCACGGGTGAGGACGTCGTCGAGCGTCGCGCCCTCGGCCAGCACCACGAACAGCGGCATCCAGCTCTCCTCGCCCTCGCGCGGCACGTCCACCACGAGCGCGTCCACGACCTCGTCGACGGACAGCACCGCGCGGTAGATCTCGCTGGTGCCCATCCGGATGCCGCCGCGGTTGATGGTGGAGTCCGAGCGCCCGTAGATGACCGCGGTGCCGCGGTCGGTAATCTCGATCCAGTCGCCGTGGCGCCATACCCCCTCGTACATGGAGAAGTAGCTCTCGTGCAGGCGCTCGCCTCCGGGGTCGTTCCAGAAGAAGACCGGCATCGAGGGCATCGGCTCGGTGATCACCAGCTCTCCGACCTCGCCGATCAGGGGACGCCCCTCCTCGTCGAAGGCCTCGACCTTGGCTCCGAGGGCGCGCGCCTGAAGCTCACCGGCGTGTACGGGCAGCAGCGGGCACCCGCCCACGAACGCCGTGCAGACGTCCGTGCCTCCCGAGGTGGAGAAGAGCCAGGTGTCGTCTCCCACCTGGGAGTACACCCACTCGAAGCCCTCTGGAGAGAGCGGCGATCCCGTCGAGCCCACGTTGCGCAGAGCGCTCAGGTCACGCCCCGCTGCCGGCTCGACGCCGGCCTTCATGCATGAAGCGATGTACGACGCCGAGGTGCCGAAGCAGGTGACCCCCGTGGTCTCCGCAAGCGCCCACAGCACGCCCAGGTCGGGGTGACCCGGGCTGCCGTCGTAGAGCACGATCTGAGCCGGCGTCAGCAGCACCCCCACCAGGAAGTTCCACATCATCCAGCCGGTGGTGGTGAACCAGAACACGCGGTCGCCCTCCTGCGCGTTCAGGTGCAGGTGCAGCTTCTTGAGGTGCTCGAGCAGGATTCCGCCCTGGCCGTGCACGATCGCCTTGGGCAGGCCGGTGGTGCCCGAGGAGTAGAGCACCCACAGCGGGTGGTCGAAGGGCAGCTGCTCGAAGTGCAGCGGCACGCCCTCGCCGCTCGCCAGCAGATCGCTCCACCCGGCGTCCGCGCCCGGGTCGAGGTAGGGCATGACGATCGTCGCCTCGAGCGAGCCGATCTCCGCCTGCAGGGCGCGCACCACGTCCATTCGGTCGAAGTCGCGGCCGTTGTAGCGGTAACCGTCGACCGCGATCAGCACCTTCGGCTCGATCTGGGCGAAGCGGTCGACCACCGAGCGCGCGCCGAAGTCCGGGGAGCAGCTCGACCACACCGCGCCGATCGACGCGCAGGCCAGAAACGCCGCGATGGTCTCCGGCACGTTGGGCATGTAGGCGACCACTCGGTCGCCGGGCTCGACGCCCAAGGCCCGGAGCCCGCCGGCGATCCGCGCGGTCATGTCGCGCAGCTCTCCCCAGCTCGTGGTGGCCACGTCGCGCAGCTCGGAGGCGTGGTGTATCGCGGGTTGCGAGGCGTCCTTGCCGCGGAAGATGTGCTGCGGGTAGGACAGCCGCGCCCCGGTGAACCACTCGGCCCCCGGCATACGGCGCGACCCGAGCACGCGCTCGTAGGGCTGCTCGGCCTCAACCGAGAAGTAGCCCCAGATCGCGGCCCAGAAGGCGTCGAGCTCGTCGACCGACCAGCGCCAGAGCGCCTCGTAACTCTCTAGCTCGACGCCCCGTTCGGCCCCGAGCCAGCGCATGAAGCGGGTCATCTCCGCCGACTCCCGGAGCTCTGTGCTGGGCTCCCAGAGCACGGGCGGTGCTTGTTCAGTGCTCACGCGGCTGACACTACAAGTCGACAGTCGACAGCCGTCAGTCGCCAGAGGCAGGGTTCCGGCCTTGGCCCTGTCGACTGTCGTCCGTCGACTCTCGACTCCGAGCTACTTGGCCTTCGCGCGGGTCTTGGCGCCTTTTTTCGCCGCCCGGCTGCGCTGCGCGCTCTTGGCCCTCCGCGTGCGCGCCGCCTTCTGGGCTGCGGCCTTGCGCTTCGCGGGTCCGCCCTTCGCGCGGTCTTCCAGCTCGGCCGCTATCGAACGCAGGCTCTTCGCAGCGTCGTTGAGCGCCTTGGGCGTCCTCGAGTCGGCCTTACCGGCCGCCTCCGCGATGGTGCGGGCCACGCGCTTGCGCACGCCGCTGTCGCGCACCCTCTTGTACAGCTCCTCGTCCAACCTTGCCATCTGTTCTCCCGTCGTCGTAGTCGAGTGGGCGCTGGCCGGCCGGAGCCGACTCAGCCTAGATCCCGGCGCTTGCCGGCCACCATCGCCAGGTAGTGCAACGGCTCGCCCGTGACCGACAGGCGGTGCTGGTACCGGCGCTCGCGCTCGACCACCAGCGTGCCGTCGTTCAGTGCGTCGCGGATCAGGCCGGAGAACCCGCTGTCGTCGGCATGCGCCATGAAGTCCTCTTTGATCGTGAAGGCCACGTGCCCGCCGTCCTCGATGAGGTTGAAGGCTGCCGCGAAGGCATCGGGCGGGATGTCCCCGAAGCCCAGCGCCGCCACCGTGGTC
The DNA here is from genome assembly GCA_963825475.1 of uncultured Thermoleophilaceae bacterium. Taxonomy (GTDB): domain Bacteria; phylum Actinomycetota; class Thermoleophilia; order Solirubrobacterales; family Thermoleophilaceae; genus JAAYBF01. The sequence goes on along the minus strand of CAWGTC010000006.1, from coordinate 952,457 downwards.
ATGCAGTTGAAGCGGTGCCCCTGCAGGTCCTCGAGGGCGTCCGGCGGGATGTCGGTCAGGTCGAGCACGAAAAAGTCCTCGTAGACGTCGGGACGATCGCGGTCGGTGGCTTCGGCGGCGGCCTGGATGATGTCGACACCGACCACCGAGCCGGCCCCCATCGCCCTGAGCTGCTCGCCCACCATGCCGTTGCCGGCGCCCACATCGAACACGCGCAGGTTCGCGGGATCGACGTCCTCACTGTCTAGCTGCTCGGCGAGCAGGCTGCAGACGGTGCGCGGGGAGTCGCAATTCAGCTCGTCATAGAAGAGCTGCTCGTAGAGGCCGCGCCAAGCGTAGATCTCGGCGTAGTCGTGAAACCGGATCTGCCGGCGCTGACCCGCCAGGCGGACCTCGCACCACTCCTCGTCCTGCTCGACCTCGTCACGGCTGCGCTGGGGAAACTGGATCTCGAACGGCTCTTCTACGAGCTCCGTTCGCGTGCGGGGGCGGTCTTCGTCGTTCACCTGACTCCTTCGTGATCGCGGCGGCCGGCTTGGGCCGCCTGCTGTCTAAGGGGATACAGCGCTCGCGGCTCCGTGGATCAGCGGCTCCTGCGTCCGCGGTTCTGAGAGCGGCCACGTGAATGGCGGCCACCCGAGGCCGGCGCGGTGCCGTTGGTGCGCTGGCCGGAGTGGCTCGGCCCGCCCTCCTCGAACTGGCGCGTGAGGCCGAGATCGCTGGCGATCCGGCGCATGTCCTGGGACTGCTCGGGCAGGACGAAGGAGACACCGGCGCCCTTGGCGCCCGCGCGCGCGGTGCGGCCAACGCGATGCACGTAGGCGTCCCGGTCACCGGGAGCGTCGAAGTTGATCACGTGGGTGATGTTGGCCACGTCGATCCCGCGGGCGGCCACGTCGGTGGCCACGAGCGTGCTCACGTCACCGGACTCGAACCGCGCCAGCGCCTTCTGTCGCTGGGACTGCGACTTGTTGCCGTGCATCGCCACCGCCGGCAGCGCCTCGGCGCCGAGGCGCTTGACCAGGCGGTCGGCTCCGCGCTTGGTGCGCACGAACACGAGCGTGCGGCCGCGGCTCGAGTCGCGCAGCTCGGACACGAGCGCTCCGAGCTTGGCGTCGTGGGCCAGGTGCACGAACCGGTGGTCGACCACAGCCTTGCGCTCGAGGGTGGCCTCGTGCACATGACGGACCGGGTTGCGGGTGAACTGGCGGGCCACCTTGCCCACCTCGCCCTCGAGCGTGGCGGAGAAGAACAGCGTCTGGTGATCCTTGGGGATCTTGGCCACGATGCGGTCGACGGGGGGCTTGAAGCCCATGTCGAGCATCCGGTCGGCCTCGTCGAGCACGAGCATCTGCACGTGCTGGAGGGTGAGATCGCGGCGCTGCAGGAGATCCTCGAGGCGGCCGGGGGTGGCCACCACGATGTGGGCCCGGGCGGCCAGCTTGGCCTGCCGCTGAAGGCCGACGCCCCCGTGCACCACGGCGACGGAGAGGGCGCGCGAGTTGGCGACGCTCTGGAGCTCGTCGACGATCTGGCCGGCGAGCTCGCGAGTCGGAGCCAGGATGAGACCGGCCGGGCGGCGAGCCTCGGCCGAGATCAGGTCGACCATCGGAACGCCGAAGGCCAGGGTCTTGCCCGAACCGGTGGGCGACTGGGCGAGCACGTCGCGGCCGGCGAGAACGTCGGCGATCACCAGCCGCTGCACGGCGAAGGGAGAATCGAAGCCGCGGGCGGCAAGCGCCCCCACGACCGGTTTTGACACGCCGAGATCGGCGAAGGACTGCGAAGACATAGTGCTGCTCCTTATGTACTCAACGTCAGGGAGATCCAGCGACCCCGGACGCGCTTGGAGCGCAACTAGGAACGGAACCTCTCGGGGGCCGTAGCGACCCTCGACGCAGAAAACCCTAGCAGCCGCAGGGGTTTTCCAGGGGGCAGCCGTCCACCCGTGGACAGCCAGGACCCGGCGAGGATCAGCAGCAGCCCCGCTACCGCACCCACTCCGGGCCGCTCGCCGAGCACCGCCACGCCGAGCGCCACCGCCACCACGGGAGCCACGAAGGTGATCACCGCAGCCTTGCTCGGTCCCACCTCGCGCAGCAGCGAGATGTGCATGACGAAGGCCAGGGCCGTGCAGAAGAGCGCGAGCACCACCACGGCGCCAATGGCCTCGCCCGAGGGAGTCGCGTCCGGTCGATCGAGCAGCGCGAAGGGCGTGAGCACCACCGCAGCGACGCCGAGCGCGATACCGAGGATGGCACGCGGGTCGACGTCCGTCAGAAAGCGATTGAGGACCATCGGCCCGGCGGAGTAGCCGACCGCGGCCAGGAGGATCAGTCCGGCCCCCACCAACTCGGAGGGCCGTCCGGCCACGTCGATGCCGACGAGCGCCACCACGCCGCCGAAGCCCACGAACAGCCCGAAGAGGCGGCGCCCCCGCACCCGCTCGGCGTGGTCGAAGCGCATCGCCAGCACGGCGATGATCAGCGGCACGGTGGCGATCAGGATCGCCGCGAGGGAGGAGGACACGTCCTGCTCGCCGGCGGCGATCAGGGGGAACGGGATCGATATCTCCAGTACCGCGTAGGCGGCGATCCACCTGCCCCTCCCGCGGGCGGAGGGCAGCGTGCCCGCCCGCCAGGCGAGCGCCAGCAGCACGGCGGCGGCCAGCAGCACTCGCGACCACGCCAGGAAGGCGGGCGGCACGCCATCGTCGACGGCAACCTTTATGAACAGGTACGGGACTCCCCAGAGGACGGAGACGGCCGCGAAGGCGCCCCAGGCGCGGGGGCTCACGCCACCACGCGCAGGTGCCGGAACGGCCGGCCGCGGAGCTCACGGACCACCGCGTCGATCACCGGCTCCTCGTTTCGTACCTCGCCGTCGGTCACGGCGCCGATCACAGTGCGCTTGCGCTCGAGCAGCTCAGCCATCGTCTCGTCGATCGTGTTGGGCGCGAGCAGGTACCAGGCGCTCACTGCACTCTCCTGGCCGATGCGGTGCAGGCGGTCCTCGGCCTGGTCGTGGCGGGCGGGCGTCCAGTCGAGCTCGAGGAAGGCCACGTTGGACGCCCGTGTGAGGGTCAGGCCCTGCGAGGCCGCGCGCATCGAGCAGACGATCAGCTGCGGCCCGTCCTCGCGCTGAAAGGCGTCGACGGCATCCTGGCGGCGGCGACCGGAATCCGAGCCGAGGATGTGCGCCGCGTCGCGGAAGCGCTCGAGCACGGCCTTCTGGGTGGCGATGTGCTCGGCGAAGACCACGAGCGGCTCACCCGAGGCCATGAAGTCCGAGATCCAGGCCAGCGCGGTGGGCAGCTTGCCGTGGGCGGCAAGCTGGCGCAGCTGGTTGAGCCGCACGAGCTGCTCGGCGCGAAGCGCGGCGGCCACCTTGGCGTCGATGGTGCGCAGGTCGAGCGGCAGGGTCTGCAGCCAGGAGATCACGTCCTCCTCCGCCAGCCGGTACTCGTGCTCGTTCGACAGCAGCACCGGCACGGTGTCGTGGCGCTTGGCGGGCAGCTGGGGCAGCACCTGCTTCTTGGTCCGGCGCACGTAGCAGTGGGCCCGCAGGTTCCAGTGCAGGCGGTCGTCGCTGGCGGCCGCGCGGAAGCGCCGCGACAGCCGCGCGCCGCTGCCGAACTCGCGCAACCGGCCGAGCACGCGCAGCTGGGCGATCAGCTCGTCCGGGCGGTTGAGGATGGGAGTGCCGGTGAGCGCCAGGCGGAGAGCGTCGGGAGGCAGGCTCTGCGCCAGCGCCATCGCGGCCTTCGTGCGGCGCGCCCGCGGGTTCTTCACGTAGTGGGACTCGTCGAGCACCAGCGCCCGCGGCTCCCGCCCAGCCAGACGCTCGTGGTGGGCGTCGAGGATGTCGTAGTTGAGGATCAGGATCTCCGCCCGCCGCACCTCGGGGGTCCAGGCCGCGGCCTGCCGGCCCTCGAGGATGGCCACGCTGCGGTTGGGTAGCCAAATGTGGGTCTCGCGCTCCCAGGTGAGCTTCATGCTGGCCGGGCACACCACGATCGCGGGAAAAGCCTCGTCGGACTCGAGCGCGGCCAGCGCCTGCACGGTCTTGCCCAGGCCCTGCTCGTCGGCGATGAAAGTGCGCCGGCGCTCGAGCGCGTACCGCACGCCTGCACGCTGGAAGGGATGAAGCTCGCCGCCCAGCACGAGCCCGTTCAGCTCCGCGTCCTCAGCGTAGGAGAGCGCCACGGTCCTGGCCGCTCGGGCATGCTCGGCCAGCAGCTCCGCGAGCAGAGCCTCGGCCCCGGGATCGACTTCGATCCCGGGGTGGGCGCTGACGAACTCCTGCAGCTTCTCGGCCAGCGCGGGGTCGGCGGGCACCGCCACCTTCCAGGCCCGGTCGCGCCCGAAGATCCGGCCACCGCGCTCGGTCAGCCGGGCCTCGGGCAGACGCCTGAAGTCCGTGGCCGGGGCCGGATCCCATCCCGTGGCGAGCGCCAGCTGGGGCTCGCCATCATCGTCGGTCTCGACCTCCAGCGAGGCCGGCGCGGGTGGCCGGCCGCGGCCGATGTCGTAGGCGGCCCCGCGCGCCAGGTCGTCGAGGGTCGCGCCCTCCATCTCAGCGAGCACCTCGACGCTCGCCGAGTCGAACGGCAGCGCCACGTGGCCGTTGTCCAGCCGGCTCGCCCCCGCCAGCCCCTCGGGCTCGTCGCCGGAAAGCGTGCGCACCACGAACGCTCCCGCGCCGTCGCGCTCGGTGATCGACACCAAGCCGCGCCAGCGGTCGGCATCGCGCAGCCATGCGCGCACGTCGGGGCTGGCGCTCAGCTGCGGGAAGTTCAGCAGCAGCTCTGCCACGGCCGGCCCCGAGCGCGGATCGGCGGGCACGCGCCAGTGCTTTCGCCGCCAGTCGAACCAGCGCCCCGGCAGGCGCTTGACCGCCGCGTTCAGCTCCTCGTCCAAGGGAAACGCGAACACCAGCTCGGCATCGCGGGGACCCTCCCCGCGCAGCCAGACCTCGCCCCTGACGGGCCGCTGCTGGGTGCTTTCCGGAACCGAAGGCAAGCCATCCAGCCTAGTGGCACCGCGCCCGGCAGGCGCTCTTGTGACGATCGGCACGAATCAATAGGCGCCGACTTTCCGCGCCTGGGCTTTGGTGCGACGGGACCGGACCCGATGGACGCCTGTGCGCCCGTTGCCGACCCCTGCCGTCCTCTCGCTGATCGTGGCGCTCGGCAGCCTCGCGGCGGGTGTCGCGCCGGTTGCCGCCGAGCCCGCAGCGTCGGCCCCCGGAGAGCTCATCGTGAGTTTCGCGCCCGCGGCGAACGCCGGCGATCGACTTGCGGCCCGCGTGGAGGCCGATGTGGACTTCAAGCGCTCCCTTCCCCTTCGCGGGGTCCAGCTCGTGACGGCCGGACCCGGCCAGTCGGTGCGCGCAGCCGAGGCTGAGCTGGAACGCTCGGCCGAGGTCGTATACGCAGAGCCGAACCTCATCCGCCGGCTGCAGGCGGTGCCGAACGACCCGTTCTTCGCGAACCTCTACGGACTCCACAACACCGGCCAGACGGTGGCCGGTTTCTCCGGTACGCCGGATGCGGACATCGACGCCCCGGAGGCATGGAACGTGACCACCGGCAGCGCGCAGGTGGTCGCAGGCGTTGTGGACTCGGGCGTGGACGTCGGCCACCCTGACTTGGCCGCCTCCATCTGGGCCAATTCCGGCGAGAGCGGCGCCGGGCGAGAGTCCAACGGCATCGACGACGACGCCAACGGCTTGGTGGACGATTGGCGCGGCTGGGACTGGGTGGCCGGCGACAACCTGCCGGCCGACGAGAACGGCCACGGCACCCACGTCTCGGGGACGATCGCCGCCTCGGGCACCAAAGGCACCGGGGTGACCGGCGTGAGCCAGAACTCGCGCGTGATGCCGCTGCGCGTGCTCGACGCCGAGGGCAGCGGCACGGTGGCCGACCTGATCTCCGCCTACCGCTACGCCGGGGCGGAGGGCGCCCAGATCGTGAACGCCAGCCTCGGGGGCTCGAGCTATTCCCAGGCCGAGCGGGACGCCATCGATGCCGCCCCCGAAACCCTCTTCGTGGTCGCCGCCGGCAACGGAGGAGCCGATCAGGTGGGCGACAACGTGGACACGGCCCCCGAGTATCCGTGCGCCTACGCGGCGGCGAATATCGTGTGCGTGGCGGCCAGCGACCAGGATGACGACCTGGCGAGCTTCTCCAACTTCGGCTCGGGCTCGGTGGATCTCGCCGCCCCCGGCGTCAACACCCTGAGCACGTATCCAGGCGGCTATGCCTACCTCAGCGGCACCTCGATGGCGACCCCGCACGCCGCGGGTGTCGCGGCCCTGATCTGGTCCCTCGAGCCCGGAGCCAGCGTGGCCGGCGTGAAGTCGGCCCTGCTGGGCGGCACGGACGCCAAGGGCGCGTTCACGCGAACGACGGCTACGGGCGGACGCCTGAATGCCGGCGGCGCCCTGCAACTCGTCGCTCAGGGCGGCTCGGCTCTGCTCCCGGCCGGGCCGGCGCCCACCATCGCGCTCGATCGCTCGGCTCCGGTGCTGTCACTGGCACTGGCCTCCCGGCGCAGACTTCGGACTGTGCTCTCGCGTGGCCTCGCGTTGCGCGCACGCTGCTCGGAGACGTGCAGGCTGAAGCTGCGCGTGGCTGCGGATGGGCGCACAGCCGGCCGCAGCAGCCTGGGCGGCAGCTCGCGCGCCAGGACGATCAGGATCAGCTTCGGCCGGAGGGCCCGGATGAGCCTGGGCAGGCTGCGCGGCGTACGTCTCACGGTCAGGGCCAGGGCCACCGACGAGGCCGGAAACGTGCGCCGGCGGAGCCTGCGGATCCTCGTGCGTCGCTGACCTGGCCTTAGCCCACGAGCTTCATCGGGTGGTGGCCACTGGCCCACGCCGCCCCCTCCCCGTCGGGGTTGCCGGGACATGCCTGGCTCACGAGGTGCTCGAGGCGGGGCAGATCCGGCGGTGTCAGGCGCGGCCTGGATTCCCAGGGGCGAACGAGCGGGCGATGTTGCGGGCGTAGCAGTCGCGCCTGTTCAGCGGCCCGACCCCCGGGCCGGTAGCGGCTGCCGGCACGCCGCCTCGGCCACGGGCACGTCGGGGGGCAGGGTTGCGGCGCTCGCGGCCAGTCCCGCGGTCACCGCCGTGCGCTCGGGGAAGTCACGGCGGCGCGGCAGCTCGTCGGGCCAGGCGGTCCCGAGTCGCGCGGCCTCCGCCGGCCGGGTACGTCCCGCACTGGCTTCAACCGCACCGCCGTCCAGGACTACGGTGTAGGCGCATGGCCCTCCGCTCAGACCTCCGCAACGTGGCGATCGTCGCCCACGTGGATCACGGCAAGACCACGCTCGTGGACGCCATGCTGTGGCAGTCCGGCGCCTTCCGCGCCAACCAGGACGTGAACGAGCGGGTGATGGACTCGACCGACCTGGAGCGCGAGAAGGGCATCACGATCCTGGCCAAGAACACGTCCGTGCGCCATCGCGACGTGAAGCTCAACATCGTCGACACCCCCGGGCACGCGGACTTCGGCGGCGAGGTGGAGCGCGGCCTGACGATGGTCGACGGCGTGCTCCTCCTGGTCGACGCGTCCGAGGGCCCCCTGCCCCAGACCCGGTTCGTGCTGCGCAAGGCGCTCGAGTCGAAGCTGCCGGTGATCCTGGTGGTGAACAAGGTGGACCGCCCCGACGCCCGCATCTCCGAGGTGGTGGACGAGGTCTACGAGCTGTTCCTCGACCTCGATGCCGACGAGGAGCAGATCGAGTTCCCGATCGTCTACACGAACGCGAGGGCCGGCTGGGCGTCGCTCGAGGAGGGCGTTGAGGGCACCAACCTCGAGCCGCTGCTCGACCTGCTGCTCGAGCGCATCCCCGCTCCCGAGTTCGATCCCGACCATCCCCTGCAGGCCCACGTGACCAACCTGGATGCCTCCCCCTACGTGGGCCGCCTGGCCCTGTGCCGCGTGCGCCACGGCACGATCCGCAACGGTCAGCAGATCGCCTGGTGCAAGGCCGACGGCACGGTCGAGCGCTCCACGGTGAGCGAGCTGTACGTGACCGACAACCTCGACCGCGTCGACGCCGCCGAGGCCGGTCCCGGAGAGATCATCGCGGTCGCCGGACTGCCCGAGGTCACGATCGGGGAGACGCTCGCCGATCCCGACGATCCCCGGCCGCTCCCCGTGATCACGGTCGACGAGCCGTCGCTGTCGGTGATCATCGGGATCAACACCTCCCCTCTGGCCGGCCAGGACGGCTCAAAGCTAACCGCCCGCCAGGTCGAGGCCCGGCTGCAGCAGGAGCTGATCGGCAACGTCTCGATCCGCGTGAACGACACCGAGCGCCCCGACGCCTGGGAGGTGCAGGGCCGGGGCGAGCTGCAGCTGGCCGTACTCGTGGAGCTGATGCGCCGCGAGGGCTTCGAGCTCACGGTGGGCCAGCCTCAGGTGCTCACCCGGGAGATCGACGGCAAGCTACACGAGCCGGTGGAGCGCCTGGCCATCGACGTGCCCGAGGACTACGTCGGCGTGATCACCCAGCTCCTGGCCCTGCGCAAGGGCCGCCTGAGCCAGATGGTCAACCACGGCACGGGCTGGGTGCGGATGGAGTACCAGGTGCCGGCCCGCGGACTGATCGGCTTCCGGACGGAGTTCCTCACGGAGACGCGCGGCACCGGCATCCTGCACCACGTGTTCGACGGCTGGCAGCCGTGGGCGGGCGACATGCGCACCCGTCCCAGCGGCTCCCTGGTGGCCGACCGCCGCGGCCAGACCGCCAGCTTCGCCCTGTTCAATCTGCAGGAGCGGGGCATCCTCTTCGTCGGTCCCGGCGAGGACGTCTACGAGGGCATGATCGTGGGCGAGAACGCACGCTCGGACGACCTCGACGTGAACGCGATCAAGGAGAAGCACCTCAACAACATCCGCTCCTCCACGGCCGACGTGCTGGTGCGCCTGGTGCCCGCGCGCAAGCTCTCACTCGACCAGGCGCTCGAGTTCCTGCGCGAGGACGAGTGCGTGGAGGTCACGCCCGACGTCGTGCGGCTGCGCAAGCTCCACCTCGACAAGAACGCGCGTGTGAAGCAGGCACGGAAGGCGAAGGCCAGCTAGGTAGCGGCCTCGAGAGCGGCGAGAATTTCGTTGGGCCGCTCGGTCACCTGGGCCCATGTGAGCCGGAGCGGGGTATAGCCGTTCGCGATCAGCCAGGCATCGCGGGTGCTGTCGCTTTCCCGCTGCCGAGCGCGGTTATGTGAGCGGCCGCCATCGGTCTCTATCACCAGGCGTTGGTCACGCCAGAGAAAGTCGACTGTCCATGGGCCGAGCCGGGCGTTTACCTCGGGCCGCGGCAGGCCTGCTCGGTCGACCAGTACGAAGAGGGCCTCCTCCAGCGGGGTGCGGGTGCGGGTGGTCCCCGGCTCGTGGCGGCGAAGCGTGGCCGCCAGCCTCGCGGCGCCGGGGCGACCGCGGTTGCGTTCCAGCGCGGCGTGCACCTCGCGTCCATCAAAGAGCCTGCGGTACTCGGCTTCGTCGAGGAGGCGCTCGCGCGAGCGGGCACCGAGGACCACCGCGACGTCGATAAGGGTGCGCGGCACCGTGGTGATCGGGACGTGGTGATGGTTTGTGACGTCTTCACGCCGCAGCGCGCGAGGTCGATGCACTCGGATCCCGTCGCGCGACCGCCGCCCACTGCGGCTCGGTAGGGAGACGTCGATCACCTTCGGGTCAACATCGGCGAGCTTCCACAGGGCCGCGGCGGAGAGGTGGCTCAGCACCGCACCCTCGCCGCAGTCAAGCACCGCCGCCATCCAGCGCCCTTCCTTTGTCGGCGGCGCGACCCCGACCGCGTACACCCCGCGGTAGCGGGGAACGAGGCGTCCCGAGCGCACGCGGTGACGAATCGCCCCCGCTCCGAGCCCCAAAGCCAGCAGCTGCGCCCGGCTGACCAGTCCCTGCTGCCTGAGCGCGAGCTTCCGGATCCGTCCCTCGAGCGCCGGTGGGCCGTCTTTGCGTTCCATAACAACGCAAAGGCGGCCCAGCGCGCGGATTAGCCCCCCGCTGGGGGCGTGGGATGCGGTCAGTTCACGCCGGTGGGCGCCTGGCCGCGGATCCACTCGCGCAGCAGGCTGTCGCCCACTCGCGCGTAGACACCGGGCTTGTTCGGGCGGGCGCAGCCCTCGCCGAAGCTGGTGGCGCCTACCACCCGCAGCCCGGCACCGGGCGTGCCGCCGAACATCGGGCCGCCCGAATCTCCCTGGCAGGTGTCGGTGCCGCCCTGGGGGTAGCCCGCGCAGACCATCGTGCGGGCGTCGAAGTCGCTGTAGGCGCCCGCGCAATAGGCGTCCGTGGTGATCGGCACCTGGGCCTCCTGCAGCACGCTCGGCGAGCTTCCGCCCTCCGAGGTGGCTCCCCAGCCCACGATCGTCTCGAGCGTGCCCGCAGACCATAGGCCCGTCTCTCCCGCTCCGGCGACCTTGACCGGTGTCTTGGTCGAGGCGCGGGTCAGCTTGATCACGGAGATGTCGTAGCCGGGGTTGGCGAGGTAGTTGGGATGCACGGTCACGCTCTTGGTCGGTACCTGCTCGCCCTCACCCGAGCGCGTACCGCCGATACGCACGTTCACCAGAGCCGGCGGGTAGGCCGCGGGCGAGGCGACGGCGGCGCCCGTGGCCGAGCCGCAGTGACCCGCGCTCAGCACGGCGTCGGGCGCGATCAGCGTGCCAGTGCAGGAGAACGCTCCGAAGGTGATCTTGGCCACCGCCGGGTACTCACCGGGGCTGGCGTCGTTACCGCCGACGATCGCCATGGCCGGCGCGGCGGACAGGGAGAGAGCGAAGATGAGCGCTACCAGCGCGACGAGTGACCTGCGAGCAACGGACACGGAGCCTCCTGAGGAAATGCCGCAGCCCGTGCCGCGGCGGTGCGCTCGTGCTATCCCCGCTCGCGCGAGATCTTGAACCTGGGGCCCGCCGGGGTAGGCTCGGCTCGCCCCATGCCCAGCGCGCAGGAGACCCGTTACGCGAGGAGCGGCGATGTGAACATCGCCTACCAGGTGGCCGGGGAGGGCGACCTCGACCTGGTGTGGGTGCCCAACTGGCTCTCCAACGTGGACATGTCGCGCGACGAGCCCAGCTTCGCCCGCTTCTTCGACCGGCTGGCCTCCTTCTCCCGGCTGATCGTGTTCGACCGGCGTGGCAGCGGTCTGTCGGATCAGGTGATCGGAGCCCCCACGCTCGAGGAGCGCATGGACGACATCCGGGCCGTGATGGACGCCGTGGGCTCCGAGCGCGCCGCCCTGTTCGGGTTCTCCGAGGGGGCGCCGATGGCCTGCCTGTTCGCGGCCAGCCATCCGGACCGCGTGTCCGCGCTGCTGCTCTATGGCGCCTACGCCCGCTCGCTCAGCAGCCCCGAGTACCCGTGGGCGCCTGCCGACGACGTCCCCCACGGGCGCTGGGCGCAGGCCGTGCGCGACTGGGGCACGGGCGCCAACCTCGAGATCTTCGCTCCGAGCGCCGTCGGCGACGTGCGTTTCACCCGGTGGTGGGCGCGGTTCGAGCGCGCCGCCGCCAGCCCCGGGTCGGTGGTCGAGATCCTCCGCCTGAACGGGGAGATCGATGTGCGCGAGGTGCTGCCTGCGATCAGCGCCCCCAGCCTCATCCTGCACCGGATCGGCGACCCGGTGGTGAACATCGAGAATGGTCGCTACCTGGCACGGCAGATCCCCGGCGCACGCCTGACCGAGCTGGCGGGTGTGGACCACGTGCCCATGGTCGGCGACCAGGACGCGATCCTCGACGAGGCCGAGGAGTTCCTCACCGGGGCGCGGCGCGATCGCGAGCCCGACCGCATCCTGGCCACAGTCATGTTCACGGACATCGTAGGCTCGACCCAGCGGGCCGCGGCCCTCGGCGACCAGGCGTGGCGCGACCTCCTGGCCGAGCATGACCGGCTGGTGGCGCGCGAGCTGGACCGTCATCGCGGCCGAGAGGTCAAGCGCACGGGCGACGGCGTGCTGGCCACCTTCGACGGCCCCGCGCGGGCCATCCGCTGTGCGATGGCTGTGGTGGAGGCGGCCAGGCGGATCGGGCTCGACGTCCGGGCGGGCATGCACACGGGGGAGATCGAGATGATCGGTGACGACATCGGCGGGGTGGCCGTGCACATCGGCGCCCGGGTGGCCGACCTGGCGGGGGACTGCGAGGTGCTGGTCTCGGGCACGGTGCGCGATCTCGTGGTCGGATCCGGCATCCGCTTCGAGGACCGGGGCAGCCGGGCGCTGCGAGGGGTCCCCGGCGAGTGGTCCCTCTTTGCAGTGATGTAGTGGTGCGGTGCTCGCCGGAACAACGATCCGGCAGCGCTAGGCGCAAAGCGCCGACACGTCAGGCGGCAGACGGACGCACGCCGACAGCGGTGAGCCTGGGCCGGGGTGGGGCAAGCGGGTCGGGGTCGATGGGCACGACGCCACCGAACATTTCGCGGTAGGCGGTGAGCCAGCGCAGGAACTGCTCGTCGGCCAGCGGCTTGCTCAGGTAGTAGCCCTGTGCGATGTCACAGCCCAGCTCCTCGAGCTTGCTCCACGCGGCGGGCGTCTCCACACCCTCGGCCACCACCTCCAGGCCCAGGTTGTGACCGAGCTGAGCGGTCGACTTCACAAGCGCGGCATCGCTCTCGTCAGCCTCCATCCCCATCACGAACGACTTGTCGATCTTGATAGCGCTCACTGGCAGCTGCTTGAGCGAGACCAGCGAGGAGTACCCGGTGCCGAAGTCGTCGATCGCGATTTTCAGTCCCATGTCGTGCAGGCGCTGGAGCACCGTCTGGGCGCGGCGCGGGTCGTAGACGATGGCGCTCTCGGTGATCTCCACCACCAGCTTCTCGGGCGGAGCGCCCACTTTGGACAGCATGCGCTCGATCTCGTCGGGCAGGCCCAGGTCGAGCAGGATCTGGGTGGACAGGTTGACCGCCACGCTGAGATCCAAGCCCATGTGGCTCCAGGCGCGCACCTGCTCGAGTGCCGTCTCGAGCACGTAGATCGTGAGCGGGCGGATCATCTGCGTGTGCTCGGTCACGGGGATGAACTCGTCAGGGAACAGGAGCCCGCGCTGGGGGTGCTCCCAGCGCACGAGGGCCTCGACCCCCTCCACGGCGCCGGTCGAGAAGCGGGCCTTGGGCTGGTAGTGCAGGACCAGTTCGCGCTGGTCCATCGCGCGTGCGAGCTGCGCCACGAGGCCAAGGCGCGCCGGGCTGTACTGCTGCTGGTCGGGTGAGTACAGGGCGTGTCCGCTGTGGGCCTTCTTGGCCGCGTACATGGCCACGTCGGCGCTGCGCAGCAGCGCGCCGCTCTTCTCACCGTGCTCGGGGTAGAGGGCGATCCCGATCGAGGCCTCGATCTTCAGCGTGAGGCCGCCCGCGGTGAACGGCTCCTCCAGTGCGAGATGGACGCGTGCGGCGGTCTGGACCACCGACTCCGAGGCGTTCACCTGGGGCAGCAGCATCGCGAACTCGTCACCGCCGAGGCGCGCCACGGTGTCGCCCTCGCGCAAGACCGTGCGCAGGCGCTCGCCCACCCGCTCGAGCACGAGGTCACCGTTGTAGTGGCCGAGCGTGTCATTGATCTCCTTGAACCGGTCGAGGTCCATCAGCAGCACGGCGACCTTGCCGTTGCGGGGGCAGCCGGCCAGCGCCTGGTCGAGCAGCCGGTTGAAGAGGGCCCGGTTGGGGAGGCCGGTGAGCGTGTCGCGCAGGGCCTGGTGCTCGTTCTGGGTCGCCTGGTCGCGCAGGCGGCCGGAAGCCCCCTTGACCGTGCGCAGCAGGCCCAGACACAGGAGCGCTAGCCCCGCAAAGAGGATGAGATACAGCTTGCGGCTGTCGGCGGAGATAGCGGCTTCGATCGGAGAGGCGGGCATCTCCACCCGCAGTGCCCCGGCCAAATCTCCGGCGCCCGTGCGCACCGGGGTAAAGACCTCGATCGTCTTCCTCGCATCGGACCCCTTTGCGGACCCCTTGGCTGTGGCGGCTGTGCCAGAGGCGGGGTCGCCCTTCAGCGCGGCCAGCAGGCGGGGAGCCCGGGAGACCGACCCGGTGAGCGACGGGTCGCTGGCGTACACCACCCGGCCGTGGCGATTGAGCAGCTGCACGCCCGATACCTCGTCGGTGGCGATCGCGCGCTCGAAGGCGTGGTCCAGGCGCTGACGGCCGGCGCGCGAGGTGCCGCCGGCGGCGGCCCGGCCGAGGTCGCCGCCGTCGGCGATCCCCGCGAGGAGGGCGGCCTGACCCTCCGCGTTGTCGAGAGCACGCTCGCGCATCCCGGCCCCGAGGCTCGTGGTGAGGACCAGGGCGAGCACGACGAGCGGTACGAGCATCATCACGCCGACCTTCACCGTGAAGCTCGGCTCTCGAATCCATCTCAAATTCATCTATGGCCTCCATCGACCTGCAGGCCAAGCGGCTTGAGGGTTAAGCGTGAGCGCGCCACATACGCCAAAGCGGCGGGCCGCCCATGGGCAGCACGAAGCGCTCGGTCACCTCGAAGCCGTGGCGCGCGTACAGGTCCCGGCTGCGCGGCGAACCGGCGTTGAGATAGGCCGGCTGACGCTCTCGGTCGCAGTGCTCGAGCATCGGAGCCATGAGCACGGACCCTGCCCCGCGGCCCTGGCTCGCCGGGTCCACCCCGATGTAGTCGAGGTACCAGTGCCCCTCGGCCGGATGTCCATGCTCGATCGTCCGAAGCCCGCGTATGGCGCGCACCGGGTGCCGCCCGAACACGTTGAGAAGCGTCGGCGCGACCGGGAGCTGAGCGCGTACCGGTAAGGGCCACCTGCAAGGCGCCACCCAGGCCGCGGCCCCGACAGGGTCATCGGTGGCCCACACCTGGCCAAAGTCGAGATAGAGCGGCAGCAGCGCGGTGAAGTACCGGCGCAGGAGCGCGGGGCGCCTCCGGGCGTCCGGCACGAACCACTGCAGAGGCGGATCGCGCGAGAACGCGGCGGCCAGCGCGCCGGCCAGCCGCGGGACGTCGGCTGACGTTGCGAGGCGAGCGTCCACGACGGCGTCACCATGACAGCGTGAGCGACGTCGGCGTGCTTTCGTGCCCGGTCTGCCGGATTCGCCTCGCGAGCGATGGATCGAGGGTGCACTGCGCCGAGGGGCACTCCTTCGACATCGCCCGGGCGGGGTACGTGAACCTCGCCCTCGGCCACGGACCCCGCCAGCGGGTGGGCGACACCGCGGAGATGGTGAAGGCGCGCGCCGAGTTCCTCGACGCCGGCCACCTGGAGCCCGTGGCCGCCGCCGTGGCCGAGGCGGTGGCCGGCGGGTACCCCGGAAGCGGGTGCCTGGCCGAGCTGGGCAGCGGTACCGGCGCCTACCTGCGCGCCGCGAGCGACCGGCTGGCCGAGACGGCGCCCGAACCGCTCAGCGCGTGGGGCTTCGACCTGTCGAAGCCCGCCGCCTCGATGTCCGCGCGGCGCCACCGCGAGCTCGGCTTCGCCGTGGCCGACGTCGAGTCGCGAATCCCCCTCCTCGACTCCGCCGCAGGGGCGCTGATGGCAGTGTTCGCGCCCCGCCCGGCCGCCGAGTGCGCCCGCGTGCTCGCCGCCGGGGGCTGCTTGGTGGCCGCCTTCGCCACTCCCCGTCACCTGGAACGCCTGCGCGACAGATGGGACCTGCTGTCGGTGGGTGAGGGCAAGCTCAAACGGCTGTCGGAGCGCCTGGCGCCCTGGTTCACGCCGGGTGAGGCCCGCACGGTCGAATACGAGCTCGAGCTGGCGCCCGCGGATGCCGAGCGCCTGGTGGCGATGGGGCCCAACGCCCGTCATGGAGGACTGCCCGAGCCGATCACCGAGTCCGCGAGCGAGCGGATCTCGGTGACCGTGGCCGCCTTCCGGCGCCGGTAGCCGTTCGGCCGGTCCGACCCCCCCGGCGCCTATCTTCCCGCCCCCGGCATGGAGGCTCTCAGCATCACCTCATCCACCGACGCCCTGGCGCCCTGGCCCTCGGCCCGGCCTCTGCGCGCCTGGCAGGAGGCCGCCCTGGACCGGATGCACGAGCAGCCGAGCGGCAGCTTCCTGCTGTCGGCCACGCCCGCGGCCGGCAAGACCACCTTCGGCCTTCGAGCCGCCCACGACCTGCTGCGCCGCGGAGTGGTGCGGCGGGTCTGCGTGCTGGCGCCCACCACTCACATCTGCCGTCAGTGGGCGGCAGATGCCGCGCGCTACGGAATCGACCTCGAGCCCCACCGGCCAAACGCCGACGGCCCCGAGCCCTCGGACCGCCACGGGGTGGCGGTGACCTACCAGACGGTGGCCGCCGGCCCAGAGATGCACCTCAGGGCCTGCGCGGCCCGGGGCACGCTCCTGATCGCCGACGAGCCCCATCACATGGGCGAGCTGGCGGCGTGGGGCGTCACGGCTGCGCGCGCGTTCTCCGGCGCGCGGATGCGCCTGCTGCTGTCCGGCACCCCGTTCCGCTCGGACAACACCGCGATCCCGTGGGTGAGCTACGACGACGACGGCGTGAGCAGCGCGGACCATTCCTACACCTACACCGACGCCCTCATCGACGGGGTGTGCCGCCCGATCACGTTCATGGCGTACGGCGGGGAGATGGAGTGGATCTCGGACGGCATGACGCGGCGGTTCGACTTCGAGGTCGCTCTCCCGCGCGAGGAGTCGGCCCGCCGGCTGCGCACGGCCCTCGATCCCGAGGGGGACTGGATCGGCGAGGTATTGCGCGACGCCGACGCCCGGCTGTCGGAGTGCCGGTCGCAGGGCCATCCCAACGCCGGCGGCCTGGTGGTGGCGGCGGACAAGGCCCACGCCCAGAAGATCGCCCACCGCCTGGCGGCGATCGGCGGCGAGCCCCCCGCCGTCGTGACCTCCGACGATCCCGATGCGTCCGCCGGGATCGACCGCTTCGCCGCCGGAACGGCGCGCTGGCTGGTGTCCGTGCTGATGGTGAGCGAGGGCGTCGACATTCCACGCCTGCGCGTGGGCGTGTACGCGACCCCCGCCCGCACCGAGCTCTTCTTCCGCCAGGTGGTGGGCCGCTTCGTTCGCCGCACCCCCACACCGCGCCGCCAGATGAGCTTCCTCTTCCTCCCCGCCGACCCGGCCCTGAAGGCCCTGGCGGCACGGGTGGAGGAGGAGCGCCGGCACGCCCTGGAGTTGCAGCCCGACCTCGAGGAGCGCGACGCGCCCGCCGGGCGCGGCCCCTCCGAGAACGGCTTCGTGGCGCTGTCCTCCAACGCCCGGCTCGACGACGTGATCTCGTCCACCACCGGGCCCGGCGACGCCCTGCACCTGTTCGCCGACGACGCCAGCCCCGCGTTCTCGACCCCGGTCGCGGTCGACACCACAGGGCCCTCGATGGCGTCAGAGCCCGAGCCGGAGCCCGCCTACCGGCGCCGGGAACGCCTGCGCGACGAGCGCGCCGCCCTGGTGTCCCGGCTGGCCCGCGCCCGGCGCCACGAGCACCGTGCGATGAACGCGTGGATCAACCGCGAGGTCGGCGTCCGGACGGTCGGGGACGCGACCGCGGAGCAGCTCGAGCGCTCGATCGAGCGGCTGCACCGGGAGCTACGCGCCTAACCGCACGCGCACGTCCACCTTGATGCCGATCGCGCTGCGACCCTCTCGCCCGGGCACGCGGGCCATGGTGGGAGCGATCGCCTAGGGTCTCGCAGGTGACCACGACCCCTGCCCTCACCCTTCACGTTCTCCCGCCCTCGCACCCCTGCATGACCGTGGAGGCCGCCCTGCACCGTAAGGGCCTCGAGTACGAGAAGGTGTCGCTCACCCCCGGCCCTCACGCCGAGGAGATGGCGGGTATCTACGGCGCGGGCAAGACGACCGTGCCAGGGCTGCTGGTGGGCGACGAGCCGGTGCACGGCTCCCGCGCGATCCTCGCGCGCCTCGAGCGAATCGAGCCCGATCCGCCGCTGTACCCGGAGCGGATCGCCAGCACGGTCAGGGAGGCCGAGCGCTGGGGCGACGAGGAGCTGCAGGACCTTGGCCGGCGCCTGCCCTGGGGGGCCCTGCACTTCCGCCCGGAGGCGATGGGCACCTTCGGCGGCACAGGCCCGCTCGACCCCCCCGGCACGGACTTCGCCATGACCTACGTCCGCGGCACCTGGAAGTACCACGGGATCACCGCGGAGCGGCTGGCCGCAGACCTCGCCGGGCTGCCGGAGAAGCTCGACCACGTGGACGCGCTGGCCGCCGACGGGGTCCTCGGCGGCGAGGAACCGAACGCGGCCGACCTCCAGATCGCCGCTACCGTGCGCGTACTGCTCACCGTGGCTGACCTGCAGCCGCTGATCGAGGGCCGCCCGGCCGGGGACCTGGCGCGGCGGTGGTTCCCGGACTACACGGGCGAGATTCCCACGGGAGCATTCCCCGCCGGGTGGGTCCCTTCCAGGTAGGGGAGGAGCGCAGCGGGAACGTTGCCGGAGGAGCGCAGGCCGATCGCCGATCGGCCGAGCACCGCACGGATGGCCGGAGGAGCGCAGGCCGATCGCCGATCGGCCGAGCACCGCACGATGGCTCTCCGGCGAGCACCGCACCGGACGCTAGCGGCGCGCCAGTGCGCGGCCCTGGGCGATCCCCGCCGCGGTCACGCGGTCGCGGCGCCGCGCATCCATCAGGTTGCCCCCGATCGCCGCGAGGGTGCTCCGGTCCGGCGAGACAGCGCTCACCTCGGCGCCGCGGCGCCTGAGGGCCAGCGCCTCCACACCCGCGATCGAGCGCGACATCGGTCCGAGCGCGCCCGCGGGAGAGCTGCGTGACGGCTTCATCGAGCCCGTCGGGTTGAGGCACAGGACCCGGGTGCCGCGGGTCACCGGGGCCGCGTCGAGGTTGGTCGGGCTCCAGGCCCCGCCGTCCACGTAGCTGCGCCCGCCGATCTCCACTGGGCGGAAGTAGCCCGGGATCGCACACGACGCCTCCACGGCCTGGCCAACCGACGCGTCCGGCGCCCCGGGTGCGCCGAACATCACCCTCCGCCCGCTCTCGACCTCTACGGCGGAGATGCGCAGGCCCGAGCCCCAGCCCACGCCGCTGGCGTCCACCCGCGCCCGCAGGTCGCCGAGCGACCGGCGCCCTCGCGGTACCCGGCTCAGCACGAGGCGGCGTGCCAGCGCGCCTCCCGTGGCCGTGGAGCGCAGGCCGAGCGCGGCGAGCGGCGCTGCCGTGAGCAACCCCGCGGTGCGGCCCGCCCGCAGCAGCTCACCGAGCTCGCCCCGTCGCGAACGCTCGCCCTCCTCCGCAAACTGAGGCGGCTCGGGCATCGTCCCGACCCGCGAGCTCGGGCTCACACCGGCGGCCAGCCACGCCGCCACGATCGAGCCGGCCGACGTGCCCAGAAAGCCCGTGCACTTGCGCGGATCCCAGCCCGTGTCCTCTGCCAGCGCGGCCAGGACCGCGGCCATCCAGGCCTCGCCGAGGACGCCGCCACCCCCAAGTACGAGCACGTCAGGCGGCTTGAACAATGGGGGCCGGCTAGTCGTCGCGAGGCGCCGGGCGGAAGGCGATCCGCTTCAGCTCGCCGATCGACGAGCCGCCGAGGCGCAGCGAAGTGTTGAAGCCCTCGCCGCCGAGCTGCCCGGCATCGAGGGAGCTGCGCAGCTTGTTGAGCGCGGCCGGGGCGTCGTCGTCGGCGATCCGGTCGCGCGCGGCCTCGATCAGGATCAGGTGGCACGGGCGGCGGTGCGGAGCGGCCATGCGCACGAAATGCTCGCGCTCCTCGGGAGTCACGCCCGCGGCCGGCACGACCACGGTCTCGCCGGCCTCGAGACGCTTGAGCACGGCGGCATCGAGCAGCTCGGCGGCCCGCTCTTCGATCTGCTCGTCGGGAACCCGGCCGGCCAGCAGCCCGCGGACCTTGTCGAGGGAGAGCACGGACGACCTGTCCTCGATCACGCGGCTCGCGAAGTCGTCGCGCTCCTCGGGCGAACCGGAGACGATCAGCAGGAGGCTGCCCGGCGAGTAGCGCACCTCGTCGGTGGGGCTCAGGACCCGGCCACGAACGGCCAGCAGGGCCGGTCGCGGAGGCGCGCCGTCAGGACGGGGACGATCCGAGGACCATCCCCCCCGCTCGTCATTGTCGATCTTGACGCTGCGCGTTGAAGGGGGCGTGGGCATTCCCCACACCCTAGGCCCTTAGCGATCAGGCGCCCTCCACAATCGAGGTAGGTTGGGGCGCAGACCCGTGTCACCGCGCCTGCCCAATCCCCTCGACCGACTGCTCGTGCTGCCTGCGGATGTGCTCGCGGTGCTCAGGATCCTGCCCGCCATGGGCGAGCATACGGAGGCGATGGCGGGGCACACAGCTGTCCTCGCGGAGATGTCGGCGACGATGGATCGGGTGGCCAAGGACACGGAGGCGCTTCCCGCCCTGCGCAAGGCGATGGTGGAGGTGGGTCAGGCCACCGCCGTACTCGGGCCCATGGATGGCCGGATGGCGCACATCGAGGAGGCCATGCCGGTGCTGGTCGAGGTGCAGCAGCACTTGGCCCGAGTGCCCGAGGCACTCGAGAGCCTGGAGGGCCGGATGGAGGACCTGACGTCCCTGCTCGAGCGTTTCCTGGGCTCGGTCGACCGGCTGTCGGTGAGCGTCGACGCACTGCACGAGGCGGTCGGCCCGCTTGGCCGCATCGCCGGCCGGCTACCGGGCCAGCGGCACGAGTAGCACCGTGAGCAGCGCCGCGGTCATCGAGGAGCACCGGCGTGCGGGACGTACCTTCCGGGCGGGCGGGCTGCAGAGCTTCGTGCGCGAGCAGGGCACCGGTGACGCCGTGGTCTGCCTGCACGGCGTGCCGGCCTCGTGCTTCCTCTACCGCAAGGTCCTGGACGAGCTGGCCGAGCGCGGCCTGCGAGGCGTGGCATGGGACCTTCCCGGCCTTGGGCTGGCCGAGCGCCCCACGTCTTTCGACTACACCTGGTCCGGGCTCGGGCGCTTCTGCGGTGGGGCGGTCGACGCGCTCGAGCTCGAGCGGTTCCACCTGGTCGTCCACGACATCGGTGGCCCGGTCGGCTTCGAGCTGGCCGCCGCGGCACCCGAGCGGGTGATGTCGCTCACGATCCTCAACACCGTGATCGAGGTCGACACGTTCAAGCGACCGTGGTCGATGGAGCCCTTCGCGCGCCGGCGGCTTGGCGAGGCCTACCTGCGGACGCTGACCAAGCCCGCGTTTCGCGCGCTCATGCGCCTACAGGGCATCGCGGACATCGCCGCGGTGCCGCGCGCCGAGACCGACGCCTACGTCGACCTGCTGCGCGGAGACGACGCCGGCGCCGCCTTCCTGCGCATCATGCGCGGGTTCGAGCGCACGCCGGCCAAGCGCGCCCTGTACGAGAGCACCGTGCGCGACGTGCCCTACCCCGTGCAGATCGTGTGGGGGGAGCACGACCCCGCTCTCAAGCTGGCCGTGCACGGCGAGCAGGCTCGCCGTGCCACCGGATTGGCCGACATCCACCGCGTGCCGGCCAAGCACTTCCTCCAGGAGGACCAGGCGCCGGCGATCGCCGAACACGTGGCCGTGCTGGCTGCCGGCTAGGAACCGGAGCTGTCCTCCTCCGGCATGTCCACTCGCACCCCCGCGGTGGGCTGCTCCGGGCCAGACCCGTTCTCACCCGTCGCTCCCCTGCGCTTGCCGTTGGTGGATGCGGGCGCGGCGCCGCCGCCGCGGTAGGGACCCGGCTTGGGCCGAGGCTTGCCGCCGGGGAAGGCGAGGCGCAGGATCGTGCGCTGCACCGCCGCGAGCTGTGAGAGGAACGGCCCGGTGTTGTAGGGCAGCTCGTAGCGCTCGCACAGCTCCTTCACCCGCGGGGCGATCTCGGCGTAGCGCGTGCTCGGCATGTCCGGGTAGAGGTGGTGCTCCACCTGGTAGCCGAGGTTGCCGCTGATCACGTGGAACAGCGGGCTGCCCTCGATGTTGGCGGCACCGAGCAGCTGGCGCACGTAGTAGGCGCCGCGCGTCTCGTCCTCGGTCTCCTCCCGGCTGAAGGTGTAGGTCTGGTCGGGAAAGTGCCCGCAGAAGATGATCGCGTAGGCCCACACGTTGCGCACCACGTTCGCGGTCGCGTCCGCCTTCAGCGTGCTCTTGAAGGAAAGCTGCGGTGCTCGGCGGGACAACGTCCCGGCTGCGCTCCTCCGCCAGGGGCCGCGTCGGGACGTCCCGGGCCGGGCTTTGCTCAGCGCTCGGCCCACCTTGCTCCGGCGGCTCTCCTTGACCCTCTCCACCGCCACCTCCGCCGCCGTCGCCGCCAGCGCACTCAGCACCGGGAACACGATGTAGTCCTTGGTGATCTGCTCGCGGCCCTTGCGCGCCATGCCCTTGAGCTCACGCCGGATCTGTTCCTTGGACTTCTCGCCCGTCTTGATGGCCTCGAAGTCGAGGTCGTGGCTGGCCACGCCCCACTCGAACAGGGCGGCGAGCAGCAGGTTGTAGAACGGCTGGGCCAGGTAGACCGGGTTCCACTTCTGATGCGGATCGATCCGCATGATCTCGTAGCCCAGGTCGCGGTCCTTGCCGCGGATGTTGGTGTAGGTGTGGTGCACGTAGTTGTGGGAGTGCTTCCACGCCTCGGCCGTCGACGCGGAGTCCCAGTCCCAGCTCGACGAGTTGATCTGGGGATCGTTCATCCAATCCCACTGACCGTGCATCACGTTGTGCCCGATCTCCATGTTCTCGAGGATCTTGGCCAGCGACAGCATCGACGTGCCGGCGACCCAGGCCGGCTTGAAGCGCGAGCCCAGCAGCATGATGCGGCTCAGCACGACCAGCCGGCGGTGCATCTCGATCATGCTCGTGATGTAGCGGCGGTCGCGGTCGCCGAGCTCGTCGAAGACCTCGTCGTGGATCGCGTCGAACTCCTTGCCGAGCTCCTCGATCTGCTCGGCCGTCAGGCGGGCGAGCGGGCTTTCGATCATCGTGGGCATTGGACCCTTTCTTTCGAAGTTTTCACAGTGCAATCTCGACGGGACCTTCGGGAGCGTTCACGCAGGTCCGGATCATCTCGCCATCGGTTCCTGAGATCTTGCCGGTGCGCAGGTCGCGGATCTGGCCGGAGCAAAGCTTCCCGACGCAGGTGTGGCAGATGCCCATCCGGCATCCGTAGGGCAGGGTGGCGCCGGCCTCTTCGCCCGCGACCATGATCGGCGTAGAGCCGTCGCTCTCCGCCTCGATGTCACTCATGGTGAAGCGGATCGTGCCGCCATCGCCCTGCTCGGCATCTCCCGACCCGACGATCGGCTGGAAGCGCTCCATGTGGAGCCGGTCGGCGTCACCCTCGGCCTCCCAGTTCTCCTCCATCCCCTCCATCATCTCCGCGGGCCCGCTGATGAAGGCCTCCCGCTCACGCCAGTCCGAGCACAGGCGGTCGAGGTCGTCCGGCCCCATCCTTCCCATCTTCTCCGTCAACTGCTCGTGGAGGCCGAAGCCCGGGAAGCGCTCGGCCAGGTCGCGCAGCTCGTCGCCGAAGATCACGTCCTCGGTCGTGCGCGCGGAGTGCAGCACGACCACGTCGTCGAGCGCCCCCTCGCGCGCCAGGGAGCGGAGCATGCTCATGATCGGGGTGATCCCGCTGCCGGCGCTGATGAAGAGGAACTTCTCGGGCCGGGGGTCGGGCAGGGTGAAGGTGCCCTCCACGCCGCCCAGCCGGACGATCG
This sequence comes from uncultured Thermoleophilaceae bacterium, assembly GCA_963825475.1. Lineage (GTDB taxonomy): Bacteria > Actinomycetota > Thermoleophilia > Solirubrobacterales > Thermoleophilaceae > JAAYBF01. Next base: position 928,810 of record CAWGTC010000006.1, on the reverse strand, counting down.
CGCCGGGCCGGGCCTGGCGCACCAGGAAGGGCGACACCTTGCCGGAGTCGACCAGCTTGGGGGTGATGCTGATGGCGCCGTCGGGCCGGCCGGGGTCGGAGGTCAGCGAGTAGGCGCGCCAATGGTGGATGCCGTCGACCACGACGCCGATGCGCAGGTACTGGCCGGGCTCGTGGCCCTCCCACTCCCAGCCGGGCTTGATCAGGATCGTGGCGGCGTCGGCGGTCTCGTGCTCCACGCGCTCGATGCGGCCCCGCAGCTCCTGAGTCGACCAGAGCGGGTTGATCAGCTCGAGGTAGTCGTCGGGCAGCAGCGGAGTGAAGACGTACCGCAGCGTACGCAAGGCTTTGAGGCGCCAGACGGGCACATTTGGTGTGGCGCCGCGCTCAGCCACGGGCCGCCCGGCTTCCTTGAGAACGCATGTCAACCATCCGTTCGCAACCGTAGCACCAGAGGTCTAGACTCGGCCAAGATGGAGGCGGCACGAACCACATCTAACCTCAGACGAGCACGCGAGCGCGAGCTCGTGCTGGCCACGCGCGCCCTCTTTGACGAGCGCGGCATGCTCGACGCACCCATCGAGGAGATTGCGAAGGCCGTGGGCATCGCCCGCGGCCTGATCTACCGCCAGTTCTCCTCCAAGGAAGAGCTTTTCGTGCTCACCGTGACCGACTACCTCGACGAGTTGGCCGGCCTCCTGGAGGCCGCCAGCCGTAGCAGCGACAAGCCGCTGGCCCAGCTCGAGGCCGGCATGCTGGCCTATGCCGAGTTCTGCCTGGCCTACCCCGCATTCATCGACAGCGCGCTGTCACTCATGCAGCGTCCGGCACGGGAGCTTCACGACGTGGTGTCCGACGACGTGTGGCTGCGCCTCGGGCAGGGGATGGCGAGCTGCATCGATCCTCTGGTGCGCGTGCTGCGAGATGGTGCGGAGGACGGCACCTTCGAGCCCGGCGACCCCGGGTACATGGCCAATGTGCTCTGGACCCAGGTGCTCGGCACGATGCACCTGGCCCGGATCCGGGTGGGGCTGCGCCAGGCCGCGCCGGGCATCCCCGAGCTGTTCGCCGTCACTCCCGAGCAAGTGGTGCAGACCTGCGTGACGAGCGCGCTGGCAACCGCGGGCGCCAAGCACCCGCACGAGGCCCCATGAGCCGAGCGCCAGCAGGCCTCCGGTCAGCCAGCCCGCGATCACGTCGGTCGGGTAGTGCACCCCGAGGAAGACGCGGGAGAGGCCGATGGCCACAACGAGGAGCGCGCCCGCGGCGACGATGGCCGCGCGCCGGCTGGCGCTGTTGACCGCGCGGACCGCCAGGAAGGTGAGCGTCGCGTAGACGGCCATGCTCGTGGCCGAGTGGCCGCTGGGAAAGCTGAAGCCGCCCGAGTGCACGAGCTGATCCTCCACACCGGGCCGGGGTCGCTCGACGACCTGCTTGACGAGCTGAACCGTGAGCTGCGCGGCCGCCGCGGAGAGAGTGATCATGAGTACGCCGTGCCACTCGCGAAGTGCGGCGAACAGGGCACCCGCCACGGCCGCCACGAGCAGCGCGATCTGCGTGCTGCCGAGTGCAGAGACGGCGAGAGCGAACCCGGTGAAGCCGGAGAGTCCCGGGTGGGCACGGATTTCGTCGATCGCGAAGCCGTCGAGCCACGGCAGCGCCACCGAGTGCATCGCCCCGAACCCGAGCAGCGCCACGCCGCCGGCCATCAGAGCCAGCCAAGGCAGGAACGAAAGCTGATTGAAGCGACGAATCGACTCCATCGAGGTGTGCACCGACCCTGCGGCCTCTCCCTCCCTATCTTTGTGCGACCAATGGCCAATGGTTCAGCATCGGCATGAGACGGAGATGAGCGGCTTCGTCCACGAGGAGCGCGTGCGCTTCGGCGACCTCGACGCGATGCGCCACCTCAACAACGTGGTGTTCCTGCGCTACTTCGAGACCGCGCGGATCGCCTACCTGCGCGAGCTGGTGCCTGGGCACGACCCGGCCCAGCCCGAGCAGGGCGAGGTGGGCCTGATCTTCGCCGAGTGCCACATCAACTACCGCTCACCCGTCGTCTTCGACGAGCTGGTGGAGGTGCGGTGCTCCGTGGGCGCAGTCCGCCGCTCCGCCTTCGAGATGCGGTTCGAGATGCACGTGGGAGATCGGCTGGCCGCGGAGGGGTCCGGGTGGCTGGTGGGCTTCGACTACGTCGAGCAACGAGCCGCCCCGCTGGGCGAGCGGCTGCGCACCGCACTCGCCTCCGAGTAGCGGCGCACTTCCCGCCGCCTCGGGATACGGTGCCCGGATGCGGGGGAGGCTCCTAGGCACGGTCTTCGCGCTCGTGCTCGTGCTCGCGGTAGCGGCTCCCGCGACCGCCGCGGGCGGGCCGGAGTGGACGCAGAAGGCGCTGAGCCTTCAGTACGAGCTGGCGAGCGACCTCCCGCTGCGCAACACCCCGTGGGTCTACACGCACAACTCCTACAACAGCGTCGCCGAGATGGGGCCGACGCTCTCGAACCAGGATCCCAACCAGCAGCTCGATCTGGTCGGCCAGCTGGATCAGGGGGTGCGCCACCTCGAGATCGACACGCACCTCTTCGCGAGCCCTCAGGACCCGCGCGTCGGACCCTTGGGGCCGGTGGTCTGTCACGCCCAGGAGCCGGGCGCCGGGTGCAGCGGGGAGAAGCCCCTGGTGGTGGTGCTGCGCGAGCTTCGCGGTTGGCTCGACCGTCATCCACGGCAGGTGCTCCTGCTCTACCTGGAGTCCCATCTGCGCGACGACCAGGGATACGACGCCGGCGCCGACTCGGTCGAGGAGGCCCTTGGGGGCCTCATATACCGCCCGCCGAGCAACGGCGGCCGCTGCGACCCCATGCCGCTCGAGTTGGCCCGCGACCAGGTGCGCGCGGCGGGCAAGCAGGTGGTGGCCATCGGGCCCTGCGGAGAGGGAGCGCGCTGGCCGAGCTTCGTCTTCGACGAGAGTGCGCGCAAGACGGGCAGCGACAACGCTCCCTTCGAGGACTTCCCCGGCTGCGGGCCCGACTACAGCCGGTCGCAGTACGACGCCTCCCCCATCCGTTACTACGAGGACGCCACCCAGCTCACCGCCAACGCGGGCGGCGGCTCCGACCCCATCACCCCGGGCCTGGCCGCCAAGATGACGCGCTGCGGGGTGGACCTGATCGGGTTCGACTTCCTGGCGGCCGGCGACCCGCGGCTGGAGTCGTTGGTGTGGAGCTGGGCGCCGGGCCAGCCCCGCGCGGGCGGCAACTGCTCGGTGCAGCGCAGCGACGGGCGCTGGGAGGCGCGGCCCTGCCGCGAGCGCCACCGGGTGGCCTGTCGCGACGCCTCGGGAGCGTGGCGCGTACCCAAGCGCCGGGCGCGCGCCGTGTCCGCGCCGCGCGTGTGCGGGAAGCCGGAGCTCGTGAACGCCGCGCCGCGCACGGGCTTCGAGGGGCAGCTCCTGCGGGCCGCGATCGTGCGCGCCGGCGCGCGCAACGTGTGGCTGGGCCAGCGCCTGCGCGACAGCGGCTGGGAGCCGGTCGAGAAGGCGGGCTGCGGGCCCTCGCTGCGCCGGCCGAGGCGTCGCTGGCCAGTGCGGGCGGGCGTGGCCCGGTTCGTGGTCCAGCTGCGCTTCGAGTGCACCGGGCAGCACCTGGTCAGGCGGGTGAAGGTGCACGGCGGGCTCGAGCCGGCGAGCGCGAGGACTGGCCGCCGGCTGGCGGTGCCGGTCAGGGCCGGCACCCGGAAGCTGGGTGTGAGCTACCCCTACCGGGGCAAGCGGCGCGGCGCGACGGTGCTGCTCAGCCCCTGAACGCGCCGGTCCGGGTCATGCGGTGGCGTCGGCCGCGGCACGGCCCGCGGTCCGGCCTGAGAAGATGCAGCCGCCGAGGAAGGTCCCCTCCAGCGCGCGATAGCCGTGCATGCCGCCTCCGCCGAAGCCTGCCACCTCGCCTGCGGCGTACACGCCCGGTAGCGGCTCGCCCGAGGGCTGCAGCACCCGGCTCGACAGGTCGGTCTCCAGCCCGCCGAGGGTCTTGCGGGTGATGATCGACAGCCTGACCGCAATCAGCGGCCCGGCCTCGGGATCGAGGATCCGGTGCGGTGCGGCCACGCGCGTGAGCCGGTCGGCCAGGTAGCGGCGGGCTCCGTGGATGGCGGTCACCTGCATGTCCTTGCTGTAGGGGTGGGCCATCTCCCGGTCGCGCGCCACGATCGTGCGCTCGAGCTGCGCGCGGTCGATCGACGGCTCTCCGGCGAGGGCGTTCATGCCGCGCACCAGGTCGCCCAGATCGCGCTCCACGATGAAGTCCACCCCGTGCTTCTTGAAGGCCTCCACCGGCGGCGCGGCCCCGGGCAGGATGCGGCTGCGGATCACCTTGCGGATGTCCTTGTGGGTGAAGTCGGGGTTCTGCTCGGATCCCGACAGCGCGAACTCGCGCTCGATGATCTTCTCGGTGAGCACGAACCAGGTGTGGTCGTAGCCCGTCTTGGCGATGTGCTCGAGCGTGCCCAGCGTGTCGAAGCCGGGGAACAGCGGCACCGGCAGCCGCTTGCCGGTGGCATCGAGCCACAGCGACGAGGGTCCCGGGATGATCCGGATGCCGTGCAGTGACCAGATCGGGTTCCAGTTCTCGATCCCCTCGGTGTAGTGCCACATCCGGTCGGGGTTCACGATGCGCGCCCCCTCCCCCTCGGTGATCGCCAGCATCCGCCCGTCCACGTGGTCGGGCACGCCGGAGATCATCCGCTTGGGAGGCTCGCCCATGCGCTTCGGCCAGTTCTTGCGCACCAGGTCGTGGTTGGCGCCGATGCCGCCGGACGTCACCAGCACCGTCTGGCCCCGCAGCTCGAACTCCCCGGTCTCGACGCGCGAGCTGGCCTGCCCGCGGGCCACGCGGCTCGGCTCGAGCACCGTGCCGTTCACGCCGTCGACAGTCCCGCCCGTTCGAGTGAAGCCGTCCACCTGGTGACGGAACCGCAAGGTGACCAGCCCGCGCTTCTGCGCGTCGCGAACGCGGCGCGCGAACGGCGCGAGCACGCCCGGGCCGGTGCCCCAGGCCAGGTGGAAGCGCGGCACGGAGTTGCCGGGCCCGTCGGCGTCGTAGCCGCCGCGCTCGGCCCAGCCCGGGCTGGGCAGGAAGCGCACGCCCTGCCGGTGGAGCCACTCACGCTTCTCCCCCGCGGCGAAGTCCACGTAGGCCTCGGCCCACCGGCGCGGCCACTTGTCCTCTTCACGGTCGAAGCCCGCGGTGCCCAGCCAGTCCTGCCACGCCAACTCGCGCGAGTCGCGGATCCGTGCGCGGCGCTGCTCGGGGCTGTCGACGAGGAACAGCCCCCCGAGGGACCAGTGGGCCTGGCCGCCGAGAGACGCCTCGGGCTCCTGGTCGACGATGGTCACACGCCGGCCCGCGTCGGCCAGCTCGGCGGCGGCCACGAGGCCCGCGAGGCCGGCGCCCACCACGATCGCGTCGGCCTGCTCGTCGGGTGCGCCGGTCACGGGCCGCAGTCTCTCACTACCCGATGGTGCGGCTTGGCGATCGCGAGATAGGCCAGGCCGGTGACCGTGATGGCCGCCAGCAGCAGCGGAGCCGCCCACAGCTGGTACAAGGGCGCGTCCAGCGGCGCGAGCGACTCGCGCGGCCAGGCGATGTTCACCGTCTCGAAAGTGAGCCAGATCACGGCCAGCGTGTTGATCGGCAATCCGAGGCGCCCGAGCTGGACGTGCGCTCCGGGTGTCCACGTCCCCCGCAGGCGAGCCACCAGTGCCGCCAGGGCGGTGAGCAGGAAGGCGAAGTAGATCGCAGCGGTGCCGAAGATGACGATGCTGCCTATGGCCGCCGAATTGAGCCCGAGCAGCAGCCCCGCGCAGGCCAGGACCGCCGTCACCAGCACTCCGCCCACCGGCGTGCCGCGCCGGTCGACTTGGCGCAGGAAGCGGGCGCCCGGCAACACATCGTCGCGAGCAATCGAGTACATGGTGCGCGCCGTCAGCCCCTGGGCGGCTATTCCACAGGAGACGAAGGCCACGAGCACCAGCGCCGCGAACGGCTTGGTGGACCATGAGCCGAACGAGCTGACCACCGCGGTCGTCACCGGGTCCACGTCGTCACCGCTCACCACCGCCCGCGGGTCCGGGTGCGCCAGAACGCTGGCCACCGCGTTCAGAAGCACGATGGCCGCGACGCCGAGCACCACCATCCAGACCGCGCGAGGAACCCGTCGAGCGGCCCCCCTCGTCTCCTCGGCGCTGGCCACGCAGGCGTCAAAGCCTATGAACACCCAGCCGCCGACGGCCAGCGCCGCCAGGAGCGCCGCGCCCACCGAGCCGCCCGACAGGGTCTCGGCGCCGAAGGTGTCCCCGAGCACGGACAGGTCCTGCTCGCGGAATGCGATCAGCAGCACGAGCCCGATCCCGACGAGAGCGACCACCTCCGCCGCCACACCGACGCCGAGGACGCGCTTGAGCACCTCGATCCCGCCCATGCCCACCAGCGCGCAGACGATCACCAGGATCATCGCGGTGATCACCACCGTGTTGGCCCTCGGCTCGATGCCCAGCACCGTGAGTGCCCACGGGGCTCCCAGGTAGGCGATCGTGGTGTTGGCCGCGGCGTAGGCGCACACCGCAACCCATCCGGTGAACCACCCGTAGGCACCACCCATCAAGCGGCGCGTCCACTGGTACGCACCGCCGGTGATCGGGAACTCCGCAGCGAGCTCGGAATAGACGACCAGGAGCAGGCACTGGCCGGCGAGCGCAACCGGCAGCACCCAGATCCAGGCCGGTCCGGCCACCACGCTGCCCAGGAGCACCACCGCGTAGAGGCCGACCACTGGAGAGGTCGTGGCGAAGCCCATGATCACGTTGCCGAGAGCGCCCAGCCGGCGGTCGAGCTCCTGTTCGTAGCCCAGCTCGAGCAGCCGCGCCGCGTCTTGGTCGACCGACATCGCCAGAACCTAGTCTCCAACGACCGGTGCCCGCCAGGGCGGGCACCGCATGCTGCTGTGTATGTGTTCCGTGGGCTACGCGGTGGCGGGCTGCACCTCCCCCTCGTGGCGCACCTGCGGGAGCCAGCCGAGGGACTTCGGCAGCCACCAGTTCTTGTCGCCCAGGAGCTTCATCGTCGCGGGCAAGAGGACGCCGCGGATCAGCGTAGCGTCGAGCAGGACGGCGAAGGCCAGGCCCACGCCCATCTGCTTGAACATGATGAACGAGAGGCTGCCGAAGATCGCGAACACGGCCACCATCACGACGGCGGCGCTGGTCACTACCCCAGCGGTGTTCTTGATCGCGTAGGACACAGCGTCCTCTGTCTTCATTCCCCTGTCGTAGGCCTCGCGCACGCGGGAGAGGATGAACACGTGGTAGTCCATCGACAGGCCGAACAGGACCACGAACATGAACATCGGCACCCAGGACTCGATCGGCCCCGTCTCGGTGAACCCGAGCACGCTCTTGAACCAACCGTGCTGGAACACCAGCACCATCACGCCGTAGCTCGCGGCCACGGAGAGCAGGTTCAGCAGGATCGCCTTGATCGGAACCACGATCGACCGGAACGTGACCAGCAGCAGCAGGAACGACGCCGACAGGACGAATCCGATCACGAGCAGGACGTTGGACTTCAGCGTGTCATTGAAGTCGCGATCCTGCGCGGTAGCGCCATCGACGTAGGAGTCCACGCCGTCGACCGAACCGATCGTGGGTGCCACAACCTCGTCTCGGAGCACGTCGAGCGCCCGGCTCGACTCGTCGTTGGTTCCGTCACCAGCGATCTCCAGCGTCAGCGTTGCGACGGTCTGGTCGGGGCTGATGTCCAGCTCCGGGTCGTCCGTACCCGGCAGCAGCGACTTGTGCTCGGCGGCGGCCTTCTCGAGGTCCGCCAGTCCGCGCGTCACCGCCGGAGCCGTCACGTCATCCGCCTTGATGACCACGTCCAGGGACGAGGTCTCGGCCGGAAACGCTTCCCGAACGTGGTTGAACGTCTGCACGACCGGCTCGTCCTGCGGCAACGACGCCGAGGTGCTGGGCGTGCCGGTGTCGAGCCCGAGCGCCGGGATGGCCATCGCCACCAGCACCGCTGTGGCCAGAACCGCTGACACCAGCGGGCGACGCAGCACGCGGTCCACGATGCGGGACCAGATCCCGATCCTGGCCACCCGGTTGCGGATACGTCCCAGGCCGGGCACGCGGCCCCGCTCGACGCGATCGCCGAGCATCGACAGCACTGCGGGGAGCACGGTGATCGAACCGATCATCGCCACCGCGACCACGGCGATCGTGCCCGTGGCGAACGACGTGAACGTGGGCGCGCCGGCGAAGTACATCCCTGCCATTGCGATCATCACCGTGAAGCCGGAGACGAGCACCGCCCGTCCCGATGTTGCGGCGGCCGCCTCGATGGCCGCTTCCTTGTCTCGGCCGGCGGCGCGCTCCTCACGCACCCGGCGTAGGTAGAACAGCGCGTAGTCCACACCCACGGCCAGGCCGATGAGCAGGATCACGTGCATGATCGAGTCCTCGACCGGCGCGATTTGGCTGATGGGGCCGATCAGGCCCATCGTGGCCACGATGCCCGTGATGGCCAGCAGCAACGGGATCCCGGCTGCCACGAGCGTGCCGAACGCGATCACCAGGAGAATCAGGGTGATCGGGAGCGATCCGAACGTGGCCTTCTGGAGGTCCTTCTCGAAGACGTCCATGAACGCCTCGTCGGAGCTGCCCGAACCGAACTGCTCGACGTTGAACCCGGGGTGGGCCTTCTGAGCGGCCTCGGTCTGTGCGACCGACTCGTCCACCGCGGCCGTGACCGCGAGGTCTTCCGGGTCACCCGGGATCTCGAAGCTGACGAGAGCGGAGTGCCCGTCGCCGGAAACGGGCGAGGCGGCGCTCTTGTCATACGGACCGTGGATCTCGCCGACGCCCTTCGTCGCGTCGAGCCGCTGCATCACATCGGCGACCACGGCGTGAAACTCCGGCGAATCCTCCCGGAGGCTCTCGCTCTGGATCAACACGGACTCGTCGTGCTTGTCGGGGTAGGCGGCCGCGCTGATCTTGGATGCCTCGCCGGACTCGCCGACGCCCGCCTGGTCCTGCGCGAGGTTCTCGGTGCCGACCTTGCCGCCGATCATGAAGGCCAGGATCACGAACAGGATCCAGCCGAAAACGGCGGTCTTGCGGTGCCGGGCGCTCCAGCGGCCGGCCCGTGCCGCGATATTGCGCGACTCTTGCATGGGATCTCCTTGGGTGTGTGGGGACTGCATGGGGCCAGCCTGCTCCGAAAGCGGCCCCTGAACATCAGGCGAGACCCCTGAACCCACCCCCTGAGATTCTCCGGTGTGGTGCTCGGCCCAGAGCCACGCGTGCGGTGCTCGGCCGATCGCCGATCGGCCTGCGCTCCTCCGGCAGCAGGCTGCGCTGCGCCCCCCACACCGATGTAGGCTCGCGGCCCAGAATGGCCCTCGGTTCGTTAGAGACCGTCGGGCGCGAGCCCGAACTTGCGCAGCTCGACGGCGCGCTCGAGGCGCTCGCAGGCGATTTGGCTGCGGCCCTTGCGGTGGAGGGCGAGCCGGGAATCGGCAAGACCCGCCTGCTCGCCGAGCTGCGCACCAGGGCCGAGGCTCGAGGCTGCCTGGTCCTCGGGGGCACGGCGGCGGAGTTCGAGCGAGACGTGCCGTTCGGCGTATGGGTGGATGCCGTCGATGCCTACATCGAGTCACGCGACCCGTACGGCAGCGGGGACTGGGATCCCGAGCTGCTGACGGAGCTGGAAGGAGTGCTGCCCTCGCTGCGAAAGCCGGGTGTGGAGGCGGATTCCGCGGTGGCCGAGGAGCGTTACCGCGCCCACCGCGCCGTTCGCGGCCTCTTGGAGCTGATCGCCGAGGACAAGCCGCTGGTGATCGTGCTCGACGACCTACATTGGGCCGACCGCGCCTCGATCGAGCTGGTGGCCGCACTGCTGCGTCGTGCCCCGGACGCGCCGGTACTGCTCGCGTTCGCGTTTCGCCCCGGCCAGGCCCCCGAGCGCCTGTCTGCAGCCCTCGCGGTGCCGAGCGTGATGCGGGTGACGGTCGAGCAGCTCAGCGAAGCCGAGGCGGGCGAGTTCCTCACCGACGTCGATGCCGGAGCGGTCGCCGCCATCTACCGCCATGGAGGCGGCAACCCGTTCTATCTCGAGCAGCTGGCCCGCGCCAGCCACGAGGGGCTGCTGCCGGCGGCCCTGCTGCGTGCCGGCAACGGCGCGGGCGAGGTCGAGGGCGGGGTGCCCGCAGCGGTCACGGCGGCACTGGCGGAGGAGCTCGAGTCGCTGTCGGGCTCGGCGCGCGCCCTGCTCGACGGTGCGGCGGTGGCCGGCGAGCCCTTCGAACCCGACTTGGCGGCCGCAATCGGCGAGCTGTCGCAGTCCGATGGACTGGCGTCGCTCGACGACCTCATCGAGCGCGACCTCGTGCGCACCACGTCGATCCCGCGCGAGTTCATCTTTCGCCATCCGCTCGTGCGTCGCGCCGTATATGAATCCACGCGAGGCGGGTGGCGGCTGGCTGCCCATGCGCGCGCCGCCGGCGCCCTGGGCGACCGCGGCGCAGCCGCCACCGAGCGCGCCCACCACGTGGAGCAATCGGCGCGCCCCGGAGACGAGAGCGCGATCGAGCTGCTGATCGAGGCGGGCGAGGAGGCCGCCTCGAGGGCGCCGGGGGCGGCCGCCCGATGGTTCGAGGCGGCGCTGCGCCTGCTGCCCGCCGCCGACCGCGCGCGCCAGGCCGAGCTGAGGGTCGCCCTGGCCGCCGCGCTGCGGTCGCTCGGAGAGCTGGAGCGCTGCCGCGAGAGGCTGCTCGAGGCGATCGAGCTGTTACCGGTCGAGGCCGTCGAGCGGCGCGTGGATCTAATCGCCCAGTGCGCCGCCGTCGAGCACTGGCTAGGGCGCCACACCGAGGCTCATTCCCGCCTCATCCGCGCGTGGGAGGACCTCCCGCGCGGAGAGACGCCCGAAGCCGCGGTGCTTCAGATCGAGCTTGCGGTCGACGGGCTGTACGCGCTTGACTTCCAGCAGACACAGGACAGGGGCCTGGGTGCGCTGGAGACCGCGCGCGGACTGGGTGATCGGCCGCTCATCGCCGCCGCTGCCGCGGCCCTGGCCCTGGGCACGGCCGCCGCGGGCGACATCGAGGCGGCGCGTGAGCACCACGCAGTGGCGGTGGAGCAGATCGAGCAGCTCACAGACGCTGAGCTGGCGCCCCAGCTCGAGGCGCTCTACTACCTCGGCTGGGCCGAGAACTACCTGGAGCGCTACGACGACGCCATCGAGCACACCGAGCGCGGGATCAGGATCGCTCGGGCCACGGGAGAGGGGCGGTTGCTCATCCCGCTCATGCTCGTGAAGGGCTACCCGTTCGAGATGCAGGGCAGGGTGAGCGAAGCTGTCGAGCTGTGTGAGACGGCGGTCGAGGCCGCGCGCCTGGGGGCCAATGCCCACTACCTCTTCTGGGCGCTGTTCGAGCTGGGCTTCGCCTTGTACCACGTGGGCGACCTCAGAGCCGTGATCACAGTGTGCGAGGAGAGCGCCAGGGTCGGCGGGCGCCTCGTCGGCGGCACGATGCCGGCAGGAGGCGGCGGTCCCGGCTGGATGCTGGCCGCGGCGCAGTTCGAGCTCGGGGAGCTGGAGCGCGGCTTCGAGACGATGAACGCACTCGGGGGCGGTGACCTCGATCAGGCCCCACCCGTGGAGCGCTGCTTCTACTGGGAGAGCCTTGCGCTGGCCGAGCTGGCCCGGGAGCGGCCCGAAGCCGCGGATGAATACGCCCGCCGAGCGGCGGAGCACGCCGCGCGGCTCGGTCTGGCCATCCCGGCGGCGACCGCCGGCCGGGCCCGAGCGGCGGTGCTGATGTACTCCGGCCAACCGCTCGACGGGGCGCGAGCGGCCGAGGACTCTCACGGCGCCGCCGCGGGTGTCGGAGCTTGGCTGCAGGCCGCCTTCTCCCGCAGCCTCCAGGGACGTGCCCTCGCCGCAGCCGGCGAGCGCGACAAGGCCGTTGCCGCGCTGCGCGAGGCGGAGCATGAGCTCGACCGCTACGGCTCGATCCGCGAGCGCGACGCGGCCCGGCGCGAGCTGCGCAAGCTCGGCGCCCGTACCGAGCCCCGGGGCCGGGCGACGGCAGAGGACTCCGGGGTGGCAGCGCTCACCAAGCGCGAGCTCGAGATCGCCACTCTGGTGACCGACCGGAAGACCAACCGCGAGATCGCGTCCGAGCTGTTTCTGAGCGGCAAGACGATCGAGTCGCACCTGCGCAACGTCTTCGTGAAGCTCGGCGTCTCGTCACGCGTTGAGGTGGCCCGCACGCTGGAGCGCGAACAGCGCGACGTCACGGAATATCGATCTCCCTGACCTCGACCGGATCGGTCCGCTCGGCCACGTAGCGAGGAAGCAGGGCCAGCGCCTCTTGTGGGTTTTGCGCGGTGACCCGCCACCAGATCGTGTGCCCGCCCGCCAGGCAGGTGGAGGAAGCTCGGCGGTGACGCAGCGGGCTGTCGAATCCCTGCCATGCCGCGAAGGCCGCTGCGCACTCGGCGGGCAGGTGCGTGTGGTGGAGGAGGTAGGCGGGCACGGCTACGCGGCCAGATGCACGGTTTGCGCCGCGAGATCCGCGAGCTGGCGGGCCTGACGGGCGCGCCGGAGGTCACCGGCGTCGTGGGACACCCTCGCGCGGCGCTCGGCGATGGTCGCGCGGGCATCCGTATTGCGCAGCTCCCGCTCGACGCCGGGGCTGATCGACCGGCATGGCTGAGTCAGGCGGACTGACATGGTCTCCTCCGGGGTGGTCGACGGCATACGGGCAGCCTGCCCGGCGGCGCCTCGTGGTTCATCGGGGATGCCCCCTGAACCACCACCCTGAACGCCGACCCGTTCAGCGGATGCAGAGCGGGGTGCCCATCGGCATGAGCCGCCCGGCGCGATAGCGGGTGAACGAGCCAAACATGTACTACCACCTTCCGAAATGCTCGAGACCGACCGGGGGATTCGACCCTGGGGTCCGCGCGAAGCAATCGGGAGCAGACTGCGCGAGATCCCGACACCTGGTTGCGTCACCGGCAGCTTGCGCCCTGAGCGTTGGCCCGATCAGTCGCTGGGCTTGAACGCGCGCAGGCGCAGGGCGTTGGCGACGACGCTGACGCTCGAGAACGCCATGGCTGCGCTGGCGATCACCGGGTTGAGCAGGCCCACGGCGGCCAGCGGGATGGCGGCGACGTTGTAGCCGAAGGCCCACGCCAAGTTCTGCTTGATCGTGCGCAGGGTCGCGCGGCTGAGCTTGATGGCGTCGGCGCCCGCACGCAGGTCTCCGGAAATGAGGGTGAGGTCGGAGGCCTCGATGGCCACGTCGGTGCCGGTCCCGATGCTCAGACCGAGGTCGGCCTGGGCGAGCGCGGGCGCGTCGTTGATGCCGTCGCCCACCATCGCCACGACCCGGCCTTCGCGCTGCAGGCGCCTGACGACGTCTGCCTTGCCCGACGGCAGCACCTCGGCAATCACCTCGTCGATGCCCACCTCGGCCGCGACCGCTCGTGCCGTGGTCTCGTTGTCCCCGGTGAGCAGCACCGGGCGCAGGCCCAGGGCCTTCAGCCGCCGGACGGCTTCGGCACTCGTGGGCTTCACGGTGTCGGCGACCACGAAGACGGCGCGCGCCTGGCCGTCCCATCCGCCCAGCACCGCCGTGCGCCCTTGCGCCTCCGCCGACTGCCGTGCGGTGTCGAGCGCGTCCGGAATCTCCACGCCCCATTCGCCCAGAAGGCTTGGGCGCCCCGCGATCACGGCGGTGTCGAAGTCCATGACGCCCTCGACGCCCAGGCCCGCGCGGTTCTGGAAGCTCTCGGGTGTCGCGAGCTCGCCGAGCTCGGAGCGTGCGGCGTCGGCTATGGCGCGCGCGATCGGGTGCTCGGAGGCGTTCTCGACGGCGCCCACCAGCCGTAGCGCGTCCTCGCGCCGGGCGCCCTCGTCCACCACCACGTCGACCAGGCTCATCGTGCCGGTGGTCACGGTCCCGGTCTTGTCGAGCACGACCGTGTCGACCTTGCGCGTGGACTCCAGGATCTCGGGGCCCTTGATGAGCAGGCCGAGCTGGGCACCACGGCCCGTGCCGACCATGAGCGCGGTGGGCGTGGCCAGGCCCAGGGCGCACGGGCAGGCGATGATGAGCACCGCCACCGCAGCGGTGAAGGCAAAGGTCGCGCTCTCACCGGTGCCCAGCCAGAAGCCGAGCGTGGCCACGGCGATGGCGACGACCACGGGAACGAAGACGCCGGAGATGCGGTCGGCCAGACGCTGGACCGGGGCCTTGCCCGTCTGTGCGTCGGTCACCAGGCGCGCGATCTGGGCGAGCGCGGTGTCGGCTCCAACCTTGGTGGCCCGGATCACCAGGCGCCCGCCGGCGTTCACGGTTGCGCCCACGACCTCGGAGCCCGGGCCGACCTCCACGGGCAGGGACTCGCCGGTGAGCATTCTCATGTCCACTGCGGAGCTGCCGTCTTCGACGACGCCGTCGGTGGCGACCTTCTCGCCAGGACGGACGACGAACCGATCGCCGGCCTGGAGCGCCTCGACGGACACGCGGCGCTCCGCGCCGCTCTCGTCGAGCACGGCGACGTCCTTGACGCCGAGCTCCAACAGTGCTTTCAGGGCAGCGCCGGCGCGGCGCTTGGCGCGGGCCTCGAAGTAGCGGCCCGCGAGGATGAGCGTAGTCACGACAGAGGCCGTCTCGAGGTAGATCTCGTTCGCACCTTCCCCGCGTGTGGGGATGAGATCGAACGCCATGCGCATGTCCGGCATCCCGGCGTCACCGATGAACAGCGCGTACAGCGACCACAGCCAGGCGGAGAGGGTGCCCACGCTGATGAGCGTGTCCATGGTCGCCTGCCCGTGCTTGAGGTTGGTCCATGCGGCGTGGTGGAAGGGCCAGGCGCCCCACAGGACCACCGGCGTGGCCAAGTTGAGCGCGAGCCACTGCCAGTTGTCGAACTGAAGGGACGGCACCATCGACATCAGCAGGACCGGAACCGACAGCACAGCGCTCACGAGCAGGCGCCTGCGCAGGGACGCAGTCGCGACATCGTCCGGATCCACGGCCTCGGCTCGTGGTCCGCCCTCCTCCTCGGCGGGCAGCTTCGCCTGGTAGCCGGCCGCCTCGACCGCGTCCACCAACTCGGCCTGCTCGACGGCGGTGGGGTCGTAGTCGACCATCGCCTTCTCAGTGGCGTAGTTCACGGTCGCCGTCACTCCGTCGAGCGAGTTGAGCTTCTTCTCGATGCGGTTGGCGCAGGAGGCGCAGGTCATCCCGGTGATGGGCAGCGCCACGCGCTCGCCGGCGCCGGACCGTTCGGCAGTCGAAGTCATTCGGCCACCTGCTGGGTGAACGCGGCCGTGTGTACCCGCCCGCCGGTCTTGAACTGCAGGAACAGGCGGTAGCGGCCGGCAGACGGGAACTCCGACATGAAGCGCAGGCGGTCGGCGTCGGGGTGCACGTGCAGGAACCCGAGGTCGCCCTCGCGGAGCGCAACCAGGTGGCCCCTTGCGCCCAGGTAGGGCTCGATCGCGACGGGCCTGCCGTCCCGGGTCACCACGTAGGTCAGCTCGGCCTCCTGGCCGGCGTCGGCCTGCGCCGAGGTCAGAGCCACCTCCAGGCCGTCCACGGAGACGCTCTCCACGGGGGTGGGGAGGGCACGAGACCGCGCGTCGCCATCAACGGTGAGATCGGCACCGAGCGTCCGCGGCTCCCTGCCCGTGGAGAAGTCGGCGAACACGCGATAGACCCCCGGGTCATCCAGCTTCATGCGCACCGACCACGACCCGTCAGGGGCCTGGGTCGGGTGCAGGTGCTGGAAGCCCGTGAGATCCCGGCGCGCGACGATCAGGTGCATCCGCTTGGTGTGCTCGACGTCGAAGGCGCGGACCGTCTGCCCCTCGGCGTCCACGATCTGGAACCCCAGCTCGAAGCGCTTGCCGGGAGCCGCGGTCGTGCGAGCCAGGTTCAGCGTGTGGGAGTCCTCGCTCACCGCCAGGCCGCGCACGGGGTCGATGGCCTCGACGGCGTTCATCGCGTGTCCTTCGGGCTCGGGCCCGGCGTGAGCGCTCTCCTCGGCCTTGCCGAGGTCGGCCTCAGCGCCGGCGAAGGCGGCCACGGCGAATACACCCGCCAGGAGGGCGGCGAATGCGAGAAGACGACCAGGGACGCTCATGCCGTTCAGTATACCTATACCCCCCTCCGGTATGTCAGCCCCGATCACGACACCCCTCCCGGGTATAGTCGATGCATGGCCTCCACAACCCCCACGCGCGGCTACAGCGCGACCAAGGAACAGCTACTCGCCCGCCTCAAACGCATCGAGGGCCAGGTCCGCGGCATCGAAGGCATGGTCGACGATGAGCGCTACTGCATCGACGTGCTCACCCAGATCGGAGCCGTGCAGGCAGCGCTGGACAAGGTCTCCCTGGGCCTGCTCGACGACCACGCGAAGCACTGCGTGATCGGCGCCGAGGCGGACGACCAGGACGCGAAGACCGAAGAGCTGATGGCGGCCGTGGGCCGGTTGATGCGGCGCGGTTAGTGCCCACAGGGCCGGGGTGAGCGACACGCTCACCCCCGATCTGAGTCAGCGGTCCGTGCTCGCCAGCTCAGCAGCGGTGCGGAGATCATCGAGAATTTTGTCCCGGACTGCCCCGATCAGCGCGGACGCCGCCCAGCAGTCTGGCTCGCCGGCTGCTTCGGCGACAGGACGACAGCTACCGACGACCATCTCGATCAGTACGCCGGCGTTGTCTTCGCCGGGAAAGGCGTCCTCCGGCACGTCATCGAGAAGCGAGGAAACGGCGCTACCAAGGACGAGCGCGGTGCGCAGCAGTTCTTCTATCAGCACCTGCGCAGCATCGACGCCCTCTGCTCGGCTGTCTGAGTGGCTCACGTCCCAAACAGGCCCTAGCCGTGACCGATTCGCCCCCCTCGTCGCAGCCAGCGACCGAGCCCAACAAAGCAGAAACCCGCTTGAGCGGGGGCTTCCGTGAGTATCGGGGCGGGAGTCGAACCGGCGACCTCCGGGTCACGAGGCCGCTGGATCGAGGTCGCCACGGGCTTGAACCGTGATCCTAGAGCCGGTTCAGGTGGCCCTCGCAAGGCCCACCGGCGGTGCCGTTGGCCCGGCCGGCCCCCGACGGCGTCGGGCCCGGCCGAGCCCTCCCGATCTCCCTCTAGCCCTGGTCGGGTACCGCGCCGCTCTCGCAGTTGCTCCGCTTGGCGTAGGTCAGCCGGTCGATGAAGACCGACGAATCGAACTGGCGGTCGCCCTGGTCGAATATCGACAGGTACAGCACATGTCCGCCGGGCGTGACTCGCGTCGAGGCCCTCAGGACGCGCGTGGCGCCGTCGTAGGTCGTGCCCTTGGCCCGCGCCGCCGTGGTGTTAGCGGCACCAGCACCGTTCACGGTGATCAAGTTGCCGTCGGAGTCCGCGGCGAAGTTGCGCGGGGCATCAATCGCTGGGTTGCCCACCGTCCTGCTGTCCCATGTGCTCTCGTCGAGCTCAGCGATGAAGCCGTCGTTGAACTCCGAGCCGACGAACTCGGGGAACTCTTCGGTCAGGAAGCGAAAGCGAAACGACAGGCAGTTGCGCCCCTTCGGCACCCTGATGTTCATCCTGAAGATCGTGACGTCGCGGTTGCCGCGGATCGCGGGCCCGCCGGCATTCTTGCTGGTCGAGGTGCTGTTGTTGGGGTTGTCGGCCAGCGTGGCGTCGCCGTTGGAGAGGATCATGTAGGACTTCCCGCTGCGAGGGAACCCGGCGAGCTTCTTGGTCGAACGCGCGGCCACCGTTCCGTATGGCGGACGAGCAGCGAAGGCCGAGCTCTTGATCGACTTGGGACCGGCGATCGTGCGCGAGATCTTCGTCGCCGAGATCCGCGACGAGCGACCCGCATCCCCGGTGATCTTTCCTCCCCCCGACTGCGCCACGCCGACTCCCGTGACCCCCAGCGCCACGACCAGTACTCCACCCGCGACGGCCATCGACCGCCCGTGCCCCCTGGCTTCCAAGATCTCTCCCCTGTTCGTTAGGACGCGAGACCCGTCCGGCCCCACGGTGCACCCCCAACCCATATGAGGGCTCAAGGTTGCGGCCGGCGCAGGCGGCGCCCGGGCCACCCGCCTACGGGCCCGACAAGAACTATCAGCGCGGGAACCAGCAAGGTGCGAACCACGAAAGCATCGACCAGCAGCCCAGCGGCCACCGCGAACCCCAGCTGCTGGAAGGGCCGGATGGGAACCAGGAACAGCAGCGCAAACGACCCCGCCAGCACGATCCCCGCGATCGTGATCGGCGTGGCCGCCCGCGCGCCGGCCACCTGCACGGCCTCCCGCAGCGGCCGGTGGGCGGCCTCCTGCCAGATGCGTCCCGTCAGGAAGACGTTGTAATCCGACCCCAGCGAGAGCAGCAGGACGGCCGCGGCGAAAGGCACGAAGTAGGCCACCCCCTCCTGGTCGAGGAGCCCCTGGAACACGTACGCGGTCAGGCCAAGGGCGGCCAGAAGAGCAAGCACGCTGGAGGCCAGCAGGTACAGCGGCGCCACGAATGCGCGCAGGAACACCACCAGCACCAGCAGGACGACGAACAGGCTCAGGGGAGCCACCCGCCCGATGTCGGAGATGGTCTCGTCGATGGTCTCCGCCACCAGAGCGGTGTCGCCCGCGTAGGTGGCCGTGGCCGGTGACAAGCCCGACTGGATCAGCAGCCGGGGCATGGCTCTCTGCAGGCGCCGGAGGTTTTTGATCGCCCTCGCCCCGAGCGGATCCGAGCCGAACACCACGAAGAGACGTGCCGCGTCACCGGTCTTCGACAGCACGGCGCCGAAGGCCTGGAGGCTCGGCTGGTCGCCCGGCCCGAACACCTCCGCTACCCCCGGCTGCTGGGCCACCAGACGCTGGAGCCTGGCCAGATTGCGGCGCTGGGCCACGATGCCCTCTGCCTCCACCAGCACCGCGGTGGGCGAGACGATTCCCGCGGCGAAGCCCTGCCGGGCCTGGGCGTAGGCCTCGCGAGGAGGGGAATCGGACGGGAGCCCTCGGATCACGGGGTTGCCGAGGTCGAGCTTGGCGAGCCCGGTCGCACCGAGGGCGAGAAAGGCCACACACGCGGCGGCGGTGAGCACAGGGCGGCCGGTGGCCAACTCGATGGCGAAGTGGCGGGCCGGGCGTCCCGCCCGCTCCATTGGCCTCTCCTCCGCGGCATCGGCGGCGGGAACGTCGATGCCGGGCCTTCGGGGCCAGAACAGCCACCGCCCGCCTATCGCCAGCACAGCCGGCACGAAGGTCACCGACACCAGCAGGCCCACGAGAATTGCCAGCGCCAATCCGGGGCCGAAGGCCTGGAAGAAGCCGAGCTTGGCCACCAGCAGCGACGCGGTGGCCGCCATCACGGTGATGCCCGCTGTGACGATGATCGGCAGCAGCTCGGCGCTGCCCGCCGCGGCGGCGTGGGTCGGTGTCTCGCCGTCGGCCAGGCGGCGCCTTATCCGCGAGAGGAAGAAGATCGAGTAGTCGGTGACCACCCCGAAGAGCAGCACCACGATCACCGGCTCGACCTCGCTGGGCACCGAGAAGCCGGCCTCGCGCCCGATCACCGCGATCGCGCGAATCGAGATCAGGTACGCCAGGGCGACCGCGAACAGCGTGGCCAGGGGCGCGCCTACCGAGCCGAAGTGCAGGCCCACCACGAGTGCCACCAGCAGCACCGTGGCCAGCTCGACAAGGGGCAGCGAGTCCTCGATCTGCTGGGCCTGCGCGTCCCTCGCGGCGATCGTCCCGGTGGACCCCGCAAAGCCCTGGTAGCCGGGCCGTATGTAGCGATCGATGAAGCGCTCAGCGAGTATCCGGCGGTCGCTCTGGCTCACTTCCGACCGGAAGAAGAGGTAGGTGAGCGCCGTGGTCGAGGACTCGCGCGAGAACGGGGGCTTGCCGAGGGTGTTGCTGATCACGAGTGCTCCGGCCACCCGCTCCAGGCCCGGAAGCAGCCCCTGGTTCACCTCCACCGCCCGCTGCACCGCGCGGGAGGTCTCGGCCGCACCCAGCCCGTCGCGGTCGCGCTGAACGACCAGGGTCCGGCTGAGCAGCGGGAAGTCGAACAGCTCCGAAGAACGCAGCTCCACACTGAGGGCCTCGGCGTCCCGGGGCACGAGGTCCCCGAGCGCGCCGCCCTGCGCCTCGCCGATCGCCGGCAGCTGGGTCGTCGCGAGCAGCGCGGCCACGATCCAAAACGCGACGACCAGGTAGCGCAGCTTCACGATCAGCCGCGCCGCGCGGCCGGCGACTCCCGGGTGTGGGGTCAGCTCCGCCCCCGCGCGCCCACACCGAGCCGATCGAGCTCGGCATCGGCCAGGTCTCGATGACGGCCCTCCTCGAAGTCCCGCCACGGGTCGCCCATCTTCTCCAGCTGGTGATAGGAGAGGTTGGTGAGCGCGCGCCGGGCCAGCAGGTGCTCGAAGTCGGGATCGCCCGCCGCTCGCCGGACCGACCGGCGCAGCGCCCGGCGCTCGCGCACGTACCCGATGCGCAGCGGCAGGTAGAACCCGAGCAGGGGAAGCGACGGGATCACGGCGAGGGCCACGGCCAGCAGCTTGCTGAGCGAATCCACGCTCTCACGGCTCGAACGGCCGCTGGAATGAGCGGAGCGCCCGGCCTCCACGATCCGCTTCGAGGGCTCATCCAGGCGGTCGCCCACCCCGAGCGGGAGGTCGGTGAGCTCCGAGAGCGCTTTGCCGGACTCCTCCACCGCCGTGCCGACCCGGGAGACCGTGGAACTGAGGTCGGAGAGACCGCGCACCTCGGTCGCCACCTCCATGGCCAGCAACAACCAGACCGCGGCCCACAGTGCCAGCGCGACATCGAGCGCGATCAGCCGGCGCCCGGTGGGCAGCGTCGGGAGCCTGCTCTTCAACGGGCTTCCAAGGCCGGGGGGCGTGGAGCGCGGCCGCCCTTCGAGGCGGGATGATCCCGTGGAATGCTGAGACGCGCGAAGAGCCTGTGGCTCGACTTCTCACAGAACCTGTGGTTCATACCCGGGCTGATCATCGTGGTTTTCGCTGCGCTCGGCATCGGCTTGGTACAGCTCGACGACCATCTTGACCTTGGGAGCCTCGACGTGATCTTCCAGGGCGACGGCTCGGCGGCCCGGACGGTGCTGTCGGTGATCGCCGGATCGCTGATCACGGTGGCGGGGCTCACCTTCTCGATCACGATGGTCGTCCTACAGCTGGCCTCGAGCCAGTTCAGCCCCCGCGTGCTGCGCGGCTTCTTCGGCGATCGCGTCGTGCAGGTCACCATCGGTACCTACGTTGGCACGTTCATCTACTCGCTTCTCGTGCTGCGCGCAGTGGGCTCCACCGGCGACGCCGGGTTCGTACCCCGGCTGAGCGTCTCGGTCGCGACGCTGTTCGGCATCGGGGCCGTGGTCCTGCTGATCGTGTTCCTCAACCACGTCTCGCAGATGGTCCAGGTGTCGCACGTGACTGCCAACATCGCCCAGGCCACGCTCGCCCGCACCGCCAGCCTCTATCCCGACGGCTATGGCGAGGGGATCGGGGACGAGTCGGCAGACGAGCTGCTGGCCTCCTGGCGAGCGGCAACGCCGGGCCGGCTGCTGCCCGAGCGCCCGGGCTACGTGCAGCGCGTGGACATCGAGGATCTGGTGGACAAGCTCGGCCCGCGCGCCGATCGGATCGCAATCCTGGTCTGTCCCGGCGACTTCGCCAGCGTGGAGACGCCACTGGCCGAAGTATGGCCGCCGGAGGCCGCCGAGCAGTGCCGGCGGGCGCTGGTCGGCGCCGTGGCGATCTCCAGCGAGCGCGACCTCGACCAGGACGTGGACTTCGGCCTGCGCCAGCTCACGGACACCGCGTTGAGAGCTATCTCACCCGGGATCAACGATCCCGCGACGGCCGTCACTTGCGTCGGCTACATGCGCTCGATTCTCGTCGCCCTCGCCGACCGCGCGCCACTCCCCCGGGTCCGGCGCGTGCCGGAGCATGAGCTCACGATCATCACCCGCCGGCGCAGCTTCGAGGAGCACCTCGACGCGCTGCTGCAGATCAACCGCTACACCGCCGGCGACGTCCTGGTCATCGATGAGCTGCTGAGAGCACTGCTTTCCCTCTCACGCACGACCGCCGGCCACGGGGCCACGGAGCGCGAGCGAACGGTCAGGGACGTGGCCGCGACGATCGGCGAGCAGGCCGCGAAGGAGGTCAAGAACGAGCGCGACCGCGTGGCGGTCAAGCGTCTGATGGGCAAGTTCAGGACCTGAGGGGGACCCGGACATGCCGGGCCCCCTCGTTGTCCCTCACGTCACCGTGAGCCGGGCTACTTCTTGTTGTTCTTGCCCGGCTCGTTCTTGCCGCCGGTGGCCGCGAAGCTCTCGCAGTCACCCTGGTTCTTGAAAGTGTCGCCGTAGTTCTTCCAGCCGCCCTTCTTGCACTGGTCCTTGCTGGTCGGCAGGGGCTTGGTCAGCTCGAAGTCGTAGGTGGTCTTGGCCCCACTCAGGGAGACGTACAGCGCGTCGGCATTGGACACGATGCCCGAGTTGAACGAGCCCTCGTTCACGCCCAACGAGCCGGGGCAGGGCGCCTTGACGCCGAGAGGACCGCAGTTGGGAGCCTCCCGGACAGTGGCGTCGGGGTAGGCCGCAACGATCGTGCTCCACGTACAGGGGCCAACCTAACCCGACTATCGACTTGCGCCAGTAATCAGGTCACGCCGGCCGCCAGCGCCGGACCGATGTTTCTGGTTGAAGCGGAAGAAGTTGTCCGGGTCGTAGCGTCCCTTGAGCTGCGCGAGGCGGTCGTACTTGTCGCCGAACGCGGCGCGCACGCGGTCCTGTCCCTCGTTGCCGATGAAGTTGAGGTAGACGCCGCCACTGGTGAAGCGCTTCATCTCGGCCGGGATGGTCCGGGCCCAGGTCATGTGGCGCACGTCGTCAACTCTTCGGGCGGGCCGGTCAGATAGACCACCGCCAGCGCCAGCTCGTCGGGCGCGCCCTCCATGGCGGCACGCGCCGCCTGCAGCACGTCGGGCCCGCGGTTCCCGGGCCACAGCATCAGGCCGGCCATCACGATCGGGCCGACCGGGTGGAGGCTGAACTCGGGCCGTGGCCACGCCAAAGTTGCCCCCGCCCCCGTGCAGTGCCCAGAAGAGGTCCGGGTTCTCGCTGTCGCTGGCCCGCACCTGCTCGCCGTCCGCGGTCACCAGCTCGACCGCGATCAGGTTGTCGCACGCCAGGCCGTACTTTCGCTTTAGCCAGCCCGAGCCGCCGCCGAGCGTGACGCCGGCGACGCCCGTGGAGGAGACCCGCCCGCCGGTCGTGGCCAGCCCCTGCTCCTGGGTCGCCGCGTCGAACTCGCCCCAGGTCAGCCCCGCGCCGCAGCGAGCGGTGCGCGCGCCCGGGTCCACCTCGATCGTCTTCATCTCGCGGACGTCGACCACCAGGCCGTCGTCCACCGTGGACATGCCGGCGACGGAGTGCCCGCCGCTGCGCACCGCGGGCGGCAGGCCGGCCTCGCGGCCGAAGCCCACCGCGGAGACCACGTCGTCGTCGTTCGCGCACTGTGCGATCACTACCGGGCGCCTGTCGATCATCGCGTCTAACAGTGACCGCGCCGCGTCATAACCCGTCCCTCCAGGGCGCATCACCCGCCCTGGCAACCGTCCTCGAGCTCCTCGAATGCCGCGTCGGCGGCCGGGCCACGCGCATCGCTTCACCCCGTTCGGATCGAAGCAGGGGGAAACGGCGAGCCTGACTGCTTGCGGGCTGCCGAGTCGAGGCCGCAGGCCGATAACGCGGCTGCTCTGTCCGCACCGGCCACGGCCTCCAGCTCGGCCACGGCGCGGTCTGACGCAAGCTCCGTGCGGATCGCCTCGGCGATCCTCCTCGCTGCACGGGCGTAGCTCTCGTCGCGAATCAGCTCCGCCACCGCGTCGGCGATCGCGGCCGGCTTGGCCGAGGGCTTGAGCCGCAGGCCCGCACCGGAGTGCGCGAGCCGGGCGGCGTTGTCAGGCTGGTCGCGTCCCATGGGCATCGCGAGCACGGGTACCCCGGCCGCCAGCGCCTTGATCGTGGTGCCGTGCCCGCCGTGGCTGATCACCGCGGCCGCGTGCTCGAGCACCCGGGCGTGCGGCGCGCTCTGCACCACGGTCACGTTGTCCGGGGCGTCGATGCCGGGCGAGCTGACCGCGGGACCGAGGGTGACCAGCGCCCGCACGGGCAGGCGGCCCAGCGCGGTGGCTATCCGCTGGAGCATGTCCTCCTGGGCCATGTAGGTCGAGCTGAGGCCCACCAGCACCAGCGGGTCGTCCCCGGGCGGCGGGGTCCATTCGCCCACCCACTCCGGATCGTCGAGGCGCGGGCCCACATAGCGCACGTTGTCCGGCAGCCGCTCGACCGGGAAGTCGAAACTGGGGCTGGTGAGCACGAGCAGTCGCGGGGCGCGGTCGAGCTGCTCGAAGGGATGGCGCAGCGGCTGAAGGCCCACCTCCTCGCGGGCTGCGTTGAGCGCGGGGTTGCCGGTGCGCCACAGGCGCAGCGCCACCCGGTCCAGAGTGGACTGCTGGGCGCGCTGCAGCCGGTTCGTGGGGGGAAACATCCCGCTGCCGTAGGGCACGCCGCCCTTGCCCGCGATCAGGTAGCTCGTGGTGAGCACGGGCACCACCGGCACCCCCATCGCCTCGGCGCCGGCCTGCGCCCCGAAGCCGACCACCGTCGCGATCACCGCGTCGGGGCGATCGTGCTCGACCTGGGCCGCAACGTCGCGGGCGTAGCCGGGTGAGGGCCCGAAGGCCATGTGATCACGGAAGCGCTTGAACTTGCCCAGTGGCGTGCGCGGCTCCCAGTCGCGGGCGAAGTCTTCGCTGGGGTCGAACGTGGTCCGCTGGTGCGCGGAGGGCCACGGCAGATAGGCCACCCCGGCCGCCTCGACCTCGGGGCGCAGGACGGGGTCGGCGAGAGCGGTCACCTGGTGGCCGGCCCTGACCAGCGCGCCGGCGATCGAGACCAGCGGCGGGCTGTCGCCGCCGCCTTCCTGGAGTGCGAGTAGGAACTTGGGCATGGGGTCTCCCTTCGGGTGGCTAGTCGCGTCCGAGCGCGCCGGCCACCAGCCGGCGCATGGCTTTCACGGTGTCGGCGCGCGACAGGCCCACGTCGCGCCGGAGCAGCTTCCAGGTGTAGAGGTCGGTGGCCGCGATCAGAGAGCCCAGCGCCCGCTTGCGCTCTGCCCGGCCCGCCGGGAGCTGGTGGCTGTAGGTCTCCAGCAACCAGGCTCGGTGGCCGGCCCGCCCCGTCTCGAGGAACGGGTGGAGCGCGGGCACGCGCTCCTCGAGGGCAAGGAGGCGGATGCCGGCATCGCCCCCTTGCTCGTAGTCGGCCACCACGCGCTCCACGGGATCGGCCTGCCCGTCTCCGCGGCGATGGCGCTCCGGGCCGATGCGCTCCACCGTGGCCGCCAGCAGGTCCTCCTTGGTGCCGAAGTGATTGATCACCGTCTGCTGGGTGACCTTGGCGTCCTTGGCGATCGCGTCGAGGGTGACGACGTCGTAGAAGCGCTCGAGGAAGTGCCCGGTGGCGGCATCGAGGATCCGGTCGCGGGTGGCGGCGGTGGCCGCGGCCCGCGCTCCCATCTTGTACTGGCGGCGCTGCACTTTCATTTGGGCGATGGTAAACCCAAAGGGTCGAGCTGTCAAATCCTCCGGGACCTACAGGTCGCGGAGGACATTTGCGCCTTGGAACGGGCCGGCTCCGCGTCGAGCGCGTCGGGCCGCTACCGGCGTTCGAGCACTTCCTCGATGAAGGCAAGGACCTCTGGCGCTGCTGGATCGATCAGATGTCCGCCGGCGACCAGCGCAGTGCGAGCGCCGGGAAGCGCGTCTGCCATCGCGTCGGTCATCCCGCGCTGCTCCGGCGGGGACTCGGATGCCGCCACCAGCAGGGTGGGCTTGTCGATCGTGGCGAACGCGGCAGCGTCGGGCATCGCGTCGTCGACATACCCGAGCTCCGCGAGGAGCGCCGGACCGTTCTGGGTGAGAATCCGCCGAAGCTCATCCGGGAACGAGTCCCATGCGCCCTCGCCCACGACCTCGCCGATCAGCGCCTCGTAAACCGCATCGACCCCGTCCTGCGCGGCCACCTCGCGGAGATGTTCACCGAGTGCCTTCGTCCACTCCAGCGCCGCGGGCGAGAGGCCGAGCGCATCGCCCTCCAGCAGGACCAGCGCCCGCACGCTGTCGGGATAGCGAAGCGCGAGGTCGATCGCCACCGCTCCCCCGTAGCTGCGGCCGATGACCACCGCCGGCGTGGCCGCCAAGGCCTCGAGCAGGCCGGCAGCGTCGTCGGCCTGCTCGGCCACGCTGGTGCGCTCGTAGGGTTCCGGGCGCTCGCTGCGCGTGCACCCGCGCCGGTCGTACGCGATCACGCGGCCGAGTTGCGCCAGCTCTTCGACCGCGTCCGCCCACATCAGGGCGGAGCTTCCGCCGCCGTGAATACAGGCGATCGGCGCGCCCTTCCCGTGCTCCTCGTGAAAGAGGCGTATCCCGTTGACGTGGGCCTCTGCCACGCGGCAAGCCTACCTCCCGTCAGAGTGCACGGTCCACCGTACGCCGTCCCGCTTGCCCTTAATGACCAAAGGCCCGCATCAGAGGGCCTTTCGTTCATAGCGGGGGCCCGCTTCGTCCCTCAGAGCGACGCTCGGATCGTGCAGCAATTGGCACCGAGTAGCCGCAGACATGTGGATGCTCTTCTGCTTTGCGCCGGAAGGGTTAGCGGAGTCCACTGCTGTCAGGCTGCTGCTCCTCGCGCGAAGCGACAGCGAGCCGGGGCGCGGCAGGACGCCTTCCCCGTCCTAGATTGGGTGTGTCCTCGCCAGCGCGGGGCGATCGCGCAGGCGCCACGGCATGCTTCCTGGGGAATCGCCCCGAGTCAGGGCGAGACGGCGGCGCCGAGCGAGTCGGCAGCGAGGAACTTGGGCGCACCATCCTCGTAGAACACATCGAGCTTGGTGATCTCAAACCCGGCGTCGCGCAGAAGGTCAGGGATCTCGCGTGTCAGGTGACAGCCTCCGAAGACCCGCTTCTGCAACGGCTCGAGGCGATGTTGCCAGCGGCGCACCCCCTCGTCAGGCGCTAAGCCGTGCTCGACGAAGCTCAGCGTACCGCCGGGCTTGAGCACACGCCGAATCTCGCCCAGCGCCTGCTCGATATCGGGAATGGTGCACATCGTCCAGGTCGAGAGCGCGGTGTCGAAGCTGTCGTCCTCGAAGGGCAGCGACTGCCCGTCAAGGCCCGATCGTTCGACCGGAACGCTCGATGCCCGCAGGCGTTTGGCGGCTAGAGTCCAGCCGACGTCGGCTGGCTCCACCGCTGCAACTCGCCGCACCGAAGCCGGGTAGAACGGGACGTTGAGGCCCGACCCGAATCCGATCTCGACGACCTCGCCTTCAAGCCCGTCGCACACCCGCTCGCGCAGGGGGTCGGTCGCCTTCAGTCCACAGGCGACGTTAATGATCCGGGGCAGGACTTGATCGCCGTAGAAACCCATATCTGCCCCAACAGTCTTGTCGATTGAGCTGTCGTTACGCCGCCAGGCCGTCGCCAAGCCACGTCGTGCGACCTGCGGGCGACCCGCGCGGCTCGAACCAACACCCACGCGGCGCTGCTCCCCTCGCGTGATTGCGGAACTCTGGTCGAGGCTCCCCCAAACCGGCATAGTTGGCTGGTGGCGTCGGCGAACCTGGAGCTCGTGCGCTGGATCTACACGGCCTGGGAGCGCGGGGACTACCGCTCGGCCGAGTGGGCGGACCCCGATATCGAGTACGTGCAGGCCGATGGGCCCGCGCCCGGCAGCTGGATCGGGCTGGCCGGGATGGCCGAGGCCTGGCGCGACATCCTGAGCCCGTGGGAGGAGCTCCGCGTCGAGGCTGAGGAATACCGCGAGCTCGACGGCGAGCGTGTCCTGGTTCTTAACCACTTCAGCGGGTGTGGCAAGACAAGCGGAGTCGAGGTCCGGCAGATTTGGACCAAGGCAGCGAGCCTGTTCCACGTCCGCGGCGGCAAGGTGATCCGGCTCGTCCAGTACTGGGACCACCAGCGCGCATTCGCAGACCTCGGCCTCCCTCCGGGGGGCGGCTCCCAGGACTCGTAGTCCGCTTCGTGGGCTTATCGGAGCGACCCGGCCGCTTCTGGATTGCGCATCCAGGAGGCGCGCCCGGAGTGGTGGCGACAGCGCAGAGCCCCGCTTACCCATGAAGGCGAGAGCGGCGCAGTCTCGTCCGTCGACGCCGTAGCCCACGTCGCCGGCGGCGGGCCGAGTGTTATGCGACTGAGCGGTCGGCGTCGCGCAGGAGATCCGCGACGACGTCGGCGGAGGTCTTCCCTCGCCGTTCTGAGAGCCTCTGGAGCCGTTCTGCGTCCTTGCCCTTGACGCTGACCAGGATCATGAGTTTGCCGTCGGGATCGCCCTCACGACGCTCTATGTAGCGCGGGTCGAGCTCGGCGAGATCACCGTCGAACTCTCCGGGCTGAGGGTCGGCACTTGTCCACGGATCGCTGCTCATCTCTCGAGCATCGTACGCTCGGATGCGGTCGAGCTCCAGCCCGTCACGATCAACCAGCTCTCGGGATCCGCTGTGCGCTCGATCACGAGCGTGAGCGCCCGACCCCCGTCGGTGCGACCGATCAACAGGCGGCGCTTGCCCGGATCGACGGGCGATCGGGGATTGCGCACGATCACGTGCGGATTGCGCAGCAGCTGCTCGGCGTCCACCGCCGCGATCTGGCGGGCACCAAGCTTGTCGAGCGCTACATCGGTCACCAGGAGCTGGTGGACGCGGTCGGCCACGGACACGGTCTACCCGCCCGGCCCGACGGACCCGACCTCAGCGTCCCGCCTCCGCTTCGCCTGAGGGCGACGCGCCGGCCGGTAGACCGGCCCCACCGCTGTTCCCTTCAAGGAGGTTCAATGTTCACGCTGCAACTGCTCGACGCCGCGGGTCGCCGGCGTTCGCCGGCCACCCTGCCGGGCTTCCACGCGGGTCGCCCGCCTCGCAACAAGGGCTTTCGTTATCCGCCGGACCCGCCTCGGGTCGAGGAGATCATCGCCGTCATGCGCCAGGCAGGGACGACAGACCACGGACTCCGGCTCCGGGCGCTGGTGGTCGTGCTCTGGCGGGCCGGACTCCGAATCGGCGAGGCGATGGCGCTGACCGAACCAGACCTCGACCCGAGCCGCGGCTCGATCCTCGTGCGCCAAGGCAAGGGAGGCAAGCGCCGCGAAGTCGGCATGGACAGCTGGGGCTTCGACCAGCTCCGGCCCTGGCTCGCCCGCCGGATCGAGATGCCGGTCGGAACACTGTTCTGCGTGATCGACGGCCAGACCCGCGGCCGGCCCTGGACGCCCGCCGCCGCCCGCAACCACCTCCGTCGCGTGTCAGCCAAGGCCGGCGTGCGACGACGGTTCGCGCCGCATCAGCTCCGCCACGCCCACCCAGTTGAGATGGCGCGCGAGGGCGTGCCACTGAACGTGATCCAGCGCCAACTCGGCCACGTCAACCTCGGCGTCACCTCCGTCTACCTCGACGGGATCGACACCGCCGAGATCATCGACACCGTCCACAACCGGCGATCGCCGATGATCTCCGCTAGCGCGGGGCTGATGATTTGACTCGCGACGGCCCAGAGCGCTACCGCTCGCATGTGGAAGCAACACTCTGGATCGGTCGCGACCGGATCGTGGGGTGGCGGGTTCGAGTCCCGTCGCTCACCTTCCAGCGCTACGTACTGTGGCCTTGCCAAGCCTCGACGGCGCGACGTCAACCTAGTCGTTCACCGTCGGGTGACGGGAGCGGCGGGGTCGTCCGGGAGTAGTGGAGCTGTGTAGAACGAATAGGCGCCGCCCGGCTCGTGCCGACCGCCGTTTCGAGAAGCGGGGCAGCGGAATCGCGCAACGGTGGGAGCTGACGCCGTCACGATGGCGTTGGCGAGCATCGCCGGCTGATCGCTGACACCGGGGCGAAGCGGCACGTACGAATCCTCGTAGCGGGCCGGAATCGGGGAGTTGAGGGCGCGACTGAACTCCGTGAGCCGCACGACCTGGGGCGCGGAGCGGCGTGGGATTGTGAAGGCCGCCTTAGCAGGCTTGCCCGGAGCGCAGTGGGCGGTCTCCGGACGGTTGCCGAAGCCGCAATTGCGCAGTGGGCCGATCTGCCCTCTCGTGCACGGAGTGGTGATCAACCCGAGGCCATGGCGCTCGATCCGCTCCTGCGTAGAAAGAGCGTTGTTCGAGTCCCAGTCGCCGCTCAGCTCGCAAAGGGGTGCGTCAACGGAACCACCGCCGCGAGCGGTCAGTCCGGTGGGTCGCCACACGACAGGCTCGCCAGGACGCAGCTGCGCCCCGTTGGAATCGACGAACTCCCCCTCGCAGAGGAACCCCTCGGGGTTGGACTCGAACGTGCGAGTGCCGGTCCCGACAGGTAGGTCCGTGGTATCCAGCCACTGACCTGACAACCCGGCTTGATAGCGGTCGATCCAGCCCGCGGTCACTCCCTGGTACGTGCATTCCCCGAACGGGTTGTGCAGCGGGCTGGCCTCGCGGTTTGCGACGCGAAGCGTGGATTGCAGGCAGAAGCCCTGCTTTGTATTCCTGATCGAACCCTCGCCGCTCCAGATGAGGTCGCCGTAGTACTTGAAGTGGTAGTGCTTGTGGCACTCGCTCCATACGTAGAGGTTGTGCTCGTCGAGCTCGCCCGGCTTGCCGCCGTTGAAGTAGTCGACACCGCCGATCGTCAGCTCACGGTTTCCGACGTTTTCGTCGGATGTCGCGAATTGAAGTAGTCGCCGCCATCCCGTTCCGTCGACCGACTTCTCCGCCACCTCACACCCGCCGCTCCCCTTGCGGTGGATGTACCGGTAGACGGTACGGCTCTCCCGGAAATCGGGCTCGTAAGTCGCGAGGTCAGGACTGCCGCCGGTGCTCTCGCCGACGCGAAAGCGTTCCGCGAGCGCCGGGTCCCATTCGAGGCGCCGGTAACGGACCCCGGTGGAAACCTTGCCGACGTGGGCGCGGAGCGCGGCTACGCACGATTGCCTGGGCATCACGGTCTGGTGATAACCGACGTTCGAGAGCTTCTTCTCAACGACGGCGGTGTGGTCGTAGAAGACCCCCGCATCCTCGCTGTCCACGCTGGCGAAGGGATACTGCGACTCGTCCATACACGCGTAACCGGTGCGCTGCATGAGCAGCTCCGGGTCGACCGGCAGGATGAACGGCTCTCGCCACCGGCCGCCGATCGCGCGCAGCCGCGGTTCCGACTGGGCCGGGGAGTTCTTTCCGGAAACGAGGACGCTCGAAAACTCGTAGTCGACCCCTACGACGTCGTGGCCGTTCACCCGGTGCCTCCGCGGCTTCCCGATCAGCTCGATATCCCATACCGACTCGGGCGGGAGCGGAAGCGCCTTCCGGCTGCCGCCGTAGTACGCGTCGCGGAAGACCAGGATGTAAGTCGTCATCCGGAGCTGGGACCGGGCACGCTCGTACCAGAAGGCTGGGGGCTCCTCGAGCAACCGTGCCGTGGCCCTAGCCCGCATGCCCTGGGGGAGCTCGTCGAGCACTACGCCGACTTCAGAGGCCAGCGTCGTACGCACCAGCGAACCCTCGATGTCCGTCGCCGGGCGGGCGGTGGTGGGAGCCTCAACCGCTTCTTCCTGCGAGCCGATGAGGTAGACGATCAACG
The DNA here is from genome assembly GCA_963825475.1 of uncultured Thermoleophilaceae bacterium. Classification (GTDB taxonomy): domain Bacteria; phylum Actinomycetota; class Thermoleophilia; order Solirubrobacterales; family Thermoleophilaceae; genus JAAYBF01. Next base: position 897,028 of record CAWGTC010000006.1, on the reverse strand, counting down.
CGCCCACGGCGACCGCCGCTCCCATCGCCGCGACGAAGCGTCCGGATGGGGGCCACCGCCCGGGCATTCGCCCATCATAAGCCGCCTGTTGTGTAGGTGGTCCAGGCGGTCGCGGGTTCGAGTCCCGTCGCTCACCCTACGAGGAAGGCGCGAGAGATCGAGAGTGCCGCTTCCCCATGGATCCATCAGCGCCGCGTTTCTCCGCCACGGCGCGCGCCTTCCCAACTAGGGTACGGGCGCATCTAAGGATCTGTGCCTCTCCAGATAACCAGCAAGCACCTGAGCGCCCCCATCCGATATCGCGCCGACCCGCAACCCCGCGACCGCGACGGCGGCCTTACTGCCTTGGACGGGAGCGGCCTCGTCATCGTGCATGACCAAGTCGCGGAGCTAGGCGGCAGCGAGCGTGTTCTCGAAGCGGTCCTGGACCGCTACCCCGCCGCGGCCCTCCTGGCACCCGAGTTCACCACTACGAATGCGCCCTCCGGACGACGGCCGTGGGACGGGAGGCTGCGCAGCCTGGGGGCCAACGGGCCGCGCCGTCATTTCCTCGCGCCGCTCTATTCCAGGCGGGTGGCGCGGGAGCCGGTCGAGAGCGCCGCACTGGTGCTCTCGATCGCGCATTCCGGCTGGAGCATGGCCATTCGCGTGCCGCCGGGCGCCCGGCACGTTTGCTACAACGCCGGCCCGCCGCGCTGGCTATACGGCCACACGGCCCGGTACCTGAGTAGTTACTCGCCGCCGCTGCGGCCGCTGCTGCGGGCTGCGGTTCCCGCGCTGCGCCGCTATCACAAGAGGCAGATGCGCCGGCCGGACCGGATGCTGGGCAACTCTGCCTGGTCGGCCGGTGAGATAGCGCGTCTCTTCGGCAGACGCGCGGAGGTCCTCCATCCGCCGGTCCGGACCGATTTCTTCACGCCTGCTCCAGGCTCACGGCAGCACTTCCTCGTGGTCTCTCGTCTGGTGCCGCACAAGCGGGTTGACGTGGCGGTCGAGGCCTTCAGGGGCCTCAAGCACGAGTTGGTGATCGCGGGCGGTGGTCCGTGCCTCCACGCACTGCGAGCGTCGGCGCCGCCGAACGTCCGCTTCACCGGCTATATCGACGACGTCCGGCTGCGGGACATCTACCGCTCGAGCCTGGGGCTGGTGTGTCCGTCGGTCGAGGAGTTCGGCATCGTGATGGCGGAGGCGCATGCCGCAGGCACCCCGGTGATCGCGCCCAACGCCGGCGGAGCGCGCGAGATCGTCGATGACCGGGTTACTGGACTGCTGCTCGACCGCTTCGAGGCGAACTCGCTCGCCGCGGCCGTGGAGGCAGCCGCTCACCACCCCTTCGACCCCGCCGCCTGCCGGGTGTCCGCCGAGCGTTTCGCCGAGCACCGCTTCATCACGGCCCTCGACCGGGTGCTTGACGAGGAGCTCGCCCTGGCCGGGGACGCTCGCCACGCGACAGCACCCGTCCGCGCGGCGGACGCCCAGCCCATTTAGAGCATGCAGCCGTCGCTGCTCTGGCTGGCGTCGTACTTGTTCCATCCCTCCGGGTACGCCGACGAAGCACGTGCCTTCCTGCGCGCTCTCGAGCTCCACGGCTGCGGCCCGGCGGCGCGCGAAGTGCGTGGCAGGAAGGTGCGTCCGCTCGACGACCCCCGGCTCAATGTGCGACTGAGCGAGAAGGACCACGCCATGCTGCTCCGACAGCTCGGCCGCACGCCCGGTAAGCCGTGCGTCGCAGTGCACCACTACGTCCCCCGAGCGGGACGGGGGCCGCTGCCGGGCAAGGTGAGCGTGGCCCGCGCGATGTTCGAGACCGACCGCATCCCAGCAAGCTGGAGGTCTCTGCTCCAGGGTTTTCAGGAGGTCTGGGTCCCGTGCCGCCACAACTACGAGACCTTCGCGGCCGGCGGCGTGGCCGAGTCGCAGCTGCGCGTCATCGGGGAAACGCTCGATTTCGATCGCTTCCGGCCGGGCCTGGATCCCGGGGCCGCTCCGCTCGGTGCGCCGGGCGGGCACTTCACCTTCCTGAGCAACTTCGACTTCTCGGAGCGTAAGGGATGGCGCCAGCTGCTGCTCGCATGGGCGCGGGCCTTCCATCCAAACGACCCTGTGTCCCTCGTGCTGAAGACGGGCTCCGTCGCTCACCGCGACGGTCGTTTCGTCAGCCGACAAATCGCGCGCTTCCTAGGTAAACGGTGCGGGCACCGCCCCACGGCGCCGGTGCGGGTGATCGCGCGGATGCTGCCGGCCGTCGACATCCCTCGCCTGTACGCCGCTGCGGACGCCTACGTCTCCGCCTCGCGTGGCGAGGCCTGGGGCCGGCCGTACATGGAGGCAATGGCGATGGGATTGCCTACGATCGGGACAAGATTCGGCGGCAACCTGGACTTCATGTCCGCCGCCAATAGCTGGCTGGTCGACGGACGGCTCGTGCCAGTGCCCGACGGAGCGGAGCCGAACGTCCTCTACAGGGGGCACCGCTGGTTCGAGGCCGACGTGGACGAGCTCAGCAGTGCGCTGCAGGAGATTGCGGGAGACCCGGTTGCCGCCAGGCGCAAGGCGGCACGGGGCCGGGGTGACCTGATCGGCCGTTTCGGGCCGCAGCAAATCGCGCGAGACGTGGTTGACGCGGCGCTCGCGACGGTCGCCTAGTGGGAGGCGACAGACCCAGGCGCGCGCGCTAGAGGAGGGAGCGCGACCACCTGCGCGCGGAGCGCATCGACGGTGTGCCAGGAGGGAGCCTCTCCCTGCTGGATCGCGCGGCGGTAGCCCGCGAACGCCGACTGAACCGTGGCGGGAGAGGGTGCCGAGGCCGCGAGGCGGCGGCTGACCGCGGCGGCCGTGAGGCAGAGTTCCGGCTTCCCCTGCTCGAGGCTGGCGAGGAAGAGCGCCGCTCGGGCGGCAGTCAGCAGCTTTGACAGTCCGCGGACGGTCGGGGGGGCATTCTCGCCATATCCGTCGAGCCACTCACGGCGGCACGGGTTGGCACGCTCGCGCCGGTCGTCGAGCCAAGCCCGATGCTCCGCCACCGCGCGCCGGGCCCAATCGTGCGCCGACCAACCGTCGACGTTCGGAAACCGTGCGCTGCTCGCTCCTCTGGCGAGGGCGAACGACACCGGATCGTTCGCCTCACACTGCACTGAGCGCAGGAAAGCGCGCTCCCACACCCCGAGTGCGGGAAGCAGGATCAGGTCGTCCGCGCTCAGTGCCGGATAAACGCCGGCGCGAGCCCTCCGCGCGGCGTCCCCGAGCACGGCTGGGTCGCCCGCGTCGCCCGGCGAAAGAGCGAAGGCCTCGTCGACGAGGGAGGGCGCCACCAGCGCCCGCCAGTCAACGAGCGGCAGTGGCGTCAGCGGTCCAGTCGAGGCGTCGTGCGGCCCTACCGTGAGATCGTCTGGTCCGTCCCAAACGAGTTGCACCTCGGTTTCGCCTGCCTGGCGCGCCTCGCTGGAGAGTCGTCGTGCAATGCGCGACGACAGACGCAGGAAGGCCGGGAGCAGTTCGGCGACGGGCGGGCTCGGGCTGCGGGTGAGCGCGTCGTGGAGAGCGAGCGCCCGGCGTATCGCTTCCTCCTCCTCGGGCAGCCGCTCGAGCGCCATGCGGAGCGCCTCGCGGCGGTCGAACAGCTCCTCGCCGTCGAGCGCGAGCCACAACCGCGCGGGCTCCGCGATCAGCTTGACGCACAGGAAAGCCGACCTCGGCCTAAGTGGGTCCGCTGCCATCCCGAAGGCGAAGCTCCACCAGAACTGAAGCTCGAGCCAGACCGCGACCCGCCGCGACTGGTCATCGTGCACCGGTAGTTCAGGCCTTCGCTCGGGGCCGGCGACGAGGCGCCAGTCCCGCATCGGCCCCGGCACGCCCGGCCTGGAGCGCAGGCCGAAGTCGTCGGGGGGTGGCCGCCGGCCGAAGAAGGCGGCGCGGTGGCGGGGGAACTGGTCGTCGAGCCCGTAGGTGAGGACCGAACCGCTGGCTGCCTCGCGGAGCTCAGAGTCCTCGTAGAAGGCCGTATCGGGGAACAGCTCGCGGAGTGGCGGAATCCTTCGGCAGAGCTGTTGCCAGCGCTGCTTCATCCGCTTGTGCTCTGCTTCGGGTTGCGCGGGATCCCCCGGCGCGACCACCACAACGTCGATGTCGGAGAGGCCGTAGACCGGCTCCCCGACCGCCAGACTCCTGCATACGTAGACAGCGGCACCCCGGCTCGCTCGCCTGAAGTACGCCGCCACGCCGCGGAGCGCCGCCTCGTAGAGCCCAGCCCAGAGGCGGCGCAGCGGGCCGCGGTCGGTTCGCAACATGAACCGCTGGAAACCGATCTCCAGACGATCAGTCAAGGAGCGCGCCAAGCGCCTCCCAGTTCCGCGAGTGGTCGCGGCCGACCGTGAGTCGCCAAACGTTAGCGCGCGCGAGCACGCCCGTGCAGCACGTCGTGCGAGTGGCCGCTATTCCGAGCTTGCCTACAACATCGCGCATGCCGTGTTGGAGGACGTACTCCATACCCTGGTAGATGCCGACTCCGACGATCGCCTCGCGCACCAGCGTCGAGACAGCGCTTCGGCGCGGAACCGGCTCCAGCGACGCGTGCTGACCGAGCGATCGCCGTCCGATCACCAGGTGGCGCAGCGGTTGAGGCCGGGACTCGACCCGGCCCGAGAACGCCTCCAGGTCGAGCACGAGCTTGGGGTGGAACTCCATGCGATCCATCCGTCGCACGGCGCCGTCGGGGAGCGTCGCGGCATCCGTCGGGTTCACGGCGATCCGGAGCGGAAACGGGTGGGCCATGCCGTGGCGATCGATCAGGGGACTGTCCTCGGACAGCAGCCGGACGCGCTCGTCGCGCAGTGCACGCAGCGCCAGCGTGCTCTTGCCGCCGCCTGACGGCAGCATCACGGCGACGGCTCCTTGGTCGCCGCTGAGCGCGAGGGCGTGTAGCCGGGTCAGGCCATGTGCCTCGAGGTGCTCGCCGATGCGCGACAGGAGGAAGTGGTAAACGGCTTCGTGCACGAGGTGGTCGTCCTCTCCCTGGACGACGAGTCGGCCTGCGTCGCGGTCGAGCACGGAAACCGCTCGCCCGAAGTAGTCCACGATCGTGCGCCGCCCGTCCTGGTAGACGACGTTGCGGGGGGTCACGAACGAAGCCACGCCGTCACCGAGCGCCTCGAAGTCGGGGGGCCGGCGCTCGATCGTGACCTCGATGTGTGCGGAACTCGCGTCAGGCGCCGGTCGTTCGAACCAGGCGAAGTCGAGGCGAATCTGTTCCACGACCTCGGGCCAGTCACCTTCGACGGCGATACGGAGCCCGTGGACTTCGAGCCTTACGGTCACATCGAGACCTGCCTCCACGTCCATATCATCGCCCAAGCTATCGGCCGAGGTCCACCGACAACTCCTGACCGGGCAGCGCGACGTTCGCCTCGCCGGCGCAGACCCAAATCCGGCGGCTGGGATGCTGCCGCTCGTGGACTGGCGCGGCCTCGCCTGCCCGCTTTTCGGAAGAGCTCTTTACCTCGAATTTGCGGTGACCGCGCGACACCGCCGCGATCGCGGCGAAAGCCGAGCGCCGCCCGCGGTGAAGATTGGGTGGCGCGGTCGAGTTTTCGAACAGGGCAGCAGCATCCTGTCGCCCCTGCTCGCGGTCCGCCCGTCACCCTCACGCCGGGTTCCGGGGACGAGAGCGGCGACGTAGAAGCGTATGCACCGGGCTGCCGGGCCCGGGGACGGCGTGAATGGCTCGTCGAGCGGCGTGAGGTCCGTTACGCCGCGCGACGTCGATCGCTCGGTAAAGCGCGTAACGGTCAGCACCCATGCCGCCATAGTGCGGCAAGGAACCCCTGCCCGGAAGTGATTGAAGTCAGGCCATCCGCCATGGCAGCGGTTACGGAAGCGAGTGTCCTTCGAGACGCTCAATGTTGTCATCCGGATCGATGGTCCAGAGCTTGAGACCTAGCAGGTCATCACATGCGGAGTCGAGTACGTCGCGGACGATGGGAACGCGTCCAGGGATCTCCGAGCGCTCGAGAAGCGCAGGGGAAACTTCGCGCTGCACCTTCAATAGCGGGCTGCGTCGCGCTCGGTGGTCCTCGCCATGGCGTCCCGGCCTCGAGGATTCGCGGTATGGAGGGTGATCCCGGTCGTGGGCGGACGTTGGGTCCTGACAGGGGAGAGCCCTAAACGCCGGCATCTGGAGCAAGCGCCACCTACCATGGGCCCAGCAGCGGCCCTTCGGGCAGATCGCCCCGGGCTAGGGCTCGTCCTTGGCACGCGTTTGCCGACGGTTCAGCGTTTCGGTAGACGCCCTTCTCGACTCGGGGCTTGTGCGGTTCTCGAGCGACCACAACGTCTTCGTCCTGACCCGCGCGGGCACGGACACAGCTCATGCCTGGGCCGCCTCGACTGATCCGCACGAGGAGGGCCGCTGGGACTACGGCCTTTGGCCCGAGGCCCAGGAGCGAACCCTGCTTCCCCCCGATTGGGACTGGGATGAGCGGCCCCCGTTACCAGAAGCGCAAAGATAACTTCCGACCCGTAGCCGGGTGCCCGCGTAAGCCCAAATATCACTGCGTTATTCACTGAACTGGTACCTCCTTGGTACCACCGCCCTCCCCCAGGCCCGGGCCCTCGAACGCGAAAGGCCCGCGATTGCGGGCCTTTCGTGAGATAGCGGGGGCGGGATTCGAACCCGCGACCTTCGGGTTATGAGCCCGACGAGCTACCTGACTGCTCCACCCCGCGGCGTAGCTGGGAATTTAGCAACTGCTCTGTGCGCGTCAAGGCATGCAAGAGGGTTTCCGGGGGCTCCGCGGGCGGATAGCGTGCGTTCTCATGGGCGGTGGACAGCGGATCGCGGTGGCGGATGTGGGCACGAACTCCACCCGGCTGCTGGTGGCCGACCTGACCGCCGAGGGCAAGCTGGTGGAGATCGAGCGGCTGAGCGAGGTCACGCGGCTCGGACAGGGCGTCGACTCCAGCGGGCGGCTGGCCGAGGAGGCGATGGAGCGAGTACATGCCTGCCTCGCTCGCTACCGCGAGCTGGCAGACATTCACAGGGCCGACCGCTCGGTGGCGGTGGCCACGAGCGCCGTGCGCGACGCCGCCAACGGGGCGGAGTTCCGGGAGGCGGTGCGCGAGCGCTCGGGCTTCAAGCTCGAGATCATTTCCGGCGAGGAAGAGGCGCGGCTCACCTTCCTGGGCGCCACAGCCGCGCGGCCTGCCGGCGCGGGGTCGGTGCTGGTGGTGGACATCGGGGGCGGCAGCACCGAATACGTGGTGGGTCACCCCGGCGAGAACCCCGACTTCCACGTGTCCACCCGCCTGGGATCGGTGCGCCAGACCGAACGCCACCTGACCGGCGACCCGCCGCGCCACGAGGAGCTGGAGGCACTCGCGGCCGCGGCCCGAGAGATCGTGGTCGCGGGGGTACCCGTGCGCGTGCGTGACTCGGTGGACGAGGGCATCGCCGTGGCCGGCACCGCGACCTCCCTTGCGGCGATCGACCAGGAGCTCGAGCCCTACGACTCAAACCGCGTGGACGGCTACCGGCTGCTGCTCGGCGAATGCGAGCGGATGCTGGCGAGGGTGGCTGCCATGCCGCTCGAGCAGCGGCGCGAAGTGACCGGCCTGGACCCCGACCGCGCCCCCACGATCGTCGCCGGCGCGGCCATCCTCGTTGAGTCCATGCGCGCCTTCGGGCTCGAGTACGTGGCGATCAGCGAGGCCGACATCTTGCACGGTGTGGCCCTCGATCGCCTCACACGTGGGTGATGTCCGGGTAGGAGTACGGCGCCACCAAGATTTAGACAAAAGTTACCCACAGAGCGCTTACGCCGGGTGTATAGTCGCGCTTAGCCGGTTCTTGGGGAAGGGCACGTGCTTCAAAACATGAGTTCTTTCGCTGTTCCGGTTCATAGGTCCGGGCGAAGCCGCATCGTATCGGCGCCTCCCGCCGTTCGGACCGCAAGGCCCTTTCAAGGCACGTACCCCTGCCCGTCCTGATTGGGCCGTTTAGTAAGGAACCGCTCGGACTTCGGTCCGGGCGGTTCCGCTTTAACAGGCCGATAGCCGTCAAGCCAGGTTGCTGCGACGCGGATACACGACGGTCGGATCCGTCATCACGTTCACCAGCGCCGGCTTGCCCGACTCGAAGGCGCGCTCCAGCGCCGGTCGCAGCTCGTCTGGGCGTTCCACCAGCTCGCCGTGCCCTCCGAGCGCCTCGACCACCTGGTCGTAGCGGCAGTTGGGCTGCAGCTCGGCGGCCACCGAGTAGCCGTAGAGGAACTCCATCGGATGCTTCTCCAGCGCCCAGATCCCGTTGTTGCCCATCACCGCGACCACGGGCACCCCGTGTCGCACGAGCGTGTCGAACTCCATGCCGCTGAAGCCGAAGGCCCCGTCGCCCAGCAGCAGGCAGACCTGCTTGTCCGGGTTGGCCAGCTTGGCCGCCAGGGCGTAGCCCGGCCCGGCGCCGAGGCACCCGAACGGCCCGGGATCCATCCAGCAGCCGGGCTCGTAGGTGTCGATCACCCGGCCGGCGTAGGACACGAAGTCGCCACCGTCTCCGATCACCACCGCGTCGCGGTCGAGCACCTGGCGCAGCTCGTGGTAGAGACGGAGGGGATGCAGCGGAGCGCGGTCGTCGGTGAGCTCGGCATGCTCGCCCGCGCGCTTCTCGTCCTCGGTCTCGCGCAGGGTTGCGATCCACGACGACCGGTCCGGGCCGCCGGCGGCGCCCTCGCGGATCGCGTCGAGCGTTGCCGGAATTCCCCCGTAGAGCTCGAGGGCGGCTTCGCGCGGCGGGCGCCGGTCGGTCTGTGCGGAGTCCACGATCACGATCTGCGTGTCGTCGCCGAAGGAGCCGCCGAAGCCCAGGCGGAAGTCCATCGGCACCCCGATCACCAGGGCCACGTCGGCGCCCTTGAGACCCTGGCCGCGCGCGCGGGAGAAGAACAGCTGGTGATCGCCTGGCATGCAGCCGCGACCGAGGCCGTTCACGAACACCGGCACGCGCAGCTCCTCGGCCAGCGCGCGCAGCGTGTGCTCGCCGTGGGCCCAATAAAGCCCGGTGCCGGCCATGATCACCGGCCGCTCTGCACCGCGCAGCAGCTCCGCCGCCCGCTCGACCCCCTCGGCCGCCGGCAGGGCGAGGTGGTCGAGCTGCTCGACCGCGGAGTCGGCATCCACGTCGGCCTCCATGAACACCACGTCGAGCGGGAAGTCGACGAAGGCCGGCCCGGATGGCGGCCCGGCCGCGGAGGCAAACGCCTGATCGACCAGCCCGGGAATCTCGGCCGTCGAGCCCGCCGTGGCGGCCGAGCGCGTGATCGGTGCGACGAAGGGCACGTGGTCGATCTCCTGGAGCGAGCCCTGGCCCCAGCGCATGGCGGGAGCCCGGCCCCCGAGCGCCACCAGCGGCGATCCGTTCTGGAGCGCGGAGCCGAGCGGGCTCATCGCGTTCGTGACACCGGGGCCCGCGGTGAGCGCGCATACCCCGGTCTGGCGGGTGGCCTTGGCCCAACCCTCCGCGGCGAACGCCGCCGACTGCTCGTGGCGGGTGTCGACGATGTCGATCCCCTCCTCGCGGCACCCGTCGTAGATGGAGAAGATGTGCCCGCCGGAAAGCGTGAACAGCTTCGTGACTCCGTGGGCCTTCAGGCGCTTGGCGACCAGGCGTCCGCCGTGAAGCCCGGCGGCCTGCTCGGTCTGCTCCTCGGTCGCCATCGGCCCGCAGCCTATCCCAGCTCGCAGTGGCCGGTAGGGTCGATCCATGACCGAGACCACGAGGGAGATCCGCCTGGCCTCCCGCCCCGACGGTGCCCCCGTCCCCGACGACTTCGAGCTGGCCGAGGCGCCCCTGCCCGAGCCCGGCGAGGGCGAGGTGCTCGTGCGCAACAGCTATCTCTCGGTCGACCCGTACATGCGCGGTCGCATGCGCGACGTGAAGTCCTACCTCCCTCCCTTCCCCGTCGGCGAGGTGCTCCAGGGCGGGGCGGTGGGACAGGTCGTGGCCTCCCGCAACCCGGATGTCGAGGAGGGCTCGTGGGTGCAGAGCCTCGAGGGCTGGCGCGAGCACTACGTGTCCGGCGGCGACGGCCTGCTGCCCGTCGATCCCTCGCTGGCTCCCATCTCGACCGCACTCGGGGTGCTGGGGATGACCGGGCTGACGGCCTACGCGGGCCTGATGGAGTTCGGCAAGCCCCAGGAAGGCGAGACCGTGTTCGTCTCGGCGGCCGCGGGCGCCGTGGGCAGCGTGGTCGGCCAGCTCGCGCGCATCAAGGGCGCCCGCGCGGTGGGCAGCGCGGGATCGCAGGAAAAGGTCGACTACCTCACGGGGGAGCTGGGCTTCGACGCTGCTTTCGACTACAAGACCGAGGACCTGCCGAAGGCTCTTCGCGAGCACTGCCCGAAGGGGATCGACATCTACTTCGACAACGTGGGCGGCGACCACCTCGAGGCCGCACTCGGGCGAATGAACAAGTTCGGGCGCATCCCGGTGTGCGGGATGATCTCCCTCTACAACCTCGAGGACCCGCCTCCCGGCCCGCGCAACCTCCCCGCGCTGATCGCCAGCCGCGTGACCGTGCGCGGCTTCCTCGTGATCGACCACTACGACCTCTATCCGCGCTTCGTGGAGGAGATGGCGGGCTACGTGAAGAGCGGCGAGATGAAGTACCGCGAGTCGATCGTCGAGGGGATCGAGAACATGCCCGAGGCGTTCATCGGCCTGCTCGAGGGCGACAACACCGGCAAGATGCTGGTGCGCGTCGGGCCTGACGCGGACTGACCCGAGGCCTCAGGCAGACCCCCGGCGAGGCACGCCGCGGAGTTGGGCCGCCGCCTCCAGGCTCGTGACGTTGTGGGGCAGCACCTCGACCTGGGCGCCCACGATCCCGAAGCGCACGTAGAGGATCGCGCCGCCGTACCCGCCCGCCAGCGCCCGGGCCTCGCCCGCGGCAGCAGCCAAGCGGTCGTCGGAAACGCCGCAGGCGGCCAGGAAGCGCTCGGTGAGGCCGCTCGCGGCCTCGTCGGCGTCCACCTCCAGCTGCTCGCAGCGAAAGCCGCCGCTGGTGACCCCCGCTGTGGGGCTGAGTATGAGGGTGGCCATGTCGTCGGTCACCAGCCGCGCCTCGGCCGCCACCGCGTCGAGCAGCCCCGAAGCGGTGGCGTCGCGGCCCAGCAGAGCGACGATGTCGGCCAGCCGCGGACGGCCGAGGATGCCGTGCTCGGTGCGCGCCTCGGCCAGGCCGTCGGTGTAGAGGCAGACCACCGACCCGGGAGGCAGCGGAAGCGTGGTCTGGCGCACGCCGGTGCGCATGCCCAGTCCGATCGGCGGCGAAGACGCCGCCAGTATCGGCTCAGGTCGCGAATGGCCCACGACTATCGGCGCGGGATGGCCGGCGCACGCGTAGGTGAGCGAGCCGCTCACCGGGTCGTGCACGGCCAGCACCACGGTGGCGAAATGCCCGTCGAGGTGCTCGCCGGTCACCCGCCCGGCCACCTGCAGGGTGGCCCGCGGCTCCAGGCCGGCCTCGAGATAGGCGCGCAGCGTATAGCGCATGAAGGCCGTGCGGGCCAGGGCCTGGCGCCCGTGCCCCGACACGTCGCCGAGGATGAAGGCGGCCCGCCCGCCGGGAAGGGTGAGGGCGTCGTAGAAGTCGCCGCCCGCGCCCGGGCCATCGGACGGCCGGTAGGCCACCGAGGTGCGGACGGCACCCACCGTGGAGGGAACAGGCGGCAGCAGAGCGGTCTGCAGCAGCCCCACCTCCTGGAGCAGGTCGGCGCGCTGGCGGTCCAGTCGCCGGGCGCGCGCCGAGATCACGAGGTAGCCCCCACCGAGGAGAATCGAGAGGACGGCCAGCGCCGCGAGCAGCATCTGCAGCCGCTCGGGCACCGCGTCCGAATAGGGGATCACCTGCTAGGCGTCGGAGTGTCAGCCTCCCGCGATGAGGCGGTCCGCACCCGGCGTCGTACGTTCGTCCACGTTCACGGCCGCGTAGAGCGGCACCGGCTCGGTCTTGCCCTTCAGGGGCAGCGCGCCGCGTTCCTCCAGATCGAGCTTGCCGGGGCGCTCGAGCAGGCACCGCGTGGCCTCTGTGATCAGCACGGTGTCGCCCGTCTCGCGGGTCACGTGCTCCACCCGCGCCGCCACGTTGACCGCGTCGCCGATCACCGCGAACTCCAGGCGTCCCCCACCCCCCACCGATCCCACCACGACCGGCCCGGAGTTGACCCCCACGCCGATGCCCACGTCGCCTCCGAAGTGCCGGCCCACCGCGGCGTCGATCGCGCGCGCCGCGGCCAACGCGCGGTCGGCGTGATCGGGCAGCCGCTCGGGCGCGCCGAAGACGGCGAGGATGCCGTCGCCCACGAACTTGTTCGCGTGGCCGCCGTGCTCGTGCAGGATCGGCACCGCGACCTCGAAGAACCGGTTGAGGAAGGCCACCGTCTCCCGTGCGCTCGAGCGCTCGGCGAAGGGCGTGAAGTCGCGCACGTCCACGAACAGCACCGTGACCTCCACCTCCCGGCCCTCCAGCATCTCGCCCTCCGACAGCACGCGTTCGGCCACGTCGGGATCGACATAGCTGCCGAAGGCCTGGCGCAGCTTCTCGCGGTCGGCGAGCCCGTCCATCATCTCGTTGAAGCTGCCCGCCAGGGCCCCCAGCTCGTCGCCCGACGTGACCGGCACGCGCGCGTCGAGGTCGCCGCGCTTGACACGATCGGTGGCCCTCAGAAGCTCATCCACCGGACCGAGCACCGACTTGCTCAGCAGCACGGTGAGCTCGAACGAGATCGTGAACGCCACGATCACCGCCACCACCACGTCCACGCCGAGATCCTCGAGCGAGGCGGTGGCATCCGCCGAAAGGCCGCTGACCACGACGCCCGTGATCACGTTGATCAGCGGCAGCCCGCCCAGGAGCTTCCAGCGCAGCGGCACACCCGTCCGGTGGCCCGGCCAGTCGGGCGGGAGCTCCCGCGTGATGTCGGCGATCACCGGCGCCAGGAACCGCTCGGCCGCGAAGAAGTGGAGCATGGTGGCGTAGGTCACGGCCACCAGCGCCGCGGCGAAGATGATCGCCGCGCTGTACCACGGCAGGCTGAAGGCGAGAGTGCAGTAGACGGCAATCGGCACGCTGACAATGGCGAACGGGCGCCAACCGCTCGTGGTGATCATTTCGCGCGGGAGCCCCACCCCTCGCCGCCACGCGCCGGGCGCGTCTTCCGGTGACCGCGCAGAGCCGTCGGTCCATCTGATCAGAGGCTGCGCCAGCCGCCAGACCTTGGCGGCGTAGTAGGTCATCGCCACCGTCTCGCAGGCGATCGAGATGAGAGCGACGCGCCAGAACTCGGCACTGGTCATGTCCTCGTAGAGCGAGAACAGACCCACCGTGGCGAGCGTGATCACCGCGCCTGAGACGTACTCGAACACGAGGTACAGCGGGAAATAACGCCTGCCCAGCTTGCCGTAAAGCCAGCCGAGGGAGAACGGCATACCCGGGATTGTGCCCTATGAGCTCAGGCTCGGGGGGGAGCGCAGCCGGAACGTTGGTGCGGCGAGCACCGCACCTTTCCCCTCAGCGGTTCGGATCGGCGGGAAGAGTGCCCTCGTTGCCGCGCGGCGCGGGCCGGCTGGGCGCCTTGCCCTTCTCGAGGAAGTTGAAGCTCTTGCCGCTGTACAGCGTGGGCGGCTGCACGAAGCACGGAGGACGCTTCTCCCTGTCCTTGGCCGGGACCGGCGTGCCCACCGCATCGTTGGCGTCCTTCTGCTCGCCGCCGGAGGGCTTGCAGTCGAAGCTCTCGAACATGCCCAGCCGGATGGCGCGCGTGATCAGGTTGGGCGACGGGTAGGCGTTGCCACGCTCGGAGGGCGGGCGCACCGTCGGACCCTGCTGGAAGGAGTTGGGGTTGATGATGCCCACCTGGGCCTGCACCCGCTCGCCTCCTCCGAAGTCGCCCGACAGGTTGGCGCCGCCGTTGGAGATGAACCCGGCCACGGTGGCCTGGTGGAAGCTGAGCAGCGAGAGGATCGGGTTGAGCTCGGGCAGGAACACGTGCGTGGCCTCGAACAGTGGCTCGCCCCCGCGCAGGAAACGCTCGAGGTCGGGCACGCCCTTCTCGGACGCCTCGATCAGAGGGCCGAGGTCGCGGAAGAGACCTTCGAGGTCGGGCGACAGGTCGCCGAGGTCCCTGATCGTTGGGCCGAGGTCCCGGGCCGAAGGCTTGAGGGCGTTGACCAGCGGTCGCGTGTCCCCGGCAAAGCGCTCGAGCCGGCTGAGCGTGGCCTTGGATTCGTCGAGGAAGGTGGGGAACACCCGGAAGGTCTCCGCCAGCGCCACGTCCCGCGAGGCGGTGGCGTCGAAGAGCTCGTTGGAGTTCACGATCAGGTCTCCGAGCGCGCCCTCACGCTCGTTGATCGCTCCGAACACCACCCCCGTGTTCTTGATCACGCGGCGAACCGCGACCTCCTGCTCGTCGAGCGTCTTGAGCAGCGTCGCGCCGTCGACCGCGAAGCCCTCGAGGTTGCCGAGGGCGTCGTTGAGATCCTGGCCGCGACCGCCCTTCACGGCTTTCGCCAGCTCGGAGACCCAGCCCTGGAAGGCTTCCCTGGTGGGTTCGTCGAACGCGTTGAAGATCTCGTCGAGCTCCACCGTGGGCTCCACGTACACGTCCGCCAGCTCTCCGCCATCCGGCAGCTTGGGCCCGGTGCGATCACCGGGCGTGAGCTCCACGTAGGTCTCGCCGAGCAGCGTCTTCTGGCGCAGGATCGCGCGGGTGTCGCGCGGGATCGGCGCGTACTCGTTCTTGACCTCCATCTCGACGATCGTGCGCGCCGCGCCCTTGTCGAGCTCCTTGGTCTTGACCTTGCCCACGTTGACGCCGGCCAGTCGCACATCCGCCTCGACGGCCAGCGTGGCCGCCTCGCCGAAGGAGGCCTGGAAGCGGTAGCCCTCGGGGCGCAGCGGGATCGAGCCGCCAAACGCCAGCCACAGGAACATGAGGATGCCGAAGCACGACATCGCGAACACGGCCATCGCGAACAGCCGCCCGAGGCTTGGGGTCTCCTTGATCATGGAACAGGCAGCCCCAGGATCGGTGAGCCTTCAGTGGGAGTTCCCGAGCAGATGCCCGCCCCCGTGGGCCCGAGCAGCGTCGCCACCTGGCTGGCCACCGGCTCGATCACGCCGAGGTTGGCCCGCACCGTGCTGCAGCTCAGGCCGCCGAGGTAGATCCGGCGCAGGGGGCCCGAGGCATTCGAGGTGGAGAACAGCGAGACCGTGTTCTGTGACAGCCACGCGAGGTGGTAGAGGTAGCCCTCGTCACGGGCGCGGTCGGTGGCGAGATCGCCGGTCAGGCCCTCGTTGCCCTTGGCGTTGTAGGCGCCGATGTTGAAGAGGCGGTTGAGCTTGTTGAACGAGGTGGTCAGGTCGGGCGCGGCCTTCGAGAGGTCGCGTGACGCGGTCCCCAGATCCTCGGTGAACGGCCCGGCCACCCGCGCGAACGGCCGGATCTGGTCACGGATCTGCGGCCCGGCCTCGCGCACGAACGGCAGCACGGCCCGGTTGGCCTCGTCGAGCTTGCGGAAGGGCGGGCGCAGGGCCTCGAGCGTGGGACCAAGCTCGGCGCCGAGCGTGTCCACCTTGCCGAGGGTCGTGGCGGTCTGGTTCAGGGTGCCCGGCAGCTTGCTGACCGCAGCGGAGATGTTGGCGTCCTCGGACGCGAAGGCGCCGAGCACGGCGTTGCTCTGCTGGACAAGCCGGACGATCTCCCTGTCCTTGGTCGACAGCTCCTGGGTCAGCCGCCCGTAGCGGTTGACCAGCCGGGATAGGTTGTCGCGCCGGCGCGCGATTGCCGTGGTCAGCTTGGCCACGTCGCGGTTGAGCGGCCCGAGGCGCGCGAAGGTCTCCTGAAGGTCGGAGCCGCGCCCCTTCAGGCCCTTGCCGGCACCGGCGACCAGGAGCTGGAGGTAGTCGCGGGTGTCGCTGTCGAGCGCCGCCAGCACCTCGTCCGGATCGATGTCCGGCGCGGTGTTGGCGGAGGAGACGCGGGCGTTCTCGGGCAACGGCTTGCCGGTGCCGGGATCGACCTCGAGGAACATGTCCTTGAGCCCGGTCTTGGTGCGCAGCAGCGCGCTTGCGTCCTCCTTGAGGTAGCCCTCGTACTTGGACTCGAGCTGCAGCTCCACCACGGCCTTGCCGTCCTCGAGCTCCACCTTGCCGATCTGGCCGATCTCGACGCCGGCGGTGCGCACCGTCTGCCCCTGCCCGGGCTGCACGGCCTGGGCGTCGGGAAGCTCCACCTTCAACACGAACGGCTTGTCCTGCACGAGCGGGAAGCGCAGCCGCTGGTTGTGCAGGATGTAGGTGCCGATTCCCAGAGCCAGCACGAACAGCGCGAAGAGTGCGATGAAGTCGCCCAGGTGCTCGCGGATGGCCTTCTTCATCGCGAGCCTCCCTGCTCGGCGAGCTTGCGCAGCTCACGCTGGAAGCGCTTGGCGCGCTCCGGAGCGATCGTCTCGTCGTACTCCTTCAGCAGCTTGGCCGCATCCGCCAGCGGGGCCGGATCAATCGCCGAAGGCTTGAAGTTGAAGTTGCTGCGGGTGACCGAGGAGGTGGCCGCCACCTCCTCGACGGTGCCCGAGGGCGCGTTGAGGTTCGGCGGCTCCTGCGTCTCACACGCCACGTCCGGTCGCCTCGGCGGAGGCTGGTTGCCTCCGTCGGGCGGCGGCGCCGGCCGCACCCTCGGGGCGAGCGCCACGGAGCTGACGCTGAAGTAGGACTGGTTGGCGTCGTAGCGCCGGCTCTCGCCCCCGAGGCCGACGAAGCCGCGGTTGCCCTGCGCGAACGGGGTCTGCATGGTGTTGCCGGGCTCGTCGGGGTTGGGGATCGGGGTCTCGGCGAACGGCACGAGCACCTGGTTGGTGCAGGAGGAGAGCAGCCGGGCCTGCTTGAGGAAGGGGATCAGGCGGAAGTTGAGCAGCGTCATCGAGGGCAGATGCCGGCGAAGCTGGCGGGCGGCGCCCTGCAGCTCCTCGGGGCTCACGAGCGCACGGGCCTGGCGGATGAATGGCAGCGACGCCTCCAGCGTGGGCCCGGAGGAGCGCACGCCGGGCAGGGCCTCGACCGCGAAGACGCGCAGGGACGGCAGCGCGGAGTTGAGCGAGGCCAGCGCCGGCGATCCTGCCCGCAGCGTGTCGCGCAGAGCCGGTACCGACGCCTCGAGGGCCACGTCCTCCTGCGCGAAGGCCGCAGCCGTCGTGTTGAAGTTGGTCACGAGGTCCTTGAGTGCGTTCTCGTCGGTGACCAGCGCGCGGAACGTCCTTGCCTGGCCCTTGAGCAGGCGCTGCACGTCCTTGGTCGGGTCGATGCCGAGCGACGCCGAGTTCACGATCGCGGCGTTCTTGAACGCCGCTTCGCCGTTGCGGAACGACTGGTTGAAGCCGCGTGCGCCCTTGCCGGCCAGTCCTTGCGAGTACTCCTTCAGGAACACCTGCAGATCGGCGCGGGTGTCGGACTGCAGAGCGGCGAGGAGGTCGCCGAACTGGACGGGAGCGGCCGTCTGGTTCGCCGGGATTGGCTCGTCGTCGTCGGACAGCACCTCGGCGGACGGCGAGCCGGGCTTGACGTCCACGAAGAAGTTGCCCTCGAGGAAGATGCGCGGGCGGATCTTCAGCTCCGCGTCGGTGTGGATCGGCAGGCCCCTGTCGAGGATCTCCATCTCGACGCGGGCCGCGCCGGTGCCCCCCGCGATGGCCTCGACCTTCTTCACCTTGCCCACGTCGACGCCGGCGATCCGCACCGGCGACCCGGGCTTGATGTTGTTTGCGCTCTGGAAGACCGCGCTCAGCTTGAACGGGGCCGAGAACGGGTTGTTCTTCGTGAACCCGACGAAGGTGGCGAGCGCGATCAGGCCGACCGCGATCAGGCCCGCGGCGAAACGGGACATGCCCTGATGCTGGGGATGGCGGCGCCGGCGTCTCATCGGAGCTTGTCCACGTCCCTCAGGTTGTTGAGGCCGAGCTCACGTGACTTGTAGGTGCCGCCGGACAGGATCGGGTAGTTGTCGAGCACCAGCGGGAAGTTGCCGCCGGTCGGGGTCCCGTCCGCCAGCACGCCGGGGCCGTACCGGGCGCCCGGGGCCGCGGGGCCGCGCACGAAG
Source organism: uncultured Thermoleophilaceae bacterium (assembly GCA_963825475.1). GTDB lineage: Bacteria > Actinomycetota > Thermoleophilia > Solirubrobacterales > Thermoleophilaceae > JAAYBF01. The sequence goes on along the minus strand of CAWGTC010000006.1, from coordinate 878,890 downwards.
CCCGCCTGCCCGTTCTGGCAGTCGGCGTTGCCCTGGGCGTCGATGGCGGGCTGGTAGGGGGTGCCGTAGGTGCGGCCGAGGGCCATGCCGTCCACCTCCGCGCCGATCGGGTCGGCGCCGGGGGGCACGTCCCAGGGGCGCGAGGCGTCGATGTCGCCAAAGGTGTTGGGCTGCTCGTTGTTCAGGGTGCGAACGCCCTGGTTCTGCGCCGTCCCTGTGCCGTCGCCGTTGACCTGCGACCAGTGCTCGCCGAGCGGGTGCACGAAGTAGTTGAAGTAGTTGCAGACCGTCTGGAACGGCGCCACGAACTCGATGCCGGGCCGCGTGACGGTGAACAGCGTGCGCAGATCTCCGATCGCCAGCCGGGTGTTGGGGTTCTGGAACAGGTCCTCGAGCTCGACGAGCGCGCCGTCGAGGCGTTCGTTGAGGGCGACGGTGCGCGGCAGGACGTCGGTGCCGACCGCGAAGGCGCGGTTCACGGCGGGCAGCGAGCGCGGCAGCTCGTTCACGGCCGGGCGCAGCAGCACCGACAGCTCGGTGAAGTCGGTGAGAAACGGCCGCTGCACGCGGAACGAGCGGATCGAGGTGTCGATCGTGGGCGGCGACTTCTCGATCGTCAGCTGGAGCGCCAGCTCGTCCTGACCGATCGCCGCGAAGGTGTCCGCCATCTTCCCGAACAGGTCCGCCTGGACCCGGGCGACGGGGGCCACCTGGGCGGAGGTGCGGCCGAGCTGCAGGAAGAACTGGTCGAGCTGGGTGTCCGGGTCGTTGAGGTTCCGCATCACCGGGGTCAAGCTGGCGAAGAGCGGGTTGAGCGCCTGGATGGTGCTGTTCAGGGACTGCCCGCGCCCGGAGAAGGCGTCGCCGAAGCCCTCGAGCGCCAGCTGGGAGTTGCGGCGGGTCTCGGGATCGAGGGTGGAGAACACGTCCTCGAGCTCGAGGCCCTCGCTGGCCTGAGAGAGCGGCAGCCTGTCTCCGGTGGCGAACGCCTCGTCGGACTTGCCGGGTGTGATCTCCACGTACTTGAGCCCGAGCGCGGACCGCGGCCGCACCTTCAGCCGCGTGTCCTTGGCCAGCGGGTCCACGGTCTTGTCGAGCTTCATCGAGATCTCGGCCGCGGAAACCCCGTCCACGACCACCGGCCTGATGTCGTCGACCACCCCGACCCGGAAGCCCCCCACCCGTACCTCGTTGCCCTTCACGAGCTTGTTGCCGGTGGGGATCTGCGCCTTCAGGTCGTAGGTGGGCACGAACGGCAGGCCCGCGTTGGCGTTGTAGGCGATGAACACGGCGATCACCGCCACGAGCACCGTGACGGCGCCCACCAGCACCGGGCTGGCCACGAGCGGGGCGGATGACTGGCGGCCCCTCATGGCGCGAGTAGGTAGTCGAGGAGCTGGTCAGTGCTCGGCGGCGCGCCCTGGGGTCCGACGGGCCCGTCGCCCTGCAGCAGGTCGTCGACCTTGGGACGCGTGCGCTCGGGCAGGCCGGGCAGCCGGTCCAGCAGGTCCTGCACGCCGGGCGGTAGGACCACCTGCGGCTTGGAGATGTCCCGCTGACCGGGCACGGGCCCGGCGTCGGGCTGGCCGGGCGCCCGGCGCTCGCCGACCCGCGAGGCCGGCTTGCCGGCCTCGCGGCGCAGCGCCGCCGCCTGGGCTCCCTGGGTGAAGTCCGGTGCGTTCATGCCGGGCTGGTTGGGGCCCAGCCACTGGTTGCACTTCTCGATCTTGGCCGCCACCGAGGGATCCTTCGAGGGGACGAGGTTTTCGTAGGGCGTGCACTCCTCCGACGCCGTCACGCTCACCCTCAGCAGGTGGCTCACGTCGTCGAAGCCGTTGATCGACATCCCCGACCAGAAGAAGAAGTTGAACAGCGACTCCATGCCGGTGAAGCCGCCCTTGCCGCCGTTGCGGTTCGACGGGTCGCCGGCGGGCGGGCCGCCCACCAGGGCGCGGGGATCCCCGTCGATGGCACGGCGGTCGTCGTCGATCGACTCCAGGAACTGCCGCAGCGGCTTGGCGGTGGGCGGCACCTCGCGGGCGAGCTTGCGTAGTTCCTCGACCTCGCCGGCACCCTCCTCGAAGGCCTTGGTGCCCTGCTCCGAGGTCTCGCCGAGCGAGCGCACGGCGGGGCGGGAGGCCTCGGCGAACGGGCCAAGCCGGGTGAGGAACTCGTCCAGGCTGGGGGCGGCGGCACGGGCGTCGACGAGGAGCGGGGTCTGCTCGTCGGCCAGATCCTCGAGTCGCGCCATCGTCGGGCGCAGCTCGTCGAGGAAGGTGGGCAGCTTGTTGAACGTCGCGGCCAGGTCCTCGCGGCGCGTGGCGGACACCTCCGCGGTCTCGCCGGCCTCCACGATGAAGCGCGACACCTCCTTCTTCTTGGCCTCGAGCTGGGTGATCACCGTGTCGGAGTCGCGGATGAAGTTCTCGATCACACGGTTCTGGTTGCCGAGGATCTGCAGCGTCCGGCTGGTCTCGCGCAGGCCCGGGTGTGCGCGTTTGAGCACCTCCTGAAGATCCTCGGGCCGGCCGGCGAGACCGGTGCCCAGCTCGGTGATGATCAGCCGCAGACGCTCGCGGTAGGGGGTGCGCAGGATGTTGTTCACGAGATCCGTTGGGATCGTCGAGGAGGTCTGCTCGACCGGCAAGGTGCCGCCGTCGGCGATCTTCTCGGGCGACGTGCCGAGCTGGCAGTCCACGAAGTACTCACCGATCAGCGACTGCGGCTTGATGGTGCACTCGGTGTCCTTGCGGAAGTCGCCGAACCCCGGCTCGGTGACCTCGACGGTGACCTCGGCCTTGGGCGGCGCGTCGTCGGTGGCCTTGAACTCGCTGGTCTGGCCGGCGTTCACTCCGCCGACGCGGAAGTCGCCGCCCTCGGTGAGCCCGAAGGCGTTGTCGAAGATGATCTTGTAGCTCTTGGCGCTGCCCTTCTCGTCGCTCGCACCGGCCAGCACGGCCCCGGCCGCGCAGACCGCGACGAGGAAGAAGACCGAGACCAGGCGCCTCACGGCACGTTCCCCGTCCCTCGCGCCGACTCCTCGCAGTCCAGCACTTCCCGTTCGGCGTCCGAGAACACGTTGGAGCCGTCCGCGGCCGGCTCCTCCGCCGAGCCCGGACAGCGCTTGAACTGGTCTCGGCGGACCGGTCCGAGCGGCCGTGCGGGCCGGCCGAAGAGTGGCTGGATCGGACCGGTGAACTCCTCGAAGCTGATCAGGCCGCGCGCGAAGAACCCGTACACGTCGGCGTTTGCGCCGGTGGTCGAGAAGTCGTCGAACCAGGAGAGGAAGTCCTGGGTGTAGGGGCGAGCGTCGCCGATGTGGGGCGCGCCGCCCTTCAACGCGTCGACGGTCTCGGGGAACGAGCCGCGCCGCTCCTCGCCGTTGCGGGTGGCCGACTCCACGGCGATGTCGGTGAGCCGTGGCACCGAGTTCACGTAGTCCACGAGGTCGTTGCGGCCCCCGGGCCGGCGCAGGGCCTGGCGCAGGTCGGCGATCGTGGGCTTGGCGTCCGCGGCGAAGCCTCTGGCCGCGGCGAGGAACGGCGTGAGACGGGCGGCCACCGGCTCTGAGGCGTCGACGAGCGGGTCCACGTCGTCGAGCGCGGCGCGCAGGTTCACGAAGGTGGTGTTCGCCCGGCGCATGAACGGGGGAAGGCGCTCGATCGACTCGGCCAGGGCCAGCTTCTGGTTGCCGAGGGCGCCGGTGGTCTCGTTGAGGTTGCCGATCAGCGCGGAGAGGTCGTCACGGCGCTCGGCAAGTGCGGTCACGAGCTGCGAGCTGTCGATGAGGAAGCGCTCGAGCGTGGGCTGATCCTTCGACAGCTCGTTGAATAGCCGGCTGGAGGTGGACAGCGCCGGGTTGAGGTACTCGAAGGTGCTGTTGGCGGCTATGCCGGCATCGCGGAACTGCCGCTCCTGGTTCTTGAAGAAGTCCTGCAGCGCCTTGGTCGTCGGGGGGTCGAGGGTGTTGAAGAGCTGGTCGAGGTCGACGGCTGTCGTGGTGGCGTCGGTGTCGATGGTGGCGCCGTCGTCGAGATCGTCCGTGCCGTTGGGCGGGAAGGCGAGATCGATGTAGCGGTTGGCGATCCCCGACTGGGAGAACTGCTTGATCGACGCGCGCGTGCCCACCCGCAGCGGCGCGTGCTCGTCCTTGATCGAGAACTTGATCGCGGCCTGGCCGTCGTCGGTGATCTTGATGCTCTTGACCGTGCCGATCGGCGTGCCGCCGGTCTGCACCGGGTTGCCCCTCACGATCTGGCCCGCGTTGATGAAGTTGGCGGTCACCTCGTAGCCACCGCCTCCGCCTCCGCCGAAGAGGACGATGGCCACGAGCGTCACGGCAGCGATCACGGCGCCGAGGGCGGCCACGCGTCCTATCCCGCTCACAGATCGCAATCCCACTCATCTCCCCTCCGACAGCGCCCGAATCTACATGAGGCAACGCAGCCCCGTCGCACTTCTTGTTGCGATTGCCGCTTGGACTGTTTAACGCTCGCCTCCTTAAGCCCTCAAAGCAACAACACCAGCGCCAGGATGAGCAATACGAGCCCTATGCCCGCCGCGGTGATGCTCAGAGGCCTCTGGCCGGCCCAGAACTCGGGCTTGGCCCGGTCCCTCGTGTACCGGCCCTCGGGCGGCTCTCCGACCCAGTCGTCGTCGTCGTAGTCAGGCATAGGTGCCCGGGGTGGGACTCGAACCCACACGCCCCGAGGGGCCAGGGCTTTTAAGGCCCTTCTGTCTACCGTTCCAGCACCCGGGCCGACTGGAGTCTAAGACCCGTTTCATCCGCAACTTGACGCTTGCTAGCGTGTCTTGCAGGGAGGGGACGAGTTTCCCAGGATTCGCCATGGAAGCTTCCGCTTTACGACATCAGGCAGCGCCTCTGGCCCTTGGCGGGCGGTCTCCCCTTCTTCGCCTCCAAGGCGACGAGAAGCTCGTGGCTCTCGTTCGAAACGGCAACAACGCCGCGTTCGAGGCGCTCGTCCAGCGCTACCAGCCGCGGCTGCTGGCGTTTTGCCGTCACATGCTCTCCTCCCAGGAGGACGCCGAGGACGTGCTCCAGGAGGTGTTCGCGGCCTCTTACAACGCCCTCCTGGGCGACAACCGGCCGATCAACGCCCGCCCCTGGCTCTACCGGATCGCCCGCAACCGGTGTCTCAATCATCTGCGCAAGCCCAAGGCCGCCGGCCAGGACTCGATGGACATCTTCGAGCGCGACAACGGCACCACCACGGCCGAGACGGTGCACCAGCGCGAGGAGTTCCGCGACATCGTGAGCGACGTGGGCGAGTTGCCCGAGACCCAGCGCACCGCGTTGCTGCTGCGGGAGATCGACGCGTTGTCGTACGACCAGATAGCCGAGGCGATGGACACCACCATCCCGAGCATCAAGTCGCTGCTCGTGCGTGCGCGGGTGAGCCTTGCCGAAGCTTCGGAGGCCCGTCTGCTCACCTGCGAGGAGGTGCGGATGGAGCTTGGCCAGGTGGCCGAGGGGCTGGGGCGCACGACTCCGCCGGTGCGGCGCCACCTCAAGTCCTGCGAGCGCTGCCGCACCTTCCGCACCGAGCTGCGCAACACCACCAAGGCGCTCGCTGCCGTGTTCCCGCTCGGCCCGTTCGTGATCCTCAAGAAGCTGGGCATCGCCAAGCTCTCGTTCGGCGGTGGCGGCGCCGCCAGCGGCTCGACCGCGGCCGGCGGCACCGGGCTCGCGGGCGGAGCCGGCCTTGCTGCCGGAGGCGCCGCCGCGGGCGGCGCGGCGGCAGGCGGGATGCTCTCGGCCGGCGTCGGGACGATCGCCTCGAAGGCGGCCGCCGGCATGGCCGCCGCGGTGATCGTGACCGCCGGAGCGGCCGAGGTCAGGCACGTGGCCGGCAAACCCGCTCCATCCCCGGTCGCCGTCAGCACGCCGCAGGTACGCGCGGTACCGGCCGTTCCGCCCGCGGCACCCGAGCGCAAGGTGGCCGCCGCGGCGCCCGCCGCCACCCACGAGGCAGCCGAGCAGGCGGCGAGCGCAGCGCCCCAGCCGGAGGCCACCCCGGCCGCCGCGCCCGCTCCTCCCGCGGCCACCGAGCCGACGGCTCCCGCTGCCGAACCCGTTCCCGCCCCGCCCCCCGTCGAACCGGTTCAGGAGGAGGAGTCCTCCGCCACCCTGCCACCGAGGGTCGAGCCCGGTGTAGGCGAGGGAGACCCCGTCGTCGTGGAGGAGGGATCCGGGCAGTCGCCGCCGGCTCCACCCGCGGGCGAGCCGCCACCGTCAAACCAGGCTCCGCCACCGCCGCCGCCCAGCCCGTAGTCCGTAGTCCGTGGCCACAATCGACGATTTCGAGGCGATCGACATGCGCGTCGGGCGCATCGCACGGGTTGACGACTTTCCCGAGGCGCGCAAGCCGGCCTGGAAGCTGAGCGTCGACTTCGGCGAGGAGATCGGGGAGAAGCGCTCGTCGGCCCAGATCGCCCACTATTCGCGTGAGGAGCTGGAGGGACGGCTGGTGCTGGCCGTGGTCAACTTCCCGCCGCGGCAGATCGGACCGGTGCTCTCAGAGGTGCTGGTGCTGGGCGTGCCGGACGAGGAGGGGCGAGTGACCCTGCTGCGCCCCGATACCGCTGTCCCGCTCGGCGGGCGCGTGTACTAACGACTCGCTGGTCGCTGGTCGCTGGGAACGGCCACGAAAGCGGTCGTAGCTTCTAGCGCCTAGCCACTAGCCGCTAGCCGCTAGCCCACCGGAGTGAGCCCTATCACCTTCAGCCGCCGCTCCAGCGCCTTCGCCGCGTAGGCCCGTGTCTCGTCGATCGTGTAGCCGAAGAGCTGAACCGAGTCGTCGTCCTCATCGATCCACGGCGGTCGCAATACGCCGTCGGCGGCGGGCCCGCACTCCACCAGCGTGCGCTGGATGGCATCGGAGTAGCGGGGGTCGCGCTCGGACATGTCGCGCAGGAAGCGTGCGCCGAAGGCCACGTGGCGGTGCTCGTCACGCGCCACGTTGTTGAAGCCCTCCACGAAGCCGGGCAGCGTGCCGACCGACTCGTTGTACTCGATGATGAAGTGCTGGCCGGTGAGGGCCAGCATGCCCTCGATCACCATGTGGTAGAGCGTGACCGCCTCGACCAGCGTCTCGAGATCCTCCGGCTCCCGCGCCAGCCGATCGACACGGCTCTTGAGCATCTCGTCGAACAGCACGACGAAGTTCTCGTTGAGGTGCGCGCTGGTCTCCTCGAGGCGGTCCTTGAGGTTGTCGGACTCGAGCACCCCGACTTCCCCGTAGAAGCGGTTGAAGAACTGCACGTGCCGGGCCTCGTCGGCGATCTGGGTACAGAGGAAGACGCGCATGTCCTCCTCGGGCGCCGCCCGCATCATCGGCCCGAGCTCCGCGGCAACCCGCTGCTCGCCGATGAAGAACGACGACAGCCCGTACATGCGCTGGAAGCGCTCCTCCTCGGGGATCCGCTCGTGCCAGTCGATCCGGTCCTGGGTGAAGTCGATGTCCTGCACCGCCCACTGCTGGCGCTCCCACAGGCTGTAGAGGTTCGCGTAGCTGAGCAGCTCGACCTGCCCGCGGTCGGCCGACTCCATGATCGCCGGGTCGCTGGTGGCCTGGAAGTCGGCGCGATCGGTGCGCTCGGTCATCGAGTCGGTCACGGCTCTCTCCTCTTGTCGCTCTCCTGGCGCCGCAGGCTACCGCGAAACTGGCCAGCCAGCCAGATGACGTCAAGGGGGGCACCGCCCCCCCTTTGCAACCCCGATGACGTCAAAGGGGGGGCACCGCCCCCCCTTTGCAACCCCCCTAGGGCCCAGGTTCCGCGGAGGCCTCTATGACGACCCGGCCGCCGGTGCCCGTCAGCGTCAGGCGTTTGCCGGGCCTCAGCCCGTCGAAGACCACCGGCTCGCCCGAACCGCCCTCTGCGCGGACCGTCTTGCCTCCGCCGCTGAGCTCGTAGGTGGCGCCGTCGCCCGAGCGCAGCTGCACGCGCACCGCGATGAACGGCGGCACCCGGACGATGCTTGGAGAGATCTCGCCGGCGCGCCCGGTGAACAGGGCCTGCGTGCTGGCCGGGATCTCGTCCCCCGCCCCGCCCGGCCGATCCTCGGGGGCCGCCTGGCCGCCCCCGTGGCCATCGGGGACACCCGCCCCGGCGTCCTCGGGTGCTGTCTCGGTCTCCGCGGGCGCGGTCTCGGCAGGCGTGGTGTCGGTCGGGGTGGTCGAGGCCGGCGAGGTGTCTGTGCCGGCGCTCTCCTGACTCACGCGTCCCTCGTCGTCGTCGCCGCACGCGCCCAGCGCGAAGGCGAGCCCGAGCAACGCAAGCACTGCCGCGCGGCGGTTCATCGCTCAGCCCAGGTTGGAGCGCAGGAAGCTGACCGTGCGCGACCACGCCTGCTGGGCCGCGTCGGCGTCGTAGGTGCCCAGCCGGTTCCTGGGATTGAAGAACGCGTGCCCCGCGCCCTCGTAGAACTCGAAGTCCACGGGCTGACCAGACGCGTCCGCGATCTCCCGCTCGAGCGCCTTGGCGTCGTCGACGGGCACGAAGTCGTCGGCCGTGCCGAAATGACCCTGCACGGGTCCTGCGATCTTGGAGAAGTCGGGCTTGCCGTGAGGCATCACGTAGTAGAAGCTGACCGCGGCGCGCACCTTCGGGTTCAGTGTGGCGGCCCACACCGACAGCCCGCCGCCCAGGCAGAAGCCCACCGACCCAACGCCCTCGCCCTCGTAGCCGTCCTGGCCGGCGAGGAAGTCGACCGCGCCGCGCATGTCGGCCTCGGCCTGGTCCATCGACATGGCCATCATCTTCTGCTCGGCCTCGTCGGGCTGCTCGGTGGTCTCGCCGCGGTAGAGGTCCGGAGCGAGAGCGAAGAAGCCCTCGGCGGCGAAGCTGTCGCAGACACCCTTGATGCTGTCTTCGAGGCCCCACCACTCCTGGAGCACGATCGTGCCGGGGCCGCTGCCGGACTCCGGGACTGCGAGGTATCCGGGGGCGCTGCCGCCGTTGGCCTGGAACTCAACATCGGGCATGCGGGGAACTCTCCTTCGGCTGGGTGAACGGGCGACAGTACCTAAGTGCTCACCGGTCGTCGCCGGAGGTTCCGAGCTCGAGCTCGCGGGCAAGCTCCCAGCCCACTGCCACTCCCACGAGCATCCCCATCCGCGTCTCCTCGGCCAGCAGGGTGCGCAGCGCGGTGAGCCCCTCCGCCTCGTCCGCGGCCTCCGTGACCCGGCGCACCTGGGACTCGTGAGCCTCGCCGAACCAGCCCCCCGCGTGGAGTGCCTGGTTGAGAATCTTCTGGAGCTGAGGCGCGATCCGTGCCACGCGCTCCTCCGCCTCGCGAAATCGCTCGGGAGCGGCCAGCGCATCGACGGCGCGGTCGAGCTCCTCGTCGGTGAACGCGCGTCGGCCGGGCACCGACGATCCCGTCACCGGCGAGCCAGCGCGGGAAGCACGCGGCCGATCAAGGCGCCGGTCACCCCGCCCACCAGTCCCGCCACCACGTTGGCCTCCGCCACCGCGATCGGCATCGCCAGCAGCGCCACGGCGAACACGTACACGCCAATCAGGTCGTTCTCGCGGTCGTCTCCCGCGCGGGCGGCGCGGCGGTCGTCGACGTACCAGGCGCCCAGCAGCCCGAGCGCCGACCCGTTGGCGCCGAGGACCAGGTAGAGAGCGCCGCTCTCGAACAGGGCGCCGGCGTCGACGGCCACTGCCGCGGCAGCTCCCGCGGCGCCGGAGGCCAGGAAGATCAGGACCAGGGCGGGGCCCCCGAACCGGCGCTCGAGCAGGGATCCGAACACCCCGACCGCCAACAGGGCCACGAACTGGTAGCCGAGGTTGTCGTGCACGAAGGGCGTCGTGAGGTAGCGCCAGGGCTGCTCGTCGAGCGGCACGACGATGCCGCCCACGTCGTTGACCCCCACCTCCTGGGTGGCGAGGGCGAGCGTGGCGAGCAGCGAGAGTGCGATCAGCGCAAACGTGGCTGTGGGCCGTACCTCGGGGGCGATCCCCTGCATCTCGTCGGGACGCAGCCGCGAGAGCCGCGGCCGGCGGCGCTGCTTGACGCGCGGCTCGGAGTCCTCCCCGGTCCGTTCCAGCTTGGGTGCGCGCTTGCGCACCCGCTGGCCGCAGTACGGGCACTCGGTGACGTACGGGCTGACCTCTGACCCGCAGTTCTTGCAGACGACGAAGAGGTCGGGCTGGCTCACTGCCGTTGAGAGTACTTATCAACGGGGGGGTCGCTGAGCCCCCCGTTGCTCAGGGGCTCGGGCCCGGCGGTGCGCTGGCCTCGACGATCTCGCCCACCACCTCGCGCATGTCGTGGTTGGCCTCGAAGACCACCAGCTGGCGCGCGCCGCCGTTGCCGTTCTCGAGCAGGTCGTCGACCCCCGCGAGGGCATCGCCCGAGCCGAGGTCCTGCGCGTGGCCGCGCAGCCGGTCTGTCAGCCGGTGCGCCAGCTGCTTCGTGCGCACCCGGTCGCGGCTGGGCAGGTCCACCAGCTCGCCCTCGAGGCCGTGGCGCGCGGCCAGCCATTTGTTCTCGTCCAGCATCTCGTAGGGGTAGCGCGACAGCTCCTCCCCCGAGTCGAAGTGCTCGGCCAGCTCCTTGACCATCGCCTGCACCAGCGCGGCCAGACCGAGCGTGTGCTCGAGGCGGGTCTGGGAGTCCATCACCCTGATCTCCACCGTGCCGAACCGGGGGTGAGGCCGCACGTCGTACCAGAGGTAGGTGTAGTCGGCGATCACCTTGCTCCCCTGCATGAACTCGATCCGCCGGCTCCAGTCCTCGAAGTCGTCGTAGCGCGGCGGGATCCCGACCCGGGGAAAGGCGCGGAAGATAGGCGTGCGGGCCGAGAGCAACCCCGTCTCGTGCGCACGCCAGAAGGGCGAGTTGGCCGACAGCGCGAGGAGCAGCGGCAGGTGCACGCGCATCCCGTTGGTCACGTGGATCGCCTTGTCGGGGTCGTCGACTCCCACGTGCACGTGGATCCCGAAGATCAGCTCCTGGCGGGCCACGAACTGAAGTCCGGCGATCAGGTCGCGGTAGCGGGGCCGGGAGACGATCCGCTGGTCTTCCCACATCGCGAACGGGTGGGTGCCGGCCGCGCCGATGGCCAGGCCCCTCGCCGCCGCGGCGGCCTGCACCTCGCGCCGCAGGCCCTCGAGCTGGCGACCGGCCTGCTTGGTGTTCTCACAGGGGTCCGTGGCGATCTCGCACACCGACTCCATCAACTCGGGCTTGACCTCGCCCTCGGCCTGGCTGCTGCTGAGGTCCTGGAGCAGTCCCTCGATCGAGTTCACGAGGTCGAGGGACTCGGCGTCCACGATCATCAGCTCCTCCTCGATCCCGAGGGTGTAGCTCGGGCCCGTGAACCGGTGCTCCACGGGGCCACCTTATCCGCAAGGACGGCAGGGCAAACGACGGTAAGCTGGCGCCCCCAGGCAAGCGAGCAGGAGGCAACAACCCCCATGACCCTCGGCTACGACGGCAAGCTCTACATCCTCGCGTTCGATCACCGCGGGTCCTTCCAGAAGAAGATGTTCGGCATCGAGGGTGACCCGACCCCCGAGCAGACCGACGCGATCACCGACGCCAAGCACCTGATCTTCGAGGGCATGGTCAAGGCCACGGAGCGCGGCGTGGACAATGCCGCCACGGGCACGCTGGTCGACGAGCAGTTCGGGGGCGACGTTCCCGCCCAGGCCAAGGACCTGGGACTGACGCTGGCCATGCCGGTCGAGAAGAGCGGCCAGAACGACTTCGACTTCGAGTACGGCGACGACTTCGGCGCCCATATCGAGAGCTTCGACCCGGCCTTCTCAAAGGTGCTCGTTCGCCACAACCCCGACGGGGATGCGGACATGAATGCCCGGCAGGTCGAGCGGCTCAGGAAGCTGTCCGACTGGCTGCACGAGCACGACCGCAAGTTCCTCTTCGAGCTGCTCGTGCCAGCCGAGGACCATCAGCTCGAGTCCGTGGGCCGGGACACCGACCGCTACGACGCCGAGCTGCGCCCGGAGCTCATGCGGCGGGTGATCGAGGCATACCAGGAGGCGGGCGTGGAGGCCGACGTCTGGAAGATCGAGGGCGTCGACTCCCGCGAGGACTGCGAGATGCTGGCCCGCCAGACTCGCGCGGACGGCCGCGACAACGTGGTGTGCGTACTGCTCGGCCGTGGCGCCAGCGACGCCAAGGTCGAGGACTGGCTGCGAAAAGCGGCCGGCGTGGACGGGTTCGTGGGCTTCGCCATCGGGCGCACGATCTGGTGGGACGCGCTGAAGGGCTTCCTCGACGGCTCGCTCGAGCGCGACGCCGCCGCGGAGAAGATCGCCGACAGCTACCTGCACTTCGTGGAGGTCTACAACCAGGCCGAAGCCGAGAGCCCGGCGGCGACCGGGTAGCCTTTCTCAGCCGTGAAGATGCGTCAGTCACTCGCGCAGTTCGAGGCGGCCTTCCGCGAGGAGGCCGCCGATTCCGTGCAGCGGCGGGAGAAGCTGCGCCACCAGGCGGTGCACCGCTCGCGCGCACGCCGCGTCGAACGCGTCCAGAAGGCGGGCACGATGCGGTTCATCGGGCTCTGCCTCGCCATCCTGGCCACCACGGTGATCGTCACGCTGGTGATGTTTCAGGCGCTGGCAGCGCTCGCGGGCTGAGTCGCTAGTCCCTGGGGCCTGGTAGCTGGGGGTTCAGGACGTGACCGAGTCCCTGCCGACGATTTCGTTCCCAGCGACCCAGCGGCCAGCGCCTGTTTACTCCGGCGCCTTCAGCTGATCCAGCGCGTCGTCGATCGCGACACCCTCGGCGGCCTCCGCGTCGCGGTCCTTTTGGATGTCGACCCAGACCTCTTTGCGGAAGACGGGCACGGAACGGGGCGCCTCGATTCCGATCCGCACCTTCTCGCCCATGATCGCGAGCACCGAGATCTCGATGTCGTCTCCGATCATGATGCTCTGATTTCCTTTGCGTGTCAGGACGAGCACAGGGCGCCTCCCACCCGGGGTGAATGCCGGCCCCCCCGTCAGGTCGGGACAAGCTGACCAATCTAAGCAGCAGTATGGCGCTCGCGCCAGCCGGATCGCAGATGGGGCAGCCGGGACGGACCCGGTTGGTAGTCTCCCCGCCTCCCTTGGCACGTCGCTCGCTCAAGCCACAGCTGAACCAGATCCGCACGTGGGTGCGGCAGGGCCGTACCGACGCGTGGATCGCGCATCAGCTCGACGTCTCGGTGAAGGACATCACCGCGTTCAAGGCAGAGCACGACCTGGCGGCCGGCGAGGCCGCGGCCGGCGAGAGCGATCTCTTCGGCCCCCGCGAGGAGGAGCAGGAGGTGGATCTGCGCGCAGCGGACGAGGCGCTCGTGGCCGCGGCGCTCGAAGCCGAGCAGGTCGCCGAGCCGGAGGGCCAGGACGAGGAGACCACCGACGACGTGGACGACTCCGACGGCGAGTCCGGTGACGAGGACGGCGACGACAAGCCGCGCCGGCGCCGGCGCGGCCGCCGTGGTGGCCGAGGGCGGGCGCGTACCCGCAAGGCGCTCGACGGAACCTTCGATCACGGCGATGAGGGCTACGGCCTCTGGCTCGACCCCGCGGTGCAGGACGACGCCGTGTACGCCGAGCACTGGGCGGGTCACCGCCCCGTGACGGTGACCGTCGAGCCCGATCGCATCGTGATCACCCGCGCCGGCGAAGACGCCGGCAACGGCTCCTCAGACGACTGAGCGCTCCCGACGCGCCCGTGCGCGGCCACCGAGCGCGCCCAGGCCCACGCCGAGGACGGTGGTGATCACCACCAGCAGGATCTCGGGGTGGGGCAGCTCGGCCTTCGCCTCGACGCCCGTGAGCTCGTGCGTGGCGAGGATGAGCACGCCGAACAACAGGCCGCCCGCAAACCCCCTCTGCGCGCCCTCCCCCGCTCCCACGTGCTCCAGGCCGCCGAAGTAGCCGGCCCCGATGGCGAGCACCGAGTACACGAGGTAGGCAAGCTCGGACACGCCGAGCAGCACGCCGCCGATCGCGCCGGCGATCATCGGCCCCACGATTCCGAGCAGCACCTGGACACCTTGGGGGTGCGAGGCGAAGAGCGGCGGGGACTTCATCGCAGACCAAGCGTACGTAGTCGCGCCGACAGCGCGGGCGTGCGCCGCGCGTCGGACTTCCGGACCACCGCGACGAAGGTGAACCGCCCCCTTCGGACCCCGTAGACGATGCGCCCCCTGCCGCGGCGCGTACCGATGCCGTGGTCGGACACGAACGAGCCGTCGCTCGCGTACTGGCCGGCGGAGGCGCCCACGTGCCAGCTGGCGTCCACTTCCGCCACGCCGGCCTTCACGGCCGCATGAGCGGATGCCGGCGCGATGGCCAGCGCGATAGCCGCGAGCGCGGCGATGTGGACGTGCCTCCCCAAGGTCCCTGCACCCCTGCGCCCCGGATGATGCCCGAGACAGGGGCTCCGCACCAGTGGGAACCGTCGAGGGGCTCAGCCCTCGTCCGCGAAGCGGGTGCGGCCGCCGGCGAAGTTCGCTGCGCCGCGCGCGTAGCGCCAGAAGGCCGCGTCCACCACCGCGGAGGTGTCCCCACCGGCGAAGCGGCGCTGGGCCAGGTCCTCGGCCCAGTCGGTGCCCTCGTAGTAGAGGGCCACGAGCTCTGAGACCTCGAACTTGGAGCCCAGGCGCCGCCGCAGCTCTTCGATCACGAAGTCGACCACCCGGTCGAGGTGGGACTGCTCGGCCGGCTCGGCGTCGCGCACGCGGCGCTCGCCGTCCTGCCACTGGTACATCGCATTGTCGAGCGCGGGCATGCCGAAGCAAGCTAGCGGGAGCCCCCGGCGCATTGGCAGCCCCAACCGCAGCTGCGTGCCGCGCAGCCGGCTACTGCGGTGGGTTCTCGATCACATAGGCGCGCTCGCCCTGGCGCACCATGCCGAGCCGGCGCGCCTCGCGCTCGAGGGCGGCGGGGTCGCGCAGCTCCCGGGCCCGCTGCTCGAGGCGGGCGTTCTCGGTCTTCAGCTCGTCCAGCTCCTGCCTCTGCGCGCTGGCGGTGCCCGACTGCTCGATCCAGTGCTTGGCCGGCGAGATGTAGAGCAGCACGATCACCCCGAGCACCGAGAGGAGGGCCATCCGGCCGAGCCGGTCCCAGCGGATGCCGCTCTTGCGCCGGGCATGCGAGGCGCGGCGCGGCGTACGTGCTGCAGCGGAGGCGGCCATCCACAGCCCTATTTGCCCTGCGGGCGGGA
Source organism: uncultured Thermoleophilaceae bacterium (assembly GCA_963825475.1). Classification (GTDB taxonomy): domain Bacteria; phylum Actinomycetota; class Thermoleophilia; order Solirubrobacterales; family Thermoleophilaceae; genus JAAYBF01. The sequence goes on along the minus strand of CAWGTC010000006.1, from coordinate 863,676 downwards.
CCTCCTTCTCCGCCTCGGTAGCTTGCAAGGGCCCATGCCCGACCTGAACAGCCTGCTCGACCTGGCACCGGATCCCACCGTGGTGGTCGCCCGGGACCTGCACGTCCTGGCCGCCTCGACAGCCGCCGCGTCTCTGCTCGGACGCAGCCCCGCGGACCTCGCCGGGCTGGGACTCGACGAGTTCCTGCCCGGCGGCGTGCTCGATCCGGAGGCCAAGCTCAGCGTGCGCCGCCCCGACGGCAGCGCGTTTCCGGTGGAGGTGTCGGTGAGGGTGATCGAGGTGGACGGCGCCCCGGCGCTCTCGGTCGCCATCCGAGACGTGTCGGAGCGCCGAGAACGAGCCGCCGCCCTCCGCGAGGCCGGCGAGCGCTTCAAACGGCTGTTCGAGGACGGCCCGGTGGCCATGGCCCTCGTCGGGGACGACTTCGTGCTCGGCGAGGTGAACGCCGCTTTCTGCAAGCTCACCGGGTATAGCGCGGACGAGCTGGGCGGGCTCACGTTCAACGACATCAGCCACCCCGACGACCGGGATGTGGGCCTGCGGCTGGCCCGGACGACCTTTACCGGCGAGATCCCCGGGTTCAAGCTCGACAAGCGCTACCTGCGCAAGGACGGGGAGGTGGTGTGGGTCGAGGTCAGCGTCTCCTCGATCCGCGACGAGGAGGGGCGGCCGATCAAGACCCTCGGGGTGATGCAGGACATCACCGAGCGCCGCCTGGCTCTGACTCACGCCCACGACGAGCTGGACCGGCTTGCGCGCGAGCGCGACCGGATCCTCGAGTTCGCCGGAGAGGGGATCTACCACGTCGACGAGGACGGGCGCATCACGTTCGCCAACCCCGCGGCCGCCACGATGCTGGGCTGGCCGGTGGAGGCGCTGATCGGCAAGCCCGCCCACGAGCTGCTCCACCACACTCGCGCCGACGGCTCCCACTTCGCCCGGCACGACTGTCCGGTCCACCGCCCGTCGTCCGAGCGCGCCGTTCAACGCGCGACCGACGATGTGTTCTGGCGCCGTGACGGCCAGAGCTTCGCCGTGCACTACACGAGTGCCCCGGTGCGCGAGCCCGGTGTGGCCGGGGCGGTGGTGGTGTTCACCGACGTGAGTGAACAGGTGGCGATGCAGGCGGCCCTGCGCGACGCCGGTGCGCGCGCGACACGGGAGCGGGTCCAGGTGGCCGAGGCCGAGAGGGCGCGCTGGGCGCGGGAGCTGCACGACGAGACGCTGCAGGGCCTGGCGGCGCTGCACGTGCAGCTGGCCTCCCGCGGGAGGCCGGGTACTGTCGACGAGATGGCGCGGCAGATGCGCCGGGCCCAGGAGCAGATCGAGAGCGAGATGGACAAGCTGCGCGGCCTGATCGCCGACCTGCGGCCCGCTGCCCTGGATGAGCTGGGATTGGAGGCTTCCGTGAAGGATTTGGCGGAGCGAACTCAGGTCGTCTACGGAATCCAGGTGGACACCAGACTCGAGCTGCACGACGTGGAGGGGGCGCCGCGGCGCCTGGCCCCGGACGTGGAGACCGCCGCCTACCGGATCGCCCAGGAGTGCCTGAGCAACGCCGCCCGGCACGCGGGCGCGAGCCGCGTGTTCATCGAGCTGGCCCAGCGTGATGGCGCGCTGCAGGTGCGGGTGACCGATGACGGAGGCGGCTTCCAGCCCGACGGTGAGAGTGCCGGCTTCGGGCTTCGGGGGATGCGCGAGCGGGTGGACCTGCTGGCCGGCGAGCTGGAGATCGGATCGCAGCCGGGATCGGGCACCCAGGTCACCGCTCTGCTGCCGGTCGGTTAGGCCGCGCTCAAGCCGGCACGTCCGAGGCCTCGATCAGGTTGCGCTCGAGCGCGTACTGCACGAGGTCGGATCGGCGCGAGCGCCCCAGCTTGCGCTGAATCCGGGCCCTGTGGCTCTCAACGGTGCGCACGCTGAGGTAGAGGCGCTCGGCCATCTCCCGGTTGGTCAGGCCCCGAGCGATCAGGCGCAGGACCTCGACCTCTCGCTCGGTCAGCTCGGCGGCCGTCCTGCCCGCCTCGGCCACGTTGGCGGCCAGCCGGGCACCCAGCTGCGGCTCGAGGTAGGTGCCATCCGCCGCGGCCATCGCGATCGCCTCGAGGAGGTGGCTTTCGGCAGCCTCCTTGGGCACGTATCCGGCCGCGCCCAGTCGCAGAGCCTCCCCCGCGTAGCTGGGATCGCGCTGGGCGGTGAGAACGACCACACGCGTGCCGGGGCAGCGTTCACGCAGTCGCGGTATCGCCGGCAGGCTCGGCTCGCCCGGCATGTGCAGATCGAGAACGAGCACATCGGGATGGTGCTCCTCGACCGCCGCCATCGCGCTGCGCACGTCGCCCGCCTCGGCCACGACGTCGATCGACGGCTCGGAATCCAGCAGCACTCGCAGCCCGCTGCGGACCACGACATGGTCGTCGGCCAAGACGACGGTGAGTGGGTCGCGTGTGGGCAAAGGTCGGGGCTCCGCGGCCGGATTCTCGCAGGCGATCGCTCGCCTGCACCGCTTCCGTATTTATTACTGAGGCTGCCTCGGTGCCCCGCACCCGCGATGTCTGCGGTCGACTGCGTCTTGTGGCGCACTGCCTCGAGCCGGATAGTTGAGCCGCTCATGCCAGAGGCGCTTCTCCCTGCGGAAATCACGTCAGTCACGCCTGGTCGCCCGGCGCACAGGCCGGCCCCCACCATCTCCGCTCTAGCGACCGCGAGCCCGGCGACCTCCTTCGACCAGACGCGGATGCTCGACCTGCTCGGGCTGGCGGGCGATCCCTTCGCCGAGGAGATCTTCGCTCGCTGCGGGGTCGAAAGACGCGGCCTCGAGATCTCGCCCGAGTCGCTCACCCAGACCCTTCAGCAGCGCACCGCGTGCACGGAGGGGCAGCTGATGCGGCTCGCCACCCAGGCGATCGATGCGCTCGGCGCCGATCTGGACGAGGTGGGCGTGGTCGTGACCGCCAACTACTACTCGCTGGGCGGCCCGACGCTGGCACACCGGCTGGTGGACCACTACAGCCTTCGGCCCGACACCGACAAGTACCACGTGGTCGGGGTGGGCTGCGCCAGCGCTGTGCCGCTGATGCGACTTGCCTCGCAGGCCCTGCGCGACCGCCCGCGGGCCACTGCGCTCGTGGTGGCCGCGGAGAGCGTGAGTGGGTTCATCTCTCCCGTCGCCGCGGGCGACGACAAGGTCAAGATCGTGGGCGCCGCCCTCTTCGCCGACGGGGCCGCTGCCGCGCTGCTCTCGCTCGACACCGAGGGCCGCGATGAGGGGCCCGGCCCCAGGATCGTGGCGAGCGCGGTTCACCAGCTGCCTGGCACGCTCGACCACGTGCGCTTCGCGGTCAGCGGCGAGGACAGCCACATGCGGATGGCGCGAGAGTTGCCGGCGCTGGCCGAGACGGGGGTCCCTCAGCTCGTGCACGAGTTCCTGGACCGCCACCAGGTGCACGCCGGAATGATCGACCACTGGCCGTTGCACCCCGGGGGGCGGGGCATCATCGAGGGACTTCAGCGCGGGCTCGGCTTGACCAGCGAGGACGTGGCCCCCAGCGCCGCGGTGCTGGCCGAGCACGGCAACGTGGGCACGGCTTCGGCGTTCTTCGTGCTCCAGCGCGCGATCGCCGATCGTGCGCCCGAGCCGGGACAGCTGGGCCTCGCGATCACGATCGGCCCGGGCGTGACCGTCGGCCTGATGCTGCTCGAATTTTGACCAAGGGGGGGTGGCAAAGGGGGGCGGTGCCCCCCTTCGATGCTCTCATCGACAAGGAGATGCGCTTGTGAAGGTGATCGGTGCCGGATTCGGACGTACGGGGACGATGTCGCAGAAGGCGGCACTCGAGCAATTGGGCTTCGGGCCCTCCTTCCACATGATCGATGTGGCGCGCAGGCCGGAGCTGCTGCCGGGCTGGCAGGCCGCGGTGGATGGCGACGAGGTCGACTGGCACGAGCTGCTCGAGGGCTGGGGGTCGACCGTGGACTGGCCGGCCTGCACGTTCTGGGCCGAGATCTGGGAGGCGTTTCCGGACGCCAAGGTGCTGCTCAGCGTGCGCGATCCCGAGTCCTGGTACACCAGCTGCGCGAAGAGCATCCACGCCTCGGCCCAGGCCGCGTCGAAGGGCGAGCTGCAGGGCGGCAGCGTCGAGGTCTCGCCCGAGGCCATGCGCATGATCAACGGGCTGATCTGGGACGGCACCTTCGCGGGGCGCTTCGACGACAAGGACTTCGCTATCGACACCTACCTGGCTCACAACGAGGACGTGAAGAGCAGGGTGCCCGCCGATCAGCTCCTGGTCTACGAGGTCAAGGAGGGCTGGGGCCCGCTGTGCGAGTTCCTCGAGGTGCCCGTGCCCGAGGGCCCGATGCCCCACCTCAACGACGCCACATCGTTCCGGTCGATGGTGGGCCTGCCGGAATTGGCGTAGGGATTTGGGGGTTGCAAGGGGGGGCGGTGCCCCCCCTTCGATGTCATCGAAAGGCGGAGCGGCCGGGGTAGGAGGCCCGGTCGCCCAGGGCCTCCTCGATCCGCAGCAGCTGGTTGTACTTGGCCACGCGGTCCGAGCGTGACGGGGCGCCCGTCTTGATCTGGCCGCAGCCGGTGGCCACCGCGAGGTCGGCGATCGTCACGTCCTCGGTCTCTCCCGAGCGGTGTGACATGACGGCCGTGTAGCCGGCTTCCCTCGCCACCCTGATCGCCTCGAGGGTCTCGGTGAGCGTGCCGATCTGGTTGACCTTGACGAGGATCGAGTTGCCCACACCGCGCTCGATTCCCATGGCCAGGCGCTCGGGGTTGGTCACGAACAGGTCGTCGCCAACCAGCTGCACGCGGTCGCCCAGGCGGTCGGTGAGCGCCTTCCAGCCGTCCCAGTCCTCCTCGTCCATGCCGTCCTCGATGGAGACGATCGGGTAGCGGCCGGCCATCTCCTCCCAGTACGCCGCCATCTGCTCGGGCGACAGGCCGCGGCCCTCGTGCTCCAGGCGGTAGACGCCATTGGAGTGGATCTCGCTGGTGGCGGGGTCGAGCGCGATGGCCACGTCCTCGCCGGGCACGTAGCCGGCCGCCTCGACGCCGTCGAGCACCACCTGCAGCGCGGCCTCGTTGGAGTCGAGGTCGGGGGCGAAGCCGCCCTCGTCGCCGACGGCGGTGGACATGCCCCGTTCGTGCAGTGTGGCCTTCAGCGCCTGGAACACCTCGGCCCCCACCCGCAGCGCCTCGGCGAAGCTGTGCGCGCCCACGGGGACGATCATGAACTCCTGGAAGTCGACCTTGTTGTCCGCGTGAGCACCGCCGTTGAGCACGTTCATCATCGGCACGGGCAGCACGCTGGCCTCTTCTCCTCCCAGGTGGCGCCACAGCGGCTGCCCGGCCTCGGCGGCCGCTGCCTTGGCCGCGGCGAGCGAGATCCCGAGGATCGCGTTTGCGCCCAGGCGGCCCTTGTTCGGGGTGCCGTCGAGGTCGATCATCGCCCCGTCGAGGGCAGCCTGGTCGGCCACGTCGAGGCCGATCGCGGCGCGGGCCAGCTCGCCGTTGGCGTTGGCCACGGCCCGGGTCACGCCCTTGCCGCCGAAGGCCCCGCCGCCGTCACGCAGCTCCACCGCCTCGAACTCGCCCGTCGACGCCCCTGAGGGCACGGCAGCCCGGCCCGAGGCGCCGGAGGCGGCGGTCACGTCGACCTCCACCGTCGGGTTGCCGCGGCTGTCGAGGATCTGGCGCGCCGTGACCTTGGTGATCTCGCTCACGTGTTCTCTCGGTCCTCCTGAATTCGTGCGATGTACCTGTCGGCCGCGGCCCGCAGCGCGAGCTCTGGGTCGGCCCCCGCCGCGGCGGCCTCTGCCACTGCGGCGAACAGCAGCTCGCCGGCCGCCTCGAAGCGCTCGTCGCGATCCTCGGCGCCGTCCAGCGCCGCGGCGGACTCTGCCACGCCGCGCGCCGGCGCGTCCTCCCCCTCCCCGCGCTCGGCGCGGCGCTGGGCCTTCTTCGCGTAGAGGGTGGCCGGCAGGGTCTCGGGCAGGTCGCCGAACAGCCCGCCGCCCTCGGTATCGGCCTTGATCGTGTCCCAGTTGCGCAGCACTTCGGCGGCGGTGTCCGCCTCCACGTTTCCAAAAACGTGCGGGTGGCGGCGGATCAGCTTCTGGCGGCAGAGGTCCGCCACCTGAGCCAGGTCGCCGGCGTCGCGCTCCTCCAGGAGCAGGGAGAGGAAGACGACCTGGAACAGCACGTCGCCAAGCTCGTCGAGCATCTTCGCGTCATCGCCCGAGTGCGCGGCGTCGGCCAGCTCGTAGGCCTCCTCCACCGTGTGGGGGACGATCGAGCGCTCGTCCTGCTCGCGGTCCCACGGACACTCCCGGCGCAGGCGCCGGGTGATCTCGTCGAGGCGCGCAACTGCGCCGGCGAGCTCTTCGCTCACCCTAGGGGCTGGCGGGAGCCTGGGGTACCGGGGCGGGCTGCGGGGTGGGAGCTCCCTGCGGAGCCGGAGCGCCCTGGGGTGCCGGTGCGCCCTGCGGCGCCTGGGGCGTGCCGGGCACGCCGCCGGAAGCCGGACCCGTGTCGGTCTTCTCCTCCTCGGGCGCGTTGTTGCACTCCGCGATCCGGAAGTCGTCCGCGCACTCGGTCTGCTCCTTGTACTTCTCGCGGAAGCCCTTGATGAAGTCGTTGAGCACCTTCTGCTCGTTGGCCGAGCGCAGCGACTGCGAGATCTGGTCCTTCACCTCGTCGAGAGACGGCTGGGAGGCGGGCTTGACCTTGTCGACCTCGAATACGTAGTAGCCGAACTGGGCCTTGACGGGACCCTCGAGCTCGCCCGCCTTGGCGCCGAAGGCCGCCTTCTCGAGATCGCGATCCTGCTGGCCGCGAGTGAAGTCGGTGAGCTTGCCGCCCTGCGCCTTGGTGGCCTCGTCGATCGAGAACTCCTTGGCGACCTCCTTGAAGCTCTCGCCGTCCTCGATCGCGTCCTTGGCCTCCTCGGCCTTGTCCTCAGTCTTGGTGAGCACGAGGCTCACGTCGCGCGACTCGGCCACGGCATAGGTCTTCTTGTTCTTCTCGTACTCGGCGGCGATCTCCTCATCCGTGGGCGTGGCCTTGTCCTCGGTGATCTTCTTTGTGAGCTTGGTCTGCAGCTGGTCGAGCTTGACCCGGAAGAGGATGTCCTCCTCCGACATGCCGTTGTCCTTGAGGAACTTCTGGTAGTCGGCCTCCTTGGGGAAGGCCTGCTTCTTCTGGTCGTCGAAGCTCTTCTTGACCTCTTCGTCGGACACCGAGACATCACGCTCCTCGGCCTCCTGCTGCACCCACTCGGCCTGGATCAGGAACTGCATCACCTGGTTGCGGAGCTCCTCGTACTGCTGCTCGCACTGCTTCTTGAGCGCGTCCTCGGTGGGCTTACCGGCCCCTTCGGGCTGCGGCTGCTTCTGCAGGCCGGCCACGCACTTCTCGTAATCCGGCGGATCGGGCGCCACCGCCTGGCCGCCCTGTGAGGCGCCCGCGGCCGCGTTCTTGTACCAGCGGTCGAACTCGTCCTTGCTGATGGTGGAGTCGCCGACCTTGGCCACCGCGCTGGGCGGCACGTCGTCGCCGCAGCCCGTGACGGCGGCGGCGCAGAGCCCGGCGAGGGCGAACGTGGCAAGAGAGCGTGCTGGCGTGAATCGAGAAGTCATGGCCTCAGTGTTAGGTCGAAAGTCTCAAGCGCGCCTAAGGAACGCGGCGCGGAGCCGCTGGCGCAGTGGCGCTTGGTTCGCGGCGACGGCGCATGGTAGCGAAGGGCGCCGGGCGAGGACGAGGGTTACTCGGGATCTGGTGATGTAACGGCTTCGAGGATCGCCTCGGCGGCGCTGACCACGGCGGGAAAACGCTCGGCGGGATCGTCGGGCACCCGCACCCTCACGGTGGAGCGCCCGGACTCGTACACGGCCTCCGGGATGCGCGCCCGCAGCAGCTTGACCCTGCGCGAGTCGAGCTCGATCGGCGCCACCGACAGGCGCCCGCCGGCGAAGTCGACGCTCCGCGCACCCGCGCGCCCGAGCTTGATCCGAGCGTCCTGCACGCGGATCAGGTTGTCCAGCGGCTCGGGCACCGGCCCGAAGCGATCCTCGAGCTCCTCTCTGAGCATGATCAGGTCAGCGATCTCCTTGGCCCCCGCGACGCGGCGGTGAATCTCGATCTTGGCCGCCTCGTACGGCACGTAGTCACCCGGCACGTAGGCGTCCACCGGCAGGTCGACCCGCACCGGCTCTGGCGCCTCGTCGGCCGAATCGCCGGCGAGAGCAGCCACCGCGTCGTCGAGCATCGACACGTACAGCTCGAACCCGACTGCCGCCACGTGTCCCGACTGGTCGTCGCCGAGCAGGTTGCCGGCGCCCCGGATCTCCAGGTCGCGCATCGCGATCTTGAACCCCGATCCCAGCTCCGTGTAGTCGGACAGCGTGGCCAGGCGAGCGCCGGCCTCGCTGGTGAGAGCCGCCGCGCTGGGGTAGAGCAGGTAGGCGTAGGCCCGCTCGGTGGATCGCCCCACCCGCCCGCGGATCTGGTAGAGCTGGGCCAGGCCGAGGTCCTCGGCACGCTCGACTATCAGCGTGTTGGCGCTGGAGATGTCGAGCCCGGACTCGATGATCGTGGTGCACACCAGCACGTCGGCCTCGCCGCGCAGGAAGCCCAGCATCACCTCCTCGAGCTTCTTCTCCTCCATCTGGCCGTGGGCCACCATCACCCGGGCGGCGGGGCACATCGCGCGCACGCGCTCGGCTGTCTCGTCGATGGTCTCGACCCGGTTGTGGAGGAAGAACGCCTGCCCCTTGCGGGCCACCTCGCGCTCGATGGCGCGGCGCACCAGCTCCTCGTCGTACTCGCCCACGTAGGTCTTGACCGGGCGCCGGCCCTCGGGCGGGGTCTCGATCACGGAGATGTCACGCAGGCCGGCCAGGGACATCTGCAGCGTCCGGGGGATCGGCGTAGCGCTCAGGGAGAGCACGTCGACCCGCAGCCTCAGCTGGCGCAGCAGGTCCTTCTGCTTCACGCCGAAGCGCTGCTCCTCGTCCACGATCAGCAGTCCGAGGTCCTTGGGGCGCACGTCGCGCGAGAGCAGCCGGTGGGTTCCGATCAGCATGTCCACCTTGCCCTCCTCGAAGGCCTTCAGCGCCTCGCGGGTCTCCTTTGCCGACCGGAAGCGGGACACGTGCTCTATCCGGAACGGGTAGTCGCGCAGCCGCTCGGTGAAGGTGCCGAAGTGCTGCTGGGCGAGCACCGTGGTGGGCACGAGGAACATCACCTGGCGCGAGTCGGCCGCGGCCTTGAACGCCGCCCGCAGCGCCACCTCGGTCTTGCCGTAGCCCACGTCGCCGCAGATCAGCCGGTCCATGGGCCGCGCCTCCTCCATGTCGGCGCGCACGGCCTCGATCGCGTCCAGCTGGTCCGGGGTCTCGCGGTATGGGAACGCCCCCTCGAACTCCTCCTGCCATTCGGTGTCGTGGGGGAACGCGTGGCCGGCGCGGCGCTTGCGCTCGGCGTAGAGGTTGATCAGCTCGCCCGCGAGGGCCTCGGCCGCACGGCGCGCCCGCAGCTTCATCTGCTCCCACTGCTTGCCGCCGAGCTTGGACAGGGGCGGATCGCCGGCGTCCGCGCCCAGGTACTTGCTGATCTTGTGCAGCTGGTCGCTGGGCACGAACACCCGGTCGCCGTCGCGGAACTCGAGCTTCGAGGTAGTCGCGCGTCACGCCCCCCACGGACTTCGTCTCGAAGCCCGTGAACAGGCCGATGCCGTGGTCCTCGTGGACCACGGGCGAGCCGGCGCGAAGGTCGCTGAAGCTGGCCATCGCCCCCGCCCCCGTGCGGGGGCCGGCCGGGCGGTCCCCGCCGCGGCGCCGGCGCAGGAGGCGGTGCTCGGGAAGGATCGCGAGCTTCAGCGAGGGCGACAGGAAGCCCTCCCGGAGGCTGGCAGCCGCGAAGGAGACGCCCGGCTCGGCCGGCGCCGGGCGGCCGTCGAGGAAGGCCGCCCGCACGCGGTCGAGGTTGTAGGCGGCGCGCTCCGCTTCACCCCGCCGCGCCCAGGCGACGATCGTGCGATAGCCGGAGCGCACCAGCTTCTCAAGCTCGGGCTCGGCCTCGCGCAGGGAGCGGGCGGCGCTGCCGGCGGCCTGCGCGCGGAATGTGTGGGGCTGGTCGCCGGAGATGCTCGACAGCCGCAGGGAGGCACGGACATCCAGCGCCGCGGTCAGGCGCTCAGGCGGCACGTAGAGGTGGTGGGCATCGGCGTCGTGGAAGCTCGTGGTCACGTCGTCCCAGAGATCGCGCAGCGCGGGCGCCAGCTCCTCCTCGGCGGCCACCACCACGAGCCCCTCGGCGGGCACCAGGTCCAGCAGCTCGCCGAAGCGGTCGACCGGCAGCAGCTCCGCGATGTCGGGGCGCTCACCTTCCTCGCTCGCCGCGGCGATCTCCGCCAGCTCGCGGTGCTCGGGACCCAGCTCGGCCGCGGGCTCGATCGCCACGCGGTCGACCTCTTCCAGCGAGCGCTGGGTGAAGGTGGAGAAGAAGGTGAGCCGCTCGACCTCCACGTCGAACATCTCGCAGCGCACCGCGCGGTCCTCGGTGGCGGGATACACATCGAGGATGTCGCCCCGGATGGCGAACTGCCCGCGGTCCTCCACCTGGTCGGTGTTCTCGTAGCCGCACGCCACCAGCTGGGCGGCGGTCTCCTCCAGGTCGAGCAGTCCGCCCTTCTCGATCTCGAATCCGTGCGGACGCAGGGCGGGGTCGGGCACCTTCTCGGCCAGCGCCACCGCGCCGGCCACCACCACCGCGGCTCCAAGCTCGGAGTCGGGGGGCGCCAGCAGGGCATCCAGCGCGGCTATCCGCAGCCCCACGAGATGCGGCGGGGGCGCCAGGTGGGACTCGTAGCGCACCCCGCGGGCCGGATAGAGGCGCACCGGCCGGGGGCTGAGGAACTGCTTCAGGTCGGCCGCCAGGTCGCGCGCGGCGCGGTCGTCGCCCGCCACCACCAAGGCGGGGCGCCCCGGCTCGGAGTCCAGCAGGGATGCCAGGAGGTAGGGCCTCAGGCTGGAGGACACGAAAGCGCGCTGCGGCTCGCCCCGCGCGGCCTCGGTGAGGGCCTCCACAGCGGGATCGGAATGGGCGTATGTGAGAAGTGAACGCAGGGACACGGCACGCAAAGCGACCGCCCGGCTCATGCCGCGCGGTCTCTTGGCTTGGAGTCTAGGGGTGCCAACTCGCGGGTCGGCGGTGCGCCAGATGCAAGCATGGGCCATGTGAGCGCGCCGGTGCCCGACCCGTCCAATGCTCGACCACTAGCGACCAGCGACCAGCGACTCGAGCTCATCCGCCGCCCGCTCCACCAGCGCGCGCACATCCTCCGTGGGCTCCCGAAATCGCCCCAGTACGTGGGCGGACACGATCTCAGGGTCGGTCGAGTCGGGCCGTCCGACCCCCACCCGCACGCGGCAGAAGTCCGGGCCGCCCAGGTCGCGCTTCAGCGACTTGAGCCCGTTGTGGCCGGCTAGCCCGCCGCCGAGGCGGCTCTCGACCCGCCCGAACGGCAGGTCGATCTCGTCGTGCACCGCCACCACCCTGTCGAGGTCGACGCCTAGCGCGCCCCGCGCCGGGCTGGCGGCGCGGCCCGATTCGTTCATGTAGGTCTGGGGCAGCAGCACGCCGACACGCGGGCCTCCGGGGCCGGTGCGCCCGTCGGTGTAGAGCCCGCCGTAGCGCTTCTTCGCGCGTGGCAGGCCCCAGCGCTCGGCGGCCAGAACGGCCACCTCGAAGCCGATGTTGTGGCGGGTGCGGCGGTACTCCTCGCCCGGGTTGCCCAGGCCGACGATCAGCCAGTCGACCCTCCCGCCCCCGCTGTCGCGGCGGCCCAGGAGGCCCATCGAGAGCTACTCCTCGGTGTCGGAGTCGCCCGAGCCGTCCTCGGCTTCGGAGGGGGCCTCTTCGCCCTCCGGGACCTCGATCGGCTCGCCGTCCTCGCCCACCAGCTCGGTCTCCTCCTCGATCTCCGGCTCCTCGACCTCCGTCGGCACGACCACCGTGGCGATAGTGGTCTCCTCGAGATCGTCCAGGAAGACGACGCCCTCTGGAGCTTCGAGCTCGGAGAGCATGAGGGTGGCGTTGACCTCGAGTCCGGACACGTCAACGGTGATGAGGTCGGGGATATCGGTGGGCAGGGCCTCGATGTTGAGGTCGCGGGTCACGTGCTCGACCACGCCGCCCTCCTTGACGCCCGGCGCCTCCTCGCCCCCCTGCAGCTCGATCGAGACAGTGGACTGGATCTTCTCGTCGAGGCGCACCTCGAGCAGGTCGACGTGCATGACCTCCCCGCGTACGGGGTGGTTCTGCTGGTCCTTGAGGATCACCGGCACGGACTTCTCGGAGCCGATCTCGACGTCGAAGAGAGCCGACCCCTGTGCGAGCAGGTTGCGCAGGTCGCGAGCTCCGACCTTGAACGAGACCGGGTCGGGATGGCTGGCTCCGTAGAGCACCCCTGGTACGAGTCCGGAGCGGCGCAGACGCCGAGTCTCGCGAGAGCCTCGCTCTTCGCGTTCCTGTACTGCCAGGGATGGGCGCTTTCCGTCTGCCATGCGGTCGGGCAGTGTAGCGAGGCGGGGTCCGTTTCCCAGGCTACGCTGGCCTCGTGGCGAAGGACGACACCTCGATTCCGGGTGGCAGGGTGCGCCGCACCGCCCAGCTGGGCGGGGTGATCGGCACCCAGGGAGCGCGGTACGCCGGCACGAGGGCAGCCAACATCGCGCGTTCCAGCGACCGCGCAAGCGAGCAGATCGACAAGCGCCATCTGGAGGCCGCCGAGCGGATGGTGGACACCCTCGGGACGATGAAGGGGGCGGCCATGAAGATCGGCCAGCTCGCGTCGTTCATCGACACCGAGTTCCTGCCGCCCGAGTACCGGGAGCTGTACCAGGAGAAGCTGGCCGACTTGCGCACCTCCGCCCCGCCGATGCCCTGGAGGAAGGTGCGCTCGGTGCTGGAGGAAGAGTGGGAGGATCCGGTCGAGGAGCTGTTCGAGGACTTCTCACACGAGGCGGCGGCCGCAGCCTCGATCGGCCAGGTACACCGCGCCACACTGCCCGACGGACGCGAGGTGGCGGTCAAGATCCAGTACCCGGGCGTGGCCGAGGCGCTGCGGGCAGACATGCAGAACGCCGGCATGATCATGCGGCTGGCCAAGGCCCTCGCGCCAGGCCTCGACGCCAAGGCAGCAGCGGCCGAGCTGAAGGAGCGGGTGCTGGAGGAGCTGGACTACGAGTACGAGGCCCAGAACCAGCGTGCATTCTCGCGCGGCTACCGGGGCCACCCGTTCATCTACGTGCCCGACGTGATCACGCGGCTGTCTCGCGGACGCGTGCTGGTGACCGAGTGGGTCGACGGCGTGGGCTTCGACGAGGTGAAGGAGCGGCCCCAGGCCGAGCGCGACCGCTTCGCAGAGATCGTGTTCCGGTTCTGCTTCGGATCGGTCTACCACCTGCAGCACTTCAACGCCGACGCCCACCCAGGCAACTACATCCTCATGCAGGACGGCAAGGTCGCGTTCATCGACTTCGGCATGACCAAGCAGCTGGACAAGGAGCAGATCGAGCTGGAGATCGCCGCGCTGGAGGCCGTCTTCGACGAGGACCCGGAGCGCCTGCGCGTGGCTCTCCACGACCTCGGCTTTCTCAACAACCCCAAGAAGGTGGACGCCGAGCGGGTGATGGCCCACGTGCGCACCGTGGGGGGCTGGTACATGGACGACCGCGAGGTCACCGTCGACTCGCGCCTGGTGATGGAGGCGATCGCCGCGGTGAGCGATCCCCGGTCTGAGTTCTTCGACCTGATGCGCCGCGAGAACGTGCCGGCCAACGAGCTGATGGGCAGGCGGATGGAGTCCGGGGTACTGGCCGTGCTCGGCCAGCTCAACGCCACCCGCAACTGGTACCGGATCGGGCGGGAGTGGTGGTTCGCCGACGACCCGGCAACCGAGCTGGGCCGGGAGGAGTGGGCCTACTTCGAGTCGCGAGGCGAGAAGCGCACGCGCAAGTTCTCGGCCAGAGCGTCCTGAGGGAAGGGTGGTCCTCACCGAGGGGGAGCGCTGGACCCGCGAGCAGCTCGGGCTGCTGCTGACCGCGCACTTCTCGCCCTCGTCAGTGGGGCGGTTCCTCGCCGCGTCCCAGCGCCGGGCGTCCGAGGTTCACCGCGGCCGCCCCGAGCTGCGCCTCCAGAGCGCGCGCTGGCTGGCGACGGGCGCGGCAGCCTGGTCCGCGCTCGCCCTGGCGCGGGTCGAGCCGTTTCGCGGCCGGCTGCGGGACGGGCTCGCGTGGTGGGCGCTCACCGCGCTCATGCTCGATTGGCACCTGGGGATGGTGGAGACCGAAGATGGTCGCGCCCGGCCGTTGGGACCGGCCGACGCCCTGACCCTCGCCCGGGTGTGGCTGGTGCCCGCCGCCCTGTGGCAGCCCACCCCACTCGTGTGCGCCGCCGGCTTCGCCACCGACGCGCTTGATGGCCGAGCGGCCCGCGCCGACGAGCCCACCCGCGCGGGGCGCGACCTCGAAGGTCTGGCCGACGCCTGCTTCGCCGGAGCGGTGATCACGGGGCTGCGGCGCAACGATCAGATCGGGCGCGCGGCCTCCGGCGCCGAGCTGATGCGCCTGGCCGCCGGCTTCTCGTACTCACTGGCCGTCTACTTCGGGCGGGCACGACCGCCAGACCCGGGCCTGACCCGGGCGGCGCGGCTGAGCACGCCCGTGCGGGCGGGCGGCCTGATCGCCGCAGCGGCTGGGCGCCCGCGGCTGGGCACGGCGCTCGTAGGGGGGGGATGCGGCTGGAGCCTCGCGCTGCTGAGCGCCGCGTTCAATCGAACGGCTTGGCGCTCATCACGAAGATCGTGATCACGATGAGCACGAGCGTCACGTAGGTCCAGGCCCGCGCGGTGGCCAGCGCACTCGCGTAGCCCCCCTCGTCGCCGGCCTCCGAGGTGGCGACGAGGCTCTCCTCGCAGCGGCGCAGCACGGTGACGCCGAGTCCGGCGATCACGAAGAGCAGCACGAGGGGAACGGTGACCCACGGCTCGGACCAGAGCTCCGCGTCGGTGGCGAGGTAGACGCCGGCGAGCAGGATCACCCCGATGGCAGGCCCGGTGATCCGCTTGCTGAACGCGATCTGGAGCCGATGGAAGTTCGTGCGCTGCGCGATCGGCGCCTGGGCATTGACCGCCAGGAACACCGGGTAGGCGAACAGCGCCCCGAAGGCGGTCACCACCGCCGTGATGTGCAGCCAAAGGACGACGTCGTACAGGCGAACCGCGAGCACGGGCTAGAACAGCTGGTTCTCGCCCTGGAAGATCTCCGAGACCGAGTCGTCGGTGAAGATCCGGCGCACCGAGTCGGTGAGGATGTCGGCGCTCGTGAGCACGCGGATGTTGTCGGGCGCGCCCGCCCGCAGCGGCACCGTGTCGGTGACCACGATGCCCGAGAGTGGCGAGTTGGCCAGCGTCTCGAACGCATTGCCGGAGAAGAGACCGTGGGTGGCGACGGCAAACACCTCGTCGGCGCCCTCGTCCAGAACCGTCTGTGCACCCGCGGCAAGCGTGCCGCCCGTGTCGATCATGTCGTCGACGATCACGGCGCGCTTGCCGCGCACCTTGTCCTTGCCGATCACGTAGCCGATCTCGGCCACCTGCTGGGCCGGGCGCTCCTTCTCAAGCAGGGCGTAGGGCGCGCCGACCTTCTGGGCGAACTTGCGCGTGAGCTTCACCCGGCCGGCATCGGGAGCGATGATGCAGAGGTTCTCCGCCGGTCCCAGCTGGTCCTGGACGAACTGCGTGAGGATCGGCATCGCCGTCATGTGGTCCACCGGGTTCGAGAAGAACCCCTGCACCTGGCCCGCGTGGAGATCCATCGTGACCAGGCGGTCGATTCCCGCCGTCTCCAGGAGGTCGGCGATCAGGCGCGCCGAGATCGGCTCGCGGGGGGCGGACTTCTTGTCCTGGCGCGAATAGCCGTACCAGGGGGTCACCGCGATGATCCGGTGCGCCGAGGCGTGCTTGGCGGCGTGGACCATGATCATCAGCTCCATGAGGGAGTCGTTCACCGTGAGGCCCTCGGTTTCCGACCCGCACGTGGATTGCACGATGAACAGGTCCGCCCCGCGGATCGAGTCCTCGTAGCGGCAGTAGACCTCGCCGTCGGAGAAGGTGTTCAGTCCGGCCTCGGTGAGCCCGACTCCCAGCCGCGTGGCGATCCGCGAGCCCAGCTCCAGGCTCGAGCGGCCGGCAGCGATCATCAGGCGCTTGTCGTACTCCGCCGGGATGGTGGTGGCGACGGGCGCGTCCTGGGTATGGACCGAGCTCATCCGGGCGGCTTCTCCTTGCGTTCCGCGTATCCCTCGATATTGGCCTGTTTGGGGCGAGAGATCCCGAGGGCCCCCTCGGGGACGTCCTCGGCGATCACCGATCCAGCGCCAGTGTACGCGCCGTCGCCGACGCTCACCGGAGCGATGAAGGAGGTGTCGACGCCCGTCTTGACCCCCTTGCCGATCGTGGTGCGGTGCTTGCGCCGGCCGTCGTAGTTGGCGGTGATGTTGCCGGCGCCGATGTTGCTGTTGGCGCCCACGTCCGCGTCGCCCAGGTAGGAGAGATGCGGGACCTTCGTGCCGGGACCTATGTTCGAGTTCTTGACCTCGACGAAGGTGCCGATCTTCGCCCCCTCGCCGATGTGGGCTCCCGGCCGCAGGTAGGCGAACGGGCCGAGCGAGGCGCCGGCCTCCACCGTCGCCTCGGTGAGGAAGGAGTGCACTGCCTTCGCGCCATCGCCGAGAGCCGAGTCGGTGATGGTGGTCTGCGGGCCGATCTCGCATCCCGCCCCGATCGAGGTCTCCCCTCGCAGGGTCACTCCGGGCCAGACGGTGGTGTCGGGGCCAACGGTCACGCCGGCCTCGATCCGCGTCGAGTCCGGTCCGAGGAAGGTCACGCCCTCACGCGCGTGGTGGTCCAGGATCCGCCGCACGGCCAGGCGGTCGACCTCCATCAGGTCGGCCCGGGTGTTGACCCCCATGGCGCTCGAGACGTCCGTGGTGAGGTGCGAGACCACCCGTCTGTCGCGATCGCGCAGAACCGGGAAGACGCCGGTGAGGTAGATCTCGTCGCGTTCCTCGCCCACCTCGTCGAGCGCGCTCCACAACTCCGATGCCTCGAAGGCGTAGGCACCGAGGTTGACCTCGCGGTTGGCCAGCTCCTCCGCACTCAGCCCCTCGGTGTGCTTGGTCTCGACGATGCGCTCGACCGAGCCGTCCGGGGCGCGCATCACGCGCCCGTAGCCCGCGGGGTCGAGCTCCTCTGTGGTGAGCAGCGTGGCGGCGGCGGGTTCACGGGTGTGCGTGTCCACCACCTGGCGGATCAGCTCCACGGAGAGCAGCGGATGGTCACCGCTGAGCACGAGCACGGTCCCCTCGGCCGGGCCGGCCTGCCGGGCGGCCAGGATCGCTGCGCCGGTGCCCTCCCCCTCGCGCTGCTCGGCCACGGTGACCGACTCGGGCAGGCCCTCCGCAACGCCGTCGCCCGGCCGCGTGATGCAGATCACCTCGCCGGCGCCGGCCCCACGCGCGGCGTCGATCACCCACTCGACCATCGGCTTGCCGCAGACGGCATGGAGCACCTTGGGGACCGAGGACCGCATGCGGGTCCCCTGCCCGGCGGCCATGATCAGCACGGTGAAGTCGCCGGGCATGCGCGGCCAGGGTAGCGGCGGATGGGCCCGGCGGGTCAGGCCGGCGTGTGGCAGACCGCCTCGACGTTGTTGCCGTCAGGATCCAGCACGAACGCGCCGTAGTAGTTCGGGTGGTAGATCTCCCGCATGCCCGGGCCGCCGTTGTCGGTGGCGCCGGCCTCGAGCGCAGCCGCATGGAACGCGTCTACGTGCTCGCGCGAGGCGGCGGCGAAGGCCACGTGCACACCGGTCTGAGCCGGCCGCCCCCGCCGCCCGATCCAGAAGTACGGCTTGCCGTCCTCCCCGAACCCGCCGACGCCGGGAATCGGCTCCATGATCAATCCGATGCCGAGCGGCGCAAGGGCACGCTCATAGAACGCCTTGCTGGTCTCGTAGTCGGTCACGTCCAGGCCGAGGTGGTCGAGCATGTAGGTCCTTTCTCGAGTCGGCTGAATGGCTTTCCGCTTCCCGTTCGTACTGTGGCATCCACTTGCGCACAGCGTTGTCGGAGACGCCGTATCGGCGACCGACGGCGGAGTGCCCAGCCGCGTCTAGCTCGCGGCGAAGGTCCGCGTAGGACGGTCGTTCGACCGACGGTGTTCGGGCATCTCAGTTGGGGAGCAGGGGATCGAACCCCGACCTGGACTTCCAAAGAGTCCCGTGCTGCCCTTACACCACTCCCCAGCGTGGCCGGCCGACGGTACCAAGGCCGGCCTGCGGCGCTAGCGGTCCTTGTCCTCGCGCGGCACGCGGCCGCCCTCGCTGCCAGCCTCGCGGGCGGGCCCGCCGGGCGGGACGATTCCGAGCACCCGCATCGACTTCAGGCCCAGGCTCAGGCGCTCGCGGCCATCGGTCGAACCCACGTCGAGCCCGCTCAGCTCGCGCACGCGGTCGAGGCGGTAACGCACCGTATGACGGTGGGTGAAGAGGCGCTCCGCGGTGCGGGCCACGTTGCCGTCGGCGTCGAGGAAGGTCTCGAGGGTGCGCACCAGCTCGGTCTCGTACTGGTCGTCGTAGGCCACCAGGGGCGCCACCGTCTCCTCGTAGAAGCGCTGCAACTCGGTGGGGTCCTCGCTCATCGCCGGCAGCAACAGCCGGTAGGCGCCGGTCTCCTCGAACGTGAGGCTGGCCTGGCCGCGGGCCTCCGCCACGTTGGCCGCCAGCAGAGCCTCCGCTGCGGCACGGTGCAGATCGACGGGGTCGGTAGCGGGCCGGCTGAGCGCCACGCCGAGCAGATAGCCCTCGAGGCTGCCCTCCATCTCGACGAGCACGGCGGCGGAGGAGCGGCGGCCGGGATCGCGGCCGAACCCCGGCACGAGGATCGCCAGCTCGCGGTCGGGGCGCGCCGGGCGCTGGCCGGGGTCGGCACCCGGTCGCAGCCGCGCCGGCCCCAGCTCGATCGAGGCCGCCAGCGATGTGCGCTCCACCGCACGGGCGCCCCGCCAGGCCACCGTGAGGACGCGAGCGCGCCAGTCGCCCTCCTCGGGATGCTGCGGCCGGGCGCGCGCCACCACCACGCTGGCTCCCTCGGACAGGTCGCAGCCCAGCTCGCCGGCGCGCGCGAGGATGTTCTCCCGGTCGGTCAGCTTGCGCGAGAACAGGTCCGAGAGGAAGTCGCCGACGGCCGCCTCGCTCGCCCGCTCGGGGCCACGGGCACGGTCCACTTCCTGCGCTATGAGGGTGGTCACGATCCTCATCAGCGCGGCGTCGGGCGGCACGCCACGTGCTCGCAGACGCATCCGGCCCACGCGCTCGTCGGCCACCCGCAGCTCCAGCACCTCCGTCGCACCGTCACCGGCGAGCACCGCGCGCTCGTCCTCGGGCGACAGGCAGGCAACCGCCAGCACGCTGCTCGCGGAGTCCACGATCACCACACTGGCGTCGAGAGCATGCGCCGCCGCGCGCGCGACCGACGGCAGCCCGGCACCCGACTCGACCGCCTCGGACACCTCCTCGAAGGCGGTGAGAAACGGGCTCTGGCTGGCAGGAGACTGTGGCTTGGGGACAGCAGTCAAGCGACGGATTCTACGACGGAGCGGCCGCTGCGGCCCTGCCTCGCTAGGCGTAGCGGTCGTATGACCACACGACAGCCAGCCCCAGCGCCCCGCCGATCCCCAGCAGCGTGGCCAGGATGAAGAGCGTGAGGAAGCCCGCGGCGATCTTCTCCCACAGCCGAGCGTAGGCACTGGCCGCCGGCAGCAGGATGAAGCCGATGTAGCCCGCCCCGACGATGCCCGCGGCCACGGCGATCGAAAGCTCGGTGGTGGTCAGATCGAGGTTCATGCGCGATCGCCGGAGACGCCCCTCGCGGCCGCCGGCTCGATCCCATTCTGCCTGATGTGGGCGACGACAAGAGCCACCGTCGCGCACAGAGCCAGCAACCCCGCGCCGAGGCCCCAGCCGCCCGCCACGTCAGACCAGTAGTGCACCCGCAGGTAGATACGCGAGAGGCCGATCACGGCCGCGATCGCAAGTGCGATCGCGATCATCACCGCGTCCCGAGCCAGTCCGGGCAGCACGCGGGCGAGCACGATCGCCACCCCGACCCAGATGGTCGAGTACGCCGCGTGACCGCTGGGGAAGCTCTTGCCCTCGGCCCGGTCGAGAGGAGCGGCCGGCCGCGGCCGATCGATGCCGTTCTTGGCCAGCTGCACGCTGATGTAGATCAGGACCGATCCGGTGACGAGCACGACCAGCGGGACGAAGCGGCGTCGAACGGCCAGCAGGATGCTCACCCCGAGCAGCAGGGTCGCAACGGTGGCGAAGGACCCGAGGTCGGTGACCGTCTTCGCGATGCTCACCCCCGTGTCCGTGTGCAGGTCGCCGGCGACGTCGAGCAGCTCTCTGTCGGCGGGTGTGAGGCGGCTGCTATCGGCAAAGATCGAGGCGTACACAGCGAACACGTAGAGGCCGACGCCTGTCAATGCCAGGGCGCTCGTGAACTCGAGCCCGAGCTCGCCCGGGGTGAACCGATGGCGCGCGAACCGAAGGGGCGGCCCCAGGCTGCGCCCCACGGGCGCGAGCACGGCGACGGCCGGACGCAGAAGGGCCTGCCGATGCGCCCACGCCCCGAGACGCCGGCGCTCCTCCTCGCGTCTGAGGCGGCGGTAGACCTGCACCCCGGCCACCGCCAGCGCGACTGTGAGGCCGAACGCCAACGTGGCCTGTCCCGCGACGGCCGTGACCCGATCGAAGGAGCGGTAGAAGAGGTACCCCAGGACCGAGAAGAGCGTGGACCACAGACCGCACCCGATCACGCTGAAGGGCACGAAACGGCCGAAGCGCAGACCCGACGCTCCCGCCACGAAGGGCGACACCGCGCGGACGAGGCCGATGAACCGCCCGATCAGGATCGTCTTGCCCCCGTGGCGGTCGAAGTAGGACTCCACCTTGTGCAGGCGGGCGGCGTCGATCTTCACCCTGGGACCGTGGCGGACCAGGAAGTCCCGCCCGAGCCGACGGCCGAGGAAGAAGCTCGCGGTGTCGCCGAGCACACAGCTCACCCAGACGGTCCCGATCAGGGGCAGCAGCTCGATCTCGCCCTGTCCGGCGATCACGCCGGCCACGATCACCGTGGTCTCCCCCGGCGCGATCAGCCCGACGAAGGCACCCGTCTCCAGGAAGGCGGCCGCCGCCACCAGGGCATACGTCCACCGTCCCAGGGATTGCGCCACGTCCTCGATCACCTTCTTGGGATCCGGCAGGTCGGGGAAGAGCCCGGCGGCGTAGAGGCCGATCACGAGGACCACGACCACGGCCACAACGAGGGCGACGCGGTGCTCTCGCATCGCACGCTTCATCGCGTCGTGGCCACCAGCGAGCCGGGGATCGCCCGAGAGGCGGCTTGGGCCGACTCACGGTCGCCGAAGACACCGAAGGCCGTGGGCCCTGAGCCGGTGATGCGGGCGCCCAAGGCCCCAGCGCCTCGAAGGTCCGTGAGCGGCCGCACCAGCTCCGGGCGCAGCGAAACGGCCGCCGCTTCCAGGTCGTTCTCCAACCCCGCTGCCAGCTCCTCGGCCGAGCCCGATGCCAGCCTGCGCACGGGCCCCGGGTCGAGCCAGGCTCGCTGCTCTAGCTCGCCCGCCCCGCGCAGCCGGTCCAGCTCGGCGTAGACGGCGCCGGTGGAGAGGCCCTCGTGCTGTGGCACCAGCACGAGTGACAACGACGGCGGCTGGAGCGGCTCCACCTCCTCGCCGGTGCCGGTGACCAGTGCGCTGAGGGGCTCGATCTGGCTCGTGACGTCGGCCCCCAGGCCGCCACCCACGCGCCGCAGCTGATCCGCGTCGAGCGGCTCGCCCGCGAGAGCGTTGGCTGCCCGCAAGACGGCCGCGGCGTCGGCGCTGCCCCCGCCCATCCCCCCCGCCACCGGTATCCGCTTGTCGATCGTGACCCGCAGCGGCGGCAGCCCTGCGCCAGGCGCCGCGGCGCGGAACGCGGCCAGGGCGCGGCCGGCCAGGTTGTCCCCTTCCACAGCCGGGCAGACCACGATGTCCTCCGCCCCGGCCACGTCGACCGTCACGACATCGGCCACATCGATGCACGCGAACAGGGAGCAGAGAGGGTGCAGGCCATCCTCGCGAGGGGCTCCAACCTGAAGCACCAGATTCAGCTTGGCCGGCGCCAGCTCGACCACCGGATCAAAGGGGGGCACGTACCCCCCTTTGCAACCCCCCGGTCACGGCTGACTCCCGAGCGGCCGCAGCCCCGCGAGCGAGGCATGGCCGAGAAGCTCTCCGAGGCGAGCGAAGTCTGCGGGCGAGAGCCGTTCGGCGCGGGCGTCGGGGGGATGGCCGATCTGCTCGAGCGCGGCGCGGGTCGAGTCCCGCACTCCTTCGGGTGCTCCGGGTGCGAGCGCAAGCGATCCCGCCAGCGCCTTGCGCCGGTGGGCGAACGCGGCGTGAACCAGTGCCCTCACGGCGGGCGGCGGCGAGGGGCCGGTGCGGCGCATGCGCAGCAGCGCAGAGTCCACGTTGGGCTCGGGATGGAACACCGTGCGTGGCACTCTGCGAAGCACCCGGACCTCGCAGGGCATCTGCGCAAGCACGGAGGTGGCGCCGTAGGTCTTGCTCCCCGGCGCCGCCGCCAGCCGGTCGCCCACCTCGCGCTGCACCATTGCCACCCACAGCGACGCATCGGGCAGGTGCTCAAGCGAGCCCAGCAGCACGGTGGCGGCCACGCCGTAGGGCAGGTTGGCTACGACCTTGGTCGGGAGCGGGCGCAGGCCGGGAAGGTCCAGGGCCACGGCGTCGCCCAGGTGCAGTGTGGCGTTCTGGAAGGGATCGATCGCGTCGCGCAGCGCCGCCTCCAGCGACCGGTCCACCTCCACGACGTGAAGGTGCCCGACCCGTGGCGCCAGGTACTCCGAGAGCACCCCCAGCCCTCCGCCCACCTCCAGCACCACGTCGCCGGTGTCGAGCTCTGCCTCGCGCCCGATCACCGCGAGCAGGTTGTCGTCGATGAGGAAGTTCTGGCCCAGCTCCCTGTTGGGGCGGATGTCGAAGCGCCGCAACCGGTTCAGACTCGCCTGGCGCGGCAGGCCCGGAGATGCGTGCTCGTTCACCAGCCGAAGACGCGCGCCGAGTTGCGCTCGACGATCGCGTCGAGCGTCTCGTACCCCACTCCGCGCAGTTCGGCCACGAGCTCGGCGGTGTGGGTCACGTTGGCCGGCTCGTTGGGCTTGCCCCGCACCGGTACCGGCGCGAGGTAGGGCGAGTCGGTTTCCACGAGCAGCAGCTGCTCGGGGACCTCGGTGGCGGCCCGCTGAAGCGCATCGGCGTTCTTGAACGTGACGTTGCCCGCGAAGGAGCAGACATAGCCGCGCTCCACGCACTCGTCGAGCCGGTCGGGCGCCGAGAAGCAGTGCAGGATCACCGTGGTGTCGCCGGCGTGCTCGGCGAGCATCGCGAAGGTGTCTTCCTCCGCGGCGCGAGTGTGGATCACCACCGGCAGCGACAGGCGCGCAGCGAGCGCCAGCTGGGCCTCGAAGGCCTTGATCTGATCGCTGCGCGGGGCGCGGTCGCGGTAGTAGTCGAGCCCGGTCTCACCGATCGCCCGCGCCCAGGGGTCCCCCGCCGCGCGCTCTATCTCCTCCAGGTCGGCGTCGCCGAAGCCCTCGCTGTGGTGTGGGTGGCGGCCGACGATCGCCACCACCTCCTCGTGCTCACGTGCGGCCGCCAGCGCGCGCTCGATCGACGGGCCGTTCATCCCCACCGTGGCGATGTGCGTGACCCCGATTCCGCGTGCGCGGCTCACCAGCTCCGCGTCCGGCGGATCGCACGAGTCGAGGTGGCAGTGAGTGTCGACCACGCCGTCGCCCGCGGCGATCAGGCGGCCGAGGGCTCGGGCGCCTCGACCTTCGGGAACAGTTGGCCGAGCTCGCCGATCCGCGCGCCGCCGGGCCCCGAGCCGAACCGCGCGCCCTCGATCGACCGATCCTCGCGGCCGAGCACGGCCAACAGGCGCTCAGCCGATGCGGGCACGTAGGGGTGTAGCAATACGGACACCACCCGCAGGCCCTCGGCCAGCGCGTACAGCACGCTGTCGAGCTGGGCGGCCTGCTCGGGTTCCTTGGCCAGCTGCCACGGGGTCTCCTCGGCCACGAAGCGGTTGAGTCGCCGCACGACCTGCCACACGTCGTCGAGCGCCGCGCTGACCTCCACCCGGTCAAGCCGCGAGCACACGGAGCCGGCGAGCCCCTCGAGCTCGGCCACCAGCGCAGCAGGCGCCTCCGCCTCGGGCACGACCCCGTCGCGGTAGCGCTCGATCATCGCGAGCGTGCGGCTGGCGAGGTTGCCGTACTCGTTGGCCAGCTCGGTGTTGTAGCGGTTCTCGAAGCCCTCGGGGGAGATCGATCCGTCCTGGCCGAAAGCCACCTCGCGCAGCAGGTAGTAACGCAGCGCATCGGTGCCGTAGAGGTCCATCACCGTGAACGGGTCGAGCACGTTGCCGAGCGACTTGGACATCTTGTGGTCGTCCATCAGCAGGTAGCCATGGATGAAGATGCGCTCGGGCAGCTCGATCTCGGCGGCCATCAGGAGGGCCGGCCAGAACACTGCGTGGAACTTGAGGATGTCCTTGGCGATCAGGTGCACCGTGGCCGGCCAGAACCTGGCCCGCAGGTCCTCGCCCTCGCGCGCATAGGAGAGGGCCGAGTAGTAGTTGAGGAGGGCGTCCACCCACACGTACACGACCTGCTCGGGATCCCAGGGGATGGGCACGCCCCAGCTGATGCGGGCGCGGCTGAGCGAGAAGTCCTGCAGCCCGCCCTTGATGAACGAGAGCGCCTCGTTGTAGCGGTTGCCGGGGAGCACCCAGTCGGGCCGGTCGGCGTAGAGGCGCTCGAGGGGCTCCTGGAAGGCCGACAGCCTGAAGAACCAGTTGTCCTCCTTCTCGCGCACGAGCTCGATCAGGTGGATCGCGCAGCGGTTGCCCTCGAGCAGCTCGGAGTCGGTCTTGAAGTCCGCGCAGCGGGGGCAGTACCAGCCCTCGTAGGTGCCCGCGTAGACGTGCCCGTTCTCCTTCAGCCGCGTGACCACCTCGGTGACCACTGCCGCGTGCTCGGGGTCGCTCGTACGGATGAAGAAGTCGTTGGTGGCGTTCACGCGCGCGGCCACCTGCTTGAAGCGCTCGGCGTTGCGATCGGCCAGCTCCCGCGGCTCGACGCCCTCGCGCTCGGCCGCCTGGGCAACCGGCTCGCCGTGCTCGTCGGTGCCGGTGAGGAAGAAGACGTCCTCGCCGCGCTGGCGCATGTGCCGGGCCAGCACGTCGGCCGCCACCGTGGTGTAGACGTGGCCGAGGTGGGGCTCGCCGTTCACGTAGTAGATCGGCGTGGTGACGTAATAGGACACGACAGCCGATGCTACTGGCGCGCAGTTCCGCGCCGGGGCTCAGCGACCGCCGGTGAGAGGCTTGATCAGCGCGCGGAGCTTGAGCGCCGCATCTGCGCGTGCGCGACCGCCCGCGGACCCGGCGCCTTCGCGGTCGCCGGGCCGGCCGAGCAGCGCCGCGGCCAGCAGCAGACCGGCGCACGCCAGGGCCCAGCCGAGGTCGGGTCCGCCGGCGCCGCGCTCCTTGGGCGGCCCGAGGTCGGCGGCCGGGGCCGGGTCCGCGCCATCGACACCGCCGAGCCGATCCGGCGAGCCGAGCGGGCCCACCCCGCCCACCTCCCTCCCGCGCAGCGGCTCGCCCGCCGTGCGCGGGGCCGGACCAGAAGCGCCGCGGGCGGCAGCTCCCGCCGAGGATCCGGCGGGTAGCGGGGCAGTCCCCAGATAGGGCGCTCCCACCGGCACCGGTTCCGACACCGCGCTGGGAGTCCGGCGCCCGACGGGCATCCGCAGGCGGCGGCCGGCCGGCAAGCGCACGCGCCGTTCGACCGGAAGCCGGACGGGACGAGCGGCCGGTACGCGGACCGGATCGGGCGCGCGCACCGGCGCCCGGGCCACCGGCACGGGCTCGGCGACCGGAACGGGAGCCTGCGGCGGCTCCGGTGCGACCCGAGGCGCGGGCGGCAGATAGGACAGCGGGTCGTGGTAGGCGTGGCGGCTGCCGGCGTCACGGACCCCGAAGTGCAGGTGAGGCCCCTCCGCCGAGCGGCGCCCGCTCATGCCCACCGTGCCCAGGCGCTGACCCAACGCGACCGGGTCGCCCTCGCGGACGGCGACCGCCGACAGGTGCAGGTAGGACGTGTCGAGCGTGCCGTCGGACGTGCGCACCGAAACGGTGAGGCCGGAGGAGCCCGCCACGCCGGCGAAGCGCACCGTGCCCGCGGTGGCCGCGCCAACGGGGGTGCCGGGCTCGGCCGCGATGTCGATTCCGCGATGCTGGCCGGCCGCGTAAGGGTCGTCGCCGTTGCGGTAGCCGGTGAGGATCTCCCCCTCGACCGGCCAGCTCCAGCCGGGGGTCGCACCCGCGGGCGGCGAGGACACGAGCAGGGAGGCGCCAACGGTGAGCAGCAGCGCGGCGAGGGCAGCGAGGGCGGCGCGGATGGGCATGCAGGCAAGCTAGGCGTGCCGTACGTGCCCGCGGCCAGGCGCGTATCCGAATCGTGACTGCCGAGTGGCCTCCCGTCGGACTCGGTGGCGAACCGTTACCGAGGGAGTGCGAAACGTCAGCCTGTGAGCGCGCGATAGAGCGCGTTGGCGCTGCCGCCTGTCAGCTCGGCCACGGCCCCCGCGGCCGCTCGGGGCTTGGCCCCCGACTCCACCAGGTGACGCACCTGCTCGAGGCCGGCCGGCTCGCCGGCGCCATCGGCCCCGCCACGGCTCTCGGCCCGGTCGGCCGCCGACGGGCCGAGCACGAGCACCACCTCGCCCTTGGGCGGCGAGCCCGCGTAGCGCTCGGCCAGCTCTGCCGCGCTGCCGCGCACCACCTCCTCGTGCAGCTTGGTGAGCTCGCGGCACACGGCCGCCTGACGTTCGGGATCGACCTCGGCGAGCAGAGCCAGGGTGGCCGGGATCCGGCGCGGGGACTCGAACGACACCACCGTGCCCCCGCCTTCGGCGAACACCCGTCTCAGCTCCCCTTTCTTGCGGGGCAGAAAGCCGACGAAGCGCCACCGATCGGCGGGCAGCGCCGACGCCACGAGAGCGGCGATTGCGGCGGAGGGGCCGGGCAGGACCTCCACGCCGAGACCGGCGCCCACACAAGCCCGCACGAGCACGAAGCCCGGGTCGGACACCAGGGGCATTCCCGCATCCGACACCAGCGCCACCGTATCCCCCGCCTTCATCCGCTCCACCAACTCCTGGGCTCGGCGCTCCTCGTTGTGCTCGTGGTAGCTCACGAGCTTGGCGTTGACTCCGTAGCGATCGAGCAGCTTGCGGGTGCGGCGGGTGTCCTCGCACGCAACCACGTCGGCCTCGCGCAGAGCGGACAGCACTCGCAGCGTCACGTCCTCCAGGTTGCCAATCGGGGTGGGGCAGACCACGAGGCTCATGCGGACTCTCCGCCGAGCGCCATGAGCGCCGCGCCGAGCATGCCCGACTCCGCGCCGAAGTGGGCCGGCACGACCCGCACCACCGCACCCGCCGCGGGCAGCGCGCGTTCGGCGACGACGTCCCGAGCGGGCCCGAGGAGCAGCTCGCCACCGGCCACCGCACCGCCGCCCACGACGATCACCTCGGGGTCGAAGATGTTGACCAGGCTGCAAAGGCCCGCCCCCAGCCGCCGGCCGATCTCAGCGAGCACGGACCGCGCCTGCTGGTCGCCGTCGTGGGCAAGATCGGTGACGAGCCCTCCCGGGACCTCGTGGCCCTCGGCCACCCGCCGGCCGAGCGTCGTCGCCGGAGTCCCTGCGGCCACCTGCTCTCCCAATCGCCCGATCGCGCGTCCCGACGCGATCACCTCGAGACATCCCCACCCCGGGCACTTTCCGGGGCATTCCTCGCCGTCGTGGTCGACCACCATGTGGCCCAGCTCGGCGCCGAACCCCCGGGCCCCGCGGTAGATGCGCCCGTCGAGAATCAGTCCGCCGCCGATTCCCGTGCCGAGCGCGATCAGCACCACGTGGTCGCTCCCCCTCGCGGCACCGAGCCGCTGCTCGGCGAGCACCGCCATGTTGGCGTCGTTGTCGACCACCACCGGCAGGCCCAGCCGCTCGCTCATCAGGTCGCGGAAAGGCACGTCGTCGATCGGCAGGTGGTTCGACCACACCGACACCCCCCGCCGGAAGTCCACGAGGGCCGGGATCCCGAAGCCAACGGCCTCCACGTCCGGCGCGGCCGCGCGAACCTCTTCTACCGCCTCCACGAAGATGTCGAGCGTCTCCTGGCGGTCGGCCCCGCGCCAGGTGCGATGGACCCGGTGATGGACGACGAAGCCCTCGTCTACGACCCCCCCGAGGAGCTTCGTGCCCCCGGCGTCGATCCCGATGACGCGGCGCGGCGGCATGGGACAAACCATACGGGCGCCCGGGGGACTGTCTATACACCGGGGTCGTGAACGACCCCGGCAAGGGCGACCGCCCCGACTACAAGGTCTACCGCTCGCGGCGCCAGCGGCCCATGCGCTCGGGCGGCGAGGGGCTGCAGGGCCTGCGCGACCGGCTTCGGCCCGGCGGCGGCCGGCGGCCCAAGGAGCCGAGAGAACCGCTCGCGCCACGCTCTCCGGGCCGCATCACCCCCGGACGGGTGGGCAAGTGGATCGGGCTCGCGGTGGCCGGCTGGCTGCTCCTCTCGTTCGTTCTCTTCATGGTGAGCGCCCAGCTCGAAGGAGGCGTCTCGAGCGACGCCGAAGCCGCACTTTCGGGCAGCGGCAACTTCTTCAGCGGAGCCACGGTGCTGGTGCTCGGCTCCGACGAGCGCAAGGGCGACTCGATCGACGGCACCCAGGGCGGGGCCGGCCGGGCCGACTCGATCATGCTGGTGCGGGCCCAGCTCGGCAGCGTGCGCAAGCTCTCCATCCCCCGCGACGCGAGCGCGGACATCCCCGGGCACGGCATCCAGAAGATCAACGGCGCCTACGCCCTGGGCGGACCCTCGCTGATGATCGACACGGTCGAGGGCTTCATGGGCAACGGTCTGAAGATCGATCACCTGATCGAGGTCGACTTCGAGGACTTCCCCGAGTTCATCGACGCCATGGGCGGCATCACCGTGACCAACAAGGCCAAGATCTGCGCACCCGAGTTCGACAACTTCTACCGCGGGTTCAACCTCAAGAAGGGCGAGCGCGAGCTGAACGGCCGCCGCGCCCTGGGCTTCGCGCGGGTACGCAAGAACCCGTGCGCACCGGCGGAGACCGATCTCGACCGGGCCGCGCGCCAGCAGGAGGTGCTCAACGGCATCCGCGGCCAGCTGCTCTCGCCCTCGACGTTCCTGCGCCTGCCGCTGGTGAGCTGGAAGGCGCCGAAGACCATCAAAACCGATCTGCGCGGCCCCGGCCTGCTCGCGCTGGCAGCGGACATGGCCACGGGCGGGGCCGGCGAGACACGGGTGCTCGAGCCGTCGTTCCTGGGTGCCGGCGACCTTCAGTTCTCCGACGGCGAGAAGGCGGACGCCGTGCGGGAGCTACTGGGGAAGGACTAGCGGGAGGAGCGCAGCCGGAACGTCGTTCCGGCGAGCACCGGACCTGGGGCTAGTCCGACGAGGAGGACGACGAGGCCTTCGTGGAGGCCTTCTTGTCGCTCTTGGCGCCGTCTGACGACGGCGAGCTCTTGTCCGAGGAGGAGGACTTCGAGTCCGATGAGCTCGAGTCGGAGGAGCCGGAGTCAGAGGCGCCGGACTCCGCCTTGACGCCCTTGCCCTTCTGCTTGCCGTAGTCGGTGTTGTAGAAGCCCGAGCCCTTGAAGTGCACCGCGACGGGGTGAAACACCCGCTGGACCGGCGCCTGGCAGGTGATGCACGTCTCCAGCGAGTCGTCGGCCATCCGCTGCATCACCTCGAAGACATGGCCCTTCTTGCACTTGTACTCGTAAATCGGCATGGCACTCTCAGTATACGAGCGCCAAGTGCCGCTCCAGAGCGGCGTTTACGCTTCGGGTGGGCTGGGAGCGTCGAGATCGTCGAGCAGCGACACGCGGGCCGAATGCCACACGATCCAGGCGGCGAGATGTCCGATGGGACGAAGGATCACCATGGGCGAGCGACCCAACCTACACGACCAACGGGACAGATCGGTCTACCACAAACCGCTATTTGCGTCAGGCGCGGAGAAACGACGCGGGTGAATAGGGTTGAGGGCTGTGCCCACGGACGCCTCCCCGCCCCCCGACGCCGTGACGATGGAGAAGATCGTCTCGCTCTGCAAGCGGCGCGGATTCATCTTCCAGTCCTCGGAGATCTACGGAGGGCTGGCGTCGACCTACGACTACGGCCACTACGGGGTCCTGCTCAAGTCCAACGTCAAGGGCGAGTGGTGGCGGGCCAACGTGCAGGAGCGCGACGACATGGTCGCGCTCGACGCCGCGATCCTCATGCACCCGCGCACGTGGG
Organism: uncultured Thermoleophilaceae bacterium; assembly: GCA_963825475.1. Lineage (GTDB taxonomy): Bacteria > Actinomycetota > Thermoleophilia > Solirubrobacterales > Thermoleophilaceae > JAAYBF01. The sequence goes on along the minus strand of CAWGTC010000006.1, from coordinate 833,049 downwards.
AGGCCTCGGGCCACCTGGAGGGCTTCACCGACCCGCTCGTGCAATGCCTCGGCGAGTGCAAGCGCCGCTGGCGTGAGGACCACCTCCGCGAGGCACAGCCCGAGGGCGAGCTGCACTGCCCTGTCTGTGGCGGCGACCTGTCCGAGCCGCGCAACTTCAACCTGATGTTCGAGACCCACATGGGGCCGGTCCAGGACGAGGGCTCCCGCATCTTCCTCCGGCCCGAGACCGCCCAGGGCATCTTCGTGAACTTCAAGAACGTGATGCAGTTCGCGCGCAAGAAGCCGCCGTTCGGGATCGCCCAGGTGGGGAAGTCCTTCCGCAACGAGATCACCCCCGGCAACTTCATCTTCCGCACGCGCGAGTTCGAGCAGATGGAGATCGAGTTCTTCGTGCCGCCGGACTCTGCGAGCGAGTGGCACGAGCGCTGGATGGAGGACCGGATGCGCTGGTACACCGATCTCGGCCTGCGTCCCGACCACCTCCAGCTGCGCGAGCACGGCGGGGAGGAGCTGTCGCACTACTCGAGCGCCACCTCCGACATCGAATACCTCTTTCCCATGGGGTGGTCGGAGCTCGAGGGCATCGCCAACCGCGGCGATTTCGATCTGCGCCGGCACGCCGAGTTCTCGCGCGAGAAGATGGACTTCGTGGACCCCGGCACGGGCGAGCGCTACGTGCCCCACGTGATCGAGCCCTCCGCCGGCGCCGACCGCGGCACGCTGGCCTTCATGGTCGACGCCTACGACGAGGAGGAGGTCGAGGGCCGCGAGCGCGTGGTGCTGCGCTTCCATCCCCGGCTCGCGCCGGTCAAGGTGGCCGTGCTTCCGCTGGTCAACAAGGACGGCCAGCCCGAGCTTGCTCGCGAGATCTACCAGGACCTCCGCACGCGTATGTCGGCCGAGTACGACACCGGCGGCTCGATCGGAAAGCGCTACCGCCGCCAGGACGAGATCGGCACGCCCTGGGGCGTGACCGTCGACCACCAGACCATGGAGGACCGGACGGTCACGCTGCGCGACCGCGACACGCTCGACCAGAGCCGCATCGCGATCGACGAGCTCGGCGGCGAGCTGGAGCGGCGCCTGGCCGCACCCTGGGCGAGCCCGAAGCTCTGAACTGGCCCCACGCCGTAGCGCGGGCCAGCAGGGCGACCTAGCGGGGTTGCGAAGGGGGGCGGTGCCCCCCTTCGATGTCGGGTTGCGAAGGGGGGGCGGTGCCCCCCCTTCGATGTCGGGTTGCGAAGGGGGGGCGGTGCCCCCCCTTCGATGTCATCTCTTGCAGGGCGACTTGGCGACCAGGTCGCTCTTGGAGCTAGGGAACTTGAACGACGCCTTGATGTCCCACTTCTTGCTCTTCGGGCAGGTGTCCGGAGTGGTGATGAAGACCCGCTTGCCCTTCTTGTTCTTCTCGATCTTCCCCTTGAACTCCGTGATCACGAAGTCCAGCGGGAGCGCCGTGAGCTTCGGCGACTTGAGCTTGCCGCCCTTGGCGTCGGCCGCGAAGCTCGCGACCTCCTCGCCACCCAGCTCGAAGGTGAACAGGATCTCACCGGCCGTGGGGTCCTTCGGCTTCTTGAGCGGCGCAAGGTTGAAGATCTTGGAGCTGACGGACACGTTGTTCGTGCCGTCCGACGTGGCCGACGCCTCGCCCGACCCGATCTGGGTCTTGGCCGGGCAGGCATTCCCCGCCATGAGCTCCTCGTCGGTGGCCACGCACTTGGGTGCCGCCCGCAGATCGAACTTGCCCCCCTTCGGGAGGGTCAGCACGAACCGCTGCAGCGCCTCCGGCTTACCCCCGGCGTCGTCCTCGAAGCTGACCGAGAAGTTGAGGCCGGCCGAGCTCGAGGTGTTCTTCGTGCCGAGCTTGGCGGTCCAGTCGGTGGCCTCGGTGGCGGCAAGCGCCGGGATGGCGAACGCCAGCAGAACGGCGGTGCCGGCGGCACCGGTCAGAAGCTTTCGCATGCTGATTCCTTTCGATAGGTGGCAGCGGCGCGATCCTAGTGCAGAGGCGCCACGCCGCGCCGGGGTACCGGAGAGGACTGGATGATCGAAGTGGTCGTCTGGCCGAAGGTCACGAACCGGTCCAGCACCTGCTCCAGCTCCTCGATGGATCGCAGGTGCACGCTTAGGACGAAGCAGTCCTCCCCGGTGATCCGATGGCACTCCACCACCTCGGGCGTCTCACGCGCCAGCTCCGGGATCTTGTGCAGTTGGCGCGGGATCGGCCTGATGCGGACCAGCGCAGTGAGCGCGAAGCCCAGAGCTCGCGGGTCGACCTCCGCGTGGTAGCCGGTGATCACCCGTGTGCGCTCGAGCCGCTGCACGCGCTCAGCCACGGCCGGCGCCGAGAGCCCGACTCGCCGGCCCAGCTCGGCGATGCTCAAGCGGGCGTTGGACTGCAGCTCGCCGAGCAGCCGTCGGTCGGTCGCGTCGAGGTCTGAGCCTTCGAAGGCCTCGCCTCTCTTGAGCCTCTCTTGCGTAGCCATAGCTGGCTCACCTCCGTTGAATTCCCATTCCCGGAGCGGCATGGGCCGAGGATCATGCCACGGATGACCGTCACGACCGCGAGAGCCACCCGTCGGGTGGCCGATACAGCACCGCCCGAGGCCTTCTTCGCCGTGAGCGCGGTGTTCCACTACCTCGGCCCCGCCTTCGCCGTGCTCCTGTTCGCGCGCATGGACGTGCTGGGAGTTGCGTGGCTGCGGATCGCCAGCGCCGCCCTGATCTTCGCCGCCTGGCGCAGGCCCTGGCGCTCCGTCGTGGGGCTCGACGGGGAGGGGCGCCGGCTGATCGCCGCATGGGGGCTGACCCTGGCTGCGATGAACGCCTGCTTCTACCTGGCGATCGACCGGCTCCCCCTCGGCACCGTCGCGGCGATCGAGTTCCTGCCCGTCGTGGCCCTCGCCGCCCTCGGGGCGCGCAGCCGCCGCAACGCGGCCGCGCTCGCGCTCGCCGTGTCAGGGGTGTACCTGCTCACCGATGTCCGGCTCGAGGGCGAGCCCCTCGGTGTGGCGCTGGCCTTCGTGAACGCCGCGTTGTTCGCCGTCTACATCGTGCTTGGCCACCGCGTGGCCCGCCACGGCGCGATCGCCGGCATAGACGGGCTGGGCGCATCGATGCTCGTGGCCGCGGCGGTGGCCACCCCTGCCCTCGGATGGGCTGCGGTACCCGCCGTGTCGGACCCGGTGGCGCTGGCCGCCGGGATCGGCGTGGGAGTGTCGTCCTCGGTGATCCCGTACGTGACGGACCAGTTGGCCATGGCACGGATTCCCCGCGCCACGTATGCCCTGCTGGTGTCGATCCTGCCCGCCACGGCAACCGTGATCGGCGTGGTGGTGCTCACGCAGGTGCCCACCCTCGCAGAGCTTGGCGGCGTGGCGCTCGTGATCGCAGCGGTTGCCGTGCATCGCGACCCCGGCGCCGAGTGACCACCGCCGCCCGTAGTCTCTGCGCCGCATGCAGCCCCTGTTCGAGCATCGGCTGACGCTCGCGGGCTACCGCACCCGTGCGCTGGAGCTGGAGGGCGAGGGGCCCCCGTTGCTGCTGCTGCACGGATACTCGGACAGCGCCGACACCTGGCGGCTGTTGCTCGACCGGCTGGGCCGCGCCGACCGCCGCGCCCTGGCCCTCGACATGCCCGGCTTCGGCACGGCGGATCGCCTGCACGAGAGCGAGCCGATCCTCCCCCAGCTGCAGTCCTTCGCGACCGCGGCCATCGAGTGGCTCGACGCCGACGGCACCGTCGTCTGCGGCAACTCGCTGGGCGGCTCCCTGGCCCTGCGGCTCGCCGAAGAGCCGGAGCTCGGCCTAGGCGGAGCGGTGCCCCTGGCGCCGGCCGGCCTCGACATGGCGCGCTGGTTTCGCGTGATCGAGCGCGATCCGCTGCTGCGGTCCCTGCTGGCGGCGCCGGTTCCCATCCCGCGCGCGGTTCTGCACCGAGTGGTCGAGGAGGTCTACAAGCGCCTGGTCTTCCACCACCCGGGCGGCGTCGACCCGGGCGTGGCCCGCGCCTTCGCTTCCCACTTCTCGGACCGCGTGGTGGCCGGCCGGCTGCTGGCCACGGGCCGGCGCCTGCTGCCCGAGCTACGGGACTGCCTGCGACCCGAGTGCATCGGCTGTCCGGTGCTGATGGTGTGGGGCCGCCAGGACGTGATGGTCTTCCAGACCGGTGCGCAGCGGGTGCTCGACGTCGTCGAGGACTCCGAGCTCGTGACGATCGACCACTGCGGGCACTCTCCCCAGCTCGAGGCCCCCGACCGCCTCCTCGAGCTGCTCCTAGACTTCGCGGACTCGCTGGCCCGAGCAGCGTAAGAATAGGTCCGGTGCTCGCCGGACAACGTTCCGTCTGCGCACCTCCCCAGACCCATGAAGCTGATACCCGACCCCGACAGCGTCATCGACTCGGCCGTCACGGCCTGGGATCTGCTGCTGGGCCAGGGCGTGGCCGATCTCACCCGCACACCCTCTTCGATCATCCACGAGGGGCCTCAGTGCACGGTGCGGCGCTACCGGTCGCGCCGCCGCGCCCGCGCCGACCGCTCACCGGTGCTGCTGGTTCCGCCCCTCGCCGCGCCCGCCACCTGCTTCGACCTGCGCCGCGGGTGCTCGCTGGCCGAGCACCTCACCGCGCTCGGCTACCCCACCTACCTGGTCGACTACGGCGCCATCTCGTTCAGCGACCGGGCGCTCGGCCTGGAGCACTGGGTGGAGGACGTGATCCCGACCGCGCTGCGCACCGTGTCCGAGGACTCCGGCGGAGCTTCGGTCCAGCCCGTCGGCTGGTGCCTCGGCGGCATCATGACCACGCTTGCGATAGCCGGGGAGCCCAAGCTGCCGGTGGCGTCGGTGTCGATGGTGGCCAGCCCCTTCGACTTCACCCAGGTGCGGATGCTGGCCCCCATCCGCCGGCTGGCCAAGCTCACGGGCGGTGCGCTGGGAACCGCGCTCTACCGCGCCCTCGGCGGAGCGCCGGCCCCTCTGGTCAGCCGCGGCTTCCAGCTCACGGGGATCGACCGGCTGCTCACCAAGCCGCTCTTCCTGGCCCAGAACCTGAATGACCGCGAGACGATCGCCCACGCCGAGGCGGTGGACGACTACATGGCCCACATGTTCGCCTACCCGGGCCGGACGTTCGGGCAGCTCTACCACGCGTTCTTCAGGGTCAACTCGCTGGCGGGCGGCAAGGTCGAGCTGCGCGAGGGCGAGGAGATCGACCTGGCTCGAGTGAAGGTGCCCGTATTGTCGGTGGCCGGCAACGCCGACGTGCTCGCGCCCGAGGCCGCCGTTCGCCACGTTGGCGGGCTGCTGCCCAGGGCTCCGGAGGTGCGTCTGGAGACCGCTCCCGGCGGGCACCTCGGCGTACTCACCGGCCGCTCGGCGATCGACACCACCTGGCGCCATCTCGACGAGTTCCTCGCCCGGCATGACCCGCTGCGATCGACGGGCGAGGCCCTACGCGCGAGCGGGCACGCCGTCCGCGACGCCTGAGGCCTCGAAGCTGGCCTCGGGCAGCACCCTGGCGATCGGCGCGGGCAGCCACCAGTTCCACTTGCCCATGATCTCCATGGTCGCGGGCACGAGGACCAGCCGCACGAGGGTCGCGTCGAGCGCGATGGCCACGGCCAGCCCCAGGCCGATCTCCTTGATCGAGGGCACTCCGGTGCCGGCGAAGACCGCGAACACCGCCACCATGATCAGTGCGGCGCTGGAGATGGTGGCCGCGCTGCGGGCCAGGCCCTGCGCCACCGCTGTCTTGGTGTCTCCCGTGGCGTCGTAGCGCTCCCGGATGCGTGAAAGCAGGAACACCTCGTAGTCCATCGACAGCCCGAACACGATCGCGAGGAGGAAGGGCGGCGTCATCGTGTTGATGTAGCCCAGCGACTCGTAGCCGGTGATGCCGTCGAACCAGCCGTACTGGAACACCATCACCAGCACTCCGTATGCGGCACCCACCGACAACAGGTTCATCAACACCGCCTTGAGCGGGAGCAGCACCGACCGCAGGAGGAAGAAGAGCACCAGGTAGCTGAACGCCAGCACGAACAGGGCGATCTTCCACATCGAGCCCGCCACCAGATCGCGGAAGTCCTCGACCGATGCCGTTGCACCCCCAACGTCGACCTGGGCCACGGCGCCCAGCCCCTCCCCGCGGGCAGCGCTTTCGCGCAGGCGGTCCACCATCGCCCTTGCCTCCGAGCTCTCGGGGTCGTGGCGCGGAGTCACGGAGATCAGCGCCGAGCGCGCGTCGTCGGACGGCAGGGCGCGGGCCACGTCCATCGCCTCGGGATCGGAGCTCAGCACAGTCGTGTAATCGGCCACGGCGGCGCGGTTCCCCGGCGAGGAGGCCGTGCCGTCGTCGAAGCGCGCCACGATCTGCGTCGGGCCGTTGGCCCCCGCACCCGTCTCGCGTGCGGCTAGCTCCGCCCCCACGCGCGTGTCGTCGCCCGTGGGGAACTGGCGCAGGGCACCGTCGCCGAACTCCAGCGACAGCGCGGGGATGGCCAGCAGGATCAGCACGCCGGCGCTGAGCGAGGCCGCCAGCACGGGCCGGCGGGTCACGCGGTCGGTCCAGCGCTGCCAGAAGCCTCCGTTCGAGGCGCCCGGGGCGGTCGATCCGCGGCGGCGCCGGCGCCAGCGGAGGTTGCGGCCCAGTAGCGCGACCACGAGAGCGGCACGCCCACGCGTGTATGCCCGCCGGCCCATCACGCGCATCAGCACCGGCAGGAAGGTGAGCGCGGCGAGGATCGAGATGGCCACCACCACGATCGCGCCGAGCGCCATCGAGCGGATCGTGGTCGAGTCGACGAGGAACAGGCCGGCCAGTGAGACCATCACCGTGAGCCCGGAGAACGCCACGGCCAGCCCCGATGTGCGCATGGCGGCGCGGCGCGCGTCTTCGGGCGAGGCCCCAGCGCGGATCTCCTCCCGGTAACGCGCCAGCACGAACAGCGAGTAGTCCACCGCCACCCCGATCCCGATCATCGACGCCACGTTGGTCGTGAACACCGACATCTCCATCGATTGGGAGAGGAAGAAGATCACCGCGCCGGTGAGCATCACGCTGACCAAGCCCAGAGCCAGAGGCAGCGAGGCGGCGGCCAGCGAACCGAAGACCCCGAGGAGGATCAGGAGCACGATCGGGAAGCCCGTTTTCTCGGCCGCCTCGAGGTCCTCCTTGGTCAGTTCCTGCATGCCCGCCCACAGCGCCTGCTGGCCCACCAGGTAGGTCTCTGCGCCGTTGCGCGGGCCTTCGCCGGCGCCCACCTCCTCGCGCAGGTCGCTGGCCACGTCGGCCACCTGATTGCGCTCGCCCGTAACGTCGAACACGGCAATCGCGATCGGCGACCGGCCGGCATCGCGCTTGGCGGCGGCCTCCGCGCGGTCGGTCAGCTCCACGTGAGGAAGGCGCGCGGCGGCAGCGTCGGCGCGGTCGATGGCCATCCGCACGGTGGCCGCGCTGCCGTCCGGCCGCTGGGCCACGACGACGGCCAGCGACTCCCGCTGGGCGCCCTCGAAGGCCACGAGCGCGCGGTCGACGGCGTCGGACCCCGAGCCCGGCACGGTGAAGCCGCCGCTCGTGAGGTGCTCGGTCTGGCGGGCGGCGAACGGAGCGGCGGCGAGGAGGATCAGCAGCCAGGCGCCGAGCACGAGCCACCGGCGGCGCTCGAGGAACGCCGTGAGCCTGTCCATCGCTGCCTGCATGTGCCTCTCCTCTACGTCAGAACGTTGTCCTGGCTGGCCAGCCAGGACAACGATTGGACCAGTTCAGGCCACACGCAGTGTGAAGTAGCTCACAGTGAGGACAAGCGCTGGCTCCGGGCACCCGCAGACGAGTCAGGCACCCAGCAGGCGCCGGGCCGCGCCGATGCCGACCGCGAGCGAGCCCTGGCCGTTCCAGTCCGGGTCGGAAGCCAGCTGCAGACCAAGACCGTCACCGAGCGCGAACAGCAGGGAAGCGACCGACTCCGGGTCGGCGTCGAGGCTCACCACGCCCTCGCGCTCCTTGGCGGCGAGCACCTCGGCGAGGTGGCCCCGCCAGCGGCGGTACAGCTCGGCCAGCTCGGCGCGGATCTCCTCGCTGTGCCGCGACAGGCTGACCATCTCCCACAGCACCGCCTGGGTGCCCGGCTCGTCCTCGACGAAGGCCTGGAGGGACGCGACCAGTGTGCCCACGATCTCATCGACCGACGAGGCTCGGGCCAGATTGTCCTCGAGTGCCGCGATGCGGGCGTCGCAGTCCTGGCGGACCACCTCGACGAGCAGGCGCTCCTTGGAGCCGAAGTAGTAGTGCAGCAGCCCCCGCGACACCCCGGCATCGCGCGCCACGACGTCGAACGTCGAGCCGGCGGCGCCGCGCCTGGCCACGCTGGTGCGCATGGCGGCGACGATGCGCTGCGCCTTCTCGCCGTCGAGCTTGCGCGGTGCGTCGATGCGGGTGGGTTCGAGCGAGGCCTCCACGTGGCAAGCCTACCCCCGCAACGAGGAGAGGCGCCCCTAGGGACGCCTCTCGCGACAACTGGTGCGGCGTTGGTACTACGCGCCTACGGGCTCCGACGATGAAGGTGCCGGCGTCGTGGTCGAGGTGTACTCGAACTCCTCCTCGGCCCCGAACAGCGCGTCGAGCACCTTCTTGCGAAGGCCTTCGCTGGCCACCAGGGCCACGATGCCGCCCACGATGGCGACGCCGATCAAGCCCTTGCCGCGACGGCCCCGCTTCTTCTTGGGCTCGCGCAGGGCGTCGGCCGCGCTCTTGAGCGAGGTCGCCGCCTCCTTGAGATCCTTCTGCACCTTCTTGTTCTCAAGGGCCTTCTGTGGCGTCTTGCCGTTCATGCGCCCGTAGGCACTGCGCGCGGACTCGTAGGCCGTACGCAGGTTCTCGCGCAGTTCGTCGTCGTCGATCAGGCGCTGCACGTACGGGTTGTTACGGGCGGCCTGACCTGCAGCGATCGCTCCGGTTCCCGCCTTTGCGGCCTTCTTCTTGGCTGCCATAGCTCTCCTCGTTCCGCTCTCGATCCGCTTGCTCGTAACCCTACCCGGGTTTTGCCTGCGGGACACGGGAGCCTGCTGCCACCGGATCCCTGGTCCTGCCGGGCGCCCTCCGCCCGCCCTTCGGCGCCCTGCGAACGGGCCTCGCCGCACGCCCGCGAGGGTCTTCGAGCGCCTGAGCGAGCACGTCACCGGCGGACTCCGCGAATAAGAACTCCATCCCGTCCGTGAGGTTGGCCGGGAAGTCCTCCAGGTCGCCCTCGTTGCGCTTGGGGGCGATCACACGCGTGATCCCGGCGCGCTGCGCCGCCAGCGACTTCTCCTTCAGCCCCCCGATCGGCAGCACGAGGCCCTTCAAAGTGATCTCGCCGGTCATCGCCGTGTCCGAGCGCACGTGACGGCCCGTGACCAGCGAGGTGAGCGCCGTGGCCATCGTGACGCCCGCGCTCGGGCCGTCCTTGGGGATCGCGCCGGCCGGCACGTGCAGGTGCACGTCGTTCACGCGAAACCAGTCGTCGGGCACGTCGTCGCCCAGCGAGGTGACGGTGTGCTTGACGTACGAGAGCGCCGCCGCCGCCGACTCCTTCATCACGTCGCCGAGCTGTCCGGTCACCTGCAGCTTGCCGTCGCCCGGGAAGGCCGTGGCCTCCACGAACAGCACGTCGCCGCCGGCCGGCGTCCATGCGAGACCCGTCGCCACCCCCGGCTCCTCGGTGCGCCGGCCCACCTCCGGCTGCACGCGCCGGCGGCCGAGCAGCTCGGTCACGATCTTCGGCCGCACCGTCCGTTTGGAGCGCCGCGACCCCTCGGCGAACTCGCGCGCCACCTTGCGGCAGATCGCTCCGATCTCCCGCTCGAGGTTGCGCACGCCCGCCTCGCGCGTGTAGCCCTCGATCACCTCCCGCAGGGCATCGTTGGTGAACTCGATCTTCGACCGGCCGAGGCCGTTCTGCTCGATCTGGCGCGGCACGAGGTAACGCCTGGCGATCTCGAGCTTCTCCTCCTCCGTGTACCCCGCGAGCTGGATCACCTCCATCCGGTCCAGCAGCGGCGCCGGGATCGGGTCGAGCTGGTTGGCCGTGGTGATGAAGAGCACCCGTGAGAGATCGAACGGGAGGTCGAGGTAGTGGTCGCGGAAGCCGGAGTTCTGCTCGGGGTCGAGCACCTCGAGCATCGCGCTCGACGGGTCACCCCGGAAGTCGGCCCCCATCTTGTCGATCTCGTCGATCATCAGCACCGGGTTGTTCGCGCCGGCGTCGCGCATGGCGCGAAGGATCGTGCCCGGCATGGCGCCGATGTAGGTGCGCCGGTGGCCGCGGATCTCCGACTCGTCGCGCACTCCGCCGACCGAGATGCGCTGGAACTCCCGACCCATCGCGGCGGCGATCGACTTGCCGAGCGAGGTCTTGCCGACGCCTGGGGGACCGACGAAGCAGAGGATCGAGCTGCGTGCGTCGGGCTTGAGCCTGCGCACGGCCAGGAACTCGAGGATCCGGTCCTTCACCTTCTCCATGTCGTAGTGGTCGTGGTCGAGGGTGGAGCGGGCCTCCTTCAGATCGAGGTGGTCCTCGGTCGCCTTCGACCACGGCAGGGACACGATCCACTCGATGTAGCTGCGGATCACCCCGTGTTCGGCCGCCTGCGGAGGCAGTCGCTCGAAGCGCTGCAGCTCGCGCTCGACCTGCTTGAGCGCGGTTTCGGGGAGGTCGGCCGCCTCCACCTGCTCGCGCAGCTCGCGGGTTTCGGCCTCCTGCTCGTCGACCTCGCCCAGCTCTTCCTGGATCGCCTTCATCTGCTGGCGCAGGTAGAACTCGCGCTGGCCCCGGTCGATCTCGGAGGCCACCTGCGACTGGATCTTCGAGCCGATCGAGATCAGCTCGAGCTCGCGGGCCAGCAGCTCGGACAGGCGGCGCAGCCGCTTGCCGAGGTCCAGCTCCTCCAGCAGCTCCTGGCGCTCGTCGGTCTTGATCCGCAGTGCCCCGGCGATCATGTGCGCAAGCTCGCCCGGATCCTCCAGGTTGGCCACCGCCAGCTGCAGCTCCTCGGGCAGATAGGGAACCTGCTCGATGATCATGGAGAAGGTGCTCTGCACGTTGCGGAACAGCGCCTCGATCTGGGGAGAGTCGGTCTTGGTGTCCGGCAGCTCAGAGATCCCCGCCACCAGGTAGGGCTCCGTCTTCACGAAGTCCTCGATCTTCACCCGCTGGGAGCCGTGCACGAGGATGCGCAGCGTGCCGTCGGGCACCTTGATCATCCGCGCGACCGTGCCGGCCACCCCCACGCGGTAGAGCTCGTCCGGGCCCGGGTTGTCGATGTCGCCGCTGCGCGAGGCCACCATCACCAGCATGCGGTTGCCGCCGAGAACGTCGTTGATCAGCTCGACCGAGCGCTCCTGACCCACCGCGAGCGGGGTCAGGGTGTCCGGGAAGGGCACGCTGTCCTTCAGCGGGAGCACCGGCAGCGTCTCGGGCAGCTCCGTGGCCACCGGAAGCTCCTGCGGGGCCTGGCCATCGCCGGCGGGAATCTCGATCACAGCTCGCCGCCTTCCTCGATGGGCACGCGGCGTGACTTGTGCTCGCGCCGCGCCAGCGGCACCTCGACCATCAGCATGCCGTCCTCGTAGCTGGCCCGGGCGTGCTCGGCCACCACGTCGGCCCCCAGCTCCACGGCTCGGCGAAATGGTCCGTGCTCGATCTCGATCTGCTGGAAGAGGCGGCCCTCCGGGCCGGCGGCCCGGCGCTGGCCGGAGATCAGCAGCTGGCGTCCGCGGATCTCCAGTGCGACGTCCTCGATCAGGACCCCCGCCAGGTCGACCTTGACCACTGCGCGAGGTGGATCGTCCTGGTAGAAGACATCGACCGACGGTGAGAAGCCGCGACCGCGGAAGCCGGTGCGCTCGAACGCGTCGCCGAACAACTCGTCGATCTCCCGCCGCATGCGGTCGAAGTTGGCGAAGAGGTCCCGGTCCGGAGTCACTCGGTCAGCGTACCCGGGGCTCAGAGATTGGACGGCGGGTGCGGTGCTCGCCGGGGATGGAGGGGTGCGGTGCTCGCCGGAGCGACGTTCCGCCTGCGCCCTTCCCCGACGTTCCGGCTGCGCTCCTACCCGATCTCGAAGACGGAACCTTCGGCCGCGACCTCGACGGCCCCACCGAAGGCCTCGCTCGCCTGCTTGCGGGCCCAGGTGGCGTCGAGCTCGTCGGAGATATGGGTGAGCACCACGCGGCGGGCGCGGGCATCACGGGCGTGCTCGCCGGCCTCCTCGGGCGTGAGGTGACCGCGCATCCCGTCGCGCTCGGGCCGGGGCAGGGTGGCCTCGATCACCAGCAGCGCGCAGTCCTTGACGAACTCGACCAGGTCCTCCGAAGGGCTGGAGTCGGCACCGTAGGCCAGCGAGCCGCCCCCGTTGGCCGAGACGATGTCCATCGCGAAGGTCTCGGTGAAATGCGGGACCGATTTGAAGCGGAAGCGGAACGGCCCGATCTCCGGGGTGGAGGTCTCCTCGTACTCCTCCAGACGGAAGGCGTTCTCGATCAGGTCCTCGTTGCCCCACGCACCGACCACACGGCGAAACAGCTTGGCGGCACCCGGGCGGCACGATCAGGCGCGGGCGGGCGGGGTGGTCGGTGCCGGGCCACGGGGGCACGGGCACCGGCTGCTGGCGCGGCGCGTAGGTGAGCGCGTACGAGTACGGCACCAGGTCGAGGAAGTGATCGGCGTGGAGGTGCGAGATCACCACGGCGTCCAGGTCGACGTAGTCCACGAACTGGCGCAGCTTGGAGAACACGCCGTTGCCGCAGTCGATCAGCACCGAGGTGCCGTCCTCCTGGAGCAGATATCCGGAACAGGCCCCCCCGGCGTCCTGCCAGGACGGCGACTTGCCGAGCACTGTGAGCCGCATGCGCCTGCGACTCTACCCCGTCACCCGGCGCTATGACGCGCTGCGCGATCCCTCAGCTGGGCTGGGGGAAGGCGTACACGGCGCGCGTGCGCTCGGTGCGGAAAGAGAAGGCCAGCTGGCGTTCGGGAGCGAGCGCGAGTTCGGCAGGACGGAACGTGGTGCACGGCTCCTGCAAATTGAGCGCGCACAACATGTTCTGTTGAAAGAAGCAGTCCTCGCACTTCGCCTGCTTCGCCGTGCCCTTCGCCATGCTTGGCTGGTCCCCCCTGTCGACGTATCCGATGTGCCCGCGTCATGCTGCACGACCCGGCGTCGGTCCACCAGCCCCCTTTCCCGCAAAACAGTGAAAAATCAACTCCCTGGAAATTGCAGGTTTTTCCCCGTCCCCCCCGCTGTTTGCGAGGTTGTCCGGGGGGCGAGTTTTCCATGGAACTGATCACCGGGGCCACCGGATACGTTGGCGGCAGGCTGGTCGAGCGGCTGGTGGCCGAGGGCCGGCCGGTGCGCGCCCTCACGCGCGACGCCGCGCGGATCGAAGCGCGTGCCGGTATGGAGGTGGCCGGCGGGGACGTGATCAGCGGTCGCGGCCTGCGCGAGGCCCTCGAGGGCTGCGTCACCGCGTACTACCTCGTGCACTCGATGGAGGCGGCGGCAGGTGGCCCGGCCGACGGTGACTTCTCCGACCGCGACCGCCGCGCGGCCGAGAACTTCGCCCGCGCGGCTCGCGCGGCAGGCGTGGAGCTGCGTGGTCTACCTGGGCGGCATCGCCCCCACCGGCGACGAGCCCTCGGCCCACATCGCGTCCCGAATGGAGGTCGAGCAGATCCTCCTGGATGCCGCTCCCGCCGTCACGGCGCTGCGCGCCTCGATCGTGATCGGGTCGCGCTCGTCTTCCTTCCGGATGCTCGTGCGCCTTGTCGAGCGCCTGCGCTTCCTGCCGATGCCCGCGTGGCGCCACAACCGCACGCAGCCGGTGGCCGAGCGCGACGCGATCGAGTTCCTCGCCCGCACTCCGAGCATCGAGGCCGCGGCCGGGCGCTCGCTCGACATCGCCGGACCGGACGTGCTCAGCTACGGGCAGATGATCGACCAGATCGCCGAGTCGATGGGCGTGGCGCGGATGCCGATCGGCCTGGGCTTCTCCCTCACTCCCCCGGCGAGCGCCGTGGTGAGCGCGCTGACCGACCAGCCTCTCGATCTCGTGCGCCCGCTGATGCAGAGCCTGGAGCGCGACCTGCTTCCCCGCGACGCCCTCGAAGCTCCTGCGATGTACGGCATCCGCACCCTGCCCTTCGAGCGCGCGGTGGAGCGTGCCCTGGCCGAGTGGGAGCGCACCGAGGAGCTGGCGGCAAGGTGAGGGTCGAGCGCAAGGTGCAGATAAAGGCCTCGCCGGAGGACCTCTACGAAGTGGTGATGAACCCCCGCTGCCTCGAGGAATGGGTGACCATCCACCAGTACCTCGAGAACGCCCCCGACGGCCAGCTGAAGAAGGGGTCCACCCTCACCCAATGCCTCAAGCTCGCCGGGAAGGGATTCAAGGTGCGCTGGACGGTGGTAGAGAACGAGCGCGCCGAGCGCGTCGTGTGGGAGGGGAAGGGCCCGGTGCGGTCCAAGGCCAGGGTCATCTACGAGTTCGCCGCGGACGGCGACGGCACCACCACGTTCTTCTACGCCAACGAGTACGACCTGCCGGGCGGGCCGGTCGGGCGGATGGCGGCACCGATGGTCAAGCGGGTCACGGCGGGCGAGCTCGACGAATCACTCAAAAGGCTCAAAGCGTTGGTGGAGTGAGAGGCTGTGACACTATGTGAGTAACTGTTTCAGGAAAGGACTCGCACAGTGACCGATTTTCTGGATGAGAAGCGCAAGGAGATTGACACGCGGCTCAAGGAGCTGCGCCCGCTCGTGGAGGAGTACGAGCGACTCGAGAAGGCCGCGGCCGCGCTCGCCGGCGTGGGCGGCTCGGGTGCGGGCCCGGCCCGCCGGCGCTCGAGCGCGGCTTCCAAGAGCCGCCGCCGCGGCTCAGGCTCGGGCGGCGGTCGGCGCGGACGCCCCAGGGGCTCGGGCAAGCGGGCCAGGCAGGCGGAGGAGCTGGTCAAGGCGCAGCCCGGGATCACCATCCCCGAGCTGGCCGACGCCATGGGCATCCAGGCCAACTACCTCTACAGGGTCATGCCCACGCTCCAGCAGGAAGGCAAGATCCGCAAGGAGGGCAAGGGCTGGCACCCAGCGGCTGACGCCTAGATCAGGCCCAGCTCCTCGACGGCGTCGCGCTCCTCGGTCAGCTCGGCCACCGTGGCGTCGATCTTCCCGCGCGAGAAGTCGTCGAGCTCGAGGCCCTCGACGATCTGCCAGGCGCCGCCCGAGCAGGTCACCGGGAAGCTGGAGATGATGCCCTCCGCCACGCCGTAGCTGCCGTCGGAGGGAACCGCCATCGAGACCCAGTCCCCGTCCGGGGTGCCGTTGACCCAGTCGTGCACATGGTCGATGGCCGCGTTGGCCGCCGACGCCGCGCTGGAGGCGCCGCGAGCCTCGATGATCGCTGCACCGCGCTTGCCCACCGTGGGGATGAAGTCGTTCTCCAGCCAATCCTTGTCCTGCCCCACGGCCTCCCACGCGCTCGAGCCGGACACCTTGGCGTTGAACACGTCGGGGTACATCGTGGGCGAGTGATTGCCCCACACCGCCAGGTTGGTCACGTCCGCGACCGGAGCGCCGGCCTTCTTCGCCAGCTGGGTCGTCGCCCGGTTCTGATCGAGACGGGTCATGGCGGTGAAGCGCTCGCGCGGCACACCGTCGGCGTTGGACGCCGCGATCAAAGCGTTGGTGTTGGCCGGGTTGCCCACCACGAGCACCTTCACGTCGTCGGCGGCGCCCGCGGCGATGGCCTGGCCCTGGGGCTTGAAGATGCCGCCGTTGGCCTCGAGCAGATCGGCGCGCTCCATGCCCTTGCGAGCGCGGACGCGCCCCAACGAGCAGCGCCACGTTCGTCGCCGTCGAACGCCTTGCCGGCGTCGTCGAAGATGTCGATCCCTGAGAGCAGCGGGAAGGCGCAGTCGTCGAGCTCCATCGCGGTGCCCTCCGCGGCCTTCACCGCGTCGGGGATCTCGAGCAGGTTGAGGTGCACCGGCGTGTCGGGCCCGAGCAGCTGGCCGCTGGCGATGCGGAAGAGCAGGGCATAGCCGATCTGGCCGGCTGCGCCGGTCACGGTTACTCGTACGGGGCTCGCTCATGCTGTTCATCTCCCTTTGCAGGTTTGAATCGATCGAGGCGAGGAACTCCTGGGTGGTCTCGTACTCCTGGTCGGGGCCGACCAGCAGTGCCAGGTCCTTGGTCATCTTTCCGCTCTCGACCGTCTCCACGCACACCCGCTCCAGTGTCTCGGCGAACTCTGTGACCTCGGGCGTCTCGTCCATCCGCCCGCGCGCGGCGAGCGCCCGGGTCCAGGCGAAGATCGAGGCGATCGGGTTGGTCGAGGTCTCCTTGCCCTGCTGGTGCTGGCGGAAGTGGCGCGTGACGGTGCCGTGGGCGGCCTCGGCCTCCACTGTCTTGCCGTCGGGCGTCATGAGCACGCTGGTCATCAGACCCAGCGAGCCGAAGCCCTGGGCCACCGTGTCCGACTGCACGTCGCCGTCGTAGTTCTTGCAGGCCCACACGTAGCCGCCCTTCCACTTCAGGGCCGCGGCCACCATGTCGTCGATCAGCCGGTGCTCGTAGGTGAGGCCCGCCTTGTGGAAGTCGTCCTTGAACTCCGCGTCGAACACCTCCTGGAAGAGATCCTTGAAGCGCCCGTCGTAGCGCTTGAGGATCGTGTTCTTCGTGGACATGTAGACCGGGAGTCCGCGATCGAGGCCATACCGCAGCGAGGCCCGCGCGAAGTCGCGGATCGAGTCGTCGAGGTTGTACATCGCCAGCGCCACCCCGCTCCCGGGGAAGTCGAACACGTCGACCTCGATCGGGTCGCCGCCGTCCTCGGGTGTGAAGTTGAGCGTGAGCTTGCCCTTGCCCGGCACCAGGATGTCCTCGGCCCGGTACTGGTCGCCGAAGGCGTGACGGCCGATGATGATCGGCTTGGTCCAGGTGGGCACGAGCCGCGGGACGTTGGACATCACGATCGGCTCACGGAAGATCACGCCGCCGAGGATGTTGCGGATCGTGCCGTTGGGCGACCGGTACATCGACTTGAGGCCGAACTCCTCGACGCGGGCCTCGTCGGGCGTGATCGTGGCGCACTTCACGCCCACCCCGTGCTCTGAGATGGCGTTGGCCGCATCGACCGTGATCTGGTCCTCGGTGGCGTCGCGGCTCTCGATCCCCAGGTCGAAGTACTTCAGGTCGACTTCGAGGTAGGGAAGGATCAGCTGCTCCTTGATGAACTCCCAGATGACGCGGGTCATCTCGTCGCCGTCCAGCTCGACGATGGGGTTCTTCACGTCGATCTTGGCCACTGCACTACTCCTTCGCTTCGCGGCGCCGGGACACTAGCGTCACCCGGCCTGCCACGATGACCACAGGTGTTCGGCAGCGGCTCCATCCAACTAGCGCGCGTTTCCGGCATCCGGATAGGGGTGGAGCCGAGCTGGTTCCTCGTCCTCTTTCTCATCATCTATCTGCTCACCGGCTACTACGGCGAGCGGTTCACCGACGGGACGGCCTTCACGCTGGCGGTGGCCTCGGCCCTTCTGTTCTTCGGATCGGTGCTGCTGCACGAGCTGGGGCACGCGGTGGTCGCGCGCCGCAACAACATCGGCATCGTGGGAATCGACCTGTGGATGTTCGGCGGCGTGGCCAAGATGGAGCGCGACACCGACTCCCCCGGCGTAGAGTTCCGCGTGGCCGCGGCCGGCCCCCTGGTGACCCTGCTGATCGGCGCCGCATGCTTCGGCGCGGGCGTCGCGATCGCCGGCGCGAGCGGCGCCATGGACTCCGCGTTCTTCGACTCCGGGGGCAGCGACGAGGTGCTGGCCGTACTGGGCTACCTCACCTTCATCAACGGGCTGCTGCTGGTGTTCAACCTGATCCCGGCCTTTCCGCTCGACGGGGGTCGGATAGCGCGAGCGGTGATCTGGTGGCGTACCGGCGACCGGGCCCGCGCCACCCGCTTGGCCGCCCTGATGGGACGCGGCTTCTCGTTCCTGGTGATGGCCCTGGGAGTCTGGTTCTTCCTCGAAGGCGATGTCTTCAACGGCCTCTGGTTCGTGTTCATCGGGATGTTCCTCGGTCAGGCGGCCAAACAGGCCGAGGCCCAGACGGCCCTCACCAGCCGCATCGAGGGGCTGCGGGTGGCCGACGTGATGGACGCCGAACCGGTGGCGGTAGACGCCACGCTGTCCCTCGACAGGGCCTGGGACGAGTTCTTCCTGCGCTACGGCCACCCCTGGTTCCCGGTCGTGGATCCCGACGGTCGCTTCTCCGGCCTCGTCACCCGAGAGGCGGTAGAGGGGATACCCGAGGCGGTCCGGCCGGGGCGCACGGTGGCATCGGTGATGGCCATCGACACCGACGGCGCCAGCGGCCTGCGCGTGGGCACCGAGGAACCCCTCGAGGCACTGCTGGCCCTGGAGGGGCTGCAGCGGCTGGGGGCGATCATGGCGGTGGACCCCGAGGGACGGCTCCGTGGCGTGGTCACGGTCGACCAGGTTCGGCGAGCGCTGCGCGGAGGCCGGTCCCCGGTCCCCAGTCCCCAGGGCTGAGCCCTGCTGCCGTGCCGTCCGTAATCCAGGTGGCGGCCGGTGTCGAATAGGATGCCCGCCGCGCCTCTGTGGAGGCGCGTAACCAGTGAAGGAGCGCAGCCCGATCGTTGATCGGGTGAGCACCGTAACCAGCCCAAATGCCCCAGCACGACGTCCTCGTAATAGGAGCCGGTCTCGCCGGCCAGCGCGCCGCCCTCGCTGCGGCCGAGACCGGTGCGTCGGTGGGTGTGATCTCCAAGGTCCATCCGGTGCGCTCGCACTCCAACGCCGCGGCCGGCGGGATCAACGCCGCTCTCAACCCCGAGGACTCGTGGGAGTCGCACGCGTTCGACACGGTGAAGGGCTCGGACTACCTGGGCGACCAGGACGCCATCGAGATGATGTGCCGCGAGGCGCCCGACGAGATCCTGCATCTGGAGCACCTGGGCGTCACCTTCCACCGCAACGACGAGGGCAAGCTGGGCACCCGCGCCTTCGGCGGCGCCTCCGCCGCCCGCACCTACTACGTGGCCGACATCACCGGCCAAGCCCTGCTCCACGTGCTCTACGAGCAGCTGATGAAGCACGAGGAGGTGACCCGTTACGAGGAATGGTTCACCACCGCCCTGGTGCGTGACGACTCGGGCCGGATCGCCGGCGCGGTGACCCGCAACATCCGCGACGGCTCGCTCGAGCTGTTCACCGCCAAGGCCGTGATCCTGGCCACGGGCGGCAACGGCCAGATCTTCAACCCGACCACCAACGCGCTCATCTGCACCGGTGACGGCATCGCGATGGCCTACCGCGCCGGCGCCCCGCTGATGGACATGGAGATGGTCCAGTACCACCCCACCACGCTCGCCGGCATCGGCCTGCTGATCACAGAGGGAGCGCGCGGCGAGGGGGCCCACCTCTACAACGCCCAGGGTGAGCGCTTCATGGAGAAGTACGCGCCCAACAAGATGGAGCTGGCCTCGCGCGACGTGGTCTCCCGCGCCGAGCAGACCGAGATCGACGAGGGCCGCGGCTTCCCCGACGGCACCGTGGCGCTGGACATCACGGTGGTGCCCCGCCAGCGCATCCTGCAGTCGCTGCGCGAGATCGTGAACATTGGCCGCGACTTCGCCGGCACCGACATCACCACCGAGCCGATCCACATCAAGCCCGGCAACCACTACGTGATGGGCGGCATCAAGACCGACATCGACGGTCAGACCGACGTCCCGGGCCTCTACGCCGCGGGCGAATGCGCATGCGTGTCGGTGCACGGCGGCAACCGCCTGGGCGCGAACTCCCTGCTCGACACGCTGATCTTCGGCCGCCGCTCCGGCGCCCACGCCGCCCAGGTGGCCCGCGCCATGGCGGTGCCCACAGCCGGCGGGCACGGAGCTGGCCCGCGAGCGGGCCACGATCGAAGGCATCATCTCGCGCGACCGCTCCGGACGCCGCCTCTCCGAGATCAAGGCCGAGATGGGCAAGGTGATGGACTCCGACGTGTCCGTGTTCCGCGACGAGACCCGCCTGCAGAACGCGCTCGAGGTGGTCAAGCGCCTCCAGGAGGAGGTCAAGACCGTGGCGGTCGACGACAAGGGCTCGGTGTTCAACCAGGACGTGCTCGGGGCACTCGAGCTGCAGTTCATGCTCGACAACGCGGAATGCATCGTGATGGGCGCGATCGTGCGCAAGGAGAGCCGTGGCGCGCAGTTCCGCACCGACTTCCCCGAGCGCAACGACGACGAGTGGCTCAAGCACATCAACCTGAGCGTGAACGGCGGCGACGTGCCCGAGGTCTCGTATTCACGAGGTGACGATGACCCAGTGGGAACCCGAGGAGCGCAAGTACTAGAGCCATGAGCGAATTCCAGCTGAAGATCCGCCGCTACGACCCCGAGTCCGGGGACACCGCCTTCTGGCACGAGTACTACGTGGACGATCGCTCCCGAGCGGTCGGTGCTCGACGGGATCCTCTACGCGAAGGACCACGAGGACGCCTCGATCTCGCATCCGCTGCTCGTGCCGCGCCGCCATCTGCGGCTCCTGCGGCGTGCGGATCAACGGCAAGTCGGCGCTGGCATGCAACACCCGCATCTCCGACGCCGCGGCCAAAGCGGGCCCCGGCAACCCGATCGTGGTCGAGCCGATGGGCAACATGCCCGTGCTCAAGGACCTGATCGTGGACATGGACGCCGTGCACTGGAAGAAGATCCATCGCGTGGTGCCATGGCTGCTGCCCGACGGCGAGCCGCCCGAGCGCGAGTACATCGTGCCCGCCGACTCGATGATCGACGTGACCCAGACGATGGCGTGCATCCAGTGCGGCGCCTGCGTGAGTGCCTGTCTCTCTCTCGAGGTCGACCCCGAGTTCGTCGGCCCCGCGGCGCTGGCCAAGGCCTACCGGTTCGTGGGCGATCCCCGCGACGGTCAGACCGAGGAACGCCTCCGCGACCTGGCCGAGGACCCGCACGGGATGTACGACTGCACCCACTGCTTCGCCTGCATCGAGGTCTGCCCCAAGGATGTGGCGCCGATGAGCCAGATCATGCGCCTGCGCCGCCGCGCCACGGGCGACTACGAGATCAAGGACAAGAACAACGGCTACGGGCACGAGAAGGCCTTCGTGGACATGATCGAGAAGTGGGGCACGCTGCACGAGGCGCAGATGCTCCCCCGCTCCTTCGGCGACGGCTCGATGATCAAGGGCCAGACCGAGCCGGGTGCGGTCAAGCAGCTGGTGGAGGCCCTTCCCACCGCCATGCGCGGCCTCGCGTCGGGCAAGGTGACGCCGAAGAAGGTGCTGTTCCACCCCAAGCTGCCCGACCAGGACAACGTGAAGAAGATCTACAAGGAGATCGAGTCCCAAGACGAACGGCTCGAGCTCAACCTGTACATAGTCGGTGAGAGCGGAGGAGACGAAGAGTGAAGCTCGCCTATTGGCCCGGCTGCGTCTCGCGCGGCTTCACACCCGAGCTGCACGGCTCGATGAGCCTCGTGGCCCCCAAGCTCGACCTCGACCTGGTGGAACTGGACCGCGCCAACTGCTGCGGAGCCGGCGTGATCGCCGAGCACAACCAGGAGCTGGCCGACACCCTCAACGCTCGCACCTTCGCCCTCGCCCAGGGAGTGGACGGCGCGGCGGGCATGATGAACATCTGCTCGACCTGTCAGGGCGCGCAGTCGGAATGCCAGGAGCGCCTGGATGCCGACAGCGGCTACCGCGAGCACATCAACGGCACGCTTCGCGACCAGGGCCTGACCTACGAGAAGAGCGGCGAGTGGTGGAACAAGAACTTCCTCTGGCTGCTGGTGGAGGAGATCGGGCTCGACACGCTGGCCGAGAAGGTGGTCCGCCCGCTGGAGGGCCTGCGAATCGCTCCGTTCTACGGGTGCTACATCGTGCGTCCCACGCACCGGCTCGGCTTCGAGGACCACCCCAACCGCGACAGGTACCTCGATCACGTGATCGAGGTATTGGGCGCCGAGTCCGTGGAGTACGCCGGCAGCCACAAGTGCTGCGGCTTCCCCGTGATCACGATGAACCGGGCCACTTCGCTCCGTCAGGCGGGCCGCCATCTGGCCGACGCCATCGACGCGGGGGCCGACTGCCTGGTCACACCGTGCCCGCTCTGCCACCTCAACCTCGACATGCAGCAGCCGGATGCCGCAAAGTTCGTGGAACGTGACCTCGACGTACCCGTTCTTCACCTGCCTCAGATGGTGGGTCTGGCCCTCGGCCTCGAGCCGAAGGAGCTGGGCATGGACAAGCACGTGGTCAAGACGAAGGACGTGCAGCGCAAGGTCGCGCAGCTCGCGGCCGCCTGAGGAGAGACCAGGGACCGGACGGGGACGTTCACGTTCGGTGGTCGGACTGCCGAGATAAAGCATGATGAGCCTCCGGCGTGGATTGACTGCGGCCGTGGCGCTCGGATTGGTCGGCGCCTCCATAGCGACCGCCGCAGTGGTCCACGACGGGCACCAGCAGCGAGTGCAGGACGAGAAGACCGGCGCGGCGGCGCGCGCTGCCGCGGATCTACGCAGCCGCGTCGCGCTGACCCTCGCCGGCCTCGGCACCGTCCAAGGGCTGTTCGCCGCCTCGGAGGAGGTCACCGGCGAGGAGTTCGCCGCCTTCTCGGAGCCGCTCCTCCGCGACTCTCCCTTCAGCGCCACGCTGCTGGTCAGCCGGGTGCCGGCCTCGCTACGCGACGAGTTCGAGTCGGCACCGGGCAACTCGCCGATAACCGATCCGACCAAGCTCGGGCGCGAGCTCGCGGGACCACGCCCGGAGTACTACCCGGTGTCCTATCGATCCAGCGCGATCGAAGAGTTCGGGAAGCGGATCCCGCTCGGCCTGGACGTAGCCGCGGACCCGGTGCGCGGGCCCACGCTGCGGGCGGCCCGAGACCGAGGCACGCCCCAGGCCACGCGCCCGGCTCTGCTGCGCGAGTCGGGGCGCCGGGGAGTGCTTGTGTTCCTCCCCGTCTACCAGAACGACACGCCGATCGGCACCGTCGCCGAACGCCGCGCGGCGGTGACCGGGATGGCCGCGATCGTCTTCGACGCCGGTCAGCTCGGCCAGGCCGTGCGTGCGAGCCGCCTGCCCGGCACCCGGATCCGGATCCTCGACGGTGACGACCTCGTTTTCGGCCCGGCCGGCGAACTGGAGGATCCGGTGACCGAGCGCATCGAGGCCGCCGGGCGCACCTGGTCGCTGGAGGTGCAGTCGCCGGTGGATGGGTCGACGACGCTCACGGCCACCGTCCTCGGGGCCGGACTGGTGCTCAGCGGCCTGGTCACCCTGCTGCTTCTGGGCTTCGAGCGTCGCGAGCGCTACGCGCAGGCACTTGGACATCGCCGCCTGGCAGAGCGCGAGGTCGCCGTGGGGGCGCAGCGCGCTGCCGAGGAGCGCTTCCGCCGCGCGTTCGAGAACTCCGGCGTGGGGATGGCCCTGATCGGGGTCGCCGATGGAGAGGCCGACCGCTTTCTCGAGGTCAACGAGGCGCTGTCCAAGCTCACCGGGTATCCGTCCGAGCGCCTGCTGACGATGGACCTTCAGGCGCTCCTGCATCCCGACGACCGCGCCTCCGCAACCGCCACCTCCCGCCGCCTGGCCACCGGCAAGGAGGACACGGCCCAGAACGAGCAGCGGCTGGTCGACGCGCTGGGCCGGCCGGTGTGGGTACTGCTCAGCACCTCTCTCGTACGCGACGAGCGTGGTGAGACCACCCACGGAATCCTTCAGGTGCAGGACCTGTCGGAGCGCAAGCGCTACGAGGGCCAGCTTCAGCACCTGGCCGACCATGACCCGCTCACGGGTGTGTTCAACCGCCGTCGCTTCGAGGAGGAGCTGGGCCGTGAGCTCGCCGACGCGCGGCGGCACAATCGCGGCGGCGCAGTGCTGGCGCTCGATCTCGATCATTTCAAGTACATCAACGACTCGCTGGGCCACTCCCTCGGCGACGAGCTGATCGCGCGCGTGAGCGGCCTGATCCAGGAGCGGGTGCGCGAGACCGATCTCGTGGCCCGGTTGGGCGGCGACGAGTTCGCGGTGATCCTGCTGGAGGCCGACGAACGGGAGGCCGTGGAGGTGGCCGAACAGCTGCTGTCAACCATCCGTGCGGGCGCAGGGGTCACCGGCCATCACGGACGGGTGAGCACCACGGCGAGCATCGGCATCGCTCTGTTCTCGGGCGACATCGAGGACGTAACCGAGGAGGATCTGCTCGCCGAGGCCGACATCGCCATGTACGACGCCAAGGAAACCGGCCGCGACCGCGCCTGCATCTACTCCACCAGTGGCCGCGAAGCCCGTATGGCGGCGCGGATGACCTGGGTCGAGCGGATTCGCCAGGCGCTCGCCGAGGACCGCTTCGTGCTCCACGGCCAGCGCATCCAGAGCCTCGCCGGCGACCCCCGTCACAGGGAGGAGCTGCTTCTGCGGATGGTGGACGACGACGGCGACCTGATCCCGCCGGCGGCGTTCCTGCCCGTCGCGGAGCGCTTCGACCTGATCCAGGAGATCGACCGCTGGGTGATCCGCCACGCGGTGGCGCTGCTGGCCCGGATGCAGGCCGCCGGCGATCACGTGGTGCTGGAGGTCAACCTGTCGGCCAAGTCGATCACCGACCCCGAGCTGCCCGCGATGATCAAGGGGCAGATCGAGCAGCACGACGCGGACCCGTCCGGGCTCGTGTTCGAGATGACGGAGACCGCCGCGATCGTGAACATCGAGCGCGCAAAGCGCTTCGCCGCGTTCCTTCACGAGCTGGGCTGTGAGTTCGCCCTCGATGACTTCGGCGCCGGCTTCGCCTCCTTCTACTACCTCAAGCACTTCGCCTTCGACTATCTCAAGATCGACGGCGAGTTCATCGAGGACCTCAGCCTCAGCTCCACCAACCAGCTTCTGGTGCGCGCGCTGGTGGACATCGCGCACGGTCTCGGCAAGCAGACGATCGCCGAGTTCGTGGAGGACGAGGACACCCTCGAGCTACTGCGGAAGCTGGGCGTGGACTACGTGCAGGGCTTCCACGTCGCGCGCCCCGCCCCAATCGACGAGCCGGTTCCCGCCACCTCGGGCAGAACGACCGTCTAGGACCCCTTAAACGAGAGAACCGGCCCGGGAGGAGCGCCGCCGGAACGTTGTTCCGGCGAGCACCGCACCTCCTCTTGGCCGGTCTCTCCCTGTGTGGCGTACCCCAGTCCGCCCCGACAAGTTCTTGCTGCACCCGGAATGGTTGCGCGCCTCCAACCGTGTTTCTTCCCCTCTGCGGTGTGATCTTCGGGGTAAGCGACGGGGTGTTCAGGGGGTGAGTTGTCTCACCCCTCCCTCACCCCTAGACTGGCGGAATGCCCGCCTCGGTCAGCGTGATCGTGACCAAATTCGAGGATTTGGTGGCGCTCGGGCTGAGCCAGCTGATCGCGGAAGACCCGCACCTGGACCTGCTCGAGGACGGGGTGGCCCCGCCGGCCATCGAGGCGGCGATCGAACGGCACGCCCCGGCCGTAGTGGTGCTCAACTTCGGATCGCTCACCAGCTCGGCGCAGGTGTTCCAGCTGCACCAGGCGTTTCCCGACACCCGCCTGGTGGTGCTGGCGAACCGTCCCACGGCGGCCGAGTGCAACCAGATGCTGTCCTTCGGGGCCACGGCGTGCCTGTCCAAGGAGACTCAGGGACGGGACGTGATCCACGCGATCCACCTGGCCTCCCGGGGAATGCACGTGCTTCCCCGCTCCGCGGCTGCCGGGGGGCAGGGCAACGGCCTGGCGCTGGACGGCGGCGACCTGCTCACCCCGCGCGAGGCCGACGTGCTCGAGCTGCTGCAGGACGGCGCCACCAACGCGCAGATCGCCCAGTCCCTGTCGATCGGCCTCGAAACCGTGCGCACCCACGCGCGCCACATCTACCGCAAGCTCGGGATCTCCTCCCGGCGCGACCTGGCCCGCCTCTCGCGGCCGGACAGCGAGGCGCCGCCCGCCCCGGCTCCGGCCGCGCTAAACCGTTAGACCGCGAGCGCGGCCCAGCAGGCCGCGGACGATGAGCAGCTCGGCCACCTGGACGGCGTTGGTGGCTGCTCCCTTGCGCAGGTTGTCGCCCACGACCCATAGGTTGAGGCAGCGGTCGTGCGACGGGTCCCGGCGGATACGGCCCACCAGGACATCGTCCTGCCCGGCGGCGTCGATGGCGGTTGGGTACAGCCCGTCGGCCGGGTCGTCGATCACGCGGATCCCCGGCGCGCCCGACAGCAGCTCGCGGCACTCGTCGGGGGAGAGCGGGTCGCGGGTCTGCACGTTGACCGACTCGGAGTGGCCGGTGTAGACGGGGACCCGCACGCACGTGGCCGAGATGCCGAGGGAGTCTGTGCCGAGGATCTTCCGGGTCTCGGCCATCATCTTGCGTTCCTCGGTGGTGTAGTCGTCGCCGTCCTTGAAGGTCTCCACCTGGGGCAGGACGTTGAAGGCGATCTGGTGCGGATAGACGGTGGGCACGGGCAGCTCCTTGGCCTCGATCACCGCCTGCGCCTGGTCGTGCAGCTCTTCGACCGCGCGCTGACCCGTGCCCGACACCGACTGGTAGGTGGACACCACCAGCCGTTGGATCCCGGCATGGTCGAGGATGGGCTTGAGCGCCACGACCATCTGCATCGTCGAGCAGTTGGGGTTGGCCACGATGCCCTTGTGGCCGTCGAGGGCGCCGGGATTGACCTCCGAGACCACCAGCGGCACGTCCTCCTTCATCCGCCAGAAGGAGGAGTTGTCGACCACCACGGCGCCGGCCGCGGCGAAGCGCGGCGCCCACTCCTCGCTGGTCTGAGAGCCCGCGGAGAAGAGCGCGAGGTCGAAGCCCTGGATCGCCTCGGCCCCCAGCGCCCGCACCTCGAGGTTGGTCTCGCCCCAGGCGATCCTCCGTCCGGCCGAGCGCTCCGAGGCGAACGGCACCACCTCGTCGGCGGCGAAGCTGCGCTCACCCATCACGCCGAGGATCGTGGAGCCCACGGCGCCGGTGGCGCCCACCACCGCCACGCGCACGTCAGGCCGCCTCGTCGTCGGGCCGGATCACCGGGCGGTGATCCCCCCGCGGGTCCTCGCGCCGGATGGCGTCGGCGCCGAGCTCGAAGGCGGCGTGCAGGTCCCTGACCGACCGCTCCACGTCCTCCTCGCGAACCACGCACGAGATCTTGATCGGCGAGGTGGAGATCATCTCGATGTTCACCCCTGCGTCACCGAGCACCGACAGGGCCTTGGCAGCCACGCCGGGATGGCTCCTCATGCCGGCTCCCACCAGGGACACCTTGCCCATCCCCTCGTCGGTGGCCAGCTCCCCCACGCCGAGCTCGTTGGCGAGCGGCGTGAGCGCCTCGATGGCAGGCGCGAGGTCCGAGCGCGGAACGGTCACCGACATGTCCGCGCGCTGGCCCTCGGAGGCCGGCTCGTTCTGGATGATCATGTCCACGTTCACGTTGGCTGCGGCGAGGACCGTGAGCACGCGCCCGGCCACGCCCGGCCTGTCCGGCAGGCCGGTGAGGGTGATCCGCGCCTCGTCGGTCGAGTGCGTGACTGCTGTGACCAGGGGTCGTTCCATGGTGGTGTGCTCGTCGACCACGAAGGTACCGGGTCCATCCTCGAAGCTGGACCGGCAATGGATCGGGATGCCGTGGTTGCGCGCGTACTCCACGCTGCGCAGCTGAAGCACCCCCGCCCCCGAGGCGGACATCTCCAGCATCTCCTCGAAGGAGACCACCGCAAGCTTGCGAGCGTCCGGCACGATGCGCGGGTCCGCGCTGAAGACCCCGGCCACATCGGTGTAGATCTCGCACACGTCGGCGCGGAGAGCGGCGGCCAGCGCGACCGCCGTGGTGTCCGAACCGCCGCGGCCGAGCGTCGTGACATCGGAGGAGGTGGAGACCCCCTGGAAGCCGGCCACCAGAACGATCTTGCCGTCGTCGAGGGCGGTGCTGATCCGGTCGGCGCGCACGTCGAGGATCTTGGCATTGGTGTGCGAGGTGTCGGTCACGATGCCCGCCTGGGAGCCGGTCAGCGAGATCGCCTCATGGCCGAGGTCGTTGATCACCATCGCGGCAAGGGCGCAGGAGATGCGCTCCCCGGTGGAGAGCAGCATGTCCATCTCGCGCGGGTGCGGCCGGGCGGAGACCTCGTGGGCCATGGCCGTCAGCTCGTCGGTAGTCTTCCCGCGCGCGGAGAGCACCGCCACCACGCGCGCGCCCTCCTCCGCGGCCTGCACGATCCGGCCGGCTGCGCGCTTGATCCGCTCGGCGTCGGCCACCGAGGTGCCGCCGAACTTCATCACCACGGTCTGGGGCTGCGCGAGGCCTGCTTCCGTCACGGGCGCCGCAGGTTAGCGTTCACCGGGTGAGGCCCAACTGATGCTCGACCGGCTGAAGGACATCCACTCCCCCCGGCTGGTCGCGATCGCGGCCGTGGTGCTCGTGGCGGGCGCCACCGCGCTCGGCGTGCTGGCCGGAGGCGGCGGTGGCGACACCGATGCGGTGCCCGAGGCCGGTCGCCAGAGCAACGAGGAGCGCCGGGCCTCGTTCCTCGCCCGGATCATCCCGCCCGGTGAGGAGCCGGCGGCCGACGCCCCGCCCGAGGCGGGAGTGCCCCGCAGCGTGGCCGAGCTTGCCAAGCGGCTGCCGGTCGACCGCAGGGTGGCTCAGCTGTTTCTGGTCGGCTTCCAGGGGACCGACCTGAACGCTCCGATCTACCGCCAGCTGCGGCGCCTGGACCTTGGCGGGATCGTGATCGGCTCCAAGAACTACACCGATCCCCAGCAGCTGGCGACGCTTGCCGGGGAGGCCGGGGTGATCGCCCGCGACGAGAAGCATGTGCCCCCGTGGGTGATGGCCACCCAGGAGGGGGGCGAGTTCAACGCCTTGGCCGACCTGCCCCCCGCCACGGCCGCGGCCGACCTCGAGACCGTCGATCAGGCCGCCGCCGAGGCGCGCGAGGCCGGCCGCACCCTCAAGCCGCTCGGCGTCAACGGTGTGCTCGGACCCGTGGTCGACGTGGGGCTGCCCCAGGAGCTGGCAGTGGGCGCCCGCGCCTTCTCCGACGACCCGGAGCTGGTGGCCTCCTACGCCTCCGCGCTCGTTGAGGCCTACCGCGACACGCGCGTGTTCGCGGCGGTCAAGCACTTCCCGGGGCTGGGCTCGGCGTCCCAGTCGACGGAGGAGGGCCCGGCCAACGTGGGGCTCTCGCTGGAAGAGCTTTCCGACCGTGACCTCGTGGCGTTCCGCGCCGCCTTCGAGGCCGGCGCCCCCGGAACCGTGGTCAGCAACGGGCTGTACGCCCCCGACGACTTCGTCACGCCCGGCTCGCTCTCGAAGAGCATCACCACGGATTTGTTGCGCGACGAGCTGAAGTTCGAGGGCATCGCCATCACAGACGACCTCGCCGACCCTTCGATCACCGCGCTCGGCAATGTGCCCGATGCCGCCGTGCAGGCCGTGCAGGCGGGAGCCGACATGGTGCAGATATCGGGCTCACCGGGGGACCAGCAGGCGGCCTACATCGCGGTCCTGCGCGCCGTGCGCAGTGGGGAGATATCGGGCGAGCGGCTGGATGACGCGGTGGTCAGGGTGCTCGAGGTCAAGCGGGACTACGGGCTTATTCGGTAGGCGCTGGTGGCTGGTCGCTAGTCGCTAGGGCAAGCTTTCAGCCGCTGCCTGAGTCTGATCAGGCTCCCGTCCTTCAGACGTACCCCCACCCTCACCCGGCCGGGTCGAACCCTCTTCGCGAAGGGTCGGCTTCTGTCCACGGACCGCCTGCCCGCTGACCGGAAGCGCGCTCGCTTGATCTGGTCCAGGCCCTTGCCGGCCACGGCGACTCTCAGTCTCCCCAGGACGCACCGCCTTCGCAGGTGCAGCCGGGGCGTGGCCGGCTCCCGGCGGTGCAGGCGGTCCACCAGGGAGTCGTAGACCGCGAACGCGGGCTTCTCGTTGTAGGCGCTGTCCAGAAGGCCGAAGTGCTGGAAGGGCTGGGGCGAGGAGGAGTCTCCGTCGCGCAGGTTGAACCAGCGGTAGTCGGTCACGTTGAACGTGCCGCGGAAGTCGTGTACCGCGCCGACCATCGTGCGCAGCACGTCGGCCTGCATCGCGTGCGAGCGCGCGCCGAAGGTGGGCCAGCCGTTCTCCTCCACCTTCATCGGCACCGTCTCCGGGATGCCGGGGATTGCGGCGAAGCAGCGCATCGCGCTCATCGCGTTGACCATGCCGTCGCGGTAGCCGTCGAGGTCGGACTCGGCCGGCGGGAACACCGTGCCGGGATAGGCGTCGAGGCCGATCCAGTCCAGCGAGCGCACGAACTCCGCGCCGCCGCGGTCGCGCAGCGAGCGCCAGAAGCTCTCCTCGCTCGCCGGGTCGGTGCGGTAGGCCCAGTTGAAGCCGATCTCCAGCCTGTCATGGCCCAGTCGCCGGGCCTCGTCCTTGCCGGCGATCACGCCCTGCACGAGCGCCTCGCGCGCACCCTCGTAGGCGCCGTCGGACGAGTCCTCGGAGATCGTGAGGTTCACCTCGTTGGCGATCTGCAGCGCCACCACGCCGGGGTTGGCGCCGAAGCGGCGCACCACCTCGCGCACGTGGCGCACCCAGCCCGCGATGTCGCCCTCCTGCTCCGGGCTGGGGTGGTAGCGCACCTGCAGCTCGACCTCATACCCGCGGTCGGTGAAGCGCCGGGCCAGGTCGAGGTAGCGCTGGATGCCGGCCTCGCCGTCAGACCAGAAGAAGCGGTTGAGGCGCAGCACGAAGGCGCCCGTGGATGGTCGCAGCCGAGCCAGCGCTTCGTGGGTGCGGTCGGGCTGCTCGGCAACGGCCGGACCTGGAAGCGGGCCTATCTGGCCCGCCTGTACCAGCGGGCCGATGCCGAAGCGAAGGTTGGGTCCGGGCTTCTGCGGCACTCCCTCGGACTCGATCTCCCCCACGCAGGAGGGCTCGCCCTGAGCTGCCGCCGGTGCCGGACCGACCAGCGCTGTCACCACCAGCGCCAGCCCCGCGATGATGGCTCCCCGCAGCCTCACGCTCGCGATTGTAGGTCTGGGGACTACAGCTCGCGCCGGCCCCGGAAGGCCTTGCCCAGCGTGATCTCGTCGGCGTACTCGAGGTCCGAGCCCACCGGCAGACCGCTGGCCAGCCGGGTCACGGTGACCGCCGGGGCTCGCTCGCGCATCGCGTCCGCGAGATAGAGGGCCGTGGCCTCCCCCGTGGTGGTGGCGTTGGTGGCCACCACCACCTCGCGGACCCCGTTCGCGGACACGCGGTCGAGCAGCTCCGCGATGTGCAGATCCTCCGGGTCGACGCCGTCGATGGGCGACAGCGCGCCGCCCAGCACGTGGTAGCGGCCGCTGAACTCGTTGGTGCGCTCGATCGGGATCACGTCGCTGGGCTCCTCCACCACGCACAGCACCTCGGCGTCGCGGCGCTCGTCCTGGCAGATGCGGCAGGTGGGTTCGGTCGCGAGGTTGAAGCACACCTCGCAGTGGCCCACCGTGGCCTTGACCTCGCGGATCGCGTCGGCCAGGGCGAGGGCCTCCTCGTCGGAGGCCCGCAGCAGATGGAATGCCAGCCGCTGGGCTGTGCGCTGGCCGATGCCGGGGAAGCGCGCCAGCTCGGTGATCAGGCGGGTTACGGGAGGAGCGAACACGCTGACGTTAGAGCCCGGGGATCCCCAGGCCGCCCAGCCCGCCGCCGCCGCCGCCGAGCCCGCCGGTGACCGCGCCCATCTTGTTCGCGGCCAGCTCCTGGGCGGAGCGCATCGCCTCGTTGACCGCCGCCTGGACCATGTCCTGCAGCAGCTCCACGTCCTCGGGGTCGACCGCCTCGGGGTCGATCTTCAGCTCCAGGATCTCCAGCTCGCCGCTCACCTTCACCGTCACCATGCCGCCGCCCGCGCTGGCCTCGACCGACTCGTGCTTGAGCTCTGCCTGCGCCTTCTCCATGTCCTGCTGCATCTTCTGTACCTGGCGCATCATGTCGTTCATGTTGGGCGGCTTGGGCAAGGTGTTCAGTCCTCGGAGTCGGGAGTAGGGCTGCCGGGGGGTTGCGAAGGGGGGCGGTGCGCCCCTTCGACGCTTTCCTCGAAGACCTCTTCGGCGCCGAACTCGCGGATGAGCCCCTCCACGAGATCCTCCTCACCGAGGGTTCGGGGGGCGGCCTCCTCCTCGGGCTTGCGCAACTCGAAGGCCACCACGAATCCCCGGCCGGTGAGGCTGCGCAGCGCTCCGAGCACCAGCTCGCGGTTGGCCTCGGCCTTCTTCTTCAGGAAGGCCGCCTCCTCGGGGAAGGCCACGGTCAGCCTGTCGCCCTCCAGCGCGCACGGCACCGACCCGCCGATCAGGGCGCCCACCATTCCGTTCTGCTCGCGAACGGCCTCGGCCACCGCTCCCCAGAGACCCTTGATGCGCTCGAGGTCGATCTCGGAGGCGGGCTCGGGCACGACCTCGGGCTGGGGCTCCGGCTCGGGCGCGGGCGCGGGCTCGGCGGAGACGACCGCCACGGCCGCACCTCCGCCCGCGCTCACCCGCGCCGGCTCGCGGGCCGCCGGCGGATCGGGGGCTACCGGCGGATCCGGAGTCGGAGGTCCAGGCGTGGCGGGCCGTGGCGCCGGCGGACCGGACGGCGTGCCCGAAGCATCTCCCAGCCGGGCCTCGAGCTGATCGATGCGGACCATCAGAGCCTGCACGGACTGGTCGGCCTGGGGCTGGGTGGCCTTGAGCAGCGCGACCTCCAGCTGCAGGCGCGGGTCCGAGCCCTCCTTGACCGCAGCCAGGGCCGCCGCCAGCAGCTCGATCGCGCGCAGGATCGCGGCTTGGGGGAGTCGCTCGGCCTGCGAGGTCAGCCGGTCCGACCACTCGGCCGTGACGGCGAAGGAGTCGGGCACCGAGCCGATCGTCTGGAGCACGAAGAGATGGCGCAGATGGCCGGCCAGATCGCGCATGAACTGGTCGTAGTCGCGCCCCGACTCCGCCAGCCGCTGCACCGACTCGAGCGCCACGCGCGGGTCGCTCTCCACCAGCGCCTCGGTGGTGTCGAGGATCAGCCGGGGGCTGGCGGCGCCGAGGGTCTCGAGCACGCTCTCCAGCGCGATCTCGCTGCCCCCGTAGGTCACCAGCTGCTCGAGCGTGCCCAGCGCGTCGCGAAAGCTGCCCGCGGCCTTGCGGGCGATCATGCCCACCGCCGCATCGGGGATCGTGATGCTCTCCTCCGCCGCGACCTTCTTGACCACGCCGGCGATCTGCTCGAGCGAGGGGCGCTTGAACACGAACTGGTGGCAGCGGTCGACGATCGTGGCCGGCACCTTGTGCGCCTCCGTGGTGGCCAGCACGAAGACAACGTGCGCGGGCGGCTCCTCGAGGGTCTTGAGGAAGGCGTTCCAGGCCGCGGGGGACAGCATGTGCGCCTCGTCCAGGATGTACACGCGGCGGGCGCCGCCCATGGGTGAGAGGGCCACGTTTTCCCTCAGCTCACGAATGTCGTCCACCGAGTTGTTGGAGGCGGCGTCCATCTCCACGACGTCGAGCGAGCTGCCGATCATGATCGCCCGGCAGGCCGGGTCGTCGGGCGAGAAGTCGGTGCGCGGGCCGCCCTCGGCGTTGAGCGCGCAGGCCAGCAGCTTCGCCATGCTGGTCTTGCCCGTTCCGCGCGAGCCCACGAACAGGTACGCGTGGTGGACCTTGCCCAGGTCGATGGCGTTGCGCAGGGTGCGCACCACGCTCTCCTGGCCGACGACCTCGTCGAAGGTCTTCGGGCGGTGGCGACGGTAGAGCGAGAGCATCGGGGAGATCATGCTAGCCGCGCCACGGACATCGGCCCGGCCGCCCGGAAAGGGCTGGAAAGATGGACCGTGCACCCGTCGTCGAAGCCGGTCTTCGGGCGTGCCCGCCGTGCTTTGGCTCCGGTCAGGCTGGTCCGCGGCGCATGAGCGGATCCGCTTAAGGCTGCTTCCTTCCGGATCTGACCTGGTTCGCAGTCACTCACCGCGCGGGACCCGACCATCAACACCTCGGTCCGGCGTACTGACCCCGAAGGACATAGCCCCTCGGACGGGAATTCGGCCTCGCTAGAGCGGATTGCGAATACAGGGCACCGCTAATTCCCCGCCTAGCACGGTCCGCGAAGGAGCCTAGCGCGTATCCGTCCGCACCCGCCACCAACATGGGCGGGTGATTCTTGCCGAACTCATCTGCAGCGACGACCGCTGCGAGCTTGTCGTCGAGACCGTGGGCGAGCTGATCGAGCTCGAGGCCCTCGTGTGCGACGACTGCGGCTGCTGCCTTCAGGTGGTGGCCATCTCGGACGTCGAACTGGTCGAGCCGGTGCCGGCGTACGAGCTGGCGCTCGCCGCCTGACGGCCTTTCCTTCCGGCGCCTAGAATCATCCGCCTCCCGGGCGCGTAGCTCAGTGGGAGAGCGCTCGCTTCACACGCGAGAGGTCGCTGGTTCGAAACCAGCCGCGCCCACTCCGTTGCATGTTGTATTCGAGGTCAGCGGTCGTCGAAAACTCGGGCATCACGTCGTCGCGAAAATCGATGGCTCGCGGCTACTCCGACGGACTCATGGGGAAGGCTTCGGGCTCACGACCGTCACCGGAGCCCGCGCCGGCTGACTCACCCTGCGAGCGGGACCTCAGCACGATCCGCGTAGCACGGAGCGTCGACAGCCGGCCGGCGCGCACTATGACTGTGCGCTTGCGAGCGTCGAAGCTCCAGCGTGACGTGCGCCGTCCGCCGACGGCGACGGTGCGGGGCCGCGCAACGCCGACGAAACGGACCTCGTAGGCGCGCCCCCTTGGCCGGCCCGCGAAGCGGCCGTGCGCGGCCCCGATGGTCAACGTATGCACGCCGCGCGCCCCGCGCTGCGTGATCCTCGTGCGGCTGAAGCGACCGCGCTCGTGCGCGAGTCCGTCGCCCGCGTCGTCGTAGAGGCTGAGCCCGCCCCGCCCACGGTGCGCGGTGAGCACCAGCGACCTGGGCGGCGCGGCCGGGGTGGTGGCCACCGAGGGCTGTGTCGCCACAATGGCGCCCGCACGCACGAACACGGGCATGCGCTCGAGCGGCACCGACAGGCGCTTCGACGCCGGGCCGCGGTGCCGCCGGCCGGTGAACCAGTCGACCCACGTGCCGGGCGGGAACCAGGCCCGCACCTCCGCCGGGTTCCCCGGCGTGCTCACCGGCGCAACGAGTAGGTCGCGCCCGAGTGTGTATTGCGTCGGATGCTCGTAGGCCGCTGCCCTGTTGGGCCAGCCCAGGTACAGGGGGCGGACCATCGGCAGCCCGCGATCGTGCGCCTGGCGCGCCAGTGTGTACAGGTAGGGGACCAGTGACTCGCGCAGCCGCAGGAAGTCGGCCGCCACCGTGCTGGCCGGCTCCTGGTACTCCCACGGCAGCCGCTGCCCGTGGTGGGAGTGCAGCCGGGCGAGCGGCTGGAAGGCGCCGAGCTGCACCCACCGGACGTACATCTCCGGCGAGAGGGAGTTCTCCCTCGGCGCGAGGATGGGGCTGAGCTGCTTGTCACAGGTGCCGTTCGGCGACTCCGCGAAGAAGCTGCCGATGTCGTGGCTGACGTAGGGCAGCCCGATGCTCGCCGCCGCCGCGGTGAACTCCGAGGCGAAGCCGAGCTGCGGCCACGTCGCGCAGGTGTCGCCGGTGAACTGGATCGTGTACCGGTGCTCGGCGAACGCGCCGGTCCCGCCGCTGGCGCCGAAGCCGAGCTGGTAGGAGCCGCCCATCCGCTGGAACGCGGGCCAGCGCGACCCTCGTGCGCGCTGGCGGTCGAAGTACTGCTTGTTGATCCACGTGTCCGGCGTCAGCCCCGGTGCGTCAACCCGGGTGCCGTCGCAGCACCAGTCCAGCCACCAGAAGTCGGCCCCCTGGCGCTCGAACGGCTCGTGCAGCGCGAAGTACGCAGCGAGATGGCGGCGATCGCTCCAGTCGAACACCATGCACTGGCCGAGCGGATCGGCCTGCGTGACGCGGCAGGCCTCGTCGGCGACCAGCCCGCCGCCGGCACGCGCCTGGGTGGCCTCGAACTGGGGGTCGCGGCTGTTGATCGACGGGTGGAGGTTGAGCCCCACGTCGATGCCCTGCTCGCGCGCCCAGCGGAAGAAGCCGGCAGGGTCGGGGTAGAGGTCGCGGTTCCAGTCCCAGGCGTTCCACGAGTACGGCTTGCCGGGAGCCCCGACCGCGTTCGCGGCGATCGCCGCGCCGGCCTCGTCATGCACTGCCTTGAAGTCGGTGTCGATGGAGAGGGTGTCCAGCGGCACACGCTCGTCGCGGAAGCGGCCGACCAGCGCGCGCCAGTCCTCGTCGCCGTAGGGCCACCAGCGTGAGAACCAGACGCCGAAGGCCTTGCGCGGGAGCAGCGGGGCGGGCCCCGTCAGTGCGCGCAGGTCGCGCAGGCCGCGGGCGTAGTCGCGGCCGTAGGCGAACAGGTAGAGGTCCTGGTACGGGCCGTCACGCTCGGGCCTCGGCTCGAACCAGGCGGGAGTGAGCAACGCGGTCCCGGAGTCGTCGAGCAGGTACCAGCCCGCGCGGGAGAGCATGCCCTCGTGCAACGGCACCGGGCCATCGGTGTGATCGAGCGCTCGCCTCCACCCGCCGAGCGGCGAGGGGTTCGGCCCCGGCTGGGGTCGCACGACCCGGCGTCCGATCCGGACGCGCAGGGTCTCGCGGCCGAACGGCGCCGACCCTCGTCGCCAGCGAAGGGTCATCCGCGACGTGCGGAGCACCCTCTCGCCGCCGCGCACCTGGCTCGTGAAGCGCGGCCGCGTGCGCAGCCTTCCGGCGGTGGTCAACGTCCGCCGGCCCTCGAAGCGCCGGTCGGCGGCGTACTCGAGGCGAATCAGCGAGGGCGTGATCACCTCGAAGCGAGCGGCGCCGTCCACGACGGCCGCGGAGCGCGCGTCATCCGCCGCGTGGGCTACTCCGGCGACCGCCGGCACGGCTGCGAGCGTGAGGCCGACGACGCGGGCCGCGAGCACCGCGCGATCGTACAGCCCGCGGCTATCGCATCCGGAACCGCACCGAGTCCGACACCACACGCCCGTCTTGGCCCGTAGCGCGTGCGGTCAACCGGTAGCGACCTGAAGGCAGGGTGCGCGGCGCCAGGCGCAGCTTCCACCGCAAGACGCCCCGAGCCTTGAGCGAGCGTCGCGTGCTGCAGGGGACAGGCCTCAGGCGCCGGCTCCCCAGCACCTTGCACTGCTTTCCCTTGCGGTGCACGAGCGTCAGCCGGACGGGGCTGCGCACCGCTGTAGCGCGGCCGTTGAGCTTGCGGGGCGTGCGGCGGTAAACGGCGCCAGCACGTGGCCGAAGGATCCGAATCCGGCCGCGCTGCGGAGTCTCGGGCGGCTCACCGCTCGGCGGTGCGGCGCCCGACCCCTGCGGGCATCCCAGCGAGCCGGAGTCGAGCGCCGGGCCGGCCGTCGGGACGAAGGCAAAGTCGAGACGGCTGGGCGTGAGGTTCATGCGCAGCGCGCCGAAGGCCGTGTCGTTGTACGCGGCCAGATCCGGATCGGAGAAGTTGACCGGCCTCAGCGCCCTGCCGCCCGACCCGACCACGAACTGCACGAGCCCGCGGTTCGGATTGAAGCGCTGGTAGTCGTGGTCGTGCCCGCTGAGCATGGCTATGGCCCCGGCGCCCGCGAGCGCTGACCAGATCGGCTCCCAGGCCGGGTCGTCCTGGGCGAAGCTGGCGCTGTAGCGGGGCCTGTGCATGAAGCCGATCGTGCACTCTCCCGGGTTGGCCGCCAGGTCGCCCTGCAGCCACGCGAGCTGGGGCGACCCGGCGCCGGCTGGCTCCTCTGTGTTGAGGCTGATGAAGTGCCAGCCACCGAGGTCGAAGGAGTAGTAGTGGCCGCCGCCGGCCTGCTGCGGGGCCAGCGCGCCCCAGTAGGGGTCATAGCCGCCCGCGCGGCTGGCCCACTCGTGGTTGCCTACGGTGGGGCTCGACTTGGCCTTGAAGCGGCCGAACGACGGGTGGTACCAGTTGGCGAACTCATCCGCCGTCCCCGACTCGTACACATCCCCGAGGTATAGGAAGTGATCCACGGGCTCGGTCTCGATCCGGGCCGCGAGCTGATCGTCCTCCGGCCCGGACACGCCACCGTCGCCGACGGCCCACACGGTCACCGCGTCCGCCGCAGGGGCGGCCACGATGAGCACCAGCGCCGCTGCCAACATCGCAACCGGCCCTCTACGCACCCTCACCTCGCGAACTGTATCTCCACCTACACGGCGTAGAGGAAGGTGTAGTCCGCCGTCATACCCTCCTGGACCCACTCCGTGAGGCAGTAGCGCCAGGTACCGCCCTCTCCGTCTGGCAGGTCGATCGTCTTCGGTGGCCGGCCCTCCACCGGCTCCACCTCGACTGAGTCGCCCTGCCCAGGTCCATCCTCCAGGAGCGCCAGCACGAAAGCAGCATACGGTGGTGACTGAAATACCGGATGCCGGGTAAGTGCGCAAACAGGTATCCATCGGAGGAGGGACGTATGAACATCGGCATCAGCGTTGGCGGGCTCATCCTGATCATCATCCTGGTCGTCCTTCTCACCTAACCAACCTCCGGCTCAGACCGCGATCGCGTTACGGCCGACAGGCGCGACCGAGTCACCTGCGACTACGAAAGGGTGACCAGGAGGCGCTAGGGAGCTACAGAACGTCCGCCAGGTGAGCCCCCGCATCGTGCTGGCGAATACCCCGGTCGCGGAGCGAGAAGGCCACCAACCACAACGCGGCCTGCTGGTCGGTTGTGAGATCGGCCGTCCCATCGATCGCCTTCTCGATGTCACCGAACGGCGTGCCCGCGCGGATCATTTCCGTGACAACCTCGCGGTGGCGGGCAAAGGCAGTCTCGGTCTGGGTTCCGCCCACGGCGGCCCCCTTTCTTGGTCCCGTTCACTGCCGGATCACGTCAGCGTCCAGTCCCTCGGGAGCGCGCGATTATCACAACGCTCGGGTCCTCATTCAAGAGTTCGAGCAGTTTCCGAGCGTTCTGGGCACGCCCCCTCTCGGAAAGTGCAGGTTTTCGCCCCCGGCGAAGCGTTAGCGAAGATTGCCGACCGGGCGTACTCTGGCCCCCGTGACCTCCTGTTTCGCCCGCATACGTGCGCGGCTGGCCATGGTGCTGACAGGCTGCGCGGCTGCGGCGCTGCTCTGGGCGCCGGCCAGCTCGGCCGTCACGATCGGAGCGCCGCTGAACCTGCCCGCCAACGTGAACCCCGACCTCGGCTGCGACGCGATCTTCTCCGTCATCGGCCCGCCCCCGAGCTGCACCTTCCTCGGCAACGACTCACAGGGCGCCTGGACCTCGCAGGTGCCGCGAGGCGAGTGGGTGATACGGCTCGCGCGGGTTCGCACCGGACCGCGTGTAGGCCCGATGGTCTTCACGGTGATACGCGCGACACGCTCCCAGGCCGGCGCCGGCGGACTGATCTGTTGCCACGTGCCGGTCGAGAGCCAGGTGTTCACGCCGGCGCCCAACAGCATCAATGCAGTGCCGGTGAACCTCCCGGTGAAGAACACCGTCGACGTGATCGACGGTGAGCCGATCGAGACGGTCGACTACCTGGGCATCAGCCTGCTTACTCTGGGTAGCTCGGCACCCGCCTACGTCCCTGCACAGGGCGGGTTCGGCTCGAGCGCCAACACCTCGTACATCGCACCGGCGGTCCGCGCGGGGCAGGAGCGCCTGGCCGACGGCACCCTGGGCGGCAACATCCTGCTCGTCAACGGCGAGGCCGACCCCGCCAGCGTGGGTGGTGGCGGCGGAGGCGGCGGGGTAGTCGGGGCACCGGCCCTGAGCGCTCTCGACCTCGCGCGCGCGGCGTTCATCGCCGCGGCGAGGGGCGCGAGTGTGCGCGCCGCGGCCAAGGTGGGCACGACGGTGAGCTACACGCTCTCCACGCCCGCGCCGGTCACTTTCACCGTCGAGCGCCGCAAGGCCGGCCGCCGAGCGGCGGGCAAGTGCCGCAAGCCCACCTCGAGGAACCGGACGGGCAAGCGCTGCAACCTGCGCCAGAAGGGCAGCTTCAAGCACCAGGGCAGCCAGGGCGCGAACAGCCTTGTCTTCACCGGGCGCCTCAGAAACCGCAAGCTTAGGCCCGGCGGCTACAACCTGGTCGCCAAGCCGGCAGGCAGCAACGCCAAGCCCACGCGGGTCAAGTTCAGGATCGTCAGGGGCTGACCTGCTCGCGGCGATCTCGATCGGCGGTCAGGCCAACGAGGGGAGCAAGTTCAGCGCGCGGCGCGGACCCGGAAACGCACGATCCTGCGAGCGGACTTGTTGCCCGCCGCGTCGGTCGCCCTTACCACCAACCGGTACCGACCCGGCCCGCGCAGCTTGCCCAGCCGCACGCGGCTCGTACCCGCTCGCGCCTGACGCCGGACCCTGCGGATCCTGCGCGTGCCGCCACGCCTGCGCACCTTCCTCACGCCGACCGCGAGCCGCGCCCGCTCGGAGCTCCCTGACGCGCAGCAGCCGGCGGCCACCCTTGCGGCGCACCACCTTCAGCGCGAGCACCCGCGGCGCCACGCGATCCACCGTCGAGCGGATGGTGCCCATGCGCATCCGCTGCGGATGGTCTCCAACGGGGATGCTCGCCACCTCCTTCGCCGTTGCGTAGGAGATCACCGACACGCGATCCTCGCCGCTGACCGACACGAAGCAGTAGCGCCCGTCGCCGCTGTTGGTGGACCAGTAGGGCTTGTCCCCCACGTGCACGATCTCGTAGGCGAAGGTCTTACGATTGACGATCGCCGCGTAGTCGGACATCGTGCCCGCGGCACAGAGCTTGGTGCCGCTCGGGTTCATGGCCAGACCGTGGTGGGCCGAGTCGAGCACGTACTGCTCGCGAGTCAGCCCCTTGGCCTTCTCGCTCAGCGGCAGGTTGGCGATCCGCAGGACCCGGTCGGTCTGGAGGTCGTACTCGACAAAGCCGTGCAGGAACGAGATCTGCATGTACACGTAGCGCTCGTCCGGCGACAGCGCCATCGGCCGGACCGCCGAGCTCATGTCGGGGTAGCCGGCCTCGGCGAGCTTCTCGCCCATCACGACCCGCTTGACCACCTTCAGGGTCTTGGCGTCGACCACCTGGAACCAGCGGTCGCCCTTCGACTCGTCGGCCCCGGGATCGTCGGTGGGCGTGTAGACGGTGCCGATGCTGGCGTGATAGATCAGCTTGCCGTCGCGCGAGTAGTTGTTCTCGTGCGGCTGGTCGCCGGACTCGAACTCGCCAACCAGCTTTCCCGCGCGGGCGTCGATCACGTGGACCTTGCGCGCGGTCGATGCCGACACCAGCAACCGCCGGCCGTCGGGCGAGATCGCCATGTGGTCGGCCCGGTAGCCCTCGACCGGCACCCGCCACACGATCTTCTTGGTCTGCAGGTCGAACGCGACCACGTCGGACAGGCTCGGGCGCGACACGTACAGGAACCGTCCGTCGGGTGAGCTGAACATGTCGTCGACCAACTGGTCGTTGCCCTCTCCGATCAGCTGCCCGATGGCCACGAAGTAGCCCACCTTGGCCGGGTCCATGGCGATCTCCGCCTTGCGCTGCTCGAGGTCGGGAACGATGTCGATCCGGTCGAGCCTGCGGAAGGTGAGTGGGTCCACGACGTCGGCCGTGCCGTCCCAGTTGTTGCCCACGAAGAGCACGTCCAGCGTTCCGGGCGGACCGGTCTGGGCGGAGGCCGGGGCGGCGAGCGCCATGGCGGCAGCAGCGGCGATCACCGCCAGGCGGCGGGCTGAGCTGATGTGACGTACCGTCAAGGTCGCGATCGTACCGCCCGCTCCAACCGCTTTCGTTTATGTGCTGCGCTGCCGTGACGGCAGCCTGTACTGCGGCTGGACCAACGACCTCGATCGGCGTCTTGAGCAGCACATGACCGGGCGGGCCAGCCGGTACACGCGCTCGCGCCTGCCGGTGGAGCTGGCCTGGTCGCGGCAGATGCCCTCGCGCTCCGAGGCGATGCGGGAGGAGGCCCGGATCAAGCGGCTTCCACGTGCGAAGAAGCTCCTGCTCGTCGCCGGCTGAGCAGCCGCGCCGCCAGAACTCCGCCCACCGCACCGAAGAAATGCCCCTGCCAGGAGATTCCTTCCTCGGGCAACAGGCCTCCGAGCAGCGCGCCGCCCCACACCACGGCCACCACGGCTCCGATCGCCAGCTCGAGCAGGTCGCGGTTGAACACCCCGCGGCTGAGGAGGTAGGTGGCATACCCGAACACCACCCCGCTGGCGCCGATGTGAACCGTTCCCTCGGGCGCGACGAGCCAAGTGCCCAGTCCGCTCACCATGGCGACGATCGCCGTGACGGTTACCAGTCGCCGAGCGCCGGCGAAGGCGATCGCGAGGCCCATCATGACCAGCGGCACCGTGTTCGCGATCAGGTGGCCGAAGCCGGCGTGCAGGAACGGCGCCGCCGGGATCCCGATCAGGCCGTCCTCGTCGCGCGGCTCGATCCCGTACTGGTCGAGCCGGTGGTCGGCGGCAGTGTCCACGATCTCCGAGACCCACATGAGCGCGACGAGCACGGCGAGCACACGGAAGCCGTCCAGGCGCTTGCTTCGGGGTTCGACGGCTGTGCCCACCGGTCGGATGCTAGGCGGCGCGGGGATTGCGGTCACCGACTGCGGGTACACCGACGTCTTGGCCCACGAACGAGAGGAATGCCAATGGCCGAGCTAGAGGCACGCGACGCGAAGCTGATCCAGTACCTGAACGAGGCGTACGGCAAGGAGAAGGAGCTCGAGACCGCGCTCCAGGCCCACATCGCGATGACCACGCGCGACGCCTACAAGAAGCGCCTGAAGGACCACCTGAGGGAGACCAAGACCCAGGCCAAGGGCCTCCAGCGGCGGATCAAGCAGCTCGGAGGCAAGGCCGAGCTCGTGCCGGCGCCGGGCCCGGACATCGTCGGGAAGGCCGCCGGCGCCGGGGTCAGCGCGGCAAACAAGGCAGCCGCGGCAGCCAAGGGCCCGCTGCACGCGCTGCGCGGCACCAGCGAGCCGGAGACGATGCTCAAGAACGCCAAGACGGAGTACTGGAACGAGGCCGAGGAGATCGCCAACTACAAGGCGATCGAGACCCTGGCCGAGGCCGTCGGCGACAAGGACACCGCCAAGCTGGCGCGAGAGTACCG
The DNA here is from genome assembly GCA_963825475.1 of uncultured Thermoleophilaceae bacterium. Taxonomy (GTDB): domain Bacteria; phylum Actinomycetota; class Thermoleophilia; order Solirubrobacterales; family Thermoleophilaceae; genus JAAYBF01. The sequence continues at coordinate 789,855 of CAWGTC010000006.1, read as the reverse complement.
CCGCCAGGAGGAGCGGATGGCCAGCATTCCTCGACAGGACGATCGTCTCGCTCACCAAGGAGGTGGTGCGAACGGAGATCCCCGCCTCACAGCGCAAGCGCAGCAGGGCGAAGTCGCGACGCCCGAAGCCGCGACGCCGCTAGCCGTAGGCGTTTATGACCTGGGCGTAGCGGTCCATCGCGCGCTCCACCGCTGCGGGGTCGCCGGGAGGTAGGTACCAGACGCAGCGGTGAACGCCGGCCTCGGCAAAGCGCTCGAGGCCGGCGGGGTCGGTGGGCGCAAGCTGAAGCGTCACGCCGATGTCGCGCCCGGCCTCGTCGCGGCCCCGGCGGATCACCTTCTCGATCCGCGCGACGTTCTTGTCGTCGTCGCCGATCCGGTTGGGAAACCACTCGTCGGCGTAGGCCACCACGCGGTCACCCACCGTGCGGCCGTTGCCGCCCAGCAGGATCGGCGGGTGCGGCTTTTGCACCGGCTTGGGCCAGCTCCAGATCGCGTCGAAGTCGACGTGCTTGCCGTGGTATGCGGCCTCGTCCTCGCTCCAGATCGCCTTCATCGCCTCCACGCGCTCGCGCATGAGGCCGAACCGCTTCGAGGCGTCTGTGCCGTGGTTGCCCATCTCCTCCACGTTCCAGCCGGCGCCGATCCCGAAGAGGAAGCGCCCGCCCGACACGTGATCGACGCTGGCCACCTCCTTGGCGGTGATGATCGGATCGCGTTCCACCACCAGGCAGATGCCCGTGCCGACCATCAGGCGCTCGGTGGCCGCCGCGGCCGCTGTGCAGCACACGAACGGGTCGATGGTGTGCCGGTACTCGTCGGGCAGCTCGCCACCCGGTGGGTAGGGCGTGGCCCGGCTCACGGGTATGTGGGTGTGCTCGGGAAAGAGCAGCGACTCGAACCCGCGCTGCTCGGCCATGCGCGCCACCTCGGCCGGCGGTGTGGCGTAGTCGGCCGGAAAGATCGCGAGCCCGAACTTCACGCGCGCATCGTGACAGGCAGACTGCGGGCATGCGCGTGCTCGCGGTGGTGCACCAGGACGACGCCGGCCCGGGCGTGTTCGCCGATGCCGCCCTCGAGCGGGGGTCGCTCGAGGTGTGGCGCCCCGACGAGGAGCTCGGCCCGCGACTGGTGGAGGTCGACCCCGACGCCGTGATGATCTTCGGCGGCGCCATGCACGCCCATGAGGAGGCGGAGCACCCATGGCTGCGCAGGGAGAAGTGGTGGATCGCCGGGCTGCTCGAGAGGAGGGTGCCGCTGCTGGGAGTCTGCCTCGGCTCGCAGCTGTTGGCCGAAGCGGCGGGCGGCGAGGTGCGGCGGCGCCGAGGAGCCCGAGATCGGCTGGTGCGACGTGGTGCCTGAGGCCGGCGCCGCGGACGACCCGCTGATGGCACCGTTCGCCGCACCGTTCACGAGCTTTCAGTGGCACAGCTACGAGGCCGTGCCACCGGCGGGCTCCGAGGTGCTCGCCCGCAGCGCCCGCTGTCTCCAGGCCTACCGCCTGGCCGGCCTGCCGGCATGGGGCATCCAGTTCCACGCCGAGGTGACCGCGTCCAACCTGGAGCACTGGATCCGGAATTACGGGAGCGACCCGGATGCCGTAGCCATTGGACTGGACCCCGACGCGCTGCTGGGCGAGAGCCGACGGGCGATCGAGGCGTGGAACGAGGTGGGCCGAGGCGTGTGCGAGCGCTTCCTCGACGCCGCGGCCGGATGAACGCACTAGGGCTCGACCACCCCATCGTGCTGGCGCCGATGGCCGGCGGTCCGTCCACGCCCGCGCTGGCCGCGGCGGTGTGCGAGGCACGAGCACTCGGCTTCCTGGCCTCCGGATACCTGGGCGCCGACGAGCTGGCCGCGCAGATGGCCGATACCCGCTCGCGCACCACGCGTCCATTCGGCGTGAACGTGTTCGTGCCCGGTGGCGCACCGCCCGACCAGGCCGCGCTGGCCGCCTATGTCGCGCGCATGGAAAGCGAGTCGCGCCAGGCTGGGGTCACGCTCGGCGAGCCGCGCTCCGATGACGACGGCTGGGCGGCAAAGCTGGCGCTGCTGGCCGAGGATCCGCCCGCGGTCGTCTCGTTCACCTTCGGCTGCCCGGAGCCCGCGGTGTTAGCCGGCATGCGCGAGCGCGGCAGCTCGGTGTGGGTCACGATCACGAATGAGGATGAGGCGCGCCAGGCGGCCGGTGCGGGCGCCGACGCGCTGGTGGTGCAGGGCGCCGAGGCCGGAGGCCACCGAGCCACGTTCTCAGACAGCGACGACTCCCCGGTGATCGGCCTGCTCTCGCTCCTGCAGATGGTGCGCCGTGCGGTCGATCTGCCGCTCGTGGCCACCGGGGGAATCGCGACGAGCGGCGCGGTGGCCGCCGTACTTTGTGCAGGCGCGGACGCGGCCCAGGTGGGCACAGCGTTCATGCGCTGCCCGCAGGCGGGCACCTGGGAGGAGCACCGTCGCGCTCTGGCCACCTCCACGCCCACCGCCCTCACGCGGGCATTCACCGGGAGGCTCGCCCGGGGATTGCGAAACCGCTTCATGGACGAGCACGGGCCGAGCGCTCCGATCGCGTACCCGCAGGTCCACCACCTGACGTCTCCGCTGCGCAAGGCAGGACGGGCCGCCGGCGATCCGAGCGTGGTGAACCTGTGGGCAGGTCAGGCCCACGCGCTGGCAGAGGAGCTGCCGGCCGCGGAGGTGGTGGCCAAGCTCACTCCGGCGTGAGGTAGGCGCCGGAGATACCGCCGTCGACCAGGAAGGTCGAGGCGTTCACGTAGGACGACTCGTCGCTGGCCAAGAAAAGCGCGGCGTTGGCCACCTCGCGCGCCTCCGCGAAGCGACCCATCGGCACGTGCGCCAGCCGCCGCTCGGCCTTGCGCGGGTCGCTGGCGAACAGCTCCTGCAGCAGCGGGGTGTCCACCGGGCCCGGGCAGAGCGCGTTCACGCGCACCCCGCGCCGCGCGAACTCGACTCCGAGCTCGCGGGACAGCGCCAGCACCGCACCCTTGGAGGCCGTGTAGGAGACCTGCGACACGGCCGCGCCCAGCACCGCCACGAACGAGGCCGTGTTGATCACCGACCCGCCCCCGGCTCTCGAGCAGGTGGGGGATGCCGTGCTTGCAGCAGAGGAACACGCTGCGCACGTTCACGTCCTGCACGCGCTCCCAGGCCTCGAGGGTGGTGTGGAGCACGCTGGCGTCGTCGTTGGGATTGATCCCGGCGTTGTTGAACAGCACGTCGATGCGGCCGTAGTCCTCACGCACACGCGCGTAGAGCTCGCGCACCTGGTCCTCGTCGGTCACGTCGGCCTGGACCGCGAGGTCCCCCACCGAGTCCGAGTCGAGGTCCACCCCGATCACCGTGGCACCCTGCTCGCCGAACAGGCGCGCGCTCTCGGCGCCGATCCCCGAGGCGGCGCCGGTGATCACGCACACCTTGCCCTCCAGGCGGTCTCCACCTAGCCCTCCCCGGTCGCGTAGAAGACGTTCTTCACGTCGGTGTAGTGCTCGAGCGCGTCCGGCCCCAGCTCGCGCCCGACCCCGGACTGCTTGAAGCCGCCGAAGGGCGTGGTCACCCTCACCGAGCTGTTGGAGTTGACCGACAGCACGCCCGCGTCGACCGCGCGCGCCACGCGCAGCGCGCGGGCGCCGTTCTCGGTCCAGATCGAGCCGGAGAGGCCGTAGATGGTGTCGTTGGCCTGCCGCACGGCGTCCGCCTCGTCGTCGAATCCGATCACGCACACCACGGGCCCGAAGATCTCCTCGCGCGCAGCGCGGTCGTCGTTGGACACCGGCGACGAGCACCGTCGGCGGAAACCAGAAGCCGGGACCCTCCGGGGCGCTGCCCCGGGCGGCGACCGGCGCGCCGTCGTCCACGTAGGAGGACACCTGCTCGCGCTGCTCCGCCGAGATCAGCGGGCCCATCTGCGTGGACTCGTCGAGCGGGTCGCCCACGCGCAGGCCGCGCACGTGCTCGCCCAGCAGGCTCCACGAACTCGTCCATGGCCGAGCGCTCGACCAGGATGCGCGAGCGCGCGCAGCAGTCCTGACCGGCGTTGCCGAACACCGCGAGCGGCGCCGCCGCGGCGGCCCGGCCGAGATCGGCGTCGGCGAACACCACGTTGGCCGACTTGCCGCCGAGCTCGAGGGTCACGCGCTTGATCGTCCCCGCGGCGCCCGCGGCGATGCCCCGGCCCACGGCTCGTCGATCCGGTGAAGGCGATCTTGGCCACGTCGGGGTGCTCCACCAGCCGCGCGCCGCACACGCTGCCCGGCCCGGCCACCACGTTGAGCACGCCCTCCGGCAGTCCCGCCTCGAGCGCGATGCGCTCCAGCTCGAGCGCGGTGAGCGGCGTGAGCTCGGCCGGCTTGAGCACGATCGTGTTGCCGGCGGCCAGCGCCGGGCGCCACCTTCCACGAGGCGATCACCAGGGGGAAGTTCCAGGGCACGATCAGCCCCACCACGCCCAGCGGCTCGCGGAAGGTCATGTCCACTCCCCCGGCCACGGGGATGGTCTGCCCGAGCAGCCGCTCGGGCGCGCCGGCGTAGTAGCGGAAGGTGTCGACCACCATGCCCGATCTCGCCCCGGGCGTCGCCGATCGGCTTGCCCGCGTTGCGCGCCTCGAGCATGGCCAGCTCCTCGGAGCGGTCCTCGAGCGCGCCCGCCAGCCGGTGCATGATCGCCGCCCGATCTCCCGGGGCGTCACCGCCCGCCAGGCGCCGAAGGCGCGCTTGGCGGCCGCCACCGCGTCGTCCACCTCCGCGCGCCCCGCGCGAGGCACCTCGGCCATCACCTCGGCGGTGGCAGGCTCGATCACCTCGATCATCTTGCGCCCACCTCCTGGCGCGCAGCGTCCACCAGCGCTCCCACCACGCGGTCGCGCATGTCCTCCTCGGGATGCCAGAGCACGCCGAGCGCGAACCGCTTCTCGGGAAGCTCGATCGCCTCGACCACACCGTCGGGCTCTGCCCAGCCGGTCACCACGAGGTCCTCGCCCAGCTCGTCGATGCCCTGGTGGTGGTGGGACTTCACCGCCGACCCGGTCCGCGCCGGCGGCTTGCGCGGCCAGAGAGCCAGGCTCGAGTCGCACCTCGTGGTCGCCGAAGGTGCCGGGCGTGTGACGGTGATCCGGGTGGCCGACCACGTCGGGGAGGTGCTGCACCAGCGTGCCGCCGCAGGCCACGTTGAGCATCTGCATCCCACGGCAGATGCCGAGCACGGGCATCTCGCGCTCGAGCGCGCGATGGGCCACGCCGAGCTCGAAGCGGTCGCGCTCGGGCCAGGTGCCCTTGGTCTCCGGGTGCGGCTGCGCGCCGTAGGAGCGCGGGATCGACGTCGGCGCCGCCGGCCAGGATCAGCGCGTCGATGCGGTCGAGCAGCGCGTCGGGCGACTCGGCGGCGTCGTCATCCGGAGGCAGCACCAGCGCCAGCGCCCCCGCGCCCTGCACGGCGGTCGCGTAGGACCGGGGCACCATGGCCACAACCTGGTCCCACGCCCCCCACCGCACCTGTTCGACGGCGGAGCAGATCCCGATCGCGACGCTCAAAGCGCTCGAAGCCTCGGAACTTCTCCCAGTCCGTGACTGCCGACTTCGAACGCCTCGAGCTCCACGCGCGCGTGGTTGAGGTAGTGGTCCACCACCTCCTGGCCGAAGGCTTCGCGGGCCAGGGCGCTGTCGGCGAAGGCGTCGCGCGCCGCGTAGAGGGTGTTCGGCACCTGCGGCGCGTCGGACTCGTAGGCGTTGCCCTCCAGCGCGGGCTGCAGCTCCAGCTCGTTGTCGATCCCGTGCAGCCCCGAGGCGATCATCGCGCTCAGGGCGAGGTAGGGGTTCACGTCCGCGCCGGGCAGCCGGTTCTCGATCCGCAGCGAGTGCCCATGCCCCACCGAGCGCAGCGAGCAGGTGCGGTTGTCGTTGCCCCAGGCCACCGCCGTGGGGCGAACGAGCCCTCGGCGAAGCGCTTGTAGGAGTTCACGTGGGGCGCGTAGAACATCGTCAGGTCGCGCATCCCGGCTATCTGCCCGGCCACGAAGCGCTCGAACATGGTTTGGTCCTCGCCGAACGCGTTGGTGCCGTCCTCGCGAGCCAGCGAGCAGTGGATGTGGCACGAGTTGCCCTCCAGCTCGTTGAACTTGGCGATGAAGGTGATCGACATCCCCTCCTGGGCCGCGATCTCCTTGGCGCCGTTCTTGTAGATGGCGTGCTCGTCGGCGGTGCGCAGCGCCTCGCCGTAGTGGAAGTTGATCTCGTGCTGGCCGAAGTTGCACTCGCCCTTGGAGTTCTCGACCACCATCCCCGCGTCCGCCCATGTCGTTGCGGATCCGGCGTATGAGCGGCTCGACCCGTGACGTGCCCAGGAGCGAGTAGTCGACGTTGTAGAGGTTGGCCGGCTCGAGGTCACGGTAGCCGCGGCGCCACGCGTCCTCGTAGGTGTTGCGGAAGACCATGAACTCGAGCTCCGTGCCCGCCATGGCGGTGAGCCCGCGCTCGGCCAGCCGCTCGAGCTGGCGGCGCAGGATCTGCCGGGGAGAGGCCACCACCGTCGCGCCCCTCCTCCCACTGCAGGTCGGCCATCACCATCACCGTGGCCGGGTGCCACGGGATCGGGCGCAGCGTGTCGAGGTCGGGCTTCATCTCGAAGTCGCCGTAGCCCTTCGCCCAGGAGGCCATCTCGTAGCCCGCCGACGGTCTCCATGTCCACGTCGACCGCGAGCAGGTAGTTGCAGCCCTCGGCCCCGTGCTCGACCACGTCGTCGAGGAAGTGCTGAGCCATCAGCCGCTTGCCCTGGAGGCGCCCCTCCATGTCCGCGATGGCGAGGAGCACGGTGTCCACCGTGCCGTCCTCCACCGCCTTTTTCAGGTCGTCGAGCTTCACGGGCGCGACGCCAGCCGCCCAACTCGGATTCCGCGCGCACGATGGCCTCGAACTCCTCCTCAGGAGCGTCGGCTACCAGCCTGTGGCGGCTGTAGAACCAGAAGTAGGCCAGCGCGGCAAAGAACACCGCGGCCGTAATCAGCGCCGCCGTCTCGTCCACGAAGAAGACGGCCATCACGGCAGCGATGGCGAGCACGAAGGCCACTCCGGACGTCATCACACCGCCCGGGGTGCGGTACGGACGCTCGAGGTCGGGCTCGCGGCGCCGCAGGACGATGTGCGACAGCGTCATCAGCACGTACGAGACCGTGGCCCCGAAGACTGCGATCTGGATCATGCGCGCGCCTGCCTCGGCGGGCGAAGTGGCGTCCGCGTAGATCACGACCAGCAGGAACCCGATCAGGCCCGGCACGATCAGCGCGAGCTGCGGCGTCTTGCGGGCGCCCGTGACCGACAGCGCGCGCGGCAGGTAGCCCGCGCGCGAGAGCGCGAACAGCTGCCGCGAGTAGGCATAGATGATCGAGAAGAAGCTGGCGATCAGCCCGAATAGCCCGATGTAGTTGACCAACTCCTTGATGAACGCATCGTCGCTGTAGGCCACGGTCAGCGCGTCCGGGAGTGGGTTGTCGGAGCCGGCGAGTACAGACGAGCCCGCGCTGCCCGGCCCCAGGGTGAGCACCAGCGCGGCGAACACCAGCAGGACCAGCATCCCGGCGATGATCCCGCGCGGTAGGTCGCGCGTGGGGTCGCGCGTCTCCTCCGCGGCCAGGGGCACACCCTCGATCGCGAGGAAGAACCAGATGCCGTACACGAAGGCCGAGAGGATGCCCGCGTAGCCGAAGGGGATGAAGTCGCTGGCGCCGGCCTTGTCGGTGGGCGCGATGTCGGTCAGGTTCGACGCGTCGAACTCGGGGATCGTGGCGAACACGAAGGCGACCAGGCCGATCACGGCGATCACCGTGATCGCGAACATCAGCTTCAGCGCCTCGCCGACGCCATACAGGTGGATCCCGATGAAGACCACATAGAACGCCAGGTACAGCGGCCAGCCGGCGGTGATCCCCAAGATGTCCAGCGACTCGACGTAGCCGCCGATGAAGATCACGATCGCGGCAGGGGCGATGGCGTACTCGATCAGGATCGCGGTGCCCGTGGCGAAGCCGCCGAGAGGACCGAGCGCCCGGCGGGCGAATCCATACCCGCCCCCGGCTGTGGGGATCGTGGACGACAGCTCCGCGAGTGCGAAGACCATGCAGGTGTACATCGTCGCCATCAGAATCGTGGCGATGAGCAGGCCGCCCCAGCCACCCTCGGCCAGGCCGAAGTTCCAGCCGGCGTAGTCCCCCGAGATCACGTACGCCACACCGAGCCCGGCCAGAATGACCCACCCGGCGGCGCCCGACTTCAGCTGGCGCTTCTCCATGTAGCCCTCGCCGGCGCGCTCGTAGTCTGCGCCGTGGACCTGCCGTCGCTCGTCCGCCACCGCACTCTCCTTGCCCCGGGGTGGCCGCCGGCCCTCCGAAAGGTGGGTTCGGCCAACCTTTGCGCGCCAGCCTAGACCCGACGCGACCGATGTCAAGGGGCGAATCCGCGACCGATGTCAAGGGGCGAATCGAAGCGCCCGGCCGGGCGACCGCTAGATGAGGCCGGCCAGGATGTGCTCGGTGCCTTCGATGTGGTCGCGCATCAGCTTCACGGCACGGGAAGTCTCTCCCCGGCGCAGCAGTGCCACGATCCTGCCGTGCTGGGCGTTGGAGCGGTTGAGCACCTGCTCCGGGTGGGCGATGCGCACGATCAGGTCGCTCATCTCCCCCTGCACCTCGGTCATCTCGGCCACCAGGCGCGGCGAGCGCGCGGCCTCGGCCACGCCCACGTGGAACTGCATGTCGGCGCGCCGGTACTCGTCGAAGTCCTGAGCGCCCGCCATCCGGTCGACCAGGTCCGCCAGCCGCTCGAGGTCACTGGGCTGCGCCCGCTCGCTGGCCAGGATCACGGCCCCGGCCTCCACCGCCACGCGTGCGTCCAGAACGGACCAGGCCTCCGCGGGCAGGGGGCTCTCGGCAGCGCGCTCGGTCAGTGGCGGCTCGTCGGTCACGAAGGTCCCGCCGCTGCGACCGCGGTGGGAGACCAGGTGTCCGCTCTGCACCAGGGTGGTGAGCGCCTGGCGCAACGTGGAGCGCGAGATGCGCAGCTCTCCGGCCAGGTCGCGCTCGGGGGGCAGCCGCGAGCCGGCCGGCAGCAGTCCCAGCCGGATGGCGGTGCCCAGCCGCTCGACAGTCTCCTCGAACGTGGTGGGCGGCGCGACCGGCTCGAATACCGCCTCCACCGCGGCGCTGCGCTCCATCCACCCAAGGTACTCGCCCCCCGGCGCATCCGAGCCATAGGATCGGGGGTCGTGGACCTTCGTCGGGAGAGCGTGGTGGTGGAGACCGACCGCTACCGGGTGACCGGTCGCATGACCCTGCCCGCGGAGGGCTACGGCAGCCGGCTGTCCGACCACGTGAACCGCCGCGACCTCGAGTTCTTCACGCTGCAGGACGCCGAGCTGACGCCTCTCGACGGCGGGAACGCCTGGACCACCCCGCTGCTCATGCTCGCGAGCCAGCACGTGCGCCTGATCGTTCCGGCCACCGACGCCTGAGCGCTCCGGCCACCGACGCCTGAGCGCTGCCGTGCATTCCGTCCGCCCTGCGGGCGAGGATCGTGGGACGTGCTCGCCCTCCTCGCCTGCCGAAACCGCTCCTGCCGTGCCGCCTTCGAGGCGGACGGCTCTCGCCAGGCCATCGCCGACCTGCGCTGCGAGGACTGCGACGGCCCCTTGCAGGCGGTGGGCTGGGCCGACTCCGAGCCCGACCGGCCCGTGAGCGACAACCTCGACGTGCGCCGGGCCGCGTAACAGCGCGCTGTCCTGCCTAACTCGGCCCCTGAGCCGATCAGGCAGGACGGCGCCGGGACAACAGGACTTGAAGCTCCTCGAGCATGAACTCCGGGTCATCGCACACGTCTCCCCACGTGTAACGGCGAAACTCGTCACCGCGAGCGCGCGCCGCACGCTCGCGGTGGTGGTCGCGCTCCCAGGCGTGGCGCGAGTGGTGGTAGCGGTAGCTGTCGAGCTCGACCGTGAGCCGCTGCTCGGGCCACCGGCAGTCCACCCAGTGCCGGCCGACCCGCCGGTTGGTCTGAGGAGCTGGGAGCGCAACCGCCTTGAGCAGTGCCAGGAAGCCGCGTTCGAGCTTGCTGAGCGTGAGCACGGCCTCGCCCCGCAAGATCTCACGGAGCTTGGTCGCGCCGGACGCGTTAGGTCGCCGGGCGAGGACCGCCTCTACCTGGGCAGGAGTCGTGCCGTATCTCACCGTGGCCTCGTGGCACGCACGCGCCAGGTCGCCCGAAGCCAGAACCGCCGCGAGGTCCACCAGCGTTTCCGGCACGGTGGTAACCGGGACGCCGCGAAACGTGGTCACGCCGCGTTCGCCCACGCTTCGCGATCTTCGCGTTCGGACGCCCTCCAAGCGCCGTTCGGTTGGAGAGGTGACCTCAGGCCGTGGTGGCGCGCGCCTGAGGAGGCCGAGTAGATGACCAGCCGCAGTTCCGGTCAGGCGTGCCTGTTCTCCACACGCCCGCACTGCAGCCAGGTACACCGCTTCGACGCTGGGAGCCCGATGTCCCACCCGGTAGACACCTCGATGCTCGCGAAGCAAAGCGCCCGACGCCAGCCGGTGCTGAATCTCATCTGACGTGACTCCTGCTGCGAGCAGCTCCCGCCGGGTGACAACCCCGTGATTCTTCCCCGCGATCCCGGCGAGCATCCGCTCCACTGTCCTGTCCGGTAAGCCCACTGGCCAGTCAAGCCAGGAAGGCGGCCGGATCAGCCCCCCGCGGGGCGATGATCGCGGCGAAAGCGAGCCTGCCAAGGACGAGGTCGCCTCGTGTGCGAACACACGAGGCGACCTATGACACCGCCAGGCGAAGCCTTGCAGCCACGAGAAACGGAGAGGGTGGGATTCGAACCCACGAGGCGGATAACTCCGCCCACGCGATTTCCAGTCGCGCTCCTTAAGCCACTCGGACACCTCTCCGGGAGCCGGTCAAGGCTAGCCACTGGCGATGGTCGCCGGCCTACAGGCCCAGCTCGCGCACACCCCGCTCGCCCCACCCCAGGTGGTGGGCCACCTCGTGGCGCAGGGTGCGTTCCACCTGAGCGCGGAGCAGCTCGGGGTCGTGCCCGAAGTCGCGCTCCAGCGTGTCTCGGTAGATCACGATGCGGTTGGGGTAGTTCTGCCGGGCCACCGTGTCGCCGATGTAGTGGCCGTAGGCGTGGTGCTCGCGGCCCAGATGCGACACCACTACGGGCGTGGTCTCGAGCAGGCTCCTGAACTCGGCCGGCAGCTGGTCGATCGCCTCCACCACCAGCTCGTCGAACTCACTCGGGGCCTCCTCCGGCGGCGGCCGTCGCGCCAGCTCCTCGCTGCGGTCGCTGATTCGATCCACCTCGCGCTCGCTGGGACCGTCGCCCATGAGGCCCACCGTCATCCATGCGGTGCCCAGCACCAGCGCCACTGCTCCCACGAGCAGCGTGAGCAGATCCTCCGCGCCCGACAGAGAGGGCGGGTTGACCAGGAACAGGATCGTGCCCACGGTGAGCGCGGCCACGGCCGCGGCCTTCAACGGAGCGCGAAAGGCATCTCTCACGAGACGAAGGCTAGTCACGTGATCGCCCAGGCTCGGGCCCGGATAGGGTCGCCGCGTGGACGCACGAGTCAAGCCGTCCGGCCGGCGGCGTGTGAGGGTCCTGGCGGCCGGCGGCACTATCGGGATGACGGGGTCGGGCGGCGCCACTCCCGACCTCAACGTCGAGGACCTGATCGCGGCGCTGCCCGCGCTGGCCAAGGACCACGAGGGACTCGAGGCCCGGACCGTGGTCAACGTGCCGAGCGCTCACCTGACCCTCGACGAGCAGCTGCGGATCTGCCGCGAGGCCCGCGACGCCGCGCGCCGTGGAATCGGCGTGGTGGTAACCCACGGCACCGACACGCTCGAGGAGACCGCAATGCTCTGCGACGTGCTCCATGACGCCGAGGCGCCGATCGTGTTTACGGGGGCGATCCGGCCGGCATCCGCGCCCGGAGCCGACGGCCCCGCCAACCTCGGCGACGCCGTGATGGTGGCGGCCAGCGACGGCGCCGCGGGCATGGGCGTGCTCGTGTGCTTCGGCGGCGAGATCCACCATGCCCGCTGCGTGCGCAAGACCGACACCACCTCGCTGGTGGCCTTCAGCTCTCCCCAGACCGGGCCGCTCGGGCGGGTCACCGAAGACCACGCCACGATCTGGTCACGGCTGCCCCGCAACCCGCCGCTCGATCCGCCACACCTCGACCGCCGAGTGCTGATCGTGCCGACCACCTCGGGGGATGACGGCTCGCTGGCGGCCGCCGCGCTCGCCACCGAGCCGGACGGCGTGGTGATCGGAACGCTCGGCGCGGGACATCTGGCCCCAGCGCTGATGGACCTATGGGCCGAGGCGGCCGAGCGCATGCCCGTGATCGCCTACTGCCGCTCGGAGCGCGGAGTGATCCTCAGCGCGACCTACGGCTACCCCGGCTCGGAGCGTGACCTGCGCGGCAGCGGGATCATCCCCGCCGGCTTCCTCTCCCCCCAGGCGGCAAGGATGAAGCTGCTCGCGTGCCTGGCTTCGGGCCTGACCATCGACGAGGTGCGGTGGCTCTTCCGTCAGGATGACGGCTAGATGGTCGATTCCGAATTCACGTGCTTGCGGGGGCGGCGTAGACCAAGCTGGGCGCCGTATGGGGCCGAAGCAGGTAGCAGCGCTACCTGCGAGGCCGCGCGTGGCGATCCAGCGCCGGTATGCGCCGTCATCCGCGAGCGCGGGAAAAAGGAATCGACCATCTAGATGAGCGCGCTCGAAAATCGCACCGTGATCATGTCCGGCGGCAGCCGGGGCATCGGCCTGGCGATTGCCAAGAAGGTGGCCGGCGAGGGGGCCAGGGTGGCGATCATGGCCAAGACCGACCAGCCCCACCCCAAGCTCGAGGGCACAGTGCATACCGCCGCCGCGGAGATCGAGGAGGCGGGCGGGCAGGCGCTGGCGATCGTAGGCGACGTGCGCGACGAAGAGCAGGTGGAGCGCGCGGTGGCCCAGACCGTGGAGCGCTTCGGCTGCATCGACATCGTGGTCAACAACGCCAGCGCCATCAACCTGGCCCCGATCCGCGACCTCCCGCCGAAGCGCTACGACCTGATGCAGGACATCAACGCGCGCGGCACCTTCGTGCTCTCGCGCGCTGCCCTCCCCCACCTGCGCGAGTCAGACCACGCCCACGTGCTCACGCTGTCCCCGCCGCTGTCGGCTGACCCGAAGTGGCTGAAGGGCCATGCCGCCTACACGCTTTCGAAGATGGGCATGACGATGCTCACCCTGGGGCTGGCCGCGGACGAGGCCGAAGCCGGGATCGCAGCCAACTGCCTGTGGCCCCGCACGCTCATCGCCACCGCCGCGGTGCAGAACCTGCTCGGCGGCGACGAAGCCATGCGCCGGGCCCGCACGCCCGCGATCTACGCGGACGCCGCGGCCGAGATCCTGCGCCGCCCGCCCCGGGAGTGCACCGGCAACGCCTTCATCGACGACGAGGTGCTGGCGGAGGCCGGCATCACCGGCCTCGACCGCTACTCCGAGGCCCCCGGCGGCGACCTCGCGCTGGACCTGTTCGTGGACGGCTGGCCCTAGGAGCGCTCGAGCACCACCACCGGGATCTCCCGGTCGGTGTTCGCCTGGTAGTCGTCGTAGGCGGGCCACGTGGCGGCCATCTTGCGCCACATCTCGGGCTTCTCCTCTGCGGTCGCGGTGCGCGCCCGCGCCTTGAAGCGGTCGTCCATCACCTGCACCGTCACGTCGGGGTTCTCCTCCAGGTTGCGAAACCACGCCGGCGGCTCGTCGGCGCCCCCCTTGGAGGCCACGACCAGGTGGTTGCCGTCGTGCTCCCGGTAGATCAGCGGGGTGCTGCGCTCCTCACCGGAGCGCCTACCGGTGGTGGTGAGGATGAGCGTGGTGGTGCCCTGCCAGTCGTGGCCCAGTTCGCCCCCGGTCTCGACGTAGCGGTCTACGTGTTCCTGTCCGAACAGCATTGAATCCCCTCCGGTCGGGTTGAACGCGCCAGTATGGTCCACACCGGAGGGTTCTTCGGGGACGAATGGATTCGAGGGGAGAGAGCTGTGCGTCGACTTTTAAGTGCGGTCACGGTCGTGCTCGCCGGTTGTCTGATCGGCGCGCCCGCCGCGATGGCAGCCGCGGGCGACACCGCGCGCTACATCCTGCCGCCCGGCAACTTCGGTGGGCTTCCGACGACGCAGAACTCACTCGACCAGCTGCCCCTCTATGACGGGCTGACGCCGCTACGCGGCCGCGTGACCGCGGCCGACGTCGACCGGCTCTTCCTACCCGAGGACCTCAACCCGATCGGCGCGGTCACCGAGGAGCGGACGGGACGCCCCGGGCTGCGGCTGGTCTACGACACCTACGGCGTGCCGCACATCTACGGCACCACGCGAGACGACGTCTCCTTCGGCGCCGGCTGGGTGACCGCCCGCGACCGTGGCCTGCTGATCGGGCTGGCGCGCGGGGCGGCCCGCGTAGCCGTGGCCGACGTGCCGGGGATCGACGCCTTCGGGCTCGTCACCAGCGCGCAGAGCTTCACCCCGAGCGCGCAGGCCGAGGCGCTCGTGACCAAGCAGCGCAAGATGATCGTGCGCGAGCTCGGCGCCAAGGGCCGCGCGATCCTGGCCGACGCCAAGGCCTACGTCGCCGGTGCCAATGCCTACTACGCCTCCAAGGGCAGCGCCACCAAGCCGCTCACGGTGAACGACGTGATCGCGACGACGGCATTCATCGGGTCGATCTTCGGCGCGGGGGGCGGCGGCGAGGCAGCCAACTCCGACCTGCTCGCCAAGCTGCAGCGCAAGCTCGGCCGCCGGCGCGGGCACGACGCCTGGGAGGACGTGATGCTCGCCGACGATCCCGAGGCTCCGACCACCATCAAGGAGCGCTTCGACTACGGCCCGCTCACCGGCGGCCGCGTCCGTGGCTCGGTCGTGGTCGACCCCGGCTCGATCGATGCGTTCGATCCGCTGCCCGACAAGGGCAACGAGGCTTCGATCGACGCCGCCGCGGCCCCCGCCCGGCGCCAGGCCTCCAACTTCCAGGTGGTCGCTCCCGGAGCGGTCGGCCACGGGGAACTCGCTCGCGGTCATGGGCCCGCAGCTGGGCTACTACTACCCGGAGATCGTGCAGCAGATGCACCTCCAGGGGCCCGGCATCAACGCCCAGGGGATCGCCGTCCCGGGCCTGGCCATGTACCTGCTGATAGGGCGCACGAACAACTACGCCTGGAGCCTCACCTCGGCCGGCCACGACGTGCGCGACGTGTACGCGGAGCCGCTGTGCAACCGCCGCGGCGGCAAGGCGACGCGCAAGTCCACCGGCTACGTGTTCAAGGGCAAGTGCCGGCCGATGAAGAACTTCAACGCCGGCACCCTGGGCAAGAACGCGCTGAAGTTCAAGACGACCGTGCACGGCCCGGTGATCGGGACCGCGACCGCCAAGGGCAAGCCCTACGCGCTCGCCCGCAAGCGCTCGACCTTCGGGCGCGACAGCCTCAACCTCGCGGCGCTCAAGGACATGAGCGAGGGCAAGGCCGGCACCCCGAAGAAGTTCTTCCGAGCGGCGAACCAGTTCGGCTTCACCTTCAACTGGGCCTACGCGAACCGCGCCACCACCGCCAACTTCTCCTCGGGCCGCCTGCCGGTACGACCGCGGGGACTCGATCGCCGCCTGCCGACCCTCGGCAACGGCAGATGGGAGTGGAGGGGCTTCCTCGACCAGGCCGACCATCCCAACGACGTGGCCGGCCCCCGCGGCCTGCTGCTCAACTGGAACAACCGCTCCGCGCCCGGCTTCATGCACGGCGACGACGAGCCCTACGGCTCGGCCCAGCGCGTGGAGCTGTTCGACCGCTTCCCGGCGAAGGTGAGCCTGCCCGAGGTCGTGAGCGTGATGAACCGCGCCGCGACCGAGGACGTGCGCTCGACCCGTCTGGCCGGTCGTGAGCAGGGTGCTCGAGAGAGGCAAGGCGCCGAGCGCGCGCTCGGCCCAGGTCAAGCAGACCCTCGACGCGTGGGCCCGCCAGGACGCCCCGCGCCTGGACGCGGACGACGACACGCTTCTATGACTCGCCGGGACCGGCGATCATGGACGCCGTCTGGACGCCGATCGCCCAGGCTGTGATGCGGCCGCGCTTCGGCAAGCTGCTCGACGACCTCGACGACGTTCGCGGCCTTGGCGGCCAGTCCGGTCACTCCTACGTCGACAAGGACCTGCGCCGGTTGCTCGATCGACGGGTGAGAGGCGCCTACAACCTCCGCTACTGCGGCAAGGGCAAGGTCGCTGCGTGCAGCAGGTCGCTGTGGCGGGCGATCGACAGGTCGACTGCCCCGCTCGCAGCCAGGCTCGGACCCGATCCCGCCAAGTGGCTGACCACGGCCTCCCGGACGTGATTCGTGCCCGGCCTGATCCCGAACAGCACGATGCGCACGACCAACCGCCCGACGTTCCAGCAGGTGTTGGAGTTCCAGAGCCGGGGATGACATCAAAGGGGGGCCACCGGCCCCCCTTTGCAACCCCCCTGGGCGGCGGCTCGCTGAACCGCGCTGCCGCCTAAGCGGCGGCGCGGAGTGCTGCCAGCTCGCCCTCGTCCGCCAGCCGGCGGAGGGCGCGGTCCTCGATCTTCTGCACGTTCTCGGCCGTCAGGCCGAGCCGGCGGCCGGTCTCGCGCAGCGCGACCTCTTCGCCGCCACCGAGGCCGTAGCGCAGTGTGAGCACGTCACGGTCGGGGCTGGGCAGGTGCTGCACGACCCGGAGCACCGTCTGATCGCCGAGGTCCTTCTCGACCTCGTCGGCGGGCCCGGCGGCACTGTCGGCCACCAGGTCACCGAACGGGGTGTCCCCGTCCTCGCCCACGGCCTTGTCGAGGCTGGTGGGAGCGCGATCTGCGGCTCGGATGTCGTGGATCTCCTGTGAGGTCATCTCCATGGCCTCGGCCAGCTCGGCGTCGGTGGGCTCGCGGCCCAGCTCGGCGCTCAGCTCCCGCTCGCGGTCACGGATCTTGCGAGCGAGGCTCGAGATGTGAACCGGCAGCCGCACGGTGCGGCTCGAGTTGGCGAGCCCGCGGCCGATGGCCTGACGGATCCAGAGCGTGCCGTAGGTGGAGAACTTGAAGCCCTTGCGCCAGTCGAACTTCTCGACCGCGCGGATCAGGCCGAGCATGCCCTCCTGGATGAGGTCACCCAGAGGGAGCCCGTGGCCCTGGAACTTGCGCGCGACGGAAACAACCAGCCTGAGGTTGGCATTGATCATGCGCTCCTTTGCGGCCAGGTCGCCCTTCTCGACGCGTTTGGACAGCTCGATCTCCTCCTCGGCGGTGAGCAGGGGATGACGCAGTGCCTCGTTGAGGAACAGCTGCATCGAGTCGGTAGTCACTTCAGGGGTAAATACGTCTTTCTGAGGCAGTGGAAAGGCCCTTCTCTCGCGTTTCTACGAACTACGAGTAGTTTAGCTTACGAATGATAAGTTGACAACCCGGCGAAGTTGCCTTGGCGCGCTGGCGACAGGTCTGCGAGAACCGGTTCGAGCGGGCCGGACAGAATAGAGGTAATACGCGCTCGGCGCAACGCCGGATCGCCGGCCGGGGCAATCCCGCGCCGATCAAGCGGCGGCGGGAAGGGGGAAGAAGCCGAGAAATCGCTCCACAGCACGCCGATCGCCCTCCACCTCGACATCCCGTGCCTCAAGCGCCTCGCCCAGCTCGCGGCCGCCCCGGATCAGGTCCAAGAACGTGCCGGGATCGGTGACCACGGCGGCATCGGGGCCAGTCAGCTCCCCCCGTACGACCTCGAGCTGTCCCTCGGCCACCACGGCCCGGAAGGTCTGGTCGTCGAGCCGCAGGGCGAAGCTCGCGGCGAACCCTTCCGCCAGCCCGGGGTCGAACAGCGTCCTGAGCGACATGACGTGGGAATCGAGGCTCATGCCCTGGCCCTCGGCCGGCGGATCGGCATTCGCGCCTCCCCAGCGGCCGAGGGCGATCAGGACCGGCTCGAGCGCCTCGCCGCGAGCAGTCAGCTCGTAGACCTTCGAGGCTGCCGGCGGGGGCAGCTTGCGGCGCCGCACGATGTCCGCCTGCTCGAGGTCGCGCAGGCGCTGGGCGAGCACGTCGGGGCTGACGTGGGGCAGGCCCTCCCGTATGTCGGTGAAACGCTTGGGGCCCAGGAGCAGCTCGCGGACGACCATGAGGGCCCACCGCTCTCCAACGATGTCCAGCGCGCGCGCCACTCCGCAGGCGTCGCCGTACGTTCGCTTGGAGGCCACGGCCCGAAGTATAGCCACTAGTCGGAAATGGCAACCTATCTCGTTGTCTTTTCCGACTTTATGATAAGACTTGCAGACTATGCCCAAGCACACCACGAAGACCGCGGGAGCTACGGCGTGAGCGCGCAACCGATGGCCACGTATGTGTTTATCCATGGGGCCGGAGACATCGGCTCGGCCTGGGACCTCGTCGCCGGGGAGCTTCGTGCCCGCGGCCACGACGTGATAGCCCCGGACCTGCCCAGCGATGACGACTCCGCCGGGTGGTCCGAGTATGCGGACACGGTCGTCGACGCAATCGGCGACCGGACCGGCCTGGTTGTGGTGGCCCACTCGCTCGGAGGCTTCGCCGCGCCGCTCGTGTGCGCGCGGGTGCCGACCCGGCTGCTCGTGCTGGTTGCCGCCATGGTCCCCTCGCCGGGCGAGGCAGCCGGAGACTGGTGGGCCCACACCGGGCACGAGCAAGCGGTGCGCGACGCCGGCACAGACGGCGACGGGGACGACGAGGTGGCCACCTTCCTCCACGATGTCCCGCCCGAGCTGGCGGCCGAGGCGCTCGCGAACGGTCGCGACCAGTCCGAGACCCCGATGGCGGAGCCGTGGCCGCTCGAGCGCTGGCCGGACGTCCCCACCAAGTACGTGCTGTGCCGAGACGATCGCTTCTTCCCAGCCGAGTGGATCGGCGGAGTCGTGCGCGATCGCCTGGGTATCGTCGCGGAAGAAATCGACGGCGGTCACTGCCCGTATCTGAGCCGCCCGAACGAATTGGCCGAGCGCCTGGACAACTACTGGAAGGAGACCACGTGGCCGCTCCCTACACCACAAAGAAGCTCACCGAGGTAAAGGACTCCGCGCCCGACTTCGGGTTCGGCGACATCCAGGAGGCGCGGTTCGCCAACGATGCGCTGGAGACGGAGCGCACCGGCGTGGCCTACCAGCGCCTCGAGCCGAACGCCCGGTCGCCGTTCGGGCACCGCCACGAGCAGGCCGAGGAGGTCTACGTGGTGATCTCGGGCGCCGGCCGCATCAAGCTCGATGACGACGTGCTCGACATCGAGCGGCTGCACGCGATCCGCGTGGCGCCCACGGTCACGCGCGCCTTCGAGGCCGGTCCCGACGGCCTCGAGCTGCTCGCCTTCGGCGCCCGCCACGAGGGCGATGGCGAAGTGGTCCCGGATTGGTGGAGCGACTGATGCCGCGCTTGACGTCAAGCGTGCTTGAAGTCGTACGGTGTCGAACATGACCGCGCATTCACCACTGGCGATCGAAGCCACCGGCCTCGTCAAGTCCTTCGGCGACACGCTCGCGGTGGACGGCGTGGATCTGGCCGTGCGCACCGGCTCCGTGTACGGCGTGCTCGGCCCAAACGGCGCCGGCAAGACGACCACGATCCGCATGCTGGCCACGTTGCTCCGCCCGGATGGGGGCACCGCGAGGGTGCTCGGGCACGACATCGTCGAGGAGTCCGACGCCGTTCGCAGCGCCGTCAGCCTCACGGGCCAGCTCGCCTCGGTGGACGAAGATCTCACCGGCCGCGAGAACCTGATCCTGATCGGCCGCCTGCTCGGGATCAAGCGGTCCGCCGCGAAGACCCGGGCCACCGAGCTGCTCGAGGCGTTCGGTCTCGCCGAGGCCGCAAACCGGCTCGTGAAGAACTACTCCGGCGGGATGCGGCGCAGGCTCGACCTCGCCGCGAGCATCGTGGTGACTCCGGAGCTGATGTTCCTCGACGAGCCCACGACCGGCCTCGATCCGCGCTCGCGCAACCAGGTCTGGGACATCATCCGGGTGCTGGTCGCGGAAGGGACCACGATCCTGCTCTGCACCCAGTACCTGGAGGAGGCCGACCAGCTGGCCGACGGGATCGCGGTGATCGACCACGGCAAGGTGATTGCCGAGGGCACTCCCGGCCAGCTCAAGGCCTCTGTGGGCACCGGCGCGCTGCACGTGCGGCTGCTGGACCCCGAACAGCGGCCCGAGGCCGAGCAGGTGCTGCAGCGCGAGCTGGGCGCCGTGGCCCTTGAGCCCGACCCGGCGGCACTCTCGGCGTCCTGCGCCGACGCCGATCGCGCCGCCGAGGCGGTCGCTCAACTGAGTCGCTCCGGAGTGCGGATCGCCGACTTCTCACTGGGCCAGCCAAGCCTCGACGAGGTCTTCCTGGCACTCACCGGCCATCCGGCGGAAGAGCCAGGGATCGACCAACCCAACGCCGAAGAGGAGCAGGCAGCATGAGCGCCAACCCGACGATGCAGTCCACCGCGACCCCGGCCGCCGACGAGACGGCAGTCCGCAAGGCGATCGCGTCGACCTCGCGCCCACCCAGGGCGAGCGCCTCATCCGCTGCTCTCACGTTCGGCTGGCGCGGGATGCTCAAGGTCAAGCACGTGCCCGAGCAGCTCCTCGACGTGACGATCACGCCGGTGATGTTCGTCCTGATGTTCACCTATCTGTTCGGCGGCGCGATCGCCGGCTCCACGGGTGAGTACCTGGACTACATCCTGCCGGGGATCCTGGTGATGTCGGTGCTGTTCACCACCGTCTACTCCGGGATCGCGCTCAACACCGACCTGACCAAGGGAGTCGTGGACCGCTTCCGCTCGCTGCCCATCTGGCGGCCGGCCCCGCTGGTGGGGTCGCTGCTCGGCGACAGCGTGCGCTACCTGCTTGCAGGCACCGTGATCATCGTGCTCGGCGTGATCCTCGGCTACCGCCCCGAGGCCGGGTTCCCCGGCGTGGCGGCCGCGCTTGCGCTGGTGGTGGTCTTCGCCTTCGGCCTGTCCTGGGTCTTCACCACGCTCGGCCTGCTGTTGCGCTCGCCCAACGCCGTGATGAACGCCGGGTTCATGGGGATCTTCCCGCTCACGTTCCTCTCCAACGTGTTCGTCGACCCGAACACCCTGCCGGCCGGGCTCGAGGCCTTCGTCGACGTGAACCCGATCTCCATCCTGGCGACGGCGTCGCGAGGGTTGATGGAGGGCAACGCTGACGGCAGCGACATCGCGATCGTGCTGGCGGTGGCCGCGGCGCTCACTGCCGTGTTCGCGCCGCTGACCACTCGCCTGTACCGCCGGGGCTGAGCTCAGCCGGCGGCCAGCAGCTCGTCGAGACGAGCGTGCATCTCGTTCATACCGCCCTCCATGCCCGACCCGAGCATCCCGTCGCGCTCCTCGGTCGTATGGAAGAGTGCGGTCGTCGACATCTTCGTGCGCTCACCGAGATCCTCGAACGTGGCGGTCTCGACGGACACATGGCCGGGCATCCCTTCCCACTCGAAGGTCTGCACCATCCGCTCGGGCGGGGTGATCTCGCGGTAGGTCCCTCGAAACGCGGTCTCGGTGCCATCGGAGTTGTGGACCACGAATCGCCAGCTCCCGCCGGGCCTGACGTCCATCTGATCGACGGTGGTGCTCGTGCCGTTGGGACCCCACCACTCGGGAATGAGCTCGGGATCGGTGATGGTCGCGAACACCCGGTCTCGCTGCGCGTCGAAGATGCGCTCGATGTGGATCTCTCGATCCGTCGGCGTCGTGACCGTGGCGGTCGTTGCCTGCTGTGAATCGCTCGTCATTGCGGTGTTCCTTTCGTTCGTTGGAGCAGCTCCTCGAACCGGTCGAGGCGCTCGTCCAGCATCCGCCGGTACGTCCCCACCCACTCCTGGATGTCCTCGAGGCGCCTCGGGCCAAGACTGCACTGGCGCGCCCGCCCCACCTTCTCGGTGGTCACGAGCTCGGCGTCCTCGAGCACCCGCACGTGCTTCTTCATCCCGGTGAGCGAGATCCCGACCGGCTCCGCGAGCTGCGTGATGGTCGCGTCGCCGCGGCCAAGGCGCTCGAGGATGCCCCTGCGAGTGGGGTCCGCGAGCGCAGCGAAGGTCCGGTCGATCTGCGGATACTGAACCATTCGGTTCAGTATAGCTGGCTGCGGGCGCCGTGCAACCGCACAGCGCCGCGACCCCGCCCTGCCTCAGGTAACCCGCCGTCAACCTGTGCGCGCGCCCTGGCCTTTGACGTTTCGCGAACCCTCCGACGGGGGATGAATCCGCTGCTGGGCAGGGTTTGTAGTCCACCTCGGGAGATCACTTGCAAGAGGGGCGCGGCGTCCGCCGCGTAGTTTGGATTCTGCTGGTCGTGATGGCGACGACGGCCGTTACTGCCCCGTCGACCGCATCCGCGGCCGAGCAGAACGCGTACGCCGCCGCGATGAGCTACGCCACGCCGGCGGTCACGATCGCCGCCGGCGACACGGTGACGTTCCACAACCTCGACACGCTCGCGAAGCACGACATCGTCGGGCACGACGGGCGGTTCGCCAGCGAGCTGATCGGCGCTACCGAATCCGCACCGGTCAAGGGCGTCGAGACGCTCGAGCCCGGGCAGTATCAGTTCCACTGCTCGCTCCATTCGTGGATGCAGGGCGCCCTCACCGTTACGGCGGGAGGAGGCGCCGGAGTCCCGTCGCCGACGGCGCCGGGACAGGCCACCGGGCCCCTCGCCGGGGCCACGCCCGACCCCGCCGACATCTGGCCGCGAGCCACCCAGAGCTCGGTCGGCTCGGACCGGTGGCCGCTCTACGGAGGGGACATCTCGAACAGCCGCAACGGCGGTCCGGAGGGTCCCTCGGCCACCGAGGCGCTCGACCTCGGCGTTGCCTGGAGCTTCCACGCGCCCGACGGTGACTTCACCGGCACGCCGGTCGTGGCCGGCGGTCTCGTGGTGGCCGGCTCGTTCGGGGGGACCATCTACGCGCTCGACGCCGCGACCGGCCGCCAGCGCTGGTCCCACAGTGTGGGCAAGATCCCGATCAACGGAACGGTCGCCACCGACGGCAAGCGCGTGTACGTGCCGCTCGCCGATCCACACAAGCCGAAGGTGCTCGCGCTCTCCCTGAAGACGGGCAAGCCGCTGTGGAAGACACGGGTCTCCTCCCAGAAGGACTCCGATGTCTACGGCAGCCCGATCGTCTGGAAGGGCAAGGTCTACATCGGCGTCTCCGCCCTCTACGGCGAGCTGAACGACCCGGAGGTGAACGTGCGCGGGCAGGTCGTCGCGCTCGACGCGAAGAAGGGCAAGATCAAATGGAGCACGTTCACCGTGCCCCCGGGCCACGACGGGGCCTCGGTGTGGACCACACCGGCGATCGACCCGAAGACCCGGCGGCTCTACGTGGGAACGGGCAACGCGTACCACGAGCCCGCAGCCGACACCACGGACTCCATCCTCGCCCTCAGCACGCGCACCGGCAAGATCGTTCAGAAGTTCCAGGCCACGCCCGACGACGTCTGGAACGGAACGGAGAACTCGACCGCCGGACCCGACTACGACTTCGGCGCGTCGCCGCAGCTCTTCAAGGGTCCCGGCGGGAGAAAGCTCGTGGGCGCCGGCCAGAAGTCCGGCACCTACTGGGCGCTCGACCGCGACACGTTGCACCCGGCTTGGAACACGATGGTCGGCCCCGGGGCGCAGGTCGGCGGCGTGATCGGCTCGACGGCCACCGACGGTCAGCGGATCTACGGTCCGAACACCGTAGGCGGCGAGCAGTGGGCGCTCAACATGGACGGCAGCCGCGCCTGGGTGTCAGCCGACGGCGGTCCGCTCAAGTTCAACGCCACGACGGTCGCCAACGGCGTGGTCTGGACGACCGACATGACCGGCTTCCTGATCGGCCGGGACGCCTCGAGCGGCGTCCCGCTCGCCAAGGTCCCGCTCGGCTCTCCCACCTGGGGCGGCGTGTCCGTGGCCGGCGGCAGCGTGTTCGTGGCCATCGGCACCCAGGGCAGCTCCGGCTACATCGCGGCCTACCGCACACAGCGCGGCGACGAGCTGTTCCAGGGCGCCAACCACTGGTGGGACCGCCCCGAGCAGGACGCCGACGAGTACCTCGCCGAGCAGAGAGCCGAAGAGAAGAAGGCGAAGAAGAAGGCGAAGAAGCACAAGAATTCATCGAAGAAGAAGCAAGCCAAGACCAAGCGGTCGAAGTCGAAGTGCAAGACGAAGGGCGGGAAGAAGTCGGCGCGCGGAAACTGCCCCAAGTCCAAGAAGAAGACGAAGAAGAAGGCTGAGACGAAGGAGCACGGCGAAGACCACGAGGACGGCGACGCCCCGCACCAGGAGGGCCGCGGCGGCGCGCTCCTCAAGGCCAACCGCGAGCGCGGCGACCGGTATGTGCCAAAGCCTCCTGGCACCACCGACCGCCTCTCCCTCTACTACGGCCCGTACGTGATACCGCCGGGCTGGGACGCGAACCGGGTAGACCTCGAGTTGCCGACCCAGAACGGCTTCCTGATCTCCCTGGATCCGGCCATGCGCCGGGTCTCCGACCTCAGCGAGCCGGGGCACACGGAGGCCCACATCCATCACGCCCACTGGTTCGGGTTCGACCCCGGCAACGAGGAGGACGGCTACTTCAACCAGGCCGGGACCGGCACCCACGAGTGGGTCTTCGGCAACGGCGACGAGGAGACGCGGGCCGACTTCCGCCGGCGTAGCGCCGCGCAGCCGAAGGGCCCGATCTACGGCAACTTCCTCCCCGCCGGGCGCAACCAGACCATCATCTACATGCTCCACAACAAGACCAGTCAGCCGATGGAGGTCTACATCGTGCTCGACGTGATCTTCAAGCACGGCACGCGGTCCCAGCTCGCGGAGGTCGAAAAGCGTCCCTATCACGACGTCGCCGGGATGCTGATGGGCAGGACCCTCGACGTGCCGCGCGAGCCCGGCGGCGACGGCAGGTGGGAGCACGCAACGGAGAACAAGAGCTGCCCCGAGGCGGACAAGCGCCCCGAGGGCTGCACGATCGAGTGGATCGCACCGCGGGACGGAACGATCGTTGGCACGGGCGGCCATCTGCACCCCGGCGGCACCGACGTCACCGTCGAGAACTACGGCAGCGCACAGGCCCCCTGCGCGAGCGACCGCCGGGGCCGCGGCTACGGGGGCACGCTGCTCCTGCAGTCCGACGTGATCAACCGCCACGCGCCGTTCTCAGAGGACTACCAGACCGAGGTCACCCACCCCGCCTGGCGCGCACCCCTGCGCAAGGGCGACCGCCTTCGGATCTCTGGCGCCTACGCGAACAAGCGCAACGCGTGGTACACCGCGATGATCCACGCCGGGTTCTACTTCGACTACGAGCAGCCACCGAGGAAGGGCTGCAAGCCGTACATCGTCGGGCCGTCGAAGAAGAAGGTGAAGGATCCCACGGAGGGCGTCCCCAACCGCCCCTGGGATGCGCACGAGGACGACTACTGCGGCACGAAATACGAACAGCCGGCCTGCGAGAAGCCCGAGCCGCCGCCCGCTGAGAGCGTGTTCGTGAAGCAGAACCTGGTCACCATCGCGAACTTCGCGTATCTCCCTGGCGACCGCTCGGCGTCTGCCGGGGGCGGGAACATCCCCTCCGTGAAACAGGGGGAGAAGATCACGTTCGTGAACGGGGACCAGTTCGCGAACATCCGGCACTCGGTGACCACCTGCCCGTGGCCTTGCAACGGCCGCTACGTGAGCAACTACCCGCACGCGGACGGGGCCTGGGACTCGGGGACGCTGGGCTATGACGTGATCGACGGCGGTAGCCCGAACCCGCTCGCGGAGACCCCGGCCGACCTCAACCCCGGCCTGTACACCTACTTCTGCCGGATCCATCCGTGGATGCGTGGTGCGTTCAGGATCGAGCCGCCCGGGCTGAAGGGCACCGGCTAGGCGCACCCGATCTACCGGCGCCAAATGAGCGATTGCGAGCGCAGGCGACCGCTTTGCCGGTCGTTCGGGGGTGTGGCGCTGCTCTAACGGGATCCGGCCGGCTTCACGCCCACCAGAAGGGCCATCTCGAGCCACTTCCAGTAGCAGTCGACGTCGTCGAAGCCGAGCTCGCGCAACCACTCGAGCTGGGTCTGGACATCGAGTAGGCGGTCCGACGGGTCTTCGTCCTCGAGCGGCTCGCCGATCGCCGCGAAGAAGGCCAGATGCAAACGATGGGTCGGCGAGGCCACATGCTCGAAGTTGGCAAAGACGCCGCCGGGCTCTAGAAGATCGAGGACCTCGCCGAAGAGCGAGCGCTTTCGCTCATTCCTCGATGTCGCCGCCGCCCGTCGCGGGTACGATCGGGCGCGTGCCCGACCGCCTGTATTTCACGGAGTCCGACGAGGCCAACGCCCTGATCGCCTCGGACCCGATGGCCCTGCTGGTGGGCTTCGAGCTAGACCAGCGGGTGACGGTGATGAAGGCGTTCCAGGGGCCGCTCGCGTTGAAGGAGCGCCTCGGCGCGATCGACGCGGCGACGCTGGCGTCCGCCGATCTCGAGCCGGTGTTCTTCGCCAAGCCGGTGATTCACCGATACCCGAGGTCGATGGCCAAGCGAGTCCACGAGCTGGCAGTCCACTTGCGCGACCGCTACGACGGCGATGCCGCCCGGGTGTGGACCGACGCGACGGATTCGGACCAACTCCGCGCAAACATCGCCGCCCTCCCGGGCTTCGGCGAGATGAAGATCAAGTCGCTCGGTGCAGTCCTGTTCAAGCGCTTCGGCGTGGAGGCCGCCCGCGAGCTCGTTCCGTGGCATCCGACGCTCGGCGACGTCGACTCGCCTCAGGCCCTCGAGGACTACCAGGCGGCGAAGCGCGTGCACAAAGCCGAGTGGGCGAAGGCTCAGCCCGGCTCGTGAGCGCGGCGCGCGCGCGCCAGCCGCGGGCGGGCTTAGCCGCTTTGCATCAGCGCACACGCGAGCGTGCCGGGCGTGCTGCGGGCGGAGGACACGGTTTCTCATCCGCTGCCGGGCGGCCCGCCGAGCACGGCCACCGAGAGCAGGAGGTACACGGCGACGGCGGTGACCAGCGCGGCGAAGGCCCGGCCTAGGACGCGCTGCGGTACTTGCGTGGCGAGAGCGGCGCCGGCGAGCGCGCCGGCCACACAAGCCGCTGCCATCACAGACGTGAGCTCGGCGTCGAGCGTGCGTCCTGCCAAGAGGTGGATGACGAGGCCGAGCAATGACGTTGCGGTGATGATGGCCAAGGACGTTCCGACGGCGGTGCGCAGTGTGAAAGCGAGCGCGACGGCGAGGGTGGGGACGATGAGAAACCCGCCGCCGACCCCGAAGAAGCCGGTGAGGAATCCGACGGCCAGTCCGGCGACGAGGTCGCGCGGAAGGCGCAGCGGTGGGCAGGCACCGCCGCCTTCCCAGCCGTCGTCGGGCCCCGGCTGCTCTTCAGCCTTGCGCCAGGTTGCGTGAGCTGCGGCGAACATCACCAGCGCAAAGGCGGCCAGCAGAGCGCTTGCGCCGACCGCGTTGCCGGCGAGCGTGCCGAGGACGATGCCGGGCACGGCGGCGGCGGTGAACGTACCTGCGTGGCGCCAGCAGATCCTGCCCGCCCGAGCGTGGCCGAGCCCACCGGCGATCGCCCCGGCGGCGACGATGAGCAGCGAGGCGGTGGTGGCCTCCTCGACGCTCTGGTCGAGGAGGTACACGAGCACGGGGACCGCGAGTACCGAGCCTCCGCCGCCGAGCATGCCCACGGCTACGCCAATGGCCAGCCCGAGCGGGATGGCGACCAGCACGATTCAGCCCGCCGACGCGGCCGGCTCCTCGATCTCCCAGCCCTCGCGTTTCCAGTGTGGGACGCCACCCTCGACCACGTGAATGACCTCGGACGCGCCGTGGCGCTGGAGCAGACTGGCGCCTACCGCGGCGCGCTGGCCGGACCCGCACACCACCGCGACCGGTCGCTTGGGATCGAGGCGATCAGGGACATCGACGATGTCGTGATAGGGCTCGTGCACGGCCCCGGGGATATGGCCGGAGTCCCACTCTGTCTGCTCGCGTACGTCGAGCACCTGCACGCCGTCGGGATCGGCCTCCCAGCGCTCGTGCAGCTCGGCGATGGTCAGGCGCTCGGTGGCCTCGACGGAGCGCTTCTCTTCGCGCCAGGCCGTCATGCCCCCGTGCAGGTAGCCGGCCACGCGCGTGATGCCCACCGCGGCGGCCAGCTCGGCGGCACGGCGCCCGTCCTCGTCGTCGCGTCCGATGAAGACCACGTCCTGGTCGGGATTGGCGAGCCACGCGAGCTTGCTGCCAAAGCCCGCCCGCAACATGGTGTTGCTGACGCTGGCCGGGACGTGGGCGTCGTCGAACTGCAGCTCAGTACGTACGTCGACCAGCAGGGCGCCGGCGCCGCGGTGCTGCTCGACCTGGCGTGCCGCGAGCGGGTGTGCCTCCATGCGCTCGCGGCGAAGCTTTCCGAGGTTGAGAGCCACGATGTTCTTGAAGTTCGGCGGCTGAGGTCCGAGGCCGGCCAAGGCCTGCTTCACGAACTCATCCTCGTCTTGGATCAGCAGGCTGTCGTTGTGAGCGCGCTCGAAGCCGATCGTCGAGGACACCTTGAGGTCCATGCCGGGGCCTCCGCACATCGACCCGCCGAGATGCCCGGGCCAGACCTCGACCTCGCTCGGAAGGGAGAGCAGCTGCTCGTGGAGGGAGCGGAAGATTCCGCGCGCTCCGTCCCGTTTGTCGATCGCGAGGTCGGGGCGGGCGACGTCGCCGACGAACAGCGAGTCGCCGCTGAGCACCGCCCACGGGGCCTCGTCGCCGCGGGCGGTGTCGATGAGCAGGAAGGCGGTGTGCTCAGGGCGGTGGCCCGGGGTGTGAAGCGCCCGCACCCGCAGCGCGCCGAGATCGAGCTCCCAGCCATCCTCGAACGGCTCGTGGTCGTACTCGGGGCCTGCGTCTGAGTGGATGTGGATCGTGGCGCCCGTTGCGGCCGCGAGTCGGCCGTGGCCCGATACGTGGTCGGCGTGGTTGTGGGTCTCGAGGATGTGCTCGATGCTCACACCGAGGTAGCGCGCGAGCGCGAGGTATTCCTCGATGTCGAACTTCGGGTCTATGACCGCGGCCACTCCCGCCTTGTCATCGCCGACGAAGTAGGAGGCGCAGCCGAGATCGTCGTGGGTTACCTGTCGAAAGATCATTGGGGCCTCCTGGGTCGGATGCTCGGGTCAGGCATGCCCGAACCGTACGTTGGGGAGCATGCGGTCAAGCCAGCGGGGCAGCCACCAGGCATGTGCCCCCAGCAGGCGCAACAGCACGGGCATCAGCACCAGCCGCACGAGGGCGGCATCGATCAGCACGGCGACGCCGAGGATCACGCCCATCTCCTTCGGCGGCAGCGGCCCCGACAGCGCAAAGGTGAAGAACACGGCGACCATCACCGCTGCCGCGGCGGTGATCACTGGGCCCGAGATCGCGATTCCCTCGACGGCGGCCTCGCGCGCGTCGCCGCTGGCATCCCAGCGCTCCTTGGCCGACGCCAACAGGAACACCGTGTAGTCCATCCCGAGCGCGAACAGCATCGCGAAGAAGAAGACCGGCGCCCAGGCATTCAGATAGCCCTGCGCCTCGAAGCCGAGCAGTCCCGACAGGACGCCGTCCTGAAAGATCCATTTGGCGACGCCGAACGAGGCCAGTGTGGCGAACACGTTGAGCAGGACGCCGGCGAACGCGATCACCGGCGCCTGGAGCGCCACGAGCAGCAACAGGAACCCGAGCACGAGGACGACAGCGATCACGACCGGGGTGGCGTCGGCCAGCGCGACCTCCAGGTCATGGTTCTCCGCCACGGAACCGCCGACAAGCGCGCCCTGCGGCAACGCAGCGCGCAGACCGTCGATCGTTGCGCGCACCTCCTCCCCCGAGGGTTCGTCTGTCGGCACTGCCTGCACGAGAATGCTTCCGTCAGCACCTCGCTGCGGCGGCAGTACCCGTGCGATGCCCGGCTGCTCGCCCAAGACGGTGGCGAGCGTCTGCTCTTCCTCGGCCGGGGCGACGATCTGCAGAGTGCCGGGCGCTCCGGGGCCGAAGCCGCGTTGGACCTCCGCGAACCCCTGGCGCGAGCTGTCTTCCTCGGGCACCACCGTGATCGACGGCATCCCGGTCTCGAGCTCAGCCACCGGCCAGGCCAGGGCCGCCACGGCCAGCAACCCGGCGATGCCGAAGACGGCCGGTCGCTTCCAGACGTTCTCCGCCCAGCGGCCCAGCCTCGGCGAGCGCTGTCCGCCGCGCTTGGCCCAAGGCAGCGCCAGCCGGTTTACACGCCCGCCGAGCTTGGCCAGCACCGCGGGCAGCAGCGTCAGCGACGCCGCGAGCACGAACGACACGGCGAGCATGATTCCGACCGCCATCGAGCGAAAGGCCGGGCTCGGCACCAACAGCACCGCCGACAGCGCGATCAGCACCGTGACACCGGAGAACAGCACCGCCTTGCCGGCGGTGTCCATCGCCTCTGTCACGGCCTCGACCGGCGATAGCCCGTCTTCGACGTGCGCCTGGCGGAAGCGAGCGACGATGAACAGCGCGTAGTCGATCCCCAACGCCAGCGCGAACATCAACGCGAAGTTCATCGCCCAGATCGAGATGTCGAACAGCTGCGCGCCGAGAAACAGCATGCCGGCGGCCGATACGAGACCGAGGATCGTGAGCATCAACGGCAGCCCCGCCGCCGCCAGCGAGCCGAAGGCCAGCAGCAGAATGGCCAGGGTCACCGGCCAGGAGATGACCTCGGACTTGAGCATCGCGCTCTTGTTTGCCTCGTTGAAGTCCGACCACATCCCGGCCGCGCCCGCCAGATCAGCGCGGACATCGGTGCTGCCGGCGGCCGCGACAGGGCCCTTGAGGTCGTCGGCCGCGCGGACCATCTCGTCAGGCGGTGCGCCCGCGCCCGCAATCACGAGCGCGCTGTGGCGATCCTCCGACACGCTTGAGCCCTGGCGGGGGGAGACGACGCTGCTGACCCGCCGGTCCTCTCCGAGCAGGCCCTCCACCCGGTCCAGCGCGCGACCGAAGGCCGGATCGTCGGTCGTGAGGTCCGACGAGCTGACCACCACCTGGAGCGCGTAGCTTCCCCGGCCTTCGAAGTCGCGGTCGATCTGCTCGCGCGCCTGCACCGACTCCGAGCCGCTGGCCTCCCAGCCGGCGCCAGAAAGCGCGTGCTCGACCCGCGGCGCGAGCGCCCCGAGCGCGATAGCCAGCGCCAGCCACGTCACCACGACCGCCCGCACGTGAGTGGCCGTCCAGCGCCCCAGCCGCCCGATCGGGCCCACGTCGTTCAGGAGATCGGCCGGGCTCACGCGGCTAGGCCCGACAACGTCGAGTCGAGCGCATCGAGCTGGCGCCGAAGCCCGCCGCACACTTGCTCACACAGAGCGAACACCGATTCGTCGGCGATCGCGTAACGGACATAGACGCCCTGCTTCTCACGCGCGACGATCCCCGCCTGGTGCAAGACGTTCAAGTGCCTCGAGACGTTTGGCTGCGTGGCACGCGTCGCCTGGGTCAGCTCCTGGACGGTGGCCGGGCCGTCGCGCAACCGATCCAGCAGCTTGATCCGCATCGGCTCGCCGATCACGCGGAAGCGCTCGGCGATCAACTCAACCAGCGGCTCAGGCAGGGGGTGCGGCACATCCATGCACATCACTATATGACTACTCACTCATGTAGTCAAGTCTCGCCGCCGATTCGATCCCGCCGTCGTCAGCGGTAGACGATCAGGGAGCTACGGACGGCCCACGAACCACCACCACCGGCCGATCGCTGTGGTGAACGACTCCGCTCGAAACGCTCCCGAGGAGGATGGACTTCACGTCGGAGCGCCCGCGGGAACCAACGATCACCGCTGTCACGTCCTTCTCCTGCGCTACGCGGAGGATCGCGCCCCAGATGCTCCCATGGCACAACACCCCAACCGCGGTCGCCTGCAGACCGGCTGCCGCCGCGGCCTCAGCGCCCTCATCCGCCAACCCCTCAGCGCGACTCTGAGCCTCGTCGTCCAACCGAACGAGCGCGTCTCCTGCCACCCCGGCCGGCATGCCGGCGATGCTGGCAGACGCAGCCGCAGCCATGGACCGGGCCACCGACAGCACCATCAGCCGGCGGGATGGGAACAGGTGAGCGGCTTGGCCGATCGCGGCCTTGGCGCTCTCGGAGCCGTCGTAGGCGAGCAGGACGGTGTCATCGGATGCCATACCCGGAACCTAACGAGGGTCCGTCGCGCTGTCATCGGGGCAGAAGGCTGAGCCGAGTCCGTATGAGCTACGGAGGTGTCGTGAGGCCACGGGACGCAGAGGGGCTGGCGACACTCGCCGCATCCGGCGTAGCCAGCCGGCGGAGCGGCCTCTCGTACTCGCTCCCTGTCAGCGGGGTGTGTTGACGACCAGGTCGAGCTCGGATACGACACCCTCCGGCGCCGTATCCGGACGCTGCTGTACGAGCAGGTGACTGACCCCCTCCTTCAGCAGCTTGGTCAGCGCTTCCTCTCCGGATGCGTGCGGACGGATGTCGACGGGCCGCTCCGTGATCGCATCCCGAGCGCGCAGCAACAGGACATCGCGCCCGACCCAGGCGAGCAGACCCCTCGCGGTCACCCAACCGAGCGGCCTGCCGCTCGTGGCGCCAGTGACCAGCAGCGCGTGAACACGGTGAGCGGCGAATGCCTCGTAGACGCGTGCCAAAGGCGAGCTCTCCACGATCGAGGTCACTCCGGGCGTCATCAACTCGCACACGTCCCGCTCGAGCACCGCAAGTGGGCGCGCGCCGGGGGCGGCGAGTCGTTCGGCAAGCGACGTGATTGCCATGGCACAAGGATCCGGCCTATCCAGGGGTCCCGCATCGGGGTGGCCGCTTACACCTGTCCGTGGTTTCCCGCAGGCTTGTCGGGCAGAAGCTTGACCGGTGCCGATCCCGGTCCGACCCGGCCGTCGGACTCACTGCCGCGGCGGCACCAGGAGCACAGGTCGGCGCGCATGGTGGATGACCGCTTGGGAGACGCTGCCCAGTGCGGCCGAAATGCCGGTCAGCCCGCGGGATCCGACGACTATTGCAGCGGCGTCTCGGTCGTCCGCGACGTCGAGGATCGCCCGCCACACCGGTCGCTCGGTGCGCAGGCAGCACTCCTCTGTTTCCAGGCCGCGCTCGGTTGCGAAGCCGGCCGCCTCGTGAGCGATGGCGTGGGCCTCCTGATCGACGATCCCGTCGATCTCCTTGGCCACTCCCAGGGTGGCGACCTTGGCACCCGGGAGATACGGGGGCATCCGGGCGGCGAAGGAGTGCCAGGCGTGGAGCACGACAGCCGGCCGTGTCGAGAGCAGGGACGAACCCGCTTCGACCGCCCGGTTGGCGTTGTCCGAGCCGTCGTTCGCAAACAACACAGGTCCTGTGCTGCTCTCCGAAGTCGCGGCCGGCACCACCAGAACGGGAGCTGGCGGATGGTGCGCCAACCCGCCGGAGACGCTGCCGAGCAGCACCGACGCCACGCGTGAGCGGCCGCGGGCTCCCACCACCACTGCCGAGGCATGGTGTTCGAGCGCGCACTGGCGCAGCGTCTGCCAGGCATTGCCGCGCTGGTGGCGCACTATCGGCTGAGCCTGGAAGCCGGCCTCGAGCGCGAGCTGGGCCCCCTCGGCCGCTACCGCTTCGGCCCGCTCGCGGTCAGCGGCGTCGATCTCCTCGGCGGCCTCGGCGATCGGCGCGGGCATCGCCCCGGCGTCCGAATGCAGCAGCACTTCCGCGAGGCCCGTCCAGACGTACGCAACCAGCGCCCGCCGCCCCTCGAGCAACTCCCCCGCCCGTGCGATGGCGTTTCCTGCCTCCGCCGAGCCGTCGAAGCCGAGCAGAGTCGGCCCGTTTGAAGCAGGCGGACCGGCGTCGTTCATCCTTGAACTCCTGCGCCCTCGCGCACAGCGGCCATGCGGAGGTTTTCAGCCGTTGCTGTCTCGTCGTCTCCCGCAGCCGTCGAGTGCACGCCGCGAGGTACGACGAGCACGAGGCAAGGCGCTGACTTCGCGTCGTGCAGACCTCGGGCCGGAGATCTGCTCGGGAAGGCTCCGTGGCGATCGACGGAAGTCATCTGCTCGGTGATCGCTTCGAACGCCCAAGCCCGCGACCGGTCGTGTCCTACCCGGCGCAGTAGGCCGCGGGCGGTCACCCAACCCGCGGGCTTTCCATCGCGGTCGACCGCGAACACGGCATGCACGCGATGCGCCGCGAGGGCGCGGGCGGTCTGGTCGAGCGATGCCGTCACGGACACGGTCAGGACGCCGGGGGTCATGACCGCTTGCGCCTCGAGTGCCAGCACGTCGCGGAAGTCGCCGTGGAGCCGCGGGCGGTCTATGTCGGTCTGGTCCATGGCCATGCTCCGATCAACAGCCTCCACCGTTCGGTGCCGGCGCGCATCGTCGCGGGTCCCTCAACCGCGGTCCGTAGAAACCCGCAGACCGGGGCGTTGTCTGTGCGGATGCCGATGGTGTCGAGCCGGACCTGCCCTGGGGCCCATGGAGGAACCCCCTCCTTGGGCGCAAGGCATCGCAAGCCCGCTTCCAAAGCGGATCTCGGCCCTACAAGCGGAGGGGGTGGGATTCGAACCCACGGTGGACGAAACCGCCCACAACGGTTTTCGAGACCGCCCCGTTCAACCACTCCGGCACCCCTCCGGGACGCGGCGGAGAGGCTAGCGGCTCTCGCCACCGCTCCGCTTGACAGCGTGCACCCCCTTGGTCAAGCTCGCCCGGGGCGGGGGATCTATCGAGGGGAAGGCCGCATTGGGGATCACAGGGCGTATCGCCAGGCGGTCGCGGGCGGCTGCGCTGGCGGGAGCCGCCACGGCGATCGCAGTCGCGGCGAGCGCTCCGGCCGCGGGCGCGGCATTCGCTCCCTGCCCGGACGACTCGCAATTCCTGTGCGACACGGTGCCAGTTCCCCTCGACCGCTCGGGCGCCGTGCCGGGCACGGTGAACCTGGCGGCGCGGATCGCGCCGGCTCGCGCCGGCCCCGTGCAGGGGACGGTGCTGTTTTTGGCCGGGGGGCCCGGGCAGGCCGCAACGCCGTCGCTGGCGCCACTGGCGGCCGACTTCGGTGCGCTGCTGCCCAACTACAACCTTGTGACGTTCGACCAGCGCGGCACGGGCCGGTCCGGGCCGCTCAGGTGCTCTGCCTTCGACTCCCCCAGGCGCGAGTCCCAGGCCCAGGCGGCGGCGCGCTGCGGCAGCCAGCTCGGCGCGGTGCGCAACTTCTTCCGGACCTCGGACTCGGTGGACGACGTCGAGGCGGTGAGAGCGGCGCTCGGCTCCCCTCCGCTTGCCGTCTTCGCCGTCTCCTACGGGGGCCGGGTGGCCGGGGAGTACGCCCGCCGCTACCCGGCCTCGGTGAGCCGCCTGCTGCTGGACTCCCCCACCACGCTGCTGGGCACCGACCCGCTCGATCTGCAGCGCATCGGCACCCTCCCCCGCCTGCTGCGCGCGATCTGCGCGCGCAGGTCCTGCCCGTTCACGCAGTCGCCGCTCCGCGATCTGTCCCGGCTCGCCAAGCGCCTGCGCAAGCGCCCGTTGAGGGGAAGAACCTTCAACTCCCGCGGCCGGCCCCGCAGGGTCAAGCTGACCCTAGAGGACCTGTACGCCCTGACCATCTCCTCGGACCTCGCCGCCTCGCTGAGGGCACAGCTGCCGAGCGCCTACCGCTCGGCCGTGCGGGGCGACCCGGCCCCGCTGCTGCGCACGCTGGCGTCGCCCGGCCTCGGCGCCGGGGTGGCTCAGGCGGAAGAGGTCGAGGAGCTGAGCTTCGTGACCAACACCGTGACGCTCTGCGCGGAGTCGCCGTTCCCGTGGAGCCCGGCGTCCGCGCCCGGCAGGGGGCGGGAGCGGCTGCTGAACCGGCGCCTGGATGAGCTGGGGGCTCGCGCCTTCCGGCCCTTCGGGGCGCGGGTGGCCGTTGGCGTCGGCACGGTCACGCCCAGCTGCCTGCGCTGGCCCTCGGTCACGCCCCCCACGCCGGTCGCGCCATCCGGACCGCCCGTGCCCACGCTCGTGCTGAGCGGCCTCGAGGACTTCCGCACGCCGATCGAGATTGCGCGCTCGGTGGCCGCCGGCTATCCGAACGTACAGCTGCTGCCGATTCCCTATGCCGGGCACTCCGTGGTGGGCACCGATCCCTCGGGCTGCGCCGTCTTCGCGGCCTTCACATTCCTGGCGGGAGGCGCCCCGGCCGCAGCCTGCCCGCGCCGGCGTCGGCTGATACCCGTCGCTCCCCGGGCACCGCTCTCGCTGCGCGCGCTCCGGCCGCTCGGCCCAAAGGGGGTCCGCGGGCGCACGATCAGGGCCACCACGCGCACCATCGACGACGCCCTCGCGCAGGTGATCGACGGGTCAGGTGGCGTGCGAGCAGGCGGATTGCGCGGCGGGCGGCTGTCGTTTGACCTGCGCACGAGCAGGATCACGCTGACCGGCTACGAGTACCTGCCCGGGGTGAGGGTGAGCGGCAGGCTCACGGTGACGGTGGGGCCGCGGCTCAGCGGAAGGCTGCGCGTGTCCGGCGGTGGCACGGTGCCGGCGGTGCTGCGCGTGTCGGCGAACGGCAACGTACGGGCGAAGTTCAGCACCGGAAGCCGGCGCTCGCTGGCCGCGGCGACCGTACGGGTCGAGCCCTTCCGCCTGGTGCGGGTCCCGCGGGCGAAGGCAATCGGCCCGTAGCCGGCCGGCACGGGCTCAGCGACGGGCAGCGAAGAACGCGCGCAACATGTCGGCGGCCTCTGCAGCGAGCAGCCCGCCGGCGACCACGGGCCGGTGGTTGAGCCGCGGCTCGGCGAGCACGTCAAGCACGCTGCCCGCCGCCCCGGCCTTGGGGTCGACGGTGGCGAAGACCACGCGCGGTACGCGCGCGAGCACGATCGCCCCGGCGCACATCGCGCACGGCTCGAGGGTCACGTACAGCACCGCGCCATCGAGCCGCCAGCCGCCGAGCCTGCGCGAGGCCTCGCGCAGCGCGAGTACCTCGGCGTGCGCGGTGGGGTCTCCCCGCAGCTCGCGCTCGTTGTGAGCGGCGGCCACCACCTCCCCATCGGCGGCGATCACGCAGCCCACGGGCACGTCATCGTGCTCGAGCGCCTGCTCCGCCTCGCGCAGCGCAAGGCGCATGAAGTACTCGTCACGGCCGAAGAACGGCGCCCGCGTCAAGTCAGCGCTCCATCTGCCCGACGGGATGCAACAACTTCACGTGCGACTGAGTGTTGTTCCCGACGTACACTTGGGACGGCACCGTAGACCATGAATCGCACCCTCCTGCTATTGGCGGCGCTGGCCGCAGCCGCTCTTTTCTCCGCTTCGACGGCGGGGGCCGCGACCTATGTTCCGGGCGAAGTGATCGTCAAGTACCGAGACGGAACGTCGGGCGTGGTCCAGCGGGACGTCGAGCAGGCCACCGGCACCGAAACCCTGCTCGAGGCGCCTGGAGGGACGGCGCAACTCGGGATCGACGACGGCGACTCCGTTCGTGAAACGGTCGAGGAGCTCCAGAGCGACCCGAGCGTGGCCTACGCGCGGCCGAACTACGTGGCGCGCGCGAGCGCATTCACGCCCAACGATCCGGCGTTCCCCCGGCAGTGGAACCTGAACGGGCCCTTCGGCGTGAACATGCCCGAGGCGTGGGACCTGGCCGCCGCCCGTGGCGCTCCCGGTGGAAAGGGGGCGGTTGTGGCCGTGCTTGACACGGGTGTCGCCTACCAGAACTGGGGGCGCTACCGGCGCGCTCCCGACCTGAAGCGGTTCGTGCGCGGATACGACTTCGTCGACTTCGACCGTCACCCTAACGACCAGAACGGTCACGGCACCCACGTGTCGGGGACGATCGCCCAGAGCACCAACAACGGCGTCGGGACGGCAGGAATCGCCTACAACGCCAAGATCATGCCGGTGCGGGTGCTCGACGCCGACGGCGCGGGCGACACCTTCTCGATCTCGCGCGGCATCCGGTTCGCGGCCCGGCGCAGGGTCGACGTGATCAACCTCAGCCTCGAGTTCGACTCGTCGGTGCGCGCCTCGCAGATCCCCGACATCGTGTCGGCCCTGCGCTACGCCCGCAGGCGGGGCGTGGTGGTGGTCGCGGCGGCCGGGAACCAGGCGGACACGCTCGTGGCCTACCCCGCTCGGGCACGGAACGTGGTCGGAGTGGCGGCCAGCACCATCCGCGGCTGCCAGGCCGACTATTCCAACAGCGGAACGCACACCGACCTGGCGGCGCCCGGCGGCGGCGTCGACGCGGCCAACTCGGACAACGCCTACGACGCCGCCGTGTGCCGGCCCGGCGACGGCGGCCCGTTCATCTTCCAGCAGACCTTCACCACCAGCGTCCGCAGATTCGGCCTTCCGCGCGGCTACGAGGGCACGTCGATGGCCTCGCCTCACGTGGCCGGCGCCGCAGCGCTGGTGATGGCCGCCGGGCGCCTGGGACCCAACCCCAAGCCGGCCGCGGTCGAGCACCTGCTCGAGAGCACAGCACGAGACCTCGGTGCCCCGGGCTTCGACACCCGCTACGGCAACGGCCTGCTTGACGTGGCGGCGGCGCTCCGCGATCCGGCGGCGCCGCCCGCCCCGCCGGCGTCCAGGCGCCGCCGCAGGTGACTAACTCGTTCGGATGATCATCACGCTGCAGGGCGCGTGATGGGACACCTTGTTGGGCACCGAGCCGAGCAGGAAGCGCTTGGCGCCGGTCATGCCCTTGTTGCCGACCACGATCAGGTCGGCGCCCTTCTCCTCAGCCACGTCGAGGATGGCGTCCGCCGGATCTCCCTCGCGGGCCATCGTCTCGACCTCTATCCCTGAGCCCTTGAGCTCGTCCGCACCCTGCTCGAGGGTGTTCTCGACGTCCTCGCGCGGGTTCACCATCCACTGGAGGTCCTCGGGGACTCCCTGACGCTCGTCGCGCAGCCGCCCCTCGGGCACGGGCTCGTACGCGCTCACCAGATACACCTTGGCCCCCAGCGCGCCCGCCAGCTCGGTGGCCTGACGCACAGCCTCCTGCGCCGTGCTGGATCCGTCCGTTCCCACAACGATCGATCCGAACATGCGACTCCTTTGCCCGCGAAGGTCGAGGAGCCGATCATATGCGCCAAGGAATAGAGGGCGCACTTGTGGCTTTCGGAACGACCTGGGTCTACGATGGCCCAATGGCTGGCCCCATAACCTGTCTCGCCGTGGATGATCACCCGGCGGTGCGTCAGGGCCTGGAGTTATTGCTCGACAACGCGGACGACATCGACCTCGTCGAGACGGTCCCCTCGGGCGAGGAAGCCATGGATGCGCTCGGGCGCCACGCGCCCCAGGTGGTGATCGTGGACGTCCGGCTGCCTGGCATCGACGGCATCTCGACCGTCAAGCGGATCACCCAGGCGGCCCCGGCGGCCGGCACGGTGGTCTTCTCGGCGTACGGCGACAAGCGGCTGCTGTCGGACGCGATCGCGGCCGGGGCCCGCGGATACGTGATGAAGGGCTCGCCGCCCGAGGATCTGATCCGCGCGATCCGCACGGTGAACGACGGCGACGCCTTCGTGGACCCGTCGCTGTCCCCCGCGCTGCTGATGACCCAGGGCGTGGCGGACGCCCCGCTGTCCGAACGCGAGCGCGAGATCCTTCAGTTGCTTGCCGAGGGGCTGCACACCGAGCAGGTGGCCTCCCGCATCGGCCTCTCGCCCGAGACCGTCAAGTCCGACACCAAGCGGGCCATCACCAAGCTCGAGGCCGACGGCCGGGTGCACGCCGTGGCCATCGCCCTGCGCCAGGCGCTGATCGAGTAGAGACCAAGTGGGGCGGTGCCCCCTTGCAACCCCGGTGCGTCAGTACCGGTCGCGCGGCGCCACGCGGTCGCGATCGCGACCGGAGAACTCGAGCGCCAGACCGGCGACCAGGCCGACCAGCCCGGCGACGATGAGGATCGTGCCCACCGTGTGGATGTCGACGCCCGACACGCTGTCGGTCACGGCGTAGCGGAGGATGGCCCCTACCGCCGCGATGAAGATCGAGGCCCCAATGGTCACAATCCCGAGTATATGCCCCGGTTCTGGATCTACATGCAGGTGGTGATCGTGATCTGCTGCATCGCCTCGTTCGTGATCGCCGTCATCAAGCTGTGACCAGCTCGGAGGCTCACGGCCGCGCTCGGGAGCGCGGACCTTCCCGGATTCTCTACGCGCTGGTGCGGGCGGTCAGCGTGGCCTTCTTCCGGCTCTGGTTCCGCCTGCGGATCACCGGCGCGGAGCATCTTCCCGCCACGGGCGCCGCGGTGATCACGCCCAACCACAAGAGCTTCTGGGACTCGTTCTTCATCGGAGCGGCCACGCGCCGGCATGTGCGCTTCATGGGCAAGTCGGAGCTGTTCGAGGGCTGGAAGGGGCCACTGCTGGTGAGGCTCGGGGCCTTCCCGGTGCGCAGGGGGGAGTCCGACCAGGACGCGCTCGACACCGCGCGCGAGATCCTCGACCAGGGCGGCCTGCTGTCGCTCTTCCCAGAGGGGACGCGCGTGCGCGAGCGTGACGCCCTCGGCGAGCCACGGCGCGGGGCCGCGCGGCTGGCCATCGAGGCGGGGGCGCCGATCGTGCCGGCTGCCATCACGGGCACCGACCGGCTGTGGTTCGGACCTGTTCCACGGCCACGACGCGTGCAGGTTGCCTTCGGCGCGCCGATCTCAGTGAAGGAGCTGGCGTCCACCCCCGAGGCCGCGGGGCGGCTGGTCGAGACCGAGCTGTGGCCTGAGGTCGAGTCGCAGTTTCGCGGCCTGCTCTCCCGGCCAGGCGTGATCGCGGCAGGGCTGGCGGCCCTGGGACTGGGCGGAGCAGCGCTCGCGAGGACCCGGGCGCAGCGCAAGAAGAGCCGGCTGCCGTGGCGGCGCTGAGCCGTTGCCGCTCCTGGCGACCAGCCACCAGCGACTCGGCGCTAAGCCGCGAACAACGTGAGATCCGGCTCCCGCTCGCCTCGCAGCACCGCGGGATCCACCTCCACGCAGACGATTCCCCGCGACTCCGCAAGCACGCGCGCCTGCGGCTTGATCTGCGCCGCCGCCAGCACTCCGCGACAGGGCGAGGCGAAGGCCGGGTCAGCGGCGATGCGCTCCAGGTAGCGGGTGAGCTGCTCGACGCTGTCGATCGTGGCCACGCGCTTGATCTCGACCGCCACCCAGCCGTCGCCGGAGTCGCGGCACATCAGGTCGACCGGGCCGATGTCGGTCGGCCACTCGCGGCGCACGAGCCGGAAGCCCTCGCCGCAGTGGTGCGGAGCGTCGGCCAGCATCTCCTGCAGCTCGCGCTCCACCCCCTCCTTCTCCAGCGCCGCAGCCTCGCCCATGTCATGCGACACGTCCGAGATCACCTCGGCCACGATGATCTCCAGGCGGTCCTCGGTGGAGCCCGCGTGCTTGCGCACCACGATCCGTCCGGGCTCCTCCTCGATCACGGTGGGCGGGGTCATCCAGTTCTGCGGCTTGAAGCCCCCGGTGTCGGCGTGCACCATCACCGAGCCGTCCGACTTGAACATCAGCAGCCGGAGTGCCTCGGGCAGCACGGCCGTCAGGC
The DNA here is from genome assembly GCA_963825475.1 of uncultured Thermoleophilaceae bacterium. Classification (GTDB taxonomy): domain Bacteria; phylum Actinomycetota; class Thermoleophilia; order Solirubrobacterales; family Thermoleophilaceae; genus JAAYBF01. Next base: position 748,185 of record CAWGTC010000006.1, on the reverse strand, counting down.
GGCCGGTGTAGCGAACCTCGCAGCGGGCGACGATCAGGCGCAAGAACGGCAGGCTAATGCTCCGTTCCGACGGTCCCGCCCAAGCCCGCGCCCTGCTAAGGATTGATCTCGTGCCCCTGCCCGGATCGAACCTGGACCGCCGCGACTTCCTGAGCGCGGCGGGTGGCGTGGCGTTCCTGTGCACCGTGGGCGGCAAGCAGGTCTCCGTGCGCACCGCGGCGGACGTGAAGGAGGTCGACGAAGCGGCGGCCGCGCTCGAGCGCCCCGCGGCAGCGAAACGCGACCCACTGGACTCGGCGCGCTTCGGGACGCCGGAGCCACAGCCCGGCGGCCGTGTACGCGAGTACTGGGTCTCGGCACGCACCGTGCGGTGGAACGTGGCCCCCACGGGTCGCGACGAATGGATGCACAAGCGGCTTCCGCGCCCGCGCACCTTCACGGCGCTCGTCTACCAGCTCTACAGCGCCGGCTTCGCGCGGCCGATCGGGCCGGCGCGGATGCCCGGCCCCACCCTGCGCGCCGAGGTGGGCGACGTGCTGGTGGTGCACTTCCGGAATCCAGGCGGCAAGATCCGCCAGGCGCTGACGATGCACCCGCACGGAGTGCGCTACACGCCCGACTACGACGGCTCCTACCTCGGCGACTTCACGCGCGCCGGGGGCTTCGTGGCCCCGGGCGAGGAGTTCACATACGTGTGGGAGGCCACGGCGGACTCGGTGGGAGCGTGGCCCTACCACGACCACGGCCCCAACCACACGCTGAACACCTTCCGCGGCCTGTTCGGCACGGTGATAGTGCGGGCCAAGGGCGCCCCCGTTCCCGACGTCGAGCGGGTGCTCCACCTGCACAGCTTCTCGCCCCAGGTGAGCGGCATCCCGCAACTGGTGCACTGCGTGAACGGGCGCACGGCCGCGGGCAACACGCCGACCATCCGCGCGCGCGTCGGACAGAGCGTGGCGATCCACGTGATCGGCGGCGACAGCAACTTCCACACGTTCCACATCCACGGCCATCGGTGGAGGGATTCCGGCGGTGCGTTCGTCGACACCCCTACCGTAGGGCCCAACGAAACGATCACCGCCGCATTTCGCGAAGATAACCCGGGACGGTGGCTCTACCACTGTCACGTGTTCTCACACCAGGACGCCGGGATGGCGGGCTGGTTCTTGGTAGACCCCTGAACAAGGGAAATAGGAGGAGGGACATCATCGGATCACGCACATTTGCACTCGCGTTGGTGGCCGCGGTGGCCATACCGGGTACCGCGCTCGCGCAGAACGACTACCCCCCGGCGGGCAAGCCGGGCAAGGGCAAGAAGAAGAGCAGCGGCAAGGCCCAGGTCTTCAGGGTCTGCAAGCGAGGCTGTGACTTCAAGACCATCTCCGCGGCCGTCAGGAAGGCAGGCGGCGAGGACACGATCAGAGTCGGCAACGGCACCTACCGCGAGGGTGTGACCATCGCCGGCGCACGCTACGACGGCCTCACGATCCGCGGCAACGCAACGGCGCCTGGAAAGGTCAAGCTCGAGGCCAAGGGACTGAAGGGCGCGGACGCGCAGAACGGCTTCTTCGTGAACGGCGCCGACGACGTGACGATCAACGGCTTCTCTGCCCGCAACTACAAGGCCAACGGCTTCTTCATGGTCAACGTGGACGACTACACGCTGACCAACCTCGTGGCGGCGAAGGCGGGTGTGTACGGCATCTACGCCTTCAACTCCAAGGGCGGCACGATCAGCAACTCGGAGGCGTTCCACAGCAACGACGCCGGCTTCTACATCGGCCAGACGCCCAAGCAGACCAGGCCCAAGCGCTCGATCGTCTCGAACGTCAAGGCCTATGAGAACGTGCTCGGCTTCTCGGGCACCAACATGCGCTACGTGACGATCAAGAACAGCGACTGGTTCAACAACGGCGCCGGCATCGTGCCGAACGCCCTCAGTTCCGAGAAGTTCCCGCCGCCCGAGGAGAACGTGATCACGGGTAACCGGGTGTTCTGGAACAACTTCAACTACTACCGCGGCGCGCCGTTCCGGATCCCCACCTCGGGCCCGGCCGGTCTTCCCGGCTATCCGCTTGGCGTGGGCATCCTGCTCTTCGGAAGCCAGAAGACCGTGGTGGAGCGAAACCAGGTGTTCGGCAACTGGCTCACCGGCATCGGCGCCATCCAGCAGATCATCCTGGCCGGCGAGAAGGATCCGAAGCTCCAGGAGGCTTCGGTGCTGCGCAAGAACACCGTGCGCAACAACAAGCTCGGCCTGGGCGGCAAGGATCTGAACGGCCGCGACCTGTTCTACGACGGCAGCGGCACGCAGAACTGCTTCGCCAACAATCAGACGTTCAGCCCCAACCTGCCCGCCGACAACAACACGTTCAAGCCGTGCCCAGGCCCGGCCAAGAACTCGACCGACAGCAAGGCCCGCGGCGAAGCTCTCAATTGGGTGATCTCCGCGAGCAAGGACGACCCGCCGTCGTTCGAGAAGTTCTGGCTCCGTCATCCCCACGCGGCACAGAAGGGCATCAAGCCCCTCGTGCGCTACAAGGGGAAGGGCGGTTGACCGGGGCCAGGAAGCCCGCCGGGCTCGCGGTCGCGCTGGCAGCAGTTGCCGGCGCGACGGTGCTGGCCGGGGGCGCCGCAGCGGGCGGCGCCCCGCAGGCGGGGACGGCAGCCAAGCCGGTGACCAAGAAGGTGAAGGTGGGCGACAACTTCTTCAAGCCCGCGAAGGCGACCGTGCCCAAGAACAGCAAGATCTCCTGGAGGTGGCTGCGCGGAAACGGCGAGACGCACGACGTGCTGCTGGTGAACAAGCCCAAGGGGGTGAAGAAGTTCCAGTCGGCTCCGGCCGCCACGGAGTACACGTTCAAGCGCAAGCTGGCCAAGCCGGGGAAGTACTTCCTGGTGTGCACCTACCACGAGGAGATGACGATGAACATCAAGGTCAAGCGATGACGCCGTGACGCCAGACGCGCCGGCAGTCCTCACGGAGCGCCGCGGCTCCACGCTGCTGATCACCCTCAACCGGCCCGACGCCCGCAACGCGGTGAACGCTGCGCTGGCGAGCGGCGTGGCAGCGGCGCTCGACGAGCTGGACTCGGACGCCGATCTGCAGGTGGGCGTGATCACCGGCGCCGGCAAAGGGTTCTGCGCGGGCATGGACCTGAAGGCCTTCGTGCGCGGGGAGAGCCCACACGTCGAAGGGCGCGGCTTCGCGGGGATTGCGGAACGCCCGCCCCGCAAGCCGCTGATCGCGGCGATCGAGGGCTTTGCCGTGGCCGGCGGCTTCGAGGTGGCGTTGTCATGCGACCTGCTCGTGGCCGCCCGCGGCGCCAAGCTCGGCATCCCGGAGGTCAAGCGCAGCCTGGTGGCCGCCGGCGGGGCGTTGCTGCGGCTGCCGAGGAGAATCCCCTACCACCTGGCCATGGAGCTCGCGCTCACAGGCGAGCCCATCCTGGCTGAGCGGGGGGCCGAGCTGGGCCTGATCAACCGGCTGGCCGAGCCTGGTGGCGCCGTCGACGCCGCTCTCGAGCTGGCCGGCACCATCGCCGCCAACGGGCCGCTCGCGCTCGATGCGTCCAAGCGCATCCTCGTCGAGTCGGCGGAGTGGAGCGAGGACGAGGCGTGGCAGCGCCAGGGCGGGATCGCCGGTCCGGTGTTCGTGTCCGAGGACGCCCGCGAGGGCGCCACGGCCTTCTCCGAGAAGCGCGCTCCGGTGTGGAAGGGCCGGTGATCCGGGCAACCGCGCCGTGGACTCTCTGCGCGGACAGCTCCTGATCGCGGCGCCGCAGCTGGTCGACTACTTCCGGCGCACGGTGGTGCTCGTGCTCGAGCACAACGAGGAGGGCGCGATGGGACTGGTGCTCAACCGGCCGACCGAGACCGAGGTGGCGGAAGCGGTGCCGGCTCTGGCCGAGCTGACCGGCACAGAGGAGGTGGTGCATTCCGGCGGACCGGTGGAGCCGGGCGCCGTGCTCGCGCTCGGTGACTTCGAAGATCCCGAGGAGGCCGGCACTCCGGTGATCGGCACGCTGGGCCTGCTCGACCCCGACCGCCCCGACCCCGAGCTGCGACGGCTGCGGGTGTTCGCCGGCTACGCCGGCTGGTCCCCGGGCCAGCTCGACGCCGAGCTGTCCGAAGACGCGTGGCTGACCGCCCCCGCGGCGCCCGACGACCCCTTCACCGACGGCGACCTGTGGCCCGTGGTGCTGCAGCGGATGGGCGGGGCCTACGCGCTGATGGCGAGCATGCCCGCCGATCCCTCGATGAACTGAGACTCGCTAGATGGACTTGCCGCCTGCGCGCAGGGCGCGCGAGCGCTCGGCCACCGGCTGCAGGAAGTCGGGCAGCGGGCGCACGCGCCCGCGTCCTGTCTCCCGCTCCCAGACCTGCTCGAGCTGGGCCAGGTGCTCGTCCATCACATCGTCGACGGCGGCGAAGTCGGCCACGCGGATCGCCGCGAGGGTGCGCTCGTGGACCTCGATGGTCCAGTCGGGCACGGTGTCCCCGTGGACGGCCATGTCGCGGGCGATCTCGAGCCGCCGGAAGAGCGAGCGCATCAGCGAGACCACGGTCGAGTTCCCCGTGGCGCGCGCGATCGTCAGGTGAAACTTGAGGTCGAGCTGGAGGAACAGGTCCTCGTGGCGGAGGAAGTCGCCGCCCCGGGCGAGGCCGCGCTGGCGGTCGATCGTGGCCTGCATCGCGGCGAAGTCGTCCTCGGAAGCGTGCACCGCCGCGAGCTGTGCCACGCGTGGCTCGAGCAGCCGGCGGGCCTCCAGCACCCCGGCCACCTCGCCTACCCGGATCTCGAAGCGTGTGCGCAGCAGGTCGCGCGGCACGAGCTCGGTACGCACAAACGCCCCGCCCGACTGGCCGCGGCGCACCTCGAGCACGCCCGCCTCGGTGAGGGTGCGAATGGCCTCGCGCACGGTGGGGCGGCTGATGCGCATCTGCGCCGCCAGCTCGCGCTCGGCCGGCAGCCGGTCCCCTTGATGCAGCTCGCCGTGCTTGACCTGCTCGGCGATCTGTACGACCGCCTCCTCGAAGGTTCTCAGCGTGGCGACGGGCTCGAAGGCAGGGCTCATCGAGCTATGCCGCAGCCGCGGCGGTGGCGATCCGTTCGCCGGCGAGACGCCGAGCGGCGTCCAGCGGCGTGACGTTAGCGGCCGCAGCATCGGCCAGCACGCGCTCGACCTGGCGCTCGGCCCGTTCGAGTGCGACGGCCAGGCCGTCGCCTCCCCGCCGCTCCCATTCGGCCGCAACGTGCACGAGGCCGCCGCAGTTGGCCAGGAAGTCAGGCACGTAGAGCACGCCACGGTCGGCGAGGAGAGCCGCCGTCGCTGCACCGGCGAGCGGATTGTTGGCTGCGCCGCACACCACGCGGCAGTCCAGCGTCGCGGCCACCCGCTCGTCGACCAGTCCGCCGAGCGCGCAGGGCGCGAGCACGTCGAGAGGGGCGCGCATCACTGCCGCAGCCGATCGTGCGACCGCCGCTCCAGCCGCGCGTGCGCGGACGAGGCGGTCGGGCACCACGTCGTAGGCCAGCACCCGCGCGCCTGCGTCGAGCAGCAGATCGGCGAGGGCCGAGCCGACCTTGCCGAGGCCGACCACGCCGACGGTGCAGCCGGCGAGCCCATCCGGGCCGGGCGCCACCGGGGCACATGCGTGCGCCAGCGAAACGCGGATCGCGCCGAAGACCGTCTGAGCGGTGGTCGGCGAAGGGTCGCCGAGGCCGCCGGCGGAGGCGGCCCGGCCGACCACGAAGCGGGTGCCCTGCGCGATCGACTCCATGTCCTCGGTGCACGTGCCCACGTCCTCGGCGGTCACGTACGCGCCGCCCAGCCCGTCGATCAGTCTTCCGGCGGCCTCGAGGCGCGCTGCGCGCAGCGCCGAGCCGGGAGGCATGAGCCCGTCGTCCAGGATCACCGCCTTGCCGCCGCCGAGGTCGAGCCCGGCGGCCGCCGCCTTCAACGTCATCGTCGAGGAGAGCGCCATCACGTCATCCAGCGCCTCGTGGAGCCCGCCCTCGTATTTCCGGAGCCTGAGACCCCCCAGCGCCGGCCCGAGGACCGTCGAGTGGACCGCCACGATCAGGCGCAGCCCGGTGCCCTTGTCCTGCCGGATCTCTATCCGCTCGTGACTGTCGGCGGCGAGCAACTCGCGAGAAGCGGGGGAAAGGTCCGACATGGCAACCGATGTGGTCATGCAAACTAACCATACGCCTACGCGCAAGTCTGTGCTGCAAACAGGGCGCATTGGAGAAGTGGCGTGGCTATTGGTACTGTGCCTTATCCATTCAGCGTCAGCCGGGTGACCGAGGGAGGTCCTCTTGCCGCCAAGCACCATGCAGCAACGCCCGGCCCGCACGCCGCGCGACCGAAGGACCCAACGTGGCACGGCGCGGCCCGGCCTCGCCGAGGTGTCGCTCGACGATCGCTACGTGCTCGAGCGAGGCCGCGTGTTCCTGTCGGGAGTGCAGGCCCTCGTGCGCGTGCCACTCGAACAGCACCGCGCCGACCGCCGCAACGACCTGAACACCGCGACCTTCGTCTCCGGCTACCAGGGCTCTCCGCTCGGAGGGCTTGACCGCGAGCTGGCTCGCAACGCGGACATCTGCCGCGAGCACCACCTGGTCCACGTGCCAGGGCTCAACGAGGAGTCGGGCGCCACGGCCGCCTGGGGCAGCCAGCTGGCCTCCGCCCTGCCCGGCGCCCGCTACGACGGAGTGCTCGGCATCTGGTACGGCAAGGCCCCCGGGCTCGACCGCGCGGCGGACTCCCTGCGTCACGGCAACCACGCCGGCGTCGGCCGCGCCGGCGGCGGGCTCGCGCTGGTCGGCGACGACCCGGCCTGCAAGTCGTCGACCCTGCCGAGCGCATCCGAGGCGATGCTCGCCAGCCTCGGCATGCCGGTCTTCTTCCCCGGCAGCGTGCAGGAGGTGCTCGACCTCGGCCTGCACGCTGTGGCCTGCTCGCGCGCGTCGGGTCTCTGGTCGTCCCTGAAGATCGTGACCGCCGTAGCCGACGCCACGGCGTCGGCCGAGGTCGGGCCGGACCGAGTGGTTCCCGTGGCCCCGGACATGGCCGAGCACTACTCGCACGAGCCCAGCGCCACCTTCCTGGCGCCGAACTCGCCGGAGCTCGAGCGCAGCCTCATCGGACCGCGAACCGACCTCGCCCTCGCCTACGCTCGCGCCAACGGCGTGGATCGCATCTACGGGCCCGACGACGCCTGGCTCGGCATAGTCGCCGCCGGCACCAGCCATACCCACCTCCGCCAGGCGCTCGCCGAGCTGGGTTGCGACGACCGTGTGCTCGCCCGAGCGGGCGTGCGGATCCTGCACCTCGGCATGATCTGGCCGCTCGAGCCTGAGATCGCCCGGACCTTCGCGAGCGGTCTCGAAGAGATCCTGGTGGTCGAGGAGAAGCGCCCATTCGTCGAGACCCAGCTCAAGGAGCTGCTCTACGGCAGCACTGAAGCGCCCCGCATCGTGGGCAAGCGCGACGAGACGGGCGCCGCGCTGCTGCGGGCCGAGCTGGACCTCGACGTGGACCGGATCGCGCGGGTGGTCGCGGCACGACTCTCGCGCCGCGTCCAGCTCGACTCGGTGAAGGCGCGCCTGCGTGCCCTCGATGTCTCCCGCGCCGGCCCGCGCGTGCTGCCCATGATGGCGGGCGGGCCCGCTCCCCGTGCACCGTTCTTCTGCTCGGGCTGCCCGCACAACAGCTCCACCGTCGCGCCGGACGACCAACTGGTGGGCGCGGGCATCGGCTGCCACACGATGGTGCTGCTGAGCCCCGAGGGCCGCGGAGCCATCACCGGCGTCACGCAGATGGGCGGAGAGGGCGCCCAGTGGATCGGCATGGCGCCCTTCACCGACGTCGACCACTTCACGCAGAACATGGGCGACGGCACCTTCTTCCACTCAGGCTCCCTGGCCGTGCGCGCCGCGGTGGCCGCGGGCGCCAACGTGACCTACAAGCTCCTGGCCAACGGCGCCGTGGCGATGACCGGCGGCCAGGATCTGGAGGGTGGGATGGCCGTGCCCGAGCTGACCCGCCTGCTGGAGCTGGAGGGCGTCAAGCGGATCATCGTGACCACCGAGGAAACCGGGCGCTACCGGGGCGTGCGCCTGGCCAAGTGTGCCGAGCTGCGCGAGCGCGGTGACCTGTCCGCGGCCCAGGCCGAGCTGGCGGGCGTCGAGGGAGTCACGGTGCTGATCCACGACCAGGCCTGCGCGGCGGAGCTGCGCCGCGCGCGCAAGCGCGGCAAGGCCCCCACACCGCCCGACCGCGTCGTGATCAACGAGCGCGTGTGCGAGGGCTGCGGCGACTGCGGCGAGAAGTCGAGCTGCCTCTCCGTTCAGCCGGTCGCGACCGAGTTCGGGCGCAAGACACAGATCCACCAGTCGAGCTGCAACCACGACCGCACCTGCATGGAGGGCGACTGCCCGGCGTTCCTGACCGTGGTGCCGGCCGGCGGCAAGGACGGGAAGGGTCCTCATCCCCCGGCCCCGCCGGCGGACCTGCCGGAGCCGCGGGTCCCCTCGGCAGACGAATGGACCGTGCGCATGGCAGGCATCGGCGGCACAGGTGTGGTGACGCTGAGCCAGGTGATGGGGGTGGCCGCGATGCTGGACGGCCTGCACGTAGCCGGGCTCGACCAGACCGGCCTCTCCCAGAAGGGCGGCCCCGTTGTCTCCGACCTGCGCATCGGCCGCGAGCCGCTCTCCGGCACGGGGCGCATCTCCGCGGGCGGCTGCGACCTGCTGCTGGCCCTCGATGCCCTCGGCGCGTCGACCCCGGACAACCTGGCGGCATGCTCGCCGACGCGCACCGCGGCCGTGGTCTCCACGAGCGCGGTGCCCACCGGCAAGGCCGTGACCGACCCGAGCGAGGGACCGCTCGAGCTGTCGGCACAGATCGGCGCCATCGATCGTGCCACGCGACCGGACGCCCGAGTGCTGCTCGACGCCCAGGACACCTCCGAACGGCTCTTCGCCGATCACATGCCCGCCAACCTGATCGCGTTCGGGGCCGCGTGGCAGCAGGGGCTCATCCCGCTCTCGGCGGCGGCGATCGATCGCGCGCTCGAGCTGAACGGATCCGGCCTCGAGCGAAACCGCGCGGCGTTCGCCTGGGGGCGCGCCTGCGTCGCCGACGTGGGAGCGGTCGAGGCCGCCACGCGTCCAGCCGCCCCGGCGCCCCCCGTCACCCCCGACTGGGCCGTCGCGCTGGCCGCCAAGACGGCTAGCGGGCGCGAGGAGCTCGCGCGGCTGCTCGAGATCCGCCTGCCCGAGCTGGCCGCCTTCGGCGGGCGGCGCCTGGCCCGCCGCTACGCCCAGACGGTGGCCGCCGTGCGCGCCGCCGAGGACGAGCGCACGCCCGGAGAGACCGGCCTCGCGGAGAGCGTGGCCCACGGCCTGCACAAGCTGACCGCCTACAAGGACGAGTACGAGGTGGCTCGCCTACACCTCGACACCGCCGAGCGCGCCCGGATCGAGGGTGAGGTGGGCGGGGTCGCTCGCACCACCTACCACCTTCACCCGCCGATGCTACGAGCCCTCGGCATGAAGCGAAAGCTGCGCCTCGGCGGCTGGTTCACTCCCGGCCTACGTATGCTCAAGGCCGGCCGGCGGCTGCGCGGCACGCCGCTCGACCCGTTTGGCTACAGCCACCTGCGCCGGGTCGAGCGCCGCCTGCCGGACGAGTACCGCGGTCACATCGAGGCGGCGCTGGAGGCGCTCACGGCCGACACGCACGCCACCTGCCTGGCCCTGGCCGAGCTGCCCGACCTGGTGCGCGGCTACGAGGAGATCAAGCTGCGCGGTGTGGAGCGCTTCGCCGAGCGGGCTGCTGAGCTGCGCGCCGAGCTGGCCGCCAAGAAGGGTCAGGAAGCCGAAGTCAGCCCGATCGGGCAGGCGACGCCCGTGCCGCCGATCCCGCAGTAGCCCCCCGGGTTCTTCGCGAGGTACTGCTGGTGGTAGTCCTCGGCGTAGAAGAAGTCCTGCGCCGAGAGGATCTCGGTGGTGATCTCCCCGCGCTGCCCGGCCTTGGCCAGCGCCCCGCCGTAGCGCTCCTTGGACTCGAGCGCGGCCTGCTGCTGCGCGTCAGACGTCGTGTAGATGCCCGACCGGTACTGGCTGCCCACGTCATTGCCCTGGCGCATGCCCTGAGTGGGGTCATGGCCCTCCCAGAAGGTGCGCAGCACCTCGTCGAACGACAGCTCCGAGGGACGGAAGACCGCCAGCACAACCTCGTTGTGGCCGGTCCGCCCTGAGCACACCTCTTCGTAAGTTGGGTTGGGCGTGATCCCCGCGCCGTAGCCCACCGCCGTGGTGAACACGCCCGGGAGGGTCCAGAATGCCTTCTCGGCTCCCCAGAAGCAGCCCATCCCCACCACCAGGTGCTCGGTGTCGGCAGGGAAGGGAGGAGCCATCGGCGTGCCGAGCACGGCGTGGTCGCCGGGAGTGACGATGGGGGTGTCGCGACCCGGTAGGGCGTCCTCGGCTGAGGGCATGGTGGTCGACTTGCGGCCGGTCAGGAATTCGAGCATGGGTCCAGCGTAGCGCGGGGTGATTACCGGTCTCTTTCGGCTCCCGGGCGCACCACCAGCACGGCGATGTCGTCACGTGGCGGAGCGCTGGTGCTCGCCAGCACCGCCCCCTCGATCGCGGCCACGGTGGCCGCCGCGGTCTGCCCCGTGGTCGAGGCCAGCAGCTGGGCCAGCCCCTCCTCCCCCAGCTCGGCGTCGGGCACCCCGGCCTCCACCACGCCGTCTGTGTAGAGCACCAGCCGGTCGCCGGGGCCGAGGTCGACTACCTCCTCGCGCAGGTTCGGAACGGTCTCCCAAACTCCGATCAGCCCGCCCCGCCCGCCGGCCTTGGTGACCACACCGTCGGCGCCGACCCTCATAGGAGGCGGATGGCCCGCCACCGCCAGCGTCACCTTGAGCCGTCCATCGCCGTTCTCGCCAGCCTCGAGGAACGCGCAGACCGCCGTGAGGAACCGCCCGTCGTCGCGCTGGCGCACCACGGCCTCGTTGAGCTGGACGAGCAGCTCCGCCGGCTCCGCCCCCTCCTGGATCGCTGCCGCGCGCAGGGTGTAACGCGCCAGCGCAGTGAGCGCAGCCGCCTCTGCGCCCTTTCCGCACACGTCGCCGATCACCATCATCCAGCACCCCGGTGCCATCGGGAACACGTCGAAGAAGTCGCCGCCGATCTCGTGCCCGTTCCCGGCCGGCCTGAAGCCGGCGGCGATGTCTGCGCCCGGCACGCTCGGCAGCCGATCCGGCATGAGGCTCACCTGGAGTTGCGTCGCGATCCGGTGCTCGTCCTCCAGCTCCTGCTCGAGGTCCCTCCTCCGGCGCACCGCCTCCGTGGTCTCCTGGCCCACCACCAACACACCGGCGGCCTCACCGTGAGCGCCCGGCACCGGCGCCGCGGTAAACGTGTAGTAGCGGCTGCCCTCCATAGCCTCCGGACCGCTGAAGGCGAGTGGGATGTCCTCGAAGTGCGTCGACTCCCCCCTCCCGAGCACCACCTCGCGGACCTGCTCGGCGAGCGGCTGCATCTCAGGGAAGGCCTCGCCGATCCGCCGGCCGGCGAGCTTCTCCCCGGTCCGGCAGCTGCGCGGCTGCCTGCCGGTTGTGGGACCGCAGGACCAGATCCTGACCCCACAGCAGCAACATGCCCGCGGGCGACCGGGCGAGCACCTCGTCGGAGATGACCCGCTGCTCGGCCAGCTCGCCGGCCAGACGGGCCTCGGCCTGGCCGGCCGGCCCCTCTCCGGTGGCCTCCCGGACCGCCGCCCACACCCCGACCATCTCGCCATTCTCGGCCACCGGGTAGTAGCTGCAGTCGAAGCTGCGCTCGGCATCGTCGTCGCGCGCGCGGAACGAGATCCGGAGGTCGCGCACCCCCCTGCCCGTCTCCAGCGCCTGGCGCGCCCCCTCGGTCGCGGTGTCAGCCAGGCCGGGCCACAGCTCGGCCATCGTCCTGCCGAGGTGCTCCTCCTCCGACAGCCCGTTGATGTGCGCCATTACCGCGTTCACCCGCACGAACCGCAACTCGGCGTCCAGCAGGGCGAGGCCGAACTCCGCGCCGCCGAACAATCCCTCGACCAGCGCCGAGGGACTCACCTCCAGGCCGGCCGCGGTTGTGATCGATCGATCGCTCATGCGCAGCCCTCGTACATTCACGGTAACGGCTGCGGGGGCGCCCTTGCGTTTGGACGGTCGCGCGCAGGGGTACGGCGGCCCGGCATGAGGCTCAGGCGCGTCGACTGTGCGGGTACGGGGATCACGCGTCGCCGGCGGGGTCGCGGTTTCCAGTACCTGAACAACGGCCGGACGGTGACCGACGAAGAGGTGCTCGAGCGTGTCCGCGCCCTGGCGATCCCGCCCGCCTGGGAAGACGTGTGGATCTGCCCGTTTCCCTCGGGCCACATCCAGGCCACCGGGGTGGATGCCGCGGGGCGTAAGCAATACCGCTACCACGACCGATGGCGCGAGCGGCGGGACGCCCAGAAGTTCGAGTCGATGGTGGGGTTCGCGCGTGCGCTCCCGGGAGTGCGCAAGCACGTGAGCAGGGACCTCGCCCGCGACGACATGTCCCGTGACCGGGTGCTCGGCGGCGCCGTACGCCTGCTCGACCGCGGCTTCTTCCGGATCGGGTCCGAGGACTACGCCGAGCAGAACGAGAGCTACGGGCTCGCCACCATTCGCAAAGATCACGTGACGGTGAGCGATGGCGCGATGGCCTTCCGCTACGACGCCAAGGGGGGCAAGTCTCAGACGTACCGGCTGATCGACGATGACGCACTGGGCCTCGTCGAGGCGCTCAAGCGCCGTCGCGGCGGCGGACCGGAGCTGCTGGCGTACAAGCAGGGCAGGCGCTGGACCGACGTGAAGTCCGCCGACATCAACGAATACCTCAAGCAGGCGGCCGGCGGCGACTTCTCGGCCAAGGACTTCCGCACCTGGAATGCGACTGTTCGCGCGGCGCTGGCGCTGTCGGTGTCGGCCGAGGTGGCCGGGGGCAGCCTCACGGCTCGCAAGCGGGCGATCAAGCGAGCGATCGAGGAGGTGGCCCAGATGCTGGGCAACACGCCCGCCGTGTGCCGGGCGTCGTACATAGATCCGCGCGTGTTCGACCGCTTCGACGGCGGCCTGACCATCGCGGGCGTGCTCCCGAAGATGGCCGACGCCGGCACCTGGCCGATCCTGCACCGGTCGGTGGAAGAGGGCGTGCTCGACCTCCTCGCGGGCGACCGCGACTCGTATGCGGTGGAGAAGGCCTAGCCGGGACCGTGGCGCTCGTGGGTTGGCGTCAACCCGTCTCGGGTCCCTTCGGGTCGGTCTCGGGGACCAGGGGGGGATCCACCTCGGGCTGCTGCGGCGGAGAGGGCTCGGGCACGTCGGGGCCGGCCGGCGAGGGCTCGGGCGGATCGACCGGCGAGTCGGGAATCGTGGGGCCAACCGGGTCGGGTCCGACCGGGGCGGCAGGTTCGGTGATTTCCAGTGTGGGTGCGCGCATTGGCGCCCCCTACCCGCCGCTTCGTCCGGCAAACGAGGCCCGTTTCAGGCTCGCGGTCCGGGGTACCCCGGCGCGATGGCTCTCACCGCGGTGCTGGACATAGACGGCACGCTCGTCGACACCAACTACCACCACGCCATCGCCTGGTACCGAGCCTTTCGGCGCCACGATCTGCTGCTGCCCATCTGGCGCATTCACCGCAGCATCGGGATGGGTGGCGATCAGCTGGTGCCGGCCCTGGCCGGCGACGATTGGGAGGCCGGGCACGGAGAGGACGTACGTGCTACGGAAAAGAAGTGCTACCTCGAGCTGATCGACGAGGTGGTGCCCCTGCCCGGCGCGCGGGAGCTGATCGAGCGCCTGAAGGACCAGGGCCACGCGGTGGTTCTTGCCAGCTCCGCCAAGCAGGACGAGGTTGACCACTATCTCGACCTGCTCGACGCCCGTGAGCTGGCCGACGCGTGGACGATGTCCGACGACGTGGAGGTCACCAAGCCGGCGCCCGACCTGGTGAAGGCCGCACTCGACAAGGTGGACGGGTCAACCGGCGCGGTGATGCTCGGCGACTCCACCTACGACTGCGAGGCGGCCGCCAGGGCCGGAGTGCAGACGGTGGCGGTGCTCACGGGAGGCTTCTCCCGCGAGGAGCTGACGGAAGCCGGCGCCGTCGCCGTCTACCAATCCCTCGGCCAACTCCTGGAGCATCTGGACCACACGCCGTTTGGCCGCTCCGGTGAAGGGTAGAGCCGGGTCATGGAACGCGACCCGAATCATTCCGGTCACACCGAAGAGTCCGACCAGCTACCCGAAGAGGCGCCCCCCGAGGTGGTCGAGGAGGACTCGGGAGGTACCGGCGACGCCCGCGACGAGGCCGAGGACAGCGCCGGCGTGCCGGACGATCCGGGTCAGGCCACCGGCCACCCCGACAACGCCGGCTAGCGTTCGTCGTCGCCGAGGGCGACCTCGGCGGCTTCTCCGCACGTGGGGTCGGGCCTTCCGATGGCGCCGGCCTCCTCGGCCGCCACCTCCGCCTGATCTTCCGGGGTGTCCGTCATGAGCCGGCTCCGCTCTTGTCGAGCTCGCGCAGAAATCCCTCGAAGAGCCGCCGGTGGCCCTCTTCGTCGCGAAGGATGGCGATCACCATGTCCTCTGTCACCGGATCGTGCTCGCCGGCGAACTCGATCACGCCGTTGTAGTGCTCGATGGCGCCGGTCTCGGCCTCGATCACGCCCTTCACCACGTGGATGATGTCCAGCTGGTCGTCCGGAGGCTGGAGGAATGACTGCTCGGCCGTGAACTCCTGCGAGCCGGGAACCACCCCGTACAGCTCCTTGATCCGGGCGGCGAACTGCTGGGCGTGGCCCAGCTCCTCCTGGATGTCCTGCTCCAGGCTCTCCGCGATCTCGCGAGCGAGGAGGCCGTCGGGGTTGACCGAGTTGGCGATGTAGCTCATCACCGTCTCGAGCTCCATGAAGTAGGCCTTCTTCAGCATCTCGACGAGCTGATCACGCTCGGCCTTCAGGTCGTCGCTCAGAATTCCCTGGCTAGCTGCGTTTGCCATCGTGCCTCCTTGGGGGCGGTCGTTCGTTGGATTTCTCAGGCCGCATCGCTCAAGCCGTCGAGCTCGCGCTCGCCGGCCAGCCCGGCGCAGGGCCGCAGCGCGATGTCGACCTCCGCGTCGGGCCCGCGCTCCGATCCACGCAGCCGACCTGCTCTCCGCGGTCGAGCAGGGCCTCCAGGAGCGTGCGTGTTTCAGGGTCCACGGATCTCAAGTGCCCGCAAGCGCCGGTCGCAAACCGCTTGCCCGGCGGTTTCGATCCCTACGGTGTCTGGTAACCCCCATCAACTCACACCAACCCGGGAGACGACACCAATGGCAGGACTGGCAGGCAAGATCACCCGTTTCGCGCGCAGCCCTCGAGGGCGCAAGCTCGCCGACCGTGCGCAGAGCTATGCGAAGAGCCCCGAGGGCAAGCGCAAGATCGAGCAGGTCCGCACCCAGGTGGCCAAGCGAGGCGGCAAGCGGCCCTAGCCTGACTGCATGGCGACTCCGGAAACGCAACGAGAGCACGGAGGGGACGGGCTCTGGGATGGCTACGCACCTGAGGGCGAGCGCCCCCCGCTGGGCTCGCGACTGGCGATGTCCTCCGGGTTCGTGGCCGCCTTCATGGCCTTCCTCGTGGCCCGGCGCCGCAGTGGACGGCAACTCCCCGAACGGATCGATGCCCGCGACCTCGCGCTGCTGTCGGGCGCCTCGTTCAAGCTCGGCCGCCTGATCGCGAAGGAGAAGGTCTCGGCACCGCTCCGGGCGCCCTTCACCGAGTACCAGGGCAAGGCCGACGCGCCGGGAGAGGTGGACGAACGCCCGCGCGGCAGCGGCCCGCAGGCCGCCCTCGGGGAGCTGCTCACGTGCCCATACTGCCTCGGGATGTGGGTGATCAGCGCGCTCACGGTCGGGCTCGTGACCGCTCCGCGGCAGACGCGGCTCATAGCCTCGATCCTCTCCGCCCTGGGGGTGTCCGACTTCCTCCAGGTGGCCTACCGAGCGCTCGTGGCCCGCGGGACGCCCTCGTCCTAGTGCGACTCGACAGGAGCGCATGGAAGCCGGTCCTCCGGCGCACCTGGGACGGCTTCCAGGCCGATCACGTGGCCGACCTCGCCGCGGCCCTCACCTACTACGCGATCCTGGCCCTGTTTCCCGCGCTGATCGCCCTCGTGTCGATCATCGGGCTCTTCGGCGATCCCGAGAGCACCACGAGGACCCTGACCGACATCGTCTCCGACCTGGGCCCGCAGACCGCCGCCGACACCTACAACGGCCCGATCGAGAGCCTCACCTCCAACCGCAGCACCGCGGGGCTGCTGTTCGTGGCGGGCCTCATGGGCGCGTTCTACAGCGCCTCGGGCTACGTGGGCGCGTTCATGCGGGCCTCCAACCGCATCTACGGCGTCGAGGAGGGAAGACCCTTCTGGAAGCTGCGCCCGCTGCAGATCGCGGTGACGCTGACGATGGTGCTGCTCGTGGCGCTCGTCCTGATCGCCCTGGTGCTCAGCGGGCCGGTGGCGGAGTCGGTGGGCGAGGCGGTCGGGCTCACGAGCACCGCAGTCGCTGTCTACGACCTGGCCAAGTGGCCGGTGCTGGTGGGAGTGGTGCTCACGATGCTGGCCCTCCTCTACTACGTGTCGCCAAACGTGCGGCTGCCTCGTTTTCGCTGGATAACGGCGGGCAGCGTGCTGGCCGTAGGCGTCTGGATCCTCGCGTCGTTCGGGTTCTCGCTCTACATCTCCAACTTCGGCTCCTACGACAAGACCTACGGCTCCCTCGGCGGCGCCGTCACCTTTCTGGTGTGGGTCTGGATCACCAACATCGCGGTGCTGCTCGGGGTCGAGCTGAACTCGGAGCTGGAACGCACCCGCGAGATCGAGGCCGGGGTGGCCGGAGCCGAGGAGGCGATCCAGCTGCCGCCGCGCGAGGAGGCAGGCGACTAGCGAGGGCTGCTAGACGCCGACAGTGCGCAGCGTCGCCGCCGGCGGGCGCACGACGGCCCGGGGGGACGTGGCGCCCACGCTCAGCCGGCTTACGATCGCGTCGGTCACCGCGACGGCCATCGGAGCGAGCTCGGACAGCGGCCGGTGCCGGTTCTGGCGCTGGTCGAGGTCGACCTGGGCCAGCGCGTGCATTCCGCAGCGCTCACAAGCGTCGATCAGCAGGCCGACGTCCACCCCGTACCCGGTGGTGAAGGGCAGGGTCTCCAGCAGCACTCGCCGCGCGGCCATCTCGCCCGCGAGGGGCTGGCGAACCAAAGCCAGTTCGGGGTAGAAGGCCGCGAGCAGCGGGCGCGCCGTCAGCTCGGTGACCCGCCCGCCCCCGTCGGGCTCTCGCCCCCCGGTCCCGGACTCGAACGGGCGCCGGTAGAAGCCCTTTACTGGCGATGCACCTCCGCGCCGCGGGCACGCGCGATCTCAGCGGTGCCGTCGGAGGAGTCGTCGACCACCACGATCTGGTCGACCGCCCCCGCCTCAGCCAGGCCCAGCAGCGAATCGAGGATGGGGCCGATCGTGGCTGCCTCGTCGCGTGCCGGCAGGCAGATCGAGACGCTGACCTCGCGCTCGGCCAGTATCCGCTCGAGCGGGAACTCGGAGTGGTGGTGCAGTGACATCGTGCTCCAAGTGATAGCCGACGCCGGAGAACGACAACGGCCGAGCCGCTGCCGCCCCGCTGGGGGGCGACGGCGACCCGGCCGAGAGAATGCAGCCTTAGGCCTTGATGAACGGCTTGGCCGCGTCCAGGACCTCCTGCATCTCGAGACCCTTGTCGAACGCGCTCGGGCTGATCTGCTCGCCGCGCAGGAGACGGATGACGCCGGCGTGGCGGCCCTCCACCTGCACGATGGAGCCCGCGGCGGCGAGCACCTCGGTCGACTTGATCATCGGGCCGGCGCCGTTGTAGGCACCCACACCGAGATCCTCGAACGTCTGCGCCAGCTCCAGGAACGAGTCCTGGCTGGCGAACGCCTCACCGAAGTCGACGCCAGGGGCCTTGACGGGCGTGCCGCCGAGATCCTTGATCGTGGCGGTGAGGGCGTCCACGTGCTCCAGCTCGTTGTCTCGGAGCGTGGTGGCCACCTCCTTCGCGTCCCCGGACAGGCCCTTCGTGCCCTTCACGGCCTGCGTGTAGAACGCACCCTCGAGGAACTCGAGCGTGAGCGCGTAGTTCAGGATGTCGAGGTCCCCGTTCCCCTGAGCCATCGCCTGGCGCACGAACGGCCCCACCGTGGAGAGTCCGTAGACCCCCGCAGCGGCAATCGTTCCGCGCATGATGAACGCCTCGCGGGTCATTCCCTTCACTTCGATGGCAGCCAGCTCGGGCTGAATCATCGTCTTAGGCATGTCAATCTCCTTTCGCAAGTCCGCCGCTCAGGCCTTGATGAAAGGCTTGACGGCCATCAGGACTTCTTCCATCGTCGCGGGCTTGGCGAACGCGCCATCCGGCACGATGGTCTTGCCGACCACCTGATTGAGGACAGCCGCATGGCGTGCCTCGACGGTGTGAATCGACAGTGCGGCGGCCAGGATCTCCTTGTTCTTGATGTTCCCGGCCTGACCCAGATAAGCGGCCGCGCCGAGGTTCTCGACTGAGGCGGCCGTCTCGAGGATCATGGCCTCGCCACCGGCGAGCACGTCCTCGAAGTTGGTCACCGGCGCCTTCGCCGGCTTCCCGCCGAGCTGCTCGACGGTCGCCGTGAGGGCCTCTACGTGCTCCTGCTCGTTCTCGTAGATCTCCTTGGCGACCTCGCCGACCTGCTTGTTCTTCACCTCACCCGAGTCCAGCACCTGCTTGTAGAAGTCGGCCTCGAGGTACTCGAGCGTCAGCGCGTAGTTCACGATCGCGATGTCGCCCTTGGAGCCTCCGCCGCTGTCCGAGCCGGTGCTGTCCGAGCTGCCGCTGGGGGCTGATGTGTCCTCGTCGTCGTCATCGCCACACGCAGCCACGAAGATCGCCAGCGCGCCGGCTGCGCCGGCACCACCAACCATCTTCAGGAACTGGGCGCGTGACCCGGCGTCCTCGCTGGCGAGCTGATCGAGAGCGGCTGCTTCGCCGTCTCCCTGCTCCCGCGTCCTGGTCTTCGACATGAATATTCCTCCTGTGGTGGTCCGATCTGGTGGCCCCATCCCGCACGAGCGGAACAGAGCACCTTTCACAGACCTTGCGGAGGCGGCACCCGTATGGATCATTCGGGTTTGCGGCTTGGGTGAGCCAGACGCGTGGCGCGTGGTGTACAACCCAAGGGACTTTCGGGCTCGAGCTGACTGGTCATACCCATACCGACACGCGCATGAAACTCTTCGACATCCAAATCTCAGAGTCCGGCAACGGGCGCGTCGACGCAGGGCTGTCAGGCGAGATCGACCTGTCGACGGTCACCGAGCTCGAGGAGCGCCTCGAGGACTCGCTCGGCGCCGATCCTTCCCTGCTGGTGCTGGACCTGCGCGAGGTCACGTTCCTTGACTCGAGCGGGCTGCGCCTGCTGCTGCGACTCGACGGGCGCCAGCGGGCCGGCGGGCGGCGGCTGGTGCTGGTGAAGGGGGGACGGCGCGTGGAGCGGGTCTTCGAGCTGACCGGAGCCGGAGAGCGGCTGGAGATGGTCGCGGACCCCTCCGACGTCTAAGTCGACAGGCGAAGCACCAGGTACTCGCAGTCGACCGCCTCCACGCGCCCCTTCTCCACCTGCACGTCGTCCGCCAGGCGCTCCACCACGGACCCCACCACGGGTATATCGGAATCCTTCACGACGTTGTGGGCCCCGCCCTCTTCGAGGGGGCCGAGCCGAAGGTCGAAGGACCCGGTGCCGCGCGTCACCCGAATCTCGACCTGGTCGCCCACCAGGTAGCGCAGCCCGTGCCGGGCGGCCAGCTCCACGACCAGCAGGGCCTCCATCACGCGCTCGACCGACATGTCCACCTGGGCGGCCACCACCGCTACCACGCGACGTAGGATCCGCTCGGCAGGTGCGATGCCGGGCGCCGCGCCGTCGACGGTGGCGGCGTCGGCCACCCCGATTCCGAAGGCCATCTCGACCTCGGTGCCGTCTCCGCCGCGGATGTCCACCCGGCGCGCGATCGCCTCGATCATCGACAGGCCGTAGCCGCGGCTCTCACCGTCGCCGCCGCCTCCCGGGTCGAATCCGCGCCCGAAGTCCCGGACTGAGACGAGCATCTCTTCCTCCCGCGGGGAAAACGACACCTGCAGCGGCCCTGGGCCATCGGCATAGGCGTGCTCCACGGCGTTGGCGAGCGCCTCCGTTACCGCCAACTCGGCGTCCTCGAGCGCCTCCGCGTCGGCGTCGACCGTGTCGCCCACCGAGCGCAGGGCCTGGCGGACCACGGGCAGGCTGTCCTCGCTGGCAGGCAGCTCCAGCCGCACGTCCGAGCGGAGAATTCCGATCTGTATGTCGATCACCTGGTCCTGACCTGCCACCGCCGCTCCATTCCCTGCCCGCTTTTCGCGCGGTCCATGAGGCCCGCCTACCCGTGGCCTCTTGGGTCAAACTTCGGGCGGGGCGCCGCTTGGGTGCGTGATCTGGTGCAGTCCGGTCATGAGCTGGTGGCGCGACGCGGTGGTGTACCAGGTCTACCCCCGTTCCTTCCAGGACTCCGACGGAGACGGCGTGGGCGACCTGGCGGGGATCGAGGCGCGGCTGGACCACATCGCTGAGCTGGGCGCCGGCGCACTGTGGCTGTCGCCGATCTACCCGTCGCCGCTGGCGGACTTCGGCTACGACGTGTCCGACCACGCCGCCGTCGATCCTGCCTACGGAAGCCTCGAGGACTTCGACAACCTCGTGGAGTCGGCCCACAATCGTGGCCTGCGGCTGTTGATGGACCTGGTGCCCTGCCACACCTCGATCGAGCACCCGTGGTTCTCGGAGCACCCGGACCGCTACGTGTGGGCGGACGGCCGGGACGATGGGCCCCCCAACAACTGGCTGGCCACCTTCGGCGGTCCGGCGTGGACGCGCGACGAGCGTAGCGGGCGCTGGTATCTGCACTCCTTCTACCCCGAGCAGCCCGACCTCGACTGGCGCCACCCGGACGTGGTGAAGGCGATGCAGCGCGTGGTGCGCTTCTGGCGAGCGAGGGGCGTGGACGGATTCCGCCTCGACGCGATCGACCGCTTGGTCAAGGACCGGCAGCTGCGCGACGACCCGCCCGCCGGCGCGCCCTTCGGCCTGCCGCTGGCCGAGGAGTACGCCAGCCTGGAACACCTCCACTCCAGCGACAGCCCCGAGATCCGCGATGCGCTTGGTGCGCTGCGCGAGGCAGCAGGAGACGCCCTGCTCGTGGGCGAGGTCTACCTCCCCGCCGCTCGGACCGCGCCGTATCTCACGCACCTCGACGCCGTTTTTGCCTTCGAGCTCTTCCACGCGCCGTGGGAAGCGGAGGCGCTGCGCCGGGCAATCCTCGCCTCAATCGCCGCGGCGAAGGAGGGCGTTGCGTGGGTTTTGTCCAACCACGACTTCTCCCGCATGCCGAATCGCTTCGGGCGCGACAACGTGCGCGCCGGGGCGGTGCTGCTGCTCACCCTTCCGGGTCTGGCATTCGTGTACCAGGGTGAGGAGATCGGACAGGTCGACGGCCCGGAGGGAGAGACCGCCTACGACCGCGCCGGGCGCGATCCGTTCCGCCATCCCGTGCAGTGGGAGTCCGAGCCCCGGCGGGCGGGGTTCACCACCGGCAGGCCTTGGCTGGCGCCGATCGACGCCGGCGAGCGCAGCGTGGCCGCGCAGTCGGGCGACCCGGGCTCACTGCTCGAGCTCTACCGGGCGCTGATCGCCCTGCGGCCCGCCCTTGGGCCCGGGTTGGAGATGCACGACGCCGCGCCCGGGGTCGTGTCATACACGCGCGGGACCCATGTGGTGGCCGTAAACACCACCGGCGAGTCGCGCCCGGTCCCGGCAGGGAGGCTCGTGCTCGAGAGCGGTCCGGGCGTGGTGTCCGCCAACCAGCTGGCGCCTCACGGTGCCGCCGTGCTGCGTTCGGGTTGAGCCGGTGGTTACAAGCTCGCGTCGCGGGGTATCCGGCTGGTGAGGATGAGGAAGGAACGGAGCAAGTTGCTGGTGACAGCGTGCGTGACCGCCGCTCTGGCGGTCACGGTGGGCTGCGGCTTCAGCGACACCGGGGGAGGCGGCTCGGGCCAGACCCTGAACTGGTACGTCTTCAACGAACCCGGTGGCGCCAACGAGGCGGCCATCGAGGTTTGCAACAAGGAGTCGGAGGGCCGCTACAACATCCAGTACCGGCGCCTGCCCACCGACGCCAACCAGCAGCGTGAGCTGATCGTGCGCCGCCTGGCGGCCGAGGACTCCACGGTGGACCTGGTGGGGATGGACGTGATCTGGACCGCCGAGTTTGCCGAGGCCGAATGGATCGTCCCCTGGGAGGGCAACCTCGAGGGGGCGGCCACCGACGGCAAGCTGGAGGGCCCGCGCAAGACCGTCGAGTATCAGGACAAGGTGTGGGCGATCCCCTTCACCACCAACAGCCAGCTGCTCTTCTATCTCAAGGACCAAGTCGACGAGCCGGCCGAGGACTTCACCTGGGACGAGATGATCGATGATGCCGCGAGCCAGGGCAAGGCGGTGGAGGTGCAGGCCGCACAGTACGAGGGATACACGGTGTGGATCAACGCGCTGATCGCCGGCGCCGGCGGCCAGGTGGTCGATGAGGACGGCAACGTGAAGGTCGACGAGAGTGCCACCCGCGCCGGAGAGATCATCTCCAAGCTGGCCACCGGCAAGGCCGCGCCGCCCGGGATGGCCAATAACAAGGAGGACCAGGCCCGGATCGGCTTCGAGTCCGGCCGCTCCAACTACCAGGTCAACTACAGCTTCATCTACCCGAGCGCCGCGGAGAGCGTGAGCGAGGAGTTCCAGAAGAACATCGGCTGGGCCCGCTACCCGCGCACCGAACCTGACAAGCCCAGCCGACCTCCGCTCGGCGGCATCAACATCGGGGTGGGCGCGTTCTCGGAGCACAAGGATCTGGCATTCGAGGCCGCCCAGTGCCTGGCGCAGCCCAAGAACCAGACCGTTGCCTCCGAGCTGGGCGGTCTTCCCCCCACCACCGAGTCGGCCTACGACGACGAGAAGGTCCAGAAGGCGCTGCCGTTCGCCGACCTGCTGCGGGAGTCGATCGAGGAGGGTGCGCCGCGCCCGGTCAGCCCCGCGTACAGCGACATCTCACTGGCGATCCAGAAGACCTTCCACCCGCCTGACAGCGTGAAGCCCGGCGAGGTGCGCTCCAAGCTCGAGGACCGGATGGAGAAGGCCGCGGAGGGGAAGATCTTCTGATGGAGGCCGCAGCCGTCAAGGCTCCGACAGCCGAGCCCCCCAAGAAGGGCAAGCTCAGCGAGCGAGCGCGGTCCGAACGCAAGCTGGCTTACATGCTCTGCGCCCCGGCGATCATCGCCATGATGGTCGTCACCGGCTACCCGATCGGCTATGCCGTCTACCTGTCTCTGCAGAAGTTCGACCTGCGCTTCCCCGACGACAGGGAGTTCGTCGGGTTCTCCAACTACGCCGACGTGCTCACCTCGAGCACGTGGTGGTCGGACGTGGGGACCACCGCGCTGATCACCGTCTTCTCGGTGTCGATCGAACTGGTGCTGGGCATGGCGATCGCGCTGGTGATGCACCGCGCGATCTTCGGCCGCGGGCCGGTGCGCGCGGCGATCTTGATCCCATACGGAATCGTGACCGTGGTGGCGGCGTTCGCCTGGCGCTACGCCTTCGATCCCACCAGCGGCTTCCTGCAGGCCACGTTCCTGCTGGGCGACGATGCCGCTCCTCTCACCGAGCGGGGGGGATCGCTCGTGGTGATCATCCTCACCGAGGTCTGGAAGACCACGCCGTTCATGGCGCTGCTGCTGCTCGCCGGGCTCTCGCTCGTGCCCGATGAGCTGCACGAGGCCGCCAAGGTGGACGGTGCCAGCACCGTGCAGCGTTTCGTCCGGATCACATTGCCTCTGATGAAGCCGGCGATCCTCGTGGCCCTTCTCTTCCGCACACTCGACGCCTTCAGGGTGTTCGACAGCGCCTTCATCCTCACCGGAGGGGCCAACGGCACCGAGACGGTGTCGATTCTCGGCTACAACATCCTGATCAACCGGGTCAATCTCGGGCTGGGCTCAGCCGTGTCGGTGCTCATCTTCATCGCGGTGATCCTGATCGCGACCTTCTTCGTCAAGGCGCTCGGCACGAGCACCGCCCAGCAGCGAGGAGAGGTGTGAAGCGATGACCCATACGCCACGCGAGAAGGCTTTCTGGTCGATCGCGATCCTGGTGGTGGTCCTCTACGCCCTGGTGCCGGTGGCCTGGATCGCTTCTCTCTCGCTCAAGAAGCCCGAGCAGGTGGCCGACGGCAAGTTCTTCTCGGGGGTCACCTTCGAGAACTACGAGGAGATCTTCTCGGAGAACACGTTCAACGCCGCGCTGGTGAACTCGCTGGGCATCGCGGCGATCGCCACGCTGATCTCGATCGTGCTCGCCGCGATGGCGGCCTACGCCCTCGCGCGCCTCGACTTCGCGGGCAAGGCGATCATCCTTTCGGGAGCGCTGGCCGTGGCCATGTTCCCGCCGATCTCGATCGTCGGCTCGCTGTTCGACATGTGGCGCGCGATCGGGCTCTACGACACGTGGCTCGGGCTGATCCTGCCCTACATGACCTTCACGCTGCCGCTGGCGATCTACACGCTGTCGGCCTTCTTCCGGGAGATCCCGTGGGAGCTCGAGCAGGCCGCGCAGGTGGACGGCGCCACCGCCTTCCAGGCGTTCCGCAAGGTGATTGTGCCGCTGGCCGCCCCGGGTGTGTTCACCACGGCCATACTCGTCTTCATCTTCGCCTGGAACGACTTCCTGTTCGCCAACACGCTCACGTCGACCACCGACGCCCAGACCGTTCCCGCCGCGCTCGCCTTCTTCTCGGGCGGGTCGCGCTTCACCGAGCCGATCGGGGCGATCTCCGCCGCGGCCGTGGTGGTCACGGTGCCCATCATCATCATGGTCCTCATCTTCCAGCGGCGGATCGTTGCCGGGCTCACCGCCGGCGCCGTCAAGGGTTAGCCAAAGGAGGCAGACATGTCCCAGATCGTGCTCGACAACATCAGCAAGAAGTACCCCGACGGCTTCGAAGCCGTGAAGGACATGAGCCTGACCATCGAGGATGGGGAGTTCGTGATCCTGGTAGGCCCCTCGGGCTGCGGCAAGTCGACCGCGCTGCGGATGATCGCGGGCCTCGAGGACATCACCGGCGGCGAGCTGCGCATCGGAGACAACGTGGTGAACGACAAGGCCCCGAAGGACCGCGACATCGCGATGGTGTTCCAGAACTACGCGCTCTACCCGCACATGACCGTGGGCGAGAACATGGGCTTTGCGCTCAAGCTGGCCAAGGTCGACCAGTCGGAGATCGACCAGAAGGTGAACGAGGCCGCCAAGGTGCTCGACCTCACCCAGCACCTGGACCGCAAGCCCGCGAACCTGTCGGGCGGCCAGCGCCAGCGGGTGGCGATGGGCCGCGCGATCGTGCGCGACCCCGCGGCGTTCCTGATGGACGAGCCGCTCTCCAACCTCGACGCCAAGCTGCGGGTGCAGATGAGGACCGAGGTGTCGCGCATCCAACAGCGGCTGGGGACCACGACGGTCTACGTGACCCATGACCAGACCGAAGCCATGACCCTGGGCGACCGCGTGGCGGTCATGCGCTCCGGCGTTCTCCAGCAGGTGGGGACGCCGATGGATCTCTACAACAACCCCAAGAACCTGTTCGTGGCCGGCTTCATCGGCTCACCGGCGATGAACTTCATGCCGGCCGAGGTGGAGGGCGACACGCTCAAGCTGCCGATGGCCGACGTGCGGCTTCCCGACGAGCTGAGGAGCAGCCTCCGCGACCACACCGGACAGCTGATCGCCGGCATCCGGCCCGAGGACTTCGAGGACGCCCATCTGGTGGGGGACGCCAAGGACCGCGGCACCACGTTCAGCGCGCCCATCGACCTCGTGGAGTCGATGGGATCGGAACTGTATGTCCACTTCTCGGTCACCTCCGACCAGGCGATCGAGTCCGACGAGCTGCGCGAGCTGGCCGAGGACTCCGGCGCCGGCGAGGTGCCAAGCGCGGGCGAACCGGGCCAGATCGTGGCGCGCCTCGACCCGGCCAGCAAGGCCGAGCGCGGCAAGGAGGCCGAGCTCTGGGTCGATGCGAGCAAGGTCAAGCTCTTCGACTCCAAGGACGGCCGCTCGCTGACCGCCGAAGCGAACGCCTAGCCGAGCTCCTTCTTCAAGCGCCGGACCTCCGTGTTGTCCCACGAGGGGTTCTGCATCTCCAGGCGCAGCCGATCCAGAACCTCGTCGTCCCACTCGTGGGTGCGCAGGAGGAGATATCGCAGCGAAACCACCGCGGCGTAGGCGTCGGTCTCGTTGCCGTCATTGGCCAAGCCGGCCTCGCGCAGCATCTCGACCACCGGCACGTACTCCTCGCGGTACCAGGCTTCGGCCGTCTCCCGACGGGTCATGAACTCCCCGCGTATCTGCATGACGCGGAAGCCCCACGCCTCCACACCCTCTGCCAGCGTCGCGTAGGCGGAGCCCTTGCTGGGACGCATTCGACGCCGCACCTCGGGCGGCAACGGCACGCGCTCGAAGAACAGCCGCTCGTGGGTCTTCAGCGGAAGGTCCGCCACCCGGATCCCCTGATCGGGATCGACCTCCGTGATCACCTCGGTCACATACGCGTCGATCTTGTCGTTGCCCATCGCGCGCGCGACCGAGACGCGGTGGTGACCGTCCTTGACGAAGTGCAGGTGGCCGATCCGGTAGACGTGGATCGGGGGCATTGGCTTGCCGCGGCGCTGTGCCTCGGCTATCCGCTCCCAGCGGGTACGCACCCGCCCAGAGGTGGGACGGAAGCTGCGGTCGAACTCACGGGAACGGTCGACCGTGCCCACGATGGAGTCGATCTCGATCGTCTGCAGGCCCAGGTTGCGCTCGCCGCGCCGGCCCAGCGCCTCGACCACCTCCTCGAAGGGGAGGATCGCCATCACGTCTCCGGGCTCGCCTCTCAGCCGGTTGGACAGGCGCGACAGCGCGCGGCTGCGCCGGGCCCGGGAGAAGTCGAACTGGGCGTCGCTCTGGGGAAAGCCGGTGTCGCGCGGCACGCCCCGGAATCTACTCCCCCTATTGGCGTCTTTTCCGGTTTGACGCCGGCCGTTTCTGGTCAACCGAACCTGTAGATGATCGTTCCGGCCGAGACTGCGGAGGTCACGGGCGCCTACTGCCCGCACTGCCATCTTCTGGTGGAGAGCGACGTGCACGCGCCATGGCCGGCAGTTCCGGTGCGCTGCCTGCACTGCCAGCTCCTGATCGGGGCGGGCCGCTCGCGGTCCGAGCCCTCGGGGGAGCCCGGGGCCAAGGGCACGGCGGCCGGGGTCTTCAGCCGCCAGGCCAAGCGCAACGGGGATGACGACTCGGAGCAGCCCAAGTCGCCCGAAGAGGTGCTCGAAGCGATCCGCACGGTGGCCGGGAGCAGGGGCGAGCGACCGGAGCGCCTGCTGATGGTCGACTACCAGCAGCTTGCCGTTGGGGACCCGGACATTGCCCCGCTCAGCGACGTCTTCGCGGCGTTTGGCAGCTGGAAGAGCGCCCGTCGCCAGGCCGCTGAAGCCTCTTAGGACAATGGTCAACCGTTAGTGGGACGGCTGCGTGGGGTAAGCGAATGCGCACACGACCAAGGAGCTCACTCGAGCATGAGCATCATCGACAAGATCACGGGCCGCACCAAGAAGGCGGCCGGCGACCTGGCTGACGACCCCTCCCTGCGCCGCCAGGGCCAGAAGGAGGAGGCCAAGGGCAACGCCAAGGAGAAGCAGGCGCGGGCCGAGGACAAGGCCGATGCCGCCGCCGCCGATGTGGCCGACCTCGAGCGCAAGACCTGAGCGCGCGGACTTGAGGAAAAGGCAGAGAGGGGGCGGGCGCCGCGGCGCCCGCCCCTGAGTTCCCTTGAGCGAGCCCCGCCCACTCTCCGGGCGCCGGGCGCTGGTGACCGGTGGCGCGACCGGCATCGGGCGTGCCACCGCTCTGCGCCTTGCCGCCGACGGCGCGTCGGTGGTCGTGAACTACATCGGCGAGCGCGAGCCGGCCGAGGCGGTGGTGGCCGAGATCGAGGAGGGCGCCGGTGCTGCCACGGCCCTTGCGGTCGAGGCCGACGTAGCGGTCGAGGCCGACGTCGAGCGGCTGTTCCGGGAGTCGGCGAGCCGCCTGGGCGGTGCGGTCGACCTGCTGGTGAACAACGCAGGGGTGGAATCGCCCTACCCGCTGGAGGAGATGCCGCTCACGGAATGGGAGCGGGTGCTCTCGGTGAACCTCACTGGGCCGTTCCTGTGCACCCGCGAGCTGGTGCGCCGGCTCGGCGACTCGCCAGCGGCCGTGGTGATGGTGTCGAGCGTGCACGAGACCATCCCGTGGCCGCGCTTCTCGCACTACTGCGCGAGCAAGGGAGGGCTCAAGCTCTTCTCTCAGACCGTCGCGCGGGAGCTGGCGCCGCGCGGCGTGCGCGTCGTACTGGTGGCTCCCGGCGCGATCCTCACCCCCATCAACCGGGAGCTGATCGAGGACGCCGGCAAGCGCCGCGAGCAGGAGGAGCAGATTCCGCTGGGGCGCCTTGGCACGCCCGAGGAGATCGCAGCCGCGATCGCCTGGCTCGCGGGCCCGGAGGCCGGGTACGTGGCGGGCACCACGCTGTTCGTCGACGGCGGCATGACCCTCTACCCCCGCTTCGTTTGACGATCTAGGGCGCCAGGCGCTCCACGACCCAGCTACCGGACGGCTCGCGCCGGTAGCGCAGGCGGTCGTGCAAACGGTCGCGGCGGCCCTGCCAGAACTCAACGCTCGTGGGCACGAGCCGGCGGCCGCCCCACCATTGCGGCCGCGGGACCGGGGTGCCGTCGGGGTGGCGCTGCTCCAGTTCGGCGTGCCGGCGGTCCAGGACGTCGCGTGACTCGATCACCTCCGACTGTGGACTGGCCAGCGCGGCCAGCTTGGAGCCATGGGGCCGGGAGGCGAAGTAGGCGTCCGCCTCCTCCGCGCCCACCTCCTCCACGCTTCCATCCACCCGCACCTGGCGGTGAAGGGGCAGCCACAGCAGCACCGCCGATGCGCGCGGGTTCTGGTCGAGCTCACGTCCCTTGCGCGAGCGCAGGTTGGTGTAGAAGGCGAGCCCGCGCTCGTCCAGCCCCTTGAGGAGCACCGTGCGGGCCGCCGGCGCGGCGTCGGCGCTAGCCGTGGCCAGCACCATCGAGTTGGGCTCGGGCACGCCTTCGAGCACGGCATCCTCGAGCCATCCCGTGAGCTGCTCGAGCCAGGTGGGCGCGAGGTCGCGCTCAGCCAACCCCTCCGGCCCGTAGGGGTCACGCATCCCGGCCACGTCGGGAGGACCGTCCACCTCAGTCGCGCAGTCGCACCGAATACACCTGCAGGTCCTTGGGCGCTCCCTTGGCGCGGAAGCGGCGCTTGCGGCGCACGTCGTACTCCTCCTCGTCCAGCTGCTCGCATACGAGCTCGGACACCAGCACCTCGCCGCCGGACGCGCCCTCGGCCAGACGGGCGGCGATGTTCACGTCCACGCCCAGATAGTCGCCACCCATCTTGCGCGGGCGGCCCACGTGCACCCCGCCCCGGAGGTGGGGGCGGTACCCCTCGACCTCCACCCCCGACAGCCCGGCCTGCGCGCGGCAGACGGCATGCACCGCCTCGCCCGGATCGGGGAAGGCCGCCATCAGGCCGTCACCCAGGCGCTTGACCACCTTGCCGTCGCACTCGCGCACCGAACCCTCCACGGCGTCGCCCACCACGCGCAGCAGCTCCAGCGCGCTCTCGTCGCCGGCCTCCAGCGCCCAGGCGGAAAAGTCGACCAGGTCCGTGAAGAGGATCGCCACATCCTCCTGACCCTTTCCCCGGCCGCGGGACTCGGACAGGGCCTGCAATACCTGGACCGCGCCGAGCCCCAGCTCGCGGCTGGCGCTTGGGCGCTCGGAGACCTCCATCAAGTACCTGCCGAGCAGGTCGGTGGGCGCCCGCCCGGCGGTGGAGAGCGGGTCGCCGAAGGCGCTGTCGCCCGGCAGCAGCGAACGTGCGGCGCGCGCTGCCTTCACTGCTCCGGGACCGCTGTCGAGCCCTCGCGCCTGGCGAGCCAGGCGGCTCAGCCGCTTCTCCTCCGCCATCGGAGCCAGCTTACGTGGTGGCGTGGGTCTAAGCCGCGCCGGCCAGCACGCGGTCGCGCAGCGAGTCGGCGGTCAGCTCGGCGGCCTCGGTCGTGTCGATGAAGTCGGTGAGCAGCCTGGAGAAGCGCAGCGGGTCGTCGAGCTGGGGGAAGTGGCCCGACCGCTCGAAGATCTCGAGCCGCGAGCCCGGCATGCCGCGTTCGGCCGCGCCGGCGTGGCTCACGGGAATCACCGGATCGCGACGTCCCCACACGATCAGTGCGGGCATGTCGGCCGCGAGATACAGGCGATCGGTGGCGTTCACGCGCTGGCCCATCGGATCGATCACCGAACGCAGCGTGTGGAGGAAGGCCCGGCGGGTGTCCCCGTCGGACAGCGAGCCGTAGCCGCGCATCATCTCGGCGATGTCCGGGCCCGCGTGCAAGCCCACCTTCTCGAGCAGGCCGGCCACCGCGGCGCCCGCGCCGCGCACGCGGTTGCCGGCGATGAAGGGCAGAACGAGCTCCGAGCCGGGCAGCGTGGCGGCGCGCAGGATGGGATGCACCTGTTGGCCGAGACCGCCGCTGGAGACCAGCACGAGCCGCTCGCAGCGCTCGGGAAACTGGTAGGCGAACTGCATGGCGATGCCGCCGCCCAGCGAGTGGCCCACCACGGTCACGCGCTCGTGGCCCAGTCCCACGACGAGGTCGCGGATCCCGGACGCGTAGGCGCCCAGTGAGTAGTCGCCGCGCGGCTTGGCCGACTCGCCATGCCCCAGCAGATCCGGGGCCACCATGCTGTGGCGCTCGGACATCAGGTCCAGCACCGGCGACCACTGGTCGCACGTGCCGGTCACGCCGTGGATAAGCACCACGGGCGGCCCCTCTCCCTCGGCGAGGTAGCTGACGCGGTGGCCGTGAATCTCGACCTGCTGGCGTACGGGCATTGGTGAGGGCTCCCTGCGTCGAAGACTTGTGCTGGCTGGAGAACTACCCTGGACCCAACTGATGTTACATCGGCCGATGGCACATCAATTGCCGTACGCTTTGACGGGATGACCGACGAGGCAACCCTCACGATTGACGAGCTGGCGCGCGAAGCGGGGATGACCGTACGCAACGTGCGCGCCCACCAGTCGCGCGGCCTGCTTCAGCCAGCCGCCATTCGGGTGCGCACAGGCTACTACGGCAAGGACCACGTCGAACGCCTTCAGCTCATCCAGGAGCTGCAGGCCGAGGGCTTCAACCTCAAGGCGATCCAGCACCTGATCGAGCAGGCCAACGGCTCCAGCGAGGGGATGTTCGAGTTCCGTCGCGCGCTGCTCAGCTCTTTCGCCGAGGAGGAGCCGGAGCTGACGACCGCCGAGGAGCTGGAAGCCCGTCTGGGCGGCCCCTTCGACCCGAAGACGCGGCGCAAGGCCGAGAAGCTCGGCCTGATCCGCCCCCTCGGGGAGGGGCGCTACGAGGTGCCGAGCCCGACTCTGCTGAGCGCCGGCGAGGAGCTGGTGTCGCTGGGGATCCCGCTGTCTCACGCCCTCGCGGTCGCCGAGCAGATCAACCGCCACTCGAGTGCGATCGCGCAGGCGTTCGTCCGCCTGTTCGTAGACGACGTGGTGGGCAAGGAGGCAGAGCGCACGCCTGATGAATGGGCCCGGCTTGCCGACGCGCTGGAGCGGCTGCGACCGCTGGCCACCGATGCCGTGGGAGCCGGGTTCCAGCAGACCATGTCCCAGGCGGTCGAGAGCCAGCTCGAGAAGCTGCTGAAGAAGTAGAAGAGGCGTTCAGGCGGTGGCGAACCGGCTGACGGTGCGCTCCGCGCGCACGCCGGGCAGATGCTCGGCGAAGATCCGGTGGTACGCCGTCTCCTCGCGGGTGCGCAAGGGCGGATCGCACAGCGGCGCCTCGGCCTCCAGCTCCTCCGCGGTCACACTCTGCTCCATCCGCCGGGTGAGCACGGACGCCGCGCCGCTGCCGTCCCCGAACTCGGCCTTCTCGCGCCACAGCAGCTCGTGGGGCAGCCAGCCGTCGAAGGCCTCGCGCAGAAGCCGCTTCTCGGGCTGGCCCGGCGCGGACACCTTCCACTCCGGCGGCAGGCCGAGCGCGAAGGCGATCACCTGCCGGTCGAGGAAGGGCACGCGCGCCTCCAGGCCGTGGGCCATAGTCACCCGGTCGCAGCGCTGCAGGTTGAGGTCGTGCAGCCCCTCCACCGTGCGCACCATCTCCGCCTGCAGCTCCTCCGGGCCCGCCAGGTCGCGGAGGTACTCGTAGCCGGCGAACAGCTCGTCGGCGCCCTCGCCCGTGAGCACCACCTTCACGTGCTGGGAGGCCAGCTCGGCGAGCAGGTAGTTGGGGACGGCGCTGCGCACCAGCGAGGGGTCGAAGTGCTCGATCGCTCGGACCACGAGGGGCACCGCGCCGAGGGCCTCCTCGGCGGTGTACACGCGCTCGTGGTGTTCGGTGCCGAGGTGCTCGGCCACCACCCGTGCGGCGGCCAGGTCCGGGCTGGCCTCGGTGCCCACCGCGAAGGTCTGCAGCCGCTGGCCGCGCTCGGCCAGATACCGCGCCGCGATGGCCGCGATCAGGCTGGAGTCCAGCCCGCCCGACAGGAACACGCCGACGGGCACGTCACCCATCATCTGACGATCCACCGAGGCGATCAGCGCTGCGCGGGTGTCGCTCAAAGCTTGGGCGCGGTCCGAAGGCTCGGGGGCCGTGCCGGTCACGGCCGAGGCGAAGCGCTCGAGGCCGCCATCCGAAGTCCAGTGGCAGCCGGGCGGGAAGCTCTCCACGTAGGGCAGCCAATCCGGGTCGAACGCCGCCATCTCCGAAGCGAAGCGCACCATCCCGTCGCGGCGCGCCCAGTACAGGGGCTTGATGCCAACCGGGTCCCGGGCGGCGAGAAAGGAGCCGTCGGCCCCCGCGACGAGGAAGGCGTACATGCCCTCGAGGCGGTCGAGCGCGGCAGGGCCCTCGGCGCCCAACAGGTGCAGGGCCACCTCGTTGTCCGAGCGGGTGGAGTACGAGGCTGCCGGCAAGCCGGCTTTCACTTCCTCGTGGTTGTAGACCTCTCCGTTGCCCACGAGCCAGAGATCCCCGGCTTCGTTCACGAGGGGCTGGCTCCCACCGCTCACGTCGACGATCGAGAGCCGCCGGTGACCCAGCCAGCTACTGCCGTTGGCCTGCACCTCGCCCTCGTCGTCGGGCCCGCGATGCGCCAACCGGGCCAGCATCCGCCGCCCTTCGTCTGCCCTCGCGTGTCCGTGTCCGTGCCCGCCGGCGATCCCGCACATCTATATGACGTTAGACGGCTGCCGGGGAGCGGGAGAGCCGGTACGCCCCCGGACGGCGATCCTCGAGGTGGTGAAACTGGCTGCGCGCCGCTCCCACGGCCCCGAGTGCATCCACCCGCGCCAGCGCCAATCCGGGCCGCGAGCCGGTGGAGGCGAGCACCCTGCCGTCGGGACCGACAACCTTGGCCTGGGCGCCGAAACGCAACCGCCCGAAGCGGCCGCTGTGGTTGGCAGACACCCACACCACCTGGTTCTCCATCGCCCTCGCCTGGTCGAGCAGGTTGAACTGGCGCACCTGGCGGTCGCGGCCGACACGGGCCGCGGGCTTCATCCGGCACACGGGCCACGCCGCCAGGGACGCGATGATCCCGGCGCCGTCGAGGGACAGGTCGCGGGCCGCCTCGGGGAAGACCTTGTCGTAACAGATCAGCATTCCAATGCGCCCGACCGGAGTGTCAAACGCGGCGAAGCCTTCGCCGGGGGTGAAGGCGCCGCGCTCCCCCTCTGGCAGGTGCACCTTGCGGTGGTGCCCGAGCACGCCGTCGCCGCTCACGCACACCGCGCTCGAGTGAGCGCCCGTCGCGCCGGCCTCGGTGTAGCCCACGCACAGCACCGTGTCGCCGGCGATATGCGCAAGGCGTCCGATCTCCTCGCCGTCGCGGGCCAGTGCCGGAGGAGGAGCCACCGGCACCGGACCGGCCGGCAGGTAGGGCTCCCACAGGTAGCCGCCGAGCGCCGCCTCGGGGAAGACCACCAGCTTCGCGCCGCGGGAGCGAGCCTGCTTCACGGCGTGCTCGATACGCGCGAAGCAGGCGTCGAGGTCACGGCCGAATGGGCCGGCCACTGCAGCCACCGCGGGCGCTCCCCGGCTGTGACGTCTCCCCAGCATGGTCCCGATCTTTACCGAGCGCGCCGTCCGTCCCTACGGCCCTACGGCCAAAGATCGCTAAGTGCGGATCGACAGCCGGTCCACCGCGATAGGTTGTCCACATGGGACTGATAGAGGGAGAGCGCAGCGTGGAGATCGACGCGCCGATCGCACGCTGCTACGAGATCGCGGCCGACATCGAGCACGCCGTCGAGTGGCAGGGCTCGCTGCGCGACGTGGAGGTGCTCGAGCGCGACTCCGAGAAGCGGGCCGAGCTCGTGGAGACCGAATCCGACGCCAAGGTCAAGACAGTGAAGGCGATCCTACGCTTCTCGTACGAGCCCACCGAGCGCATCGACTGGGTGCAGGAGAAGGGCGACACCAAGTCTCTCGAGGGCTACTGGGTGTTCGAGGATCTGGGCGGCGACCGGACGAATGCCACCTATGGGCTCGTGGTCGATCCCGGCCGGATGCTCGGCATGCTGCTGCGCGGCCCCGCGGAGGGCAAGGTGCGCGACTTCCTTCTCGGGGGCGCTGCCGAGGGGCTGAAGGACCGCGCCGAGGGCGAGTAGCGAGCGCGGATGGCGTTCGCGATCGCAAGCGTCGTCGCCCTCGCGCTGGCGGGCGTGGGCGCCACCGGCGGAGCGGGTCCGCCGCCGATCGCCTGCACGGAGATCGGCTGCAGCTCGGGTGTCCACATCCAGCTCGACCGGCTTCCGGCCGAGGCCCGCTCTGCGCGGGTGTGTGTCGACGGGCGGTGCGGCAGGAAGCAGCCGCTGTCCCCGGAGTCCGGAGTCGGCGGCTTCGTGCAAGCTCGCCTGCCGAAGGGCAAGCACAGGGCTAAGGCATCGGTGGGAGTCAGAATCGTGGTGCTCGACCGCGAAGGCCGTGTGATCGCCCGCTCACGCACCCGCGGCAAGGTTCGGCGCACGCAGCCCAACGGTGGCGACTGTCCGCCTGTCTGCTTCCAGGTGGGGCTGCGCTACCGCGGCGATACCGGCCTATCGGGTGCGTAGCCGCTCACGGATTCCGTTTGCCGGGATCAGGAGGCGGCTCATCGCGGGCCGGCTGGCGGCCGAGCACGGCGTCTCGGTCACGCACCTGAGCCCGCGACGGCGTCTCGAGCG
This sequence comes from uncultured Thermoleophilaceae bacterium, assembly GCA_963825475.1. Lineage (GTDB taxonomy): Bacteria > Actinomycetota > Thermoleophilia > Solirubrobacterales > Thermoleophilaceae > JAAYBF01. The sequence goes on along the minus strand of CAWGTC010000006.1, from coordinate 712,620 downwards.
GCCGGTCGTCGTGATTCCGGGGCGGCGTACCGGGTAGAGGGCGGCCATGCCCACGACCAACGAACTCCCGCAGGTCCGCGCCACGCAGGCGCTGGAGAACGCAGCCGCCCTCGACGGTCCCGGGAAGGCGCTAGGCACGACCGTGCGCAACGCCGCCGGATCAGGAGCGCTCAAGGATGCCCTGAGCGGCACCTGGCTGGGGCACGCGCTGCATCCCCTGCTCACCGACCTCGTGATCGGCTCCTTCGTGAGTGCGACGGTGCTCGACGTGGTCGGCGGTGACCCCGACGGGACGGCAGCCGAGCGGTTGATCGCGGTCGGAATCGCGGCCTACCCGCCAACCGCGCTCACCGGCACCAACGACTGGGCCGACAGCGAGCCCGCCGACCCTCGCGTGCGGCGGGTGGGCCTGGCCCACGCCGCAGCCAACGCCACCGCGCTCGGCCTCTACGCGGCGTCCCTGAAGTCCCGCCGAAGCGGCCGGACGGCGCGGGGCAAGGTGCTCGGCCTGGCGGGCTCCGCCGCGCTCGCCGCCGGCGGCTACCTCGGCGCCCACATGTCCTACGCGCGGGGAGTCGGAGTCGACACGGCGCCTGCGGCCTAGAGGCCCGGCAGCCGGGCCGCGCCGGCCTCGAGGCCCAACAGAATCCTCTTGCGCTCCATGCCTCCGCCGTACCCGGTGAGGCTTCCGTCTGCACCGATCACGCGATGGCAGGGCACTATCACCGCGACCGGGTTGCGGCCGTTGGCCAGGCCCACCGCCCGCGCGGCGGAAGGCTGGCCGACGCGCCGGGCGAGCTCCCCATAGCTGATCGTCTCGCCGTAGGGAATGGCCTCGAGCTCGGTCCAGATGCGGCGCTGAAACGGCGTGCCCGCCATGTCGAGCGCCACCTCGAACTCCGTCCGCTCGCCGGCGAAGTACTCGGTCAGCTGCGCGCCCACGACCTCGAACGCCTCGTCGGAGCGCTTCCACGCGGGATCGATGCGCACCGGCCTGCGTCCCTCGAGCATGTGCAGACCCCGCAGGGCGTGGCGGTCGCCGGTCAGCAGCAACTCACCGATCGGGCTGCCGGTCCTGGTGTAGAGCACGCCGCTCACGCGGCCGCCCTCGCTCGTCCGGCCGCGGGGACCGTCCAGAGGTGCTGCACGGCGTAGGCGCGGTAGGGACGCCACCGCTGCGCCAGGCGCTCGGCGCTCAGCGGTGAGCCGTCCTGGCCCAGCCGTTCCAGACCATGCCGAACGCCGAGATCGGCGGCCAGGAACGCGTCGGGGTCGCGCAGGGCGCGCATCGCGATGTATTCGGCGGTCCAGGGCCCGATGCCGGGCAGGGCGAGCAGCCGTGCGCGCGCCTCCTCGCGGTCGGCGCCCGGGTCGAGCACCAGCTCCCCCTGGGCCAGCGCCACGGCCAGCCCCAGCAGCGCGCGGCGGCGGGCGTTCGGCATCGCAAGCTCACCGGGATCCACACCGGCGAGCGTCGCGGCGGACGGGAACGTACGGGTGACCGCGCCGAGCGGCCGGGCCACGACCTCACCGTGGTCTTCCACCAGGCGTGCCGCGAGCGTGGCGGCCCCGGCCAGCGACACCTGCTGACCGAGCACCGCGCGCACGGCCAGCTCGTGCGCGTCGACGTGGCCGGCAACCCGCCGGCCGGGCGCGCAGCTGACGAGAGGGCCGAGCAGCGGGTCCGGGCCCAGCACCTCGGCCACGGCGTGAGGATCGGAGTCCAGGTCGAGCAGCCACTTGCAGCGCTGAACAGCGGCGGCGAGGTCGCGCAGATCCTCGAGCCACAGGCGGGCCTGCACATGCTCGTCGGCCGGTACCAGCTCCACGATTCCCGTGCCGTGAGGCAGACGCAGGCTGCGCCGGAAGGCGCCCTCGGCCACCTCTTCCACGCCCGGCACCACGCGGAGGGCAAGGAAGGCGATCAGTGCTTCGGCGTCGAGAGGGGCCCTGAACGGCAGCCGCAGGACCACCGCGCCGCTCTCTTCGGGGCGTCCCGAGCGCTTGGAGCGAAGGCCGCCCGGAGTGGTGGCGAAGATCTCGCGGATGGTGGCGTTGAACTGGCGCACGCTGCGAAAGCCAGCGGCGAAGGCGACGTCGGTGATGCGGATCTCGGTGGTCTCCAGCAGCACGCGGGCCGTCTGGGCACGCTGGGCGCGGGCCAGCGCCAGCGGTCCGGCGCCCACGGTGGCCACGAGCTGGCGGTGCACGTGGCGCTCGGTGTAACCCAAGCGGCGGGCGAGCCCGGTCACGCCGTCGCGGTCGACCGTGCCGTCGGCGATCAACCGCATCGCTCGCCCCACGAGATCAGCGCGCGAGTCCCATTCGGGCGAGCCGGGCGTGGCGTCGGGGCGGCAGCGCTTGCAGGCGCGAAACCCGGCCGCCTGCGCCGCAGCCGCCGTCGAGTAGAAGCGCACGTTCTGGCGCTTGGGGGTACGGGCGGGGCAGCTCGGACGGCAGTAGATCCCGGTCGACGTGACCGCGCAGAACACCCAGCCGTCGAAGCGCGGATCCCCGCTTTCCACCTCTTTCCACAACCGGTCCCCACTGAGGATCATGCCCGTACCGTGCCATACCGGGTGGGCGGTGTCTGGCGGAAATCGGACGCGACCAGGCAAGGGTCCGATTTCCGCGAATCACATCAACGGCAGGATTGGCCTTTGCGCACGAACGGCCTCTTCACGCCACGCGCCCCAAGCCGCGGCGACTACACCTGCACGGGGTGAGCTAGGGACGTCCCTCCGAGAGAACTGTCCTGGCCTGAGCGAGCCGCTGCTCGGCAGCCTCTGCGGTGGCCCGGGCGACCTGCGCGGCCGCTGAAAGCTCGTCGGCCCGCCGCTCGACCGCGTGGCGTGCGTCGCGTTCGTGGACAGCCTCGGCCTCCGCCTCCTTCAAGCGCTCGTCCAGACTCGCGCGAGCCAGCTCGGCTTGGGCACACTCGCGTGAAAGTCGTTCGAGATCTTCGAGCGCGCGCTCTGACTCCTGATCGCCGGCAATCCGCGCCATGACCTCATCGGCGAGCTGCTGACGGGTCTCCGTCAGGCGCTGCTCGAGCTCGAGGCCTCGCTCGCGCTCGTGGCGCGCAACGCTCTCGGCCGCCGCGATCCGCCGAGCGGCCCGCGGCTTGACCTCCTTGCGCGCCTGCACCAGCGCGTGCTTCATCCGCTCGACGTCGACGCGCGCGAGTTCCCGCGCCTCTGCCAGCTGCCGGCCCACCGCCTCCAGCTCCTCGCGAGCGGCCTCGCGGGCCTCCGTCATCTCATGCACCCTCCCCTCCAGCACCGCACGCTTCCCGCACTCAGCCTCGACCCGCTCGGCATGGGCCTCGAGCTCGCGTCGAGCCGCCTCCAGCGCCTCGCTCAAGCCCTCGACTTCCATACGAGCCGCCTGCTGCACCTCCACGAGCTGTCTACCCAAGGCATCGGCCTCGGCCCGGCTGGCTTCTTCGGCCGCCAGGAGCTGCTGGCCAAGCGACCGCGCCTCGGCTCCGGCGGCGTCGCCGGCCTGCGCCAACTCCTGCATCCGTTGCTCGATGGCGGTGCGCTCGCCTCGCTCGTCCTCCAGCCGCTCGTTCAGGGTCTCGGTCTCGACCCGGGCGGCCTCGCCAGCCTCAACGAGCTCCGTGACCCTCGCCTCCAAAGCCACACGCACCCACTGCTCACGCTCAGCCTCAGCCCGCCCCTCGGCCAGGCGCCGCTCGAGCTCTCCAAGAGACCCCTCCATCTGCGCGCGCTGGTCCGCCAGTCGCGCGAGCTCACCGCGCGCGCGTTCCAGGCCCTTCTCCGACTCCACCCGCGCCCGCAACTCCTCCGCGACCTCGGCCCTGATCTCGGCAATCCGCTCCTGCGCCTCGGCCCGCCCATGCTCCAGCACCCGCTCCAGCTCAGCCCGCCCGCGCTGCTCCTCAGCGACTGCCTCGAGCGACTCCCCAACCCTCGCCTCAGCCTCGACGAGGGCGCGGGTGAGGCGTTCGAGCTCCTCGTGTGTGCTCGCCATGTCCTTCTCGCCGGCAACGCGCGCCGCGATTTCCTCGGCGAGCCGCCCGCCAATCTCGGTCAGCCGCTGTTCGAGCTCGAGACCCCGCTCACGCTCCTGGCGGATCCGGGTCTCGGCCTCAGCGATCCGCCGGGCGGCTCGCGGCTTGATCTCCTTGCGCGCCTGCACCAGCGCGCGCTTCATCCGCTCGACCTCGACGCGAGCACCCTCCTGCGCGACTGTCAGCTGTCGGCCCAACCCCTCCAGCTCCTCGCGCGCCGCCTCACCGGCCTGCGTCAACTCCCGCACCCGCGCCTCCAACAACACCCGCGCAGCGCGCTCACGCCCAACCTCATCCTCCGCCTCGACCCTGACCTCGCCAAGCCGCTCCTGCGCCGCGGCCCGCTCAAGCTCCAACGCCCGCTCCAACTCCACCCGCCCGCGCTGCTCCTCAGCGACCGCCTCAAGCGACTCCCCAACCCTCGCCTCAGCCTCAACGCGCGCCGCCTCACCGGCCTGCGTCAACTCCCGCACCCGCGCCTCCAACAACACCCGCGCAGCGCGCTCACGCCCAACCTCATCCTCCGCCTCGACCCTGACCTCGCCAAGCCGCTCCTGCGCCGCGGCCCGCTCAAGCTCCAACGCCCGCTCCAACTCCACCCGCCCGCGCTGCTCCTCAGCGACCGCCTCAAGCGACTCCCCAACCCTCGCCTCAGCCTCAACGCGCGCCGCCTCACCGGCCTGCGTCAACTCCCGCACCCGCGCCTCCAACAACACCCGCGCAGCGCGCTCACGCCCAACCTCATCCTCCGCCTCGACCCTGACCTCGCCAAGCCGCTCCTGCGCCGCGGCCCGCTCAAGCTCCAACGCCCGCTCCAACTCCACCCGCCCGCGCTGCTCCTCAGCGACCGCCTCAAGCGACTCCCCAACCCTCGCCTCAGCCTCAACGCGCGCCGCCTCACCGGCCTGCGTCAACTCCCGCACCCGCGCCTCCAACAACACCCGCGCAGCGCGCTCACGCCCAACCTCATCCTCCGCCTCGACCCTGACCTCGCCAAGCCGCTCCTGCGCCGCGGCCCGCTCAAGCTCCAACGCCCGCTCCAACTCCACCCGCCCGCGCTGCTCCTCAGCGACCGCCTCAAGCGACTCCCCAACCCTCGCCTCAGCCTCCACGCGCGCCGCCTCACCGGCCTGCGTCAACTCCCGCACCCGCGCCTCCAACAACACCCGCGCAGCGCGCTCACGCCCAACCTCATCCTCCGCCTCGACCCTGACCTCGCCAAGCCGCTCCTGCGCCGCGGCCCGCTCAAGCTCCAACGCCCGCTCCAACTCCACCCGCCCGCGCTGCTCCTCAGCGACCGCCTCAAGCGACTCCCCAACCCTCGCCTCAGCCTCAACGCGCGCCGCCTCACCGGCCTGCGTCAACTCCCGCACCCGCGCCTCCAACAACACCCGCGCAGCGCGCTCACGCCCAACCTCATCCTCCGCCTCGACCCTGACCTCGCCAAGCCGCTCCTGCGCCGCGGCCCGCTCAAGCTCCAACGCCCGCTCCAACTCCACCCGCCCGCGCTGCTCCTCAGCGACCGCCTCAAGCGACTCCCCAACCCTCGCCTCAGCCTCAACGCGCGCCGCCTCACCGGCCTGCGTCAACTCCCGCACCCGCGCCTCCAACAACACCCGCGCAGCGCGCTCACGCCCAACCTCATCCTCCGCCTCGACCCTGAGGACTTCGAGCTGCTTGCCCACGTCGTCGAGCTCGTCGCGCGCCTTCTCGAGCAGACGCCTCGTCCCGAGAGCTTCCTCCCGCGCGCTCACCTCTGACCGCTTGGCGTCCTCTAGCGCCTCCTCCATCAGGCTGCTGCGTCGCGCCTCGCGTTCGGCGAGAGCGGCCGCCGCGGACCGCCGGCGCCGAACCTCGGTCCTCGCCGTGGCCGCGTCGCTGCCGCCTCGTTGCCGGAGTCGCGGCACGGGCTCCCGCTTCGTTGGACTCGGCAGGTCGAGCGGCGGCTGCTCGTCGACCGAGACCCTGAACTCCGCCTGGGGATCTCGGATCAGCTCGAGCGGGACGGAGAAACCCGCGTGCCGCGCGCCGTCCACCTCCCGGGTGGCGAGGTCGTCTCCGTCAGCGACCGGAAGTGGGGTCAGGCCCACGCTGCGCTCACCGGTCTTGATCGTGAGACGGAGGTCGGGCGACTGACGTTCGACCCAGGGTCCCGGCAGTGCGAGTCGGAGCAGCGCCACGTCCGGGCCGACCTCGAGGTACTCAAAGCCCTCTCGGCCGGGTGGAGCCGCAACGAAGGGTGCGACCGTGCCATTCGACGCTGCTGTTGATCCATTCGTCATCGGGTGCCTGCCGGGTTCGATGCCCAGCGCCCGAGTCCTTGTCTCGGAAGTTGAGCGCAGGAGTAACGGCGCGGCGCGACTTGGCCAAGGTGGAGTAAATCGCCCCGCATTCCTAGCGTCGAACTGCGCCAGCGTGTACAAGAGCGCATGGCGTCAAACGTTGCCGTGCGTCTGTCCGGCGCCCGGAAGGTCTACGACGACGTCGTCGCTGTGGACGGGGTGGACCTCGAGATCGGCACGGATGAGTTCTTCACCCTGCTGGGGCCCTCCGGATCGGGCAAGACCACCTGCCTGCGGATGATCGCCGGCTTCGAGCGCCCAGACTCGGGACGCATCGAGCTCGGCGGCCAGGACGTGAGCCAGGTGCCCCCCAACGAACGTGACGTGAACACCGTGTTTCAGGACTACGCCCTGTTCCCCCACATGACCGTCCGGGAGAACGTGGAGTACGGCCTGCGCGTGCGCAAGGTACCCAAGGCCGAGCGCGCCGATCGTGCGCGCGAGTCGCTGGCGATGGTCGAGCTCGAGGGCTTCGACGATCGCAAGCCCGGTCAGCTCTCGGGCGGCCAGCGTCAGCGGGTGGCCCTCGCCCGCTCGCTCGTGAACCGGCCCAGCGTGCTGCTCCTCGACGAGCCCCTCGGCGCACTCGACCTCAAGCTCCGCCAGCAGATGCAGCACGAGCTGAGCGATCTGCAGCACGAGGTTGGCATCACCTTCATCTACGTGACCCACGACCAGGAGGAGGCGCTCACGATGAGCGACCGCATCGCGGTCTTCCGCGACGGCCGCGTGGAGCAGGTGGGCACCCCGGCGGACGTGTACGAGCGGCCCGCGAACGAGTTCGTGGCCGGCTTCGTTGGCGTGTCCAACATCATCGAGCGCGGGGGCCGCCGGTTCACCATTCGCCCGGAGAAGATCCGGATGCTGGACCCCGCGGACACTCCTTCGAACGGGTGGCAGGTGGAGTCGGGCCGCGTGCGCGACGTCTCCTACCTGGGGATGGTCACCCGTTTCATGGTGGAGCTCGAACGCGGCGACGAGCTGCAGGTGGTGAAGCAGAACCTCGAGATGACCTCCGCGGAGGCGCTCGAGCAGCGGGGAAGGCAGGTGCGAGTCGGCTGGTCAGACTCGCACGCGTACGTCATCCCCGGATCAGAGGGAACAACCGAGGAGGGATCGTGAGAAGAGGGATCGGATGGTGGCTCGCAGTGGTTCTCACCCTGGCGGCGGCAGTGGTTGCCGGCGCAGGGTGCGGTGACGATGACGACGACGAGGGCGGATCGCAGGCGCAGGCAGTCGAGAAGGTCGGCAAGGGCGAGGGCCAGGTGGATCTCGTGATCTGGGGCGGCTACGCAGAGGACGGCTCGACCGACCCGAAGGTCGATTGGGTGACCGACTTCGAGAAGCAGAGCGGCTGCCAGGTGAACGCGAAGGTGGGCAACACCTCAGACGAGATGGTCACCCTCATGCGCTCGGGCAACTACGACGGGGTGTCCGCATCGGGTGACGCGACGCTCCGCCTGATCGCCGGCGACGACGTGGCGCCGGTGAACACCGACCTCGTCCCTAACTACAAGGACGTGTTCCCGGGCCTCAAGGACAAGCCGCACAACACGGTGGACGGGGTGAATTACGGCATCCCCCACGGTCGCGGGGCCAATGTGCTCATGTGGAACAAGGACGAGGTCAAGCCGGCGCCCACCTCGTGGAGCGTCGTGTTCGACAAGGACTCCCCCTACAAGGGCAAGATCACCGCGTACGACAACCCGATCTACATCGCGGACGCCGCGCTGTACCTCAAGGCGCACAACCCCGAGCTGGGGATCGAGAACGTGTACGAGCTCGACGACAAGCAGTTCAACGCCGCCGTTGACCTCCTGAAGCAGCAGCGGGAGAACATCGGCGAGTACTGGTCGGACTTCACCAAGGAGCAGTCCGCGTTCGCGGGCGGCGACTCGGTGGTGGGTACCACCTGGCAGGTGACCGCCAACCTGCTGACGGGCGACACGAAGCCCACGCCCGTCGAGGTCGCGCTGCCCGAGGAGGGCGGCACCGGATGGTCGGACACGTGGATGCTCGCGGCCGGCGCCAAGCATCCGAACTGCATGTACAAGTGGATGAACCACATCGTCTCGCCCCAGGCCAACGCCGAGGTGGCGGAGTGGTTCGGGGAGGCGCCCGCGAACAAGAAGTCGTGCGCGCTGACTGCGGTCAAGGACCACTGCGAGACCTTCCACGCCGACGACGAGGAGTACTTCGAGCGGATTGCCTACTGGACGACGCCGACCAAGGATTGCGGTGACGACCGGGGCGAGGTGTGCAAGGACTACTCCGAGTGGGTGCAGGCCTGGACGGAGATCAAGGGCTAGCCGCGGCGGGCTGACGCCAAGATGGCCGAGGCCCCCGGGATAGCCGCGGGAAAGCCGGCGGGGCGAGGCCCCGCCGGCTTCCTGTGGCGGCGCCCCCGGCTCCAGCTCGGCCTGCTGCTGGCCGGCCCGGTCGGCTGGCTGGTGGTGGCCTACCTGGGGTCGCTGGCGGTGCTGTTCCTCGCGTCGGCCTGGAAGCTCGACACCTTCAGCGGCGAGATAGTCCAGGACCCCGGCTTCCAGAACTTCCAGACGCTGTGGGAGGGCGACGTCTACCGCTCGATCGTGCTGCGCACGCTGTTGATCGCCGTGGCGGTCACGGTTACCGACATCCTGCTGGCGTTCCCGATCGCCTTCTACATGGCAAAGCTGGCCGGGCCCAAGATGCGGGCGCTGCTGGTGGTCGCGGTGCTCATGCCGCTGTGGTCGAGCTACCTGGTGAAGGTCTACTCGTGGCGCATCATGCTGGCCGAGGACGGGATCCTGAACTGGGCGCTCGGGCCGTTCGGGCTGAGCGGGCCCGGGTTCGGCAACGTGGCCACCTGGCTCGTCTTCTCATACCTGTGGCTGCCGTTCATGATCATCCCGATCTACGCCGGGCTCGAGCGGATCCCCGACTCGATGCTCGACGCCTCGGGCGACCTCGGCGCGGGGGCCGGGCACACGCTGCGGAGGGTGATCTTCCCGCTGGCCCTCCCGGCCGTGGCGGCGGGATCGATCTTCACCTTCTCGCTCACGCTCGGTGACTACATCACCCCGGCGCTGGTGTCGAGCACGCAGTTCATCGGCAACGTCGTCTACGCCAACGTCGGCGTGGCGAACAATCTGCCCCTGGCCGCGGCTTTTGCCACCGTGCCCGTCGCAATCATGTTCGTGTACCTCCTGATCGCGCGCCGGCTGGGTGCTTTCGAGTCGCTCTGATGCATCTGTCCCCGCGCACCCAGATGCTCCTGCGGCTCGGAACTGGCGTCACGCTCGCGTTCATCTACCTGCCAATCGCGGTGATCGCGCTGTATGCCTTCAACTCCTCGCGCTCGCAGGCCTGGCCGGTCGACGGCCTCACGCTCGAATGGTTCGACAAGGCCGTGAACAACCCGGGCGTGCGCGAGGCCTTGGAGACGTCGCTCAAGGCGGCGGTGGGAGCCACCGCCATCGCGGTCGTGCTGGCACGCTCGCCGCGCTGGCGGTGGCGCGCTATCGGTTCTTCGGCCGCGACACCGTCTCATTCCTCGTGATCCTTCCGCTCGCTCTGCCCGGGATCGTGACCGGCATGGCGCTGAACGCGAACTTCTCCCAAATCCTGGGAATCGACCTGAGCCTGTTCACCGTGATCGTCGGTCACGCCACCTTCTGCATCGTGGTGGTGTTCAACAACGCCGTCGCGCGTCTGCGGCGCACCGGCTCTTCGCTCGAGGAGGCCTCCCGGGACCTGGGGGCGGGCACGTGGCGGACCTTTGCCAGCGTGACGCTGCCCTCGCTGCGATCTGCGCTTGTGGCCGGCGCGCTCCTGGCGTTCGCGCTCTCCTTCGACGAGATCATCGTGACCACGTTCACGGCTGGCGACCAGCAGACGTTGCCGATCTGGATCTTCAACAACTACTCGCGGCCGAACCAGCTGCCGATCGTGAACGCCGTTGGGATGCTCGTGATCCTGCTGTCGGCGATCCCCGTCTACTTCGCGAACAGGCTCACGCGGGAGACGCCCACCGGTGGGGTCGCGCGCTGAGGCGCGTGGGACGCTTTCTGCGCGAGGTGTCGATTCCGGGGCTCCCCATTCGTCTTGTGGGCGACCATCCGAAAAGGAGGAAGCGATGAAGTACATGCTGCTGATCCATCAGGGCGACACCCCGACGCCAGGGGCGGACGAGTGGGACGGCCTTTCCCAGGACGAGCAGAAGGCGGTCTACAGCGCGTACCAGGCGCTCAACGAGACTCCCGGCTTCACGTCGGGCGTCCGGATGCAGCCCCCCGAGACGGCGACGACCGTACGGGTGCAGGACGGCAGGACGCTGACCACCGACGGCCCGTTCGCCGAGCTCAAGGAGGCGATCGGCGGCTACTGCTTCTTCGAGGCCGAGGACCTCGACGCGGCGATCGAACTGGCCGCGCGAATCCCGGCGGCGAGCATGGGCGGCGCGATCGAGGTACGTCCGATCGTGGAGCGTTGAAGCGATTCTCGAGCAGGCCTTCCGCGACCAGTGGGGGTACGTCCTCGCTGCACTGATCGGCTTCCTCGGCGACTTCGACCTCGCCGAGGAAGCCGCGCAGGAGGCCTTCGCGATCGCCGCGGAGCGCTGGCCCCGCGACGGCGCTCCCGACAACCAGGGCGCCTGGCTGGTGACGACGGCACGCAACCGGGCGATCGACCGCATTCGCCGCGATCGCACGCTGGCGGCGAAGACTCGGCTGCTCGAGGTGCCCGAGGCAGAGGAGGACAGCATGGATGCCACGGCATTCCCGGACGAGCGACTCGAGCTCGTCTTCACCTGCTGTCATCCCGCACTCGCGACCGACGCTCAGGTGGCTCTCACCCTGCGAACGCTCGGCGGCCTGACCACCGCCGAGATCGCACGCGCCTTCCTGGTCGGAGAGCCGACGATGGCGCAGCGGCTCGTGCGGGCGAGGCGCAAGATCAAGGCCGCCGGGATCCCGTTCCGGGTTCCTTCCGGCCACCTGCTGCCCGATCGGCTTGCCGCCGTGCTAGCGGTCCTGTACCTGATCTTCAACGAGGGCTACGGTGGCCGCGGCGAGCTGGCCGCCGAGGCACTGCGGCTCGCGCGGGCGATCGCCGAGCTGATGCCCGACGAGCCGGAGGCGTTCGGCCTGCTTGCGCTGATGCTGCTGCACGACGCCCGCCGCGAGGCGCGATTCCGGGATGGCAACCTGGTGTTGCTCGCCGACCAGGACCGCTCGCTCTGGAACACGACGCAGATCGCCGAAGGACGTGCGGTGCTCGACCGGGCCCTCGCCCTGCGCGGCCGCGGCCCCTACGTCGTGCAGGCGGCGATCGCATCCCTGCATGCCGACGAGCCGCGCGACTGGCCCCAGATCGCCGCCCTCTACGGCGAGCTTGCCCACCTCACCGACTCGCCGGTCGTCGAGCTGAGCAGGGCCGTCGCGGTCGCCGAGACCGATGGTCCCGAGGCCGGGCTCGCCATCGTCGATCGCCTCGCCCTCGAGGACTACCCCTACCTGCACTCGACGCGGGGCGAGCTGCTGCGCCGGCTCGGCCGAACGGACGAGGCCCGTATCGCCGTCCACCGCGCGCTCACGCTGGTCCACGACGACGCGGAGCGGCGGCTGCTGGAGCGGCGGCTGGCGGAGCTGTGAGAGCATCGTCCACATGACCAGGATCACGGTGCTGCTGGTGGCCGGCGTGTTGACACTCGCCGGCTGCGGCGACAGCGACGACTCCGCGGCGCCAAGGAAGCCGCCGGCCGGCGACGACGCCACGGCAGCGCCGGCACCGGCACCGGCACCGGCGAAGAAGGGGACCGCGATCACGCTCGGCGACTCCGATTTCGGGACGATGCTCTTCGACTCCAACGAGCAGGCGATCTACATCTTCGAGAACGACAAACAGGGCGAGACCGTCTGCTACGGCGAGTGTGCCGAGGCCTGGCCGCCGGTCTTCACCGACGGAAAGCCGGAGGCGGGTGACGGGGTGAAGGACGCGCTGCTCGGCACCGTCAAGCGCCGTGACGGCAGGCTGCAGGTGACCTATGCGGACAAGCCGCTCTACTTCTACGCGCATGAGGAGCCCGGCCAGGTCCTCTGCCACAACGTGGACCTGAACGGCGGTCTGTGGTGGGTGGTCGGGCCCGACGGCAACAGGCGTGCGTGAAGACGGCCTCTGGCGCTGGGCAAGGGCGAAGCGGCCCGCGCGGTCGGCCGCTTCCCGCGAAGGGGCTACAAGCACCGATGCCGGGAGGGCGATGCCTGGGTGCGGGAGCTACCAGCGGGCTACCGCGTGACCCATAGGTGAGCGGCCACACCGTCATGCCGTTGTAGGTCCGCGGCCGTTCGCGGACTCTCGGATCCTGCGTCGGCGCATGACCGAGCAGAGGTCGCCGCTCACGCCGAGCGCGGCTGCGAGGGCGGGGAGAGCCCCCCGCCTGCCGGCCGGGTGCGCGCATGGTGGGTCACGCCGCAGCAGGCGGTCCGAACCAGGTGGTCAGCGCTTCGGCGAGTCCGAGTTGGGTTCGGTCTCCGACCCAGGCCACATATCCGTCGGGCCGGATCAACACGGCGGCGGGAGCAGTGACCGCCCCGAGTGCCGGAAGCTCCCACGCCCCCTTGTATTTCGCGTCGATCAGCTGGACCCGGTCCGCCCATGGCGTGATGTCGAAGCCGCCGGGCTCACCGAGGTTGAGCAGCACCGGCCGGGCATCGTGCAGCAGGGTGAAGACCCGCAGCGGGCCGTCGGCGGTGACCAGGTCGAGATCGGGCATGCGGCGTCCGAGCAGCGGGTGTCCCTCGCCGAGGTCGTAATGGATGTCCAGACCGAACATCATCGCGGCGAAGTCGCCTGCGAGACTCGTCCGCCCATGAGGAACTCGGCAATGGTGTCGCGCAGGGCCTCGGTGCGTTCGTCCGGGCGGCGGAGCGCGACGTGCGCCATCGTGGTGCGCAGCACGCGGGCAGCGACCGGGTGACGCTCGGCGTGGTAGGTATCCAGAAGGCTTTCCGGGGATGTCCGGTTGACCACCTGGGCCAGCTTCCAGCCCAGATTCACCGCATCCTGCACGCCGATCTGGAGGCCCTGTGCACCATCCGGGGAATGCACGTGTGCGGCGTCGCCGGCCAGCAGCACCCGTCGGTCGCGGTAGGTCGCGGCCTGCCGGGTCATATCGGTGAACCTGGAGATCCAGGTGGGACTGTGGACCCCGTAGTCGGTCCCGTAGACGGCGATGAGTCGCCTCGCTGAGATCGCGCAGGGTGGGTTCGCTCGTGGATCCGACGTGCTCTTCGGTCAGCATGACCCGTACCGGCCCGCTGTCCGCGTAGACCACCTCGCCGTCGCGGATCTCGTACTCCGCCCTGCCGAGGGCATGGATGCCGCGGGCGTCCTGGCGGATGCCCAATTCCGGCTCCTCGGCCATCTCGACCTCGGCGATCAGGCTGCTCGTCGTCGGATCCCAGCCGGGGAACTCGATGCCGGCTGCCTTGCGGATCAGGCTGCGTCCTCCGTCGCACCCGACGAGATATCTGCGCCCGCAGCGACTCGCCGTCGGACAGCTCGACGTCGACGCCGGTGTCGTCCTGCGCGAAACCCGTCACCTCACGTCCGCGATAGAACGTCACCGCCAGCTCGCCGACCCAGCCGGCCAGTATGCGCTCGATGTGGTTCTGCCACAGCCCGAGCGAGTAGGGATGCCGGGTGGGAAAGTCGCTGATGTCCAAGGGGACCCCGGCGAACTGCCCGACCTGGACCACCTGTCCCTCCGAGAGGAACCGGTCGGCGATTCCGCGCTGATCGAGGATCTCGATCGTGCGTGAGTGCAGACCGCCTGCGCGCGAGCCGGCGAGGTCCTGGCTGGCGCGCCGCTCGACAATCGCGACGTCCACGCCCGCCAACGCCAACTCGCCTGCCAGCATCATCCCCGTCGGACCCCCTCCGGCGATCACCACAGCATGCTCGGTCCTACGCATTTCGCTCCTCCCATCTCCGTAGGTTCTGACCCGTGACGGGCGACTATGGGGCATGTCGCAGGCGCTCATGAGGATTGTTTTTTCGGTATAAATTGGAGGTGGAGAGGAGCGCGCCCCTGGTGCTCCCCAGCTGCAGGTTCGGCGCTGTTGCATAACCCACGGCGAGCCCGCTGGCTTGCTTCTACGGGTGGGCTCTGAGGCGCGCCCAGCCGCTCTGGCCTACCCCCAGAAGGGACGGATCAACGCGTCAGCGTCGCCAGTGCCGCCTTCCACGCGACCTCTCGGAGCTGGATGAGTGATTTCATGTCGAGAGGCTCTGACCGGCTCCGCTCACCAGGTGAAGGGCCGCGACAGGCGCGGCCCACGACACCAGGAGACCACCATGCCGAAGTACCTGCTGCTCAAGCACTACCGCGGCGGCCCGGAGCCACACCATCCCTTCCCGCCGATGGACCAGTGGGCCCCCGAGGACGTGGAAGCGCACATGGCCTTCCTCAAACACGTCCGCGAGCTGCTCCAGGACAACGGCGAGTACGTCGACGGGCAGGCGCTCACGCCGGCGCGCACCTGGGTGCGCTACGGCGGCCCGGACGCCGCGCCGGTCACCACCGACGGCCCGCTGCCAGAGACCAGCGATCTCGTGGCGGGCTGGTACATGATCGACGTCGAGTCATACGAGCGCGCGGTCGAGCTCGCGGCCTACATCTCCTCCGAGCCCGGCCCCGGCCGGGAGCCGCTGTACGAGTGGATCGACGTCCGAGAAGTCATGTCCGGGACGCCCACCGACGCCTGACCCGGCGTGACCGGCGAGCCGACACGACGGCTGGACGAGGGCACGCTGCGCGCCCTCGTCCCTCGGGTGCTCGCGGGCCTGGTCCGGCGGGGCGAGGACTTCGATGCCGCCGAGGACGCGCTGCAGGAGGCGCTGCTGGAGGCGCTGCGGGGGTGGCCCGAGCACCCGCCGCGCGACCCGCACGCGTGGCTGGCGACGGTCGCCACCCGGCGGCTCGTCGACGCGCGCCGCAGCGAGACCGCCCGCCACCGCCGCGAGGAGGCGACATACGCCGAGCCGCGGCCCGCCGCCACCGAGGCGGGCGACGACACCCTCTTCCTGCTCTTCTGCTGCTGCCACCCCGACCTGGCGCCCGCCTCCCAGGTGGCGCTGACCCTGCGCGCCGTCGGCGGCCTCACCACCCGGGAGATCGCCGACGCCTTCTACGTGCCGGAGGCGACGATGGCGCAGCGGATCAGCCGGGCCAAACGCGCCCTGCAGGGGCGTCGCCTGGACCAGCCCGGCGACCTCGCCGTCGTGCTGCGGGTGCTCTACCTCGTCTACGCGGCCGGCCACTCGGGCCGGGTGGACCTGGCCGGCGAAGCGATCCGGCTCGCCCGCCAACTGACCCTCGCCACCGAGGAACCGGAGGCGCGCGGGCTGCTCGCGCTGATGCTCCTCAACCACGCCCGCCTGCCGGCGCGACTCGACTCAGAGGATCGCATCGTCACGCTCGACCTGCAGGACCGCGGCCTGTGGGACACCCGCGAGATCGCCGAGGGCGTGCGCGTCCTGCAGTCCGCGCTGGCCGTTGAGCGCCCCGGCCGCTACCAGGTCGAGGCCGCCATCGCCGCCCTGCACGACGACGCGGCAAGCGCCGAGGAGACCGACTGGCCGCAGATCCTCGCCTGGTACGACGACCTCGTGGCCCTCACCGACGACCCGGTGCGCCAGGACCCCGCCGCGGTGCTCGGGCGCGCGGTCGCGGTCGGCCACGCCCTGGGCGCCGACGCCGGGCTGCGCGAGACCGACCGCCTGCGCGAGGTGCTCGGCGAGCGGCACCGCTGGCACGCCGTCCGCGGCCACCTGCACGAGCTCAGCGGCGACCTCGATGCCGCAGCCTCGGCGTACGCCGACGCTGCCCGCCGGGCCACGAACGTCGCGGAGCGCGACCACCTGGTCCGTCAGGCCGCCCGCGCGCGGGCAGCTGGGCTACCGTCGAGCGCATGACGATCCAGCGCATGGACCACGTGGGCATCGTGGTCGACGACCTCGCGGCCGCGACGGCTTTCTTCGTCGGGCTCGGGCTCAAGCTGCAGGGCGAGGGGTCGGTCGAGGGTGGTTGGGTGGACCGCGTGGTGGGGATCGAGGGTGTCCGGGCGGAGCTCGCGATGATGGAGACCCCGGACGGCCACGGCCGTCTCGAGCTGACGCAGTTCCACGCCCCGTCGGGCCGGGGCGGCGACCGGCACGCTCCGGCGAACACCCCAGGCATCCGCCATGTCGCATTCGCCGTCGACGACATCGACGCCGTCGTCGCGAGCTTGCGAGCCAGCGGCGCGGAGCTCGTCGGCGAGGTGGAGCGCTACGAAGACAGCTATCGGCTCTGCTACGTCCGCGGTCCGGAGGGGATCATCGTCGAGCTGGCGGAGCAGATCGGCTGAGAGCTCCGGCCGGCCGTCAACCCTCTCGCGGGACATCTGGATTGAGACCAAACCTGGAGCGTGCCCGGGAGGATTCGAACCTCTGACCTTCGGTTCCGTAGACCACGCTCCTGAGCCGTCCGAGTGCCTCAGGGCAGTCTAGAAAGCGGGATCGCGACGGACGAGTTCGCCTCAGGACAGACCGTCGACGCTCATCTCGAAGTACTCGTTCTGACTGAACGGTCCGACCACAGATTCGACGACCTCGCTCACAGCCTCAACGGACGGACCCTCCCAGATACAGAGGCCGACCCCGTGATCGTGCGTAGCGGCATGAATCGGGAGCGACAATCCCTCCGGCAGACCAGCGGCAATCGCTTCCTCCTCAGCCTTCACGAACCCCTCCGGATCGGAGACGCGGTGTATGACGCCTACGTACATGGGCATGCTCCTTAAGTCTTGGCCGGGTCCGGCCAACCTACTGGACCCGCACTCCGGTGCCGGGAACCTCTCCGAGCGCGCCCGAGAGGATTCGAACCTCTGACCTTGTCCCATCGGGCGCTAGTCAGCCCACCAGTCGCGCTGACCCTCCACGTCTTCGCGCGGATCCTCGCCGAGATTGGGCGCACCGAAGACGAGGATCTCGAGGCCCTCCGGCCCGCCCTCGTAGCCTCGCCACGTGCAGGGCGGAACGCGCACCACGTCCCACTCCTTGACCTCGACGATCTCGTCGTCGAGCTTCATCCGCCCGCTCCCACGCACGACCACGAACACCTCCTCCTGCTCCTTGTGCGTGTGGCCGTACGGGAAGCGATAGTCGGGAGGGATGCGCTGATAGCTGAGGCCCGACCGCTCGAGCTCGAGCGCCTTGCTTGCGAGGCGGAACTCCAGGTCCGGCGCGCCGTCGAAGTTGGACCCGAGATCCTCCAGATCCTCCTTGAGGTTCCTGAGCGTGAACGGCACTGCCGCGATTCTACCGTTCAATCTCCGCCCCGCCGGCCCCCGCTGGGTCTCAGAGAGCGCGCCCGAGAGGATTCGAACCTCTGACCTTCGGTTCCGTAGACCGACGCTCTATCCAGCTGAGCTACGGGCGCTTGCGGCTGCGTAGGGTAGCGGTCCCCGGGGGACCGGCCCGGATCCGTCGGCTACTGGCGCCACTCCTGCAGCCCGCTCCAGTAGCGGCCGGTGAAGCGCTCGAGCGCGAACAGCGCGGCGGTGAAACCGAGCAGCGCGAGCACGGGACCCGCCGGCCCCGTGACCGACGTCGCCGCCACGAAGAGCACCCCGCACGCGACCACCCAGAGCCACAGCCGCCAGTCAGGCTCGATCGGCTCCCTGGACGGTTCGGGCGGGCGACGGTCGGCGGCGTCGATCAGCACATATCGATGGTGACATGCGACTCCAGCTCACTCAACCGGTTCCTAGCCGCTGCGCTCTCGCGCGCCGCTACCGGTGGGATCGCTGCTCGAGACCTAGGCGCGGCAAGGGCGCCAGGAACCTCAACAAGCGAGCCTCGCGGCGAAAAGCGATCTGGGCCGCAGATGCGTGTCCGTGGGCACCTGTGGAGTATCCAGCCACATGCTGATGCGACGGTTCACGAGCGTGCGGGAGAGCACCTCGCCGTCGACCGGTCCAGGACGGCCCCGTCGACCGCCACGAAGGACAGCTGGGCGCGTCCCGGACGGAGCGCTATGCGCAGCGCGCCGTCGTGTTGGTCGTCGCCGAAGACCACCCGCTCGTCCTCCCCGAGCCCGTAGCGGCTCTTGCCCCCGGCGCCTGCGACGAACTGGGTGATCCCGTCACGCGCCCGCAGCCGCTGGAGATCGTGGTCATGGCCGTTCACGACGAGCCTCGCCCGGCCGCGTAGCGCGTTCCACAGCGGGGACACATCCGCTTGGTCGCCGTGCCGCCCGGCGCTTTGGAGGGGACGGTGCCAGAAGGCGAGCGTGCAGGTGCCTCGCGAGCGGCGCAGCTTGGACGAGAGCCATCGCAGCTGGACCGAACCGGGGTTGTGCGGCGCCTCGCTGTTGAGGCTGATGATGCGCCAGCCGCCCACCCGGAAGGCGTACCACGGGGGGGTCGGCGCGCCGGTGCGCGCCCGCCAGTATCGGTCGTAGCCCTGGAAATGAGCGGGCCAGTCGTGGTTGCCGGGCGTCGGTGCGGTGATCCTGGCGAGTCCTCCGAAGACCGGGTCGTAGCCGTTGCGGAAGTCCCTGATCGACCCGTTGTCATAGACGTCGCCCAGGTACAGCACCCGGTCAGGGCGGTCGGCGGCGATCCGTCGGGCCACAGCCCGCGAGTTGTCGCTGCCGTCGGCGTCGCCTACCGACCACACCACCGCCGGCCTGTTCGGCATTGCAGGTGAGAGGAACGCCCGATTGGGCACCGGCCGCGGCGGAGGAGCACCACGTGATGGGTGGACCAGCGCGCCCATGCCGGCCCCCAACCCGACCGCGAGCAGCACTGCCGATACGGGTGCGAGCCAGCGTGAGCGCATACGCCTAGGCGTCAGCCGGTCGCGCAGCCAGCGGAGGGCGAGAGGTGGTAGGCAGCGCGAGGGATCTCGACGGCATGGACGCGAGTCTGTATCGGCCAGATGAGATCACGATGAGCGGCTTCTCGCGCGTCGGCACGCCCGCTCTGAAAGACCGGGGCTTCTCACGGTCAGGTAAGCGGGAATGATGCACCTCGCAAACCCCAGTCTGGTGGAAACCCGCGAGGGTGGGTGGTCCGGTCGGGACGCCGGATGCTTGACCGGCGTCGGAACCCCCGGAAGCGCGGGGACGGGTTGCCGCTCGTTTCTGCGCCCAGATCGGAGTGCGCCTGCCCGCCCGGGACATTGACCCTCTCACGCGACGTGCAACGCACGGCCCCGCCGAACAACCGCTTCGTCCTCCCGCAACGCAGGACGGGCACGTCGGTCGCCGGGTCGCCACCCACGACGTGGCTGGATGCGCAGGAGCACCGAGCGCCCCCGCGTCTCCGCGCCCTCGCAGGCGCGGCGGACCGCCGCTGGATCGCGCACGTCCCGTTGGACGACCGGCGTCCTCATTGCGGTTCAGACCAGGCCGAATGCTTGCTTGCTCAGCGGAGAGGGAGGGATTCGAACCCTCGATCGAGCGTGAGCCCGATACTCGCTTAGCAGGCGAGTGCCTTCAGCCACTCGGCCACCTCTCCAGACAGAATGGGCGATTGTATGCGGAGATTCCTCGCCGGCATCCTGGTGGCTTTGGTCGGCGTGGCGATCGCGGCGCAGCTCGCGCTGCTGCGCTATGTGTCGGGCCGTACGGAAGAGCGGCTGGAGGAGGGCGGCGGCTCCGCGAAGGTCACGCTGCGCGCATTCCCCGCGCTCACCCTGGCCGCAGGGCGCGGCGGATCGATCGAGGTGGCGGGCACGGGCCTGGGCTTCGACCTCGACGACCGGCGCGAGCATCCCTTCGAGCGCCTGGACGGCTTCGAGCGGGTGGAGGTGGCCCTGGATGACCTGGATGCCGGACCGCTCGCGGTCGACCGAATTCGAGCTGGAGCGCGATGGCCGTCACGAGGCCTACGAGCTGAAGATGAGTGCGTCCACTACGCCGCGGGAGCTGGCCGTCGAGCTGGGCGCCCAGGCCGGCGGTGCGCTGGGCGGCCTGTTCGGCTCGCTGGCCTCGGGCATGCTGCCCGGAGGAGGAGGCGATGAGGTGCCGCTCGACCTGACCGCCACGGTGGACAGCGACGACGGCCGCACGAACGTCCGGGCTGCCACCGCCTCGGTGGCCGGAGTGCCGGCGGGACCACTCACCGAGGTGGTCGTGAACGCCGTACTCAAACGCCTTTGAGACCGCGGCGCGGTGCTCAGCGGCGCTCGAGCGTGAGGAGGAACTCCTTGCGCTCGATGCCGCCCGTGTAGCCCCCCAGCGCGCCCCCGGTTCGCACCACGCGGTGGCACGGCACCACCACCGGCAGCGGGTTGGAGCCCAGGCCGTTGCCCGTCGCTCGCACCGCGCGCGGGCTGCCGGCGCTGGCCGCCACCTCGCCGTAGGTGCGCACCTGGCCGTAGCCGATCCGGGCCGTGGCCTCGAGCACCCGGCGGAAGAAGCCGCGGCTGAGCGACCAGTCGATCGGCCCGCTGAACTTTCGCAGGCGGCCCTCGAAGTACTCGTCAAGCTCGCGCCGGATCGGGTCGAGGCGTTCCGGCGCCTCGAGCACGCGCGGGGACACCTCCTCGGCGATCCGCGTGAGCACGTCGTCGAGCGGACGGTCGGGGTAGGCCACCCGCACGAGCCCCCGGCTGGTGGCCGCCACCATGAGCGGGCCGAGCGGGGAGTCGACCTGCGCGTAGGCCACGTCGAGCAGGCCCTCCTCGGACGCACGGGCGGTGAGCGCCCGCAACGTCTCCGCCGACGGTCCGCCGAGCGGCAGCCCGTCCGTGGCCTCCGTGAGCTCGCGATCGATTCCGTTCATGCCGCCATCTCCTCTCTGAGGCGCCTGAGCCCCTCGTGCACGTTGCGCCTCGCGGCGTCGGGCGAGCAGCCGAGCGCGCGGGCCACGTCCGCATATGACATGTCGGCCACGCTGCGCAGGAAGACCGCCATGCGCTGCTTCTCGGGAAGCTCGCGCACGCGCCCCCAGATCGGCTGGCCGTTGGTTTCCACTGCGGCGAACCCACCGTCGGCCGCACGCTCCGGAGGCTCCGCAACCGGGGTGGGCCGCCGGGTACGGGCGCGGTGCGCGTCGATCGCCTTGCGCTGGGCGATCTTGAGCAGCCAGGCACGCAGGTTGTCGGCACTCTCGAGACGGGGGTAGGCGCGCAGGGCGGCGATGCAGGCCTCCTGGAAGCAGTCGTCGGCGTCGGCCGGGCCCACCGAGGCGACGAGGAAGCGGTACACGACGGCGCCGTGGCGGTCGAGCAGCGTCTGGAAGGGCGGGAGGCTCACCACACCATCTGAACGTACGCGACGGCCGCGATGTGAGAAACCCCGCCGGGCGCGGCCCGGCTCACTCGTGGACGAACACGGGCGTGCCGAGCGGCACGGACTCGAGCATCCAGGCCGCGTCCTTGGGATCGGCGCGCATGCAGCCGAGGCTGACGGCCTGCCCCAACCCACTCGTGTCCTGCGTGGCGTGCACGGCCAGGCGGTCGCCGCCGGGCCAGCCGATGGGAAGCTTGGTCTGGTGGCCGGTGAGGGCGAGCACGCAGCACCCGTATGGAGAGTCCTCGTCGTTCACGCGCAGCTTGTCCGTGACCGCGTAGCGACCGACGGGGGTCGGATGGTCCGTACGGCCGACCCCGATCTTCATCGCGCGCATGTCCTTGCCGTTACGTCGCACCACCAGCCGCCGCTGGGAGAGGTCGGCGTGCAGCGACCAGGAGACCGTCTCGAGGCGCTTCACGTGGCTGTCGCGAATCCAGCCCACCTCGCCGTTCTCGAGCTCAGGCGCCAGCACCGCCAGCCACGAGCCCTCGCGCTTCACGATCCCGAGCACGCGGGGGGAGTCCCAGTCGGTCTTGGCGGCGATCCGGATCCTGGGCTCGCCCCCGGGCTTCTCGTAGAGGACCGTGGGGCGATCAACGTAGGCCACCGGATACTGGAAGGCGCTGTTGGGATCGGACGGGAACGGGTCGCCGATCGCCTTGCTCTCGGCCTCGAAGGGCCGGGTGCCGGCGTCCGAGTCCGCGCCGCCGGTGCTCGCGGGATCCGTGCCGCTGAGCGCGGCCACCACGGCGGCCGGCACGAGCAGCGCCACTGCCACGGCGAAGCCGACGGCCAACCGGCGCGCGCGGCCTCCGCCGCGCGGTCCCTCGCCCTGCTCGCGGCGCTTGCTGAGGATGCCGAGCACAGGAGCGCGATCGGCATCGGCCTCCGCCTCGGACGCGGCCGGCACCTCGGCCGCGGGCGCCGGCTCGGGCTCCTCCGGCTGCTCTGGCGCCGCCGGCAGCTCGGGCTCGGCCGCGGCGGGCGGCTCGGGCTCGGCCGGTGGCCCAGATGTGGCAGGCGGACCTTCGGGCCCGGCATCGGTGGTGCGCGCCGGGGGTACTCCCTCGGCTCCCACAGGCCGGTGTCCAACCGTCGGCGCGGGCGGGCCGGAGGCCTGAGACACCATCTCCCACGTGGCGGGTTCGAGCAGCTCCTTGAGCATGTGGCCCAGATCGGCTCCCCGCTGTACGCCGAGCTCGGTGGAAAGCGCTTCGACGGCGCTGGCTCTCAGGCGAGCGACGTCGCCGGGGGTCCCCCCGAAAATCTCACCGAGATCCTCGTCCGGCACGCGGCGGCGCAGGGAGTAGTTGAGGATCTCGCGATCGCGCGGATCCAGGCGCCCAAGGGCTTCGGCTAGGTGTTCACGGTCGATCATGAGGGGCGGTGCCGGGCCGGCATGGCCCGGACAAGGGACGCTACCCGTGCATGAAGGAGGGTAACGAGGCCGTCAGCGGGCATGAACACAGGATCGGCGCCGCAGCGCTCGCCCTTGACCCGCGCACGCTCGGTTTCCCCGCGCGCGCTGGGGGTAGACGGGCAGGACCCGAGTGGAAGAGAGAGTTGATGCTGATCGTAGGAATCGCCGTGGTGTGTGTCGTTCTGCTGTTCCTGGCCTTCTTGGCCCCGCGTCTGTCGCGCCACCCGGAGCGCGGCGTGCACAAGACGCTCAGCGCCGGCGGGCGCGCCGGCGGCATGCTCCCCGGGTTCCTCGGCCGCTGGGCGCGCAAGCCCTTCAGCTCAGGCAGCAAGGCCGCCGGCAAGAGCGCCTCGGCGGGCCGCAAGGGCCGCGACAAGATGCCCGGCTAGGGCTTCTCGCCGCCACCCGGAGGACCTGACAGCATTCGGGGTCTCGCGCGCGAGCGCGAGGCTCGGAGGGGTGGCAGAGCGGTTGAATGCGCCGGTCTTGAAAACCGGTGAGGGCCGAACGGTCCTTCGTGGGTTCGAATCCCACCCCCTCCGCTGATTGTCCCGGTCGCGGCCCCGGCCCCACGGTGAGAGACTCTCCGCATGTCCGCGTACCGGCGGCAGGTCCATCTCGAGGAGCCCCTCGATGTCATCTGGAGCTTCGTTGGCACGCCGAGTCGCTACCCGATGTGGTGGCCTCGCGTGGTGGAGGTGCGCGGCGAACGTTTCGAGGAGGGTGACGAGTACGCCCAGGTGACCAAAGATGTGACCGGGGTCGTGGAAACGAACTTCCTGCTCGAGCGGCGCGAGGACCTGCGTCAGATCCGGATGAGCTGCCAGTTGACCGGAATGTATGCCGACTGGCTCCTCACGCCTGCCCAGGGCGGCACGTTCATCGAGCTGGAGATGGGGATGCAGCCCAAGCGCCTCGGCCATCGCATCTTCGACGCGGCCCTCGGGAGGCTCTACTTCCGCCGGTGGAGCGAGCAATCGCTCCAAGCGCTGGGGGAGGCTGCCCGCGCCGAACGCGCCGCGGGCCCCCGGGTATAGGGTGGATCCGTGTCGGAGGCCGCCGCCAACGAGAAGCTGATCGAGAGCTTCTACACGGCCTTCGACCGCCACGACGGCGACGCCATGGCCGCTTGCTACACGCCGGACGCCACCTTCTCCGACCCTGTGTTCATCGACCTGAAGAACCGTGAGCCGGGCGCGATGTGGCGGATGCTGACGGCGCGTGCCGACGACCTGAAGATCGACCTGGTCGAGCACGAGGCCGGCGAGGAGACCGGCACGGCGCACTGGCTGGCCGACTACACGTTCACCCAGACCGGCCGCAAGGTGCACAACGACGTGCGCGCGAGCTTTCGCTTCGAGAACGGTCTGATCGCGCGGCACCTCGACGAGTTCAGCTTCCACGCCTGGGCCAAGCAGGCGCTTGGGCCGATGGGGCTGCTGCTCGGCTGGACCCCGATCGTGAGCGGCGCCACCCGGCGCAAGGCGCGCGCCGGGCTCGACGAGTTCATCGCCGCCGCCTAGCGGCGGCTACTGCGGCTCGATTCGCTCCGGCGCGCCGTAGGCACGCAGCACCTCGGGCAGGACCACGCTGCCGTCTTCCTGCTGGCCGTTCTCGACCAGGGCGATGATCGTGCGCCCCACCGCCACCGCGGTGCCGTTGAGGGTGTGCACGTGGCGCGTGCCCTTGCCCTCGCGCGGCCGGTAGCGGATATCGAGCCTGCGAGCCTGGAAGTCGGTGGTGTTCGAGCACGACGTGAGCTCGCGGTAGCGCTCCTGGCCCGGGAGCCACACCTCGATGTCGTACTTCTTGGTGGCCGAGGCGCCGAGGTCGTCGACGGCGATGTTGACCACCCGGTAGGCCAGGCCGAGCGCCTGCATCAGCCCCTCCTCGATCTCGAGCAGCCGCTCGTGCTCGGCGCCGGACTCCTCGGGGGTCACGAAGGCGAACATCTCGACCTTGTCGAACTGGTGCACGCGAAACAGGCCGCGCGTGTCCTTGCCGGCCGCTCCCGCCTCGCGCCGAAAGCAGGGTGAGAAGCCTCCGTAGCGGCGCGGCAGGCCGGCCTCCTCGAGGACCTGGCCAGCGTGGAGCGAGGCCAGCGGCACCTCGCTCGTGCCCGCCAGGTAGAGGTCGTCGTCCGGCACCCGGTAGATCTGCTGCTCGGTGTCGGGCAGCTGCCCGGTGCCCACCAGCGCCTCCTCGCGCACCAGGATCGGCGGGATCACCGGCTCGAAGCCGTGGCCGGAGAGCTCCTCGAGCGCCCAGCGCACCAGCGCAAGCTCGAGCATCACGAGCGGCCCCTTGATGTAGGCGAAGCGCGAGCCCGCCACCCGTGCGCCCGCCTCCAGGTCCAGCAGTTCGCCGAGCAGCTCGACGTGGTCGCTGCCCGCGGCGCCGGCCTGGCCAACCTCGCGCAGCACGGTGTCCTCGGGGGCGGCGGTCTCGTCGGGAAGGTTGGGGAGAGCGAGCATCCCGGCGTCGAGGCCGGCCTGCACCTCACGCAGCTCGGAGTCGAGCTGCTTCTCGCGCTCGGACACCTGCTTGACCTGGGCGATCGCCTCGGACGCGTCGGCCCCCGCGCGCTGCAGCTCCCCGATCTGCTTGCTGGCCGTGTTCTTCTCGGCACGCAGCGTCTCCAGCTCGGGGAGCAGGCCGCGGCGGCGGGCGTCGAGCTCGAGCACCTGGTCGAGGGTGTCCGCCGCGCCGTCGGCGCGACGGGCGAGGGCCGCCCGAGCGGCGTCGGGCTCCTGCCGGATCGCCTTGAGGTCGAGCACCTAGCGGCCCACTAGCGGCGGTGGGTCGTCAGGGCCCGGCGCCCTCGCCGGGCGCGCTGGTGTCGCTCTTCGTGCCCGAGTACCGGTCCAGGAAGTCGGCCAGGGCGTCGGCCTCCTCGCCCACCACGATGTTGGCCGGCATGATGGCGCCGGAGAAGCCTCCGTTGCGGATCGCGAAGAGAACGTCGTCGGACGCCACCTTGCGCTGGTCGAAGTTGGGACCGTTGGTGCGCTCGCCCGCGTCGAGGTTGCCCTCGGGCTTCGAGCCGTATGAGTTGGCCGACGTCAGCGTGTGGCAGCCGGAGCAGTGCTCGTTGAACACCGTCGCGGCCGGGCGGTCCTCCTGCGCGACGTCGACCTCGCCGCCACAGCCGGCCGCGGCCACCGCGATCACCGCCGAGCCGGCCAGCGCGAGCAGCGCCGGTCGGGCGCGAGAAACGGGCAGAGGACGGATCACGCGCCGCCATATTATCCCCCGCCGATGAGGCGGCTCCTCCCGGCACTGTGCGTTGCGCTCGCGGCCCTCGCCGGCTGCGGCGGCGATGACGACGAGCCAAACCGCACGGTCCGTGTGAGCGCGGGCGAGCCGGTGCGCGTGGTGGCCTCCGAGTACGCGTTCGACCCGGGCGCGATCGTCCTGGCCTCGGGGCCGGCCGAGCTGCGCCTCACCCTCGACAACCAGGGCGACCTCGCGCACGACATCGTGGTGCTCGACGGTGACACCGAGGTGGGCGGCCTGCCGAGCTTCCCGGGTGGCGAACGGCGCACCACCACGGTGAGGGTCGAGCCGGGCAGCTACCGGCTCGTGTGCACCGTGGCCGACCACGAGGAGCTGGGCATGAAGGGCACTCTGAAGGTGAGACAGCCGTGAAGGAGCGACGAGCCGTGCGCCGAATCAAGCACTGCCCCGGCGGCGGCACTGGCGACCGCAAGACGGTCGCCTTCATCGGCGGCGATCCAGCCGGCGCCGGGGCTGAAATCTCAGCTAAGGGGGGTTGCAAACGGGGGCGGCGCCCCCTCTTTGATGCCTACGCCGCGCGGCGCTTCGTGAAGCGCAGCACGCTGCCGTCGTCGCGGCGCTCCAGCTGGACCTCGTCCATCACCAGCGCCACCAGCTCGAGCCCGCGCCCGCCTTCAGCCAGCCGCTGCGCCGGGGTGCCGACCGGGGCAGCGCCGCCCGCATCCCGGACTTCGAAGACCAGCGCTCCGCGCTCCTCGTGGGCCTCGAGCTCGACCGCGCCGCCGCGAGCTGCCGATCCGTGAATGATCGCGTTGGTCACCGCTTCGCTGGTGGCGAGACGCACCTGGAAGCGCTCCTCCTCCTCCAGGCCGAAGTCTTCAGCCGCCGTGGCCGCCCACTCGCGCGCGTCACGGAGCTTGGAGAGATCCGCGGGAATACGCAGTTCTCGCTCCTTGAAGGCCCCTGCCCTCATAAATCTGTCGAGTACTCCGCCTGCACGACCCACCCGCTTCCTTTCCCCATTCTGTAGGGGAATCAACCCTGTTTGAACGCCTGAGTCAAGCCCTGCATCAGGCCCCCCCGGTCTGGAATGCGCGCAGAGCGAGCGTGAGGATGAGCAGCGTGCCCACCGTCATCACCCCCATCTCCGAGCGGGCCACGCGCCGCGCGATCGCGATCTGGTCCTCTCGCTGGAGCCCCTCGAGGTCCTCCACCTCCTCGAGCTCGCGCTGGGCGGCGCCCACGCGCATGCCCTCGCTTACGAGGGAGATCACCAGGGGGGCGATCCCGTACGCGATGTGCAGGCCATCGGGCGCCGTCTCTCCGCGCGCGAGCAGGATGAGCCCGATCGCCACCTGTACCGCCACGGTGGCCTGAGCCACTCGCAGGAGGTACCAGAAGGAGTTGGACAGGTGGTTGCGCAGCCAGAGCACCGCGCCGGTGATCCCCGCCGCGCCGTTGCCCGCCAGCACCGCTATGCCGACGTACATGTGCACCTGGCTCATGACAGGCCCCAAGCGCCAGTCCGCACTATGTAGCAATGGCGCACAAGCGTGCGTTATACATGCGAGGCCTTGCTGAAGAGCTACCTGCCGGCACTCGTGTTCCTCTTTCTCGGCGTCGGAGTCGGCGTCGCGTTCACATTCGCGAACTCACTGCTGGGGCCCAAACGCCCGAACAAGGTCAAGAGCGAGCCGTACGAGTCGGGCCTTCCCTCCGACGTGCGCAAGAGCTTCCGCTTCGGGGTCAGCTTCTACCTCGTGGCGATGCTGTTCATCCTCTTCGACATCGAAGTCGTGTTCCTCTACCCGATCGCGGTCCGCCTGGAGGATGTCGGCACGTTCGCCCTGATCGAGACGGTGGTGTTCATCGCGCTGCTGGCAATCGCCTTCGTGCACGTCTGGAGGAGGGGTGCGCTGGAATGGAAGTGACCCGCACCAAGGTGCCGGCCTCCTCGGAGGACCTGCGCATCAAGCAGCGCAAGGCGCAGCAGCTGCTGCGCGGGGAGCTGGAGGGCGATGACCTGCAGGAGTACGTGGAGTCGCGGCTGCTGCTGACCAAGTTCGAGGACGCTCAGAACTGGGCGCGCAAGAACGCGATCTGGCCGCTGGGCTTCGGGCTGGCCTGCTGCGCGATCGAGATGATCACGGTGATCGGGTCCCCGCGCAACGACCTGTCGCGCTTCGGCGCCGAGGTGATCCGCTTCTCTCCCCGGCAGGCCGACATGCTGATCCTGTCCGGGCGGGTGTCGATCAAGATGGCGCCGGTCATCCGGCGCATCTACGACCAGATGCTCGAGCCCAAGTGGGTGATCTCGATGGGCGCGTGCGCTTCGAGCGCCGGGATGTTCAACAACTACGCGCTGGTGGCCGGCGCGGACAAGTTTTTGCCCGTGGACGTGTACGTGCCCGGCTGTCCCCCGCGGCCGGAGGCGCTCATCTACGGGATCATGAAGCTGCAGGACAAGATCATGAGCAGCGAGGGGCAGGGTTGGCGCGAGCGCTACCGCGCCGAGGGCACCGAGGAGGCGACCGACCGCCTTGCCTGACGCGACCGGACTCGAGCTTGCGGCGCAGCGGGTGCGCGACGCGCTGGACGACGACGCCGTCGTGGGCACGAGCTACCACCGCGAGCAGGCGATGCTGGACGTGGCGCCCGCGCGCGTGCACGACGTGCTGGAGCACCTGCGCGACCGCGACGAGGAGCCCTACGGCTTCCTGGCCAGCCTGCACGGGTGCGACTACCTGCCCTCCGAGCCGCGTCTCGGCGTCCACTACCAGCTGCTCTCCATGGAGCGGCGCGAGCGGCTGGGTGTGAGGACCCGCGTGGGCACCGAGGAGCCCGTGGTGCCCACCGTGACCGACCTCTTCCCCACCGCGGACTTCCACGAGCGCGAGGTGTACGACTTCTTCGGCGTGGTGTTCGACGGCCATCCCGACATGCGCCGGATCCTCATGCCCGAGGACTACGAGGGCCATCCCCAGCGCCGCGACTTCCCCATGGGCGGCGAGCCGGTGCTGTTCACCTTCAACGAGCACAAGCTGCCCCGCTGGTATGACTGACCGCGGGTTAGACGCGCCGTACCGGAAGCGCGAGGAGTCGATCTCGCTCGGCACGCTCGGCGAGCAGCCGATCTCGGGCACCGAGGTCGGCGTCGACGACGGTCCCGACCGCGAGACCGAGCTGATGACGATCAACCTCGGGCCGCACCATCCCGCGACGCACGGGGTGCTGCGCCTGCTGTGCACGCTCGAGGGCGAGGTGGTGCGCGACATCAAGCCGCTGATCGGATACGTCCACACCGGCATCGAGAAGTCCTGCGAGGACCAGGAGTACTGGAAGGCCATCACGTTCGTGGAGCGGATGGACTACCTCTCCTACTACTTCAACGCGCAGGCCTACTGCATGTCGGTGGAGAGGCTGCTCGACGAGGAGGTGCCCAAGCGTGCGCAGTACCTGCGGGTGATCCACATGGAGCTGAACCGGATCGCCAGCCACCTGTTCTGGCTCGGCACCGCCGCGCTGGACATCGGCGCGATCACGATGCTGTGGTGGGCCCTGCGCGAGCGCGACCTGGTGCTCGACCTGTTCGAGATGTCGTCGGGCCAGCGGCTGCACACGCGCTTCTTCCAGGTGGGTGGAGTGTTCGAGGACATCCCTCCGGGCTGGGACGCCAAGGTCCGGTCCTTCCTGGAAGTGATGCCCTCGCGCGTGGACCAGTACGAGGCGCTGCTCGACGAAAACGAGATCTGGCTGCAGCGGATGAAGAACACGGGCATCGTGTCTCGTGAGGAGCTGCTCGAGCTGGGTGTGACCGGGCCGCTGCTGCGCGCCGCAGGCGACCCGTGGGACCTGCGCAAGACGATGCCCTACTCCTCCTACGAAGACTTCGAGTTCCGCATCCCGGTGGGCACCGTGGGCGACAACTACGACCGCTACCGCGTGCGGCTGGCCGAGATCCGCGAGTCGCTGGCGATCGTGGAGCAGGCGCTGGACGGCCTGCCCGAGGGGCCTTTCATCACCTCCAACCGCAAGGTGGCGCTGCCGCCGCGCCACGAGCTGGCCACCTCCATGGAGGCGCTGATCCACCACTTCAAGCTGGTGACCGAGGGCTTCCGGGTGCCGCCGGGCGAGGCCTACTCGGCGATCGAGTCGCCGCGCGGCGAGCTGGGCTGCTTCGTGCTCGCCGACGGCTCGGCCAAGCCCTCGCGGGTGCACATGCGCGACCCGTCGTTCGTGAACCTCCAGGCGCTCAAGCGCATGGGCGAGGGCTCGCTGATCGCCGACTTCATCGCGTGCATCGCCATGCTCGACCCGATCCTCGGAGGGATCGACCGGTGAAGGCGCTGGGCGCTGGTCGCCGGTCGCTGGGAACGGCCTCATGAGGGATCGGCGTACGTTGCCCCTCGGTTGGGATCAGCCCGTCGATCTCGAGCGGGATCCCGCTCTCGTTCCGGAAGCTGCCGACGTCGAGGTGCCGGATGCGTTGCGCGCGTCTATCTCGGCGGCCATGCAGCGATACCCGGAGCGCCAGTCAGCCGCGCTGCCCGCACTGGCCGCCGCCCAGAAGGTGCACGGGTGGTGCTCGCCCGAGGCGATCCAACAGGTGGCCGCCGTGATGCAGGTGACGCCTGCCTACCTGTCCTCCGTCGCCACCTTCTACGACATGCTGCGCACGGAGCCGCTCGGCAGCCGCTACGTGTACGTGTGCACCAGCGTGGCGTGCCACCTGCGTAACGCGCGAGCGGTGTATGACGCGATCGCCGAGGAGGCCCGGGACCAGGGCCTCGAGGACGTCGAGGTGCGCAACTTCGAATGCCTGGGCGCCTGCGACATGGCCCCGATGGCATCCATCGACGGCCGCTACGTGGGGCCACTGAGCGAAGACGACGCGCACGAGCTGGTGGCGGCGCTGAAGGAAGAGCGGGAAGTGCTGCCCGGGAGGGGCCTCGGTGACTGAGCGCTCGGAAGGTGCTCACCGCCAACTTCGACGAGCCGCTGCTCCACACGATGGAGGTCTACGAGCGCCTAGGTGGCTATCGCTCCGCCCGCAAGGCGGTGGTCGACATGCCCCAGGAGAAGGTGCTCTCGGAGCTCGAGGCATCGGGCCTGCGCGGGCGAGGCGGCGCCGGGTTCTCGATGGGCAAGAAGGCCAGCTTCATACCCAAGGGCTCTATGGAGAAGTACCTGTGCTGCAACGCCGACGAGTCCGAGCCGGGCACGTTCAAGGACCGGGTGCTGATGCAGCGCAATCCCCACCTGCTGATCGAGGGCATGATCATCGGTGCGATCGCGGCCGAGGCCACGCGGGCGTTCATCTTCATCCGCGGCGAGTACGAGACGCAGGCCAAGATCCTCGACGCCGCCGTGAACGAGGCCTACGAGAAGGGCTACCTCGGGCGCGGGATCTTCGGCTCGCGGACCGACCTCGAGCTGGTGGTGCACCGCGGCCAGGGCGCGTACATCTGCGGTGAGGAATCCGCGCTGCTCGACGCCCTCGAGGGCAAGCGCGGCAACCCCCGCCTCAAGCCACCCTTCCCAGCCAACCAGGGGCTCTACCAGGGGCCCACGCTGATCAACAACGTGGAGACGCTCTGCAACTGCCCCGCGATCATCGAGAACGGCGCCGAGTGGTTCGCGGCGATGGGTGTGGACAGGTCGACCGGCACGAAGGTGGTGTCGGTGTCGGGCAACGTGCAGCGCCCCGGCAACTACGAGATCGAGCTGGGGATGAAGTCCCGCGACATCGTCGAGGGGCTGGCCGGGGGCCCGCCCGACGGGCGCAGCGTGAAGTGCTGGTTCCCGGGCGGCTCGTCGGCGCCGATCTTGCTCGACGAGCACCTCGACCTGCCCTACACCTTCGAGGCGATGGCCGAGGCCGGCTCGATGCTGGGCTCCGGGGCGATCATCGTGGTGGACGACTCCCAGCCGATCGTGCCGCTGGCGCTCAACCTGGCCGGCTTCTACCGCCACGAGAGCTGCGGCAAGTGCGTGCCCTGCCGCGAGGGCACCGTCTGGACGGTGAAGATGCTCGAGCGCATCGACGACGGCGACGCGACCCCGATGGACCTCGAGATCATGGCCGAGGTCCAGACGAACATCATCGGCAACTGCCTGTGCGTGCTGGGCGACTCGATGGCGATGCCGATCGGATCGATGATCAAGCACTTCCGCGGCGAGTTCGAGGAGCACATCGAGAACGCCCGTGCCGCCCGCGACCGCGAGCACATCCCCGCCTTCTCCGCGGGTGCGCTTGCCGCCTCGGTCGAGGCCGGACCGGCCTGATGGCCAGGCCGGAGATCAGGGAGATCTCGTTCGAGATCGACGGCCGCGAGGTGCGCGCCCCCGAGGGCACGATGCTGGTGGACGCCGCCAAGTCGGGCGACGTCGAGATCCCCTACTTCTGTTACGAGCCCAAGCTGGGCCAGCCGGTGGGCGCGTGCCGCATGTGCCTGGTGGAGATCGAGGGGATGCCCAAGCTGCAGACGTCCTGCTCCACCCCCGTGCGGGACGGGATGGTGGTCACGACCACCTCCGACCGGGTCAAGTCGGCGCAGAGCGCAATCGTGGAGTTTCTGCTGATCAACCACCCACTCGACTGTCCGGTGTGCGACAAGGGGGGCGAATGCCCGCTGCAGGACATCAGCTACGGCTGGGGTGGCGGCAAGTCGCGGTTCATCGAACCCAAGCGCCACTTCCGCAAGCCACTGGAGCTGTCGCCGCTCGTTGCCATCGACCGCGAGCGCTGCATCCTCTGCTACCGCTGCGTGCGCTTCTCGCAGGAAGTGGCCGAGGACTACCAGCTGGTGTTCCTGGAGCGTGGCGACCACACCTACGTGGGCACGCACGACGGGCGCCCGTACGTGGGGCCCTTCAGCGGCAACATCATCGAGCTGTGCCCCGTGGGCGCGCTCACCTCCACCGCATACCGCTTCCGCGCGCGCCCGTGGGACGTGGAGGAGGCCGGCTCGATCTGCACCTTCTGTCCGAGCCAGTGCAACGTGCAGCTCACGATCCGCGACGACTCGAAGGTGTTGCGCGCCGGCGCCCGCGACAACCACGAGGTTGACGACGGCTGGCTCTGCGACAAGGGCCGGTTCGGCTATCAGTCGATCCACTCCGAGCAGCGGCTGCGCGCGCCGATGGTGCGCGACGGCGGCGCGCTGCGCGAGGTGTCCTGGGAGCGCGCGCTCGGTGACGCCGCCGCGGCGCTGAGCAAGGCGGGCGCCAAGACCGCGGCCCTCGCCGGTGGGGCGACCACGAACGAGGAGGCGTTCCTGCTCCAGCACCTGATGCGCAAGGCGCTCGGCTCGCCGCACCTCGACTCCCGCGCGGGCGGGGCGATCGATCCCGGCCAGGCGCGGGTGCTCGCCCGACCCGATCTCTCCGCGCGGGTGAGCGACATCGACCACGCCGACGCGATCCTGGTGGTGGACACCGAGCTGGTGGAGGAGGCGCCGATCCTCGACCTGCGCGTACGCAAGGCCGCGCGGCGCAACGGCGCAGAGGTGGTGACGCTGACCAGCCGCCCCGGCTCGCTGGAGCCCAACGCCTCCGCGGCGGTGCGCTTCGCTCCAGGCGCGGCCGATGCCGCGCTGTCGGCCCTGGCCGCCGAGCTGGGGTCCGACCGCGCCACCGGCTCGCGGCTGCACTCGCGCGCCGGCGCCGAGCCCGGGGCGATCGGCGCGGCCGCCGAGGTGCTGCGCGGCGCGGCCGACGTGGTGGTGCTCTGGGGCGAGCGGGTGGCCGACGGGGGCCGCGGCAGAGGCGCGGTGGACGCGCTGCTGGCCGTGGCGGGCGCGCTGGGCATCGCCGGCCGCGAGGAGTCCGGGCTGATCGAGGTGCCGGCGGCCACCAACGCGCGCGGCATGCGCGAGGCGGGCGTGGCACCCGGCCTGGCGCCCGGCCTGGCGGACGCCGGCGAGACCGGGATGGCGGCCGCGGACGTGGCGGGAGCGCTGGGCGAAGGCGAGCTTTCGGCGCTGATCCTGCTGCACGCCGATCCGCTGCACGCCCACCCCGAACGGCCGCGCTGGGAGGCGGCCCTCGAGGAGGCCGGCACTGTGATCGCCTTCACCGACTTCGTGACCTCCGCGCTGGAGGAGAACGCCACCGTGATCTTCCCCGCGGAGTCGTACGCGGAGAAGGAGGGCACGCTGACCCACCCCGACGGGCGCCTGCAGCGCGTGCGCCAGGCGATCGGCCACCAGGGTGAGGTGCGCCCGGAGTGGAGCGTGCTGGCCGAGCTGGCCGAGCGCTGCGGCGCGGGCCTCGACGTGCTCTCCGCGCCGCAGGTGACGGAGAAGCTGTTCGCGGCGGTGGCCTTCTACGACGGCCTGACGCTGGAGGAGATCGGCGGCAAGGGCGTGCGCTGGCAGGACCGCGACGCCGCTTCCAAGCTTCCGGGCGCCGAGCTCCCCGAGGGCACGCTCGAGGTACCGCCCGAGCTGCCGGAGGGGATGCGTCTGGGCACCACGCCCTCCCTGTGGTCCGGCGCCACCGTCGAGCATGCGCCGTCGCTGCGCTTCCTCGCTCCGGAGCAGCGCGCCGAGCTGGCGCCCGCGGACGCACGCCGCCTTGGCGTGATCTCGGGCGACGAGGTCGAGGTGGCGGCGGGCGGTCAGAGCGTGCGGGCCACGGTGGCTCTGCGCCAGGCCATGCAGCCGGGCAGCGTGTTCCTCGTGGCGGGCACCGCCGACAACAACGCCGGCGCCCTCACCAACGGCGTGCCCCGCACGGTGCAGATCACCAAGAGCACGCAGACGCCGGCCGCGTGATGGTGCTGATGGGCGCCGATCCCGTGGTGGAGACCACGCTGGTGCAGATCGCGAAGGCGATCGTGATCTTCGCGTTCATCCTCCAGGTGGTGCCGCTGATCCTGCTGCTGGAGCGCAAGCTGCTGGGGCGCTTCCAGTCGCGCTACGGCCCCAACCGGGTCGGCCCCTACGGGCTGATGCAGCCGCTGGCCGACGTTTTGAAGCTGCTGTCCAAGGAGAGCTCGACGCCGACCACGGCCGTGCCGTGGATGATGGCGATCGCCCCGGTGATCTCGATCGTGACCGCGGTGGCCACGCTGGCGATCATCCCCTTCGGGCCGCAGGGCGCGTGGGGCGGCGACCTCGGGCTCTACGGGATCGACGTGCCGATCGGGCTCCTCTACTTCTTCGCCTTCGGATCGCTGGCCTTCTACGCGTTCGTGCTCGGGGGCTGGGCGTCGGGCTCGAAGTACTCGTTCCTCGGCGCCATGCGGTCGGCTGCCCAGCTGATCTCCTACGAGGTGGCGATCGGCCTGTCGCTGCTGGGCGTGGCGATGACGGCCGGCTCGCTCTCGCTGGTGGACATCGTCGAGGCGCAGGGCAGCGGCGAGAAGGGGATCTGGTTCATCGTGCCCCAGTTCGTGGGCTTCATCACCTTCATGGTCGCGGGGTTCGCCGAGTCCGCGCGCCCGCCATTCGATCTGCCCGAGTCCGACGCCGAGCTGGTGGCGGGCTACAACACCGAGTACAGCGGCATGCGCTTCGGCTCGTTCTTCATGGCCGAGTACATCGAGGTGATCGTGATCTCCGGCGTGGCCACCGCATGCTTTCTCGGCGGCTGGCACGGCCCGGGTCCCGAGGCCCTGGCCCCGCTGTGGGTGGTGCTCAAGATGTTCGCGTTCGTGGTCTTCTTCATCTGGATCCGCGCCACCCTCCCCCGGCTGCGCTACGACCAGCTCATGTCCTTCGGGTGGAAGGTGCTCCTGCCACTCGCCACGCTGAATGTCCTAGTCACCGCAACCCTCCTGGTGGTCACCTGAATGCCTGAGCCCCACACTCCCATCGACGACGTGATCGCGGTTCAGCGCGGGCCCGAGCCGGGCGGGATGGGCGGCGCCTATCGAGCGTTCGGCGCGACGCTGCGCGGCCTGCGCACCACGCTCGGGCGGGTGGCCGAAAAGCCGCCCACCTACCAGTACCCCGAGGAGAAGACGCCGGTGTACCCGCGCTTTCGCGGGCGCCACAAGCTGCAGCGATTCGAGGACTCGGGGCTGGAGAAATGCGTGGGCTGCTCGCTGTGCGTGGCCGCGTGCCCGGCTGAGTGCATCCGCGTGGTGGCCGCCGAGAACACGCCCGAGAACCAGGTGTCCGCCGGCGAGCGCTACGCGGCGGTGTACGAGATCAACATGACCCGCTGCATCTTCTGCGGATACTGCGAGGTGGCGTGCCCGTTCGACGCGATCACGATGGGCAACGACTACGAGCTGGCCGACTACAACCGCTCGGACCTGATCTTCACCAAGGAGATGCTGCTGGCGGACTCCATTGAGAAGACACCGCTGAGGCGTGAAGGGGAGTAGCAGCGGTGCTGTTCGAGCAGATCCTCTTCTTCATCGCCGGCTTCGGGGCGATCGCCGGCGCGCTTGGCGTGGCGATGCTGCGCAATCCGTTCTATTCCGTCCTTGCTCTCGTCGCGCACCTGATCGCGCTCGCCGTGCTGTTCCTGCTGCTGCGCGCCGATTTTCTTGCTGCTGCTCAGGTGGTGGTCTATGCGGGCGCCGTGATGGTGCTCTACGTGTTCGTGGTGGCTTACGTGGGCGGCCAGGACACGCCAGTGCGCCCGACCGAGGGCGGCCTTGTGAACGCCTTCGGCCCGCTGGTGGCGGTGGCGGTGTTCGTGGAGCTGACCGTGGCCGTGGTGGGCTCGTCGCTGAGCGGGCTCGGCGGCAGAGGCCCCGACGTGGACGCAGGCTTCGGCTCGCCCGAGGCGATCGGCGACCTGCTGCTCACCAAGTTCCTGCTCCCGTTCGAGGCCGCCTCCTTCCTCCTGCTGCTGACCGCGGTGGGCGCCGTGGTGCTGTCGCGCAAGCGGCGGGGCCTTGAGGACCTGAGCTGATGGACACCTCCTGGTTCGTAGTCCTGTCGGCGTTCATCTTCTGCATCGGGGCGGCCGGCGTGATGACCCGCCGCAGCCCGCTGGTGGTGCTGCTCTGCCTGGAGCTGATGCTCAACGCAGGCAACCTCGCGCTGATCGCCTTCTCGCGGATGCTCGGCAACCACGATGGCCAGATCTTCGCGCTGATCGTGATGGTGGTGGCGGCCTGTGAGGTCGTGATCGGGCTCGGGATCATCGTCGGGATGTTCCGCCGCCGGCTGCCCATCGACGTCGACGAGATGTCCGAGCTGCGCGGATGAACGTGACCGACTACGGCTGGGTCGTGCTGGCCGCGCCGCTGCTTGGCACGCTGATCATCGCGCTGGGCTGGCGAGCCCTTCCCGGCCGCAGCGCGGGCTGGCTCGGCACCGCCTCGATCGGCATCAGCTTCCTGGCCTCGGTCGGGATGCTGATCAAGCTCGTGGACCGGCCCGAGGAGTCGCGCGCGCTGGTGGGCACGGCGTACACCTACGCAGAGACCGCGGGCTTCCGGGCGGATCTCTCGATCCTCGTGGATCCGCTGTCGGTGCTCATGTGCCTGGTGGTGTCGGGCGTCTCGTTCCTGATCCACCTCTACTCGATCTCCTACATGACCTCGGACAAGGGGTTTGCGCGCTTCTTCTCCTACCTCAACTTCTTCGTGTTCTCGATGCTGCTGCTGGTCCTGGCGGCCAACTTCCTGCTGCTGATCGTGGGCTGGGCGTTCGTGGGCGCGGCCTCCTATCTGCTGATCTCCTTCTGGTACCGGCGCGGCACCGCGACGGCAGCCGGGATCAAGGCGTTCGTGATCAACGTGATCGGCGACGTGGGCCTGGTGATCGGCGCCTTCCTGCTGTTCGACGCCACCGGCGCGCTGGACTACGCCGGCATCTTCGCCGCCGCGCCCGAGGTGTTCGCGGAGAACGACGGCCAGCTCGTGGCCGCCTGCCTGATGAT
Source organism: uncultured Thermoleophilaceae bacterium (assembly GCA_963825475.1). Lineage (GTDB taxonomy): Bacteria > Actinomycetota > Thermoleophilia > Solirubrobacterales > Thermoleophilaceae > JAAYBF01. The sequence goes on along the minus strand of CAWGTC010000006.1, from coordinate 674,407 downwards.
CCTCGTGGGCGCGTTCGCCAAGTCCGCCCAGCTGCCGCTGCACACGTGGCTGCCCGACGCCATGGAGGGCCCCACCCCGGTGTCCGCGCTGATCCACGCGGCCACGATGGTCACCGCCGGCGTGTACCTGATCGCGCGGTGCCACCCGCTGTTCGAGCTGGCGCCGATCGCCGCCGACGTGAGCGCGATCCTGGGCACGGCCACGCTGATCTTCGCGGCGTCGGTGGCCATGACCGCCACCGACCTGAAGCGGGTGATCGCCTACTCGACGATGTCGCAGATCGGCTACATGATCCTCGGCGTGTCGGTGGCGGCCTACGGCGCCGGGCTGTTCCATCTGATGACACACGCGTTCTTCAAGGCGCTGCTGTTCATGGGCGCGGGCTCGGTGATCGGCGCCATGGGCGGCCTCCAGTCGCTGGACCGGATGGGCGGCTTCCGCAAGGCGATGCCGTTCACCTTCGTCACCTTCACGATCGGCGCGCTGGCCCTGGCGGGCTTTCCCCTCTTCGCCGGGTTCTTCTCCAAGGACGAGATCCTGGCCTACACGCTCGAGCGCGGCGGCTGGTACGCGATCCTCGGCACGGTCGGCTACATCGCCGCGCTGATCACCGCCTTCTACGCCGGGCGAATGGTGTTCCGGGTGTTCTTCGGGCCGCCAGTGCCCGAGGCCCGAGAGCTCGAGAAGGGCCACCTGGCACACGGGACCCATACCAACCCGGCGACGGGCGAGGAAGAGGACACCGACGTCGGCTTCCCGGGCTCCGAGCACCACGTCGCCGAGCGCGAGTGGCCGATGAAGGCCGCGATGGCGCCGCTGGCGCTGCTGGCCGTGGTGGCGGGCGTGCTGGGCATTCCGGGCGTGACCGACACGCTCGAGCACTTCCTCGAGCCCACCTTCGCGGACTCGCGCTTCGCCGAGGTGCACCCGTCCGCGGGCGAGGAATGGGTGGGGCTCGCAGTGGGCGGGGTGTTCGCGATCATCGGCCTCGGCGCCGCCTACCACTACCTGATGCGCGACCCGATGCTGCGCCTGGCCACCCGCGAGCGTTTCAAGGGCGTGCACCGCGTGCTGATCAACAAGTGGTACTTCGACGAGATCTTCGACCGCGCGATCGTGCGCCCGATGACCGCGGCCGGCCGCTACGGGCGCACCGTGGTCGAGAGCACCCTGGTGCAGGGCGTGCTCGTGGGGGGCACGGTAGGACTCGTGCGCGCCGGCACCTCGTTCGCGCGCTCGATCCAGACCGGTGAGCTGCGCTCCTACGCCGCCCTGCTGCTGATGGGCGTGAGCGGCCTGATCCTCTACTTCCTGATCGTGTCGAGCTGATGCAGACGATCCATCTCTCGATCGTGGTGTTCCTGCCGCTGGCCGCCGCGGTGCTGGCGGCGTTCCTGCCGGCACGAACGGGGCGCTGGCTCGTGGTGGCCGGCACGGTGGGCGTGCTCGGCTACGCGATCGTGATGATCGCCGACTATGAGGCCGGCACGTCCGGCCTCAAGTACGTGACCGACGACAACTGGATCGCCGAGCTTGGCGTGCGCTATCAGCTGGGCGTGGACGGGCTCAACCTCTTCATGATCGCGCTCACCGCGCTGCTGTGGGTGCCCTCCACCATCTGGGGCGCGCTGCGCACGACGGACCGGCCGCGGCTGTTCATGTTCCACATGGCGCTGGCCGAGACCGCGGTGCTCGGCGCCTTCTGCGCCCAGGACCTGGCGCTGTTCGTCGTCTTCTTCGACCTGATGCTGGTGCCCTTCTACTTCCTGATCGGGCAGTGGGGCCAGGGCGACCGCGTGCGGGCCACCACCAAGTTCGTGATCTACACCCTGGTCGGCTCGCTGCTGATGCTGGCCGGCGCGATCGCGCTCGGCGTGCTGTCAGCCGCCGGCGGCGGCGACCTGTCGTTCTCCTTCGCCGTGCTCGAGCAGCGCACTCTCGGCGAGGGGACGCAGCAGTGGATCTTCCTGCTCTTCGCCGCCGCATTCCTGGTCAAGGCGCCGCTGTTCCCGCTGCACGGCTGGGTGGTGGATACCTACCGCGCCACGCCGATCCCGGTGCTCGTGGTGCTCTCCGCCGTGCTCTCCAAGGTGGGCGTCTACGGCTTCCTGCGGATCGTGCTGCCGATCCTGCCCGACGCATCGGTGCACTTCCAGGACCTGATGCTGGCGCTCGCAGTGATCTCGATCCTGTACGGGTCGATACTCGCGTTCTCCCAGGACGAGCCGCGGCTGGTGGTGGCCTACTCGTCGATCGCGCAGCTCGGGTTCATCGTGCTGGGCATCTTCTCCCTCACCGACATCGGTGCGCAGGGCGCGCTGATGCAGATGGTCAACCACGGTCTGGTGGTGGCCCCGCTGTTCTTCATCATCGCCGCGCTCACCGTGCGGGCGGGCGCGTCGCCGAGCCTGGAGCAGATGGGTGGCGCCGCGCTGCGCGCGCCGGTGCTGGCCGCCCTGTTCCTCGCGGTCACCCTGGCCACGCTGGCCATGCCCGGCTCCCCCAACTTCGTGGGTGAGATCCTGATTCTCTTCGGGGCCTTCGAGGACAAGTTCGTGTTCGGAGCCGTGGGCGCCATCGGCGTCGTGCTGGCGGCCGTGTACATGATCCGCCTGTTCCAGCGCTCGATGCACAACCGGGCGGGGCCGAGCGTCGTGCCAAGAGAAGCGCATGGGCTCGAGCTGGTGGCGATCCTGCCGGTCACGCTGGTGGTCGTTGCGCTCGGCGTCTACCCGCAGCTGGTGCTCGAGCGGACCGAGGGTGCCACCTCGGCGAAGGTCGAAGCGGCGGCTGAGGTGGTTCCGTGATGCTTGCCGTGGTCCAGGCGCCCGAGATCGACTATCAGGGGCTCGCTCCCCTGTTCTCGACGATCGGCGGCTCGCTCGCCTGCCTGATGGTCGGGCTGTTCCGCGGCCGCTTCGTGCAGCGCGTGCTCGTGCCCGCATTGGCGGCATCCGCGCTGCTGGTCGCGATGGGCATGGCGATCGCGAACTGGGAGGCGGGCGACAGCCGGCCGATCATCGAGGGCGCCCTCGCCATCGATTCTCTCGCCCTGTTCATGTCGATGCTCTTCTATGTGACCGGCCTGGCCACCGTGCTGCTGTCGCTGCGCTCGGACGTGCAGCGGGAGATCGGCTCGGGCGAGTACATGTCGCTGCTGCTGGGCTCGATCAGCGGCATGGTCGTGCTGGCGGGCGCCGAGAACATGGTCACGCTGTTCGTGGGCTTCGAGCTGCTCTCGATTCCCCTCTACGTGCTCTCCGCCGGCCACGTGCGCCGCGCGCACTCGCTGGAGGCCGGGCTGAAGTACCTGGTGGTGGGCTCGGTGGGATCGGCCACGCTGCTCTACGGGCTCGCGCTTCTGTACGGGGCCACGGGATCGACCGACTTCGGCGCCATGGCCGCCGCGATCGGCGACACCGTGGCCGTGACCGATCCGCTGCTGCTCACCGGCGTGGCGCTGGCAGCCACCGGACTTGCCTTCAAGGCGTCGGTGGCGCCCTTCCACCAGTGGACGCCCGACGTCTACCAGGGTGCTCCCACCCCCATCACGGCTTTCATGGCCGTGGCCACCAAGGTTGCCGCCTTCGCGGTGCTCCTGCGCATCTTCGACTACGCGCTCTTCGACGTCTCGGAGCAGTGGGCGCCCGCCCTGGCGGTGCTCGCCACGGTGACGATCGTGATCGGCAACGCCGGCGCGATCGCACAGAGCTCCCTCAAGCGGATGCTCGCGTGGTCGGGTGTCGCCCAGGCCGGGTACCTGCTCGCCGGCGTCGTGGTCGGCACGCAGCTTGGCCTGCAGGCCTCCGCCTTCTACCTGGCCGCCTACCTGTTCATGAACGTGGCGGCTTTCGCGGTGGTGATCGCCCGAGAGCGGGTCTCCGAGCACGGGGACGGGATCGAATCCCTACGCGACCTGGGGCGCGCGAGCCCGTGGCTGGCCTGGTCGATGACGATCGCGATGCTGTCCCTGGCGGGGTTCCCGGCCACGGCCGGGTTCATCGGCAAGTTCTACCTGATCGATGCGGCCGTGGCCGGAGGCTACGCGTGGCTGGGAATCGTGATCGTGATCGGCTCGATGATCTCGCTCGTCTACTACCTGCGGGTTACCGCCGTGATGTGGATGGGCCGCTTCGAGGTCGATCTGCCCACCTTCCCGCCACGGACGGTGAAGCGAGTTGCCGGCTGGTCGCCGGAGGCCGACGCCCGCGCCCAGCCCGAGGTTGCCTTGGTGGCCATCCTGGCCGCCGCGGCCACGATCTTCTTCGGCATCGTGCCGTCGCCGCTGTTCGACCTCGTGCGCGACGTGGGCAGCTCGCTCACCGTTCTGCTCTAGCTGTCGGCCGCTCGGGCAGCCCTCGGTTAGGCTCGGCGGAGCATGCCGGAGCGCAGCTACGACCTCGTGATCGTCGGCATCGGCTCGGCGGGCATGGTGGCCGCCGAGTTCGCGTCCACCCTCGACATCAAGGTGGCCGCGGTCGAGCGCGACCGTGTGGGCGGCGACTGCCTCTGGACGGGCTGCGTGCCGAGCAAGGCGCTGCTGGCCTCGGCCAAGGCGGCCAACACGATGCGCCACGCCGACCGCTACGGCCTGACCGCGGTGGAGCCCGAGATCGACACCGCGCGGGTGTTCGAGCGCATTCGCTCGATCCAGGCCGAGCTTGCCTCCACCGACGACAGTCCCGACCGCCTCACCGAGTCAGGTGTCGACGTGCACTTCGGCGCCGCGCGGCTGACCGGCCCGAACACGCTCGACGTGGAGGGCGTGGGCACCCTGCGATCGCGGTTCTTCCTGCTGTGCACCGGAAGCCGTCCGGCGACGCCGGACGTGCCCGGCCTCGAGGAGGCCGGCTTCCTCACCAGCGAGAGCGTGTGGGACATCGAGCGCGCACCCGAGAGCCTCGTGGTGATAGGCGGCGGGCCGATCTCGATTGAGCTGTCGCAGGCATTCGCGCGGCTGGGGGTGCAGACCACGGTGCTGGAGCGCTCGGCCGGCGTTCTGCCGCGCGACGAGCCTGAGCTGGCTGCGCGCCTGGCCGAGCAGATCCGCGCCGACGGCGTGGAGCTCGTGACCGGGGTGAAGATCGAGAGGGTGGCGGTGGAGGACGACGTGAAGGTGGTGCGCGGCACGGCGGACGGCGTGGTCCGGGAGTGGCGGGCCGCCGAGATCTTCGTGGGCGCCGGGCGCAAGCCCAACCTGGAGGGGCTGGGGCTGGAGGAGTTGGGAGTCGAAACCGGGCGGAAGGGTGTGATCGTCGACGCCTCGCTGCGCTCGAGCGTGAAGACGATCTACGTGGCGGGCGACCTCGCAGGGCGCTTCCTCTTCACCCATTCCGCCGGCTACGAGGCGGCGGGAGCGATCCGCAACATGTTCTTCCCGGGCTCGAGCGACGCCACCGACTTCGTGCCCTGGTGTACCTACACCGACCCGGAGCTGGCCCACGCGGGCTTGACCGAGGCCCAGGCGCGCGAGAAGTACGGCGACGACGTGCACGTCTGGCGCAAGGATCTCTCGCACTCCGACCGCGCCCGCGCCGACAGCGCGCCGGGCGGCGAGATCCGGATCGTGACCGCGAAGGGCGGGCGGATGGTGGGCGCACACCTGCTCACACCGAACGCCGGCGAGGTGATCCACGAGCTGGCGCTGGCCATCCTCGACAAGCGCAAGCTCTCCGATCTCGGCTCCCTGGTCCACATATATCCCACCCTCTCGATCGGGATAGGCCAGCTTGCCGGCGAGGCGAGCTACGAGCGGGCCGGGCGGCTGAGCTTTTTGGTGCGCTCGAAGGCGTGAGCGGTCGGCCCCGCGCCCGCTCTACGACCTCTTCGAGAGCGCTCAATACTTTTCGTGGATGGCGCAGCACGGGCGCCCGCGCTCACGCGGGAGCGATCGCGGGCACGGGCTGGGGGCGAAAAGTGACGATTCGATCCACCTAGGGGTGGCACGACGACCCTTAGTTGGAACGGTAGGCGAGCTCCGGCCCCGGATCCCTCCACAGCCCGCCGTGGGTTTCGCCCCGAACCGGCGCCGCGCGCCGCGCGCGACTCACCACGGCCACGCGCGACACGATCACGATCTCGACCACGTTCGCGTCGTCGGGTTCAGGGTCTGGTGACCTCGGCGACGGCCGACGCGTGCCGGTTGACCGAGGTTCTGCACGCTGGGCATGCAAAACCTCCCTGAGGCACCCGCCGCCGTCCTCAGCCCGGCGCCATCGGCAGCTCCAGCAGCGGCAGCCGCTCCTGGAGGCGCAGGTTCTCCTGGGGGTCGAGCACGGAGTGCTGGGCGCACGCGGGCACCAGCTCGTCCGAGTCGGGGTGCGCCATGGCGTACGAGCAGGCCTGCAGGCGCTCCTGGGTCTCGCGGATCGCGGGCTCGTCGGACATCTCGCCGCGTCGCAGCAGGTCCCAGGCCGGCTTGACCTTGTCGGCGTCCATGAACGAGTGCATCACGAAGGTGATCGCCCGAGGGCGCTCGCGGGCCAGGCGGCGCAGGCCGCCGGCGCGGGCCGCGAAGCGCCGTCCCCACCCGGCCGCACTCGCGACCGCGCGCGGATGCCGCGCCAGCCCGCGGGCGACGCGGGCGGCGAGGACCCCTGGTGTCGCAGCGAAGTCCATCCCGCCGAACGCGGTAACGAAGTCGTCGAGCACACGGGTATCGCGCTCGTCGTCCTCGTCGAGCAGAGGCACGTAGCGTTCGCCCGCATAGGCGCCGTAGGCCGTGCGGTTGCAGCGCGGGTCGCCGATCTGGAAGGCGGCCCAGTGCAGCCGCGCTCCGGCACCCTCCTCGACCCGGCGCCACACCTCGTCGGTGGAGAACTCGCGGTAGTCGTGCTTCCACCGGTTGGCGTTGCCGATGAACGCCGCGGGCTGGAAGGAGAACATCCGAAAGCCCATCTCGCGGCAGTCGCGAATCACCTCGGGCACCTGGTCCATGTTGGCCGGCGTGACCGTCATGTTGTGCGCCAGGTAATGCGTCACACCGTGCTCGCGCTCGAGCCGGGCGAACATCTCGCAGAAGCGCGCGCGGTGTCCGTTCAGCGCCGACTCCGACTCGGGCGCCTTGATCCCGCGGCGCCCGTACATCATCGAGTCGAAGTGGCCGGCGAATGAGAGGTGGCTAGAAGCGCGGCTCGCCGCTGGCCGGGTCGAGCGCCAGCGCCTCCAGGTAGTCGTAGTCGAAGTCGCCGTGGGACATCGACATCGGCTTGCGCCCGTGGTCGATCATCGCCTGCAGCGCGCCGGCGTGGTCGTCGGGCTCGAGCAGGGTCACCTCGCCGCCGATCAGCTGGGCGTTCTGGCCCGGCCCGCGCTCGGCACGCAGGTAGGCCATCTGACGCTCCACCTCGCGCACGGTGTGCTCGCCGTCGGTGCGCACGCGGTTGGCCTCCCGCGAGTGGTAGCAGGGAGTGCAGGCCAGGTCGCAGCGGGGAAACACGCCATGAGTTCCCTCGCAGCCCGCGGTGCGCCGGCCGAGCATCTGGTTGCGGGTCTTCACGTGCGGGGGCAACTCGGCCCAGCGCCTGGCCAGCGCCGCGGTCAGGTCGGGGGGCTCGGGCCGCGTGGCCACCTCCAGGTCGCGCAGCTTGGCGATCAAGCCGACCATGGGCAGATGCTACCGGCCCCGCCTCAACGAATTCGCCGGTACAACGGCGCCAGACGCCCCGGCGAAACGCCGGCGAGGTAAAGCCATCGGATCGCCCACCAGGACAACAGGGTGCGTGGCACGCCCATCGCCCTCCATCGCCGGTCGGAGGTGCGGGCCGGGCCGGGCAGGCACTCGGTGGGGCCGGCCGCTTCCAGGCGCCGCACGAAGTCGTAGTCGTCCATCATGGGCAGCTCGTGGTAGCCGCCGAGCCGGTCGAACAGGTCACGCGTCACCCACACCGACGAGTCGCCGTAATAGAAGCCGAAGCGCCGCTGGAAGGCATATGCGGCGGTGAGCACGCGTGCAAAGCGGTCGTCCCCGTCGAAGCGCAGCACGAAGTTCCCGCCGCCGACCCGCAGGTCGGCGGCGGCAGAGACAAGCGATGCGTAGGCGCCGTCCGGCAGCCGCGAGTCGGCATGAAGGAAGAGCAGCAGCTCGCCGCTGGACTGCCGGGCGGCGGCGTTGAGCTGACCGGGCCGGCCACCCGGCGCCTGCACGATGCGCACGCCGCGCTCGCCGGCGATCGCGAGGGTGGCGTCGCGCGAGCCGCCGTCGGCCACGAGCACTTCCCACCGGCCGGCGAGCGCGTCCAGGTGGTCGAGCAGCCCGGGCAGCTCCTCCTCCTCGTCGAAGGTGGGAACGATCACGGACACGAGCGGCCCGCCGCTCACGCCGCGGCCCGTAGCGCCCGGGCCACCTCGTCCGGCAGCCCCGGATCCGCGAGCAGCGCGCGGGCGTCGGCCTCGTCGTCCAGGTCGCGCTCCTCGCCGAGCAGCGCCGTAGCGAGGCCCGCGCCTTCGGCCAGCTCCAACGAGCGCTCCAGCACCCGAGGACCTCCCCAGGCGGTGCCGAGCCCGAACAGCTGCGGACACGGTCGCGCCAGCCCGATCAGCCAGTAGCCGCCGTCGAGCGCCGGCCCGAGGCAGACGTCGGCCCGCTCCAGCGCCCGCTCGGCCGCCAGCGCGTGCGCGGACCTGAGCAGGGGCATGTCGGTGCCCACCACCGCGAGCGGCCCGGGCCGCTCGGCAAGCACGCGAGCGGTCGCGAAGGCGAGCCGGTCGCCGAGGTCGCCCTCGCCGTCTCGAAAGAGACGCACCGAGCGGGGCACCAGGTCGCGCAGCTCATCCTCGCGGGCCCCGTCGGGGCCGTAGGCGAGATAGGCGGCGCCCGGCGCCACCGCCGCGGCCCACCGCCCCGCGACCCCGATCAGGGCCGCCTGCAGCGCCGCGCAGCCACCGGCTCCCAGCAGCGGCTCGAGCCGCGTCTTCACCGCGCCCGGCCGCGGCGCCTTGGCCATCACGAGGACCGAAAGGCTCATACCGCGCAGCGAAACGCCGCCGGCAGGGTCCCGTCCTCGAGCCGCAGCTCCAGGAAGCGCTCGATCACCGCCCGCTTGGCTTCGGCCAGCGGCACCTCCCCGCGCGCCACCACGAAGTCCGGGCTCGACTCGAGGTCACCGCCCACCGGATGCCAGTGCACGCCATCGGCGGTCACCGTCAGCTCGGGCGCAATCACGCCCTCGGAGACCTCGATGCCGCCATCCACCCCCTCGGCGAACCCGCGCCGCACCAGCGGCCGCACCGCGAAGTCGTCGCCGGCGATCCCCAGGCCGTCCAGCAGCTCGGCGAGCGCCGGCACTTCGGCGCGGTTGTCGGGCGTCTCGGTCATCGCCACGCGCAGCGGAAGCCCGAGCTCGCGGGCGAAGCGGATACCCTCCATTGCCCGCTGCCACGATCCTGCGCCGCGCCAGCGGTCGTGCGTCTCGGCTCGCGCGCCGTCCACCGAGCTCTGCAGCACCAGCCGCTCGCGCCCCGCCAAGCGCTCCAGCTCCCGCGCGCGGCGGCCCGTGAACAGCATCGCGTTGGTGAGCACCACGGTCGGGAGGCGGTCGCTCGCGTACTCGAGCATTTCGATGATCCGGGGGTGCACGAACGGCTCCCCGCCGGTCACGTACAGCTCGCGAAAACCCTCCTCGAGCGCCTCGTCCACGAGCGCGCGGAAGCGCTCGGCCGAGATCTCGCGCCTGCGCGCCTGCGGCGAGGACGCCACCACGCAGTAGTCGCAGGCCAGGTTGCAGTGAAAGTTCGAGTAGACCCACAGCCGCGCCGGGAAGGCATCGGTGCCGAACATCGAGACCACCGGCAGGCCGCGGTCCTCGTGGGCCGGGGCATCGGCCCATCCTGCGCCGTCGCCGGTTGCGAACCCGGCCGGTACCGCGTCGCGGTACACCTGATAGCGGCCGCGTGAGCGCTCCCGCGGAGGCACCACCTCCAGGCAGGTGGTCCACCAGCCGGACTCGATCGTCTCCACGAACGCCTCCGGCAGCCCCGCCGCGCGCATCGACTCCGCCTGGGCGCGCCAGTCGTAGGCGACCGGCACCAGCTCGGCGTGCGCGACGCCGTCTTCGAGGTCGAGCACGGCGTACCAGGTCTCGCGGCGGCCGTCGTTGGCCGGGCGGCCGACGGCGCCCACGTTGACTACCAGCGTGCCGCTCCACCTCCCGCTGCCAGGGGATGCCGGTGTGGGTGCACAGGAGCAGGTCCGCACGCGACTCGCGCACGCGCAGGCCAAGCTCGTCGTCGCCCAGGGACTCCCACAGGAAGTCGTTGACCGCGAGCGGCGACCCGTGCACCGCGTGCACGTCCACGCCGGCGATCGCCTCGCGCAGCTCGGCCGGCAGCCCTCGCATCCAGCCGGCGAAGGCAGCGCCGGTGGCCGCCCGCGTGTGGTCGTACATCAGCTGCGCGAACTCGTTGTCGCGCTCGGACGAGTAGCCGCAGCCACAGTCCTCGTCACCGCGCCCGATCGCGATGTCGTAGTTGCCGGCGATCGACTCGACGCCGAACTCGTCCAGCAGCGGCCACACCGCGTCGCACTCCGCGCCGAACCCGCCCAGGTCGCCGAGGTTGAGGATCCGATCGCATCCGCGGGTGCGGGCGTCGTCGAGCATCGCGCGCAATGCGTAGGGGTTGGCGTATGCGCCTCCGAAGGCGGCTATGCGCACGGTCGCGACCAGTTTAGGATCGGGCTGCCCGTGACCCGCGTCGCCATCATCGGAGCCGGCCCGATCGGCCTCGAGGTGGCGCTGGCCGCCGCCGAGCGCGACCTCGACTTCACCGTCTACGAGGCCGCGGCCGCACCCGGGCGGCTACGTGCGCCGCTGGGGTCACGTGCGCCTGTTCACACCGTGGGACATGAACGTGTCCGCCCGCGCCCGCGCGGCGCTCGGCGCCGATGCCCCGGACGGAGACGGGCTCCCGACCGGCCGGGAGCTGGCGCAGCGGCTGATCGAGCCACTTGCCGCCAGCCCAGCGCTGGCGGGCCGGCTGCGTCTTGCCACGGAGGTGCGCGCGATCGGGCGCGAGGGCCTGCTCAAGCACGAGGCGATCGGCTCCGGTGAGCGCGCCACCCGGCCGTTCCGGCTGCTGGTGGCCGGGCCGGACGGCGGCGAGTCGATCGAGCACGCCGATGCCGTGATCGACTGCTCGGGCACCTACGGCCACCCGAACCGGCTCGGCGACGGCGGCATCGAAGCCCCCGGCGAGCGCGCGTTCGACGACCGCATCGAGCGTTTCCTCCCCCAACTCGAATCGCGCCCCGAGGAGTGGGCGGGCCGCACCGTCCTGCTCACCGGCTCAGGCCACTCCGCCCAGACCGCGGCCCGTGAGCTCGCGCAGTTCGCGCGCCAGGCGCCCGGTACCAAGGTGATCTGGGCGGTGCGCCACCCGCGGCCCGACTGGGGCGCTGTGGACGACGACCCGCTGCCCGAGCGCGCCTCGCTCAGCCGCACGGCGGAGGATCTGCAGCGCGGCGGCTCGCCGGCGGTGGAGGTGCGGGCGGGCCGCGTGACCGAGGCGCTGGAGCCGAGCGGGGCGCGGATAGCCGTCTCGCTGCGCAACGGCGGCGTGGAACGGGTGGAGGTGGACCGCATCCTCGCGCTCAACGGCGGAGTCGGCGACCATTCGCTGTACCGCCAGCTCCAGGTGCACGAGTGCTACGCCACCTGCGGTCCGATGAAGCTTGCCGCCGCGCTGCTGGCCGGAAGCGGAGCAGACTGCCTGGCGCAGACCAGTCACGGGCCCGAAACCCTCGTGAACCCCGAGCCCGGCTTCTTCATCCTGGGCGCCAAGTCATACGGGCGCAACTCGCAGTTCCTCATGAGCATCGGCTGGCGGCAGGTCGACGACGTGTTCGCCTCGCTGCTTCGCTGACGCACGCGCGCCAGGCCGGCACCCGGAGCGCAACTCTGCCGCCGCGGACGCGTTGCCTGCCCTAATCGGGGGTCGACTGAACCGAAGGGCTCGGTCGCACGAACCCCCGTTTCAAATCGCACCCGACAGAAAGCGACTTCACTGTGAAGCGCATCCTCAGCAGAAAGCCCACACCGGCTTTCGTGATCGCCTGCATCGCCCTGTTCACATCCATGGGCGGTGTCTCGTACGCCGTCGCGACCGGATCGATCGACAGCCGCGAGATCCAGGACAACACGATCCGCGCCGTCGACATCCGGGCCAACTCCGTGACCGAGTCCGAGATCAGGCGCCGCTCGCTCGACGGCACGGACATCAAGATCGAGCGCGTGGGCGGCAACGCCGTCAAGGAGCAGGTGCTCGAGGTCGACAAGCTCAAGCAGGTTCCGAGCGCCAAGTCGGCCGACGTGGCCGCCAACGGCACCCGCTGGGCGCTGATCAACGAGCAGGGCCAGATCGAGCGGCAGACCGGTGGGTTCACCGTCGTCAACTGCTACTCGACCAACGCCAACTGCTACATCAACGCCGGCAGCGACGTGACGAAGAACGGCATCCACGCTCAGATATCGGTTGCCAACACCGACGGCAGCAACATCCTGTCGGGCGAGACGGGTACTGCCGCCTGTGGCGCGGCCACGGTGGCCTGTGCGCCTCCCGGAACCGAGGCTCCCAACGTGCTCGTGGTGGCTCCGCGTGACAGCGCGGGCGCCGTACCCGGAGGCGTCACGCCTCCTCCGCCGGCCGACGCCGCGCGGTTCTTCGTGTACGTGACCGGTCCTGGCACTCCGTAACGCCACACCGACGCACACCGACCGCATCGAGGGGCGCCCGCGAGGGCGCCCCTCGATCGTCTCAGAAGAGCGACGCCACTCCGTAGATCGCCGGAGCGAAGACGAGCGCCGGCAGGAAGTTCCCCACCTTCACGTCCTTCACGTCGAGCAGCTTGAGCGAGATGCCGATGATCAGGATCCCGCCGGCGCTGGTGAGCACGTCGAGCGTCTCCCCCTCCAGGATCGAGTCGAACGCGCCCGCGCCAAGTGTGATCGCGCCCTGCACCACGAGAACGGTGAGCGCGGCGATGCCCACACCCCACCCCAGCCCGGCGGCCAGCGCGATCGACGCGAAGCCGTCGAGCACCGCCTTGGTGGCCAGCTGGGTGTACTGGTCGGTGAGCCCGTCCTCGATCGAGCCGAGCACGGTGAGCGGGCCCACGCAGAACAGCAGGCTGGCGGTCACGAAGCCCTCCGACACGCTCGAGGGTCCGCCTCGGGAAACCGCGGCCTGGATGCGGTCTCCAACCGCCTCCAGGCGCCTCTCGATGCCTATCACCTCGCCGGCGATGCCTCCCAACAGGACCCCACCGAGCACGTAGAGGGGATTCGTGTCCTGCCAGGCCAGCGCGCTGTCCACGCCGATCACGAGCGTGACCAGTCCCAGACCCGCCAGCACGCGCTGCTGGATGCCATCTGGCAGCCGCCTGCCGGCCACCGTTCCCAGCAGCGTGCCGGCCAGTACGGTGCCCGACGTTGATGAAGGTCCCGGTCACCGCGGCAGCATGGCACGGTGCTTGAGGGGGGCCTGAGCGGGTATGACTTTACGCAGCGTCAATTCGAGGGGGAGTTCGATGAGTGACAACCTGGCCAAGATCCTGACGGCGGCGGCGGAGAAGAGCGCCGACGACATCGCGATCAAGCTCGACGACACCGAGGTCTCCTACGGGATGCTCGACGAGGGCAGCGCCCGGGTGGCCGGGATGCTCAAGGAGAAGGGCATCGAGCCCGGCGACAGGGTGGGCGTGATGCTGCCCAACGTGCCGTATTTCCCGATCGCCTACTACGGCGTGCTGCGCGCCGGCGGGGTCGTGGTGCCGATGAACGTGCTGCTCAAGGGCCGCGAGGTGGGCTTCTACCTCGAGGATCCGGGTGCCAAGCTGGTGATCGCGTGGGGCGACTTCGCCGAGGCTGCCGAGACGGGCGCCGAGGATGCGGGGGTCGAGTGCGTCCTCGTGAAGCCGGGCGAGTTCGAGAAGCTGCTGGCCGCCCAGGAGGCCGACCACGACATGGCCGACCGCGACGGCGAGGACACCGCGGTGATCCTCTACACGTCGGGCACCACGGGCAAGCCCAAGGGCGCGGAGCTGACCCACTCCAACCTGCTCAAGAACTGCACCGTGGCCGGGGACGAGCTTGGCGAGATCAGCGACGACGACTGCCTGCTCGGAGCGCTGCCGCTGTTCCACTCCTTCGGGCAGACCTGCACGCTGAACGCCGGTATCCGCAACCGCGCGATGATCTCGATGATCCCACGGTTCGATCCCGACAAGGCACTCGAGATCATCGCCCGCGACAAGATCACGCTGTTCCAGGGCGTGCCGACGATGTACAACGCGATGCTGTCGTGCGAGAGCGCGGACTCCGCCGACACCTCGACCCTGCGCCTGTGCATGTCGGGCGGCTCGGCCATGCCCGAAGAGGTGATGCGCAAGTTCGAGGAGAAGTTCGGCTGCAAGGTGCTCGAGGGCTATGGCCTGTCAGAGACCTCGCCGGTCGCCTCCTTCAACCATCCCGATAAGGAGAACAAGGCCGGCTCGATCGGCACTCCGATCGACGGCGTGGAGATGAAGGTGGTCGACGACGACGGCAACGAGGTCGACCAGGGCGAGGTCGGCGAGATCGTGATCAAGGGCCACAACATCATGAAGGGCTACTGGGGCCGCGAGGACGCCACGAACGAGGCGATCAAGGACGGCTGGTTCTACTCCGGCGACATGGCCAAGGTGGACGAGGACGGCTACTTCTTCATCGTCGACCGCAAGAAGGACCTGATCATCCGTGGCGGCTACAACGTGTACCCGCGCGAGATTGAGGAGGTGCTCTACGAGCACCCCGCGATCCAGGAGGCGGCCGTGGTCGGCGTGAAGCACGAGGAGCTGGGCGAGGAGGTGGGCGCCGCAGTGGTGCTCAAGGAGGGCGAGGAGCTGAGCGCCGACGACCTCAAGTCCTACGTCAAGGGCGAGGTGGCCGCCTACAAGTACCCGCGCCAGGTGTGGTTCCTTGACGAGCTGCCCAAGGGCCCGACCGGCAAGATCCTCAAGCGCGAGATCGAGGTGCCGTCCGGGGACGGGGCGGAGGCCGAGGCGACCGCGAAGTAGGCGTGCTCACCCGTAGGTGATCACGCTCCTGATCCCGTCCTGGGCCTCCATCAGCTCGAAGCCGCGGTTCACCTCGTCGAGGCTGAGGTGATAGGAGATCAGAGGTGCCACGTCGATCTCGCCCTGGAGGTAGCGGTCCACCAGCTGGGGCACCTGGTCGCGCCCCTTGACCCCGCCGAATGACGACCCGGCCACCCGCCGTCCGGTGATCAGCAGCCGGGGCACGATGTCGAGCGTCTCGCCCTTGCCCGCGACGCCGGCCATCGTGGCCAGCCCCCAGCCCATCCGCGCCGACTCCACCGCCTGCCGCATGACACCCACGTTGCCCGTGGCCTCGAAGGTGTAGTCCGCCCCCATCCCACCGGTCATCTCGAGGATCCGGTCCACGGTGCCCTCACCACCGACGAACGTGTCCGTGGCCCCCTGCCCGCGTGCCAGCTCGAGGCGCTCCTCGGACAGGTCGACGCACACGATCCGCTCGGCCCCCTGCAGGCGCGCGCCGGCGACGGCGCCCAGTCCCACCAGTCCCGCGCCGAACACGACGCAGGTCGATCCCTCTTCGACCTTAGCCGTGAACATCGCGGCGCCGAGTCCGGTGGACAGCCCGCACGCGAACACGCACGCATGGTCCGGAGGGGCGTCCGGGCTGACCACGGCCAGGGCGATCTCCGGCATCACCGTGTACTCGGCGAAGGTGGAGGTGCCCATGAAGTGACGGATTTCCTCGCCGTCTCGGGACAGGCGTACGGTGCCATCCGGGAGGCGGCCCCTGTTCTGCTCGCCGCGGATGGCCATGCAGAGGTTGGTGCGAGGGCTCAGGCAGTGCTCGCACTCGCCGCACTGGGGGGAGAAGAGGGTGACCACCCGATCGCCCTCCTTGACCAGCGACACGCCGTCGCCCACCCGCTCCACGATCCCGCAGCCCTCGTGGCCCAGCACCGCCGGCGCGTAGCCGGAGGGATCGGCCCCCGAGGCGGTGTACATGTCCGTGTGGCACACGCCGCAGGCCTCCAGGCGCACCAGCACCTCGCCCGCCCTGGGATCGGCCAACTCCACCTCCTGAACCTCGAGCGGCTTGCCGAACTCCTCGAGCACCGCCGCGCGCATCCTCATGCCGCGGATGCTACGTCGACGGAGCTGGTACCCGCTCGGGGAGTCTGGGAGGGTTGGCGCCCACCGACCAGGAGCGGCCGATGACTCGCAGACTCGCCCTCATTGCGTCCTCGAGCCTCGTCTGCCTGGCCTTCCTCGCTCCTGCAGGATCCGGCACACTGGCGCTGGTCGCGAGCTTCGCCGCGACCAATTCCTGCGGCAACCCGCAGAAGGGCACCGCCGGAAACGACACATTCGGGGCACGGCATCGAGCGAAAGCCTCTCCGGACTCGCCGGCAACGACGTTCTCGGCGGCGGCGCGGGCGACGACTGCCTGGACGGCGGCACGGGGAACGACACCCTGTCCGGTGCCGCGGGCAAAGACTCCTTGACAGGGGAGCTCGGGCATGGACTCCCTCGTCGGCGGCAACGACGACGACCGCCTCAGCGGCGGCCCCGGCAAGGACACCCTCGACGGCAGCGCCGGCAAGGACGGGCTCGAGGGAGACGCAGGCAAGGACGTGCTCAAGGGGAACGTGGGCGACGACGAGCTGGACGGCGGGGCCGGCAACGATCGCCTTGGCGGCGGCGGCGGCAGGGACGTGCTCGAGGGAGGCGCGGGCAACGACGCGCTTTCCGGCGGCACGGGCGACGACACGCTCACCGACAGCGAGGGCAAGAACGTGCTCAGGGGCGACTCCGGCAACGACCTGGTGAACACCGCCGACGGCACGAAGAACACGGCCAGTTGCGGTAGTGGTGTGGACCGGGCGATCGCAGACCCGGAGGACAAGGTCGTGGACTGCGAAAGGGTGACGCGACGCTAGACGGCTCAGGCGGCACGGCGCGCGCGTCGCGCCACGGCGCCGAGCATGCCACGCACGACGAGGACATGCCCACGCGTGCCGATCACCGCGGCGCGGGAGACCCGCCCGTGCGGGCCCGGGAAGGTCGAGCCGGGCTCGAGGGGTCCGGGTCTTCCGAACGTGGATGCTCACTCCCCAGCAACCGGGGCACGGGCTCGGAGGTCCGGCCCTCGATACCACGTGGAACGTGCGCCAGCAGGCGCATCCCAGACCCGTGCGGGCGGGGCATCGATCACGAGCGCGTGCTCGTCGACGAAGGGCAAGAGGACAGAAGGCTCCCGGCTCACTCGACCACCAGCCCGTGGCGCATCGTGTTCTCGGTGACCACACGGGGCTCGGTGAACTCCAGCAGGTAGCCGGGGCCTCCGGCCTTTGCGCCGGAGCCCGAGCGCCGGTTGCCCCCGAACGGCTGACGGCCCACCATCGCGCCGGTGATGCCGCGGTTCACGTAGAGGTTGCCCACCGGCAGGCGCGCCACCACCCGCTCCACCGTCGCCGGGCTGCGGGAGAACAGCCCGCCGGTGAGGGCGAATGGCAGCCGCTCGATCGCGTCGCACGCGGCGTCCACCCCGCTCGTGCGCTCGACGGTCAGCAGTGGGCCGAACACCTCCTCGCGCAGCACCGGCGCGCCCGGGTCGAGGTCGCACGCCACGGTGGGCGGGCAGTACCAGCCCCCGTGCGCCTCCTGGCCGCGGACGGCGATGCGGCCCGAGCGGCCGGCGCGCTCCGCGTAGGCGGCCACGCGCTCCATCGCCTCACGCTCGATCACCGGCGGCACGTCGGTGTCGAAGCGCTCGGCGGGCCCGACGGACAGCACCTCGACCGCCCCCTTGAGGCGCTCGAGCAGCCCGTCGTGCACCGCCTCGTGCACGAGCACTCGCGACGCGGCCGAGCACTTCTGGCCCGCGAACCCGAACGCCGATCCCACCAGTGCCGGCACCACCTCGTCGAGGTCGGCGTCGGAGTCCACGATCACGCAGTTCTTGCCGCCCATCTCCGCCACCACGCGCTTCAGGTGACCCTGCCCGTCAGGCGTCTCGGCCGCGGCGCGCACGATGTCGAGACCCACCGCGCCCGATCCGGTGAAGGCGATGGTGTGAACTCGGGGATCGCGCACCAGCGCCGCGCCCACCTCGCCGAATCCGGGCAGCAGCGACAGCGCCTCGGGCGGCAGCCCGGCACCGTGCAGAGCCTCCACGAGCGCCAGCGCGCAACCCGGTGACTGCTCCGCAGGCTTGAGCACCACCGCATTGCCGGTGGCCAGGCCGGCGGCCACCATGCCGGTGGGGATCGCCAGGGGGAAGTTCCAGGGCGAGATCACGGCCACCACGCCGCGCGGCACGTAGCGCATGGTGTTGCGCTCGCCCGGCACCTGGAGCAGCTCGGGGCCGCGTTCGAGGTCGATCGCGGCGCGGGCGTAGTACTCGAGGAAGTCGATTGCCTCGCACACGTCGGCGTCCGCCTCGGGCCATGGCTTGGCGCACTCACGCACCATCAGCGCGGCCAGCTCGAGCCGGCGCTCGCGCAAGCTCGCGGCGGCGCCGACCAGGACGCCCGCGCGTTCGGTCGCGCTGCGCGCGCTCCACTCGCGGAAGGTGTGCGCCGCGGCCACCGCGTTGGAGGCGTCTGTCTTTGTGGCCCTCGCTGCCTGGGCCACCACTCGCTCGGGCGCTGCCGGATCGGTGGACTCGAACTCGTCACGCGTGACCCGCTCGCCGGCCACGAGCACGGGCACTCGGAGCGGGAGGTGACCGTCGAGCTCGGCGAGGGCCGCCGTGAGCGACTCCCGCACGGGGGCCCGCCGCAGCTCGACGACCGGCTCGTTGGCGAATGCAGCCAGGTCGTTCACGGCGCTGCCAGCAGATCGTCGATCGACACCCCGCGCTGCTGCTCTCCGAGGAACGAGTCGTTGGACGTGTTCTCCAGCAGGCGTCGAACGAGGTAGGCCATGCCGGCCACGAGGTCGCCGACCGGGCAGTAGGCGCGCAAGCGCAGACCGGAGGCGGCGATGGCGACTCCCAGCTCATCGCCCAGCCCGCGCAGCACCTGCAGCTCGAGGTCGCAGTCCTCCCCGCCGGTCGCCCGGTTGTGGGCGATGGCGTGCGCCAGCGAGCGGATGTTGTGCGACGCGATCGCCACCCTCACGAGAGGAGTCGAAGGATTCGGCTTCCCTGCAAAATCCTTCCCGGGCCGGGCGTCGAGCAGCCGGCGGGTCAGCTCCTCGAAGTTGCGGTCGGACTCCGCCTTGACCTCGAACACGGGGGGAGCCCAGCCGTGCTGGCGGGCCTCGACCACCTCGTGGTCCCAGTACGCGCCCTTGACCAGGCGCACGGTAAGCGGCGGCCGGCGCGTGCTCACGCGAGCCCACTCGAGCAGCCGGTCGAGCTGCTGCGGAGAGTCGCGCAGGTAGGCCTGCAGCACCACCCCGGCCGACGGCCCGTGGCTGAACTCTGATTCGTCGAGCAGCTCGAATACCAGCTCCATCGTGGTCTCCAGGGCGTCGAGGGACTCCATGTCGATGTGCAAATGCGCGCCGAGATCACGGGCGCGGCGCAGCAGCGGGCGCAGCCGCCCCGCGGCGTCGTCGCGCCCCACGTGCGGAGCGCCGGGACGCATGAGCGGCGTGAGCGCCGAGACCTTGACCGACAGGTTCACCCGCGGCAACGGACCCGCGGAGTCGGCCTCCAGCAGCGGCCGCTTCGGCCACGCGGCCGCCGCGGAGCTGAGCACCTCCAGCGCCTCGTCGCAGCGGGCCGCGTACCGGTCGGCCTCCTCGCGGGTCACGGTGGCCTCTCCGAGCAGGTCGACCGAGCACGCCGCCCCGTGCTTCCACAGGCCTCCGAGCACGCCGAGCGCGGCGCCGGGCGACTCGCCGACGATGAAGCGGTGGGCCATGTGACGCACCCCGGTCGCGGCAGCGGCCCCGAGGGCGCGCCGGCCCGGCGCCGTGTGAGCGACCCGCATGGCCGTCTGTAATGCCGGCGGGCGCTCGTCCAGCTCCTCGAGGTACTCCGCCAGATGGCGCGCCAGGTCGTCGAGCGAGCGGCAGGCCGGCGTCACGTCGACCAGCCGGAAGAGGGCGGCGCGCAGCTCGGCGTCGCGGGAGGCCAGCTCCATCCCCTTGGTGTCCAGCGCCTTGACCGGGTGGCGCGACGGCGCAGGCAGAGCCGCGTGCAGATCACGTCCGACCTGGGTCAGCAGCTCCTCGCTGGGCGACATCGCAGTAAACGCTACTGCGATAGGAATAGGCGTATGGCGGAACTCATCCTTGGACCTCTGCTGCGCTACGTGGGCGAGGAGTGCGCCGTCTTCTGGGTCGAGACCGACGGCCCCTGTGAGGTCACCGTGCTGTCCACCAGCGCGCGGACCTTCTGTGTCGAGGAGCATCACTTCGGCCTCGTGCGCGTGGAGGATCTCGAGTGCGGCAAGGCCTACGAGTACACGGTCGAGCTCGACGGCGAACGCCGGTGGCCGCTCGAGGACTCCCAGTTCCCCCCAAGCCGGTTCCGCACCTATCCGAAGAAGGAGCCGCTGCAGATAGCGTTCGGGTCGTGCCGGGTCGCGGTGCCCAACGAGCCTCCGTACACGCTGAAGAAGGATCAGGACGACCGCGGCCGCGAGCTCGACGCTCTGCGCGGTCTGGCTCTGCGGATGCGCGACCAGCCCTTCGACGATTGGCCGGATCTGCTCCTGCTCCTTGGCGATCAGGTCTACGCCGACGAGGTTTCGCCCCAGACCGAGGAGTTCGTGCGGTCGCGCCGCGACATGGACGAGGAGCCGGGCGCGATAGCGCTCGACTTCGAGGAGTACACCCGCCTCTACCGCGAGTCGTGGGGCGAGCCCGTGACCCGCTGGCTGCTGTCGACGGTCTCGACGGCGATGATCTTCGACGACCACGACGTGCACGACGACTGGAACACGTCGCAGGCATGGCTGGACGAGATCCGCCGCACCGACTGGTGGCACGAGCACATCGTGGGGGCGCTGATGTCCTACTGGATCTACCAGCACCTGGGCAACCTCAGCCCGGACGAGCAGGAGCAGCTGGAGCTGTTCCAGCGTGTGCACGACGCCGAGGACGCGGGGCCGATCCTGCGCGAGTACGCGCTGCGAGCCGACCGGGAGACCGAGGGCACCCGCTGGAGCTACTACCGCGACCTCGGCGACACGCGGCTGGTGGTGATCGACTCGCGCTGCGGCCGGGTGCTCGAGGAGGGCAAGCGCTCGATGCTCGACGAGGACGAGTGGGAGTGGATCGAGGAGCACGCCACCGGAGGCTTCGACCACCTGCTGCTGGCCACGACGCTGCCGTGGCTGCTGTCGCCCGGCATGCACCACCTAGAGGCCTGGAACGAGGCGGTGTGCGGGGGCGCGTGGGGCGGCCTGGCGGCCAAGCTCGGCGAGAAGCTCCGCCAAGGCCTTGACCTGGAGCACTGGGGAGCGTTCAACGACTCGTTCGACCGGCTGGCCGAGCTGCAGCGCGCGGTGGGCGCGGGCGAGCGCGGCGAGCCCCCGGCGTCGATCGTGACCCTGTCCGGCGACGTGCACCACGCCTACCTGAGCGAAGTCGCCTTCAGGCGCGGCTCGGGGGTGCAGAGCAACGTGTTCCAGGCCGTGTGCTCGCCGCTGCGCAACCCACTGGACAGCAAGGAGCGCCGCGTGATCAAGGCCGCCGTCTCCGGCTTCGGCTACGCCCTGGGCCGGGCGCTCTCTCTGGCCGCGGGAGTCGATTCCGAGCCGGTGCGTTGGCGGAAGGTGGGCAAGGGGCCTTGGTTCGACAACCAGGTGGCCACGCTGCACGTGGACGGGCGCCGGATGACCTTCGAGATCGACAAGGCGCTGCCCGACGGCGACGGCTCCGACGGCCGGGCCGAACCCAAGCTCGAGTGCGTCTTCTCCCACCAGCTGGCCTGAGATGCTCTGGACCTTCCTCCCCATCGCCGCGCTCGTCACGTTCGGCATCTCCGCCCTGGTCGCGGCATCCGAGACGGCGTTCCTGGCGCTCAAGGTGATCGGTGCGGGAGCGCTCGTGGTGCTGGGCGTGCAGTCGATCCTGCGCGCCCGCCGCGGGGAGGTCGCGAACGCCCGCGTGAGCGAGCGCCGGAAGCTCGAGACGCGTTCGGCGATCAGGGATGGGCTGGTCTCGGGCTTCGCCAACCCGAAGCTGGCGGTCTTCTTCGTGGCTCTGTTCCCGCAGTTCGTTGCGGCGGGCGACCCTGTGCTGCCCGCCGCGATGCTGATGGCGGCGACGATCGTCGTCTTCGACCTGATCTGGTACTCGGCGCTCGCCGCCGCGGTGGCGCGGGCCAAGCGGGGCGTGCTCGAGAGCAGATTGGGGACGACGCTCGAGCATCTGACCGGTACCGTGCGGATCTCCTTCGGCTTCCGGCTGGCCGTCGACCAGCGGTAACGGGGTCCGCCGAAACCGGCTCTACACTCACCGGCCCCGGATGGACTACCCAGTCGAGAGCTTCAGCACCGAAGAGCGCACACTGCTCGCGCCTCACTTCACGAACCTCGACCGGCCCGTGTTCGCGCTCGTGAACCTGCCCGAGACGGTGAAGGGCGCGCTGTTCGCGCGCTACTCGCGCTACCAGGGCACGCTGCGCCGCCTGTACCTCGACGAGTTCGCCGCCGACAACGAAGCCGGCACCACTCGCGCCTTCGACGGTGAGGAGGGCGAGCGGGCGCGCAAGCTCTACGAGCGCATCTTCCTCGGCTACGGCGACGACTCGGTGGCTCAGCTCGGCGGTGCCCATGTCGCCTGCGAGTGGGTCTCGAACGTGATGACCAAGGTGCTCCAGCGGGGCCGGCTGGCCTCCTACCTGGAGCAGTCCACGCGCTACATCCCCTACGACACCCCAATCGCCGAAGGCAAGGGATACCGCTACTGGAGCGATCCCTCGCTGGAGCCGGAGTACTGCGCGGCCATGGACCACCTCTTCGACACGTACTCGGAGAGCCTCCCGCGCGTCCAGGCGTGGGCGGCCGAGCGCTTCCCCCGCGCCGACGGAGAGCCCGAGGCGGCGCACGTTCGGTCGACAACAGCCAAGGCGCTCGACCTGCTGCGCGGCCTGCTGCCCGCCGCCTCGCTCTCCCACATGGGGATGTTCGGTTCCGGGCAGGCATACGAGCAACTGCTGCTGCGGCTGCTGGCGTCCCCCCTGCCCGAGGCACGCGAGCAGGGCCGGATGATCCTCACCGAGCTGAAGGCCGTGATGCCCAGCTTCGTGCAGCGCGTGGACCGCCCGGAGCGCGGCGGGGAATGGGTCGAGTACCTCGAGAAGCGCGCCGCAGCGGCGGAGCGCTGGGCGGGGCGGCTGGGTCTCGATCGCGACCGCGGTGGCGAAGGCTCCGCCGGGCCCTCGGTGCGCCTGCTGTCGGTGAAGGGATCGGAGGACGAGCTGCTGGCGGCGCTGCTCTTCGAGGCCGCCGCGGCCTCCGAGGACGAGGCGCGCGCCGCCGTGCGCACCCTGCCGCCCGACGAACGGGCCCAGATGCTCACCGAGCTGGTGGGTGAGCGGCGAAACCGCCGCCACCGTCCCGGACGTGGCCTGGAAGCCCTCAGCTACCGCTTCGAGGTGGTGTCCGACTACGGCGCCTTCCGGGACCTTCAGCGCCACCGGATGCTCACCATCCAGTGGCAGTCGCTGACCCCCGAGCTGGGCGCCGGGGTGCCCCACGAGCTCGAGCAAGCGGGCGTGGCTGACGCCTACCGCTCGGCCCTCGAGCGATCGCAGCGGGAGTACGCCAGGTTGTGCGACTCCGGCATGGCCTCCGTGGCCCCCTACGCCCTCTGCCTGGGCTACCGGATCCGCTACGTCCTGGACATGAACGCGCGCGAGGCGATGCACCTGATCGAGCTGCGCTCGGGGCGCGAGGGCCACCCCGGCTACCGCGCGGTGGCACACGAGCTGCATTCGCAGATTGCCCGCGTGCACCCGGCGGTGGCCGCCGCGATGAGCTTCGTGGACTCGGACACCGAACCCCGGCTCGAGCGCATCCTCAGCGAGATCCGAACGCAGGCCCGGCAGACGTCGAGCGCCTGACGCGCCGAAACACCCCGGACGAGGACACGCAGGGATAGGGCTGGGATGCCCAGGAGGATGAGGGGGTCCCCGCGAGGGGCCCCCTCACTTCCTCTTCTTTTTCAGATCCTCGTAGTACGGAAGCCTGCCGCCGGCGTTGCGCTTCACGACCTCGTACAGCTGCCGGGCCTTGCGGGGGTTGCGTCCCGCCAGGTTGCGCGTCTCGCCTGGATCGGCCTTGAGGTCGTATAGCTGGAACTTGCCGGGTGAGTTGACGCCCGACATCGCCCAGCGGTCGGTACGCAGGAAGAAGCTGTTCTTGTAGCCCCCGTACGCGTAGGGCCTCGGCGAGGGCCGGTTGCCCGCGAACAGGCTGGACAGGTCCACCCCGTCCATTCGGTCCGGCGCCTCGACCCCCGCCATCGAGAGCACCGTGGGGCCCACGTCGTGGGTAGAGGCGTAGTACGCGCTCGTGTCCCCCGCGCGGCGGCGCTTGGGATCCACGACGATCATCGGCACATGAATCAGCTCGGGATGGAGCATCTCCGAGCTCTTGCCGGTGAAGTTGTGCTCACCGAGGAACACGCCGTGGTCGGACACGAGCACGAACAGCGTGTCGCGGTCGAGCTTGCGGTCGGCCAAGCGGTCGAGGAACACTCCGAGCCAGTAGTCGGTCATAGTGACCTCGGCCGCGTACAGCGCCTTCATCCGCGGGACCAGCACGTCGGCCTCGGCGTCCGACAGGTAGTTGGTCACCGGGTTGTAGCGGATCATCCCCGGCTCGGGACCGCGATAGTCGGGGTCGCCGTACATGTCGATGTACTTGCGCGGCGGGGTCCAGGGCTCGTGGGGCTCGAAGGTGTCCACCACGAGGGCGAACGGCTTGTTGGCGCCGGCCAGATCGATCGCATTCAGGCCATCGCGGAACACGCGCTCAGCGAACGAGCCCTTCTCCTTCGGCGAATAGAGGCCGTTGGCGAGGTACTTCTGGATCCGCAGGCGCGTCTTGGGGTTGTCGAGCGAGGGCGGCAGCCAGTGGCGGATCGCCTTCTCGGGCACCCCTCCGCTCAATCCACCCACCTGGCCGCCACGCACGGCCAGGTGGTCGAAGCTCTCCCGGAGGCGCTTGTAGGGCTTCGAGAAGCCCAGAAACGGGTTGTCGGTGACCAGCGCGGTCCAATAGCCCGCACGTCGCAGAGCGCTTGTGAAGCTGTCCGGCACGCTGTCGAGCGGCTCCCAGCCCGGCGAGTCCACCAGGCCCTCGTAGTCGTGCCAGTTGCGGAACGGAAAGGCGCGCTGGCCGCTGAAGATCGACTTCCGCGCCGGAACGGTGGGCATCGCCTCCGGGTAGCAGCGGGTGAAGCTCAGCCCCTCACGCGCGAGCTCGTCCATGGAGGGCGTCTTGGCCAGGTCTCCGTACACGTGGTCGGCGCGCAGCGCGTCGATCACGATCACCACCACGTTCGGCTGGTCGTCGTCGCCGGACTGGGCCGACGGCATGTCGCAGCCGGCCAGGACGGCCGCCGACGCGCCCGCCGCCTGCAAGAACCGCCGGCGCGTCGTTGAGGAGTCGATACGCCCGAGAATAGCCAACGCGGTTAGGGTCTCCTGGCCGTGCACGACGACCTCCTGAACGCCCGCCGGGTAGCCCCGTCGATACTTGCGTCGGACTTCGCGCAGGTGGGCTCGCAGGTGGAAGCGGTGATGGCGGCGGGCGCGCGCGTGATCCACGTGGACGTGATGGACGGGCACTTCGTGCCCCCTATCTCCATCGGACCGCAGATGGTCTCCGCCCTGCGCGACCAGGTGCATGACGCCGGCGGATGGCTGGACGTGCATCTGATGATCGAGCGTCCCGAACGGCAGATCGACGCCTTCACCGCGGCGGGAGCCGACTCGATCTCCGTGCACGTGGAGGCCACCCCGCACGCGCACTACGCGCTGAAGGCAATCCGTGAGGCCGGCCCCAAAGCGGGTCTGGCGCTCAACCCCGGCACCCCGGCCGCGGCGATCGAGTCGCTCCTCGGCGGCTTCGACCTCCTGCTGTGCATGACAGTCAATCCCGGCTGGGGCGGTCAGCCCTACATCGCCGGCTCGGAGGCCAGGATCGAGGACCTGCGGAAGCGGATCGGTCCCGACATCCCGCTCGAGGTGGACGGCGGCATCGACGCCTCCACCGCCGCGTCCGCTGCCGAGGCAGGCGCCACCCTGTTCGTGGCCGGATCGTCGATCTACGGCACGCCCGACCCCGCGGGCGCCTACCGGAATATCGCGACGGCCGCCGGCGCCTGAGGCTCCGCCGCAAGGAACGGCGGCTCCGCGCGTTGCAAGAGCTAATGTCACGCCGATACGACGCTGGGAGGCGCAATCACATGAGCCGTAGATCTGCCTTGGTCGCGATTCTCGCCGCGATGGTGGCTCTGCCCACCGCGGGCGTGGCCCACGAGCTCGACCACCTCGCGCCGAGCTTCACGGATCCGGCTGCACCCCCCACAGCCAACTTCAACTCGGGTGGCCAGGGCGCCGAATGGGAGCTGCTCGACACCCTCGTCACCGGCAACCCCCACAGCGATCTGGACTACTTCACCCAGGGCGGTGAGACCTACGTCTCGGTCGGTCTTCTCGGCAGCTCCGCCAACGGCGGCGGACAGTCGATCGCGCAGCTTACGAACAAGGGCAAGGTCGAGCCCAAGCTGATCTCACAGCACCCCTCCGCTTCGTGCGTCGGCGCCCCCACTGGGGTGACGGGACTTCAGCACGACGTCGAGGCCACGCCGAAGGGCGATGTGATCTTCAACACCGACGTCCTCGAAGCCAACCGCAGCGACGCTCAGCTGCTGCTCGACGCGAGCGACGCACCCGGCCGCTGTCACGACAGCGGCGACCTCGGCTTGGTGGGTGCAGGACGCGGCGGACTGGAGATCATCGACGTGACCGACCCGGCCAGCCCGGTCGAGATCGCGCTGACCAGCCACATCGGCCAGTCGCACACCGTCAACGTCGATCCCCGGCGCCCGCACATCGCCTATTCCGTGACCTCCGACGGCGTGAGCGTGGACGAGGACGGCAAGCGCGGGAACGAGACCACCGAGCAGAACAACCTCGACGGCTTCGAGGTCGTGAACCTGCGGTCGTGCCTCGAGGCGCCGCTGGGCACCATCCCGCCTGGCACCGAGCCGCTGGCAAAGCGCGCGCTGTGCAAGCCGGAGGTCTACCGCTTCCGCTACCCGAGCGCCGCGATCGGCCGCGGCCACTCGGTGAACGAGACGGGCGCCGGGGTATACGGCTGCCACGAGCTCGAGCTCTACCCCGACGACCGCCTCACCTGCGGCGCCGGCAACGCGGCGATTGTGTTCGACATGAGCGGTGCCTTCGACGACAACGGCACGCCGATGGACTTCACCGATGACAAGCTGCAGGGGACCCCGCTGCCCTGCCGCGAGCGCGAGTCCAACTCGGCGGCCTTCGGCACCGACGCCAAGATCACCGACTGCGTGACGGGCACGAAAGACGGCGAGAACGTTGACCTCCGGATCCCGAACTGGATTGCGATCGGCTCACCGTCGCTGACCGGAGTCAAGCACCTCGGAAGTGCCTTCCACCAAGGGCGGGCAGCCACCCAGGACGGGGCGGTCGCGCCGTTCACGTCGGCCCAGGACATCGACTTCGACCACGAGCTCGAGCTCACCGCTTCGGGCAAGTTCCTGCTCGCCACCGACGAGCGCGGCGGCGGCATCGCGCCCCCGGGCGCCACGTGCAGCCCGGCCGGAGACAACAGCCAGGGCAACGGCGGAGTGCACGCCTACTCGGTCGATCGCTTGAAGGCCTCTACGCCGAAGACGGCGGAGGAGGCGTTCGAGTCCTACGCCCGCACGCCCGACGGTAAAAAGGCGATCTTCCGGGCGCCGATCCGGACGCAGCCCCAGGGCAGCTTCTGCACAGCCCACGTGTTCCAACAGATTCCTGGTCAGAACCGCATTTTCATGGGCTGGTACTCCCAGGGAACGCAGGTGGTCGACTTCGTCGAACACTCCGACGGCACCTTCGAGTTCAAGCAGGCCGGCTACTTCATCCCCGAGAACGCCAATGAGTGGGTTTCGCAGATCTTCAAGGTGCAGCGCAACGACGACGGCACATTCACCTACTTCGGAGCCACGGGCGACGGCATCGTCGGAGCGGGTGCGGGCCGTAGCGCGATCGACATCTACAAGGTCACGTTGCCCGCGCCGCCGGCCCCGTTGGAGGGCAGCCGGATTCCGGGAACCGGCCCCGGCTTCGAGCCCACCCGCTGCCTGGCGCGCCGGGTCAAGATCGGCCCGCGGAACATCGGCCGGCTCCGGCTCGGGCAGAGCCGCTCGCGCACCGCGCGGCGGGCCCGCCCGCTCGGCAACATCTCCAAGCGCACCCGCGTCTACCGCTACTGCGTGAGGGGCAAGGACAAGAAGGCCCGCGGGCTGGCGGTGTTCGACAAGCGCAACCGGCTGCGGCTGGCGGCGACGAACGGCAAGGCGCACAGGCTGCGTGGCATCCGCCGCGGCTCGACAGGCGCCACGCTGCGCAAGCGTTTCGGCAAGCGGCTCAAGCCGGCGGGGGCGGGCCTGCGGGTGTTGCAGACCCCCAAGCGCCACAAGAGCCGCGCGGTGTTCATCCTCCGCGGGGGCAAGGTGCGCTACGTGGCGATCGCCGACCGCAAGCTTGCGAGCAAGCCAGGGTCGCTGAGGGCTTACATCCGGCTGGCCAAGCTGCGCCGTTGACCGTGGGCTGAAAGCCAGGCCCGTGGACCCCAAGTGGAGGACGTTCGCGGTCCTGCTGATCCTGCTGGTGGGAGCCACCGCGCTGATCCTGGCGGCGGGCGGCAGCGAGGACTCGAACGGCTCGATCACGGTGCGCCAGGCACAGACTCCCGAAGGCGGCGTCGAGGTGCTCGTCACGGTACCCGATGATGTGAACGTCCCGGCGACCACGAACGACCGGACGGCCGTGGACCTCGTATGCGTCGACGACGCGGGCGAGACAGTGCTCCGCTCCCGCCAGGCGTGGCCGTTGCTCAAGGACGGCACTCCCCCGGCGGCGCATGCCCACCAGCAAGCCTCCCCCGCCGAGCTGAAGGCGATCTCCCGCTGCAGGCTGGTGGGCACCGAGCCCGAGCTGTCGGACGACCTGGGCCTGGCCCGCTAGCCGAGCAGTCAGCGCTTGCGTTTGCGCTTTCGCTTCTGCGACGTTGGATGAGTCGAAAGAGGCTCGTCGGACGCGCTGTCGACTGTCGTCTGTCGACTGTCGACTTCTGGAGCCTCTGCCGCCTCCAGGCGGCGGTCCGCCGCCGAGGGCCAAGGCGCGGCCTCGCCCGTCTCCCAGGCCGGCCCGCGGCCGCCGGGCCAACGACCCAGGAACAGCACGCCGAGCGCGACAACCCAGAACAGCTGGACGAAGCTGGCGCTCACGCCGGGGATCAGCGAGGAAAGGATCGGAAGCGCGCCCACGATCACGCCCATCACGCCCATGAACCGGCTTTCGATCCCGGCTCGCATGGCGTTGAGGTTGAGGTAGACGAGCGCGAAGCCCAGCGAAAGGGCACCGGACAGGCCGAACGCCACCGCCAGCGTGCTCTGGTCCTGGAGCGCATCCTCTGCTCGAGCTTCGCTCCGAGATCCGGTCGCAACGAACTGCTCGGCGCTGTCGATCCGGTCGAGTTGGGAGAGCACGATGGCCAGGGCGTAGATCAGCGGTCCGGCCACCGCCAGGTACAAGGCGATGGTGGGCAGCTCGGGCCTACGGGTCTTCACCACTCCGTACAGGTAGACCAAGACGAGCGGCAGCAGGGCCGCCCCGATCGCCGGGATCACCGCAGACGTGACGAACACGTCCGACTCCGACGCGAGAGCGGCGGCGAACTCCGTCGAGTCTCCCGGCTCAGGCCGTGCCTCGAGCGCGGTGGCGGCGTAGACGTTCCCGCCGACCGTGAGAATCGCGGAACCGAACGCCGCATACGCGGCGGGCTTTGCCCACCGGGCCTCCCACCCGAGCTGTTCCGAGAGTTCCGTCACGAAGCTACGAACGCCGGCTGCCGGGCCCCGAGGGAGGCGGCGCGGCCTGAGGCCCGCCGGCGCGCGTACGCGGTGGGTAGTACTCGTGATCCTCCGGCTCCACCAGCCGCGAGACGCGCTCCCCGACGGCCAGCAGCAGGTTGAGCCCCGGCGCGGCCAGGCGGATCAGGCCCTCCACGCGCTCGCGCATCCGGACCTGATCTGGGGTGAGGGGCGCCATCGCCCCCGAGAGTACAGTCTGCCCCGATCCGCCCGCCGGGCGCGCTCCCTAGAATCAGGCGGATGGCACCTGACGATCCCTTTGGCGGCCTCTTCGGCGACCCGGACGAGCTCCGGCGGCGAATGGAGGAGATGGCGGAGCAGATGCAGGGCGCCCAGAAGGTGGCGTGGGCCGACAATGCCATCAAGCTGGCCGTGGACATGACGGTGGCCGGAATCAACCGGCTCAACCTCCAGGGCAACGCGGAGCAGCAGGCCGAGGAGATCCGCGGCGCCATGACGCGGCTGTTCCCGGAGGCCGTGGCGCTCGTGCGCGAAGCCCGCGAGGGCTTCGGCACCTGAGAGGTCACGTGACCTCTCCCGCCCGCTCCGAGGTCTCCTTCGAGTCCGGCGGCGAGAGCTGTGCCGCGTGGCTCTGGCGCCCGGAAGGCGAGCAGCCTCACCCCTGCCTCGTGATGGCCCACGGCTTCTCGGGTGTGCGCGAACAGCGCCTCGACGCCTACGCCGAGCGCTTTGCGGCCGCCGGGCTGGCCGTGCTCCTGTTCGACTACCGCCATTTCGGCGCGAGCTCGGGCGAGCCGCGCCAGCTGGTGGAGCATCCGCCGCCAGCTCGCGGACTGGCGGGCGGCGATCGCCTTCGCGCGCGGGCTCGAGGGAGTCGATCCGCAGCGGGTGGCTCTGTGGGGCACCTCCTTCAGCGGCGGACACGTGGTGCAGGTGGCCGCGGGCGACGATCGCGTGGCCGCGGTCGTCTCGCAGGCGCCCTTCACGGACGGCCTGAGCACCATCCGCGGCGGCGGCATGGCCGCCGCCCTGCGCCTCACGGCAGCCGCCATCCGCGACGGCGCCGGCGCGCTGGCCGGGCGCCCACCCTTCTACATCTTGTCGGTCGGGCCGCCGGGGTCGACAGCGGTCATGGCGACCCCCGAGGCGCAGCCCGGCTTCCTCGCCATCGACCCACCCCAGAGCACGTGGGAGAACCGCGTGGCCGCCCGCGTGGGCCTCTACGTGGGCGCCTACCGCCCCTACTCGAAGCTTTCGAAGTTGCGCTGCCCGGTGCTGGTGGTCGTGGCCGAGCACGACACCACCACCCCCGCCGCCCCGGCCATGCGGGCCGCCGAGCGCGTGCCCAACGCCGAGCTGATCCGCTACCCGATCGGGCACTTCGCGATCTACGTCGAGCCGCAGTTCGAGCGCACGGTGGCCGACCAGACCCAGTTCCTCGTTCGCAACCTCGTCGGTCAGCCGGTCGCGACCGCTCCGGTTCCCGCCTAGACCGGCTCCTCCCCCGGATCGCGGCCGGCCTTCTCGACGTCGCGGTCCTCCCTGCCCCGGCGCATGATCTCCTTGAAGCTGCGCACCCGGAAGATGAACACCAGGGAGGCGAACCCCACCGCGAAGGTGAAGGCGGCGATCGCGATCTGCTGGCCCACCGAGTAGGCCGCCACGGTGGCGCCAGGAGCGGTGTCGGCGAACACCCTGGCGAGCAGCGCCTGCGCCACGCCTGCGCCCTGGGGCGTGAAGGGCACGGCGGCCGAGACGGCGTTCACCCCCAGGACCAGGAGCACGTTCTTTACCGACCCGCCCACGTTGAACGCCTCGAGCAGGAACCAGAACGCGGTGAAGCGGAACACCCATCCCGCCAGCTGCACCGCGAACACCTCGCGGAAGTAGCGGCGGCGATCGAAGAGGATCGTCAGTCCCTGGCGTACGCGGGCCCAGAACGCCTTGACCCGTACCGAGAGGAGCGCGAAGGCCACCATCGCCGCCACCCCGAGCGCCGTGATCAGGAAGAGCGCAAAGCGCGGGTGCGAGGCCAGATACGAGAGGTCGAAGGCGTTGAGGTCGGCGAAGTCCGGCGGCTTGGGGAACACGCCCTGGGTGAAGGCGAAGGTGAGGATCAGCACGCCCATTGCCACGTCGAATCCGACCTCGACCACGAACGTGGCCCCCACTGCCGGGTAGCTCGACCGCGGCACCGACGTCTTGGTCAGGAACAGGCGAACCACGTCGCCGCCGCGGGCCGGTATCACCGAGTTGAACCCGTAGCCGGCGAAGTAGGCGCCCCAGATCTCCCGGAAGCGGAACGACTCGGTGGGATAGGCCGCACGGAGGATGTTGTAGGAGGCTCGGGAGCGCAGGCTGAGGTAGATGCCGAAGCACAGCAACGCAAACGCGAGCGAGCCCAGCTGCACCTCGGCGAGGCCAGAGAAGAAGTCGTCGACCGCATCGAAGAACGACCGGAACGACTCGCCGAGGGCACCGGTGGGCATCACTTCAACAGGCGCGACAAACGCCGGTCCTTGAGCACGCGGCCGCCGGTCTGCTCCTCGGGGCAGTAGCAGAGCACGTAGTCGCGGTAGTGGATCGCCTCGATGCGAGCGCCGCAGCGCGGGCACGGCTCACCCGGGCGCCGATGTACCGCCAGCGGCATCGGCAGCTTGTCGGGGATCGTGTCGCCCAGCACCTGCTCGTAGTGCTCGAGCGCGGCGCCCAGCCGCACGTCCATGGCCGCCCGGAGCCGCTCGACCTCGTCCTCGTCGAGCTCCGAGCCCTTCTTGAAGGGCGACAGCCGGGCCTCCCAGAGGATCTCGTCGACCCACGAGCGCCCGATGCCCGCGATTGTGCGCTGGTCGCGCAGGAGCGGATGCAAGTGGCGGGGCTGGTCGAGCACCGCGGCCAGCTCCGGGGCCGAGGGTGCCGGCCACGCCTCCGGCCCGAGGGTGGCCACGGCGTCGTCGGCGTCGACCGCCTCGGCGGGCAGCAGCTTGGCCCACGCCCGCTGCTGTGTGCCGAACTCGCGCAGGCGCAGCTCGCGGCCGGAATCGAGACGCAGGAGCAGCCGCGAGGCGCGGTCGCGCAGCGAGGCGCGCTTGTCGAACAGCTGCAGCCGCCCGGCGGACATCAGGTGGATCACCAGCGCCAGATCACCGAGCTCGATCACGAACAGCTTGCCCCGCCGCCGCACACCATCGATGGTCGCCCCGGCCAGGGAATCCAGCGGCGGATCGAAGCTCTTCATGGTCACCATGCCCGGCGCCAGCGCGGACTCGATGCCGGCGCCCGCCACAGCGCGGTGAATCCGGCGTGCGGCGATCTCCACCTCCGGTAGCTCGGGCATCGGGAAAAGGTAAGCCCTCGGGCGACTCGGGCGGGGTATCCTCGGCCGGCGATGCGACGGGGTGCCCTCACAGCCGCCGCCGGGTTGGCTGTGCTCCTTGGGCTCGCTCCCTCGGCCTCGGCCCGCGACGCCGTGGTCACCTCGTTCGACGGCACCGAGATCGTGACGCACTTCTTTCCCGCGGAGGGCCTGCGAGCCGGCGAGCGTGCCCCCACGGTCCTGCTCGGCCACGGCTACGGCATGTCTGGGGACACCAGCGACCAAACCGAGTCGGACACCCTCTTCGGCAAGGTGGGCACAGGGCCGCTGCACCGAAACGGCTACAACGTGCTCACCTGGGATGCC
Organism: uncultured Thermoleophilaceae bacterium; assembly: GCA_963825475.1. GTDB lineage: Bacteria > Actinomycetota > Thermoleophilia > Solirubrobacterales > Thermoleophilaceae > JAAYBF01. The sequence goes on along the minus strand of CAWGTC010000006.1, from coordinate 640,642 downwards.
CGGGGCTTCGGGGGGTCGGGCGGGCAGGTGATGGCCGACTCGCCCGAGTTCGAGGGCCGCGACGTGCAGGCTCTCATCTCCCACGTGGCTCAGCAGCCCGAGGCGCGGCTCGACGGGCCAGGGGACCCGCGCGTGGGCATGAACGGCCCGAGCTACGGGGGCGGCATCCAGCTGACCACCGCGGCCATCGACAAGCGGGTGGACGCGATCACGCCCACCATCGCCTGGAACTCGCTCGTTTCCAGCCTCTACAAGGACGGGGTCGTGAAGCAGGGCTGGGGCAGCATCCTCTTCGGCGCCGGCGGCACGGCCTTCACCGGAGGCATCGTGGGACCCGCGGGCCCCGAGACCGGCGGCACCGACCCGGCGATCGGCAAGGCCTTCGCCGAGGGCTCGACCACCGGCCGCTTCTCTCCCGAGTCCGTCGAGTTCTTCCGCAGCCGGGGGCCCGGGGCGCTGGTGGATCGGATCCGCATTCCCACCCTGCTGCTCCAGGGCACGGTCGACACGCTGTTCACGCTCAAGGAGTCGATGGTCAACCACGCGATCCTGAAGGCCAACGGCGTACCCGTCCGGATGGTGTGGTTCTGCGGCGGACACGGAGCGTGCCTAACCGAGCGTGGCCCGATCAGCGTGGTCGAGCAGTCGGTGCTCTCCTGGTTCGACCGCTGGCTCAAGGGCAGCCGGGGCGTGAGCACCGGCCCGCCGTTCTCCTTCATCGCCCAGGACGGCAAGCTGCGCACCGGCGCCACCTTCCCGCCGGTACCGACCGGGGGAGTGCAGGCGTCCGGGTCGGGCACGCTGCCCGTGGCCCCGAGCTCGGGCGGAGGCGCGCTGATCTTCGCGTCGCCTTCCGCCGAGGCGGTAAGCGTCGACGTGCCGGCGCCCAAGTCCGAGACCGACCTGCTCGGTGAGCCACAGCTTTCGCTCGCCTACACGGGCACGGGAACCCCGGAGGGCACCCACGTATTCGCCCAGATCGTGGACACGGCGACCAACCTCGTGGTGGGCAACCAGGCCACCCCGATCCCCGTGACCCTCGACGGGGAGCCGCACACGATCGAGCGGCCCCTCGAGCCGATCGCCTTCCACGCGACCCCCGACTCGCGCCTGCGCCTGCAGATCGCGCCGTCGACCACGCTCTACGCGCAGCAGCGCACGACGGGGACGATGGAGCTGTCGAAGATCGGCCTGGCCGTGCCCGGCGTGGACATCGCGGCGCGGCCACGTCTCGCGCTCAGGATCGGCGCCGCCAAGGGCCTCCGCCGCGCCCGCCGGGGCCGGCCGTTCCGCCTGCGCGTCCGAGCCGCCGGCGCGACACTTCGCCAGGTGCGGATCGTGCTGCGCAACCGCCGTGGCCGGCGGGTGGGCCGCAGCAAGGCCCTAGGCCTGCGGCGTGGGCGCCCGCGCCGGGTGGTCATCCGCGTGAGCCGTCGGCTGCCTCGTGGGCGCTTCCGGCTCGTCGGGCGAGGGTTGACTGCGGAGGGACTGTCGGTGACGGCCACCAAGCGCCTGCGGGTGCGCAGGCGCCGCTGAGCTCGTGGCCGGCATGCGGATCTCCGTAGCCGCAGACGAGCGCACCGGCGTGGCCGAGGCGGTGGTGGCGGAGCTGCGCCGCCGCGGCCACGAGCCGCTGCTGCACGGTGCTCTGACCGAGGAGGAGCGCGACGACTGGGCCTGGGCCAGCGAAGCCGCGGCGCGCGACGTGGCCGAGGGCCGCGCCGACCAGGCGGTGGTCTGCTGCTGGACCGGCACAGGGGCGTCGATCGCGGCGAACAAGGTGCCGGGGGCGCGGGCCGCCCTCTGCGCCGACGCCGAGACGGCCCGCGGGGCCAGGCGCTGGAACGACGCCAACGTGCTCGCGCTCTCGCTGCGCAGCACCAGTGAGGCGCTGCTCACGGAGATCCTCGATGGCTGGTTCGAGTCCGAGGCGAGCAGCGAGCACGACGACGTGGCCAACATCCGCCACGTGGACGAGATCGCCTGAAGCCCACACGGGAGTTGCACATAACTAAACGATCGGGTAATAATGTCGGGCATGGCGACCATCGACTCCACCACCCGCCCTGGCAACACCCCCGACGGCAGTGAGGACGAGGCTCTGCAGGTGCTCCTCGACGCCGACATCGACAAGGTGATGGCCGGCCTCGACCGGATCGTCGAGGCGGCCCCGTCCTACGAGAAGCTCTTCTCGCGCTGGGAGAACCAGCAGTGGAGCTCGGAGTCCTTCGACTTCTCTCACGACGCCGTGCAGTGGGGCAGCGACGCCTTCACCGACCCCGAGCGCGAGTTCATGCAGTGGAGCATGTCTTCGTTCTTCCTCGGCGAGGAGCGGGTGACCACCGAGCTGCTGCCCTTCGCCATCGCGGCGCCGACACACGAGGCGCGGGCGTTCCTGGCCACGCAGATCTCGGACGAGGCGAAGCACATGGTGTTCTTCGACCGCTTCTACCGGGAGGTCTTCGGCGTCGACGCCGAGACGCTCAGCCAGAACCTTTCACTGCAGCGCCCGTGCATGAACGCCGAGTGGGGGCAGCTGTTCGACGGCATCCTGCACGACTGCGCGGAGACGCTGCGCCTCGACCCCACCGACATGAGCGCGCTCGTACGGGGGGTCACCGTCTACATGATCATCATCGAGGGAACCCTCGCGCTCACCGGGGCGCGCTTCATGATCCGCACCCTCAAGGACCGCGACTGGCTACCGGGCTTCCGCCAGGGGTTCACGGCGGTCAACCGGGACGAGTCGCGCCACGTGGGCTTCGGCGTCAAGCTGCTGGCCGACGCCATCAAGGCGGACCCTGCGCACAAGCAGACCGTGCAGGACACGCTGGCCGAGTGCCTGCCCGTGGGTACGCTGGCCCTCGCCCCGCCGATGGCGGAGGACCCGTACGAGTTCACCACCCCGTTCGGCTACCACTCCTCCGAGATCTACGCCTACGCGATGAAGTCCCTCTCCAAGAAGCTGGCCGCCATGGGCATGGACCCGATCGGTGCCACGGCCTGAGCGTGGGCAGGCCCCCGTCGGGCGCTCGCGGGCGCGTGCTCGAGGCCGGCCTGGAGGTGCTGAAGGCCGACGGCTACGCAGGCCTCACCACCGCCAAGGTGGCGGCGCAATCGGGGCAGAACAAGGCCCTGATCGGCTACCACTTCGGCTCGAAGCAGGGACTGGTTGCCGCGGTCGGGATGGAGGTGAGCACCTCGATCACCGAGGAGATGCTCGGCCGCCTCGGCGACGCCGACACAGTTGAGAAGCTCGTCCGCGGCCTGCTCGAGGGGCTGTGGCGGGTGATGGATCGCGACGCCCGCCTCGCGCGGCTGTACTTCGACCTGGCCGCGGTGTCGGTGGTCGAGCCGGACGTGAGTGCGGTGATGCGCGAGATGAAAGACACATGGCGCACGGTGCTCACGGGACTGCTCCGCGAGGTCGAGGACGGCCCGGACGAGGAGAGCGCCGAGATCGCCGCGGTCTTCCTGATAGCCGGCCTGGAGGGGCTGATGCTCGAGCGGCTGGACCGCGGTGAGACCGTAGCCCTGGACGGCGCCCGCGAGATGTTCGTGCGCTCGGCAACGCAGGCCGTGCGCGGCTAGTCGGGTACGGAGAAGCTGATCTTGACGGGCTTCGAGACGTTGGCCTCGCGGTCGACCGCGGTCAGGCGAGCGCTGTACCGGCCGGACGCGAACGGCTTGCCCACCCTCAGCACCAGCGAGCGCTTGCCGTCGACGAGGAATGCCGTCCTCACCGTCTTCACCGCCTTGCCGCCGCGCTTGAAGGCCGCGGTCACCTTGGCGTCCTCGGACAGCCGGAAGGAGACCCGCACGCTCCTGCGACCGCGTCTGACCTTCGGCGTCCGGAGTGCCGGGCGCACGGTGTCGGGGCCCACCTGGACGATCCCCCTCTGGCCGAGCCTCGGGTGGATCTTGCAGGTGTAGAGGTAGCGTCCTGGCCGGGTGAAGGTGAACTCGAACGTCGAGCCCGGCTCCTTCTCGCCCGAATCGAACGACTCCGGAGCCCCGGGGCGCGTGGTCATCGTGTGGTTGGAGCCGTCCCGGATCCGCCAGGTCACGGTGTCGCCCGGATCTACCCTCACGTAGGCGGAGCGGTAGAAGAAGTTGCCCACCTTGACGTCGGAGTCGGCCGCTCCCGCGGGAAAGGCGGAGAGCACGAACGCGCCGAGCACCGCAGCCGTCAGATGGCGAAGGCTCATCGGACGGGAACTCTAAGGATCGTTCGCACCCGCCGCGCCAGCTTGCCCTCACGATCGGTGGCGGTCCCCAGACCCGGTAGCCGAAGCGCTGGCGCCCGGGAGGCTCCGCACGCTAGCCGCGTCCGAATCTCGGCCAACGCGGACCACGCGGTGTTGGTCTGGGAGGATCCTCCGGCCCATGGGCGCCTCCGAGATAGTCGACAGCTGCGAGCAGGCCGCCGAACAGGAGTTGGCCCCGCTGATCGTGCGCGAGCCGCTCGAGGAGTTCCTGGACTCGTGCGGGCTCGGCTCGGGACCCGTCGCCGCCCAGCGCATCGGTGAGGGGCACTCCAACGTGACCTACCTCGTCGAGCGGGGCGCCGAGCGCCTGGTGCTGCGGCGCCCACCGCGACCTCCGCTCCCCCCCTCCGCGCACGACGTGCTCCGGGAGGCACGCCTGCTGCGTGCGCTGGAGGGCACTGCGGCGCGCACCCCGCGGGTGCTCGCCGCCTGCGAGGACGAGTCCGTGCTCGGCGTGCCGTTCTACGTCATGGAGGAGGTGCACGGTCACGTGATCACCAGCGAGATGCCGGCGGCGCTGGACTCCGCCGAGGACCGGGCGCGGATCGGGGACGAGCTGGTGGACGCTCTGGTGGAGGTGCACGCCGTGGACTGGGAGGCCGCGGGGCTCGAGGGGTTCGGCAAGCCCACCGGATATCTGGAGCGTCAGCTGCGGCGCTTCAACGGCCTCTGGGAGCACAACAAGACGCGCGAGCTTGCGGCGGTGGCCGACGTGGGCGACTGGCTGGCCGCCAACCTGCCCGAGTCGCCCCGCTCCACGATCGTGCACGGCGACTACCGCCTGGGCAACGTGATGGTGGGGGCAGAGCCCCCGGGCAGCGTGGTCTCGATCTTCGACTGGGAGCTGGCCACGATCGGCGACCCGCTGGCCGACCTGGGCTACCTCACCGTGACGTGGGTGGCGCGGGGCGATCCCGAGGACACGATGTTCAGCTCGCTGTCTGCCGTGACCCGGGCAGAGGGCTTTCCGACCCGTGAAGAGATGATCGCCCGCTACGAGGAGCGCAGCGGGCGCTCGATGGCGGCGCTGAACTGGTACCAGGCGCTGGCTCTGTGGAAGGCCGCCGTGTTCATGGAGGGCAACTACAAGCGCTTCCTGGCGGGCGCCAGCGACGACAGCTTCCTGGCGATGTTCGACGAGGGCGTGCCCGCCCTGGCCGAGAAGGCGCGCGAGATCGCGCACGCCGGATGAAGGGCCTGCTGGTGGACTTCGGCGGCGTGCTCACGTCCAACGTGTTCGACTCCTTCAAGCAGTTCTGCCGCGCCGAGGGGCTGGCCGAGGACGCCTTCCTCACCCTCCTGCGCGATCAGCCCGAAGCGCGCACCGAGCTGCGCCGGGTGGAGACGGGTGAGATCGAGGAGACCGAGTTCTCGCGCCGGCTGGCCGGCCTGCTCGGCGTGGCCGACCACGAGGGCCTGGTGGACCGGCTGTTCGCGGGCATGCGCCCCGACGAGCCGATGCTCGCGGCCGTAAGGCGCGCGAAGGCCGCCGGCGTGCGCACGGGCCTGATCTCGAACTCCCTGGGTGAAGGGCGCTACGACCGCTCCATCTTTCCCCAGCTGTTCGACGCGGTGGTGATCTCGGGCGAGGAGGGCATGCACAAGCCCCAGCCGGAGATCTACCGCCTGGGTGCGGAGCGAGCAGGCCTGACCGCTGAGGAGTGCGTGTTCGTCGACGACCTGCGGGAGAACTGCGAGGGTGCGGAGGCCGTGGGAATGACCGCGGTGCTCCATCGCGGCGCTGAGACCACGCTGCCCAGGCTCGAGGAGCTGCTCGGCGTGGAGTTGTCCTAGTGCGGCTCGTGCTCTGGGACATCGACGGCACGCTGGTGCGCACAGGTCCGCACGGCCGGGAGGCGTTCGGTACCGCGTTCGCCGCGGTGTTCGGGCGGCAGGTTGACGTCTCCGACCTGCCGATGGCCGGCCGCACCGACCACGCGATCGCGATGGCTCTGCTCGAGGAGCAGGGCATCGACTATCGCGAGAGTCACCTCGCTCGCGTCTTTGCCGAGCTGACGGTGGCGCTGGAGGCGAGGCGGGAGGCGATCACGGCCGACGGCTGCGCCCTGCCCGGTGCCCGGGCCGCGCTCGAGGCCGTTGGCCGGCGCAAGGACGTGACGCAGTCCCTTCTGACCGGCAACCTCGAAGTGAATGCCGCCCTCAAGCTTTCGGCGTTCGGCCTCGAGCGGCTGGTGGACCTGGAGATCGGCGGCTACGGCTCGGATCCCCACGCGACGCGCGCCGATCTCGTGGCCGCGGCCCGGGAGAAGGCGGCGCGGCTGCGCGACGTTCACGTCGAGGCCTCCGACACCGTGCTGATCGGCGACACCCCGCTCGACGTCGAGGCAGCGCATAGGGCCGGGGCGCGGGCCGTTGCGGTGGCCACCGGTCCCCACTCGGTGGAGGAGCTGAAGGAGACCGGCGCGGATGCGGTGCTGACCGACCTACGGGATCCGGAGGCGGTGCTGACCGCCGTGCGTGGCTGACCGGCCGTCACCCTGCGGCGATCCCCACCACACCGAGCATCACAAGGACGATGCCGGCCGTCTGCCGCGGGCGCACTCTCTCGCCGAGCAGCGAAGCGGCCAGCCCGATCGTGACCACCGGGTACAGCGACGAGCACACCGCGGCCACGCTCACCAGCCCCTCCGTGGAGGCCAGTGTGAACAGCGCGTTGGCGCCCAGGTCCAGCAGGCCGATCGCCGCCACGGCGCCGAGATGCGGCCGGATGGCGCCGAGGTCGGGGCGAGTGGCAAGCACAGCGGCAGCCAAAAGCACCACGCTGGCGATCCGGGCGGCGGTCAGCGCCCAGAGAACGTCCTCGTCGCCGGCGGCGTCCATGCCCACCAGGAAGACGCCGATGCCGAGGGCCGCCGCGGCGGCCAGCCCGGCGCCCACGGCGAGGCGGGCTCCCCCGCCTTCGGGGGCCTCCTCGCGGGCCGCGAGAGCCACGCCCGCCAGCGCCAGCAGGATGCCGGCAACCTGCACGGCGCCGGGGCGGTCGCCGGTGGCCACTCCGACCACCACCGGAATGCCCGCTCCAAGAGCGGCAATCGGCGCCACCACGGCCATGGCGCCCACTGCCAGGCCGCGGTAGAGCGCAGCCAGACCGACCACGCCGGCCGCCCCCGCGCCCGCCGCGTACAGGAGCGCCTCCGCCCCGGGCGGACCCTCGGCTCGGGCGGCCGTGGCCAGGAACAGCAGCACGAGCGCCACGCCCTGGGAGACCACCAGCACCGCCAGCAGGTCGAGGGCGCGGCTCTTGGTCCCTCCGATGAAGTCGGCGAGCCCCCAGGAGACGCTGGCGGCCAGCCCGAGCGCTACCGCGACCACTTCACGCTGCAGCCCACCGGCTCGGTCTCCGCCGGATTCGGCTCGTTTCCGTCGAGCAGCGCGTCGAGCGCGCCGCGCAGCCAGGCGGCGCCCTCGGACGGGTCGTCGTAGTCGGCGTCGGGGGCGCCGCGGTAGCGCAGCATGCCGTGCTCGTCGAGCACGAACACGTCGGGCGTGGTCCGGGCGCCGAAGCCGCGCGCCACCTCCTGGGTCTCGTCGCGCAGATAGGGCGCGGGCCAGCCGCCATCGGCCTCGACCCGCACCTTCATCGCGTCGAAGGAGTCACGCGGATGGCTCTCGGCGTCGTTGGGGTTCACCAACAGCACGTGGACACCACGCGGGGAGTAGTCGCGGGCCACGTCGAGCAGGCGGTCGTGCCAAGCGAGCGCGTAGGGGCAGTGGTTGCAGGTGAACACGACGGCAGTCGGTGTGGCACTCGGCCCGTGGGTGCTGCCGTCCGTGGCGGGCAGGCCGAAGGGCGGGGCTGTGTCTCCGATGTTCATTCGGTGGTCCTCCTGATCGCATCGCGGATGTCCTGCGGATCCGGCGTGGGTGAGGTCCTGCCGTCGCGCAGCCGGTAGACCCGGCATGAGAGCCCCACCGGCTCGCTGTCGACGGGCGAGACGTCGGCTCCCGCGATCCGGATCGTCGGCGAGCCGACGAAGGCTTCCTGCTCAGCATCGCCGGTGGTCCTCATCTCCCGCATCTCCACGGACTCGGGGTCGAAGCCCTCGGCGGCCAGCGCATCCCGCACGAGCCTCAGGGCCCCGTCAGTAGAAGGGCAACCCTCCCACCAGAGCAGCTCAACGCAGGGACCAGAACGGTCCGGTGCTTGCCGGAACGACCTTCCGGCTGCGCTCCTCCCCTTACGCGGCGTCGGCCAGCTCCACGCGCTCGACGATCACGGGCTGCTCGGGACGGTCGCCGGGCCCCGTGGGCAGGCCCTCGATGGCGTCGACCGCGTCCATGCCGGACGTGACCTCGCCGAACACCGTGTGCTTGCCGTCGAGCCACGGGGCAGCCTCCGTGGTCACTATGAAGAACTGGGATCCGTTGGTATCCGGCCCGGCGTTGGCCATGGCCAGCGCTCCCCGCACGATCTTGTGGTCGTTGAACTCGTCCTCGAACGTGTATCCGGGGCCGCCGGTGCCGGTGCCCTCAGGGCATCCGCCCTGGATCATGAAGTCGCGGATGATGCGGTGAAACGACAGCCCGTTGTAGAAGCCGTCGGCCGACAGCTTGCGGAAGTTCTCGACCGTCTTGGGCGCGTCGCCATCGAACAGCTCGACCACGATGGGGCCGTGGTTGGTGTGCATTGTCGCCTGGCTCATCGCTTGGCTACCTCCAACCGGAGCTCGACGCCCCGGACCTCGTTTCCGGTGACCTTGTCGACCACCTCCTGCGCCCGCTCCGCGGGCACCTCGACGAAACTGAACCGCTCGAGCACGCGAACATTGCGAACGTCCTCACCGTCGAGGTGGGAGCCGTCGACGATGGCGCTGACCACGTCCGCCGGCTCGATGCCCTTCTGACGCCCCGCGCCCACGATCAGCTTGACGGTGCCGCCCTGCAGCTCCCGGCGCGGCTTGGTGTGCCGGGGCCGGCGCGTCTGGCGCTCCCGCGGCTCTGCCTCGGGCTCGGGCTCCTGGGCCTTGACGGCCGGGGCCTCAGTGGCGGGCGCCTCGGTGGACGGGGCCTTGGGCGGAGCCTCGTCGACCGGCGCCGGTGCCGGGCTGCCGTCCGAGCGCTCCTGGCCCTTGGCCGGGGTGGCGCCGTTGGTGCCCCAGGCCTTGATCTCGGTCTGGGCGTGGCGCTCGATCGCCTCGAGGTCGCTGCGCTGCTTGGGAGTGATGAAGGTAATCGCACGACCGGTTTCTCCGGCGCGGCCCGTGCGGCCGATGCGGTGCACGTAGATGTCAGGCGAGTTGGGCACGTCGTAGTTCACGATGTGCGAGACGCCGGCGATGTCGAGCCCCCGGGCCGCGACGTCGGTGGCTACGAGCAGGCGCTCGCGCCCGCCCTTGAAGGCGATCATCACGCCGTCGCGGGAGCCCTGGCTCATGTCGCCGTGGAGCGTCTTCACGCGCAGGCCCTTGTCGCCGAGCCGCCGCGCCAAGCGGTCGACCCCGATCTTCGTGCGGGCAAAGATGATGGCCTGCTTCGGCGCCTCGGCCTTGAGCACCTCGGCCAGCTTCTCGGGCTTGTCCTTGTCGGACACCTCCACGTGGAACTGGGCCACCGTGTCGATCGTGAGCGTGGCCGCCTTGACCTTGATCGTCACCGGGTCGTACATGCGCTTCTCGGCCAGCTTCCTGATCTCCGGCGGCATCGTGGCGGAGAACAGGCACGTCTGGCGGCCGGACGGGCACCGGGCGAGAATCGTCTCGACGTCCTCGAGGAAGCCGAGGTCGAGCATCTCGTCGGCCTCGTCGAGCACGACGTAGCGGGCGGAGTCGAGGAAGAGGTAGTGGCGGCGGATCATGTCCATCACGCGGCCGACCGTGCCGACCACGACCTGGGCGTTCTCCTTGAGTCGCGAGGCCTGGTCGCGAATCGGGGCGCCGCCGAATACGGCGACCACCGAGATACCGCGCTGCTCGCCGTACGCGCGCAGCGCCTGAGTCACCTGGATGCACAGCTCCCGGGTGGGGGTGAGAACCAGCGCCTGCACCTCGGGATCGGACGGATCGACGTACTCCAGCATCGGCAGCCCGAACGCCGCGGTCTTGCCGGTGCCCGTCTGGGCCTGGCCGATCACATCGCTGCCGCCGAGCAACAGGGGGATCGTCTCCTCCTGGATCGGCGTGGGCTGCTGATAGCCGAGGTGCTCCAGGGCTTCCAAGACAGGCTTGGAGAGCCCGAGCTCTGCGAACGTCGTCATCTAGGAGTTGAGACTAGCGGGGGAGCCTCGGGGGCCCCGTGGCTCAGCGCTTGGCGGAGTACTTCCCGTCCGCCGAACAGAGCCCCTCGACCTTCACGGTGCCGGTCACCTTGGAGCCGTTGAAGGTGCCCTTGATCGTGCGCTTGTCGTCCTCGACGTCAGGCGATCCCTTGAACACGGCCTTGAACTTGCCGTTCTTCTTGATCTTGGCCGACTTGCCCCTCTGGCCGGCCGGCGGGTAGGCGACGGTGATGATGAAGTTGGAGAGCCCGCAGGAGGCATAGATCGAGGTCGTGAACTTGGTCACCCGGTTGTTCTTGACCTTGACCTTCACGTCGGTATCGCCGGTGATCTTGCCCCTGTAGGTGCCGTTGCCGGCGGCCAGGGCGACCGGGGCCGCCAGGGCGGCGACCAGGGCGAGGACGGCGACGTTACGTGTGAGAGAGGTCATATGCGGGCCACTGTGACACGGACGCAGCGTTCACGCCAGCGGGTCCAGGAGGAGCTTGCCGGTGGTCCGGCGGGCCGCCAGGTCCTCGTGCGCGCGGCTCGCTTCGCTCATGGGATAGGTGCCGCCGACCTGGGGCGCCAGCTCTCCACGAGCGGCGCGCTCGAACAGATCGCGCAGCGGCTGTTCGGTCATCTCCCTGCGCTCGAGGCAGTGGTAGAGCCAGAAACCGACCACCGCCCGGCTGGTCTTGAGCAGCGCCGCGTTGGACACCCTCACCTTCTCGCGCGTCGAGTTGCCGTAGGCCACCAGGCGGCCGAACGGCGCAAGCGCCTGGAGGCTCTGCTCGAACACGCGGCCGCCCGCTGTCTCGAGCACCACGTCGACCAGCCGGCCCTGGTTGGCCTTCACGAGGGCGTCGGTGAGCGTTTCGGTCTCGGAATCCACAGCCGCGTCCGCCCCGAGCTCCATTGCCCGAGCGCGCCGATCAGCCGAGCCCGCCGTGGCGATCACGCGGCCGGCGCCCATCGCTCGCGCGAGCTGCACGGCGAGCCCGCCCACGCCGCCTGCCGCCGAGTGCACCACCACGCTCTCACCCGCCGCGAGCCGTGCGGAGGTGCGCAGCAGGTGCCAGGCGGTGAGGCCCTGGATCAGCAGCGCCAGCGCAGCGTCGTCGGACAGGCCGTCCGGGACCCGGAACGTCTGCGCGGCCGGAGCTACGACGTACTCCGCGTAGCCGCCTGTCTCGAGCAGGGCCACCACGCGCTCGCCGCTCTCGAGGCCGATCGCGGCGGACTCCACCACCCCGGCCACCTCGCCGCCGAGCACGAAGGGAAGCTCGCGTTCGGCCACGTACTGGCCCTCGCGCTGATGGGTGTCGCCGAAGTTGACCCCGGCCCGGCTCACGCGCACCAGTATCTGGCCCTCACCGGGTTCGGGCACGGGCAGGTCGGTGACCTCCAGCACCTCCGGCCCTCCGAAAGCCTTCACTTGAACGGCCCTCACGGCGCGGCAGGGTATTGCCTCCGGTCCCAGGGGGGAGCAGCGGAGCCGGAACGTCGTTCCGGCAAGCACCGCACCTTCGCTATACGCTTCCGCCGCTATGAGCCTTGTCGTAGTTGGATCGATCGCCTTCGACGCGGTCAAGACGCCCTTCGGGGAGCGCGAGCGGATGCTCGGCGGCGCCGCAGTGCACTTCTCCCTCGCCGCGAGCTTCTTCACCGAGGTGCGGGTGGTGGGCCCCGTGGGCGACGACTTCGGCCCCGACCAGTACGCGGTGCTCGAGGGCCGGGGCGTGAACACGGATGACATCGAGCACGTGAAGGGCGGCGAGACCTTCTTCTGGCGCGCGCACTACGAGTACGACATGGCCATCGCCCACACCGAGGACACCCGGCTGGGCGTCTTCGGCGAGTTCGCACCCAAGCTGTCGGAGGAGTCGACGTCCGCCCGCAACCTGTTCCTGGCGAATATCCAGCCCGACCTGCAGCGCGAGGTGCGCGAGCAGTGCACGGGCGCTCGCCTCGCCGGGCTCGACTCCATGAATCTCTGGATCGAGACCGCGCGCGAGTCGCTGGTGAAGACGATCGCCGGCGTGGACTTCGTGTTCCTCAACGACGCCGAGATCCGCATGCTCACCGACGAGCCGAACCTCGTGCGCGCCGCGCGCGAGGTGATGGGCATGGGTCCCAGCGTGGTGGTGGCCAAGCAGGGCGAGTACGGCGCGGCCCTGTTCACCGAGGACGCCTACTTCGCCCTACCCGCCTTCCCGCTCGAGACGGTGGCCGACCCCACCGGCGCAGGGGACTCGTTCGCCGGCGGCTTCCTCGGCTACCTGGCCTCCCAGGAGGACTGGCAGGACGACGCCTCGCTGCGGCGGGCCATGACCTACGGCTCGGTGATCGCCTCCTTCAACGTCGAGGAGTTCGGCACGGAGCGCGTGGCCAGGCTCACGCGCGAGGAGATCGACGACCGGTTCGAGAGCTTCCGCCGCATGACGGCACTCGAAGCCGCGCCCGCGTAGACAGCTCCACCTAGGCCTGTTCAGGCTGGGCTTCTCTGGGTACGATCCCGACCGATGGAGCTGAGCGCCGTGATCTGGATGTTCGTGATCCTCAAGATCCCGATCCTGGCCGCTCTCTGGCTCATCTGGTACGCGGTGCAGGAGCCCGAGCCGGCGGTCGACGAGAGCGACGAGCATGGCGGCGGCTCCGATCGCGAGGGCGGACCGCGTCCGCGCAAGCCGCGACCACCGCGACGCGGTCCCCACGGAGCACCGCCTTCCGCCCCGCCGCGCCGGGTGCGCAAAGTCGCGGGGCGCAGGCCCCGGCGCGCGCCGCGCTAGGCCGGCTTCATCGGCGGTGCGGGTAGCCCAGGCGGTCGCCGCCTGTCCTGCGCCGTCGAATGCCGTACGTGGCGCAGCGCCGGTGAACGGCCGTCCCGCCGCGAATCAGGATGGTTTCGTCACGTTCGGACACGGGGCGGCCACAGGCGATGCAGGTGGGCCGCGAGCCGCGAACGGCACGTAGCGCGGAGATCACGGTGTCGAGCAGTGCGGGCACACACAGGAGGTTCGACGCCGGTCGGCGGATTCTTGTGACCGGCCGGTGATCGAAGTGTTGCGATGCGTTAGCTTTCGCCGCGATGAACGCCTTTCACGTGCTCGGCGGCCTGCTCGCGGTCTGGGCCCTGCTGGTGTCCTTCCTCGGCGTCACCCGCGAGAACTTTCCGGGCTCGCAGAGCAGCGAGCGCCTGGTGGGAGCGATTTCGATCGTGCTCGTGGTGGCTGCGATCAGCGCGGGCATCATCACCTCGGCCACCGAAGAGGAAGAGGAGCCCGAGGGCGGCGAGGAAGCCGCGCTCGTGCTGCCCTTCTGACGCCCGTGGACGACGGGCACGCGGTTCACTACAGCGCCCTCGAGAAGGGCGTGCCGGTCGTCAGCTCCGACGAGGTCGAGGTCGGGAGGCTCCGCGAGGTGCTCGACAACTACCGCGAGCACATCTTCGACGGAATCGTGATCGAGACTCCGGCGGGAGACCTGCGCTTCGTCGATGCTCCTGAGGTCGGGCGCACCGCCGAGCGCGCGGTCACTCTCACGATCACGGCGGAGCAGGCGGCGGAGCTTCCGCCGCCTGAGAAGGGCCCGCCGGTGTTCAAGCCCCGCGGCGGTGGCAAGCTGTCGCGCTTGCTGGGCGGCGGCTGGCGCAAGGACTGATCCGGCCCGGTATGAAGAAGGGCTCCACCACCGACACAGGAGAGGCCTTGACCGACGGAGCCGAGCAGCACGCGGGGAACCAGGCACCGCTCTCGCGCCGGGAGGTGGTGGGCGGCGCGGTCGTGGGCACGGCCGCCCTGGCCCTGCCGGCGGGCGCCGAGGCCAAGCCGAAGCGCAGGCGCAAGCGGGCCAAGAAGCCGAAGGCCCCGCGGCGGGCCGACGTGGTGGTGGTGGGCGCGGGCCTGGCCGGCCTGGTGGCGGCGCGTGATCTCAAGCGCGCGGGCAAGAAGGTGGTCGTGATGGAGGCGCGCAACCGAGTCGGCGGGCGCTGCTTCTCGCGCGCGGTCCCGGGCGCGGGCGACGTGGCCAACCTGGGCGCGACGTTCGTCGGCCCCACCCAGACCCGCATCGTGGCCCTGGCCAAGGAGCTGGGGATCGGCACGTTCCCGACCTACAACACGGGGCGCAACGTGTTCTTCTTCAACAACAGCCGCGGCGAGTACACGGGCGCGATCCCGCCGGTCAGCCCGGTGGCGCTCGTCGAGGCCCAGAAGGCCATCATCCAGCTCAACGACATGGCCCAGACGGTGCCGCTCGACGCTCCCTGGAACGCGCCGCAGGCGGCCGAGTACGACGGCCAGACCTTCGAGACCTGGAAGCTGAACAACGTCACCGCCCCCGACAGCCGCAAGCTGATCGACCTGGCCATCCAGGCCATCTTCTCGATCGAGCCCCGCGACGTGTCGCTGCTGTTCGTGCTGTTCTACATCCACTCCGCGGGCAATCTGGATCAGCTGATCAACACCGCGGGCGGGGCCCAGGAGTCGCGCATCGAGGGCGGCGCGCAGCTGATCGCCGAGCGGCTGGCGGCCAAGATCGGCAAGAAGAGGGTCCTGCTCAAGACCCCGGTGCGCCGGATCGTGCGGCGCAAGGCCGGTGGGGTCGACGTGATCGGCGACAAGGTGACGGTCCGGGCCAAGCGCGTGATCGTGGCCATTCCCCCCGACTACCGCGTCCCACATCCGCTTCTCGCCGGGAGTCCCGGGCATCCGCGACCAGCTGACCCAGCGGGTGCCGATGGGCTCGGTGACCAAGACCTTCGCCGTCTACGACACCGCCTTCTGGCGCGACGACGGCCTTACCGGCCAGGTGACGAGCGACACCGGTCCGGTGCGGGTCACGTTCGACGGATCGCCCAAGAGCGGCAAGCCTGGGATCCTGCTGGGCTTCGTGGACTCCGACGACGCCCGAGCGCTCAATCAGCTCCCGGTTAGCGAGCGGCTGAAGCAGGAGGTGGAGTCCTACGTGCGCTACTTCGGGCCCAAGGCCCGAAACCACACCGCCCTGTTCGACTTCTCCTGGGACAACGACCCGATCGCCGGCGGAGCCCCGATCGGATTCATGCCGCCCGGGGTGCTGCTGCGCTTCGGGGAGGCGCTGCGGCGGCCGGTCGGGCCGATCCACTGGGCCGGCACCGAGACCGCCACGGTGTGGAACGGCTACATGGATGGCGCCGTGCAGTCGGGCGGGCGCGTGGCGAAGGAAGTGCTCGCGAGGCTGTAGGCGTCAGACTGCTCCATCGAGCGGAGTACGACAAAGGAGACGGGATGGCGGAGGAGCAGCAGGACTCGCTGACGGTTACCGACAATCGCACGGGCGAGACGTACGAGGTCGAGGTCACCGACGGCACCGTGCGGGCGATGGACTTCCGCCAGATGAAGGTCTCCGAGGACGACTTCGGCCTCATGACCTACGACCCCGCGTACACCAACACCGCCTCCTGTCGCAGCTCGATCACCTACATCGACGGGGAGGCGGGCGTACTCGAGCACCGCGGCTACCCGATCGAGCAGCTCTGCGATCAGTCGAGCTTCCTCGAGGTGGCCTACCTGCTGGTCCACGGCGAGCTCCCCACGAAGGAGGCGCTCGACTACTGGGCATACGCGATCACCCATCACACCTACGTACACGAGAACATCAAGAAGTCGATGGAGGGCTTTCGTTACGACGCCCACCCGATGGCGATGCTGCTCTCCACGGTGGGAGCGCTGTCGAGCTTCTATCCCGCGGCCAAGGACCTCGACGACGAGACCGAGCGCTACATGGCCGTGGTCAGGCTGATCGCCAAGATGCCGACGCTCGCCGCCTTCGCCTACCGCCACAACCTCGGGCTGCCCTACGTCTATCCCGACAACGACCTGTCCTACCCGGGCAACTTCCTCTCGATGCTCTACAAGATGACCGAGGTCAAGTACGAGCCCGACCCGCGTCTGGAGAAGGCCCTCGACGTTCTCTGGATCCTCCACGCCGACCACGAGCAGAACTGCTCGACCGCCGCAGTACGTGCCGTCGGCTCATCCCAGGTCGACCCCTATTCAGCGCTGGCCGGCGGCGTTGCGGCGCTCTACGGCCCGCTGCACGGCGGTGCGAACGAGGCGGTGCTGCGGATGCTCGAGCGCATCGGGACGGTCGAGAACATCCCCGACTTCCTCCAGGGGGTGAAGGACCGCGAGGAGAAGCTGATGGGCTTCGGGCACCGCGTGTACAAGAACTACGACCCCCGCGCCCGGATCATCAAGAAGCACGTTGATGAGGTGCTCGAGATCATGGGAGCCGGCAAGCCCAAGCTGGAGATCGCCCAGGAGCTCGAGAAGCGGGCGCTCGACGACGAGTACTTCACCGAACGCAAGCTCTACCCGAACGTCGACTTCTACTCGGGGCTGATCTACGAAGCGCTCAACATCCCGAGCGACATGTTCACGGTCATGTTCGCCATTCCTCGCACCGCCGGCTGGCTGGCGCAGTGGCTCGAGATGCTCGATGACGAGGAGACGAAGATCGCCCGGCCGCGGCAGATCTACACCGGCGACCGCAAGCGGGACTACGTGCCGATGGACCAGCGCTAGGCCGTCTTCAACGCGCGCCGGATGCGCAGGTCGCCATAGAGGGAGCCGGGCGGTCCCAGCGTCACGACCACCAGCGCGGGATACCACCAGCCCCAGCGCTCCTCGATCGCGCCCCTTCCGCACAGCGCCAGAAGGAGGAGGAAGCCCACGCCGTGGATCGGGCCGAGGACCGAGACCACGCCCTCGGAGTGGGTGAGCGCGGCGACGACGAGTGGGATCAGCAGCAGGAAGTCTGTGAGCGCGACCACCCTGATGAGGTTGAGCCGGCGCAGCGTGGTGTCGGAGTCGTGCACCGGCGTGACGCTAGTGCAACGACGGCCGCCGCCGGCCCGGTGGCCGGCGGCGGGTCGTTGCTTCAGCCGCTCCTAAGCGGCCGAGGGGGCGGCGTCCTGGTGGTCGCGCGAGGCGAGACGCCCCGAAACCACCGCACCGCCGCCTCCGAGGAGGCCCGCGGCGAGTGCGCCGACGGCCCACTCCGTGCCGGAGAGGTTGAGCGCGAACG
Organism: uncultured Thermoleophilaceae bacterium; assembly: GCA_963825475.1. Classification (GTDB taxonomy): domain Bacteria; phylum Actinomycetota; class Thermoleophilia; order Solirubrobacterales; family Thermoleophilaceae; genus JAAYBF01. Next base: position 623,089 of record CAWGTC010000006.1, on the reverse strand, counting down.
CGTTGTCGAGCGACCACGCGCCGGCGCCTGCGCCGGCCAGAGCGACCGCCACGAGGGCGTACGTCACGTTGAGCTCCCAGCCGTTCTCGGTTGCCCAAGGGCCATTGCCGGCGTGAACGGTGGCGACCGCCGCGACCATCGTGGCCACTATCAGCGCCGCGCCCAGGGGCACGAAGAGTCCGAGCGCCAGCGAGATCCCGCCGACGAACTCGGCAAGGCCCGCGGCAGTGGCGTGGGTGCGGCCGGGCCGCAATCCGAGAGACTCGAAGAATCCACCCGTCCCGGCCAGCCCGTGGCCGCCGAAGGCGCCGAAGAGCTTCTGAGCGCCATGGCCGATGAAGAACAGCCCTACGGCTGCGTGAAGCACGAAAAGTCCGAAATCCATTGGAACCCTGCTTCCATTGTCGAAGTCACTGACTAACGAAAGGTTAGCAGATAGTTGTGTCTGCAAACAATCGTTCTCGTTTCAACCCTGCTCCGCCCGGGGTAGGCCGGAGGTATGCACGGACTGGCGAAGGTGGTGCGACTCGGGGCGGTGCTGGCCACCACGGCGTGTATCCGCGGCGACCGTCGCGAGTACCGCGACGGCCGCCGAGGGAACACGCTTCAGGCCCGCGGTCGCTGGCACGCTCGGGGTGGTGGCCACGGAGTCGCCGGCGGCCGCTCGCGTGGGGCGCGCCGTGCTCGAACGGGGCGGCAATGCAATGGACGCGGCGGTGGCCACCACCTTCGCCCTGGGCGTGGCGCGACCGCAGTCCTGCGGCATCGGGGGAGGAGGCTTCCTCGTCTACCGCGCTGCCAACGGCAGGACGGCCGCGCTCGACTTCCGCGAGACGGCCCCTGCGCGCTTGGAGCCGCAGACACTCCAGGGGGAGGGCCTCCATGAGGACTTCACCGGGCACCTGACCGTGGGTGTCCCCGGCACGGTGGCGGGCATGGAGGCGGCACTGAGACGGTTCGGAACGATCAGCCTGCGCCGTGCCGTGACGCCCGCGGAGCGCCTTGCGCGGCGAGGCTTCCGGGTCCCGGCCTCCCTCTCTGCAGCGATGACGGAGAACGCCGAGCGGCTGAAGCTCTTCCCCGCGGCCGCGCGCCAGTACCTCGTGAGCGGCAGCGCGCCCTACAGCACCGGCTCGAAGCTGCGCCAGCCCCGCCTGGCCTCGACCCTGCGCCTTATCGCCCGCGACGGAGCGCGCGCCTTCTATCGCGGCAGGACAGCCCGGTTGATCGTCGCCGACATGAAGCGAGCCGCCAGCGATCCGATCCCCGGGGACGCCGCGCTGCTCACCAAACAAGACCTCGCACGCTACCGGGCCAAGTGGCGCCGGCCGTTGCGGAGCACATTCCGCGGTCAGGGCATCGTCGCCATGCCGCCGCCCACTTCGGGCGGCATCGCGGTGCTCCAGATGCTCAACGTGCTCGAGGGCTACAACCTGCGCCGGCTCGGCCAGTCCTCGGCCGCGTCGCTGCACAGGATCATCGAGGCCGAGAAGCTCGCTTTTGCCGACCGCGGCGAGTACGTGGCCGATCCCGACTTCGTGAGGGTGCCGAGCGCACGCCTGATCTCCCAGGGCTACGCGAACGGCAGGCGCCGCTTGATCGACTCCGACCGCGCCGGCGCCTACGAGCCCGGACTCGGCCCGTTCGGAGGGCCGGCGGCGAGGCGGAGTGCAGTCGATCACGAGGGGACCACCACCCACCTCTCGGTGATCGACGCGGCCGGGAACGCCGTGGCGCTCACCTGCACGATCGAGCAGGAGTTCGGCTCTGCCGTGGTGGCGCCTCGCACCGGCTTCCTGCTCAACAACGAGATGACCGACTTCGGGGATCCCGGCACCGCCAACGAGGCGCGCGGCGGCAAGCGCCCGCGGTCGTCGATGAGCCCGACGATCGCAGTGTCCAACGACCGCCCGCTGGTCGTGACCGGCGGCGCGGGCGGCTCGCGGATCATCATGGGCGCCATGTTCGCCGTGCTCAACCGGATCGAGTACGGCCTCGACCTGGCGCACGCGGTGGACGCCGAGCGCCTCGACGCCCAGGAGGCGCCGGCCGGTCCGATCCTGATCGAGGACGCCCGCCTCGCCGCGGGCGTGCTGGCCGACCTCCAGGGCCGCGGCCACACGTTCACGCCGGAAGGCGAGTACGCCGAGCGCCCGCGCGTCCAGGCGGCGGGCTTCGCCAAGCCCCGGGGCAGGCGCAAGCTCGCAGTCTCGGACCCGCGCACCGACGCCGGGTCGCTGGCGCAGCGGCGCCGGCGCTAGCCGGGCTGCTCTTCGGCGCGCACGGAGTACCAGACCACGTCGAGGCCGCGCTCCTCCCAGCGGCGCGCGCCGGCGTAGGTGAGGCCGGCCTTCTCCATCACCGCCCGCGAGGCCGCGTTATCGGGATGGGCGATGGAGATCACCTCCGGCCGGCCGAGCGTCTCGAGCCCGAAGCGCACGACCGCGAGGGCCGCCTCGGTGGCGTAGCCCCGGCCCCACACCTCGCGCTCGTAGAGCCAGCCGCATTCGGTGTTCTCCGGGTCGACCGTCCAGTCGTGGTGGCGCTTGAAGCCCGTCCTGCCCACCACCCGCCCCGTCGCCTTCTCCTCCACCACCCAGTGCCCGAACCCCTCCCGCTCCCAGTGCTCGCGCAGCCGGGCGGCGTCGGCGGCAGCCTCGGCGTAGGTTTGAGCCCGCCCCTCAGGCGACATGTAGCGCATGACCACGGGATCGGAACAGATGCGCGCGTAGGGCTCGACGTCAGCGTCTTGCCACCCGCGCAGCAGCAGCCGCGCCGTCTCGAGGCTGTCGACTGTCGGCTGTCGACTGTCGACTGATCCCGCCACTAGATCCGAAAGACCGGTACCAAGCGCTTCTCATGCTCGGCGTCGATCCGCGCAACCACCTCGATCTGCTCCTCCAAGCCCGAGCCGCGCAGCTTGGTGGCCAGCAGCTCGTCGACCTGGAAGATGCCGGCGGAGTTGTTCATCGCGATCTCGATCGTCACCGCCCGCTCCTTGCCCGCCTTGATCTCGACCGCGTCGATGGCCGCGGCGGAGAGCGAGTGGATGTTGGGCCGTCGGTTCTCGAAGGGCACGCGCGAACGCCCCTGAGCCAGGTCGAGCGCGTCGGCCACCCGCACGATGCCCGCCTCCACGGTGATCGGGTCGCCGCGGCGGCGGTGCCCGATCACGGCGTGCAGCGACTCCGCCACCACCACGGTCAGCTCGGGCTCATCGTAGATCTCCTCGAGCAGCGAGGGCAGCAGGTCGGCGGCCAGGAACAGGCTGTACGCCTCGTGGTCGGTGCGGTGAATCGACATTCCGGTGTCGTGGAAGAGGCAGGCCGAGGCGATCACCACCTCGGCGTCGTGGTCGGTCATGAGATGCTCGCCCACCATTGCCGGCTCGACGCCACGGCGCGAAAGCAGGCGCGACAGCCGCAGGGCGATGTTGAGCACGATCTGCACGTGCACCCAGGAGTGGTCGGACATCCCCATCCGCCCGGCCACCACGTGCTGCATGTGCCAGGTGGCGCGGAGGCGGTCGTTGGTGTTGGCCGCGGCCAGGAGTGCCGTCAGCTTGCGGTTGCCCCGGGTAGGAGCGTTGAGGGCCACGTGGCTCACGCCGTCGCTGGGATGCGACGGGCCCTCGGGCGGAGGCGGGGATGCCTGCTCCATCAGCGGGATACCCTTGCAGCATGAGCCGCGCGCCGCTTGTCGACGGTCACGGGAGACCCATCGGTGACGTGCGCGTCTCGGTCACCGACCGCTGCAACTTCCGCTGCCAGTACTGCATGCCCGCCGAGGGGCTGCCCTGGCTCGAGCGCGACGAGGTGCTGAGCTTCGAGGAGATCGAGCGGATCGTGCGGGTGCTGGTGGAGATGGGGGTGGCCGACGTGCGGCTCACCGGCGGAGAGCCGCTGGTGCGGCGGGAGTTCCCGCTGCTGGCCGCAATGCTGGCCGGCATCGAGGGGCTCGAGGACCTCTCCCTGACCACCAACGGCTACCTGCTCGAGCGCGACGCCGAAGCCCTCGCCGAGGCCGGCATCCGGCGCATGAACGTTTCGATCGACTCCCTGCAGCGCGACCGCTTCTTCGCGATGACCCGCCGCGACTCGCTACCTCAGGTGCTCCGCGGGCTCGAGGCCGTGGGCCGCCGCCCCGAGCTGCGCCCGGTGAAGGTGAACGCCGTGGCCATGCGCGGCTTTACCGAGCAGGAGGCGCTGCCCTTCGCCGAGTTCGCCCGCGAGAACGACTTCCAGGTGCGCTTCATCGAGTTCATGCCGCTCGACGGCGACCGCGGCTGGACCCCCGACCAGGTGCTGACCGGCGACGAGCTGCGCGCGATCATCCACGCCGTCCACCCCCTCGAGGAGCAGCCGCGGGAGCCCTCGGCCACCGCGCGCACGTTCCGCTTCGCGGACGGGCGCGGGGAGATCGGCTTCATCAACCCCGTGTCCGAGCCCTTCTGCTCGGACTGCAACCGCATCCGCCTGACCGCCGACGGCAAGCTGCGCACCTGCCTGTTCTCCATGCACGAGACCGATCTCCGCGGCCCGCTGCGCGACGGCTCCGACGACGACGAGCTCGAGCGGATCGTGCGCGACGCTGTGTGGCGCAAGGAGCTGAAGCACCGCGTGGGCGAGGAAGGGTTCCGCCAGCCCGCCCGCAGCATGAGCGCCATCGGCGGCTGAGGGAACGGAATGGTGCGGTGGCGGACATGACGCCCGATGAGACGAGGGCCTTCCTGCTGGAAGGGTCGCGCACCGGAAAGCTCGCCTCGCTGATGCGTGACGGTTCTCCACACGTGATCCCGATCTGGTTCCTGCTCGACGGGGACGACCTGGTGTTCACCACCGGGGCCGACACGGTGAAGGGACGCCACATCCTCGGCGACGGGCGCGTGTCGGTGTGCGTGGACGACGAACGCGCGCCCTACGCCTTCGTGCACATCCGCGGGCGGGCCAGCGGCACGCTCGAGGACCCGGCTCTGCTCGACTGGGCGACCCGGATAGCGCAGCGCTACATGGGCTCAGCGCGCGCCCGCGAGTACGGCGAGCGAAACGCCGTGCCGAGCGAGCTACTCGTGCGAGTCACGCCCGAGCGGGTGATTGCGAAGGCCGGCGTGGCGGACTGAGTACACGCACGGGGTCTCCCGCCGCCACCTCACCCTGTCGCAGCACCCGTAGGTAGGTGCCCGGCCTCTGCGCCGCCCAGAACCGCTTCATGAAGCCGGGGTCGCCCACCTTCTCGGCCAGTTTCCAGCAGGGCGTGCGTGGGTCCGTGACCGCAAGCAGAGCCTGCCCCACCTCCCACACCTCGCCGGCCCGGGCGTTGCTCGCATCGATGCCGCGTACGGTGAGGTTCTCGCCGAAGAAGCCTGGGCCCAGCTCACGGTCCAGCTCGCGCTCCCACCAGGTGATGTCCTCCAGCGCGTAGGCATACACCGCCTTGTCGCGGCCGCCGTGCACGCGGAGGTCGCCGATCAGGTCGCCCTCCAGTCCCAGCTCGCGCACCAGCACGGGCCCCCCGGCGGGACGCTTCCAGATCCCGGTGCGCATCGCTCGCCCGTCGCGCATGAGCGTGCGCGGCTCGGCGAGATTCACGGACACGACCTGACCCATGCACTCAGATTACGCTGGCCGCGTGGGCGGCTACCGGATCACGGTGCGCAGCGGGGCCAAGGTGCGCCAGCAGGAGGCGGACAACCTGAACGGCGCGCTCGTGCTGCTCGAGCGCAGCGGTCACGACCTCGAGGCCACCGCGGCGTCGGGTGCCGTGGGCGGGACCCTGATCCGCCGGTTCGAGCCGGTGCAGCGGGTGATCGGGCGGGTGGAGCTGAAGGGCCCCGGCCGGCTGCGAGCCGGTGTGGACGTCCGCGGAGACGGCTCGGCCGAGGCGTTCACCGGCCGGCTGCGGCGTACCCTCGTGGTCCAGCGAGGCGGCGAGTCGCCCTACGAGGCGCTTCGCCGCGAGTTGACGCTATGACCGTCCCAACGCACGAACGCTCTCGGATAGCCCTGCCACGCGGAGCCGAGCCGCCCTACCGGGTCTTCGTGAGCGGCATTCCCCAGACCGAGGGCGAGGACTACGAGATCGCGGACCGGGAGGTTGTCTTCAACCGGCTGCTTGTGAAGGAGCGGGTGGGCTTCTGGCGCTGGACCGCCATGTTCTTCGCCCTGTTCGGGAGCTACGGGCGCAACGACACGGTCGACGTGCAATACGAGATGGGCGGCCGCAAGCGAGTGGCGACCGGCGTCGAGTTCCACCCTGCCGGCTGACGACGGCGGGTAGCCTTCCCGGGATGCGCATCGACGAGATCCTGGCTGAGCGCCGCCCCGTCTTCTCGCTGGAGTTCTTCCCACCCAAGACCGAGGACGGCCACACCAACCTGCGTGCGACGCTGGACACGCTGCGTCACGACAAGCCGGACTACGTGTCGGTCACCTACGGTGCCCTCGGCTCGACGCGCGACCGCACCATCGACATCGTCAAGTGGATCAAGCAGGACCTGGGGATCGAGGCGATGGCGCATTTCACGTGTGTTGGTGCCACGGCGGACGAGCTGCGCGACACGCTCACCGAGATCGAGGCGGCGGGGGTGGAGAACGTGCTGGCGCTGCGCGGCGACCCGCCAGAAGGGGAAGCCGAATGGACCCAGACCGACGGCGGCCTGCTCTACTCGACGGAGCTGATCGAGCTGCTCCGTGAGCACTTCGGCTTCGCCGTCGGCGCGGCCGCGTTCCCCGAGGTGCACCCGCAGGCCGAGAGCTCTGAAGCCGACATCCGCTTTCTGAAGGCCAAACAGGACGCTGGAGCGACCTTCCTCATCACCCAGCTCTTCTACGACAACGAGTTCTACTTCGACTTCGTGACCCGCGCCCGGGAGGCCGGTGTGACCGTGCCGATCATCCCCGGAATCATGCCCGTGACCTCCGTGCGCAACATCAAGCGGATCACCGAGCTGTGCAAGTCGGAGATCCCGGATGCGTTCGAGCGCGAGCTGGAGGCGCGCGCGGAGGACAGCGACGCCGTGCACGACCTCGGCATCGCCTACGCCACGCTGCAGTGCATGGACCTGCTGGCGCGCGGGGCGCCGGGCATCCACTTCTACACGCTCAACCGCTCGCCGGCCACGCGCGCGATCCTGGCCGCGCTGCGCGCTGCACAGCCCTGGACCAGGGCGCCTCAGCCGGTCTGAGCAGGCCTGGGCGGGCGCCGCCTCCGGGTCCGGGCGGACGGCGACCGTGCCGTGACCGGGATGAGTTCGTCACCTGGCAGATCGGCCCGCAAGGCGTGATCCCGGATCGGTCTCCGTGGTGCAGCTTCCGCCGGCAACCGTGCTTTGCCGACCCTACGCCCGCTCGACAGCGGTTGCCAGCTGCCAGCGCTCGGGGTCGCTTCCCTCGACCACCCCGGCCTCGCCGCGCACCTGCATGTGGCGCAGGTAGGAGAGCACCATCGACAGTCCCCAGTTCACATGCATCGGGGTCAGGTCGTCGGTCCGGAGCAGCTTCGGCACGATCTCGAAGGGGGTGAGGGGCTCGCTCTCGATGGCCTGGTGGACCCGGGCGATGCCCTCGGCCACCTCGCGCCGGTTGGCCTCGGCCAGGCCCCGGGCGTCGCGTACGGGACGGCCGTGGCCCGCCAGCACCAGGTCCACGTCGAGGCCGTCGACGGTGTCCAGGCTCGACAGGAACTCCCCCGCAGGGTCCGGTGTGTGGCCGTAGTCGAAGAACAGCGACACGCGGCCCAGGATGTGGTCGCCGGAGAGCAGCAGCCGCCGATCGGGCTGGTGCAGCACGACGTGTGAGGGCGCGTGGCCCGGCGTCGCGTGCACCTGCCAGCGCCCCAGGTCGGTGTCCACCTCCACGCCGGGCAGCAGGTCGCGGTCGGGCGCCACCACCCGCGCGACCCCCATGCCCTGGCCCTTGCGCTGCTCGCGGTAGCTCTCCAGCGCCGCTGTGGGGACCCCGCTCTGGCGCGCGACCTCGATCCTTCGCTCCAGCGCCCGATCGGGATGCTCGGCGGCGCGGGTCGTGTGGCCGTGGTCGGGATGCATCCACAGCTCGCACCCGGCTGCGTCCACGATCGGCCCGGCCTGCCCGTAGTGGTCGGAGTGGGCATGGGTGCACACCAGCAGGCGCACGTGCTCGAGCTTGAGGCCGGCCTGGTCGAGCGCCCGCTCGAGCTGGCCGAGCGAGCCGGGCTCGTGCATGCCGGTGTCCACCAGCACCACTCCGCTCCCCGCGGCGATCGCATATGCGTTCCCGTGTGGCACGCCCGGCCACGGCAGCGGCAGGCGCAGTCGCCAGAGCCCGGGCTGGATGCGGTCGGCCCGGCCCACCTCCTTCGCCTTCTTCGGCTCGCTCACGGGTCGATCAGCACGCCGGGGTTGAGGATGCCCGCCGGGTCCAGCTCCCGCTTGACGGCGCGTAGCGCGCTCGCGAAGAGCTCGGGGCGCTGGCGGTCGTAGGCCGGCCGGTGGTCGCGCCCGACGGCGTGGTGGTGGGTGATCGTTCCCCCAGCGGAGATGATCGCCTCCGACGCCGCCTGCTTCACCGCCTGCCACTGCTCCAGCTCGGCGCCCCGCCGGGCGGGGGCGAGCACGGTGAAGTACGGCGCGGCGCCGTCGGGGTAGACGTGCGTGAGGCGGCACGTGACCTGCCCGCCGCCGCACACCTCGGCGATCGCTGCCGCAGCGGCCTCCCGCACGCCGCTCACGAAGCCGGGGAAGCGGTCCCAGGTGATGGCCGTCTCGAAGGTCTCGCTGAGGATTCCGGCCGCAACCATCGTGTCGCGCAGGTAGGGCGCCTGCACGAATGCGCTGCGCCACGCGCCCTCGGACTCGCCCCGAGCCGAAGCGGCATCGCCGGGCGTGCGCAGGATGGGCTCGCCGGTGGGGGTGCCGCCGTGGTCGGCGCAGCACTCGAGCGCGCGCGCCAGCCAGGGGTCGAGCGGATGGTCGGCGGACTCGAAGCCGAGCACCAGCAGCGCGCAGCCGTCGGAGGCGGCTCCGGTGAGGGCCGCCTCACCCGGGTCCAGCAGCCGGCAGTTGGAGGGCTGCAGGCCGGATTGCCCGAGGGTCCGTGCCGCCTGCGCCGCCGCCTCGAAGCTGTCGAAGCCCACCCCGGCCGAGGCCCGGAAGCCCGGGCGAGCCTGAACGCGCACCCACGCCTCGGTGATCACGCCGAGGGCGCCCTCGGAGCCGATCATCACGCGGTCGGGGCTCGGGCCGGCGCCAGAGGCCGGCAGCCGGCGGCTCTCCCACTCGCCGCGCGGAGTCAGCGCGCGCACCGACTCGACCAGGTCGTCGATGTGGGTCGGCCCCGTGGCGAAGTGCCCGCCTGCCCGGGTCGCGACCCAGCCGCCAAGCGTCGAGTACTCGAACGACTGCGGGAAATGGCGCAGCGTGAGGCCGTGGGGACGCAGCTGCTCCTCGAGCCCGGGCCCCGTCGCTCCGGCCTGGATGCGGGCCGCGCGGGAGACCTCGTCCACCTCCAGAACGCTGTCGAGGGCACGGAGGTCGAGGGTGACCGCGGGACGCTCGCCGGGCGGCTCGACGCCTCCCACGACGCTGGTGCCTCCACCGAAGGGAATCGCGTCGGCACCGGCCTGCTCGCACCATTCGAGCAGTGCCGCGATCTCCGCCTCGTCCTGCGGGTGGGCCACCACGTCGGGCGGGTGGTCGAACTGGCCGCGAAAGCCCTGGACCACGTCCCGGTAGGACTTGCCCAGCGCATGCGAGGCGCGCTCGTAGGGACTCGTCCGGCAGATCCCCGCCAGCCCGGCCGGAGGCTCGAGGCGCGACTCGCGCAGCCGGATGTCGTCCAGGGCGACCGGGCTCTCCACCTCTCCCTCGCCGAAGCCCAGGTGAGCCCGGATCGCGGCGGCGGCCTGCACGACCTCGTCGCGCGCCGGCTGCTGATCCTCATAGCCCCAGCCCCAGTGCTTGAGCCGGCGATGTGGGGGATCCGCCATCGGCGGCACTCTTTCACGCAGGCGCGAGAATGGCCCGGTGCGCCACCTGCTGCTGATACTTGGAGCGGCCGCCGGGATCGCCATGACGGTGGTGGGTGTGACCACCACCGTTGACGCGGTCGGCTCGTTCTCGGACGTCCGCATCGGGGACACGCGCACGCCGGTACCGGGATCGATGCTGGTGGAACTGGACGAGGGCAAGTACGTCGTCTTCTACGAGGTCGACGACGATGCGATCACCGAGCGCGGCGAGGGCGGCCTCCACGTGCCCCCGCTGGACCTGGGCATCCGCACCCCCGACGCCGCGCGGCCGCTGGACCTCGACGACTATTCGGGCGACTTCAACGTGTCCAGCGGCGGCCGCGAAGCCGAGGCGATCGCCACCGTCGACGTGCCCGCGGACGGCCGCTACGAGATCACGGTGAGCTCCTCAGCCGGCGCGCCGTCGCCCGCCGTGGTGCTCGGCAAGCCGATCACCCGCCGCATCCTGCGGCTCGGCGTGGGCATCGCGGGGATCGTGGCGGGCCTGGCGCTGTTGGCGCTGGTAGGCGCCCTCGGTGTTGGCTTCGCGGTGCGCGGTCCCAAGCCGGCTGGGTAGTGCGGCCCTCGTCCGGCGATTGTCCGGGCTCCGGGGGGCGATCGACGTAACCCGTCGCCCAGGCGGATCAAGTCGATCCCTCCCTCCCCGGGCCGCCCTACCCAGCGCCTATTTCCAACCTGCTCCGACTCGCTCGCGCCGCGCCGCTCACCGCGTCGATCTCCACCGTGTCGGCCAGCAGCGGCTCGAAGCGCGGCGAGTCCGCGTAGGTGAGCACCGCCAGGCCAAAGGGCTGGTTCTTCTCCAGGTTGCCGGTGCCCCCGCCTCCCACCGTGCCCCCGTTCAGCTCCACCAGGTTCTCGCTCGTGCGCAGCGCCGGCACGTGCGTGTGACCGGTGAGCACCGCTACCGGCCGGGCGGGCGGGTCCTCGCGCAGGCGGGCCACGGCCTCCTCGGCCAGGGAGGGCGAGTGCACCAGCACCAGGTCGACCCGGCCCAGCAGCGGCTCCAGCCAGTCGGCGAACTGCTGCCGCTGGGACTCGCTGGGATCCTGGATCTCGCGGGCCTGGTAGTCGTCGCTGCGCAGGCGCTCGAAGGGATCGGAGTACCCGGCCACGCTGAGGCCCCCCACCTCCACGACCACCTCGCCGAAGCCCCCGCCGGGGAGCATCCGCCCGCGCTCCGTGAGGACAACCGCCCCGGCGCGGGCCAGGCCCCGCTCGAGCGCTTCAGAATCGTGGTTGCCGCTCACGAACACGAACGGATCGCCGATATTCGCCACCCGGGCCGTCAGCCTTGCCTCGAAGGGGGACCCACTCGAGGTCAGGTCGCCGGCGAACAGCAGCGGCCCTCCGCGCGCCGCGCGCTCGAGGGTGGGCAGGGCCAGCAGGTTGTTGTGCAGGTCCGAGGCCAGCGTGAGCCGCGGGAGGCCTGCGGCCGGGCTGCGGCCGGCCGGCGCCGCCACCAGACGGGCGAGGCCCACGAGTTGGTCGTTGAGCTCCTCGGAGATCGTGTCGGCTGACGTGTTCGCCTGGTCGATGGCCTGCAGAGCGGGCGGTATCTCGGGACCGTTGGCGTAGTACTCCGGGTTCTCGATCGGACCGCGCGGGGGCAGCAGCGCGACGATCGCCGCGCAGCAGAGCACGGTTCCGAGCACCGCCGCGGGAAGGGTCAGCCGCAGCGGGGCGGCCCGGCCCCTCAGCGCCAGCGCCACCAGCACGCCCAGGGCCAGCGACGACGCTGCGGCGAACCAGATCAACAGGCGGATGTAGGACTCGATCGCCTCCTCGGCCTCCGTTCGCAGCTCGTCCACCTCGGGGACGCTGCCCTGCGCCACCCGCTCGACAACGGTCCGGTCGAGCGAGCGCAGGTCGAGCGAGAGCCGCACCGGAAGCCGTACCGCGTCGAAGCGGACTCCCCAGTCCACCAGCGGCACGTAGAGGTCCAGAGCGCCCTCGTGCCCAGGGTCGGCGGACAGCCGGACGGTGCCCACCGGGAGGTCGCGATCCACGCTGAACACGGCCAGCGCGCCGGTGGCCGCGCCCGCGGTGGTCAGCAGCACGAGCAGCACGGCGATCACTCGGCGCAGGTTCATGGCCCGAACAGTAGGAGCCAGCCCCAGGGGAGGAGCGCAGCCGGAACGTCGTTCCGGCGAGCACCGCACCGGACGATCCGGGAGGAGCGCAGCCGGAACGTCGTTCCGGCGAGCACCGCACCGGACGATCTTCCGGCGGGGGATAGAGTTGGACGGGTAGTGGCCACCCCCAAGACCACCGTCCAGGTCGTGATGCCCGCGATGGGCGAGTCGGTGACCGAGGGCACCGTGCTCACCTGGCTCAAGCAGGTGGGCGATTCCGTGGCAGTCGACGAGCCTCTGGTCGAGATCTCCACCGACAAGGTGGACGCCGAGCTGCCGTCGCCTGCCGCCGGGGTGCTGCTCTCGATCGCGGTGCAGGCGGATGAGACCGTTCATGTGGGGCAGGTGCTCGCTGAGATCGAAACGACAGACGACAGTCGACATACGACAGACGACAGCGCTGAGGGCTCGAACGGGGCAGGCGGGTCCCCGCCCTCCCCTCCGGCTCCTTCCACCGAGCCGGTCGATGTCACGTTCCCCGAGATGGGTGACTCCGTTGCCGAGGGCACGATCCTCGAGTGGCGGGTCAAGGTGGGGGACACCGTGGCCGTCGACGACGAACTGGTGGAGATCTCCACCGACAAGGTGGACGCCGAGCTGCCCTCGCCGGTGGCCGGCACCGTGGCCGAGCTGCTGGTGGAGGCCGACGAGACCGTGCCGGTGGGCACGGTGCTCCTGCGGATCACTCCCGGCGACCCCGCCGCCGCGGGCGACACTGTCACCCCAGCCGCGAAGGAGACAGAGCAGCGCCCGGGCGCCGATGCCCAGGCGCGAACGCCTGCCTCGGCCGGCAACGGCGACACGGGCGCGACCCCCGTGGCCGCGCGGATGGCCCAGACGCTCGGGGTGGACCTTTCGACCGTGACCGGCTCCGGCCCGCGCGGCCGGATCACCAAGGAGGACGTGGAGGCGGCGAGCAACGGCGAGGCTCCTCCCGCCCCAGCCGACTCCAAGCCGATCCGGGGGCCGGCGGCCACCCTCGTGAAGTTCATGGAGGACAGCCGCTCGATCCCCACGGCCACCAGCTTCCGCACCCTGCCCGTCGATACGCTGGCCACACGCCGCACCGAGCTGAAGGCGGCCGGGCGCAAGCTCTCCTTCACCCACCTGATCGCCTGGGCGATCGTGAAGGCCACCGACGACATGCCCGTGATGGCCAACTCCTTTGCCGAGGTGGACGGCAAGCCCCACCGCGTCACACCCGGCGCGGTGAGCCTGGGCCTGGCCGTGGACATGCAGCGCAAGGACGGCACACGCTCGCTGGTGGTGCCCGTGATCCACGGTGCCTCGGAAATGAGCTTCACCGAGTTCGTGGCCGCCTACGACGAGGCCGTGGCCGGCGCGCGCGACAACAAGCTGGCGCCGGACGCCTACCAGGGCGCCCAGATCACGCTGACCAACCCCGGCGGGATCGGCACGGTGGCGTCGGTGCCGCGGCTGATGCCCGGGCAGGGAACGATCGTGGCCACCGGCGCGATCGGCTTCCCACCGGGGCTGGCGCAGGCCGACCCCGGGGCGCTCAAGGAGATGGGCGTGGCCAAGGTCATGACGATGACCTCGACCTACGACCACCGCGTGATCCAGGGAGCCGAATCGGGGGCGTTTCTCAAACGCATCGACGAGCTGCTGCAGGGAGACGACGGCTTCTACGCGGACGTGCTCGAGGCGCTCGGGGTCTCGTCGGAACGAATGGAGAGCGCCGGGGCGGACGCGAGCGTGACGGCCAGCGAGCCCGTGCCCGCCGCCGCGGCCCCGGCCGTGTCCGGGGTGGCCGACGAGGCGCTGCTCCAGGCCGTGCAGGCCGCCACCTCGGTGGTCAAGGCCCACCGCATGCACGGCCACCTGGCCGCGCGCCTCGACCCCCTCGGCGGGGAGCCGCGCGGGGACCCCGCGCTGGACCCGGCCACGGTGGGCCTGACCCCGGAGCTGATGGAGAGGATCCCCGCCTCGGTGTTGCGCGTGGCGGTGCCCGGCGATTCCTTCGCGGACGCCTTCCCCCACCTGGCCGATACCTACACGGGCACGATCGCCTACGAGATCGAGCACATCTCGGGCCATAACCGGCGGATCTGGCTGCGGCAGGCGATCGAGTCGGGCGAGTACCGCCAGCCCCTCACCGAGGACGAGCGCCGCAGCCTGCTCGGCCGGCTGTCCCAGGTCGAGGCGCTGGAGGGCTACCTGCACAAAGCCTTCCTGGGCAAGAAGCAGTTCTCGATCGAGGGCCTCGATGTGCTCGTCCCCATGCTCGACGAGACCATCGAGCTGGTCTCGGGCCACGGCGCCCAGGAGGTGATCGTGGGCATGGCCCACCGCGGCCGCCTGAACGTGCTGGCCCACACCGTGGGGCGGCCCTACCAGTCGATCCTCGTGGAGTTCGAGGGCGAGCAGACGCTGTCCGCGGACACCGCGGCCCCCGAGGGCGGCACCGGCGACGTGAAGTACCACTACGGCGCGGCCGGCACCTACCGCACGAAGGCCGACAAGGGCGTGACCGTGACGCTGTCGCCCAACCCCAGCCACCTGGAGTACGTGAACCCCGTGATCGAGGGCCGGGTGCGCGCCGACCAGACCAGCCGCAAGGGCCGCGAGATCAGCCGTGACCCGAGCCTCGTGGTGCCGGTGCTGATCCACGGCGACGCGGCGTTCCCCGGCCAGGGCATTGTGGCCGAGACGCTCAACCTCCAGGCCCTGCCCGGCTATTCGACCGGCGGCACGGTGCACATCATCGCCAACAACCAGCTGGGCTTCACCACCGACCCGTCCGAGAGCCGGTCGACGCGCTACGCGTCGGACCTGGCCAAGGGCTTCGACATACCGATCATCCACGTGAACGCTGACGACGTCGAGGCGTGCATCGCGGCCGTGCGCCTGGCGGTGGCCTTCCGCAACGAGTTCGGGCGCGATGCCCTGATCGACCTGATCGGCTACCGCCGCTTCGGCCACAACGAGACCGACGAGCCGGCGTACACCCAGCCGCGCATGTACGAGCTGATCAAGAAGCAGCCGCCTGTGCGCAAGGTGTACGCGGACAAGCTTCAGGCCGAAGGCGTGCTGTCGGCGGAGGAGGCCGAGAAGCTGGCTGCCGACGCCTACGGTGCCGTGGCTGCGGCGCACGCCGAGCTGAAGGAGTCGATGGCCGGACCGCCCGAGACCGGCGCCCACGAGATCGATCGCACGATGAGCCGGGAGCCCAAGACCACGCTTCCCGAGGACCTCCTGCGCTCGCTCAACGAGCAGATCGTGAAGGTGCCGGAGGGGTTCAACGTGCACCGCAAGCTCAAGCCCTTCCTCGACAAGCGCCGTGAGGCGCTGGACGGCGGGCCGGTGGACTGGGCGCACGCCGAGTCCCTGGCCTTGGCGTCGCTGCTCGCCCTCGGGGTACCGGTGCGCCTGACCGGTCAGGACACCGAGCGCGGCACATTCAGCCAGCGCCACCTCGTGCTTCATGACGCGGCGGGCGGCGACTCCCACACGCCGCTACAGCACCTGCACAGCGCCGTGTCGCCGTTCGAGCTGCACAACAGCCCGCTGTCCGAGCAGGCCTGTGTCGGGTTCGAGTACGGCTACAGCGTGCAGGACACCGACGCCCTGATCCTCTGGGAGGCCCAGTTCGGTGACTTCGTGAACTCCGCGCAGGTGATCATCGACCAGTTCCTCACGTCCGGCCTGGCCAAGTGGGGACAGACCTCGCGGCTCACGCTGCTGCTGCCGCACGGCTACGAAGGCTCCGGGCCCGAGCACTCCAGCGGACGGCTCGAGCGCTTCCTCCAGGCTTCCGCCGAGGGCAACATGCGCGTGGCCAACGTGACCACGCCGGCGCAGTACTTCCACCTGCTGCGCCGCCAGGCGCTGGTGTCCAAGCCGCGTCCGCTGATCGTGATGACACCGAAGAGCCTGCTGCGCCTGCCCGCCGCCAGCTCCAAGCTGGAGGAGCTGTGGGGTGGCGCCTTCCAGCGGGTGATCGACGACCCGGTGCTGCCCGGCGCGCGCGAGGACGTGACGAAGCTCGTGCTGTGCTCGGGCAAGATCTACTACGACATCGCCGGCCACGAGGAGCGCGAGCAGGTCCGCCACATCGCCGTCGCCCGGGTGGAGATGCTCTACCCGTTCCCCGAGAACGAGCTGAAGGAGCTGCTCGCCAGCTATCCGAACCTGGAGCGGGTCGTGTGGGTGCAGGAGGAGCCGCGCAACATGGGCGGCCGCGCCTTCATGCGCCGGCGTATGGCGGCGATCCTGCCCGAGGGGCTGCACTACTTCTACGTGGGCCGCCAGCTGCGCGCGTCTCCCGGCGAGGGCTACGCCGCCGCACACCGCAAGGAGCAGAGCCGCATCGTGCGCGTGGCGCTGGATCTCGAGGAGGACCGGCTGGAGCCCGACGTGTCCTCCGAGCGTCCCTTCCTCTAGGGGAAGGGTGCGGTGCTCGCCGGAGAGCCTCCGGTGCGGCTGCGCGCCTTCACGGACGTTCCGGCTGCGCTCCTCCCTCAGGGGCGCGCCCGCTCTCGTGCTCGCGGCCGTGGCGCTCGCTACCGCTTCCCCAGCCGCTGCCGCTGCCGACGTGACCGTGATCTCGGGCTCGCTGCGGGCCGTCGTCCAAGAGGACCCGTGGCGGGTGGTGCTGCGCGACGCACAAGGCAAGGCCGTGCTGTCCGAGAGCCTCGACCCGTCGGACGGGCCGGCGGGGCCGCTCGGCATGCGCACCGCAACCGGCTGGGAACACGCCACGCGCGCGGTGTCGGCGCGTCGCGACGGCGCGGCCGTGGTGGCCACCCTGGCCACCACGGATCCTGGTCGGCAGATCGAGGTGCGGATCGCGCCCGCCGGGCCCGGGACCATCGCCCTCACGGCCTCGGCCCCCGGCGCCGACGCGACCGGGATGGGCTTCGACGCCATCCCGGGCGAGCGCTTCTTCGGCTTCGGCTCGCGCTCCAACGCGGTCGACCAGCGCGGGAGAGAGGTGGAGAACTACGTGGCCGACGGGCCCTACCGGGAGGAGGACCGCAACTACACCCGCGCTTCGGTGCCGCCCTGGGCCACCCGCGACCGCGACGACGCCACCTACTTCCCCGTGCCGTGGATGCTCTCGAGCCGCGGCTACGGCACCCTGATCGACAACGACGAGGCCAGCTTCTTCTCGCTCGGCAGCGGTCGTGCGGGCACCTGGTCGCTGCAGGCGGAGAGTCCGGCGCTGCGTTTGCGCTTCTTCGCAGGGCCGACTCCGGCTCGGGCGCTGGGGCGGTTCACCGCGGCCACCGGCCGCCAGCCGCCGCCATCGGCGCCCTGGATCTTCGGCCCGTGGTTTCAGACCGGTCAGCCGAACGTGATCCCGCTGGAGGACGAGGCGAGGATCACCCGCACGCTGCGCGACGCCGACGCCCCGGTCTCCGCCGCCGAGACGCAGATGCACTACCTGCCCTGCGGCGCCCACCGCGGCAACGAGGACTACCTCCGCGCGCGCAACACGTTCTTCCACTCCCAGGGCCTGGCCCACCTGGCCTACTTCAACCCGTCGCTGTGCGCGAGCTATGACCCGGTGTTCCGGCAGGCCTCGGAAGCCGGCGTGCTGCAGCGGGGACCGGTGGGCGAGCCCTTCACCTACCCCGCGTTCGTGGGCGGCAGCGGACCGGCCGGGTTCACCCAGGAGCCGCTGGCTCAGTTCGACTTCACCAACCCCGCCACCGGCGCGTTCTACGCCCGGCTGGTGGGAGACGCGGTGACCGCTGGCCACGACGGCTGGATGGAGGACTTTGGCGAGAACAGCCCGCCGGTGGCGCGCTCGGCCGACGGCACGCCGGGCGAGCGCATGCACAACCTCTACCCCACCCTCTACCACTGCACGGCGATGCGGATCGCGCGCCGTCAGCCGCGGCCGATCGTGCGCTTCCAGCGCTCGGGCTGGAGGGGCAGCGCCGCTTGTGCGGACAACGTCTGGGGCGGCGACCCGACCACGGTGTGGGGCTTCGACGGCCTCAGCTCGGCCGTGACGCAGGCGCTCTCGATGGGGATGTCGGGAGTAAGCCGCTGGGGCTCGGACATCGGCGGCTACAACTCGTTCGGTCCCGCCGAGCGGCTCACACCAGAGCTGCTGCAGCGCTGGATCGAGTTCGGCGCCGTGTCCGGCGTGATGCGCACCAAGCGCTCGGGGATCGCAGTGCCCTCCTACGAGCGCCCGCAGGTGTTCGACGCCCAGAACCTGCCCGTGTGGCGGCGCTACACCAAGCTCCATACGCAGCTGCACCCCTATCTCCTGGGGGCCGACCTCACCTACCGGCGCACGGGCGTGCCGCTGATGCGCCATCACGCGCTCACCAATCCCCGCGACCCGAGCGCCGTGGCGCAGGAGGACCAGTTCATGTTCGGGGACAGCTTCCTGGCCGCGCCCGTGACCGAGCCGGGAGCGAGGACCAGGCGTGTGTATGCGCCGGCCGGCCGCTGGGTCGACTTCTGGCGCAGCGTCTCCTTCGACCAGCGCACGGGTGGCTTGGTGCTGGGCCGCACGCGGCGGCTGCGCGGGAGGCGCGAGCACGTACTGCCGGCGCCGCTGGAGCAATTGCCGCTGCTGGTGCGCGCCGGCGCGGTCGTGCCGTTGCTGCCCGCCGACGTGGACACGCTGGCCGAATACGGAGACGCGCCCGGCCTCGTGCACCTGTCCGAGCGGCGCAACCGGATGTCTCTGCTCGCGTTCCCCCGGGGGCGTTCGCGGGCGGTGTTCAACGAGGGGGAGCGACTGCGCTCGGCGGAGGGGCGGCGCGGCTGGGTGTTCGCCGTGCGCGGGGCGCGCCGGCGCGTCTATGAGCTGCAGGCCTCGCTCGCCACGCTGCGGCGGCCATTCGAGCCCTGCGGGGTCACGGTCGCAGGCCGGCGTTTGACACGGCGCGCCTGGCGCTACCGCTCCGGCTCCCGGGTGCTCACGCTGCGCTTCCGGGCGAAGCGGGGCCGGGTGGTGGTGCAGCGACGCTGCGGCACGCGCGGTTCGCGTTCGGCCGACAGCGGCCCTAACTTGGAGCGATGAGCACCGGCTACTTCGAGCGCGACAGCGTGACATGGAGGGTGATCGGCCACCCCGCCGCGCTGGTGGGAGGCATGCGGGCGCTGCTGCTCCAGGCGCTGCATCCCCTGGCCATGGCCGGGGTGGCACAGCACTCGAACTACCTCGAGGACCCGGTCGGGCGCCTTCAGCGCACGGCCGGCTACGTGTCCACGCTGACCTTCGGCACCCGTGACGAGGCCGACGCCGCGGTGTCCCAGGTGCGTGCTGTGCACAGGTTCGTGAAGGGCACCGACCCGGTCACGGGCCGGCGCTACTCGGCCGCGAATCAGGAGACGATGCTGTGGGTGCACTGCGTCGAGGTGCACAGCTTCCTTGCCGCCTACCGTGCCTACGCCCGCCCGATCTCGGCGGCGGACCAGGATCGCTACCTGGCCGAGCAGGTGACCGCGGCCGAGCTGATCGGCATCTCCCGCGGGCGGGCGCCCGCTTCCGTGGCCGAGTACCGCGAGTACTTCGCGTCCGTGCGCGGCGATTTGTGCACGTCTCCCGACGCGGAAGCTGCGATCGCCTTCGTGCGCCGTCCCTCGCTGCCCGCGATGCCGGCCCCCGTGCGGATGATGCTCGCGCCGTCGTTCATGTTGCTGGGCGAGGCGGCCACCGCCCTGGTGCCCCGCTCGCTTCGCGAGCTGGCCGGCCTCCCCGGCCCCGGGCTGCTCGGCATGCCCAATCGCGTGGCCGTGGCCGCAGCCACCAACGCCGTGGGCCTGGCCGCCGAGATGCCGCTGCTGCGCCACGCGGTGGACGCGCCCATGGCTCGCGCGCTGGGGACCAAGCGCCGCAGCAGCCGCGCTCCGATGGCCGCCTAGGAGGGACTCCGCGCCTACCGTTTGTCCGCTTGCCCGCGGGCCATCTGGTCCGCCAGCTCGGCCCCACCAAGGCGGCGCTGCACCGCGCTCGACAGGGAGGGGGCCAGGCCGCCGAACACCGCCCCGAGCCGCAGGGGCAGGGGCGCCACGTCGACTTCCAGGCGCCCGCGTTCGATTCCTCGTGTCAGCGCTTCCGCCACCTGCTCCGGGGTGCGCGTGCCCACGAAGGGCGGCAGCTTGGTGGCGCTGTCGTGGAACATGCCCGCGTCGCGGATGAAGCCGGGGAACACCGTGGTCACCCCCACGCCCGTGCCTGCGAGGTCCTCGCGCAGGCCGATCGCGAAGCCGCGCATGCCGAACTTGGTGGCCGAGTAGAGCGAGCTGCCGCGGCTGGCGGTCTTGCCCGAGAGCGAGGAGACGAACACGAGGTGGCCGGCGCCGCGCTCGACCATCGCCGGGGCCAGCGCGCGGGCCAGGTGCAGCGGAGCGCGCAGGTTCACATCGAGAGCACGGTCGATCTGGTCGTGCTCGAAGTCCAGCAGCGGCCCGCTCGCCGGCAGCCCGGCGTTGGCAACCAGCACGTCGACCGCCCCTGCGCGACCGGGCAGGGCGGCAACGTCGGCGGAGTCGCCGAGGTCGGCGGGCAGCGCTTCGGCGCGGTCGCCCAGCTCGGCGCACAGGCCCTTCAGCACCTCCTCGCGGCGGGCGCTCACCACCACGGTGGCGCCGCGCCCGTGGAGGGTGCGCGCCACAGCCATCCCGATGCCCCCGGAAGCGCCGGTCACCAGCACCCTGCGGCCCTGCAGATCAAGTCCCATGCGAAGCAGTATCCCGCCTGACCGGTGAGGGGGTTCTGCCGGGCTTCGCACTAATTTGCCGCCTCGCGGCCCTGTTATGTCCGGAGCCTTGACAAAACACCTCCGCGGCGAAGAGACTCCGAGACGCTTTGGGGAGGTGTGAACGCCGCAATGTCGCTGAGAGAGCTGAATCGTGGGCGCGTGCTCGAGGCCCTGCGAAAGGCCGGCGTGGTCAGCCGCGCGGAGGTCTCGCGCCGGACGGGCCTCTCGCGCTCGACCGTCTCTAGCCTGATCGCAGAGATGGCCGACGAGGGCCTGGTGGTCGATCACGGCGGCTCCGGTCCCGAGGACCACGCATCCCAGGCGGGCCGCCCGCCCAAGCTGATCCGCCTCGGCCGGCCCGCTGGGGCCGCGCTGGGCATCGATCTGGGCAAACGGCATGCCGCCGTGGCGGTGGCCGATTTGGGACACACCGTGCTGGCCGAGGCTCGCCGCGAGCTCGAGGAAGGCTACGACGCGGGCATCGGCATGGATGCCTGCGCCGATCTCGTGGACGACGTTCTGGAGGAAGCGGGACTTGGCAGGTCCGACGTGGTGGGGACGGGCCTTGGGCTGCCGGGGCCGATCCACCGCGGCACCGGTCAGGTGGGGTCCACAGAGATCCTCCCCGGCTGGGGCGGCCTCCGTGTGTCGGAGGAGATGGAGCGGCGGGTGGACCTGCCGGTGCAGGTGGACAACGACGCCAACCTCGGTGCGCTGGCCGAGCTGTTCTGGGGCGCCGGGCAGGGCGCGGAGAGCCTGGTCTACCTGAAGGTGGCGACCGGCATAGGCGCCGGACTAGTGATCGACCAGCGGCTCTACTACGGGGCGGGGGGCACCGCGGGCGAGATCGGCCATCTCACGATCGACGAGCAGGGGCCGATCTGCCGATGCGGGAGCAGGGGCTGCCTCGAGACGTTTGCCGCCGCCCCCGCGATCGTCGAGCTGCTTCGCAGCAGCCTCGGGCACGAGCTGACCATCGACGAGGTCGTCGAGCGCGCCATCGCGGGGGACCCGGTGTGCCGGCGGGCGATCGCCGACTCGGGGCGCCACATCGGCCACGCGGTGGCCACGATGTGCAACCTCTTCAACCCCGAGCGGGTGGTGGTGGGCGGCAGCGTCGGCCTGGCGCGGGAGCTGCTGCTGGAGGAGATGCGGGACGCTGTACGCCGCTGGGCGATCGCGTCTGCGGCGGCGGATGTGGAGATCGTGTCCGGGGTGCTCGGAGAGCGCGCCGAGGTGCTGGGAGCGGTGGCGCTGGTGCTGAGCAGCTCGAACCGCTCCGCGAGCCCGGCGATGGAACTGACCAACTAAGGAGGAGAAGCGATGTTTCGAGGTTCACGCACAGGTGTAGTCGCGCTCGCCGCCACGGCCCTCTTGGCCGGCGGAGTGCTCGCCGGATGTGGCGACGACGATGACGACGGAGGCGGAGGCGGAAGCGGAGGCGGCGGTGGCGGTGGCGGCTCGATCGCGCTCCTGCTGCCCGAGACCAAGACCGCACGCTATGAATCGCAGGATCGGCCGAACTTCGAGCGCAAGGTCTCCGAGCTCTGCTCCGACTGCGAGATCCTCTACAGCAACGCCGACCAGGACGCGGCCAAGCAGCAGCAACAGGCCGAGGCGGCGCTCACGCAGGGCGCGGAGGTGCTGGTGCTCGACCCCGTGGACGCGGCCTCAGCCGGCGCGATCGTGACGCGGGCGAAGCAGCAGCAGGTGCCCGTCGTGAGCTATGACCGGCTCATCACCGACGCTGACATCGACTACTACATCTCGTTCGACAACGAGCTGGTTGGCAAGCTCCAGGCCGATACGCTGGTCGCGAAGCTCACCGAGGAGGGCATCGACGACGCCACGATCACGATGATCAACGGCGCGCCGACCGACAACAACGCCAAGCTCTTCAAGCAGGGCGCAAAGACGGTCTTCGCCGCGGAGGGTGTGAAGATCGGCAAGGAGTACGACACGCCCGACTGGAGCCCCGACAAGGCCCAGCAGGAGATGGAGCAGGCCATCACCGCACTGGGTGACGACGGGTTCGACGCCGCATACGCGGCCAACGACGGCACCGCCGGCGGAGCGATTGCGGCGATGAAGTCGGCTGGAATCGACCCGGCAACCAGGTTCGTCACAGGTCAGGACGCGGAGCTCGCCGCCATCCAGCGGATCCTGGCGGGAGAGCAGTTCATGACCGTCTACAAGGCGATCATCCCTGAGGCCGAGGCAGCCGCGGAGATCGCGGTCGCACTCGTCCAGGGCAAGGAGCCGCCGGCGTCGCTGGTCAAGGACACGATCGACAACGGCCAGGAGGAAGTGCCGTCGGTCCTGCTCACTCCGGTCGCCGTGACCAAGGAGGACATCAACGACACGATCATCAAGGACGGTTTCTGGAAGGCCTCCGAGATCTGCACAGGCCAGTACGCGAGCGCCTGCAAGGAGGCCGGCATCGAGTAGGGGACCCTCCGCGGGCCGGGCACTCCCTCCGCCCGGCCCCGCGGCCCCCTTTGAGATAGTGGACCGGTGAGAGGAACGGCATGAGCTCGGATTCAGCGCTGCTGTCGCTCAAGGGCATCACCAAGAGGTTCGGCGCCGTGCAGGCGCTGGGCGGGGTGGACTTCGAGGTCCGGGCCGGTGAGGTGGTCGGCCTCGTGGGCGACAACGGTGCGGGCAAGTCCACCCTCGTGAAGACGATCGCGGGCATCTACTCGCCCGACGAGGGCGAGTTCATCTTCGACGGCACGCCAGTCTCGATCACGGATCCCACCGACGCGACCGACCTCGGGATCGCGACCGTCTACCAGGACCTCGCGCTGTGCGACAACCTCGACGTGGTCTCCAACCTCTTCCTCGGGCGCGAGCTGATCGCCGGCCCCACGCGCCAGCTCGACGAGGTGCAGATGGAGCACCGCTCCCACGAGCTGCTGGAGAACCTGGCGGTCACCGTGACCAACGTGCGCTCGGAGGTCGGCACGATGTCCGGTGGCCAGCGCCAGCAGGTAGCGGTCGCGCGGTCGCTGCTCGGTGAGCCCAAGCTGGTGCTGCTTGACGAGCCGACAGCGGCTCTGGGAGTGCCCCAGACCGCCCAGGTGCTGGCGCTGATCAAGCGCCTGCGCGAGCGGGGACTCGGAGTGGTCGTCATCACCCACAACCTGGCTGACGTGTTCGAGGTCTGTGACCGCGTGTTCGTGCTGCGGCTGGGTGTCAAGGAGGGTGAGTTCAAGGTCGAGGAGACCGACGAACAGGAGATCGTCGCGGCGATCACGGGGGCACGGCGATGAGCGAGTCGCGCTCCCAGGTCTTCCGGCGCTTCCTCCAGGGCGACCTGGCTTCGCTGCGGGTACTGCTCGGGTTGGCCGTGATCTGGATCATCTTCCAGTCACAGAACGACCGCTTCCTGTCGGCGATCAACCTGACCAACCTGATGCTGCAGATCACTGCGGTGGGTCTCATCTCGGTTGGCGTGGTCTACGTGCTGCTGCTGGGCGAGATCGACCTGTCGGTGGGGGCCGTGAGCGGGCTGGCCGCCGGGGTGATGGCGGTTCTGAGCGTCAAGCACGGCTGGAATCCCTATCTGGCCATCGCAGCGGGGGTGCTCACCGGCACCGCTGTCGGCCTTCTCACCGGCGCGCTCTTCTCCGGCTTCGGCGTGCCCTCGTTCGTGGTCACGCTCGCTGCGCTGCTGGCCTGTCAGGGGGCCCTGCTCTACGTGCTCGGCGACACCGGCACCGTCAACCTCACCGACGGCAAGATCACCGGCCTGGCCAACACCTTCTACTCCGACACCACGGGCTGGATCTTCGCTCTGGTCTTCATTGTCGCCTACGCGGCGATCAGCCTCTGGTCCTACCGCCAGCGAGTGGTCGCGGGACTGGCCGACCAGGCGCTGGCTCCGGTGATCGTGCGTGTGGTGGTCGTGGCCCTGGCCAGCATGGCGGCCGTGTCGATCCTCAACTCCGATCGCGGCCTCCCGCTCGCGGTGCTGATCCTGGTCGGGTTCGTGGCCGGCATGCAGTACGTGGTCACGCGCACGCGCTTCGGGCGTCACGTGTTCGCTGTCGGGGGCAACGCCGAGGCAGCCCGGCGCGCCGGGATCAACGTGACCCGGATCCGCATCACGGTCTTCGCGATCGGGGGATCGATGGCGGCGATCGGCGGCATTCTCGCGGCGTCGCGCCTGCTGGCCGTGAACCAGTCCTCCGGCGCCAGCGACCTACTCCTGCTCGCGATCGCCGGGCCGGTGATCGCCGGCACCAGCCTGTTCGGAGGGCGTGGATCGGTGTGGTCCGCGCTGCTTGGGGCGCTGGTGATCGGCTCGATCTCGAACGGCATGGACCTGCTCGCCCTGGAATCGTCGGTCAAGTTCATGGTCACCGGCGGCGTGTTGCTCGCAGCGGTGATCGTGGATGCCCTGGCCCGCCGCCAGCGCCAGGCCGAGGGTCGCGTCTGAGCGGCAGCCCCCTGCGGGTGGGGATCGTCGGCTACGGGCTGGCCGGTTCGGTCTTTCATGCTCCGCTGATCGCGGCCACGCCCGGGATGGAGGTGGCCGCGGTGGTCACGGCCAATCCCGATCGCCAAGTCCAGGCGGCCGCGGACTTCCCAGCTGCGGCCGTGCTGTCCGACGCCCGTCTGCTGTGGGAGGACGCGCGCAGCTACGACCTCACGGTGGTGGCCGCGCCCAACCGCGCGCACGCGTCCCTGGGCCATGCCGCGCTCGATGCCGGGTTGCCGGTCGTGATCGACAAGCCGCTCGCGGCAAGCTCGGACGACGGTCGCAGACTCGACGCAGCCGCCCGGGAGCGGGGGCTGATGCTGGCCGTGTTCCACAACCGCCGCTGGGACGGCGACATGCTCACGGTTCAGCGACTGGTGGGCGAGGGTGCGCTCGGCGAGGTGCTGCGATTCGAGTCGAGATTCGAGCGCTGGCGCCCCGAGCGGGCCGCCGATGCCTGGCGCGAGCGGGGCGACCCCGCCGAGGCCGGCGGTGTGCTGTTCGACCTCGGCAGCCACCTCGTGGACCAGGCCCTTGTGCTGTTCGGCGCGGTCGACGACGTGTACGCGGAGGTGGAGCGCCGGCGGCCCGGCGCGCTCGTGGGCGACGACGTGTTCATCGCCCTCAGGCACACGAGCGGCGTCCGCTCGCACCTGTGGATGAGCCACCTCGCAGGGCAGGCCGGGCCACGGATGAGAGTGCTGGGGACCGAAGCCGCGTACGTGAAATGGGGTCTCGACCCCCAGGAGGACGCCCTCCGCGCCGGAGCCCGTCCAGGGGAGGCCGGCTGGGGGCGCGAGCCAAGGGAGCGGTGGGGAACGTTGGGAGCGGGCGAGGACACCCGGCCCCTGGAGACCGAGCCGGGCGCCTACGACCGCTTCTACGACGCCGTGGCAGAAGCACTGCGCGAAGGCAAGCCTGCCCCGGTGCCCGCCGGGGAGGCGCTCGCAGGCCTGGAGATCCTGGAGACGGCTCTGGAGATGGGCGGCGTCATCAAGCCCTCGTCCTAGAGCGCGCTGTTCTCCGCGCGAAAAGCAAGTCTGGCGGTGACCGCGGGACGCAGCTTTGCAGCGAGGAGGCGCGAGCGACCGGACTCGAACCGGCGACCTCCGGCGTGACAGGCCGGCGCTCTAACCAACTGAGCTACGCCCGCTGAGGTCGTCGAGCATAGCGGAGCGCACCCCCTGGCCTCAGGGGCCCCGGCCCCCCTTTCCGCCCCGTCTCTCCTTCAGCGTCGTCCACCCCAGCCAGGCCAGGAAGGCCGCCACCGGCAGGAAGTATGCGAGCTGGACCAGCCAGTGGCCGGCGTGGGCGAGTTCGGGGGTCATACGTTGGATTGCAGCAGTAGCACCAGGGCAAGGATCGTGAAGCCAACCATGACCACGAGCATCCAGTACTGCGACAGCACCGCCTGCTTCGGCTGCTTGTAGAGCTCGAGCGCCCGGTCGTGAGCCAGCGCCAGGGCCGAAACGTGGCCCAGCAGCACCAGGAACACCTGGGCGTACTGGGTGAACGAGGCGCCGATCACGCTGTAGTCGATGGGGCGGTCCGCCGTGCCGAAGATGTCCACGCCCTGCTCACCCAGCGGGTTGGAGGCGAGGAACCACATCGCCTGCCCCTGGAACACGAGAAAGGACAGGTAGTGCGCCGCCACGTAGGCGAAGACGATAGGTACGAGTGAGTGTGCGAACGCTCCCTTGAGCCGCTCCGCCGTCAGGTCGTCGCTGACCAGCGCCGCTCCCGCGATGCCCAGACGGTAGAAGCCGTACACGAGGGCGACGGTTACGGCCAGTCCGACCAGGAACGCTCCTTCGAGGGCTTTTTCGGGGGAGAGGCCGAGCGACTCGAGCAGGTCGGCGATGTCCGGCGCGAGGCCGGTCCACAGGGAGGACTCGGCGCCGCCGTCGAAGCTCGTCGAGCCGATCAGCACCGCGATCAGCGCCACCGTGCCGGGCACGGGGTCCAGCTTGGCGAGCCCTGCCAGCGGGGGGCGCAGCCCCAGGCGATCGCCTCGCCGCTCCACCGGAGAGATCCTCGAGAGCAGGTTGAAGTACACGCCGAACGCCTCGGCGCGGGCACACCACGCCTCCACCCCGTACAGCGCCATCCCCACGAACGTGACCGCGGAGTACACCAGCGCCGCGATGGCCACCGTGTCGGGGGCGTCACCGCCCGAGTGCACCAGCTCGAGTACCGCGAAGGCGAAGATCCCCACGGCGGCGGGCCAGCGGCCCAGCCGCTCCGGATAGGCGAGTGGCTGAGGCATGGGCGCTCGTGCGGCGGTCTGCGCGACCCAGGCCACCGCCGTCCCGATCGCACGCCACGGGTTGAACGCCCGGAACACGTCGCCGAAGACAACACTGAACGGAACCAGCCCGAGCCAGAAGATCACGTACACGAAGGTGGGTGCGAAGTTGGCCGACGAGGTCTGCACGCCGGTCAGGCCGGCGTAGATCGTGAGGCCCAGGAGAAACACGCCGATCGCCCCGCACAGCACCGCGAGCGGCCGGCTGAGCAGGGCGCGCGACGCCGGCGCCGGGAGTGGGATGAAGCGGTACCGGGCCAGCTTGGGCTTGGGCCACAGCACCGCCAGCGCCACGAACGAGAGGATCAGGACGAGCGCCGCGGCGTAGATGAAGAGCGTCTTGGAGATCGGCAGGTCCGCGCGCCCTCCCCCGAACCCGTGAGCGAGCGCGGAGGAGGGGACGACGAGACACGCCCCGACAACGACCGCCAGAGCGGCGGCGGGCAGACGAACGGTCGTCACGAGGGCTCGACGACGAGCCGGGCGATCAGCGGCTCGCGCCCCGCGTCCTCGGCGATGTGGCTCTCGATCTCGAAGACCCCCTCGAGATCGGCCTTGACCCGGAACCGGGCCGGCTCGCCCGGCGCGACCTCCTTCTCGATGTCGTAGCCGTGGAGGTGGATGTCGTCCGCGGCGTCGGAGATCACCACGAAGCGCACGGTGTTGCCAGCCTTGGTCTCGATCTTCTGGACGCCCCCCTGCACCTGCCCCCCGCTCAGCCGGATCTCGGTCGGCGGCGGAGGCAGCGCGGACTCGGCAGTGGCCGTGGGCCTGTCGGACCCGTCCGGGGCGGGCGTGGTCTGGCCCGCCTCCGTGCTCGGATCGTCCGCCTTGTCGCTGCCTTCCTCGGGACGCGCCAGCACGAACACCACCACCGCTATCACCGCTGCCAGGGCCAGGAGCCCGAAACGTCCGTTCCTACTCATCGAATACGCCTCCAATCGCTTGCTGCGCCCGCTGTCGGGGCGCGGGACCGGTCAGACCGGCAGCGGGGGCGCCCGGCCGCATAGATGGGTGGCGAGCGAGG
Organism: uncultured Thermoleophilaceae bacterium; assembly: GCA_963825475.1. Taxonomy (GTDB): domain Bacteria; phylum Actinomycetota; class Thermoleophilia; order Solirubrobacterales; family Thermoleophilaceae; genus JAAYBF01. The sequence goes on along the minus strand of CAWGTC010000006.1, from coordinate 594,444 downwards.
GACGCTGCGGGCGGTGCGCGTCGCGGAAGGAGCCTGCGTGCTTCGCGGCGACGCCGTTCGGGACCGGCGTGCCGGCTGCGGCGGGCCGCAGCCACCACCACGGCCCGGGCCCCGACCAGCGCGAGCGACACGATCGCTCCGAGCACCACGGCGAGCGGCAGGGACACCCAGGCGCCGGCGCCGAGGGCGCCGGCCAGACCGCGGTTCGGCGCGAGCGCTCCCTCGAGCAGCTCCTGGGCGAAGAAGATCCCGGCCAGGGCCAGAACGCAGAGCAGCCACACGCAGCGGAAGCTCAGGCCGCGCCCCTCCCCGGCGCCGGTGCGTCGCGCGCGGGCGGCCACCGAAACGAGCTGCGCGAACGCCAGCGCGAGGACCAGGGCACAGACCATGCCGGCGAGCGGCAGGTAGCCGTGCCCTCCGCCGACCTGATCGGCGGAGGGCGGAGCAACCGCGTAGCGCAGCTCGTGGAGCGTGAGCGCCCCCACCGCGACGAGCGCGGTGCCACGAAGTCTGGACGGCGTCCCCCGCATCCCTGCGCAGTATGCCAACGGTCCCTTTCGCCGTTCACACCAGCGCCACATCCAGGTAACGGAAGGGTGACGAAAAGCCCTGCTCTGAGGCCGAATCTGAGACCACGATGGTCAAGAGCGTCGAACTGCATTTCCACGCGCTATCCGGAGTCGACGACGGGCCGGTCAGCCTGGCCGACAGCGTCGCGCTGGTACGGCGGGCCGCCGCGCAGGGCACCGAGACCGTGGTGGCCACGCCCCACGTGCGCACCGACTTCGTGACCGACGTGCTCGGGCTGGGCGAGCGCGTCGAAGAGCTTCGCGCCGCGCTCCGCGCCGCCGGCGTGCAGGTCGAGCTGCGCCGCGGGGCCGAGTTGGGCGACGACATGGTGGGCCGCCTCTCTCAGCCCGAGCTGGAGTCGATCGCCCAGGGACCGCCCGGCGCGCGCTGGCTGCTGGTCGAGACCCCGTTCGAGGGGATCGGCGAGGACTTCCATGCCGCCACCGACGAGCTGCGCGACCGGGGCTTCGGAGTGTTGGTCGCCCATCCCGAGCGCAGCGCCGACGCAGCCCTCTACGAGAGCGCGGGCCTGCGCCGCGAGTTGGCCTCTGGGTCGCTCGCCCAGGTGAACGCTCAGTCGGTCACCGGCGCGCACGGGCAGGCCGCCAACCGCGCGGCACTCGCGCTGATCGCCGAGGGGCTGGTGAGCGTCGTGAGCTCGGACGCCCACGGCGAGACCAGGCCACCGCTGCTACGCGAGGCGGCTGCGTGCCTCCTCGATCACGGGGTCGATCCCCTGCTCTGCCGCACCCTGATCGGAGCCGTTCCCCGCGGGTTGCTGGCCCGCGGGATCTCGCGGCGCGCCGCGCTCGTGGCCTAGCTGTCCTGCCCGCGGAGTCCGTGGAACGGCCCACTCACCTCGTACACCTCACCCTTGAGGCCATGGGCGCGCTGAGATGCGAAGTAGAACCGGTCGCCGCCCGGAGCGAACGTCACGCCGGTCAACTCAGACCCGGCGTGGTTGGGCCCGGTGATGGCCAGGAAGGGGGAGATCACGCGGTCGCGCGCCATCACGCCCATCGTGACCTGATCGGTGGCCAGGTCCTCGCACACGAACAGCTCGCCCGCCGCGGAGGCGGTGATGTTGTCCACACGGACCAGCGGCGTGGAGCCCGCGGCCAGGCCGTCGTAGATGACCTCTATGCGCTGCCTGCGTGTGTCGTACGCGTGGATGCGTGAGTCGTAGGTGGTGGCGATGTAGACGATGCCGCTGTCGAGCCAGATTCCCTCGGCCCGGCCGAACGGCGTGGCGCGGGGAACCTGGCGGCGCGTCGGACGCCGCCGCGCTGAAGGGTCGGGCACGCGGAACCACCGCACGGATCCATTGTCGTCCACGCCCGCGGCTTCCAACCGCCCCGCGTCGAGGCGGGGCCAGCGCTTCGGCGTGAAGCGGTACAGCAGGCCGTCCTCGAGGTCCTCAGTGAGATAGACGTGGCGGGAGCGCGGGTCGACCGCGGCCGCCTCGTGCCTGAAGACGCCCATCGCATCACGTACGCGCGCGCGCCGGCGGCCAGCCGGGTCACACTCCCATACCCGTCCTTCCTCGTGCTCCTCGCACGACAGCCACGTGCCCCACGGCGTCGGCCCACCGGCGCAGTTCTCCGCCGTCCCCTCCAGAACGCGATAGGCGTCGTGCGACCGTCCGTCGCGCGCAAAGCGGATGGCGCTGGCGCCGCCTCCGGGTGCGGGCGTCTCGGAGTTGGCCACCATGACCCACCCCCCGTCCCGCGCCGGAAACGTTGCCGCGCCGTCGGATTCGATGTGCCATCCGTAGCCGGTGCCGCTTACTGGCTCGCCGCCCCGCGCCACCAACCGCGCGCGGAAGCGACCGGGCAGGCGGATGCCGTTCTCGTCCGGCGCACCAAGCGCGCCGTAGCCGGCGCCGCGCGGCCCGCCCCCGGAGGGATCATTGCCCAGCGCGCCACGCCAGAAGCCGGCGCCCAGCGCCAGCGCGGCGACGGCGCCCACGCCCCCGACCAGCACCTCCCGGCGCCCGTAGGCGGGAACGTCAGAGCGGGGCGCTGGACCACTGCTCTCGGTCACGGGATGAACGGTACGGGGCTGCCCCTCAGCTGCCGTGAAGGAGTTGTTATGTGGCCATTAGCAGGGACTTCACACCGAAATCACCGTGCGTGAACAACCCGGGAGGCATCTGCCTGTGGACTGCCAACAACGACCCCGGCGGTGGGAGCGCATATGTCGATCGGCGGAAACTGGGACGGGCTCATGAGCCGGCGCCGCTTCGTGAGACTCGGCGGAGCGGGGGCTGCCGCGGTGGCCTTCGGCGGCGCGCCGTCGCTGTGGCCGACGGCGGTCGGAGCACCCAGCTTTCGTGCGAACCCGTTCAGTCTGGGGGTGGCGTCGGGAGAGCCCCGAGCCGACGGCGTGGTCCTGTGGACGCGGCTCGCGCCCAACCCGCTCGACGGCGGAGGCATGCCCGACCGCGCCGTGCCGGTCCGTTGGGAGGTGGCCGAGGACGAGCACTTCCGCAAGGTCGTCCTCCGGGGGGAGCGACTGGCGCGCCCGGAGCTGGGCCACAGCGTCCACGTCGAGGTGGAAGGTCTGCGGTCCGGACGCGAGTACTTCTACCGCTTCAAGGCAGGGCACGATCTCAGTCCCGCGGGCAGGACGAAGACCGCGCCGGCGGAGGGAGCGCAGTCCCCGCTGGCGTTTGCCTTCGCCTCCTGTCAGCACTACGAGCACGGGTTCTACACCGCCTACCGGCACATGGCCCAGGAGGACCTCGACCTGGTCCTGCACCTTGGCGACTACATCTACGAGCACGGCCCGCACGAATACATCTCCGACAGCGGCAGGGCCCGCAGCTATGCGCACGCCGAGCCCGTCACTCTCTCGGGCTACCGGAACCGGTTCGCCCAGCACCGGTCTGACCCGGACCTGCAGGGGGCGCACCGGTCGTTTGCGTGGGTCGTGAGCTGGGACGACCACGAGGTCAAGGACGACTACTCCGGAGCGAGCTGTCAGGGAATCGACCCGGCCGTGTTCGCCCGCCGCCGCGCCGCCGCCTACCAGGCGTACTACGAGCACATGCCCCTACGGCCGTCCTCGGTGCCGGGTCCGGCCGGCATGCAGATGTACCGGCGCCAGGACCATGGCGACCTCGTGACGTTCAACGTGCTCGACACGCGCCAGCACCGCGGTCAGTCCACCCTCTTGGGTAGCCGCCAGGAGCGCTGGCTGAGCGAGAACCTGCGACGCCCCCGCGCGCGCTGGAACGTTCTGGCCCAGCAACTGCCCTTCGCGCCGCGCGATCGGTCCCCGGGCCCGGATCGCAAGCTGTTCGGCGATGCCTGGGACGGCTGTGCGATCGGACGGTCCCGGCTGAGTGCAGCGCTCGCCCGGCCCGAGGCGTCGAACCCGATCGTGCTGAGCGGCGACGTGCACGCCAACTGGGCCAACGACCTGCTGGCCGACTATGCCGATCCGGGCTCCAAGGTGATCGGATCCGAGTTCGTCGGGACCTCGATCACCAGCGGGGGCGATGGGGCCGACCACCACGACTCGACTGCGGGCATCCTGGCGGAGAACCCCCACGTGAAGTTCTTCAACGGCCAGCGCGGCTACGTCCGGTGCCGGGTGACCGGGGATGAGTGGCGTACCGACTACCGTGTGGTCGAGTACGTGAGCCGCACGGGCGCAGAAGTGTCGACGCGAGCCTCGTTCGTAGTCCGCGACGGAGCCCCCGGGGTGGAGCCATGCTCCGGCTCGGCGGGCTTCTGTGCCGAACCCTCACGGGGCTCCGGGTCGAACCGATAGCCCACACCGAAGTGCGTGTGGATGTACTGCCAGTCAGGCGAGGCCTGCTCGAGCTTCTGCCTGACCTTGCGGATGAAGACATCCACCGACCGGTCGCCGTGGGCCATCGTGTAGCCCCACACCTGCTGGTAGATCTCCTCGCGCTGAAGCACCCTGCGCTCGGCGTGCGCGATCAGCTGGAGCACCTCGAACTCGCGCCGGGTGAGATCGGCGCTGCGCCCACCGGCGAATGCCTGGAACTGATCGGCGCGGATCTCCAGCTCGCCGGCCGCCATCGGGCCCTCGTCGATGCGACTGGTGGCCTGCTTGCGGCGCCTGACCACGGCCTCGACCCGAGCCAGCACCTCCTCGGGGTGGCATGGCTTGGTGACCCAGTCGTCTGCACCCATGCGCAGGCCGCGCACCCGCTGGGCAACGGTGGAGCGGCCGGTGCAGACCACCACGCCAAGGCCCGGCATCGCGGCGGACAGGCGCTCGAGGAACTCCCACGCTGACGGGCCCATGAGGGCGAGGTCCACGACCACGGCGTTGACTCGCATGGCCACGAACTCCTCGATGCGGGGCGCGGCCTCCAGCCGACGGTACTTCCAGCCGATTCCCTCCAGCCGGTTGATCAGAACCTGGACGAACCCGGAGTCGGTATCGAGGATCGCGAGCCGGATGGATCCCGGCTCGGAGTGGTTCGCGTTGTAACGGTCCACAGCCGGAGCATAGGGCAGGGGCCAGCGGCCCACAGACCCTTTACAAGGTTTTCACAGGCCGGTCACGCGGTCATAACGGGGGCGCAGGGCGTGGGTGGCACGGTCTGTCCCATGGAAGCCGCAGCAAACGGCCGCATCCTCCGCGCCGGCGAGCTGGAGATAAGACCGGACGAATACCTCGCCCTGGCGGAAGGGCATCCGCTCGCCCTCACCGCGCGCGAGCTCGATCTGCTGAAGGCACTGGTGGAGCGCGGGGGGCGGATCGTGAGCCGCGAGGAGCTCTACGTGTCGGTGTGGGGTGAGCCCTATCGCAAGTCCGACCGTTCGGTGGACGTCTACGTGGGCAAGCTGCGCCAGAAGCTCGACGAGGCGGTGCCCCATCACCGCTTCATCCACACGCATTTCGGCTTCGGCTACCGCTTCGCACCCCAGCCCGCCGAACGCACGTTCACAAGGCTCTCCTAGACCACGCGCTCCCTTTACACGGTTTTCACATGCGGGAGACAAGTCTGCAACAGGCTGTCTTCAAGCAGGTGCGAGCGTGGGCCGCCGACCGATGAACCAACCAAGGAGACAACTTATGAGGAAGTGGCTCGCACTGGCTGCCACTGCGGTGATGGCGCTGGGCGTCATCTCCTGTGGGGACGACGACAACGACAGCAGCGGAGGCGGCAGCAGCGGAGGCGGCGGCGACCTCTCCGGCAACATCAGGATCGACGGCTCCAGCACCGTGCAGCCCTTCGCTCAGGCCGCGGCGGAGCTGTTCATGATGGAGAACTCGGGCGTCAAGATCACCGTGGGCGGCGCCGGCACCGGTGACGGCTTCGAGCGGTTCTGCCGCGGCGAGACCCAGATCTCCGATGCCTCGCGCCCGATCGAGGAGGACGAGGTCAAGCTCTGCGAGAAGGAGGGCATCGGCTTCAAGGAGGTCCAGGTGGCCAGCGACGGGATCACCGTCTTCACCAACCCGGACCTCAAGGTCGACTGTCTCACCACCGCTCAGCTCAAGGAGCTGTTCGCTCCGAAGTCCAACGGTGGCCAACCTCTCCGAGGTCGATCCCAAGCTCCCCGACGCCGAGCTCTCGCTGTACTCGCCGGGTGCGGAATCCGGCACCTTCGACTTCTTCACCGAGCAGATCAACGGTGAGGAGGGCGTCCAGCGCTCCGACGGCGTCCAGACCTCAGCCGACGACAACGTGATCGTCACCGGGGTGTCAGGTGAGGACGGCGGTCTCGGCTACGCCGGCTACTCGTTCTACGAGCAGAATCAGGACAAGCTCGCCGCGGTGTCGGTGGACGGCGGCAGCGGCTGCGTCGAGCCGACGTCCGAGAGCATCCAGAGTGGCGAGTACAAGCCGCTGTCGAGGCCGATCTTCATGTACCCGAATGCCAAGGCGCTGCAGCAGCCCGAGGTGAAGGCGTTCATGGAGTTCGCGATCGCCAACCACACGGAGATCTCGGAGGCGGCCAACATCGTCCCGATGTCCGACGAGCAGGCCACCGAGTCCGAAGGCAAGGTCAGCGGCTGATGGCGGAAGCCTCCCCCACCACCGCGGGCCCGGGCCTGAACCGGCGCCGGAGCACGCGGTCGGTGGGGGAGAGCGCCATCAAGGTCCTGCTGGCCCTGGCGGCGGTGATCTCCGTGCTCACCACGACCGGCATCGTGATCGCGCTGGCGCGCGACACGATCACGTTCTTCCGCGAGGTCGGCGTAGGCGAATACCTCTTCGGCACGGACTGGGCGCCGCTTGCGGGCGGCGGCCAGCAGTCCTTCGGCGTGGTCCCGCTGATCTACGACACGCTGTACCTGACGTTCGTGGGTCTGGTGCTGGCGGTGCCGCTGGGACTGGGGTCGGCCATCTATCTGTCCGAGTACGCCTCACCCCGCGCCCGCCGGCTGCTCAAGCCGGCGCTCGAGGTGCTGGCCGGCATCCCGACGATCGTTTTCGGCTTCTTCGCGCTCACCTTCGTGGGTCCCGAGGTGCTCAAGACGCTGCTGAAGGTCGACGTCGGCACGTTCAGCGCCCTCTCCGCGGGTCTCGTGCTCGGCATCCTCGTGCTTCCGACCATCGCCACCGTGGCCGACGATGCGCTCTCGGCGGTGCCCGGGTCGCTCCGCGAGGGCGCATTCGGGCTGGGGGCATCGCGGATGCAGGTGTCACTGCGCGTCGTCTTCCCGGCCGCGCTGTCGGGGATCGTCGCCGCGCTCGTGCTGGGGGCATCGCGAGCCATCGGCGAGACCGTGATCATCCTCGTGGCCGGCGGCGCCGTTGCCAATCTCACCGGCGATCCGCGCGAGCCGATGCAGAACATGGCCGCCTTCATCGCCCAGACCGCGCAGGCCGACATCCCGACGCAGGGCACGGAGTACAACACGATCTTCGCGGTCGGCACGACGCTGTTCGTCCTCACGCTGATCCTGAATCTGGTTTCCATCCGGTTCGTGCGCAAGTACCGGCAGGTGTACGAATGAGCGTCGCCGAGGTGGGGGTCACCCGGCTGGCCGTCGAGCGCACCTCACGAGGCGAGCAGGTCCGGGAGCTCGGCTTCCGCGCGGCGCTGCTGTTCAGCCTCAGCTTCGGCTTCCTGGCTCTCGCCGTGCTGCTGGTCGACGTTCTCCTCGACGGCGCGTCGCTCATCTCCTACGACTTCTTGACCAAGTTCCCCTCGCAGATCTTTCCCGAGCGGTCCGGGATCTCCTCCGCGCTTCAGGGAACGCTCTACCTGATGGTGCTGACCGGGGTGTTCATCGTGCCCGTCGGAGTCGCCACGGCGATCTACCTCGAGGAGTACGCCGACCGAGAGCGCTGGTGGAACCGCCTGATCGAGGTGAACATCCAGAACCTCGCGGCAGTGCCGTCGATCGTCTACGGCATCCTCGGCCTGACCTTCATCGTGCGCGGGTCGCTCGGCCTGGGCGCGGTCCTGCTGGCAGGCGCGCTGACCCTCGGGCTGCTCGTGCTGCCTGTGGTGATCGTGGTCGCCCGCGAGGCGATCCGCGCGGTTCCGTCCTCGATCCGAGAGGGCTCGATGGCTCTCGGCGCCACCCACTGGCAGACGATCTGGAAACAGACCCTGCCGGGCGCCGTGCCGGGCATCGCGACCGGCGTGATCCTCGCTCTCTCGCGCGCAATCGGAGAGACGGCGCCCCTGATACTCGTGGGGGCGATCGCTTTCGTGCCCTTCAACCCGGATCCCAATCCGGCCGAGGGCGCGTACTCGGCGATACCGATCACCATCTTGAGCGCGGTGAGCAACCCCGACCCCGACGTCCAGGCACTGGCCTCCGGAGCGATCATCGTCCTGCTGGCGATCCTGCTGATCATGAACGCCGGCGCCGTGTATCTACGCAATCGCTACGAACAGAAGTGGTAGGTGACTTAAGGTGGAGCGAGTGACCCAGGAGCCTGACAACCGAGAGGCAGCCGAGCATGCGACGAGCTCCGGGCGCGCGCCCGCGATGACAGGAGAGGGACAGGTCCAGGCGCAGAAGCTCGAAGCGAGGGGGCAGAAGCCCTCGGGCAAGCGCGACGCGATCTTCGACCTCGAGAACGTGAGTGTCTCGTACGGCGGAGTGCCGGCTGTGCGGGAGGTGAACTTTCCCGTCTACCAGCACGAGATCACCGCGCTCATCGGTCCCTCGGGCTGTGGCAAGAGCACGCTGATCCGCTGCCTCAACCGTATGAACGACCTGATCCCGTCCGCAAGGGTGTCGGGCCGGGTCGGCTACCACGGCCAGGACCTCTACGGGTCGAATGTCGACCCCGTACAGGTGCGTAAACGGATCGGGATGGTGTTCCAGAAGCCCAACCCGTTCCCGAAGTCGATCTACGACAACATCGCGTTCGGCCCGCGCGTCCTCGGGATGAAAGGCGAAATGGACGAGATCGTGGAGCGCGCGCTGCGCCGCGGCGCCCTGTGGGACGAGGTGAAGGACCGGCTCAAGACCAACGCCTTCGGGATGTCGGGGGGACAGCAGCAGCGCCTGTGCATCGCGCGGGCACTGGCCACCGACCCGGACGTGCTCCTGATGGACGAGCCGTGCTCCGCCCTCGACCCGATCTCCACGGGCCGCATCGAAGATCTCATGCTCGAGCTGCGCGAGAACTACTCGATCGTGATCGTGACCCACAACATGCAGCAGGCCGCGCGGGTGTCCAACATGACCGCGTTCTTCACCGTCGAGCTTGACGAGGACGACAAACACCGCACCGGCCGCGTCGTGGAGTACGACGACACCGAGAAGGTGTTCACCAACCCCGGCGACGAACGTACCGAGGCGTACGTGACCGGCAAGGTCGGCTAGTGGCGCCCGGGACGTCCAACCGCCAGCACTTTCAGGATGAGCTGAAGAAGCTCGAGGAGTCCGCGCTCGGCGGGCTCGACATGGTGGCTCAGGCGCTCGACCGAGCGCTGGAGACCGTCCAGAACCGGGATGTCGAGCTGGCCAGCATGGTGATCGCCGACGACGACCGCATCGACGGCCGCTACCTGGAGGTGCACCAGGGCATCCTCTCCCTGCTGGCGCTCCAGGCCCCGGTTGCGGGCGACCTGCGGCTCGTGGCCGCCCTGCTGCACGTGATCAAGCACATCGAGCGCATGGGTGACCAGTGCGTGAACATGGCCAAGCTGGTGCCGCTGGCCGGTCACCAGCCGCCGGCCGACTCCGAGCTGCTCGAGAACCTCGGCCGTATGGGCGAGCTGGCACGCTCGCTGGTCGTCCAGTCCAAGCAGGCCTTCGCGCGGCGCGACGTCGGCCTGGCTCATGACCTCGTGCGCCAGGACGACGAGGTCGACAAGCTCAACCGCGAGTGCTTCCGCCGCGCTCTGGAGATCGGGGACGATCCGGACCCGCGCGAGTGGGCGATGCACATGATGCTGATCGCCCGCTGCCTCGAGCGCATCGGCGACAACGCGGTGGACATCGGCGAGCAGTGCGCATTCGTCGTCACCGGCCTGTTCCGGGAGTTCGAGGACGCCTCGCACCCCGAGCTGGCCCCCGGGCGCTGACGTGGCGGTGCTGGGCCGAGCCCCCAAGGAGGGCGACCGGATCACCCACGACATCCTCCACCAGCTGCACTCGACCACCTGGAAGGACGTGTTCGAGCGCCTCGCGCAGGGCATCGACGCCTGCGAGCGGGTGGCCCATGTGCTCGAGGGAATCGTCGTCAAGCAGAGTTGAGGCTGTCCGGTGCGCTGCAGGTGCGCGATGCTGTCAGCACCTCAGTGATCTACGGGTGCATCGACATCGGCAGCAACACGACCCGGCTGCTGGTGGCCGACACGTCTGAGCAGCCGCTGAATGTTCTGGTGGCCCAGCGCTCCTTCACCCGCATCGGGCGCAGCCTGGATGGGCACGGCCGCATACCCGCCGCGAAGATCGCGGAGACCGCGGCGGTGGCCGGCGCCCAGGCCCGGCTGGCGCGCGAGACGGGTGCGGGCACGGTGGTCGCGGTGGCCACGGCGGCGGTGCGCGATGCCGTGAACCGCGACGAGCTGGTGGCGGCCGTCGAGCACGCCGCACGGGTGCAGGTGACCGTGCTCGACACCGCGGAGGAGGCCCGCCTGTCCTTCGTCGGCGCCACCCGCACGCTGCCCGAGAGGGCGCTGGGCACGATCGCGGTGATCGATGTGGGGGGCGGATCCACCGAGATCGCCGTGGGGGCACCCGATGGCACTGTCGAGTGGTCGCAGTCCGTGCGAGTGGGCTCCGGAGTGCTGGCCGACGCGCACCTGCACTCCGATCCACCGGCGCTCTCCGAGCTCGACGCCGCTCGCGAGCACGTGAACGAGTTGTTCGGCGCCGTTGCGCCGCCTGGGGCGACGGTGGCGGTGGCGGTCGGCGGGACCGCCACCTCTCTCCACCGCCTGGTCGGCGCCGAGCTGAGCGAGCGCACGCTGGCCGAGGCCGTCCAGACGTTGTCGAGGAGCCGGATCGACGAGGTGGCACGCCGCTTCGCGCTCGACCCCGAGCGTGTGCGCCTGCTGCCCGCAGGGATCATCGTGCTCGGAGCGGCGTGCGGTTGCCTCGGCCTGCCGCTGCGTATCGCCCGGGGCGGGCTGCGCGAGGGCGTACTCCTCGAGCTGATGGACGCCTCCGGGTCCGTGGAGGCCTGACGTGGCCAAGGCGTGGCCGATCCCCGAGCTCGGTCCAGACACGCACTTCGGCGACGCCGCCGCGGCTGCGGTCGAGGTCCGCACCTCCGAGGTGTTCGCGCACTCCGCCGGCGTGCTCGACACCGGGGACATCGAGCGCGTGCACGACATGCGCGTGAGCACGCGCCGCCTGCGGGCTGCGCTCGAAGTTTTCGCCGTCTGCTTCCCCCGCCGCGAGCACAAGGCGCTGCTGCGGGAGGTCAAGGACCTTGCGGACGCCCTCGGCCGGCGGCGCGACCCCGACGTGGCTCTCCTGGCCCTCTCGGAGGCCGCGGCCGAGCTGACACGGGCGGAGCGGCCGGGGATCCGGAGCCTGTCCGCCGAGCTGCGCTCGGAGCAGGAAAGCGCGAACGCCGCCCTGGAGCGAGCACTCGCGGACGTGCGGGAGAGCAAGCTCGAGGAGCGCCTGGCAGTGCTGGCCCGCGCGGCACGGTCGGCCGAAGCAGAGGCCACGCCGTGAAGGCCGGGAAGGTCAAGCACCTCGAGCCCGAGGGCACCCTGGCCGAGAGCGCCCTCCGCATCGTGGCGGTGCGGCTGGAGGAGCTGCGCTCCTTCGCTCCCAGGGCGGTCGATCCGACCGGGGTCGACGCGCTTCACGACATGCGGATCGCGGCCAAGCGGCTGCGCTACGTGCTGGAGATCACCGAGCCCGCGCTGGGACCCTCCGCCCGTCGGGGCGCCAAGACCGCGAAGAACCTCCAGGACCTGCTCGGCGACATCCACGACTGCGACGTGATGCTGCCGCGCGTGCACGCCCATGCCGATCGGCTCCGGGCCCAGGACGCCGAGTGGGTGCATCGGGCCGCGGGAGGCAGGGCCAAGGACCTCGCTCCTTCGGCAGCTCGTAGCGCGCCCAACCGCACCGCCTACCGAGGTCTGGAGGCGCTCGCCGTCTACCTGAGAGCGCGCCGGGCGGTCCTGTTCGACCGCTTCCTACGCGAGTGGCAGGCCCTGGAGCGAGCCGGCTTCGGGGCACGGTTGATGGAGGAGCCTCAGCCCTTCTCGCCCAGAGCCCGGAGCTCCTTCGGACGAAGCAGCACCTTGAGCTCGCCCCGGTCCACCCCCACCACCGCGCCCTTTGGCAGCCGCACCTGGGCGCCGGTCATCGTGTGCACGGCCATCGAGAGGTCCGGCTCGTGGCCCACGAGTATCGCGTCGTCCCCGACCTTGCCGGCCAACTCGTGGGCATCGAACGGCCCGCCCGCGAGCCGGTCGTCCTCGGTCAAGTCGTGGCCGAGCCGCTCGCAGATGGGCCGGGCAGTCTCGCGCGCTCGCACCTTCGGACTTGTCACGCACCCGTCGGCCTGCACACCGAGCCGAGCCAGCGCTGCGGCAATGGTGCGAGCGTCATGAGCGCCCTTCCGGGTGAGCTTTCGCTCGGCGTCCGGGGAGCCGTCCTCTGCCTCCGTATGTCGCACCAGCCAGATCAGTGCGCGCAACATACCTCTCGCCCTAACCTGAGGGACAGGGGAGAGGGGACAATGTAAAGCGATGGAAGTCGAAGCCGCAGAGCTATCGAGCGCCCGATCTCGACTCGAGCGAGCTGTACACCAACCGGGAGCTGTCCTGGCTGGACTTCAACGAGCGCGTGCTCCAGCTCGCCGAGGACGAGCGCACGCCGCTGCTCGAGCGGGCCAAGTTCCTCGCCATCTACACCTCCAACCTCGACGAGTTCATGATGGTGCGGGTAGCGGGCCTGCATGACCAGGTGGACGCCGGCATCGACGCACGCAAGGCCGACGGCCTGTCCCCCATGCAGACGATCGAGCGCATCGCCGCCCACACGCGCGAGATGGGACGGCGCCAGACGCACCAGTGGGAGGACGAGATCCGCCCCAGGCTGGGCGAGCACGGGATCCGGGTGACCGACTGTGCCGGCTGCACGCGAGCACGAGCTGGCCGAGATCGACCGCATCTTCCACGAGCAGGTCTTCCCCGTCCTCACACCGCTGGCGGTCGGCCCGGGGAGGCCGTTCCCCTACATCTCCAACCTGTCCCTGAGCCTGGCGGTGTGGGTGCGCGACCCGGTCAAGGACACGGAGCTGTTCGCGCGGGTGAAGGTGCCGCGCGAGGTGCTCCCGCGCTTCATCGAGATCGGCGAGGGCACCTACGTACCGCTCGAGGCGGTGATCGCACGGCACCTCGGTGCGCTCTTCCCGGGCATGGAGGTACAGCGCCACGCGCCGTTTCGCGTGACCCGCGACGCCGACTTCGAGGTGTCCGACGAGGCCGACGACCTCCTGCGCGCGGTGGAGAAGGAGCTGCGCCAGCGCCGCTTCGGTGAGGTGGTGCGCCTCGAGGTCGGCTCGGAGATGGACGACGACCTGCGCTCCTTCCTGGTCGAGCAGCTGCACGTGGAGGAGAACGAGGTGGAGGACGTGGATGGGCTGCTCGACCTCTCCGACCTGTGGCAGATCTACGGGCTCGACGGGCTCCAGACGCTGCGCGAGGAGCGCATGGAAGCCGGTGTCCGCCGAGCCCTTCGCCACCGAGGACGGCAAGCCCGACGTGTTTGCCGCGATGCGGGCGGGCGACCTGCTGGTGCACCACCCCTACGACTCCTTCGCCTCGAGTGTCGAGCGGCTGGTGGAGCAGTCGGTGAACGACCCCAACGTGCTGGCGATCAAGATGACCGTGTACCGGACCTCCGACGACTCGGAGCTGGTGCCGCTGCTGATCGAGGCCGCCGAGCGCGGCAAGCAGGCGGTGTGCCTGGTTGAGCTGAAGGCGCGCTTCGACGAGCGGCGCAACATCAACTGGGCGCGGGCGCTGGAGGAGGCCGGCGCCCACGTGGTGCACGGCCTTCCCGGCTTGAAGACGCACGCGAAGGCGCTGCTGGTGGTGCGCCGGGAGGGCAAGGGCGTGCGCCACTACGTGCATGTGGGCACCGGCAACTACCACGCCAAGACCGCGCGTCTGTACGAGGACTTCGGGCTGTTCACCACCAACCGCCAGGTCGCGGCCGACGTGGCCGCGCTGTTCAACGCCCTGACCGGCGCCTCGCGCTCCCCGGGCTATCGCAAGGCGCTGGTGGCGCCCGAGTGGATGCGCGACGGGCTGCTGGCGGAAATCGAGGAGACGGTGCAGGCGCATCGCGACGGCAAGGAAGCCCGGATCGTGATGAAGATGAACTCGCTGGTGGACAAGCGCTGCATCCGCGCGCTGTATGAGGCCTCCCAGGCCGGCGTGAAGGTGGACCTGAACATCCGGGGGATCTCCTGCCTGCGACCCGGGGTTCCCGGGGTGAGCGACAACATTCGCGTGGTGTCCGTGGTGGGGCGCTTCCTGGAGCACTCACGGGTGTACGGATTCGTACGCGGCGACGAGCGGCGGTGGTTCATCGGGTCAGCCGACCTGATGCCACGCAACCTCGATACGCGCATGGAGCTGCTGATTCCCGTGGAGGACCCCGCCGCGCGCGCCGAGATCGAGGACACCCTCGAGCGCTGCCTGGCCGACGACACGTTCGCCTGGGACCTGCAGCCCGACGGCTCATGGGAGCGCCGCACGGGCGGGTCCCGCAGCGTGCACCGCGAGCTGATGGAGCGTTCATCGGACCGGGCGTCACGGGATCTGGCGTCGGCGGAGAGGGCGGCCGGCGAGCGCTGAGGATCTCCGCGCGGTGCTCGGCCGATCGGCGATCGGCCTCCGCGCCTCCGGTTAGTCCCGTGGTGGCTTCAGGCCCAGCCGCTCCTTCAGCGCCGACACCCGTCCGGCGGCCTCCCGTACGCGGGCGGCGAAGCCGGGGTCGCTCTGAGCCCGCTCCAGCAGCGCCGGGTAGATCTCGTTCCAGCTTCCCGAGCCGGTCATCAGCACGAGATCGGTACCGGCCCCCACGGACCGCACCGCGGCGTCCGCCACGCCTGAGCGCGCCAGCACGGCCTGCGCCTCGATGCTGTCGGTCACCACCACACCCTTGAAGCCGAGCTCGGAGCGCAGCAGGTCCTCCAGCACCGCGGCCGACTGGGAGGCGATGTCGTTCTCGTCCAGCGCGGGATAGAGGGCGTGGGAGGACATCATTAGCGGCACGTCCTCGTCTATCGCGGCCCTGAACGCGGGCAGGTCGATCCGCTCGATCTGGTCCATCGAGGAGGCGATCGTCACGGGCTCGTCATCGGTGTTGGCCCCCGCGGCGCCCAGCCCGGGGAAGTGCTTGACGGTGGCGGCAACCCCTTCGTCGTCGTGGGCGCGCACGGCGGCCCCGACCAGCGACGGCACCGCCTGGGCATCGGCTCCGTACGCGCGCCCGGCGACCACCGACGCCGGGCCCGAGGCCACGTCCGCCACGGGAGCGAGGTTCACGTTGATCCCCTCCGCGCGCAGGGCGCGGGCGCCGTCGCCGGCGGCCTGTGAGGCAGCTTCCGGCGTGGTGAGCACGCCCTGCGAGGGCTCCGGCGCGGCGAAGCCCACGCTGCGGATGTCACCGCCCTCCTGATCGGTCGCCACGATGGCTCCGCCGCCCGCGGCTCGCTGCAGCGAGCGGGTGAGCGATCTCAGGCTGCCCGAGTCCGGAGCGTTCCCGCCGAACAGGATCACCCCCGCGCCCTCACCGTCGCGAAGGCGCCGGCGGATGTAGGCGGGCGCCTCGGCGCCCTCGAAGCTCATGATCAGCACTTGGCCTACGGCACGGGCGAGCGGCAGCTCGGCCGCCGGTGTGCCGACAGCCGCTGGACCTCCTCCGCGGACCTCCTCGGAGACCTCCTCTTCGCCCCTGCCGGCGCCGATCGCGCCACCCGCGACGAGGGCCACGGCGGCGAGCGCACACAGCACTGCGAGGCGGCGGCGGGCGGCGGGATCACGCGCGACACGCACGCGGGCAGGGTAGCCAGCAGGTCTAGGAGACCAGCGCCTGGGTGCCGTGGCTGTCGCGGCTGCGCTTGGCGTCGCGCAACCCGGTGGCTCCGAAAACGAGGATCCGGCCGGCCGCCGGCGCGGGTCAGGCGTCGCTGCGGGCGCGGGCCTTGGAGCGGATCCTCTCCGCCGCGGTGGGCGCGGCCTTCTCCAGGCGCTTCATGTCCCACTGGTCCAGGGTGAGCAGGCGCATCGGCGACGTGGCCACGACGGTCGCGTTGCGCCTGTCGTCCCCGAGCAGGCCCATCTCGCCGAAGAAGTCGCCCGGTCCCAGCTCGGCGAGCTTCTCGTCGCCTCGGCGCACCTCGGCGGTGCCCTCCTCGATCGCCATGAACTCATAGGCATAGTCGCCCTCTGTGACCAGGGGCTTGCCCTCGGACACCGAGACCTCGCTCACGAAGGGCGAGATCTTCTCCAGGTCCTCATCCGGCACGGACTCGAACAGCGGAAGCGTCTTCAGCCGGCTGGTGTCCAACCCGTTCTCCTCACTCGCGGGATTGCGTGGGGAGAATCTAACCCACACGGGCGCGACTGATCGGAGAGAGTCCCTGCGCCGTAGAAACCGATGATGCCTTCCACGCGCCAGCTGACCATCGCGTTCGCCCTCGGGCGGCTCGCCTTCGGCGTGGGCCTGATGGCCCGGCCCGACCGCGTGGCCTCCGGCTGGATCGGCGAGGACGCTGAGAAGGGCACGGTGAAGATCGTGCTCCGCGGGCTCGGCGCTCGCGACGTGGCGCTGTCGGCGGGGGCTCTGGCGGCGCTCGGTGACGAGCGGCGCCTGGCCCAGTGGATCGCCGCGGCGCTCGCATGTGACCTCTCCGACGTGGTGTCCACGCTGGCCGCCCCCGCAGACTCGCTCCCGGGCAACGCCCGCTGGGGCACGGTGGCCCTGGGGGGCGGCTCGGCTCTGGCCGGGGCGCTGCTCCTGGCCGGGACCAAGCGATGAAGATCGCGATCGTCGGGGCTGGCATCTCGGGGCTCGTTGCCGCCCACCGCCTCCACCCCGAGCACGACGTCACCGTCTACGAGGCCGGGGACCGCCTGGGCGGGCACTCCAACACCGTGCGCGTGGACCTGGCCGGCGAGACGCACTGGGTGGACACCGGCTTCATCGTCCTCAACGACCGCAACTACCCGAACTTCGAGCCCTTGCTGGCCGAGCTGGGCGTGCGCGACCCAGTCCTCGCACATGAGCTTCTCGGTGAGCGACGGCGCCGGCTTCGAGTACGCGGGCACCCCGCGAGGCCTGTTCGCCAAGGCCTCGTCACGCCGCCGACCCGCGATTCCTGCGGATGCTCGCCGACCTCGCGCGCTTCAACCGCCAGGCCCGGTCACTGCTCGATATGGCTCCGGACGAGGGGCCGTCCCTGCGCGAGTTCCTGGCCGACGGCGGCTACGGCGACTGGTTCGTGGAGCGCCTGATCGTTCCCCAGGCCGCCGCCGTGTGGTCCGCCGACCCGGACCAGATGTGGTCCTTCCCCGCGAGCTTTCTCGCACGCTTCTTCCACAACCACGGGATGCTCGGCCTCACCGGCCGGCCGCAGTGGCGCACCGTGACCGGAGGGTCGCGAACCTACGTCGAGGCGATCTCGCGGCCGTTTGCCGACCGCGTGCGTCTGTGCGCGCCCGTGCGCTCGGTGACGCGCCACGCCGACCATGTCGAGATCGCCGCCGAAGGCTGCGAGACCGAGCGCTTCGACGAAGTGGTGATCGCCGCCCACTCCGACCAGGCGCTGGCGATGCTCTCCGACGCCGACCGACCCGGAGCGCGAGCTGCTCGGCGCCGTGGCCTATCAGCCCAACGAGGCGGTGCTGCACACCGACGAGCGGCTGCTGCCACGTCGCCGGGCGGCATGGGCGTCCTGGAACTACCACCTCCGGCCGGACGCGACCCTCTCAAACCAGGCTGACGTACTGGATGAACAACCTCCAGTCGCTGGAGCTCGGACACCAACTTCTGCGTGTCGCTGAACATGACCGGACAGATCGACCCGGGCAAGGTGATCCGCACGATCCCCTACGCGCATCCGGTGTTCACGCCTGACGGCGTGGCGATCCAGCGCGCGCCACGCCGAGATCTCCGGGGTCGAACGCACCCACTTCTGCGGCGCCTACTGGCGCTGGGGCTTCCACGAGGACGGCGTGGTGAGCGCCCTCAACGCCGTCGAGCGCGTGGGATCCAGCGAGCGGCTGCTGCGCAGGGCGGCAGCATGACCGCGTCCGCCGTCTACGACGGGTGGGTGCGCCACCGCCGCCACACGCCGGTCGAGCACGAGTTCACCTACCGCCACGCGATGGTGCTGCTCGACCTCGACGAGCTGCCCGAGGTGCTCGACGCGCACCCGCTCTACTCGGCGCGCGGCCGGGCGCCCGTGCGCTTCCGCCGCGAGGACTACCTGGGCGACCCCGGCCGCCCGCTCCACGAGTGCGTGCGCGACCTGGTCGAGAAACGCACCGGTGCGCGCCCGCGTGGCGCGGTTCGCCTGCTCACCACGCTGCGTACCTTCGGGCACAGCTTCAACCCCGTCTCCTTCTACTACTGCTTCCTGCCGGGCGGCGAACGGGTGGAGGCGGTGGTGGCGCAGGTGACCAACACGCCGTGGGGCGAGACCCACTCCTACGTGCTCAGCCGCTCCGGAGAGCACGCCGTGATGAAGGACACGATGGACAAGGTCTTTCACGTGTCGCCCTTCATCGGGATGGACAACCGCTACGACTGGCGCGTGACCGAGCCCAACGGCAAGCTGCTCGTGCACATCGACGAGCGCGACGCCGAGGGCAACGGCGTGTTCGACGCCACCCTGTCGCTCAACCGCCGCGAGCTCACCCGCGGGCGCCTGACGAGGATGCTTCTGCGCTTCCCGGCCACGTCGCTGCGGGTTGTCTTCCTCATTTACTGGAACGCGCTGAGGCTCAAGCTCAAGGGCGCTCCCTATCACCGCCATCCGGACAAAGATTCGAAAGATTCGGCATCCCTGCCAAATCTTTCAGGGAGCGCCAAATGACCAACACCCTCGCCCGCCGGTTCCTCTTCCGCCTGCTCTCCGGCATCCGCCATGAGCGGATCGAGATCTTCGAGCGCGGCCGCCGCTACTCGTTCGGCTCGCCCGACGCGAAGCTGCACGCCCAGGTCACCGTGCGCTCGCCGCATGTCTACCGGCAGGTGATGCGCGGGTCCACCGGCCTGGCCGAGACCTACCAGCAGGGAGCGTGGGAGGCCGACGACCTGGTGGCCCTGGTGCGCATCGCCGCACGCAACATGGGCCCCCTCGACCGAGCCCGCCAGGCCTGGCGCCACGTGCTGCGAACCGGCCAGCACCTGGCCGACATGGTGCCCCACAACGACCCCGAGGGCAGCCGCAAGAACATCGCCGCCCACTACGACCTGGGCAACACGCTGTTCTCGCTGTTCCTCGACCCCACGATGATGTACTCCTGTGCGCTGTTCGAGTCCGCGGAGATGTCGCTCGAGGATGCCCAGCTGGCCAAGCTGGAGCGAATCTGCAAGCGGCTCGAGCTGGGCCCGGAGGACCACCTGCTGGAGATCGGCACCGGCTGGGGCGCGATGGCCGTCCACGCGGCCACGCGCTACGGCTGCCGCGTGACCACCACGACCATCTCGCAGGAGCAGCACGACATGGCCGTCGACCGGGTGCGGGCCGCGGGGCTGGAGGACCGGATCGAGGTGCTGCTCGAGGACTACCGCGATCTCGAGGGCAGCTACTCGAAGCTCGTCTCGATCGAGATGATCGAGGCGGTCGGCTGGCAGTACTTCGACACGTACTTCGAGCGCTGCTCGCAGCTGCTCGAGCCGGGCGGTCTGATGTTCCTGCAGGCGATCACCATCGACGACCGCGCCTACGAGGGCGAGAAGGCGTCGAAGAGCTTCATCAACACGCAGATCTTCCCCGGAGGCTGCCTGCCCTCGCTCGAGGTGATCCACCGGTGCCTGGCCGCCAAGACCGACATGCGCACGGTGTGGCTCGACGACGTGACCCAGCACTACGGGGAGACCGTGGCCCGCTGGCGCGAGGCGTTCGTGTCGAGCGCGGAGCGCGCAGAGGCCCTCGGCTACGACCTCGAGTTCCGGCGGATGTGGGAGCTGTATCTCTCCTACGTGGAGGCGGGCTTCCTGGAGCGACGGATCGGAGACGTGCAGATGGTGTTCGCCAAGCCGGAGTGGCGCGGGGGGATGACATCAAAGGGGGGGCACCGCGCCCCTTTGCAGGCCCCCCGGCGCGGTTGGTCAGGCTCGCGGCTCGCGAGTGAACATGCGATCGGAGATCCGGTCGAGCAGGAAGCCCGGGCCACGTGACGCCAGCTTGGCCAAGGCGGTCTTGCCGCCCGGGCCAAGCACCGTGCGGTCGTCCCGGATAGCGGCGATCACCTTCTCTGCCCACTCCGAGGCGGGCACCTTGTCCCAGTCCGATGTATCGAGGTGGCGCCCGTAGGTCTCCTCCGTGACGTCGAGCATGTCGGTGTCCACGCCGCCGGTCACGAGGTGCAGGGTGCTGACGCCCGTGTCCTTGAGCTCGCGGCGCAACGACTCCGTGAAGGCCACGACGCCGGCCTTGGAGCCGGCGTACGTGCTGGCCGCCGGGAAGTAGGCGTAGCCGGAGATGCTCGCGTTGTTGACGACCTTGCCCGAGCGTCGCTCGAGCATCCCGGGCAGAACCGCCCGGGTGAAATGCACCAGTCCCACCAGATTGGCCTGGAACATCGCGTAGATCGCGTCGAGATCCTGCTCCTCGAGCAACCCGCCGGTGACCATGCCGGCGTTGTTGACCAGCAGGTCGATCCGGCCGAGGTCCTCTCCCAGCTCGGCGCAGCTCTCGTCGATCGCCTGGCGCGATCCCAGATCGATCCGCACCGGCCTCACCTCGCGGGCACCGCCAGCTCCCTTCGCGATCGGCTCGAAGCTGTTGGGATTGCGCGTGCCGCAGAGCAGAGCGCCGAGCGGCTCGCGGGCCAGCGCCTCCGCGAGGGCCCGGCCGATGCCGCGGTTGGCGCCGGTCACGAGCGCGGTACGTCCCGAGAGGTCCATGTCCCACAGCGTAGGGTCCGGGGATGACATCAAAGGGGGGGCGCCGCCCCCCCTTTGGAACGCCTCACTGATCGGGCTGAGGCAGCTGCCCGTACTTACAGGGATGCCCGCTCACGACCTCCCCCTGGCTCACGACCGAGCCGGCTCCGGCGAGCCGCTGGTGCTGGTGCACGCCCTGGGCGCCGACCGCGGCGTCTGGGAGCCCGTGATGGACCGCCTGACCGCCACGCACGACGTAATCGCCGTGGACATGCCGGGCTTCGGCGAGTCCCCGGAGCTGCCGGAGGACGTGCCGGTCACGGCAGCCGCCATCGCGACCGCGATCGGGTCCACCCTCGACTCCCTCGGAGTGGGGCCGGCACACGTGGCCGGGATCTCACTGGGCGGCTGGGTCGCGCTCGAGTTCGCCAAGTCCGATCGCTGCCTGAGCGTGACCGCCCTGTGCCCGGCCGGGTTCTGGGCGCGGCCGCTCGGCCCCCGGCCGGAGACCGCCCGCGGCACGGCAAAGGCGCTTGTGGGACTCCTGCGACCCGTCCTGCGAGCCGAGCGCGGCCGGCGCCTGGTGCTCCGAGGCCCGATCGCCCACCCCGAGCGCGTTCCGCCGGACGCCGCCTACCGGCTCGTGCGCGCCTATGCGCTCTCACCGGGCTTCGCTCGCGCGAATGCCGAGATGCGGAAGACGCTCTTCGGTGGCTTCGAGGACATTCGCGTGCCGATCACCCTCGCCTGGGGCGATCGCGACCGGCTGGTGTCCCCACCCCGCAGCGTGCCGGCCGCAGTGCACACCGTCCGCCTTCACGACTGCGGGCATGTGCCCACCTGGGACAGCCCGGATCAGGTGGCCGCAGCCATCCTCGGGTCCACGGCCCGCGCGGTGCGCCCCCTATCGTCCGGGACATGACCAGCGCCACGGCCGAGCCGCGAGACGAAGCCCTCGAAGCAGCCCGATGGGACCTTCAGCCGCTCGTTTACGGCGAAGGCGCGGACGGCGCCCTGCGTCTGGTCGAGGAGGCGAAGGCGCACGCCGGGGAGTTCGCGGAGAGCCGGCGCGGCTCGCTGGCGGACATCGACGCGCCGGCACTGGCCGCCGCGATGCGCGAGCTGGAGGAGATCTACGACCGCCTCGGCCGGGCCGGATCGTATGCGTCGCTCGCCTACTCGGTGGACACCCAGGACCCCGAGCGGGGCGCGCTGCTGCAGCGGCTGCGCGAGAGCGGCGCGGAGATCGAGACCTCGCTGCTGTTCTTCGACCTCGAGTGGAACACCCTGCCCGACGACCGGGTCGAGGAGCTGCTGCGCTCGCCGGAGCTCGAGTTCTGCGCCCACCATCTGCGCATGCTGCGGCGCTATCGCCCTCACCAGCTGTCCGAGCCCGAGGAGCGGGTGCTCACCGAAGCCGACGTGACGGGGCGGTCGGCCTTCGCGCGACTGTTCACCGAGCAGACCTCGGCGGTGACCGTGGACCTGCCCGGCGCCGGCGACCCCGTACCGCTGATGGAGGCCCTCAGCCGCCTCCAGGATCGCGACCGCGAGTCACGCGCGCAGACGGCCGCGAGCGTGACCGAGGCGCTGCAGCCGGGCCTGCGCACCCGGGCGTTCATCTTCAACACCCTGCTCGCCGACAAGGCCACGAAGGACCGGCTGCGCTCCTATCCGCACTGGCTGGCGTCGCGCAACCTCTCCAACGAGGCAGGCGACGAGTCGGTGCAGGCGCTGATCGACGCGGTGGTGGGCCACTACGAGCTGGCCCGCCGCTGGTACCGGCTGAAGGCCAAGCTGCTGGGCCTCGACAGGCTGGCCTACTACGACCGGATGGCCCCGGTGGCCGACACCGACCGCCGCGTCGGTTACGCGGATGCCCGCGAGCTGGTGCTCGACTGCTACCGAGGCTTCTCGGACGAGCTGGGCACCGTGGCCTCCGAGTTCTTCGAGGGCTCCTACATCGACGCACCGGCGGAGCCGGGCAAGCGCGGGGGCGCCTTCTGCGCCTACGCCGTCCCTTCGGCTCATCCGTACGTGCTGCTCAACTACACGTCGCGCCCGGGCGACGTGCTCACGATGGCCCACGAGCTGGGCCACGGCGTTCACGCGGCGCTGGCCCGGCCCAAGGGCCTGTTCGAGTTCTCCACGCCTTTGACCGTGGCCGAGACGGCTTCGATCTTCGGCGAGACGATCGTGCTCGAGCGGCTGCTCGAGCAGGCGCCCGATGCGGCCGCGCGGCTGTCGCTGCTGGCCGAGTCGCTCGATGGCGCGGTGGCGGCGATCTTCCGCCAGGTCGCGATGAACCGCTTCGAGCACCGCATCCACACCGAGCGCCGTGGCACGGGCGAGCTGTCGGTCGACGCGTTCGCGTCGGTCTGGCTGGAGACCCAGAGCGACATGCTGGGCGATTCCGTAGAGCCCTCCGAGGACTACGGCAGCTGGTGGTCGTACGTGCCCCACTTCGTGGACAGCCCCGGCTACGTGTACGCATACGCATACGGAAACCTGCTGGCGCTGTCGGTCTACCGCCGCTTCGAGCAGACCGGGGAGGGTTTCGTGGACTCCTACCTGGAGCTGCTCCGCGCCGGCGGCTCGATGCCACCAGAGCAGCTCGGTCAGATCGTGGGCGTGGACCTGACCGACCCGGACTTCTGGGGCGCCGGGCTCGACCTGGTCGCTCGCCGGCTCGAGGCCGCCGAGCGCGCTGCCGACGAGGTCGGTCCCAAGCCCTCGTCCTGAGCCGGCTACCTCCAGAGCTTGGAGGCGGCGAAGGTGAGCACCAGCGCACCGATCACGTAGCCGATCGCGACACCCACACGCGCACCCTCGTCGGTGGCGGCCGCCACCACGGCGTAGATGAGAAAGAGCGCGATCAGGACCAGAAGCGCGGCGACGATGCGGAGCAGGATCTTCAAGGGGCCTCCGTAGTGGTGGTGGTGCAGGCGAGCGAGCGTACCCGCCGCGGCGGGCGTACCGCACTAGATTCACGCCTCGTGAAGCGACCACGCCCGGTGCAGCGGCTGATCGACGGTCCGGGCGATGCCTCGGGCACGGCGATCGCCCGCCGCTTCCTCATCCTGATGCTGCCGGCGATGGCGGTGGCCAACCTGACCGGCGCCACCGTGGTGCTCGTGCTGGCGGCGTGGGTCGTGCCCACACCGGACTTCGACGACGGGGACAGGATCCTGCTGGCCAACGTGGTCGCCGCGGGCACGTACGTGCTCGTCGGGCTCGTCCTCGGCACGCTCTGGGGGCTGCGCCTGCTGCGCCCCGTGCGGGAGTGGCTGGCGGCCGAGCGCGATCCCAGCGACCGCGAACGCGTGATCGCGCTGCGCGCGCCCATGCGGATCGCGCTGGTTCACGTGTTCCTGTGGCTTGCCGCAGTGGTCGTGTTCACCGGGCTCAACGCCGCCTTCTCCCCCACCCTTGCCCTCACCGTCAGCGTGACAGTGGCCCTCGGCGGAGTGACAACCAGCGCGTTCGCCTACGTGCTCACCGAGCGTCTCGGGCGCACCGTGGCCGCCCGCGCGCTCCGATCGGGGGTGCCGGCGACGCCGGTGATGCCGGGCGTGACTGCCCGCGCGCTCGCGGCGTGGGCGCTCGGCAGCGGCGTAGCCGCGGTCGGGGTGGCGCTCGTGGGCCTGGCCGCTCTAGTCGGGGCCGACACGGACGAGGACCAGCTGGCCATCACCATGCTCGCCCTCGGCGGCGTGGCGCTCGTGTTCGGGTTGCTTCTGGTGCTGCTGTACGCCCGCGCGGCCGCCGCGCCGGTGGAGTCGGTGCGCTCCGCCCTCGCGCGGGTGGAGGAGGGCGACCTCGACACGGAGCTGCCTGTATATGACGGCAGCGAGCTGGGCATGCTCCAGGCCGGCTTCAACCGCATGGTCGCCGGGCTGCGCGAACGGGAGCGCATGCGGGACCTCTTCGGCCGGCACGTGGGACAGGACGTGGCCCGCGAGGCCCTCGAGCGAGGGGTCGAGCTCGGAGGCGAGACCCGGGAAGTCGGGGTGTTGTTCGTGGACCTCGTGGGCTCCACGGAGCTGGCGGCGTCGCGCCCTCCGTCGGAGGTCGTGGCGTTGCTGAACGAGTTCTTCGGGATCGTGGTCTCGGTGGTCGACGAGCACAGCGGCTGGGTGAACAAGTTCGAGGGCGACGCCGCTTTGGCGGTGTTCGGGGTCCCGGTTGACCGCCCGGATGCGGCGGCGTGCGCGCTGGCCGCCGCCAGGGCTCTGCGGACCCGGCTCGAGAGCGACCTGCCGCAGGCCGAGGCGGGCATAGGCGTTTCCGCCGGCGAGGTGGTGGCCGGTCACATCGGCGACGAGACCCGGCACGAGTACACGGTGATCGGCGACCCCGTGAACGAGGCGGCACGCCTCACCGAGCTGGCCAAGACGACGCCCGGCCGGGTGGCGGCGTCGGGACGCGCGGTGAAGGCCGCGGGCCCGGAGGAGGCCGGGCATTGGGAGCTGGGGAAGGATGTGCAGCTGCGAGGCCGCTCCGAGCCCTCGCGCCTAGCTACCCCGAAGTAGCGCAGCTTAGAAGTGCACGGGGTTGTGTGAGCGCATCCAGTGCGGGTCCAGCCTGGACACCCGCCGGCCGTGCCACGACAGCGCCGCCCGCCCCGCGGCGGGGAGACGCATGGGTTTGTCGATCGGTCCGAGGTCGCGGCTGAGGCAGTTGCCGCAGCGGCCCCGGTCGGTGTGCGCGCCGCAGTCGCGGCACTGAAGCCTGCTGCTTTCCGAAAGCGTCATGTCGGGGCTATCCCCCCGTGCCGCGCCGACCAACCGCCGCCCGGCATCGAACATCCGTCCAGGTGCCCTCACGAGCGGCTCCCGGTTAGAGTCGGCCGATGGACGAAGCGCTGGCGGGACAGATCAAGCAGGGCCAGCGAACCGCCTGGGACGCCGGCGATTTCGGGCAGATCGCCCGGCTGATCCTCTCCGTGGGCGAAGGGATCGTGACGCGAACGAACGTATCGGCCGACGACGACGTGCTCGACGTGGCGTGCGGCACGGGTAACGCGACGCTCCCCGCCGCGCGCACCGGTGCCCGGGTCACCGGCCTGGACCTCACACCCCGGCTGCTAGAGGAGGCGCAGGCCGCCGCCAAGGCCGAGGGGCTGGAGGTCGAGTGGGTCGAGGGCGACGCCGAGCAGTTGCCGTTCGAGGATGCAAGCTTCGACGTCGTGCTCTCGACCTTCGGCTGCATGTTCGCCCCGCGGCACGACGTTGCAGCCGCCGAGATCGCGCGCGTGCTCCGGCCCGGCGGCCGGATCGGGATCTGCAGCTGGACTCCCGGCGGCGCCATCGGCGAGTTCTTCAAGACGATCGCGTCGCACATGCCCCCACCGCCAGAGGGCTTCCAGCCCCCTCCCTTGTGGGGCACCGAGGACCACGTCCGCGAGCTGTTCGCCGGAACGGGCGTCGAGCCGGAGTTCCAACGTGAGGCGGTCACGCAGAGCTTCGAGTCCCCCGAGCACGCGCTGGAGATGTTCGCGACCAAGTTCGGTCCGGTGGTGATGGCCAAGGCGGCGCTCGAGCCGCAGGGCAAGTGGCAGGCGCTGGCCGACGATCTGCTCGCCTACTACCGCGAGCACGGCGAGGCCCACGAGGGTGGCATCGCGACCCGTCCGGAGTATCTCGTGGTCACGGGAGGCAAGCCGGCCTGAACGCGGGCGCGCCCGGCTCGACCCGATGCGCGTGCTCGCCTTTGCCGATCAGGCCCGCCCGCAGATCCGGCGGAGCTGGTGGCCGCCAACCGGCCCGACGCAGTGCTGGCACTCGGCGACCTCGAGCCCGAGCTGCTCCCACCGCTGGCGGAGCTCGACATGCCGCGCCTGGGGGGTGCACGGCAACCACGACGGCGTGGATGACCTGGCCCGCCGGGAGCGGCGGTGCTCGACCCGGACCGCACGTGAAGAATGCCTTGGCAAGCACCGACGCCGTGCGTTAGCCTGCGCTCCTGGCTGCCGGGTGTGGAGCCCGGACGCTGGGCAACAGAACGATGGGATCCATACGCGGCTGCCCAGGGCCGCGGGGGACTGTCGGCACTACTATCCGAACGAGAGGATCCCTTGGCCTCCTCCCAGCGCACTCCGCCTCTCCTGCATGCCGCTTCCGAGCGGTCCGGTCTGTTCGACATCCAGGCCGACTACGACGGGCACCGCTGGCTCGTGAGCCTGCGGGGGGAGCTCGACCTGTCGAATGTGACCGCCCTGGAACAGCAGCTGCGCGAGGCCGAGGCATCGGATGCCGGGAGGATCGTGGTGGACCTCAGCCTGCTCGAGTTCGTCGACTCGAGCGGCCTGCACACGCTGGTCCAGGCGGCACGTCGTTCCCGCAAGGACGGTGACCGGCTTCGCCTCATTCCCGGCCCCGAGCGGGTGCAGATGGTGTTCCGGCTGACCAAGACCGAGCAGCACCTGCCGTTCATCGGCAACGAGGCCGAAGCCTGACGCCTCCCTGGCCTTCGTCGGGACCCACCGCCGCCCATCGAGCTGCGTACGCAGAGTCGCTGGTCTGCCCCTTCTGGCTCGACGACCTGCCGGAGCGGGCGCCGCACCCAGCGCTGGTGGGTAACGACACCGCCGACCTGTGCATAGTCGGCGGCGGCTACACCGGCCTCTGGGCCGCGCTGCACGCCAAGGCCGACGATCCCGACCGCGACGTCGCGGTGGTGGAGGCCGAGACCTGCGGAGCCGGGGCGAGCGGACGAAACGGCGGCTTCCTCATGGCCTCCCTCACCCATGGCCCCGCCAACGGCATGGCCCGTTTCTCGTCTGAGGTCGAGACCCTCGAGCGCCTGGGCCTGGAGAACTTCGACGGCTTTGCGGCCGACTTGCAACGCCACGGCATCGACGCCGAGTACGAGCCCTGCGGCGATCTCCTGGTGGCCATCGAGGACCACGAGGTGGCCGCCCTGCCGGAGGAAGCCCGGTTGCTGCGCCGCTTCGGCCACGACGTGACCGTGCTCGACGCCCCGGCCGTGCGGGCGCACGTGAACTCCCCCACCTACCTCGGTGGACTCTGGGACCGCACGGGCTCCGCCCTGGTCCACCCCGGCAAGCTCGCCGACGGCTTGCGCCAGGCCGCGGTGCGGGCCGGTGTACGCGTGTTCGAGAACACGGCGGCGCGACGGCTGCGCCGCGAGGGCGCCGGTGTGGGGGTCGGCACCGACGGAGGCACGCTGCGGTCCCGGCGCGTGCTGCTGGGCACGAGCGCCTACCCGCCGCTGCTGCGCGCCCTGCGCCGCTACGTGGCCCCCGTGTACGACTACGCACTGATGACCGAGCCGCTGAGCGCGCAGCAGCGCGCGGAGATCGGATGGGAGGGGCGCCAGGGCGTAGGCGACATGGCCAACCAGTTCCACTACTACCGGCTGTCGGCCGATGGGCGGATCTTGTGGGGCGGCTACGACGCGGTCTACCGCTTCGGCGGGCCGGTCAGAGCCGATCTCGACGACCACGACCCGACCTTCGCGACGCTGGCGCAGCACTTCTTCAAGACCTTCCCCCAGCTCGAGGGGCTGCGCTTCACCCATCGGTGGGGCGGCGCGATCGACACCTGCAGCCGCTTCTCGGTGTTCTTCGGCACCGCGCTGGGCGGCCGAGTTGCCTACGCCGCCGGCTACACCGGCCTGGGCGTGGGGTCGACGAGGTTTGGCGCGCGGGTGGCGCTCGATCTCCTCGATGGGCGCGAGACCGAGGCTTCCCGCTTGGACTACGTGCGCCGCCGGCCTGTCCCCTTTCCCCCCGAGCCGCTGCGCTCGGCCGCGATCGCGCTCACGCGCAACCGGCTGGCCGCCGCCGATCTGAACGCCGGTCGTCGCGGGCTGTGGCTGCGAGCGCTCGACCGGCTCGGGCTCGGGTTCGACAGCTGACGCAGCCCTCGACTCGGGCCACCTCCCGGGGTAGGCTCGCGTGGTCCCTGCTTCGACCCGATTGAGGTGGTCCTGTGAGCACTGGTCCGGTTGGCGACGCGGCTTTGAAGGAGCTCGAGAAAGGTTTCCAGGGGAGCGTGATCGTCCCGCGGGATGACGGCTACGAAGAGGCGCGAACGCTGTTCAACGCGATGATCGACAAGCGCCCTGCCGTGATCGCGCAGTGCTCGAGCGCGGAGGATGTGGCGTCCGCCGTTCGCTTCGGACGCGAGCGAGACCTGCCGACCGCGGTACGAGCCGGCGGGCACTCCGTCGCCGGCATGTCAACCGTCGATGACGGCCTCGTCGTCGACGTCCGCCGGATGAAGGCGATCGAGGTGGACGCCGGCGAGCGGACAGCCCGCTGCGGCGCGGGAATGACCTGGGGCGAGTTCGACGTGGCGACCCAGGAGCATGGGCTGGCCACGACCGGGGGACGCGTTTCGACGACGGGCGTCGCCGGCTTCACGCTCGGCGGCGGATCCGGCTGGCTCGAACGCAAGTACGGGCTCGCGTGCGACAACCTGATCGCCGTCGAACTGGTCACGGCGGCAGGCGAACATGTCCGCGCGAGCGGGAGCGAGAACCCCGACCTCTTCTGGGCGCTGCACGGCGGCGGCGGCAACTTCGGCGTGGCCACGTCGTTCGAGTTCAGCCTGCACCCGCTCGGGCCGATCGTGATGGCCGGACTGATGTTGTGGCCAGGGGAACGCGGGCGCGAGGTGGTGGAAGCGGTACGAGACGACATGGCGCATGCGCCGGACGAGCTCGCCCTGGCCGCCGTGTACCTCACCGGGCCGCCCGAGGAGTTCGTGCCCCCCGAGTTGCAGGGACAGTTGTGCTGCGCGGTAGCGATGTTCTGGGCCGGAGAGAGTCCCGACGACGGCGAGCAGCACGCGGCACGGTTCCGCGAGCTCGACCCGGCGGTGGACCTTGTCGGTCCGATGCCCTACTCGGAGTTCCAGAAGATGATCGACGACCCGCCCGGCCTGCGGAACTACTGGACCGCCGACTACCTGGAGGAGCTGAGCGACGATGCGATCGAGGTGTTCGCCTCCCACTCGGAGCGCATGCCGGTCCCCTCGGCCTGCCAGGCGATCATGTTCCCCTGGGGCGGCCAGACGGCACGGGTCTCGCCCGACGACACGCCGATGGCCCAGCGAGACGCCGCGTGGGTGGCGCACCCGTTCGTTCTGTGGGATAGCGCGGACGAGGACGAGAGCCACCTGGGCTGGGGTCGCGGGATCTCGGCCGACATGAAGCGCTTCACCAACGGCGGCGTCTACCTCAACTTCATCGGCGACGAGGGACAGGACCGAGTTCGCGCCGCGTTCGGCGACAGCTACGACCGGCTGGCGCAGATCAAGGCGGAATACGACCCGGACAACTTCTTCCGCTTCAACCAGAACATCAAGCCCTCGCTGGCGGGTGTGGCCTAGCACGGGTGCAATGGAGGAAGGGTGCGTCCTGAAAGGCCTTCGGCAGTCGCTCGCCGGAGCGCTCGCGTGAGCCCCGACCCGGCCGACTTCCGCATCCTCTCGATCCCCGACGAGGAGCCGGTGCTCGTAGGAGCGGGTTCGCTGCAGTGGGTGCCCCTGCGCCGGAGGCTGGGGGTCGGAGCGTTCGGGGTCAACGCCTTCCGCGCCGCGGAGGAGGGGGGCGCGGTCGTCGAGGACCACGTCGAGTCGCCGGGGCAGGAAGAGCTGTACGTCGTGATCACCGGTCGGGTCCGTTTCACGATCGCCGGTGAGCAGGTCGATGCCGCCGCCGGGACTGCCGTCTTCGTGCCGCGTCCCGAGGTCCGCCGAGGCGGCATTGCACTCGAAGACGGAACCACCGTGGTCGCCGTGGGCGGGTGGCGTGGCGAGCCGTACCACTCGCTCCCCTGGGAGCCGATCTACCTTGCCCAAGACGCGATGCTGCGCGGTGACTGGGCGGAGGCGGCCGAAGTTCTGGAACGAGAGGCCGGAGACCACCTCGACACGGCGATCGTTCAGTTCCGCCTCGCCTGCTGCCACGCGCAGATGGGCAAGCTCGATCGGGCCGCTGACGAGCTACGGCATGCTGTCGAGGCCAACCCGGGCATGCGAGACCGCGCAGCGAACGAACGACAACTGTCTCCCCTGCGAGACCACGCCGTATGGGCAGACGTAATCGGTGATGGTGGGTAGGTCACCCGGATGAAGGCCGTCGTCTGCGACAACGCCGCGCTCGACGTCGTCGACCGGCCCGAGCCCGTGCCCGGACGCGGGCAGGTACGTATCCAGGTGTTGCGCTGCGGCATCTGCGGATCCGACCTGCACGCGCGACACGGCTGCGACGACTGGGCCGACATGGCCGCGCGGGCCGGGCTATGACCGCTTCGCCCGGTCCGAGCGAGCAGATCGTGTTCGGGCACGAGTTCTGCGGCGAGGTCGCCGAGCACGGCCCCGGCTGCCGGCGCAGCACTCCCGACCGGTACGCCCGTCGCCGCGCTGCCGCTCCTGCGCGGGAGCCGCGGCGTCGACACGGTGGGCCTGTCGGTGCATGCTCCCGGCGCCTACGCGGAGCAACTGCTCGTCGAGGAGTCGCTGATGATGCCGGTGCCCAACGGGCTCGGCGCCTGATGTCGCGGCGCTGACCGAGCCGATGGCGGTGGCCTGGCACGCCGTGCGCCGTGGCGAGGTCGGGCAAGCGCACAGTGGCGATCGTCATCGGCTGCGGCCCGGTCGGGCTCGGAGTCATCCTGCATGCTGAAGGCCAAGGGCGTGCGTACGGTCGTCGCCAGCGACTACTCGGCGGGACGCCGAGCGCTGGCCACCGCCTGCGGCGCGGACGTCGTCGTCGACCCCGCGCACGCTTCCCCGTTCACCGCCGTCGAGACACGCGGGCACCTCGACGGACATCCCGTCCGCGCTCGAGCTCGCCGTCGGCACGCGCGAGAAGCTCGAGCGCCTCCCCGTGGCTGGTGGCACGCGTGGCGCCTGGCCGAGACGCTCGGCGCGGCACCCAAGCACCCGGTGATCTTCGAGTGCGTCGGCGTGCCGGGTGTGATCGAAAGCATCATCGAAGGCGCGCCGCTGTTCTCGCGTGTCGTCGTCGTGGGCGTGTGCGTCGGCGCCGACCAGATCACTCCGGCGATGGCGATCAACAAGGAGATCGACCTGCGCTTCGTGGTCGGCTACACGCCGCTCGAGTTTCGCGACACGCTGCACATGCTCGCCGAGGGTGAGGTCGACCCTCGGGCCCTCGTCACCGGGACCGTGGGACTCGACGGCGTGGACGCCGCGTTCGCCGCTCTTGGCGATCCCGAAACCCACGCCAAGATCCTCATCGACCCGCGCAGCACAGCGACGCTTCAGTAACGCACGTGGAAGGGGTTGTCGTGGCCGGGGTAGACCCTGACTCCACGCCCGCGCATGCCGGCGCTGGGCCCGATCTGGATCTTCCGAGAGCCGCTGCGAATGAAAGGTCGATCAGGTCTTGTGAGAGGCGCCGGTGGAACGTGCGCAGCGCGGCTCGGCTCGAAGCGGCGTCCCGGCCTCGGGGTTCGCGCAGGTCGCGGCCACGGCCGGCTCGCTCACGCCCGGTACGAAGCAGAGTGCGAACGCGACAGGCGCGAGACGGGTAAGTCGCGCGCGAGCGCCCGAGCACAGGGCGATCGCACGAACGGGTCAGTACGTCACTCGGGCATCACGTAGGTACCAGCGAGCGCGCGGACCTCCGCGTAGACCCGATCCGCGCGGGGCTCATCGATCACGGGCTTACGGATGCTGTCCAGCGACCACCGCTGCTGCGCGTCCGTCGAAGAGGCCTTGCCGTGCAGCTCGATCGCGGTCGCGCTGAAGTCGCGGACGAGCGTCTCGAACACGAGGTCGACCACGTCGGGCGGTGTGTCGTCGAGCTGCGCCTGCTCGAGGATCAGCTGGCCATACGGGACGAGCGTGAACAACTGCGCCAGCGACTGCTGGAAGTCGAGGTCGTCGGTCATCTGCTCGGGGGTCAGCGGGGCGTCCCCCAGCAGCGCGACGAGCGAGTCGGCCTGCTCGCGGAAGAGAGCGACGTTGGGCACCGCGGAGAAGACGTCGAAGATGGGGCGCCAATCGGGAAACTTGATCCTCCCGAGCCCACGGGTGGGCCCCTGCGCGAACAGAAACGCGTCGTCGGCGTCATCGAGGCGTGCGGGCGGCGCGACCAGCGGCTCGCCGCCGAAGAGGTAGTTGGGTAGGAACTTCAACATCAGTGCCCGGTTCACGTGGACGGTGCCCTCGAGCTTGGGCAGGCCGTCGACGATGCTCTTGGCGGTGTCGAAGTAGGAGTCACGCTCGAAGCCCTTCGCCGAGATCACCTCGGCGAGCAGCCGCACGATCCGCTCGCCCTCCGTCGTTACCTGCATCTTGTTGATCGGCGTGTAGAGCAGGTAGCGACGGTCCTCGCGGCTGGCGCTGCGCACATGGTCGACCGCGCGCGCCCCGTAGAGCTTGGCGGCCAGCAGGCGCGCGTAGGCCTCGGACAGGATCCGGCGGACCTGGCCGAACTCGGTCACGCGCTTGCCGAACAGGACCCGCCCCTCCGCCTGCGTGACGGTCTCATGAAAACAGTGCTCGGCCAACCCGATCGCGCAGAAGCCGAGATTGAACTTGCCGACGTTGATCGTGTTGAGCGCCGCCTCGAACGCCGCGACCCCTGTGTGCAGGATGTCCTCGGCGCGCACCGGGTAGGCGTCGAGGTCGAAGGCGCTCACGTACATCTGCGAATGCACCACGTTCCCGATCAGCCTGTAGGCGGGGTGCTGGCTGTCGGCGGCGAAGAACACGTAGCCGGCCGGCCCGTCCACGTCCGCGCGCCGCCCGAACACCGACACCATCCGGGCGACGTTGCCATTGCCGATGTAGTACTTGCCGCCGGTGGCCGTGAACCCACCCTCGTCGTCGGGCGTGAGGATCATGTCCGTCGAGTAGATGTCGGCTCCGTGGTCGCGCTCGGACAGGCCGAAGGCGAACACGGCGCCGTCCTCGAGCAGCACTGCCGCGCGCTGACGCGCCGCGTCGTTGTCGCTCTGCCATATCGGGCCGAGCCCGAGGATCGTGACCTGCCAGGCATACCAGTAGGGCAGCCCATAGAACCCGAGGATCTCGTTGAACCTCGCGTTGCGCCTGGTGTCCCACCGCTTGTCCGGATCGCCACCGGAGTCGCGTGCCGGCGTCAGCAGCGTCGCGAGCGCACGCTCGCTCGCGAGAAACTCGATGAAGTCGGCGTACCAGGCATCGGAGCGCGTCTCGGAGGCGAGCCGCGCCTTCCCCTTGGCCTCGAACCAGTCGATCGTCGCGCGCAGCAGCCGCCGCGTGGCAGGGTCGAACTCGGCGGCGTCGTAGACGCGAGGATTGAACAGGCGGCTGGTGGCGGTTGTGGTCGGCATGCCCGCAGCCTCTCATGGCTCATGGGTCGGTGGGTGACCGCACCACTCGGTCGATGACGGCCCCGTGGAAGGTCGGCAGCCGGCGCGCCCCGCGCCTGATCCGGAGGATCGTGATCGGCGCCGCGACGATGTCGCCGCGCCTGTCGAATCGGACCCGCCCCGTGAGTCGCGCTCGAGATCTGTTCGGAACAGCGCCTCGAGTACCCCCGCCGATGAGGCCGGTGCGCTCGATAGTCAGCCTTCGGCCGCTGGTCCGGCCTGGCGCACCAGGACCTTTGTGGGCGCGAAGCCGTGCCGCCCACCCGGTAGGCCAGCTGCCCACCCGAGTCAAACGCCCAGATCCAGGCGCCCGCGCTGGTGCTGTCTCCCAGCAACGCGACCCCCGGCTGACCCAGCTCAGGGCCACCCCCATGGCCGCCCGGATTAGCACCCGCTCATCCACCGCCGTGGTCCCCGAACCCTCATCCGGTTACGCGAGGTAGCCAGCGGCCCGTCCCGACGGCCCCTAGGGAACATTCCCAATAGGCAGGGGACGGCGCGAGAATGACACTGCTCGTCACAGTCAATCGACAAGGAACGAGCCAATGAACGCCCCTGACGACACAACGCAAGACACAACCCAGACCCAGCCCGAGCCGCGCCGCCTGACCCGCTCGCGTGAGCGAGTGCTTGGAGGCGTCGGTGGCGGCCTCGGCCGCTACTTCGGCGTGGACCCGATCATCTTCCGGATCGGGCTCGTAGCCCTCGCCCTGTTCGGCGGGGCGGGCATCTTCGTCTATATCGCGGCGATCCTCTTCGTTCCGGCGGAGGGGAGCCCGCGCCCCGCCGTAGGCGTGCGGTTCTTCCGCGGCGATCGGGGGATACTGCGGCGCGTCGGGCTCATCACGGCAGTGCTCATCGGCAGCGGCCTCCTCGCGGTAGGCAGCGCGTGGACGACCGGCATAGGGTCCGGGGAAATCGTGGCCGGTGTGGTGATCCTCCTCGGCCTCGCGCTCGTCTTTGCCGCTTTCCGCGGTGGCGCGCGCTGGCTCATCCTGCCGGCACTCGCCGTGGTGCTCCCCGCGACCGTCGTATCCGCCGCCGATGTGGATTTCCATGGCGGCGTTGGCGAGCGGTCCTATCGTCCGCAGAGCGTGGCGGAGGTACAGGACAGCTATCGGGTCGGCGTCGGCCGGCTCGAGGTGGACCTCCGCGACATCCGCTTCCCGCCGGGCGACCACCCGCTCGAGCTGCGGGCCGGCACCGGCCAGGTGGAACTGATCGTTCCGAAGGACGTGTGCGTGAGCACGAAGGCAAGCATCGGCGCCGGCTACGTGGGCGCACTCGACCGCGAGAGCGGCGGCGTCGACGTCGACTGGACCAACGACCCGGAGTCGCCGGCAGGCGTCCCGCGTCTCGTGGTCGACAGCGAGGTGGGCTTCGGAGCGCTGTTCATCTCTGATCGCCCGGTGGGCGAGGACGGGGATTTCGAGCTCGGTGAGAACGGCACCAACGACGCGTGCCTCACGCCGGCGGCGCGATGAAGCGAGGCACCGCGGACGGCACGTCGCTCACGGCGGGAATCGTGATCGCGGCGCTCGGCGTCCTCCTGCTGCTCGACAGCGTCGAGGCCGTCGACCTCAGGTTCGCCTACCTCGCCCCCGCGGTCACTGCGACCGCGGGGGCGATCCTGCTCGCCCGCGGACTGAGCCGGTCACATGAGCGCTGAGGCGCCCGCCGTGCCGGCGCGCCTCAGGCGCGACCGGGACCGGCGCGTGATCGCCGGCGTCTGCTCGGGCATCGCCAAGCGTCTCGGCATCGACCCGATGATCGTTCGGCTCGCGTTTCTCGCGGCAACGATGTTGAGCGGGGTGGGATTGCTCGCCTACGCCCTGGCCGCGGTCTTTCTCCCCACGGCGAACGGCGACCCGCTGGTCGCCCGGTTCCGCGGTGGGCGCGGGAACGTCGAGATCGCCGTCGGCGCCGGACTGCTCGCGCTCAGCGTGGCCCTCATGCTGCGGGCCGTCGGGTGGTGGTTCAGCGACGCCATCGTATGGCCCGGTGTCGCCGCCGCCGCCGGCGGGGCACTGATCTGGCGCCAGTTCGTGGCGCCCGGCGACGCTGAGGCGACGCCGACGAGCCTCGGCGTGGGACCGGAGGCGGATGCCGTCCCGTTCCTGCGGGGTCGAGGGCTGAGCAGGATTGGCCTCGGGATCGCACTCGTGCTGGGTGCCGCGCTGATGTTTCTGTGGGCCAACGGGGCCCTCAACGCCGCCGGCGACGCCGTGCTCGCCACGGTGGTAGTCGTGGCGGCGCTCGGACTCATCTTCGCTCCCCTCTGGTGGCGACTCGGACGCAACCTCGCGACCGAACGCGCGGAGCGGATTCGCTCGCAGGAGCGGGCGGAGCTCGGCGCCCATCTCCACGACTCGGTCCTGCAGACGCTTGCGCTAGTGCAGCGGCAGGCCGGAAACCCGCGCGAGGTGGCCGCGCTCGCCCGGCGTCAGGAGCGCGAGCTGCGCGCGTGGCTCCAGGACCGTCCCTCCGCCCGGACCGGGGACAGCCTGGCCGCGGCGCTCGAGGCCGCCGCCGCCGAGGTCGAGGACGCGCAGGGCGGCGCGGTCGAGGTCGTGACGGTTGGCGACTGTGCGCTCGACCCCGGTTCCGAGGCGGTGCTGGGCGCCGCGCGCGAGGCCATTCTCAACGCCGCCAAGTTCGCCGGCGCCGCAGGGCCCGTCGACGTGTTCGCCGAGATGACCCCCGCGCGGATCGACGTCTTCGTCCGCGATCGCGGAAACGGGTTTGACGCCGGCGCGATACCCATGGACCGCCATGGCATACGCGAGTCCATCATCGGACGGATGGAGCGGCGCGGGGGACGCGCGACGGTGCGCCCCGGCGCCGGTGGGGGTACCGAGGTGGAGCTCTCGCTCGATCGGGGCGCCCGATGAGCACTCCCTCCCTCGCGCGGGTGGTCATCGTCGACGACCACGGCCTGTTCCGCTCCGGCGTTCGCACCGAGCTGGGTGACCTCGTCGAGGTCGTCGGCGAGGCCGCGACGGTCGATGAGGCGGTGGCCTGCATTCGCGAGCTCGCTCCAGACGTGGTCCTCCTCGACGTGCACATGCCCGACGGCGGGGGCCTCGAGGTGATCCGCCGCGTGGACGCGGACTCCGATGCCGTCCGCTTCCTGGCCCTTTCGGTCAGCGATGCCGCCGAGGACGTGATCGCGGTGATCCGGGCCGGCGCGCGCGGGTACGTGACGAAGACGATCTCCGGGCCCGACCTCGCGGCGGCGATCGAGCGGGTGCGGGCGGGCGACGCGGTCTTCTCGCCGCGGTTGGCGGGTTTCGTGCTCGATGCGTTCGCGGACCAGCCGGACCTTGCCAGATCGGATCCGGGACTCGACCAGCTGACCGCGCGAGAGCGGGAGGTACTCCAGCACATCGCGCGCGGCTACATGTACAAGGAGGTCGCCCTGAGGCTCGAGATCTCCGCGAAGACCGTCGAGGCGCACGTGTCGGCTGTGCTGCGCAAGCTGCAGCTCTCGAGCCGTCACGAGCTGTCTCGGTGGGCCAGGAAGCACCGGCTGGTCGACCCTGAGTAGGTGCCGGCCACCGCCGGGGCCTCAAGAAGCGCGCTTCAACCGTCGAGTAACGCGTATGAACCCGCAGCGCCTGGTGCGCGCCGGCACGCCCACCGAGGTCTCCGTTCTTGCCCTGATGGGCCTCACCGTGGCCGCGGGTTGCCTCGCCCTCGCCGCGTTCCCCCTTGCCGCGGACGCGCCTCGGGACGTGATGGTCGGTCTCGGCGTCGCAGGCGTCACGATCAGCGTCGCCCTGATCCTTGCCGGGCCGAAGGTTTCGCCCAAGCACCTGCACGTGGGGGTGGTGGCCTACACGGCGGGCATCGGGGTGATGGTGGCGATAGCGGCCACCGAGCGGGGCCTGATGCTCAGCGTGCTCGGCTACATCTGGGCCGCGGTGTATGTGTCGTTCTTCTTCAGGCCCGGCCCGGCCCGGGCACACGCGGCCCTGATGATCACCGCGCTGGGGGTGGGCCTGCTCCTGGCCCGCGCGCCGTCCGACGTGTCGGTCTGGGTCATCATCTCCGCGATGGTCTGGACCGCCGTCTCGATCCTGACGAGGCTCAATGGCCGTCTGCGCGCCGAGGCGCACTTCGACAGCCTCACCGGCCTGCTCAACCGCAACGGCTTCGGGATCGCCGCGGCGCGGGAGCGTGCCGCGACCCAGCGGCGGGGCGAGCCGCTTGCCGTGGCGATCATCGACCTGGACGACTTCAAGCTGGTCAACGATCGCGGGGGCCACGCGGCCGGCGACCGTCTGCTGGTCGAGCTCGCCGGCGTGTGGAGCACCTCGTTGCGGGCGGGCGACCTGCTCGCACGGTTCGGCGGGGACGAGTTCGTGCTGCTGCTTCCGGGAGCCTCCGAGGACGAGGCGTACACATTCCTCGAGCGGCTCGCGACGGCCCACCCGGCCCGGTGGACGGCGGGGGCAGTGCTGCACTCGAGCGAGGAGACCCTCGAGCAGGCAATGGGCCGCGCCGACGAACGCCTCTACGCGGCCAAGGAGCGCCGGCGAAATGATGCGAGAACCTTGGATGAGCTAGGGCGGGGAAGCACTGAGGCGTCGCAGGCGAGGCTGTTGGCTCTGGAGCGCAGGTCAGGGTGCGGTCGGCCGTCAATCAGGCATGACGCGGTAGCTGTGCCCCGCTTCGATGAGGCGATCGGCGAGGACGCGCCCCATGGCTGACGCGGGTGTGAGCACTCCCGCTGCGTCGGGCAAATCGTCCAGCGCGAGGCAGAGTGCACTCTGCCCGAGCATGACCGCCGTTGCCTTGTAGCCAGGGTCGCCCTGCACGCGGATCTCGCACCGCAGACGCTCGCCTCTGCTGGTCGTCGTGTGGATGTCGATGTTGAAGAAGCCACGCTCGCGAACCCTCGTCCATCCGGGTCTCATGCGACCCCGACCGCCAGCTCGGTCAGGCCACTTCCTCCGCCGGGACCGAACATCACCAACATCAATCCGAGCAGTGCAGCCGACCCGGAGACGAGCCAGATTCGATGCGTTTGATCATCCTCACGCCCCGAGATTATGATGACCCGATGCCGCTGACCCGCACCGCTTCGCGGAGGGCCGGGGTGATGGCTTTGGCTCTAGCGGTCGTCGCCACCGCCACGGGGATGGGGGTCGCGGAAGCCAAAGGAACAGGCAGTCGACCTTTGGCTCCGAAGTCCGCCCTGCGCGCCTTCGACTCCTGCGGGCAGATCGTGCGGTACGCGAACCGTCGGGTCAAGCGCGGGCGTGGTGCCGTCCCGCCTCGTGCCGTTGCGTTTCGGGAGCCAGAGTTCGCGTTCACGGCGCCCCCCGAATCCACGACGGGCCCACCCGAACCCGTACCCGGCTCTTCGCCGACACGCGAGGGCGACGAAGGTGACGCCACCTCGCCGACCAACGTCCAGGAGCCGGATGTCGACGAGCCGGATCTGGTGAAGGCCCGCGGGTCGCGGGTCTTCGCCGCCGCTGCCGACAGTTTGCACGCGGTAGAGGCGGATGACACGCCGCGCCTGATCGACTCGGTGAAGCTCGACGGCTTCGACCACGAGCTGCTGCTTTCGGGCGACCGGCTCATTGTGGTCTCGGACGCGTATTCGGGCGAGCAGCCACCCGCGCGTCGCTCGAGCAGTCCCATCGGCCCTGTCGGCCGCCCCGTCACGATCCTCACCGAACTCGACGTATCCAACCCCGCCGCGTTGCGGGTCATTCGCGTCGAGCGGATCGGGGGCGTCTACCTCAGCGCTCGTCTGACGGGATCGACGGCACGGGTGATCGTGTCGTCGGTGGCCAGAGGTCTCGATCAGCCAGGCTTCCGTACGCGGCTGCGGGGGTGGGTACCTCGTTCGACCCTGGCCTCGAAACGCAGCGGCAAGGCCCGGACGCGGCGGCTTTCCGAGTGCGACAGCGTCCGCCGGTCCAGGACCTATTCGGGGCTCGACACGCTCACCGTGCTCACCATCGACATGAGAAAGGGCCTACCCGCTGTCGATGCCGACGCCCTTATGACCGGTGCGGAGATTGTCTACGCGTCACCGCAGCGCCTATACGTCGCCACTCAGCGCTGGACGCCGGAGCCCGAGGGTCCCCGCGACCCGCCACCCGAGACCAGCACGGCCATCCACGCCTTCGATACCTCGGATCCCGGGAAGACCTCCTACGTGGGGAGTGGGGAGGTGCCGGGCTACTTGCTGAACCAGTTCGCGCTGTCGGAGCGCGACGGCGTCCTCCGCGCCGCCAGCACCGAGATGCCTGCCTGGTGGGCCGGTGCCACCGAACGCGAGAGCGAGAGCTTCGTCTCCACGCTCAAGAGCCGCGACGGGCGCCTCGTGGGTCTCGGCCGCTTGTCCGGTCTCGGGCGCGGCGAGCAGATCTATGCCGTGAGGTTCATCGATGACGTGGGCTACGTGGTCACTTTCCGGCAGACCGACCCCCTCTACACCATCGACCTGTCCCGGCCGGCGACTCCGCGGGTCCTTGGAGAAGCTCGAGATCGCGGGCTACTCCGCGTACCTGCACCCCCTGGGCCCCGATCTGCTCTTGAGCGTCGGCCAGGATGCCACCGAAGAGGGAAGCACCCTTGGCGCGCAGGTCTCGCTCTTCGACGTCTCGAACCCGAGCCGGCCGCGCAGACTCCACCAGCGAACGACGGGTTCAAACAGTTCGTCCACGGTCGAGTACGACCATCGTGCCTTCCTGTGGTGGGCGCCGGCCAAACTCGCCGTCCTGCCGGTGCAGAGCTATTCGTATCCTGAAAAGCCCTTCATTGGCGCGGTGGGCCTCCGCGTCGATAAGGCGGAGGGAATCGCCGAGGCGGGACGTGCGTCCCACGAGGATGGGGACTACACGGCCTACATCACACGCGCCTTCGTCGTTCGGGGGCGCCTGTTCACACTCTCGGCCGCTGGGTTGGAGGTCAACGATCTGCGCAACTTGGCCGAACAGGGCCGGGTGGCTTTCCCACGACCGCACGGCCCTCCGGACCCCCGGTGAGCTTGGGGGTTGGCCCACCGTGGTCGCGGTCGCGCCCGGCGAAGGCCGCACCCTCGGCAAATTGTGCCAGCGAACGACCCCCCGAGCGCCGCGGCCCAGCCACTCCTCGAGATGCTGCTCGTGAACGCGTCCCAGGAGGCGGACGCTGAGAGAGCTGAAGCCCGCCGGCTGCGTCGACAGGCGAGCACGATCAGGGGAGCCCCCCTGCGAGCTGTTCTGTCTTCGCCAGGTCCTAGGGTC
Source organism: uncultured Thermoleophilaceae bacterium (assembly GCA_963825475.1). Classification (GTDB taxonomy): domain Bacteria; phylum Actinomycetota; class Thermoleophilia; order Solirubrobacterales; family Thermoleophilaceae; genus JAAYBF01. The sequence goes on along the minus strand of CAWGTC010000006.1, from coordinate 552,762 downwards.
GGTCGCCCGAGCCTGGGCTCACCCACTCCGACGAACGGGGCACAGCCCCTTGACCCCTTAGGAGAAATCCGTGATTGAGAGGTACCGAGCGGCGATTGCGATCGCGCTGCTAGCGGCCTGCGCGGGCTGCGGTGGCGACGACGAGAGGCCCCTCAGCAAGGCGGAGTACATCAACCAGGGCGACGCCATCTGTAGAAAGGCGAGCGCGGAGTTTGACAAGCAGCTCAAAGAGAAGTTCCCCGACAACGTCAGGAACCCGTCCCAGGAGCAGGTGGCGACACTCATAGACGACGTGGTCAAGCCCAGTATCGAGGGGCAGCTCAGCGATCTCCGCGACCTCACCCCGCCTAAGGACGACGAGGAAACTGTCAACGCGATCTACGAGAAGCTCGAGACAGCCTTGGCCAAGGTCGATGCTGACCCGAAGCTTCTCCTGGCAAGGGACGACCCATTCGCGTCTGCCAACCAAGAGGCCCAGGCTTACGGCTTCAAGGAGTGCGGCGAGAGCTAGGGGCACTCTGTCCCGGCGGGTGACGACGAAATCGCCTAGCTTGCCGGCGGGCACTGGGGTCGCCACGCGGCTGGAGGTGCCCTGTCTCCACTGAGCCGCACTCCGATCTGATCTGAGGTCCGAGCTGATCAGAGGCGCAAGTTATCGCCGCAGGCGGCCGATTCCTCGGTGACAATGACACTCGGCGGATGTAGGGTGAGACGGTGGTGAATCGCTCGGTGAGATGGCCGTTGGCGGGAGGGCTTGCTGGCGCGCTCATGGTCGCGGTGGCGATCTTCGCGCTGCCCCTGGCCTCACCTGCCCAGACCTCGAACCCGTGGTCCGGAACATGGGAGACGACCTACGGACCGATGACCCTCACACAGACCGGAAGGTCCGTCGAGGGCACCTACGTCCATGATGACGGCCACCTGACCGGCACCGTCGAAGGCAACGTGTTGAGCGCCCGGTGGGACGAGGCGCCGACGCGAGCGGGCCCCAGCGATGCGGGCCCGCTGCAATTCACCCTTGCTCCGGACGGGAAGTCGTTCGCCGGGACTTGGCGCTTTGACGGTGACGATCCCTCGGTGTCCCGCGTCTGGGACGGAACCGCGACCGGTCCGCCGCCCCCCGTGCTGGGCACGGCGGTGAATGCGGCGGTGGTCTCCGGCACGGTGCGGATAGCGGTGCCGGCGACGGGGACGGCGGGGGCAAGCCAGAAAGGGGTGCGGTTCGTGGCGCTGACCGAGGCCAGGCAGGTTCCGGTCGGGTCGGTGCTGGACACGAGCCGGGGCACGGTGCGTCTGGAGAGCGCGCGCAATCGCGCGGGCGCTACGCAGGCGGGCAGCTTCAGCGCCGGTGTCTTTCAGGTGCTCCAGTCGCGCGCCCCGCGCACGAAGGGGCTGACCGACCTGCGCCTGAAGGGGGCGAGCTTCAAGCTCTGCGGAACCTCGGTCCGCGGCGCCCACACCTCCGCCGCGCGCACGATTCGCCGGCTGCGCGCAAACGCCCGCGGACGCTTTCGCACCCGTGGCCGCCACTCCGCCGCAACCGTCCGCGGCACCAAATGGACAACCACCGACCGCTGCGACGGCACGCTCACCACCGTCACCCGCGGCAAGGTCGCCGTCCGAGACTTCCGCCGCAAGAAGACCATCATCGTCAAAGCCGGCAAGAGCTACCTCGCGAAGCCTGGATAACGGTCATCAGCGACCGCGTTCTCCCCGACGCCGAGGCATTGGCCTGCGCGGAAGCCTCGACGGCTACCCGACGATTTGAACGTCGTGGGTGGGCCAGCCGACGGGCGCGTTCGTGGGAATGGGTCCGGGCGTTCAGGGCAGCGTCGGTGGAACAGCCAGCTGCCGCGACCTACTGGGCTCTGCCGCTTCCACCCGTCAATCAGGCATGACGCGGTAGCTGTGCCCCGCTTCGATGAGGCGATCGGCGAGAACGCGCCCCATGGCTGAGGCAGGTGTGAGCACTCCCGCTACGTCGGGCAAATCGTCCAGCGCGAGGCAGAGTGCACTCTGCCCGAGCATGACCGCCGTTGCCTTGTAGCCAGGGTCGCCCTGCACGCGGATCTCGCACCGCAGACGCTCGCCTCTGCTGGTCGTCGTGTGGATGTCGATGTTGAAGAAGCCGCGCTCGCGTGCGGTCTCCGTAGGTCCCTCGCCGGGGTCGGGGAGAACGCGGTCGAGCAGCTGGCGCGTACCTGGCGTCGCGAGTCCCGCGAAGACGCCGGCAATGCCGCCCGCGACGCCGGCGGCCTTGGCGAGGCCGAGTGGTCCGCCACCCATGAGCATGAGCTCGCGATAGCGGAATCGGGGGCCGTAGGCGTGATCTTGCAGCGCATTGCTGCGACGTACCACTCGGGTGTTCACGCTGCCCATCACGAACGGCGCCAGCCAGCCGCCGAGATGATCGTCGTGAACGGGCTTCATGGAGTCCCGCTCAGGGCCGAGATCGGGCTCCGACGCACGGTCCGGGCTGAGCGCGTACGGATCGGCCAGCACACGCCTGCTCGGCGGGGCCTTCTTCACCGTGTCGATCGCCGTTCGCGCCGAGTCGATCGTGCCGCCACTCGCGCCGCCCCTCATGGCCTTGACCACGAAGGTTGTCTCCTCGAGCTCTCCGTGGCCGCCGGCCCGCACCGCCTCGTGCAGGAGCAGCGTGCCGATATCGGACGGGATCGAGTCGAAGCCGCAGGTGTGGACGATCCGGGCGCCACTGGCCCGCGCCTCGGCGTCGGCGGCGTCGATCGCCCAGCGCATGAACAGGACCTCGCCGGTGAGATCGGCGTAGTGCGTCCCGGCACTGGCGCATGCCTCGACGAGCGGCTTGCCGTACTTGAAGTACGGGCCGACCGTGGTCGCGACGACGCGCGTGGACTTCGCGAGCGCCGCGACCGCATCGCGATCCTGGCTGTCGGCGATCAGGAGCGGCCAGTCGACGCCGAGCTCGGAGCGCGTGTGCTCGAGCTTGGCCTGTGAGCGCCCACCGAGCGCAATCCGGGCGCCCGGCGGGGCGCTCTCGGCGAGGTACCTGGCGGTCAACACGCCGACGAAGCCGGTTGCCCCGTAGACGACGATGTCGTGCTCGCGGTCGGAGTCAGTCATGGTCAGGAGTGCTGTCCTGCGTAGGCCGCTACGCGAAGTCCTTCTCGGCAGGCCGAGCGTTGAGACGCTACCACCGAAGCTGAAGCCGACGCTCCCGTAGTAGTCGAATTCGCTCAACGCTTCCACGCGGACCAGCGCTCGTAACCCTCACCGCGAGCCTCTGCGGTTTCGTGGGAGGTATGCGAGCCGCGACAGCCGCCGCTCGCTCGCGAGCTGTTCGACCATGCCTATTGCGGTCAAGGCGCGTCGGGCGAGGCCGAGCCATCCGAGCCTCGGCCGTATCCGGGCTCGCGACTGGTTTCGGCGCATACGAGAAGCGCAGCACGAACTGCCGGCGCCATACTTGTGTGCGTGCCCGCACCACTGATCGAGTTCCCAGCCGATGACGCCAGTCGTGCTCGTCGTTTCTGGCGCGGAGTCCTCGACGTCGACCTCGCGCCCCGGCCCGCCGCGGCCGGATCTGGGTGGGAGGCAGACACCGGCAGTCTCCGCCTCGGGGTCCACGACCGCGGACCCGGCCCGGGCGATACCGCATCCCTTCCGTACTTCAACGTCACCGACCTGGCCACGACCCTCGCGCGCGTCACCGAACTCGGCGGCTCGGTCATTCACCCCGGCGAGCGGTGGGCCATCTGTCGAGATTCTGAGGGCAGCCCCTTCGCGCTGGCCACCGGGCCGGCAGCGGGCGAATAGCGCAGAAGGACCGCTGCCGCCCAGGGGCAGGGTCCGCGACGACGGGCGGTACCGGGTTCGAACCAGTGACCTCCCGCTTGTAAGGCGTGAGCAGTTTTCGCGGCGGTCGGCTGCGATCTGCCGCTCCCACATTGCTTCCACGGAGGCGCCTGAGAATCGCGAAGACCCCGGGTACGTCGGCGCCAAGCTAAGAGTAATGTTGCGGCACCCAGACTTCGAGGAGGGGTTCCGTCAAATGACGATCACACGTGTGATGAGCGCGGCTCTTGCTTGCGCTGCGCTCGCGATAGCCGGCTGCGGCGGCGACGACGAGGAGACCGACGCCGCCACGAAGATCGAGCCGGGTGCGGCCGAGCAGGCCAAGGGCAGCGTGAACTGGTGCATCGGCAAGGACACCACCGGCACGTTCAGCAAGGCGGTCAAGGAGTTCAGCAGCAAGGGTCAGGTCAAGGCCAAGCTGATCGAGTTGCCGGAGGCCGCCGACGAGCAGCGCACTCAGCTCGTCCAGCGCCTGGAGGCAGAGAGCAGCGAGTGCGACGTGCTCGGCATGGACGTGATCTGGACGGCCGAGTTCGCGGCTCAGGATTGGCTCCAGGACGTGAGCGACATCGTTGCCGAGCGCGAGGACGAGTGGATCCCCTCGACGCTCGAGACCGCCAGATACGAGGACAAGTACTGGGCCCTGCCCTACAACACCAACGCCGGCTTCGTCTACTACCGCACCGACCAGGTGGAGGAGCCGCCGGACAACTGGCAGGACATGTACTCGCAGGCCCAGGAGGGCGACGGCATCGTGTACCAGGGCGCTCCCTACGAGGGGCTGACGGTGAACTTCCTCGAGCTGCTCTACAGCGCTGGCGGCACGGTCCTCTCGGAGGACGGCGAGACCGTGGAGATCGACTCCCCGGAGGCGGTCGAGGTCCTGAAGTTCATGGCCGACGGCATCGAGCAGGGCGCCGCCCCGAAGGCCGTGACCACCTACAAGGAGGAGGAGTCCCGGCGGGCGTTCGAGAGCGGGAGGGCAACGTTCATGCGCAACTGGCCGTACGCCTATTCCCTGGGCAAGGACTCGAAGATCGCCGACGACTTCGACATCACCACATTCCCGAAGTTCGGCGCGGGTGAGGGCGCAGGCGTGCTCGGCGGCTACGACGTCGCCATCTCGGCCTACTCGAAGAACCCGGCCGGCGCCGCCGCGTTCGCCGAGTTCCTGACCTCGCCCGACTGGCAGAGGACGATCATGACGGAAGCTTCGCTGCCGTCGACGCTCACGAAGACCTACGACGACCCGGCAGTCCAGAAGGCGTTCCCGTTCGCGGTGAAGCTGCGCACGGCCGTGGAGCAGGCGGAGCCGCGACCGGTCACGCCCGTCTACCCGCAGGTGAGCGAGGCGATCTACAAGAACGTCTACGCGGCCCTGCAGGGCGAGGCGGCACCCGATGCGGCGATCAAAAAGATGAAGGACGACATAGAGAAGGCGCTCCAGACGTTCTAGATGGAGGCCGCAACCGTCGCCGGGCGGCGCAGGCGGGGCTCCGGACTCTCGGAGCGCCGCCTCGCGGCCGCGATGGTGTCGCCGTCGCTGATCGTCATCGCGCTGGTGGCCGCGTACCCGATCGGATACGCGATCTGGCTGTCGCTGCACGAGTACAGCGTCAGGGTCCCCGGACTCTCGCGCTGGTCAGGCCTGAAGAACTACGACACTGCCCTGAGCTCGAACGAGTTCTGGGAGGCGCTCCGGAACACGTTCCTCTTCACCGGCATCTCGGTCACCGTAGAGCTGGTGCTCGGGATCGCCTTCGCGGTTGCGATGCACCAGGCGTTCAAGGGCCGGGCAGTGCTCAGGGCCACGGTGCTCGTGCCCTGGGCGGTGCTCACTTTCGGTAGCGGCCTGCTCTGGCGCTCGATCTTCGAGCCCGATCTCGGGTTCGCGAACTCGATGATGTCGGCACTCGGCTTGCCGGGGGCAGACATCATCTGGCTCGGCCAGGAGGGCTACGCGATGGCCGTCATGATCTTCGCCGACGTCTGGAAGACCGCACCCTTCATGGCGCTGCTGCTCCTAGCGGGCCTGCAGGTGATCCCCGACGAGGTGTACGACGCCGCGAAGGTCGATGGGGCGAGCGCGTGGCAGCGCTTCAGGTGGATCACGCTGCCGCTGCTCAAGCCGGCGATACTCGTGGCGCTCCTGTTCCGGACGCTTGACGCGCTGCGCGTGTTCGACCTGCCCTTCGCGCTCACCCAGGGCGCCAACGGCACGAACACGCTGTCCCTGTACGCCCACCAGGAGCTGACGGCCAACCGCCTGGTGGGCCTCGGCTCGGCGCTGTCGGTGCTCACGTTCCTGATCGTGATGATCGTGTCCTTCATGTACATCCGGTTCGTGGGCGGCAACATCCGCGGACTGGCGGACGAGCGATGACCGCCGAGGGCCGCCCTGAGAGCTCCGGGCGGGGCCGGGGTGCCCTGCTCTGGCTGGCGGTCATCGCGATCATGCTCTTCTGCCTCTTCCCGTTCTATTGGCTCATCAACACGTCGCTCAAGACGGGCCCCGACCTCTCGAGCGCGAATCTTCTCCCTCCCAACCCCTCGCTGAAGAACTACGACTCGATCTTCAGCGACGCTGACTTCACGACGGCGCTGCGCAACAGCGTCATCGTCGCGAGCATCACGACGTTCTTCGCCCTGCTGTTCGGCTCCTTCGCCGCTTACGCGCTCGCCCGGCTGCGCTTCCGCTTCAAGTTCGCGATCCTCGCGATCGTTCTCTCGATCACCACCTTCCCGCCCATCGCGATCGCCGCGCCGATGTTCAAGCTGTGGACGGACACGGGGCTCTACGACACGCTGTTCGGACTGATCCCGCCCTACCTCACCTTCTCGCTGCCGCTCACGATCTACATACTCGCGTCGTTCTTCAAGGAGATTCCCCGTGAGCTGGAGGAGGCCGCGCTCATGGACGGAGCCACGCACTTCCAGGCCTTCTACAAGGTGGTGCTCCCGCTCTCGGCGCCGGGCTTCGTGACCGCCGGCCTGCTCGCGTTCATCGAGGCCTGGAACCAGTTCCTGTTCGCGATCACGCTCACCAGCTCACCCGACGCGCGGCCCGTGCCGGCGGCACTCGCGTTCTTCACCGGGAGCCAGCAGTTCGAGGTGCCGCTAGGGACGATCACCGCAGCCACCGTGGTGATCACCGTTCCGCTGGTGATCGTCGTGCTGATCTTCCAGAAGCGAATCGTGGCCGGCCTCACCGCCGGCGCCGTCAAGGGCTAGACGATCGCGGCGGTCCGGGACCTCGAGCGTCTGCTCGCGCCGGACGGGTGGTGCTACGCGAGCGCGCTGCCCGTCGACGCCGATGACCCCGGCCGCTTCAACGCGCTTTTCGGGCGGGACTCCCTGATCATCTCGCTCCAGCTGCTCGAGGTGCGGCCCGACGTGGCGCGTGCGACCTTGCGCGCGCTCGCCGCGCTCCAGGGCCGCCACGACGACCCGGTCACCGACGAGGAGCCGGGCAAGATCGTCCACGAGTACCGCCCCGAGTCGGACGGGCGCTTCGAGGCGAGCGACTGGAGTCCGCTGATACGCGACGGTCAGCTTCGTTACTACGGCTCTGCGGACTCGACGCCCTGGTTCCTCGTGGTGCTCGGCTCGCTCGGCGACGCCGCGCTCGCGGGCGAGCTGGAGGAAAGCTGGGGCGCCGCCGGCGACTGGCTCGAGCGCGCGCTCGAGCGCGGCGACGGGCTCGTGCGGTACGGCCCGCGAACGGCCTCCGGCGGGCTCGTGCATCAGGGCTGGCGCGACACCGTCGACCCGCTGCATCCATCGGGCCACGGCGGCGGGATCCTGCGCGAGGACGGCACGGCGCCCAAGCCGCCGATCGCGGACGCCGACACGCAGGCCGTGGCACTCGCGGGACTGCGCGCCCTGGCGGTGCTGCGCGGAGATGACGGGGCGAGCGAAGCCGCAAAGGCGCTGGCCGCGCGGATCGAGGAGCACTTCGGACCGGAGACGATGGTCGTCGAGGCCGGCGATCGCGAGGTGCGGGGCGCGGGCTCGCAGCTCGGCTGGCTACTCTGGGCGGGCGCGCTCTCGCCGGCCGCGGCGGCACGGGCGGCCGACCGATTGTGCGAGCCGGACGTGCTCACGCCCTTCGGACTGCGCACGCTCTCTGACCTCCACCCACAATTCGCCCCCGCCGCGTACCACCGCGGGACGGTGTGGCCGTTCGACTCCTGGCTCGGCTGGGGCGGCCTGCGCGCCGCCGGCCGCGAGGAGGAGGCGGAGCGAGTCAGGACGGGTGTGCTCGAAGCTCTCGACCGGCTCGGCCTGGCGCCCGAGCTCTACGCCGTGACGGAGGAGGGGCCCGAGCGAGTGCCGATAGCGAACCAGGTACAGGGCTGGACCGTCGGCGCGCGCTGGGCGCTCGAGAACCGCTGGGACGGCAGGCGGCTACCCGGCCACGCCTAGGAGCAATGCCCCGCCACCGGGACACAAGGGACGCGCCAGGCGTCCGAAGCGGCTCCGCGATGGGCGGTACTGGGTTCGAACCAGTGACCTCCTGCTTGGAAGGCGGGAGGCAATATGGCCTCGGAGGCAGCGATTCCGCTCTAGAGAGCGGAAGCCGGTCGCCGGGTCGCGTCACCGCGAAGCGCGGATAGCCGTGGATTACCGAGGACTACTTTTTGATTTGGGCACCGGAAGCGGTCTCGTGCCCATTGGTGTGGACTTGGCATCTGCGCCCCGGGCACGCGCCGGGCTCCTCCGGAGGAGCCGCGAGCGTTGGCCGAGCCTGTCGCTATCGCTTGGCGCGCGCAAAGCAGGAGCGCCATCCACATGTCTGCGGCTGTTCGGTGTCACTAAAAGTTGCTGGGCTCGCCAGGCGCGCCATCCATACGGCCTGACCACTCCATCGTCTCTGAGCTGCGAGTGGAATCGCGAATGTGCCGAACCTGGTCGTTGGCCACGAGTTCGCCGGCGAGGTAGGGTCGGCTAACTCGAACAAGGAGCTCGCAATGCCGGTCGTATTGATCCACCACGGTCCGACGGTAACCGCGGAGAACTACCGCGCCACCGTCCAGAAGCTCGCGGGCAAGGACAAGTTGGAGTCAGTATCGGACTGGCCGGTCGGGGGCATCCTTTTCCATTCAGCCGGTGAGAGCCCGAGCGGATTCCGCGTCGTCGACGTCTGGGAATCGCAGGACGCGTGCGACGCGTTCGGCCAGCACCTGGGACCGATCCTCGAAGAGGTCGGCATTACGGATCCGCCGGAGATGTACCCGGCGGAGACCTTCGTTTCGAGCTAGTCCCGCAGCTCCGCCAAGAGGCGGCGCGTGTTCCAGTGCTTCTGGCCCTTGGGAGCCGCGTCGATCCCGCCGGCTCGAGACGCTCGGCGGCGGTGGCAAAAGGAGGAACCATCGGGCCGCAGGTCGAGCTTCTCACGGAGGTGGCAGGCCCGAACAACGCTGAATCAATCCTTCTCGAAGTTCTGCTCTCACGTTAGCCGGCTTTCTGGCCGGAGTCGTAGCCGGTCTGCTGTCCCCGCTTCTCGGCCGCGGCGACCGCCTTCTTTCGCCACCGGGCGCTCCCGAGCCCTGAAGCGGCATCTCTAGGCAGCCGGAGGGCCGTGGTAACGGTGGATGTATGACGTCGCGTTACGCGGCGGAGGCACTACGCATCCCCATCCGCAGGGGATCGGGCGTAACCGGACTTGCGCGCCGTGCGAATCGAGGGCTTGAGCCGGTACATGGAACCGCGCTGACACACCACACGCGCGCGCCCGCGGCGCTGCGACGCAGCGCGGAGGGAAGCGAGCGAACCTTCGGCACCTTCCCGGCGGCGGCAGGCTTGATCGACGTATCGGCCGCGGGGTCGGGCCAGTAGGACGGGCGCTCAACGTGCGCCGACGTCGACGCCGACAGACCGAGAAGGACAGCCACGAAAACCCCTACTGCACCCCGCTTCACGCGCCGAGCCAAACGGATGGCGCGGTGTCACGTCGCGGGCGGCAGTGGCACCACGGGCCTGACCTTGCCCCCCGGCGTCCGCTGGAGGCCGTCGACCGTCCGGGCACCCACACGCATGCCGGGCGGGAACTGCTCCGTGAGCGCTGTCTCGATCCCCATGTGGATGCGTGCCTCGTCGGCGCCGGGCGCGACGATGACCGACACCTCGAGGAGGGTCGGACTGCGCTGAACCACCTGGTATCGCCTGACTCCCGGCTCGAAGCGCAGCGCCGCGAGCGCGGTCTGCGGGTGGATCCTTTCCCCTGACGGCCCGGTGAGCCAGTCTACGGACCGTCCCTCGAGCAGCGAGAGCATCGGCAGGTGGCGCCCGCACGAGCACGGCGGCAACGTGGCGGCCATGTCACCGAGGCGGTAGTTGAGCAGCACGGTGGCCCGGTTGGTCAGGTCGGAGATGACCACGTCGCCGCTTTCTCCGTCGGGCATCGTCCGGCCCTCCGGATCGACTATCCGCGCGGGGCAGAAGTCCGAGTTCAGGTGGAAGCCGCGGGCCTGCTCGCACTCGAATCCCACCTGGCCGCTCTCGATCGCCTGGTAGGCGCTCAACACCTGGATGCCGAGGCCGGTAATCAACCCGCGCGCCGATTCGGACATCGGGTCGGCGGCGTAGGTGACGACCTTGGGCCGGTGCCGTGGCCGGCCCGTGGCCTCGCTGTGGACGAACAAGGCTTCGATGAACGACCCGTAGGAGCCGATCACGTCGGGGCGGAAGTCGTCGATCGCGTCGACGTGCTCCGACGGCTCCGAGAACAGAGAGAGCACCATGCGGTCACTCCTCACGGCCGGGGGGATCAGGCTCGAGCGCCGAAACGCTTGCGCCAGCGTGTCGCCCGACCCCGCCGGGGCGGCGATCACCACCTCCCGAAAGCGGAACCGTCCCACGATGCCGGAGACCACCGACCGCAGGCGCTGGGCGTGAATGGTGGTGGCGAATACGGAGGCGGGATCGCGGAACACCGTGATAGGGGTTCCCGTGCTGCCACCGCTTCTGAGGTGGATCCAGTCGCCGGCACGCCCTCCGCCCGAGCAGAAGTACTCGGGATCCGCCTGTAGCTGCGAGCGCTCGATGACCGGCAGGCGCGCGAGGTCGTCCGCGGTGCGGAAGTCAGACGCCGACAGCCCGAGACCCCTCATCGTCTCCCGGTAGTAGGGCACGTGGGTCGAGGCGTGGGCGACCGAGCGGCGCAGTCGACGCTGCTGAAGCCGCGCGAGGGCGGCGGGCGACCTGAAGGCAACGCGTGCCTGTGCGGGTGCGCGCACCGCCACCCCCGCGGTGCCCTTCAGCCGCGTGGAGGCCGACACGCTCACGCCGTGGCCCTCAGAGCCACGAAGGCCCCGGTCTTTCGCGGCCACCTGCGCCCCGTGGCCTCAAGCCCCGACATCAGCGCGTCCACGGCGCGTTCCTCGCTGCGGCCGGGCAGCATGCGAGCCGCCCGGATAGCGATGGTGGTTAGCACCCTCGGACCGGGCACGAGAAAGGCGTGCACACCGCCGGCAAAGCCGGCACGCGTCACGAGTTCGCGCAGCTCGCCGAGGGTCACGGGTGCCTCCAGCGGGAAGGGCACCAGCCCCAGGCGCGAACAGAGGCCGAGCAGCCGGTCGCCGACGTTGTCGGAGTTGTCGGCGGTCAACACGAGCACCCCACCGGGAGCGAGCACGCGCCGGAGCTCAGTCAGCGCCGGTAGCCGTGCGTCCGGCGAGAGGTGGTCGATGGTGGAGGTGGACACGATGGCGTCGATCAAACCGTCGGCGAAGGGAAGGGAGGCCAGGCTTCCGGACGCTAGCTCCACGCGCACGCCCTCCCGTGCGGCGGCCTCCCTGGCGAGGGCCGTGACCTGCTCCGAGATGTCCACCCCTGCCGCAGCACGCGCTCGGCGGGCCAGCGTGAAGAGCAGCTCGTCACCCGTGACCCCCTCCTCCCAGAGGTCCGTCTTGAGCACGGCAGCGGTCTCGAGATCCGGAAGCCAGCGCTCCAGAAGATCGACGTGGGCGTCACGCTTGGCCTGGCCCATCCTGGGGTCGAGATAGGGACGGTCCACCACCTGCTCGGCCGCGCGATCCCAAGCGCGGCCCGGGTCCTCGGTTTGCAGCCGGGTACTGCTCACCCACCGGTGCGTGGCCATCCCGAGACCGACGTCTGCGAGAGCGCCGCTGTGCGAGACGACTCGCAGCCAGCGCCGGCCGGCGAACGACAGGGTGTGCACCGTCGCCACCCGACACGCCCCGCCCGCCGGAGACAACGTCCACGCCAGTAAGCGGCGGTTGAACCCGTTGATCGCCGAGAACATCCCCCTCGTCCCGTCGCCGCCCAGCACGGCACGCAGGTGTTCGTTGGCATGGCCGTGAAGGCGCCGCCCTCGGAACTCGGGCAGGGTCACCGCCGCCTCGGTGGTGCAATACCCGGCCGGGAGTGGGATCGACAGTCCGACCAACCGCAGGCTGTCGCGGACGATCCAGCGCGCGTGCGCCGGCTGCCCGTCGACGGAGAACAGCCACAGCTCGTGCCCGGAAGCGAACCGCCGCCGCATCATCGCGGGCGAAAAGGCGGGCACCTCGGGCTCTCCCGTCGCGGCCAGGCGGGCAAACAGCTCGTCGGCCTCAGCGTCGGGCGCCACCAATCGCCGCGGCTCGAACTCGGGGTGAGCCCGTCCCTCCAGGGGCGTGTCGATGATCGTGGTGCGCTCGTAGGCGATCAACGCGGGAGCAGCGCGCGCGGCGAGCAGCTCCAAGACCCCGAGCCAGCCGGCGCGCGTCACCGTCTGGCCGAGGTTGCGCAGGAAGCCGGTCGCCCTTTGCCCCAGGCCAATCTCCCCGGGGGCGGTCCGCGTCGGGTCGGTCTGACGGTCGCTGCTCGCAGTCAATCCCGGCACCCTACTCAGCGGATACCTCGCCCGGGGCGGCGCTGCATGGCTCGGGCTGCGGGACTCGCACTCGCGTTCGGAGCCGGGGCACCTGATTCCCTGGCCGCACCCAGCCGGCCCAGCCGGCATCAGGCTGGGAGCAGCGACTTACGCCCACCCGGGTGGCGGGTCAGCGCCGGCGGGACCTGCAGCGACGCGTGGTACGTATTCGACCCCAAGCGGCCGCGGCCGAAGAAGGCGCCGCTGGCCGTCGTGATGCACGACTACTACGAGTTCTCGGGCTACCGCTCGATGTACGAGCTGATCCGCCATACCGTGCGAAGGGCAACGTCGCGACCTCTTGCGGTGGCAGACCGACGTGGCCGCGCCCTGCGAAAGGAGCGTCGACAGCGACCCGGGCCCCCGGCTCCAGGCAACGTCTGCCTGGTCAGCAGCGATATCGAGCACCGCCCCGGAGCTCCAAGCGCCCTGGCAAGATCGGCGATGTCGCTGTCGGTGAGCGCGTCGTCGCGCGAGAGAGACCACTGCACCCATCGCAGCCTCGGCGCCCGTGCGCTCCAGCTCGGCGACCACCACTCTCCTGCGCTGCGCGCCTGTTACCCCGAAACCCTCGGTGTTCATATCTCGGACGTAGCACCCTTTCGATGGGCACTAACGGGCACTGGGCGCCGCCGTGAGCCAAAGTCGCGAACAAAGCTGATGGTTGCAGACCCGAGGATTCTGCTCAGGAGCGTGTCTTTCTGCAATGGGCGGTACTGGGTTCGAACCAGTGACCTCCTGCATTCCTGCACCTGATGGAGTTCGCCGATGGCAAGGTCGGGCGCGGCGAGTTCCACGGCGACAGCGCCAAGGCGCTGAAGGGGCTCGGTAGCTAGTTGTCGTGGCCTACGTAGGTTGTGAACGCGGCTGATCGGGGGAAGTCCGCCGATCGAGCTGTGGGGTCTGCGCTCGTTGTAGTGGTGCAGCTGGTGTGGAAGGGCGCGGTTGCGGTGGCGGCGCGAGCGGTAGGCCATGCCGTCGGCGCATTCTCTCGCCATCGCTGGACATCCTTCCCGCCCGGGCAGACCCCCCCAACCGACAGAAGCGCAACGCCGGCGCCGAAGAGCGCGCGAAGGGAGCCGCTAAGGGGTTCAGGCTGCCCGCGCGTCGGGCTCAGCTGGCCTCTGATCTAATCGCCTTGCCACAGAGACCACCGACCGAGGGAGAAGCATGGGTGCTCGATGGAATGATGGGCGGCGTTGGTCGGTGGCCGAGATCGGCCCCGACTCGGTCGTGCGCGCGATCGGCTGACGCTTGCGCCTTCTCATCGTCAGCCATGCCCCGCACAGGGTCGCCGCCGGGCGAGTTCTGTCGCTGGCGCCGGAGGTCGGCGAGCTCGATCTGGTCGCGGCCCACTTCGAGGAGGTGGCCATCCTGGCCCCGGCCGCTGGGCCGGGCGAATCGCTGGCATACCCGGAGGCCGAGTACTCACATCCCCGGATTCGACTGGTCGATGCCCGGGTGCGAAACGGAGCACGCCTGCGCCAGGTTGTTGCCAGGCTGCCCGCGCTGTGGGGCGCGCTCCGGCGTGAGGCCTGCGGGGGCTCCGCGGTCCACGTCCGGTCGCCCGGCAACCTTCCGCTGGTCTCCCTGTTCGTGCTGGCTCTCCGCGGCGGGCCCACCTTCATCAAGTACCGGGGAGAGTGGCAGGGTTTCCCGTCGGAGCCCTGGGTGTGGAGACTCGAGCGCCGTCTGATAACCACACGGTTCAGGGGCTCATTCGTCGGGGTGTACCCGTCGGGGGCTCCGCTGGCACCAGCGCTCACGCCGATGTTCGCCACGACGCTGGCCGAGGCCGACATGACTGCTGCCGGACGCGCGGCGGACGCCCGCAGGGCAGGAGGGTCGCGGCTCCTATCGGTGTCTTCGCTGCTCCCGGGCAAACGTGTCGATGTTCTGATCCGCGCGCTGGTGTCCCTGCCCGCGGAGTTCGTCCTGCGCATCGCCGGCGGAGGCCCCGAGCGGCTGGCACTCGAGCGGCTCGTCTCCTCCATGGGGCTCTCCGAGCGGGTCACGTTTCTCGGCGTCCTGGTGCCGGAGGCGCTTCGCCGGGAGATGGCAACCGCCGATCTCTACGTGCATGCGTCCCGGGCCGAGGGCTACCCCAAGTCCACGCTGGAGGCCATGGCCCACGGATTACCCTGCGTGACGAGCGACGTGGCCGGATCGCGCGAGATCCTGGCCGACCGCGGGCTTCTGTTCCCCTACGGGGACTCCGAGGCGCTGGCCCGGCAGGTGATTCGCGTCACGTCGGACGACGGCCTCTACGGCGAGCTGTCGCGCGCGGCACGGGCCTACAGCAAAGGACAGACGCTCGAGCGGCTCGGTGAGCTCTACAGACACAACCTCGAGGCCCACGGGATCATCTCGTCGTGAGTGCGCGAGTCCTGTGCATCGTCCACGATCTCGAGAGCGGGCCGGGTACCTCGATCCTGGGGTGGGCCCGAAACCTGCGAGGGCGCTTTGAGTTCGCGGTCTGCGAGCTGAGCTCAATGGGCGAGGCGAACAAGGAGGCGGCGCGGGCGGCCGGGGTACGGATCGTCCAGCTCGAGCTGCGGGGATCCGACCCCAGAGTTCTGGGCGGGGTCATCCGGGTCGTACGAGAGTTCGAACCCCACCTCGTGCAGGGCTGCGAGCTCGACACCAACTTCTACGCGTGTCTCGCGGCGTGGCGCGCGCGCGTGCCGTTCGTGGCCAGCTTTCACGGGATGGAGAGCCCGTTCCGCCGCTCGCGGGCCCCCTTCCTCCACGCTGCTCTGGGCACTGCCAGCCGCGTGGCGTGTGTCTCGGCCCCGATAGCGCAGCGCTGTTCGGCGCGGGCGCCCTGGGCCAGGCCGCGCCTGGCGGTCACGCCCAACGGGGTGGACTGCGGCGAATATCGCGTGGCTGCGCGCCCGCGGGATCGCGCGACCTGCGTGGTCACCTATGTGGGCAACTTCCACTCCGAGGTCAAGGGGCACGCCCCGCTGTTACAAGCCGCAGCGCTGTTCGCGCCCGGTGAGATCGAGCTCCGGCTGGTGGGTAGCGGGCGTCTTGAGGAGTCGATGCGCGCTCTGGCTGGTGAACTCGGCCTGATGAATCGGGTCCGCTTCCTGGGCCAGCGTGCGGATGTCCGTGATCTGCTGGCAGACAGCGACGTGTTCGTCATGCCGTCTTCCTCGGAGGGGTGCCCTCACGCGCTGTTGGAGGCCATGGCGTGCGGAGTGCCCGTGGTGGCCACGAGGGTCGGCGGAATACCCGAGATCGTCGAGGACGGTCGCAGCGGCCTGCTGGTTCCGCCGAATGATCCCGTGGCCCTCCGGGACGGCTTGCGATCGGTGCTCGCAGACGACGATCTGCGCGTCGCGCTCTCGGCGGCCGCCAGGTGCAGGGTCGAGGAGGCGTTCGACGAGGCCTCAGCGGCCGCGCGCATGGGAGAGCAGTATGCGCTCGCGCTCAGCACGTAGCACGCTGGCCAGGCGGGTCGTCTACCCGCTCAAGGACCGGGCGGTGGGCAGGCGCACCCTTCAGACCCTCGCCTGGATGAGGGCCACGGAGGGCCTGTCGTCCGTGCAGCTCGAAGAGGTCCAGCGCCGGCGGCTGCAGGCGACCCTCAGGCACGCGGGCCGACACGTGCCCTACTACCGCGACCTCTTCGCACGGCTTGGGATCGCCGCCGACGAGCTCGAGGATGCGGTCTCGGTGGCCCGGCTCCCGCTGCTCGATAAGGCCACGGTTCGCGGGCGGGGGGCAGAGATGGTGGCGACCGACCGGGGTCGCAGGGGAGCGCAGAGGGTCTACACCAGCGGGACCAGCGGTGAACCCGCGGCGGTGTTGTGCGACCCACGAGGGATGGCCCATCACCTTGCCGCGCAGCTGCGCGGCCGTGCCTGGCACGGTATCGAGATCGGTGCCCCTGAACTGCGGGTCTGGCACGCACCGCGGCTCTACGTGACCTCGAGCATGCGTGCGCGCGCGTTCTGGAGGGCCAACGCTGTGAAGGATGGCTTGCTCAATGTGCGGATGGCGCCCGCGGCAGACCTCTCGGAGGAGAGCATGAGGAGTTGGGAGAGCTCCGTCCTCTCCGCTCGGGCGACGGTGATCTACGGATACGCATCCGCGATCTACGAGTTCGCTCGCTACCTGCGGGACGAGGGCCGCGACCCGGAGACGTGGCCCGTGAGCAAGGTGATCCTCACCGCCGAGCGGATCCATCCCCGCCAGCGGACGCTCATCGCGGAGGCCATGGGTGCTGACGTGCTGGACGAGTACGGCAGCTCGGAGTGCGGCATCATCGCATTCGAGTGCGAGGCCGGGGGGCTGCACGTGAGCGAGGAGAACGTGCTCCTCGAGAGCGTCGACAGCGGCGACGGCCCCGAGGCGGTGATCACGACGCTCGCCAACGATCTGATGCCGCTGATCCGCTACCGGGTCGGCGACCTGATCGAATGGGGGAGCGGGAGCTGCGGATGCGGGCGAGGCCTGAGGCTCCTGAAGCGCGTATCCGGGCGCACGGCCGATGTACTGGTGGCCTCTGACGGGAAGCGGGTGCACGCCTTTCGCCTGATGCTCCTTCTCCAGCGCATCGAGGGAATCGGGCAGTACCAGCTGATCCAGCGCCGAGACGGCGGGGTAGATCTCCTCGTGCGGGGGGATCGGGCCCTGACGAGTGATGAGCGCACAGCAATCTACGCGGCATTCGCCGAGGCGCTGGGCTCGGCAAATCCGCTGCGCATCCACAGCGTGGGCTCGATCACCCAAGGCCCGGTGGGTAAGCACCGCTTCCTCATCAGCGAGATGGAGAGCGGAGAGGCGAGCGGATGAGCACTCGCGGCTGCCCGTTGGTCTCCGTGGTCGTGCCGTTTCGCTCACGGGAGGAGCACATCGAGACATGCATCCGCGGCCTGCTGGCCCAGGACTACCCTGCCGATCGCCTCGAGCTGATCTTCGTGGACAACGCGTCGACCGACGGATCCAGCGACATCGTCCGTCGGTTTCAGAGCGTCATCCTCATCACCGAGCCGACCGTCGGCGCGTACGCGGCGCGCAACACGGGGGCTCGCCGGGCCAGGGGGGACGTCATCGCCTTCACCGACTCCGACTGCGTGGCGGACCGAGCCTGGGTCCGCAGGCTGGCGGAGGCGCTGGAGGACCACACGACTCAGGTCGCGGTCGGCGCGGTCGGGCCTGCGGGCACGGGACGGGTGCTCGGCCTGCTGGCCGCCTACGAGAGGTCGAAGGAGGAGTTCATCCTCGGCAGCCGAGATCCGACGCTCTACCGGGGCGACGGAGCAAGTCTGGCGGTGCGCCGAGCCGCGTGGGACGAGCACGGCCCGTTCGCGCTGCGCCGGCGTGGCTCCGATGTCCTGTTCGTGCGAACCGTGGTGGACGCGCTGTCGTGCAGTGCCGTGCGCTACCACGCGAGAGCGCGCGTCACCGACCTGGAGGTTCGGAGTGTCCGAGACTACTTCGCGAAGGCGTTCGTGTACGGCAGGAGCCGGCGCCGCTACTCGCGGGTGCGCTATTCCCGGGCGCTCACGTCCCGCGAGCGGATCCTCACGTTCGTTCGCACGGTCAAGCGGCGTGGTCTCTCGTCCCCTGAGGCGGTGGTGTTGATGCTGGCGCTCGCCGGTGGTTGGACCTTCTGGACCGTGGGCGACGTGGTGGGTGCGGGGGAGAACCTTCTGGCACGGGGCTAACGGACCGGAACCCAGTCAGCGGGTCAAGCAGAACGGACGCACGCCTCGGATTCGAGAGCACGATCACGAGCGGCCATCCGCGGTCCGCGAGTGTCTTGAGCTTGTAGGCCGCCCGCTTGACCGGGTCCCGGATCGTGCGATACGAGAGGCTCCGGGGGGACGACCACCGAACCGCCGGCCGACCTATGCCCTTCGCCGGGGGTAGACCTTCGCCCCGGGACGGCAAGCGCTTCCACGACGCTTCCACAAGACACTCCGCCGGTCGCCATGTTGTGCCCCAGTCGGCCCGATCCGCTTCCGAAGCGGCTTCTCGACCATGGGCGGTACTGGGTTCGAACCAGTGACCTCCTGCTTGTAAGGCAGGCGCTCTACCAGCTGAGCTAACCGCCCGGGGAGCGCCGAGAGTAGCGCCGAGGTCGCGTTCTAGTATCCGCGTTGTGAAACAGGGGCTCTTCTTGCGGTCGCTGGTCGTGCAGGCGCTGGTGGTCGGCGTGCTGTTCGGCCTGCTGCTCCTCCTCCCGCTCGACGAGGACTTCTTCGAGGACTACGGCTTCGCGATCGGGCCGGTTGCCTGGCTCGGGTGCTCGCTTGTCACCGCCCGGCTGCTGTCGCTGCCGGCCGGGCTGGCGCTCTTCGCGGCGCTGGCCGGAGGCGTGGCGGGCACGCTCGTGGGCCTCGTGGCCGGCCACGGGCCCGGCCTCGGCATCTCGCTGCTGGTGTTCGCGGCTTCCTGCGGGGGCTATGACCCCGAGCGCGACGCGGCCGCGGTAGACGCGTGAGCACCGCGCCGAAGCTGGCCGACTCGATCGACCTGGGCCCGGTGCACCTGACGGTGACCGACCTCGATCGCTCCGCCGGCTTCTACCAGGACGCGATCGGCCTCCAGGTTCGCGAGCGCGGGGACACCGAGGCGTCTCTGGGCGCGGGTGGCGAGGAGCTGGTTCACCTCGTCGAGGACCGCGACGCACGGCCGGCCGGTCGCCACGCCGGGCTCTACCACTTCGCGCTCCTGCATCCGTCCCGGGAGGAGCTGGCTCGGGCCACCGCGCGGCTGGTGGCCGCCCGCGCGCCGATCAGCGGCGCGTCCGACCACGGCATCTCGGAGGCGATCTACCTCCCGGACCCCGACGGCAACGGCATCGAGCTGGCGGCGGACCGCTCGCGGGACCGGTGGGGCGACCTCAGCGATCCGACGACGATCGGGCCCCAGCCGCTGGATCTCGAGGCGCTACTCGCCACCGTGGCCGCAGAGCAGCCGCAGCGCCACGCCGATCCGGCTCTCGCCATCGGCCATCTGCACCTGCACGTGGGAGACGTGGACCAGGGCCTCGGCTTCTACCGCGAGCTGATCGGCTTCGAGGCGCAGACCCTCTTCCCCAGTGCGGCGTTCGTGTCCGTGGGCGGCTATCACCACCACCTCGCGTTCAACACCTGGCGCGGCGAAAGCGTGCCTCCCGCTCCCGAGGACGCGGTCGGCCTGCGCCACTGGACGGTTCTGCTCGACGCACCCGACCTCGAGGCGGCGCAGGGGCGGCTCGCCGATGCGGGCATCGACGTCGAGACGGGCGATGGAGGCGTACTCGTCCGCGACCCGTGGAGCAACGCGCTCCTGCTCGCGGGGCGCGACGCATAAGCGCTGAGTAAGAGACGCGCTCGGCCGGCCCCGGCGCCGCCACAATGGCTAGGTGAAGATCCTCATCGTCGACGACGACCGGTCGCTGCGCGACGCACTACGCCGCGCGCTCACGCTCGGCGGCTACGAGGTGGCCTTGGCCGAGGGCGGCCAGGACGGGCTGACGCAGATCGCCGCCGGCGCGCCGGACGCCGTGGTGCTCGACATCGGGATGCCGGACATCGACGGCCTGGAGGTGTCGCGGCGGTTGAGGGCGTCTGGCAACCGGGTGCCGGTGCTGATGCTCACGGCGCGGGACGCGGTGGCCGACCGGATCGACGGGCTCGACGCCGGAGCCGACGACTACCTGGTCAAGCCCTTCGACGTCGGAGAGCTGAAGGCGCGCCTGCGCGCGCTGCTGCGCCGCGTGGGGGACGACGGGGACGCCGAGTCGATCTGCTTCGAGGGGCTGGAGCTGGATGCCTCGCGCCACGGCGTGACGGTGGGTGAGACCTTCGTCGAATTGACGCGCACCGAGTACGGCTGCTCGAGGTGCTGATGCTCAATCCGCGACGGGTGCTGCCTCACCACATGATCTATGACCGGGTGTGGGGCTACGACTTCGGGCCGGGATCGAACGCCCTGCGCGTGTACGTCGGCTACCTGCGCCGCAAGCTCGAGGGGGCAGGCTCGGTTCCTGTGATCCACACGGTGCGCGGCGTGGGCTACTCCCTGCGCAAGCCGTGACCCTGCGTGCGCGGATCGCCGCGGGGGCGGGCCTGGCCGTGGCGATCGCCGTGGTGGCCACCGCGGTGTTCACCTACCTGGCGGTGCGGTCCTCCCTGCGCGGTGAGGTCGACGAGTCGCTCACCGAACGCGCCGACGGCGTGGCGAGCGGTCCCGGACCTGCTGGGAGCGGGCCCGGCCCACGGCCGGGCCAACCACCCAACGCATTCCCACGCCCGGCGCCTCCGCCCGGCCTGGAGCTGCGCCCCGACGATTCCGCCGCGCCCTTCGGCGGCGCACGCGGATACGCCCAGTTCGTGGCCGCGGACGGGTCGGTTGTCCGCCCCCCCGGAGCCGCTGGCCCTGCGCTGCCCGTGGACGTGCGCGCGGGGGAGCTGGCCCGAGGAGGCGACGGGAGCTACTTCGTAGACACCGACGTTGACGGCACCCATCTGCGCGTCCTCACCCGGGCCGTGCCGGGGGGCGGGGCGGTGCAGGTGGCGCGGCCGCTCGACGAGATCGACAGCCAGCTCAGGCGCATCCTGCTGGCCCTGGTGGTCGTCGGCGCCGTGGGCATCGCACTCGGAGTGGCACTGGGTGCGGCCGTGGCCCGCGCGGCCCTGGTGCCGATCACCCGCTTCACAAACCGCACGGAGCAGCTGAGTGCCGACCTCAACGTGTCCGAGCGAATGGAGGTCGAAGGCGACGACGAGCTGGCCCGGCTGGCCCGGAGCTTCAACACGACACTCGACGCGCTCGAGCAATCGGTGGAGGCCCAGCGGCATCTGGTGGCCGACGCGAGCCACGAGCTGCGCACCCCGATCGCGAGCCTGAGGGCCAACATCCAGACCCTCGAGGACGCCGAGCGGCTCCCGCCCGGCGAGCGCCAGCGGATGCGCGAGGACATCCTGGAGGAGCTCGACGAGCTGACCGGCCTCGTGGAGGATGTCGTGGAGCTGGCCCGCGGCACCAAGCGCGGCGAGGCCGCCGACGACATCCGGCTCGACCGTGTGGTGGCGGACCTCGTGGAGCGCGCCGAGCGGCGCGCCCGGGATGAGGAGATCGAGTTCCGCCTCACGCTCGAGCCGACGGTGGTCACGGGAGAGAGCGAGCGGGTGGCCCGGGCGGTGTCCAACCTGCTGGGCAACGCCGCGAAGTGGAGTCCGCCGGGCGGGGTCGTGGAGATCGCCCTCAACGGCGGGGTGCTCTCGATCCGTGACCACGGGCCGGGCTTCTCCGCTGAGGACCTGCCTCACGTCTTCGAACGCTTCTACCGGGCGGCCGGCGCGCGTGGCATGTCGGGCTCCGGTCTCGGCCTGGCGATCGTCCGGCAGGCCGCCGAGGCGCACGGCGGCTTCGTCGAGGCCGCCAACGCCCCGGGGGGAGGAGCGCTGCTGCGGGTGGGCTTCGGAGAGCCCGTTGTGTTGTCGGAGAGCTTCCAGGGCACCGGCTGACGCGGAGCCATACCCCCAAGGGGACTCGAACCCCTCCTACGAGGTTGAAAACCTCGCGTGCTAACCGCTACACCATGGGGGCGGGCGTTCGAGTTTACGAGGCTCCGCGCCAATAGCATGGAGACGCCCCCGTAGCTCAGTTGGTTGAGAGCGAGCGCCTTTTAAGCGCGAGGTCGTCGGTTCGAGTCCGACCGGGGGCATGTCAGCGTCGACGACGCGGCTCGGCTTGCGTCCGCTCATTGTGCGAACATACGTTCGTGTCCAATTCGCCGCCTCCAACCCTGTGGCTCAAGCGCGCCGGCCGACCTCCGGATGACTCGCGAGCCTCCGATATGAGTGCTCGTTTGCGCCAACTGCCATGGCGAGATCGAGATGGGCCTCATCCCGTCTCCTCCAGCAGGTGGGGACCCTAGTGCCGGAAGTGCCGCCGTGAGGTGAAGACCATCGCCACGCCCGCGGCGTCGCAGGCCTCCACCACTTCGGGGTCGCGGCGTGAGCCGCCCGGCTGGATGATCGTGCGCACGCCGGCCTCGATGGCCGCCGCCGGTCCGTCGGCGAAGGGGAAGAAGGCGTCGGAGGCCATTGCGGCGCCGGTCAGGTCGAGCTCGGCCGCACGGGCCTTCTCGACGGCGATCCGCACCGAGTCGACCCGGCTCATCTGGCCGGCTCCGATTCCGGCGGTCCCAAGGTCGTTGGCAAGCACGATCGCGTTCGAGCGCACGTGCCGGCACACCTTCCACGCGAACAGCAGCTCGCCCCACTCCGCCTCGGTGGGCTTGCGCTGGGTGACCACCTGCATCTCGTCACGCATGTCCGACGTGGTGTCGCGGTCCTGCACGAGCAGGCCGCCGCGCACGCGCTTGATGTCCTGCTCGCTCACGTCGGGAACGCGGCGCTCGTCATCCGCGAGGATGCGGACGTTCTCCTTCTGCTGAAGCACGTCGAGCGCGTCGTCGTCGTAGGCAGGGGCGCACACCAGCTCGATGAACATCGCATGCAGCTTTTCCGCAAGCTCCCGCCCGACGGGGCGGTTGAAGACCATCACGCCGCCGAAGGCGCTCATCGGGTCGGTGGCCAGCGCACGGTCGAAGGCGTGCTCCACCGTGCTGCCCACCGCCGCTCCGCACGGGTTGTTGTGCTTGATGATGGCCGCCGCGGGGACCTCGAACTCGTCGACGAGCTTGCGCGCCGAGTCGAGGTCGAGCAGGTTGTTGAACGACAGCTCCTTGCCATGGAGCTTGGACACCATCGAGAGCAGGTGCGTGCGCGCGCCCGCCTGCGCGTAGTAGGCAGCCCGTTGGTGTGGGTTCTCGCCGTAGGCCAGGTCGAGCACCTTCGTGAACGAACGGGTCTGCTGGCCGGGGAAATCGTCCTCGCGCTCGGCGAACCAGCGCGAGATGGCGGCGTCGTAGCGCGCCGTGTAGGCGAACGCCTCCATCGCCAGCGCCTGGCGCGTGCGCGTCTCGATCCGGCCCTCCCCCGCGCGCAGCTCCTCGAGTATCGCGTCGTAGCTCTCCGGCGTGACCACCACTGCCGAGAAGGCGTGGTTCTTGGCCGATGCGCGGATGAGGGTCGGCCCTCCGATGTCGATGTTCTCGATCACCTCCTGCTCGCTCACGCCGCGCCCGCCCGCCACCTCCTCGAACGGGTAGAGATTGACGCACACGAGGTCGATCGGCTCGATCGACTGCTCGCGCAGCGTGTCGACGTGCGCCTGATCGGACCGGACCGCGAGCAACCCCGCGTAGATGAGCGGGTTGAGCGTCTTGACCCGCCCGTCGAGAATCTCCGGGAAGCCGGTGTAGTCCTCGACCGAGCGCGTCTCGATGCCCGCTCCCGCCAGCTCGCGCGCCGTGCCCCCGGTGGAGATGATCTCCACGCCCAGCTCCACGAGCCCGCCCGCGAAATCCACCAGGCCGCGCTTGTCTGACACGGTGAGCAGCGCCCGGCGCACTCGCACCTCACCGGGCGCGGTGAGCTCGGGGGTGCCGGGCTCAGCCGTCTCTGCCACCGCTACGCACGAGGCGGGGGTTGTCGGGATCGACGCTGACGGAGCCCGCGGCGATCAGCGAAACGGCGCGGGGCAGCAGCCGGTGCTCGATCTGGTGGACTTGCTCCTCGATCGCCTCGATGTCGCGAGCATATGGAAGCTCGAAGGACTCCTGCAGGATGACCGGTCCGCTGTCCACGCCCTCATCGACGAAATGCACGGTGACGCCCATCACCTGGACCCCGTAGTCGAGCGCCTGCTCGATCGCCCGGACCCCCGGAAATGCGGGCAGCAGCGACGGGTGCACATTCATGATCCGGCCTTCGAAGCGGCGGATGAACGGCCCGCCGAGGAGCTCCATGAATCCCGCCAGCACCACCAGGTCGACCTTGCGCTCGGCGAGCCAGTTGCCCAGGGCAGCGTCGCGGGCGTCGCGATCGGGATACTCCCCTCGCTCGAAGGTCTCGGCCTCGACCCCGGCATCCCGAGCGCGGTCGAGCCCGCGCGCCTCCGGCCGGCTGGAGGCCACGGCCACCACCTCGACCTCGCTTCCGTGGAGGGTGTCGAGGATGGCTTGGAGGTTGCTCCCCTCCCCGGAGATCAGGACTCCGACGCGGAAGGCCACGGTCAGTGGTCCCCCACTGCTAGGCGGCGACCTTGGCCGGCAGCCGCAGCACTGGGTAGGCCCCGCCGGTGGTCTCCACGACACCGCCCTCGATCAGCTCGTCGACCCGCGCGAGGATGTCCGCCCTGCGCATGTGTGACGAGGTGCCGTACGCGGGCAGGCCGTCGTAGGAGTTGCGCTCGATCTTCTTGGTGCGTGCGCCGTGGAGGATCTCCACGCATGTGGTGCGCCCCACCGCCGGCCGGGCGCCGCGAGCGACCGACACGATGGCGCCGTCGAGATCCGCGACCGCTTCCAGCGACGGAGGCGGCAGCTTGGGCACGAGCCCCTTGGCGCATGCATCGCAGCACGGCACTCCCTCGGGCCGCGGCGCGGGGTCCGCGTGATCGCCGAAGTGCCGGAGGATCGTGCGGCGGCGGCAGTCCTCGCCCTCCACGTAGGCCCAGATCTCGCGGTACTGACGCCAGCGCACCCGGGCGCTCTCCTCGACGGAGGCGCGGCAGGCGGCCGCGGCGCGGCGGTCGAAGGGCCCGGCGAAGCGCCCCGCCACCCTGTCGAGAGCCGAGGGCGACGGCAGGATCACACCGGCGCGCGCGAGATGACCGAGCAGCGAGCGGAGCCGGTCCGGCCCGCCGCCGATCGCTCGGGAGAGCTCGGCCGCCTCCAGGCCGTAGCGCTCCTCTCCGTCGGCCGAGGCGCGCAGGCGGTCGTGCAGCGCGGCCGGCAGCTGCGAGTCGACCTCGTCGCGCTTGATGAAGTGCACGTGCAGGGCCTTGTCGCGGTTCTCGGCCAGCAGCAGCGCCCGGGCCGGAAGGCCGTCACGCCCTGCGCGGCCGGCCTCCTGGTAGTAGGCCTCCAGCGACGACGGCACGCCAGCGTGGAGCACGGTTCTCACGTTGGCCTTGTCGACCCCCATACCGAACGCGTTGGTGGCCACGATCACCCGCACGTCGTCGGCCAGGAACCGGCGCTGCGCCACCGCGCGCCGCTCGCGGTCCAGCCCGGCGTGGTAGGCCACGGCCTCCTCGCCGAGCTCGGCGCTGAGCATCTCGGCGATCTCCTCGGCCCCCGCGCGCGTGCCGGCGTAGACGATGGCCGGCAGGGAGCCCTCGCCGCGCAGCGCCTCGGCGATCAGCGGCCGCTTCTCGTGCGGCGCCGGGCGCGCCACCGCGAAGGAGATGTTGGGCCGGTCGAAGCCGGTGGCCACCTGGAGTGGCTCGCGCAGGCCCAGGCGCCTGACCACATCCGTGGCCACCCGCGGTGTGGCGGTGGCGGTGGAGGCGACGATCGATCCGGCGCCGAGGTGGCGCGCGGCGTCGGCCAGGCGGAAGTAGTCGGGACGGAAGTCGTGGCCCCATTGCGACACGCAGTGGGCCTCGTCGACCACGAACAGCCCGATGCGGGCCTGGCGGATGCGATCGAGGAACCCGGGGGAGGAGAAGCGCTCCGGTGACACGTACAGGAGGCGCAGCTCACCGGCAACCGCGCGCTCGAGCACGCCCGCGTTCGCGTCGAGGCCCTGCTGTGCGTTGACCAGCCCCACCTCGTCCCCGAGCCCGCGCGCCTGCAGGGCCTCGACCTGGTCCTGCATCAGTGCGACGAGTGGCGAGACCACGATCGTAAGGTCGTCGCGCATGAGCGCCGGCAGCTGGTAGCACAGCGACTTCCCCGATCCGGTTGGCATGACCACCAGCACGTCACGCCCGTCGAGAGCCGCCTGGCAGGCCTCGCGCTGCCCCGGCCGGAAGGCGTCGAAGCCGAAGTTCTGCCGCAGGGCGGAGGGGAGGTCCACGGCGGCTGACACTAGCGCCGCAACCGGCCGGGTCGGGCGCCTTGGTTCAGAACCGTTGCGAAGCAGCGGCGAACCGTTGCTAGCTGCGTACGACGGCGAGCTCTTCGAGCGCGAACTTGCCGTTGGCCACGTCGGTGCGCTCCAGCGGGTAGTCGCCCGAGAAGCAGGCGTCGCAGTGGGTTCCGCGCTCGCCGCGGATCGCCTCGTAGACCCCCTCGAGCGACAGGTAGGCGATCGAGTCGCAATCGAGCTCGGTCGCAATCTCGTCGACCGTGCGGCCGTGGGCCACCATCTCCTGCTTGGTCGACATGTCCACCCCGTAGTGACAGGGGTGGCGGATTGGCGGCGCGGAGATCCGCATGTGCACCTCGAGGGCGCCCGCGTCGCGAAGCATCTTCACGATCTGCCGCGTGGTGTTTCCGCGCACGATCGAGTCGTCCACCACCACGAGACGCTTGCCCTCCACCACCTCGCGCAGCGGGTTGAACTTCATCCGCAGTCCGTGCTTGCGCAGCTCCTGGCCGGGCTGGATGAAGGTGCGGGCCACGTAGCGGTTCTTGATCAGGCCGTCGTCGCGTGGCAGGCCCGATGCCTTCGCGTAGCCTGCGGCCGCGGGGTTGCCGGAGTCGGGCACCGCGATCACAACGTCGGCGTCGACGGGGGACTCGCGCCAGAGGATCTCCCCCATTTTCCGCCGCGACACCTGGGTGCGGTTGCCCTCGAGGATCGAGTCGGGCCGGGCGAAGTAGATGTGCTCGAACACGCAGAACGCCTTGCGGGGAGAGTCGATCACCTGGCGGGTCTCGATCCCGCGCTCTCCTATGGAGAGCATCTCGCCGGGCTGCACCTCACGCAGCAGCTCGGCTCCGATGATGTCGAACGCACAGCTCTCCGAAGCCACGCAGTAGCGCTTGCCGAGCCGGCCGAGGGAGAGCGGCCGCAGGCCGGCCCCGTCGCGGAACGCGAGCACGCTGTCAGGGGTGAGCACGACGGTGGAGAAGGCCCCCTGGAGGCGGGGCATCACGTCGGCCAGAGCGTCCTCGATGGTGTCGGCCTCGTGGGTCGACAGCAGAGCCGCGATGATCTCCGAGTCGGACGTGGAACGGAAGGTGACCCCGCGGTCGGTGAGCTCGGAGTGCAGCTCCACGGCGTTGATCAGATTGCCGTTGTGGGCCAGGGCGATCTGACGCCGGTCGGAGCGGTACACGGGCTGGGCGTTCTCCCACGCCGAGGAGCCCGTGGTCGAGTAGCGCGTGTGCCCGATCGCGCTGGTGCCGGTGAGCGCGCGGAGCTTCTGCTCGTCGAAGACCTGAGAGACGAGGCCGAGGTCGCGGATGGTTATGAGGTTGCCGCCCTCGGAGGTGGCGATGCCCGCCGACTCCTGGCCGCGGTGCTGAAGCGCGAAGAGGGCGAAGTAGGCGAGACGGGACACCTCGGACTCGGGTGAGTACACGCCGAAGACGCCGCACTCGTCGCGCGGCCCGTCGCGCTGGTCGAGCGGATCGGTCAGGGGGTCCATAGAGCCCAAGGAGGTGGCCGGCGAATGGTACGCGGCAGCCGAGGATTTGAGGGTAGCAGCGGGAGTGGCGGGGTCAGGGGGTGTCTACGGGAAGGCGAGGGCCAACGCGCCAGAGGCCTCGCGCAGCTCGTCGAGGGTCCAGGTCCAGCGACCGTCGATCTGGAGCACCTCGCCGCCCACGGTGCCGATCGGGGTGGCCAGCTCGGCCAGCGACTCGAGGACGTCGGTGGGGCCGGACACCAGGAACCGCCCCGCCCCCTCGCCGAACAGGGCCTCCAGCTCGTAGCTCGGAAGCGAGATCGTGGCCCCGATGCCGCCCGCCATGCACGACTCGGCCAGGGCCACGGCGAGGCCGCCCTCGGACACGTCGTGAGCGCTCGCCAGGCCGCCGGCTCGCACCGCGTCGCGCACCGACTCGATCCCGTGTCGCGTGGCGGCCAGGTCGATCTCCGGGAGACCGTGCGGCAGCTCGTCCCCGCGCAGCTTGGCCAGCTCGGAGCCGGGCACCGAGACCGCCGCCGCCGGGGAACAGACCAGCGCAACGGTGTGCCCCTCGGTGGTGAAGCCGGCTCCGGCCACACGTTCCACGTCGGGCACCGCGCCCACCATGCCCACCACCGGCGTCGGGTAGATCGGGCCGTCTTCGGATTGGTTGTAGAGCGAGACGTTGCCTCCGACCACCGGCACGCCCAGCTCCGTGAGGGCGTCGGCCATGCCGGCCACCGACCGCTCGAGCTGCCAGGCCACGTGCGGCTTCTCGGGGTTGCCGAAATTGAGGCAGTTGGTGAGCCCGAGCGGCTCGGCGCCGACGCACGCGAGGTTGGCCGCACACTCGAGCACTGCTTCGACGGTCCCGGTGTAGGGGTCGCACGCCACCCGGCGCCCGTTGCCGTCGATCGAGACGGCGATCCCGCCCTCCGCGCCGTCGGACTCGAGGGTGAGCACCGCGGCGTCGGCCTGCTGTGGACGGCGGACCGTGCGCGATTGCACGAGGCAGTCGTACTGGTCGAAGAGCGGGCGGCGTGAGCTGAGGTTGTGCGAGGCCAGCAGCGCGGGCAGGATGTCGGCGGGGTCTTCGGAGTCGAGCGTGCGCGGCGGCGGCGGGTAGATCTGGCCGTCCGGTCTGGACGGCTGCAGGTCGTAGAGCGGGCAGTCGTCCACGAGCGCCTCGACGGACATGTCGGCCACCACCTCATCGCCGTCGAGCACCCGCAGCCGGCGCGGCTCCGTGACCTCGCCGATCGCCGTGGCGCGAACCTCCCAGCGCTCGCAGATCCCCTCCAGCTCGCCCAGCTTCTCCGGCTCGATCACGCACAGCATCCGTTCCTGGGACTCGGAGATCATGATCTCGAAGGGCTCCATGTCCTCCTCGCGCAGCGGCACCTTCGACACGTCGATGTCCAGCCCCACCTCGCCCTTTGAGGCCATCTCGGAGGAGCTGGACGAGAGGCCTGCCGCCCCGAGGTCCTGGAGCGAGCGAAGGGTGCCCTGCTCGAGTAGCTCGAGGCAGCACTCGAGCAGCTTCTTCTCCTCGAAGGGGTCGCCGATCTGCACCGACGGCCGCTTGGAGGCATCGTCGGAGTCCAGCTCGGCGGATGCGAGCACCGATGCCCCGCCGATCCCGTCGCGACCCGTGCGCGCGCCCATCAGCACCAGGAGGTTGCCCACCCCCGCGGCCGCCGCCCGGATCAGGCGCTCCTCGCGTGCGATCCCGAGGCACATGGCGTTGACCAGGCAGTTCTGCTCGTAGGGACCCTCGAAGTAGACCTCGCCACCCACGGTGGGCACGCCGATCGAGTTGCCGTAGTGGCCTATGCCCGCCACCGCGCCGTCGAGCAGGTAGCGCGAGCGCGCCGAGTCCAGCTCGCCGAAGCGCAGCGAGTCGAGCACGGCAATCGGACGGGCGCCGACCGCGAACACGTCGCGCAGGATGCCCCCCACTCCGGTGGCGGCGCCCTGGAAGGGCTCGACCGCACTCGGGTGGTTGTGCGACTCGACCTTGAAGGCGATCGCCAGCCCGTTGCCGACGCTCACGGCTCCGGCGTTCTCCCCCGGCCCCATCAGCAGGTGCGGGCCCTCGGTGGGCAGGCGCCCGAGCAGCTTCTTGGAGTGCTTGTAGGCGCAGTGCTCGGACCACATCAGGCTGAACACCGCCAGCTCGACCTCGTTGGGCCGGCGACCCATCTTTTCGGCAATCAGGTCGTACTCGGAGTCGGTGAGCCCGAGGGCCTGGTGGGCGGAGACCGCGGCGGAGCCGGTCACGCGCGGGCCTCGGCGAGCCGCGCCGAGCCTTCCTCAACGTGGTCCACGAGCGACCTGAACACACAGCTCCCGTGGTCGGAGCCGGTAAGAGCGTCGACGGCGTGCTCGGGATGCGGCATCAGCCCCATCACGTTCTTGGCCCGGTTGGCCACCCCGGCCACGTCGGCGAGCGAGCCGTTGGGGTTGTGGCCCTCGGCGTACCGGAGGATGATCTGACCGTGTGCGTCCATCTCGCGGAGAGCCTCTTCTGGCGCGTAGTAGCGGCCGGTCGTGTGCTTGACCGGGATCGAAAGGGCGTCGCCGGCCCCACACACCCGCGTGAAGGGCGTGTCGGCGTTGACCACCTCCACGTCGACCTGCCGGCAGAGGAAGCGCAGGCCGGCGTTGGGCAGCAGGGCCCCGGGCAGCAGGCCGGCCTCGCATAGGACCTGGAACCCGTTGCAGATGCCGAGCACGGTGCCGCCGGCCAGCGCATGCTCGGAGACCGCCTCCATGACCGGCGAGAAACGGGCGATGGCGCCCACCCGAAGGTAATCGCCATACGAGAAGCCGCCCGGGATCACCACGGCGTCGGCGTCGCCGAGGTCACGATCTCCGTGCCAGAGGATCTCTGCGTCGGCGAAGCGCCGGCAGGCCATGAGCGCATCGACCTCGTCGCAGCTCCCGGGAAACCGGACGACCCCGAACTTCACTCCACTACCTGCACTTCATAGTCCTCGATGAGGGGGTTCGCCAGCAGGCGCTCGCACATCTCGTGCAGGCGCGAGGTGTCCTGCACCTCGAGCTCGACCAGCCGGCCGACGCGCACGTTCTCCGCGCCTTCGAAGCCCAGCGCGGGCAGCGCGCGCTCCACGGCCTGGCCCTGGGGGTCGAGGATCCCAGCCTTCGGACGGATCAGGACGCGGGCCTTCACGCCGCTCCGCTGCGCTCGAGCCACGCGGAGAACGGCTCGCCGGCGATCCGCTCGTAGGCGTCCGCGTAGAGCTCGCGTGTCTTGGCCACCACTTCGTCAGGCAGGGCGGGCGCCGGGGGGGTCTTGTCCCAGCCCGAGCCGGCGGCCCAGTCACGGACGTACTGCTTGTCGAAGCTCGGCTGTCCGCGGCCCGGCTCATAGCCCTCGGCGGGCCAGAAGCGAGACGAGTCGGGGGTGAGCACCTCGTCGCCCAGCACGATCGTGCCATCGGCGCGGCGGCCGAATTCGAACTTGGTGTCGGCCAGGATGATCCCGCGCTCGCGCGCGTGTGCGGCCCCGTGGGAGTAGAGCTCGATCGAGATCCGCCGCAGCTCCTCGAGCAGCTCGCGGTCGCCGATGATCTCCGCCGCACGGTCGAAGTCCACGTTCTCATCGTGATCGCCCACTTCGGCCTTGGTGGCCGGGGTGAAGATGGGGTCGGGCAGCTGTTCGGACTCCCGGAGCCCGGCGCGCAGCTCGATCCCGCAGACGGTGCCGCTCGCCTGGTAGTCCTTCCATCCCGAACCCGTGATGTAGCCCCGCACCACACACTCGACGGGCACCATCTCGAGCCGCTCGACCAGCATGCCGCGCCCGCGCGCCTCCTCGGGGACTTCGGTGAAGGAGAGGATGTGGTTGGGGACGATCGACGCGGTGCGGTCGAGCCAGAACGCGGTCAGGCCGGTGAGGATCTTGCCCTTGTCCGGAATCGGATTGGGGTGCACCACGTCGTAGGTGGAGATCCGGTCGGTCGCGACCAGTAGCAGGCGGTCGTCGCCCACGGCGTAGATGTCGCGCACCTTGCCCTGGGCCAGCAGTTCGAGGCTCTCGAGGCCGGCGGTCTCGCTCATGCGCCGGAGGCTAACAATCGCGCGCGTCGGTCCTCGACTTGCTCGACACGGGTGCGCTGCACCGCGGCGGCGCTGGCCAGCACGGCCACCGCGGCGAGGCCCGTGGCCAGCCCCACTTGCTCGCCCAGCAGGAGCACCGCCCACACCAGGGTCAGCACCGGCTGGGCCAGCTGGACCTGCCCGATCTTGGCCACTCCGCCGCGCGCCAGCCCCGCGTACCAGGCGAAGAATCCCAGGAACATGCTCACCAGCGACACGTAGGCGAAGCCCAGCCAGGCATCGGTGCCACCAGTCACGTCCCGCGTGAGGGTCACGAAAGCCGCCAGCGGCGCCACCAGCGGCATGGAGAGCAGCAGCGCCCAGCAGATCGTCTGCCAGCCGCCGAGCTCGCGCGACAGCGCCCCGCCCTCGGCGTAGCCCAGCGCGCCGAGGGCCACCGCGATCAGCACGAGGCCGTCAGCGGCCTGCGGCGCCCCCGCACCTTGCGACACAGCGAAGCCGAGCACCGCCACCAGCCCCGCTCCGGAGGCGAGCCAGAACCCGCGGCTGGGTCGCTCGCCCGCGCTGACCACGGCCATCGCCGCCGTCGCAGCCGGGAGCAGGCCCACGATCACCGCGCCGTGGGCGGACGTCAGCTCGCGCAGGGCGAGGGCGGTGAACAGCGGGAACCCGATCACCACACCGAGCGCCACGAGCGCCAGCCCGCGGAGCTGATCGCGCCGCGGCAGCGGCTGGCGCAGCATCAGGAGCAGCGCGCCGGCCAGCGTGGCGGCCACCACGGCGCGGCCGAGGCCTACGAAGGTTGCGTCGAGGTCTTCGACCGCCAGGCGGGTGCCGGGCAGCGAGAAGCTGAAGCCGAGCACGCCGAGAAACCCGAGGAAGACGGCCACACCTCAGACGCTAGGGCCGGCGCGGGCGCCGGACCATGTCCCACAAGGACCGGGTGTGGGATAACTCAGCTGCGGCGGTTCAGCGGGCGATCGAGTCGAGGCGCGCGACGATGGTCTCTGCGTGCACCGTGAAGGCCGCCGGATCGAAGATCAGGTCGAGATCCAGCTCGGGCGCCGCCACGGCCAGCAGCTCTCGGAACGGCGTACGCTCGTCCCACGCCTGCTGGGCGTTCTCCTGAACGATCCGGTAGGCCTCGTCGCGCGAGCGCCCGGCCTCGACCAGGGCGAGCAGAGCCCGCTGTGAGTAAAGGGCGCCATGCGTGGCCTCGAGGTTCTCCAGCATGCGGTCGGAGTGCACGGTCATCCCGTCCACCACGCGCAGAGCCAAGCCGTGCGCGTAGTCGAGCAGGATCGTGGCATCCGGCAGCGCCACGCGCTCGACGGAGGAGTGCGAGATGTCGCGCTCGTGCCACAGGGCCACGTCCTCCAGGCCCGCCTGGGCGTAGCCGCGCAGCAGCCGAGCGATGCCCGTGATCCGTTCGCTGGTGATCGGATTGCGCTTGTGCGGCATGGCGGAGGAGCCCTTCTGCCCGGCGCGAAACGGCTCCTCCACTTCCCGGACCTCCGTGCGCTGCAGATGGCGAATCTCGGTGGCGAAGCGCTCCAGGCCGGAGCCGGCCAGCGCGATGGCCTCGAGCAGCTCGGCGTGGCGGTCCCGGGCCACGACCTGCGTCGAGACATCCTCACGCGCGAGTCCGAGGCGGCTGAGCACCGCCTGCTCCAGCTCAGGGCCGTTGGCCGCGTAGGTGCCAACCGCGCCCGACAGCGCTCCCACCGACACCGCCTTCACGCCACGCTCGAGCCGCTCCATGTTGCGCTGCGCCTCGAACGCAAAGCCGGCCAGCTTGACGCCGAAGGTGGTGGGCTCGGCCTGGATTCCGTGCGTGCGCCCCACGCACAGCGTGGCGCCGTGCTCGCGGGCACGGCGGATGAGCGCGTCGCGGTACGCGCACGCACCGGCCACGAGCAGGGGGCCGGCCGCGGCGATCTGCAGCCCGAGGGCGGTGTCGAGGACGTCGGACGAGGTGAGCCCGTGGTGCACCCACCGGCCCGGCTCGCCCACCGACGCCGCCACCACGTCCACGAAGGCGGCCACGTCGTGGTCGGTCACCTTCTCGCGCTCCTTGACCGCTTCGACGGTGAACGAGGCCCGCTCCCGGATCGCGGCCGCGTCCTGTGCCGGCACCGTGCCCTCCTCGGCCAGCGCATCGACCACCGCCAGCTCCACCTCCAGCCACGTGTCCAGCTTGCGCTGCTCGGACCAGACCGCACCCATCTCGGCGCGGGTATAGCGCTCGATCACCGGGCGCCCGGCACGTCAGGCGTCGAGGATCTTGGCCGCGAGCACCGCTGCGTTGCGCGCGTTGTCGATTCCCACGCAGCCCACGGGCACGCCGGGAGGCATCTGGGCTATGGCCAGCAGGGCGTCGAGGCCGCCGGCCACAGACGTCTTCGAGGTGAGGGGCACGCCGATCACCGGCAGATCAGTGTGGGAGGCCACCACTCCGGGCAGCGCGGCGGCCAGCCCGGCACCGGCGATCACGACCCGCAGCCCCCGCATGCGCGCGTTCTTCGCATAGTCGGCCACCACCTCGGGATCTCGGTGGGCGCTCATCACCCGGGTCTCGTAGCGGATCCCGCGCTCTTCGAGCTCCTTGCCGGCCTTCTCCATCGCCGGCATGTCCGACTTGGAGCCCATCACGATGCCCACGCGTGGGGCGTCAACCGAGAGATCGTCGAACTCGTGCTCGACGTCGGTCTGGGTCGCCGGCGTGCGGGGATCCTGCTCGGTCATGCCTCCACGTCTATCACTGCGCGCGCTCCGATGTCGGTTCGCATCTGCTTGCCGTCGAACTGGATCCGGCCCGCGGCCGAGTAGGCGCGCGCCCGAGCCGCCTCCGGAGACGGCCCGATCCCGGTCACGCTGAGCACCCGGCCGCCGTCGGTGAGCAGCCGGGAGCCGCGCTCGGCGGTGCCCGCGTGCAGCAGCTCCACCTGGAGCGAGTCGATCGAGCGCAACCCGGTGATCTCGTCGCCCACCGACGACGACTCGGGATATCCCGCGGACGCGAGCACCACGGTGACCGCCCACTCGTCGGACCATTCGAGCTCCACCGCGCTGAGACCGCCGGCCCGGGTGGAGCCCTCGAGCAGCTCGAGCACGTCCGAACGCAGCCGCGGCAGCACCGCCTGGGTCTCGGGGTCGCCGAAACGGCAGTTGTACTCGAGCACCTTCGGTCCGTCCGCGGTCATCATCAGCCCCGCGTAGAGAACGCCGTGGTAGGGCGTGCCGCGGCGGCGCAGCTCGTCCACGATCGGCTGGTGCACCGCCAGCGCCAGGGCCTCGGCGTGCTCGCGGTCGATGCCCCGCACCGGCGAATAGCTGCCCATCCCACCCGTGTTCGGTCCCTCGTCGCCGTCGCGGATCCGCTTGTAATCCTGGGCCGGCGCCATCGGCACGGCGCGCTCTCCGTCGCACACCGCCAGCAGCGACAGCTCCTCGCCCTCCAGGAACTCCTCGAGCACCACCTCCGTGTGGCCGAACCTGCGCTCCGTGAAGAACTGCTCCACGGCCTCCCGGGCCGAGCGTTCGTCGGGGCAGATGATCACCCCCTTGCCCGCCGCCAGCGCATCGGCCTTGAGCACGATCGGGTAGCGATCAAAGGGGGGCACCGCCCCCCTTTGCACCCCCCCGCGGCGTTCGATGGCCTGCAGGGCCTCGTTGCGTGAGTGGAGCACGGTGTGAGCAGCCGTGGGCACGCCGAGGTCGACCATCAGCTCCTTGGCGTAGCGCTTGGACCCCTCGAGCCTCGCCGCCTCACGCGAGGGCCCGAAGGCACGCACGCCGGCCTCCTCGAGCGCGTCTACCAGGCCGGCCACCAGCGGCGCCTCGGGGCCCACCACCACGAGGTCGACGGCGCGCTCGCGGGCCGCCCTGACGATGCCCTCCACGTCCTCCGCCTGCACGTCGAGGCACTCGATCCGGTCACGGGCAATGCCGGCGTTGCCGGGTGCGGCCAGCACCTCCGGCTTCTGGCGGCTGCGCAGCAGGCAGCGCACGAGCGCATGCTCGCGACCCCCCGCGCCGACTACGAGAACCTTCACCGCCGTTATATGGGTGGCCCCGGCGGGGCCACCCCATCGGTTCCGTTTTCACAAAGACGCGATGAAGTCGTCGATGGGGATCGCCGTGAGCGACTCGTAACGAGCGGTTCCGCGTGAGCCCAGCTCCAGGGAGACCCGCGCCATGGTGGTCTCGTCGGGCGCCTCCACCATGTTCACGAAGTCGAACCGGCCGAGCACCGCCCACTGCGCCTTGACGCTGGCTCCAAGCTGCTCGATCTCCTTGTTCACCTCGCGGATGCGCTGGGGGTTGTTCTTGATCGTCTGCACACCTTCTGGGCTGAGCGTGCTGAGGAGTACGTAGGTCGGCAAGACGGTCCTTTCCGTGGGTCGGCGGAGAATGTTTCTTTCAGTTTTCCCGGCCGAGTGCAAGGCAATACGCTGGGTGCCGTGCTGCGCAGCGCATATGACGCCACCTGGGGCCGGGCCTTCGCCAGGGTCTACGACCGGGCGCTCGATGCCTCCGAGAAGGCGGGGCTGCGGGATCTGCGACGCCAGACGCTGGCGGAGGCGACCGGGCGCACCCTCGAGATCGGGGCGGGCACAGGGCTCAACCACGACCTGTACCCGGACGCGGTCACGGAGCTGGTGCTCACCGAGCCGTTCGCTCCCATGGCGAAGCAGCTGCGCGCGAAGGTGGCCAACGTCGAGGTGGTGGAAGCCCCCGCGGAGCGGCTGCCCTTTCCCGACGACGGGTTCGACACGGCCGTGGTCACGCTGGTGCTGTGCACCGTCGAGGACCCGGCTCAGGCGCTGCGCGAGATCGCCCGGGTGCTCAGACCCGGCGGCCGGCTGCTGTTTTTGGAGCACGTGCGGGCCGAGGAGCCGCGGCTGGCCCGCTGGCAGGACCGCCTCCACGGACCCTGGTACGTGCTCGGGCACGGCTGCCACTGCAACCGCGACACCCTCGCAACCATCGGAGCGTCACCGCTCGAGGTGCAACGCACCGTGCGGGGCAGGATCCCGAAGGCCGCGCCGCTGGTGCGTCCGCTGCTGAGAGGCAGCGCTACGCTGGCGCTGGGGGAATCAACTACTGGAGGTGCCAAATGAGGATCCGACACGGCGCGCTGCCCGCTCTGCTCACGGTCACCGCGCTCACCGCGCCGGCCGCCGCCCAGGCCGCCACCCTCACAGCCAACGTTGCGAAGCCGTGCTACGGCACCAACGACCTCGTGGCGCTGAGCGCGACCGGGTTCACGCCCAACGGCGCGGTGACCGTCACGCAGGGCCAGATCGCTCTGCCGACGGCCCGCGACCGCCGACGCCGCGGGAGCGTTCGCAGGCGGGCAGCCGTGCAGCCGATCACCGCTAACGAAGAGACCGCGCCCTACACCGCCACCGACCAGACCAATGCAGCGATCGTGGCCGCAACCACACCGATCCGATTCAGCCGCGTGCTGGTCGCGGAAGGAAGGCCGGAGCCAACGGCCTGATCCAGCGGGTCCGGGCCCGCGGGTTCACGAGCGGCGGAAGGAGGCTCTACGCGCACGTGCGCCGCGGGGGACGCAGGATCAAGGATCTTCGGCTCGGCCGCCTCAAGGGCGCCTGCCGCACGCTCAAGGTCAAGAAGCGCTTCTTCAGCGCAAGCGCCAAGCCGGGCAACTACACGATCTACTTCGACACCTACCGCCGCTATCGCAAGGTCAGGCGGCAGCAGCTCCGTGGCACGCTCACGGTGTTCCGGATCTTCCGGCCCGCCGCTGCCGGCGCGCTTGCCGCGACCGACGAGGTCCGGTGCGGGCCGCCGTCACGGCTGTCACCGTGGTCGTGCTCGGGGCGCCGGCCGGCGCCCAGGCCGCCACGCTCGAGGTTCGCCCCGCCAAGCCCTGCTTCGGAACCTCCGACCGGGTGAGCCTGGTGGGTGGCGGATTCACGCCGTCCGCGGTCGGTCAACATCCTTCGAGACGGCCGGATCCTCAACCGCCGCGGCGGGAAGCTCCAGCCGATCAAGACCGATGCCCGGGGGCGGATCGCAGTCGAAGCCACCGTCCCGGACCTCAAGCGGCCATCGCGAGACCTCGACCTACTCCGCGATCGACAGGCCCGACCCGGCGATACGGGCCTCCGTCCCGGTCAGGCTCAGCGACCTGGCGGTGAGCATCCAGCCCGACGACGCCGCGGCCGACCGCCCGCGCCGGATCAGCGCCCGCGGCTTCACCGCGGGAGGCACGACCCTGTACGGCCATGTGGTGCGCCGGAAGACGAGGCGCACGTTCCGGTGGGCGCCTGAGGGGCGCTGCAAGACGGCCAGCGGGATGCGCCGCCTGTTCGGCAAGAACGCGACCCGCGGCACCTACCGGGTCCAGTTCGACGCATTCAAGAAGTACAGGCCCTCCCGGTCCAGCGGATCCGGTTCAACGTGACGATCCGGCCGGTCACCGGGCCGCCGCCGCGGGCGTGGCGGCGGTCACTCCGACCCGCTCGAGCCCGGGTGTAGACCTGCAGGTCGGGATAGCGCGTGCGCAGGTGCTCGGCGAGCGCCTCACGCACGCGCCGGCGCTCGTCGGCCGACGCCAGCCGGTAGCGGCCCAGCAGCTCCTTGGGGCCCTCAAGGGCAGGCCCGCGATCTCCCAGCGCACCGCCAGGTGCTCGAACAGCAGCTCGGTACGGCGCTGCCACCGATCCTCGGCGCTCGCCGCCGGCCTGCTGTCCAGCTGCTCGAGCAGGCGCAGCGTGCCGCCGCTCAGCTCGTCTCGCAGGGTGAGCACGCTGCCCTCGGCGTCCACGTGATCGGAGAGTCCCGACGCCGGCGGCGGGGGCTCCGTCGTCCCTTCTGCGCTTGCGTCCTCGACGGCCCACTAGCCGGTCGAATCCACGGCCGCGAGGGAGCCGGTCTTCTCGAAGGCCAGCTCGCCCTCGGCAGCGTCGACCCTCACGGTGTCGCCGGGCGCAAAGTCACCCTCGAGCAGCCTCAGCGCCAGTTTGTCCACCAGCTGCTTCTGGATCACGCGCTTGAGCGGCCGGGCGCCGTAGATGGGGTCATAGCCGAGGTTGCCGATCAGGGTCTTGGCCTCGCCGGTCAGCTCGATCTCGACACCGCGCTCGCGCACCCGGCCCGCGAGCCTCTCCACCTGGAGCTCCACGATCTCGGCGATCTCATCGCGGCTCAGCTGCTCGAACTCCACGATCTCGTCGAGGCGGTTCACGAACTCGGGCTTGAACGTGGCCCGCACGCCGTCCATCCCGCCGGCAACGTTGGAGGTCATGATCACCACGGTGTTCGTGAAGTTGACCGTGCGTCCCTGGCCGTCGGTCAGGCGCCCGTCGTCCATCAGCTGCAGCAGCACGTTGAAGACGTCGGAGTGGGCCTTCTCGATCTCGTCGAGCAGCACCACCGAATAGGGCCGCCGGCGCACCGCCTCGGTCAGCTGACCGCCCTCGTCGTAGCCCACGTATCCGGGGGGCGCACCCACGAGCCGCGACACGGAGTGCTTCTCCATGTACTCCGACATGTCAATGCGCACCATCGCCTGCTCGGAGTCGAACATGAACTCGGCGAGCGCCCGCGCCAGCTCGGTCTTGCCGACGCCGGTGGGGCCGATGAAGAGGAAGCTCCCGATGGGCCGGTCGGGGTCCTGCAGACCCGCGCGCGAACGCCGCAGCGCGTTGGACACCGCCTCGACGGCCTGGTGCTGGCCGATCACGCGCTCGTGCAGCCGGTCCTCCATCCGCACGAGCTTCTGGACCTCGGACTCCATCAGCTTGGACACGGGGATGTTGGTCCAGCGCGCCACGACCTCAGCCACGTCCTCGTCGTCGACCTCCTCCTTGAGGAAGGTCCGGTCGGACTGCAGCTCGCGCAGGCGCTCCTCCTGAGCGGCCACCTCGCGCTCCAGCTCCGGGATGTCGCGGTAGCGCAACTCGGCCGCGCGTTCCAGGTCCGCGTCGCGCTCGGCGCGCTCGGTCTCACGGTGGGCCTGCTCGAGGAGCTCCTTGGCCGAGCGGATGGCGTCGATCGCCTCCTTCTCGCCCTTCCAGTGGGCCTTCATCTCGTTAGAGCGTTCGCGCAGGTCGGCCAGCTCGCGCTCGATCGCCTCGCGGCGGGCGACGCTGGCGTCATCGCGTTCCTGCTTCAGGGCCTGGCGCTCGATCTCGAGCTGCTGGATACGGCGCTCGAGGGTGTCGATCTCCTCCGGCATCGAGTCGATCTCGATCCGCAGGCGCGAGGCCGCCTCGTCGATCAGGTCGATGGCCTTGTCCGGCAGGAAGCGGTCGGCGATGTAGCGGTGCGAGAGCACCGCGGCGGCGACGGTGGCCGAGTCCTGGATCCGCACGCCGTGGTGCACCTCGTAGCGCTCCTTGAGGCCGCGCAGGATCGCGATGGTGTCCTCCACCGAGGGCTCCCCGACGTGCACAGGCTGGAAGCGACGCTCGAGCGCGGCGTCCTTCTCGATGTGCTTGCGGTACTCGTCGAGCGTGGTGGCGCCCACGGCCCGCAGCTCGCCGCGCGCCAGCATCGGCTTGAGCAGGTTGGCGGCATCGACCGCGCCCTCGGCGGCCCCGGCGCCCACGATGGTGTGCAGCTCGTCCATGAACAGGATCACCTGACCCTGCGCCTCGGCGATCTCCTTGAGCACGGCCTTGAGCCGGTCCTCGAACTCGCCTCGGTACTTCGCGCCCGCGATCAGCGATCCGATGTCGAGCGAGATCACGCGCCGGTCGCGCAGGGAGTCCGGCACGTCACCTGACACGATCCGCCGTGCCAGGCCTTCGACGATCGCGGTCTTGCCCACGCCGGGCTCGCCGATCAGGACCGGATTGTTCTTTGTGCGTCGCGACAGCACCTGGATCACGCGGCGGATCTCGTCGTCGCGGCCGATCACCGGATCGAGCTTGCCCTTCTCCGCGGCCTCGGTCAGGTCGACCCCGAATCGCTCCAGGGCCTGGTAGCGGTCCTCGGGATTC
The DNA here is from genome assembly GCA_963825475.1 of uncultured Thermoleophilaceae bacterium. Taxonomy (GTDB): domain Bacteria; phylum Actinomycetota; class Thermoleophilia; order Solirubrobacterales; family Thermoleophilaceae; genus JAAYBF01. Next base: position 511,608 of record CAWGTC010000006.1, on the reverse strand, counting down.
TGGTCGGTCACGCGATGGGGGCCGCGCACCTGCTGGACGGCCTCTGCCAGGGCATCGCGCGTGGCTCCGGCGTCCACCTGCGGATCGGCCGCCAGCACCACCAGGAGGTGCTCGGTGGACACGTACTCGTCGCCCATGCCGCGCGCCTCTTCGTCGGCCGTCTGCAGGAGCGAGATCAGCGCCGAGCCCAGGGAGGGGGCGGCCGGGGCGTCGCCCGTGACGGTAGGTAGCTGGTCCAAGGCGGCGTTCACGCCGCGGCGCACGGACTCGGGCTCGGCGCCCGCGCGGCGCAGGACGGGCACGACGATGCCGCCGTCCTGCTCGAGCAGGGCCGCGAGAAGGTGGTGGGGCGCCACCTCGGGGTTGCGGCGCGTGGACGCGAGCCGCTGTGCGGCAGCCAGCGCTTCTTGTGCCTTGATGGTAAAGCGATCAGCTTGCATAGGAAATCTAAGTGTCGAGGACTAAGATGTATCAATTTAGCAGGCTCAGCACCGGCCTGCGTCGACCGGTGGGTCGGCGGGCTTCGGCCATCCGGCGGTCGCCTTCCTGGCGTTCCTGCGTAGTCTTTAGGCTCGCGCAAGGCTCGCGGCAGGACGCCTGCGCATGATCGTTCGGAGGCGAACCGCACCTCTGCGCGCACCAAGCCCATGAGCAACACCCCACACGGCCTCTACCACCCCTCCGCCGAGCACGACGGCTGCGGGGTCGCGTGCCTCGCGCGGCTCGACGGCCGGCCTACGCGCGAGACCGTGGAGCGAGCGATCGCCGCGCTGGTCAACCTCGAGCACCGCGGCGCCGAGGGCGCCGACGCCACCACCGGCGACGGGGCTGGGATCCTCATGCAGATCCCAGACGCCTTCATGCGTGCCGCGGCCGCGCGCGAGGGCCACGCGCTGCCGGCCACGGGCGCCTACGCCGTGGCCATGTGCTTCCTGCCTCGCGCCGAGGGGCGGCGCCTCGAGGTCGAGGGGCTGGTGGAGGCCACCGTGCAGAGCGAGGGCCTGCAGGTGATCGGCTGGCGCGACGTGCCGGTCGACGCGGCCCACGCAGGCGAGCGCGCGCTCGCCGCTGCACCCTGCATCCGCCAGCTGTTCGTAGGGGCCGGGGCACTGGCCCAGGATCCGGATGCCCTGGAGCGCCGTCTCTACGTGATCCGGCGGCTGGTCGAGCTCCAGGCCGGGACCGACATCGCGATCCCCAGCTTCTCCGCACGCACCGTCGTCTACAAGGGAATGCTCTCGGCCCCGCAGCTGTCGGGCTTCTACACCGACCTGGAGGACTCGCGCGTGGCGAGCGCACTGGCCATCGTGCACTCGCGCTTCTCCACGAACACCTTCCCGAGCTGGGCGCTGGCGCACCCGTTCCACATGAGCGCGCACAACGGCGAGTTCAACACGCTGCTGGGCAACGAGAGCTGGATGCGTGCGCGCGGGGCGCGGCTGGCAGCCGGGCCGCTCGGTGAGGACGTGCAGCGGATCCTGCCGCTGATCCCCGAAGGCAGCTCGGACTCCGCCGCCTTCGACTCCGTGCTCGAGCTCCTGGTGATGGGCGGCCGCTCGCTGCCCCACGCCGCCATGCTCATGACCCCCGAGGCCGAGGGGCGGCCCGACCTCCCCGAGGAGCTGCACGAGTTCTACGACTACGGGTCGATGCTGATGGAGCCGTGGGACGGGCCGGCGTCGCTGACCTTCACGGACGGCCGCATCCTGGGGGCCACGCTGGACCGCAACGGCCTGCGTCCCGGGCGCTGGGTGATCACCAACGACGGCTGGTTCGCGCTGGCCTCCGAGGTCGGCGCCTTCCATGTGCCCGCCGAGCGCGTGGCCCGGGTGGGGCGGCTGCTACCCGGGCGGCTGCTGGTGGTGGAGCCCGGCTCGGGCCGGGTGCTCACCGAGCGCGAGGCCGAGCTCGACGTGGCCCGCGCCCGGCCTTACGGTGCGTGGCTCTCCGAACACTCGTTCCACCTCCGCGACCTGGCCGAGGGCAGGCCGCCGGCGCCCGAGCCCGTGCCGCTGCGCGACCGCCAGCTCGCCTTCGGCTGGTCCCAGGAGGACCTTCGCGTGCTGCTTGCCCCGATGGCCGTGGACGGACGCGAGCCCACCGGCTCCATGGGCAACGACACCGCGCCCGCGGTGCTGTCCGATCGCCAGCCGCCGCTGTTCTCCTACTTCAAGCAGCTCTTCGCCCAGGTGACCAACCCACCGATCGATCCCGTACGCGAGCAGGTGGTGATGAGCCTGTCCACCCGGCTGGGGCCCGAGGGCGACCTGCTGGAGGAGACCCCGGAACAGGCGGGGCGGCTGGTGCTCGACCAGCCCGTTCTGCGGGATCGCGAGCTGGCCCGCCTGCGGGCGGTGGAGAGCGGCCCTCTGGCTTCTCACACCCTCGACGCCACCTGGCCGGTGGTCGATGGGCCCGACGGGCTGGCCGGCGCGCTCGAGCGCCTCTGCCGCGAGGCCGACCTGGCCCTGGCGGGCGGCGCCGGGGTGCTCATCCTCAGCGACCGCGGCGTGGGGCCCGACCGTGTGCCCGTGCCTTCCCTGCTGGCCCTCTCCTGCGTGCATCACCACCTCGTGCGCACGGGCACGCGCACGCGCACGAGCCTCGTCGTGGAGTCGGGCGAGCCACGCGAGGTGCATCACGTGGCGGTGCTGATCGGGTACGGCGCCGGAGCGGTCAACCCGTACCTGATGCTGGAGTCGCTCGACGAACTCGAAGGCCGCGCCGAGCCGGAGGGCGCGGTCCCTGTCGACGCTGAGGACCGCGTGGTGGCGGCGCTCGGGAAGGGTCTGCTCAAGGTGATCTCGAAGATGGGCATCTGCACGGTGCGCTCCTACTGCGGCGCCCAGGTGTTCGAGGCCGTCGGGCTCGACGCGCAGCTGATCGAGCGCCACTTCACGGGCACGCGCTCGCGGATCGGGGGCGTGGGTCTCGACGAGCTTGCGTTGGAGGCGCTCCGGCGCCATGCCCGCGCGTGGCCCCACGCCCAGGGTGAGCAGCTGCCTGCTCACGTGGAGGACGCGCTGCTGCCGGCCGCGCACGCGGCGTTGCTCCCCCAGGGGGGCATATACGCGTGGCGCCTGGACGGCGAGCGCCACATGTGGGACCCGGAGACCGTGGCCGGCCTGCAGCGGGTGGCCCGCGGCGGCGGGGCCGAGGCGTACGAGGACTTCAGCCGGCGCGTGGACGAGGAAAACGCGTCGCACGGTCTGCTGCGCGGCCTCATGCGCCTGCGCACGCTGCCGGAGCCCATACCGCTCGAGGAGGTGGAGCCGGCGGCGGAGATCGTGAAGCGCTTCGTGACCGGCGGCATGAGCCTGGGATCACTGTCACCGGAGTCCCACGAGACGATCGCCGTGGCGATGAACCGCCTGGGGGGCAAGTCCAACACCGGTGAGGGCGGCGAGGATCCGCGCCGGTTCGAACCCGACGCCGACGGCGACCTCCGGCGGTCGGCGATCAAGCAGGTGGCCTCGGGGCGCTTCGGCGTGACGATCGACTACCTGGTGAACGCGGACCAGCTGCAGATCAAGATCTCGCAGGGCTCCAAGCCCGGCGAAGGCGGGCAGCTGCCCGGACACAAGATCACCGAGGAGATCGCCCGGCTGCGGCACTCCATGCCGGGCGTGGAGCTGATCTCACCGCCGCCACACCACGACATCTACTCGATCGAGGACCTCAAGCAGCTGATCTACGACCTGCGCTGCGCCAACCCGCGGGCGTCGGTGTCGGTCAAGCTGGCCGCCGAGATGGGCGTGGGCACCGTCGCGGCCGGGGTGTCGAAGGCCAACGCCGACCACATCGTGATCGCCGGCCACGACGGCGGGACCGGCGCCAGCCCGCTCTCCTCCATCCAGTCCGCCGGCGTGCCGTGGGAGATCGGCCTGGCCGAGACCCAGCACACCCTCGTGCGCAACGACCTGCGCTCGCGCGTGGCGGTCCAGGCCGACGGCGGAATGCGCACCGGCCGCGACGTGGTGATCGCCGCGCTGCTGGGGGCGGACGAGGTGGGCTTCGGAACCGCCCCCCTGATCGCCACTGGCTGCGTGATGATGCGCGTCTGCCACCTCAACACCTGCCCGGTGGGGATCGCCACCCAGGAGCCCGAGCTGCGACGCCGCTTCACCGGCCGCCCGGAGCACGTGATCAACTACCTGATCGCCGTGGCGGAGGAGACCCGGCGGATCATGGCCGCTCTGGGTGTGCGCCGGTTCGAGGACATGGTCGGGCCATTCGGAGCTGCTCGAGGCCGATCCCGCCATCGAACACTGGAAGGCCCGCGGAGTTGACCTCACCGCCCTGCTCGCTCCGCCGGAGGCGCCCGTCTTCGAGCGCCGCCAGGCCGAGCCTCAGGTGCCCGTGCTCGACGACTCGCTCGATCACCTGGCGCTGATCCCCGCCGCCAGCCGCGCGATCAACCACGGCGAGCGCGTGCGAGTGCAGATGGACGTGGACAACGTGCACCGCACGGTCGGGGGACTGCTCTCCGGAGAGATCGTGCGCCGCCACGGGCCGGACGGGCTGCCCGAGGGCACCGTGGAGGTGGCGCTGCGCGGCTGCGCCGGCCAGAGCCTCGGCGCCTGGCTGGCGCCCGGGGTCACGCTCACGGTGCACGGCGCCGTGAACGACTACGTCGGCAAGGGCCTCTCGGGCGGGATCGTGGCGGTGCGCCCGCCCTTCGATGCCCACTTCCCGGCCGGCGAGAACGTGATCGCCGGCAACGTGGCGCTCTACGGCGCCACATCGGGGCGCGTATTCCTCGCCGGGCTCGCGGGCGAGCGTTTCGCCGTGCGCAACTCCGGCGCGCTCGCCGTGGTGGAGGGTGTGGGCGATCACGGCTGCGAGTACATGACCGGCGGCCGGGTGGTGGTGCTCGGCGAGACCGGGATCAACTTCGCGGCGGGCATGAGCGGCGGCATCGCCTGGGTGCTGGACCCCGAGGGCCGGCTCGAGAGCCGGGCCAACACCGAGCTGGTGGACCTCGAACCGGTCTCCGCCGACCATGCCGGCGAGCTGCACGACCTGGTGGCCGAGCACCTCGCTAGAACGGGATCCGTGCTGGCGCGGGCAGCTGCTGGCAGACTGGGAGGCGGCCCTTGCCCGCTTCACCCAGGTGATGCCGCCCGAGTACCGGCGGGCCCTTGAGCTGGCCGCCGGCGGGGCCGAGGCGGCGGAGGCCCGGGCCTGATGGCCGATCCGCGCGGGTTCCTGAAGGTGAGCCGGGTGCCGTCGCCCGAGCGCGATCCGCACGAACGGGTGGGCGACAGCCGCGAGATCTTCGGCACCCTGCCCGAGCCCGAGCTGCGCGGCCAGGCCAGCCGCTGCATGGATTGCGGCGTGCCCTTCTGCAACAACGGCTGCCCCCTGGGCAACCTGATCCCGGACTGGAACGACCTGGTGCGCCGGGGCAAGTGGCGCGAGGCCATCGAGCAGCTCCACGCCACGAACAACTTTCCGGAGTTCACGGGCCTGATCTGTCCCGCTCCGTGTGAATCGGCCTGCGTACTCGACATCGGCGACGACCCGGTGATGATCAAGCAGATCGAATACGCGATCGTGGAGCGTGCCTTCGACGAGGGCTGGATCGTGTCCCGCCCGCCCGACAGCCGGAGCGGCCTCCGGGTCGCGGTCGTGGGCTCGGGACCCGCCGGCATGGCGGCCGCCGCGGAGCTGAACCAGGTGGGTCACACCGTCACGGTGTACGAGCGCGACGAGGCGCCGGGAGGCCTGATGCGCTTCGGGGTTCCCGACGCCAAGCTCGAGAAGTGGATGATCGACCGCCGCATAGCGCTGCTCGAGGCGGAGGGGATCGAGTTCCGCTGCGGCGTCGACGTGGGCGTCGACGTGCCGGCGGCGGAGATCGCCGGCGGCCACGATGCCGTGGTGGTGGCCGTGGGCTCGCGGGTGGAGCGAGCCCTGGAGATACCCGGCGCGGACCTCGAGGGCGTGCACTTCGCGATGGACTACCTCTACCAGCGCAACCGCGCGGTGGCCCGTGAAGAGGGACGAGGGGGCGGAGCGCAACCGAAACGTCGTTCCGGCGAACCCCGGACCCTTCCTGTGATCTCGGCGGCCGGGAAGCGGGTGGTTGTGATCGGCGGCGGCGACACCGGGATGGACTGCCTGTCGAGCGCCAACCGCGAGGGCGCCGAGAGCGTGCTGATGCTCGACGTCTACGGATCGGTGCCCGAGGGCGGGCGCTATCCCGACACGCCCTGGCCGCTCGCCCCGCGCCGCACCGAGACGACCTACGCCCTCGACGAAGGCGGAGAGCGGCGCTTCGGCACACAGGTCACGAGCCTGGAGGGTGGAAACGCATCAAGGGGGAGCACCGCCCCCCTTTGCAACCCCCCGGGCGGCTGACCCACGTGCGCGGGCGCAAGGTCGAGGGCAGCTCATCGCGCGATCTGCGCGCCGTGCCTGACTCGGAGTTCGTGGCGGAGGCCGACCTGTGCCTCGTGGCCATCGGCTTCACCCACCCCGCTCACGACGGCCTGATCTCCGAGCTGGGTCTCGGCCTCGACGCGCGCGGCAACGTGCGTGCCAAGACCTTTGCCACCTCGCGCGACGGGGTGTACGTCGTGGGCGACGCCCGCATCGGGCAGTCTCTGATCGTGAACGCGATCGCGGATGGCCGTCGGGCGGCGCGCGTGATCGACCGCAGCCTGCGCGAGCGCGTGGCCGCACCGGCGGGCGCTGCGGCCTAGATGGTCGATTCCGAATTCGGGTGCTTGCGGGATAAGGAGTCAGCCGTCTAGCTGGAAGAGCGGCCCCAGCGCCGCCGCTCCCTGGAGCCCTCCGGAGCGGGCCCGTCGGGCGGCGGCTCCTCGAGCTGCGAGCGCAGGCCGGCCAGCGAGGCCTCCAGCTCGCCGATGCGCGCCTCCATCTGCCCATCCGGCGCAGGGGCGGCGGCAGCCGGCGCGGCCTGGCGCGGGGAGGTGGCGCCGGGCGCGGCTGCCCTGGCGGCCTGTGCGGCCTGGTCGGCGGCCCTTGCGGCCGCGGGGTGGCGGGTCATCGTGCGAGCGAAGGGAACAGCGAGCAGCACGGCCAGCGCCGCCATCCGGAAGCCCCAGCCGTAGGCGTCGCGGGCCGCGCCCGCGGTCTCGCGGGCCGCTATCTCGTCGAAGCCGGGCCCGGGGTCCCACCGGTCGGTCGTGCGAGGCGCCGGTGTAGTCGGCAAATCCCCTCAGACCAAGGCCAAGCGCCATCTCCGGCGGCAGCTCCGCCTGATCGTTGGCGTCGATGATGTCCTCCTTGGCGTACTCGAGCGTGTAGCCGGAGGCGGTGATGATCGTGGCCACCAGAAGCGCGATCCCGATCGCGGCCCCGAGCTGGCGGGCGGTGTTCACGATGCCCGACGCCAGTCCGAGCTCCTGGCCGGACACCGCACCCATCGCGCCGACGTTGGTGGACGGGAACACGATCCCCAGGCCGATCCCGATCATCGTGAGGCCCGGCAGCACGATCAGGTAGTCGCGCCAGGACTCCGAGGTCGAGGGCACGAACGAGAACCACACCAGGCCCGACCGCCATGATCAGCAGCGCGGGCACCGCCATCTGGCGCGGGGGCCGGGTGTCGGCGCCCTTGCCGATCAGCGGCCACACGAGCATGCCCGTGATCGGCACGGGGAGGAGCGCCAGCGCCGCCTCCCACTGGTCGTACCCCCACAGGTTCTGGAACACGAGCGACAGGAGGAACAGCGCGCCGAACGCGCCCGCGGCGAACAGCACCATCGTGGTGTTGGCCCCGGTGAACTGCTTGTTCTTCATCAGGCCCGGCGTGATCATCGGCCAGCGCCCGTAGCGCTGGGACAGATAGAAGGCTCCGGCCAGCAGCACCGATCCCTGCAGCAGGAAGAGGATCAGGGCGTCGTCCCAGCCGCGGGCGTTGGCCTCGGCCAGGGCAAAGGTGAGGCTGAAGACCGCCAGCGTGAGAAGGGCCATGCCCAGCCAGTCGGGCTGGCGCTTGATCGCGGAGAGGTCATAGGTCTCGGGCCAGATCCGCCGGGCCAGCACGATGCCGAGGACGCCGAAGGGCACGTTGATCAGGAAGATCCAGTGCCAGGTGGTGATCTCCAGGATCACTCCGCCGAGCACCGGCCCGAGGGCCGAGGACACGAGCGCGACGATGGCGATGATGGCCAGGCCCTTGCCGCGCTCGGCCGGCGGGAACACCAGCACGGTCATGGCGAACCCGAGCGGCGCGAGCGTGCCCGCGCCGATGCCCTGGATCACCCGGAAGAAGATCAGGGCGTCGATCGACCATGCCGCCGCGCACAGCGCCGAGCCGAGCGTGAACAGGGCCATGCCCGCGATGAAGAAGCGCTTGCGGCCGAACTGGTCGGCGAGCCGGCCCATCGTGACCAGCGTCACGGCGAAGGCGATGTTGTACGCGTTGATCACCCACGTGACCGTGTCCGTGTTGGCGTCGAGGTCGCGCTGCAGCTCGGGGATCGCGATGTTCACGATCGACACGTCGAGCAGGGCCATCGCCCAGCCGATCATCATCACACCGAAGATCGCCCACTTCTTCGAGTACAGCTCCTCGGCAGGAGGATTCAATTTCTCTCGGTCCGGCGCTCGCCGGAACAGCGTTCCGGCTGCCCTCCTCCCGCCGCGTTCGCGAGCCATCAGCGCCCCATGAAGTTCAGGTCGTCGTCGCGGTCGAGGCGGCCCTCGTCGGTGTTCGAGTCCTCGTCGTCGTCCTCTACCTCGGGCCGCGGGCGGATCGGGCCGTCGGGGCCGAACTTCGGCAGCGTGCCGCCGGCCGCGGTGATGGCGATCGACCACAGCCGCTGCACGGAGTCGGCGTCCTCGCGCGAAACGTTCTCGTCCTCGTCGCGGGGGGAGAAGTCGTCCTCGTCGTCGTGATCGTCCTCCCACTGGTCCGGGTCGGTGTCGTACAGGCGCTTGGGGGCGCCCTCGCCCTCCGACACGAGCACGAGCCGCCCGTCGGAGACCACGATCTGCTCATCGACCCGGATGGCGAAGTTGGGCCTGGGATGAACGTCGTCCTCGTCGAGCAGCCCGTTCAGGTCCTCGCCGTCCATCTTGCCGGGGATCGTCACACCCATGTAGGAGAGAATCGTGGGCGGCATGTCCGGCGGCGCGGCGTGGAATCGGCTGGTCTCGTCCTTGCGCCGGCCGTCGGGGTCGCGAATGATCAGGGCCGCCCTGTAGACGTCCTCGTGACCGGCGGCCGCGGCCATGCCGAACACGTCGTGCTCGCCAAGGGCCACCGTGGTCGGGCTCACGAAGTAGACCACCGTGGTGTCGGCCAGGCCGAGCGACTCCAGCTTGTCGAGCAGCCGGCCGATCTCCTTGTCCACGGCCTTCACCTCGGAGGCATAGTGGTCGCGCACCTCCCCGGACGAGGGCTCCTTGCCGTCGATCATCTCGAACGCGCGGAAGCTCGGAGCGCTCAGATCGGTCACCCGGATCCCGGCCCCGCGGGCGTTGTCGCGGTCGGCCACCGATCCACGGGCGTACACGGGGATCGGATCGCTGGCCTCGGTCCGGTCGAACACGTCGACGCCGAGGAAGAACGGCTGCTTGCCCTTGAGCTCGTCGAGGGCCTCGATGCCGCTGGCCATTACCCGGGCGGCGGGGATCTCTCCAGAGTCGTCGATGCCGTCCGGCACCGCCGGCGCGATGTAACGCTCCACCTGGGTGGCCGCCGGCGCCCTGCCCGACGGCTTGCGCGCCACGCCCTTGAAGCGGTCGTTATCCAGCAGCGGGTTGTCGGAGATGTAGAGGCTGGTGATCCCGGCGTCGGTCAGCGCCTCGGTGAGGATCGGCTGGTGGTCCCAGATCGGGTTCCACCCCGGGAACTTGGCCAACCCCTCGGTGGGCCTCCAGTCACGGAAGGGATAGGTGCGCATGCCGCTCAGCAGGCCGCGCCGCGAGGGGAAGGCGGGCATCGCCTCGGGAATCGCGCGGTCGAAGCGCAGCGAGTCCTTGGCCAGCTCGTCGAGGTTGGGCGTGTCCGCGCGGTCGTCGGGATCGTCGTAGGCGCTCACGAAGTCCGCCCGGATGCCGTCGACCACGATCACCAGGACATTCGGCAGCTCGCGCTCGGCGGCGGGGCCCTGGGAGCGCGCGGCCCGCGGCAGGCCCGTTGCGCCGAGTACCGCCGCACCGGCGAGTGACGCGCCACCGGAACCCACCAGGCGCCGGCGGGTGAAGCGGCGAGGAGAGCTCAGCCACCGAGCACGCCCTGCTTCTGGCCGAACATCGGTAGCGACCCGCCGGCCTCGTTGATCAGCGCGTTCCAGAGCGTCTCCACCATCTCCGGGTTCTCGGCGGCGACGTCCCTCAGCTCCCCGGGATCGGTCTGGGTGTCGAACAGACGCCGGCCCTCGCCGCCGATGATGTTGGACATCAGCATCCAGCGGCCGTCGCCGGCGATCACGTTGTCGGCATAGCAGGCGGTCCAGTACGGGCGCGGGTAGGGATCGTCGCCGTCGAAGAGCACGGTGAGGTCCTCGCCGTCCATCGCGCCGGGCGCCCGGACACCCATAGCCGACAGCACGGTGCGGGCCACGTCGTGCGTGGAGGCGAAGAAGTCACTGGTCTCTCCCGCGCGCCGGCCCTGGGGGTCCCGGATCATGTAGGGCACGTGGTAGATGTGGTAGTGCGGCCTCGCCGCGGCCTTGCCGATCAGTCCGTGCTCGCCGAGGGTCAGGCCGTGGTCGCTCAGGTAGATCACCATCGTGTTGTCGAGCAGACCCTTGTCGGCCACCCGGTTGAGCAGGCGGCCGATCCACTTGTCCGCGTATGTGATCTCCGCGGCGTACATCTCGCGGACCAGCTCGAGCGTCTCGTCGTCGAGCCGGATCGTCTCGAGGCGGTTCGACGGCGTGTCGAAGGGCTGGATCGGTGAGATGCCTTGCTTCTCGATGCCCTTGGCCTCCGTGCCCGAGGCCTCGATCACGTAGGCCCGCGGAGCGTCGAAGGGCTCGTGGGGGTCGAACGAGTCCACGCCGAGGAAGAAGGGGCCGTCCCTCTCGGTCAGCTCGTCAAGCGCCTTCATCGCGCTGCGCACGACGCGAGCGGCCGAGTAGTCGCGCTCGCCGCGCCGGAACAGCTGGTTCCAGCCCACATGGCTGCGCAGGCGGTCGGCCTCCACGGTGTCGGACAGGGCGGGCAGCAGGAACTTCTCGATCTCCTCGCGCGCGGCGGGGCGGGTGAAGGGCTTGTTGAACGCGCGGTAGGCGCCCTGCGAGTAGTCGGGCCGGGCCATGTCGAGCGTGCGCCGGAACTCGGCGAAGCGCGGACCGATGATGAAGGGGTTGTCGGTGCAGTACGCGGTGTTGACCCCGGCCTTGCCGAGCACCTCCGTGAAGATCGGCTGCGTCTCCCCGATCGGCGTCCACCCCGGCTCCGCGGGCAGCGGAGGCGACTCGACCCAGTCCCGGTACGGGAAGCCGCGCATGCCTGTGAGCACGGCACGGCGCACCGGACCGGTGGGCATGGCCTCGGGGACGGCGAGCTTGAACTTGAGCGAGTCTCCCGCCAGCGCGTCCAGGTTGGGCGTCTTGGCGATCGACTCGGGGTTGTAGGCCCCGATGTAGTCGACGCGGGTGCTGTCGGTGATGATCAACAGGACGTTGGGGGCGTCGGGGTCGCGGCGCACGTCATCCTCGAAGTCCTCGCTCGCGCACCCGGTGGCGCTCAGGGCGAGCGCTCCGGCGCCGGCGCCGCCGGCCTTGAGCACGTCTCTTCTCGTGAAGCCTCTTCGTGCTCGCATGCTGCTCCTGTTTGGGCCGGCGCGAGACAAAAAGGCGGAGGGCCTGCGCGGGCGGGGAAAGGGACCGGTCGCGCAGGGTAGCGGAGGAGGCGGCCGCCCTGGCCCGAGAGTCGGTGCGGTGTTCGCCGGAACAGCGTTCCGGCTGCGCTCCCCCCGCCGGGGTCCTACCGGGGGCGGGAGATGCGCACGCGCACGGCGGGATCGCCGCGGCGCGCCGGCGGCACGAGCGCCATCCCGGACGGCTGGTAGGGCACCAGCTCGGCCCTGAAGGACCGCCGCACGCGCTCCAGCTCGGCGGCCAGCTCCGCATTTGCGCGCTCCGCCTGGCGCTCGAGGTTGCGCAGCCGCCTGCGCGTGCGGTCAAGCTCCTGCTCCAGCTCGAACACCCTCTGAACGCCGGCCAGGTTCATCCCCAGCTCGGTGGTCAGCTCCTGAATCCGCTGGAGGCGCTCCACGTCGTCGCGCGAGTAGAGCCGGGTGTTCTTGGCCGACCGCTGGGGTGTGATCAGCCCCCTCGTCTCGTAGATGCGCAGCGTCTGGGGGTGCATGCCGGCAAGCTCGGCGGCCACCGAGATCATGAACACGCCCCGGCTGGTGTCGTCGCCCAGTCCCATCAGCTCTCCTTGCCCGGGGTGGCCCTGAGGAGCCGCTCGCGCGGGTTCTCATCGATCACCGCGGCGAGCTCGTCGACCACCTCGCGCTGCTCGGGCGACAGCGACCGGGGCACGTCGATCGTGAGCCGGTAGTGGATGTCGCCCCGGCCGCGGCCGCCCAGGCGCGGCGGGCCCTCGCCGCGGAGGCGCTGCACCGTTCCGTGCTGGGTGCCGGGCGACACGCGAATGCGCTTGGAGCCGTTGAGGGTCGGCACCTCGATCGTGGCGCCGCGGATCGCCTCCGGAATCGTGACGGGCACCTCCACCTCGAGGTTGTCGCCCCGCCGTTTGAACAGCGGGGAGTCGGCCACCCGCGTGACCACGTAGAGGTCCCCCGCGGGGCCGCCGCGGCGTCCGCCCTCGCCCTTGCCCGCGAGCCGCACACGGCTGCCGTCCTTCACGCCCGCGGGGATGTTCACCTTGTACCGCTTCACCTGGCGTGTGTAGCCGGCACCGCTGCACGTCGGGCAGGGGTCGCTGATCTCGGTGCCCGTTCCGCCGCACTTCTGGCACGGCTGCGAGATCGAGAACAGGCCCTGGGACTCGGCCTCGACGCCGCGGCCCTGACAGCGGCTGCACACCTGAGGCGTGGTGCCGGGCTTCGCGCCGGTGCCGTGACACGTGGGGCAGGCAGCGGAGAGCGTGAGGCTGACCGGCACCTGCGCCCCCTCCATCGCCTGGTCGAAGGAGATGTGGATCTCGGTCTCGAGATCGCGGCCTCGCTCGGGGCGGGGCCCGGCCGCGCCGCCGCGCCCGCCGGGGCCGAAGAGGTCGGAGAGGATGTCCCCGATCCCGCCGCCGAAGCCGCCGGCTCCCGTGCGGAAGGCGCCGGGGTCGAAGCCGCCGCCGAACATTCCCCCGCCCTGGTCGTACTCGCGGCGCTTCTTCGCGTCGGACAGGATCGAGTAGGCCTCCTGCACCTCCTTGAAGCGCTCCTCCGCAGAGGCGTCGCCCGGGTTCTTGTCGGGGTGGTACTGGCGCGCCAGCTTGCGGTAGGCCTTCTTGATCTCCTCGTCGGAGGCCTTCTTGTCGACCCCGAGGGCTTCGTAAGGATTGCGGGTGGCCGGCATCTCTACCCCGATACGACCACGCGCGCAGGACGGAGCACGTTGCCGTTCAGGCGGTAGCCCTTCTCGACCACGTCAAGCACGACGCCGGCATCCGATCCCTCCTGCTCGCGGGTGGAGATCGCCTCGTGGACGGCGGGGTCGAACTTCTCGCCGGCCGGGTCGAACTGCTCCACCCCGTTGCGGTTGAGCACCGCGACCAGCTCGGAATGAACAAGCTTGACCCCGCCCGCCAGGTGGTCCTCGCCCTCGGCCGCGGAGCCCAGCGCCCGCTCGAGGTTGTCGACCACGGGCAGCAGCTCGCCCACCAGCCCGCTCTTCGCGCGCTGAGTAGCCGACGCGGCCTCCCGCGCGGCCCGCTTGCGGTAGTTCTCGAAGTCCGCCTGGGCGCGCTGCGCGAGAGCGAGGTACTCATCACGCTCACGCAGCGCAGCGGCCAAGGGATCTTCTGGAGCAGGCTCAGGCTCAGGCGCGGAGCCCTCGACGGGATCCGAGTCCTCACCCTGTCGACTGTCGACTGTCGACTGTCGACTGTCGACTTCACCAGGCGCAACCCGCTCCTCTTCCTCGACCAGCTGCTCCCGCACGGCGTCCTCCGCCGGTGGCTTGCGAGGGTCCACTTAGCGACCCTCCTCGCCCTCGACCACCTCGGCGTCAACGACCTCTTCCTCCTCGGCGGTCGCGTCGGCATCGGCGGAGGAGGCGCCGTTGCCGGCGCCTTCGGCCTGGGCCTGCTGCGAGGCCGCCGCGTACATCTGCTCGGAGACCTTGTGGAAGGCCGTCTGCAGCGCCTCCGTCTTGGCGGTGATCTCCGCGACATCCTCGGACTCGAGCGTGCCGCGCAGGTCCTCCGCGGCCTGCTTGATCTCCGCCTTGGCGGACTCGTCGACCGCTTCGCCGAGATCCTCGAGCTGCTTGTCCGCCTGGTAGGCCGCGTTCTCGCCGTTGTTGCGGGCCTCCACCAGCTCACGCAGGCGGCGGTCCTCGTCGGCGTGGGTCTCGGCGTCCTTGACCATCCGCTCGACCTCTTCGTCGGCGAGGCCCGACCCGGACTTGATCTCGATCTTCTGCTCTTTGCCCGTGCCGAGGTCCTTGGCCGACACGTTCAGGATGCCGTTGGCGTCGATGTCGAATCCGACCTCGACCTGCGGCACACCGCGTGGGGCCGGCGGGATCCCGGTGAGCTGGAACTTGCCGAGCGACTTGTTGTAGGTGGCCATCTCGCGCTCGCCCTGCAGCACATGGACCTCCACGCTCGTCTGGTTGTCCTCGGCGGTCGAGAACACCTCGGACTTGCGCGTGGGGATCGTGGTGTTGCGCTCGATGAGCTTGGTCATCACGCCGCCCTTGGTCTCGATGCCCAGGGTCAGCGGAGTCACGTCGAGCAGGAGCACGTCCTTCACGTCGCCGGCCAGGACTCCGGCCTGGATGGCGGCGCCCACGGCCACGACCTCGTCCGGGTTCACGCCCCGGTGCGGGTCCTTGCCGGTCAGCTCCTTGACCTTCTCCTGCACGGCGGGCATGCGGGTCATGCCGCCCACCATCACCACGTGGTCGATGGAGGAGCCGGTCACGCCCGCGTCCTTCATCGCGTTCTTCGTCGGGCCCTCGACCCGGCTGAGCAACTGGCTGCAAAGCTCATTGAGCTTGGCGCGGGTGAGCCGCTGGTTGAGGTGCTTGGGCACCGAGTCCACCGCCGTGATGAACGGCAGGTTGATCTGGGTCTCCTGCGCCGAGCTGAGCTCGGCCTTGGCCTTCTCGGCCTCCTGATAGAGGCGCTGGAGGGCCATCTTGTCCTGCGAGAGATCCTGGCCTTCGGCCTTCTTGAACTCGTCCACGAGCCAGTCGACGATCGCCTTGTCGAAGTTGTCGCCGCCCAGGTGGTTGTCACCCGCGGTGGCCTTCACCTCGAAAACGCCGTCGCCGATCTCCAGCACGGACACGTCGAACGTGCCGCCGCCGAGGTCGAAGACGAGGATGGTCTCGTCCGCGGTGCCTTCCTTGTCGAGCCCGTAGGCCAGTGAGGCAGCGGTGGGCTCGTTGATGATGCGCTTCACGTCCAGCCCGGCGATCTTGCCGGCGTCCTTGGTGGCTTGGCGCTGGTCGTCGTTGAAGTAGGCCGGCACGGTGATCACCGCGCTGTCGACCGTGGCGCCGAGGTAGGCCTCGGCGTCAGCCTTCAGCTTCTGGAGGATCATCGCGCTGATCTCCGGCGGCGGGTACTCCTTGCCGCCCGCGCTCACTCGCGCGTCGCCGTTCGGCCCGCGGATCACCTTGAAGGGGACGATCGTCTCCTCCTCCTTGACCTCCGCCTCCTTGCGGCCCATGAAGCGTTTGATCGAGAAGACGGTGTTCTCCGGGTTGGTCACGGCTTGCCGCTTGGCCGGGGCGCCCACCAGGCGCTCCCCGCCCTCGGTGAAGGCCACCACCGACGGCGTGGTACGCGCGCCCTCGGCGTTCTCGACCACGGTCGGCTCGCCGCCTTCGAGTACTGCCATGCACGAGTTGGTCGTGCCAAGATCGATTCCGATGGTCTTGCCCATCGCGTGGCTCCCTTCTACTAGCTTTCAGAGTCAGTGAGAGAAAATCTAAGCGTGAGTATGGCAGATCGTAATTTCCACCTGACGGGGCCGTCTTGAGCCCGGACGCGCTGCGGCGAGCATGCCTCGGGCAGTCCGGAGCGGTGGAGGACCGCCCCTTCGGCCCCGAGACATCGGTGTTCAAGGTGGAGGGCAAGATCTTCGCGCTCTCGCCGCTCGGGTCTCCGCCGCTGCGCGTGAGCCTGAAGTGCGAGCCGGGCCTGGCCGAGCAGCTCCGCGACGCCCACCCCGAGATCGTGCCGGGCTACCACCTCAACAAGCGCCACTGGAACACGGTCTCCGTGGACGGCCTAGCCGAGACGATGGTGCTCGACATGATCGAGGACAGCTACGACCTCGTGGTGAGCGCCCTGCCACGCAAGACGCGCGAGCGGCTCAACTGGTCGCCCGAGACGGGGTAGATCTCAGGCTGCCGCAGGTGGCGGCTCGATCCGATCCACCCGGTCGAGCACTTTCAGGAGGGCGTTGCGCTGCGCCCGGCTCTCCTCACGGCCCTCGGCGCCCTGGCGCTCCAGCTCATCGTTGGGCCGGCTGAGCTCTCGCTCCTGGTCGGGTCCAACTCGCTCCACCCGAAGGATCATCTGCCTCATGAACTGGCGGTGCTCCGGAAGCTCCACCCGATGGAACTCGCGAGTGAGCCGCATCTGCTCCTCGACGCGGTCCAAGAGCTCTTCCCACGCGCCTTGTGGCCGTCGAGGCGCTTGAGGATGTCGGTTCCGCACTGACCGGCGGCGGGTCAGCCCTCGGGCAGGGGCCGCGGCGGGCGCCATCGGGGCAGCAGCTCGACCGCCACGATCGCGGCGATGATCAGGGCCGCGCCGGCCAGCGACACCGCGGACAGGGTCTCGTCGGCGAGCAGCCAGCCGAAGAAGCCGGCGAAGGCCGGCTCGCTGGCCAGGATGAGCGCGGTGCGCTCAGGTGGCGCATGCTGCTGCGCATAGGTCTGGACGAAGAAGCCGAGCGCGCTGGCCACGAGCGACGTGACGATCAGCGCGGACCACACCGTCGAGCCCCTGGGCACCTCGAGCTGGCCGGCCACCGCGGCGATGGCCAGGCAGACGACACCGGTCACCGTGAGCTGCACCACGAGAAGCGCGCCCACGTCGTGCTCTCGCACGCCCCGTGCGGTCACCAGGATGTGCCCGGCGAACGCGAAGGCGCAGAGCAGCACCAGGCCGTCACCTCGCGCGTTCAGGTCGCCGGCCGCGCCCGTGAGCAGGTAGAGGCCCACCGCTGAGACCCCCGCCGCCGCCCAAGTGATGGCCGACATCCGCTCCCTGAAGAAGATGGCGGCCAGCAACGGCGTGAGCACGACCATCAGGCCGGTGATGAAGCCGGCGTTGGAGGCGCTGGTCTCCTCGAGCCCGAGCGTCTGGCACACGTATCCGGCGGTGAGAAGCACGCCCATGAGCACCCCCGCTCTCAGGCCCGCCGGCGTGAGGGAGCGCAGCTGACGACGGAAGACCAGAGCCACCAGCAGCGCCGCGGGCAGGAAGCGGTAGCCGAGGAACGCCATCGTCGGCAGCTCCTCGATCGCGTCCTGAACCATCACGAAGGTGAGGCCCCACACCGCGGCGATGCCCACCAGCGCGCCCTCCGCCAGCAGCCGGCGAGAGCCGGCTGCTAGTGGTTGCGAAGGGGGGCGGCGCCCCCCTTCGAGGCGTTCCAGGTGTCCATCGCTCATTCGGCGGAGTCGCGCCCGCGCGCGTACGGGCACATCCGCCGCAGTGGGCACTCCCCGCACCGCGGCGACCGCGCGTGGCACGTGCGCCGCCCATGGCGGATGAGTGCAACGTGCGCCTCATGGGGATCGCTGCCGCGGGCCAGGCGCAGCAGCTCGTCGTGAGCCTCCTCGAGGGGGGCGTTGGGCCGGAACAGCCCGAGCCGGATGCCAACCCGGTGCACATGGGTGTCGACTGGGATGTCGGGTCGGCCGAACGAGAACAGAAGCACGCACGCAGCGGTCTTGCGACCCACTCCTGGCAGCGCGCACAGCTCGGCTCGCGCCTGCTCGAGCGGCTCGTGCTCCAGGCGCAGGAGGTCGTCGTCGCCGATGGCTTGCAGGATCTCTCGGATGCGCGGTGCCTTGGTCGCGGCCAGCCCGCCGGGGCGGATCGCCTCCTCCACCTCCTCCACCGGAGCCTCCGCCGCCTCCGCCCACGATTCGAACCGGTCCCTCAGCCGGTGGTAGGCCACGTCCCGGTTGCGGTCGTTCGTGTTCTGAGAGAGGACCGTGAGCACCAGCTCGTCGATCGGTGCGTGGTGCGGGTCCCCTGTCGGCCGGCCGTACTCGGCGCGCAGGCGTTCGAGGATGGTCCGGAGCCGGCGTGGCGGTGGTGGGCGCCAGCCGGAGCGCATGGGGCGAGGGTAGTCACGGTGATGCAAGGATGCCGCGCGACATGACGGAGATCTCAGAGCACACGGACCGGGTCGCGGGCGTCGACACCTTCTGGCGCCGCGGCGAGGCCGACACGGCCGCGGCGCCAACCCTCTACGTGCACGGCGTGCCGACCCACTCCGACGACTGGCTGCCGTTCCTGACGCAGACCGGAGGCGTGGCGCTCGACCTGCCCGGCTTCGGGCGCTCCGGCAAGCCGAACGACTTCGACTACTCGATCGCGGGCTACGACCGCTTCCTCGAGACCTTCCTCGACACGATGGGCATCGACCGCTTCTCGCTGGTGGTGCACGACTGGGGAGCGGTTGGCCTTGCCACCGCGCAGAGGTTGCACAATCGCCTCGACCGGCTCGTGATGTTCTCCGCCGTGCCCCTGCTGCCCGGCTACCAGTGGCACCGGATCGCCAGACTGTGGCGCAAGCCGGTGATAGGCGAGCTGACGATGGGCTTCACCACCCGATTCGGGTTCAAGCAGCTGTCCAAAGAGGCCAACACCACGCCCGGGCCGCTGCCCGACCCGGTGCTCGACTACATCTGGGAGCACTTCGACCACGGCACTCAGCGGGCCATCCTCAGGCTCTACCGCGCCTCGTCGCCGGACGTGCTCGAGGCCGCTGGGCGCAACCTCGGCGACATCGCCTCGCCCGCTCTCGTGCTGTGGCCCACCGCCGACCCCTACCTCGGTCCCGAGTTCGGGCCCGCCTACGCGGAAGCGCTCGGCAACGCCGAGCTCGAGATGATCGAGGGCGCCGGGCATTGGCCGTGGCTCGACCGCCCGGAGCTGGTGACCCGGGTCGCGAGCTTCTTGCGCGCCTGAACGGCTGGCTACTCTGGAGCGGGTGCCGCGCAAGCGCCTCCCGCTCGCCCTTCTTGCCACGTTCGCAGCCGCCTCGATCGTGGGGGGCTGCGGCGGTGATGAAGAGCGCGGCGAGTCCGACCGCGCGGCGCCCGCGCCCGAGCAGCCCACGGAGCGAGCGGCTCCACCCAACCGGGCCGACGAGCCGCTGCGCGCCGACGGCGACGCCCGGTTGGAGACGGTGGCCACCGGCCTCGAGGCTCCCTGGGAGATCGCGTTTCTTCCCGACCGCCGTGCGCTCATCACCGAGCGCGCCGGCCGCGTGCGGCTGCTCGAGAGCGACGGTGCCCTCCAGCCCGCGCCGGTGGCCGAAGTGGAGGTTTCCGCGGTCGGGGAGTCAGGCCTTCTGGGTCTGGCGGTGGACCCGGAGTTCACAGACAACCGGCTGGTGTACCTCTACCGCACCACCACCTCCGGGAACGAGGTGGCGCGCTACTCCTACGAGGGTGACGCCCTCACCGAGGAGGCCACGATCCTCGACGGACTCGAGGCCGGTTCGATCCACGACGGGGGCCGCATCCACTTCGGGCCGGACGGGCTCCTCTATGTCTCGACCGGCGAAGCGGGCAACACCGCTCTCGCCCAGGACCCGGACTCGCTGAACGGCAAGATCCTGCGCCTGCGCGACTTCCGCGGCAGCGGCGGGGAGCCCGAGATCGTCTCGCTGGGTCACCGCAACGTCCAGGGCTTCGACTGGGACGCGGAAGGCCGCATGTACGCGACCGAGTTCGGGCCGGACTCCGACGACGAGGTGAACCTGATCCGCGAGGGCTCGAACTACGGCTGGCCCGAGGCACAGGGTTCCGAGGGGGGCGACGGCCTCGAGCCGGCTCTCGTGAACTACGAGGACGTGATCGCGCCCTCGGGGGCCACCTTCGTCTCCATGCCGGGCTCCGCCTGGTCCGGCGACTTCGTATTCGCCAACCTGGTCGGCGAACAGCTCAGGCGAGTGGAGCTGGACGGCACCCGCACGGGCGAGAACGAGGCGCTCTTCGAAGGCGACCTGGGGCGCCTGCGCACCGTGGTCGAGGGTCCTGACGGCGCGCTCTACGGGCTGACGAACAACACCGACGGCCGCGGCAGCCCCCGCGAGGGGGACGACCGGCTGGTCCGCATCATCCCGCCGGCCGGCTGAAAGACTGTCCCGCGTGCCGCGGCTCTTCCCTTCCGGCCCGGCCGTGCGCCGCCGGCCCGACTGGTGGCGGATCGCCCCCACCCTGATCTCGATCGCGCTGGCGGTCGTCTACCTGATCGTCAAGCCGCGCTCGCCCGACCTGGCGGCGCACCTCTTCCGCTCCGAGCTGTTCGGGCGCGAGGGGTTCACGATCTGGAACGGCCAGTGGTACGGCGGCCATCACACGCCGGCCTACTCGGTGCTCTCGCCCCCGCTGGGCTGGCTGCTGGGCCCGCCCCTCATGGGGGCGATCGCGGCGGTCTCCTCGACCATCTTCTTCACCGAGATCGCCCGCACGCACTGGGGGCCGCGCATGGCCCGCCTCGGCACGCTCTGGTACGGCGTCGGGTCGGCCACCCTGCTCTTCACCAACCGGCTTCCGTTCGCTCTCGGCGTGGCGTTCGCGATGGCCGCGGTGCTGGCCCTCCAGCGCGACCGCCGGCTGCTCGCGCCCCTGCTCGGCGTGCTCTCCGCCATCTCGAGCCCGGTGGCCGGGCTGTTCCTGGCGATGGGCGGCCTGGCCTATGCCCTCGCCGCCCGCGGTGAGGGTGTGCCGATCAAACGCAAGGACGGCATGGCTCTGGTGGTGGCAGGCCTGCTGCCGCCCGTGCTGCTCACGGTGGCCTTTCCCGAGGGCGGGTACGCGCCGTTTCCGTTCTCCGCGTACCTGCCGATCCCGCTGTTCGCGATCGGCTGCCTGATCGTTCTCCCGCGCTCGCAGCGCACCCTGCGGTACTCGGCGGTGCTGTACGGGCTGGGCGCGTCACTGGCGATGGTGATCCCCACCGCCATGGGCGGCAACGCCGTGCGGCTAGGCGCGCTGGTTGGCGGGCCGATCATCGCCTGCTCGCTGGCCGGCCGGTGGCGGCGCCCCGTGGTGCCGATGGCGGCGCTGCTGGCCCTCCTCGCGGTGTGGCAATGGTCGCCGGCGGTGCGCGACATCTACAAGGCGATCGACGACCCCGTGGCCAAGGCCTCCTACTTCGACCCCGTGCGCGAGTACTTCCGCCTGCGGGGAGACCAGCGCCGCGTGGAGATTCCGTTCACCTTCGGGCACTGGGAGGGAGCGGAGGTGGCGTCGGAGGTGCCGCTCGCGCGCGGGTGGCTGCGCCAGCTCGACACCGGCCGCAACCCGATCTTCTACAGGGACGGGCTGAACGAGCTGACCTACGCCAGCTGGCTGTCGGAGAACGCGGTGCGCTACGTGGCCCTGCCCGACGCCAAGCCCGACTCGAGCGCGTACCGAGAGCGGGCCCTGATCGAGGGTGGCCTGCCCTACCTCAAGCGGCTGGCCACCTTCGAGCACTGGCGCATCTACGAGGTCACCCTGCCCACCCCGATCGTGATCTCCCAGGGCGGAGCCAACATCGTGGCCGAGCAGCTGGGCTCCGACGAGCTGCTGCTGAGGGTGATCGAACCGGGCGACGCGGTCGTGCGGGTGCGCTGGACCCCGTACTGGCTCGCCAAGGGCGGCTGCGTCGAACGCGACGGCGACTGGACTCGTGTGACCGCCGAGAAGGAGGGCTTCCTACGGCTCGTCACCCGCTTCTCACCCGAGCGGGTGTTCGAGCGCGGGCGTCGCTGTAACGACTAGATGCGGCGCTCGCCGGAACCGGGTTCCGGCTGCGCTGCTCCCCCAAGACACGGTTTGCCCGAGATCGGTCTGACGCTCTAGGCTTCTCATCGTGCGCCAGGTTTCTCAGGATTTCTTCTCGCAGTTCAGGCGCGCCTGGATCGTCAGCAGCCGCTGGCTACCCCAGGGGTGGCTCGACGCGCTGCGCCAACTCGCGCTGTTCGCCGGGGCCTACTACGCGTACAGGATCGTGCGCGGTCTGGTGGACGGCCAGGCCTCGATCGCCTTCGAGAACGCCCGCGCGCTGGTGGACGCCGAGCGCACGCTCGGCACCTTCTTCGAACCCGGCCTGCAGACCTGGGCGCAGAACCAGGAGTGGATCGTGACGAGCGCCAACTGGATGTACGTGAACTCACACTTCGTGGTCACCACCACGTTCCTGATCTGGCTCTACATCGCACGCAACCACGCCTACTACTACGTGCGCAACATGTTCATGATCGCGATGGGCATCGCGCTCGTGCTGTACATGGCGTTCCCCACGGCGCCGCCGCGCTACCTGCCGGAGTGGGGCTTCACCGACACCGTGGCGGCGTTCGTGGGCCAGGCCGCCGAGCAGAGCGCCAACGTGCTCTACAACCCCTTCGCCGCCGTGCCCAGCATGCACGTGGCCTTCGCGTTGATGATCGCGATCCCGGCGATCAAGCTCGTGAAGCCGAGGAGCCTCAAGGTGGCCTGGGCGCTGTACCCGGCCGTAGTCACCTTCGTCGTGGTCGTGACCGCCAACCACTTCTGGCTCGACGCCGCCTTCGGCGCCATGGTTGCGGCCATCTCGGCCTCGGCGTCGTCGTACGCGCTCGGCCGCGCCCGCCCCGAGGCGTGGGCCTGGCGCACCGCCCACGCCGAAGCGGTGGCGTAGTTGCCGAGCGCCCCTCCGGGCAGCCGCCTGGCGGGCGCGCAGATGCGCGAGCGCACTCGTAATCGCCTGATCGAGTCGCGCCTCACGCCCAACGCCATCTCGATGACCGGGTTCATCGGCAACCTGATCGCCGCCGCGCTCGTGACCCAGGAGGAGTTCTTCCTCGCGGGCGTCGCCTTCGTCCTCGGATCGGTGATGGACACCCTTGACGGGCGGTACTCGCGCATGTCGGGGAAGGGAACGCCGTTCGGAGCCTTCCTCGATTCGAGTCTCGACCGCCTGGAGGAGGGCATCGTGCTCGCGGCGGTGGGCGCGTACTTCGCCACGCAGGGCGACGATCTGGCCACCGCCGCCGTGGTGCTGGCCGTGCTCTTCTCGCTGATGGTCAGCTACACCCGGGCCCGGGCCGAAGCGCTGGGGGTCGAGTGCAAGGTGGGGATTGCAACCCGCCCGGTACGGGTAGTAATCCTTTCTGCCGGCCTCCTTTTCGCGAAGGGGGCAGGTGTGGGAGACTTCGAGTTGCTCGAGCCGGCGATCTACGCCCTCGCCGCCCTCACGGTGTTCACGACCATTCAGCGTGTGCTCCATGTGCGTCGCGAGCTGATGGCGCAAGCCGGCGCCGCGTAACCCGAACTCCAGTTCGGGGTTCGTTCTCTCGTTGCGGTCATCCGCCCCGGGGGCCGTTCTCATGAGAATCACCAGGAGGGCTTTGTGACCGACAACACTCATACCAATGGCGCATCTCGCTATCAGAGCGAGAAGGTGCGCGTGGCGATCGTGGGAGTGGGCAACTGCGCCTCCTCGTTCGTCCAGGGCGTCGAGTACTACAAGGACGCCAACCCCAACGAGCGCGTGCCCGGACTGATGCACGTCGACCTCGGCGGGTACCACGTGAAGGACATCGAGTTCACGGCGGCCTTCGACATCGACGCGGAGAAGGTCGGCAAGGACCTCTCAGAGGCGATCTGGTCGGGCCAGAACAACACCATCAAGTTCGCCGACGTGCCCAAGCTCGACGTGCCCGTCCATCGCGGCATGACGCACGACGGCCTCGGCAAGTACCTCAAGCAGAGGATCACGAAGGCTCCGGGCGAGACCGCGGACATCGTGGAGATCCTCAAGGAGACGAAGACCGACGTCGTGGTCTCCTACCTGCCTGTGGGCTCCGAGCAGGCCACCAAGTGGTACGTGGAGCAGGTTCTCGAGGCCGGCTGCGGATTCGTGAACTGCATCCCCGTGTTCATCGCCCGTGAGGAGTACTGGGGCAACCGCTTCCGCAAGGCCGGGCTGCCGATCGTCGGCGACGACATCAAGTCCCAGGTGGGCGCCACGATCGTCCACCGCCAGCTGGCCCAGCTCTTTGGGGACCGTGGCGTGAAGATGATGCGCACGTCGCAGCTCAACGTGGGCGGCAACATGGACTTCTTCAACATGCTCGAGCGCGAGCGCCTCGAGTCGAAGAAGATCTCCAAGACCAACGCCGTGACCTCGATCATGGAGCACGAGCTGCCGGCCGACGACGTGTATATCGGCCCGTCTGACTACGTGCCGTGGCTGACCGACCGCAAGTGGGCGCACATCCGTCTCGAGGGACAGGCCTTCGGCGACGTTCCACTGAACGCCGAGCTCAAGCTCGAGGTGTGGGACTCGCCGAACTCGGCGGGGATCGTGACCGACGCCGTGCGCTGCTGCAAGCTGGCGCTCAACAACGGCCTCAGCGGCCCGCTCGAGGCTCCCAGCTCGTACCTGATGAAGTCGCCGCCCGTGCAGGTGCACGACTCCGTGGCGCACGACAACACCGAGGAGTTCATCGCGCAGTACGGCGGTGCGCCGAAGCTGCCGGGTGGCAAGGCCACAATCAAGGCGGCTGAGAAGGCGTAGTCGCAGGTCGCTGGTCGCCAGTGGCTAGGAAAGGGCGGTCCTTCGGGGCCGCCCTTTTGTGTTCTAATCGCTCCATGCGCAGGCTCGGTACCGCCCTCGCCCTTGCCACCTGCCTCGTCGCGCCCGGCTCGGCGCTTGGTCAGAGCCAGACGTTCGGGAGTCCGCTTACACAGACGCCCAACACCTTCGGGTGCGAGACCAAGCCGACGTTCACCGAGCAGTCTGTGAACGGCAACTACCAGTTCGTCGCGTCTGGACAGCCGGATTGCACGTGGTTTCAGACGGGCGTGTGGGGCAACCCGGCGGACCCGCGCACCGGCGCAGTGCCGGGCGACGGCCGGATCACGAATGTCGCCGTGCGGTCGGGGGCGAACCCGGCGCTGATCCGGTTCACGATCCTGCGTCTGTTCGCCGACTCGGGCTCCGGCAGCCGTCAGTGCTGCTTCTTCGTGTCGGAGACCCAGCCGGCGCGACCCGTGCCTGACACCGTCACGAACTTCACCGTGAACCTTCCGGTGGAGCGCAACACGAACCCGAACAACGGGCTCGTGACGCAGGACTTCGTCGGGGTGAGCGCGGTCTCGGGCACGGGGCTGCTGCCGCTGTTCGGCAACGGCTTTCACAACACCCTGACCGACTACCAGACCGGGAACACCACAGCGGGCTTCATCTACCCCCGCCTTGGCGCCATCCCGAACGACAGCGGTGGCGGCAGGCGGGAGGAGGGCGTGCCTGGCTTCGAGGTTCTGATGCGGTGGACGTGGACTCCGCCCGGGACCACTGCGCCACCCCCGCCCCCGGGCGCGCAGCCGGTCGGCCCGGGGCGCGGGCCGGTGAGCCTGCTCGGAGATGGGGGCCTGTCCGTCCGGAACGGGTTCGTCCCGCTCCAGGTGGAGTGCCTCCTGACGCGGGACTGCCGGGGGGTGGCCATCCTGCGCAGGCGCGCAGGGGTGGCGGCCGGCAAGCGGCCTGTCGTCGGCAGGAGGAAGATCCGGATCGGCGCCGGCAAGAAGGCCCGGGTCCGCATCCGCCTCAACCGACGCGGGCGAAAGCTGATCCGCCGCGGCCGCGTGAAGGCCGTTGCGATAGTCGACCTCGGAAAAGCGGGCACGGTCAAGAAGAACGTGACGCTGCGCCGGCCGAACTAGCCGCCGAGACCCGCCCGCAGCGCATCGATCTCGGCACGCAGCTCCGCGACCTCAAGCTCGAGGCGACCGATACGGTCGCCCTGAGTGCCAGGCCGTTCCTGTCGACTGTCGACTGTCGACCCCGGCCCGTCGCCCGCGTCCGTACCCTCCAGCACCTGCAGGTACCGCTGCTCCTTCTGCCCCGGCCGCCGCTCCAGCCGCGCCACCAGCTCTCCCCGGATCAGGCCGTCGAGCACCGCCGCGATGGCGGCGAGATCGGCAAAGGGATGCAGGCGCTCCGTGCGCTGCTTGAGCTCACCCGGGGTCTGGGCTCCGCGGAGCATGAGCACGGCCAGCACGGCCGGCTCCGGTTCGCCCAGCTCCAGCGCCCAGTCCACCAGGTGGCGGTACTTACGTGCGCTGGCCACGACCGTGCGCTCGTCGTATGCCACGACCGGGTCGCGGTTGGTGGACTGGTTGCAGGCCAGCCGCAGCGCGTTCACGCTGAGTGGATACGCCTCCGGGGTGGTGCGCTGCTTTTCGAGCAGTGATCCGAGCACCCGGATCTCCACGGCATCGGGCTGTGCGCTCACGGCCTTATCCTGCCATTCGTGCCCGCCGACGAGCGCTTCGCGATCGCCCAGGTGACTCCCTTCCCCTGGGAGCAGCACCACGAGGTGAACCGCTACGTGGAGCGGCTGTCCGACGAGCTGTGCGGCCGCGGGCATCGCGTGGTGGTGGTGGCGCCCTCCGAGTCGCGCGAGCTGATCCGCGAGAGCCGCGCACGGATCAAGCGCCTCACGAACGAGCCGGATGCCATCTTCGACATGCCGGGCTGCGCCAGCGTGCTCGGGGTGGGCCAGAGCCTTCCCTTCCGCCGCGGCGGTTCGGTGTCCCTGCCACTCGACGTGTCGCGCACGCTGGAGGACCTGCTCGAGGGAGCCCGGTTCGACTTCGTGCACGTGCACGAGCCGTTCGCGCCCAGCGCAGCCGGCGCGGCTCTGCGCCATTCCCGCGCGCTGAACATAGGCAGCTTCCACTCTCCCAGTGAGCGGTTCGTCTCGACTCAGGTGGCGCGTCCCCTCGTGGAGCGCCTGTTCGGGCGCCTGGATGGACGGACGGCGTCCTTCGAGGCCACCCGCGAGCTGGTCGAGCGCTTCTTCCCGGGCAGCTACCGCGTGGTTCGCCCCGGCGCCGACCTGCTGCCGCGGACCGGTAGCCGTGCCGAGGGGCCCGCGGAGATCCTGTTCTCTGCGGAGGAGGAGCGCGGAGCGCTGCGGCTGTTCTTGCGCGCCCTACGCAGGCTGCCCACCGAGCTCGACTGGAGGGCCACCGTCTGGATGCGCGACCCTGCCTCCTCCACCGCGCCGCCGCAGCTTCCGCGCCGTCTGCGCGACCGCGTGCGCTTCGCCGGGCCGGCCGACGGGTCCGAGGCCCAGCACCTGACCCGGGCCACGATCGCCGTGGCGGCCTCGGCAGGCACGGCCCCGGCGCCGCAGCTGGTGCTCCGGGCGCTCGCGGGCGGCGCGGTGCCCGTGGCGTCGCGCCTGCCCCGGTATGAGGAGGTGATCGAGGAGGGCGAGCTGGGCCTGCTCTTCGAGCCCCGGGACGTGATCACCCTGGCCGCCCAGATGGAGCGCCTGATTTCCGACCCGGAGCTGGTCGAGCGCCTGGCCGAGAACGTCGCCCGCGCGCACCCGCGATTGGAGTGGAGCCGCGCGGCCGACGAGTTCGAGGACCTCTACCGCACCGTCGCCGCCCGCCGGCACGACGCAGCAGGGCAACCCGGCGGTGCGCAAGCGCCTGGCGGACCGCGAGTTCATCGATGTCGATCTGCACATGCACACCGACCACTCCCACGACTGCGCCACCCCCGCCGCCACCCTGCTCGCGGCGGCTGCCGCGGCCGGGCTCGGCGCCATCGCCGTGACCGACCACAACGAGGTGTCGGGCGCACACGAGGCGCGCGAGCCTGGCCGAGGCCGACGGCGGCGGGCTGAAGGTGATCGTGGCCGAGGAGGTCAAGACCGCGGACCAGGGCGAGGTGATCGGCCTGTTCATCGAAGAGAAGATCCCGCGGGGGATGTCGCTGCCGGAGACGATCGCGGCGATCCGCGCCCAGGGCGGCCTGGTCTACGTGCCGCACCCCTTCGACCGCATGCACTCCGTGCCCGACTACGAGCACCTCCTGGACGTGGTAGAGGACGTCGACGCGATCGAGGTCTTCAACCCCCGTGTGGCCTTTTCCGCCTTCAACGAGGAGGCCGAGCGCTTCGCCGCCAAGTACCGGATCGTGGCGGGCGCGGGCTCCGACAGCCATGTGGCGGCCGGGCTCGGCTCGGTCAAGATCCGCATGCGCGACTTCGACGGCCCGGAGGAGTTCCTCGAATCGCTGCGCGACGCCGACATCGTGCGCAAGCGGACCAGCCTGCTCTACGTGCAGGCGCTCAAGTTCATCCAGACCAAGGCCACACCGGCGCCCGCGCGGCGGCGAACGGCCCGGCCTGGCGCCGGGGCGCGGAGGGCCGACGGGAGCAAGGAGTGATGCACGCAAGAGGAGCGGGGGCAGGGTCCGTCAAAACCCTCCGTCCAGGTGCCGGCGACCGACGACGAGATCCGCGAGAAGTATCTCGAGCGTGCGATACGTGAGCTGAACCAGCTCACGCGCGAGATCCAGGGCTGCGATCATTGCCCGCGGGGCAACCTGATGCCCGTGCTCGGGTCCGGCCACCCGCAGGCCGACGTGCATGATGCTCAAGTTCGCGCCGCGGCCCTCGGAGATCGAGGAGGGAGTCGCCTTCTACGGCCGCGCCGGCAGCGCGCTGATGAAGAGCTTCAAGCGGCTGGGCATCGATCCGCTGGCCGTGTACGGCACCGTGTTCGTGAAGTGCCCGGTCACGGACACCGACCTGTCCGCACCGGAGTGCCGCGCGCGGGTGCTGGACGAGTTCGCCATCGTGGCGCCTCGAATCGTGGTCGTGATGGGCGAGGAGGCTCGCGAGGAGCTGAACGCCCTTGGCGTGCCGCTGGCCGCGGAGGTGGCCCCGGATCTCGGCGAGATCCAAAAACTCACCCCCAGCTGCGACGCCCTCTACGTGCCCGACATCGACGCCTCACTCGACGACGAACGGGCCAAGCGCAGCTTTTGGAGCGCCTTTCGCTCGCTCGGCGACTGGTACGCCGACTTTCCCCCTTACTGACCCCAAGAGGCCCACGACAGGGCACACACGCAATTGTGCGTAGGGTGGGCGTGCTCCGTTAGTGTCGGCAGGCGGACGAAAAACGGAGGACACCATGCCTGAGAGCGCACACGTCCTGGTCGTGGCCAACCGCACCGCGGAGTCCGACGAGCTGCTCGCCGCTCTGCGCGAGCGAGCCGATCAGGGGCCGGTCCACTTCACGCTGCTGGTGCCCGCTACGCCACATGGCGTGGCCTGGGCGACCGACATGCACTCGGGCGAGGACGAGGCCGAGAAGCATCTGGCCCGCGCGCTAGAGCGGCTGCGCGGCGCAGGGCTCGAGGTCGAGGCCGTCCGTGGCGACGGCGATCCCGGCACGGCGGTCCAGGACGTTCTGAACGCCGGCGGGGTCTATGACGACGTAGTGGTCTCGACGCTGCCCAGCCACCTCTCGCGCTGGCTCAAGCTCGACCTACCCCACCGCGTCGAGCGAATCACAGGGCTGCCCGTGCGCCACGTCGAGGCGCAGGAAGCCGGGGGGGACGGTTAGATGCCCGCCGCCTCGGGTAGTCCGGCCGCATGGCGCTCGAAGAACTAGGTCACTCGGCCCTCGTCGGATGGCGCAAGCCGGTAGCCGAGAAGCTGGCCCAGCCGCTCGAGAGCAAGACCTCGCTCAGTGGCGACCAGGCGCGTGCCCTCTTCGGCGTGGCGTTCTTCGCGCTGTCGGCGATCTACGTGGTGGGCACCGTAAAGCGCGTGCTGTCTAGCTGACCCCTCCGAGCGGCCGCAGCTCCAAGCGCTCACCGTCGCCGCGCCGCACCTCGTAGAGCTCGAACCGGTTCGCGCCTGTGCGTAAGGCCTCCTCAGGCACGGTCACCGAGAACCACTCGGTGGAGTCGTCGTCGAGCCTGAAGCTACGAGCCACCGCGCTCACGCGGCCGTTGACGGCAACCGCCAGGTCGCGCCCGGCCGTCCCGCTCGGACTCCGGATCCGCCCGGCCGTCCATACGGGAACCAGATTGCCCCGGCGGGCGTAGCGCGTCCGCGTGACGGGCACGGCGAAGCGGGCGCGTACCCGTCCGGCCGATACCCGAGCCAGATCGGTGGGCCGGCGTCCCAGTAGCTCCACGTGCGGCCCTATACGGAACACGTTGCTCCACGGGCCCGTGCCAAACAGGCCTATCCGCCGCGCCGTGCCGAGGGCGCGGCGGCGCTCCATCTCCGCCGCGGGCACGGTGATCGTGTGGCTGAAGTCGCGCGTCACGATCTCCACCCCCTTGCGACGCCTGACCGCCGCGCCGAACGCCGACTGGCCGTCCGCGCGCCTACCGAGCGGCTCGCCGATCACGTCGGCGATCGTGGGGAGCACGTCGATGGTCCTGGCGTAGGCGGAGTTCACCACGCCCGAGGTCTGGCCGGGTCGCTTGATGAACAGGGGCACGGGCGCGATCTCGTGAACGTTGGCCTTCGTGACCGACCGGCGGTCGTCCACACCGATGTCGAAGGACATGCCGTGGTCGGCCGTCACCACCAGCAGCGAGCGGCGCAGGACCCCCTCCCTGCGCATGCGCCGCAGCAGCTTGCCGAGCTCCCGATCGACGAAGCCCAGCTGAAGCAGGTAGCGCTGCTCGTTGTGGAGCGTCAGGTAGCGGTTGCCGAACCCGGTCGGCGAGCCGAAGTCCGGCAGGGTGCCCCGGTGCACGCCCACGCGTTCCCTCCCGGAGGGCATGTAGCTCCAGGGCACGTGGGGCAGGACGGCGTGGTGGAAGGTGAAGCCGGGCCGCCTCTGCCGGCGGATCGTGTGGATCGTGCGCTCCAGGCGCTCGCGGCGGCGAAACAGGATGTTGGGGCGCGGCCGGCCGTAGTTGCGGGTGCGCTTGCAAAGCCGCGGCGGGCACACCGTGGTCGCCTCCTCGCGTGCGTGCATCTCGTAGCCCAGCTCGGCGAGATAGGTGAAGACGCTCCGGGGGTGGTCCTTCCAGGTGGGTCCCAGCCGAGGGTCGGGAAAGGTGCCGGCAAGCAGCGCGGGCACCGCCTTGTCGGTGCTGTCGTACACCGAGTGAGCGTTGGGGAACCACGTGGACAGGGAGGCCAGCCGAGCGAAATTCGGGAACCGGCTCGCGTCGATCCTGTTGTCGGCGTCCAGCAGGGTGTCGACCGGGAACTCGTCGAACACGATCATCACCACGGGCGGGTGCTGCGCCCGGGCCGGTTGGGCGCCGGTCGAGGCCGAGGCGACCAGCGCCACGGCGAGGATCACGAGCCCCCGGCTCACCCAGCGCGCTCGAGCAGCGCCACGCACTCGATGTGCGGGGTCTGCGGAAACATGTCCACGGGCTTCACCGCTTTCAGCTCGTAACCCGCCTCGACCATCTGCCGCGCGTTCGGCGCCAGCGTGGTGGGGTTGCAGGACACGTAGACGATCCGCTTGGCGTCGGCCTCCAGCACCCGCCGCACCACCTTCTGGGACAGGCCTGCGCGCGGCGGATCGACCACCACCACGTCGGCCGAGCCCTCCTGCTCGATCAGGGGCCGCATGGCGGTGCGGATGTCGCCGGCGTAGAAGCTGGCGTTGTCCACGCCGTTGAGCTTGGCGTTGGCGATCGCATCGGCCACCGCCTTCTCGACCACCTCGACCCCGACCACCTTGCCGGCGTCCAGCGCCAGCGCCAGCGCGATCGTGCCGATGCCGCAGTAGAGGTCGAACACCCGCTCGCGGCCGGTCAAGCCCGCGGTCTCGGAGGCGATCGCGTACAGGCGCTCGGCCATCTCGGTGTTGGTCTGAAAGAACGCGTCTGGCGAGATCTTCAGCTGCAGCCGCACTCCGCGCAGGTCCAGCTCCTCGTCGAGCTCGGAAACCCCCTTGAGCGTCTTCGTCTTTCCGCCACGCGTGGTCTCGGCCACGCCCTCGATACGCGTCCACAGCACGCTGTCGCACGGGAGGGCCGCCGCCAGCTCGTCCTGCGCCAGCTCGCCCACGCTGGTCACCAGGCGCGCCTGCAGTTGCCGGGTGCGCCGCCCCTCGCGCACCACGAGGTTGCGCAGGAAGCCCTCGTGGGTGTGGCGGTCGTAGGGCTCGAGCCCGTGCTCGCGGCACCACGCCAGCACGGCCAGGCGCAGCTCGTCGACGCGGGTCGAGGCCAGCACGTCCTGCTCGATGCTGTCGATCACGTCCCAGCGCCCTGGGCGGTGGAAGCCCAGGGTCAGCTGTCCATCCTCGGCCTGGCCGAAGGAGTACTCCACCTTGTTGCGGTAGCGCCACTGCTCGTCCGCGGGCACGATCTGCTCGACGGGCGGATCCTCGAAGGAGCCGAGGCGGACGAGGGCCTCGCGCACCTGGCGCTCCTTCTCCTCGAGCTGGCGCTCGTAGGGCATCACCTGCCACGGGGCGCCGGGATGCGGCGACTCGGGCTCGATGCGATCAGGGCTGGGCTCGAGCAGGTCCACGAGGCTCGCCTCGGCGAACGAGCGCTTGGCCTTTTCGATCCGGGCTCGTACCCGGTCGCCGGGCACCACCCCGCGCACGAACACCACGAAGCCCTCGGCGCGGCCCACGCCGGCGCCCCCGTGGGCCAGAGATTCGATGGTCACCTCCACCTCGTCTCCCTTCCTGGGGCGCGCGCGCTGAGTGGCGGGAATGGCAGACATGCACCTATGCTCGCAGGCAGGATGCCATTCGACCTCGCCGCCTACCGCGCCCAGGCCGAGGCATTCCTCTCCGAGACGGACCGCGAGTACTACCTCCACTACTCGGGCCAGCGCGACGAGTTCGAGATCGAGGCGGTGTTCGACCGGCACGCGGATCTCTTCACGCGCGACGCCGCCGGCGCTCTGCGCGAAGCGGGCGCTCCAGGGCCGCTGATCGAGTTCGCGGTCGAGGGCCACATCGGCCGCGAGACCCGCGCCCTTTCCGCGGAGCTGGCCCGCCGCGAGGCCGCGCTGGAGATCGAGTGGAACGGGGCATCGATCCCCTTCCGCTCGGCGGCCGTGCTCGAGGCCAACGAGCCCGACCCCGAGCGCCGCGCCCAACTCGACGCCGCGCGCAACGACCTGACGGAGGCCGAGCTCAATCCGCTCCTGCGTGAGCTGCTGGACAGCTCGCACGCCACCACACGCGACCTCGGCTGGCCTTCCCTCCAGGCGCTGTGCGAGGAGCTGTCGGGCATCGACCTGGCCGCCCTGGGCCGCCAGACAGAGGCCTTTCTCGATGCCACCGACGCCCACTACGAGGAGCTGGTGGAGCCGCAGCTGCGCGAGCAGGTGGGCATGGGATTCGAGGGACTACGGCGATCCGACCTGCCGCCGTTCTTCCGAGCCCCTGCGCTCGACGGGGGCTTCCCTGCGGAGCGGCTGGTGCCCTCGCTGACCGAGACGCTGGAGGAGATGGGAATCGATGTGTCCGGGCAGCGCGGGGTCACGATCGACACGGTGCCGCGGCCCAAGAAGTCCCCGCGCGCCTTCTGCTCGCCGGTGCGGGTGCCCGACGAGGTGTACCTGGTGATCTCCCCCGTGGGCGGCCGGGAGGACTACGCCGCACTGTTCCACGAGGCCGGCCACACGGAGCACTATGCGCACACGGATCCGGGGTTGCCCGTGGAGAACCGGTACCGCGGCGACAATTCGGTGACCGAGGCCTACGCCTTCCTCTTCGAGCACCTGACCTCCGACCCCGCGTGGCTGCGCCGCCGGCTGGGGATCGAGGACCCGGAGCCGATCGTGGACTACGGCCGCGCGTCCAAGCTCGTGTACCTGCGTCGCTACGCCGCCAAGCTGGGCTACGAGCTGGAGCTGAACGGCGGCGGCCAGGTCGACGGGCTCGACCAGCTCTACGCACGCCGGCTGTCCGAGGCTTTGCGAGTTCACTGGCCGGGCGCGCAGTGGCTGGCCGACGTGGACCCGTTCTTCTACTCGGCGCGCTACCTGCGGGCCTGGGCGCTGGAGACCCACGTGCGCCGGGCGCTGATCGAGCGCTTCGGCGAGATGTGGTTCACCGAGCGCGAGGCCGGGCGCTTTCTGCGCGACCTCTGGAGCACCGGCCAGGGCCCCGAAGGCGGCGAGGGGATCCTCGCCCGGGCAGGCGGGGACTCACTGGACTTCTCGGTCCTGATCTCCGACCTCGGCTAGGCCAGCTTCTCGCCGACCGCGTTGAGCACCGTCTTGCGGTTCGCGTGGCGACGCTCGTAGTCGCGCACCTTGCGCAACTCGGCCGGACTCAGGTCGCTCAGCCGGGCCTGTACCTGGGCCACCGTCAGCTCGTCGTAGCCGGTGATCGGGAAGCTCGGCCCGAGCCCTGCCGCACGGCGCGCACGGTCGGCGGTGGCGATCACGGGATCGGCCTGCTTGGCCGCTCCCTTGCGGGCCCTCGTGGTGGCAGTCTCGACCTGGCTGCGCGCGCGCTTGGCGGCATCCGATCCGCGCTTGCGCGCGTCGTCGCTCCGGCCCTCGATCCCGTCGCGCCCTTTGCCCAGCAGCTGCTCGAGGTCGCCGAGCACGTCATTGGTCTGCCTTCGCCCGCGGTCGAGCAGGCCGGCCACCAGCTCGGCCGCGTCGTCGGCGGTCACACGGCCGCGGGTCACGGCGTCGGCCACCGCCTCCTCGATCCGCTCGCGGGTGAGCATCACCAGGCCCAGAGGATCGATCAGCCGCTTGCTCAGCGCGTCCCGCAGCTCGGCCGCGCTCTTGGCGGACATGTCGAGCCCGCCGGAGCTGCGCGTGGCCGCTGCCTTCTTGGCGGTCGTCGATCGCTGCGAGGACGTGCGCTTGGCGGCGCCCTTCTTGGCAGCGGCCGAGCGCTTGCTCGCCGCCGCCCGCCGGGTGGCCGCCCCCTTCTTGCCCGCGGCTGAGCGCTTGGCCGACGACGCCGATCCGGCGCCGGAGGAGGCCGACTTCGATCGCGATGGTGCGGGCTTCGCCCGACCACCCCGCTTGGACTGGCTGCTGCGACGCTGCTCGGCCATCTCTCACTCCTCCTAAGTCGGTGTGGCGCTCTCCGGAGCGGACTATCGCACGCCGAACGCGGCGGTGACAGGCGCGTGGTCGGACAGGCGCACGCGCAGGCCATCGGGCTCGGTCACCTCCCGCGCGGCCGGGGTCAGCGGACGTGGCGGCTCGACCACCTCGAGCCCGCGAGCCAGGAGGTGATCGATCGCCTGAGGAGCGGTGGGCGGTGCCAGACCGAGCCGGTCGCGCAGCTCGGCAAAGGCGCCCGCCTCGTGCGCGGGACGCAGATTCAGGTCGCCCCCGAAGATCAGCGGGTCGGTGCCGGCGAACCCGGTCGCGATCTCCGCGCCACGCACAGCCTCGCCGTGGCCCTGCTTCGTGCCGGGCACCGACAGGTGCACGCCGGCGACGGCCACGCGCTCTCCGCCGCCCAGCTCTACGCGTGCGAGCAGCATGCGGCGCCGTTCCGGGCGGATGGCCAGGGTGACCCGCTGCACCTCGAGGATCCGCGCGGGCGCGCGCACCAGCAACATGTTCGAGCCGCCCTCGTTGGAGGCGATCAGGTCGGGGTTGAGCGCGGCCAGCCCGGCGCGAAGGAAGGCCAGCGAGTTGCGCGAGGTGAGCGCCGAGGCCCCGCTCGCACGGCAGTGCCGGGCCAGCGGTGCGAGCCAGCGGGGCGGGGCCTCCTGAAGCAGTGCCACGTGCCAGTCCCAGCGACCGAGCAAGCCCGCGAACTCATCCAGCAGCCGCCGGTTGACCTGCGCGTGCGTGGTCCCTCGCTCGGTGCGCCGCAGCAGGCGCGAGCGCAGGGTGCGCAGCCGGGCGTCGGGCGGGTGATCTCTCCCATGGAAGAGGTTCCACGACAGCGCCCTCAATAGGATCGGTGGGTGACTCGCCATTTCCTGACCGGAGAGGAGCTTACGAGCGCAGAGCTGGCCTCCCTCCTCGACCGCGCGGCGGACCTGAAGGCCGACCGGCTCTCCTCCCGTGCGCTCGATGGCAAGAGCGTGGCGCTGGTCTTCGAGCATCCCTCCACCCGCACCCGGGTCTCGTTCGAGGTCGGCGTGGCCGAGCTGGGCGGCCACCCCGTGGTGCTTCGAGGCGGCGAGCTTCAGCTCTCGCGGGGCGAGTCTGTGCGCGATACCGCGCTGGTGCTCTCGCGGTTCGTGCAGGCGATCTGCGTGCGCACCGGGCCCCACGAAGTGATCGAGGAGCTGGCCTCATACGCCGAGGTGCCCGTGGTGAACATGCTCACCGCCGATCACCACCCCTGCCAGGCGCTGGCCGACCTGCTCACCCTCCGCGAGCGCTTCGGCGAGCTCGAAGGCCTCAAGCTGGCCTACGTGGGGGACGGCAACAACGTCGCGCGCTCGCTGATGGTGCTCGGCGCCAAGGCGGGGCTCGAGGTGGCGGTGGCTACTCCCGCGCAGCTGGCCCCCCAGGCGACCGGCGCCGAGGGCCCGGGCCGCGTGACGGTGACCACCGATCCCGCGGCCGCGGCAGGCGGCGCCGCGGCCCTCTACACCGACGTGTGGTTCAGCATGGGAGACGACGCGGAATCCGCGGACGGGCGGCGCGAGCTGCTGACCCCCTACCGCCTCGACGAGGCGCTGATGGAGCACGCCCGCGACGACGCCGTGGTGCTGCACTGCCTGCCCGCACACCCTGGTGAGGAGATCGCCGAGGGCCTCCTCTACGGCCCCAGCTCCGCGGTCTTCGACCAGGCGGAGAACCGCCTCCACACACAGAAGGCGCTACTGGAACTGCTGCTCGTCGGCTAGATAGGCTTGCGGCCCACCCGATAGGAGCTGCCATGAAGAAGATTCTCTATCTCGCACTTGCCTGTCTCGCCCTGGGACTCGTGGCCACCGGGTGCGGTGGCGACGACGACGAGGACAGCGGCGGCTCGAGCGCCGACCAGCCTGCCGAGACCGCAGCCGAGAAGCCGCCCGCGGACTCTGGAGGCGGAGCCGCCAAGGGCAACACCGAGGTCTCGCTGGAGAACATCGCCTTCGACCCGTCCGAGGTGACGGTCGAGAAGGGCGGCACCGTGACCTGGACCAACAACGAGTCGGTGCCTCACGACGTGACCAAGGACGACGGGCCCGGACCGGACTTCTCCTCGGGCGAGCCCGGCGGCATGAACGAAGGCGACACCTTCGAGCAGACCTTCGACACCGCAGGCGAGATCAGCTACGTGTGCACGATCCACTCGAACATGACGGGCACCATCACGGTCAAATAGCCAGCTCCAGCGGGTGCGCGGCCGGGCGTTGCGCGACGACCTCGGCGAGCCCGGCTGCAAGCACTGGCACGTGCGTCCGCGCTGGGGTTGCTCGGCTACCTGATGAACTGGTGGCGCGTCCGGATCTCATCCGGTTGCCCCTTAGCCGGGGGTCGGGGCCGGCGGCCTCGACCCGAATTCCTCAGATGGGCAGACTCATTGACGAGCGTCAGGCGCGTCCAGACGCCGTCAACGGCGTAGGCCGAAGCCGCGGATCATGAGCAGTGCCGCCTCACCCAGGCCGCCCTTCTGCGGCAGCAGGCCCAGCTGGGTCGCGCCGTCGTAGAGATCGAGGAAGCCGCGGGCGCGCCGGATCAGCCCGTCCTTGAGCTCCAGGTAGTGCAGGCCGTGCAGGGTCACGAACTGGTCGGTGGCCGGAAGCATCGCCAGCTCGCCGCGCTGGGTGCCGGTCAGCTTCCACGGGATGCATCCGTGGTCGCCGCGCACCAGGGCGGGGGCGGTGGTCACGATCTTCACGTCGGGAAAGGCCTGGTGGAGCTGGCGCACATGGCTCTCCAGCGCGTCGACTCCCTCGAGCGGAATCTGCGCGAACGGATCTTCGTAGCCGACGTCGCCCGTGCAGCACGCGGAGAATCCCCGGCCCTCCGTCCACGCGGCGGTCCACTGCTCGGCCAGCACGTCGATGTCCGCCCGCTCGGGATGCAGATCGCTCACGGGTGCAGCTCCGCCACGCCGTCCACGGGGCTCGACGCCTCCCCGTAGAGCCGTCGCGGTATGCGCCCGGCGTGCCTGGCCTCCCAGCCGGCCTCCACCGCCTTGCGCATGGCCGTGGCCATCGCGCGCGGGTCCTCGGCCCGGGAGATCGCGCTGGCCAGCAGCACGCCGTCGCAGCCGGCCTCCATGGCCAGTGCGGCGTCGGAGGCGGTGCCGATGCCGGCGTCGAGGATCACCGGCACGCGCGCCTGCTCCACGATCAGCCGCAGGTTGTACGGGTTGCCGATGCCCATGCCGCTGCCGATCGGCGAGCCGAGCGGCATCACCGCCGCGCAGCCCGCGTCCTCCAGACGCTGCGCAAGCACGGGATCGTCGTTGGTGTAGGGCAGCACCGTGAAGCCCTCGCTCACCAGTGTCTCGGCGGCGGCGAGCAGCTCGGGAGCGTCGGGCAGCAGCGTCTTGTCGTCGCCGATCACCTCGAGCTTGACCCAGTCGGTCTCGAGCGCCTCCCGTGCCAGACGGGCCGTGGTCACGGCGTCGCGGGCGGTGAAGCAGCCGGCCGTGTTGGGCAGCAGGAAGCAGCCCTGGCGGTCGAGCACCTCCAGCAGCGAGCCGCGGGTGGAGGGGTCCACCCGGCGCATCGCCACCGTGGCCATGTCCGCACCCGAGGCCTCGACCGCCTCCGCCACCACGTCGAGGCTGCGGAAGCCTCCGGTGCCGAGGATCAGCCGCGAGGCGAAGGTGCGTCCGGCGATCTCGAACCCGGGCATGCTCAACATCCTCCCTGTACGGCCTGCAGCACCTCGACCCGGGCGCCCTCCGGGAGCGGCGCATCCGCCCAGTGGCCGCGAGCCACCACCTCACCGTTCACGGCCACGGCCACGCCCGCGGCCGTCCTCCGCCGCGCCCGTGACTCGCACCGCGTCGGCCGCGGTGGCTCCGTCGGGCAGCGGGCGCTCCTCGCCGTTCAACGTGACCGTGGGCATCAGGCGCTCGCCGCCGTCGCCACGCCGCGCAGCGCGTCCACCATCAGCCGAGCGGTGAGCGGGGCCAGCAGCACGCCGTTGCGTCCATGGCCGGTGGCCCACATCAGGCCCTCGATCGAGCCCGGGCCCACCACCGGGCTGTTGTCCGGCGTGAACGGGCGCAGGCCCGCCCGCGCGCGCACCAGCTCGAGCTCGCCGATGTCCGGCAGCACCTCGTACGCGGCCTCGAGCAGGCGGTACACCCCGCCGGCGGTGATCGCGGTGTCGAAGCCCTGCTCCTCCATCGTCGCCCCCACCACCACGCGCCCGTCGGAGCGCCCGACCACGTAGCAGCGCGGCGTGCGCACGAGGCGGCTGGCCGGGAGCGAGCCGCCGCGGCGCACGCGCAGCTCCAGGAGCTGGCCCTTCACCGGGCGCACCTCGGGGGCCGAGGTCTCGGTGGCCAGCTCGCCCTCCGAGCTCCACGCGCCCGCGGCCATCAGCACGTGGCGCGCCCGCACCCGGTCACCCGTCGCGGTCAGTGCGCCCGTCACGCGGCCCGAGTCGGTGTCGAGCGACGTGACCTCCGTGCCGCTGTGTAGCTCGCCCCCCGCGTTCACCAGCGCGTGCGCCAGGGCGGCCACCACCGCGCCGGGGTCCACCTGGCCGTCCCCGGGCGCCAGGATCGCGCCGCCGATGCGCGGCGACAGACCGGGCTCCAGCGCGCGCGCCGCGCGCGGGCCAAGCCACTCGGAGTCGAGGCCCAGCCGGCGCTGGAGGCGGTGCAGGCGGCGCAGCTCCTCGACGTCGTCGCGGTCGGCGGCAACCACCAGCGCGCCGGAGTCCGCGTAGCCGGTGGGCAGGCCGGTCAGCTCCTCCAGCTCGGCGGCGAAGCCCGGCCACATCTCCCGGCTCTCGAGGTTCAGCTGCAGCAGCGCCTCCTCGTTGAAGTTGGTCTCCGTGACCGGGGCCAGCATGCCCGCTGCGACGCCCGAGGCGCCCGAGCCCGGCTCGTCGCGCTCGAGCACCACCACCGACATCCCGGCCTGGGCCGCGCGCCAGGCACACGCCAGGCCGATCACGCCCGCACCGATGACAGCGAGGTCGTAGCCGCTGCGCTTTGGGTCCTCCGAGACCATCGTCTTGCCTCCGCCGGAATTACCCGGATCAGGTTCCACGGTCGGTGCCCCTAGCACCCTCTCAGCCGGGTCGTGCCCGGCTCCCGTCAACTGCACCTTCATCGTACCCAGGCGGCTCTGCGAGGATTCGCGCGATGGCGACCGTAGACGAGCGACGCGAGCGACTAGCCCGGGCCCGCCTCTACTTCGTGACCGACTCGCGCACCGAGGTCGCCGTCCTGCGCGCGGCGCTCGAGGGCGGTGCGGACATGCTCCAGCTGCGCGACGCCGAGGTGAGCGACGACGACCTCCTGCGAGCGTCCGCCGTCTTCCGCGGGCTCTGCGACGAGCACGACGCACTCTTCTGGCTCAACGACCGGCCGGACCTGGCGCTGCACGCGGGCGCAGACGGGGTGCACGTGGGACAGGACGACATGAACGCGGAGGACGCGGCCCAGGTGACCGGCGGTGAGCTGCTGATCGGGCTCTCCACCCACTCGCCCGACCAGCTCGAGCGGGGCATCGCCGCGGGCGCCGACCAGCTGAGCGTGGGACCGGTGTGGGAGACCCCGACCAAGCCAGGCCGGCCGGCCGCCGGCCTCGACTACGTGCGCCACGCCGCCGAGCGCCGCCCGCCCGTGCCGTGGTTCGCCATCGGCGGCATCGACGCGGGCAACGTGGGGCAGGTGGTCGACGCCGGCGCCGAGCGAGCCGTGGTGGTGCGCGCGATCCGCGACGCCGGCGACCCGCGCGCCGCGGCGGCCGCCATTCGCGCCGCGCTCGAGGGGAGACCCGTTGGCACAGTCCGGTAGACGCAAGAAGCGCAAGCAGCGCCAGCGCTCCGCTGGGCCCGAGGCGTCGCGTGCGAAGAACGACGACGAGCCCTCGCAGACGGTGGCGCGCGGCTACGCCCGCGGGCGGGCCAAGGACGATGCGGCCCGCGCCCGGCTGGTGCCGCTGGAAGAGGGCGAGCGGCCGCTGGCGGTCACGATCGCCGGCGTCGTGGCGCTCGTGCTCGCGGTGGGCAACCTGGTGCTGGGCTACGTCGCCGGCCTCGAGATCCAGGGCGAGAAGGCCAGCCCGGCCGGAGTTGGCCTGTTCGCCATCGTGATGCTCGTGGCCGCCTACGGCTGCTTCAAGGTCCGCTACTGGGCGGTGCTCGGGATGCAGGCCCTGCTGGGGCTCACGATCCTGCTCTTCTCCCTGTTGATCCTCCGGGCGGAGAGCATCGGCGCCTTGGCGATCGGCCTCGCGGTGCTGCTGGGCTCGGGTACGCTCTTCTGGTTTTTGATCAAGTCGATGGCCCGGATCCAGATGCCGCAGCGGCCGGGGGCGTAGCACTGTGAGCCAAGGCGATTACGACATCCATCTCGACGACAAGTACGGACAGTCGACGCTGATCGACATCCCGGCCGAGATGGCCACCCACCAGCCGTGGTTCAACCAGATGCTGACCTCGGTCAACGACGCCGTGGTCCGCCTCGGGATCATCGAGGGCGAGTTCCACTGGCACAAGCACGACGACCAGGACGAGTTCTTCCTGGTGCTCGAGGGCCGGCTGCTGCTCGACATCGAGGACGGCGGCACCGTGACGCTCGAGCCCCACGAGGGCTACACGGTTCCGCGCGGCGTGGTGCACAAGACGCGCGCGCTCGAGCGCACGACGATCCTCATGGTCGAGTCGGCCGGCGCGGTGCCCACCGGCGACTGAGGCCGCCCAGCCTCAGCGGCGGCCTGCCATCAGCGCCCGCGCGCCGAACACCAGCAGCGCCGCGCCGAGCACCATGCCCACGAACTGGCCGGTCTCGTAGCCGTCGTCGCCCTGGCCGCCCCCGCCGGTGGCGTAGTTGATGACGACGAACGTTCCCCATACGACCGCGAGCGTTCCGAACACCCTGTTTCGCATCGTCACGCCGGCGATTATCCCCGGTACGGCGGCCCGATCCGGCCAGCCGATAGATTCATTCCCCGCATGGCGGAGAGCAAGTACGACTGCATCGTGATCGGCTCGGGCCCCGGCGGCTACGTGGCCGCTATCCGCGCCGCTCAGCTCGGCATGAAGACCGCCGTGGTCGAGAAGGGCGACGTGGGCGGGCGCTGTCTGAACGAGGCGTGCATCCCGGCGAAGGCAATCCTGCGCGTGGCCGACGTGATGAAGGAGGTGACCGGCGCCAAGAGCTTCGGCATCAAGGTGGGCGAGGTCGATTTCGACTTCGGCGGCGCCACCAAGCACCGCGACAAGGTGGTCAAGACGCTCACCGGCGGCGTGGCGATGCTGCTCGAGAAGAACAAGATCGACCTGATCGAGGGCTTCGGCTCGGTGACCGACGACGGCAACGTGAAGGTGGGCGGCTCCTTCGACGGCTCCGAGATCGGTGCCGACACCGTGATCCTCGCCTGCGGCTCGGTGCCCCGCCCGGTGGCCGGCCTGCAGTTCGGCGGGCGCATCCTCGACACCGCTGCGATGTGGCTGATCGACGAGCAGCCCAAGAGCCTCGCGGTGATCGGCGCGGGCGCCTCCGGCACCGAGGTGGCCTCCGCCTTCGGGCGCCTTGGCACCGACGTGATCCTGCTCGAGGCGCTCGACCAGATCCTCCCGCTGGAGGACAAGGAGATCGCCAAGGCCTGCGCCAAGGAGATCGGCAAGCAGAACGTGAACATCGTGACCGGCGCCAACGTGGAGAAGGTGGAGGACACCGGCGACTCCGTGAAGATCGAGGTGGGCGGCGAGACGCACGAGGTGGAGTACCTCTGCATCGCCGCCGGCCGCGGCGCCGACGTCGAGGGCCTGGGTCTGGAGGAGGCCGGCGTCGAGGTGGACGACCACGGCCTGGTCAAGGTCGACGGCGCCATGCGCACCTCGCTGAAGGGCGTGTACGCGATCGGCGACATCGTTCCGGGCCCCGCGCTGGCCCACAAGGCCTCCGACGAGGGCGTGATCGCCGTCGAGGACGCCGCCGGTATGGACACCCACGCGATCGACTACCCGTTCGTCCCGCGCGTGACCTTCTGCTCGCCGCAGGTGGCGTCCTTCGGCCTGACCGAGGCGCAGGCTCGCGAGGGCGGACTACGACGTGGTGGTGGGCAAGGTGCCGATGGGCGCCGTGGGAGCGCCCACCGTGTACGGCGACCGCTCAGGGATGGTCAAGATCATCGGCGACAAGAAGTACGGCGAGATCATCGGCGGGCACATCGTGTGCTCGAAGGCCGCCGAGCTGATCGAGGAGCTGGTGATCGCGCGTGAGCTCGAGGGTGGCTATCCCGAGCTGGCCCACTCGATCCATCCGCACCCGGCGTTTGCCGAGGCCGTGCTCGAGGCCGCTCGGGCGACCGACGGCTGGCTGATTCACGGCTGAGGCCCCTCCCCCTTCCCGCTCTTTGCGTCAATCTGACGGTGCGGGTGCGGCGCCCGAGATGTCGCACTTCGTAGACTGTCCGGTCCGAGCAGAGCCCCTTTTTCCCGCAGGGTGCGGGTTGAAGGGGGGGCGAAGGTTCCGCCGCCGGGACCTTCCCGATGCATGTACGGCAAGGAA
Source organism: uncultured Thermoleophilaceae bacterium (assembly GCA_963825475.1). GTDB lineage: Bacteria > Actinomycetota > Thermoleophilia > Solirubrobacterales > Thermoleophilaceae > JAAYBF01. Next base: position 467,917 of record CAWGTC010000006.1, on the reverse strand, counting down.
CTCCGATGCTGCGTTCGATAGGGCAACGACTCACGTACGCGAACGTCTTGTCGACGGTTGCGCTATTCGTCGCCCTCGGTGGGACCACCTATGCGGTGACCAGCATCGGCGGCGCGGACATCCGGGACAACAGCGTCCGTTCGGCCGACCTGCGCGACAACGACGTCCGGGGCCGAGACGTGCGGCGCCGATCGCTCGGCGGGTCGGACATCAGGCGCAACAGCCTGCGAGGCGCCGTCATCGAGGAGTCCACGCTCGCGAGGGTGCCAAGGGCCGCGCGCGTAGGCGGGTTTACAGGCGCGCAGCTCAAGCTGCGCTGCCCCGAGTTGTCGAGCCCGGTCGCGGGGGTTTGCGTGGAAGGGGTTGCGTCCGCGCCGGCGACGTGGGACCAACGCGAGCCTCGAGTGCCGCATCCGTGAACGTCGGTTGGCCGCCCTACGTCGTGTTCGCGCGAGTTCTTTGGCGGCTCCGCAGAGCCGACCGCCGGTGGGGAATGGACCGCCGACGTCTTCGAATCGCGTGGTGCGCCCGGGAGGATCGACACGGTGATCCTCACCACACCATCCGGCGGGGCGACCTTCGGGCCAGTGTTCTCCCCTACAGCCAGGGGCTACCGGTGCATGGTCCAGCCTACGAACTGATGCTCGTCCGTGCGCTCCTACTTTGGACGGCGGTTGTCCTTCTCCAGTGCTCCATCGGCGCCCAGTCCGCACGTGCCGGTACCTACAAGGTGCTGGCCTGCGACGCCCACACCGGACAGGTCGACGTGAGCGCCAACCGATCGTGGGTGTTGAGTGCAGCGGCCGGGCACAGTGCGCAGTCCTTGTGCCCCACGAGCGGTAACACTTTTCGGGGGATCGCGACTCGAATCACCTCCGCCGCAACAGCGGGCACTTTCGAGCGGGCGACCATGTACGCGCCACCGGGGACGACCATCACGGGGCTGCTCTGGAATGGAAGGGGAGCGCGCAAGGACTGCGCTTGGGCGGCGGAGCTGCGAGCACGGCCCGGCAACCGGTCGCTCATCGGTTACTCCCCGCGGCAGAACTGCAAGGGCAAGGGCTTCGATCATCGGAGAACGCTTTCGCTCGACGTCCCTGCCGGGACGACCCGGATCGTCCAGAACGTCGAGTGTCGGGCAGGAAGCTGTCCGGCGGGAGCAAGCTTTCACACGTTTGGGGCCACGGTCACGATCAACGATCCTTTCGCGCCCGAGGCGCAAGCGACCGGCGGCGGGCTCAGCGGCGGAGGTTGGGTCGCAGGTGCGTCAGCGGCTCACCTTTAACGCGGAGGACAACACCGGGATTAAGGCTGCAGCGCTGTTCGTCGACGATGGATTCCCAAGCGGAAAGACGTTTCCGTGTGACTACACGCGTTCCGCTCCCTGCTTCAATCAGAGCAGTTTCTTCGACTATCAGACCACCGCGGTCCCCGACGGGCCCCACACCGCCCACCTCACCTACACCGACGCCGCGGACAACACGGGCGCCCTCGACCACACCTTCTACGTCGACAACCACCCGCCCGAGCCGGTGGAGTCGGCGCTGGTCGGCGGCGAGGGGTGGCGCAAGAGCAACGGGTTTTCGATCGTCTGGCCCGATGTTCCACAGGAGTTCGCCCCAATCGCTCGTGCCCATTACCGCCTTTGCGGCCCTGACGACGAGTGCTCCGAGGGAACGCAGGACGGTCCCGCCATCACCGAGATCGCCAACCTTCCGGCGAAGAAACTCGGCGACAGCACCCTGAAGGTCTGGCTCGAGGACGAGGCCGGCAACCACAGTGACTTCGGCGCCCGCCAGATGCACCTGAGGCTCGACCCTGAGGCCCCATCCCTTACCTTTCTCCCGCAAGATCCGGCTGACCCGCTTACCGTTGCGGTGCGGGCCATTGATGCCTACTCCGGCGTGGCAGCGGGAGAGATCGAGATGCGGGAGAAGGGCGGGCGCACGTGGCACACCTTGGCCACGAGACTAGACGGGGACCGACTGGTCGCCGACGTGGACGACGAGCGCTTCCGGCGGGGTGTCTACGAGTTTCGCGCGCACGCCACCGACCACGCCGGCAACGAGGCCACGACCGGAAAGCTCGCGGACGGGACTCAGGCCGATGTGCGGCTGCCTGTAAGGGTCACCACCAAGCTCCGCGCAGGGTTCGTGAGGACGAGGATCAAGCGCAAGGTCGTTCGCAGGGGCGGGAAGCGCCGGGTGGTTCGCCGGCGCGTGAGAGTGCTCGCCCCAAAGGCGCGGGTGCGTTTCGGGCGCAGGGCGACGATCAGTGGAAGGCTCGTGAACCCGGACGGTCAGCCGATCGACGGCGCCACCGTGACGGTACTCGCCCGCCGGGATCTCCCCGGCCGCCACTTCACAGCCGCGGGTTTCGTGCGGACTGACCGGAAGGGTCGCTTCCGGTACAGGGTGCGGGGCGTCGCGAGCCGCATCCTGCGGTTCCAGTACGACGGCTCCCGCCGTATCCACGGCTCCCGCCGCGACGTTGCGGTGCGGGTGCCAGCCGCGAGCACCGTGCGGGCCGATCGGAACAGGGTCCTCAACGGTCAGACCGTCACGTTCTCCGGACGGGTGCTCACCAGGCCGATACCGAGCGTCGGCAAGCTCGTGGAGATCCAGGCGTACTTCCGGGGCCGGTGGCGCACCATCTCCACCACCCGCACCGGCAGAAAGGCCCGCTGGAGCTTCCGCTACCGGTTCGGAGGCACGACCGGGGTCGTGCGTTACCGCTTCAGGGCCCTGCTTTCCCGGGAGGGCGGCTACCCCTTCGCAACGGGTCACTCGCGCGTGGTGGGCGTCACCGTCCGAGGCCTGTGACCGAGCCGCAGCGCCCGGTCTTTTACTACGACCTCGGCTCCCCCTACGCGTACCTGGCCGCCGAGCGCATCAACCAGGTGCTGCCGGTCGTGCCGATCTGGCAGCCCATCTTCCTGGGGGGCATCTGGAAGCAGAGCGGCGGCGGCTCGTGGGCGGTCACCGGCAAGCGCGACGAGGGCGTGGCCGATGTGGAGCGCCGCGCACAGGAGTACGGCCTACAGCCCATGCGCTGGCCCGAGCCCTGGCCCACCAGCACACTCGCCGCAATGCGCGCCGCCATCTTCTGCCAGCAGATCGGCCGCGGGGTCGCTTTCTCCCTCGCCGCCTTCCGCCAGGCCTTCGCCGGCGGGCGCGATCTGAGCGTGGTCGACAACGTGCTGATCGCCGCCGCGGCCTGCGAGCTGCACCCCAACGCGGTGGTCAAGGGGATCGAGAGCAAGGGCATCAAGGAGCGCCTGCGCGCCGCAACGGCCGAGGCCTACGACCGCGGCGTGCGCGGCGTGCCCACCGTGGCGATAGGGGACGCACTGTTTTGGGGAGACGACCGCCTCGACGAAGCCGCCGCGACGCTGGCATGAGGCCGGACCGGGGGGACGTTCCCTAGGATCCGCCGCCATGCGCACCCGTCATCTCATCGCCTGCGGCCTTGCCGCACTCTCGCTCGCCGCCGCCGGCTGCTCCGAGGAGGAGGCCGACGAGTCGGCCGCCAACCTGAGCGAGCAGACCACGGAGTCCGGGGGCGCCGCCGCTGAGCCGGCTCCCGCCGAGCCCCCGGAGGTCGCGGGCAAGCCGAAGGTGACCGTGCCCGAGGGCCCGCCGCCCACCGAGCTGCAGATCGAGGACATCAAGCCGGGCACCGGCAAGGTGGCCACGGCCGGGAGCCAGCTGTCGATGAACTACGTGGGCGTCAACTACTCGAACGGCGAGGAGTTCGACAGCTCCTTCACGGCCGGCGCACCGATCGACTTTCAGCTTGGTACCGGCGCAGTGATCCCCGGGTGGGACCAGGGGATCGAGGGCATGAAGGTCGGTGGCCGGCGCCAGCTGGTGATCCCGCCCGCCCTCGCCTACGGCCCGCAGGGGTCTCCACCGGTGATCGGCCCCAACGAGACGCTGGTGTTCGTTGTGGACCTGCTGGCCGTCAGGTAGCGGCCGGCTCGTCGAGCGAGCCTACGGCAGCGCGAATCCCTGGGACTCGGAGTCCTCGATCGTCTCCGGCGGCACCGTGATGGTCTCGCTCAGGTAGTCCTCGAGCTGGACGCCGGGGTCGCCTTCGATGGTGCCCGTGCGCTCCTCGGCGAGGAAGGGCAGGGTGACCGAGCCGCCGCTGACCTCCACCGGCTGCAGCGTGGACGTGTGGATCCACCAGTCGGAGTTGGCGTCTGTGATGCGCACGCCGATCCGGTGGCCCGGCGCGACCTTCCAGTCGGCGGACCAGAGATCGAGGCTGACCCGGCCGGTCTCGCGCACGAGGTAGCCCTGCCGGGTGATCAGCGGCCCCGTGCCGGCCTGGTCGAGGTCGTAGACGTCCACCACGAGGTTGGACCCTCCGGGCGCCGCGGACACGTCGAGGTCCACCGTGCCCGAGCCGGCCAGGTGGGCGGTCCGCGACAGCGGCGGTGAGATGGTCCACACACCCTCGGCGTCGCCGCCGGTGGCGTCGCCCTCGGCGTCGTCGGTGTAGCTGCCCGGGTTCAACGCCGACGTGTAGCCCGAGGCGTCGGACGGGGGCCAGCTTTCCTCGCCCCGCCACGTGCCGTCGTTGGTCTGCACGGCCACGTTGGGGTCGACCACGCTCGGCTGCACGCCCTTGAGGTGCAGGTCGTAGAAGCGCGTGACCTCGTCGAAGAACCCTTGGCGGCCCATCTTCAGGCGTCCCGACTCGTCGGTCTCGTTGCCCCGCACGTGGTCCCACGGACCGAGCCAGGCGCGCTCGGGGCCGGTGTGGTTCTCCAGATACTGGGCGGTGCCGTCGGACACCGTGTTGTTCTCGGTCAGCCCCTGCGTCAGGAACAGCGGCACGTCCGAGCCCGTGGCCCCGGGGATCAGGTCGCGCTGCTTCCAGTAGGCCGAGGCGTGATCGTCGTTGCCCGACTGGTCGAGCTGATTGCCCGCCTTGCAGCCCGGGCGCTGCGTGTCGTCGAGCCCGCCGGCGTTGTACGCCGGATCGTCCAGCGCCGGCCCCGGCGTGGCGTCGATCAGGTTGTAGAGCGCCGGCGTGGCGAGGGAGTTCAGGCGCCGGATGCCGTCGCCGTACAGGTAGCGGTAGAGGTCGTAGACCGGCTCCTGGGAGACGACCGCCGCGAGGCCGTCGGGCCGGCGGTTGACGCCCACCAGGCCGGTGACGCCGTCGTAGGACTTGCCGTACATGCCCACCTTGCCGGTGGACCACGATTGGGAGGCGGCCCACTCGACTGAGGAGACCACGTCGGCCTGCTCGCCGGGGCCGGTCCAGTCGAGGCAGCCGGTGGAGCCGCCGAAGCCGCGCAGATCCACCATCACGAAGGTGTAGCCGCGCTCCATCAGCTTGGCGCCCTCGACGAGGTCGTTGAAGCGATCCGACGGCCCGGTGGAGGGGCCGAGCGGGTCGTAGGAGGTTCCCTGCACCGGCCCCACGGCGCCCGTCTGGCCCGAGTGGTTGAAGTAGGGCCCGATCGAGAGGATCACCGGGGTCTTCGCGGCCGAGTCGAGTCCCTTGGGCCGGAGGATGTCGGCGTGCAGCTTCACGCCGTCCGAGGACGGGATCGTGGCCTCCGTCCACTCCGCGCCCGGAGGCACATCGGCTGCCGTGGCTGTCGCGGGAAGCACGACAAGGCAGGCGAGGACGGCCGTGAGTACCCCTGAAGCTCTCATGCATTGGGTGTACCCGCGGCGAAACATGGGGTGGCCGTACAAGGGAGAGCAGCGCCGCTAGAGTCGAAGAGGATGGCGACAGAGGACGCCACCCGCGGCCGCAGCCCCGAGAGCACGGGGGTCGAGAGCCGCCCGCGTCCGCTCCCCGACCGCGAGACCTACGAGAAGGTGCTCGCCAAGATGGTGCTCATCCGCCGCTTCGAGGAGCGCGCCGGGGAGATGTACGCCAAGGCCAAGATCGGCGGCTTCCTGCACCTGTGCATCGGCGAGGAGGCGACGATCGTGGGCGCCACCCAGGCGCTGCGCGACACCGACTACCTGCTGTCCACCTACCGCGAGCACGGCCAGGCGCTGGCCCGGGGCACCGAGCCCAAGGCCGTGATGGCCGAGCTGTTCGGCAAGGTCGACGGCTGTTCGGGCGGCCGTGGCGGCTCGATGCACCTGTTCGACGCCGAGCGGCGGTTCTTCGGCGGCTACGGGATCGTGGGTGGCAACCTGCCGCTGGCGGCCGGAGTGGCACTGTCGTCGGAGTACCGAGGCACCGAGGACGCCACCCTCTGCATGCTCGGCGACGGCGCCACCAACCAGGGCACATTCGGCGAGACGATGAACCTGGCCGCGCTGTGGAAGCTGCCGATCGTGTTCATGGTGATCAACAACCAGTTCGGCATGGGCACCGCGCTCGAGCGACACTCCGCCGTGACCGACCTGTCGAAGAAGGCCGCCGGCTACGGCGTGCCCGGCTCGCGCTGCGACGGAATGGACGTGCTCGACACCCACGCATGCGCGAGCGAGGCGCTGGAGAAGGCGCGTACCGACCGCGAGCCCCAGCTGGTGGAGGCCGTGACCTACCGCTACCGCGGCCACTCCATGGCCGACCCGGAGGAGTACCGGACCAAGGACGAGGTCAAGGAGTGGCGCGCCCGCGATCCGATCGCCACCTTCTCCAAGCGGGTGACCGAGGAGGGCGAGCTGGGCGAGGACGACCTGAAGCGCCTCGACGACCAGGCGATGAAGGCCGTGGACGAGGCCGTGGAGTTCGCCGACGCGTCGCCGTTCCCCGACCTGGCATCGCTCTACGACGACATCTACGTGATGGGCGAGCAGGTGAGCGAGAGCTGGTTCTCGGTGGACGAGCGCTCGCCCGAGCCCCACCGCGGCGAGCGCGAGCGCGAGGCAAGCGACGTGGCGCACGAGCTGGCCGAGGCCGGCGCGGCCTACGCGGAGGGCGACGACGCCCGCTCGGACAGGCGGGTGGACCGGGCCGATCCCGACGACGACGAGGGCGACCGCTAGTGGCGGAGATGCGCTACCGCGAGGCGCTGAACCTGGCCCTGCGCGAGGAGATGAAGGCCGACGAGGACGTGTTCCTCATGGGCGAGGACATCGGCGTGTTCCAGGGCGCGTTCAAGGTGACCGCCGGACTGCTCGAGGAGTTCGGGGAGAAGCGGGTGCGCGACACGCCGATCTCCGAGAACACGTTCGTGGGCATGGGCGTGGGCGCGGCGATGGCCGGGCTGCGGCCGGTGGTGGAGCTGATGACGATCAACTTCTCTCTGCTGGCGCTGGACCAGATCATGAACAGCGCGGCGTCGATCAGGTACATGTTCGGCGCCCAGGTGAAGGTGCCGCTGGTGATCCGCATGCCCCAGGGCGCGGGCCACCAGCTGGGCCCCACCCACTCGCACTGCCTGGAGGCGCTCTACCAGCACATCCCCGGTCTGCTGGTGGCGATCCCCTCGACCCCGGCCGACGCGCGCGGGCTCCTGAAGGCCGCGATCCGCGACGACAACCCGGTGGTGTTCATCGAGCACGAGACCCTCTACGGCCGCCGCGGCGAGGTGGACACCGACGACGACGAGCCGCTGCGCTTCGGCGAGGCGGCAGTGCGGCGCGAGGGCGACGACGTGACCATCGTCGGGATCTCACGGATGGCCGAGACGGCGCTGAAGGCCGCCGACAAGCTGGCCTCCGATCACGAGATCGAGGCCGAGGTGATCGATCCGCGCACGCTGCGCCCGCTCGACCTGGACACCATCCTCGAGTCGGTGCGCAGGACCAACCGCGCCGTGATCGTGGAGGAGGGCTGGCCCCACGGCGGAGTGGGCGCCAACATGGCCGCGCTCATTCAGGAACAGGCCTTCGACTACCTCGACGCCCCCGTGGGCCGCGTGACCGGGGCCGACGTGCCCATGCCCTACTCCAAGCCGCTCGAGCAGGCGGCGTTCCCGCACGAGGAGCACGTGGTGAAGGCGGCCGTGGCCACGTTCAGGGACGTGTAGGCGTGGCCTCCGACGTCGTGATGCCGTTCCTGACCGACTCCATGGAGGAGGGCACGGTGCTCAAGTGGCTGGTGGAGGTGGGCGGCCAGGTGAAGCGAGGCGAGTCGCTCGTGGAGATCGAGACCGACAAGGCGAACATGACCTACGAGTCGGATGCCGACGGGGTGTTGCTCGAGGTGCTCGCCGAGGAGGGGCAGACATTGCAGGTTGGCGAGGTGATCGCGCGGCTCGGGGAGGAAGGGGAGGCTCCAAGTCGACAGAAGGAACCGGAGCCCGACGGCGAGGAGCAAGCTGAGCCGGCCGCGGAAGAGGAAGAGCCGCAGGCGGAGCAGGAGGCCGAGGCGCCCTCCAAGCCTCAGCGTGAGGAGGGTGAGCGGATCAAGGCTTCGCCTGTTGCCCGGCGGATGGCCGGTGAGCTCGGGGTTGATCTTGGTTCTGTCGAGGGGAGTGGGCCCGGCGGGCGGGTGGTGAAGTCGGATGTCGAGGCCGCCGCCGAGAAGGGCGGCTCGAAGGCCGAGCCGGAGCCCGAGGCCAAGGAAGAGAAGCCGGCGAAGAAGGAGCAGGCGGCGCCGAAGGCCGAGGCCGCGCCGGCGGGCGAGACGGGGGCCAAGGGCGAGCCGGAGGTCGTGGAGCTGACGCGCCTGCAGCGCACGGTGTCGCGGCGGATGGCCGAGAGCAAGGCCACGGCGCCGGACTTCGCGCTCTCGCTCGACGTGGACATGACGCTGTGCATCGAGCTGCGCGAGCGGCTGAAGCAGCAGGCCGAGCACGCACCGTCGTTCAACGACATGGTGGTCAAGGGCGCGGCCCTGGCGCTGCGCGACCACCCCAAGGTGAACGGCGCCTACCGCGACGGCCACTTCGAGCTGTACCCGAACGTGAATGTGGGCGTGGCGGTGGCGGCGCAGGACACGCTGGTGGTGCCGGTGATCCGCGACGCCGACGAGAAGTCGCTCGGCGAGATCTCACGGCAGGCGCGGCGGCTGATCGGCCTGGTGCGCGACGGCAAGATCACCCCGCCCGACCTGAGCGGGGGAACCTTCACGGTCTCCAACCTGGGCATGTACGGGGTCGAGCGCTTCACGGGCGTGATCAACCCGCCGCAGGCGGCGATCCTCACAGTCGGTGCTCTGGTGAAGAAGCCGGCGGTGGACGACCGCGGCCGCGTGGTGGCTCGCGACCTGATGAACCTGACGCTGGTGTGCGACCACCGCATCCTCTACGGCGCCGATGGCGCCGAGTTCCTGGCGGCGGTGCGCAAGCTGCTCGAAGAGCCGCTGTCGCTGGCCCTCTAGCCGTGCCGGCGCTGGAGGGAGAGGTGGTGACGCTGCGCCCACTCGAGGCCGGCGACACCGAGACACTGCTGAGGATCCATCTGACCCCCGAGGTCTCGCGGTGGTGGGGGCAGCCCGACGAGGGCTTCCCGATGACCGACGAGCCAACGGCGGTGCGCTTCGCCATCCTGATCGACGGTCGCGTGGCGGGGATGGTCCAGTACACCGAGGAGCCCGAGCCCGACTACCGCAACGCCGAGATCGACATCTTCATCGATCCCGCCGACCACGGGCGCGGGGTGGGCACCGACGCCGTGCGCGTGGCCGTCCGCCACCTGACCGAGGACCTGGGCCACCACCGCGTGGTGATCGCCACCGCGGTGGAGAACGTGGCGGCGCTGCGCGCGTATGAGAAGGCGGGCTTTCGCCGGATCGGGGTGGCGCAGGCGGCCGGCCGCAACTACCTCACCGGCAAGATGGACGACGAGTGGCTGCTGGAGCAGGTGGTGCTGCCTGCGGGTGAAGGCGGCTAGCTACGAGAAGTCGGGCCGTGCCGCATGGGCGTCGGCCGCGCGGCCCTTCGGCTGCTCCCACTCCTCCTGGCGACCGAGGGCGGTGAGGTCGAGCCAGTAGTAGGAGCCGCCGGTGGCCTCGGCGCCGCGGGCGAAGTTGGAATAGGTGTGGAAGACGCGGTCGCCGTCGCGGAGGAAGTAGCTGGTGCCGGGCATCTCCATCGACTCGCCCTCGACGGGCATCGGGCGGTAGTTGTACTCAGGGGGCGCGACCGAGGGGTCGAGCGTCACGTGGAAGTCGTAGTTGAAGTGGCTGCCGTGCGACGAGTACCACGGGAACGTCCAGCCCTTCTTGGCCTTGTAGCGCTCGATCTTCTCCAATGGCGCTCGGGAGACGTAGACCAAGCTCGTGTCACGGGCGTGCAGGTGGTCGAGCAGGCCCTTCGAGACCTCGTCGGCCCCGGCGGAGCAGCTCGGACAGCCGTCTTCTGAGCTCGGCTCGAACATGAAGTGGCCGAGGATCAGCTGACGCCGGCCGTCGAACATGTCGATCAGCCCGAGCTTGCCTTCCGGTCCCTCGAACACGTAGTCCTTGTCGATCTCGACCATCGGCAGGCCGCGGCGCTCCGCGTTCAGCGCGTCTCGCGCCCGGGTCGCCTCCTTCTCCTTGGTCAGCAGCTCCTTGCGAGCAGCCAGCCACTCCTCTCGCGAGACGACCTCCGGAAGGCTCAGGGCGCTCCCGCCGGGAGCTCGGAGGTGCAGAAGCTGCAGCGGGTGGCGCGCACCGGGACCTCGGAGATGCAGTGCGGGCACTCGCGCGTCTCCTCGTCCACCGCCGTCTCGGTCTGGAAGCGGGCCATCAGCACATTGACCGGCTTGATCACGAAGAAGAACAGCACCGCCGCCACGATCAGGAAGGCGAGCGCGGCGTTGATGAAGTCGCCGTAGAGGAAGCCGCTGCCGTTGATCTCGAACTTGAGCGCCGAGAAGTCCGGCTCGCCGCCGATCGCTGCGATGAGCGGTGTGACCAGGTCGGTGACGAACGCGTTGATCACCGTCGTGAACGCTGCGCCGATGACCACTGCGACCGCCAGGTCGACGAGGTTGCCGCGAAGGATGAACTCCCGAAACTCCTTGATCATCGTTCGAACCTAAGGCCCGTGGGCGCGATAGGCAACTCGATCGGGCTGGCCGGCAGGCCGTCGGGCGGGCGCCGGAGGTTGAACTCCTTCGGCGCCGTGTCGTTGGGAGTGTCCGGGTGCATGAGCGCGGCAAGGTACTGGATGTGATCGCGGCCGATGCTCAGCTCGGACTGCCCGCCGCCGTAGGCGCCGATGCCTTGCTCCTCGCAGTAGTCGTAGGCGGCGAAGAGCCGCTCGAGCGGGCCGAACCGCGACGGCTTGATGTTCACGGTCTTCGGCGGGAAGGGCAGCGCCTCGATGTCGGCAATCGAATGGATCGGCGCGTCCCAGGTGATGCGGTCCTGATGGGGCTCCAGGGCGGCCGCGGCGGCGGGATCGTCGAGGTCGGGATCCTCGAGCCAGGCGTCGGGGAAGCTCTCCGCGATCCGCCGGTACAGCTCCGGGTCGGTGTCCACGTCGACGGGCGTGCCCTTGTAGCGGCCCTTCAGGTCGAGCGAGTCGACGGCGCCCGTTGCCACCAGCTCGTCGATCAGCTCAGGGGTCCAGGTGTTGGTCGGGTCGAGCTTGAAGCGCGTGCCCGGGTAGCGCTCGAGCACGTCGAGCAGCCGGTCGGCGGTCTCCGGCCCATCCGTGCCGAATGCCGCGAGGCGCATGGAGACGACGTAGTTGAGCGGCTGCGGCTGACGGCCCAAAGCATCGCCCAGCGTGAGGCCGGCCTGGCGCAGGGCGAGGTCGAGCGCCGCGGACTCGATCGCCCAGCGGCGGTAGTCGCGCGAGTCCTCCCGCACGGGCGGGTCCGGAAAGAGGTCCAGGCCGTCAAGCACCTCGGCGAACGAGCCGAGGGTGTGTTCGCCGGCGATCCCGAGGACGGGGCCCCGGTCGCGGAGCGAGATGTGGTCCAGGCCGTCATAGATCACGTCCTCGCCCTCGCCGGACTCGCCGCCGCCCTCGAGGCGGAAGACGGTGGTGTAGCGGGTGAACTCGGGTCCGAACTCCTGCTCCAGGCCCTCCAGCGAATAGGAGTCGATCTGGACGGGAAGGTCGCGGAGCTGGTGCCAGGTGGCCATTGGGCCAGTGTATGAGGCAGCGCTGGCGGTGAGGGGCCATCGCTCCTAGGCTGGCGCATCGGCTCCATTCACCGGAGACACAGGTCAAGGAGGAACCAATGAGCAGAAGGCACGCTGCCGTGGCAGGCGCAGTTCTCTCTTTGCTGGCACTCGCGGCCCCCGCGCAGGCCGGACGGGAGAACCCGTTCTGCGAGAGGTACGAGCAGGAGTTTCAAGAGGCCAAGCAGGCGGTCGAGGCCGCGACGCCGCCCGCCCGCAAGGCCGTCAAGAAGCTCAAGGGCGCGAAGAGGGCGCTCAAGAACGCCGAGGGCGAGGAGGCGAGGAAGAAGGCCGCCGCCAACGTGCGCAAGGCCAAGAAGAGGCGCGTGCGCACGAAGGCCGCGCTAGACGAGGCCAAGGCACGCCTGTCCAGCGCGGAAAGGCGCGCCGAATCACCCCGCTGCGATGACGGCGGCGGCGGCAAGGGCCCAGGCGGAGGTAAGGACCGGGGCCCCAAGGGGCCGGGCTGATACTACGAGTGGATCGGTGCCGGCCCTACGAGGCCGGCACCACCACCACCGGAAGCTCGGACAGGTGCAGCAGCTTGTGCGGGGTGGAGCCGAGAATCGCGCCTTTCAAGGGGCTCTCGCCGTAGGTGCCGACGACGATGAAGCGCGCGTCGTGGCGTTCCGCGACCGACAGGAGGGCAGCCGCGCCGTGTTCTGAAACCAGCTCGACCTGCGCGTCCACACCGGCTGCGGCGGCCTGGGACTTCGCGTCGTCGGTGAGCTTCCGGCCGATCTCCATGAGCGCCTCGCGGTGCGCTCGGAACTCCTCGCCGACGCTTCCGGGCGGCCCGTAGCCGTAGGCGATCACGAGCGCGTCCCCCGACTGGGATGCCAGATCGGTCGCGACGCCGAGAGCCGCCTTGGACCCGGGCGAGTCGTCATAACCGACGACGATCGCGCTCATCAGACGCTCCCCTCGGGCACGGCTGCGACGCCGGCCTTCCGCCCGGCCGCGACGTCGGGATCAACGGTCTCGGTCTTGCGCCCGAAGTAGTCGTCGTGGCCCGTCAGCCGCCAGGCGATCATCAGGATGACCCCGAGCAGGATCAGCCCCACGCCGAGCACCATCGGGACCCCGGCGCCGAAGACCTCGGTGCCGGAGTAGGAGTCCTCGACGTCCTTGAACTCCCAGATGGCCTTGAAGAACAGGGCACCGAGGATCAGTGCCCCGGTGACCGGCGCGACGCCGATGAAGAAGAAGTTCTTTGCAGACTTCGTGAGCTCCCTGCGGTGATAGATCGCGCATGCGAACCCGGTCAGCGAGTAGTAGAAGGCGATGACGATCCCCAGAGCCGTGAGTGAGTCGAACAGGAAGCTCTGGGAAACCAGGTTGAAGAAGACGTACCAGACGGCGGCGCCCGCGCCGACGAGGATCGTCGCGACGTGCGGCGTCTGGAAGCGCTGGTGGATCTTGCCGAAGGACTTGGGCATCGCCCCCTGGCGCGCCATCGAGAGCATGGTCCTCGACGCCGGCAGGATCGTGGTCTGGGCCGATGCGATTCCGGACGTGATGATCGCCACGATCACGAGGTAGTGCAGCGGCGAGCCGAGCGCGCCCTCGGCGACGGTGCCGAGGATTGCGGTGTCGTCCTCGAACTCGCTCACGCCGCCGACACCGGCCCATGAAATGACCGCGTACGTGACGAGCAGGTAGGTGAGCAGCAGGAGCACGGTGCTTAGGACGGCCGCCTTGCCCGGCGCGCTGTCGGAGTCCTCGGTCTCCTCGTTGAGGTTGACCGCGCTCTCCCAGCCCCAGTAGATGAAGACGCCCGTCAGCAGGCCGAGCACGAGCGCGTCGAAGGTGCTGACCTCCCACGGCGATAGCCATGACAGCGATGGGTCGATCGAGCCGTCGGGCCCGTCCCCGGCGAACACCCTGATCAGGGCGACGACCGCGAACAGCAACAGGGCGCCGACCTGGGCCCCGATCATGATTCGCGAGGTGCGCGCGGACAGTTCCGTGCCGATCACGCAGATCGCCGTCACGGCCACGATGATCACGGTCGCCAGGATGGTGGTGGGGACGCGCTGGCTGAGGGCCTCGCCCTCCTCGAACGTCGGCAGCGCCGACTGCCAGCCGACGATGTCGAAGATGTAGTACGCGGCGACGTCGGCGAGCGAGCCGATCACGATCAGGCCAGTCGTGCAGACCGCGAAGCCCGCGACCCAGCCCACGCTGGGGCCGATGGCGCGGGTGATCCAGGAGAAGTTCGTGCCGCAGTCAGGGTCCGCGCGATTCATGTAGTAGAAGGCCGCCGCAATCAGGAACATCGGGACGAACGAGACCAGGATCACGCCCGGGGCCTGCAGCCCGACGCCGACGACGACGATCCCGATGACAGCCGCCAGCGAGTACGCCGGCGCCGTCGAGGAGATACCGACGACCACGGCGTCCCAGAACCCGATCGCATCCTTCTTGAGTCCCTTGTCCACACTTGCGCTGCCCTCCATCACGCCACCTCTTCGTCGGGCCTCACCGAAGCCATTCTTTCTGCGCGCGCCTGCTGCGCGAGCACGAGCGCTATCGCCACGACGGCCACCGCGAACAGCAGCGTGGCCAGCACGTTCACCTGCACCGGGATCCCACGCAGGCTCACTCCGAAGATGTAGAGCGGGAACGTCTCCGTGGTCCCGCTGTTGAAGTTGGAGATCACGAAATCGTCGATCGACAGCGCGAAGGCCAACAGCGCTGCGGCCACGATGCCCGGTGCCAGCAGCGGCATCGTGATCTTGCGAAACGTCGTGAAGGGAGGCGCGCCGAGGTCGGCGGCGGCCTCCTCGAGGCTGCGGTCGAAGCCGATCAGGCGCGAGCGCACCACCACCACGACGAAGCTGATCGAGAACATGATGTGGGCGATCAGGAGGGTGGTGAAGCCCAGCTCGAGGCCGTAGATGAGGAACATCGAAAGCAGCGACGCGCCTATCACGATCTCCGGCGTGGCCATCGGGAGGATGATCAGCAGATTCGACAGGTTGCGCCCGCGGAACTGGTGGCGCACGAGCGCGAGCGCCATCATCGTGCCGATGATCGTTGAGCCGATGGTGGCGAGCGCGGCCAGCTCGAGGCTGGTGATCATCGCGTCGTTGACCGACTCGTTGGCGAACGCGTCCTTCCAGGCATCCAGAGAGAAGCCGCTCCACGCGTAGTCGAGCTTGCCCTGGCGAGTCGAGTCGAAGGAGAAAAGCGCGACCACGATGATCGGGGCGAGCATGTAGGCGATCGCCACCCCGGCGTAGATCAGCAGCGCGTGACGCCGGATCCAGTTCCACGCGCTCACGCCTTCGCCTCCTCCTCTTCACCCATGAACGCCCCTGTGCCGGCCGTGCGCAGGTAGACGACGACCACCACCAGGATCGCCAGCATCATCACGAAGGACAGGGCGGCGGCCTCGGGGTAGTTGCGCTGCTGGAGGTAGAGCGACTGGATCACGTTGCCCACCATCCCCTGGCCGGTGCCGCCCAGCAGCGCGGCGTTCACGTAGTCCCCCACGGCCGGGATGAAGGTGAGCAGCACGCCGGCCACCACGCCGGGCGCGGTGATCGGCAGGGTCACGCGCACGAACGCGCGGAAGCGGGTGGCGTAGAGGTCCTCCGCCGCCTCGATCAGATGTACGTCCAGACGCTCCAGGCTCGCGTAGATCGGCAGGATCATGAAGGGCAGGAAGTTGTAGGTGAGCCCCGCTATCACCGCCCCGCTGGTGGCCAGCACGCGCCCGTCCTGGGGTACCAGGTGCAGGAACTGGAGGGTTTCCACTGCCGGGCTCGAGTCGGCCAGGATGGTCTTCCAGGCGATCGTGCGGATCAGGTACGTGGTGAAGAACGGCGCCACCACGGCGAACAGCAGCAGCAGCTTCCACCGCCCCGCCTTGACCGCTATCGCGTAGGCAAGTGGGTAGGCGATGAGCAGCGCGATCAGGGTGGCCGACCCCGCATAGACGAACGAGCGCACGAGCTGCTCCCCGTTGCCCGACAGCGAGTCGCCGAAGTTGGACCACTGCCAGCTGAACACGAACCCACCGCTCTCCAGCGACCCCGACCGCAGGGCCATCTGTCCCATGTAGTACATGGGGACGACGAAGAACACGAACAGCCATGCCGTGCCCGGCGCGAGCAGGGCGTAAGGGGCCAGCCGCCGGCGCACGGCCTTCAACCCATCACCCCGTGATCACGTCCTGGAAGGCCTCCGTCACCTTCTGCCGGTCGGCCTCCGAGCCGGGCGGGTTGGGCTGGGTGGTGCAGTTCTGCGTGAACTCCGCGCTCGGGAAGATCAGCTGGTTGTTGGCCAGCTTAGGATCCCTCTCGGCGAGGATCGGCTTGACCCCGGTCACCGGCGTCACGTACTGCACGTACTCGGAGATGTCGGCCTGAACCTTCGGCTCGTAGGCGAAGTTCATCCATGCCAGCGCCGCGGCCGGGTTGGGCGCGCCCTTGGGGATGACCATGTTGTCCGACCAGAGGATGCAGCCCTCCGTGGGCATCCTCCACTCGACCGCCTTGTCCTCGATCAGCGACGTGTCGCCCGACCAGCCGATCGCGGCCACCACGTTGCCGTTGCTCATGTCCTGGGTGTAGTCGTTGCCGGTGAAGCGGCGGAGCTGACCCGAGTCGACCGCGCCCTGGAGCTTCTTGATCGCCGCGAGCCACTCGTCGGGGGAGGCCGTCGAGGGATCGATGCCGTCGCCCTTGAGCACCAGCGGAATCGTGTCGCGGAGCTCGGTGAGCACCGTGACCTTGCCCTTGTACTTGGGGTCGAAGAGGTCGTTGATCGTCCTCACGTCCGGGGCCCGGGAGGTGTTGACCATCAGCCCGGTCATGCCCGTCTGCCACGGCACGGAGAACTTGCGCTCGGGGTCGAAGGACGGGCTCTCGAGGCTCGGAAGCAGATGGTCGAACACGGTGGTCAGGTCCGCGTGATCGATCTCCTGGAGATAGCCCAGGTCGTACATCTGCTTGGCCATCCAGTCGGTGACCACGAACATGCTGCGCCCGCCGGACTTGCCCGTCTCGAGCTGGGGCTGGAGCTTGCCGAAGAACTCCGCGTTGTCGTTGATGTCCTCGACGTACTTGACCTTGACGCCCTTCGCCTTCTCGAACTCGGCCACGGAGTTGTTCTTGCCCTCGTCCACGTAGCCGGGCCAGTTGGAGATCGTGAAGTCACCGCTCACCTTGCCTGCCTTGGCCACCTCGGTGCCGGATTCGTTGCCGCCTCCCACGCTGTCGTCACCACCGCACGCGGCAAACGTCAGGGCGGCCATGGCACACAGCAGAACAATGAGACGGCTCACGAATGTTCCTCCTCTTGGGGTGACTCCTTCCAGGGTGGCACGATGGCAGCGAGATCGCGGGGGGGTCGCACTTCGGCCTCTCCGGGCCCGGTGCCGGACTCGCGCACCACATGGATGTACTCGGGCGCCCAGGTGAGGACCGCGCGCGCGCCGCCCCCGGGCAGCGTCTGGCGGGCCTGTTCGTCCACGTTGGGCACGAGCACGGTCAGGCGGGCTCCGCCTTCGAGCACGACCTCGACCTGGGTGGCGGTGCCCAGGTACACCGAGCTTCTCGACGATGCCCTCGACGCTGTGGTGGTCGTCCGGAGCGCTGCCCTCGGTGCGGGATATCTGGAGCTTCTCCGGGCGCACCACGGCGTGGCAGCGGTCGCCGGGGGCCAACGGCCGGACATCGGCGGTGATCGACGGACCGGCGTCGAGTCGCATCTCGCCGTCGGCGCCAGGGCGGTCGACCACGCCCGGCATGAGGTTGGAAACGCCGATGAAGCCCGCCACGAAGGTCGTGGCCGGCTTGGCGTACACCCGCTCGGGATCGGCGACCTGCTCGATGTAGCCGCGGTTCATCACCGCGATCCGATCCGACATCGTCAGGGCCTCTTCCTGATCGTGGGTCACGTACACGAACGTGATCCCCACGTCACGCTGGATCGCCTTGAGCTCGAGCTGCAGGCGTTTGCGCAGCTTCAGGTCGAGGGCGCCGAGCGGCTCGTCGAGCAGCAGCACGGCGGGCCGGTTGACCAGCGCCCGCGCCAGCGCCACGCGCTGCTGCTGGCCACCGGAGAGCTGGCTGGGCCTGCGCTTGGCCTCGCCGGTCAGCCCCACGCGGTCAAGCTCCTCGCCGACGCGGCGGCGCACCTCCTCCTTGTCCACCTTCTTGCGCTCCAGCCCGAAGGCCACGTTGCGCTCGACGCTCAGGTGGGGAAACAGCGCGTAGCTCTGGAATACGGTGTTGGTGGGCCGCTTGAAGGCGGGCAGCCCCGAGACGTCAGAGCCGTCGAGCATGATCCGGCCGTCGGTGGGCTCCTCGAAGCCGGCCACCATCCGCAGCGTGGTGGTCTTGCCGCAGCCGCTGGGCCCCAGCAGCGTGAAGAACTCGCCGCGCTCGATGTCGAGATCCAGCCCGGCGACGGCCGTGAAATCGCCGAAGCGCTTGACGACGCCGTCCAGCCGTACGCTGGGTATGCCGTCGTCGGTGGCAGACAAGGACCCCCACGGTATGGACGTTGCGGCAGTCATTCAAGTGGCAGATAACCTAAAGCGCCTCCCCCGCGTTGGACACTTCGTACAACGAGGTGGGGTGAACCTTTCACTGTCGGCCGATTGTCACTCTGCCTCGACGCGGTTACCTTTGTCCTTAACGGACAGCCCAGGGGAGAGTGGATGGCGACGACACCGCAGTACGTAACCCAGACCGAAGAGCGCGGCGCGAGCTCGCTGCAGGAGAAGGCCAAGCGCCATCTCTGGATGCATTTCACGCGCATGAGCGCGTACGACCACGCCGAGGTGCCCATCCTGGTGAAGGGCGACGGCTGCTACGTGTACGACGAGCACGGCAAGCGCTACCTCGACGGGCTGTCCGCCCTGTTCTGCGTGAACGCCGGGCACGGCCGCGCGGAGATCGCCGACGCCATGGCCGCGCAGGCCAAGGAGCTCGCCTTCTTCACCAACTGGAGCTACGCCCACCCCCAGGCGATCGAGCTGGCCGCCCGCGTCGCCGGTCTGGCGCCCGAGCACATGAACCGGGTGTTCTTCACCTCCGGCGGCAGCGAGGCCGTGGAGTCGGCGCTCAAGCTGTGCCGGACCTACCACAAGCAGAAGGGCGAGCCCGGCCGCTACAAGCTGATCGCCCGCGAGATCGCCTACCACGGCACCACCATGGGCGCGCTCACCGCCACCGGCATCCCGGACCTGCGCGCGCCGTTCGAGCCTCTTGCGCCGGGCGGCCACCACGTGCCGAACACCAACAGCTACCACTGGCCCGAGGGCCGCGATCCGCTGTGGGCGGCTGACGCCATCGAGGAGAAGATCCTGTTCGAGGGCCCGGAGACCGTGTCGTGCGTGATCCTCGAGCCGGTGCAGAACGCCGGTGGCTGCTTCACGCCCCAGGAGGGCTACTGGCAGCGTGTGCGCGAGATCTGTGACAAGTACGGCGTGCTGCTGATCTCCGACGAGGTGATCTGCTCGTGGGGACGCCTGGGCCACTACTTCGGCGCCCAGCGGTACGACTACGCGCCCGATCTGATCACCACGGCCAAGGGCCTCACCTCGGCGTACTCGCCGATGGGGGCCGTGATCGCGTCGGACAAGGTGGCCGAGCCCTTCATGGAGGGCAAGAACATGTTCGTGCACGGGCTCACGTTCGGCGGGCACCCCGTGTCCGCGGCGGCGGCGATGGCCAACCTCGACATCTTCGAGCGCGAGGACCTGTGCGGCCACGTGCTCGAGAAGGAGGGCGAGTTCCGGTCGATGCTCGACGGGCTGCGCGACATACCGATCGTCGGTGACGTGCGGGGCGCCGGCTTCTTTCACTCGATCGAGCTGGTGAAGGACCAGGACACCAAGGCGAGCTTCGACGAGGACGAGTCGGAAAGCCTCCTGCGCGGCTACCTCTCGGGAGCGCTGTA
The DNA here is from genome assembly GCA_963825475.1 of uncultured Thermoleophilaceae bacterium. Classification (GTDB taxonomy): domain Bacteria; phylum Actinomycetota; class Thermoleophilia; order Solirubrobacterales; family Thermoleophilaceae; genus JAAYBF01. The sequence goes on along the minus strand of CAWGTC010000006.1, from coordinate 448,009 downwards.
CGAGAACGGCCTGATCTGCCGCGCCGACGACCGTGGTGATCCAGTGATCCAGCTGTCGCCGCCCCTGATCTCCGACACAGAGCAGTTCGCCGAGATCGAGGGGGTCCTGCGCAAGGTGCTCAGCGAAGCCGCCAACCGGCTCGTCGTCAAGCCTGGCACTCCGACTCGCCCTGCTCCTCGAGCGTAGGAGGAGGGACGCAGCGGTGCTCACGCTTCGGACCCTCGTCGACGAGATGGGCCTGGAGCTGGCCACGGGCGAGGAGGCCGCCGACGCGCCGGTGCGGTGGGTACACATCACCGAGCTGCCCGATCCCACGCCGTGGCTGTCGGGTGGCGAGCTGATCCTGACCACCGGGCTCCAGCTGACTTCCCCGAAGCGCCAGACGGACTTCGCCCGGCTGCTTGCACAGAACCACCTGGCGGGCCTGGGCTTCGGCACCGGCTTCGCGCACGACACGGTGCCGGAGGCGCTGCTGACCGCGGCCACGGAGGTGGGACTGCCGGTGTTCGAGGTGCCGTACGAGCTGCCCTTCATCGCCCTCACCGAGAAGGCCTTCACCCGGCTGGTCAACGAGCAGTACGAGGTGCTGCAACGCGGCATCGCGATCCACAAGCGCCTGGAGCGCCTGGTGCTCGAGGAGCGCGGCCTCGACGAGCTGGTGCGTGCGCTCTCCGCCGCGATCGGCGGGGCGGTGACCGTGCTCGACGCGCACGGGGAGACCCTGGCCGAGCGCGCCTTTCGCCGGCCACTGCCCGAGCGAGCGATCCAGCTGGTGCGCGACGAGGTGAGAGCGCGCGCGGCCCGCGGCCCTGGCGGCGGAGAGGACGGCGACGGCTCCGAGTTCGCGCCCGATCACCCGGACATCGCGGGACGCTCGCTGGCGCTGCCCGTGTCCACCCGCGGGCACGGCGTGCCTCAGGCCTGGCTGGTGGCCGCGCGCGACGCGGGAGGGCTAGGGGACTTCGAGCGGCTGATCCTGCAGCAGGCGGTCACGGTCGTCGCGCTCGAGCTGATGCGCCAGCGGGCGATGCGCGACACCGAGCGCCGGCTGGCCGGCGACGTGCTTGCCGAGGCCGTCGGCACTCCGACGGGGGGCGGCCAGCCCCTCTCCGAGCGCGAGCTGGCGTCGCGCCTGCGCCCGTTCGGAGTGGGCTCGGACGCGGCCGTGCTGGTGTTCGCCACGCCCGACCCAGCGACGCTCGAGCCCGAGCTGGACCGGTTCATGCGCGAGGCCGGCGTAGGCGCGCTCGTGGCCGCGCGCGAAAACCTGTTGTGCGCGGTCGTGGATGCGTCCTCGAACGAGCTCGACCCCGTCGGGCTGGCCACGCGCGCTCGAGAGGCGCTGGCCGGCGCCGGGCAGCCCGCCCCCCGCGCGGCGGCCAGCCGGGTCGCGCCGGTGGCCGCGCTGCGCCGGAGCTTCCACGAGGCGCGGTGCGCGCTCGAGGCCGCGGCGATGGCCAACGGATCGGCCCCGGAGGTGGCGTCCTACCGCGACCTCGGCGCCTTCCAGCTGCTGCTGGCGCTCCAGGACGACGAGGCCCTGCGCCTCTACTGCGACAGCGTGCTCGGCCCGCTCGAGAACGGCGGCGGCGAGTACGGCGACGAGCTGCTGCGCTCGCTGGAAGCGTTCATCGAGCAGAACGGTCAGTGGGAGAAGGCCGCGCGCGAGCTGTTCTGTCACCGCCACACTCTGCGCTACCGGATCCGTCGCGTGGAGGAGCTGACCGGGCGCGACCTGAAGTCGGCGCGCGACCGGATCGAGTTCTGGCTGGCGCTGCGAGCCCGTGAGTTGATCGGGTGAAAGTCGCCATTCTGGGGGCGGGAGGCATCATCGCCCCCGCGATCGTTCGCGACCTGGCCGAGTCCGAGGAGGCGGCGGAGCTGCTGCTGCTGGACCTCGACGAGGCGCGCGCCCAGGCCACGGCCCGAGCGCACGGCGGCGACAAGGCCCGCGTCCAAGCGATCGACGCGCGCGACGGCAGCCTGGCCCGCGCCCTGGAGGGCATCGACGTGCTGGTCAACTCGGCCAGCTACCGGGTGAACCTCGACGCCATGCGCGCCTGCCTCGAGGCAGGCTGCAGCTACATCGACCTCGGCGGGCTGTACCGCGTGACCGGGGAGCAACTGGCCCTGCACGCGCCGTTCGCCGATGCCGGGCTGCTGGCCCTGCTGGGCATGGGCTCCTCGCCGGGCAAGACCAATGTGATGGCGGTGCGGGCGGTGCGGGAGCTGGGATCTGCGCCCGAGAGGATCGACGTGATCGCCGCCGGCCGCGACCTCGACCCTCCCGACGGCCCCAGCTACCCGTACTCGCCACAGACGCTGGTCGACGAGCTGACCATGGAGCCGATGGCGGTGCGCGACGGCGTTCCTGTCGCGCTGGAACCGATGAGCGACGGCGGCGAGCTGGACTTCCCGGAGCCGATCGGCCGCAGCCAGACCATCTACACGCTGCACTCGGAGATCCGCACGTTCGCGGAGAGCTTCGGCTGCACCGAGTCGAGCTTCCGGCTGTCGCTGTCCCCCGCCGTGCTCGAACGGGTCCGCGCCCTCGTGGGCGCCCCGGGCGAGCAGATCGCGGCCGCGGCGGCCGCCGCCGTTCCGTCCTCACCACAAACCGTGTCCGTGCACGTGATCGAGGCCGCCGGGCCGACCGGGGCCGTGACGGTCACGGCGATCACCGAGCCGATGGAGCAGTGGCGGATCGGCGGAGGCATCGTGTCCACCGCCGCTCCTGCCGCTGCCGCCGTGCGCCTGATGGCGCGAGGCCGCATCGATTCGACGGGGGCGATGCCGCCCGAGCGCTGCGTGGACCCGGATGACCTCTTCCCCGAGCTGGAGAGGCGCAACTGCACATTTCGAGTCGAGGTCAAGGAGGGCGTGAGCGGATGAAGGTCGGCGTGCCGACGGAGATAAAGACCGACGAGTACCGGGTGGCGCTAACCCCGGCCGGGGTGCGCGAGCTCGTGGAGCACGATCACGACGTGATGGTGCAGGCCGGCGCCGGCGAGGGCAGCGCCATCGCGGACACCGACTACGAGGCTCAGGGCGCGCGCATCCTGCCCGACGCCGAGGCAGTGTTCGGCGAGGCCGAGATGGTGCTCGGAGTGAAGGAGCCCCAGCCCCAGGAGGTCGCGATGCTGCGGCCCGACCACCTGCTGTTCACCTACCTGCATCTAGCCCCAGCTCCCGAGCTGACCCGCTCACTGTGCGAGTCGGGCGCCACATGCGTGGCGTACGAGACCGTCGAGGACGCACGCGGGCGCTTGCCGCTGCTGGCCCCGATGAGCGAGGTCGCCGGCAAGATCGCGACGCAGGCGGGGGCGTTCATGCTGGAGAAGCCGCTCGGCGGGCGCGGTGTGCTCCTGGGCGGCGTGCCCGGCGTGGCGGCCGCCAACGTGATGGTGATCGGCGGCGGCGTGGTGGGCTTCAACGCCGCGGCGATAGCGATCGGCATGGAGGCCGACGTGTTCGTGTTCGACCGCAGCGTGGACCGGCTGCGTGAGCTCGACATAGCGTTCGCGGGCCGGGCCTCCACCGTCTACTCGTCGGTGCTCGCGGTGGAGGAGATGCTTCCCCGCGTAGATCTGGTGATCGGCGCGGTGCTGGTGCACGGCGCCCGGGCGCCGTATGTGATCAGGCGCGAGCAGCTCGCGATGATGAAGCGCAACGCGGTGCTCGTGGATGTGTCGATCGATCAGGGCGGGTGCTTCGAGACCTCGAAGCCCACCACCCACTCCGACCCGACGTACGAAGTCGACGGCATCACCCACTACTGCGTGGCCAACATGCCGGGGGCCGTGCCGATCACGTCCACCTATGCGCTCACAAACGCCACGCTCCCGTATGTGCTGGCGTTTGCCGATCTCGGACTGGAGGGTGCGCTGGCGCGCGATCCCGGGCTGCGGCCCGGGGTGAACGTGGCCGGCGGCAAGGTCACGTATGCGCCGGTGGCGGCGGATACCGGCTTTGAGTTCACTGCGCTTGACGAGGTACTCGAGGGGCTAGTCGCCAGTCGCTAGTCGCTAGGAACAGAAAGGAAGGGCATCAATGGCAACTATCGATCAGACCCAGCTTCGTAACTTCATCGGCGGGGAGTTCGTCGACCCCGCCGACGGGGAGCGGGAGGATGTGATCAATCCCGCTACCGGTGAAGTGATTGCTTCGGCGCCACTGTCCTCCGAGGAGGACGTGAATCGCGCGGTGGCCTCGGCGAAGAAGGCGTTCGAGACGTGGAGCACAACCACACCGTCCGAGCGCGCCGCCGCGATGCTCAAGCTGGCGGACCGGATCGAGGAGAACGCCGACGAGATCGCCGACATCGAATCGGCCAACGCCGGCAAGCCGCGCCAGGCGTTCCTGGAGGACGAGGTTCCGGCCATGGCCGACCAGCTGCGCTTCTTCGCCGGCGCCTGCCGGGTGATGGAGGGCAAGGCCGCCGGGGAGTACCTCGACGGCTACACCTCGATCATCCGGCGCGAGCCGATCGGCGTGATCGGCCAGATCGCGCCCTGGAACTACCCGATGATGATGGCGGTGTGGAAGATCGGGCCTGCGCTCTCCACCGGCAACACGGTGGTGCTCAAGCCGGCCGAGACGACTCCGATGAGCGTGCTGAAGATGGCCGAGCTGGCCGCCGACCTGTTCCCCGAGGGCGTGTTCAACGTGGTGACCGGCCACGGCCAGCCCACCGGCTCGACCCTCGTGACCCATCCCGATGTGGACATGGTGTCGCTCACAGGCTCGCCAGGCACTGGCAAGTGGATTGCCAAGGCGGCCGCCGACACGCTCAAGCGCGTGCACCTCGAGCTGGGCGGCAAGGCCCCGGTCGTGGTCTTCGACGACGCGGACATGGAAACCGTGTTCGAGACGATCGCGGGCACCGGCTACTACAACGCGGGCCAGGACTGCACTGCCGCCACCCGCGTGCTGGCCGGCAAGGGCGTGTACGACGACGTGGTGAACGGGCTGGCCGCCCAGGCCAAGGAGTTCGTGATGGGCGACACCATGTCGGCCGACACCAACCTCGGGCCGCTCAGCTCGGCACGTCAGCGCGAGCGCGTGGAGGGCTTCCTGGAGCGAAAGCCCGGGCACGCCGAGATCGTGACCGGTGGCGGCGAGCCCGACCTGCCGGGGTTCTTCCTCGAGCCCACGGTGGTGGCCGGCCTCGAGCAGAACGACGAGATGATCCAGGACGAGATCTTCGGCCCCGTGATCACCGTGCAGCCGTTCACCGACGAGGCCGAGGCAATCGCCTGGGCCAACGGCACCCGTTACGGGCTGGCGTCATCGGTGTGGACGCGTGACGTCGCGCGGGCGCTGAGAGTCTCCAACGCGCTGCAGTTCGGGTGCGTATGGGTCAACGACCACATCCCGCTCCCCGCGGAGATGCCCCACGGCGGCTATAAGGAGTCCGGCTACGGCAAGGACATGTCGATGTACTCGCTCGAGGACTACACGCACGTGAAGCACGTCATGGTCAGCCTCGCGTGAGGCTCGCTTCGGCGGCGTCGCTGGACGGCATGGCCAGCTCGACCCGGTTGCGCCCCGCGCCCTTGGCGGCGTAGAGGGCGCGGTCGGCCATGCGCACGAGCGTGTCGGCGTCGAGCGCATCCGACGGGTAGGTGGCCACCCCGAGGCTGGCGGTGATGGCCCGATCCACGAGGGGCACGTCGATCTTGGAGATCGCGTCGCGGACCTTCTCCGCGGCGTCGCGGGCACCCTCCGAATCGGTATCGGGCAGCAGCATCAGGAACTCCTCGCCGCCGTAGCGCCCGGCGAAGTCGCTGGCCCTGATCAGGGCGGTCAGGGACTCCCCCACCGCCGCCAGCACGTCGTCACCCGCGCCGTGGCCGAAGCGGTCGTTGATCTGCTTGAAGTGGTCGAGGTCGAGCAACACGGCGCTGACGGGTGAGACGGTGCGGCTGGCGTGCGCAACCATCCGCTTGAGGTTGTCGTGGCAGGCGCGCTGGTTGGGCAGGCCGGTGAGGGCGTCGGTGGCCGCCCGCATCTCGGCGATCGCGAGATTGCGCAGGTTGGCGAGGACGGGGGCGGACTGGGCCACCGAGTCGGCCACGCGCTCCCGCTGGTCGGGCTCGAGCCCCCGCGGATGCTCGACCAGCACCGACCCGATCACCTCTCCGCTGACCAGCGACGGCACGCAGGTGATGTCGCCCGAGGCCGCCCCACAGACATCGCACGCCAGCAGCGGGTCGACGCCCTCGCCCCTGCGGTATTCGCGGGCGAGCCGCACCGACAGGCACGACTCGGGCTCGGCGTCGGCCAGCGCCGCCGCCATGGGAGACCCCTCCGCGAGCGCGGTGGCCGCCGTCAGGCGGTTGGATGAGTTGTTGCGGGAGAGAACGACCACATCCGAGGTGGGGATCGACCGCTCGAGGTGCTGTTTGACGAGGGCGTAGGCCTCGTCCTCGTCGCGCATGATCTGCATCGTCTCGTTGAACTCCGCCTGCGACGTCCGGTACGCGCGTGCGCGGGCACGCTGCCGGCGCTCCCTGGCCGCCTGGCGCTCGATCGCCAGGTAGCCGACGCCGCCGAACAGGATGCCGAGCCCGATGATCGTTGCAACGGCGATCAGGCCGGCTCTGCCGAGCTCGCTGCGCCGGGCGTCAGCCACCCGCTTCTTGTACTTGGCGTTGAGGCGCCGGTAGCGGTCGAAGGCGTCCTTGCGGTTACGCACGTACGCGACGCTCAGCGCCAGTTGCTTGGCTTCGCGCAGCCGCTCGACCTCATCCTGCGCCAGCCGCTGCCATGCCCGGGCGGCGGTCACCTGCTCGGCCAAGGCTTCGCGCTCGCTCTCGTCGGCGAGGCGGCGGGCGCTCTCGAGGGCGGTCTCGTAGTGCCGCTGTCCGCGCACCTTGCGGACGAGGAACTCCTCGTCCCGGGTCAGCGCGAAGCCTCGCAGCCCGGTCTGCTGGTCGAGCATGGCCGTGAGCATCTGCTCGCCGGCCCGGCTCTCGTCGAAGGCGCGCTCGGCCGTGCTGCGCTGGGTCTGGAAGACGCCCCACACCGCAACGGCGATCGTCGCCACCGCAACGGCTAGCAGCAGCCGCAAACGGACTCGGTTGGATGTGCGCCGGGAGTCGACCATGGGGCGCTCAAGGAGCGGTACTCCTCTCCTCGGCGTCCTGACCGCTTTCCTTGACCCGTAGCCTGCGCGCGGTGGCCCGTTACCGTTTCCTCACCACATGGCTGCTGGAGGCTGGGCGCCAGGACTGCTGGGACGTGCTCGAAGACGTGCAGCGCTGGCCGGTGTGGTGGACCGGGGTGCAGTCGGCCGAGGAGGTGGCACCCGGTGACCCGCGCCGCGTGGGCAGCGTGCACCGCGTTCGCTGGCGCGCGCATGTGGCCTACTCGGTCGAGTTCGACTTCCGGGTCGAAGAAGTGCGCGAGCCGGCGCTCATGTCGGGTCGCTCGTCCGGCGGACTGGAGGGCGCGGGCACCTGGCGGCTGATGGAGCAGGACGGCGTGACGGCCGTGATCTACGACTGGGACGTGCGCACCACGCGCGCGTGGATGAACGCGCTGGCCCCGGTGGCGCGCCCGCTGTTCACCCGTAGCCACGACCGCGTGATGCGCCAGGGTGGAGAGGGACTGGCGCGGCGGCTGGGTGTCCGGCTGGTGGCCGGCCGCTGAGCCGGAGAGTGCTACATTGACGTTTATCTATTGATGGCGTCACCCAAGGAGCGGAGCATGGCTGTGCCGGGCCCAGATATTCGCGAGACCGTTCGAGAGCGGTACGCCGCAGCGGCGACCGCCGTCCGCGGGGGCTCCGGCTCGTGCTGCAGCCCCGCGAGCGTGGAGGTGTCCGACCGGGGCGGCACCCAGGTCTTCGGCTCTTCGCTCTACGGCGATGCCGCCGAAGCCCCTGACGCCGCCGTGGCCGCCTCGCTGGGCTGCGGGGTCCCCACCGCCGTAGCCGACCTGCACGAGGGCGAAACGGTGCTCGACCTGGGATCCGGCGCAGGCGCAGACGTGCTCATCTCCGCTCGGCGCGTCGGCCCCTCCGGCCGGGCGATCGGCCTCGACATGACCGACGAGATGCTCGAGCTCGCTCGGGTCAACGCCGCGGAGGCCGGTGTCGGCAACGCGGAGTTCGTCAAGGGCTACATCGAGGATCTCCCCCTCCCCGACGCCAGCGTCGACGTGGTCATCTCGAACTGCGTGATCAATCTCTCCGGCGACAAGAGCAAGGTCCTCCGAGAAGTTGCCCGGGTGCTCAGGCCCGGTGGGCGCTTCGCCGTCTCGGACGTCGTGGCCGACCCCGACATGGACGAGGCCACGAGGGCCGACGTGCGCGCCTGGACCGGCTGCATCGCAGGCGCCCTCACGCGCGACGAGTTCGAACGCGCCTTGACCAATGCCGGGCTCGGCGAGATCGAGATACGGGAGACCCACCGCGTGCATGAGCACGCCGCCTCAGCCATCGTGCGCGCCCGCAAGCCGGGACCCGAGGCTCAGGACAGCCAGGCGGCGAGCTCGTCAAGGACCCCCGGGACGACGTAGTAGTAGGCCCACAGGCCCTGCTTCTCGGACCTGACCAACCCCGCGTCGCGGAGGACCTTCAGGTGGTGCGAGATGGTCGGCTGGGACAGATCGAAGAGGGGAATCAGCTCACAGACGCACACCTTGCCGGCGTGCTTGCGCAGGACGTCGATCAGCTGCAGCCGGACGGGATCGGCGACGGCCTTGGCGATCGCCGCCATCCGCTCGGCCTCGTGTCGCTCCACCTCGGGGTACACGACGGGCTCACAGCACGGCTCCCCCGGCGGGCGCTTTCGTTTGGGCGCAAGCTCCAGATCGACGGGCATCTATTTGAGTTTATCGATGGAATCGGGTTAGCTCGCCGGACCGTGCGACGCGCTGGCGACCGCCTGACATGACGAAGCCGAACCTGCCTCGCCGCGCGAGCGCAGAGGCCCTCGCGGCATTCGCGCTCGTCTTCGCCGGGTGTGGAGCCGTCGTGTCGGACGTCGAGTACGACGGGGCGCTCGGCGCTGTCGGCGTCAGCCTCGTCTTCGGACTGATCATCATGGTCATGGTCTACGCCACCGGGCATCTGTCCGGCGCACACATCAACCCCGCGGTCACGGTCGCCTTCACGCTGTCCCGCCACTTTCCGGTGAGGGACGCCGTCGCCTACATCGCCGCCCAGATGCTTGGGGCAGTCGCTGGCGCGCTGCTCCTGCTCGCCGTATGGCCTAACCAGCCGGGTGAGCTGGGAGCTACGGTGCCCAGCGTCGGCGCGGGGAGTGCGCTGGTGTACGAAATCGTGCTCACCGCCTTCTTGATGTTCGTGATCATGGCCGTCGCGACCGACACGAGAGCGGTCGGCGCCGCGGCCGCGATCGCGATCGGCGGCACCGTGGCGCTCGACGCGCTCTTTGGCGGCCCGGTGACCGGAGCGTCGATGAATCCGGCCCGCTCGTTCGGGCCTGCACTCGCGGCCGGCGAGTGGAGTGACTTCTGGGTCTACGTCGTCGGCCCGGTCCTCGGCGCTGCCGCGGGGGCCTTCGCCTACCAGCTCGTGCGCGGAGACCACACCGATAGGGCGGGTTAGGATCGAGGCGTGGGCCGCCTCGACGAGCTGGATCTCTCGCTCAAGCTCTCCAGGAAGGAGGAGGCCGAGCGGCTCGAGGTGGCACAGCAGCGGATCGAGACGCTGCGTCTGGCTCTAGGCGGAAAGCTCGACGGCGAGGAGCTGGGCCCGCCGGTGTGCGTGGTCTTCGAGGGCTGGGACGCCGCGGGCAAGGGCGGAGCGATCAGGCGCCTGACCGCACCCATGGACCTGCGCCACGTACGGGTCGCGCAGTTCAGCGCCCCCACGCCCGACGAGAAGCGCCACCACTTCCTCTGGCGCTTCTGGCCCGATCTGCCCGGGTGGGGCGGCATGGCCGTGTTCGACCGCTCTTGGTACGGCCGGGTTCTGGTCGAGCGGGTGGAGGGGTTCGCCACCGTGGCGGAGTGGGAGCGCGCCTACGACGAGATCGTGGAGTTCGAGCGCTCACTGGCCGTCGAGGGGACGATCCTGATCAAGCTCTGGCTGCACATCTCCGACGCGGAGCAGCTGAGTCGCTTCGAGCGGCGGGAGCGCAAGCCGCTCAAGCGCTGGAAGATGACCGACGAGGACTGGCGCAATCGCGAGAAGCGACCCGCGTACGAGCAGGCCATCGAGGACATGCTCGACCGCACCGATCACGAGCACTCGCAGTGGCATCTGATCGAGGCCGACTCCAAGCGCTGGGCGCGGGTGAAGGTGCTCGAGACGGTGATTGCGGAGGTCGAGTCGGGCATGCGCGCCCGCGGCATCGAGCCGCCCTCGTTGCCCAGCTGAGGCCGGGCCGTCAACGGCCCGTGAACCGTCCGAGGGGCATGCCTAGAGTGCGTCCGATGCTCACGCTCGCACTGGCCGTGGCCTCGCTGGCAGGCGCCGTCGCGCCGGCCTCCTCGCCTTCACCGGAGGCAGCCAGGGCCAGGCCTCCGGTGGTGATGATCGTGCTCGACGAGTTCCCCACCGACGCTCTGCTCGGCCCCGGCGGCCGGATCGACCCGAGGCGCTATCCCAACTTCGCGAGGCTCGCACGGACCGGCACCTGGTTCCCCAACGCGCACACCGTCTACGACGCCACCACGAAGGCCATGCCGGCGATCCTCGACGGCAAGATGCCCGCGCCCGGAGTGCCCGGGACCTTCGAGGGCCACCCGCGCACGGTGTTCGACCTGTTCGGCCCGCGGGGGTATCGCATCGTCAGCTCCGAGGAGGCCACCGCGGTGTGCCCGCCGCGGTGGTGTCCCGGCGCGCGGGCGAAGGGCCCGAAGATCCTGCCGCTGCTCAACTCGGGCCGCCGCGAGCGCCTGCGGCGCTTCTTCCGGGCGATCCGCCCCGGCCGCCCCTCCTTCTACCTCAAGCACGCCCTGCTCCCTCACGGGCCGCACCTGTACCTCCCGTCCGGCAAGGCCTCGCGATCGGGCGGCGACCCCCTGGCAGGCTCCGAGAGCGTGCCGGGCTTCCACGATCGTCACGTGACCGACTACAACCAGCAGCGGATCCTGCTGCAGGTCGGCTTCGTGGACCACGAGATCGGCCGGATGCTCGACGGCATGCAGAAGGACGGCATCCTCGACAGGTCCCTGATCGTGATCACCGCCGACCATGGCCTGTCGTCGCAGGTGGGCGTGGACAACCGCCGGGTGGCCACGCGGGCGAACGTGGACGAGGTGGCCCCGGTGCCGCTTTTCATCAAGGCGCCGGGGCAGCGCCGCGGGCGCACTGTCCGCTCCTACGTACGCACCACCGACGTGGTGCCCACCATCGCGGGCATCCTGGGCCTGCGGATGCCCTATCGCGCGGATGGTCGCTCCGCCTTCTCGGCGGCGGTCCGCCGCCGGCGGTCGCTGGTGATGGTGAGACGAGACTTCGGCGCCAACATCGTGGTGCCGGCCAAGGTGATCGAGCGGCGCCGGCGCGCGCTCCTGCGACAGCGCCTGGAGCGCTTCGGCTCAGGCGACTGGGCGTCCCTGTACACCGGGGTCGGGCCCAATCGCGAGCTGCTGGGTCGGGCGGTCGACGAGCCGGCGCGCGCGACCCGTGGCGATGTGCGCGCCACGATCGCCGGTGCGGGTGAGATGCGCGCGGTGCGCAAGGACTCGGCGCTGGCGCCGACCCAGGTGGTCGGCCCGGTCGCGGGCGGGGACGCCGGCGCCCGGCGCGACATCGCCGTGGCGGTGAACGGACGGATCGAGGCTGTGAGCCGCACGTTCTACCTGCGCGGGAGAGGGCAGGAGAGCTTCGCCGTCAACGTGCCCGAAACGTCGCTTCAGCGAGGGCGCAACCGCGTCGAGGTGTTCGAGGTCCTCGACGGGGGACAGCTGCGCCTCATCGGCGACGCCTGACACCGGCGATGTGGCGCGCGATCCGGCGGCAGGTGCGCCAGTCGGCAGCCGGGCGGCTGGCCGTAGCCGTTGAAAAATAGAGGTCCGGCGCGGCGGGGTGCGGCTGGCTCGATCCCACCTTGGCGCGCTCCAGCGCCAGCGCCCCGACCCCCCGCCACTTCAGCGGCCCGGCCACCCCGAGCCCGGCGGCCCCGGCACCGACCACCACGACCTCAGCCCTCATCCGGGGGAGGAGCGCGGCCGGTCGTCGATCGGCTGAGCACCGCACCTTTTCACCCTCCGCCTCCGACCAGGCTGTTGGACACGCCGCTGGGATCCCGGCGGACGGCGGGGGGATCCTTCTCGGTGTCCACCAGCAGACACACCAAGCGTTGCCGATCGTCGCGCGCGATGCAGGTGCGGAAGTAGCCCTCGCCAAGTCGGATCGTGTTGGCGGTCTCGAGGTTGCGGCGCAGCTCCTCGTCCCCGGAGTGGCTCACGTAGTCGCGCACCACCTCCGCGTTCTGCTCGCTGGCCTGCGTCTCGGACACGATCAGCGGCCGGTTGGCCAGCCCTGACGCCAGTGACGCCGCGATGCCGGCCGCCAGCAGCGCGGTGCCCACGCGATCGCGCAGCAGCTCGGCCTCGACCACCGGGGTCGCGCCTGCGGCCGGAGCCGCCTGACGGCGTTGAGCCAGCCGCTTGGTGAGGAAGGGCGCCAGTGCCCCGACCAGCAACAGGTTGCCGAAGGTCGCGATCAGCACACCCTCGAGGTAGTTGAGCCCGGTGGTGGCGACCGGAGGCAGCAGGTCGAGGATCAGGCCGTTCAGCAGCGTTGCGACCACGAAGGCGGGCCAGACGGTGGCGCCGCGCAGGCGCCAGCGCAGGCGGCTGGTCCAGAAACGCTCTCCCCGGCTCACCCCTCTCAGCGTAGTGTCCTGATCTACAGTGAAACGCGGTGAGAAGCCGCGTCCTGGCCATCGTTGTGATCGCCGGCGCGCTGGTTGGCGCCGGCCTGCTGGTCCTGGGCTACAGCGAGGGGGACGAGCCGGCGCCGGTGTCCGGGCCCCGGCCCCCGGTCGTGCTCATCGGCTTCGACGAGTTTCCAGTCGATGCAATGCGCCTGCCCGGCGGGCGGATCGACCCTCGGCGTTTCCCCAACTTCGCACGCCTGTCGCGCCAGGCCACCTGGTGGCCCAACGCGATCGCCGCACACGACAGCACTCCGCTCGCCTTCCCCGCCATCCTCGACGGTCGCGTCCCCCGGGACGGGTTGCCGGCCACGGTGGAAGGCCATCCGGGCAACGTGTTCAGCCTCTTCGGCGAGCGCGGCTATGAGATCTTCGCCGTCGAGGAGGCCACCGACGTCTGCCCGCCCGAGTACTGCCCGGGGGCCGCGGATACACGTCTCGGGATCCTGCAGAACCTGACCCGCAACGGCCGCGAGGAGCGGCTCCAGGCCTGGATGGACACGATCCAAGAGCGAAGGGAGCCGGCCTTCTACTTCAAGCACGTGCTGCTACCGCACCTCCCGTGGATCTATCTGCCCTCGGGGCGCCACTTCGAGCCCGCGGTGGGCACGCTCGCCAGCACCGACGGGTTCCACGACCGCGGGCTGACCGTGCACAACCAGCAACGGCTGCTCCTGCAGATCGGCTACGTGGACCACCAGCTGGGGCGGCTGATTCGCACGATGAAGCGGGAGGGGATCTACGACGATGCGCTGATCGCGGTGACCGCCGATCACGGGATCTCGTTCGAGGTGGGTGTCTCAGACCGCCGCAAGCTCACAAACCAGAACCTGGACGAGGTGGGCCCCGTACCGTTCCTGGTGAAGGCGCCGGGCCAGCGTGAGGGCGGAGTGAACCCGGCCCTGGTGAGCACCGTGGACATGGTGCCAACCATCACCGACGCCCTGGGCATCAGATCCGGCTGGGAGGTCGAAGGGGTCTCCGGCTTCTCCGCAGAGGCGCAGAGGCGGCGGCGGGCGCAGATGCCGCGGCGGTACTTCGACGGCTTCGTGCAGATCACGGAGCGGGCGCTCCAGCGGCGCCGGCAGGCCAACATCGACCGTCACACGAGGCTGTTCGGGACCGGCCCGCAGAGCCTTCGGCGCTACGGCGAGCCGTTCGCCGGGCTGTATCGCGCCGGCCCGCACCGCCGGCTGGTGGGGCGCAGGACCCAGGAGTTCGCGATCCGGCCAGGCCTCGTGCGCGGAGCGTTCGCCCTACCGCACCTCTGGCGCAACGTGAACCCACGGGCCAAGGTGATCCCGGTGCAGGCGGCCGGCCACGTCCACCGCGCCGGGCCCCCCGCCACGCGCGACGTGGCGGTGGCGGTGAACGGCCGCATCGAGGCCACGGGACGCACCTTTCACCTGCGCGGGCCGGACAAGGGCGAGATCTTCTCGATGATGCTGCCTGAGCGCGCCCTGCGGCGGGGGCACAACTCGGTGCGGCTCTTTCAGGTCGTGGCCAACAAGGGATCGGTGGTGCTCGAGGCCCTGGCGAACGAGCGACGGCCCCCGGTACTCTCAGGAGAGTGCCTGCGATCCGGTCAGAGAGCCCCGCGCCCGAGCTCTGGGTTGTCGCGCTCGGCCAGCTGCCGTATCGGGATGCGCTAGCTCTCCAGGGGCAACTGCGCGAGGCCCGCCAGGCCGACGCGATCCCCGACGTGTTGCTGCTGCTCGAGCACGATCCCGTCTACACGCGCGGCCGGCGGACAGAGCCGGGCGACCTGCCGATGGGTGAGTCCTGGTACCTCTCGCAGGGCCTCGACGTGGCCGAGTCCGACCGCGGTGGCCGTGTGACCTACCACGGTCCCGGTCAGCTCGTGGGCTATCCGATCATGCGCGTGCGCGACGTGCCCGCCTACGTGCACACGATGGAGTCGGCCATCGTGAGCGCTCTCGCCGACGAGGGCATCGAGGCCGAGGTGCGCGACGGCCTGACCGGCGTCTGGGCCGGCGAGGCCAAGATCGGCTCGATCGGAGTGCACGTGTCGCGCGGGGTCACCACGCACGGGTTCGCGGTCAACGTGGACGGCGACCTCCAGCCCTTCGAGTGGATCCGCCCGTGCGGGCTCGATCACGTGCGGATGACCTCGGTGCTCAAGGAGACCGGGCGCACCGGCGCCATGCCGTGCTTTCGCAAGCGGGCGGCGTGGCGCTTCGCACAGGCCTTCAGCCGGCGCCAGCGACTGGTGTCGGAAACCCAGCTCACGCAGGCCGTCGCAAAGCGGCTGGTGCCCGCATGAGCGACGCCCCGCGCGAGCACCGCACCCGGTCGCGCTCCAACCCGGGTGGCGCACGCGTGCTCGAGATGGGCGATGTGGTGCCGTTCGGCGACCGCAAGCCGGCGTGGTTCAAGGTGCCCGCGCCTGGCAGTCCCCGGTACCGCGAGCTGCGGCACATGATGGAGGACGAGGGGCTGCACACGGTCTGCCAGGAAGCCGCCTGCCCCAACATCGGCGACTGCTGGGAGCGCGGCACGGCCACGTTCATGATCCTGGGCGACACCTGCACCCGCCGCTGCGGCTTCTGCAACGTGAAGACCGGCAAGCCGACCCACAACGATCCGCTCGAGCCGCTGCGCGTGGCTCAGTCGGTGAAGAGGATGGGACTGCGCCACGCGGTGATCACCAGCGTCGATCGCGACGACCTCCCGGATCTCGGCGCGAGCGCGTTCGTGGGTGTGATCCGTTCGATCCGGCGCTTCTCCCCTGACACGAAGGTGGAGGTGCTCACACCGGACTTCCGTGGCGAGGAGATGCCGCTCGCGCGGGTGGTCGCCGAGCGCCCCGACGTGTTCAACCACAACGTCGAGACGGTCCCGCGCCTCTACCCCCTTGCGCGGCGCGGGTCGCAGTTCCTGCGCTCGTGCCGCGTGCTGCGCACCGCCAAGGAGATGGGCGGTGACGAGGTGGTGACCAAGTCCGGGCTGATGACCGGCCTTGGCGAGACCAAGGAGGAGCTGCTCGAGACCTTCGGCGTGCTGCGCGAGCACGAGGTGCAGGTGCTCACCGTAGGCCAGTACCTGCGGCCCACCCGCGACCACCTGCCCGTGGTGCGCTACTGGCACCCGGACGAGTTCGGGGAGCTGGAGGCGGAGGCCTATGCCATGGGCTTCGACTCGGTGGCGGCCGGACCGCTGGTGCGCTCCAGCTACCACGCCGAGCAGACCCTGAGCAGGGCCGCCGCCCGCTGAGTGTCCCGGCGGCGATCGTGTCCAGGGGACCCATCGCCGCCGCCGTAGCCCTGCTGGCCGCGGGAGGCGCAGCGCTGGCCGTGAGCAGCGGCGACCCGGCCGGCGCCGGCGGAGGGCCCGTGCCGGCGACCGGTTCGGTGACCGGCGAATGGCGCGCGCTGTCACCCGCCACCCTCGAGCGCACCGAGGTAGCCGCCGCGCGCATCGGGCGCTCGATCTACGTGGTGGGAGGCTTCGAGAAGTCGACAGGCGAGACCACGGGCGCGCTCGAGCGCTACGACATCCGGCGCGACCGCTGGAGTCGCCTGAGCTCCATGCCCATCGGCCTGAACCACCCTGCGGCCGCCGCGCTGGACGGCAGGCTGTACGTGCACGGGGGCTACCGGGCAAGACGGGACCTCTCCAGCGCCTCCGATCGTCTGTACGTGTATTCGCCGGACACCGACCGCTGGCGGCGCCTGCCCGATGCGCGCCAGGAGCGCGCTGCGCACGCGTTCGGGGCGCTGGACGGGCGCCTGTATGCGGTGGGCGGGCGCAGCGAGGACGGCGAGTTGAGCTCGATGGAGATCTACGATCCGAGGCGCCGCCGCTGGCGTGGCGGACGTTCGCTGAAGGGACCGCCGCGCGACCACATGACCGGGGTGGCCGCGGGCGGCTACCTCTACGCCCTCGCCGGCCGCGACCTGGCCGGTCCCGGCAACTACCGCACGGCCGAGCGCTACGACCCCCGCCGGCGGCGCTGGCGGCTGCTGCCCCCGATGACCAAGGCGCGCGGCGGCATCGCCTCGGCGGCGGTCAGCGGGGGCCGGGTGGTGGTCTTCGGCGGCGAGGAGTCCGGCGGCACGATCGCCGAGGTCGAGATCTACAACCCCGAGCGCAACAGGTGGCGGTCGCTGCCGGACATGCGCACCCCGCGCCACGGCCTCGGCGGGGTCTCGCTCGGAAACCGTGTCTACGCGCTCGAGGGCGGCCCCCGGCCGGGCTTCTTCTTCGCCCACACGCTCGAGTTCCTCGACGTTCGGCCATGATGCGCGGCCTCGGCCGTGTTCCCGCTCAAGGACGACATCCCCACGCGGCGCTTCCCGATCGTCACGGTCGCACTGATCGTGGCCAACGTGGTGATGTTCTTCGGCTTCCAGGGAGCGTTCTTCAGCAGCGACGAGAAGTTCAACGACCGGGTGATCGAATACGGGGCCATCCCCTACGAGGTGTCCCATCCCGGGGACGAGTGCGCGGTGTCCGAGTCGGGCGACCGGCTGATCTGCGAGGGGCAGGAGGGGGTGAGCGGCGACGCCCCGAGCCAAGCGTCCACCTGGCTGACGATCCTCACATCGATGTTCATGCACGGAGGCCTGCTGCACATCGCCGGCAACATGCTGTTCCTGTGGATCTTCGGGAACAACATCGAGGATTCGATGGGCAGAGCCCGCTTCCTCGCCTTCTACCTGCTGGGCGGGCTGGCGGCCGTGCTGGCCCAGGTGGCGATCCAACCCGACGCCGCGGTGCCCACCATCGGCGCCAGCGGCGCGGTGGCCGCCGTGCTAGGCGGGTACGCGCTGCTGTACCCGCGGGCGCGCGTGGTCACCGTGATCTTCATCGTCATCTTCTTCACGGTGATCGAGCTGCCGGCGTTGCTGGTGCTCGGTGCCTGGTTCCTGCTGCAGGCCTTCAACGGTGCCTCGGAGCTGGCTACTCCGGTCGCGGGAGACGGCGGGGTGGCCTACTGGGCGCACATCGGCGGCTTCCTGTTCGGCCTGGTCGCAATCAAGCTGTTCGCCAACCGCGTGCACGACGACTACGAGCGCGCGCACCGGATTCCTGTCTACTGATGCCATGAACGGCCGCACGGCAGCCCTCCTCGCCAGCCTCGCCTTCATCGGCTTCATGGCCTTCCTCACGGTCAGCGTGGCCGTCAAGGACGGCGTGACCCCACTGGTGGTGCTGTCGTTCGGAATCCTGGCCATGTTCGGGATCGGGGTGGTCGGGGCCCTCACGACCCCGCCCGACAAGTGACCGGACCCCTACACGGGGGGAAGCGGAAGCGGCGCGGGGGCGCCCGGGTGGCTTGGCTGCTGCTGCTGCTTGCGCCCCTCGTTGTGGCCGCGGCCGGCTATATGTCGTTCGTCCGCAACGGCGACGGGGGAGGCACCCGGCCGGGACCGCCGCTGGCCGTGATCGGGGCGAACGCCCCCGCGCAGCCCGAGCCGGGTGGCTCGCTCGAGCCGCGTTCGATTGCGCCCATCCGGCTCACGGGAGTCGACTCCTTCCGCCTCAGCTTCCGCAAGCCACCCGCGGCGGCGCTGGTGTTCGACCTCGACTCGGGTGACGCGCTCTACCGCTACCGGCCGCTACAGGTGGTCCCGATGGCCAGTCTCACCAAGATCATGACCGCCCTGGTGGTGACCGAGGAGACCGAGCCCTCAGAGCCGGTGCGAATCACCCGCGAAGCGCTCGAATACTCCGGCTCCGGCGTCGGAGTGCTGCCCAAGGGCAAGCGCGTGCGCCTCGAGACGCTGCTCAACGGCCTGATGATCGCGTCGGGCAACGATGCGGCCATCGCGCTTGCCGTACACGTGTCGGACACCGAACGGCGGTTCGTGGCGCTGATGAACGAGAAGGCGCGGCTGTGGGGGCTGCGCTGCACCAGCTTCGTCTCCTCCCATGGCCTGGAGGACGGCAACCGGTCGTGCGCGGCCGACCTCGCCGTGATGGCGCGGCTGGCAATGCGCAAGCAGCGGATCGCCCGGATCGTGCGCCGGTCGCAGGCTTCGTTTCGCTTCCCGATCAAGGGTGGCCGCCTGTTCCTCGCAGGTCACAACCCGCTGATCCGTGCCGGCTACGAGGGGGCGATCGGGCTCAAGACCGGGTACACCAACGCGGCCGGCCGCTGCTTCGTGGGCGTGGCACGCCGCGCGGGCCGGACCCTCGGCGTGGTGCTGCTCAACTCACCTAACCCGGACACCCAGGCACCGAAGCTCCTGGACCTCGGCTTCCGCTACGGCTGAGCCTGACGCCGCTCCCGCGGCCTGCGAACATTCGCGGCGAGGGGCCATAGCTCAGCTGGAAGAGCGCTTCGCTTGCACCGAAGAGGTCGCCGGTTCGAGCCCGGCTGGCTCCATCCACCAAGTGGTGGCGCGCCGTCACCCGGAGGGATAGGGTGGCGCCCTGATGACACGGGTGCGTGCCGCTCTGTGTGGGGCAGCGCTGGTTCTGCTCCTCTCCTTTGCAAGCCCGGCGCCGAGGCGTGCTGCCCTTACCGCGCGCAAAGCCCGCAAGCGATGACCGAGGTGACCAAGCCGGCCGAGCTCTCGAACTACGAGACGGTCAGCCACTGGTTCGACCTGGCGTCTGCGCGGCTCGGCCTGGAGGACGACGTGGCGGCGGTGCTGCGCTCGCCCTACCGCGAGGTCACCGTGCAGCTGCCGATCAAGTGCATCGATGACCGCATCCATCTGTTCACGGGGTTCCGCGTGCAGCACAACGGCGCCCGCGGGCCCTACAAGGGGGGCATCCGCTTTCACCCCGAGGTGGACCTCGACGAGGTGCGCGCGCTGGCCGAGCTGATGACCTGGAAGACCGCCATCGCCGGTGTGCCGTTCGGAGGCGCCAAGGGCGGCGTGAACGTGGCGCCGGCCGAGCTGACTCCGGCAGAGCGGCAGCGGGTGGCGCGGTCGTTCATGGACAAGATCGAGAAGGTGCTCGGGCCCACCCGGGACATCCCGGCGCCGGACGTGGGCACCGACGCCCAGACGATGGCCTGGTTCATGGACGAGTACGGCAAGCTGCACGGTCACACGCCGGCGATCGTGACCGGCAAGCCGATCGCCCTGGAGGGCTCCTACGGTCGCGAGGCCGCCACGGGCCGCGGGGTCGTGCACTGCTTCACGCAGGCCGCGCCCGCGCTCGGACTGGAGCCCGCCTCGACGCGGTTCGTGGTGCAGGGCTTCGGCAACGTGGGCTCCTGGGCGGCGCGGATCCTGCGGGACATGGGCGCCACGATGGTCGGGGTGTCCGACGCCAGCGGAGCGATCCAGTCCGAAGCGGGGCTCGACCCCCACGCACTCCACGCCTTCCTCGCTGAAGGCGGTCGCCTGCCGGAGTTCCCCGGTGCGCAGGGCATCTCCTCGGAGGAGCTGCTGGCACTGGAGTGCGACCTCTTCGTGCCCGCGGCCCTGGGCGGCATGATCCACCGTGACAACGCCGGCCTTCTCAACTGCAGGCTCATCGTGGAGGGCGCGAACAGCCCGGCGACGCCCGCGGCGGACGAGATCCTCACCGACAAGGGCGTGACCATCGTGCCCGACCTGCTGGCCAACGCCGGCGGCGTGGTGGTGTCCTACTTCGAGTGGGTCCAGAACCTGCAGCACTTCCGCTGGGACGAGGCCGAGGTCAACCAGAAGCTTCAGCGGGTGATGCAGCGCGCGTACGGCGAGGTGTCGGCGCGCGCCGACGCCGACGGGGAGT
Organism: uncultured Thermoleophilaceae bacterium; assembly: GCA_963825475.1. Classification (GTDB taxonomy): domain Bacteria; phylum Actinomycetota; class Thermoleophilia; order Solirubrobacterales; family Thermoleophilaceae; genus JAAYBF01. The sequence continues at coordinate 427,450 of CAWGTC010000006.1, read as the reverse complement.
CGCTGCGCATTGCCGCCTTCGCGCTGGGCATCGAGCGCGTGCTCGACGCCGCCCGCACCCGCGGCTACATCTCGTAGCGGCGTGCCGCCGGAAAGACGAAACGGGGACCGCCCGCCCCGGCGATCCCCGTTTCTGACGCGGCGTCCCGTGCCGCTATGCCGACGGAAACCTTCCGTGCCGTCGTAGGAGGGACTTCGGCCCCCCTCAGGGTTCGCTTTACGGGGACGGGCCCGGCTTAGGACAGGCGTCCAGGCGGCCCGGTCTCAAAGGGCGCTACTCGTCGAAGTCGAAGTCCCGAGGCGCCTTCTGCTCGAACCAGAGGCGGTCGTGCTCCGGCGTCTCCTGGAGGAACTCGGGCGTCTCCTCCAGCACGTCCTCCTCCTCGGGCTCATCCGAGCCCGCCGCCGCGGGCGCCGGCTCGGCGGGCAGCGGCTCGGCCAGCGGATCCGGCTCGGCGAACGGGTCGGCCTCCAGGTCGAAAGCCGGCTCCGGCGCAGGATCGAGCCCCGGATCGGTCTCGGGGTCCGGCTCGGCCAAGTCCGGCACCTGGGTGGCCGCGGTGTCGAAGTCCTCGTCCACAGGGTCGGCGGCGAGCTCGGCCGACTCCGCGGGTGGAGCTGTCTCACGGCGGGCAGGCCCGAGGGCCTCCCGCTCCTGTCGCTCCAGGTCGGTTTCGCTGGCGCCGTGCTGGCGCTTGAGCTCGATGTGCTCGCGAATGGCGTCGTCGAGGGCACCCATCGGCCCACAGCCTACGACAAGGCAGCGACGGGCGTCTAAGATGACGGCTCGTAGGCCGCCGCGGCGGCTCTCGGGGCTATAGCTCAGCTGGAAGAGCGCCTCGTTCGCATCGAGGAGGTCGCCGGTTCGAGCCCGGCTAGCTCCATCCAGGGCAGGGATCGGCCCTCCTGCAGCGTCCTCCCCGCGGACGGGCCGGTGGCCATCATCTTCATGTCTCGGTCGAGCCGGTGCGGTCGTACAAACCCACGTGAAGCCAATGGTCGCCAAGCTCGGCGTCCGCGGCCCGCGTCCAGGCTGTGATCTTCGCCTACGAGAGCGGCCTCCAGCGCGGTGGCTATCGTGCCCTCCCTGATGGCCCAAGCCGACTACATCTTCTCCATGTACAAGGTCTCGCGGACCCACCCGCCGGACAAGACCGTGCTCTCCGACGTGTCGCTGAGCTTCTACCCGGGCGCGAAGATCGGGGTGCTGGGCTACAACGGCTCGGGCAAGTCAACCCTGCTGCGGATCATGGCGGGCACCGACATCGACTACCGCGGCGAGGCCCAGCTGCACACCAACGCCAGCGTGGGCATGCTGGAGCAGGAGCCCCACCTCAACGAGTCCAAGGACGTGCGCGGCAACGTCGAGGACGGCGTGCGCGAGCTGCGCGACCTGCTCGACCGCTTCAACGAGCTGGCGGCCGACTACACCGACGAGACAGCCGACGAGTTCGCCCGGCTGCAGGACCGCATCGACGCGGCCGACGCCTGGAACCTCGACACCATGCTCGAAACCGCGATGGACGCGCTGCGCCTGCCGCCGCCCGATGCCGAGGTGACCAACCTCTCCGGAGGAGAGCGCCGCCGGGTCGCCCTGTGCCGCCTGCTGCTCGCGGCGCCCGACCTGCTGCTGCTGGACGAGCCCACGAACCACCTCGACGCCGAGTCCGTGGCCTGGCTGGAACGCCACCTCGAGGAGTACAAGGGCACGATCGTCGCCGTGACCCACGACCGCTACTTCCTCGACAACGTGGCGGGCTGGATCCTCGAGCTCGACCGCGGGCAGGGCATCCCCTTCAAGGGCAACTACTCCTCCTGGCTCGAGCAGAAGCAGGAGCGGCTGGCCCAGGAGGAGCGCAAGGAGTCCGCGCGCCAGCGCACGATCGCCGCCGAGCTGGAGTGGGTGCGCGAGAACCCCAAGGGGCGGCGCAAGAAGAGCAAGGCCCGCCTGGCCCGCTACGACGCGCTGCTGGCCGAGGACCGCAACGTGAAGCTCGACTCCGTGCAGATCCACATCCCCGCCGGACCCCGCCTCGGCGACGTGGTGGTCGAGGCCGACGGTGTGCGCAAGGGCTTCGGCGACAAGCTGCTCATGGAGGACCTGACCTTCTCCCTTCCCCCCGCGGGAATCGTCGGCGTGATCGGCGCCAACGGCGCGGGCAAGACCACCCTGTTCCGGATGATCGTGGGCGACGACAAGCCGGACTCGGGCGATCTTCGTGTGGGCGACACGGTGCAGCTGGCCTACGTTGACCAGTCCCGCGACTCGCTCGACCCGGACAAGAACGTGTGGGAGGAGATCTCGGAGGGCTACGACTCGATCAAGGTGGGCGACCAGGAGATGAACTCGCGCGCGTACGTGGGCGGCTTCAACTTCAAGGGCTCCGATCAGCAGCGCAAGGTGGGCGCGTTGTCGGGAGGCGAGCGCAACCGCGTGCACCTGGCCAAGCTGCTGCGCACGGGCGGCAACCTGCTGCTGCTCGACGAGCCCACCAACGATCTGGACGTGGACACCCTGCGCGCCCTCGAGGAGGCCCTGCTGGCCTTCGCCGGCTGCGCGGTGGTGATCTCGCATGACCGCTGGTTCCTCGACCGTGTGGCCACCCACGTGCTGGCGTTCGAGGGTGACTCCCAGGTGCGCTGGTTCGAGGGCAACTTCGAGGCCTACGAGGAGCACCGCCACGAGCGGCTTGGCGCCGAAGCCGACCGCCCGCACCGGATCTCTTACAAGAAGCTGACCAGGGCCTGAGGCCCTTCGGGTTCAGGCCCTCCGCCCGGGCCAGCCCGTGAGGGGATCCATGCGGGCCCACGCCCCATGCTGTCCTGTGTAAGTGGGGCAGGACGCCCAACAGGCAGGACAGCGGGCGTCGAGGGGATCCCTGCCCGGCCGCCGTGGGATTTCCCCCGAAGCCTTGGGCCAGCGCCGGCACCCAACGCGCCGGCGCTCACAAAAAGCCGTTAGACCCCCAGCTCCTCCGACGCCATCCGCGCTCCCTCCACGCGGTTCGCGATCTTCTGCATGGCGATGTCCCGGGCGAAGTCCGGGGAGCCGTGCGCCGGCTTGAGGTCACGGCTGAACGGTGAGAAGCCGCAGTCGTCGGTGGCCCCCAGCCGCTCGACGGGAATGTACTTGGCCGCGGTCACGAGGCGGTCCTTGACCTCCTCGGCGGTCTCGACCTCGGGGCTGAGCGGGTTGATCACCCCGATGAAGCACACCTGCGGGACGCCGTTGGCGTCGTCGCGGGAGTACTCGCCCACCAGCCGGTAGACCTCCTCCTTGTCCTCCTCGCTGGCGCACTGGATCAGAAAGTAGCCAGCGTTCATCTGGAACATCTTGCTCAGCAGCTTCTCGTAGGGCACCTCTTTGGAGTGCACCGAGTCGTTGTCGCCGCCCGGACAGGTGTGGATGCCGATGTTCCTTCGCTCCTCCGCCGAGAAGCGCTCGAACAGCCGGTTGTTCAGGTCGATGAACTCCTGCAGCATGTCCTTGCCGGTCCACGGATTGCGCGCATCGTTCTTGTTCGCCAGGCGCCCCTCCGTGAAGTCCACGGACACACGCTCGGCGCCGGCCTCGAAGCACTGGCGGATGTCCTTCTCGCACTCGTCGACCACGTCGTCGAGGAACTGCTCGCGCGGGTAGCCCTCGATCTCCTCGTCGAGCGGGTAGAGCAGCATCATCATCGACGGCGAGATCACGGCCTGCTTGACGGGCTTGCTGGCATCCCGCTTGTTCTTCTCCACGAAGTCGGACGCGTACTGCTTGTAGCGGAACGGGCCGCTGACGATCCGCGGCAGCTGGCGGTCGTGACCGTCGTCGAAGATGGCGAAGAACTGGCCGTCGCCCGCCAGGTTGTCGGCCAGGCCCGTGCCCGCCAGCGTGTCGGTCAGCGGGTAGGTGGCGAAGCTCGACTCGCGCTGCTCGCCGTCGTTCACGTACGTCTCGCCGGTCTGCTCCAAGCGCTGGATCGAGTCCTTGGCCGCCACCTCCTGCAGCTTCTGCAGATCCTCCAGGCCGATCTTGCCCTGGTCGAGATCCTCATACGCCTCCTGGAGCTCCAGCGGCCTGGGCAGGGATCCGACGGTCTCGGTGGGTATAGGCATGTCTGACTCTCTCTCCTCGGCTTGCAGAAACGACCAGCGAACCAAGACCCTACCGACGATGGGACAGAACGGTCTACCCCGAAGCGGTCGTCAGCCGGCCGGCGGCGCTGACCGGCGCTCCAACAGCAATGCGCCGAGCTCACGGGCTCGCACCGCGGCCTCGCGGTCACCTTCGGCGGCGGCCACGATCGACCCCTTCATCAGGATGTGCCACTGGCGGGCGAACCCATCGGCATCGGCCACCCCGGCAGCGGTGGCCAGCCCCGCTACGAAGGTGCGGATGTTGGCCAGATGGCGCACGGTGGCCTGACGCACGGGATCCTCGCGGTCCTCGAGCTCGAGCATGATCGACACGAACGCGCACCCTTCGAAGTCCGGGCGCGTGAACCACGCTCCGAAGATGTCGAAGATCGAGAGGAGGCGGTCGTGCGGCGTGCCACCCCGGCGTTCCACCTCGGCCTGCAGCCATCCCTGGGTCCAGCGCTGCTCGCGGCGGTCGAGGAACGCCAGCGCGAGATCCTCCTTGGAGGAGAAGTTTCGGTACAGGGTGGCCTTGGCGATGCCGGCCTCCTCGACGACCGCGTCCACACCGACCGCACGAACGCCCTTGCGGCTGAACAGCTCGTAAGCCGCCCCGATCGCTCGTTCGCGGCCGGTCTGTTCGGAGACAGGTGTGTCAGCGTGCGCCGTCTTCATGAAAGACAGCTTAGGGCCGACCGTGGCAGTTGTCGTGCCTGGTCGAGGATCTCGCCGTTCTCACCCACCAGCCTGAACTCGTAGCCACCGGCCGACAGCTTTAGCTCGAGCACACCGAAGCCCGCGGCATCGGCGAAGCGGCGGTCCTTGCCGCCGGTGCCACCACGAACTCACGCACGCCGTACTCGCTGTCCACGGCGCCGTCTGCGTCCATCCGCGCGAAGCGCTCGTAGGCGTGCGAGTGGCCGGTGAGAGCGAGCTCGGCTTCGCCGTCGCGTAGCGCGTCGAAGATCGCGGTCAGCTCCGGATGGCTGAGGGGGTTGGTCGAGCTGTAGCGCGGATGGTGCCAGTAGGCCACGACGCACTTCTCAGGGGGGAGCGACTCGAGCGCCGCGCGCAGCCAGAGCTCCTGCTGGCTGCCCGTGGCGCAGGAGACGGGATAACAGTCGGCAGGGCGTTGTCGTCGCGGCGGGTGTAGGCCAGCGCGCCGGTGTTCAGGGCGATCGCATGCCAGTCGCCTATCTCGTAGGCGTAGTAGCCCTGCGCCGGATCCCCGGCGGCCGCTCCGAAGTAGCCGTAGTACCCGTCGGCACTGTCACGCTCGGGGTCGCCCTCGTACTCGTGGTGGCCCGGAACGCGCCGCGTGATCACGTTGAACCGACCCCACGTCAGGTCGTAGGAGCCCGCGAGCTCCCCGGCCGTCGCGAGCTCGTACTGGATGTCGCCGAGCGGAGCCACCACGTCGGGTCGAGCGCGATCACCCGGTCGGACACCGCGCCGTGGTGGCAGGCGAGCTCCCTGATCTCAGCGCCCGGCCGGCAGGCGATGTCCCCGGCAGCCACCATCGTCACCGGAGGCGGATCCGCAGGTTCAGACGGGGGCTGGGCCGCCGGCTAAGCCGGCGGCACCGCAGGTGGCATAGTGGGTACCGGCTTCGGGGCCGGCATCATCGGGGCCGGCCGGGGAACGCGGAAACGGACTCGGGCGACGCGACGACCGGTGCGGGCAGAGACGGTGTAGACGCCCGGCAGCCTGCGCGGGACGCGGATGGCCGTGCGCCCACCTGCCTTCATCGCGGTCGTCAGGCGGAAACAGACTGCGCGTCGCCCGCAAGCGCGCCGCGCTCGTTCGGGACGCAGTGGGTCATCGTCAAACCGCTCACATCGCGCGACGGGTTGCTGCCGAGGTTGGCCAGCCGCTGCTGCTCCTCCTCGGTGAAGCTCTGCGTCGCAAGGGGCGGCAGGTGCCGCACGTCGTCGGCCGAGATGCCCACGATCTCACTCACCCGCTGGCCCAGCTCGTTCTCGATCATGAACAGGTGCCAGATCATGCGCTCCTGGATGTTGCGGTCGCACTGGCCGATCGCGTCCGCCAGGTTGGCCACCAGATCGTCGCGCTCCCACTCCTCGGACAGCAGGTAACGCTCGCCGGGCTGCTTGTAGTCGTTGGTGCGCGCGATCCGCTTGCGTGTGAGACGCCCCTCGATCACGGGGCCCACCTCGTCGTGCGCCGCCCGAGGCGCCTCGCTCAGACCGCCCGTGGCCGACGGTTCGTAGTTCACGTGCGGGTTCTCGCCGCCGTCGTCCACCGCGTAGGTCATCTGACCGTCACGCTGGTTGGTGGCCACCGGCGTCTTGGCCTGGTTGACCGGCAGCTGCAGGTAATTCGGCCCGACCCGATGGCGCTGGGTGTCGCTGTAGGAGAACGTGCGCCCCACGAGCATCTTGTCGTCGGAGAACTCGAGGCCGTCGACCAGGACTCCGGTGCCGAACGCGATCTGCTCGTTCTCGGCGAACACGTTGCTCACGTTGCGGTCGAGCACCATCCGCCCCACGGGCCGGGGCGGGAACTGCTCCTCGGGCCAGACCTTGGTGTCGTCGAGCGGATCGAAATCGAGCTCGGGGTGCTCGTCGTCGCTCATCATCTGCACCTGCAGCTCCCACTCGGGGTAGTCGCCGGCCTCGATCGCGTCGTAAAGATCCTTGCTGTGCGCGCCCAGGTCGTCGGCCTGCACGGCCGCGGCGTCGGCGTCGGTCCAGCTCTTCACGCCCTGCTTGGGAATCCAGTGGTACTTGACGAGCACGGTTTCGCCCTGCGCGTTGACCCACTTGTAGGTGTTCACGCCGAAGCCCTGCTGCGTGCGGTAGCTGGCCGGGATGCCGCGGGGGCTGTAGAGCAGCATCGCCATGTGCAGCGCCTCGGGCGACTGGCTGATGAAGTCGAGCTGGCGGTTGGGCTCCTGGCGGAAGGTGACGGGGTCGGGCTTCTGCGAGTGGATGAAGTCCGGGAACTTGATCGCGTCGCGGATGAAGAAGACGCCGAGGTTGTTGCCGACCAGGTCCCAGTTGCCGTCCTCGGTGTAGAACTTGACCGCGAATCCGCGGGGGTCGCGAGCGGCCTCCGAGGAGTCGCGTCCGCCGGCCACCGTGGAGAAGCGCAGCGCGATGTCGGTGCGCTTGCCCTTCTCCTGGAAGAGCTTGGCCCGGGTGAACTTCGACACGGGCTCGTCGCCCACCGTGCCGTAGGACTCGAAGTGGCCGTATGCCGTGAAGCCGCGGGCGTGAACCACGCGCTCCGGGATGCGCTCCCGATCGAAGTGGCTCATCTTCTCGAGGAACTGGTAGTTCTCGAGCGTCGCGGGTCCCCGCTCGCCGACGGTCCGCTGGTTCTGGTTGTCGGAGACCGGGTGGCCCTGCCGGTTGGTCAGGACGCGGCGGTCATCGCCCTGGGCGGGCGGACGGTTGGCTTCATCGCTCATGAGATCAGGCCTCTCGGTCAAGGTTTTCGAAGCTCTCCCCAGGTTACGCGAAACTCGCCTCGGCGCGGGTACAGTTGCGCCCGTCCATGGCCGCCGCCACCACGGAGAACCGCGATGGGCGGATCCTGCCGGCGACGCGCTGGGCAAGCCTGGTCGTGTTCGCCATCCTCGTGCCGGCACTGGTGATCCTGTGGGGGCTGCCCGACCGCACCGCTGACGCGTGGTCGTGGACGATCGAGCCCGACCTCACGCCGATCTTCCTCGGCGCCGGCTACGGCGCGGGCGCGTACTTCTTCCTGCGCACCTTCCTCGCCGAGCAGTTCCACCCGTCGGCGGCCGGCATCTTCGGCGCGGCGTTCTTCGCGGCGCTCATGCTCATCGCGACGATCATCCACTGGGACCGCTTCAACCACGGCGACGCGCCGCTGGTCGGCGCGATCGTCTTCTACGGCTGGGTGGGCGTGTACATCGTCTCGCCGGTCGTGGTGCTCGCGCTGTGGTGGTTCAACCGCCGCACCGATCCGGGCGAGCCCGCGCCCGGTGACGCGATCGTTCCGGCGGGGGTCCGGCGGATGGCGGGAGCGTTCGCGGCCGGCGCGTTCGTGGCCGCCGGCGTGTTCTTCCTCGCCCCGCAGGAGGCGATCGGCCTTTGGCCCTGGGATCTCACGCCGCTCACCTCGCGTGTCCTCGGGTCGTTCACCGCTCAGGTAGGCGTGGGCGCGCTGCTGCTCTCGCTGGACCGCCGCTGGAGCGCATGGAAGCTGATCGTGCAGACCTTCTTCGTGGCCACCGCGCTCCTGCTCGTCGGGGCGATCCGCGCCTGGAAGGACTTCGACACCGGCAATGCCATGACGTATCTCTACGTCGGCGGCCTCGTCGCCGGGGATATCGCCCTGCTGTTGCTGTATCGCAGCATGACCAGCCAGGTTGGAGGTCCCGGGGAGTCCAATGAGCTGCTCACAAGCTGGCAGCAGGACACGCGTGGAAGGATGGCCGGGTGAAGCGGCTGGCTCTGATCGTGGCAATCCTGCTCGTGGCGCCCGCATCTGCGTCTGCTCGCTGGCCGGGCTTCCCCGGGCAGCCCGGCGGGGTGTTCCGCTCGGCCGAGCTGGTGCGAGGCCAGTGGATCTACACAAACGGCATCGGCCAGGCCCAGGGCGCCGACGCCGACGACACCCGCCGCACCGACTACTTCGGCTCGGTCCGGGTCGCGCCCGAGCTCGACCAGGGCTTCATGCGCCGCGACCTCTACCTGGCGCTGACCTACGACTTCTTCGGCGCCCACCGCGGCGCGCACAACGGCGACCATCAGCTGCCAACCGACCACGCCCGCTGGCCCGACGGCACCGCCGATCTCGCGGAGCTGCGGATGAGGGCCACCAAGCGCTTCCTCTACGTGCGCTTCCGCTGGGATTCCCTGCCCCGGCGCGACGCGCAGGTGGCCACGCTGGGATTCGCCACCGAGGGCCAGGATGTCGCGGCGCGGGCCTGGCCGCGCAACGCCCGGCTTGCGTCGTCCTGGCAGAGCGCCCTCACGGTATGGGGAGCGGGCGGCGTGCTCACGGCGCCCGACGGCAGCGAGACGGCGATCCGGGTGCGGCCGGCCGACCACGCTGTGGTGGCGCGCGTGCCGCTTGCGCGGCTACCCGCGCGGCCGTGGCGCCTGACCGGGGGCTCGGGCCTCGGCGATCCCGCCGCCCCCGGGCGCTACTGGAACGTGCCGGCCGGTGACGCCACGGCCGGCCAGCCGGGGTCGGGAGGAGACGCCTCACCAACGAACGTGTGGGGCCTGCTGTTCGCCGGCGACGAGCCGTGGTCATTCGACGAGCTGTCCCAATCGGCGCTGCTCTCGGCGGGCGATGCCTCGCCGGCCGCCGCCAGGGTGGACCCCGCTGCGTTGCGCCGCGGCCGGACCGCCCGCCGCCCGGCCGAGACCGGCGACTTCTCGCGTATGTTCTCCAGCCGCCACTTCGAGGCGGATGGCATCAGGCGCAAGCCAGGCGCCGTGCCGGCTCCCTCGCCGCCACCGGGCGCCGGACCCGCAGCCAATCCCGGCTTCAACGTGACCTTCGAGCACACAGGGCGTTTGCAGTGGTACGGGATGCATGTGCCCGAGCGCTACACGGACACGACGGAAGCGAAGGTCAAGTGGCCGCTGATCGTGTACCTGCACGGGTTCACGGGGCGCCCCGACGAGGCCTTCCACAACCCGGTGGGCCTGGTCGGTGCGGCCGACCGCCGCGGCTACCTGCTGGCCACGCCCCTCGGGCGGGGCGACTATTTTTACAAGGGCCCGGGCGACCTCGACGTACTCGAGGTGGTCCGCGACGTGCAGCGCCTCTACCGTGTAGATCGCGACCGGATCTACCTCATGGGCCACTCCATGGGCGGGTACGGCACCAACAACGTGGCCGCCCGCCACCCGGACCTGTTCGCCGCCGTGGCCCCGGCCCAGGGCACCGACGCGATCGACCTGGCGGGCAACCTGAGCCACGTGCCCTGGTTCGAGATCAGCTCCGAGCAGGACCTCGACGCCGGCGCGGCCGACGCCCGCAAGCTCTACGGGGCGCTGTCGGAGCGCGGCTACGACGCACAGCTGCTCGTGTACGACACCAAGATCCACGAGTACTCCTCGATCTACGACACCCTGCCCGACCTGTTCTCGTTCTTCGCGGGCCACCGCCGCAACGCCAACCCGGGCGTGCTCACCTGGACCCGTCCGCCGGCCGCCGAGGACATGCCGAAGCTGGGCCTGGTGTACGACGGCGCCTACTGGCTGGACGGCGTGCGTGCCGCCGATCCGGCCGAGGCGGCCGAGGTGAAGGCGGTGACCGGCGGCATCCCGCACGCCGGCCTGCAGCCCGGGCGCGCCGAGCGCTCGGTGACCGAGGTGGACACGAAGGGCCCGACCGGGCGCAGCGCCGGCACGCTGATGAAGACCGCGCCCGCGTTCGGCCCGAGGGCCAAGAAGGGCAACCGCCTCGAGCTGACCGCTGAGAACACTCGCGAGCTGGCCGTGAACCTCCGGCGCGCGCGCGTGAGGGTGAGCCGGCGCGGGCTGCGCCTGTTCGTGCGCAGCGCGTCGCCGCTGAAGCTCGAGCTGCGGCGGGTGAAGACGGCCCGGGCGCGGCTGGTTCTCGACGGCCGCCGCGGCAAGCTGATCAGGCGCCGCCGGGGTCACAGAATGCGGATCGCCGTGCCCGCGGGCCGGCACCTGGTGATACTCCGCGCCCGCCGTCGCTGACGACGTCGGCATCAACTTTCCCAAGGAGACCTATCCATGAAGCTGATTGGCGCGGGCCTGCCCAGGACCGCCACCACAACCCAGAAGGTGGCCCTCGAGATGCTCGGGCTGCCCTGCTACCACATGCGGGAGCTCCTGATGAACATGGGGGATCACGTGCCTCTATGGGAAGAGGCGCGCGACGGTCGTGGCGACTGGGACACCGTCTTCGACGGCTATGCGTCCACGGTCGACTGGCCTGCAGCCTTCCACTACCGCGAGCTGATGGACGTCTACCCCGACGCCAAGGTGCTGCTCAGCGTGCGCGACGCGGAGTCCTGGGAGCGCAGCATGCGCGACACCGTGTGGGCCATCTACTTCGGCGACTCGCTGATGCACCACATGTCACGGGCGCGCTACCACGTGGACCCGGAATGGCGTGGCTGGACCGACCTGATGGTGAGCATGTGCTGGACGGGCAAGGGGGCGTTCGCCGGCAGCTACTCCACGCGCCAGGGGATGATGGATGCGATGGAGCGCTGGAACGAAGAGGTCAAGGCCACGGTGCCGGCCGACCGGCTGCTGGTGTGGAGTCCGAAGGATGGCTGGGAACCGCTCTGCGAGCTGCTGGGGCTCGCCGTGCCCGGCGAGCCGCTGCCCAACGTGAACGACACCCAGGCGTTCAAGGACGGGATCATCGGCGGCGCCGTTGCGGCGGTTGATGCCTGGTGGGAGGCAGAGAAGCCCGCCGAGTAGCGCCTCCACGAGGTGGTACCGCGGCGGCGCGCCGAGCGCGTCGGCGCTGCGCGCGGGACACGGAATCGTGACCGACGACGATCGGCCGGCCTCCGGCGAGACCGTCCAGTTGGGCCCATACGCGGTCGCCGGGGAGAAGCGGGGCGCCAAGCAACAGGTCGTGACCCAGCTTCCACACACCTGCGTCGGCGTTCACGCGGCCTGTACACCACGACCAACTGCCGCGGCGCTGAGTCATCCTCGGGACATGAAGCGTTGCGTCCTTGCCCTTCTCGCGGCTTGCGCCGCCGTGCTCGCCGGGCCGCCCGGCGCGGGCGCGCAGCCCTCCGGGGGAGTGCTCGTGATTGGCGACAGCCTCGAGGTGGGCACCGGTCCCTACCTGCGCCAGGAGCTGCGCGGGGTCGCCCCCGTGACCGTGGACGCCCGCACCGGCCGCCCGGACCTGACTGGCCGGCGGCTCGGGCTCGGACGCCTCGGGCATTCCGGCGCCGCGGTCGAGGCCGCAAGTGCCACCCCGGCCGGCCGCGGCACCGCCCGTCGCGGCGCCTGTCGCCGGCGCTGCCATCGACGTGGGCGCGATGGGGCCTTACCGATTCGTGGCCAGTTGCCTCGGGCGCGTGACGGCCCTGATGGAGTCCGCCGGGACGACCGTCCGCGACATCGTAGGCCCGCGTCGCCCCGAACCGGTACTGGGCGCGCAGGAGTAGGGGCCGCCGACCCCGTGATGAGGGGCCGGCGGCCGGATCTCCCAGGAGGGTGGGAGTTTGGAGCTAGTGGGCCGGCGTCGCGCGACCGAAGCCGCGCACGCGGTGGCGGGCGCGTGGCTCGGAAGCGCTGCTTGCGCGCAGCTGCCCTGCACGCAGCTCGAGCATCTGGACCAGGGCGGCGGTGCGGTGAAACGGGTCGGCGATCGCCACACTGCCGTTGATCGGCAGGGCAGCCACCAGCTCGTGGTCCACCTCAGCCACCACCGTGGGTCCGGTGGGAAGAGGCGCGCTGTCCAGAGCGGCCAGACGCGACAGGGCCCCGGCATCGGACTCCCTGGCGAGGCGAACCGTCACCTCGCTCTGGGAGAGCGCCGGCATGATCTTGTTGGTGGAACCGTACATCGCGTACCTCACAGTCCTACAACTTGGCAATTGACCTTACTTTAGCTAGTATCGCAGTGGTACATGGCGCCCTCAAGGTCGTACAAGTTGGACTTGTCGGACCTCCAGCGAGATGGGGCCAGTTCGCTGACCCAGCAACTGGTGGACCGGTTCTCCGGGGCGATCGAGGCCGGAGAGCTTGCTCCGGGGGAGAAGCTGCCGCCCACCCGTGCGCTCGCGCTGGAGGCAGGCATCAACCACCTGACGGCGGCGCGCGTCTACCGCCGCCTGGCGGAGGATGGCTATGTGACCGCCAGCGTGGGCCGGGGCACCTTCGTCCGCTCGCTGACGCCCGCGGCCGCCGAGGAGCAGGGCGACGACTGGCAGGCGTACGTGCTTCCCGACCGCCCTTCGACCTACCAGGAGGAGATGCTCTCCGACGCCTTCAGGCTGCCCGGCGAGGAGGGGATGATCTCCCTGGCCACCGGCTTCCCCTCTCCCCACTTCCACCCCGCCAAGGAGATGGCGAAGATCGCCAAGGACGTGTTCGCGGACGAGGGCGTCGGCGCGCTGTCCTACCTGCCCGCCGCGGGGCTGCCCCAGCTTCGCGAGAGCCTGGCCGAGCTGGGGCGCAAGCGTGGGTTCGCCTCCGACGCCAGCGAGATCATCGTGACCTCGGGCGCCCAGCAGGCGATCGACCTGACAGCTCGCGCGCTGCTCGGGCCCGGCGACGTGGTGGCGGTCGAGTCACCCACGTTCACCGGCTCCCTGCTCGCGCTGCGCGCCACCGGAGCACGGGTGATCGGCATCCCCGTCGACCAGGACGGGCTGGACGTGGACGCGCTCGAGCAGGTGCTCGCCCGCCACGAGGTGCGTCTGTGCGCACTCCAGACCGCCTGCCAGAACCCCACCGGCGTCGACCTCTCCGCCGAGCGGCGCATCCGGCTGGCCGAGCTGGCGGTCGAGCGCAACCTGTTCGTGCTCGAGGACGGCGTGTACTCCGACCTGCGCTTCGAAGGCGAGCGTCCGCCCCCGCTGCGCCAGGCCGCGCCGGGGCACGTGATCTACGTGAACTCGCTGTCGAAGGTGGTCGGCGGGGGCCTGCGGGTGGGCTGGATCGCCGCCCGCGGCCCGGTGCGCGAGCGGCTGGCGATGCTGAAGCAGGGAGCCGACTTCCACACGCCCACGCTGGTTCAGCACATGGCTGCCCGGTATCTGGAGAGCGGTGCGTACGAGCGGCAGCTGGCGGCGGGGATGCCGTACTACCGCGAGCGCCGCGACGCGATGATGGCTGCGCTCGAGCGCCATCTGGCCGGCGAGTACGACGCGACGGTGCCCCAGGGCGGCCATCACGTGTGGGTCACCCTGCGGCGCCCCGTAGAGGAGCGCACGCTCTACTCGGAGGCCGTGCGCCACGGCGTGTCCTTCACGCCGGGCGGAGCGGTGAGCGCCGAGCGGCGCCAGCGCACGAGCCTGCGGTTGTCGTTCTCCCTGGTGGAGCCCGACGACCTGGAGGAGGGCGTCAGGCGCCTGGCGCGCGCGCTGCGCGAGGTGCGCCGCCGCGACCGCACCGCAATGGCAGCGCCACTTTCCTAGCAGTTGCCCTCGTCGGCGGCCCCAGGCCGCACGCGTTCCCAGAACCCGGCCAGTGTGCGGAGCTCCTCGGGGGTGAAGTGGTCGAGGAACCGCGTGCGCACTCCCGCGAGGTGGGTGCGGCGCGCCGCCGCGAACAGCTTGCTGCCCTCGTCGGTGATGAGCGCGTTGAAGCCGCGCAGATCCGAGGGGCAGCTCTCGCGCCGGACCAGTCCCTCGCGCTCGAGCCGGTCCACCAGACGCGTGAGGCCGCTGCGGCTCAGGAGCACCGAGTCGGCAAGGTCCGACATGCGCAGGCGGCCTTCCGGCGAGTCCGCGAGGTAAAGCAGCACCTCGTAGGAGCTGAGCGAGAGGCCGTGTGCGGCCACCAGCTCCGCGTCGAGCTGCTTGGTGAGCCCTGAGTGCACACGCAGGAAGCCCCGCCATGCCGCGAGGGCATCGGGTTGCAGCGCGGTCCCGTTCGTATCCCTGGTCTCCGTCGGTGTAGTTGCAGACACAAGTACCTCCAGCTATGATTGTGCGCACAAGGACTCTACCCGCACCACCAGGAGGCGGCTCATGAAGCTCGAAGGCATCCACCACATCACCGCCATCACCGGCGACGCCCCGCGCAATCTCGACTTCTACTCGCGGGTGCTCGGCCTGCGCCTGGTGAAGAAGACGGTGAACCAGGACGACCCGACCGTCTACCACCTCTTCTACGCGGACGAGAACGGCAGCCCGGGAGCCGACCTCACCTTCTTCGAGTACCCGGGCGCCGCCCCAGGCCAGGCCGGCGCCGGCATGGTGCACCGCGTGGTGTGGCGCGTGGGCTCCGATGCCGCTGTCGCCTTCTGGGCCGACCGCCTGGCCGCGGTGGGCGTGCCGGCGGACAAGATCGGCACCGCGCTCCGCTTCCGTGATCCGGAGGGACTCGAGCACGAGCTGGCGGTGAGCGACAGCGATGACGCGCCGCTGATCGCCGACCACCCGGAGGTGCCGGCCGAGATGGCGCTCCAGGGCTTCGACGCGGTGCGTGCCTACTCCGCCGACCCCTCGGCCAGCCGCCACCTGCTCGAGGACGGCCTGGGCTTCACCGCTGCGGTCGAGGACGCGTGGGAGGCCCGCGGCGACCAGCGCGGCGGCGTGATCGCCTACGACCAGCCGCCCGCCGAGGCGGGCCGACCGGGCGGGGGCACCGTGCACCACGTGGCCTGGGCCTCGACGATGGACGATCACCCGGCGTGGCGTGACCGGGCGCTCGAGGGCGGAGCGCATCCGACCGAGGTGATCGACCGCTTCTGGTTCAGGTCGATCTACTTCCGTGAGCCCAGCGGGGTGCTGTTCGAGATCGCGAGCATGGGTCCGGGCTTCGACGCCGACGAGGACCTCGCGCACCTGGGCGAGAAGCTGGTGCTGCCGCCCCGCTTCGAGCCGCTGCGCGAGAAGATCGAGGCCACGCTCACCCCGCTCGGAAACCCGCGTGAAGCGGTGCCGCCCGCCTGACCTATCTATCCGTGTGATATATCTTGCTGAGATATGGACCTCAGCAAGACCGCCTACGTCATCCTCGGGATGCTCCGGCTCGGCAAGCGGACCGGCTACGAGATCAAGTCCTCGATGGACAAGTCCACCCGCTTCTTCTGGGTGGCCAGCTACGGGCAGATCTACCCCGAGCTGAAGCATCTGGAGCAGCTGGGCCTGGTGGAGGGGGAGGCCGAGCAGCAGGGCGGCCGGCAGCGGCGGGCCTACTCGGTCACCCCCGCCGGCGAGGCGGAGCTGCGCTGCTGGATCGCCTCCGGCGGCCCGCTGCACTTCGAGCTGCGTCACGAAGGCCTGCTGCGCCTGTTCTTCGCGGACGCCGCCACGCTCGAGGAGCAGGTGGGCCTGCTGCGCACGGTTCGGGGCGAGCACCAGCGGGTCCGCGACGAACTGGCCGCCATCGAGCCCGAGGCTCTGGCCGGGCGTGACGAGAGCGGCAACCGCTTCCCCCTGCTGACGCTTCAGTTCGGCGTCGCCTACGCGGACTTCATCACCGCGTGGTGCGAGCAGATGGAACGGAGATCTCGATGTTTGACGCACTCGCCCGCCTGGCCACCCACCGGCCGCGGCGTGTGGTGGCCGTGTCGCTGCTGATCGCCCTGACCTGCGCCGTGCTCGGCGGCGGCGTGGCGGAGCGGCTGGGCCCCTACGGCGCCGAGGATCCCGACACCGACAGCGTGGCCGCCGACCGGATACTGGAGCGCGCGAGCGGAGTCGACCCCGACACGGGCATGGTGGCGCTCGTGAGAATCACCGCGGGCGCGTCCAGTGCAGACGCCCGCCGGCGGGTCGGCCGGGTGGCGGCGGCTCTGCGCGCCGATCCCGCCGTGGGCCGCGTGACCACCTTCTACGGGTCGGGTCAGCGCGCGCTGGTTTCCCGTGACGGCCGCAGTCAGATCGTGGCGGTCAACTTCCGGCCGGTTTCGGACTCAGAGCAGCAGGACGCAGCAGTCCGGCTCGGCGACGAGCTGAACGGAGGCGGGGTAAAGCTGGGCGGGTTCGCCGCTGCCAGCGCGGACGTGAACGAGCAGGTGGGCAAGGATCTGGCTCGGGCGGAGATGCTGGCCTTCCCCCTGCTGTTCGTGCTCTCGCTCCTGTTCTTCCGCAGCGTGGTGGCCGCCGCGCTGCCCCTGCTGGTGGGCGGCTTCGCGATCGTGGGCACCTTCTTTGCGCTCCGGCTCGTGAACGAGGTGACCGAGGTGTCCGTGTTCGCACTCAACCTGACCACGGGGCTGGGACTGGGGCTGGCGATCGACTATTCGCTTTTCATCGTGGCGCGCTACCGCGAGGAGATCGCGAAGCTCGGACCCGGCGCGGAGGCTCTGCGGCGCACCATGGCCACCGCTGGGCGGACGGTGCTGTTCAGCTCGCTGACGGTGGCCGCGGCGCTGGCCTCGCTGCTGGTGTTCCCTCAGAAGTTCCTCTACTCGATGGGCCTCGGCGGGTCGATCGTGGCCCTGATCGCGGCCGCCGTCGCCCTGCTGGTCCTGCCCGCCGTCCTGGCGCTGCTCGGCGACCGGGTCAACTCGCTCTCGCCGAAGTGGCTGCGCCGCCGGGCCGACGTGGACGCCCGGCCCGCCACGGACGGCTTCTGGTACCGGCTGTCGCGCCTGGTGATGCGCCGCCCGGGGGCGATCGCGGCGGCGAGCCGCCACGGTGCTCGTGCTGGTCGGCCTGCCCTTCCTCGGGCATCAAGTTCACCGCCATCGACGCCTCGGTGCTGCCGGAGAGCGCGATCAGCCGGCAGGTGGACATCGCCCTCGAGCGGGACTTCGCCCCCGGACGCACGAACCCGATCCTGGTGGCGGCCGACTCCAGGCCCGGCACGACTCCGCGCGGCGCTACGCCGACCGACTCGGCGAGCTGCCGGGCGCCGCGGGAGCCACGCCGCCGCAGCGCCGTCGGTGACGGCACGTCGCTGATCCAGGTATTCCCCCGGGGGGGCGAGCTGTCGGAGGGTAGCCAGGAGCTGGTTCGCTCGGTGCGCGCGGAGGAGGCGCCGTTCCCCACCTTCGCCGGAGGGGAGACCGCGCGCTTCGTGGACCTGAAGACGAGCATCGTCGACCACCTGCCGCTGGCGCTCGCCATCGTCGTGCTGGCCACCATCGCGGTGCTCTTCCTGATGACGGGCTCGCTGATCCTGCCGCTGAAGGCGCTGGTGATGAACCTGCTCACGCTGAGCGCCACGTTCGGGCTGCTCGTGCTGATCTTCCAGGACGGCCGGCTCGAGGGGCTGCTGGACTACACGAGCCAGGGCGCGCTCGAGACCACGCAGCCGGTGCTGATCTTCGCGCTGGCCTTCGGGCTGTCCACCGACTACGGGGTGTTCCTGCTCTCGCGGATCAAGGAGGCGAGGGACCAGGGCGCCTCCGACTCCGAGTCCGTGGCCATCGGCCTCGAGCGCACCGGGCGGATCGTGACCGCGGCGGCGCTGCTGTTCAGCATCGCGATCGGCGCGTTCGCCACCTCGGAGATCATCTTCATCAAGGAGAACGGCGTGGGCACGGCGCTCGCCGTGCTGATCGACGCCACGATCATCCGGGCGCTGCTCGTGCCCTCGCTGATGGAGCTGCTGGGACACCGCAACTGGTGGGCCCCGGCGCCCCTGCGCAGACTGCACTCGAGGCTCCGGCCGAAGGAGGCGTGACCATGTACCGCACGATCGTGGCTGCCCAGGTGCGCAAGGCCTGGCGCCACATCAACGCCCGCGACCACATGTACGTGGTCGACGGCTTCGCCGACGAATTCACCTACCGCTTCGTGGGCGATCACGCCCTCGGTGGGGTGCGCCACACCAAGGAGGCGATGGATCGCTGGTTTCAGCGTGTGTTCACGCTGGTCGGCGACTGCCGCTTCGAGGTGCAGGACGTGCTGGTGAAGGGTTGGCCCTGGCGTACCCGCGCCGTCGTGCTCCTACGCGTGACCGGCCAGCTCGCGGGCGAGCCCTACAGCAACGACGTGGCGCAGACCATCGACCTCCGCTGGGCCAAGATCACGGCCGTGACCACGCTGGAGGACACCCAGAAGCTCGAGCGCCTGCTGGACCGGCTGGCAGCGACCGGAATCGAGGAGGCGCACGCGCCTCCCATCGAGGACGCGAGTACCAGGGAGCGCGAACGGGCATAGGACAAGCACGCGACGCTCAGGAGGCGCTCGAGTGCAACAGCCGACGGTCGAAAACGTGATGGATGCGATGGATGCCACGGACGAACGGGACGAGCTCCTCGCGGAGCTGCTCTCGGTGCTCACCTCCGCGCGGATGATGGGCGTGACACGCGACGAGCTGATCGCACACGTGGAGAAGGCCCTGCCCTAGCCGCAGACTCGAGCTGCTCAGCGGCCGACCAGCCGCCTGAGGCGCTCCCACAGCACCGACAGCAGCAGAGAGAGTCCCTTCACCGGCTTGCCGGGCGCCGCGGGGGGTCTGGGCGCCGGCGCCGCAGACGCGGGTTCAGGGCCCGGCGCGGAAGCCGGGGGCGGCTCCGCCTCGATCGTCTCGGCCAGGCATTTCGAGAAGTCCTTCAGGAGGCGGTTGGAGACGTCCTGGATCATGCCGCCACGGCCAAAGCGCGCGAGGCGACCCGTGATCGTGAAGTCGGTCACGACATCGACAGTGGTGCCGGCTCCGTCCTGGCGCATCGCGCTCTCGATCGTGGCCTTGGCCCCGCCCTGGCCGCGCTTGTCCTGACCGGTCGCGCGCATGACCACGGTGCGGGAGGACTCGTCGACCGACTCCATGTGCAGCTCGCCCCGATACGACGCGGTCGTGGGCCCGAGCTTGACCGTGAAGTTGCCACGGTAGGTGCCTTCCTCCCCACCCTCGGTGATCTCGGCGCCCGGGAGGCAGGGGGCCACCCGCTCCACGTCGATCAGGGCCGCCCACACGCGGTCGACGGGGGCCTCGACCTGGAACGATTGCTCGAGCTTCATGCGGATCCCCTCTCGTTCAGGCGGGCGAGCTGGATGGGGGTGTCGACGTCGGCGCCACCGCCGAGGTCGTCGCAGGCGACCTCGAGCACGCCTGCCCGGCGCAGGAGCGCCCGGGCCCCGACGTCACCGGTCACGTCGCGCAGGTCGGGCAGCAGGGAAGCGGCCAGCACCACCGGATGGCCCGGCTCGCCGCCATAGGTGGCACGCGCGGCGGCGGCCCCGTTGCGTGCCTTGAGCACGCGGGTGACCGCGACAGGAGAAAGGCGGGGCTGGTCACCCAGGGCGACCACCACGGCTTCGGGCTTCAGCCCGTCGAGATGGGCCAGCCCGCAGGCGAGCGAGGCCGACTGCCCCTCGGCCCAGCGCTCACACGTCACGGACTCCGCGCCATGCAGATCCACCTGCTCGAGCACCTCGTCGGCCCGGGCTCCGAGCACCACGACCAGGCGATCGAGGCCGGTCGCGGCCATCGCGCGCAACGCGTGCTCGAGCAGCGGGCGCCCTTCCAGCTCGGCCAGCTGCTTGGGCGCGCCGAACCGCCGGCTCGACCCGGCGGCCAGCACGAGCCCGGCGATCACGCCCCCACCTCGTGGATGCGCCCGCCGCGCTTGTCGCGCAGGCGCCCTCCGGAGCGGCCGTTGCGCATGGCCACGACCTCGGCCATGATCGAGAGCGCTGTCTCCTCCGGGCCGAGGGCGCCGAGGTCGAGGCCGATGGGCGCGGCCAGCCGGTCTAGCTCGGCATCGGTCATCCCCTTCTCGAGCAGCCGTTCGCGCCGCTTCTCCTGTGCGCGGCTGCTGCCCATCGCGCCCACGTATGCGGCCTCGGAACGGAGCGCAATGGTGAGCGCGGCGTCGTCGAGCTTGGGGTCGTGGGTGAGCACGCATACGAAGGTGGCGCGATCAATGCCGCCGATGGCGTCGAAGGCCTCCTCGGGCCAGGCCGCTATCACTCTCTCGGCCTCGGGGAAGCGCTCGCTCGTGGCGAACTGCGACCGCGGGTCGCAAACGTAGGTACGCCAGCCCGCCGCTCGGGCGAGTCGCGAGAGGGCAGCCGCGTAGTCCACCGCCCCGAACACCACCAGGCGCGGCGAGGGCGCCGTGACATCCACGAACAGGGTGATGTCGCCCACGATACGCGCCTCCGAGCGCTCGTCCCACATCAGCTGGGCTGCGGCCCCGGCTCCGGCCTCCTCGAGCTCCGGCGAGCCGAGCGACCCCGATCGCGAGCCGTCCTCGCGGACGAGCAGCCGGCGTCCCACCGGGCCACCCTCGATCACCGTGACCAGCGCCGCGCGGCCTCCTTCGGATGCGATCCCCGCGAATCCCAGCAGCGGTCCGGTCGTCACTCCGCGAACTCCTCTACGAACACTGAGATCTCGCCGCCGCAGGGCAGGCCGACGTCCCAGGCGTCGGAGTCGGCGATGCCGAAGTGCAGGAGCTTGGGGCCGGCGCCGCCGAGCACCTCGTTCGCGGCCTCGACGACCGCGCCTTCGACGCAACCTCCGGACACGGCCCCTGACACGTCGCCGTGCTCGTTCACGGCCATCTTCGCGCCGGGCGGACGCGGGGCCGAGCGCTTGACGCCGACCACCGTGGCGATCGCCACGCGGTCACCGCGGCCCGTCCAGGCCATCACGTCCTCGACCACATCCTTCACAACGTGCCTCCTTCCATGAGTCCTGCCAGCTCCTCGAGAGAGGCGAGCGAGTTGCCCGCCAGAAAGCGATCGACATGGGGCAGCGCGGCCACCATCCCGCGGGTGAGCGGCTCGTAGTCCACGCTCGCCTTGAGCGGGTTGAGCCAGACCACCCGATGCGCACAGCGTGACAGGCGCTCGATCTCGGCCTCGAGCGCCTGCGGCTCGCCCCGATCCCACCCGTCGGAGAGGATGACGACCACCGCTCCCCGTCCCACCCGGCCGCCGTACTCGCGGTTGAGGGTGGAAAGGGAGTCGCCGATGCGGGTGCCTCCCGACCAGTCGGCCGCGGCCCCCGACACACGCGCCAGCGCCCGATCGGGATCACGCCCGCGCAACTCACCGGTCACCCGCGTGAGCCGCGTGCCGAAGGCGAATGCCTCCACCCGGCGGCGCGCCGCGACGCATGCGTGCATGTACGCCAGCAGCATCCGCGCGTAGGGCTCCATCGAGCCCGACACATCGCACACGAGCACGAGGGGCCGCGGCCGCTCGGCAGGCACCCGCCAGTGGCGCTCCACGGGCTCACCGGCGTGACGCAGCGAGGAGCGCAGCGTGCGCTGCAGGTCGGGGCGACCGCCGCGCGGGCGGGGACCGCGGCGGCGATCCGGGCGCGTGCGCCTCGAGGAGCGCATCGGTGCCCGCGCCGCGAGGCGCACCAGCAGCCGCCGTGCCACAGCGCGCTCGGCATCCGTGTACTCGGCGAAGTCCTTCTCTCGCAGCAGCTCCTCGTCCGACCACGCCGCGGGCACCACCTCCGGCTCGACGACACCCGGCGGCGGAGCCACCCGCCGGTCAGGGGGAACGGCCACCCGCGGAAGCACCAGCTTGGCGACGTCATCGAGCACCTCGGGATCCTGAGGCGGCACGACGACCCCGCCAAACACCTCAGAGAAGGCGGCCTCGAAAGCCTCCAGATCCTCCCGTCGAGAACAAAGCACAGCACGCAGCGCAAAGAACGAGGCAGAGCGATCAGAGGCATCCACAGCGGCGAGAGCGCGATGCGAAGCAAGCAGCTCACCGACACCAACCCGAGCCCCGGCGGAGCGCATGGCGGCGACGAGGGCGACCAACCGCCCCGTGACCCGCGCCCCTGTCGACTGTCGTCTGCCGACTGTCGGCTCAGAAGCCTCAGACACTCTCCAAGACCCCCCGCTCCCTGACCCGCTCCAAATCCTCCCGCACCTTGAGCACCACCCCGAGCGTCTCGTCGAGCGACGCGCCATCCATCGCCAGCAGCGCCTGCGCCCAGCCGATCGTCTCGCCGACGCCGGGGAGCTTGTAAAGCTCCTCGGAGCGCAGCCGCGCCACCGCCGCGCACACGCGCTCGGCGATCTCGCCGGGCACGCCGGGCAGCCGCGTGCGGACGATCTCCGCCTCCCGGGCGGCGTCCGGATAGTCGATCCAGTGGTAGAGGCAGCGGCGCTTGAGCGCGTCGTGCAGCTCGCGGGTGCGGTTGGAGGTGAGGACCACCAGCGGGCGCCCGACCGCCGTCACGGTGCCGAGCTCCGGTATCGACACCTGGAAGTCGGACAGGAACTCGAGCAGGAACGCCTCGAACTCGTCGTCGGCGCGGTCGACCTCGTCGATCAGGAGCACCACGGGGCCCTCGTGCTCCAGTGCCTCCAAGAGCGGGCGGCGCAGCAGGTACTCGCGGGTGAAGAGGCCGGTCGTGTCAGTGCCCTCCGAAGCCGCCCTGATCGCCAGGAGCTGGCGTGGGTAGTCCCAGTCGTACAGGGCGTGGTGGAGGTCGATCCCCTCATGGCACTGGAGCCGGATCAGCCGCGCCCCGGTGGCCGCGGCCAGCGCCTTGGCCACCTCGGTCTTGCCCACCCCGGCCTCTCCCTCGAGCAGCAGCGGCTGCTCGAGTGCGCCGGCCAGGTGCACGGCCGTAGCCAGCGCACGATCGGCCAGATAGCCATCCTCGGCCAGCGTCCGTGCAGCCGCGTCCGGTCCGTCGAAGCTGATCTCGGACGGGCCGGTCACCGCCGGGTCAAGCCCCGGCGGCGGTTCTCAGCGCGCGCGCCGTGAGTACGCGCGCGAGGTGGCTCTTGTAGTCCGCGGTGGCGTTGAGGTCGCCGGGAGGCTCGGTGCCCTCGGCGGCGTGTCCGGCCGCGGAGGCGATGTGCTCCTTGTCGAGCGGCTGCCCCCGCAGCGCATCCTCCACCGCGGGTGCCCGCAGCGGCGTGGAGCCCATGTGGGTCAGGCCGATGCGCACGTCCTCGCAGGTCCCGCCAGCCACACGCACCAGCGCTGTGACGCCCACCATCGCCCAGTCCTCGGCACGGCGGGTGAACTTCTCATAGCCCCAGGCCCAGCCGTCCAGCGACGGGATATCGATGTGGGTGAGCACCTCGCCGGGCTCGAGCTCGGTCGTCAGGTAGTCCTGAAAGAACTCCGAGGCGGCGATCGTCCGCTCGCCCGAGGCGCCCTTCGCGGTAAAGGAGGCCTCGGCGGCCAACATCACGCCCGGTAGGTCCGAAGCCGGGTCGGCGTGCGCGAGCGAGCCACCGATGGTGCCGCAGTTGCGCACCTGCTGGTCGGCGATCTGAGACGCCGCCGCAGACACGACCCCGAGATCGGTCGTGTCCTGGAGCGTCGCGTGCGTGGTGAGCGCACCGATGCGCCACCCCCCATTCGAGCGGTCCGCGCCTCTGAGCGCACCGATGCCGCCCACGTCGATCAGCAGCGTGGGCGCCGCCAGGCGCAGCTTCATCAGCGGTATCAGCGAGTGTCCGCCCGCGAGCAGCTTGGCGTCCTCGCCGCCCTTTCCGAGCGCCGCGATCGCCTCGTCGACGCTGCCCACACGCTGGTAGTCGAACTCCGCGGGAATCATCGTGCCCCCCCTCCCCCGGGCGTGGCTGGGCCGGAGCCCGAGGATCCCTGGCCGTGCTCTTCGATGTGCTTGCCCTGCTCGGTGGCCGCCGGTCCGTCGCCGTGCACCGCCTGCCACACGCGCATCGGCGTGAGGGGCATGTCGATCCACTCGACGCCGTGGTTGCTCAGCGCATCGAGCACCGCCGCCGTGACCGCGGGGGTGGCGGCGATCGTGCCCGCCTCGCCCACGCCCTTCACGCCCAGCGAGTTGACGGGGGAGGGCGTCTCCGTGCGGTCGGTGTTGAAGTGCGGCAGCTCGGCCGCGGTCGGCAGTGCGTAGTCGACGAAGGTGCCCGTGACCAGCTGGCCCTCGGCGTCGTAGACCACCTGCTCATAGAGCGCCTGGCCGATCGCGTGCGCGATGCCTCCGTGCACCTGGCCCTCGATCAGCATCGGGTTGATGGCCGGTCCGCAGTCGTCGACCGAGTAGTAGTCGACAACCGCCACCTTGCCGGTCTCGATGTCCACGTCGACGATGCAGGCGTGCGCACCGAAGGGGAACACGAAGTTCTCCGGGTCGTAGAACGAGGTCTCCTCGAGGCCCGGCTCGATGTCGGCCGGCAGCTCGTTCGGGGGGATGTGGGCCGCGCCGGAGATCTCGGCCATGGTCATCGCCTTGCCGGGCGACCCCTTCACGCGGAACTGCCCGTCGGCCAGCTCGATGTCCTCCGGCGCCGCCTCGAGCAGCGCCGCGCACACCTTCTTGGCCTTCTCCTGCACCTTCTCCGCCGCGCGGGCGATCGCCTCACCACCCACCGACAGGGAGCGCGATCCGTAGGTGCCCCAGCCGAACGGCCCCGAGTCCGTGTCGCCGTGGATCACGTCGACCTGGTCGGGGGTGATGCCGAGCCGGTCGGCCGCGATCTGAGCGAACGAGGTGTCGAGCCCCTGGCCGTGCGGTGAGGAGCCGGAGTAGACGGTGGCCGATCCGGAGGGGTGCACGCGCACCATTGCCGACTCCCAGAACGCGGCCTGCAGGCCCACGCCCTGAGGGCCGACGGCGCGCGATGGCGCCAGACCGCAGACCTCGACCCAGGTGGAGAAGCCCACCCCGCGGTGGATGCCCTTTTCGCGCAGCTGTCCCTGCTCGGTGCGGAAGGCCTCGAGATCGAAGTTCTCCAGCAGCCGGTCCAGCGAGCCCGCGTAGTCGCCCGAGTCGTAGACGATCCCGAGCGGCGTCTCGTACGGGAACTCCTCCTTGGGGATGAAGTTCTTGCGCCGCAGCTCGAGCGGGTCCATCCCGATCTCGCGCGCGAGCTTGTCCATCATCAGCTCGACCCAATAGGTCATCTCGGGACGGCCCGCGCCGCGGATCGCGTCGGTGGCCATCTTGTTGGTGAAGACCCCCGTGAAGTGGAGGTCGATCGCCGGGAACCGGTAGCACCCTCCGGCGACCGGGAAGCCCAGCTCGGGGATGAACGGGGTGAGGATCTGCTGGTAGGCGCCGAGGTCGGCGATCACCCTGGCCTGGCAGCCCGTGACCGTGCCGTCGCGCTTGGCGGTGAGGGTCACATACGCGATCTGGTCGCGGCCGTGGTGGGAGGTGCTCATGTGCTCAGAGCGTGTCTCCACCCACTTCACCGGCCGGTTGAGCCGCTTGGCCAGCACCAGCACCAGCGCCTCCTCCGCGTACACCTGCAGCTTGGCGCCGAAGCCGCCACCCACGTCGGGGGCGACCACGCGCAGCTTGTCCTCGGGGATGTCGAGCATCCCGGAGAGCACGAAGCGGGCGATGTGGGGGATCTGCGTGGCCGAGTACAGCGTGAGGCTCTCGGCGCGGGGCTCGCCGATGGACCCGCGCGGCTCGATCGGGGCGCCCGACGTGCGGTGATTGACCACGCGCTGCTCGATGGTCACCTCGGCTTCGGAGAGAGCGGCGGCCATGTCGCCGCCGGCCACCGCCCACTCGTGGGTCTTGTTGGTGTGAAACTGCTCCCACACCAGCGGCGAGCCGTCCTCGAGCGCCTTCTCGGGATCGACCACGGCCGGCTTGGGCTCGTAGTCCACGATCACCATGTCGGCGGCGTCCATCGCTACGCCGCGCGTGGTGGCCACCACGACGGCGACCGGGTCGCCCACGTGCTTGACCTCGCCCTTCTTGAGCGGCCAGTGCTCGGGAGTGTTGATGTCCACGCCGGGCGGGTCCCAGACCATCGGGATGGGACCGGCGAAGTCTCCCGCCAGCTCCTCACCGGTGAAGACCGCGACCACGCCCGGGGTGGCCTCAGCCGCCGACTTGTCGATCGCGGTGATTGCCGCGTGCGCCTCGGGGGAACGGACGATGATCGCGTGCAGCATCCCGGGGAGGACGATGTCGTCGATGTAGTTGCCCCGCCCGGTGATCATCCGGGGGTCTTCCTTGCGCCTGACCGACTGCCCGACGTAGGTGCTCATGACCGCGCCTCGGCCGCGGCGCCCTGGACCGCCTTCACGATGTTCTGGTAGCCGGTGCAGCGGCAGAGGTTGCCTTCCAGGCCGTGGCGGACCTCCTCGTCGGTGGGGTCGGGGTTGCGCGCGAGCAGGTCGACGCCGGCCATGATCATGCCCGGCGTGCAGTAGCCGCACTGGAGGCCGTGGTGCTCCCGGAACGCGGCCTGCAGCGGATGCAGGTTGCCCTCCTGGCCAAGGCCCTCGATCGTGGTCACCTCCTGGCCCTCCGCCTGAAGGGCCAGCAGCGTGCAGCTCTTCACCGCCTGTCCGTTCAGGTGCACGGTGCAGGCTCCGCAGTTGGTGGTGTCACAGCCCACGTGGGAGCCGGTCAGGCCGAGCTGGTCGCGGAGGTAGTAGACGAGCAGCTGGCGCGGCTCCACATCGGACTCGTGCTGCTCACCGTTCACGGTGATGGATAGGCGCACGGAGTTGCTCACTCTCATTCCTCCCCAGGAATCGACGTCGCGTCAGATACGAAAACTACTGCCCCGGGGAGGGCGGCCGAAACCTTGGCGCCGGTAAGCTCCCGCCGCATGCAGCCGCAGACGCGCAGCTTCCACTACGAGGGCCACCGTTTCGTCTACGACGAGTTCGGCAGCGGCGAGCGCACTGTGATCCTGATGCCCGGCCTGCTGTTCTCGCGCAAGATGCACCGTCCGCTGGCCGCCACCCTCGCCGCGCGCGGCTACCGGGTGCTCTGCCTCGACCTGCTCGGGCACGGCGACTCCGACCGGCCACCCGAGATGGGCAACTACTCCATGCCGATCTTCGGGCGCCAGGTGCACGCGCTGATGGACCACCTTGGCCTCGAGAAGGCGGTGCTCGGCGGTACCTCGCTGGGCGCCAACGTGACGCTGGAGGCCGTGGCCCGTGACAGCTCGAGGGTGCAGGGCATGCTGGTCGAGATGCCGGTGCTCGACAACGCTCTGCTGGGCTGCGCCATCGCCTTCACCCCGCTGATGATGTCCCTGACCTTCGGCGCGCCCGTGACCCGTGCGCTGAGCCGCGTCGCGCGCCTGGTGCCTCGGCGCGGGCCGCTGCTGGCCGACATCGGCCTCGACTGGATCAGCCAGGACCCCAAGCCATCGGCCTCGGTGCTGCAGGGCCTGTTCTTCGGCCGCACGGCGCCGCCGCACGAGGAGCGCGTGACGCTTCGATCCCCCCGCCCTCATCATCGGCCACCCCCGCGACCCGATCCACCCCTTCTCCGATTCGGACATGCTGATGCGCGAGCTGCCGAACTCGCGCCTCGTCGAGGCCTCTTCGATTCTCGAGCTGCGCCTCTCGCCCGAGCGCCTGACGGGCGAGATCGTGTTCTTCATCGACGAGTGCTTCGAGGGATCCGGGGGGCGGCCGAAGGCCCGTGGCCGCAAGTCCTCGCCCAGTACGAACGGCTCCTCGAAGAGCGCCTCCCGCCGTCGGCCCGTGAACTAATTGGCGCGCACCGCCGCCGCGGCCACCCTCCTCACTACCCTTCACCACCGTGTCGAGCCGCAAGGAGCAGAAAGAGCAGCTGCGCCGCGAGCGCGAGGCGCGCGAAGCGGCCGAGCGCGAAGCCTCCCGGCGCAAGCGCCTGGTGGGCTACGCCGCCGGCGCGGCAGTGGTGATTCTGGCCCTGGCCGCGGCCGGCTTCCTGCTCACCAGCGGCGGCGATGACGACGGGGGCGGGGGCGGAGACACCGCGGCCGATGTCCTGCCCGGCGGCGGTGAGGTGCCCGACCAGGAGATCACCGACCTCGACGAGGCGGCGAAGGCGGCCGGCTGCGAGCTCGAGAGCTTTCCCGGCGAGGAGGGCAACCGCGACCACATCACGGATCCCAACGAGGTACCCGAGTACAGCTCGAACCCGCCGAGCGAGGGCCGGCACACCGATCCGCCCGCTGAGGACGGGTCGTACGAGGAGGCGCCCGATGTCAAGCAGCTCGTTCACAACCTCGAGCACGGGCGGGTCATCGTCTGGTTCCAGAAGACCCTGCCCGCGAACCAGCGCGCAAACCTCAAGGCCCTCTTCGACGAGGACCCCTACCAGATGGTCCTCGTGCCCAACGAGACCGACATGACCTATCAGGTGGCCGCCACGGCCTGGAACCGCGACCCCGAGCCTCTGGGCACCGGACGGCTGCTGGGTTGCGACACCTACAACGACGAGGTGTTCGACGCGATCCGCGCCTTCAAGGACGAGCACCGGAGCAACGGCCCCGAAGCAATTCCGTAGGGATGTACGCCTACACCCGTGCGGCGAGCGGTGTGGCGACCACGTGGTGTACGGGCGCTCCCGTGATCCGGCCGATGCGCTGGGGCAGGTCCACCTGCAGCCAGCGCGAGATGCCGGTGGGCAGGGTGGAGATCACGACCTCGTCGTAGACGGCGGGATCCCACACGTCGTGCAGGGCCCCCACCGGGTCGCGGTCGCCCAGGCGTCCCTCAATCGAGAGCCCCTCCGCTCGCAGGTGGCGGAGGGCCTCCTCCAGCCGTGCGCGCCCGGGACGGCCGGGGGCGGCCGGGACGATCAGGGTGAAGCGGCATTGGCCCCTGTCCGCGCGCTCCTTGAGCGCCGCCGACAGCTCGGGCGAGGTCGCGGTCACGTTCGCGATCACCAACACGCTCAACGTCCACGTCATTGCTCCAGAGTACTCCGGAACGGTCTCCCTGGCGATCGCCGTTCGGCCGCATCCGGGCGCAACGCGTGTTGCAGCCAGGCTCGCTGCAAGGTTTCGTTCAGTGCCGCATCGGTTCGTCTGGAATGGTGTTCCGACGCGTGGTGAAGAGGTTCCTTGTCACCAGCGCGCTCGTCTGCGCCTTGGCCCTTGCGGTGGTCGCGGCGCCCGCGCTGTCCTCACGTGCCTACCGGCCCGATCCGGTGCAGTTCTCCTTGTCCGCGGCGGGTGAGGGGATGCTGCTTGGCAGCGCGGCCCGCCGGGGGGCCGGCGTGGTCTCGGCGCCCCTCCGCACCCCCAAGCGCTTCAACGCGGTGGGCATGACGTGGCGGGGACGGATCGGAGCGCCGCGCATCGCCGTGCGCACGCGGGTCGACGGGGGTGAATGGACCACCTGGAGCGCGATGGCGACGCACGCCGGAGACGCCCCGGATCCCGGGGCCGAGCGCGCCCCACGGGGAGTCACGAGCCCCACTTGGGCCGGAGAGGCGAACTGGGTGCAGTACCGCTCCAGCCGCCGCCTCCCGGGCCTGCGCCTGCAGTTCATCAACGTGCGGGGCACGGCCACGGCCGCCGACCGGGCGAAGACGACCTTGCGCCGGGCTGCCGGCGCCGGAGTGGCCACGCTCGCCGGCATCCTGTCCCCCGGCAGCGCCTCCGCGGCGGCCAAGCCGTCGATGGTCTCCCGGGCCGAGTGGGGGGCCTCGAAATGCCAGCCCCGGTCGGGACCGGAGATGGGCGAGGTGAAGGCCGCGTTCGTGCACCACACCGTGAACAACAACGACTACACGCGCGACGAGGCCCCCGACGTGGTGCTGGCCATCTGCCTGTTCCACCGCAACACCAACGGCTGGAAGGACATCGGCTACAACTTCCTCGTCGACCGCTTCGGCACTCTCTACGAGGGCCGGGCGGGCGGCACGGACAAGCCGGTGATGGCCGCCCATGCGGTGGGCTACAACGCGCAGACCACCGGCATAGCCAACCTCGGCACGTTCACGGAGGAGCAGCAGAGCCCCGCCGCCATCCGCTCCCTTGCCGCACTCATCCGCTGGAAGCTGCCCCTGCACGGCGCGGCCACCACCGGCTCCGTGAACCTCGTGAGCACGGGAGGCTCCACCAACCGCTACCCGGCGGGGCGTACCGTGCGCCTGCAGCGGGTGAGCGGGCACCGCGACACCGGCGCCACCGAGTGCCCCGGCGAGGCGCTTTACGCGCAGCTGCCCCAGCTGCGGGAACTGGTGGCCGGAGCGGAGCCCGCGCCCGGCGCCGTCACCCAGCTCGACGCCGAGGTCGAGAGCGCGGACACCGTGAAGCTCGGCCTCCCGGTCCAGCTGAGCGGCAGGCTCACCGACGAAGCGGGGATCCCGCTGGCGAGCCAACCGGTGCAGGTGCAGGCGCTGGTGGGGACCGGGTGGCGAACCTCGTCGACGCAGATGACCGACTCGCAGGGCGGCTTCTCCGCGCTGGTCAAGCCGCGCCGCAACCGCAGCCTCCGGGCCAGCTTCCCCGGCTCGGTTGACCTGGCGCCCACGTTCTCCGCCCCGGTGGCCGTGAAGGTACGCCCCCTCGTCACTCTCACCCGGGCCCCGGCGACGGGAGCCACTGGCAAGCGCACCGTGCTGCGCGGAAAGGTGAGCCCACGCAAGCGCTCGGTGTGGCAGGTGCTGCAGGTGCGTCGCGGCCGCCGCTGGCCGGTCGTGGGCGTCAAGCGCCTGACCGTGGTGCGCAACGGCACCTTCCAAGGCTCCTTCGTGCCCGCGGGCTCGCGGTTGTACCGTTACTACGTGACCTCCCGCGCCGACAGCGTGACCGCGCGTGCCGCGTCGGAGGTCTTCAAGCTCCGCGTGAGCCGTGGCGGCGGGGTCGTCGCGCCGTAGCTCGCACCTAGGGGGGTTTGCAAAGGGGGCGGCGGGCCCCTTGACCTTAATCCCAGCCCTGGCGCAGCTCCTCGCTGTAGAGGCCGCGCCCCGTGGCCAGCATCCGCACCGTCCGGGCCAGGATGCGGAGGTCCAGGCGCACGGAGCGGTGGTCGACGTACCAGACGTCCAGCTCGATCCGCTCGGGCCATGGCAGTGAAGTCCGGCCGTTGACCTGCGCCCACCCCGTGATCCCCGGCTTGACCTCGAGGCGGCGGCGCTGGTATGGCGTGTAGCACTCCACCTGCTCGGCCACCGTGGGGCGAGGCCCCACGATCGAGAGGTCGCCGCGCAGGACGTTGACGAGATTGGGCAGCTCGTCGAGGGAGAAGCGCCGCAGGAACCGGCCCGACCGGGTGATGCGGGCATCGCCGGGCTCGATGTACAGCCCGGCGCCCATGCGCTCCGCCCCCTGAACCATCGTGCGCAGCTTCCACAGCTCAAATGGCTGGCCGTGGCGGCCCACGCGCACGTGCCGGTAGATCACCGGCCCCCTCGACTCGAGCCGGATCGCCACCGCGGACACCAGCAGGACCGGGGACGCCAGCGCCAACGCGGCGGCCGCGATCAGGATGTCGAGCGCGCGGGTCACGTACGGTCTGCCCCGCCATGCGAATCCTGTACCTGCATCAGTTCTTCAAGACGCGCGAGGGAGCGGGCGGCACCCGCTCGTATGAGCTGGCGCGGCACCTGGTGTCGAGCGGTCACGAGGTAGTGATCGTAACCGCGGCCGCCGGCGCCTCCCCGGTGCGCCGAACCGTGGACGGCTTCGACGTGGTGGAGGTGGGGGGCGCCTCACCGGACTACGCCGCCGCCACAGCCCACGGCTACGGCCGGCGGATGGCGGGGTTCGCGCGCTTCGCTGGCGGAGCCACCGCCGCCGCACTGCGCGCCGAGCGCCCGGACGTGGTGCTGGCCACGTCCCCGCCGCTGACGATCGCGCTGCCGGGCATCGCCGCGGCCTGGCGCCACCGGGCGCCGCTGGTGTTCGAGGTGCGCGACCTCTGGCCCGAGGCCCCGATCCAGATGGGAGCGCTGCGCAGCCCGCTGGCGCAGCGCGCGGCCCGCGCGCTGGAGCGCACCGTGTACCGCTCCGCACGTCAGGTCGTGGCCCTCTCGCCTGGCATGCGCGAGGGAGTGCTCGCCGCCGGTGTCGAGCCGGAGCGAGTGACGCTGGTGCCCAACGCGTCCGATCTCGACCTCTTCTCTCCCGATCTCGACCCCGGCGACCTGCGAGCACGCCTCGGCCTCGAGGACGCCTTCGTTGCGTCCTACTTCGGCACCATGGGCGAGGCCAACGACCTGAGCCAAGTGGTCCAGGCGGCGTCTCTGCTCGAGGAGCGGGGCGAGAACGGGGTGGTGTTCGTGCTCCAGGGAGAGGGCAAGCGCCGCCAGGCGCTCGAGGACGAGGTGCACAGCAGGGGGCTGCGCAACGTGGTGCTGCTGCCGGCGGCGGGGAAGGCCTCGGCCGCGCGCCTCGCCGCGGCCTCCGATGCATGCATGACCATCTTCAAGGACGTGCCGATCCTGGCCACCAACTCGCCCAACAAGCTGTTCGACACCTTCGCCGCCGGGCGGGCGGCCATCGTGAACACAGCCGGCTGGCAGCGCGAGCTGGTCGAGCGCCATGAGGCCGGCGTCTACGCGCGTGCGGGCGACCCCGCGCACCTGGCCGACCAGGTGGTGTGGCTGCGCGACCACCCCGAAGAGACCGCCGCCTACGGCCGCAACGCCCGCCGGCTCGCGGAGACGCAGTTCGACCGGCGCATCCTGGCTGACCGCATGCGCGTGGTGCTCGAAGAGGCCGCCTCGTGACGGTGGAGCTGTCCTATTGCGTGGTGAACACCGAGGGGCGCGACTACCTCCTGGCCTGCCTCGAGGCGATCGGCCGCACCCACCCGCCGGGGGTCGAGCATGAGGTCATCGTGCTCGACAACTCCTCGGGCGACGGGTCCGCGGCCGCGGTCGAGAGAAGCCACCACGACGCGCGCGTTATCGCGCTCGACAAACGCCGGGGCAAGGCGGAGAACGACTCCCACTTGCTAGGCGAGGCGCGCGGGCGCTACTGCCTGCTGCTCAACGAGGACTCGGAGCTGTGTGCGGGCGCCACCGCCGCGCTACTCGCCGCGATGGAGGAGAATCCGCGCGCCGGGGCGGCGGGCGCCCAGCTGCTCTCGACCGAAGGGGAGCCGAAGCCCTGCGCGTGGCGGCTGCCGGGCCTGGCCACCGCGCTCGCGGGGGCGGTGTTCCTGCACCGCTTCTTCACCGTGCAGAGCGGGGGCAAGCGCACGCGTAAGGTGGGCTGGGCCCAGTCGAGCGCGATGATCGTGCGCTCGGAGGCGGCCGCCGAGGTGGGCTACCTGGACCCGGGCTTCTTCGTCTACTCCGACGAGACGGACTTCTGCAAGCGGCTGCACGACGCGGCCTGGGACGTGCTCCACGTGCCCTCCGCCCGGGCGATCCATCACGACCAACTGACCACCGACTTCGGCCGCGCACGGCGCCGGATCGTGGAGTTCCACCGAGGCCGGGACCGCTACCTGCGCAAGCACACCTCGGCTCCTCAGCGGATTGCCGTGAGGCTGCTGGGCGCCTGGTTCTACCTCGTGCTGGCCATGGTGGGAGCGGTGGCGCCCGGGCACGATTCACGCCGCTACCTGCTGCACGCGCGCCAGGAGCTCACGCCCGGACGCGGCGTGGGAATTCGCGAGGGGGCCGAGGAGTACAACCGGCGGGCGCGAATCGCCCCATGACCGTCTAGTACTAGCCTGCGCCGCCAACCGTGGAACATCCCGACCTCGCTCAGCTCGCCGCCGTGGTTGGCGCCATCGGCGCGGGCCTTCTGCTGGCGGGCAGGGGGCGGGCGATGGTGCTCGGCGGGATTGCCCTGCTCGGCCTGGGAACGCTCGGGCTGACGGCATCGATCCCCGGCTTCGACAAGCTCGATGCGCTCCTGTCGGCCACCGGCGCGGTGGCCGCCGTGGTGGGGCTGGTCGTGCTGGCGGGCGCCACCGGGCTGTTCGTGCGCCGGCCGGCCTGGGTGCCGCTGGCGGTGCTCCTGACCGCACCCCTGCGTCCGCCGATCAGCTTCGACCCCTCGGGGAGCCTGCCCATCACGCTGGCCGAGGACGGGCAGCTGGGCCGGCTGCTGCCCCTGTACTTCGTTCTGGGCGCCGCGGCGCTCGCACTGGTCTGGCGGGCGGTGCACGACGACCACGGCGCCGTGAGGCCGCTGCCGCGGGTGGTGGCGCTCCCAGCCGCCGCCTTCATCGCGTTCGCCTCCGTGTCGCTGGTGTGGGCGGACCAGATCGAAGCCGGCGTCGAGCTGCTTGCCTACTTCACGATGCCGTTCGCCCTGCTGCTCGGGGTGGTGGCGCGGTCGCCGTTTCCGGACTGGGCGCCACAGGCCCTCGCCCGGCTGGGGGTGGGCCTGGCGGCGCTGTGCGCCATCGTGGGCCTCTACCAGGCGGCCACACGTGAGCTCTTCTTCTTCGCCCCGAACCTCGAGGTGTCCAACGCCAACACCGACTACTTCAGGGTCACGTCGCTGTTCGGCGACCCTAGCCTGTACGGCCGTCACCTGGTGCTGGGGATAGGAGTGGTGCTCGTGCTGCTGGCGCTCCAGCGGGTGCACCTGCGGCTGGGCGTGGGACTGCTGGTGCTCCTGTGGGCCGGGCTGTTCTTCTCCTACTCGCAGTCGAGCATGGTGGCGCTGGTGGCCGTGACCCTGGCCGTGGCGGCCGCCACCGGCGACAGGAACGTGCGCCGGCTCGTGCTCGGGGGCCTGGCCGTGGCCGTGCTTGTGGTCGTGGGCTATCTCGCTTCGATCGAGATCCGAGGCGAGTCCCTGCGCCAGCGAACCGCCGATCGCTCCCAGCGGGTGGAGGACACTGCTCGGGTGGTGCGCGAGGATCCGGTTCTCGGAGTCGGGATCGGCGGGCAGCCGCAGGCGAGCCGGCGCCTGTCGGGACGCGATCGCACCACTCCGAACTTCGTGTCCCACACGACGCCGCTCACCGTGGCGGCAGAGCTGGGCCTGGCGGGCCTGGCTCTCTACGTGTGGCTGCTGGTGGGCGGTGCGCGCCTGCTGGTGGCGGTGCGGCGGCTCGAGCCCGCCCTGGGCCTGGCCCTCGGGGCCGCGTTCCTGGGGCTGTTCGTACACGCGCTCTTCTACAGCGGGTTCCTGGAGGACCCGCTCACCTGGGTGGTGCTGGGCGTGGGCGCCGGCTATCTCACCTGGCCGCGGCGCGACGACGGCGTGCGTCACGAGGAGCCCCCAGGCCCGGACGCCGCCGATGCCCTGGCGGCAGGCGCGTGATGCTGGAACGGCTGGGACTCGACGGTCGCGTCTCCAGGGGCGGCTTCTGGGGGCTGCTCGGGGTACTGCTCGGACTCGTGGCGATCAACCTTCCCGAGCTGGGCTCGGACCCGTGGCCCTTCCGTCCCGGCGCCCGTCGATCCGCAGGGCCTGTTCGCGCCGCTCGTGAGGGCGGCCGGCGAGGAGTGGGATGTTGGCATTGCACGGGCTGCGTGCCTCCTCGCGGGCCTGGCCGTGGCGGGGGTGGCGGCGGCCTCCTTCAAACGCCGCGACTTCCCCGCCTGGGGCGCTACGACGCTGGCCCTCGGCGTGGCCCTCGCCCTGCTGCTGCCGTCCACTTTCCTGCAGATCGGACTGCGCGACGCGACGGCGCAGTGGTTTCACACCAACGACTCGATCTACCAGATCGAGATCGCCGGGGACCTCGTGCTCGACGGGGAGAACCCCTATGGCCACGACTACCGCGAGTCCGGGCATGGAGCGCTTCTACACGCGCGACGGAACGGTGTCCGAGGGTGTCCGCGAGCGAGAGGTGTCGCTCGAGCACTACGCCTACTTCCCCGGCACGGCGATCACGTCGTCGGTGTGGCGTCTGCTGCCGTCCCCCCTTGACGACTACCGGCTGTTCGTGCTGCTGTTGACGATCGCGGGGTTCGCGGCCGCCATGGCGTTCCGGGCGCCCGTCTCGTGGCGGATCGTGCTCGGGGCGGTGGTGGTGGCGAACCCGATCGCCGTGCGCTCGGCCTGGTTCGGCCAGAACGACGCGCCCAGCCTGACGCTGATGCTGCTGGCCTTCGCGCTGGTCACCCGCGAGCGCTACCGGTGGGCCGCCGCCAGCCTTGCCGCCGCGGTGCTGTTGAAGCAGTTCGCCGTGGTGGCGATCCCCTTCATCGCGTTGATGATGCTGTCGCGCGGCGTGGCGCGCGAGGAGCTCAAACGAGTCGCGGCCGTGTTCGCCGGCGTGGTGGCGGTGGGGATCCTGCCCTTCCTGATCGCCGACCCGGTGGCGTTCTACGAGGACACCGTCAAGTTCGGGGCAGGCACCTACAAGATCGTGGGCTACGGGCTGTCGGCGATGCTGGTCCGCGCGGGCATCCTCGAAGATCGCGACGGCTCCTATCCGTTCGCGCTGATCGCAATCCTCACCTGGCTGCCCGTGACCGCCTGGCTGCTCCTGTGCCAGCACCGTCTACGCGAGCAATGGGTGGGTGCCGCCGGGTTCGCGATCTCGATGCTCGTGCTGCTCTTCATAGGGCGCACCTTCAACAACTACTACCTGGTGTGGCCGATGACGGGCGCCGTGGCGGCCGCGCTCGTGTGGCTGGGCTCGAACGTCAAGGCCCGAAGGGGAGGAGCGCAGGCCGACCGCTGATCGGCCGAGCACCGCACCAGGGGAGGAGCGCAGGCCGACCGTTGATCGGCCGAGCACCGCACCCAGACCCTCAGTCGCGTTTGCGCTGACGGTTCGGCCGCTTGGCCTTGCGCGCCTTCGCGCCCTGGACGTCATCGGCGCGGGCGCGGCCGTTGGGACCATCCTGCCCGCTGCCGGCCGGCTTGCGCGGCTTGAGCCCGTAGAGAATGCTGCGCCCGGTGAGGTAGACCCGGTCCTGGTCGGCGATGATCGGCCCGGCGTACTTGCCGTTGGGGAAGCTCCACACCTGCTTGCCCGAGCGGGCGTCGAAGGCGACGGTGAGGTCCCTGTCGCCCATCTTCACGAACCGGGCGGCCTCGGAGCCGCAGGACGAGCAGGCCGCCACGTAGACCAGCCCGTCCATCACCGTGGGGGGTGAGTGCACGGCGCTCACCATCTCCTTCTCCCACTTCGTGTCTCCGGTGGCGGCGTCGAGGGCGAAGAAGCTGCCGTCGTAGGTGCCCACGTAGACCTTCTGGTCCCAGACGGCGGCGGCAGAGTAGATGTAGGTGCCCAGCGGCCGGGCCCAGAGGGTCTTGCCGCTCTTGGCGCCGAAGGCGAACATCGTGCCGTCGCTGTTGCCGATGAAGACGCGGCCGTAGGCCACGGTGGGGCTTGCGTAGAAGAACTCCCGGCCGCCCAGCGCGGAGGCGCCCGAGGACGCCTGCCAGGCCAGCTTGCCCGTCCTGGCGTCCAGCCCGTACACGCTGCCCGCCTGGTTGGCAACGAAGATCCTGCCCTTGGAGTAGGCGGGCGACGTGTTCACCCGCTCGCCGGTGTCGTAGCTCCACACTTCCTTGCCGTTCTTGGCCCGGATCGCGTGCACCCGGTTGTCCCAGGACCCGAAGTAGAGGATGCCGTCCTTGAGCAACGGGGACGACTCGATCGGCAGGCCCTTGTAACGCCACTTCTCCTTGCCGGTCTGCGCGTCCATGGCCGTCAGGAAGCCGGTTGGGTTCGGATCGTTCTCACCGCACTCCACGAGGTCCATGTAGGCCTGGTAGACCATGCCGTTGGCCAGCGTCGGCGAGGAGGCCGCGCAGCGGTTGTAGTCCTTGGTCTTGAAGACCGGCTTGCCCGTCTTGCCGT
This sequence comes from uncultured Thermoleophilaceae bacterium, assembly GCA_963825475.1. Classification (GTDB taxonomy): domain Bacteria; phylum Actinomycetota; class Thermoleophilia; order Solirubrobacterales; family Thermoleophilaceae; genus JAAYBF01. The sequence continues at coordinate 389,386 of CAWGTC010000006.1, read as the reverse complement.
TCAGCGCGAAGAAGAGGCCCTTCTGCTGCGCGATGTAGACGTTGCCATAGCCGGCGGTGGGCGGGAACTCCAGCGTGTCCTGGGCGTCGACCGACCACAGCCGCCGGTAGGGCGGTCGGTGGTCGTAGGGGGAGACCTTGGTGCGCTGGAGGTCGTACCCGTAGGTGGGCCAGGGCACGGCGATCTGCTTGCGCTCCGGGCGCTGAGCGCCGGGCGTGTCCGAGCGGTCGAACTCCTCGTCGGCCGAGCCTCGTTTCTCCACGGGCTCGTTGGCCTGCCAGTACCAGATGCCCCCGGCAGCGCCGAGAACGAGCAGGGCAAGGACGCCCCCGATGATCAGCTTTCGGACCATGAGGGGCCTCAGGATGGCAGAAGCGCCGCTGGACGCCGTCAGCGGCGCCGGGCCAGCAGGGACCAGATCCGTTTGGTCACCTCAGGCACCTCCGCGCTCAGGCGACTCTCCTCGAGCTCGCGGCTCCAATGCGGCGTGCCCGGCCGGATCACGATGCCCTTTCCGAGCCGGTAGGCCACGAAGGCGGGCTCCTCCTCGTCCCGGCCGGCGGCTGTCTCCAGCTCCGCGTCCGGGGGAAGGGAGATCGAGCGCTCGAACACCGAGAACTCTCCGAACAGGTCGTCCACGTCCTCGAACAGCCCGAGGCCGTCGCGCTGGACGGCCAGCGGCGCGGGGACCTCGGACCGGAACACCTCGGTCCGTTCGCCGAACAGGTCGTCGGCCCTCGGCGGGCTGGGATCGCGCAAGCGGTCGTCGACGAGGGCGACCGTGCGCTTGAGCGAATCGGCGCCGAACGCGGCCACCCCGAGGCCGTTGTCCTCCACCTCCTCGCGCAGCTGGTCGCGCACCCGCCGCGGCACCCAGGTCGCGCTGCCCGCGATGGCAATGCCCGGCGCATTGCCCAGAGCCGGCCCCTCGCGGCGGGCCAGGGAGAGGTCGGTGGTCAGGTCGTAGGCCATGCGCTCCCGGTCCAGGAAGCGCAACAGCGGAGACACCTCGCTCGCGAAGCCGGGCGGAAGGCCGCCGCCGGCGACGGGTCGCTCCGCCGGCACCGAGCGCGAGGTGGTGAACGTGTCCCCGAAGCCGTCGCGGTCGGAGTCGTAGGGATTGACGCCCTGCCAGGTGACGGCCGGCAGCACCACCAGCGGCCGGGCGCGGTCCCGGGAGCGCACGGTCTGGGGCACGCCGGCCACAGCCAGCGGCCACACGGCTCGCCTGCCGCGAGAGCGCACTCGCACGAGGTACACACCGGTGCGGGCGCTGGCCGGAAGGCCAACCCGCAGCACGCCGCCCCTACGGCGGTCGCGACGGATCGTGGTGCCGTCGCCCAGGCGGGAGAGGGCGAACCGGAACCGGCGACCCGTCGGGCCCACCTCGAGCCGAGCCACCGAGCCGGCGCCCACCACGCCCAGCGGACCCTGAAGGGTCAGGCGGCGGACGGTGGTGCCCGTACCCGCCGCGGCGGTGGCGGGCTTGGGATAGCCCGGGGGCGCAAGGGTCTCGTTGCCGGCGGAGTCGCGCACCCTCACCTGGAAGGCGTAGTTGCCGTCGACCGCCAGGTCACCGCTGATCACACTTCCGTCCCACACGCCGCTGCGGGTGCCGTCCCCGCGAAAGCGGCGCACCGGACGCACCGGACCGCCCTCGGTGCGGTAGACGCGGAACTCCGGCGCGGCGTTCTGCGGGCCGTCGTAGGTGACCCGCACCGAAACAGGGCCGTCGGCGGGGTCGACGATCGCTCGGCTCGGCGGAGGTGATCCTCACTTCGGGCGGCACCGTGTCCACGACCACCTCCTTGAAGGAGTCCACGGCACGGGCCTCCTTTCGGCGCACCACCCGCATCCGGTAGGTGCCGTCGGCCACCACCTGGCCCTCGCCGTCGCGGCCGTCCCACGTGAACCGGTGCTTGGTGTCGCCGGCCAGCACGCGGTCGTCCACGATCCGGCGCACCTCGTCACCCTCGAGGTCGATCACCGAGAACGACACCTCTGCCGGCTCGGAGAGGTCGAAGCCCACGCTCACCCTGTCCTGGTAGCCGTCCTCGTTGGGCGAGAAGCCTCCCGGTCCACCGCGAAGCGCAGGACGAGCGGCTCTTCGCTCTTCAGCGACTGGGTGACCAGGAACGCCCCGCCGGTGGCGAGCACGAGTACCACGAAAACGGCACGGACCAGGCTCGACTCCACCGGCGGAAACCTATCGACGCGGTCGCGCCGTGAGAATGCGCGCATGCGCGTCCAGCTCGTGGACCCCCCCTCCTACACGCCTCCGTACGACTTCTCGCTCGCGGCCGCCCTGACCCGGGCGGGGGCCGAGGTCGAGCTGCTAATGAGCCGTTACCTCTACGGGCCGCTCCCGCCCGCCACGGGATTCGACGTCAGGGAGGCGTTCTATGAGCGCGCCACGAGAGTGAACCGCTCCACCGCCCAGAGGCGTGCGCTCCGCGCCCTCGAGCATCTACCCGACATGCTGCGCCATCGCCGGGGGGCCGCCGGCGCCGGCGTGGTCCACTACCAGTGGCTCACCCTCGAGGCGCTCGACGCGTTCTTGATGCCCCGCGGGCGTTCCGACCGTCTTCACCTCGCACAACGTGCTGCGGCGCGGCCACGGACGGGTCCGGGAGCGCGCGGCCCGGCTGGTGGCGGCGCGTGCCGACGCCGTGGTGGCGCACAGCGACGTGAGCGCACAGGAGCTTGTGGCCCGTTTCGGCGCCGACCCGGACAAGGTGCACGTGATCCCCCATGGCGCGTTCGACTACCTCACCCGGCAGGCGACCGAGGACCCGCTGCCCGATGACCTGGCCCGTGTGGAGGGGCCCGTGATCCTCTGCTTCGGCGTCCTGCGCCCCTACAAGGGCGTGGACGTGCTGCTCGACGCGTTCCGCGGCCTGGAGGGAGCGGAGTTGTGGATCGTCGGCCGCCCGTGGATGCCCATCGAGCCGCTCAAGAGCGCTGCCGCTGCCGCCGGGGGAACCGTTCGCTTCGTCGAGCGGTTCGTTTCCGACTCCGAGCTGCCCGCATACCTGCGCCGCGCCGACATCGTGGTGCTTCCCTATCGCGAGATCGACCAGTCGGGCGTTCTGTACACCGCGCTGGCCTTCGGCAAGGCGATGGTGCTCTCCGATGTCGGCGGCTTCTCCGAGGTGGGACGCCGCCACCGCGCCGCCACCCTCGTGCCGCCCGGGGGCTCCCGGTGCGCTGCGTGACGCACTGGCAGAGCTGATCGCCAACCCCGATCGCCGCGCCGACGCTCGAGCGGCACGCCGCCGCCGCGGCCGCCGGGCCGTACTCGTGGGATGAGATCGGGACGCGCACTCTGGCGCTGTACGAGAGGCTGGTGACGTGAAGGCGGTCTTCATGGGCAAGCACAAGCGCTCCGCCGTGGGCGCGCTGGAGCACCTCGTGGAGCGGGGGTGGGAGGTGGCCGCCGTGGTCGCGCCGGAGCAGCCTGGCCTCGCGACGCCCGAGCAGCGCTTGGACATGGCGGCCACCCGCCACGGCATCGCGCTGGCCACCGACAGCGAGCTCTACGCCGCCATCGCGGACCCCGGCGGGGCCGATATCGACCTGAAGGGCGTCGACCTCGTGCTGTCCTTTCTCTTCTGGAAGCGCATCCGGGCGCCACTGATCGAGCTGGGCTCGATCGGCTGCCTGAACTTCCACCCGTCTCCGCTCCCGGACATCCGAGGGCTCGGTGGCTACAACGTGGCGGTACTCGAGGATCTCGCCGAGTGGGGCGTGTCCGCCCATTTCGTCGACGAGCACTTCGACACCGGCGACATCGTCCGGGTGGACCGGTTCGCGATCGACCCGGTGAACGAGACGGCTCTGTCGCTCGACATTGCCAGCCAAGGGCGCCTGCTCACCCTGTTCCGGGAGGTCGTCGACATGGCTGGGGAGGGCAGCCGCCTGCCCCGCAAGCCGCAGGGGGAGGGCCGGTACGTGACGCGCGAGGAGTTCGAGGATCTGCGCCGCGTGCGGCCCGGCGACCCGCCCGAGCTGACCGAGCGCCGCATGCGCGCCTTCTGGTACCCGCCCCACGACGGCGCGACGATCGAGATAGGCGGCCAAACGCTGACGCTGGTGGACCGACGGCTGCTCGACCAAGCCGCGGCCGCGAATCTGAAAGCAGGAATCCTTCCTTAGGCAGTCGCTACTCGCTAGATGCTGGGAACGGCATCGAGGGGTTCTCCCAGCGACCAGCGACCAGCGACTCAGGTCTTGTCGGCCCCAACGACGACCACAACGCTCGCATCCCCCGCCAGCGCCTGAGTATCCGGGTCGATCTCCTCGCGCTGGGCGATCTCCAGCCGGCGGCCCACGTCCTCAGCCTCGACCTCGGCACCCGGTGCGTAGAAGACGACCGACTCCGCGCGCTCCTGGTCGAGGCTGTTGGTCACGTTGCCGAGCTGGTAGCCCTCGCTCTCGACCATGTCGCCCACGTCGGCCGCGAGGCCGGTGACCGTGGTGCCGTTGAGCACGGCCACCGTGACCTGCGAAGGATCGATGGTGGGCGGGCGGTCGTCCGCGCCGCCGTTGGCATTTCCCCCGCCCTGCCCGTTCCCGCCGGTGCCCTGCCCCGAGCCTGCGGACTGCCCGGCCGCGGGCGAATCGGAGTCGCCTTCTCCCTCGGCGAGCTTGAGGCCGCCCAGCGTCGCCCCGGCCAGCAGCAGCACGCCGAGCCCGATCACGAGGGCGGCCCGGCGAGCCGAGTAGAAGAGGCGGCGATACCAGGGGTCGCCTTCGGGACGGCTGCGCTCATAGGGGGGCAGGATCGTGGAACCCGAAGCGGTGGCAGGCCGCGAGCTCGCGGCCACAGCGGGGCGAGCACCGGCCGGAGTCGCCGGCGCGGCGCGCGGAGGCAAGGCGATGGTACGCGGAGGCGGTGGCACGGGGCGAGCCGGGGCGCCGGCCGCCGGGAGAGGGGGCGCCACCGAAGGGCGCTCACCGGTCTCCTCGTCGTCGTCGTCCCAATCGTCTTCGTGTTTGTCGTCGCGGTCCGGTTCGTCCTCGAGCTCGACGTCATCCTCGGCCTCGCGCTCGTCACCGTCCTCCTCGAGAGGCGAGGGGGGCGGATGGGCCATCGTGTCCTGCGATACGCCGTCCGTCGAATCCTGCTCCTCGTCCTCGTCGCCACCTGCCGCCCGCGCCGCGGCAGGGGTCGCGGCGGCGGGCCCGGAGGCCACTGCCGGCACCACTCCCGAGGCCGCCGCCGGAGCGCCCGGTGCGGGCCGGCCGAGCGGCCGCAGGCCGGCCGGGGTGGGCTGGGCGCCCGGCGGCTTGGGCACGGGCCTGGCCACCACGCGCGTGGGCTGCGCGGCCGGCTCGCTCGTGCGCTCAGGGGCGCGACCCGCCCAATCGCGCAGGCGACGCACGTCTCGCGCCTGCGAAAAGTAGAGGGCGGAAAGCACGGCGAGTCCGAGAATCGCCGCGAGTCCCGCGTAGGACCCGATCTCTTGGATGATCTCCATGAAGAGGTTTGTCGAACTCTAGTGTCGCGAGCGGCCTGGAACGGCCAGGCTCAGCTCGTGGGCGCCGAACTGGGCTCAGATGACCCGGACGCGGCAAGTGCGCGCTCGGCCGACAGCTCGGCCACGGCCCCGGCGAGGCCGGAGGCATCGCCGTTGTAGACCAGCTCCTCGATGCGGGCGAACGCGCTCTCCACCCACTCCGGGTCCAGTCGCGGCCTGACTGCGGAGAGGATCTTCTCGGCCGGCGTGGGCTGCGGGCGCTCGCCCGGCTCGAACAGCTCCTCGTGGATCTTCTCCCCGGCGCGGCGACCCACGAACTCGATGGCGATGTCCACGTCGGGCTCCTTGCCCGACAGCCGGATCATGTTGCGTGCCAGGTCCACGATCTTGACCGGGTCACCCATCTCGAGCACGAACACCTCGCCGCCCGTGGCCAGGTCTCCGGACCGGATGATCAGCTGCACCGACTCCGGGATCGTCATGAAGTAGCGCGACATGCTCTCGTCGGTCACGGTGACCGGACCGCCGGCGGCGATCTGGCGGCGGAAGATCGGCACGACCGACCCCGAGGAGCCGAGCACGTTGCCGAAGCGCACGGAGGCATAGCGGGTGTCTCGGTAGCGGTTCTGCGCCGCCTCGACGGCCCACTCGGCCAACGCCTTGGAGGCGCCCATCACGGTCGCCGGGGTGACCGCCTTGTCCGTGGACACGAGCACGAACCGCTCGACACCGGCCGCGCCCGCCGCGGCGGCCACGATCCGGGTGGCCACGGCGTTGTTGCGCACCGCCTCGACGGGGTTCTCCTCCATCAGCGGCACGTGCTTGTACGCGGCGGCATGGAAGACGACGGAGGGCCTCTCCTCCTGAAACAGCTCAGCCATCCGGGTGGCGTCCTTGCAGTCGGCGAGCACCGCGGCGGTTGCGCCGAAGTGCCGCTCCTCCTCGAGCTGGCGGCGGATCTCGAACAGGTTGTTCTCCGCGTGGTCGACCAGCACGAGCTTCTTGGGCTTGACCCGCGCGATCTGGCGGCACAGCTCCGAGCCGATCGACCCGCCGGCCCCCGTGATCAGCACCACCTGGCCGCGAAGGTAAGCGCCCACCCGATCGATCTCCACCCGCACCGGCTCGCGGCCCAGCACGTCCTCCACCTGCACGTCACGCACCTGGCGCAGGAGGTTCGGACCGCGTGAGAGCAGCTCGAACACCGTGGGCAGCGTGCGCACGGGAATGTCACGCTTGCGACACGCAGTGACCACCTTCTGGCGCAAGATGCCCGGCGCCGAGGGGATGGCGATCACCACCTCGTCGGGCTTGGTGTCGTCGAGGATGCGCGGGAGGTCGTCCGTGGTGCCGTGCACGCGGTGGCCGGAGACGAGCATGCCCCGCTTGCGCGGGTCGTCGTCCACGAAGCCGATCACGGCGCTCGACAGCTCCGGGTTGCGGCGCAGCTCCAGCGCCACCTGCTGGCCGCCGTTGCCCGCGCCCACGATCAGGACCTCGTTGCTCGCGCGCTGGAGCAGCGGCCCCTTCAGCGGCCGCTCGACGGCGGCGCGCACCAGGAAGCGGGCGCCCCCCACCAGGACCAGCGTGAGCAGGAAGTCGAGCGCGATCACTCCGCGAGGCGGATCGCTGGCGCCCAACGAAAGGAGAAACAGTCCGGCGATCAGCACGAAGCTCGAGACCACCACCGCCTTCGCGATCGACTCGTAATCGGTCTGGTCCACGAACCGCCACAGCTTCGAGTAGAGGCCGAAGGCTGCGAAGAGGGCGAGCTTGGCCACCACGACGAACGCCATGGTGTCGACCATCAAGTCCTCGTACCGAGCTGGGATCCCGGCGTCGAAACGCAGCACAAAGGCCAGGTAGTAGGCGAGCGCGATCAGGCATGCGTCGACACCGACCTGTCCCAGGCGGCGGGCTCCAACCGATGATGTGATCCGGGTCTTCACTTCTGTCGGGCCGAAAGCATCAGTTTCACCAGTTCGCGGGGGTCTCGGCGGATCCGGGAGGAGTCGTGCAGCGGGCGCTTCTCGATCCTGATCTCGTCCGGATCCTCGAGCTTGAGCAGCCGACCCTCACGCACCAGCGCCTCGTCGACGGCGCCCGGACGGCCCTCGAAGGTGGTGAACACGGGAGTCCCGAGCGCCACCGCCTCACGGTTCATGGTACCGCCGGCCGAGATCACGAGGTCTGCGAACGCGATCAGGCTCTGGGCATCCACGGCGCGATCCGGGATGGTGAACCCTCCCAGGGCCTCTATCTCGGTTCGCTGCGTGGGCGTGCGGGGGAGCACGACGGCCTGCGCGTCGCGCACCCTCTCGAGCACGCGGCGGAAGAGAGGGTTCTCGAAGCGGTGATAGAGCGAGACCTCCGGCGGTGTCCGCACCACCACGATCGGCTCCCGCGGGTCGAGGCGCAGCTCGGCGAGCACCGCATCGTCGGGCTCGAAGTCGGCCAGGTAGTACTCCTCCTTGAGGCCTTTGTAGGGGCGCACCTTGCCGCGCGCGCCGTAGCGGTCGAGGCGCTCGGGCGGGATCGCATCGGGCACCACAACCGCTCGGGCCAGCCGGCAGTTCACGTTGTGCTGCACGGCGGCCCACTCGTAGTCGAAGGCCGTGGCCGATGGGATGCGCAGCAGCGCGGCCGCCACGGTGACGTCGTTGGAGCCGTGCCCCAGTGCCACGTCGAAGCTGCGGGGGCGCGCCCAGCGCGTGAGCGAGGCGCTGCGGCTGAGCAGCCCGAGCCCCTTGCTGGACAACCGCCCGCCACGGTGGCGGCCGATGGCGGTGTGGGCGATGCCGAATCGCTCGCACAGCTGCAGGGTCTGCGCGAAGTCGCGCGCCGTAACCTCGACGTCATGCCCGTCCTCGCGCATGGCCTCGATCAGCGGGCGCATCACGAGCACGTGGGGGCTGTTGGTCAGGTCGACCCAGATGCGCACGCTTCGACCACCTCGCGGACCGAGTCATCGGAGAGCTGCGTGCCCATCGGCAGGGCAAGGTGCGTGCGGGCGGCCTCGTCGGTCCCGGGAAGCTTCAGGCCGTCGGGCGCGTAGCCCGCGGTGGCGGGCTGAAGGTGGGCAGGCACGCGGTAGTAGGCACGGGCCCCGATGCCACGTGCCGAGAGCACGTCACGCAGGTCGTCTGCGCGCGGGTGGCGCACGACGTAGAGGTGGTACGCGTGCTGGGCGCCGGCCACCGGCACGGGCAGCTCGGCGTGCTCGGCCAGGCCGTGACGCTCATAGGCCTCGGCCGCTGAGGCGCGCGCGGCGTTCCAGCCGTCGAGCTCGGGCAGCAGGATCCGAAGCACCGCCGCCTGCATCTCGTCGAGGCGCGAGTTGTACCCGACCTCCACGAACGTCGTCTTGTCGTCGGAGCCGTGGAAGCGCAGCCGCCGGGCCAGCTTGGCCACCTCGTCATCGTTCGTGATCACCGCGCCGCCGTCCCCCAGACAGGGCAGGTTCTTCGAAGGGAAGAAGGAATAGGTGGCGGCGTCGCCCAGGGCGCCCGCCATCGCCTCCCCCAGCCGGGCTCCAGCCGACTGGGCCGCATCCTCGAGCACGGGCAGCCCGAGCGCCTGGAGCTCGGCTGTCGGCGCCACGTTGCCGAACAGGTTGACCGCCACGACCGCCTTGGTGCGCGGAGTGATCGCGGCGCGCACGGTCTCCGCGGTGACGCAGAACGTGTGCGGGTCGATATCGCAGTAGACCGGCGTGGCGCCGGCGTTCACCGTGCCTTCGACGGTGGCGTAGAAGGTGAAGGAGGGGCAGACCACCTCGTCGCCCGGTCCCACCCCCAGCGCGCGCAGTGCGATCGTGATCGCGTCGGTGCCGTTGGCCACGCCCACGCAGTGGCGCGCGCCGAGGTAGCCGGCGAACTCCTCCTCGAACGCTTCCACCTCGGGGCCGAGGATGTAACGGCCTCCATCCACCACCTGAGTGATGGCCTCGACGAGGCGCGGCTTGTACTCGTCCAGGCTGCTGGCAAAGAGAGGGACGGCCATAACGGCTCGCTACCCTACCCCGCTGCCCGTGGTCTTCCTCGCCTCCATCACCGACCCGATCGTGAACCTGGCCACGGACATCGTGGACTCGATCGGGCTCGTCGGCATCTTCGTGCTGATGACACTCGAGTCCGCCTGCATACCGGTGCCGAGTGAGGCCACGATGCTGTTCGCGGGCTTCGCGGTCTCCGAGGGTGAGTACTCGCTGGTGGCGGCGGTGGCCGTCGGATCTGTGGCCAATCTGGTGGGCTCCTGGATCGCGTACGCCATCGGCTATTACGGGCGGGTGGACATCCTCGAGAAGCACGGCAAGAAGCTGCACATCAAGAAGAGCCACCTGCAGTGGGCCGACCGCTGGTTCGAGCGCCACGGCGACGCCACCGTCTTCTTCACCCGCATGCTCCCGATCATCCGCACGTTCATCTCCCTGCCCGCCGGCGTGGCCCGGATGCCGTTCTGGCGCTTCAGCATCCTCACCCTCGCCGGCTGCGTCCCCTGGGTGCTCATGCTGACCTACATCGGCAAGGAGGCCGGCGACAACTGGGAGGACTGGAAGGACTCGCTGCACTACGTGGACTACGCCGTGGCCGCGATGATCCTGGGCGGTGTCGCCTACCTGCTGATCCGTCGTTATCGGGGCGGCCCCCCAGCCGACACCGCAACCGAACCCGCATAGGAAAAAGGGGGGCACACCGCCCCCTTTGCCACTTCCAGTGGCGAGAAGTAGGGATCGGACGTACGGTGGGTTTCGCCCATGAGCCGCACCCACGACATCGTGTGGGCGCCCGACCACGCTGCGGCCAACACACTCGCCGCGACCCACGGCCGCCCCCCAGGGGACCCCCTCGGCGTGCTCATCGAGCATCTTCGCGCGCACCCTCGCGTAGACGCCGCCGTCTTCCTCGTCGTCGACTCGGCGGGAGAGCGGATGGAGCCGGCCACCGGCTGGTTTGGCCCACCGCTGCTGCGGGAGGCGCTCGAGGCGGCGCTCGACCGGCCGTATGACCGCACCAGTCCGGGACTGGCCGAAGCGTCGCTGGAGCGCGATCGGCCGCTCTTCCTCCCCACGGTCGAGGCGTGGGAGTCGGCGCCGCTCCTGAAGACCCAGATCGCAGCACGGCTGGACCCGGCCCGGGCAGCGGAAGCCTGGGATGCGCTCCGAAGGGCATCTCTGATCGGCTGCCCGGTACGCACGACGCTCGGCCAGCCCATGGGGGTCCTGATCGTGGCCTCCGTCGATTCGGCCCGGGCCCTGCGGCGCAGCGACCTCGACACGGTGAAGGTGCTGGCCGACCTGGCCGCACTCGCCCGTGAGCGATCCGATCTGCTGTCGACCGAGGCCACGCGCGCACGCGAGGAGCTGCTCTTGAAGCGGGCCGCCGAGGGCACAGCCGGATCGCTGGAGATCCGCGAGGTCGAGATCCAGGCCGTCGAGCATGCACTGCGACTGGTCGAGGCCGATCACGCCGCGCTGACGCGCATGGGCGAGCGTTCGAGCCGCCTGGCCACGGCCGCCAGCACCGGCATCGCGCTGCCCGCAGGTGAGGCGGCCCTCGATGCCGGCACCCTCGCCGAAGTAGTGCGCTCGCAAAGAACGATGCGCGTCGGTGATGCACCCTTCGCGGTGCACGTCCCGATTCAGCTGGGCCGGCGGCTCTTCGGAGTGCTGTCCGTGCTCCGGATCACGGGCCGGCAGTTCGGCTCGCGTGAGGTCGAGCTGATCGAGGCCGTGGCGCGGATGGCAGCGGCGGCGATGGCCAACGCCCTCGACTACGACCGTGAGCGGCGAGTGGCGCAGGCGCTCACCCGCGGCTTCGTGCCCGCCCATCCCCCGAACGTGCCGGGCTTCGAGATGGGCTTCCTTTACGAGCCGGCCGAGAAGCAAGTGGCGGGTGGCGATCTCTACGGCTCGTGGCGCCTGCCCGGAGGCGAGGTGGCGGTCCTCGTGGGCGACGTGGCGGGAAAGGGGGTCAGCACCGCCGCGCTGAGCGCCATGGCGCGCTTCTTCATCGAGGCGCGTAGCTGGGACAGCGAGGACCCAGCGGAGACGCTCGCCCAGGCCGGCAGGATGCTCTCCACCCGCCTGCCCGACGACACGTTCGTCACCGCCTCGTTCGGCTTCCTCAACGCCGAAGGCTGCCTGCGCTACGCCAACGCCGGGCATCTGCGGCCCCTGGTGCTGCGTGCCGGAGGCGAGCTCACCGAGGCGGGAGGAGCGGGGCTGCCGCTGGGGATCTCTGCCGCGCCCGAGTACGAGAACTACGACCTGACCCTCAGCCCCGGCGACCTGGTGCTGGGCTTCACCGACGGACTCGTCGAGGCCCGGCGCGAGAGCGAGCTCCTGGGCCTGGAGCGCCTCGGAGAGATCGTGCGGAAGACGGCGGGGCAGGCGAGGGATGTCCAGGAGCTCGTGCGGCTCATTCACCGCGAGGTGCGCGAGTGGGCGGGCAGCCTGAGCGACGACGTGGTGCTGCTCGGTCTCAAGCGCTGGGCGGACGGGGAGGGGTGCGTCACCCCGTTGGCAGGCTCCTGACCTTGCAAAGGGGGGCGGCGCCCCCCTCGACAGTCTCTTCCGGTTGAATGGCCCGGTGAGCGGCGACTCTGCCTACGCGCGCGCCGGCGTCGACACCCACGAGGCCGGAAGCGGCGTGGCGGCTCTGGTCGAGGTGCTGCGCACGATCGACACGGGACGCGAGCGGCGCACCCTTCTCAGCTCGGGCCACTACGCCAACGTGATGCGCCTGGCCGGGAACACCGGCCTTGCCCTCTCCACGGACGGCGTGGGCACGAAGCTGATCGTGGCCGAGGAGCTGGGGCGCTTCGACACGGTCGGGATCGACTGCATCGCGATGAACGTGAACGACGTGATCTGCGTGGGCGCCGACCCGATCGCCGTGCTCGACTACATCGCCGTGGAGGAGGCCCGTGAGCACGTGCTGGCCGCGATCGGCCGGGGCCTGAAGACGGGGGCCGAGGACGCGGGGGTCGAGATCCCGGGTGGCGAGCTTGCCGTGGTGCCCGAGCTGATCCGCGGCCACCCCTCCCCGAACGGGATCGATCTCGTCGGGATGTGCGTGGGGCTGGTCGAGCTTGACGCGATCGTGGCCGGCGACTCCATCGAGCCGGGGGACGCCGTGATCGGCGTGCCCTCCAGCGGGGTCCACTCCAACGGCTACACGCTCGCCCGGCGTGCGCTGACCGACCTCGGCGATACACCGGCCGAGCTGGGGGGCGCGACGGTGGGCGAATCCCTGCTCGAGCCCACGGTCATCTACGTGCGTGCGGTGCGGGAGCTGCTGGCGTCCCCGGTCGAGGTGCGCGGGCTCGCCCACATCACCGGCGAGGGGCTGCTCAACCTGCTGCGCCTGCAGGCGCCCGTCGGCTACCGGATCGACACCCCACTGCCCGTACCGGCGATCTTCGACCTGATCGCCGAGCGGGCGGAGACCGGGCCCGAGGAGCTGTACGAGGTCTTCAACATGGGCTGCGGCTTCTGTTGCGTGGTGCCCGCGGGGGACGCGGTCGAGGCCGTCGCGCTGCTCTCCACCCGGCATCCGGGCGCCGCGGTGATCGGGTCAGTCACCGACCGCGCCGGCCTGGTGGAGCTGCCCGCGCAAGGCCTGGAAGGTCGCGAGAGCCAGGGCTTCACCGCCGCGTAGGCGAGGAGCGTAGGCCGAGCGCGGCCGGAGGAGCGCAGGCCGACTGCGGCCGGAGGAGCACCGCACGGGAGGCTCTCCGGAGCTTCGCCCTAGGCCGGCTCCCAGAGCCGGCCGGCGAGCACCTGCACCGGCCGCACCCGCCACTCCAGCGCCAGCGCCGCGAGATCGGCCTCGGCCTTCAGCGGCGGCACGTCGCACACCGCGGCCACCTCCGGAGCCGCCATCAGCCCGAAGCGCCGCAACGCGTCCAAGACGCCTGGTCGAGGCTCGCCCGACGGGCGCCCGCCCGCTCCGAGCACCGCATCCCGGTAGGCCTCCGCTCCCCGGAAGCCGCACACCCAGGCCACCTCGCCGTCCTCGCCTTCGAAACGAACCGTCGGAAACGTCACGCGCTCGTCGCCCACGGCGTGAGAGCAGCCCACCCTGTCGGACCGGCGCGCGATGTCCGGCACGTCGCGCGCCTCCTCGAGGTCGGCGCCGAAGCCTTCCACGGTGGCGTTCGAGGCCAGATCGATCCTGAACCGCTCCACGCCGAGACCGGCGCCGCGCGCCTCCCCGACCAGCGCCTCGGTCTCGTCGAGCTTGCGGCCGAAGCAGAAGATGCCCTCGCGCAGCGCCCGGAGGTAGCGGTAGCCGCCGTCGGCGGCCTGCTCGGCAGCCGCCCTGACCGCCATGCAGGCGGGATAGCTCGACTTCATGGGCCCCTCCTGCCAGACCCGCGGGTCAGTCGGCATGCCGCTCTGCGCGGCGGCCTCCATCCAGTGCTGTCCGAGGCCCTCGGGCGGAAACTCGCGCCCGAGCCCACCCATCACGAAGGTCCAATCGAGGTCTTCGCCGAACTCCACCATCAGAGCGCGCACCGCCGGCTCGCTGGCCCAGGACCAAACACAGGCCGGATCGGTGATGCAGCGAACGCGAATGGTCACGGAAAGCCCCACAATACGCAGGCAGATGATCGGCACCTCCCTGAACGACCGCTTCCGCCTGGAGGAGAAGATCGGCTCCGGCGGCATGTCGACCGTCTACCGGGCATTCGACCCCACGCTCGAGCGCTGGGTGGCGATCAAGCTCATGCACAGCGACATCTCGGAGGACCCGGACCAGCTCGAGCGCTTCCGGCGCGAGGCCCGGGCGGTGGCCAGGCTGTCGCACCCCCACGTGGTCACCGTGATCGACTTCGGCGAGGACGACGGCACCCCCTACATCGTGCTCGAGTACGTGGAGGGCGAGACGCTGAAGGAGCGGATCAAGCGGATGGGGCGTCTGCCGGTGGCCGAGGCCGTGGCCTACGCCATCGAGATCGGCCGCGCGCTCTCCTGCGCCCACACCGAGCGCCTCGTGCATCGCGACGTGAAGCCCCAGAACGTGCTGATCGACATGGACGGGCGCGCCAAGGTCACCGACTTCGGCATCGCCCGCTCCCTGGAGGCCCACGGCCTGACCGCCACCGGGCGGGTGCTCGGCACCACGGACTACGTCTCCCCCGAGCAGGCCCTCGGCAAGGAGGTGACCGAGCAGTCCGACGTCTACTCACTCGGGATCGTGCTCTTCGAGATGCTCGTGGGCGAGGTGCCCTTCAAGGCCGACAGTCAGGTGGCCGTGGCCATGAAGCACGTCAGGGAGCCGGTGCCCGACGTGCAGCGCCGCCGCCCCGAGGTGTCCGCGTCGCTCGCGGCCGTGCTCGAGCATGCGACGTCGAAAGAGACCGCCAATCGCTACGCCACCGCCGACGACGTGGTGCACGACCTCGAGGAGGTCCTGGCGATCGAGGTCGCGCGTTCGGGCGAGTCGACCGGCGAGGCCACCACCGTCCTGCGAGCCCTGCCCGGCGATACCGCCGGCTTCGTACCGATCCGCCTGCGCAACCCCCGGCGCTGGCTGCTCACGGTGCTCGCCCTGCTGGTGCTGGCCGGCGCCTCGGTGGCCTACCTGGCCGGCCGCACCGAGAAGGGCGCCGGCACGCCTGCAGCCTCCCGCTCCGGCGGCCTGACCGCCGTGTCGCTGCCGGGCAACGCCGCAGACGACTACGACCCCCAGGGCGACAAAACGGAGTCCTCGGACGCGACCCAGAACGCGATCGACGGCAACCGGACCACCAACTGGGACACCGAGAGCTACGAGAGCGACTTCCAGAGCCTCGGCAAGGACGGCGTGGGTCTCTACGTGGACGCCGGCTCCCCCATAGCCGCCCGCAGGCTGGACCTCACCACTCCCACCCCCGGCTTCACGGCGTCGGTGTACGCGGCCAACGAGGTTCCCGAGGACATCTCCGGGTGGGAGAAGGTGAGCCGCGACACCAGGGCCTCCGAGACGGAGCGGATCGCACTCGACCCCGGCGACCAGAAGCTGCGCTACTACCTGCTGTGGATCACGGACCTCGGCGACGAGGAGAAGGCCGAGATCCAGGAGCTGACCCTCTTCCGGTAGCTCTCAGTTGCGGTAGTGCCCCTCGCGTTCATGACGCTCGAGGGCGATGGCCAGCAAGCGGTCGAGCAGCGCCGGGTAGGCCACGCCGCTCTCCTCGAACAGCTTTGCGTAGACGCTGGTCTCGGTGAAGCCAGGGATCGTGTTCAGCTCGTTCACGAGCACCTGCGCCTCGCCGCCGGGGTCCTCCACGAAGAAGTCGCAGCGCGCCATCCCGGCGCAGCCGACGCGCCG
Organism: uncultured Thermoleophilaceae bacterium; assembly: GCA_963825475.1. Lineage (GTDB taxonomy): Bacteria > Actinomycetota > Thermoleophilia > Solirubrobacterales > Thermoleophilaceae > JAAYBF01. Next base: position 373,587 of record CAWGTC010000006.1, on the reverse strand, counting down.
GAACACCTCCACCGCCAGTCGGCGCACCTCTTCGAGCACGGGCTCGGGCAGCCGGGCCGGCACCACCAGCTCCATGCCTCCCTCCTCGTACTTGGTCTCGTAGTCGTACCAATCCGACTCGAACACGATCTCGCCCGGCACCGAGGCCTCCGGATCGGCGTCGCCCACAACCGAGCACTCCACCTCCATCCCGTGCGACATGGCCTCGACGATCACCAGCGGATCGTGCTCGAAGGCGGCAGCGAGAGCGCCGGGCAGGTCCGCCGCCACCAAGACCTTGGAGATGCCGACCGAGGACCCCAACCGCGCGGGCTTCACGAACACGGGCAGGCCGAGGCCGGCCAGGGGCGCCTCGTCGTCGCCCTCGCGAAGCGCCACGTGGCCAACCTGGGGCAGTTCGGCCGCGGCCATCAAGCTCTTGAAGAGGACCTTGTCCATGCACAGAGCGGAGGTCAGCACCCCGGCCCCCACGTAGGGAACGTCGAGGGCTTCGAGAAGCCCCTGCACGGTGCCGTCCTCGCCGTAGGGGCCGTGCAACACGGGGAAGGCGACGTCGCAGCCGAGCAGGCCCTCACCCGGGACCAGGACCACCTGCGACCCGTCGCTCGTCCAGCGCCCGTCGCGGGAGATCTCCACCCACAGCGGCTCGTGACCCGCCTGTTCGAGACCGGAGCGCACAGCCCTCGCGGAGGCGAGGGACACCTCGTGCTCGCTGGAGCGGCCCCCGGCGAGCACCGCAACCCTCACGGCTCGCCCGGGAGCGTCGGACCGGGCTCCACCGGGTCGGGCTCCACCGGTTCCTCGGGGGCCTCGAAGCGCCCCACGATCAGGGTCACGGTGCTGCCCCGATCGACGTCGGCCGCGCCGCCCGGGCTCTGCTCGATCACCAAGCCGTCCTCCTCGACGGTTTCCGTGGCGCGCTCGCTGACCGACCCCTGCAGGCCGGCGCCGCGGAGCGTGCGGAGCGCTTCGGCACGGGTCAGGCCGGTCACGTCGGGCACGGTCACCTGCTCGGGTTCCGTGGCCACGGTGATCGTCACCTCGGCGCCGCGCTCGAGCGTCTCGCCGGCGCCCGGGGACTGTGCGATCACCTCGTTCTCGGTCTCGCCGGATTCCTCCGTCTCAACGCGCACATCGAGGCCCTCGCGGGTGATGCGGGTCTCCGCGGCCTCGCGGGTCAGCCCCACCACATCGGGCACCGAGATCTGCTCCGGTCCCGAGCTCACGAAAAGCCGCACCCTGCTTTCCCGATCGACCTCGGTCCCCGCGACCGGAGAGGTCCCGATGGCGAAGCCCTCCTTGACCGTGTCGGAGGGCTGCGGGTCGGCGGTCACCTTGAGGCCGGCCCTGTCCAGATCCTTGATGGCCCGCTCCTGAGGCTGGTTCTTGACCGACGGGACCCGTACCTTGCCCGGTCCGTCCGAGACGATCAGCACCACCGGCTCGTCCTGCGACGCCGCCTCGCCAGGGTCTGGGTCCTGGCGCAGGACCCTGTCGAGGGGCGCCAGGCTGCGCTCGCGCTGGACCTCGACCTGCTCGAACCCGGCACGGTCGAGCCGTTCGCGGGCATCGGTGAGCTGCTGGCCCACCACCCTCGGCACATCGACCTTCTCGGGCCGCGTGAAGGCGAAGACCATCAGGCCGATCAGGGCCAGGACCAGGAGACCGAGGGTGAACAGCGGCCAGCGACGCCTCCGCTCCTGCTCCGGGCGGGCGTCGGCGGGACTCACTGGTGCCCCATTGGCCACCACGGGCACCACCGCGAAGGCCGCCGTGCCGCCCGGGCCTTCGGCCCCGGCGGCGTGGGCCTCCACGTAGGGGCGGCACGCCTCGAGCGCCGCGGCGAAGTCGTCCGCGCTGGCCCACCGGGCGGCGGGATCCTTCGCCAGCGCACCCATCACCACGGCCTCGAGGTTGGGCTCGATGCTGAGGCCCTCCCCAGACATCGGGGGGAGCGGCTCAGACAGATGCTTGAGGGCTATCGACACGGCGCTGTCCCCGCCGAAGGGAAGCCTGCCGGTGAGCATCTCGTAGAGCATGATCCCGATCGAGTAGATGTCCGAGGCCGCGGTCACCGAGTGGCCCTGCGCCTGCTCCGGCGACAGGTACTGCGCGGTGCCCATGATCGACCCGGTCTCCGTCATCTCGGACGCCCCGGCGCGCGCGATCCCGAAGTCGGTGACCTTGGGCGTCCCCGCGTCGTCCACGATCACGTTGTGGGGCTTGAAGTCGCGGTGTATCACTCCGTGCCTGTGGGCGAACGCCGCGGCGCTGAGGATGGTCAGGCCGAGGTCGATGGTCCGCGTCTGATCGAGCGGAGCCTCCCGGGTCACGATGTCCTTGAGCGTGCGCCCGCGCAGGTACTCCATGGCGATGTAGTAGGTGCCGTCGTGCTCGCCCCGGTCGTAGACCCCGACCACGTTCGGGTGCTGCAGGCCGGCGGCGGCGCGCGCCTCACGGCGGAAGCGCTCAACGAACTCGGCGTCCTGAGCGAAGCGGCGGTGCAGCATCTTCAGCGCCACCTCCCGCCCCAGATGGCTGTCCTCGGCCAGGTAGACGTCGGCCATCCCGCCAGATCCGATCCGGCCCAGGATCCGGTAGCGCCCGTCGACCGTGGTGTTCTCCGCCACCTCAGTCATCGCAGCAGCGTCTCCATCACCTGTGCGGCCAGCGGCGCCGCCACCTGCCCGCCCTGGGTGCCGAGCGGCTGGTCCTCGAGCGTGACCGCCACCGCCACCTGCGGATCCTCCACCGGAGCGAAGCCGATGAACCAGAGCTGGTTGAGCTGGGCGCCGAACACCTCGGCCGTGCCGGTCTTGCCCGCCACCGGAACGCCGGAGAGGGCGGCGGCGGTGCCGGTGCCCTCCTCGACCACCCGGCTCATCATCGACGCCAGCTCGCCGGCCGCCTCGGGCGACATCACCTGGCTCTGCTCCTCGGGCTCGAAGTTCGACTCCACCCGGCCGTCGGGCGCCACCACCTTCTCGGTGAGCCGGGGGCGCATCAGCTTGCCGCCGTTGCCAACCGCGGCGGCCACCATCGCCATCTGCAACGGCGTCACCTGGATCTGGCCCTCCTCCCCACCCTGGCCGATCGCCACGCGCCCGACGTCGAAGCCGTTGTCCCCGTCGAGCAGCTGCCCGTCCGAGTTGCGGATCCCGCTCGCGTTCATCTGGTCCTCGGGGTAGTCGAGCGGCGGATCCTGGTTGAAGCCGAAGCGGTTCATGTACTCCACCAGCGTCTTACGACCGATCTGCTCGCCCACCTGCGCCCACACCGTGTTCACCGAGTTGGTGAGGGCATCGGTGAGCGTGATGGAGCCGAAGTCCTGGCCCCCGAAGTTGGCCAGCGGCACTCCGCTCACGTCCTGGCCGGAGGTGCCGTCGACGATCGAGTCGGGGCTGAACTTGCCGCTGTCCAGCGCGGCTGCCGCGGTCACGACCTTGAACGTCGAACCGGGTTGGTAGTTGGCCTGGGACGTGCGGTTGACCACCGGGCGCGCCTCCTCGTCGGTGTTCAACTCGCGGAAGCGGTCGTTGTCGGGCACGTCGTTGGGATCGAAGTCCGGCGAGGACGCCATCGCGCGTACCCGGCCCGTGGATGGCTCGATGGCCACGATCGCGCCCTGGCGGCCGGCCAGCGCGTCCACGGCCGTGCGCTGGGCATCGATGTCCAGCGTGGTGGTCACATCGCTGCCCTCGGGCTCCTTGGACTGCAGCTCGGAGAAGATCGAGCTGAACTCGTCCTCCTCGCCGGTCAGCTCGTCGTCACGGAAGCGCTCGATGCCCGCGCTGCCGCGAGTGATGAACGAGTAGCCGACCGCGTGCGAGAACAGGTTGCCCTCCGGGTACACGCGCTCGAAGATGCGGCGCGGCCCCGAGCCGCTCCCCACGCTGCGGGCCAGCACGGTGCCATCGGCCGCACGGATCAGACCCCGGGGGATCTGCTGCGCCTCGATCAGCGAACGGCGGTTGAGCGTCTGGTCCTTGAGCTCCTCGGCCTCGAACACCGTCCAGCGCGAGGTGAAGCCGACGAGGGTCGCGAAGAGCAGCATCGACAGGCCGAACAGCTGGACGATCTGGCGGTTCACGGGTGGGGGTCCGTCATACGAGCCCGCCCTGCTCCAGACGCCCGCGGTCCTTGCGGGCGTGGTCGGACACGATCAGCAGCAGCGCCAGCAGCACCATGTTGGCCACGATCGAGCTGCCGCCATAGGACACGAACGGCAGGGTCACCCCGGTGAGCGGGATCACTTTGGTCACGCCGCCCACGATCACGAACACCTGCAGGGCGAACACGGCGGTGAGGCCGGTGGCCAACAGCTTGGAGAACCCGTCTCCGGCCACGAGCGCAGTCTTGAATCCGCGGCTGGCGAACAGCAGGTAGGTGAGGATCAGGCCGGCGGCGCCGAAGAGGCCCAGCTCGTCGGCGATCACCGCGTAGATCAGGTCGGTGTGCGCAGCGGGCAGGATGCTCTGCCCGCTCGGAAGCTCGAGCAGCGCCTGGCCGAACCCCTTGCCGAACAGTCCACCGTCGGCCTGCGCAAAGAGGGACTGGGCGATCTGGTAGCTGCCACCCACCGCGTCGTACAGCTCGCGGTCGAACGGGTCCTGCCACACGTCAATCCGCTGCTGCACGTGGTTCACGGTGCTCGCGAAGTAGGTGGCGCCGCCGAGGAACATGGTGGCCCCGACCCCCACGAGGGACAGCCGTGCCGTGGCCACGTAGAGGAGCGCGAGAAAGCCGCCGAAGAACATCAGCGAGCTGCCGAGGTCGCGGATGAACAGCAGCATGAACATCGCGACCCCCCAAACCAGCAGCAGCGGGCCGAAGTGCTTCAGCGACGGGCGCTCCCTCATCACCGCGGCCAGGGAGACGGTGAACACCACGAGTAGAACCGTGACCGCCGGCGTGAGGCCGAGGGCGAGCGCGAGCGCCAAGACGACAAGCGCCGGCAGAGCGAACATCACAGCCTGCTGTGCGTAGGGCAGCGGGCGCAGCCGGGCACGCACCAGCACGTCTCCCGTGTCGCGCAGGTAGCTCGCCAGGAAGACGATGATCGCGATCTTCGCGAACTCGGCGGGCTGGAACTGGATCGCCCCCACCTTGACGTTCAGGTAGGCGCCGTTGACCTGGGAGGCGAGACCCGGCACTCGCGGCATCAACAGCAGCGCGATCCCGGCTGCGGCGATCGTGTAGCGGTAGCGCTCGAGAGCATGATGGTCGCGCAGGAAGGCGATCGTCGCGCAGAAGAAGAGCAGCCCGATCACGAACCACTGCGCCTGCTCGCGGGCCAGTTCCGCGTCGATCCGGTAGATCACAACCAGCCCGAAGGCGGCGAGCAGGGCCGCGAGTGGAAAGAGGTAGGGATCGGCGTCGGGAAGGCGCGCGCGGATGAAGAGGTGGGCGAACACGCACAGTCCCAGGAACACGAGTCCATAGGTCGCAGTTGCGTCGCTCACATCTTCCGTTCGCGTGAGGAGCACGGCGGCGAACCCGGCGCTCACCAAAAGCGACACGGGAATGAGGCCCATCAGCTCGCGAGTGCGAGCGCTCAACGAGGGGTCCCACCGTCATCCAGAGTGCCGCGCTCGAGCTGGCGCACCAGGTCCGCCGCGTCGTCGCGGCTGCGCCACTCGTGGTTGAGCAGTCGCTCGCGGCGGCGCTCGGCAACGGTCTGGACCGGCACGCTGCTCGTGTACACCTCGGTGTAGAGATCGATGCCCAGCGGCAACTCGTAGGGGAGGCCCCGGTAGAGGGTGACCAGGCCCGACTCGTCGGTGCCGAGGAAGTGCACCTCGCGAGAGCCGATGTAGAGCCCCGCGGCGACCGCGGTCACCACGACGAGCGCGGCGAAGACCTTGGCCGCTCGTCCTACGCCCCCGCGCCGGCCGCTCTTCACGGCGGCCCGCGGCGGCGGCACGCTCGCGCTGGACGGTGGCGCCCGCGTGGCTTCCGGGGGGTCTCGTACGGCCACCCGCTCCTGGTCCGCCATCGCGGACTGCACCTGGTCGGCGGTCAGCCCCTCATGGATGGTCTCGGCCCCGGTGAGCGTGTCCTGGTCGGCGGGCGAGCTGCCGTCTTCGCCCACCCGGAAGAGGACCACTGTGATGTTGTCCCGGCCGCCGCTCTGGTTGGCCGCCCGCACCAGCGCCTCGGCGGCTTCTTGCAGCGTCTGCGAGCCGCGCAGTATCGCCGTCACCTCGTCGTCGGAGATCATCCCGGTCAGACCGTCCGAGCAGAGGAGGTATACGTCCCCGTCGCGCACGGCGTGGGTGTGGGCGTCCACCTCCACGTCGGGCTCGGGGCCAAGCGCCCGGGTGATGATCGACTTCTGGGGATGGTGCTCGGCGGCCTCGGCCGTCAGCTGACCGCTTCGCACCAGCTCGGCCACCAGCGAGTGGTCGTGGGTGAGCTGGGTCAGCTCACCCCTCCGCAGGCGGTAGGCGCGGCTGTCGCCCACGTGACCGACGCTCAGCCCGCCGTCTGTGAGCATCGCTGCCGTCAGCGTCGTACCCATCCCCCGCCGTGAGGAGTCGTTCCGGGCGAGCTCGTAGATCCGCCGGTTGGCCTCGCGTGTCAGCCGGCTGAGCCACTCCTCCGGAGTACCGCCCTCGTCGTCGGGCTGCTCGAACACCTCGGCGGCGGTACGCGAGGCCACCTCGCCCGCTTGTGCGCCGCCCATGCCATCGGCCACGACGAACACCGGGCTGGCCACCACGTAGCTGTCCTCGTTGGCCTCCCGCTGACGACCGACATCGGAGAGACCTTCGTGCTCGACGACGCGCAAAGCCATCCCTACTCCTCGTAGCGGTACTCGCTGTCGCCGATCCGGATCACGTCTGCCACCTTCAGACGCTCGGCGCCGCGCAGTTGCCGGCCGTTGAGATAGGTCCCGTTGGTCGATCCCATGTCCTCCACATGCATGAAGTCGTCACGCGGGAAGATCCGCGCGTGGGCGGAGGAAGCGAACGGATCGTCGATCTCGATCTCCGCGGATTCTGCCCTCCCCATCAAAGCCCCTCCAGTGATGTCGAACGTCGTGCCGGGCTCGTGGCCGAGCGCCGCGATCACCACCAGCTTGGGCTCGACCGAGCCCATGAAGCTGCTCTGGGGCTCCGGGCGCCGCCGCTGCGCGCCGGGAGCGTCCACGGGCTCGGCGTCCACAGCCGCGCTGCCGCCGGCGCCGCGAACCAAGTCGCGCAGAGCGCTGCGCGAGACCCACAGCAGAAACAGGTAGAGCACGGCCAGGAAGCCGAATTTGAGCGCAACTGCGAGCGGATCGTCCACTAGTGGTCCCTCACTCGAGCTCGAAGTCAAGGTCGGTCACGCCGAGGGTGATCCGGTCGCCGTGCTTCAGCTTGGCCTGCTCGATGCGGCGGCGGTTCACCTTCACCCCGTTGGTCGAGCCCAGGTCGACGATGCTCCAGCCGCCGTCGGTGGTGCGCAGCTCGGCATGTTCGCGCGAGACGTTGGCGTCATCCACCGTGATGTCGCAGTCACGGCTGCGCCCGAGCACCATCCGGTCGCCGCTGAGCACCGTCCGCCGGCCGGCTCCCGCCAGCACGGCGCGCGAGGGGGCCGCAGGCTCCGGGTCGAGCGTGCGCGCCGAGCGGTCGGGCGAGTAGACCATGGTGTGCCCGAAGTCGCCCTGAGACGGGGCCGCGGCCCGCTCCTCGGACTCGTCGTCGCTGTCGAGCAGCTGGGCCTGGATGCCGAACTCACCGAGCCCCAGGCGATCGTCGGTGAGAAACTCGACCGCGGGGCGGCTGGTGAGCGCCAGCCGCTCGGCCCGGGCGTGCTCGAGCAGGTAGTCCGACAGCTCCTTGCGCAGCGCGGGCTCGTAGCTGGCGAACTGCTCGCGGTCCTCGGGGGACAGAAAGACCCGGTAGTGGTTGGGCACATACGTGCGCGAGACGGAGACCGTCTTCGAATCCTCCATCTCCTTCGCGAGCTTGCGCGCGAGCTCGACGGGCTCGACCCGGGACTTGAAAGCACGGCTGAACGCGCCCTCGACCAGGCCTCCGAGCTTGGCCTCCAGATTTCGCAAGACGCTCATGGTTGGCCCAGGGTAGTGCGGCTTTCACGGTGAAGGGAGTTCCGGGGCGGGGCGATCAAGGTCGCAGTCAGGGCCACGAGACCCCCCAGCGCGGCCCCCGCCACCGCTCCGCGGGCATCCTCGAGCTCGGTCGTGGCCACCAGCAGGTCGCCCAGCGCGCCGTGCGCGACCACGAGGCCCACCACCCAGGCAGCTCCCAGCAGCAGATCGAGAGCCGCCCACCGGCCCCGCACGGCCAGGCCGAACACAGCGGCGAACGCTGCCCAGACCAGGACGGGCGCCAGCGCGGGGGTGGTCACGAGGGGCAGGAGGGCATCGGCAGCAGCGTCCGCCCCGGAGGTCTCCCACGCCTCCCGTGCCAGGGTCCCGTCGGCCACCCCGAAGAGCAGATCGGTGCCCGTGATCACCTCGGCCACCACCAGCCAGAGAAACCCGGCCGCGCCAAGCCCCATCCGCCGCCAGCCCGTGGTGGCCAGCGCGGCGATGCCCACGAACATCGGGGCAAGCGCCACGGAGCCCAGGAGCGGTGCCAGCCCCGGCACCGACCACAGCAGGCCGGCGCGCGGTAGAAGCAGCGGCACGGGAGCGAGGGCTGCCGCCAGCACGAGCGCGGTGCCCGCGCGATCGGCATCGGGCGACACCAGCCAGGCGCAGATACCCAGGGCGGCGGCCAGCCACCCGACCCTCGGCAGCAGCGCCACGAGCAGCGCCACCACGCCGGCAGCCGCCGTGGAGGACACCGGCGGGGCGGGCCCGAGCCCCTCCAGCGCGGCGAGTACCAGCACGCCGGCGCCTACCCCGGCGGCCAGCCGCGGCCCGGCCAGCGCGACGAGTCCCTGAGGCTCCGGCTCGGCCCGGTCGTGCGCGACGCCCGCAGCCGGCAGCATCGGTGGGGCGCCCCGGTGCAGCAGGGTGAGCAGACGTGTGCGGGCGCGCACGGCGGTGAGCCCGAAGCGCTCGATCGTCTCAGGCTCCACCAGCCCGCCGTCGTCCGACAGCTCCCCTTCCACCTCGCCCAGTACCTCCCGCAGCTCGGTGGTCGCCGGCCGGTAATGGGGGTCCGGGTCGAGAGCGGCGTCGAGCACCTCGCCGAGGGCGGACGGCAGATCGCCGCGACGCGAGCGCAGGGGTGGCAGCGGCTGGCCGACCCGGCGCGCGGTGGCGGCGGGGCTCTGGCCGCGCACCGGATTGCTCCCTGTCCACGCCTCGTAGAGAGTGAGCGCGAGGGAGTAGATGTCGCAGGCGCCGGTCACCCGGCGGCCTTCGGCCTGCTCCGGCGCCATGTAGGCCAGCGTTCCCATCACGTCCCCGGTGGCCGTCAGCCCTTCGCCGCTGGCCAGGTGCGCGATGCCGAAGTCCGTGAGCTTGGCGAAGCCTGCCCCGGCGGCGGGCTCGGCGAGCACCATCACGTTGCCCGGCTTCACGTCGCGGTGGATCACCCCGCGCGCGTGGGCGTGCTCGAGCGCCTCGCAGAGGGCGTGGCCGATCTGGGCCACGTCACGATCCGAGAGCGCGCCCTCGCGGGCCAGCTCCGCCAGCGTGGCGCCGTGCACCAGCTCCGAGACCAGGTAGACGTCGTCATCATCGGAGCCCAGTTCGTAGAGCGCCACGATCCCGGGGTGGTTGAGCCGCGCGGCCGCGAGCGCCTCACGGGTGACGCGGGAGCGATCCTCCGGCCCCTCCTCGCGCGGCACCACCTTCACGGCCACGTCGCGCTCGAGCTTGGTGTCGTGGGCCTGCCACACCACGCCGAAGCCGCCGGCACCCAGCCGCCTCTCGAGGCGGTAGCGGCCCAGGATGAGCTCGCCGCCCGGCGTGTCGAGCCGCCGTGTGCGGGCACGATCCGGGGGCGGTGCGGTGCTGGAGGGCGTTCTCATCTAGGTTCTGAGATTCGATTCACCAGGAGGTCCACCTGCTGTTCCCGGCGAAAGCCTCGGGAACGACAGCCGGTGGAGTGGTCATACTTCCCACCTGTACTAGGAGCGAGTTCTGTCCTTCTTCGACGAACCGGATCAGCGAGCAGCCCGCGCCCGACCTGGGCGCCGCAGGCCTCCAATGGGACCTACGACCGATCGCCAGACACTCATGGTACGTCGCTCGGTGGCCGCGGGGGTCGGGCCTCTTGGTGTTCATCCTGCTGCTCTTCGGGCTCAAAGGGTGCCTGGACAGCCGCAAGGAGGGGGCATTCGAGGACTACGTGCGTGAGGTGGGTGCCCTGGTAGGCGAATCCAACCAGCAGAGCGACGCCCTCTTCGCGCTGCTCACCGACTCGGGTGGAGCCAGCGAGGTCGAGATCACCAACCAGCTCAACGCGTTCGGCGTGCAGGCCGAGCAGCTGGTGGACCGCGCGAAGGCCACGGACCGTCCGGACGAGACCAGCACGGCCCACGGCTACCTGGTCGAGACGCTGGAGTTCCGCCGCGACGGCGTCCGCACGATCGCCACCGAGCTGCCCACCGTGCTCACCGCCGCGGGCGACCAGGCCCAGGGCACGGAGACGATCGCTCGCGCCATGCTCTACTTCTCCACCAGCGACGTGATCTACCAGACGCGTGCGCAGGAGCGCCTCAAGCTGGCACTCGAGGACGCGGAGCTGTCGCTGGAGCTCCCGCCTGACAGCGCCTTCCTTCCGGACGTCGAGCTGCTGCAGCCCGACGTGGTTGCCGACCGGATCGCCGGGATCGGCGGCGGTGCCGCCGGCGACGAGGATGCCGCGCCGGGGCTGCACGGCAACGGGCTCGTCAGCGTGACGCTTGGCGGCACGGCGCTCGCGCCCGACACTCCCGCGTCGATCTCGCTCAGCGACGACCTCATCTTCGAGGTTCAGGTGGCCAACCAGGGCGAGAACACCGAGACCGACGTGAACGTGGCCGTCACGATCGGCGAGGGCGGGGATGCCTTCACGATCGAGAAGCCCATTGACGAGATCGCCGCCGGCGAGACCAAGCCGGTGGAGATCCCCGTGACCGATCAACCCCCGACGGGCCAGAACGTGCCCGTGAGTGTCGAGATCGAACCCGTGCCAGGCGAAGAGAAGACCGACAACAACGTGGGCGAGTACTCGGTCATCTTCACCCAGTAGCGCACGTGCAGTAGCTTCCGCGCGTGGACGGGATCACCACGACCGAGGGCATCGTTGCCATGGCGGCCGGCGGCGTGGCGCTCATCGCCCTGGTGCTCGCCATCGTGGTGGCCATACGCCTGCGCAGGCTCCGCGCCGCGCAGCGGGCCGTGATGGGGGAAGGCCGCGAGCGCGACCTCGTGGCCCATGCCGCGCGACTCGAGCAGGGGTTCCTGGAGCTGCGTGACTGGGTGGAGGACACGTCAGCCGGAATCGAGCGCCGGATGGGGACAGCCGAAGCAAGGATCGACGGTGCCGTCGCCTACCGCGCCGTCGTACGTTACGACGCCTACGGGGAGATGTCCGGGCAGCAGTCCAGCTCGATCGCGCTGCTCGACACGCACCGGTCGGGTGTGGTGCTCTCGTCGATCCTGCACCGTGAGAACGCGCGGGTGTACGTGAAGCAGGTGGTGGACGGTGAGGCGGAGCACGAGCTTTCGCCCGAGGAGCAGGAAGCCGTGAGCTCCGCGCTCGCCGGCCAGCCACAGAGCCCGGCCGGCGCCTAGACGGCGCGTGACGCTCCGCGTGGCGTTCCTGGGGCCCGCCGGCACCTATACCGAGGAGGCGCTGCTGGCCTCCGCGCCGCCCGGTGTCCAACCGGAACCGCGCTCCACCGTCTACGAGACCGTGATGGCCGTACAGGACGGTGAGACCGAGCGCGCGGTCGTGCCGATCGAGAACTCGCTCGAGGGCGGGGTGGCCGCCACGCTCGACGCGCTGGCGGGCGAAGCCGATCGGGTGCGCATCGCCGCCGAGGTGGTCCATCCGATTCACCACCACTTGATCGCCGGGAGGCCGCTCGAACTCGGAGCCGTCGAGCGGGTGCTCTCGCATCCACAGGCCACGGCGCAGTGCTCACGCTTCCTACGTGAGCGGCTGCCGGAGGCCGAGCGTGTGGCCGCGACGTCGACCGCTGAGGCGGTGCGCAGGGTGGGCGACTCGCCCGAGCCCTGGGCCGCACTGGGCTCGCGCCTTTCCGCGCAGCTCTACGGCGGCGTCGTACTCGCGGAGCGCGTGGAGGACCACCCGGACAACCTCACCCGTTTCGTCTGGCTGGCTCCCGCCGGCCTCGATGACTCCCGCCCCGAGGGCGCCGCCAAGACCTCGGTGGTCTTCTGGGGCTTCAACGACTCGTCTCCGGGTGCGTTGATGGGTGTGCTGCGCGAGTTTTCGGACCGCGAGATCAACCTGACGAAGATCGAGTCGAGGCCACGCCGTGTGCGCCTGGGGCACTACATGTTCTTCTGCGACCTCGAGGGCCACGTGCGCGACGAGCCGGTTGCGGGCGCCCTCGCCGCGCTCTCGGAGCGGGTGGAGACGCTTCGCGTGCTGGGCTCCTACCCGGCAGGCGCGGCCTGACCTGCCGCTACACTGGCGCCACCGTGGCGGCTCGCTCTCAGGCGGTACCAGCGGCGTTCGGGGCCGGTGACGTAGAACCAGCGCCAGTCAAAGCGCTGCCCGGAGGCCGGTCCGGACAGCGCGTCGGGAGCCGATCCGGCCGCGTCCTGGTGCTCAACGCCTCGTACGAGCCCATCAACGTCTGCACCGTGCGCCGCGCGGCCGTGCTCGTGCTCAAGGACCGCGCCGAGATCCTCGAGGGCAGCGACTGGGCCCTGCATTCGGAGAACCTGACCCTGCCGCGCCCGGTCGTGATCCGTCTCAAGACCTACGTGCGCATCCCCCGCGACGCCCACCGGCGCAAGATCACACGGCGCGCGGTCTTTGCGCGCGACCGCTGGACCTGCCAGTACTGCGGGCAGGAGCGCGGCAACCTCACCGTCGACCATGTGGTCCCCCGCTCGAAGGGCGGGCGGCTCGGGCTGGGACAACATCGTCACGTGCTGCGCCCCGTGTAACCGGCGCAAGGGCGATCGGCTCCCACGCCAAGCGAATATGGTGCCGCGTCACGTGCCCCGCGCTCCAAGCTCGACCATCTTCATCCACGTTGCCGCGCCCGTGATCCCCCGCGCCTGGGAGCAGTACCTCGCCACCTGAGGAGACCCCGACCCCGACCCCCGCGGAGGCACAGGCAACGTCGCAGCCGGCCAGCCAGTCCGACCTGCGCACCCTGCGCAGGTGGATCCTCGTGGCTGGTGTCTGGGCTGTCGCGGCCACTGCCGTCGCCCTGATCGCCCTGCTCGACACCTCGGGCGACGATGCGAAGAAGACCGCGCGCGGGCTGGGCGAGCGCACAGAGACCCTGGAGCAGCGTCAGGAGACGCTCGGAGAGCGCCTCGACGAGCTCGACACCCAGGTCGAGGACCTGGCGCCGGCGGCGGATGTCTCCAAGCTCCAGGACCGCCTCGAGCGGGCCGAGACCGAGGCCTCGGCGGCGAAGAAGGACGCCAAGGCGGCGAAGGACTCCCTCACCGACCTCGAGGACCGAGTCGCGACCCTGGAGGACGAGCCGGCCGCGGCGGATGACACGCCGGGCGCCGGCGATACGGGAACCGACACGCCCTAGGGAGGAGTTCCAAGAACAGCGAGGGGCGCCCTTTCGGACGCCCCTCGGTACCGCTGGTTGCTGGACTTGGATCGGGTGGCTTCTCGGGCATCTGGCCCGGGCCGGAGGGACAAGTCCCGGCCGCCACTGCCGACGGTGTCGCGGTTGGACTCCGCTACACGGAGTCCAGCATCCCCCCCGGCTAGCGGCCGGACACCTCCAGAGTCCCGAATGTTCTGTCAATCAAGTTAGGACCACCTCCTTTCCCTGGTCCAGCCATTCTGGCATACCAAGTGGTCGGTGCTCGCCGGAACAACGTTCCGGCTGCGCTCCTCCCAACGGCGGTCGGTGCTCGCCGGAACAACGTTCCGGCTGCGCTCCTCCCAACGGCGGTCGGCCCTCAGGCGGGAGCGTCCGGGTCGTCCTCCTCGGGGGACTCGATCTCGGACCGGATCCACGTCGACGCCGCCGATCGCGTCCCCCGGGGCGTCCCCGCCCGGCCTCGGGCGGCAGCTCGTCGATCGAGCTCGACGCCGTCGACCTCGCCGCGGGCGACAGCCGAGGTGTCGGCCTCGTCCTCCATCACCAGAGCGACGGCGCTCACCTGGTCGTCCTCGCGCAAGTTCATCAGGCGAACGCCCTGGGCGGACCGCCCCTGCCGCGAGATGCCCCGAACGCTGGTGCGCTGCACCATCCCGTTTTGCGAGATGAACACCAGGTCCTGGTGCTCGCGGACGATCAGCGCGCCGGCCACCCCACCCTTCTTCTCGGTTAGCTGGATGGTCTTGACGCCCATGGCGCCACGATCCTTGACCGGGTACTCCGCGACGAGCGTGCGTTTGCCGTAGCCGTTCTCGGTGATCACGAGCAGCTCGGTGTCGTCCCGGGCGATGTCCATGGCCAACACGCAGTTGTCCCCGCGCGAGACGTTCATCCCCCGCACACCGCCGGTGTCGCGGCCCATGGGCCGCGCCTGGTCCTCGTTGAACCTGGCGGCCTGGCCCGACCGGGCGATCATGATGATGTCGTCCTCCCCGTCGGTCCGGCGGACGGCCACCAACTCGTCGCTCTCGCGGATCTTGATGGCGATGATGCCGTCGGCCTTGATGGGCGTGTTGTAGGCGAGGAACTCGGTCTTCTTGACCTGGCCCTCCTTGGTGGCGAACACGAGGTACTTGCCCTCGGTGAAGTCGCGGGTGGAGAGCACGGCGCGCACGAACTCGCCGTCGCGCAGCGGCAGTACGTTGACGAGTGCCCTGCCCTTCGCGGTACGCGACGCCTCGGGCAGCTCATAGACCTTCTGCCGGTAGACCTTGCCGCGGTTGGTGAAGAACAGCAGGTAGTCGTGCGTCGAGCACACGAACAGGTGCTCGATGTAGTCGTCGTCCTTCATGTTCATCCCCGACACGCCGACACCGCCGCGGCGCTGGGTGCGGTAGGTGGCCAGCGGCAGGGACTTGATGTAGCCCGACCGCGTGATGGCGATCACCATCTGCTGGTCGGCGATCAGGTCCTCGATGTCGATGTCGTCCTCGGAGTGCGTGATCTCCGTGCGCCGCTCGTCGCCGTACGCGTGGCGGATCTCGAGCAGCTCCTCCTTGAGGATGTCCCGCACTCGCTGCTCGTCGCCAAGGATCTCGCGAAGCTCGCGGATACGCTCCACCACCTCGGCGTGCTCGTCGCGAAGCTTGTCGGCCTCGAGAGCGGTGAGCCGCTGGAGACGCAGGTCGAGGATCGCCTGGGCCTGGATGCGGGTGAGGTCGAAACGCTCCATCAGGCCGTCGCGCGCCGTGTCGGGGTCGGCGGAGCCGCGGATCAGCTTGATCACGGCATCGATGTCGGTGATCGCGATGAGCAGGCCCTCGAGGATGTGCAGCCGGGCCTCGCGCTGGCGCAGCTCGTGCTTGGTGCGCCGCACCACGACCTCGCGCTGGTGCTGCACGTACGCGCCGATCAGCTCGCGGAGCGACAGGACCTTCGGCACGTTGTCGACCAGCGCGACAGTGTTGACGCCGAACGTGCTCTGCAGCGGAGTGAACTTGAAGAGGTTGTTGAGCACCACCTTCGGGATCGCGTCGCGCTTGAGCTCGATCACGAGCCTGATCCCGTTCTTGCCCGACTCGTCGCGGAGGTCGGAGATCTGCGGGATGCGGCCGTTCTGCACGACCTCGGCGATCTTCTTGATCAGGCCCGAGCCGTCGTTGCGGCCGTCGCCCTTGGACACCTGGTAAGGCAGCTCGGTGACGATGATCGCCTCCTTGCCCCGGCCGATGTCCTCCGTGTGCGCACGCCCCTGCACCACGACCCGCCCGCGACCGGTCTCGTAGGCGTCCTTGATGCCCTGCCAGCCCTTGATCACACCCCCGGTCGGAAAGTCAGGGCCCTTGATGTGCTTCATCAGGCCCGACACGGCGATGTCCGGGTCGTCGATGTAGGCGATCACACCGTCGATCACCTCATGCAGGTTGTGCGGCGGGATGTTGGTAGCCATCCCGACGGCAATTCCCGAGGAGCCGTTGACCAGAAGGTTCGGGATAGCGCGACGGCAGTACCGACGGCTCGAGCCTGGCGTCGTCGTAGGTGGGCGTGAAGTCGACGGTGTCCGCGTCGATGTCGCGGAGCATCTCCGTGGCGAGCCGCGCGAGGCGGGCCTCGGTATACCGCATGGCAGCCGCCGAGTCGTTGTCGATCGAGCCGAAGTTGCCCTGGCCGTCGACGAGCGGCTCGCGCATCGCGAAGTCCTGCGCGAGGCGCACGAGCGTGTCGTAGATGGCGGAGTCGCCGTGGGGGTGGAACTTCGACATCACCTCGCCGACGGTCGCGGCCGACTTCTTGTAGGGACGAGTCGGCCCCAGGCCGCTCTCGTGCATCGCGTAGAGCACGCGGCGGTGCACCGGCTTCAGGCCGTCGCGCACGTCGGGCAGCGCGCGTCCGACGATCACGCTCATGGCGTAGTCCAGGTAGGAGGAGCGCATCTCCTCCTCGAGCCCGCGTGGCTCTATGTGGCCTCCGGAGAGGATCTCGGCGCCGGCCATCAGACGTCCAGGTTGGTCACGTCGCGGGCATTGGCTTCGATGAACTCACGGCGGGGCTCGACCTTGTCACCCATCAGCATCGAGAAGATCTGGTCGGCGCCGGCCGCATCATCGATCGTGACCTGCTGCAGGGTGCGCCGCTCGGCGTCCATGGTGGTGTCGAACAGCTGGTCGGGGTTCATCTCCCCCAGCCCCTTGAAGCGCTGCACGTTGACCCCCTCGCGCGCTACGTCGAGCACCTTCTTGCGCAGGTCCTCGAAAGACAGCGCGAGCGCCTCGTGCCTGCCGAGCACGACGTCGAAGGGCGGCGTGCCGGCCAGCTGCCTCGAGCTCCTTGTGCACGCGCACGAAGTTGCGGTAGTCCTGGCGCTCGAACATGTCACGGCCCAGCTTGTAGGTGGCCGCCGAGCCCGACCGGCGCTCGACCACCCGCACGACCAGCTCGTCCTCGTCCTCGGAGAGGAGCTCGGTGTCGATAGGGCTCGCCCTCGGGCGGCTCCTTGGCGGTGAGCGCGATCACGCCCTCGGCGTCGGTCACCTCCTCGTCGAGGATCTGTGACTCCTCGAGGAAGGTGATCGTGTCGTGGCCGTACTCGGCCCGCAGCGCCGACGCCCACCCCTCGTACTGCTTCAGCAGCCGGCCGTACTTCTGCCAGCGCGCATGGGTCAGCTTGAACTCTGTGCCACGGCGGCCCTTGACGGCGATCCGCTCGAGCTTGTCTCGCAGCAGGGCCTCCTCGAGCTCGGACTCCTTCTCGATCCACGTCTCCTGTCCGCCGACCTTCATCTTGTACAGCGGCGCCTTGGCCAGATACACGTACCCCTCGTCGATGAGGGCGGGCATCTCGCGGAAAAGGAATGTGAGCACCAGGGTGCGGATGTGCGCGCCGTCCACGTCGGCGTCGCACATGATGATCACCTTGTGGTAGCGGGCCCGCTCGATGTCGAACTCGTCGCGGATGCCCGTGCCGATGGCGGTGATCATCGCCTGGATCTCGTTGTTGCCGAGCACCTTGTCGATCCGGTTCTTCTCGACGTTGATGATCTTCCCGCGCAGGGGCAGCACGGCCTGGGTGTTGCGGTCACGGCCCTGCTTGGCCGAGCCGCCGGCCGAGTCACCCTCGACCACGAACAGCTCGGCCAGCTTCGGGATCGCGCACGCTGCAGTCGGCCAGCTTGCCGGGAAGCGTCGAGTTCTCAAGCGCCGACTTGCGCCGGGTGAGGTCGCGGGCCTTGCGGGCGGCCTCACGGGCGCGTGAAGCCTCGATCGTCTTGGTGATGATGCGGCGCGCGTCGGCCGGGTTCTCCTCGAGGAACTCGGCGAGGCCCCGGTTCACGGCGGCCTGGACGTAGCCCTCCACCGGCGGGTTGCCGAGCTTGGTCTTGGTCTGGCCCTCGAACTGGGGATCGGCGACCTTCACGGAGATGATCGCCGTGAGGCCCTCGCGCACGTCCTCGCCGGAGAGATTCGCATCCTTTTCCTTGAGCTCGCCCTTCTGGCGGGCGTAGGCGTTGATCGTGCGGGTGAGCGCCGAACGGAATCCGGACAGGTGCGTGCCGCCCTCGTGCGTGTTGATGTTGTTCGCGAACGAGAGCAGCCCCTCCTGGTAGGAGCTGCTCCACTGCATAGCGACCTCGACCTCGCCGACGTCGCCGACATCGGCCATGTAGACGATCTTGGGATGCAGCGGGTCCTTGGTGCCCTGGCCGTGGATGTACTTGACGAAGTCCACGATGCCTCCGTCGTACTTGAAGGTGGTCGAGAACCCCTCGTTGCGCTCGTCGCTGAAGTCGATCCTCAGGCCCTTGGTGAGGAAGGCCATCTCCCTGAAGCGCTGCTCGAGCGTCTCGCGCTCGTAGCCGATCGTCTCGAATATCTCGAGGTCCGGGAGGAAGGTGATGCTCGTGCCATGGCGATCCGTGGCCGCGCCCTTCTCGAGCTCGGCGCATCGGAGCGCCACGCTCGTAGGACTGCGTCCACTCGTGGCCGTCGCGCCACACGGTCAGCTCGAGCTTCTCGGACAGCGCGTTGACCACGGACACACCGACGCCGTGCAACCCGCCCGAGACCTTGTAGCCCCCGCCGTCGCCGAACTTGCCGCCCGCGTGCAGGACGGTGAGCACGACCTCCGCCGCCGGCCGCTTCTCCTTCTCGTGCATCTCCACCGGGATGCCGCGGCCGTTGTCGCTGACCGTGACCGAGTTGTCGGGGTGGATGGTGATGTCGACGTGGTCGCACTCACCGGCGAGCGCCTCGTCGACCGAGTTGTCCATCACTTCGTAGATCAGGTGGTGCAGTCCGCGGACACCGGTCGAGCCGATGTACATGCCCGGCCGCTTGCGCACCGCTTCGAGGCCCTCCAGGACGGTGATGTCCTGTGCCCCGTAACTGCTCTTGGGAGCTTCTTCCCTGCCGTTCGTCGAGTCCTTCGCCAAGCCGTTCCTTCCGATCATCTGCACAAGAGAAGGCCCCGGCCCGATGCTTCAAATCCGCGGGTCGGGGCGCTCAGAACTTCGGCCATTGATGATAGCAGAGTAAGGGGTCCGCCGGACGCTGGCGCACGCTACAAAAGGCCCGCAAAACGGCACAAAATGGGGCCGGCGCGCACCGTTGTGTTTCCTGGTGTTACGGATCGGGCTCAGCCGGCGCCCGTCGCGCGTACCCGCAGACCGGTCAGCGCGGGCTGGCCGGGAGGGCCCAAGCTCTCGTTCAGGCGCCTGAGAAGGTCGGGGCCGAGCAGCTCCAGCTCGCCGGCCCAGACCGCGGACCGGCACTCGATCGTGAGCGTCCCGCCTCGCTCGGCCACCGGTGCCGCCTCCGCGGAGATCGCCGGACCGGCCACCTCGGGCCACTGCGACCTGGACGCGGGCAAGCAGCGTCGCGGGTGCGGCTTGGCCCGTGACCTCGCCCAAGGCCACGGCCAGCGGCCGGGGCCCCGCCCGTCTCACGCGACCGCCCGCTGCGAGGCCGGCGCCAGTATCCCGTCGCTCACTTCGATAACCGTCGTCGCCGGGACCCGGGCCCCGGGCACATGGTCGAGGTCCGTGGTCGTCACCAGGCTTTGGCCCTCCGCGCGCAGCAGGTCGGCCAGCAGTTCCCGGCGAGCGAGTCCAGCTCCGACATCACGTCGTCCAGGAGCATCAGCGGCGGCCGGCCGCGCTCGGCTTGGAGCAGATCGCGCTCGGCGAACAGGAGGGCCAGCAGCCCGACGCGCTGCTGGCCCTGGGAGCCGTAGGTGCGCAGGGGACGCCCGCCTGAATCAGGCGCACGTCGTCCCGGTGGGGGCCGTGGGCGGTGAAGCCGCGCTCGAGGTCCGCCTCATGGCGCTCGCCGAGCTCGGCCCGTAGTCCCTCCGCGCCGGTGGCGGCCGATCGCGGGCGGTACTCCACGCTCGGGCTTCCCGGAAGGCCCAGTTGTTCGCCGCGCGTGCTGTAGAGCGGCGCGAGGAGATCCAGCACCCCCGCCCGGTCGGCCATCAGCGCTGCGCCGTGCCGAGCCAGCTCGGCGTCCCAGGTGAACAGCGAAGCCGGCGAGCCGGCGCCCGCTCTCACCCGCGCCAGGAGCGCGTTGCGCTGGGCGAGTGCGCGCGAGTACGCCGTTCGGGTGGCGGCACGGGCCGGCCACACTGCGCCGACGAGGCTGTCGAGGTGCGATCGCCGCCCGGCGGGGGCGCCCTTCACGAGATCCAGGCGGTCGGGGAGGAAGACGCTCACGAGCGGCCGCTCCGCCACCGTCAACAGGCTGTCCACAGGGGCGCCGTCGACTCGCAGGGCCTTGTCCTCGCCCGGGGTGAAGCCGGCTTCGATCAGGTGCTCGGTGCCGTCGTCCTCGCGCGTGGCAAGGGTCACGCGCGCCACGCCCACCCCGTGGCGCGGCAGCTCGCGCTCGGCGGAGGTCCTCGGTGACCGCCCCGTGCAGGCGAAGTACACGGCCTCGAGCAGGTTCGTCTTGCCCGCGCCGTTGGGTCCGGCCACGACCGTGAGCCCGTCGCCCAGCTCGACCTCCGCGCGCTCGTAGTTGCGGAAGTCCCGCAGGTGGAGGGCCGTGACACGCACCGGCTCGCGCGGACGCTCAGACGTTCAGCCGGATCGGCATGACGAGGTAGATGAAGCCCCCGTCGTCGCCCGACTGGATCAGGCCCGGACGCAGCGGGCTGATCAGCTTGAGCACGAGCTCCTCGGTTTCCGCGCTCTCCAACCCGTCGCGGAAGAACTCCGGATTGAAGCCGATCTCCAAAGGTTCGCCCTTGAACGGAACCGGAAGGGATTCGCGGGCCTCACCGACGTCCGGCGTCTGCGCGGAAACCTCGAGCGCACCTTCGCTGAAGGCCATCCGCAGCGGCGCGTTCTTCTGCGCGAGCAGACTGATGCGCCTGACCACGTCGAGCAGCTCGCCGCGTTCCACCCGCAACTCGTGCTCATACGACTCCGGCAGCAGCTGCTGATAGTTCGGGAACCGACCTTCCACGAGGCGCGACGACAGGACGACGTCGCCGGCGCTGAAGACGACCTGGTTCTCGAGGGCCGTCACGTCGATCGTCTCGGCCCCGTTGGCGGCGGCTATGCGGCTCAGCTCCTGCAGCGTTCGGGCCGGTACGTTGGCCTCCAGGGCGCCGGCCAGCGGCTGGTCGAGCTTCGTCTCCTTGACCGACAGCCGGTAGGAGTCCGTCGCCACCATCCGCAAGTGGTCGTTCTCGGCGGTGACGAGGACACCGGTCAGGTGGGGACGCGTCTCGTCGCGGGACGCCGACCGCGCCACCCGTCCGACGGTCTCGATGAATGCCGGCGCCGGAACGGAGAGCGCCGTGGCGGCATCCGGCTGGGGAAGCTTCGGGAAATCTTCGAGCGGCAGCGTTCGAAGGTGGAAGCTGGCGGACCCCGAAACCACCTCGACGTCCTGTTTCGAGGCGCGGTATTCCACTGAGACGGAGTCCTGCGGCAGCGACCTGGCGACGTCCAGGAGCAGGCGCCCAGGAACGACAACCGATCCCTCGGCGCCGATCTGCGCATCGAGTGCGGCACGGATGCCGAGGTCGGTATCCGTTGCGTGGAGTTCAGCGTGGCCGTCCTCGAGCCGTATCAGCACACCGGCGAGCGTCTGGATGGCGCTGCGCGTGGACGCGCCGCGAGCAACCACGGACAGCTGCGTCAGAAACGTTTCACGGGAAACAGTGAACTTCAACGAGATCTATCCAGTCTTGTCAGGGGAAGTAGGGGCTGTTGATAGGTGGAGAGCATGGCGATGGCGCGATCCAGAGCGGCTTCGCGTGAACACAGGCCCTGGTGAAGAGGGTGTTGATTCTTGCAGCCGGTGCGGAGGTCACGTGGTTGCGGAGAGCCGTGTGCGCAGGTTGTTCACAGTCATCGCCAGTTCAGGATCGCGGGTGACCTCGGTGGAAACGCTGCGGACGGCGTGCAGCACCGTGCTGTGGTCTCGGCCGCCGAAGCCGCGACCGATCTCCGGGAAGCTCTGGCCGGTCAGCTCGCGCGCCAGATACATGGCGACCTTGCGGGCGCGCGTCACGGTTGGGCGGCGGTCTCGAGCGAGTAAGGAGTCGGTCCCGACCCCGAACTGAGTCGCGGTGGCGTCGAGGATCGCCGCGACGGTGCAGGGCTCCTGCGCCCGCTCGGGTGCGAGGCGGGTGAGGAGCCGGCGCGCGAGCTCAGGAGTAGGCGGCTCGTCGCGCAGGGATGCGTACGCCACTACCTGGATCAGGGCCGCCTCGAGAGCGCGAACGCTGGTGGTCACCCGCACGGCGATCTCCTCGACGAGGTCGGGACCGGCTGCCACGGAGTCGAGCCGGGCCCGCTTCTGGAGAATGGCGCGCCGCACCGGGAGGTCGGGTGGGTCGAGGCCGACGACCAGACCTGAAGCGAACCGCTCCCCGAGGCGTTCTTCGATCCCACCGAGCTCGTGCGGGTTGCGGTCGGAGGTCATGACCAGCTGGCGCCCGGAGTCGTGCAGCACGTTGAACGTGTGGAAGAGCTCCTCCTCGGTGCGGGTCTTGTCGGCCAGGAACTGCACGTCGTCGAGGAGCAGGACGTCAACGCCCCTGAAGCTGCGCTTGAACTCGTCGGTGTCCTTGGCGCGTACCGCCTGTACGAACTCCGTCGTGAACTCCTCCACCGTCGCGTACCTCACGGTGAGACCGGAGCCGAACCGCGTGACGTAGTTGCCGATGGCGTGGAGGAGGTGGGTCTTGCCGAGCCCGGGACGACCATGGATGAACAGCGGGTTGTAGGCCTGGCCGGGTTGCTCGGCGACCGCGAGGGCTGCGGCGTGGGCGAACTGGTTGCCACGGCCGATCACGAACTGCTCGAACGTGTACTTCGGCCTCAAGCGCAGCTCGTTGGGACCGGCCGCCGAGGCGAAGCGGGACTCGGGCCGGTCCGGATCCTGTGTCCATTCGCCGTCGACCACCTCGACGAGCGCATCTGCCTGGAAGCCCCGCGTCGCGGCCGCGGACAGCAGGGGCAGGTAGCGGTCGCGTACCCAGGTGCGGATGTGGTCCGGCGCCCTCACATAGAGCGTCCGTCCGTCCACGCCGACGAGCTCGAGCGGCTCGAGCCAGATGTGGAACTTGAAGTCGGGCACGTCCTCGCGGAGCTCGGCTCGAACGCTGTCCCAGATTGAATCGAGCTGATCACGCACGGGCAGAAGCGACCCCCCCAAAGGGCATGTTGAGCTGACGAGATGGACGGGAAGAGGCGCGGCCGACACGGGCCCCACTGCCTCGGAGCGGGCGAGTCTACAGGCGCACGACGCAAGGATCGCCGACCCACCCGGCGGACCCCCGACCTTCGCGCAAATCGCGAGAAAGTCGCTGGTCGCCAGCCGCTGGGGGCGAGGCACATCGGCCCGAATCTCCCCGCGGCCGGTCCCAGCCACCAGTAACCGGCGGCCAGCGACTCATCCCTATACTCGCTGGCCGCCCTACCTTTCGCTATGAAACGCACCTACCAGCCCAAGAAGCGCAAGCGCGCGCGCACCCACGGATTTCGCAAGCGCATGAGCACCCGCGCCGGGCGCCACATCCTGCGCCGGCGCCGCACCAAGGGCCGGCACCGCCTCACCCCATAGCCATGGCGCCCGCCGGCGAGGGTCGCCCAGGCGCGCGCCGCAAGCGCCGCCGGCTGTCGCGCAGCGGCGAGTTCGACCGGGTCTATCGCGAGGGCCGCGCGCACTCGAGCCGCTACCTCGTCCTCTATTCCTTCCCGCGTTCGCCCGGTGGGGATGGCCCCCGCCTCGGCGTCTCGGTGGGCCGGAAGGTAGGCGGCGCCGTCGACCGCAACCGGGTGAAGCGGCTGCTCCGGGACTCGTTCTGGTCCGCCGCCGGAGCGCTGCCGGATAGCCACGACTTCGTGATCGTGGCGCGCCCGGCCGTGCGGGAGCTGGTTGCGGAGCGGGGAGAGGCGGGCATGTCGGAGGCGCTCCAAGAGGTGCTGGCGGCCGCGGGCCTCGCGGGCCAGGGAGACTCGTGACGGCCTTGCGCGCGATCGCCGTCGCGCCGGTCCGTTTCTACCGCCGCGTGATCTCCCCCGCCCTGCCTCAACGGTGTAAGTACCATCCGAGCTGTTCGCAGTATGCGGTGACCGCGATTCGGCAGTACGGCATACTGCGAGGGCTGGTCCTTGCTGCCTGGCGCCTGCTGCGCTGCAATCCCTGGAGCCACGGGGGCGTCGACTTCGTCGCAGACCAGACTCTCTTTCGCGCGCGCAGGTGACCACCATGTTCGAAATCGCCAACGTCCTTCAGCCGATCATCGATGGCAGCGAGGCCATCCTCAAGTTCTGGCAGGGGATCGTCGGGAGCTGGGGCGCGGCGATCATCCTCCTCACCTTCACGATCCGGCTGCTGATTCTGCCGCTCACCTTCAAGTCGGTGAAGTCGATGCAGAAGCTCCAGGTGCTCCAGCCGGAGATGAAGAAGATCCAAGCGCGGTTCAAGGAAGACCGCCAGCGGATGAACCAGGAGATGATGAAGTTCTACCAGGAGAACAAGGTCAATCCCCTGGGCTCCTGCCTCCCGCTGCTGCTGCAGATCCCGTTCTTCATCTCGCTGTTCTACCTGCTGCGCAGCGACGAGTTCAAGGCGGACATCGCAGGGGCCGAGACCTTCCTGTTCATCCCCGATCTGGCGGCGCCACTGACGGACGAGCCGCTGATCCTGGCGCTGATGATCGTGCTCTACGTGGGCACGCAGCTGATCGCGAGCCTCATCACGATGGTGGGCGGCGATAAGACGCAGCAGCGGATCATGCTCGCGCTGCCGTTCGTATTCGTCATCTTCATCATCAACTTCGAGGCGGGCCTGATCGTCTACTGGATCACGACGAACGTGTGGACGATCGGGCAGCAGCTCGTAGTGCGCAAGCTCTACCCCCGCCCGGTGCTGCTGGGCGAGGGCGCGGCGGATGACGCAAAGGATGCGGGCAACGGCGGCAAGCCCGCGAGAGGCAAGCCGGCCCCCGCGAGCGGCGCCGCGGCAGTCGCGGGCGGCGGCAACGGCGGAGAGGCTTCCAAACCGCCTCCCAGCTCGCCGCGCAAGAAGAAGAAGCGCTCCGGGCGCCGGCGGTAGCCTCCCGCGGAGGATCTGATGCCGACGCCGCCGGACAGCGAAGCGGGCGAGCGCCCGCAGGATCTCACGGTCGAGG
Source organism: uncultured Thermoleophilaceae bacterium (assembly GCA_963825475.1). Taxonomy (GTDB): domain Bacteria; phylum Actinomycetota; class Thermoleophilia; order Solirubrobacterales; family Thermoleophilaceae; genus JAAYBF01. The sequence goes on along the minus strand of CAWGTC010000006.1, from coordinate 348,275 downwards.
CCGAGGGGAATTCCCTGGGCGAGGCGAAGTGGTCGGCGATGAAGCAGCTGGAGCCGCGCTTCCCCGGAATCACCGCGGAATGCGTGCGTTTCGAGGTTGTCGGATCGGCCGAGGACGACCCGGCGCGGGTCAGAGGCGAGGTCGACGTGGCGGCCTGGCGCGAGGCAGCCGCGGCAGAGCTTCCGGCCGAGCCGGCCGAACGCCTGCGCGCCGTGGTCACGCGGGTCGTGCAGGAGCTCGGACTGAACGCGACGCGTCGACATCGAGGAGACGGCGGAGGAGCTTCGCGCGACGGTGAACGGCGAGGAGCTCGGGCTGCTGATCGGCAAGCACGGCGCGACCATCGACGCGCTGCAGCACGTGGCGATGCGCGCGGCGCTCCGAGGCGACGCCGAGCGCAAGCAGGTCGTCGTGGACGCCGCCGGCTACCGGGAGCGGCGGGCGACGGCGCTGCACCGCGCGGCAGACCGCGCCGTGAGCGGACGCGTTGCAGTTCGGCCGGCCGGTCGACCTCGAGCCGATGCGGCCGCTGGAGCGCAAGGTCGTGCACATGTACCTGCGCGATCGCACCGACGTAGAGACCCACAGCGAGGGCGACGAGCCCGACAGGCGGCTCGTCGTCACGCCGCGTGCGGCCCACGGCGTCGCGTGAGCCGGGGCGTTTCACGGGAAACGGTGGCCGCTCTGGCGGCGAGCCATGGCCTGGGTAGCGGGTCGGCCGACTCGCTGGGCGGCGCTTCTGACCGCGCTCAGCGCCGAGGAGGACCCGCCGACCACGGTGAGCGAGCCGGCGGAAGCCCTGGACCTGCACCTCGCCGACAGCCTCAGCGGGCTCGAGATGGAGCCCCTCGCCGCCGCATCGGCGATCGCCGACGTGGGAGCCGGGGCCGGCTTCCCCGGACTCGCGCTCGCCGCGGCCCTGCCCGGAGCCGGCGTGGATCTGATCGAGGCCACCGCCCGCAAGTGCGCCGTGATCCGAGCGCCTGGGCACCGCGGCCGGGCTGGCCAACTTCCGCGCCGTGGCAGCGCGAGCAGAGGAGTGGGCCGCGGGCGAGGGCGCCGGCGCCTACGACGCCGTCACCGCACGAGCGGTTGCGCCCGCTGGCCGTTCTCGTCGAATATGCGGCCCCGCTGCTGCGGGAGTCCGGGACGCTCGTGGCGTGGAAGGGAAGGCGCGACGAGGAAGAGGAGAGCGCCGCGGCGACCGCGGCGGACGTGGTGGGTCTCGAGGCTGTGGAGGTGCGAAGGGTCATCCCGTTCGCGGGCGCGCGAGATCGCCACCTGCACGTGTTCCGCAAGGTCGGACCTACGCCGGCCCGCTTTCCCTCGCCGTGCAGGCATGGCCCGCAAACGCCCTCTCGCCTGAGTTGGCGAACCCGGAAGGAGTCGCTCGTTCGGGGGCGAACTTCGGGTGGGCGGCGAATTCCGACCGCCCCCGCCTCTACCTTGCGGCACCGATGGGCACGATCTTCGCGATAGCCAACCAGAAGGGCGGCGTGGGCAAGACCACGACCGCCGTCAACGTCGCCGCCAGCGTCGCCGACGCCGGGTACGACACGCTGCTGGTCGACCTCGATCCACAGTGCAACGCGACCGTGGGGGTCGGGCTTGCGAAGGACGTGAGCCCCAACGTCTACGACTGCCTCGGCGGCGAGATCACCCTCTCCGAGGCGGCTCGCCCCACAGCGTTCAACCGGCTATCGGCCGTGCCCGCCATCCCGGACCTCGCCGGAGCAAACGTCGAGTTGCCCCGTCTCCCCGGATCGGAGACGCGCCTGCGTGACCAGCTCGGTGACGTGCGCGAGCGTTTCCTCTTCACCGTTCTGGACTGCCCGCCCTCCCTCGGACCGATCACTGTCAATGCGCTCGTCGCGGCTGACAGCGTGATCGTGCCGGTGCAGACCGAGTATTTCGCACTGGAGGGCCTTGCCGGCCTGCTCGACACGCTCTCCCTGATCCAGCGCGAGCTCAACCCGCGGCTCACCGTGGCGGGGATGATCCTCACGATGCATGACGGCCGGACCCGGTTGGCGCAGGACGTCGAGCGCGAGGTGCGCGAGCACTTCCCCGAGCTGGTCTTCGAGACCGTGATTCCCCGCAACGTGCGGCTCGGCGAGGCGCCGAGCTTCGGTCTCCCGGTGATCCGCCACGCTCCCCAGAGCGCCGGCTCGGCCGCCTACCTGAAGCTCGCGCGCGAAGTGGCTGCCCGTGCCTGACGCCGGGGAGGGCGCCAAGCCCGGTCAGCGCGGCATGGGACGCGGGCTGGCGGCGATCCTGCCGCGGTCGCGTGCCGACGAGTCCGGCCTGCGCGAGATCCCGCTCGACCTCGTCACGCCGAACCCGCGCCAGCCGCGCCGGGATTTCGACGAGGAGGCCCTGCTCGCGCTGGCGGAGTCGATCCGCTCACGCGGGATCCTCCAGCCTGTGGTCGTGCGGCCCGTCGCCGGCGGCACGTTCGAGCTCGTGGCCGGCGAGCGCCGCCTGCGAGCGGCGCGCATCGCCGAGCTGGAGCGCATCCCGGCCATGGTCCGCGACGCCGACGACTGGGAGCGGCTCGACATCGCGCTCGCGGAGAACATGGCCCGCGTGGACCTGAACGCGGTCGAGGAGGCGCGCGCCTGCGCGATGCTCGTGGAGGACCTCGGCCTGACCAAGGGCGAGGTTGGCCGGCGGGTCGGCAAGAGCCGCGTGGCCGTCTCGAACCTGATCCGGCTGCTCGAGCTGCCCGACGAGGTACTGGAGCTGATCGAGGCGGGCGCGCTCAGCGAGGGCCACGGCCGCGCGATCCTGATGTGCAAGGACCACGACTCTCGCAAGCGCCTGGCCCGCGACGCCCGAGACCAGGCCTGGTCGGTCCGCGAGACCGAACGCCGCGCCAAGGCGCTCGAGGAAGGCATCCCGAGCCGCTCGACGCCGAGCCCGCGAGATCCACCCCGACCTGGCCGACGCCCTGGGAGCAGCCGAGGACGCCCTCACGGCAGCGCTGGGCCAAGAGGTGAAGATGCGCGCGAAGGGCGACGGCGCGCGAGCCGAGCTGGTCTTCGAAAGCCCCGAGCGACGCGATCGAGCTGGCCGAGCGCATACTGCGCCGCCACGGCTCGACTCTCTCAGAAGCCGCGTAGCTCAGCGGCGAAACGGCGGCTGGGTAGGGCAGGGTGGCCGGGACCTGCTGTTGTTCCGAAGACTCGCGGTTGTAGGGCGAGTCTGGCAAGGACGCAGGGAGGGGACGAGCCTTCAGGCTGTCCCCGACCGAGGACACGGCCAGGCGAAGCCATACGACTGCGAGATGGGCGATCCTGGACTCGAACCAGGGACCTCGTCCTTATCAGAGACGCGCTCTAACCAGCTGAGCTAATCGCCCTCGGGCCGCGCGATTCTAGCGGCACGGTCGCCGCCTGCGGAGCGGGGTCGCCAGGTGCCCGGCGGCTGCGAGCGCATGACTAAACTGTCGAATCCCGCCCCCGGGCCAGTACGAGGAGCTGTTCGCGCGTATGCAGGAGATGGTCATCTACGGAGTCAGCTTCGACATGGTCGGCAAGCAGCCGATCGTGCTGCTCAAGACGCGCGAGGGCAACAAGTTCCTGCCGATCTGGATCGGCCACCCCGAGGCCGCGGCGATCCTCATGAAGCTCCAGGGCGCGAACACCCCGCGGCCGATGACCCACGATTTGATCAACGACGTGCTGTCCGAGCTCGACGTCTCGTGCACACGGGTGGCGGTGACCGAGCTGCGCGAGAACACCTTCTACGCGGCGATCACCCTGCAGATGAACGGCCGCGAGATGGAGATCGACTCGCGCCCCTCGGACGCTCTGGCGCTGGCCGTGCGCACCGGCGCGTCGATCTTCGCCGCCGAGGACGTGATCTCGGAGTCCGCGATCGAGTTCGAGCACGAGGTCGAGGATCAGGAGGAGGTCGTCGAGAAGTTCAAGGACTTCCTCGACAACGTGTCGCCCGAGGACTTCGCCGGCGAGGCCGAAGAGTCCGACGAGCCGGACGAGCCGGACGAGACGAGCTGAGGGGAAGCTCCTCCGCTAGGCCGGCGCGCCCGCGGCGCGCTCGAACGCCAGCTCCAGGATGCGCGCCACGAGCTGGTCGAAGGCGATGTCGGCGGCCTCGGCCGCCTGGGGCAGGAGGCTGGTATTGGTTAGCCCGGGGATCGGGTTGGCCTCCAGCACGTACAGCTCGTCCGCCGCGTCGAGCATCAGGTCTACGCGGCTGAACCCGTAGCACCCCAGCAGCCGGTGGCATGAGAGCGCCAGTTCCTGCGCGCGCTCGGTGACGCCGGCCGGAAGGTCGGCAGGGCACACGAAGGCGGTGCGCCCGATCTCGTAGCGCGCCTCGAAGTCGTAGAAGTCCTCCTCGCTCGGCACCGCCTCGACCACCGGCAGCGCCTCGGGTCCGGCGCTCCCGTCGAGCACGGAGACGGCCAGGTCACGGCCCTTGACGTGGCGCTCGAGCAGCACCCGCCCGTCATAGGAGAAGGCGGCCACAAGAGCGGCGGGCACGTCGCTCGGGGTGCGCGCGAACTTGATCCCGAGCGCCGACCCCTGGCTGGAGGGCTTCACCACTATGGGGAAGTCCAGCCGGGCGGCGATCGCCGGAAGCGTCTCTGCCGCGCCGAGCTCGCGGAACGCCGTCTGCGTGAAGGCGAAGAACTCGGGGGTCGGCATGCCGGCCTCGAGGAGGAGGTGCTTGGTGAGCACCTTGTCAGTGGCGCGGCTGCACGCCAGCACTCCCGATCCGGTGTACGGCACGTCGAGGATCTCCAGCAGCTCTTGCACCGTCCCGTCCTCACCGCCGCGACCGTGCAGGGCCACGAACGCCGCCTCGGGCCGCGCCTCCCGAAGCGTGCGGATCAGGTCGACGCCCACGTCGATCCCCACCACCTCGTGGCCCAGGCGCTTGAGCGCATCCTCCACCCGCGCTCCTGAGCGCAGCGACACCTGGCGCTCGAGCGACCGCCCGCCCTTGAGCACGGCGATGCGGCTCACGTGCCGCGCGCCCGCCGGCTCGCGATCCGCCGGGCTGCGGCATCTCGACCAGCCGCCCGCCTTCGTTCTCGGGCTCGGGTTCGGGCTCGGGCTCGGGCTCGGGGAGCTCCTCCACCCTCACCGCCGGCTGCTCGCCGGTCAGCGTGCCGTAGAGCGCCACCTGCTCCTTGACCACCTCGCCGATGCGGCGGATGCCCTCGCGCAGGCGGTCCTCGCCGCAGCCGGAGAAGTTGAGCCGCATGGAGCTGTGCCCCCGGCCATCGAGGAAGGCCGCGGCGCCGGGGACGAATGCCACGTTGTCCTGCAGGGCCCGCGCCAGCAGGTCGGCGGTGTCGATGTAGTTCGGCAGGGTGGCCCAGATGAACAGCCCGCCGCCCGGGGCGCGTCCACTCCGCCTCGCGCGGGAAGTGGTCGTCGAGCGCCTCGAGCATCGCGTCACGCCGAGCGCGGTAGATCTCGGTCAGCGAGCCCACGTAGTCGCGCCAGTCCGCGTGCTCGAAGTAGGCCTGCACCATCAGCTGCGAGAGGGTCGAGGTGCAGAGGTCGGCCTCCTGTTTGCCGAGGTTGATCTTCTCGAGCACCGGCGGCGGGGCCACCACCCACCCGAGTCGGATTCCCGGCGACAGGATCTTGGAGAACGTGCCGAGATACATCACGAACACTCCACCGTCGAGTGAGTAGAGCGGTGGACAGCGGCTCGCCCTCGTAGCGCAGCAGCCCGTAGCGGGCTGTCCTCGAGCACGAGCAGCTCGCGCTGGTTGGCCACCTCGACCAGCCGCCGCCGGCGCGGCAGCGACATGGTCACCCCCGCCGGGTTCTGGAAGCTCGGCACCGTGTAGATGAACTTGGGCTTACGTCGCTCGCGGTCGAGTCGCTCCAGCGTCTCCTCGAGCAGGTCGATGCGCATGCCGTCCGAGTCGATGTCCACCTGCACGACATCGGCCTGGTAGGCGTTGAACACGGGGACGGCGCCCGGGTAGGTGGGCCCCTCGGCGATGATCACGTCACCGGGATCGATCAGCGTCTTCGTGACGAGGTCGATCACCTGCTGGCCCCCGGTGGTCACCACCATGTCCTCGCGGTCGGCGCGCATCCCCTCCGCGGCCATCACCTCCGCGATGCACTCCTTGGTCTCCTCCAGACCGTCGGTGGGGCCGTACTGCAGGGCCTTGGCGCACGACTCCTCGGCGATCCTCGCCGTCACCGCCGCGAAGGTCTCCGGCGGGAAGGTGGACGTGTCGGGGAGGCCGCCGGCCAGCGAGATCACCTCGGGGCGGGCAGTGATGGCCATCAGGTCGCGCATGGCCGATGACGTCATCACCCGGGTCCGCGAGGCGAAGAGCCCCGCATAGCGCTCGAGGTCCCGCGAGGTGGAGCGCGAGCCGAAGGCTTTTCCGGGGAGCTCATCGAGGTAGATTTCGCCGCTGCGGCCGGGCGTCCTCGCGGTCAGGAGGAGTCTATGCCAGGCCGCCGAGCGTCCCGCCGCCGCGGTCCCCTACCGGCAGGCCGCCGCAGCCGTACCGGTCCGGCCCGCTCCTCGCACCGTTTCTTCTCATGAGTCTCGTCCTCGACATCGGCCAGGGCGCCGGCCTCGCCGGCGCAACCGGCGTGCGCCCTTTCCTGCCGCCGCTGCTGGCGGGCGCGCTCGCCCGGGGCGACATCGGGCTGGACTTCGACGGCTCGGGCTGGCAGTTCCTCGAGTCGCCCGCGTTCCTGCTTGCGGTGGTGGCGCTGGCGGTCGCTTTCGTACATGGCCGAACGTTCGGGGGCGAACCGCCGTACGGCGGGAATCGCCACCGGAGTGCTTGCCGTCGTGCTCGGCGCGCTGCTGTTCGCGGGCTCGCTGGCGGCCGGGGATCACTCCGCCGCGATCGGCCTCGTCGCGGGCGCGCTGTGCGCCGCGCTGGCTTACGCCGCGGTCAGCGGACTGTTGGAGCGCGCCGGGCGTCGCCTGGACGAAGGCGCGGCCGCACTGCTCACCGCCTACGCCGACGCTGCGGCGCTGGTGCTGGCGGCGATCGCGATCTTCGTGCCGCCCGTCGCCTTCCTGGCGCTCGTGCCGCCTTCGCGGTGCTGCTGGTCCGCGGGCGCGGCCAGGGCGACCGCAAGTACGCGGGTCTGCGGATCCTTAGATGAGCCGGCCCGCCAAGGTGGTCCTGGCGGTGATCGACGCTCTCGACCCCCAGGCCCTCCAGCAGGCGGTGGCCGAGGGCCGCGCCCCAGCCCTCGACGGCGATCATGGACCGCGGCGTGTACGTGGACGACTGCGTCTCGACCTTCCCGTCGATCACCCCTGTCGCGGCGTCGGCCATCGCGACCGGGCCTGGGGCCCGAAGAGTCGCTGATCCCCTCGATGAACTGGTATCCACCGCGGCGAGGAGCGCTACGTGGAGTACGGCAGCTCCTTCCCGGCCACCCGCGCCTTCGGCGTCTTCCGGTCGCTGATGGACACCGTCTACAACATGAACCATGCGCACCTGACCCAGGACCGGCGCACCGTGTTCGAGCACCTCGACGACGCCGGCCTGCGCACCGCGTGCACCACCTACCTGATCTACCGCGGCCGCCACCGCCACGAGCCGTCCACCGACTCGCCCTACAGCCGGCTTGCCGAGGCGGCGCAGTTCCGCCATGCGGTGTGGGGCGCGCGCGAGCTCTTCTACGCCGACATCTTCGACTCGCAGGGCACCGGCTGCTTCTCCACGCTCGGCATGCCCGGCCAGCGCGACCGCCACGCCGGTTGTGTGGGAGCGCACCTGGTGGAGAACGACCTGTTCGACTTCCTGCTCTTCTCGCTGCCCGACAACGACACCTACTCGCATCGTGCGGGCCCGACCGAGCAGCCCCATTCGATAGCCGAGGCCGATCGCGCGCTCGACCGGCTGATGAACGCCGGCGGCGGCCCGGAGGCCTTTCTCGACGACCATGCGGTGATCGTGATGTCCGACCATTCCCAGAACCCGATCGAGACTGGCGTGAGCCTGGCCGAGCGCACTCGAGCACCGCCGCATACTGCTGCCCTCCGACCAGGCGCCCGAAGAGGCGGAGCTAGCGGTGTGTCCGGGCGCGCGCGCCGGCCAGGTATACGTCCTCGACGAGGATCGCCGGGCGCGGCTGGCGCCCGAGATCGGCGAAGAGCTGGTGGACGTCGACGGGGTGGATCTGGTCGGCCTGGCGCGAGAACGGTGAGGGGTGGTGCGAAGCGCCCGCGGCGAACTGCGCTTCGCCCCCGGCGGAGAGCTCGAGGACGCGCGCGGCGGCCGGCTGGAACGTCGAGGGCGAGGACGCCGTGCTCGACCTCACGGTCGCTCGCCGGCGGCGTGCGCAGCGGCGACTACCCGCATGGCCTCGGCCGGCTGTGGTCGGCGCTGAGCTGCCCGCGCGGCGGGCGACGTGCTCGTGTCGGCCGAGCCGGGCTACGAGTTCGAGGACTGGGGAGGGCACGACCCACGTGGGCGGCGGCAGCCACGGCTCCCTCCACCGGTGTGACTCGCTCGGCGTCCTGCTCATGAGTGGCATCGGACCCCGAGCGCGCGGACGAGCGCGAGCGCTGGTCGATCGAGGACGTGACTCCGATGATCCTCGACCACTTCGGGGTGGCGATTGTGAACACGCGCGGCGCCGAGCGCCGCGGCGCCGCCGCCTTCCGACGAGCTACGCCGCCCACCAGGGTCCGCGCCGGGCTCCGGCGCCGCCACAACTGGGTCCAGCTCGTGAAGTTCTGCGCCGTCGGAGGGTCGGGCTATGTGATCAACCTCGCGGTGTTCACGCTCGCCTTCGAGGTCGGGGAGCTGCACCACCTCGTGGCAGCGACGGCCGCGTTCGCGGTGGCGGTGACCAACAACTTCTGGTGGAACCGCCACTGGACCTTCGGCGCGCGGGCGGTCATGCGGGCTTCCAGGCCGCCCGCTTCCTGACGGTCAGCGTGGGCGCGTTCGTGCTGGCTGCCGCGCTGCTCGAGGTGCTGGTCAGCGTTGCCGGCATGCCGGAGATCGCGGCGCAGGCGATCTCGATCGCGGCGGCCACGCCCTTCAACTTCGTCGGAAACAAGATGTGGAGCTTCGGCACCGCTTCGCGCGACCTCTGAGGCGGGCCCCGCTCGTCGCGCTGGTCGCGCTGCGCAGGCTGGCCGCGGGGCCGGCGCAGCCGGCCGTGGCGGCCAAGCCTGAGCTCGACCAGCCCCCGTCCCGGACCTCGCCGCCGGCGGGCTACGAGCTGAGCGCGATGGAGGTCGTGCGGATCGCCGGCACTGGGGGAGAAGGTGCGCGACGAGCGTGGGCGCCACGCCCGGTTCGCTCCCACGGCGTACACGCGCGGTCCCGGGCGCTGGCAGGTGAGCTACTTCGACTCCGGGGCCCGGAGGTGGCGCAGGTGCGCATCGACGACGCCGCGGGAGCGATCCTCGAGGAGTGGGCCGGAGACCAGGTTGCGTGGACGATGGCCCGCGGCTACCAGGGCGCCTTTGGGCGCAAGCTCAACTCGCCGTGGATCTGGATCCCGCTGTGCGCGATCTTCATCGCGCCCTTCTTCGATCCGCGGCGACCGTTCAGGCTGCTGCACCTCGATCTGCTCGTGCTGCTCGGCTTCGGGGCCTCGCACGTGTTCTTCAACCGCGGGGAGATCGACACGTCGGTGCCGCTCGTGTATCCCGTCCTGCTCTACCTGCTGGCGCGCATGCTGTGGGTCGGTTTCCGCCCGCGCGAGAGGCGGGGCCGGCTCCTGCCGCTCGTGCCGGCGACCTGGCTGCTGGTGGCCCTCGTGGCTCTCGTGGGGTTCCGGGTCGGCCTGAATCTGATCGACTCGAACGTGATCGACGTCGGCTACGCCGGCGTGGTGGGCGCCGACCGGATCGCGGACGGCGACCCGCTCTACGGCCAGGGTTTCAGCGAGGACGTGGAGCGCGGGGACACGTACGGGCCGGTCACCTACCTCGCGTACGTTCCGTTCGAGCAGGCGATGCCGTGGAGCGGGGTGTGGGACAACCTGCCGGCCGCCCACGGGGCGTCTATCGCCTTCGACCTGCTCACCCTGCTCGGACTCGTGATCCTCGGCCGCCGGCTGCGCCCCGGCAAGGAGGGCTACGAGCTCGGCATCGCGCTCGGCTACGCCTGGGCGAGCTATCCCTACGCGCTGTTCGCGCTGCAGACCAACTCCAACGACGGCCTGGTGGCGATGTGCACGGTGCTTCGCGCTCCTGGCTCTCACGGATAGAGAGGAGCGGCCCGGTCCGTCGGTCGGCCGCGGAGTTGCGGTCGGGCTCGGCGCGGCGGCCAAGTTCGCCCCCCTGGCGCTCGCCCCGCTGTTCGCCGGCGGCGTCTCGCCGGTGACTCGCGCCGGCTCTCTCGTCCGGATCTCCGGCTTCACCTCGCCCTCCTTGCAGCGCTCGCCGTGATGGTGCTGCCGTTCCTGCCCGACGGCGGGCCTGCGCGAGCTCTACGACCGCACGCTGGGCTACCAGGTCGCGCGTCCATCCCCATTCAGCGTCTGGGGCCAACACGAGTCGCTCGACTGGCTGCAGACCGTGGTCAAGGCGGCGGCCGTGAGCCTGGCCCTGATCGTGGCGGTGGCGCCGCGCAGCCGGGGCCCCTTCCAGGTGGCCGCTCTCGCCGCGGCGCCGTGACCATCGCCGTGCCAGCTCGCGGTGACCCACTGGTTCTATCTCTACGTCGCCTGGTTCGCGCCTTTCGTTCTGGTGGCCCTGCTTCGGTCCCCACCGGGGCCCCGCGGCTGATGAGCCGCCCTCTCCGGCGCGGCCTTCCCTCGAGGCCGAGACCGTCCCGGCGTGAGGGGGATCGCGCTTGCCGTCCTCGGCGCGAGCTTCGCGGTCACGTTCCTTTCGGGCCCGTGGGGCGACGAAAGCGTGACCGACCTCTTTCTGTACCGCTCATACGCCGACCTCTTCCTCGACGGCTCGCTGCCCTACCGGGACGTGACCTTCGAGTACCCGCCGCTGGCCGCTCCCCTGCTGGCGTTGCCGGCGGCCGTGACCTCCGGCGATGACGGCTATCGCCTGGCGTTCGCCGCGCTCGCCCTGGTGCTGGCGGGCGCCCTTGTGCTGCTGGCGGGCGCCCTGGCTCGCCGCACAGGCGGCGATCCCCGCCGCGCGATGCTGGCCGCCGCCGTTGCGCCCCTGTTCACCGGCGCCATGCTGCGCACCCACTTCGACCTCGCCCCCGTCGCGCTCACGCTCGGAGCGCTCCTCCTGCTGGTCTCGAACCGGCCACGCGCCGGGCTGGCGGTGCTCGGCGCCGCGGTGATGACGAAGGGCTTCCCGATCGTGGTGCTGCCGGTCGCCTTCGCGTGGCTGATGGCTCACGGCCGGCGACGAGAGGCGATCGAGGGAACGGCCGCGCTGGCACTGGTGGTGATCGCCGTGGCGGGTGCCGCTGCCGCCGTTTCTCCGTCGGGCGCCGCCGGCGCCGTGACCTACCACCTGGATCGCCCGGTGCAGGTGGAGAGCGCGCCGGCGATGGTGCTGCTGGGCCTCGACGGCGTCGGTGCCGGCCGGCGGAGTCGTACACAGCCATCGGTCGGAGGGGGTGGAGCACCCGGCCTCTGCGGCCGCGGTGGCCCTCTTCACCGGCCTCCTGATCGCGGCGGTTGCGCTGATGACCGCGGGGGCGGCTCGACGACCGGCGGCGGCCGCCGCCAGCCCCGGGCCGGACGAGCGCGTGCTCGTGCTTGCCGCGCTCGGCGCCGTTGCGGCGTTCGCCGCGTTCGGAAAGGTGCTCTCTCCGCAGTTCCTGATCTGGATCGTGCCGTTGGCCGCGCTGGCCTTCGCATGGGGGATGCCAGGCTCGGCGGTGCCGCTGCCCTGGTCGTGGCCCTCACACTGGTCGAGTTCCCCGCCCACTACGGGGACGTGGTGCAGCGCGAGCCGGCCGCGCTGTGGCTGGTGGCCCTACGGGACGCCGTGATGGCCCTCGTGGTGGTCCTTGCTGCACGTGAGTGTTGCTGGTCAGCCGGGCGCCGGCACGAGGATCTGCTCGATCGAGGTGGCGTGCCCGTCGGGGCCGGCCTCGACCAGCACCGCGTTGAGCCACGGATCCTCGTCCGACGTGGAGAAGCGCACGTTGGTCATGGTCAAGAAGCGCGCCAGGGCCTGTTCGCGCTTAACGCCGATCACCCCGCCCCGCGGCCCTGTCATCCCGACGTCGGTGCAGTAGGCGGTGCCGCCCGGCAGCACCCGGGCGTCGGCGGTCGGGATGTGGGTGTGGGTGCCCACGCAGGCGGTCACCCGCCCGTCCACGTGCCAGCCCATGGCCACCTTCTCGCTGGTGGCCTCCGCGTGCATGTCCACCAGCACGTGGGTGGTCCTGCCTCGCAGCTCGGCCAGCGCGGCGTCGATCTCCGCGAACGGAGAGCGGGCGGCCTCCACGAAGATCGTGCCCGAGAGATTGACCACGCCGAGGGCCATGCCGTCGCGCTCGACCACGGCGATGCCTTTGCCGGGGCTCCCTTTCGGGTAGTTGGCGGGGCGCACGATGCGGTCCTCGCGGTCGAGGAACTCATACACGTCGGTGTGCCGGTAGGCGTGGTTGCCGAGAGTGATCACATCGGCCCCGGATTCGAAGATGTCGAGGGCGGTGCGCTCGGTGATGCCCACGCCACCCGCGGCGTTCTCGCCGTTCACGACCACGAAGTCGGGCTCGTGCCGGTCACGCAGCCCGGGCATCAGCCCGGCGAGCGTTCGCCGGCCGATCCCGCCCACCACATCCCCGACGAAGAGAAGCTTCACGGGGCGGAGTGTGCCACTCCCGCTGCCGCTACCGTGGGCGCTCTTCATGGCCGAACCAAGGGCGGTCGCCGCCCCAGCCGCCGCCTCGACCGTGCTCGAGGCCCACGACCTCATCAAACGCTACGGCGAACGTGAGGCTCTGCGCGGCGTTTCGCTGACCGCTTCGCGCGGTGAGCTGGTGGCCGTGATCGGGCCCAACGGAGCGGGCAAGACGACATTGCTGTCGATCCTGGCCGGCATCCAGAAGCCCGACGAGGGCACCGTGAGCCGTGCGCCCTGGGAGATCGGCTGGGTGCCACAGCAGGCGGCGGTCTACGGCAAGCTGACCGTGGCCGAGAACCTGGAGCTGTTCGCCCGGCTCGAGAAGGTTGACGATCCGAAGTCCACGGTGGACCGGATGCTCGACCTCACCGACCTCCGCGGCCGGGCCGGCGATCAGGTGAGCCGGCTCTCCGGAGGCAACCGCCAGCGCGTGAACATCGCGATCGGCCTGCTCGGCGAACAGCCGGTGCTGCTGCTCGATGAGCCGGGCGCCGCGCTGGACCCCCGCCAGCGCGAGCGCGTCTGGGAGTTCGTGCTCAGCCTGGCCGAGGGCGGAACGACGGTCATCTACTCCACGCACAACGTCCAGGAGGCCGAGCGCCACGCGCAGCGTGTGCTCGTGCTGGCCGACGGCGAGCTGATCTTCACCGGGTCGCCTCGGGAGCTGGAAACCGCGGTCGAACACGGCGAGCGTGACCGCTGGGACTTCGAGGCGTCGTTCGTCGAGTTCCTGCGCCAGAAGGGGCACTGATGCGCTGGCTGCTCCTCAAGGACCTGCGGATCCTGCGCCGCTCGCCGCTGCTCGTGGGGCTGCTCGTGCTCTACCCGGTGGTGATCGCCACGCTGATCGGCTTCGCCCTCTCGCGCGGCCCCGACAAGCCGCAGGTGGCCTTCGTGAACCTGGTGCCCGACTCGGCCACCGAGATCGAGCTGGGCGGCGAGACGATCGACGTGACCCGGCAGGCGGGGCCGCTCTTCCGCGCGATCGATCCGGTGCGGGTGGACTCCCGCGAGGAGGCGATCACGAAGGTCGAGGACGGCGAGGTGCTCGGCGCGATCGTGATCCCAAAGGACACCACGCGCAAGCTCCAGACCGGGCTGGAGCCGGCGGAGATCGAGGTGTTCTACAACGCCGACGACCCGGTCAAGGCGAGCTACGTGCGCGACACCATCAAGGCCCAGGTCCAGGACGCCAACAGCGCGCTGACCAAGCAGCTGGCCAAGGCGGCCGTGGAGTACCTCGACCTGATCGGCACCGGAGGGCAGTTCGAGATCTTCGGACGTCGAGCTCGACGTGCTGGGCTCGAACGCGCCGAGCAGATGCTGCGTGGCGCCGTCGAGGACCTCCCACCCCGGTCGGCCGCCCGCGAGGACGTCGAGCGAGTGATCGCCTTCGCCCGCCTTGCGCGCGACAACCTCGACCTCTCGGACGAGGTGCTGTCCTCGGTGGGCTCGCCGATCTCCGTGAAGCAGACCGAGCTCGACGGCGGCGCCACCCCGCTCAGCTCGTTCGCCGTGGCGATCGCGGTCACCGTCTCGCTGATGTTCATCACGTTGCTGCTGGCGGCCGGCGCGCTGGCGCTGGAGCGCGAGGAGAACGCCTTCCGAGGCTGGTCCGGGGCCTCGTCTCGCGGACCGGGCTGCTGCTGGAGAAGGCCACGCTCGCGGCGGCCTGCTCCACCGCCGTCTGCCTGCTGATGCTCGCGGGCCTCGGCCTGTTCGTAGACCTCAGGTGGGAGCGCTTCCCGTTGTGGCTCGCCGGCGTTGGCGCCGGGGCGCTGGCCTTTGCCTCGCTGGGCCTGGCGGTGGGCGCCCTGACCAAGGAGGTGCGTGCCGCGTCGCTGCTGTGCGTGATGCTCAGCCTGCCGCTCACCTTCCTTGCCCTGGTCCCCTCGGGGTCGGTCTCACCCTTCCTCTTCGACGTGGTGCGGGTGGTGTCGGCGGCCTTCCCGTTCAAGCCCACGCTCGACGCCCTCGACGCAGCGCTCAACGACACGGGCGAGATCACGGGCCCGCTGCTGCACCTGCTTGGACTGTTCGTCGCGTTCGGGGTGGCCAGCCGGCTGGCCCTGCGGCGCTTCGCCGGCTAGGCCGGCCACCAGTAGATGCCTAGACTGAGCGGGATGGCCTTTCCCGCCACACGCATGCGGCGCCTGCGCAAGACCGGCCTGCTGCGCGACATGGTCCGCGAGACCGAGCTCAGCCCCAAGCACCTCGTGCAGCCGATGTTCGTGGAGCTCGGGACGGACAGCCGCACGCCGATCGAGGCGATGCCCGGCGTCGAGCGGCTGTCCATCTCCCATGCGGTGGAGGAGGCGGGGCAGGCGCACGCCCTCGGAGTGCCCGCGGTGCTGCTCTTCGGCGTGCCGGCCGATAAGGACGAGCGCGGCTCCGGCGCCTACGACGACGAGGGCGTCGTGCAGCTTGCGGTGCGTGCGATCAAGGACGCCCACCCCGAGCTGGTGGTGATCACCGACGTGTGTCTGTGTGGGTACACATCCCACGGCCACTGCGGCGTGATCCGCAGCGACGGATCGGTGGACAACGACGTGTCGCTCGAACTGCTGGCCAAGACCGCGATCTCTCATGCGTCGGCCGGCGCCGACGCCGTCGCCCCGAGCGACATGATGGACGGCCGCGTGGGCGCCCTGCGCGCACAGCTCGATGCCGAGGACCACAAGGACACCCCGATCGTGGCCTACTCGGCCAAGTTCGCGTCAGCCTTCTACGGCCCCTTCCGCGAAGCCGCGGACTCGACCCCCGCCTTTGGCGACCGGCGCACCTACCAGATGGATCCGGCCAACTCCGACGAGGCCGTGCGTGAGGCGCTGCTCGACGTGGACGAGGGGGCCGACATCGTGATGGTCAAGCCGGCGCTGCCCTACCTCGACGTGATCCGCCGGGTGAAGGAGGCGACAGGGGTTCCCGTGGCCGCGTACAACGTGAGCGGCGAGTACGCGATGATCGAGGCCGCCGCGGCGGCCGGATACCTGGACAGGCGCGCGGCCGTGCTCGAGGCGCTCACCTCGATCCGCCGTGCGGGCGCCGACATCGTGATCACCTACCACGCAAAGCAGGTCGCCGAATGGCTTCAGTGAGGACAGCGGCAGCACCCAAGGTCCGCAGCCGCAAGGACGGCTCGGCCGTCCCGCTGGATGAGCTCGACAAGCGCCTGCTCAACCTGATGCAGGGCAGCTTCCCTCTCGCCCCGCGGCCGTACGAGCACGTGGCCGGTCTGGCCGAGGTCTCCGAGGACGAGGTGATGCGCCGCGTCCAGCGCCTGCTCGACGAGCGCATCATCCGGCAGGTCACGCCGATCTTCGACACCCGCGTGCTGGGCTACGAGTCGATGCTCGTGGCGGCCAAGGTCGATCCCGAGAATCCGCACCGAGCGGCCCGGATCATCAACTCCCATCCCGGCGTCTCCCACAACTACCTCCGCAACCACGACTTCAACCTGTGGTTCACGCTGGCCACCGAGCCCGGATCGAAGCTCGGCATGCAGGGGACCCTGGACAGGCTGGCCCAGCTCACGGGCGCGGAGTCGGTGCGGCAGCTGCCCACGCTCAAGCTGTTCAAGATCCGGATGGACCTCGAGATGGAGAAGGGCACGCGCGACCTGGCCGCGGCCGGGGTGGCCCAGGACCCGATGGAGCCCGACGCCATCGAGCTCTCCGATCTCGACTACGCGGTGATCCGCGTGCTCCAGGGCGACATGCCGGTGGTCAGCGAGCCGTACGCGCCTGCCGCCGAGGAGATCGGCATCTCCCAGGAGGAGCTGCTCGCGCACCTGGAGACGATGAAGGACCGCAAGGCCCTGCGCCGCGTGGCCGCCATCCTCTTCCACCGCCGCGCCGGCTTCTCGGCCAACGGGATGGGCGTGTGGAACGTGCCCGAGGAGCGGATCATGGAGGTGGCCCCGCTGATGGCCTCGTTCCGCGGGATCTCGCACTGCTACCAGCGGCCCACCTACGAGGACTGGCACTACTCGGTCTTCACGATGGCCCACGGCCGCTCGAAGGAGGAATGCGACGCCATCCTCGACTCGATCGCCGAGAAGACCGGGATCGAGGACCGCAGGACGCTGTACTCGTCGACGGAGTTCAAGAAGATCCGCCTCCTCTACTTCACCGACGCCCACAGGCGCTGGGAGAACGAGCACTCCTAGGTGCCTCGTGCCCGGGGGAGGAGCGGAGCCGGAACGTTGCCGGAGGAGCGCAGGCCGATCGCCGATCGGCCGAGCACCGCACGGATGGCTCTCCGGCGAGCGCCGCAGCTGAGACTCTCGTGACCCGCTCGCAGGAGCTGTACGAGCAGGCGTTGGACCTCCTGCCGGGGGGTGTCAACTCCCCCGTGAGAGCGATGGGGGCGATCGGCCGCGACCCGATCTTCGTCGTGCGCGGGGAGGGCGCCGAGCTGTTCGACGTCGACGGCAACTCCTACGTCGACTGGATGCTCTCTTGGGGCCCGCTGATCGCGGGCCACGCTCATCCTGCGGTGGTCGAGGCGGTGACCGCCGCCGCGGGCCGCGGCACGAGCTTCGGAGCCCCCACGGAGGCGGAGGTCGAGATCGCGGGTGCCATCGCCGACCGGGTGCCCGGCGCGGAGATGGTGCGGATGGTCAACTCGGGGACCGAGGCCGCGATGAGCGTGATCCGCCTGGCGCGCGCGGCCACGGGCCGCGACCGGCTGCTCAAGTTCGCGGGCGCCTACCACGGCCACGTCGACGGCCTGCTGGCCGAGGCCGGCTCGGGCCTGGCGACGGCGGGAATTCCCGCATCGCCTGGTGTCTCGCTTGCCCAGGCCGCGGCCACGACCATCGTGCCGTGGAACGATCGCCAGGCCGTCGAGCGCGCGCTGAACGATGCGGAGTTCGCCGCCATCCTGGCCGAGCCCTATCCGGCCAACATGGGCCTGGTGCTGCCCGCCGAGGGCTTCCTGGGCTTTCTCCGTGAGCAGGCCGACCGTTCCGGCGCGCTGCTGGTGTTCGACGAGGTGATCTCGGGCTTCCGCGTGGCGCGGGGAGGGGCGCAGGAGCGCGAGGGGGTCACACCGGACCTGACGATGATGGGCAAGGTGATCGGCGGAGGCGCTTCCCGCCGCTGCCTACGCCGGCTCGAGCGACCTGATGAACCGGGTGGCGCCGGCCGGCGACGTGTACCAGGCGGGCACGCTGTCGGGCAATCCCCTGGCCACCGCGGCCGGCCTGGCGACGCTCGAGCTGCTCGACGCGGCCGCCTACCACCGCCTGACGGTGGTGGCCGAAGCCCTGGCCAGCGGCCTCCGCGACGCGGCCGCGGCGACCGGCGTGCCGGTGGAGGTGGCCGCCACGACGGGCCTGCTCACCGTCTTCTTCCACGACGGGCCGGTGAGCCGACTACGCCGACGCGAAGGCGTGCGACACCGAGCGCCCACGCAGCCTTCTGCCGCGCGCTGCTCGATCGCGGCGTGTATCCTGCCGCCGTCGCAGTTCGAGGCCTGGTTCCCGTCGCTCGCCCACTCCGACGAGCACGTGGAGCACACCCTGGTCGCCGCCCGCGAGGCGTTCGCCGAGGTCGCGCGGTGAGCGCTCTCGCCGAGGTGGTGGCCGCCGTCGAGCCCAGCCTGGCCCGTTACGCCAGAGCCGGACCCGGGTCCGGCGCGCTTCGACGCGCTGGGGGCCGATCCCGTCCGGCTGTTCGTGCTCGAGGCCGTGTACGAGGGCTACCTGATGCACTACGGCACGCCCCGCGCGTTCGAGGGGATGGACCCCGACCTGCGGCTACTGGCCGGAGATGCCCTCTACGCGCTGGGGCTGTCGCGGCTCGCCGCGCGCGGAGACCTCGAGGCCGTGGCGGAGCTGTCGGACCTGATCTCGCTCACCGCCCGCGCCCACGCGGAGCTCGTCCCGAGCAGGCGGAGCGGCTGTGGGAGACCAGCGCGAGCGCTGCGCCGGGGGCGGGGAGGGGCCGTGCTCCTGGCGCATTGCCGCATGAGCAACGGGGGTTAGTGACACCCGTAGCCATGTTGACTCTATTCTCTCAGTCGGCGTTGAATGGAGATGCGCACCCCTCCTCCTGACCGTGGCCGAGAACCGCTCAAAAAGAATCCGCGGCGCAAGTCGCGCTACACCGCCGACCGCGGCATGCCCGGCGCCTTCGAGGGCGAGACCGTCACCCGCCGCGGCTTCATGACGGGCGGCGCGCTCGCCGCCGGCGGCATCGCCTCGGCGGCGTTCGGGCTGCCGGCGCTGGGGTTCGCCGCTGGGCCCCTTGTTCGAGGACGGAACGCCGGACCGCTGGCAGGACGTGGGCCCCGTGAGTCCGACTTCAACCCGACGACCTACGTGCCCAAGGTGATCAACACCGAGCCAACGTCGGCGAGGCGGGCAAGGCCACGATCTACGTGCGCAAGTACGATCCCGAGCAGCGACGACGCCCAGCCCGAGCGACGATCGACGGCAACAAGGAGCCGATCCCCTACGTGGTGATCACCACTCGCTGCGCGCACCTGGGCTGCCCGGTGCGCTACTACCAGGCACCGCAGCGCTTCGTGTGCCCCTGTCACGGCGGTATCTACGACTTCCAGGGCAAGTCGACGGCGGCCCGCCCGTGCGCCCACTCGACCGCTTCGATGCCCGTGTCATTGACGGCCGGGTCGAGGTCGGGCGAGCGCTTCTCGGTCAACTCCGAGCTCGAGGCGGTTCTCTCCCCGCGACCCGTCGAACCATCTCGACGGCCTCTGGCAGTACCTCTACCCGTCGAGGCCCAGCACATGAGCAAGCTCACCCCGCCTCTGCCGAAGTTCCTGCGCCCCACCCCGCCCAGGCCGGGCGAGAAGGACGCGAGGCCGGCAACGGCAGCGGGGCAGCCGGGCCGCGTCGACAAGCTGAAGGAGGGCGCAGCCGAGGGCGGCGCCCAGGTCGTCGGCTGGCTCGACGGGCGCACCGGCGCGAGCCCGTTCCTGCGCGGCTTCCTCTTCCGCAAGGTGCCCAAGGGCACCAACTGGTTCTACACGCTGGGCTCGGCAACGATGTTCGCCTTCGTCTCCCAGGCCGTGACCGGCGTGTTCCTGGCCATGTACTACAACCCCGACGCCACCCGCGCCTACGAGTCGGCGTCGCACATCACCAACGAGGTCTTCGCTCGGCGAGCTGGTGCGCGGCATGCACCGCTGGGGCTCGACGGTGATGATCGTGCTGCTGTTCCTGCACATGGGCAGGACCTTCGTCTTCGGGGCCTACAAGTACCCCCGTGAGCTCAACTGGGTGATCGGCGTGGTGCTGCTGGTGCTCACCCTCATGATGGGCCTCACGGGCTACCTGCTCCCGTTCGACCAGCGGTCCTACTGGGCCACGATCGTCGCGGTCAACCTCAACTCCTCGGCCCCGATGCTCGGGCCGTTCCTGGCCGACTTCCTGCGCGGCGGCGCGGAGTTCAGCTCGATCACCATCACCCGCTTCTACGCGATGCACATGATGCTCGTGCCCGGCCTGATCGCCGCCCTGATCGGCGCCCATCTCTACCTGGTGGCCAAGCTGGGCACGACCGCGCCGCCCTGGCTCAAGGCGGAGAAGAAGGAACTCACGAAGGAAGAGATTTGAACGCGCGTGAGAAGGAGGAATATCTCCGCGAGTACTCGATCCTGAAGAACCAGGGCAAGCCGTTCTTCCCCTACGCGGTCTTCAAGGACAGCGCGATGGCGGTGATCACCCTCGTCGTGATCATCGCTGATGGCGGTCCTGTTCGGCGCCGAGCTGGGCCCCAAGGCGGACCCGACCACCACCACCTACTCGCCGCGACCCGAGTGGTACTTCTTCTTCCTGTTCGAGCTGTTGCGGGTGGTCAAGCCGCCGGAGCTGGTCTTCATGGCCACGATCGGCATCCCCACGATCTGCCTCATGCTCCTGCTCCTGCTGCCGTTCTACGACGTCGGCCCCGAGCGGCATCCGCTCAAGCGGCCGATCGCGATGATCGGCGCGGTCGCCACCGTCGCCGCCATGACCTACCTCTCTGTTCTCGGCGCCCTCGCCGGGCCGCCGAGCGAGATCGACATCGAGGTGGCCTCCCAGTACGAGGAGGGCAAGCAGGTGACCGCCTCGTCCGGCTGCCTCGGCTGCCACAAGATCGGCGAGAACGGCAACACGCTCGGACCCAACCTGACCTACATCGGGGATCGCCTCGGCCGGGACGCGATCGCCCGCACGCTGATGAATCCGACTGCTCCGATGCCGTCCTACGCCGACCTGCGGGAGAACAACCCCGAGCAGTTCGAGCAGCTCGTGGGCTTCGTCGCCTCGCTCAAGGAGGAGATGCCGGAGGAAGAGGGCGAGCCCGCGGAGCAGGCAAGCGCTGAGCAGAAGTAGCTCCCGCGTGCAGCACGTTCGGGGACGCTGCCCGAGCAGCAGGTCGAGGCGATGTTCGACCGCATCGCCGGCGTGTACGACCGGATGAACTCCGTGATGACCGCCGGGATGCACCACCGCTGGCGAGAGCGTGCAGCCGATCTCGCGCGCGTGGGCCCGGGCGACCGCGTGCTCGACGTGGCCACAGGCACCGGCGACTTGGCCGTGGAGCTCGACCGCCGCGTGTCGCCGGGCGGCGAAGTGGTGGGCATGGACTTCGCCGAGAGCATGCTGGAGCTGGCGCGCCGCAAGGCCTCGGGGATCCGCTTCGAGGCGGGCAATGCGCTCGACCTGGCCTACGCCGACGGGGAGTTCGCCGCCGCCACCGTGGGCTTCGGGGCGCGCAACTTCTCCGACCTCCCCCGCGGCCTGTCGGAGATGGTGCGGGTCACGCGCCCCGGCGGCCGCGTCGTGGTGCTCGAGATCACCACCCCGCAGCGCCCGCCGCTGGCGTGGTTCTTCCGGATGTGGTTCGACCGGGTGGTGCCCGCGATGGGCCGTCTGGCCGGCGACCCCGATGCCTACGAGTACCTGCCCAGCTCGGTGCGCCGCTTCCCCGGGCCGCTCGATCTGGCCGGCGAGCTCGACGCCGCCGGTCTCGAGGACGTGACCTACCTGCTCACCGCCGGCGGGATCATCGCCATCCATGCCGGCACCGTGTCCGCGCAGCCGTGACCGCGGCGGCCCAGCTGGCGTCCGTGCTGGAGGCGGGCGGACCGGACCTCGCGCGCCGGCTGGCGCGCACCGAGGTGCGCCTGTCCGAGGTCGCCGCGAGCCATGGGGCGCAGCTGGCCGGGCACGCGTCGGGCACCCTGGCCGCTGGTGGCAAGCGGCTGCGGCCGGTGCTCGTGTTCCTGTGCGCAGGAACGGACGGCGATGGCCCCCTGGCCGCCGCCGTGGCGGTCGAGCTGCTTCACATGGCCACGCTGGTGCACGACGACGTGCTCGACCAGGCCTCGCTGCGACGCGGCCGCCCCACGGTGTTCGCCGCCGGTGGCCGCCACGCCGCCACGGCAACGGGTGACTTCCTCTTCTCGCGCGCATTCGCCGAGTTGGCCTCCACCCGGAGCGCCGCGGCGGTGAGCGCGCTCTCCACGGCGTCCTCCGCCCTCGCTCGCGGCGAGCTGATGCAGCGCGCGGACGCCTGGTCCGCGGACGTGACCCGCGAGCGCTACCTCGAGCGGTGCGAGCTCAAGACGGCGAGCCTGTTCTCGGAGGCGTGCCGCCTTGGCGCCATCCTCGGCGACGCATCCGAGGGCTCCCGCGACGCGCTGGCAGGGTTCGGCCGGCGCATCGGCCTGGCCTTCCAGATCCTCGACGACGTGCTCGACGTGTCGGGACCCGCCGAGCGCACCGGCAAGCAGAGAGGCACTGACCTGCTCGACGGCACGGTCACCCTGCCTCTGATCGTGGCCCGCGGCCGGGACTCGAACTTGAGCGAGATGGATCTGCGCGCGACGGTCACCGAGCCGGCTCAGGCCGACGCCGTGTGCGACAGGATCACGGCGACGGGGGCCCTGGAGGAGGCGCGAGCCGAGGCGCTGCGCCATGTGGCCGAGGCCAAGGCGGGTCTCAGCGCCCTGGAGCTGCCCGCCGCCCGCCGGAGCGCCCTCAACCTGGTGGCCGACAGCGTCGTCGAGAGGTATTCGTAGAGAGGAGCGCAGCCGGAACGTTGTTCCGGTGAGCACCGCATCGCGCTCCTTCTCAGAGAGGAGCGCAGCCGGAACGTTGTTCCGGTGAGCACCGCATCGCTACTTGAGCACCGATCCGCTCCTTCTCAGAGAGGAGCGCAGCCGGAACGTTGTTCCGGTGAGCACCGCATCGCGCTCCTTCTCAGAAGTCTTCGGGGAGGATCGCGTCGGAATCCAGCGCGGCCGTGAGGCGCTCGACCTCTTCCGCCATGTTGGCGCGGCAGAGTCGGCGGTAGTCGGCGGTGAGGGCGTCGGTGCCGGTGTCGAGCTGTTCGTCGAAGGCTTCGACGGAGGCCTGCGAGAAGATGCCCTCGCGCCGATGCTCACACTCGGGACAGCGGAGCGCCACCTTCCAGCTCTCGTCGTCGGTCTCGTCCCAGCCCGTGGGGTAGACGAGCTCGGAGCTGCAGGCGGTGCACACGTGCAGAGCCTGGTCCGGCTCGGCAACGGTACGGAAGCTCGACTCCTGCTCGACGGAATCCTTGAAGTACACGACCTCGATGGTCTTCCCGCTGGGAAGCACCACGCGCTTCACGTAGTGCGAGTCTCGCTTCTCGCTGCTTTCCATAGGGCCCGTATCGGCATGCCACCGGGTGACTTGAGCAGTGCGCCCGGCGTGAGGAATAGACTCGCCGCCCGTGGTTCTCAGCGATCGCACCATCCGCTCCGAGATCGAAGCCGGGCGAATCGTGATCGAGCCGCACGACGCCTCGCTCATCCAGCCCTCGAGCATCGACGTGCGGGTGGATCGCCGCTTCCGCGTCTTCAACAACTCGCGCTACCCGTACATCGACGTCCGCGAGCCGATGGAGGGCCTCACCGAGCTGGTGGAGGTGGAGGGCGGCAAGCCGTTCATCCTGCACCCCGGGGAGTTCGTGCTGGGGCAGACCCTGGAGAAGGTGACGCTGCCCAACGACCTGGTGGCGCGCCTCGAGGGCAAGAGCTCGCTGGGCCGGCTCGGGCTGCTCATCCACTCGACCGCGGGGTTCGTGGACAGCGGGTTCTCGGGAAACCTCACGCTGGAGCTGTCCAACGTGGCCAACCTGCCGATCACGATCTACGAGGGCATGCCGATCGGCCAGATCTCCTTCATGCGCATGGACGGCCCGGTCGACCAGCCCTACGGCTCGGATGCGACCCACAGCAAGTACCAGGGCCAGTCCGAGCCGACCCCCAGCCGCTTCTACAAGAACTTTGCTCCGTCCGGCGACGGATGATCCGTCCCGGAAGCTGGCGCGAATAAACATCAACGCTACGATTTACCCCGCGACCTGCCCGCTCCGGGTGCGAGTCGCCCTCCCCGAAACTTCAGGAGTCTCCTCATGCCGTTCGGTCCCCTCGAGATAGGAATTGTCCTACTGATCGTGCTGGTGATCTTCGGACCGAAGCGCCTTCCCGACCTTGGCCGTTCGCTCGGCAGCGGGATGCGCGAGTTCAAGGACTCGGTGACCGGCGACAACAAGAGCGACGACAACGAGCTCCCGGCCGGCGACAAGGCCGAGCCGGTGCACGCCGAGAAGTCCGACGCCACCCCCGCCGGCGGCAAGAGCTCGTAGAGCTCGCCGTACCGGAATAGGAGGTCGCGGACCCGTGCCGCGCATCAGGCCAATCGACCATGAGGAGCGGCTCACGCTCGTCGACCATCTCGGCGAGCTGCGCACGCGCATCTTCATCGCCATCTCGGCGTTCTTCGCCGCGTTCGCGGTGTGCTCCTGGCAGAACCACGTGATCCTGGAGATCGTGAACGAGCCCCTGCCGGCCAACCTGCCGGAGCCGATCACGTTCGGGGTCACCGAGCCCTTCACCACCACGCTCACCAACTCGGCCTACTTCGCCGTGCTGCTCGCGCTGCCGGTGATCATCTACCAGATCTACGCGTTCATCCTGCCGGCCTTCAGCCCGATGGAGCGCCGGGTGGCGACGCCGCTGATCCTCATGGCCCCGGTCCTGTTCGTGCTCGGCGTCGTGTTCTGCTACTTCGTGGTCCTCCCCCCGGCCACCGACTTCCTGCTCAGCTTCAACTCGGACGAGTTCAACACCCAGATCCGGGCGCGCGACTACTACAGCTTCGTGATGCTCACGATGGCTGCGATGGGGCTGGGATTCCAGCTTCCGATAGCCATCCTGGCGGCCGTGCGGCTGAGGATCACCACGCCGCAGAAGCTGCGCAAGAACCGGCGTTACGCGGTCCTGGTGATCGCAATCCTGGCCGCACTCCTCCCGACCATCGACCCGATCACGCTCCTGCTCGAGATGATCCCGATGCTCATCCTCTACGAGGGCAGCATCTGGCTGGCCCAGCTGCTCGGGCCCAAGGACGCGCCGGGCGCGGAGATCGCCCCGGCCGAAGGCAGCTAGCTAGGCTCCGCCACGCATGCTGTTCGATATCCAGGGCAAGCGCCGACGCGTGGTGCAGGCCACCTACCTCACCCTCGCCGTCCTGATGGGAGGAGGGCTGGTCCTCTTCGGCATCGGCGGCGACGTGTCCGGCGGGCTCTTCGATGCCTTCTCCGACGGCCGCGGCGGGAGCGGCAGCGGCAACAGCATCGTCGAGGAGCGGGTGGACAAGAACGAGGAGCGGATCAAGGCCAACCCCGCCGACGAGGCGGCTCGCAAGGCGCTCGCCCGCGACTACTACTCGCTCGCGGCGTCCCTTCCGGTCGGCGAGGACGGCCGGGTGCCCGAGGCCGGCCAGGACTCGCTGCGCAAGGCCGACGCCAACTACCGCGCCTACCTCGCGCTGGAGCCTGAGAAGCCCGACGCCTCGCTGGCGCTCACGGCGCTGCAGATCTACGACCCCAACGCGCTGAACAAGCCCAAGGAGGCCAAGGAGGCGGCCGCGCTGCGGGCCGAGGTGCAGAACGATGCCGAGAGCTACCTGACGCTCGTGCAGTACGCGACCCTCGCCGGGGACACGCGCACCGCGGACCTGGCCGCCCAGAAGGCCGTCGACCTCGCGCCCAAGAGCCAGCGCAAGGCGGTGAAGGCGGCCGCCGAGCAGGCCAAGGGCGCCCGCCGCCACGGGTGGCGGCGGCGCGGCACCCACGTACCCCCACCCCGTAGCCCTGCGGCGCTAGAGTTCTCGCCCGGGAAGGCGACGACGAACAGGAGCAGCGTGAACTTCCACATCCAGGACGCGGAGATCGATGCAGACACCCAGGTCATCGAGCTCGGGCGGAGAGGTCGACCTCTACACCGCGCCGGAGTTCAAGGAGCGCATGGTCGAGCTGATCGACGGCGGCAAGAAGCAGATCGTGGTGGACCTCTCCGAGGCCACCTTCATCGACTCCACCACCCTCGGCGTGCTCGTGGGCGGCGTCAAGCGCCTGCGCCCGAGCGGCGGGGCGCTCGCGCTCGTGTGCACCGACCAGAACATCACCAAGATCTTCGAGATCACGGGCCTCGACCGCGTCTTCCCGATACACGCCACCCGGGAAGAGGCGCTCACCTCGCTCAGGTCCGCGACTGAGTAGCCGCAGGCTCTCGTCGGGCCGCACCTCGTACAATCGGTGGCCGGCCCCCTCGGGGCCGTTTCTTCTCCCGGGCCGTTAGCTCAACTGGTAGAGCAGGAGCCTCTTAAGCTCAAGGTTGAAGGTTCGAGTCCTTCACGGCCCACTCAACGCCGCGTCGCCGCCGCGCCACACCTCGATGGCCGAGAAGGCGCGCGGCTCGTCGATAGACACGTAGTAGGCGTAGGACTCGCAGCCTGCCCGAGGAGATCCGGGCGGGCCTGCGATAGCGTCCTCGCTGACCGCACTGCGAGAGACACGGAAGTTCTTGCACCTTGACCACCGCCTCGAAGACCTCCAAGCCCCCGGCACGCCCCGCGGCCAAGTCGAAGAAGGAGCTCGACGGGGCGACTCGGATGGCGAAGGCGCTGTCGCATCCGGTGCGCGCCAAGATCCTGGCCCGGCTCAACGAGAGGGTGGCGAGCCCAAATGGGCTGTCCCAGGAGATGGGCGAGCCGCTGGGCAACGTGAGCTACCACGTGCGCGCCCTGCTGGATCTGGACTGCGTCGAACTGGTCAAGACCCGCCCGCGGCGCGGCGCGGTGGAGCACTACTACCGCGCCACATGCCGGGCGTGGGGAGACGAGGCCGTCTGGGAGTTGCTGCCCGCGAGCGCCAGGCGCGGCTTCGCGGCCGAGTGGTTCAAGGAGTCGTTCTCCGACGTGAGCCGCGCGATCGACGCCGGTGGGCTCGAAGGGCGGGCGAACTGCCACATAAGCCTCACCCGCCTCGATCTCGACGAGAGAGCCTGGGGCGAGCTCTCGAAGCACATGGACGAAGTGCTCGAGTATGCGCTGGCCCTGCAGGCCGAGACTGCGGCGCGCAAGGCCGACGGGCAGGCGTCGGGAGAAGTCAGGGCGCGTGTGATCCTGGCCCAGTACGAAGGCGCGCCAGACGGCCGCGAGCCGGGCTCAGCGGCCTGACGCTGCCGCTGGTCAGTCGGTCTGCGGCGGGTTCTCGGCCAGGCCCGGCTGGTCGCTCTCCTCAACGCTGTCACCCACGCCAGCGGGCTCCGATTCGATCTCGCTGCCGGCCGGATACTCCTCCTTGTCGTCGGGAGCCCGCTTCTCGGGGCGCTTGCGCTCGATGGACATCCGTCGCGCCTACCCCTCGCCGCCCCGCGGCAAACGGGGCTGATATGAAGCGAGCATGAACGAAGAGCTGGCCTGCCTCGACGGTTCCATTGCCCCCGCGGCCGAGACCACCATTCCGGTGACCGACGAGGGCTTCCTCCGCGGCGATGGCGCCTTCGAGGTGATCCGGGTCTACGACGGGCAGCCCTTCGCCCTGGACGAGCACTTCGATCGCATGGAGCGCTCCGCCGCCAACCTCCGCCTGCCCGGGCCCTTCCCGCGCGAGTCCTACGAGCGGGAGATCCCGGAGCTTCTCGAGGCGCGGGGGGGCGCCGGCTTCGACGGGTGCCTGAGGCTGGTGTTCACGCGCGAGGGACGGCGGCTGGCCATGACCGAGCCGGCCAAGCTGATGGAGGAGCGCGTGCGGCTGGGGTTCGTCACCTACGCGCCGACGCGGGTGCTCGACGGCGTGAAGTCGCTCTCCTACGCGGGCAACATGCTCTGCGGGCGACTGGCGCGTGAGCGTGGATTCGACGAGGCGCTGCTCGTCACCCCGCACGGCCGGGTGCTGGAAGGACCCACCTCGTCGCTGTTCTGGGTCGATGCCTCGGGCACGCTCTGCACGCCGCCGTTGACCGACCACATCCTCGCCTCGATCACCCGGGCGCACTTGATGGACCTCGTGGAGGTCTCCGAGCGTCCCGTCACCACTGACGAGCTGCTCGGCGCGCGCGAGGCCTTCATGGCCTCCACGGTACGCGAGGTCCAGCCGGTGGCGGCGATCGAGGACCGGGAGTTCGAAGAGGCCGGCGAGGTGACGCGCAAGGTGGCCGCGGCCTTCGCGGCGCACTTGGACGACGAGCTCAACCGGCGTTAGGCCCGTCGCCTCCGTCTTCGTCACGGGCCGTGCCGCCGGCCTTGTAGCGGATGTACCAGGCCACGTGGCCCGCGGCGGCGCCGGCCGCACCGAGCACACCGACGGCCCCGCCCACTAGCTTCTTGGCCACTCTGGCAGCGATCATCGAACACCAGGCATCGTAATCGTGCGCATCCTGACCGTAATCGGCAACAGGCCCCAGTTCGTGAAGGCGGCGGCGGTGTCGCGCGTGCTGCGCGAGGTCCACGAAGAGCTGATCGTGCACAGCGGTCAGCACTACGACGACGAGCTGTCGCGGGTCTTCTTCGACGAGCTCGGCGTGCCCGCTCCGGATCGTCAGCTCGACGCGGGAGGAGGCTCGAACACCGCGCAGACGGCACGCATCCTCGGCCTTCTCGAGCAGGTGGTGGGCGACACGGCGCCCGACCTGGTGCTGGTCTACGGCGACACGAACACCACGCTGGCCGGTGCGCTCGTCGCCGCACAGGCCGGCGTGCCCGTGGGCCACGTCGAGGCCGGGATGCGCTCCTTCGACCGCTCGATGCCGGAGGAGTTGAACCGGGTGCTCACCGACCACGCGAGCGACCTGCTGCTGTGCTCGACCGAGACGGCGATGAACAACCTGCGCACCGAAGCCGCGGCCGGGGAGTCCCACCTGGTTGGGGATGTGATGGCGGACGTGTCGCTGGCGTTCCGGCCGATCGCCGAGGAGCGCTCGACGGCCCTCGCCGACCACGGCCTCGACGCAGGCGCGTACCTGCTGGCCACGGCCCACCGCGCGGGCAACGTCGACGACCCCGTGCGGCTGGAACGGCTTGTGGGGCTGCTGGAGAGCGTGCCCGGCCCCACCGTTTTCCCGCTGCACCCGCGTACGGCCGCACGTCTCGACGCGACCGGGCTCCGTGAGCGACTCGAGGCCGCGCCCGGCCTGCGCCTCCTGCCGCCGCTCGGCTATCTCGACTTCATGAAGCTGGCCATGCACGCCCGCGCGATCCTCACGGACTCCGGCGGGGTGCAGAAGGAGGCGTACCTGCTCGGCGTGCGCTGTGTGACGCTGCGCGAGCAGACGGAGTGGGTCGAGACGGTGGAGACCGGCTGGAACACGCTTGTCGGTCTTGACTCGGAGGCCGCGCTGGCGGCGCTGGACAGCTCGCCACCCGCCGGTGCGCGGCGCGAGCTGTACGGCGGCGGCCGAGCCGCAGAGCGCATCCGCGACGTGCTCGCCGCCTACACTCCCCGGCAATGAGCGCGGCGGCGGTGGTGCAGGTCGGAGTGGTCGGGCTTGGCTACTGGGGGCCCAACCTGGCGCGCAACTTCGGCCGCCTGCCCGGGGCGCGGCTCACCTGGCTCTGTGACGAGGACGACGACGCCCGCGCGCGCGTGGGGGAAGCGTTTCCCGAGGCTCGCACCTGCGCCAGCCTGGAGGAGATGCTGGCCGACCCCGAGCTCGATGCGGTGGCGGTGGCAACTCCGGTGCCCACGCACGCGGCGATCGCCGAGCGGGTACTGGCGACCGGCAAGCACTGCTTCGTGGAGAAGCCGCTTGCCCTTTCGGTCCTGGAGGCCGAGCGGGTGGTGGCCGCCGCCCACGAGGCGGACCGGGTCCTGATGGTGGGGCACCTGCTCGAGTACCACCCCGGTCTCGAGAAGCTCAAGGAGTACGCCTCGAGCGGCCAGCTCGGTGACATCCACTACATCTACGGGAACCGCCTCAACCTCGGGAAGCTACGGGCGGAGGAGAACGCGCTGTGGAGCCTCGGCGCCCACGACGTGGCCGTGCTCCTGCGCCTGGCCGGCGAGGAGCCCTATCACTGCCAGGCGGTGGGGGAGTCCTATATGCGTCCCGGGGTCGAGGACGTCGTGTTCTGCTATCTGCGATTCCCGTCGGGGCTGGCCGCCCATCTGCACCTCTCCTGGCTCGATCCGCACAAGGAGCGTCGATTCACGGTCGTTGGCTCGAAGAAGATGGCCACTTTCGACGACATGGAGGCTCGAGCGAAAGCTCACGATCTACGACAAGGGCTTCGACGAGGACTTCTCCTCCTACGGCGAGTACATCGCGCGCTCGGGGGACACGCACAGCCCGCGCGTGCCCAACCACGAGCCGCTGCGGATCGAGTGCGGCCACTTCGTGGACTGCATCGTCGAGGGCCGCACGCCGCGCTCGGACGGGGAGAGCGGCCTGAGGGTCGTGCGGGTGCTCGAGCAGCTGCAGGCGTCGCTCGATGAAAGCCGGCGTGCTGCGGCCGTCTGACCGCGCTCCCGGCCTGCTGCTCGGGGAGGGTGTCCTGCTGCCTCCCACCGTCGAGCTGGGCGGCAACGTGGTGATCCACGAGGGCACGCAGGTGGGCGGGGAGGCTCAGATCCAGGACGGCGCGGTGATCGGCAAGCCGCTCGCCCTAGGCGCGCGGTCGACGGCTCCGCGCGACACCCCGGCCCCGGCCTGGATCGGCGCCGGAGCCAAGATCTGCGCGGGCGCGGTGATCGTGGCCGGGGCACGCGTGGGCGACGGCGCGGTGATCGGCGACCAGGCCCACGTGCGCGAGCGGGCGGTGGTGGGCGAGGGCAGCGTGGTGGGCCGGGGGTCGGCGGTCGACAACGACGTGACGATCGGCGACCGGGTGCGGATTCAGACCGGGTGCTACATCACCGCCTACTCGACGATCGAGGACGACGTGTTCGTCGCCCCCGGGGTCACGCTGACCAACGACGACACGATGGGCCGTCATGAGCCCGGCTACGAGATGCGCGGCGCCACGCTGCGGCGGGCCTGCCGGGTCGGGGGAGGGGTTGTCCTGGTGCCGGGGGTGGAGGTGGGCGAGGAGGCTTTCGTGGCTGCGGGCGCGGTCGTGGTGCGTGACGTTCCGCCGCGGGCGGTGGTGATGGGCGTGCCGGCCCGGGAGGTGCGCCAGGTGGGAGACGAGGACCTGCTGGAGCGCTTCGAGTGACCCGCCCGCGGCGCGTGAGGTCACGCGGCCTGCTGGCCGACCGGCGCACGCTCGGGCTGGTGATGGTGGCCGTGACTGCCACGGCGGGCGCTGTGGTGGTGGAGGTTGGGCGTGTCTGGCGGCGGGGGTCGGCCCCTACGTTCACAGAGGCACACGATCCCCTCGGTGCCGCGGCGGAGGCGGTTGCGGAGACGGCCGAGGTGGCGCGTACGGGCTACCGCGAGGTCTCGACCGGGGAGAACTCGATGTTCAACCTGCTCACGTCCTTCGTCACGACATTCGTGCTGGCGCGATCGATCACCACGCTGTTGCGCCGCCGCCGCACCTTCGGTCCGTTCCGCAACCTCGAGGTGGGCCGGCGCCACATCCATCACTTCGTGCCCGGCATCGCGATCGCGTTCGTGTCCGGAGCCGCGGCGATCGTCACGCGCGACGAGAACCTCGAGCGGTGGCTCGCGATCCCATTCGGCGCGGGAATGGGGCTCACGATGGACGAGTCGGCCCTGCTGCTCGAGCTCGATGACGTCTACTGGTCGGAGGAGGGGGTCGTGAGCGTGCAGATCACCATGGCGGTCACCGCGCTGCTGGCCGCGGTGGCGCTGGCCAGCCGTTTCCTGCGTCGCGGCGAGGAGGTGGTGCTGGACGCGAAGGACGGTGATCGCCCGGTAGAGTGGCGCCATGAACTCAGATTCAGAGCGCCCTGACCCGGACAGCCCCGGCTTCGGTCCCGGATCACCCGGCTACGGCCCGGGCGGGCAGCCCCAGTCACCTTCTCCCGCCGGGCCCCAGTCGCCCGCGCCCGGCCAGCCTCAGCCGCCTGTCCCCGAAGCGCCGCCGGCGTCGCCTCAGGCCCCGGCCCCGCCGCCGATGGCGCCGCCGGTGCCCGAATCGCCGCAGTCGCCCGTGTCCGGTGGCTACGGAGGCCCCGTGCCGCCCGGCGGCTGGCAGCAGCCGCTGCCGCGGTCGCCGCAGCCCGGCGCTGCCGCCCAGGGCCAGCTGGCCGGCTGGGGCGCACGCCTCGGTGCGTACCTGATCGACGGCCTGATCCTCCTGGTCCCGTTCCTGATCGTGTTCTTCATCCTGATCGCCGGGGCCGTGGGGATCACGGGCTCCGACAACGACGACGCGGCCGCGGGCGCAGTGATTCTCGCGGTCATCCTCAGCGTGCTGGTGTTTGCGGTACTGGCGTTCCTTTACGCCCCGCTGCTCATGAAGCGCGAAGGCGCGCGCAACGGTCAGACCTGGGGCAAGCAGGTGGTGGGCATCCGTGCGGTCCGCGACAGCGGGCAGGCCTGGACCTTCGGCCCGGCCGCTCTGCGCGAGGTCGTGCTCAAGAACCTCGCCGTAGGCATCGCCTCGTCGATCATCCCCATCATCCCGTGGTTCCTGAACTTCTTCTGGCCGCTCTGGGACGACCAGAACCGTGCGCTGCACGACATCGCCGCGTCCAGCCACGTGGTGAAGGCGTAGGGCTGCCATAACGCCGGACGAGCTCCGCGCCGACCCGGGCGCCGTGCCGCCGGGTGACCGCCCGCGGGCGGTGGCGCTCGACCTGGCCGATCTGGCCGTGAGCCCGACGGCGGCGCTGTTCGAGGGCCACCCCCGGGCGGGTGTGGACGTCTCGATCTTCGTGGTCCGGACGCCGCCAGGGCGGGCGGTCGACCTCCACGTCCACCCATACGCCGAGACTTTTCTACTGCTGGAGGGGAGGGGGCGCTGGACGCTGGACGACGAGGTGGTGGAGCTCGAGCCCGATCAGATGCTCGTCGTGCCGGCCGACACGCCCCACGGCTTCCGCAACATCGGCGATGTGCCACTGCTTGTCGTGTCCGCCCACGAGCGCGGCACCTTGCAACAGGCCTGGCTGGACTCCGAGCCCGCCTGAGCGGCGACGGCCGCAGCTACGCGGCGGCCGGGCGCAGCCGCTCGGCTGCCTCGGTCCAGATCATCTGATCGCGGCCGGGGCCCGACGCTGACCATTACGATCGGCACGCTGAGCTGCTCCTCGATGAAGCTGAGGTAGGAGCGGGCGGTGTCCGGAAGGTCCTCGAGACGACGGACCGCGGTGATGTCCTCGGTCCACCCTGGTAGCTCGATGAGGTCGCCGCGTGCCCGGTGCAGCACGGACTGGTGGTAAGGGAAGTCGTCGAAGAGCGCGCCTTCGGGGCCGGTGTAGCGCGTGGCCACGCCCAGGGTCTCGATACCGGTGAGCACGTCGAGCTTGGTGATCACGATGCCGGTGAGCCCGTTGACCTTCACCGCGTAGCGCAGCGCCACGAGGTCGAGCCAGCCGCAGCGGCGTGGGCGGCCGGTGGTGGTGCCGAACTCGCCGCCCGCCTTCTGGATCCGGGCGCCCATCTCGTCATGCAGCTCGGTGGGGAAGGGCCCGGCCCCGACGCGGGTGCAGTAGGCCTTCGAGATGCCCCACACCTCGTCGATCGAGTTGGGCCCCACACCGGCGCCGACGCACGCCGCGCCCGCCACCGGGTTGGAGGACGTGACGAACGGATACGTGCCGTGGTCGATGTCGAGCAGCGTGCCCTGGGCGCCCTCGAACACCACCAGCTTGCCCTCTTCGAGCGCCTTCCACGCGATCGGAGGGGTGTCGGCGATGAAGGGCTCGAGCCGGTGGCCGAAGGCCAGGTAGTCCTCCGTCATCGTGTGCAGGTCGAGGGCGGGATTCTTCTCGTACTCGCGCAGGGTCTGGCGCTTGGGCGCCATCGCCGCGGTGATCTTCTGCTTGAGGATCTTCTCGTCGAGCACGTCCTGGAGCCGGATGCCCAACCGCGAGGCCTTGTCCGCGTAACAGGGCCCTATGCCACGCTTGGTAGTGCCGATCTCGCGCTTGCCAAGCTTGGCCTCCCCCGCCTGGTCGAGCAGCAGGTGGTAGGGCATGATCAGGTGCGCGTTGGCCGAGATCCGTAGCCCGCTCAGGTCCACGCCGCGCCGCCTCAGCCCGTCGATCTCCTCGGTGAGTACGCGCGGGTCCACCACCACGCCGTTGCCCACCACGCACGGCTTGCCCGGGTAGAGGATGCCGGACGGGATGAGGTGGAACTTGAACACCTCGTCGCCGCGCACGATCGTGTGGCCGGCGTTGTTGCCGCCCTGGAAGCGGATCACGGCATCGCCGCGCTCGGCCAGGAGGTCGACGACCTTGCCCTTGCCCTCATCGCCCCACTGGGCGCCGACTATCACCAATCCTGGCATCGAAGCGAGTCTAGGAAACCCTGGGGTCGGGGACTCAGCCGGTCGAGCTGCGGCGCAGGTCGGCGCCCATGATGGGGAGCGGCTCGTCGCAGATCTCGAGCAGGCGGGACACGGTGCGGGCGCCGATCTGGTCCCCCAGCTGATCGGGATCGGTGAGGTTGGTCGTCACCACTATGGACCGCTGGTCCTGCCAGCGCTCGTTGACGATCGAGTACAGCTGCTCCCGCACCCAGTCGGTGGGCTTCTCGGCCCCGAGGTCGTCGAGTTGGAGGAGGTCGACGGCGCAGAGCCGGCGGAACAGGCGCATGTAGTTGCCGCCGGACTGGCTGTCGTAGGTGTCCTTGATCTCGGCGAGCAGCCGCGTGACGGGGTAGATGGCCACCGAGTGGCCGACGCGCTCGGCGGCCAGCGACACGAGCATCGCCAGGGAGGTCTTGCCCGTGCCCACGTCGCCGGCGAACCAGAGCCCGCGGCCCTCGGCCACGTGTTCCTCCACGCGATCGACGTACGTCCTGATCGGGCGGAGCACGTACGGGTCGAGGTCGCAGACGGGCTTGCGGTCGAAGGAGACGCCGCGGAAGCGCTTGGGCACGCCGGTGCCCATCCCGGAGCTGGCGGCCCGCCCGACGCGCAGCTTGCGGCACTCACACGGCGCCGCCGTGTTGTCCTCGAGGGCGATCCAGCCTGTTCCGTCGCAGACCCCGAGTGCGCAGCCCCGGTCCTCGTCGGCGGCCCGGGTGTCGGGCACGGGACGCAGCAGGCTCACGTGGCGCCCGCGGTCCCGGCGTATGAGCCCGCGCGCTGCTCGGCGGCCTTGCTCATGAACTTCGGATAGCGGTCGAGGAACGTGAGCTCGACGCTGCCGATCGGCCCGTTGCGGTGCTTGCCGATCAGCACCTCGGCGATCCCCTGCTTCTCCGACTCCTTGTTGTAGTACTCGTCGCGGTAGACGAACATCACGAGGTCGGCGTCCTGCTCGATGTTGCCCGACTCCCTCAGGTCGGACATCAGCGGCCGCTTGTCGGGCCGCGCCTCGACCGCGCGCGAGAGCTGGGAGATGGCGATCACCGGGATGTGCAGCTCGCGAGCGAGGATCTTCAGCCCACGGCTCATCTTGCCGACCTGCTCGACCCGCCCGTCGCGAGGATCCTCGGCGCGCATCAGCTGGAGGTAGTCGACGATCAGCAGGCCGAGAGGATGGCGCTGGTGCAGCCGTCGCGCCTTCGCGCGCAGCTCGAGCACGCCGAGGTCGCTCGAGTCGTCGATGAACAGCGGGGCCTTCGTGAGCTTCTCGGTGGCGGCCAGGACCTTGGGCCACTGCTCCGGCTTGACGCGCCCCTTGCGCAGCGACTCGCCGCTGATCTTGCCTCGCGAAGCGATGAACCGCTGGGCCAGCTCGCCGTCGGACATCTCGAGGCTGAACAGCGCCACAGCCTTGCCGTGGTCCACGGCGGCGTTCTCGGCCATGTTGGTGGCCAGGGCCGACTTGCCCATCGCCGGCCGTGCGGCGAGCACGATCAGGTTGCCCGGCTGGAAGCCGCCGGTGATCTCGTCGAGGTCACGGAATCCCGACGGGGTGCCGGTGAGGCTCACGCCTTCCTTCGACAGGCGCTCGAGCTTGTCGAGCTCCTCGTTGAGCAGGTCCTCGATCGACCGGACCTGACTCGTGTCGTGGTCGTGCGCGGCGCGGAAGATGGCCTGCTCGGCCTGCTCGACGAGCGCCCGCGGGTCTCCGCCCTGCGTGGCCACGTTCTCCTGGATCTCCCGCGCGGCCCCGAGCAGCCGCCGCAGCATCGCGTGGTCCCGGACGATCCTCGCGTAGTCCCGGACCGAGCCCGCGGCGGGCACCATCGTCGGGAGCGCGTGGATGTAGGCGGCGCCACCCGCCTCCTCGAGCTCGTTGTGGCGGCCGAGGTCGTCGCTCACGGTGAGCGCGTCGACGGCCTCCGGCTCGGCCTTCTCCTTGAGGCGCAGCATCGCTCGGAAGATCAGCTGATGCCGGGGCCGGTAGAAGTCATCGGCACTCAGCTTCAGCTCAACGAAGATCTGGTCGAGCGCCTGCTCGGTGAGCAGGATCGTGCCCAGCACGGCCACCTCGGCCTCGTCGTTCTGCGGCGGGACGTTTCCGTTGACCTGCGGCTGTACGGAAACGGCCACTGCGCTACTCCGCTGTGACGATCGTCTTGACGTCCGCCGTCACGCCGTCGGAGACCTCCACGGTGACCATGTGGGTGCCGGTCGTCTTGATCGGCTCGGGCAGTCGCACCCGCCGCTTGTCGAGCTTGACGCCACGCGCCTGCCGCACGGCATCGGCGATCTCCTGAGCAGTGACCGAGCCGAACAGCCGGCCGTCGTCGCCCGCCTGGTGGGAGATCGTGAGCACGGTCTTGCGCAGCAGGGCCGCATGCTCCTGGGCCTTGTCGACCTGTTCCTGCGCCGCGCGCTCGGCCGCCTCCATGCGCCGCTGGGCGTCCGCGATGGACGCCTTCGTGGCCGGCTGGGCCAGCTTTCGCGGGACCAGGAAGTTGCGCAGATATCCGTCGGAGACGTCGACCACGTCACCGCGCTCGCCGAGCGTGTCAACGGGTTGAAGCAGTATTGCCTGAGCCATCCTTGGAACCTTCCGTTATGAATTTTGAGTTGCGAGAGCCAAGCATGCCAAGGAAGCAGGGAGCGACGCGTGCGTGAGCACGCGAGCCACCGATGACGCCGGCAGGCGCCGGTTCGCAGCCCTCAAAAAGGGATGTCTTCGTCCGTGTTACCGGCGCTGGCCGGAGCGGCCTGGAAGTCGGCGGTGTCCGCCGGAACGTCGCTCTGGGGCGTGAAGCGGGAGCCGTTGCCGCCACCTTCGCCGCCGCCGCCGTCACGCGAGCCGAGGAACTGCACGCTGTCGGCGATGATGTCGACCGCCTGGCGCTTGCCCGACCCGTCCTTGGCCTCCCACTCCCTCCACTCGAGCCTCCCGTCGATCGCGACGGGACGTCCCTTCGAGAGGTAGTTCGCGCAGTTCTCGCCCTGCGCGCCCCAGACGGTGACGTCGAAGTAGTTGGGCTTGTCGACCCACTCGCCCGAAGCGTCCTTGCGGCGGGTGTTGCACGCCACGCGCAGGGAGCAGATCGGGGTGCCGCTCGGGGTGGAGCGCAGCTCAGGATCGCGCGTGAGATTGCCGGTGAGGACGATTCTGTTGATGTTGGTGGCTGCCATGTGAAGCTCCTTGTCTCTTTGCGTCGAAGATTTCTCGCTCGTGGACGAGGGTACTCAGGCCGTCGGAGCGGTTGGGCGCGATCTGACAGGAAGAACCAGCAACGTCGGTGTGTTTTAGCGCGGGTGTTACGAATGAGCGCCCGCTGGCGGCCCTCAGGGCTGCCTGACCCCGATCACGCAAGCGGCCTGGCGCGTGTCCAGCCGCGTCTCGAAGCCGAGCGCAGCGAGATCTGACCGGCAGTCCGCGACCGTGTAGGGGTCATGCACCTCGACCTTGATGGACCGGACGCGTCCGGTCCATGCGGTCCGCTCGCGCAGCAGGTGCGACTCGGCGCCCTCGATGTCCACCTTGACGTAGTCCACGACAGACCCCGCCCCCGACAGCGCGAGCAGCGACGCCGGCGAGACCGAGTGTGCGAGCGAAACGGCGGGATCCTCGTCCAGCTCCGCGTCGGTCACGTAGTGGCCCGACGTGACTCCGGGGAGTCGCACGTAGTGCAGCTGACCGTCCTCCGGCCACACGGCCGCCTCCACGACCTCGCAGCGATCCGACCACGGGGCCGTGTTGGTGCGCGCGAGGGCGGCGTTCTCGGGATCGAGCTCCACGCCGATCACGCGGGCCTGGGGGTGGCGCAGGGCCAGGTCGGCCATCGTGAGCCCGATGTTGGAGCCGAGGTCCCAGATCAGCTTGACCCCGGGACCGTCCACCTCCTCCGGAGGCCGGTGATAGAGGCCGGCGAAGGTGCCCCAGACGGTGTCGACGTCCGAGGTGCTCGGGCGCAGGAGCACCGGATGCCCCCCGAGCGGACGGAGGCGCATGCGGACCACCCGCCCGTCCGAGCCGGCGTGGTGGGGGATGCGCTTGAGCCGCAGGTAGGTGACGAAGCTGCGCGGTCCCCGGGCGACCCGTACGGCGACGAACGCGAGCCGGATCGCCTCCTGGGCGAAGTCGGGCAGCGACGCGAGGAGGCGACCCGTGCGGTCGCGTCGCGCTCCGGGCCGGCGCGAGCCGGGCCCGCTCACTCCGTGGGGGCTTCGGCCTGCTCCGGGGCGGCGTCAGCCGCGGCGCGGGCGGCCACGCGGCCGTCGGGCTCCTCGGAGTGGACGGCACGGACCGGCTCGGGTCCGGGCGGCACGGGCGGGCTGCCGGCGGGCTGATGGATGATCCGGAAGCGAAGCACGCCATCCATGATCCGGAGGCTGTGGTTGAGCCGCTCGAGCAGCGGATTGTCGCCCTCGAACTGGTACAGGTGGTACGCGGCCTCGGGGCGGTGGTCGATCTCGAAGGTGATCTTCCGCGTGCCCCAGTCGTGCTTGCTCGCAATGGTCCCGCCGGAGCTCACCATCGCCTCCACCTCGTCGAGGATCGCCTGCTGGCGCTCCTCGGGGGCTGAGGAGTCGACGAGCAGCATGAGGTCGTAGAGACGGGCCACGGCCGGGGAACAGTAGCAACGGGGGTCCCAGCGGGGGGCGAACGGGCCGGGCCGATGCCCTTCATCCGGCGTGACAGGACGGCACGCACCCGGAGCACGAGGTCTCGCCGGACGCGTGCGCTGGCGCAACGTGACCCGCCTGGCTGCGCTGGCGGCGGCTGCCGTGATGATCGTGCTCGGTCCGAGGGGCTGCGAGCCTGAACCGTCAGTCCTGCCGCGCCCGCCGGAAGAGCCGCCGGCGCCGGCGCCAGGTCTCAGCGGCGCGCAGCCTCAGCGCAGTCCGCGGCCTCCACCGAGGCGCACGCCCGTGCCGGGGCCTGCCTCGCGGCCTACACCGAGGCGCACGCCCGTGCCGGGGCCTGCCTCGAGGTCGGGCCGGCAGCGCCAGCCCGACCTCCGCCGGGAGCTTGAACCCGAGGTGCCGCCCCCCGCGCCGGCACCGACTCCGGTCCAGCCGCCACGCCAGCCGGGGATCCCACCGCCGCCCGAGCTCTCAACGGGAGAGTTCACGCCCGATCCGGACCGGTAGGACGATGGAATCGCGATCGGGTTCGATTCCGCGCGGAGCCGTCCTGGTTGGGTCGGGCCGGCTCCTGGACGGATCCCACGGCCGCTGGTTGGGGAGCTCGATCCCGGGGCGTTTTCATCACGGATCAGCAAACTCCCTACGCCGGCGCCCGCCCCGCCAGCTTGGCCTCGATGTCGGCGAGCTGATCGTCGACCCAGTCGCCGGGATCGCGCGCCTCGACCACCCGCTTTAGCCCCTCCGCCCGCCACGAGCGCTCGTGGGCGCCCATCGTGAGCGCGCGGTGGATGGCCTCGGCCTGCTCCTGCACGTCGAAGGGGTTGACCGACAGCGCGAACTCGGCCAGCTCCTCGTGGGCCCCGGTGTTCTCGGAGAGCAGCGATACGCCGTGGCGCTCGTTGACCAGCGGGCCCTCCTTGGCGATCAGGTTCATGCCGTCGAACATCGCGTTGACCATCAGCAGGTCGTAGTGCTTGTAGGCGGCGATCGCCTCTTCGAGGTTCTCTCGCAGCCGCAGGTCGATCGGCATCCAGTCGGTGGTGCCGTGGCGGTGGTTGACCACCGCCACGAGCGCCTCGATCCGCTCGAGGTACTCGGCGTACTCGGCCACGTCCTGCCGCGACGGGATCAGGTGGGCGATGAAGGTGACCTGTTCGACGAACTCGGGATGCTGCTCGAGAAAGAGGTCGAAGGCGGCGAAGCCGCGGAGGATGTTCTTGGAGAGATCCGCGCGGTCGACCCGCAGGATGAGGTGCTCGCGACGCCGGCGGAGTATCTGCCGCTCGTACTCGTGGACCGCGGCCCGCTGGGCGTTCTGGCGAAAGGTGGCGGCCGAGATCGGGAGCGGGTACGCGCGCACCCACACCTCGCGGTCTTCGATGTAGACGATGCCCTTCTCTTCGTCGACCTCGAGGTCGAACAGCACCCGGCAGCAGAGCAGGAAGTTGCGGCGGTACGCGCGAGTGTGGAAGGCGACGATGTCGTTGGACAGGATGCCCTCGTAGATGTCCTCGCGCATGTCGCGGGGGAGGACCCTCCAGGCGTCGGGCTGGGTCCACGGGATGTGGACGAAGTGGTGGAGGAAGGCGTCGGGCCGGGCGCGGCGGATCTCGCGCGGCGCGGTGTAGAGCTGGTAGTCGTGCAGCATCACGATGGGGTCGGAGTGGCCGGAGATCTCCTCGAGCACGGCCTCCGCCAGGTCGCGATTGACCGCGCAGTAGCCCTGCTCGTAGGCGTCCACCTCCCAGCGCCGGATGTCGGGCGCGTTGGACAGGTCCCAGAGGTAGTGCTGGATGAACCACAGCAGCGGGTTGGCCACCACGTTGTAGAACTGCTCGTAGGCGACGGGATCGGACTCCACGAGCCGGATCCGGTAGGTGGTGCCGTCGAGGTCGCAGTCGAAGCTCTTGCCGCCGTGCTCGCGCGCCGCCTCGGCGTCCTCCTCCGACATCGCCGAGGCCACCCACAGCGCGTCGCGGTGGTGCACCAGGCCCGTCAGGGCGGTGACCAGTCCACCGCCGCCCCGGTGGGGCTTGAGGGAGCCGTCGTCCTCTCGCTCGAAGGTGGCCGGTCCGCGGTTGGAGACCAGGACCAGTTCTCGCTCGAGGGTCATCCGCCCTTGAAGATACGCAACCAGTCGCGGAGCAGGCGGGGCGTGAGGAAGTGCCTGCGTACGTGTTCCTTTCCCGCGCGCCCGAGCCGCTTGCCCAGGTCCGGGTCGCGCAGGATGGCGAGTGCGCGATCCGCGCACTCCTCGGGAGTGGAGACGAGGTATCCGCTCTCGCCGTCGGTCACCTGGAGCGGGATCCCGCCCACATTGCCGCCGATAAAGGGGCGCGCCTTCCACAACGCCTCGGACACGGTGAGGCCGAACCCCTCGCGGGTGCTCTTCTGGATCACAACATCGGCCTGGGACTGGAAGGCGTTCACCTCGATCGCGCCGACGTTGTTGAGGTTGTTGAGGATGTGAACATCGGGATCGCCCTCCGCGTGGGCCATGGTCTGGTTGAAGAAGTCCCAGCCCTCGGGGTCGTCGGTGGCCATGGAGCCGATCAGGGCCAGCTGCATGTCCGGCATCTCCTCCTTGACGGCGCGGTAGGCGTCGATCACGCCCATCGGGTCCTTCCAAGGGTCGAACCGCGACACCTGGCACATCAGCGGCCGGTCGACATCGAGGCCGAACTGGTCACACACGTAGGCGGCGTCCTCCGGTGAGAAGGCCATGTTCTTGGGTGAGAGCGGATCGATCGCCGGCGGGCAGATGTGGATCGGCGTGCCGTTGAGTCCGTCCGGCGCGTAGTCGGGCAGGTGGAACACCGCGCCGTCGTAGGAGCGCATCAGCGGCACCATCCGCTCGATCACCGTCGGGTTGGGCGTGGACAGGTCGATGTGGCAGCGCCAGATCCAGCGCGCGCCCTTCTCGGGCACGTGCTGCAGGATCGCGGCCGGCTGCGGGTCGTGGATGATGATCACGTCCCAGCCGTCGGTCAGCTCGCGGGCGTTCAGCTCGTTGTACTTGGCGAACACCTGCCACTGCTCGGGAGTCAGGTCCTGGGGGTTGCCCTGCAGCGCGTTGTGCATCAGCTTGGTCACGTTGTAGAACTCCTCGCGGCCGAGCATCACCTGCCACTCCGCGTCGATCCCCACGTCGCGCATGAGCGGAACCAGCGTGTAGAGGATCTCCGAGACGCCGCCTCCGAACGCGGTGGCGGAGAGGTGGAGCACCTTCAGCCCCTCCAACTCAGCGGCCAGTTCCCGGATCTCCTCCACCAGCGGCTTGCCCGCCACATGGGTGTAGTCCGCCAGGCTCTTGTGGCCCGCGGCGATGGGCTGCAGCATCAGGTGGTCACTGAAGCCGCTTGACCAGGACGGTGCGGTCAGGCGCGAAGTCGGACTGGTCGACGGTTGCTTCGATGATCGCCCGGCTCAGCTCGAGCTCGGAATCCGAGTCGGGAGCGCGCGCGCCGGAGAGCTCGAGCACGAGCCGCTCGTTGGCGAGCCGGAACTCGAAGTCGATCGTGGCGTCCGTGGGCTCGCCCTCGGCCACGAACTCGTTGGCCGCCTCGGTGACCGCGAGCTTGAGGTCGGCCACCTCCACCGCTTCGAGGGGGGTGAGCCGGCAGACCGCCGAGAGGGCGAGCCTGGCGAGCACGAGATAGCCGGCCTGGGCCGGAATGGTGAGAGAGACGTCGCGGCTGGGGAATTCCTTCACGTCGAGAACTTACCCATTGAGCCGACGGATACCGACATTGACCTCTTCGAGGATACGCTCGTGCAGACCGGCATTGGCGCTCGCGACGATCGACATCTGGAACTCTTCCCCCGAGCCGAGCAGCCGCCGCTCGCCCAAAGACGCCCCGTAGGCGTCGGTGACCACAGCCCCCGCCTCCTCCAGCACGAGGGCCGCCGCGGCCAGGTCGTAGGGGGAGTTGTTGAGCACGGCGCCGTTGCCGACGCGCTCGAAGTCCTGGCGCATTCCCACTACGTCGGCCACCATCCGGGGGCCGGGCTCGATGTAGGCGTCGAGCTGGCCCGTGGCCACGCGGGTCATGTCAAACGCGGCCGAGCCGAGGTCGAACGTGCCGCCGCCGACCGACGAGGCATCGATCAGCTCCGCCAGGACCTCGGTGAGGGCCCGCGCCGGGCGGCCACGGAAGCCGTAGGTCCAGAACATGCGGTCGAGTCGCTCGTTGGCCGAGAGCCGGACGGGCGGCCCCTCCACGATCCCGGCCCCGCGCTCGGCGAGGAACACGACCCCAGAAGGGATCTCGACGACGCAGCCCACGGTCACGTCGGCCATCGTCGGGTCGGTGTCCAGTGGCGCGGCGGCCACGGACACGCAGCACGATTCGAGTCCCGCCAGCGCGGGCCGGGTGCCATCGATCGGGTCCACCACGAGCACGGCCCGCGCGGGCCTCGCCGGCTCGACCAGACCGCGGTCTTCCGAGTAGAACGCCACGTCGGGGGCCCGCTCCGCCAGGAATGCCTCGAGGGTGGCCTCCGCGGCGGCGTCGATGGCGAAGGTCACGTCCCCGCCGGCGGCCTCCGCGGCCTCGTCGTGGGCGCGCGCGGCGTGGGAGCCCAGCGAGGGCAGCACCTGCTCGCGCAGGGCGAGCGCCAGATCGCGGACCAGCGAGCGCATCGCCGGCAGATTATGGGAGCGCTCGCGCGGCGGCCTCCTAGGCTCACCGGGTGATCACCCCCACCCAGCGCGAGGATGCGGCGGAGGCGGTGTACGCGGCGACGGC
Organism: uncultured Thermoleophilaceae bacterium; assembly: GCA_963825475.1. GTDB lineage: Bacteria > Actinomycetota > Thermoleophilia > Solirubrobacterales > Thermoleophilaceae > JAAYBF01. The sequence goes on along the minus strand of CAWGTC010000006.1, from coordinate 304,400 downwards.
GCCCACGCCGCAGTACACCTGGCAGCTGGTGAGTGAGCGCTTGGGGTGCCGCGCCATTCCGTGACCGGCCGGACCGCCCACGGGTCGTGAGCGCGACCCGGGCAACCACGGCCAGAGCCTGGCCTTCGCGGCCGGCCGCGCGGGGACGCGGGCCGCGATCGTGGCTCCCCGGGGCAACAGCACGGTGAAGAACGGTGTGATGCGGGCGCTCGGTGCCGACTTGATCGAGCACGGCCACGAGTTCGACGAGGCGGTGGTGCACGCTCCTCCGGCAACGTTCCGGCTGCGCTCCTCCCCTAGGGCTGCTGAGGCGCGCGCTCGGGACGCTCGCCCAGTTCCACCGTCACGGTGCGGCGCTCGTCGCCGCGGACCACGTCAAGCTCCACCTCGTCGCCCGTGCTCTTGGAGCTGATCAGGTCGGCGAGATCGTCGGAGAGGCTCAGCTGGCGGCCGTCGACCCCCACGATGACGTCGCCTCCGGTGGGTATGTCCGCCTGGCCCTGGAACTCGATCTTGCGCCGGCCGGTCTCCAGCCCCGCGTCGTCGGCCGGGCTGCCCGGCACGACCTGCACCACCAGCGCGCCGGCCGGATCGGGCAGGCCGAGCTTCTCGGCGAGCTGGGGGTACAGCGACTGGGACGTCACTCCCAGGTAGCCGTAGTCGACGGTCCCGTCCTCGCGCAGCTCACGCAGCGAGCGGCGCACGGTGTCGACGGGAATCGCAAAGCCCACGCCTTCGCCGCCGCCGCTCGTAGACTTGATCTGAGAGTTGATGCCCAGCACCCGGCCGCGCGCACTGAGCAGAGGCCCGCCGGAGTTGCCCGGGTTGATCGCGGCATCGGTCTGGATTGCGTTGCCGATCGCGAAGGCGGTGAGCGACTCGATGTTGCGGTCGACGGCCGACACCACGCCCACCGACAGCGACTGGCGCTCGCCGAAGGGGCTGCCGATGGCCGCCACGGGCTGGCCCACGATCAGATCGTCGGAGTGCCCGAGCCCGAGCGGCGTGAGGTCGAGTCCCGCGGGATCGACCTTGATCAACGCGACGTCGGAGTTGGGGTCGTCGCCGATGATCTCGGCGGGCACGCGGTTGCCGTCGGAGAACTCGACGTACACCTCGTCGGCCCGCTCGGTGTCGGGTGCGTCGCCCGTCGTGACCACGTGTGCGTTGGTGGCGATGTAGCCCTCGCCGTCGAGCACGAAGCCGGATCCCTGGCCACCCTCGCCACCGTCCTCGGTAAGCAGCGACGCCCCGCCGTCGAACACCGACAGGATCGTGACGACGCCGGGGGAGAGGCGGTCATAGAGGGCGGAGGCGTCGAGCCCGCCCTTGCTGCCGAGGCCCTCCACGACCTCGACGCGGGTGGTGGGCACGTTCGTCGGCGCGTTCGACTGCGCGGCGGGCGCGCCGCCCGAGTCGGTGTCGGCCTTCGGCTCCTCGTCGTCGCTGCACCCCGTGATGCCGAGAGCAAGCGCGGCAAGCACCGCCGCCAGGCGCATCAAGAGACGGGTCGCCTGTGGTACGCGGTGCGGTGCTCGCCGGAACGGCGTTCAGGCTGCGCTCCTCCCTCAGCCGGCAGTCGCAGTGTGAACGTGGCTCCGCCAGAGGCCTTCACAGCCGCAATCGAGCCGTCCATCTGGTGCGCGAGCTCGCGCGCGATCGCGAGCCCGAGACCCGCTCCGCGGGTCGCGTCGCCCGTGTAGAAGCGATCGAAGACCTGCTGCTCGTCCGGCAGCCCGGGTCCCTCGTCGGCCACCGTGAGTGCGGCGGCTCCATTTCTGCGTTCGGCGGTTACGGTCACGTGAGTTCCCTCGGGAGTGTGACGGAGGGCGTTGTCGAGCAGGATACGCATGATCTGGGCCACCCGTTCCCGGTCGCAGAGCGCCTTTATGCGGGACGGCAGGTGCAGCTCCAGCTCGGTCTCGTGGCGAGTCACGGCGGGGCGAAACTCGCCCACGATCGCCCGTGCCAGCTCGCCGAGGTCGACGGGCTCCCGCTCCAATGCGACGGATCCGGCGTCGAGCCGCGACAGGTCGAGCAGGTCCACCGCCAGCTTCTGGAGGCGCTCCACCTGCTCGGCCATCGTGTCGAGGAACTCGCGCCGCGTGTCGTCGTCGAGATCCTCGTCTTGCAGCAGCTCGACGAAGCCGCCGAGCGAGAAGATCGGGGTGCGCAGCTCGTGCGAGGCGGTGGCCACGAACTCCTTGCGGGCCACGTCCACGCGACGGAGCTGGCGCTGCATGTCGTTGAACGTGCGTGTGAGCTGTCCAAGCTCGTCCTGGGAATCCACGGGCAGGGGCTCGATGAACCGGCCTGCGGCCACCTGCTGGGCGCCCCGCTCGATCCGCATGACGCGGCGGGACAGGGCCTGGGCCACGAGGTAGCCGCCCAGCAGGGCGAGCAACAGCGCGGCTCCGGCGGCTGCCAGGAGCCGGTCGCGTACGAAGGAGACGGTCTCGGAGGCGTCGGCGAGGCTCTGCGAGTAGAGCGCCACGCGCGCGATCCGGCCGCGGAAGGAGATCGGCTGGGCCAGCTCCACCAACCGCTCACCCTCGAAGGTCCCGCGGCCGCTCAGCGCCTTCCCGCCCACGGCGGCGCCGGCGGCGAGCGGGTCGTTGCGCGGCGCCTCGAGGTCGTCGCGCGAGTCGGACACCACGTAGAAGCGGATCTCGTCGGCCCGAGGATCGTCCGTGATGCTGGATTGCTGGACTCCCAGCAGCGTGAGCCGTACCGCGGCGGCGTCGGCGATGCCCCGCACCTGCGCGTTCAGCTCTGCCTCGGTCACGCTGCGGCCCGTGAGCGACTCGAGGGTGGAGCGTGAGCTCGCGGCGACCCGCTCCAGATCCTCCAGCTTGCGCTGCTGGAGGTTGGACTCCAGCTGGGGCACCACGAACAGGTAGAGCACCGAGAACGCCGCGGCCACGATCCCGAAGAACACGAGCGCCAGCTTGTTGCGCAGCGAGTGCAGCGCCGGCAGGCGCACGTCAGCGGTCCCTGAAGCGGTACCCGACGCCGCGCACCGTGAGGATCAGCTTCGGGTAGCGAGGGTCGTCCTCGAGCTTCTCCCGCAGGTGCCGGATGTGCACGTCGACCGTGCGCGGGTCCCGATAGGAGGAATCGCCCCACACGCGCTCGAGGAGCACCATGCGGTTGTACACGCGGCCGGGATGGCGTGCGAGGGCCGCGAGGATCTCGAACTCCACGTAGGTGAGACGCACGGGCTCCCCGGAGCAAGTGACCTGCCGCTTCTCGAAGTCGATCCGCAGGTTGCCGTCCACCACCGGCGCTTCGCCGGGATCCTCGGCCCGCGAGAGGGCGGCCCTGCGCAACACCGCCTTCACGCGGCTGCGGAACTCCCGCACCGAGAACGGCTTGGTGATGTAGTCGTCCGCACCCAGCTCGAGCCCGAGCACCTTGTCGATCTCCTCGGCCCTCGCTGTGAGCATGATGATCGGCACCGTGCTGCGCGCGCGAACCTGGCGGCACACCTCGAAGCCGTCCACCTTGGGCAGCATCAGGTCCAGCACGATCAGGTCGAACGTGGTCTCGCGCAGGCGGTCAAGGGCCTCCTGGCCGTTGAGGGCCGCCACCACTTCGTAGCCCTCCTTGCGGAGGGGATAGGCGAGCAGCGTCTGGAGCGACTGTTCGTCGTCCACGAGAAGGATGCGGGGAGCCTGCGTCGCCATTGGTGCAAGGCGCAGCGGCGCCTGGCCCAGATTGTAGGTTGCAAGGGCGTGATCGAGCCCCGTATCTACCGCGCGGCGTTCGTGCCCGCTCTTCTGGCCATCGTCGTGGTGATGTTCTCGCTCGAGAGCCGCCCGGCGCCGCTGCCGCAGGGGCTGGCCGCCGACGTGGTGTTCGACGGCGACCAGGCGGCCACCACCATGCGCTCCATAATCGGGGAGGCGGAGGACCGCCGCGCCGGCACGCCCGGGGATCGGGCCGTGGCGAAGCTGGTGGAGGAGCAGTTCCAGGGCCGCGGGTTTGCGGTCGACGAGCCCGACAGCTTCCAGAGCGACGGCAAGGAGCTGGTGAACGTGGTCGGGCGCCGTGCCGGTGTCAGCCGGAGCCAGATCGTGGTGGTGGCCGCCCGCGACGCGCCGGGCGTGCCCGATGCCGCGGGCACCGCGGCCTCCACGGCGGTGCTGATGGAGGTGGCGCGGGTCTTCGAGGGGCGTCCCTCCCGCAAGACCCTGGTGCTCGCTTCGGTGGACGGGTCCACCCTGGGCGAGGTGGGCACCGAACGCCTGGCCGGGGAGCTCGACGACGTGGAGCTGGTGGACGGCGTGATCGTGATCTCGGGCCTGGGGATGGGGGGCGCGCCGGCGAGAATCGTGCCCTGGTCCAACGACACCACCCGCGCGGGCCTCGGGCTGCAGCGCACGCTGGCCGAGTCGCTGCGCGAGGAGCAGGGAGCCGGCAGCGAGGGTTCGAGCCCGGCGGGACAGCTGGCGCGCCTCGCCTTCCCGATCGGGATCGGGCCCCAGGGGGTGCTGCTGGACCGCGGCTACGACGCCGTGCGCCTTGCGGGCGACGGCGAGCTTTCCGATGACGGCACGACCACGATCGAGCAGGTCGACGTGGAGGCCCTGGAACGTTCCGGACGCGCCCTCCTGCGCACGGTCACCGCCCTCGACCAAGGCCCTCGGCCCGATCACGGGCCGGACATCTATGTGACGGCGGTGAGCCAGGTGATGCCGGGATGGGTGGTGGCCATGCTCTCGCTGACCCTGATCCTGCCTGCGCTCGTGGCCAGCATCGATGCCTTCGCCCGTGCGCGCCGCCGGCGCGAGCCGGTGTCCGCATGGCTGCTGTGGATCGCCGCGGCCACCGTGCCGTTCGTGCTGGGCTTGGGACTGGCACACCTGCTCGCTTTCCTCGGCGCCACGCCTGACATCCCCGCAGCACCGGTCGCACCACCTCTCCACCCCCTCGATGGGCCGGCGATCGCCGTGCTGCTCGGGATCGCGGTCCTGGTGGCGCTCTCGTGGTGGGGCCTGCGGCGCCTCGTCGCCCTCAGGGACCCGCCGCTCGGCGACCCCTCGGCCCCGGGCGCGGCGGTGGCGTGCGCGCTCGTCCTAAGCCTGGTGTTGCTCGCGCTCTGGGTCGTGAACCCGTTCTCGGCCCTGATGCTGGCTCCGGCGCTGCACCTGTGGCTGCTCAGCGTGCTGATCGATCCCCCGCCCGGGCTGCGCGTGCGCATCGCGCTCGTGCTCGGCGGGCTGCTGCTGCCCGTTCTGCTCGCCCTGTACGACCTGGCCACTCTGGAGGTCGACCCACTGTGGGGCGCGTGGTATCTCCTCCTGCTGGTCACTGGTGGTCACGTGAGCTTCGCCAGTGCGCTGGTCGGCTGCGTGCTGGCCGGCGTGCTGGGGTCGCTGGTCTCGATCCTGCGGGTCCGGCGCCGGCGGCCCACCGACGCGATACCGGCTCAGCCGTCGGTGCGCGGTCCCGCCACCTATGCGGGCCCGGGCTCACTGGGAGGCACCAAGTCGGCACTCCCCAGGCGCTGAGCGAGGGCGGTCAATTTGTTGTCTATTAGGGTGGTCACCCTATGGGGTCCGGCAACCGAGATGACGAAGAGAGGGACATGGTCTCCGCCATCAGGGAACGCGTCGCGGTCGGCGAGTACGCGATCGATCCTCAGGCGGTGGCCACGGCCATGCTGGCCCGGTGCGGCGAGCGGAGCACGCTCAGCGAGCTGTGGTCAGAGATGCTCGTAACCGCGCAGTTCGGCAGCCGAGCCGCCGCCGAGCAAGAGCCCCTCGCCGGCTTCGACCCGGCCTAGCCGGCTGAGGGGGAGGCCGCAGGCGACCGCGGCCTCGTCCCAGCGTTCGGCAGGCAGTGTGAACAGCAGCTCGTAGTCCTCGCCGCCGGTGGCGGCGAGCTCCGAGGCGTCGCGGCCGACCGCCTGCGCCACGTACTCGACTCCGGCCGCGAGCGGCAGCGCGCCCAGGTCGATCTCGAGCCTCACGCCGCTGCTCTGTGCGAGATGGCGGGCGTCGGTGGCCAGGCCGTCGCTGAGGTCGATCATCGCCGTCGCGCCCGCCGCGGCCAGCGCCCGACCCTCGGCCAGCCGTGGCAGCGGCCTGCGATGGCGACCGACCGCCTCTGGCGCTCCCTCCGCCTCGCGCTCCAGCACGAGCAGGCCTGCCGCCGAGGCGCCAAGCGTTCCGGTCACCCCGACCAGGTCGCCGGGGCTCGCGCCGTCGCGGCCCACCAGGTCGTCCTCGTGTTCGGCCCAGCCGGTGACGGCCACAGTCACGACCAGCGTCTGCGCCCCCACGACGTCGCCGCCGGCCACGGTGGTCTGCGTGTCCCGGGCGAGGGACGCCATCGCTTTGACGAGCTCGAGCGCGGCGTCGCCGTCCATGTGTGCGGGCAGCGCGAGGGACACATAGGCCTCGCCGGCCTCCGCCCCCATCGCGGCCAGGTCGGAGAGCGCGACGGCCAGCGCCTTGTGGCCCACGTCGGCCGGGCTGTGGGTGGTCAGGGTGAAGTGCACGCCCTCGGCCAGCGTGTCGATGGAGGTGACCGCCAGCGGACGCGACCGCACCACGGCGGCGTCGTCGCCCGTCCAGCGCACCACCCGGTCGCCGGGCTCGCCCAGGGCGCGCCGGATGGAGGCGATCAGTTCGAGCTCCCTCACGGACACAGTGTCCCTGGGTGGGGGCAGCGGCGAGGAACCCCGGCAGGGAAGCTGACGATCCGATCCACTTAGGGGTCGCAGGAGAACCCCTGGATGGAACGGTTGACGAGAATCCACGGGAAGCGTCTCCCCCTATCCCGGCGCGGACCAACCACCACCAACCGCCGCCGCCGCGCGGGGAGGAGCGCTACTCGCCGGGCGCGGCCTCGCCGCCACCGGGCGGCCCCGGTGCGGGGGCGGGTGCGGGCGCCGGTGCGGGCACCGGGACCGGCGCCTCCTGCGGCGGGGACTCATACAGCTTCGGGTCGTACGTCTCGCCGCCGCCCTGGGTCTCGTCCGTCGGGGCGCCGGTATCGGTGTCATCGGTCGAGGGCGGGTAGTAGGTGCCGCCGCCCGAGGAGCCGGTGCTCGAGTACTTGCCGAAGAACGGGGACGACTCGAACGCCGTCTCGGGCTCGGTGAAGTCGCTGCAGTCGGAGGCCTGCGCCGGAGACATGAACGCCCTCCAGACCGGTGCCGCCAGAGTGCCGCCCTGCGCGCCCGGCATCGCGATGCCGGCGTCGGGGTAGCCGACCCAGACGGCGGTCGAAAGCTTGGGCGTGTAGCCCACGAACCAGGCGTCCTTGCCCTCGTCCGTGGTGCCGGTCTTGCCGGCAGCGGGGCAGCCGTAGTTGGCGGCGGTGCCGGTGCCCCCTTGGATGTTGGCCTCGAGGATCTGCGTCACCTCGTACGCCTCGCCGTCGGTGAGCACCCGCTTGCCCTCGCCGCCGACCAGGTCGTCGCTCTTGCCGTCGGGGAAGACCACCTTCTCGATCGCCGTCGGCTCGCGCTTGATGCCGCCCGAGGCCAGCGTCGCGTAGGCGCTCGCCATCTCGAGCGGGGTCACTCCGAGCCGCAGCCCGCCGAGCCCTTCAGCCGGGTAGCAGTCGAGCTTGGTGGTGATGCCCAGCAGCTTGGCCGTCTCGCACACCTTGTCGGGGCCCACGTCGAGGATGAGCTGCGCGAACACGGAGTTGTCCGAGGCCAGAGTGGCGCTGCGCAGGCTCATCGAGCCCGAGTAGGTGTCGCCAAAGGTCTTCACGTCCCACTGGCCGAACTCGGGGTCGTAGATGCTGAGCGGCTTGGATGTGTAGTAGGTCGAGTCGGGATCGATCCCCAGCCTGATGGCCGCCGTGAGGACCATCGTCTTGAAGGCCGATCCGGGCTGGCGGTGGCCCTGGGCGGCGAGGTTGAAGGTCCGCTCCGCGTAGGTGCCGCTGGAGGCCATCGCCTTGATCTTTCCGTTGGTCGGGTCGATGGCCGCGATCGCCGATCCGGGGCCGGCGGGATCGGCGTAGTAGGCGTTGATCGCCTCGCGCGCCTGGTCCTGGGTCGCCGGGTCGATCGTCGTGTGCACCTTGAGCCCGCCACGGCGGTAGACGCCCACGCCGTACTCCTCGATCAGCTTCTCCTGCACGTAGTCGAAGAAGTACGGCTCGCGACGACGCGTGTAGCGGTAGCCCTTGCGCAGCCCGAGCGGCTCGCTGGCGGCGGCCACGGCCTCGGTGCGGGTGATGAACCCGTTGTCGGCCATCTTGTCGAGCACCTCGTTGCGGCGCCTGGTGGCCTCGTCCGGGCTCCGGAAGGGGTTGTACTGCGACGGCGCCTGCGGCAGGCCCGCGAGCAGGGCCGCCTCCCCGAGCGTGAGGCCGCGGGCGTGCTTGTCGAAGAACGTCTCGGCCGCGCCCTCGATGCCGATAGCGGTACGGCCGTCGACGGTGCCGAAGGGAACGTCGTTGAGGTAGTTCTGAAGGATCCACTTCTTCGAGTGCTCCTCCTCCAGCTCGGACGCCAGCTTGGCTTCGCGGATCTTGCGCTCGAAGTTGCGCTCCGGATCCTTGATGTAGAGCGCGCGCACCAGTTGCTGGGTGATCGTCGAGCCGCCCTGCACGTTCTCGCCGGACTCGATGTTCTTGATCCCGGCGCGCACGACCGCGGAGAAGTCGACACCCTCGTGCTCGTAGAAGCGCTCGTCCTCGATCGCGACCACGGCCTGGCGCACGCGGCGGGGCATGTCCTTCCACGGGACCGGCGTGCGGATCTCGTCAGACTTCACGTAGCCGAGGCTGGACCCGTCGGCGGCGAAGATCTGCGAGCTCTCGCCCTGCTCCTTGGGTTTCAGCTCCGACAGGGCGGGTGCGCTCGCGGCGACCGCGATCACGTAGCCGGCGACGGACATCAGCGCGATGGCCGCCATGATTCCGACCACGCCGAGGGCCAGGGCGACTTGGCGCCCGCCTCGTCCGCGGCCGCGACCGCGTCTGGTCTTTCGCTGCCGGTAGGTCATCGGATACGGATCACGAAGGGGCTTCACCCCCACGTGGCTCCCCTACAGATCTCGGTTCTTCAGGGATCTCTTGGAGATGGGGAACCACCGAAGGATAGAGAAGCCTCGCGCAGCCGTTGCAGGCTTTCCTTCCTCAGGCGCGCTGCCACTCCTCCCCGCTCGCGCGCGAGGGCCCGGGTGGTCACGGTCAGACGGATCCCCTCCTTGTCGACCTCCGCCACCCGGACGTCCACATCGTCCACGCCTGAAAGCACCTCGAGCGCCCGGCTGGCGTCGGCACCCGGCTCGAGCCACACCGACACCTCCACCTGCACCTGGGGATCGACCACGGTGTGGTTGGCGATCGAGCTCTGAGCCAGGCGCTCGTTGGGCACGATCAGGCGGCGGCCGTCGTCGAGGTGGATGTAGGTGTAGGTCAGGCGCACGTCCTCGACCTCGCCGGTCTGCTCCTCGAAGGTCACCAGGTCGCCGATGCGGATCGGTTGTGTGATCGCCAGGAGCACACCCGCGATTGCGTTGGCCAGCGTCTGCCGGGCCGCGAAGCCGACGACCAAGCCGAGGACGGCCGAGGAGGCCAGGACGCCGGTGGCCACGCGCTTGACGGACGGGAACTGCGACAGGGCCAGGGCCAGGCCGATCACGATGATCACCGCGAAGATCAGACGCCGGACCAGCTGCAGGCGGGTGTCGGCCACCGCGGACAGCTCGCGGCCGGCAACCGCCTCGCCGAGCTTGCGGCCGCGCCGGATCAGCGCCTTGTCCACGACCTCGGCGAGAACGAACGCGACGATCACCGTGGCCACGGCGGTGATCTCGTTGCCGTAGTCGCCCAGGAAGGAGGCGAACGTGATTGGATCGGTCGCCGGCATGGCGCATCAGGCTACTTCCGGGCGCCCAGGGCCGGCGCCCGGCGTCCGGGGTGCCGTGCGTGCCGCGGCCGCCCGTGCGAAGGCGTCCGAGTCGCTGCGAGCCGCATGGCGACCGTTCATCTGGAGCAGGTTCGCGATCCTCGCCGTGGCCGTGTTCGCCGCGCTGTCCGCGGGCCAGGGCGGAGTGGGCGCGGCCAACGCCGGCCGCTTCGACGAGCCGTCGCTCACCCGGCCCCTCGGTGGCCTCGGCGACGCGGTGGCGTCGCCACTCGCCCACTGGGACGCCGTCTGGTACCTGGGCATTGCCGAGTCGGGCTATCCCTCTGCCGACTCCCCCCGGGTCGCGTTCTTCCCGCTATACCCGCTGCTCACCCGCGCGACCGCCGGGGTGGGGGGTGGATCCGAAGGCGCGCTGCTGCTGGGCGGCTACGTAGTGTCACTCGCGGCACTGCTCGGGGCGCTCGTGCTGCTGTACCGGCTCACCGCGCTCGAGCTGGGGCGCCGGCTGGCGGCGCCGACCCTGCTGTTGCTCTGCGTGTTCCCAGCCTCGCTCTTCCTGGGGGCGCCCTATTCGGAGAGCCTCTTCCTCCTGGCCTCGGTCGGCGCGTTCTACGCGGCCCGCACGGGTCACTGGGCCTGGGCCGGAGCCGCCGCCGCCGCGGCGTCGGGCACGCGCAGCGCGGGCGTCGTGCTGCTGTTGCCGCTGGTCCTGATCTACCTGTACGGACCGAGGGAGGAGCGGGCACCCGGTCAGCCGGCCGCCGGTGGGTGGCTCGCCGCGCTGCGGCCCGCATACCCGCTGCGGGCCGACGCCGGCTGGCTGGTGCTCGCCCCCGCCGGGTTGGTCGCCTACGCCGCCTACCTCGGCTTCGCGCACGGCGACGCGCTGGCGTTCACCTTGGTCCAGGAGTACTGGGGGCGGGAGTTCGCCGGGCCGCTCGGAGGCGTCTGGGACGGTGCGGTCGCGGCGCTCGACGGGGCCAGGCAGATCGCGTCGGGCTCCCGCGAGCCCGTCTTCTTCGAACAGGCCGGGGGCGACCCCTTCCGGGTGGCGGCGATGAACCTGATGCTGCTCGCGACGCTGGTCTTCGCGCTTGGGGGCACCGTCGGAGTGCTGCGCCGGCTCCCGTTCGCCTACGGAGCCTATGTGGCGGCGGCCCTCATGTTGCCTCTGTCATATCCGGTCGGTCCGCAGCCGCTGATGTCGCTCCCGCGGTTCGTGAGCGTGCTCTTCCCGATCTTCATGTGGCTGGCGATCGTGTGTGGGGAGCGCGGGATCACCGACCGCGTGGCTGCCGTATCCGCGGTCGGACTGGGCTTGTTCGTGACGCAGTTCGCCGGCTGGTACTTCGTGGCATGAGACCCGTCCGCGCGGTGCTGATCGACGCCCTGGGCACCCTGGTCGAGCTCCAGCCGCCGGCGCCGCGGCTGCGGGCGGCGCTGCTCGACGCCACCGAGATCGACGTGGGAGCCGAAGCCGCCGAGAGGGGCTTTGCCGCGGAGATCGCCTACTACGTCGACCATCACATGGAGGGCGGCGATCCCGCCGGGCTCGAGCGCCTGCGCGACGACTGCGCCCGCGTGATGCACGAGGCGGTCGCCGTGGCCGAGCTGGAGCTGGCGGCCGTGCGCCACGCCATGGTGGCCTCCCTGGAGTTCACGGCGTTCGCCGACGTCGAGCCAGCGCTGCGGGCGCTGCGCGAGCGGGGCCTGCGCCTCGTGGCCGTGAGCAACTGGGACTGCTCGCTACCGCGGTGGCTCGACTCGGCGGGAGTCGGCGCGCTGCTCGACGGGGCGGTGTCCTCGGCCGCGGTCGGCGAGCCCAAGCCTGGCGCGGCGGTATTCCGTGCGGCGCTCGCGATCGCGGGGGTGGATGCGGCGGACGCCCTGCACGTGGGGGACTCGCTCGCAAACGACGTGGAGGGCGCGAGGGCCGCCGGGATCCGTGCCGTGCTCGTGGCGCGCGACGGTCGCGCCCCGGACGGCGTGGAGTCCGTGCGCTCGCTTGCGGAGGTCGCCTCCCTAGTCTGAGGCCGGTGGAGGCCACCACACAGCACCCGCTGCCGCCGGATCCTCCGGAGCTGCCGGCCGGCGCCGCGCGGTTTCCGCCGTGGCCGCCGTGGTTCGCCCTCGTAGGCTTTCTCGTCGGCCTGTCGGGCACGCTGCTGTTCGCGATCGTGCTCGGGGTGGTGGCCACGCTGGTCGGTGCGGACACCGACGGCGACTCGCCGGCGATCGTGGTCATCGGCACGCTCGCGCAGGGGCTGGCCTTCGTAGCCACCGCGGTCTTCTTCGCCAGCCGGGTGTCCAAGCCGCGCGCCTGGCACTTCGGGCTCAGGGGCACTCGTTTCTGGCCGGGCCTCGGGTGGGCGGCGCTGGGCATGCTCACCTTCTACTTCGTCACCGCGATCTACGCCGTGCTCGTGCAGCCCGAGGCGGAGCAGGAGACGGTGGAGGCGCTGGGCGGCGACAGCGGCACCTTCGGCCTGATCATCGCCGGCTTGATGGTGATCGCGGTGGCCCCGGTGGTGGAGGAGATCTTCTTTCGCGGCTTCTTCTACCGCGCGCTGCGGAGCCGGCTGTCCATCTGGGTCGCGGCGGGCATCGACGGCCTGCTCTTCGGGCTCATCCACTACAGCGGCGACGGGGTCGACGGACTGCTGATCCTGCCGCCGCTGGCGCTCCTCGGTGTGGTGTTCTGCCTGGTCTACGAGCGCACCGGATCGCTTTTCCCGGTGATCGGCATGCACGCCTTCAACAACGCCGTGGCCTACGCGGTACAGGCCGACGACGGGTGGCAGGTGTCGGTGGTCCTGGGGCCGCTGGTGCTTGGCGCGTGCGCGCTCGTGCCCCGCCTCCTGCCCGCTGCACCCAGGCCTGCCCCCGCCTGACACTGCTTCGTGAGACCGGCCTCAGCGGGTACAGTTCCGCGCACATGAAGCGACTTCTCATTCTCTCCATCTCGCTCCTGGCGCTGGCTGCTGTCCCCGCGGAGGGGCTCGCTCAGGTGCCTCCCGCCACCCCCCCGCCCGCGCCGCCGGTCGAGCCGGCGCCCGCTCCGGTGCCGCCGAAGGCGGGCAAGGCCTCCCTCAAGATCAGGGGTGGGATGCCCACCAAGAGGATGCGCTTCCTCTTCCGTGGCCAGCGGCTGGTGGCAGTGTCGAGGGTGAAGCCCTTCGTGGCCGGTCAGGTGGCGGTGCTCGAGGTGATCCGGCGTGGCAAGGTCGTGTCACGTCGCAAGTCAAAGATCCGGCGGTCGAAGGGCAAGGGCCGGGCCGTCTTCCGGCTCAAGGCGCGTCGCAGCGGCAAGTTCGCAGTGCGCATCCGGCATAGCGCCACGGCGCAGCAGAAGGGCTTCCGCACCAAGCGGGTCAGGCTCTACGCGGGCCGGTTCCGCGCCGGCGTCGGCCAGACGGGCGCCAAGGTGATCCTCCTTCAGCGCGGGCTCAAGCGGCTCGGCTTCGCCGTGCCCGTCACCGGCTACTACGACAGCGGCACCGCCCGCGCGGTCACCGCGTTCCGCAAGACCAACCGCTTGGGCAGCGACGGATATGCGATCCCGGACGTCTATTCGAAGGTCTTCCGGGGTGACGGCGCGTTCAAGCCGCGCTACCCGAAGGCCGGCCGCCACGTGGAGTTCGACTGGTCGCGGCAGGTGCTCGCGCTGATCGACAACGGGCGTGCCCACCACGTGTACCACGCGTCCTCGGGCAAGGCATCGACCCCGACGGTGTTCGGCGCGTTCGAGTTCTACCGCAAGGAGCCGGGCACCAATTCGCACGGCATGGTGCAGTCCAACTACTTCATCGGCGGGTACGCCATCCACGGCTACCCGAGCGTCCCCAACTACCCGGCCAGCCACGGGTGCATCCGGGTGCCGATCCCCAACGCCTACCAGATCGATTCCCAGATCGATCTCGGCCAGAAGATCTTCGTTTACATCTAGGGCGCAGTCTGGGGCTCCGCCTCCGGCGTGGTCAGCGGTTCCTCGATCGCCTCAGGTTCGACCGGGGCGGGCAGCTCGGGCGCGACCGGTGCCGGCTCGGCGGGTGCAGGGGCGGGTGTCTCGATCGGTACGACGGGCGCGGGCGGCTCTACCGGAGCCTCGGCCACCGGCTCGGCCACCGGCTCGGCCACCGGAGGCGCCGGCGCTGCCTCGGCGATCGGAGCCGCCGGCGCTGCCTCGGCGACTGGAGCCTCCGGCGGTGCCTCGAGCACCGGCGCCGGGGCCGGCTCGGCCACGACGGGCTCCGCGGGGACCGGGGCGGGGGCGGCCTGCGCGACCGGGGCGGGCTGCTCCACCGGCTCAGGCGTGTTCTGCGCGACCGGGGCCGGCTGCACGGATGCAGCCGCCTCGGGCTTGGACGCCGGCGTGGCGGCCTGCCACTCCGACTCCGTGGCCACGGGTCGCGATTGCGCCTTGGCCATACGTGCCTGCGAGGCCTGGCTCACCTTCGGCCTGCCCGGCACCGAGCCTCCACGGAGGTATGCGTCGGGGCTCTGGGCCTGGCCGTCCACGCGCGTCTCGAAATGCAGGTGCGGGCCGGTGCAACTGCCGGTGCAGCCCACGTAGCCGATCACCTGGCCCCGGCGCACGGTCTGCCCGCCGTTCACGGCGAAGCTCGACAGGTGGGCGTAACAGGTCTCGAACCGGTCCGAGTGCTGGACGCACACCATGTTGCCGTATCCGCCCTGCACACCGCGAACGGACACGACTCCACACTCGGCTGCCCGCACGGGGGTGCCGGTGGGTGCCGCGATGTCCACGCCGTCGTGGTTGCGTCCCCCGCGTGGCCCGAAAGGCGAGGTGCGCACGCCCTTGACCGGGCTGGCCAGCCGCAGCGTGCCGCAGTCGCCAGAAACGGGCGGAGCCGGGCGCGCGGTAGGGGCCTGGGCCACCGGGTCGATCGGCGGCGCGGCCGAGGGAGTCCTCTCCACGGCGGGTATCGAGCTGGAACGGTCGGTGCCGAGATCCACGGCGCGCACCGTGCGCCCGGCGCCTCGCTCGGCCGGGTCGCGCTCGCGCACGATCACAGCCACTCCGCCGCGGGCCGCGCCCGCGCTGGCGGCGGCGCGGTCGAGCCCGAACAGCTTGGTCCAGGTGATCGGCCCCACGATCCCGTCCGCTACGAGTGCCGTGCGCGCTTGGAAGTCGCGTACGGCGCCCTCGGTGACCGGGCCGTAAACACCGTCGGCGGGCACCCCGAGTCGCTCCTGGATGGCCATCACGGCCGCTCCGGCGCTCCCGGCCTTGAGCATCAGGCCGCCGGGCTGCGCCCCGATCGCGCGGTCGGCGGGCGAGGCGGGTCCCGGACGTCCCCCTTCCCCGGTGGCGCCGGTGGCGGCCAGGACCTGCCCTGCCGGGCCGGCCACCATCAGGGTGGTGAGGGCGGTCGATGCCCTACGGCGGCGGTTGAGCCGCTTCCTTGCATCCGGCGTGATCGCCCTCCTGCGCCGGGAACGCTCGATGGAACGCTCCCAGGGGCCAGGGGACGCGAGGTCTCGCATGGGGGTGGTCACCGTCGTGCTCCTCTTCCTTCGGGCCGGCGGGGTTAGCTGACGGGCTCGCGCTGGAAGTCGCGCTACGCCGCTGATCGCGGCGATTCGCCCCTGCGGCCTGGGCCGCTTCGGTTCCCCCACTCCCCGCGCCCGGTGGGCAGGGGGATTAGGCGCTTGGCAACAGTCGTGTGCCGTTTACATCACTCGCGAGCCGCGAAGGTTGCGGTGACGGACGC
Source organism: uncultured Thermoleophilaceae bacterium (assembly GCA_963825475.1). Taxonomy (GTDB): domain Bacteria; phylum Actinomycetota; class Thermoleophilia; order Solirubrobacterales; family Thermoleophilaceae; genus JAAYBF01. Next base: position 288,821 of record CAWGTC010000006.1, on the reverse strand, counting down.
CGCTCGCCGGCTCAGCCGGTGGACTCGCGCCAGTCGCCCAGCTTTCGATCGCCCCTTGGCACGGCGTTTGCGAGCAGGGTGCCCCCGAGCCCATAGAGGAGCAGTCCGACGAGGCCGGGCACCATCCGCTGGACCCATACCTGGCTGGAATCGACCAGCCCGGTGAAGGGGGACAGCAGGACGTCGTCGGCGTCGTCCACGTACTCGCGCACGCTCGAGTGCTGGCGCTCGCGGACTCGCTCGACCGCCGGTTCGGGCGAGGGCTTGTCGATGGCTGCCTGGGACAGGGCGCGCTGCTCGTCGCTGATCGCTCGCACCTGGTTCTCGGAGCCCTCGGTGAGCTGGTCGACGGCGAAGAACACGAAGCTCAGGGCCACGAGTGCGGCCGCCGTCACGGCGCATATGCGGATCAGCGACCCCATGCTTCTCTACCATCGGCAGCCGCCGTGCAGAACCTGACCCCTCGCGAGCGGCTTGTGGCCGAACTTCGGACCCACGCGCTGGTGATCGGCAGGGTCACGCTGTCCAGCGGACGCGACGCCGAGTACTACGTGGATGCCAAGCGAGCGATTCTCCGGCCCGCCGGCTTCGCCGCCCTCGGTGAGCTCGTGGCCGAGGAAGCGGACCGCTCGGGAGCCACAGCCGTCGGCGGACTCACCATGGGCGCAGACCCGGTGGCCTGCTCGGCACTTGCCGCCGGAGCCGGCGTAAAGGCCTTCTTCGTGCGCAAGGAGCGCAAGGAGCACGGCCTGCAACGCTGGGTCGAGGGTCCTCCGCTCGACCCCGGCGAGCGCTGCCTGATCGTGGAGGACGTGGTGACCACCGGCGGGTCGACCGTGCAGGCGATCGAACGCGTGCGCGAGGAGGGCCTCGAGGTCGTCGGCGTCGTGAGCGTGCTCGACCGGCTGGCCGGTGGCGGCGAGGCGATCGAGGCAGCCGCGGGCGCTCCGTACGTGGCGCTCACCACCATCGACGACCTCTATCCGGATCGTCCCGACCGCTGACCGGCCATGCCCCGAGCTGGATTCGAACCAGCGGCCTTCCCCTTAGGAGGGGGACGCTCTATCCAGCTGAGCTATCGGGGCCCAGGGAGAAGATAGCCCGCGGTGTTGGCTTGGATCCGGGCGGATCCAAGCCTTATTCGTCCTCATCCTCGTAGAGGGACTCGCGCGCCAGCTCGGCGCCGCGCTGGGCGAAAAGGCGGACCTCCACGTAGTCGCCCGTGTAGTCATCGAGGGAGACGAGGGTGAAGCGGTCCTCGACCAGCACGCACTGGTCGGTGGTCGTGGGTCCCAACTCGGCGGTGGCCACGGCCCCGTTGGGCACCAGGGACACGCCCCATACCAGCGTGACCACCCCCCGGCGCGCCTCCGGACCGCGCCAGTGGCCGATCTCCTGGTCGGAGAGATCCAGCGTCCAGTCCGGATTGGCTTCGGCGGTCTCGTCGGTGTAGTCGACCACGGCCGTGAAGTCGGCGGCCTGCGCCCCCTCGTGCTCGCGCGTGTACGAGACGAAACCGAACAGCTCGAAGCCCTCCGAGGTGGGTGCGGTGGCCGGCACATACGTGCGCCCGCCCCAGGTGCGGTCCGGGAACCAGGTGATCTCGCCCGGCTCGCCGAGCTGCTCGTCGGTCTGGATAGCCGCCGCGGCCGTCCTGAAATGGTCACCCAGCGCCTCGCCCCAGCGGCCGTAAGGCAGCGGCTCCTGAGGCGGCTCGGAGGCATACCTGGGCAGTGGGCGTTCGGCTGGCGGCATGCGGCGGGAAGCTACACGAGGGCGACCATGGGCCCCGCGATCACGGGGGGGCGGCCCGCAACAGCTCGGCGCTGCGCTCCGGTGCGAAGGCGCACAGCTCGACGCCGGCCCCCAGCTCGAGACCGGCCTGCTGAGCCAGGCGCGGGAGCAGGTCGATCCGCCAGCAGAACGCCTCCGACCCTGGCGGAGCCGTGCGGACCCACATGTTGAACGGCGGCAGTGCTTCGAGGACGGACTCCAGGCGGGCCAGCACCTGGTGCAGTAGCGCGGCGCCCAGCGGCCCCTCGTCCTCGAACCGGGCTCGCGGGGCGCGGGGGAGGATCTGCACGTGGAAGGGGCCGCGGGAGGCGAACGGGCAGATGGCCACAGCCTCGGAGTCGACCGCGACGAGCCGGTCCCGCAGGCGCACCTCTTCCTGGAGCACATCGGCCAGGAGATTGCGGCCCTGGGTGCGGTCACGGTAGGCGGTGAAGCGCTCACGCTCCCGGGCCACGGTGGCAGGCACGAAGGGCAGGCCATAGATCTGCGTGTGGGTGTGCGGCAGTGACGCGCCGGCCTGCTGGCCCTCGTTCACGATCACGTGCACGTAGGCGGAGCCCGCGTGGGTGCGCATCCGCTCGCGCCACACGTCCATGGCCGCGGCCAGCGCCTGCGGTCCAAGGTCGTGCAGCGAGGACACCGGCTCCGGCCCGTTGATTACCACCTCGTGCACGCCGCTTGCCGGACGGGTGGCGAAGAGCTCGGGCTCGCCGCGCCCCGCCTCCAGCGGGTCGCCGGTGCCGGCCTGGCCGGGCTCGAGGGCCGGGTAGAGGTTGGGCACCACCCTCACCTGCCATCCGGGTGAGTTCGCCGGGCCGCCCCCAGGGCGCAGGGCGTAGACCTCGGGCGGAGTGCGGTCCTCGTGCCCCTCGCGGAAGGGGTCGGTTTCCGGGTCCACCGGGGGCCTGGGGCTCACTGCGAACCACGCACCGGGGCGCTCGGCGCGCTCGGCGGCCACGATCACACGCAGACCGGAGACCGGGTCGATGCGGACCTCAGGCAACGCGCTTCTCCATGGTCACGTGCTCGATGCCCTCCTCCAGGAAAGGCGCTCCGCGCACCTCGTAGCCCGCGCGGTCATAGACGCGGCGAGCGTAGGTCTGGGCGTGCAGGCGGATCAGCCGGGTACCCGCGGCGGCCGCGGCACGGTCGGCCTCGCGGAGCAGCATGGACCCCACGCCGGCGCCGCGGCGGCCGGCGTGCACCGCCATGCGCCCCAGGCGGGCGGTGTCCCCGTCGATCAACAGACGGCAGGTGCCCACCACCCGCTCGAGGTCGAGCACCACCAGGTGCAGTGCCTCCGAGTCGCGCCCGTCGCGATCGGCCTCGGCAGCCACTCCCTGCTCCTCACAGAACACCATGCGGCGCAGCTCCATGGCCGCTTCGATCTCGATGTGCGTGCGGGCCGGCCGCACCTTCAATGCTTCGGGGGTCGCGATTCAGCGAGCGTAACGAGAGATGTCGGCCGCCAATTCGCGGTCGTTCTGGTAGGGGCCCTGCTGGAGGTGGGTGATCTGACCCTTGCGGTCGTAGAAGACCGTCGCGGGGAAGGGCCCGACCGCCTTGATCACCGCGGCGATCTCGAGGTCGGGGTCCTTGTAGCTGGGGTAGGCGACCGGATACTCGTCCAGGAACGCCCGCGCTTCGGACTCGGGATCCTGGCCGTCGACGCCGAGGAAGGCGACCTTCTTCCCCCGTTCGATCGCCTGGCTCTGGAAGTAGGGGAACTCGTCCCGGCAGGGGCCGCACCACGAGCCCCACATGTTCACGACCACCGGGTAGCCCTTCAGCGCCGCGAGCCGCTTCTCGAAGGCGTCGGCCCCGCCGTCGAGCAGCTCGTTCGACTGGGCGTGGATCGCGGCCAGCGGCGCGGGAGCGCCCGCCAGGGCCGCCGCAGCCTCCCCCTCGGGCGGCGCCGCGCTCTTGGGTGCCTCGGGCTTCTCGCCGGTCGCCGCAACCACGGCGGCCGCCACCGCGGCGGCCACGACAACGCAGAGCAGGGCGGGCAGGAGGCGGCGCATGGGGTTCCGATCAAGATAGCCGGGAGGCAACACGGGTCGCGAGACGCTCTCGTGTGCTGTAATACACGTGGTCGCGGGCAAAGGGATGCCTTGCGACTGCCCGCCGCTCGAGGGCAACCACTGAGCGGCTCACTCGACGCGCAGGCACGCTGCGTCCGCGAAGGCTCCTTTCTCAGGTGGCGGAAGCAGACCCCACCGCGTCGTCTCCCCAGAACCAGAGGCCGAACATGGCTGAAAGAACTTCCGTGGCTGACTCACCGCCGGTATCCGGCGCCGATCTCAAGCGCGCCGAGAAATTCGCTCGCGAGCCGTTCGTGCTCGAAGGAGAGGACGCCGCCAGCGCGCTGGCCGCAGACACGCCACGGCGCCGCGCGCTCGACGCCGCCCTGGTCGAGCTCGAGTCCGGCCACGAGGCGCCCTCGGCCGAGTGGCGGCGCGAGTTCTCGCTGATCCTCGGGCTGGAGCGGGTGCTCGCCGACGACGAGCCCAAGCTGGTGGACGGGACGGTGCTCTCGGCCCACCAGGTCGATGCCCTGTCAGGAACCCTGATAGCGCTCATCGCCGAGCAGATGGCCGGCCCCAAGACCAACGGCAACGGGAAGGCGGCCAGCTACGAGGAGCTCCCCTCCGGCGAGGTCGAGATAGAGGGCGACGACGAGATCTCCGACGACGACGAGCCCCTCGACTGGTCCGAGACCCAGGGGGCCGACGACGAGAGCGCGGAGGGTTCGCCTTCCGAGGACAAGGGCGCGGCCCGCAGGTTCTGGTTCGAGCACGCCACCGGCGCCGGCAAGACCGTGGCCGCGCTCGGCTTCGTCGAGGCGTCGCGCACGGGCGGCGTGCTGATCCTCACCCACCGCCGCAACCTCGTGGACCAGTTCAACGGGGAGCTGCGCGACCGCGGCTACCGCAAGCGCGTGTGCGCGCCGCTGCTCGGCGACAAGCAGCCGACGGTGGAGGGCCCGGTCACCGTGGAGACATACCAGTGGTTCGTGCGCAACGCGGGCAAGATCTCCGACGCCTACACGATCGTGATCTGCGACGAGGCCCACACGGCACTCGGCGAGAAGACCTCGGCCGCGATCCGTCAGTGGGAGGAGCCGGTGTTCGTGGGCATGACGGCCACCGGCGCCCTCATCGCCCGCCACGTCACGGACCTCTTCCCCACCCAGACCTCGCGCTTCGACCTGGCACAGGCGGCCCGCCGCGGAGTGATCGCGCCGCTGCGCTGCGTGCGCATTCCGCCCGGAGTGGGCGTGCGCTCGATCTCCCAGGTTCCCCTGCGCAAGGGCGAGGTGGACCAGGACTTCGACCAGGAGCAGCTGGCCGCACTGCTCGACCAGACGCCGTTCAACCTGGCCATCGCCGATCTCTACAAGGTGCGCTTCAAGGACCTGCCCGGTGTTGTCTACACCGCAGGCGTGCGCCACGCCCACAACGTGGCCGCGGCGTTCGTGGAGGCGGGGATCAAGGCCAAGGCCGTGTCCGGCGAGACCAACAAGCGCGAGCTCACGCGCGTGCTGGCCGCGTACGAGCGCGGTGAGATCGACGTGCTCTGCAACGCCCAGCTGCTTGCCGAGGGCTGGAACTCCCCCCGCGCCACCGTGTGCATGCACCTGGCGCCAACCGCTTCACGGCGCATCTACCAGCAGCGCGTGGGGCGTGTGACCCGTCGCCGGCAGGGCAAGGAGGCCGGCATCGTCGTCGACCTGGTGCACCCGGCCACGACCAACGACGACCCCGTGGTCACGCTTCACGGCCTGCTCGACCGCGACGTGTACCGAGGCGGCGCGATCGTGGTGGGTCCCGTGCGCCGCGGCCGCGGCCGGCGCCTGCGCGTCGAGCGCCGCGTGGTGCCGGTGACCGCCGACCACGAGCGGCGCGCGCAGGTGTTCGAGCGCGAGCTGTGGCGTATCGCGGTCGAGCACCTCAACTGGGCCGAGCAGGGAGCCTGGGCCCAGCTGGCGGGCGCGCGTGTGGCCGCCAACAACTGGCGCCGCGCGAAGGCGATGCTGCACTTCGACGCCACCGGCGAGCTGCGGCGCAAGTACCTGATCACGTGCCTTCAGCGCAACCGCAACACCCAGCTACGCCTGCGCGCGCTCACCGAGGTGGGCGCGCTGCGCGACCCCGAGGCCTTCGACGAGGCCGTCGAGATCGTGGGCGGCTGGTCGCGCGACGAGCGCCGCGAGGGCGTCAAGGTCCTGCTCGAGGCCCTCGCCGAGAGGCCCATCGGCCGCCGCGACCAGGCCAGCCGCTGGCTGTGGCACCTGGCCGAGTACAGCCGCGAGGTGCACGAGGAGTACGCCGTGTCGCGCTGGCCCGAGACCAAGCGCCTGCTCGGTCTGCTGGTGAACTCGTCTGGCGGTGCGCACGGCCGCAACGCCCGCCGCGTCGTGCAGGCCACCAAGAAGCAGGACCGCCGCCTGTCGGCCGCCGTGCTGGCCGCCTCGCTGGCCCACACGCCCGAGGCCCAGCAGGTGCTCGATGGCGCCCGCATGCGGATGGCGCGCAAGCCGAGTGCCCTCGCCCGCGAGTTGCTGCGCAACTTCCCGAAGGGCCGCCGGCGCCGCGGAGGCCGGAGGCGCAGGGGCCGGGGCGGGAGCCAGGAGGGCGGCCAGAACGGCGGCGGGCCGCAGGCCAAGAAGGGGCAGAAACAGCAGGACGCGGCCTAGCGCGGCCCTGTAGGGCGCGGTGTTGGTGGCCGCGGGCCCTGGCTGCGATTCGGCTGGTCGGAGGAGGCGCTCCGCTTCGACACGGCTGACCGTTCGCGGTCCGCGAGCTATCGCTCGCTCCGCCGCGGCCTTCGGTAGGCCTCGCTCGCTACACGCCCGATCCGAACAGCCTCTCCGCAGCCAGAGGCCCGAAGTCGCCGCGCTGTCCTGGTTTGTCGGGCCAGGACGCCTGCTAGGCAGGACAGCGACCCAGGTTTACGTGCCACCCACCGCTTGCGCGACGAACGCTCACGGCCAGGGGCCTGGCGAGAGAATCAGGCCGCAGTCCTGCTTTGTGGTCGCAGGACGACCCTTAGGCACGACAGTGGCCGCGCCTCACGCCCAGGTTCCCCTACCCAGCCGTCGTGGGGTGCGCCGCGACCCGGCGTTACACCGCGGACCGACCACCACCGCCTAGCGCGAAATGCGCTCATGGCACGGGGCCCGAGGTGGCTGAGATGCGGCTCCGCCGGCGGCCGAGCTTCTCGCTATGCGGCTCCTACGTCGCCGAAGGTGCAGAGCGGGCGCGCACGGACAGCATGATGCCCAGCACCAGCACCAAGATCGCCGAACCGATGGCAGCCACGAACCCGATCGGCGTCACTCCGACGATCCCGAGCACGATCATCACCCAGCCCATCCACCTGGGCAATGCTCCACTCTGAAGTATGGAGATGCCGGTCGCCCAGAGGAAGGCCAAGACACCGAGGATGATCGGCACGAAGTCGTTGTCCCACAGGGCCTGCAGCGCCTGCACCGCCGCCGGATCGACGTCGTCCGCGGCCTCGGCGAGGGCGAACGAGATCGTCGCGTCGATCGCGAACCCCATCGCTACCAGCACCAGGCCGACGAAAGACACCAGCGACAGAATCTCCCCTTCACCCGCAGCCGCATGCAGCACCTGGCGCAGGTAAGCGCCGAAGAAGATCAGTAGCAAGCCTGCGACGGCGGCGGCGATGGCGCCGATCTCGACGGAGTCCTTGTTGTCGACATAGAAGTCGACGATCTCCCGCGCCGGCTCGTCCGCGCTCTTGGGCTCACCGCCGATGATGAATCCGATGATCACGACCGCGATGAATGCGACTCCGGTGAGCGGTACCAGCCACTCTCTGCTGCGATTCATTTCCCCCGCCTCTCTCGTCGTTGCAAGCCGGCCGACCGTATCCGGCGGGAGCACGCAGGACAAGGGCTCAGCTCACGCCGCGCAGGTGCACCTCGCCCGCCTGCAACGCCACCCGGCCGGCGTCCGTCTCCACCAGCAGGGCACCGGTGTCGTCGACACCCGCCGCCGTTCCCTCACCGTCTCGCCAGGAGATGCGGCGGCCCCTGAGCGCATCGCGCTCGCGCCACGCCTCGAGCAAGCGAGCCGAACCGTCAGACAAGCGGCGGTCGAGAGCAGGCAGCAGCGCAGCGAGCACCACCGCTGTCGACTGTCGATTGTCGTCTGCCGACTCGAGCGCCAGCGAGGTGGCGAGCCCGGCGAGCTCACCCGGAAAACCCGAAACGTTGACCCCCACGCCAACGACCGCCCACCCCTCCTGCGGCCTCCCCTCGACAAGAATCCCCGCCAGCTTTCTCCCCTCGACCCAAACGTCGTTGGGCCACTTGATGGCGCACGTCACCGGCGTGCAGGCCTCGGCGGCCTCGCAGACGGCCACCGCTGTCGCCAGGGGGAGGAGGACGTGGCGCTCGTCGAGATCGCGGATCACCACCGACAGCAGCAGCGCCGAGCCCGGCTCGGAGGTCCACGCGCGACCCTGCCTGCCGCGACCGGCGCTCTGCTCGTCGGCGGTCACGACGGTGCCGTGGGGCGCGCCTGCCGCCGCCAGCTGCTTGGCTCGCGCGTTGGTGGAGTCGGTCAGGCGGTGATGCACTCGCGGCGAACCGAGGGGACTCATCGAGCTCGCAGCAACACCTCGGCGTCGGGCTCGATGCCCAGGGTGGCTCGGGCATCTCCTCGATTCACCGCCAGGGCGAGCATCCGGTAGGCGTCCTCGTAGACGATCAGCTCCCCGGGGCGGACGTCGGCGAAGGTGGCGGCGTAGGTGGCCAGAAACGGCTGACCGCCCACCTCGATCTCGACCTCGGCCCCAAGCGTCAGTCCCGTGCCGGCCAGCGCCTCGTGGCCCAGGTTCAGAACCACGTTGCCGAACCGGTCCGTGGTGAGGGCGTGGGCCGCCACCGTGCCGTCCTCCCCGATCTGCGGCTCGGGGAGCTCCACTCGTCCCAGCGTCTCGGGGTCGAGCGGCTCGCCGGCGTCGGCGAGCTCCGCCCCCGCCGCAAGCTGAGCCGCCACCGGCGCGAAGACGTCGCGCCCGTGGAAGGTGGCCGACACAGGCTCCAGCCGATGCGGAGAGCGCGTCACGTCCACCGCCCGCTCCACGCCACCGGCCGGTAGCCATGCCAGCGACAGCAGCCCGTTATCCGGCCCCACGAGCACCCGGCCGTCTCCGCACCGCAGCGCCACCGCTCTGCGCTCGGTGCCCACTTGGGGGTCGACGACGGCCACGTGGACGCCAGCCGGCATGAAGGGCAACGTGTTGCGCAGCACCAGCGCGCCCTGGCGCACGGCGCCGCGGGCGATCCCGTGGGTCAGGTCGATGACGCGAGCCTCGGGTGCGATCGAGGCGATCACGCCGTGACACACCCCGACGAAGTCGTCGTCGGTGCCGTAGTCGGTCATCAGGGTGACGATCACGGTGAGGCGTCTCTCAGAAGTGCGTCGACCAGACCGTCGATGTCGTGCCGCTCCGCCTCCACGTGCACGGTCAGGCCGTGCTCTCGGGCGGTGGCGCTGGTCACCGGCCCGATCGAGACCAGCCGGCCGTCGGCGGGGAGGCCGTCCGCCGTGCCCACCGCGTCGAGCAGGAACTGCACCGTGGAGCTGGAGGTGAAGGTCACGTAGTCGGCGCCGGCCAGCGCTTCGATCTGAGCGTCGTCGAGCGGCTCGGCGATGGTGTCGTACAGGGCCACGACATCGACGCCCGCGCCGCGCGCGCTCAGCGCCTCCGGCAGCACGTCGCGAGCCTCGGCGGCGCGCGCCACGAGCACCCGCCGGCCCTCAACGGGCACGTCGGCCAGTGCTTCCACGAGCGCCTCGGCGATGGAGCGGGGCGGCACCACGTCCGGGCCGATCCCGTGGCGCTCGAGCTCGCGCGCGGTGCCCGGGCCGATCGCGGCCACGGTGGCTCTGGCAAGGGCTCGCGCGTCGCGGCCGGTGGCAGCCAGCGCATCCATCAGAAGGGCCGCGCCGTTCGGGCTGGTGAGGATCACCAAGGCGTACTCGCCGATCTCCGCGACCATCGTCTCCACCTCGCCCTCGACCGGGCGCGGCTCGATCCGGATCACCGGCGTCTCCACCACGTCGGCGCCCAGCGAGCGCAGCCTCGCCGCCAGCCCGCTGGCCTGAGCCCGCGCGCGCGTGACGGCCACGCGGCGGCCGTGCAGCGGGCGGCGCTCGAGCCACGCCAGCGTGTCGCGCAGCGCGGCCGCCCGGCCGATCACCGTGATCGCCGGGGGGCGGATGCCCGCCTGTGCCACCCGCTCGGCGATGTCGGCCAGCGTGGCGGACACCACCGCCTGGCCAGGGAGCGTGCCGCGCTGGACCACCGCGGCGGGCTCGTCGGAGGTGCGTCCGGCGGAGATCAGCCGCTCGGAGATCAGCGGCAAATTCTTTACCCCCATGTAGAGCACCAGCGTGCCGGGGAAACGCGCGAGCGCCTCCCAATCGAGGGCGGATTCCTCCTTGCCGGGATCCTCGTGGCCCGTCACGAACGCCACCGCGGAGGCGGCGTCCCGGTGCGTGACGGGAATGCCGGCGTATGCGGGCGCGGCCACGCCCGCGGTCACTCCCGGCACGACCTCGAAGGCCACGCCGGCCCGGGCCAGCGCCTCGGCCTCCTCGCCGCCGCGACCGAACACGAACGGGTCGCCGCCCTTCAGCCGCACCACCTTCAGTCCCGCCGAGCCCAGCTCCACCAGCAGCGCGTCGATGTCCTCCTGCGCCATCGCCGGATTGCCGGGCTCCTTGCCCACATAGCGCAGCTCGCAGCCGGGCCGGGCGCCCTCCAGTGCGTCTGCCGGGATCAGCCGGTCGTAGAGGATCGCGTCGGCCTCCCCGATCAGCTCGAGCGAGCGCCGGGTCATCAGCCCCGGGTCCCCGGGCCCGGCGCCCACGAGGTAGACGATGCCCTCGCTCATCGGCCCACGTTATTCCGCGCGCTCAGCCGCGTCGAGCAGCTCGCGGGCCCCCGCGGCCAGCATTCGCTCGGTGACCACGCGGCCGAGAGCGGTGGGGTCCGTGGCGTCGCCGGTGGCGGAGTCGCGGATCCATTCGCTGCCGTCCGGCATGCCCGCGAAGGCGTCGAGACGCAGCTCGGCCCCCTGCAGACGGGCGTGGGCGCCCACCGGCGTCCGGCAGGTGGCGGCCAGCCCGTCGACCAGCGCCCGCTCGGCCGTGAGCGCCACGAGTGAGTCGCGGTCGGTGAGCTGCGCCGCCAGGCCGCTCGCAACGGTGTCGCCGGTGCGCGCCTCCAGCGCCAGGCAGCCCTGCCCGGGAGCGGGGGTCATGGTGGCTTCGGGGATCGGCTCCCCTTCCTGGCGCCCGAGGCGCGACAGGCCGGCGGCGGCCAGCACCAGCGCGTCGTAGGCGCCCTCGCCGAGCCGTCTCAGGCGCGTGTCCACGTTGCCGCGCGCATCGCGCAGGTCGAGGTCGGGTCGCACCGCCAGGAGCTGGGCCCGGCGGCGCAGGCTGGCGGTGCCCACGACCGCGCCGTCGGCAAGGTCGTCGAGCGAGCCGGGCCCGCAGAGTGCGTCGCGCGGATCGGCCCGCTCAGGCACGCCGACGATCGCCAGCCCGTCCGGCAGGAGCGACGGCACGTCCTTGGCCGAGTGCACGGCAATGTCGATCTCCCTACACAGCAGCGCCTCCTCGATCTCCTTCACGAACCGCGCCTTGTCGTCGGTCTCGGGCGCCGGTGCGCCGCCGGGACGCTCGTCCCCCGAGGTGCGGATGGTGATCAGCTCGACCTCCTCGCCGAGCGACTCGAGCCGCTCGCGCACGTAGGCGGCCTGGGCGACAGCCAGCGCGCTGCCGCGGCTCCCGAGCCGGAGTGCCACTCAGCCGTGCCGGCGGCGGCGCGAATCGAGCTGCGTGACATCCGCCGAGCCCTCCGGGCCCCCCCCGCGGCGGAGCGCAGCCGCAACGTTGTTCCGGCGAGCACCGTCCCCTTGGCTCTCCAGCCCGAACAGCTCGCGCAGGGCCTGCACGTATTCGTAGGAGGAGTCCTCCCCGGCGGAGCCCTTCAGGCGCAGTGTGGGCTCGTGCAGCATCCGGTTCACGATCGCGGCGCCCATCGTCCGCAGGCGCTCGCGGTCGGCGTCCGACAGCGACTCCCAGCGCGGCTCGTTCTCCGCAAGCACGGCGTCGACCACCGCCTGCCCCCGCTCGCGCAGGGCCGTGATGGTGGGGACCACGTCGAGGCTGGTGAGCCAGCGGTCGAAGGCGATCACCTGCTCGTCCACGACCGCGCGGGCTCGGGCTGCCTCGGCCTCGCGCACGCTGCGGCGCTGGGCCACGGCGCGCTGCAGGTCGTCCATGTCGTAGAGGGCGATGCCGGGTAGGTCGCGAACGCTCGGGTCCACGTCCCGCGGTACCGCGATGTCGATCAGCACGAGCGGGCGAGCGCCGCGGTCGCCGCTTATCAGCTCGAGCTCCTCGCGGTCCAGGATCTGGTGGGGGGAGGCGGTGCAGCTGACCACGATGTCCGCCTGGGCCAGCTCGGCCGGGAGGTCGTCGAAGCGCACGGCGGAGCCGCCGAAGCGCTGGGCCAGCCCGATCGCGCGGTCGTAGTGGCGGTTGGCCACGAACACGGTATGCACGCCCTTCTCGCGCAGGGCCTTGGCCGTCAGCTCACCGTTCTCGCCGGCCCCGATCACCAGCACGCGACGGGTGGCGAGGTCGCCGAGCATGTCGGCGGCCAGCTCGACGGCGACCGAGGAGACCGACAGGCGCGATCGCCCCACAGCGGTCTCTGTGCGCACGCGCTTCCCGGCGCCCAGCGCCTCCCGGAACAGCCGGTTGGTGATCGGCCCGGTCGCGCCCTCCACCAGGGCCAGCTCGTACGCGCGCTTGACCTGGCCCTGGATCTCGGCCTCGCCGACGATCATCGAATCGAGTCCCGCGGCCACGCCGAACAGATGCCGCACTGCGTCGCCCTCGCGGAATGAGTACAGCCAGTCGGTGAGCTCGGTGGGGCGAATGCCGGCCTCGCGGGCGAGCACGGTGAGTGCCGCGCTCTCGGCGGCCACAGCGTCCGAGGCCACGAGGTAGATCTCCGACCGGTTGCAGGTGGAGATGGCCACGGCCTCCTGCACCGACTCCTGGGCGCACAGCTCAGCCAGCACCGCGGTCGCGCGGCCTTCCGGCAGCGCCAGCCGCTCGCGCAGCGCGAGCGGCGCGGTCTTGTGCGAGACGCCGAGTGCGATCAGCTCACGAGTCACGACGTGGTCACCTCCGTACGTCTCTCGGCTCCACGTTCCTCCAACTCGAGCAGCTCGCTCACCTCGCGCTCGATCCGGGCGATCTTCGCCCCGATGATCGCGACATAGATGAAGATCAGGGCGAGGAAGACCAGGTAGGCGCCCGCCACGTACTTCCCGGCCTCGTCGAGGGGGAGCGCGGGCACGGGCCTAGACCTCGGCGCGCAGCTCGAGCCGGGTGCGCAGCCGCTTGAGCTGCATGGAGGCGTGCTTGGAGGTCAGCTCGAGCTTCCAGAGGGTCACGAACAGGAGCGTCATGGCGAGAATCGACACCAGGAAGGTGAGCCGCATGTCGCCCGGCAGGCTGCCGCCGGTCTGGGAGAGCACGCGCGGATGGGTGACTGATTCGGCCAGCCGCACCGCGGTGAAGTTGATCGGCACGAAGGCGCCGGCGGCGATCGCGAACACCGAGGAGTAGCGCGCCTGGCGCTCGGGATCCTCGATCGAGAAGCGCAGCGGGTAGTACACGCAATAGAGAAGGAAGACGATGAGGAAGGAGACCAGCACAGGCTCGTCCCACACCCACCAGTGGCCCCATGAGGCCTTGGCCCAGATCGCGCCGGTGATCAGCACCGCGGTGCCGAGGATGATCGACAGGTGGATCGCCACGTAGGAGCGCATGTCCCAGGAGCGGTCGCCCGTGCGCAGGTGCTTGATCGCCATGATGCCGCCGGCCACGAACCCGCACAGCGCCACGATCGCCATCGGCACGTGCACGTAGAAGATCTTCTGGATGAAGCCCTGGTCGGCGTCGTTGGGGGCGTAGAAGAAGACCAGCGCGAAGGCCGCCAGCATGCTGACCACCGTGGCTAGGGCAAGCGGCTTGAACCCCTTGGAATACACCCCTCCATCCTAGAGCGGGGGCCGCGCGGGCGGACCGCGGGTGGCTCAGGCGATCGCCCGGGTGGCAGCCGCGGCCACGGCGGCTACGCTCATGATGGCCAGGAGCGGGAGCCTGGCCGCTATCCCGGCGCCGGCCGCAAGCAGGCCGATCAGCCGGGCGTCGACGGTGATGCCCGAGCGGTCGGCCCCGAAGGTCAGCGTGATCACCAGCGCGGCGAGCAGCGCCGGCGCGACCAGCGCGATTACGGCGGCGACGCGCGGTGGAATGTCGCGTCCGCCGGCGGTGACCGGCCCGAATGCCTTGATGGCCACGGTTCCCACCGCCAGGCCGGCAATCGTGATCCACGCCTCGGTCACGGGCGCCACAGCGCGATCAGCGCGGCCGAGGTGGCCGCGATCACGGGCAGTCCGGGCGGCGCAAAGGGCAGCAGCGCCGCGGCGATGGCGGCCCCCAGGGCGGCCGCCACCATCGGCCGTCCGCTGCGCACCTCTTCGGCGAGCAGGATCAGGTAGAAGGCTGGAAACAGAGCGTCGAGCCCGAGGGTGGCCGGGTCGCCGATCACGTCGCCGGCGAACACTCCGACCACCGTGCCGCTGACCCACGCGATGAACTGCGGGATGGTGGCGCCGATCAGCAGGTGGCGGTCGAACCGGCCTTCGCCCCGGTTGGCCAGCGCCCATGACGGGTCCACCACCGCCTGGCCCTGGAGCGCGCGCACCGCGGCGTTGCCGGGCAGCGAGGGGCCGAAGGCCAGCCCCATTGGGAGGAACCGGGTGTTCATCAGGAGTCCGGCGGTGATCGCGGCGCCGGCTCCCCCGCCGCCCGCGAGCACGCTGAGGGCAGCGAACTGCGCCGAGCCGCCGTACACGATCACCGACATCACGATCGTGGCGGTGGCGCCAATCACGGGTTCGGCCAGCACGCCGAACGAGGCCGACAGGGCGATCGTCGGCAGAACGAACGGGAGCCCGGCGCGCATGCCGTCCCGATAGGAAGGGAAGCTGGCGGGGGGTTGCAAAGGCGGGCTGTGCCCCCCTTCGATGCCAGTCATCAATCGTCGAGCAGGTAGTCGAACACGGCCAGGGCGATCAGGAGGAAGACCAGGTCATACCCGCCGAGCAGCGCTAGAAAGCGCCCCAGGTCCTCGGGCTCGGCGCCGGCGCGGAGAAGCGGCTCGCTGGCGGACGCGGCGCCGATCAGCAGCGGCACCACCAGCGGCAGCAGCAGCAGGGGCACGATCAGCTCGCGCGCGCGGGTCTCGACGGCAAGCGCCGCCACGAGCGCGCCCACCGCCGCCAGCCCGACGTCGGCCAGCACGAGGATCGCCAGCAGCTCGGGAAAGGCGGCGAACAGGTCGGGTCCCAGCAGCAGGAGGCCGAACACCGGCACGGCCACCACCTCCAGCGCCACCAGGTACAGAAACAGCGCGCCGGCCTTGGCCACGAACAGGGCGGTCCGGTCCACCGGCGCGAGCAGCAGGGCGTCGATGCCGCCCTGCTCGCGCTCGGCCGCGAACAGCCGCGACACGCCGATCACGGTGGCCAGGAGAAGCGTCACCCACAGCACCCCCGACGCCAGCTCGCCGTCGAGGGTGTCGCGGTCGAGCCCGAAGTGGAAGAGGACGTAGACCGTGACCGTGAACAGCGTCATCGCGGGCACCGACTCCTTGGTGCGCAGCTCGATCGTGAGGTCCTTGCGCAGGATCGCCGAGGCGGCGCGGATCACGAGTACAGCTCCCGTGCCCGGGCGCCGTCCAGCTCCGCTGCCGGCAGGGTGAACACCTGGCGCCCGCCGCGCAGCCCCACGGCCAGGTCGGCCTCGGCCAGGCCGCCGTCCACGTCATGGGTCACCAGCACGCGCGCCCGGCCCGACTCGCGCCCGATCAGCGGCTCCAGGCGCTCGGCCGCCGCGGGGTCGAGGTTGGCGCGCGGCTCGTCGAGCAACAACAGGTCGGGGTCGTGCAGCGTCGCGCGCGCGGCGGCCAAGCGCTGCACCATTCCCTTCGACAGGTCGCGCACAGGCTCGTTGGCGCGGCCCTCGAGGCCCACCGCGGCCAGGGCCTCCTCCACGCGCCCGGGCTCGAGGCCGTACAGCCGCGCCTGGTAGGTCAGGTTCTCGCGACCGGTCAGCTCGCGGTAGAGCAGCGGGTCGTGCCCGAGGTAGCCGATCCGCCCGCGCACCTTCCAGGTTTCGCCGGGCAGCTCGCTCCCAAGGACCTTTGCCGTCCCCCCGTGGGGTCGCAGCAAGCCCGCGAGCACCCGCAGCAGGGTGGTCTTGCCGGCGCCGTTGGCGCCGAACACGGCCAGGGTCCGGCCCGCCTCCAGGCTCACAGTCACACCGCTCAGCGCCACGCGCTCGCCGTAGCGGCGCTCGAGCCCGGTCAGCTCGAGCGCCGGACCGGATGCCCCGTCACTCACGCTCGAGCGTCTCCGCGGCGTGGCGCAGCGTGGGCTCCACCACCGGCCACGACTGCCCGATCGCCTTCGGGTTGCCAGGGAAGTTCACGATCAGCGTGCGGCCCCGGATTCCCGACACGCCGCGGGTGAGGATCCCGAGCGGCGTGTGTCCCCGCGACTCCGCGCGGATGGTCTCGGCGTAGCCGGGCGCCTCGCGCTCGAGCACGTCGCGGGTGGCCTCGGGGGTCACGTCGTCCGCGGTCAGCCCGGTGCCCCCGGTGGTGAACACGAAGCGGACGCCATCTTCGTCGGCCAGCCGCCGCAGCGCAGCGGCTATCGCCTGCCGGTCGTCGGGCAGTGTCTGGCGGACGGTGTCGAGGCCGGCGGCCTCGCAGCGCTCGGCCAGGGCGGGACCCGATGCGTCCTCGCCCCTGCCCTCCGACAGCGAGGTGGAGATGGTGAGCACCGCCGCCCTCATGACGGACGGGCGTCCGCCTCGCGGCGCCAGTCGTGCTTGCCGCCCGTCTTCTCGATCAGGGTCACCGGCCCCACCTCCACTCCCCGTTCGATGCCCTTGACCATGTCGTAGACCGTGAGTGCCGCCACCGCGCAGGCCGTCATGGCCTCCATCTCCACTCCGGTCTGACCGCTGGTCCTGGCCTCGGCGGTCAGCACCAGCTGCCCGACCGACGCGTCCACCTCGATGGCCACGTCGAGGAACGAGAGAGACATGGGGTGGCAGAGGGGGATCAACTCGGCCGTGCGCTTGCCACCCTGGATGCCCGCGATCCGGGCGGTCGAGATCACATCCCCCTTGGGCGCATCGCCGCGAGCCACCGCGGCAGCCGTCTCCGGGCTCATGGTCACCACGGCCCGAGCCACGGCCCGCCGGTCGGTGCTCGCCTTTTCACCCACGTCGACCATCCGGGCACGCCCGGAGTCGTCGAGATGTGACAGCTCGCCCATGACGCCAGGGTACGATGCGCGCCGTGCCGCCGGTACCGCCACCCCGCGTCGTGGACGCGAGTCTGGCCCTCCGGCGGGCCCTGCTGTGGGCCGCTGACGCGCTCGTCCCTCCCACGGGCCTGGTCTGGCTGAAGACGATGGGGATCGCCCGTGCCCAGGTGATCGGAGCGATGGCGGAGCTCGGCGTGGCCGATGCTCTGGCCGGCGGCCCCCGCACGGCATCACAGCTGGCCCCCGAGCTGGGAGCCGACGCCGACGCCCTGCACCGGCTGCTCCGGGCGGCGGCCACGGACGGCATGCTGCGCCTTGACCGCCGCGGTCGTTTTCGTCTCACCCGTGCCGGGCGCACGCTCACGAGCGACAGGGAGGACTCGATCAGCCCGTGGGCGCGCTACATCACCCTCGCCTCCACCCGCTCGGCCTGGTCCGACCTCGGGGAGAGCGTACGAACCGGCGAGGCGGCCTTTCCGCGCGTGCACGGAGCCTCGGTATGGGACTGGTTCGCCGCCCACCCCGAGGAAGAGCGCCTGTTCGCCTCCGCGATGAGGTCGATGACCGAGTTCGAGGCGCCCTCGTTCTCCGCCGCCTCCGTATGGCCGGAGGAGGGCACGGTGTGCGACGTGGCTGGGGGAGTGGGCACCCTGCTGGCCTCGATCCTGGTCGAGCGCCCGCGGCTGCGCGGCGTGCTTGTGGAGGCACCCGGCGTTCTCACCGAGGCGAAGACCTATCTGGGCGGCCGAGGCGTGGCCGACCGCGTGGAGCTCGTGCAGGGCAATCTCTTCGGGGAGATCGAGGCCAAGGCGGATCTCTACGTGCTCAAGAACATCCTTCACGACTGGGACGACCCGACGGCCGGCAAGATCCTGATCAACGTGCGCGCGGCGATGGAGCCCGGGAAGAAGGTCGTGCTGGTGGAGCAGCTCCAGGAGCGCAACGAGCCACACCCGTTTGCCTCGCTCACCGACCTTCAGATGCTCACCCAGTGCGACAACGGGCGCGAGCGCTCGCCGCAGGAGCTGCGCGAGCTGCTGACCGGCGCCGGGTTCCGCGCCGGGCGGCTGGAGCGCTCCGGGATCAGCGCCCTGGTGGAGGGCGTGGCGGCGTAGGCCTCACGGTCACACTCCGCCCGCAGCCACCATGCGGTCGGCGAGCGGCGTTCTGACGTAGAGCACGGAACGCCCGTGGCGGGTGCCCGTCACCAGTCCCGCGTCCCTGAGCGCCGAGAGGTGCTGGGAGACGCCTCCGGCGCTCAGCTCGATCTGGGCCGCGAGAGCCGTCGTCGAGCGGGGGGCGTCGAGCGCGCTCAAGAGGTGCGCGCGCGTCGCGCCGAGCACACCGGCGAGCTGCGCGTTCGTGTCGAGCTCGTCAGGCTGCTCCCACAGCAGGCCCACGCCGCGCGCCGGGTAGAGCAGCGTCGGCTGCCACGGCGGATCGACGATCGTCGCCGGCCGCTGCCACTGGAACGCCGACGGCACGAGCAGGAGGCCCTTGCCGCCGAGCGAGTGCGGACCCTCGCAGGCGCTGTCACGCAGTTCGAGCACGTCGTCCTCCCAGACGATCGAGCCGTGGAGGTCCGCGAACAGGCCGGACGCGCCGCGCTCGGTCAGGCAGCGCGCCCGGTAGGCGAGGTCGGCCTCGAGCAAGGCGCGGATGCGCGGCCAGTGGGGCTCGAGCGTCAGTTGCCAGAACTCGGCCAGCACCGCTGCGATCCGCTTCAACTCGCGGCGCGGGTGCGCGAGCAGGGGGTCGAGCAGGGCCGGCGGCCGGCGCCCGCCCAACAGCCGTCCGACATCGCCGCGCACGGTTGCCGCCGGGGTCGCGCGGAGCGTCTCGAGCTCATCCTCGAACGTCGCGACGGGCGTAGTCGGAGGCGGGGTGAGAAAGTCCGGCATGTATCCCTGCGTGGGCGTCAGCCGCAGTGCCACCGCGAGGTCGAGCTCGCGGGCCACGGGCATCGCTTCGCGCACCCAGGCGATGTGCGCGGCCGCGCGCCCCGCGTCCTGAAGCATCTGCAGGCTCGTCACCAGCTCCCACAGCGGGGAGATCGCGAAACGGGTCCGGGCGAGGTCGTCGACGGTGAACGGAAATGTGACCATTCAGTTCAGACTAAATCAATAGTCAAGTGGGGTGGCTGGCGAGATCGTGTTCCCATGTACCTCACGACCTTGACCCACGTTGCAGCCGAGGCCCACAAGGCCGACCTCCTCGCCGCCGCCGAACGCCGTCGCTACGCGGGCGTTGCCGTCCGCCGCGCGGCCTCGATGAGGTCACGGACGGCGTCCTCGTCGCCCCGGCGCAGCAGCTCCACCGGGTCGGGGTCGCCGTTCACGATCGACTCGAAGAACGCCTTGCGGTCCTGATAGGTGGGCAGCGTGCCCTTGGCCCAGCCGCGCACGTCGTTGAGCATGATCGCCAGCCGCGCGTAGGGCTCGCCGTACTCCTCGGCGATCTGGTTGCGGATGCGCTTGGCCAGCGCCGGGCTGGCGCCGGCCGTGGAGATGGCGATCGCCAGCGGGCCGGTGCGCACGATGGCCGGGAGGATGAAGTTGCACAGCGGCGGCACGTCCACCACGTTGACCAGCATCGCGCGCTGCTCCGCGTCGTTGTAGACCCCGATGTTCACGTCGGTGTCGTTCGTGGCGGCGATCACCATGAACGTTGCCTCCAGGTCCGCGGGCCGGTACTCACGCCGCTCCCACGAGATCGAGCCCTCCGCGGCCAGGCTCTCGAGCGCGGGAATGGCCTCTGGGGCCACGAGGGTCACATCGCCCTCGGCGGCCAGCAGGCCCTCCACCTTCTCCAGGCCGATGTCGCCGCCTCCCACCACCAGGCACCTGCGGCCGGAGAGCTTCAGGCAGGCGATGTAAAACGGCGTCTCGAGCATGCCCTGGACACAGGTCTGGTCGCAGATCCCCTTGCGGAACTGGCACACGCAGGGCTTTCCGGTGTAGGCGGCTGCAGGCATGGTCCTATCGATTCTAGGGCCCGTACTCTCCGTGCAGATGGCGGCGGGCTACTTCACCGACGACTCGATGCTGCGGCGCGTTCACCGCGAGCGTGCCGTGGTGCTGAGCGGCCCCCGGGCACTGCTGATGCAGGCCGCTCACCCGCTCGCGGTCACCGGCCTGCTCGCTCATTCGAGCGCCATGGACGAGCCCTACGACCGCCTGGCGCGCACCGCCGAGGTGATGAGCACCATCGGCTTCGGGCCCCGCGAGGAGGCCGACCGGGTGACCGCGCACGTGCGCTCGATGCACAAGCGTGTGAACGGCAGGATCAAGGAGCCGGTCGGTCGCTTTCCCGCGGGCACTTCCTACCGCGCCGACCAGCCCGAGCTGCTGCTGTGGGTGCTGTTCACGCTCGTCGACTCCGGCGTCGTGGTCTACCGCAAGTACGTGGGGGCGATGTCCCGCGCCGAGGAGGCGGGCTACTGGGAGGACTACAAGGTGGTGGGTGAGCTCTTCGGCCTGAGGCGCTCGGACATGCCGGACACCCTCGCCGACCTCCACGAGTACCGCCGGGAGATGCTGGAGGGCGACACGCTGCTGATCACCGAGTGGGCCCGGCAGCGTGCGCGCGAGATCGTGCTCGAGCCCCCGGTCCCGTGGATCGCGCAACCGCTGCTCCAGACCGCCAACTTCATCACCATCGCCCTGCTGCCCGATCGCATCCGGCGCGGATACGGCTTCGCGCCACTGCCTCCCGCGCCCGTGCGCAAGGCGCTCGTGGCGGGCGGCGCCGAGTACGTCAAGCGGGCCGTGATCCCCTTCGTGCCCGAGCGGCTGCGATTCGTGCCGGGCGCGGCTCGTGCCGCCTAGCGCCCGCCGGAGCCCAGCATCTTGGCGGCGAGGCGGGCGTATGCGGGCAGGCCGCGCCGCAGCGCGCCGGCCTTGTCGTCGTCGCGGCCGTAGAGCAGCTGAGCCGCGGAGTGCATCGCCCGGCCGAGCGAGGCGTCGTAGGGATGCCACCAGAAGTTGCGGGTGCGTGACGGATCCCAGGACAGCAGCTTCACGTTCACGCATTCGTGGAACCCGAGCTCGGAGTGGACGCGGCCGATTCCCGAGTCCTTGACTCCGCCCCACGCGCACGAGCACGCGCCGTGGGAGTACATGTGGTCGTTGATCCACACCATCCCAGCCTCCAGCCGGTGGGCGATGCGCTCCGCCCGCTCCCGGTCGGTGGTCCAGACCGAGGCGCCCAGGCCGAAGTCCGAGTCGTTGGCGAGGGCGATCGCCTCGTCCTCGGTCTCCACCGTCACGATCGGCACGACGGGGCCGAAGATCTCCTCGCGCATGATCCTCATCTCGTGGGTGACCCCCGTGAGCACCGTGGGCGCAAACCAGTCAGCCTCGGGCGCCCCGCCGGGTGAGACCGGGCCGCCGCAGCGCAGTTCGGCGCCGCGGGCCACGGCGTCGTCTACCAGCTCGCGCACCAGATCGAATTGCTCGCGCGAGACCATCGGGCCGATCTCCGTCGTCCACTGCATCGGGTCTCCGACCCTCATCGCCCTGGCGCCGGCCACCACCCCCTCGATGAAGCGCTCCGCCACGTCGCGCATCACGTACACGCGCTCGATGCCCGAGCAGGTCTGGCCGGCGTTCGCGAAGCCGCCCCACATCGCACCGGCCACGGCGTTCGGAACGTTGGCGTCGGCCAGCACGAGCATCGGATCCTTGCCCCCCAGCTCCAGCACCGAGCCCTTCATCCGCTCGGCGCAGGCCACACCCACGCCGCGCCCCACCTCCACGGAGCCGGTGAAGAAGATCTTGGCGGCGGTCGACTCCACGAGCGCCTGGCCCACGGCGCCCCCGCCGTGCACCGTGCGGACGATGCCCTCGGGCAGCCCGGCGCGTTCGAACACCGCCTGGATGCGCTGCCCGATCAACGGGGTCAGCGAGGCCGGCTTCAGCACCACGCCGTTGCCGCACATCAACGCGATGGCAACCTCGCCGAAGGGGATCGACCAGGGGTAGTTCCAGGGGGCGATCACGCCGACAACACCGAGGGGATCAAAGGTGTGCTTCGCCTGCTTGGTCTTGAGGAAGATCGGCAGCGCCACGCGCTCGTCGGTGAGGATGCCCGGGCCCGCTCCGGCTATCCAGTGCAGCGCGTCGATCGTCGGGAGCAGCTCCATCACGTAGGACTCGTTGCGGGGCTTGCCCTGCTCGCGGGTCAGCAGCTCGCTCAGCTCGTCGAGCGAGTCGATGATCACCTGGGCGGTGCGGCGCATGTAGCGCGCGCGGTCGGCCAGGGGCAGCGCAGCCCAGAAGGGCTGCACCTCGGCCACGTCGTCGACGACCGACTGCACCTGCTCCGGTGTCACGGAGGCCACCGCGCCGAGGCGGCGTCCGTCGATTGGGCTGAAGGACTCCAGCGGTGCTGTGGCGGTCGCCTCCATCAGGCGCCCATCATGCCCGACCGGCCTGTTCGTACTGGTTCCCCTGCCCGCGCGAGCGGTCGCCACCGTCCGCTCGCGGCGCTCGGGCGAGCGAAGTGACGATCCGATCCATCCAGGGGTCACAGGACGACCCTTGGATGGGACGGATGACGAAAAGGCCGTCAGGCCGGCGCTTCCCTACACAGCAAACCATGGCGTTGGTCGCGAACGGGCGGGCCCGATCGCCGCCAACCACCGTCTAGCCCAGCGCGTGCGCCAGGCGCTTGACGTTGCGGAGGTTGGCGTGCGTGACGTTGTCGGTGGTGGAGTTGCCGCCGAACGTGCCGCAGCCCAGCGTGAGCGACGGCTCGAGCCCCGTGACCACGCCGCAGCAGCCCATCGCCGAGGGCGTGTTCACGAGCACTCGGCTCGCGGGCATCTCGCGCGCGAAGCGCTCGATCCGAGCCTCGTCCTTGGTGTGGATGTTGGCCGTGTGGCCCGCGCCCGCGTATTCGAGCAGCCCCCGGCAGAGGGCGAAGGCCTCCTCGTCCCCGTCCACGGTGAACAGCGACATCACCGGCGCGAGCTTCTCGCGCGCCTGCGCTCCCCCGTGGGCCTCGGCGCGGAACACGATCAGCCGCGCGTCGTGGCCGCGCTCGAGGCCCACCGCCTCGGCGATCTTGCCGGCGGCCTGGCCCACGAAGTGCATCTTGAGGTCGCCGCTCGGCTCGAGTGCCTCGGCCACGAACCGCGCCGTCTCGTCCTCGTCCAGCACGACAGCGTGGTTGCGCTCGAGCGCGGCGACCATTTCAGCGAGCAGCGAGCTGTCCACCACGAGGTGCTGCTCGGAGCCGCAGATGAGCCCGTAGTCGAATGCCTTGCTGTCCACGACGGCCTTGGCCGCGTGCTCCACGTCGGCGTCGGCGGCCACCCAGGCCGGCGCGTTGCCGGCGCCCACCCCGATCGCCGGCTTGCCGGAGCTGTAGGCGGCCTTGACCATCGCGGGGCCGCCGGTGGCCAGGATCAGGCCGACGTCGTCGTGGCGCATGAACTTGGCGGTCTTGCGCCGGCTGGTGCGATGGCGGATCCACTGCACGATGCCTTGTGGCGCCCCGTGCTCGTCGAGCACGGCCTGGATCGTGTCACCGGCCTCGTTGCCGAGCTCCTGCGCCATGCGGTGGCAGCTGAGGATGATCGCGTTGCGCGACTTGAGCGCGATCAGCGTCTTGTTCACGAAGGTCGGGACGGGGTTGGTGACCGGCACCAAGCCGACGATCACGCCGATCGGGCTCGCGAGCTCGGTCACGCGCCGCTCCACGTCCTCGGACAGCAGCCCGAAGCCGGGCTCGCCCGCGAGTGCCTGATAGACGCCCAGCGAGGCGAACTGGATCTTCAGTGCCTTGTCGGCGGGGTTGCCGATATGGGTCTGCTCGACCGACATCCGCCCGAGCTCCTCAGCCCGCCCGGCGATCGCCTGCGCGACCGCCTCGAGCAGCCGGTCGACCCGCTCCTCGTCCCAGGACTCGAACTCGCGCTGGGCCGCGACCGCGGTGGCCACCATCCGATCGACCTCGGGGTCGGGCATCTCGTCGGCCTTCTGCTCGGACAGGCGCTGGTTCGCGCTGTCCAGCTCGAGTGCAACCTGGCGGGAGAGCGAGCGCAGGACGTCCACACCGGTCTCGGGGTCCTCCTTGAACAGGCGCTTGAGCCCGTCGGTGGAGAAGCGGTGGGTGGCGACGTCGGTGTGCGCGACGGCATTGAGTGAGTGCGGGCTGCCGCTGAGCAGGCTGATCTCGCCGAGAAAGGCCCCTGGGCCCACGTAGTCGAGTACGGAGTCGGTGTCGAGCTCGTCGGAGTGCGACTCCAGGCGCACCTCGCCCTCCTCGACCACGAAGAACGCGTCGCCGCGGTCGCCGCGGGAGAAGATCCGGTCGCCGGCGGCGAAGCGCGCCTCCTCGCCGTAGGGCTGCAGCCCTGCCAGCAGCTCCACCTGGAACGCGTCGAGCACGCTCCCCTGGGGATTCACGTTGATGCTCGGGGGAGTCATAGCCCGACTCTAGCCCGTGCATGTGGGTTCGCGCCACGTTAGGGTCGGCCGACTTCGATGTTGGGGACCTTCGCTCGCGTCGTGTCGGGGCCGCGCACCAAATGGGTGGTGGTGGCGGTCTGGGTCGGGCTCGCGGCGGCGCTCGGGTCGGTGGGCATGATGAAGCTGCCCGACCGCGTGGACGACCAGGTGGGCACCTCGAGCGCCAACCCGGAGGACACGCAGTCGGCCCAGCTCGCCGCCACGCTGCGGGAGCGCTTCGAGGGGGGCGAGAGCTTCCTCACCCTGATCGTCTACCGGCGCGGCGGCGGGCTGAGCGACGCCGACCGCGGGCGGCTGCTCCGCGACGCCGCCGCCGCCGCGGAGGTGGAGGGCGTCGGGCCGCCGGTGACGCCCTTCGGCCCGCGAGGGAGACCGGAGCTTGCCTCCGGCGACGGCGCCGTGGCTTTCACGGCGGTGCCGCTGCTGGCGCCGCGGGCCGAGGACCGCACCGAGGCGCTCGACGAGCTGCGCGAGCTCACCGGCGAGGGCACGGGCGGTTTGGAGGTGCGGATCACCGGGCCGGGGGCGCTTCAGAGCGACATCAGCACCGCCCTGGAGGCCGCCGACGGCCCGCTGATCGCACTCACGGCGCTGCTCGTGCTCGGGCTGCTGCTGGCCATCTATCGCTCGCCGATAGTCGCACTGATCCCGCTGTTGGTGGTGGGGATGTCGCTGGCAATCGCCCAGGGGCTGATCTACATCTACGCCGATGCCGCCGACGTGACGGTCGATCGCACCGCGCTGTCGCTGCTCGCCGTGCTCGTGTTCGGCGCGGGCACCGACTACTGCCTGCTGCTGGTGTCGCGATACGCGAGCGCGCTCCGCCAGACCGAGGACAGGCACCAGGCCATGGCGGACGCATTCCCGGGGGCGTCGCCCGCAATCGCCGCGAGCGGGATCACGGTCGCGGCCGCGCTGCTCACGGCGATCTCCGCCCGGCTCGAGAGCAACCAGATCCTCGGCCCGGTGAACGCCATCGGCATCCTCGTGGTGCTCGCGGCCAGCCTGACGCTGCTGCCCGCGCTGCTCACCATCGCCGGCCGGCGCGGGTTCTGGCCGAGCCGTCGCGCGGTGGAGCTCGCGCCTGGCGTGGCCCCGCGCCCCGAGCCGCAGCTGCTGCCCGGCCTCGGCCCGCTCCCGGCCGGGCTGCGCCAATCCGCCGAGGCCTCCGGCGTCCTCGGCCGCCGTGACGGCATCTGGGGGCGCATCGGGGCTCGCGTGGTGCGGCGCCCAGTGGTCGCCGTGGCGGTGTCGGCCGCGCTGCTGGGCGCCGGCGCGCTGGGTCTGCTCGGATACGGGCTCGAGGTAGACCAGATCGACGAGTTCCGTCAGGACACCGCGTCCACCGAGGGCTACGACCTGCTGCGCACGGGCTTCCCCGAGGGGGCGCTGGTGCCGACCAACGTGCTCGTGGACGACCGCGACGGCCCGCCCGACAACGCGGTGGGGCGGTTGCGGGGCCGGATCGGCGAGATCGACGGCGTGGCCGCCGTTTCCGATGTCCAGCGCCGCTCGCGCGACGGGCGCGCGGCCACCTTCCTCGTGACCTTCGCGGACGACCCGTACGGCGACCCGGCGCTCGACCGCGTCGAGGAGATCAGGGACGAGCTGGCGAATGCACCGCCCGGAGCGCGCGCGCTCGCGGGCGACGGGACCGCCGCCCGCCTCGACTACCGCGAGGCCGGCGCCGCCGACCAGCGTCGGATCGTGCCGCTTGTCCTGGCGGTGATCTTCATCACGCTGGTGCTCCTGCTGCGGGCCCTGGTGGCGCCCCTGTTCCTGCTGCTCACGGTGGTGGCCTCGTTCTTTGCGGCGCTCGGCATCTCCCTCGTGGCTTTCGATGTTCTGCTGGGTGAGTCCGCGGTGGATCCCGCCTATGTCCTGTTCAGCTTCATCTTCCTGGTGGCGCTGGGCGTGGACTACAACATCTTCCTCATGAGCGCCGTGCGCGAGGGGACGCCCGAATACGGCACGCGGGAGGCGATCCTGCGGGCGATCCGCAGCACGGGGCCGGTGATCACGAGCGCCGGCCTGATCCTGGCAGGCACGTTCGCCGTGCTCACCACCCTGCCGCTGGAGGTGCTGCTGCAGATCGGCTTCACCGTGGCGCTCGGCGTGCTGCTCGACACCTTCCTCGTGCGCACGGTCACAGTGCCGGCGATCGCCTGGCTGCTGGGCGAGGCCACCTGGTGGCCGTCGCGCCCGGCTGGAGGCTAGGCTCAGGTCGATGCCCGCTCCGCACGTCCTGGTCCTCGGTGGGGGCTACGTCGCCATGTATCTCGCCCGCGGGACCAAGCGCTCGATCCGGGCGGGCGAGCTCGAGTGCACCGTCGTCAACCGCTCGAACTTCCAGGTCTTCCACGGCTTCGTGGGCGAGATGCTCACGGGGCGGGTTTCCCCCAGCCACATCCTGCAGCCCGGCGCGGCGGCATCTTCCCGCCCGCGCAGGTGCACGTGGCCGAGATCCAGAAGGTCGACCTCGCGAACAAGCGCGTGACCACCGCGCGCTCGCTCGACGGCGCCCGCGCCGTGCTCGAGTACGACCAGCTGGTGGTCTGCCTCGGCTCTGTGGACCGCACGGAGGCCTACCCCGGGCTGGCCGAGCACGCGTACCGCCTGAAGACCTACGAGGACTGCCTGCGGCTGCGCAACCACATGATCGAGATGTTCGAGTTGGCCGACATCGAGAAGGACCCGGAGGAGCGCCGGCGCCTGCTCACGTTCTTCATTGCCGGCGGCGGCTACGCGGGCACCGAGGTGGCCGGCGAGCTGTCCGACCTCGCGCGGCGGCTCACGAAGCAAGGAGTACCAGCGGCATCAAGCGCGAGGAGTGCCGCGTCGTGCTCGTGCACCCGGGGCCCACGATCCTGCCCGAGCTCTACGGCAAGGACGGGACCGGCCCGGAGGCGCACCCCAAGCTCGTGGAGTTCGGGATGAACCGCATGCGCAAGCTCGGCGTGGAGGTGGTCACCTCGACCAAGGTCGAGGCGGCCACGCCCAACGAGGTCCTGCTCTCCAACGGCGAGTCGATCCCCACGCGGACGATCATCAGCGCGGTGGGGACCAAGGTGCCGCCGATCGTGGAGCGCTCGACCTGCCCAAGGACGAGCGCGGCCGGATCCTCTGACGACGAGCTCTGCCGGGTGCAGGGCCACGAGGACATCTGGGCCGGCGGCGACTGCGCCGCGGTGCCGCTCCCCAAGCACCCGGAGGCCACCTGCCCGCCGGTGGCCATCTACGCGATGAAGCAGGGCCACAAGATCGGCAAGAACCTGTCCCGCATCGCCGAAGGGCCAAGAGCCCAAGCCGTTCACGCTACCCGGGCATCGGCCAGGGCGCCTCGGTTGGACGCCGCTCGGCGGTCGCCGAGCTCAAGGGCATCGAGATCAAGGGCTTCGTGGCCTGGATCATCTGGCGGCGCTCCTCACCTACTACTTCCCGAGCTGGGACAGGCGGCTGCGGCTGATCACCGACTGGTTCATCTGGCCGATCGTGGGGCGCGACATCGTGGAGCTGCGCACGGCGCGGCCCGACGACTACGACATCCGCCACAACGTCTTCCAGCCGGGCGAGATCGTGGCGGAGGAGGAGCGCACCGGCAAGCTACATCCACGTGATCGTGGAGGGCGAGGTCGAGATCCTGCACCAGGCGGGCGGCGCCGAGCAGATCCTCGACACCCTTGGCCCGGGCGACGCATTTCGGCACCCGCTGGCTGGAGAGCTTCGAGATGGAGGTGGCGCGCGCGAAGACGGTGGTGCGCACGGTGGCGATGCGACGCGACCAGGCGCCGCAGCTCCAGGAGGTGCTGCGCTCGACCCGGCTGATCACGGCCGAGTCCGGGCACTTCCCGGCGATCCTGGACTCGGACCGCTAGAGCGTTCTACGCGGCGCGCCGGCGCGCGGTGGCCGGCAGCGTGGCGTATAACACCGCCACGCCGTCCTCGACCGTGCTCATCGTCCGACCGAGCCGCTGCATCAGGTGCGGCATCGCGCTGTTGTGTTCGAGCAACTCGGCCTTCAGGCGCGTGGCGCCCTGCTGAATGGCCAGCGAGACGACCACTTCGGTGAGCAGCTTGCCCACGCCGTGGTCCTGCCGATCGTCATCCACCACCACCGCGAGTTCGGCGAGGCCGCTACCGCGATGGGCCACGTCGGCGAGACCGACGATCTCCTCGAGGGAGACGCCGCCGAGCATCGCGGTGGCCACGACCACCTGGCGCTGACGGGGGTCGTAGAAGGTGAAGTGGCGCACCATGGCCTCGGGCACGATCGGCACCGCGTGCAGGAAGCGCCGCTCGCGGGTCTCGGGCGACAACCCCTCCAGGAACGCGCGTACCTGCGGGCGATCGCTGGGCCGCGCCAGGCGCAGGCGCACCCGCAGGCCGCCCGCCACCGGGTGGGTGGTGGCCAGCAGCGTGCCGGGATCGGCGAGGCGCTCGGAGGAGGGAATCCGGTGACCCATACTTCTAAGTACGTTGGCAGGCCCGGATCGGTTGAGAGAAACTTTTCAGTTACTCCCGGTCGCGAGCGCGGCGGATCCGAGCCAGGCGCTCGGCCAGATCCCTCTCTTCACCGTGCTCGGAGAGCTCCAGGAACCGCTCCCCCTCGGCCTCGGGCGGCATCATGCTCTGGGTCGTGACGCCCTCGGGATGGTCGTGCGGATAGTCATAACCCTGGCCGCGGCCCAGGGCCTTGGCGCCGGCGTAGGCGGCGCTGCGCAACGGAGATGGCGGGGTGGGGGCTCCGTGATCGCGAACCCACGCGCGCGCCTTGCCGATCGCCGCTGTGGAGGCGTTGGACTTGGGCGCCAGCGCCAGGTACACCGACGCCTGTGACAGGTTGAGCGCGCACTCCGGCAGCCCCACGTGCTCCACCGCGTGGGCGGCGGCCACGGCGATCCCCAGCGCGCGCGGATCTGCGTTCCCGATGTCCTCGCTGGCCAGGATCACCATTCGCCGGGCGATGAAGCGCGGGTCCTCTCCTCCCTCGAGCATGACCGCGAGGTAGAGCAGCGAGGCATCCGGATCCGAGCCCCGCGTGGCCTTGATCCAGGCCGAGATCGTGTCGTAGTGGCGGTCACCGCCCTTGTCGTAGAGCACGGCCCGGCGCTGGAGAGCGTCCTCGGCCACCGCCACTGTCACGCCGTCCTCCCCCGCGGTCTCCGCCGCCAGCTCGAGTGCGGCGAGCGCCGTGCGGGCGTCGCCCCCGGCGCGCGCGGCCAGGAAGTCCAGCGCGTCGTCGGCCACCGGCGGAGGGTCGGATACGCCCCGCTCGTCGGTCAGCGCGCGCTGCAGCAGCTCGCGTACCTGGGCGTCGTCGAGCAGATGCAGCTCGTAGACCCGGGACCGCGAGAGCAGCGCGGAGTTCACCTCGAAGTACGGGTTCTCCGTCGTCGCTCCCACCAGCGTCACGAGCCCCTCTTCGACAGCCGGCAGCAGCGTGTCCTGCTGGGCCTTGTTGAAGCGGTGGATCTCGTCGAGGAAGAGGATCGTGGCCTCGCCCGAGGTTGACCGGCGGTGGGTGGCGCGCTCGATCACGTCGCGCACTTCCTGCCGCCCGGCGGAGACGGCGGACAGCTCCTCGAAGGCGGCGCTGGCGTTCACGGCCATCAGCCGGGCGATCGTGGTCTTGCCCGTGCCCGGCGGGCCGTAGAGCAGCATCGAGTGCGGACGGCCCTCCTCGAGCGCGGTGCGCAGCGCCGACCCGGGCTCGAGCAGGTGCTCCTGGCCGACCAGCTCGTCGAGGGTGGCCGGGCGCATGCGGGCGGCCAGCGGCTGTGCGCTCGCCGGCACGGTGGTGCGGCCCCTCGCGGGCCCCTCCTCCTCGAACAGCTGGTCCATGACGACGATTCTCGCAGCGAGCGGAGTGCTCAACCGCGTCTGGCGGCGCGGTTGAGCGTGTCGCGCTCGGCCACGCCCTCCGAGAACTCCTTCTGGCGCTCGATCTCGGCGTTCAGCTCCGCCCCGAAGAGCAGGGCGACGTTGGTGAGCCACATCCAGAAGACGAGCACGATCGCGCCCGCGAACGATCCGTAGATCGCCCCGACATCCGCCACGCTGGAGATGTACTCGGAGAAGGCCACCGAGGCCAGCAGCCACAGCAGAACGCCTACGAACGCGCCCGGCGTGACCCAGCGGAACGAGCGCTGCTGCACGTCGGGCGTCACGTAGTACACGAACCCGAACACGAGCATCGCCACCCCCACCGCCGCCGGCCAGCGCGCGATGCTCCAGATCTGGGCTGCGGTCGGCCCGAGGCCGATGAAGCCCAGCAGGTCGTCGGCGAACCTCCCTCCGACGAAGATGAGTACGGCGGTGGGGAGGAGAAGGGCCAGCAGCACGATCGTCGAGGCCACGTCGATCGACTTGCGCCGCAGGAAACTACGCCCGCCTCCCTCGATCTCGAACACGACGTTGAACGCGCGCCGGGCCGCCTCGAGCACGCCGGTGGTGCCGTAGAAGGCCAGGACTACCCCGATCACCAATGTGGTGGCGGCCGTGCCCTTGTTGCGCAGTGCGCCCTCGAGCGATCTGTCGAGCGGGGCGACTACCGACTCCGGAGCGACGTCACGCAGGTAGCCGACGATCGCGTCGTAGGTCTCTGGATACTGGCCGAGCAGTCCGAGCAGCGAGAGTGCCAGCAGCAGGGTGGGGAACAGGGACATCAACCCGTAGTAGGTGAGCGCCGCGGCGTGGTGGGTCATCTGGTCGTCGTAGAACGACACCGCCGTGCGCTTGATCACGGCGAAGGTGGAGCGCACCGGCTCCTCAGCCGAGCGGGCGCAGGAACGCGCTCAGCTCGGCCCCGTAGCGCTCGGGTGAGTCCTCGACCACGAAATGCCCCGCGCCTTCGATCACCACCAGCTCGCTGCCGGGTATCCCGGCCTGCAGGCGGTGAGCGCCCGCCACCGGGGCAAAGGGGTCGTCCTCGCCCCAGATGATCCTCACCGGCACGCCCAGCGCCGCGAGCCGGCCGTCGTAGGCGCGCAGCTTCTCGAAGTCCCCCGATCGGTACAGGTCGAGCTGACCACGGCGACCGGCCGGCTCGGCGAACGCCTTCCAGTACTCGTCCACCGCCTCCTCGCCGATGCCCCCCGACACCTGCCCCATCATTGCGGCAAAGCCGTCG
Source organism: uncultured Thermoleophilaceae bacterium (assembly GCA_963825475.1). Taxonomy (GTDB): domain Bacteria; phylum Actinomycetota; class Thermoleophilia; order Solirubrobacterales; family Thermoleophilaceae; genus JAAYBF01. Next base: position 256,951 of record CAWGTC010000006.1, on the reverse strand, counting down.
CGGGTCATGCTGTCCACCAGCTCCTCGCCCTGCCCCTCCGTGCGCAGCGCCTGGGCCATCCCGTGCCACTTGCCGTCGGGGAAGAAGCCCGTGGAGGAGATGGCAAGCGCGCGAACCGCATCCGGGTGATCGCAGGCCCAGCGCAGCCCGATCAGCCCGCCCCAGTCGTGCACCACCAGCGCCACGGAGCCCAGACCGAGATCCTCGCGCAAGCGCTCGACAGCCTCCACCTGACGCTCCCACGTGCCGGGCGGATCGGCCGGCGAGTCGCCGAAGCCGGGTAGGTCGGGAGCCACGGCGCGCCAGCCGGCGCCCGCGACCGCGGGCATCACGTCGCGCCACATGAAGCTCGACTCGGGGTACCCGTGGAGCATCAGCGCAACGGGGCCGTCCTCTGGGCCCTCCTCGCGGTAGGCGATGCCGCCGGGTGCTCGCTTCACGGAAGCAGCCTAAGTCTCAGCCGGTCGGCCTTCCCTACTTCCGCTTGTCCTTGTCCTTGTCCTTGCCCTTGCCCTTGCCCACTTCGGGTCCACCGCTGCCCGCCACCTCGGCATTGGGCCTCAAGACGAACAGTCCCTGCTCGATGCCGCTCACGATGACCGTGCCTGACTTGAAGTAGGGGTAGTTGCTCCACGCCCCGTTGAACTCGGCCTCGTCGCCGTCAGGGAACACGTCGAAGAAGCCGACCTCGGGCAGCACGCCCTCGGCCGCCCCGCCGACGTCCAGCACGCGCAGGCCCGAGCGGTAGTTGGCCTGGAACACCCGGTCGCCCTTCACGTACATGTTGTGGTCGATCGAGCCCGTCACGCCGTCGTTGCTGCCGACGAGCTTCACGTTCTCGAGGTTCGATACGTCGAAGACGTAGGTCTGCGTCTTCTCGACGCCCTCGGTCTCCTGCTCGTCGAGCTCGTCGTCCACGAGGAAGTGCTGGCCGTCCTCGGTCAGCCAGCCCTGGTGGGTATAGGCGGAGCCCTCGTACTCGGTCCGCGACAGCTGCTTGGGCTCTCCCGTTCCCGCCGTCAGGTCGGTCACATCCACGATCGTGAGGCTGTCCTCGTTGGAGTCGAAGCAGATCTCCCGGCCCGCGTATCGGGTATCGGGGCCGTCGTAGCTGACGCACTGGGCGTCGTGCACGTAGCTCTCGCCGGTCGGGCTGTCCTCCTCGAGCACACAGCCCAAGAACTGAGGATCGGTGGGCTCTGAGATGTCGATGGTGTGCAGGCCGCCGCCGTTGCAGGTGGAGGTGCCGACCGCGTAGGCCACGCCGGAGTCCTCGTTAATCGCGATGTTGTGGGCGTTGTCGAGGGTGTTCAACCTTTCGCTCGGCTCGAGCACGCTGCCGAACCCGTCGCGGACGTATGAGTAGTGCGCGGTCTCACTGAAGGTCTGGGGGTCCGCTGGGTCGACGCCGCGCAGCTCCTTGAGATCGAAGACCTGCATGCCGTGCGTCGGCTCCTCGCTGACGACGAAGGCGTGGTCCTTGTAGACCTTTACGTCACGCCAGATGTTGAAGAGCGTCTCGGCCGGGACGCCGCCCACGCCCTGGTGGGAGGGCAGCTGTCCGAGGAAGAGCGGATTGGTCGGGTCGCTCACGTCCACGAAGGCCGTGCCGTTGGTCTTACCCACGAGCGCGTACTCCCTGCCCGTGTCCGGGTCCGTCCAGCCCCAGATGTCGTTGAGCTGGCCGCTGTTGTCCTCCGGGCTGCCAGATACCGGGGATCCGCCACCTAGCCCGTCCAGTGGGAGGAAGCCCGCCAGATCCACGCCGTCGCACGGGAAGACGCCCGCGGCCAGGCCGCTCTCGCACGGCGCGTTCGAGATGGGCTCGGTCGGCACATCGCCGGTGGTCTTCGGGCGGCTCTCGACCCGCACGCCGCCGGTGTAGCCCGAGTCGGTCACGTCCCACGGCACCACCCGCACCTCGTACTCGCCGCTCGCGTCGTCTATGAACACCTTCTCGGAGGTCGGTCCCGCCGAGGCCGAGCTGGCCACGACCTCGGCACCCCGGTAGACGTACAGGTCGAAGTCGTCGTCGGCGCCCTCGGGCACGATGCCGATCTCGACGCCGCCGAGGTTGGTGTCCCAGTGCTCCGCGTCGATGTCGACCGTCAGCGCGAACTCGTCACACAGAACCGTCACGCCGGGCGTGCAGGCGACCCTGCCGGTGTTGCCCTCCGGGACAGGCACTCCGACGTCGTAGCTCTCACCCGTCCACCCGGTAGTACGCTGCTCGAGGGAGACGGTGCCCTCGCCGGGGGTGGATGCCCCCACGCTCACCGTCAGTGCCCCGACAGCCACGATCAGGACAGCGGCGAAGATCGCGAAACGTGGGACGTACGGTCGGTCGGTCGGCATGCAGAAGGCTCCCTGAGGTTGGCGTCCGCGCTCACCCGTGAGCCGCGGTCGCGATCGACGCTCCGGTGCGCCTTATTCCCCGGGCGGGTTGAACTAAACCGCCGCAGTACTAGGCCGGCACCGGCACGGGTGCGGCCAGGCGCGCGAAGAGGCGGGTGAGCGCGGGCCGCAGCACGACCTCCTCGAAGTCGGCGCGGTTGCCCGTGAGCTGCTCGAGCATCAGGCCGGTGAGCGTGGACACCACGATCCGGGCGTCCAGCTCGGGGGCGGAGGAGCCGACGGCGCGGCAGCCCATCTCGGCCAGGCGCAGGTGGGCCTCCTGCCAGCGGCCGAGCTCCTCGCGCAGAGACTCCCTGCGGGCGGCCTCGAGCCCCAGCTCGAACAGCGCGATGTGCTTGGCCGGATCCTCCTCCACGTCGGAGGCGATCTGGGCCGCCACCGCTGCGGCCCACTCCTCCACCGACAGGGACTGGGGGGCCAGATCGAGCACGAGCCGCTCGAGGCGCTCGGTCTCTTCCCGTGCGGCGAGCAGGAAGACCTGCTCGAGGAGATCCTCCTTCGAGGCGAAGTAGTAGGTGGTGGCCGAGAGCGGCACGCCGGCTTCGGCGGCCACCGCGCGGTGGGTCACCGAGTCGGCGCCGTGGGCGCCGATCACTCGCAGCGCCGCGCGCAGGATCCCCTCACGCCGCCGCTCGCCTTTTTGGTACATTTGACGGGCCAAACTGGAACAAAAGTACCAGACGAACCGGAGGCAGGGTCACACATGGGCATCGTCCTCGGCGCGAAGAACCCGCTCGACAACATCACCTACCAGGACCTCTACCGCCGGTGGGAGCAGGGCAACTGGCGTTCGAGCGAGCTGGACTTCTCCGTGGACGCCGAGCAGTGGCAGTCGGCCTTCACGGACATCGAACGCCGCGGTGCGCTGTGGAACTACTCGCTGTTCTTCTGGGGCGAGGATGCCGTGGCCGACGGCCTGTCGCCGTACATCGATGCTGCGCCGCTCGAGGAGCAGAAGTACTTCCTCGCGACCCAGCAGGTCGACGAGGTGCGTCACTCCGTGTTCTTCAACCGCTTCATGAACGAAGTGGTCGGCATCGGCGGGCCGAGCGTGTCCGACGGCCTTCAGGCCATCAAGCCGCAGCTCACATGGGGCTTCGAGCAGATCTTCCACCGGCTGGAGACCATGTGCGACGAGCTGAGGCAGGATCCCTCGGTTCCGCGCCTGGCCGCCGCCGTCTGCCTCTACCACGTGATCATCGAGGCCACGCTGGCCCAGCCCGGCCAGCACTTCATCACCACCTACCTCACCGACCGCGGCGTGCTTCCCGGCTTCCGGGCCGGCATGGAGAACGTGGCGGCCGACGAGCAGCGTCACATCGGCTTCGGCGTGAAGCTGCTCTCCGACCTGCGCCAGATGGATCCCGAGGTTCCTGACGCGGTGGCCGACCTGCTGCGCGAGGTGATCCCGTGGACCGCCTCGGTGTTGATCCCGCCGGGCTTCGACATGCGCTACATCGAGTGCTTCGGCACCACCCTCGAGGACATCGGCGAGGAGGGGGCCACCTCGCTGGAGACCAAGATGCGCAGCGCGGGGATGCCGATCGACGAGCTGCCCGGCCCACCAGTCTTCCCCGTGCCAGGCACTCCGCGCGAGCGCGCAGAGCGCGGCCACAGGATGGTGCGCGCCGGCTACCTGGGAGAGAAGCTCGGGCCGCCCTCCGCCGCTTCCGAGGACATGCGCCTGCTGTTCGAGACGCTCGCCGGTGGCCTCAACGCCGCGGCGGCCTCGGAGCCGGGCGCGATCCAATGGGACTTCGACGATGCCGAGCCCTGGCATGTGCTGGTGGCCAACGGCGCCACGCGCGCCGAGCCGGGTCGTCTCGACAGCCCGCGCGTGGTGTTCAAGGCCAAGCGCTTCGAGGACTTCGTGGACGTGTTCGCACGCCGGCAGGACCCGAAGCGCCTGCTGGCCCGCGGCCGCCTGCGGCCGAAGGGCGATCTGCGCTGGCTGTGGCGCTCGCGGGGCATCTTCCCGAACTAGTCGCCTGGCGACTCCTTCTACACTCGCTGGCGTGCCTGATGCCGCGGACTTGGAGCGACGCACGACCGAGTTGCTGCAGCGCCTGATCCGCTTCGACACGGTAAACCCGCCGGGCAACGAGCAGGCGGCGCAGGAGTTCCTCCGCGACCTGCTCCAGGGTGCCGGGTTCGAGTGCGAGCTGCTGTCTTCGGTTGAGGGCCGGCCCAACCTGATCGCGCGGATGGCTTCGCAGGCCGACGGTCCCGCCCTGTGCCTGCTTGGCCACGTGGACACCGTGCTGGCCAACCCGGCGGACTGGTCGCTCGACCCCTGGTCCGGCGAGATCCGCGACGGCTGCGTGTGGGGCCGCGGGGCCCTCGACATGAAGAGTCAGGTGGCCGCCGAGATCGCCGCGGTGGTGGCTCTCGCGGAGGAGGGCTGGCGGCCCGAGGCCGGCGAGCTGAAGATCGTGGTGACGGCCGACGAGGAGGCGGGCGCCGAGCACGGCGCCAAGTGGCTGTGCGAGCGCCACCCGGAGAAGGTGCGCGCGGACCTGGTGGTCAACGAGGGCGCCGGCGAGGTGATCGGCTACGCCGGGCGCCGCCTGTACGGCGTGTGCGTGGCCGAGAAGGGCGTCTTCCGCTTCACGCTCACCACGTCGGGACGGGCCGGACACGCCTCGATCCCGCGCATCGGCGACAACGCGCTCACCAAGCTCGCGCCCGTGCTCGATGCGATGGCCGGAGGGCGGGTGGTGCTCGAACGCACGCTCGAGGGGGACGCCCTGCTGGCGGGCCTGGGAGTCGACGGCTGCGACCTGGGAGCCGCGCTGGCGGAGATCGAGCGCGAGGATCCACGCGTGGCGGTGCTTGTCGAGCCGATGCTCGGCGTGACCTTGACTCCCACGATGGTGTCGGCCTCGGAGAAGATCAACGTGATCCCCGCGCAGGCCCGCCTGCGGGTCGACTGCCGCGTGCCCCCGGGACTCGGCGAGGAGCACGCGCTGGAGCGCATACGGGGCGCGATCCCCGGCGACGGGTACGAGATCGAGTTCGCCGACACGGTGGTGGGCAACCGCTCGCCCATCGACACGCCCCTGATGGACTCGATCCGGTCCTTCGTCGAGCGCGAGGACGAGGGAGCCGGCGTGGCCGCCGTGATGCTCCCGGGCTTCAGCGACTCGCGCTGGTTCCGCGAGGCGTTCCCCGACTGCGTGGCCTACGGCTTCTTCCCCCAGAAGGCGATGGACCTGTTCGAGGCCGCGCCACTCATACACGGGGCCGACGAGCGCGTGCCGGTCGAGGACCTGGGACTGGCCGCGCGCTTCTACGCAGGACTGACCGAGGAGACGCTTCGATGAGGAAAGGTCCGGTGCTCGCCGGAACAGCGTTCCGGCTGTGCTCCTCCCTTGACGCCCCGGCACCCGACAAGCTGCGCCTGGGGGGAATGGCGCTACGCAACGGGCTGCTCGTTCACGGGCCCACCCACTGGGCGGCAGCCATTCGCACCAGGACCGGAGAGGTCGAGGTGGCCAGCGGGCGCAAGCCCAACCTCGGCGGCAGGGCCGCCGAGGGAATCCCCGGTGTGCGCGGCGTGGCCAAGCTCGCGGAGGCGATGGCGGTGATCCCGCTCGTGAAGCGCGCGATGCCGGCCGCGAAGCTGCCGATGCAGGACGTGCGCACCCTCGGTGCGATGGCCGGCGCCGCCCTGCTTGGCCAGGCGATCCGTTCCACCGGCGCGCGAACGATGGGCCGCGAGACCGCGGTCGGGTTGGTCAGCCTGGCCCCCGCCCTGCTGGCCCTGCGCGGCGGCGACCTCGCCGCCTACCACGGCGTCGAGCACAAGTCGATCGCGGCCTACGAGTCCGGCGGTGACGCTCAAGCAGCGGACAAGGAGCACGACCGCTGCGGATCCAACCTCGTGGCGCCGATGCTCGGGGCCGCCGCCGTGGGCAACGTGGCCGCCCGCCGCGCCGGCCTGCGCGGACCGCTGGCGGAGGCCGGCGTGGCGGTGGGCAGCGCCGCCGTGGCCGTCGAGGTGTTCGCGTGGTCGGAGCGACACGACGGCACGAGGCTCTCGCGCCTGCTGCGCAAGCCGGGCTACGAGATCCAGCGCGTGGTGGGAACGCGCGAGCCGAGCGGCGAGCAGCTCGAGGTGGGCGCGCGCCGCGCTGGCCGAGATCCTGAGAGTGGAGGGCGCCGCATAGCGACCGAGAGCCGTACCCGCCTCCAACCCGAGGTCTTCCGCCTGCCGGTCGACCGGATCCGCGACGGGTACTACAGCGACACGTACTTCAACCAGGCCAAGGAGCTGCTCGAGGCCGAGCACCTGCACCCACGCGTCACGACGCAGGTCTTTCAGAAGGGCGAATCGGTGCTGGGCGGCATCGACGAGGCGATCGCGATCCTGCGCCAGTGCGCCGGCCGGCGCGATCCCGGCGGCGGCTGGGAGCTCGGCTGGGACGAGCTGGAGGTGTGCGCGCTGCACGAGGGCGACGAGGTGGCGCCGCACGAGACCGTGATGACGATCGAGGGCGACTACTCCCTGTTCGCCCACCTCGAGACCGTGTACCTCGGCTGCCTGGCCCGGCGCACGCTGGTGATGGGCAACGTGCGCGAGGTGGTGGAGGCCGCGGGCGGCAAGCCGATCCTCTTCTTCCCGGCCCGCCACGATCACTGGCTGGTGCAGACCGGTGACGGCTGGGCCGCGCACGTGGCCGGGGCGATCGGCGTGTCGACCGACGCCCAGGCGTCGTGGTGGGGCGGCACCGGGGTCGGCACCGTGCCCCACGCGCTGATCGCGGCCTATGGCGGGGACACCGTGGCGGCAGCGCGAGGCCTTCGCCGGCCGCTTTGCCGACCAGATGAACGTGACCGTGCTCGTGGACTTCGAGAACGACTCGGTGCGCACGGCGCTGGAGGTGGCCGAGGCGCTCGGACCCAGGCTCTGGGGCGTGCGCCTGGACACTTCGGAGCGCCTCGTGGACCGCTCGCTCTGGCACGAGATGGGCGACTTCACGCCCACCGGGGTGAACCGTGTGCTCGTGGAGAAGGTGCGCGCGGCCCTCGACGGGGCCGGGCACGAGCGGGTCAAGATCGTGTGCTCCGGCGGGTTCGACGCGAGCAAGATCCGCGAGTTCGAGGCCTGGGACGCGCCCGTCGACTCCTACGGCGTGGGGTCTTCGCTGCTCCGGGGCCAGAACGACTTCACTGCGGACGTCGTTCGCCTCGACGGCGAGGATTGCGCGAAGGCCGGTCGCCGCTACCGGCCGAACCCGCGCCTGACACGCGTCACTTGAGGCCCGCGGTTGTTCGACCGATAGCTCTACTGTGTTCCGTGACATGGATGTCGTCCGCGCGCTCAGCACCGGCGCCCTTCTTCTCGCGTTCGTCGCGCCCGCCGCTCCGGTGGCGGCCCAAAGCCCCGCTGCCACCTGCGAGGCGCCGCTCGAGCTGACCCGCGACGGCAGCGCCGCGACGCTGCCGCTCGAGCGGGGGATCTACACGATCACCCTCCCCGACAGCTCGCGGCTGAGCTGCGACGAGGCGCGCGAACGGCTGCGCGGCTTCCTCGCCGACGGGTCCGCGCCGCTGCCCGAGCCTTGGACCGTCGACCGCGCCACCGCCACGTTCACCCGCGGTGAGACCGGCGCACCGAACAAGGCCAGCTTCACCGTCCGGCCCCAGACCTCCGTGACGGGCGCGGAACCCGCCGGGAGCTTCTTCGACGATCTCGAGAGCTTCGCCCAGATCTGGCTGCCGGTGATCTTCATGGGCCTGATCGCCGTGGTGCTGCTGCTCACGCTGCGCTACATGCCGCGCACCAAGCCGCAGGAGATCACCCCCGAGAGCTCGGAGTCGATCGGCTGGGAGGACGTGGCCGGGGTCGAAGAGGCCAAGGACGAGCTGCGCGAGGTGGTGGAGTTCCTGCGCGACCCGGAGCGCTTCCGCGCACTCGGGGCCAAGGTGCCCAAGGGAATCCTTCTCCACGGCCCACCCGGCACCGGCAAGACGCTGCTTGCCAAGGCCGTGGCCCACGAGTCGAACGCCAAGTTCTTCGCCCAGTCGGCGTCTTCCTTCGTGGAGATGTTCGCCGGCCTCGGCGCGGCCAGGATCCGCCGCCTGTTCCGCATGGCCCGCAAGCAGGCCCCGGCGATCGTCTTCATCGACGAGCTGGACGCCGTCGGTGCCACACGCGGCAACGACATCTCGGGCGAGAAGGACCAGACGCTCAACCAGTTGCTGGTCGAGCTCGACGGCTTCGGCGGCGGCGACAACCTGGTGGTGATCGCCGCGTCCAACCTGATCGACAAGCTCGACCCGGCGTTGCTGCGCCCCGGCCGTTTCGACCGCCAGATCTTCGTGACGCCGCCCGACCTGAAGGGGCGCAAGCAGATCCTCACCGTGCATACGGCCAACAAGCCGCTGGCCGACGACGTGGACCTCGAGCTGGTAGCCCGGCAGACCAGCGGCCTGACGGGGGCCGACCTGGCCAACATCTGCAACGAGGCGGCGATCTTCGCCGGGCGCGACCACCGCGACCACGTCGTGACCCGCGACTTCGAGTCGGCACTCGAGCGGGTGGTGGCGGGAATGCAGTCGCGCCGTGTGATCACCGATCACGAGAAGCGCGTGGTGGCCTACCACGAGGCGGGGCACGCGCTGTGCTCGGAGCTTCTGCCCTCCGTGGCGAAGGTGCACAGGATCTCGATCATCCCGCGCGGACAGGCGCTGGGCTACACGCTCAACCTGCCCGAGGAGGACCGCTACCTGAAGACCAAGGACGAGCTGATGGACTACCTGGTGGTCCTGCTGGGCGGACGCGTGACCGAGCACCTGATCTTCGGCCAGATCACGACCGGCGCCTCCGACGACCTGAAGAAGGTCCACGAGATCAGCCGGGCGATGATCGTGGACTACGCCATGGGCACCAACCTGCAGTCCAAGCAGCTGCCGGCCACCGACTACTCGATGTCCGACGCCACCCGCCGGATGATCGACGAGGAGCAGCAGTTCATCGCCGACCAGGCCCACCGCCGCGCGCAGCAGCTCGTGGCCGCCCACCGGCCGCTGCTGGACCACTTCGCGCGGACGTTGCTCGAGAGCGAGGTGCTCGAGCGCGACGACATCGAGCTCTGGTGGCCGAGCACGAGGGCGCCCAGCCCGCAACACGCCGGCTCGAGCCCCTGCTCAACGGCAAAGGCAACGGTGGCGGCAACGGCAGCGGCGCACCGGCCGAGGAAGCCCCCGAACCCACCATCTAGACTCCCCGGCCGTGTTCGGGGCGATCGACCATATCGGCGTGGCCGTCGAGGATCTCGACGAGGGGATCGCCCTCTACCGGGACCGGCTCGGCATGCGCGAGCAGCACCGCGAGACGGTCGAGGCGTTCGGCGTGGAGGCGGTGTTGCTGGGGATCGGCGACGCTCACATCGAGCTGCTCACGCCGGTCTCGACAGACAGCGCGGTGGCTCGCTTTCTCGATCAGAAGGGGCCCGGCATGCACCACGTGGCCTACCGAACCGACGACATCGACGCGACTCTCGAGCGGCTGCGCGAGTCGGGGGTGCGCCTGATCGACGAGCAGCCTCGCACCGGAATCCGTGAGAGCCGCGTGGCGTTCGTGCATCCCAAGTCGACCGGCGGCGTTCTGACCGAGATAGTCCAACCAAGCGAGGACCACTGATGGCTGATCTGAGGCGTATGGATGTGGGCTTTCAGGCGGGGGCGGTGCTGGCAGTCCGTGCAGAGGCGGAGGCCTACGACGGGCTTGTGGCGGCATTGGAGGACGAGCGCGCGGAGCGCTGGCACACCCTCGACACCGACGACTCGCAGATCCTGATCGACGTCTCTCAGGTGATCTACATCCGCCGCGAGCGCGGCGACCAGCGCGTCGGCTTCTGATCCGCGCGCTCGACCTCGGCCTGCTGCAGGCCCTGCGGACCCGCGGGCACGCCAAGACATCTGAGCGCCTCGTCCTGGCCTTCACCCGCAGCGGTGAGCACGGCGCGCTATGGCTGGCGGGATCGGCGGTGGGCGCCGTGCTCGACCCGCCGCGGCGGCCGCTCTACTTCCGGGCGATCCGGGTGGTGACCATCGGCTACCTCACCAACATCGCCATGAAGTACCTGGTGCGCCGGCCGCGCCCGGTGCTGGACGGCCTGCCGGCTCTATCGTCCACGGTCACCAGCCTCTCGTACCCCTCGGCGCACTCCACCACGTCGTTCGCCGCCGCGCGTGTGCTGTCGGGAGGCCTGCCCGCCGGGCCGTTGTACGCCTGCGCCGCGGCGATGGCCGTGTCGCGCATCTACGTGGGAGTGCATTACCCCACCGACATCGCGGCGGGCGCCCTGCTCGGCACCGCGCTCGCGGAGGTGCTCCCGTGAAGGTGGGGATCCTGGGGCTGCCCAACGCGGGCAAGTCGTCGCTGTTCAACGCGCTCACCCGGGCAGGCGCGCAGGCCGCCAACTACCCGTTCACCACCGTGGAGCCCAACGTGGCGATCGTGGCGGTGCCCGACGAGCGCCTGGACCGGGTGGTCGAGACGATCGGCGCCACGCCCACCGTGTACGAGACGATGGAGTTCCACGACATCGCGGGACTGGTTCGCGGCGCGCACAAGGGCGAGGGGCTGGGCAACCGGTTCCTGGGCAACATCCGCGAAACGGACGCGCTGGTGCACGTCGTGCGCGCGCACGGAGACGATCAGGTGGTGCATCCCGAGGGCCGGGTCGACCCGCTGGCCGACGTGGACACCGTGGAGACCGAGCTGCTCTACGCCGACCTCGAGCAGGCCGAGCGGCGCCTCGAGAAGGTGAGGCGCGAGGCCAAGTCGCTCGACAAGGCCAAGATGGCCGAGGAGGCGTGGCTGCGCGAGCTGGTCGCCGCTCTGGGCGAGGGCCGCCCCGCGCGCTCGGTGCCGGTGCCAGCCGCAGCTCCCGACGCGCTGAGCAATCTGCAGCCGCTCACCGCCAAGCCCACTCTGTACCTGGCCAACGTGGGCGAGGGCGATCCTCTGGAGGTGCCACCTGAGCTGGCGAAGCACGCCGAGGCGGCGGGGGCGAGGGCGGCGGCCGTGTCTGCGCGGATCGAGGCCGAGCTGTCCGAGCTCGACGCCGGGGAGGCGGCGGTGATGCGCGAGGAGCTGGGCGCCGGTGAATCCGGCCTGGCCACCGTGATCCGCGAGTCGTGGCAGCTGCTGGGTCTGATCTCGTTCTTCACCGCCGGTGAGGGCAAGGAGGGCCGCGCCTGGGCCATCCCGGCGGGGACCCCCGCCCGCCGCGCCGCCGGGCAGATCCACACCGACATCGAGAAGGGATTCGTGGCTGCGGAGGTGGTGGACTGGGAGGACCTGGTGGCCGCCGGCGGCTACGCGGAGGCGCGCGAGCGGGCCAAGCTGAGGGTGGAGGGCCGCGACTACGAGGTGCGCGACGGCGACGTGATCACGGTGCGCTTCACGCCCTAGCCGTAACCTGGCGCACCAACAACGTCCTAGCGCATCACGCTGCGGAAGCGCCGATGCGGGGTGAACACGCGGTTGAGGTGGATCAGGCGGGGGCGGTTGCCCAACGGACGCGCCGCTGTCCTCAGACCCGCGTTCACGGCCGGGAACACCTTGCGGAAGAAGCCGCCCCGCGCCTGGGGCAGCAGCAGCCAGTAGACGCGGCCGACGCCTCCCCGGTTGTAGGTTCGCATCATCTTCTTGGCGCGGCGGGCGTATGCGGCTGAAGCTAACGCACTCGCACGGAAGGACCGGCCACCGACCCCGATCGCACGCGATAGACCCCGTCGACCCCGACGGTGGTCCGGTAGCGCCCCTTGCGGGAGGTGCGGATCCGGCTCACGCGGTGCCAGCCGGTGCCGCTGAGACGCTCGACCACCACCCGCCCGGATCGCGGCGCCGGGGCGAACACCCCGGCGACCTCTGGGAACGTGCTGCGGGCGTGGCGAGCGCGGCGGTGCTTGACCTGCGATGTCGAGACCTTCGTGAACGAGGCCCAGCTGTCGTAGAGCTCCAGCCGCGCCCGGATGTCGGAGCCGGACAGCATGCGCGAGCCACGGGAGCCAACGACCCGGGCCCGCACGATCCGGGGCGACTTGCCCCGCTCCAGTACCTCGACGCGGCGGAACGTGCCGGGCGCCCCGAGCCGGGCGCCCATCTCCCTGCCCGAGAAGCGGAACTGCCAGCGATGCCGTGGCGAGATGTCGTCGTAGGGGTCGCGGACGCTCTCGAGGTAGGGCTGCGGGTCCGCGCCGAGGAAGGACAGCTCCACGTTCTCGGTGCGCCCTCCCGACGTGGAGAAATAGAAGGTCGTGACGGGCTCGCCGTCGTAGGTGAGCACCTCCCGGGCCGTGTCGGCCACTGCCTTGTTGGTGCGCGACGTCTCCGCCGACACGCCGGCGTAGACCTGCGAGCGGGTGTCGGGGTAGAGATCGAAGACCTCGCCCCGGTGCCGGGTGGCCAGGGCATAGGTCCGCGCCGCCACGGCCTGGGTGCGCAGCGCGTCGTAGTCCCAGGTCGAGGGCATCTCACCCGGGACCACCCCTTGCAGGTAGGTGTCGATCGGCAGCGAGTTGATCGCCGTGACCCCTCCGAGGCCGCCGGGGCGCAGCACCATCGCCCCACGGTAGGTGCCGGAGTCGATCCCGTTGATCGCCGGGCCCATCAGCCTGATCGGATCCTTCCCCCTGACTGCGATCGGTCCGCTGAAGGTCCCGGCGCCGGACACGCGCAGGCGCCCGCCGCGGGCGGGACGCACGATGTGCAGGCCGCGGCCGATCCGCTTGCCGCCCACGCGGGTGGCGCCGCTGAAGCGCACGTACGGGTCGCTGGCCTGCAGCAGCACCCTCACGGGGCTGCTCGGCGCCCGGCCGATCCGGGTGCCCTTGTAGTAGTGCTTGAGGATCTTCACGTAGCCCACGCCGTTCTGGGCGTAGCCGTAGGCGCCGTACTGGCTCATGCCTATGCCGTGGCCGAAGCCGGCACCGCTGACCACGTGACGGGTGGCGGCGCTTGCCGGCGGGGCGGCGAGCAGGGCGGTCAGGGCTGTGAGAAGGGCAATCCGGCGCATGAGAATGAGACGCGGGTACGGACCAACAACCGGCCGCGCGCCTCAAGGTAGCGGTCGGCTTAGACGGGGCTGAAGGGCTTCACGCGCCCGCGTACGGGCGCCATTCGCCCGGAATGCCCTTCAGGTGTGGATCTCGGCTCGGATCTCAAGTCCCAGGGCGCGCATGTCGGTGGCGGCCCGGGTGGCGCACAGCGATCTACACGTCGCCGCTCTTGGGGAAGCGCGCAACCGAGCCGACACCTCACTCCACGGCGTAGAGCCGCCACTCGCCGGGCACGCCCTTGAGCGCGTGGGCGCCGCGCTCCTCGAACTCGATCCCGGAGCCCACCACGAGGTCCTTCACGGTGCTCGACACGAGCACTTCGCCGGGCCCGGCACGTCCCATCACGCGTGCGCCGATGTGAACCGCCATTCCACCTACGTCGTCCCCGATCACCTCGCACTCGCCGGTGTGCAGGCCGGCGCGGATCTCGATGCCGAAGCGCCGCACCTCCTCACCAATCGAGGTGGCGGCCCGGATGGCGCGGGCGGGACCGTCGAAGGTGGCCAGCACCCCGTCGCCGGTGGATTTGATCGCCCGCCCGCGATGGCGCAGGACTTCGCGGTTGACCACGGCGTCGTGGCGCCCGAGCACCTCCCGCCAGGCGCTGTCGCCTAGGGCCGCCGCGCGCTCGGTCGACCCGCAGATGTCGGTGAACAGGACCGTGGCCAGCACGCGGTCGGGCTCTGGAGCGTGGCGTCCGCCGGTCAGGAACTCCTCGATCTCTCCCAGGATCGACTCCGAGTCGCCTGCCGAGAAGAGGCTGTCGGTGCCCTCCAGCTCCACGTACCGAGCGCCGGGGATGTGCTCGGCCAGGTAACGCGAGTGCTCGACCATCAGGAAGGAATCCTCTCGGCGGTGCATGATCAGTGTGGGCACCCGGATCGCGGGGAGCACGTGGCGCACGTCGGTGTCGCCGATCGCCATCATGATCTCGCGGATCGTGCCCGGGCTCGCCGAGTAGCGCTCCATCCGGCCCGCCCACTCGACGAATGCGGGATCGTCGGCCTTGCTCGGCGCCAGCCCGAGCGGCACCGCGCCCTGGCCCCACTGGGCGATGCCCGCTTCGATACGTGGATCGCGTTCCGAATCATGTGGCGCCCAGTCGTAGTCGGGCGCCCAGCGGGCGCGCGCGAAGGTGCAGTACAGGATCAGGGAGCTCACCCTGTCCGGGTGGGTGGCGGCGAACAGGATGGCCAGCGCGCCGCCCTCAAGCGACGCCATCAGCGAGGCGCGCTCGGTATTGGTGGACTCCATCACCGCCAGCACGTCGTCCATCTGCTCCTCGAGCGTGGGCATCCCCAGCCATGGATCCGACAGCCCGGCCCCCCGCCTGTCGAAGGAGATGACCCTCGTGTAGGAACACATGCGCTTGAGAAACGCCTCGACTGACGGCTCCTCGGCCAGCACCTCGATCTGGCCGATCCACGTGGGGATGTAGACCAGGCTGGTGTCCCCCTCGCCCACGGCCTGGTAGGCGATGTGCAGGTCACCGCTCTTCGTATACCGGGTCGGCGCGCCCACCTGAAGGAGGCTACTCCCAGCCCCCGGTAGCCTCCGGCCGGTGTCCAAGCGCCGCGCGTCTGACGTGTTCGTGGAGTGCCTCGAGGCCGAGGGCGTCAAGCACGTGTTCGGCATCCCGGGCGAGGAGACGCTCGACCTGAACGAGTCGCTCGCCGACTCGTCGATCGACTTCGTGCCGGTGCGCCACGAGCAGGGCGGCGCCTACATGGCTGACACCTACGGTCGGCTCACCGGCCACGCCGGGGTCTGCCTCGGCACGCTCGGGCCGGGCGCCCTCAACCTCGTGACAGCGGTCGCCGACGCATACCTCGACCGGGCGCCGCTCGTGGCCCTCACGGGCCAGGGCGATCTGGAGCGGATGCACAAGGAGTCGCACCAGTACATCGACCTCGTGCGCGTGATGCGTCCGATCACCAAGTGGAACGCGCGCCTCAGCGACCCTCACATCATTCCCGAGGTGGTACGCAAGGCCTTCAAGGTGGCGGAGGGCGAGAAGCCCGGCGCTACCCACATCGAGCTGCCCGAGGACGTGATGGCGGAGGAGATCGACGCGTCCCCGCTGCCCCGGCGCAAAACCGTGCCGTCCGAGCCGCAGGCGCGCGAGCTGCTCAAGGCGGCGGACGTGATCCGGGGCGCGCTGAACCCGGTAGCGCTGGCGGGCAACGGCGTGGTCCGCGGGGGCGCGACGCCCGCGCTGCGCGAGTTCGTGCGCGCCACCGGCATCCCGGTAGCCGAGACCTTCATGGGGAAGGGCCTGCTGCCGCCGGACAACGCCAAGGCGCTCGGCAACGTCGGGCTGCAGGCCGGCGACTACTCGATGGCGGGCTTCGACGACGCCGACGTGGTGATCGCCATCGGCTACGACCTCGTGGAGCAGTCGCCGGAGATGTGGAATCCGGGCCGTGACAAGACGATCGTCTGCATCGACTCCCTGGCCGCCGAGATCGACGAGCACTTCATTCCCGAGGTCGAGCTGGTAGGCGACATCTACCACACGCTCACGCGGCTGGCGGAGGAGTGCCGGCACGTGCCTCACCAGGGCGGCTCTGAGCGCCTGCGCGACGTGGTGCTGGGAAGGTTCGAGGCGGCCAAGGACGACGACCATTTCCCGGTGCAGCCTCCCCGCGCGCTGTGGGAGATCCGCAAGGCACTCGGGCGCGAGGACATCCTCGTCTCCGACGTCGGGCTGCACAAGCTGTGGATCGGGCGGATGTTCCCGGCGTACGAGCCCAACACCGTGCTGATCGCCAACGGCCTCGCGGGGATGGGGTTCGCGCTCCCGGCGGCGATCGCGGCCAAGCTCGTGAGCCCGGGCCGCAACGTGGTCACGGTCAGCGGTGACGGCGGCTTCATGATGAACGTGCAGGAGCTCGAGACCGCGATGCGCCTGCGCACTCCGATCGTGAACGTGGTCTGGGAGAACAGCCAGTACGGATCGATCGTGTGGAAGCAGGACAAGAAGTTCGGCCGCCATTTCGGCGTCGACTTCACCAACCCGGACTTCGTCAAGCTCGCCGAGAGCTTCGGCATGCCGGCCTGGCGCTGCGACTCGGCCGACGACTTCGGCGCCCGCCTTCGCCACGCCCTCGGCCTCGACGTTCCCTCGCTGATAGTGCTCCCGATCGACTACTCGATCGACGTCGCGATCTCCGAGGAGCTGGGCGCGGAGACGGTGGCGACCTAACGAGAGGACACCCATGGCGTTGACAACCGAAGAGCAGCGGATCATCGACGAGGTCCCCAAGGGCCTCTACATAGGGGGTCAGTGGCGCGACGCCGCCGAGGGCAAGACGCTCTCTGTCGAGGACCCCTCGACAGGCGAGTCGCTCTGCGAGGTGGCCGACGCCACACCGGACGATGCGATGGCCGCGCTCGCGGCCGCCCACGAGACACAGGCGGAGTGGGCCGCCACCCCGCCCAACGATCGCGCCGAGATCCTCAACCGTGCGTTCGAGAGCCTCACCGAGCGCGCCGACGACCTCGCCCTGCTCATGACGCTCGAGATGGGCAAGACGCTGGTCGAGTCCAGGGGCGAGATCGCCTACGCGGCAGAGTTCTTTCGCTGGTTCTCGGGCGAGGCGCTGCGCATCGACGGCCAGTACAAGGTGGCGGGCAACGGTGCGAGCCGGGTGCTCGTGATGCGCCAGCCGATCGGGCCGAGCCTGATGATCACGCCCTGGAACTTCCCCACCGCCATGGGCACCCGCAAGATCGGGCCGGCTGTGGCGGCAGGCTGCACGATGGTCATGAAGCCCGCCCAGAACACGCCGCTGTCGATGCTCATGCTCGCCAAGCTGCTCGAGGATGCAGGCCTGCCCGGGGGGGTGCTCAACGTAATCACGGCCTCCTCCTCCGGCTCCACCATGGGTCCTCTGATCGAGGATCCGCGCACCCGCAAGCTCTCCTTCACCGGCTCCACCGAGGTGGGGCGCAAGCTGATCGCCCAGTCCGCCGACCAGGTGCTCAAGGTGTCCATGGAGCTGGGCGGCAACGCGCCCTTCCTGGTGTTCGACGACGCCGATGTCGACGACGCGATCGCGGGCGCGATGCTCGCCAAGATGCGCAACATCGGCGAGGCCTGCACTTCGGCCAACCGCTTCCACGTCGCGGCCTCGGTGGCCGACGAGTTCGCGGAGAAGCTGGCTGCCCAGATGGGCGAGATGAAGATCGGGCGTGGCACCGAGGACGACGTGAAGGTGGGTCCGCTGATCAACGAGGACCAGCGCTCGAAGGTGGCCGAGCTGGTGGGTGACGCCGCCGGGAAGGGTGCGAAGGTGCTGTGCGGCGGGAAGCGCGTCGACGGCCCCGGCTACTTCTACGAGCCGACGGTCCTGTCCTCGGTCACGCCCGACGCGCGGCTGCTCAAGGAGGAGATCTTCGGGCCGGTGGCACCGGTGATCGGCTTCGAGTCCGAGGACGACGCGATCGCGGCGGCCAACGACACCGAGTACGGGCTGGTGGCTTACGTCTACACGCGCGACCTCAAGCGCGCGCTGCGGGTGATCGAGGGACTCGAGACCGGCATGGTCGGCCTCAACCAGGGAATGGTGTCCAACGCCGGAGCCCCGTTCGGCGGCGTGAAGCAGTCCGGCGTGGGGCGCGAGGGCGGCAACGAGGGCATCGACGAGTACCTCGAGACGAAGTACGTGGCGATCAACCTGTAGAGGGAGTAGGACGGTGCTCCACGACGCTGTGGCTTCACAGCCTAGGCCGGCTCGGGGAGCGTCGCGATCAGCTTGTCTGCGGTCGCCAGCGCCTGTCCCACCACCTGGTCCATGTTCAGGTACTGGTAGCGCGCGAGCCGTCCCACGAAGGTGACGTCTGCGAGTTGCTCTCCGAGCGCCTCGTACTGCTTGTAGAGAGCGCGGGTGTCGTCGCGGGGGATGG
Organism: uncultured Thermoleophilaceae bacterium; assembly: GCA_963825475.1. Lineage (GTDB taxonomy): Bacteria > Actinomycetota > Thermoleophilia > Solirubrobacterales > Thermoleophilaceae > JAAYBF01. The sequence continues at coordinate 238,552 of CAWGTC010000006.1, read as the reverse complement.
GGTAGTAGGGGTCGCCCTCGGTGCGCGGGTACTCGACCGCCACCGTCGATGAGTCGTGCTGCGTTTGGCCGGTCATCCAGCGGAACTCCGTGCGGCGGGTGTAGGGCACGTCTTCGCTGGGCTCGTTCACCGATGCGCTGGGCAGTAGGTAGCCGCCGTCGGGGGTCGGCTCGTTCTGCAGGTCGAACTCGAGCGAGCGGTAGGGGAGGGCCCCGAAGCGGTAGTCGAAGAAGCCGTCGATCGGGCCTGTCCAGACGAGGTGGTCGTACTCGACCTCGTCCTTCACGTCGTAGTAGTCGGTGCTGGTCGCGACCTCGATCCCCGGCTGGTCGAGGATCCGCTCGAACATCGCGGTGTAGCCCTCGGCCGGCAGGTTCTGGAAGGAGTCGGTGAAGTAGCGGTCGTCTTCATTGGTGCGAATCGGGATGCGCGCGCACACCGACGAGTTCAGCTCCGACGGATCACGCTGCCACTGCTTGCGGGTGTAGCCGCGAAAGAACTTCTCGTACAGCTCGCGGCCGACCTTGGCCACCACCACGTCCTCGCTGTTGCGGATGTGGTCCACGGGCTCCGCGCGCGCGGCCAGGAACTCCTCGACCTCCGCGTCGGTCGTGAGGCCGAGGCCGTAGAGCATGTTGATCGTGGTGCGGTTGATCGGCATCGGCACGTCCATACCGTCGACGTGGGCCAGGACCCGGTGCTCGTAAGGTCGCCAATCGGTGAAGCGCGACAGATAGTCGACGACCTTCTCCGAGTTCGTATGGAAGATGTGCGGGCCGTAGCGGTGCACCAGCACGCCGTGCTCGTCGTAATAGTCGTAGGCGTTGCCCGCGATGTGGTCGCGCTTGTCGATCACGAGGACGCACTCCCCACGCTGAGTGGCGAGGCGCTCGGCCATGATCGAACCGGCATAACCCGCGCCGACGACGAGGGTGTCGCAACTGTCCGCCATGCGGCGATGAGGCTAGTGGCTGTCGACAGTGGGGGCCCAGCCCCACGTCCACGCGATTAGCCAGCTTCGAGGCGGACACGAGTGGAGACCTGCTGCGCGTGTTGGGGCCGAGAGAGCGAGGCCGGGACTTCCCTCCCGCCCCAACGCACCGTTGAGGGCTATTGGCCGACGGGGTAAAGGTGCGCCGCCGCCGCGCCGATATTGCCGTCAGGAAGGTCCGGAGCGGGCCGGCACTGAGGCCATTAGGCCGAACTCTGACCCGCCCTACGGGCAAGGAGACTCATCGAGATGGAAACCACCCAGAAGCAGGACAGCAGGAAGCGCAAGCTCTTTCTCACGGCGGCCGTTGTTTCGCTTATGGCGGGGCTCGGCGTGTTCGTGACTTTCGCGGCGTTCACCGCCACGACGGCGAACGGCGGCAACCGCATCGAAGCCGGCTCGGTCGCGATCAGCGACACCGACGCCGGATCCGGCGTGCTCTACAACGCGCTCGACCAGGCGCCGGGCTCCGGGCCCGCCGCGAAGTGCATCCGGGTTTCGTACACCGGATCGATCCCGTCGAGCGTCAAGCTTTACCGGAGCGCCGTCACCAACGGCTCGAGCTTCCGGCTCACGGTGGAACGCGGGTCGGGGATCACGACCCCCGCCGCGGACATGAACTGCACAGGCTTCACCGCAAGCTCGACTGCCTTCGACGCGACGCTCGACACGTTTCCGACGACCTACGCCGGTGGTGTCGACGGCAAGGCAGCGGGGGCCGCCTGGACCGTCAACCAGACCGTCGACTACAGGTTCACGATCTACACCGTGGACGACTCGACGCCGAACGCGCACACGTCGAAGCTCGACACCGGCACCCACAGCTTCACGTGGGAGGCCCAGAGCAACTAATCCCAGGCGGCCCCCGTCCGGGTTCTGGGAGGGGGGAATCGGATGACGACGAAGAACACTGGTCTTGTCCGCTTCACCGGCTTCCTCGTAGGGTGCGCGCTGGCCGGGGGCCTTGTGCTCTCCGGCCGTGTGCCGGAGGGCCAAGCCGCCGCCGGCGCGAGCCTGACGATCGGCACTCAGCCCACCACCGAGCTGGGCGTCGTCCCAGCCGGGCAGCTGCTCTCAGAGCGCAATCTGAAGCCGGGAGGGCACAAGGCGCACAAGACGATCAGGCTCGCGAACTTCACCGGACGAACGCTGTCCGTTCGGCTCCACGCCTCGGCCATGAGCACGGACCTCGACGAGGTCTTGCTCTTCGAGATTGACGCGGCCGGGCACCGCATCTTCCGAGGCGGGCTAGGTCAGCTGCGGGCCTGGACCACGCTGAAGCTGAGACTCGCGCCGAGCGAGAGGCGGCGGGTCGAGGTGCGGGCGTGGATCCCAGCTTCGGCTCGCGACGGCTACCAGGGGCGCTCGGCCGAGGTCGAGTTCGAATGGAAGGCCGGGGGCTGAGGTGCCTACCGCTGGTATCGCCCCCTCGGCCACCGCTCGCGAGCGGAGCGTCGCCGGCCGCGGGGTCCTTCGGCGGGTCGTTCGCGTCACGATCACCCTGACCCTCTGGATCCTGCTTGGCTTCGGGGCGGGGCTCGCCGCCAGCCTGACCGTTCCCAATCTCTTCGACTACCGGGCGCTGACGGTCTTGTCCGGAAGCATGGAGCCGGCGCTCGGCGTGGGGTCGGTGGTGATCGATGAAAGGATCTCCGCGCTCGAGGCCAGGCGCGGCGACATCGTGAGCTTCCCTGACCCCGATCAGCGCGGTCGCACCCTCACCCACCGTCTGCGCAGCGCCCGGGTCGAGGGCAAGACCGCATACATGGTGACCAAGGGGGATGGGAACGACGCCCCCGAGCGCTGGAGCGTTCCGGCAGAAGGCGAGATCGGACGCGTCGAGTACCACGTGCCGAAGCTCGGCTATGCGCGCGCGTTCATCAGCACGGGCGCCGCTCGCCTGGCCGTGCTCGGAATCGTTCTCGCCATGGGCCTCTGCCTGCTCGTCGACATCTGGCACCCGCGACGCGCGCTATGAGCCTCCGAGGAGACGCCAACCACTCCGGGCGGCTGAGGAGCACCCGCTCCGGGCTCCTGGCGAGCATGGCGCTCATCGCTCTCGTCGGGATCTCGGCGGGCTCCGGGACCTGGGCCGCCTTCACCGCCACGACGCCGAACGCCGGCAGCCGGTTCGAGTCCGGCAACGTGACGATCGGGGATAATGACGGGGGCTCGACTCCAATGCTGTCGCTATCGGCGGCGCTGCCGGGGGCAACCGACACCGGCTGTATCACGGTCTCCTACACCGGATCGCTTCCATCCACCGTGCGGCTGTACGGGGCGACCACGGGCACCGGCCTCGACCAGTACCTCGACCTGAAGGTCACGCGCGGGACCTATACCCCGTCCCAGCCCGCCTTCGACTCCTGCACCAACTTTCAGACCGACGGGACCGAGTACATCGTTGGGAAGGGCAACGGGGTGGTCTACGACGGGCCCCTCCAGGGCTTTCCCGACACCTACCTCGCCGGCCTCGTGGACCCGACGTCTGGCTCCCCCGAGTCGTGGACGACGGGCGAGGCCCACGTCTACAGGGTCCAGGTCACGCTCCAGAACAACACCGGCGCCGAGGGAAAGAACGCCACCCAGTCTTTTATCTGGGAGGCCCGAAACCAGTGAGCAGCACGCCAACGGATCGACGTCGTATGAAGCTGATCGCGGCCTGCGCGGTGCTGGTGGTGCTCGCGGCCGCCGGCAGCGCCACCACCTTCGCCGCATTCACGGCGACCACGAGCAACTCCGGCAACTCGTTCAGCGCGGCGAGCTCGTTCGGCACCCTCCGCTTCGCGTCCGGCAGCTACACCGGCAACGCTCAGAACGACCGCCCGATCGCCGCCCCCGGCTTTCAGCCCGACCTGGTGATCGTGAAGGCTGACACCAACCGGATCGGCGTCGCGCGCAGCTCGACGATGTCAGGCGACGCCTCCAAGCCGCTCGACGGCGCCACGGCGCTTACGACCGGCCGCATCAAGTCGCTCACCACGACCGGCTTCACGCTCGGGACGAACGCAGATGTGAACGCAAACGCGACGACCTATCGCTGGATGGCGTTCAGGGCGAGTGCGGGAACGCTCAAGGTGGGCAGCTACTCCGGCAACGGCGCCGCGAGCCAGGCGATCACGAACGCGGGATTCTCCCCCGAGTATGTGGCGCTGCTGGGGGCCGGCGGCCAGCGCGCCATCCAGCGCTTCACGGGCATGACCACGAGCTTCCGCTTCGGCTCGGGGACGGCCACGGCCAACGGCGTCAACTCGCTCGATGCCGGCGGCTTCACGGTCGGGAACGCCGCCGAGGCCAACACGAGCGGCACGACGTATCACTACGTTGCCTTCAACGAGTCGGCGGGGAGCGTCAAGCGCGCCACCTACGTCGGCAACAACACCGACAACACCAACATCAGCGGCGTCGGCTTCCAGCCCGACTACGTGATGATCAGGGCGAACGACACCGCGACCGCCCGCGAGGGCCGCCACCGCCCGGCGGGGCTCACGGGGGCGAGCTCCCAGTACTTCTCCGGCACCGCGAACGACGCCATTGCCATCAAGGCCCTCCAGGCGAACGGCTTCCAGCTCGGGACGAACGCGAACGTCAACGCGACCGGCGTCACCTACCACTACATCGCCTTCAGGAACACCGACGGGGGGTGATCGCCGCCCGCGCCCGTGCCATGGTCGGCTGGTCAGCAACCGTCCACATCCATCAAGTACTCGGATCGTCAGTCCTGCACAACCGAGGCCAGCCAAGGTCCCACCGCGGCGGCGACAGCCCCGAGATCCGTCCTCAGGCTGTGGCTACCGGGCACCTCCACCACATTGCGCCGCGCGCCGGCGGGAGGCATGCCGAACGGGTCTCCCACGCCCTGCACCACCAGCGTGGGGACCGTGACGCCGTCGAGCTCGACCAGCCGGCTCGGCGAGGGTGTCGCCTGCGACCGCCGCTGCGGCGGCTGTAGGGGAAACGCCAGGCAGAGCACGCCGACGGCCCCGGTCGCCTCCGCCGTACGGCAGGCCACTCGCGCGCCCGCGGACCGACCACCTACCACGAGCGGCAACCCTCGGAGCGCGTGGGTCACCAGGTGGTCGGCCACCGCCGTCCAGGCGGAGTCGAGCTGGCGCGCGGGCGCCGGAGACCGTCGCCCGGCCACGCGGTAGGGCTGCTCGACCAGCGCCACGCTGAACCCCGTGGCCAGCGCGACGTCGGTCACCGCCACCAGGTCCGGTGCAGTCACTCCGCCACCGGCCCCGTGCCCGAGCACCAACGCCCCCCGCGGCCCGTCCACGGAATTGAGGTGGACGTTGGCCTGACCGTGCGGGGTGTCGATTTCGAGAGTGGGCATGCGCGCTCTTCGGACTGCAACCTGTCACGTACCCTCCCGGGGGTGCGCAGAATCGCCCTGGCGACGCTTGTGAGCCTCCTCGGGATGTCGGTGGCCGCAGCGCCGGCGGCGACGCCGACCAAGGGAGCCACCTACCGGGGCGAGACCCGCGACGGCGACAGCGTGGTGCTCAAGGTGGCCAAGGCGGGCAAGCGGGTGACGCTCAGCCTCACGTGCGACAGCGGGGGCGAGGCCGTGAGGGTCCGCCGGATGGCCGTCTCAGAGAGCGGAGAGTTCTCGGGGTCGAAGCGTCAGAGCGGCAGGGTGATCCTGCGCGTGACCGGCAAGTTCGTCTCCAGGCGAAGGGCCACCGGGACCAAGTTCGGTGTGGTCTGCTTCAGCGGGGAGAAGTCGTTCTCCGCCACGCGCAAGGGCTAGTCGCTCAGGCCTGCGAGCCACGGGCCATCTTGCGCAGGTCGAGGGCCTCGTCGAGCGTCGCCTCGTCCACGCCCTTCTCGATCGCCACCTCCCGGATGGTGCGTCTGGATGACACGGCCTCCTTCACGATCTCCGTCCCGCGGTCGTAGCCGATGTACGGGTTGAGCGCCGTCGCGATCGCTGGTGTCGACTCGGCATGGCGGCGCAGCTGATCCTCGTTGGCCCGCAGCCCGTCCACGCACTTCTCGGCGAGCAGGGTTGAGGCGCTCGAGAGGATCGTGATCGAGTCGAGCAGGTTGCGGGCGATCAGCGGGACCCGGACGTTGAGCTCGAAGTTGCCCTGCGTGCCGGCGATGGTGATCGCGGCGTCGTTGCCGATCACCTGGGCAGCCACCTGAAGCACCACCTCCGGGATCACCGGGTTCACCTTGCCGGGCATGATCGAGGAGCCCTTCTGAAGCTCGGGAAGCGCCACCTCGCCCAACCCGGTGCGGGGCCCCGACCCCATCAGCACCAGGTCGTTGGCGATCTTGGTGAGCGACACGGCCACAACCTTCAGGGCGCCCGACAGCTCCACGAGGCCGTCGCGGCTGCCCTGGGCCTCGAACGGGTCGGCCGGCCCGTCGACGGCGATGCCGGCACTCTCGGTCAGCCGCGAGCGCACGCCGGCGGCGAAGTCGCGGTGGGTGTTGAGGCCGGTGCCGGTGGCCGTTCCGCCGAGGGGTATCTGAGAGGCCCGCGGGAGGGCGTCGCTCACGCGCGCATGCGCGAGGCGCGCTTGGGCGCCGTAGCCCCCGAACTCCTGGCCGAGGGTCACGGGCACGGCGTCCATCATGTGTGTGCGGCCGGCCTTCACCACGTCGGCGAACTCCGCGGCCTTCGCCTCGAAGGAGGCCGCGAGCTTCTCCAGCGCCGGCAGCAGCCGCTCGGTGACCTCCGACACGGCGGCCAGGTGCACGGCGGAGGGGAACACGTCGTTCGAGGACTGGCCCATGTTCACGTGATCGTTCGGGTGCGCGCCTTCCCCGGCCAGGTTGGCGATCACCTCGTTGGCATTCGTGTTCGACGAGGTACCCGACCCGGTCTGGAAGACGTCGATGGGGAACTGGTCGTCGTGCTTGCCCGCCGCAACCTCGTCACCGGCCACCGCGATCCGCTCGGCCAGCTCGGCGTCGAGCAGTCCCAGCTGCGAGTTGGTCCGGGCCGCGGCGGCTTTGACACAGCCGAGCATCCGCACCACGGCGACGGGCACCCGCTCGCCCGAGACGGGGAAGTTGTCCACCGCCTTGCTGGTCTCCGATCCCCATAGCTGCCGCTCCGCCGCCATCTGCCTCCTCCAAATCGGTTGGGCCAGGCAAACTAGCGGGCACTCAGCCGCCGCGGAGCCCGGCCCGCTCCCCGGCCCGGAAGGCCGCCGAACGGCGGCGGAGAGCCAGCGCCTCCTGGTCGAGCCGCCGCACCAGCTCCGCGTTCACCCCCTCGTGCTCCCTTACGCCTCTCCGGGTCGCGCCCAGCAGGTAGCCGAGCTGGGCGGCCTCGTCGCTCTCCGGGCGTTCGGCGGCCGTGGCCGCCAGATCGGCCGCCACGTTCACAAACCCCGTCCCGACGTCGGCCAGTTCGGCGGCATCGCTTTCGTCGGCCAGGCAGGCAGAGAGCGGCGTGCCATCGAGTCGAACCTCGGCCGGCGCGGCCTTCAGAGCCTCCCGTACCGCCTGTTCGCCCTGCCGGCAGGCGGGCGGGACGCCGCTCCGCTCCTCCTTCGCACACGCGGCGGGAACCAGCCCGGCCAGGCAGACCAAGAGCAGAAATGAGCGCCGAGGCCCCACGAATTCGATCCTACGGGGCCGTGCAGGGGAGCGCTCGCGTCGACTCGAGGGCCGATCCAGTGCAGTTTCGCGGACGGTCGAGCGGATCTGAGCAACCCGTGCTCTGATCCAGTTCAGCGGTGGCACCTCTCCTCAAAGTCGACCACTCGTTTACCGCCGCGGCTGCCGACCGGTCGAAGACGGTGCGCTTCTGCTCGCGCTGCGGTGAGCCCGCAAGCAACGTCTCGCGTGGAGAGGGAACGCTGACGGAGGTCCGGGTGTGCGAGCTCTGCGGCATGGGGATGCTGCTCACCTGCCTTCGCGAGGCGCTCCCGGGCGCGGGGGCGGCCTTTCTGATCGCGACCGCTGAGCTGCGCATCAGCGCGGTGAGCGAGCCCGCTGAGGGGCTGTTCGGCCCGGAGCAGCGCCTGATCGGTACCCCGCTGACGGAAATCGTCACCAGCCCGGTGGGCGACGACAGCTTCACCCGCGTCGTGATGCGGGCGGCGCTGCGCAACTGCGCGCCGGCGGTTCTGGCCGTACGCGGGGTGGGGCATGCCGCACCCGTCGCCGAGATGTTTGCCGCGCGCATTTCCACGTGCGGTCCCCCGCGGGCGGCGCTCGTGACGGTGGAGCCGAACGCCTTCAACGGGCGCTGATCGGGTCTGATCGGTCACGTCTCGCGCGGGAACGTCGCCGGATTCGGTGCAAAAACCCCTGCAGGGCTTGCACTATTGCCCGATCCCCGTCAGAAACCTGTTCAACGGATGAGCGGAATCAGAACAAATGCTGCGGCCGAGCTTCTCGGTGTGAGCCCCAACACCCTGCGCAGCTGGGAGCGGCGGTTCGACTATCCCAAGCCGCGGCGCACGGCCGGTGGCCATCGCCAGTACGAGTTGGTGGAGCTCGAGGCGCTGCGCCGCGCGCTGCTCGAGACCCACAACATCTCCTCCGCCATCGAGGTCGCCCGCCAGCGCGGCGAGGGCCCCAGCTCACCCAGCCGCCTGGTCGACGCCTTCGACCACTTCGACGAGCAGGGCGCGGACCGCGTGCTCGAGGAGAGCCTTGCCGTGAGGTCGGTCGACCGCACCGTGGAGGAGGTGCTGCTCCCCGCCATTGAGATGGCCGAGGGCCGCGAGGGCCGCGAGGCCGAGTGGGAGCTGGCCTGTCGATGGGCGACCGGTTGGCTGCACTCAGCCCGGCGCGTCGTGCCCCCGGCCTCCCGCACCCAGGGCGTGCTGCTCTTCGACTCCTCCGAGCGTCTCGATCACGAGTCCCTACACGTGCAGGCGCTGGAGCTGGCCATCCGCCGCGCCGGCTTCCGGTCGCTGCTGCTCTCGTTCGACCTTCCGCCCGAGCGGGTGGCACGCGCGATGAGGGCCATCGACCCGACGGCGTTCATCTTCTGCGGCGGCGAGGCCACGCTGGAGGTACTGGGGCGTCTGGTCTACACCGTGCGTCAGGTGGGCTCGGCCGCACCCGTGTTCGAATACCGCGAGTCGATGCCCGTGACCGGCGACCACGCCATTCCGTCACTGGGCACCACGCCCACCGAAGCGGCTGACCGCTTGAAGCAGTACGTGGACACCGGCCGCATGGAGCAGGTGGTGGTCGTTTCCGACGCTCCCGTAGAGGGCCAGAGCGCCGCCGCCGCGGCCGCGCTCCGGCTCGCCGCGCGCTAGAGCTTCCCGCAACTTGCGGGAATGTGTCCGCCGTCGCGCCTAGCATCGCGCCGGCATGACCCTGCTCGAGCTCGGCGATCCGCTTGCCCATCGCGCGCTCCAGGCTCTGCTGCGCGCGGAGACCTCGGTTCGGCGGGCGCTCGCCGCCGACCTCGAGCGCGACGGTGTCTCGCCGGCGGGCTTCTCGGCGCTCGTGGTGCTCACCACCGCCGGCGGCTCCGCCGAGCTGCGAGCGCTGCGTCGCCGGCTCGGCTGGTCGAAGGCCAACGCCACGGAGGTCACGCTGACCCTGGAGTCACGCGGGCTGGTCGTGCGCCGCCGCCTGGTCACGGACCGCCGCGCCGCCGCGGTCGACCTCACTCGGGCCGGTCACGACCTCGTAGAGCGGCTCTTCCCCGGTCACTCGGACCGGGTGAGCACCGCCTTCTCGGCCCTCGACGAGCACGAGAAGCGCTCGCTCGCCGAGATCTGCCGCAAGCTCGCCGCCTGAGACGCTCGGGCTACTCGCCCTCGCCGCCCGGTTGGCGGTCCTCGACGTCCGTCAGGCGGTCGGAGAGGCCGTCGACCCTTTCGCTCAGACGCGAAAGGGCTCGTCCGTTGTCGGCGGCCGCGTCCGCGACGTCGACCGCCTGCCGCTCGACGACCCGCAGGCGGCGGTCGATCTTGGCCACGTCCGCCTCCTCGCTGGTGCTGCCCAGCCGGCGGTCGAGCTCGAGCCGCTCGAGCTCACGCTGCCGGTTGGCCCGCTTGAGCTGCTCGTTGGCCTCGCTCAGGCTGCGCTCGAGCGAGTTCACGCGCTCCTTGTCGGCCGACTCACCGGTCTGGATCAGCGCGTAGGCGGCCACGGCCGCGGCCGCGATGGCGAGCACGCCGAGGAGCACCAGCCAGCGGCGCACCGAGCGGAAATCCTCGACGATCAGAGCCGAGCGACCAGCCCGGCGGCGGGGACGCTCCTCCTCCGAAGGGGGCTCTGCCGGCGGTTGGGCGCTCTCCGGCATGGGCGACCGCGAGTCTACGGCTCGTAGGATGAGTGCGTGCCCTACGCGCCGGTGGATCCCGCCCAGGCCTTCCCTGCCCTCGAGGAGGAGATCCTCGAGCGCTGGCGCGAGCGCGACGTGTTCCACGAGTCGATCCGCCGCCGCGAGGGGGCCGAGCCGTTCGTGTTCTACGAGGGGCCGCCGACCGCCAACGGCCGGCCCGGATCCCACCATGTGCTCAGCCGCGTCTTCAAGGACGTGTTCCCTCGCTACCGCACCATGCGTGGGCGGCTCGTGCATCGCAAGGGGGGCTGGGACTGCCACGGTCTCCCCGTGGAGCTGGAGATCGAGAAGAAGCTGGGCTTCAAGTCCAAGGAGGACATCGAGCGCTACGGCGTGGCGGAGTTCAACGCCCAGTGCCGCGAGTCGGTGCTGCGCTACATCGACGAGTGGAACGACCTGACCGAGCGGATCGGATTCTGGCTCGACACCGACGACGCGTACTACACGCTCGACGACTCCTACATCGAGTCGGTGTGGTGGTCGCTCAAGCGGGTGTGGGACCAGGGCCTGCTCTACGAGGGTCACAAGGTGGTGCCCTATTGCACGCGTTGCGGCACGGCGCTCTCGAGCCACGAGCTGGCCCTGGGTTACAAGGACGTGGTCGATCCCTCGGTGTTCGTGCGGTTCCCGGTGAAGGGTGAGGAGGGCATTTCCTTCCTGGCCTGGACCACGATGCCGTGGACGCTGGTACCGCATGCCGCGCTCGCCGTCGACCCGGCCGCCAGATACGTACGCGCCAGCGTCGGCGACGAGACGTTGATCGTGGCCGAGGCCCTCGTCGAGCAGACGCTCGGGGAGGGCGCCGAGATCATCGAGCGGATGCCGGGCTCGGCGCTCACGGGCATGGCCTACGAGCCGCCGTTTCCCTACTTCTCCGACTACGGCCCGCGCGGGCACACGGTGCTCGAGGGCGACTTCGTCTCGATCGAGGACGGCACAGGCGTGGTCCACACCGGCGCCGCATTCGGCGAGGACGACTTCAGGCTGGCTACCGTCAACGGACTCACGATCCACAACCCGGTGCGCCCCGACGGCACCTTCGACGAGCGGGCCGGGGCCTTCGCGGAGCTGTACGTGCGCGAGGCCGATCCGCTGATCATCGATGCCCTCCACGAGTCGGGCCGCCTGTTCCGGGCTGAGACCTACGAGCATTCCTACCCGCACTGCTGGCGCTGCGAGACGCCCCTCATCTACTACGCCAAGTCGAGCTGGTACGTGCGCACCACCGAGCGCAAGGAGGAGCTGCTGGCCGCCAACGAGGCGGTCGACTGGCACCCCGAGCACATCAAGCACGGGCGCTTCGGCAACTGGCTCGAGAACAACGTGGACTGGGCGCTGTCGCGCGAGCGCTACTGGGGCACGCCGCTGCCGATCTGGCGCTCCGACGACGGCGAGGAGGTGGTCTGCGTCGGCTCTCGCGCAGAGCTTGTGTCACTGGGCGCGGACCTGCCGGAGGACCTTCACCGGCCGTTCGTGGACGAGGTGACCTTCGAGCTCAACGGCAAGACCATGCGTCGCGTGCCCGACCTGATCGACGTCTGGTGGGACTCGGGATGCATGCCCTTCGCCCAGTGGCACGCCCCGTTCGAGAACCAGGACAAGTTCGACGACCGGTTCCCGGCCGACTACATCTGCGAGGCGCTCGATCAGACCCGTGGCTGGTTCTACTCGCTTCTGGCGGTGTCCACGCTGCTGTACGGCCGCGCGTCATTCGAGACCGTGCTCTGCCTCGGCCTGATCCTCGACGAGGAAGGTCAGAAGATGTCCAAGTCCAAGGGCAACGTGGTGGTGCCGTGGGACGTGCTGGACACCCACGGCGCCGACGCTCTGCGCTGGTACTACTTCACCTCGAAGCAGCCGTGGGACGGCTACCGCTTCTCGCTCGAGACCGTTGGCGAATCGGTGCGCCAGTTCCTCAAGACGCTGTGGAACACGTACGGCTTCCTCGTCCTCTACGCCAACGTGAACGAGGTCGAGGCGTCGGCTCTCGGCGAGGTGGAGCTGACCGACCTCGACCGCTGGGCGCTCTCGCGCCTGCAGGCCACGAACGAGGTCGCAATCGACCGCCTCGACGACTACGACACCACGGTCGCGGGCCGCGCCATCGCGGCGCTCGTCGAGGATCTGTCCAACTGGTACGTGCGCCGCTCTCGCCGGCGCTTCTGGGACGGGGATCCCGCGGCGTTCGCGACGCTGCGCGAGTGCCTGCTCGGCGTGGCCAAGCTGGCTGCCCCGCTCACTCCCTTCGTGACCGACGCGATCTACGGCAATCTTGACGGCGCCGAGCCGTCGGTGCACCTGTGCGACTACCCCGAGCCCGATCCCGCCCTGCGTGACGAGGAGCTGGAATGGCAGATGGAGCTGGCGCGCGAGGCGGTGGGCCTCGGGCTTGCCGCTCGGGCCCACGGCAAGCTCAAGGTGCGCCAGCCGCTGCGCGAGGCCGTAGTCGTGGCCGGTGGGCCCGAGCGTGAGGCCATCGGGCGCTTCGAGGGGCTCCTACTCGATGAGCTGAACGTGAAGAGCCTTCGCTACGTGTCCGAGGCCGACGAGCTGGGCCGCTTCGAGCTCAAGCCCAACTACCGCACCCTGGGGCCCCGGTTCGGCAAGCAGATGCCCCAGGTGGCCGCCGCGGTCGCCGGGCTCGACGCTGCGCATGCTGCCCGGACGCTGCGCGAGGGCGGCCACGTGCACATGGCGATCGGGGGCCACGAGCATGCGCTCGGGCCGGACGACGTGCAGATGGTGCTGCGACCGCTCGAGGGCTACCAGGTGGAGCGCTCGGGGTCACACGCCGTGGCTCTGGACGTGACGATCGACGACGTCCTTCGCCGCGAGGGGTTCGCGCGCGAGGTGGTGCATGCGGTGCAGAACGCCCGCAAGCAGGCCGGCCTCGACGTGGCCGACCGGATCGCGCTCTCGCTCGACGGCGACGGCGAGCTCCTCGCGTCAGTGCGAGCGCACGAGGGCTACGTGTCGGGTGAGACGCTGGCCACGTCCCTCGACACCTCGAATGCCGAGAACGGCGCGCGCGCGGAGATAGAGGGCCGCGAGCTGCTCATTGGCGTCCGGCGCGCTTCTCCCCTTCCAGGGCCTCCAGGCGCTCGACCAGCATCTTGAGTGCCCGCTCGGCCCGGGTCAGCCTGTCCTGTGCATCGCCGATGAGCCTCTGAATCTCCACCGCCTGCTCACCCGGAGTCTTCTCCGTCGCGGCACCCATGAGGATCCGATCTAGTCGGGCGGCCCAAGGGCCGGCTCGCCGCCGCTCCGATTCTTGCCCTGAATCTCTCCACCCATCGCCCAGTCCGCCTTGGAACAATCCACGAACCGGATCCACACCTGGTCGGCCGGCATCTCGCCGACCTCGGCAAGCACGTCGGTCAGCTTCTCGGCGATCTCACGCTTCTGCTCATCCGAGCGGCCCTCGAACCACTCGATCGTGACGTAGGGCATGCGGCCCTAGGCGACGAGCGCCGGCTCGATCTCCTGCATGAGCCGGTTCTTGGGCAGGGCACCGACGATCTGGTGTGCGACCTCGCCGTTCTTGAAGAGCAGCAGGGTGGGGATCGACATCACGTTGTAGTTGGCCGCCGTCTGTGGGTTGTCGTCCACGTTGAGCTTCACGACCTTGATGTCGTCACGCTCGCCGGCCAGCTCCTCGAGATGTGGGGCGACCACGCGACAGGGCCCACACCAGGGTGCCCAAAAGTCGACGAGCACCGGCTCGGGGGACTCGATCACCTCGGCCTGGAAGTTGGTGTCGGACACTGCGTTGACTGTGGCCACTTGGACGCTCCTTCGTAGAGATCGCTGGCTGATACTTCAGAAAGTATAGCGTCGGAGTCGGCGACCGCGCGCCGCCCCGCCGAAGCGGAGAGCGGGGACCTTCCAGAAGGCCTCGAGAGCGATCCGGGCTGACATCTTGGACGCTCCCACGCGCCGCTCGCGGAACAGGATCGGCACCTCGGCCACGCGGAAGCCCGCCTGGATCGCGCGGTAGGTCATCTCGATCTGAAAGCCATAGCCGTCGGTGCCGATCGAGGTCAGGTCGATTCCCTCCAGCACCTTTCTCTGGAAGCACTTGAAGCCACCCGTCAGGTCGTTGACCTGCACTCCGAGCAGGAGCTTGGCGTACAGCGAGCCGCCACGGCTGACCGCCCGCCGGCCGAGCCCCCAGTCGGTTACCCCGCCGCCGGGCACGTAGCGCGAGCCCAGCACGAGGTCGGCCGCCCCGGAGGCCGCCACTAGTCGCGGCAGGTCGGCGGGGTCGTGCGAGAAGTCGGAGTCCATCTCGAGTAGCAGCTCGGCGCCGCCCCTCAGGGCGCGATCGAAGCCCGCGAGGTAAGCCGGCCCGATGCCCTCCTTGGTCGCTCGGTGCAAAACCTCGATCTCGTCGATCTCCTCGGCCAGGCGGTCGGCGATCCGGCCCGTGCCGTCCGGGGAGCCGTCGTCCACCACGAGCACACGGTGGTCCATGCCCGTTGAGGCCAGCTGCGGCAGGACCGCTCGCACCATCGGCTCGATGTTCTCGGCTTCGTTGTAGGTGGGCAGGACGAGCCAGGCTCCGGACATGGGCGCGTACCCTAGGGAAAGGTGCGGTGCTCCCCGGAACAGCGTTCCGGCTGCGCCCTCCCCCGAGAGCTTCCGTGGCACCCACCTTCAAGAACTCCGAGATCGCCGCCGCCTTCGAGGAGCTGGCGACGCTGTACGAGCTGGACGGCGCCGTGGTCTACCGCGTGCTGGCGTATCGCACCGCAGCGAAGTCGATCCGCGAGACCGGCGTCTCGGTGGCGGACATGGCGGCCCAGGGCAAAGCGGAGGAGCTGAGCGGGATCGGCAAGACGATCGCGGAGAAGATCGCCGCGATGGTGGAGACGGGCTCGATTCCCGCCGCCGACAAGCTCAAGGCCAAGATCCCGGCGGGGCTGGTGCAGCTCACCAACATCCCCGGCCTGGGCCCCAAGCGCACGCGGCTCCTCTACGACGAGCTGGGGATCGAGTCGCTCGAGGAGCTGCGCAAAGCGGCCGAGGCTCAGCAGCTGCGCACCGTGCAGGGGTTCGGCGCCAAGGCCGAGCAGAAGGTGCTGGCCGCCCTGGCTGCGGGCGCCGACGGCCAGCCGCGCACCCGCACGCTGCTCTCCTCCGCGCTCACCCTGGGAGAGGAGCTGGCCGACGGCCTGCGCGCGCACAAGGCCTCGCTGCGGGTGGAGCTGGCGGGCAGCGCCCGCCGCTGGGGCGAGACCTGCAAGGACCTCGACATCGTGGCCGCGGCCGCCGATCCAGTGGCTCTCGTAAGGGCGTTCACGGAGCTGCCGGCCATCGACGAGGTCACGTCCTCCGGCGAGGCCGGTGCCAGGGCGGTGACCCACCAGGGCCTGCCGGTCGACCTCAGGATCGTGGGTGAGGAGAGCTTCGGCAACCTGCTCCAGCATCTGACGGGCTCGGCCCGCCACAACGAGGCCCTGCGCACCAACGCGGTCAAGCGAGGGCTGCGCGTGAGCGAGTACTCGGTGATCGACGACTCGAGCGGAGACGTCCACCGCTGCGCCACCGAGGAGGAGGTCTACGAGCTGCTCGGAATGGCCTACGTGGAGCCCGAGCTGCGCGAGGACCGCGGGGAGCTGGAGGCCGCGCGCAAGGGCCGGCTCCCGGAGCTGCTGACTGTGGCCGACATCCGCGGCGATCTGCACTGCCACACCACCGCCTCCGACGGGCGCAACTCGATCGAGCAGATGGCCCAGGCCGCGCAGGAGCGCGGCTACGAGTACCTGGCGATCACCGACCATTCGGCCACGCACGGCTTCGGCAACCACGTGACCCCCGAGCAGCTCCGGCGCCAGATCGAGCGGATCAAGGAGGTCGACGCGGGGATGGAGGGCTTCCGGGTGCTCGCTGGGACGGAGACCAACGTCCTGCCGGACGGCTCCGTGGACTACGAGGACGACCTGCTGGCCGAGCTGGACTGGGTCGTGGCCAGCGTGCACACCTCCTTCGGGATGGCGGAGGAGGAGATGACCGATCGGATGGTGGCTGCGATCGAGCACCCGCTGGTCGACGTGATCGGCCACCCCACCGGCCGCCTGATCGGGCGGCGCGAGCCCTACGCCGTGGACCTCGGGCGGGTGATCGAGGCCGCGGAGCGCACCGGCACGTTCCTCGAGATCAATGCCAACCCCAACCGCCGCGATCTCGACGACGTGCACGTGCGAGTGGCCGCCCGGGCGGGCGTCAAGATCCTGATCGACTCCGACGCCCACGGAACGGAGACGCTCGCCAACATGCGCTACGGCGTGGCCACCGCCCGCCGCGGCTGGCTGAGCGCGGCGCACGTGGCCAACACCAGGTCCTGGGACGAACTGCGGGCGCTTCGCCCCCGGGGCTAGGGCTCGGGTCCCAGCTTGGTGCGTGCTACCACATACGGCCGGTCGGAGCCGTGGGCGGTCCGCTCCACCGTGACAGTGCGGTAGGCCGGCTTGGGCTTGGCGGTCTCGAGCCCATAGAAGGCATACCGGTGGTTGCCGCCCAGGAAGAACGGCGCGTCATCGGGGCTGGCCGCGAGGGCGGTGGCGAGGGCGTCGTAGAAGGGGAGCTCGTCCCCGCATGCCTTCTGCTTGTCCTCGGTGAACGTCTCCGCGTACTCGAAGAAGGTGTCGCAGTCGGAGTCGCGGACGGCGGTGAGGAACCGGCCGAGCGCGCGGTCGAAGCCTGCGCGGTTCTCGAGCTCGGTGCCCGAGGTCTTCTCCCCGGTCATCTTGCCGGCGTCGATCACCCAGGTCCCGTCGCTGCCGAGGCTGAGCTCCCAGGTGCCTCCCATCGGAGCCTCGGCTGCCTGGTAGTCGATCACTGCACCGGTGCCGTAGGACTCGGCCCCAAGGGTCCTGTACCCGGCGTAGGCCCTGCCCGCCTTTGCCACCTCCGCCGGACAGGCGATCTCCATGCCGCCCTCCTCGGGCTTGTTCACCTTCGTCGTGAGGCCCTCGCAGTCCGGGCTGGTGATTGCGGTCTCCACCAGCTGTGCGAACTCTTCGATCTCTTGCTCTGGCTCAGCGCCCTGGGACGCCGGCCCGGACGCGGGGGCCTCGCCCGGGCCGGCCTCCTTGCCGTCGCCGTCGTCGCCGCTGCATCCGGCAACGGCAAGGCAGGCGACGATCGAGAGGAGGACGACGGTGCGCACGATCAAGGACGGGCGGCCTCTTGCTCGGCGGCAGCCGGCACCGGCTCGATCTTGCGCATGCCCGGCGTGCGAAGCAGCTTGGGGGCGCCAAACGGCGAGCTCTTGTCGAAGTAGAAACGCACGCCGTCGCGGTCCTCGATCGCCTGCACCGCGGACGCCTGGCGGCGCCACGTGAGCGCGACCGCGATGGCGTAGCCGGCGGCGATCGCCGGCACCTGGGGGATGAGGAACGCCACCGCGCCCGAGGCCAGCGTGAATACGCCGAGCGGCCAGAGGCGGTTGAAGATGATGCTCCCGGGCTCGATGTCGGGAAGCTGGTTGGTGGAGCGCGCGTTGGCCAGCAGGCGGCCGATCCCCGGTGTGGGGGCGAGCCGGCGTCCCAGCCAGAGCCCGCCGGCCGCGGCCAGCGCCCACCACGACACGGCCACGATCAGGGCCGCCATGTCGTCGGCTCCCGACGCCCCGGCGATCGCCACCACCGCCAGCGCGGTGCCCGCACCTCCGAAGAGCAGCACCGCCGTCCGGAGGAAGTCGGCGAAGCGCATCGTGCCTAACGGGGCCCGGCCAGAGCGATGAGGACGTCGGTGAAGCCGCGCACGCCGTCGACGACCACGTCGGCCCTGGACACGATCGCGCGCGGTCCCTCCGCCGAGCGCACCCCCACGCGGACGGCTGCGTCGAGCCTGCCCTCGGCCATGAGCGAGTCGAGGGCGTCGAAGGCGTCGAGGTCGGTTGCATCGTCGCCTCCGTAGAGGGCGGCTCGCACCGGCGTCGTCTCCACGAGCGTGCGCACTCCCTGGCCCTTGTCCACAGGTACCGGCGGCCTCACCTCCAGCACCTTCCGTCCCCAGTGGATGTCCAGGCCCGCAGCTTCGGCCTCCTGGGCCACGCCCTGAAGGATCGTCTCGGCCGCGGACTCGTCCGGCGAGCCGCGCCAGTGGAAGGCCTTGATCGGCCCCTTGTCCTCGAGCCTGATCCGCAGGAGCTTGAACTCACGCTCGTTCGCGCGCCCCGTCGTGAAGTCGCGCACGCGGCCCTCCCAGCTGGCGAACGCGTCGACCAGCTCCGGCCGCTTGGCGCCCGCGCGAAGCACCTCGGCCCCGTGGGAGCCCACATACGCGATCGCCCCGACGCCCACCAGCCGGCGCGCCTCGGCCACGGGGCGCCCGGACACGCAGGCCACCATCGCGTAGCGCCTGCCGAGGCGGGAGAGCAGCACCGACACCTCCTCGCGCACGTGGGAGTCCTCGGGCCTGCCGACGATCGGCGCGAGGGTGCCGTCGATGTCGCAGAAGATGGCGGCCTCCGACGGGTTTTGTGTGAGCGGGCGGAGGGTCTCGGCGAGGGCCTGGGCCGGGGGAGCGGACACCATCCGTAGTATGCCTCGCGATGTCATCGAGGCTCGCTCGGCTCGCCGGGATCGCGACCGTGGCGGGTGCATTCAGCGGCCTCTTCGGGGTGGGCGGCGGCACGATCATCGTCCCGCTGCTGATCCTCTGGTTCGGCTACGGGGAGCGCGAAGCCACCGGAACCTCGCTGGGTGCGATCGTGATCATCGCGGGCCTGGCCGCGGGGGCCCATGGGCTCTACGGCAACGTGGACCCGGTCAAGGCGCTGCTGATCGGCCTGCCCGCGGTGGGCGGCGTCGTGGCCGGAACGGCATTGCAGCAGCGGATCCCCGAGCGAGCGGTTGCGGGCGCCTTTGCCCTGCTGTTGGTGGCCTCGGCCTTCGTCCTGGTCTTCTGATGGAGCTGTCCGACCTGGTAGGGGCACTCGCGATCGGGTTCGCCGCCGGGCTCGCCGGCGGCCTGGTGGGTGTGGGCGGTGGCGTGCTGATGGTGCCCGGCCTCGTGATCTTCCTGGGCGAGTCGCAGCTCGAGGCGGAGGCCACCTCCCTGCTGGCGATCGTGGGCGTGGCGGGCGTGGGCGCGTGGCGTCAGAACGGGTACGGCAACCTGCGCCCGCGCGACGCCGTTGTGATCGGCCTGCTTTCCCCGATCGGGGTGCTGGTGGGGACCGTCCTGGCGAACACCCTGAGCGAACGGGCCCTGGAGCTGGCGTTCGCCGCCGTCCAGGTCTACTTCGCCTACCGGCTGGCCCGGCGCGTCACCGCGCCCGACGCGCCGCCTGAGGCGGCGAAAGGGTAGCCTCGCCTGGTGACCATTCTCGAGTTCGAGACACGAGAGCAGGCAGATCGCGCACACGTGGCCCTGAGGGGAGAGCTGGACCTCTCGACGGCCGACAAGGTGGAACGCGAGCTGCAGCGCATCGAGGAGACCGGTACCAAGCTCGTGGTGCTCGACCTTTCCGCGCTCACATTCCTCGATTCGACCGGGCTTCGGCTGATCGTCGGCGCCGATCAGCGCGCCCGTGAGTCGGACCGGCGGCTGGCCGTGGTGCGTGGGCCCGCGCCGGTTCAGCGCGTGTTCACGATCACCAAGCTCGACGAGCGCCTCGAAATGGTGGACAGCGCCAGCCAGGCCTAGCCGTGTCCGTAGAGGTGACGAGCCCCCCGGAGACCACCGACGCCCTGCAGCTCTTTCTCAACGAGCTCCAGCGGTACCCGCTCCTGACTGCCGCCGACGAGGTCGAGCTGGCCAAGCGCATCGAGCAGGGAGACCTCGAGGCCAAGGAGCGGATGATCAACTCCAACCTGCGGCTCGTGGTGTCGATCGCGAAGAAGTACCAGGGCCAGGAGCTGTCGCTGCTGGACCTGATCCAGGAGGGCATCTTCGGCCTGATCCGCGCGTCGGAGAAGTTCGACCACCGGAAGGGCTACAAGTTCTCGACGTACGCGACCTTCTGGGTGCGCCAGGCGGTTCAGCGCGGGCTGGCGAACAAGGCGCGCACGATCCGTATCCCGGTGCACATAGGCCAGCGCGAACGCAAGATTGCACGCGCGAGCAGCGACCTGGGGGCGCGGATGGGACATGAGCCCAGCGATGCCGAGATCGCCGCGGAGGCCGAGCTGCCCCTCGAGCAGGTGCACGAGGTGCGAGCGGCCGCGCGCACGGTCACGAGCCTCGACCGCTCCGTGGGCGAGGACGGCGACACCTCGCTCGGCGACCTGTTGCCCAGCGAGGAGCCCGACCTGGAGGAGGAGATCCAGGAGAGCCTTGCCCGCGAGACCCTGCAACGCACGGTAGAAGACCTGCCCGAGCCCGAGCGGGGGGTGATCCGCCTGCGCTACGGCATCGACGGCGGCGAGCCCAAGCCCCTGCGCGAGACTGGCCGCGAGCTGGGTATGTCGGCTGAGCGAGTGCGTCAGCTCGAATCGCGCGCGCTCGAGCGGCTGGCCGCCGAGAGCCGCCTGGACGCTTTGAGGGACGCCGCCTAGACGGGTACCGCAGGCGTTCGGGTCACCCCGGCCGCCGCCACGACAGTCCACAGGCCGGGCGCGAAGCGGGGCGGCCGGCCATCGTCCTCGCCCGACTCGATCAGCCGCTGACGCAGCTCCAGCAGCTGCAGCACCGTCGAGCAGATCTCGGCCTGCTGCGAGTCGTCTCCCACCTCGCATGCGAGCGCGGTCAGCGCCAGCGTCTCCGCGGGGTCGACGCCTTGGAACATCTGCCCGATCGAGGCGGCCAGGAACGTGTACACGCGATCGAGCAGCGGGTCGCGATCGAGCCCCGCGTGGCCCGGCGCGGGGCCGGCGTTCAGCGGGTCCTCGCCCGCGAGGATGCGCGTCATCTGACCCCCGAACACAGATCGCAGAGCATCGGCGTCCAGCCCGGCCTGCATCGCGTAACGCAGGTTCATCGTCGCGGCGAACGAAGGGGTCGAGTACGGCGCGTCGCTGGCGAAGAGGATGTTGCCGGGGGCCACCAGCGCGTAGAGGGCCAGCAGGTCGCTGGGCGACCACCACGAGGTGTCGAAGAAGAGGTTGGGGTGCTCGTCCACCTCCCGCCAGATCCACGCCAGGTCGCTGATCCCGGCGTGGGCCAGGATCAGGCGCACCCCCGGATGGCGCTCGCAGATCGCGAGCGCGTGACGGCCCAGGGCGGGTATGCCCCGGCCCGCGTGCACGAGGACCGGCAGCTCTCGCTCCCCGGCGAGGGCGAACACGCCCTCCAGTTCCGGCGTGTCGAGCACGAAGCCCTCGGCACGAGGGTGGAGCTTGATCCCCGCCGCGCCCGCCGCGAGCGTGCGCTCGGCCTCGGCGAGCGGGCCGGCTCGGGGGTCGAGCCGGCAGAACGCCGCCAGCCGCCCGTCCGAGGCGGCGGCCGCCTCGATCACGGCGTCGTTGGCGCCGGGGTAGCCGTCCGGTTCGTGCATCGCGAACACCGCCGCGCGGGCGTCCGCGGTCTCCAGGGCGGCGGTCAGCTCGGCCGGCGTGCACTTGAAGCCGTCGGGGTCGTCCTGGCCGATGTGCGTGTGGGCGTCGAAGAGCTCGAGATCCGGGACGCGGCCCTTCAGGTCCGCAAGCCAGGGCTGGATGAACCCGTCGTCGTACACGGCCGAGACCCTATCGGCGGGTTCAGGCCGCCACGGGCACCGCAGAGCGCCCCACGCGGCGGCCGGCCAGGAACGAGAGCATCGCCCGGTGGGTCTCCTCCGGACGCTCCATCTGCGGCACGTGTCCGCAGTCGAGCACGAGATGACGCGCGCGGGGCAGAGCGTCGTGCACATGGCGGGCGAATCCGATCGGCACGATCTCGTCACGGTCCCCCCACACGAACAGGCTCTTCGCCTCGAGCTGCGGCAGCAATGTCCAGAAGCCGCTCTTGCCACGCGGGGCGTCGAGGTAGATGTTCCTGGCGGCCGCGTAGAACGCGGCGCGGCCGCTGGCCGACAGGTAGGAGCGCAGGAACTCGTCGACGCCCGCTGCGGTCCACTCCGACCCCTCCGCCGGAATGAGGCGCCGCACGAGACCTTCGATGAGGAAGCGGGGCGCCGGTTGGATCAGCCCGAGCTGGGGGGTCACGAGGCGAAGGGGAGTGGCCCACGGCCGCGACCGCAGCCAGGCCAGCGACGGAGTCAGGAGCACCAGCCTGCCCACGCGCCCGGGCGCGGAGAGGCCCATTTCCAGGGCGGCGCGCCCGCCCATGCTGTTGCCCACAACGTCGGCCCGGTCGATGTCGAGTGCGTCGAGCAGCGCCACGGCGCTGCGCGCGAAGAAGGCCGGGTCATAGGCCGCACGCAGCGGCTTGTCGGAGTCGCCGAAGCCGGGCAGGTCGATCGCGATAGCGCGGTGCGACGGCGCCAGCGCGGCTACGGTGGGCAGGAACGACGCCTTCGTGGCGCCCAGTCCATGCAGCAGGAGCACCGGCGGTCCCTCGCCCGCCTCCATCACCGAGATCTCCGCACCTGGCGTCTGGACCTGGTGGAAGCGCAGGCGCCCGGGTCCCTGCTCGGTGGCAGTGGCGGCCAGGAAGCCGACGCCCAGGTGCAGGTCGCGGCGAACGGCCAGCCGTCCCGCCTGGAACGCGGCCATGCCGCCGGTCAGGTCATCGGCCAGGGCCCTCCACGTCTCCGTGTCGGCGGTGAGCACGGCATCGGCTCGGCGGTCCGGGTCAGAGGGCCGCAGGTAGGGCCCGCCTTCCTCGAACACCACGTCCCACGACCGGCGCCCGCAGCCCCGCAGGCGGACCCTCGCGTGCGCTCGCGCGGGGTCGAAGACGGTGCTGTCGTAGCGCTGGACGAGCTTCTCCAGCACGGCGGGGGGCCGGGCCATCGCCCCGGAACGTTACCCGCCGTGCTCGAGCGCGCCCTTGACCGCCGCGTCGAGGGCGTTCAGCCGGTACAGCGCCATCGCCTCGGGCGAGCGGAAGCGCTTGGCCGGCAGTGCGTCCGGTCCGTGATGGCCGAGCACGCAGTGCAGCAGGGCCAGCAGCCGGTCGGGCGGGAAGGCGTCGAGCGCCGCGGCCCGCTCGCAGATCATCTGGTGGCCGAGCGTCAGGTGACCGAGCAGGGCGCCCTCGCTGCTCAACGCGATCTCCGCCCCGAGGTCGAACTCCCGGATCTTTCCGATGTCGTGCAGGATCGCGGCGGTGACCAGCAGGTCGGAGTCCAGGCGGGGATGGAGCGCGCAGATCTCGAGCGCCAGGGTGGCCACCGCCACGGTGTGCTCGATCAGGCCGCCGAGGTAGGCGTGATGGCCGTCGCGGGTGCAGGGAGCCCGCCTCAGGGCCCGGCGGAAGTCGCCGTCGGAGAGCAGCGAGTCCAGGAGCCGGCTCAGGGAGTCGTCGTAGACCTCCCGCGAAAGGTGCTCGAGAAATCCGTCCAGCTCCTCCATGTCGCGGTAGGCCACGGGCAGGAAGTCACCGGGGTCGAGGCCGTCACCCTCTGCGCGGCGGATCGATCGGACCTCGACCTGCAGCTCGTCGCGGAAGCGTTCCACGCTCCCGGCCACGTGCACCACATCGCCGCGGTCGAACTGCCCGGCCAGGAAGTCGGCGTCCCGAAAGGCGCGTGCGGGGATGGCGCCAGTCCGGTCGCGCAGCTCGAGCGCGAGGTAGGCCGCGCCGCTGCGTGCGGTCAGGCGATCCTTGCGCGAGCAGGCGAACAATCCCTCCACTTCGCTGCCGGCGCGGAGCTCCGCCACGGTGGTCCGGTCGGTGGCCACGGCGGTCATGCCCGCATGGTGCGAGATCGGTCGGACGCTCCTCTAGGCTCACACTGATGTCCGATGTGATCTGGAGCGAACGCCCGTCGCTGCGCCGCCCGGTGCTCGTGGCGGCCTTTGGCGGATGGAATGACGCGGGTGACGCAGCTTCGGCCGCGGTTGAGTTCATCAGCGCGCGCTTTGAGCCGCGCGAGATCGCCCACATCGATCCCGACGAGTTCCTCGACTTCACCAGCGTGCGGCCGATGGTCAAGCTCTCCGAGGGGCGGACCCGGGAGATCGACTGGCCCGCCACCACGATCTCCGCCGCCACCGTGCAGGGAGCCGACGGCGACCTCGCCCTCCTCCAGGGTGCCGAGCCCTCGCTGCGCTGGCGCCGCTACAGCCAGGCCGTGGTGGAGGTGGCGCGCGAGCTGGACGCGCGGATGGTGATCACCCTTGGTGCTCTGCTGGCCGACGTGCCCCACACCCGGCCGGTCTCCATCTCGGGCATCGCATCCGACAAGGCCTTGGTCGATCGCCTGGGCTTCGAGCACACGAGCTACGAGGGCCCGACGGGAATCGTCGGGGTGCTCCAGCACGCGTGTGCGGAGGCGGGCCTGAGCTCCGTGAGCCTGTGGGCATCGGTTCCCCACTATGTGGCCGCGGCGCCGAACCCCAAGGTGGCCCTGGCCCTGGTGCGCGCCTTCGAGGGCGCCGCCGGGGTGGTGGTGGACGCCGGTGAGCTGGAGTCGGCCGCCGAGGACTACGAGCGCCAGGTGAGCGCCGCGGTGGCCAGCGACCCGGAGGTCAAGGCCTTTGTGGAGCGGCTGGAGTCGGCCGCCGACGAAGAGGTCGAGGACGCTCCGCCGGTCAGGCTGCCCTCAGCCGACGCGATCGCCAACGACTTCCAGCGTTTCCTCAGGCAGCGCCCCGGCTCGAGCTCGTAGGCGGGAGGTTGCGAACGGGGGCGGTGCCCCCCTTTGATGTCCTCCTATCGCTCCGCCGCGGGGCAGATGATCCGGTAGTCGCAGTACGAGCAGATCTCCGCTGAGGGGGTTGGCTGAAATTCCTGGCGCGTGATGCCCTCACCGATCCGCGCCACGGTCTCGCGCACGCGGTCGAGCTGCTCCTCGGAATGCTCCACCGGGACCTTCTCCCCGGTCATCACGTAGAAGTAGCTCTGCGCGGAGGTCTCGAGCTCCCACGACTCACGCGCACCCATCTGGTACACGGACAGCTGCACGTCCTCGCGCAACTGCTCCTCGGTCCGCGCCTTGCCGGTCTTGTAGTCGATCAGCTCATAGCTGCCGTCGGGGTGGCGGTCCACCCGGTCCACGCGGCCGCGCAGCACGTGGGGGCCGAGCTTGAATGAGAAGCTGCGCTCGAACCACACCGGGCTCCCGTCCGAGGTCAGCGAGTCCTCCCAGTAGCGGTCCAGTGCCTCCACCGCGCGCTCCCGGAACTGCAGCTCGTCGTCGGAGTCGCCGAAGCCGCCCCGCCGCCACGAGGACTCGAACAGCTCCGACAGCTCCTCCCGGCTGCCGTTCGTGTGCTGGTGAAAGCGCTCCAGCACCTGGTGGAGAGCGATGCCGAAGCGCTGGTGGATCGTGGGCTCCTGGGGGATCCGGAAGACGCGCGCGAACTTGTACTTGAGCGGGCATATCCGGTAGGTCTCGATGTCGGAGGCGGACAGCATGAGCCCCTCGGCGGCGCCGCGGCGGCGAGGGATGAACGGGTCCAGAGAGGGCTCGGTGCCGTTGCCGCCCGCCACCGGCCGCCGCTCGGCTTCGCGCCCGGCATCGCGCAGCCAGTCGTCGAGCGCCGAGGCCTCGAGCAGCTCGCGCTGCTCGGGCGTCGTGCCCTGGGCCAGGAGGGCGTTCACCTCGCCGATCGCCTCGTCCACCGGCTGCCCGGCCTTCGAGCGGTCGATCAGCGCGGCCACCTTGATCAGCTCCAGATAGCGGGCAACCGCATCTGCGACGTCGACCGACGTGTCCAGGCGCATCTCCCCGAGTCGCCCGCCCAGCCGTGACACGGTCTCGAGCAGTTCGTCGCGCATGATGCGGAACGTGGAGTGCAGGCCCTCGGCCGGGCCGAACAGCTCCTCCTCGAAGCGCACCTCGCCAGCGCCGGCGGCGGCGCGCGCCTCCTCGTAGAAGGGCGAGGGCCTGTTGGCCGCTCCGGCGGCGTCCTCCGCCCACGAGAGCACGAGCCCCTCGCGTGGGCGGGTCATCGCCACGTGCAGGAGCCGGCGCATGGCCTCCTCGTGGCCCCCGGCCGGGGGCAGCCGTTCCTTGAGCAGCGCATCCGGTACCGCGTCCAGCCCCGCCGTCGGCCCGCGTCCCGGCAGCCGGCCGGAGCTCAGGCCGAGCACGAACGCGTGATCCAGCTCCAGGCCCTTGGCCGCCAGCATCGAGACCACCCGCACCGCCGGGATCCCCGCCGCCGGCCCCGCCTCCTCCGCGCGCACGCCGGAGTCGGCCACGGCCTTGAGGTACCGGGTGAAGTCGCGCGAGGTGGCCTGGGGCTCGCGGCGCATGTAGGCAGCGGCGAGCTCGGGCAGCCGCGCGATGTTGCGCAGCCGCTCGACGGTGCCTGCCTGGGTGGCGAACACCTGCTGGCGGCGCACGCCGATGCGCTCGATCAGCCGCAGCACGAACCGGTCGGGGCGCCGGTCCTCGAAGGCACTGGAGGCCGCGCGGTACAGGCGCAGGAAGGCCTGTGCGCGGTCGCGTCCCTCGGGTGTCAGCTGCGGACCGTCGAGGGCCGCGGTCACCGCGGCCGGCATGTCGAGCTTGCGACGGCGCGCGAGCTGGGTGAGCCTGGCGATGTCCACCGAGTGCAGTGCGACCGGGGGTCGCGACAGCGCGCGCACCGCCGCTCCGGAGTCGGCCGGGTCGGCCAGCACGCGCAGCCAGGCGAGCACGTCACGCACCTCCGCGCGCTGGAAGTACGCGGCCGAGCCTGTGAGCCGGAACTGCACGGCGCGCTCCTCGAGCGCCGCCTCCACCACGGGCCCGTCGCCGGCCACCGAGCGCACGAGCACGCCGATGCGGTCCGGCGGGGTGCCCGCGGCGATCAGCCGCTCGGCCTCCGCCGCCACGGCCTGGGCCTCCGCGCGCTCGGACGCGCAGCGCCAGAACGACACCCGCCCACCTTCGGGGGCGTCCACCGGCCTCTCCGTTCGGTTCTCGAGGGGAGCAACAACGGCCACGGCGGCTGACACGATCGACCTGCCCGAACGCCGGCTCTCCTCCAGCCGGACGACGGGCGCGTCCGGGAACGCGCGCTGGAAGTCGCTGAAGTTCTTCTCCGCCGCGCCACGGAAGCGGTGTACGGCCTGGTCGTCGTCGCCCGCCACGACCAGCTCGCGACCGGCCTCGCACAGCAGCCCGACCAGCATGGCCTGAGCGAAGTTCACGTCCTGGTACTCGTCCACAAGCACGTGGCTGAAGCGCCGCCCCACGCGCTGGCGCACCTCGGGACGCTCGTGCAGGAGCTGGAACGCGCGCAGCACGAGGTCGCCGGAGTCGAGCGCGGCGCGGTCGGCCAGCAGCCGGTCGTGGTCGGCGTAGACCTCCGCGAACTCCAGCTCGCGCGCTGCGCGGGCCCGCTCGGCGTCGTCCGCGTCGGCGGCGGCGCTGGTCGGCCTCGGCGGCATATGCGATCAGCTCACCGGCGCCGATCATCTCCTCTTTGAGCCGGTCGATCCTGGCCACGAAGCCGGCCAGGAGGGGAGCCGGGTTTCCGCGTATGTCGTGGTGTCGCAGGCGTAGGTCGCCGATGTGGTCGAGCAGCAGCGCCACCCGGTCGGCGGGGCTCATGGGGGCGAAGTCGGGATCCAGCCCCGCCTCGAGGGCTTCGTCGCGGAGCAGGCGCGAGCAGAAATAGCGGAAGGTGCCCACGTGAAGCTCCTCGTAGGGCGGCTCGATCAGCCCCTCGATGCGCTCGCGCATCTCGGTGGCGGCCGGCTCGGTGAGTGCGAGGGCGAGCACCCGGTCGGCCGGCAGGCCCTGCTCGGTGAGCCATGCGAAGCGTCGCTCGAGCACACAGGTCTTGCCGGTCCCCGCGGCGCCCGTGACCAGCAGCGGGCCGGCGGGATGGGTGACGGCCTCTAGCTGAGAGCTGGTCAGACCGTCGGTGGATCGAGGCATCCCCTCACAGGATAGGCCGGGGCACGTCTGCGCGCGGGTGGCTACTGCGCCCAGGGTGAGGTTGGGCTGACCCGGGCCTGACCGGTCTCCAGCTTGGCGCCGAGCGCCCGCCGCTGCGGTACCTCTACGCCCTCGCGGGCGCCGAAGGTGGTGGTGTAGGTGGCGCCGTCGGCGCGCCTGCCGGCCGGGGTGCCGTCGACAACGCCGATGCCGATCTCACGGTAGCGGCCGGTGAGGATGTTCTGGCGGTGGCCGGGGCTGTTCATCCAAGCCATCAGGATCTGCTTCGGCGTGCCGCGCGAGCCGGAGCCCCAGGCCAGGTTCTCGCCCACGATCCAACTCTGGGCGTCGCCCAAGTAGCCGGTTCGGTATAGGCGGTCCACCACGTCCTTGCCGCTCTTGGAGACGTGATCGAAGTAGCGCTTGGCCACCATGTCCCCGGAGTGGGCGCGGGCGGCGTTCGTGAGTTGCGCGTTGAGCCGGAGCTTGTGCAGGCCGCGGGACGCGCGCTCGTCGTTGAGCAGGCACAGGGTGGTGCGAGAGATCTCGGTGCGCGAGGTGTTCACGGGATCCGCGCTCGCGCCGGCGCATACCGTGGCCGACGCGGTGCCCGCTGCCGGTCCCGCGAGGAGCGAGCAGGACACCACGGCGAGGGTGGTCAGCTTGAGCGAGAGGCGGCGGAGGCTCATAACCCCCCACTCGGGCGCTCGCCCGCCACGCCATCGCGACGGCCCCGGTGTCTGGACAGAAAACCGATGCCCTCGTCCAAGCGCGACAATGCCGCGATGGCCGATCGGCTGAAGGACTACAGGGCCAAGCGAGACCTCGACAGCACCCCTGAGCCCGCGGGCGGCGAGGGCGCCGGCGAGGGCAAGACGGGCAGCCGCTTCGTGATCCAGGAGCATCACGCGAGCCACCTGCACTGGGACCTCCGTCTGGAACGCGACGGCGCCCTGGCCTCGTGGGCGCTGCCGAAGGGGGTGCCGGGCCACCCGGACGAGAACCGCCTGGCCGTGCGCACCGAGGACCACCCGCTGGAGTACCTCTCCTTCGAGGGCGAGATCCCGAAGGGCAGCTATGGCGCCGGCACGATGCACGTCTGGGACACGGGCACCTACGAGTGCGAGAAGTTCCGCGACGACGAGGTGATCGTGACCCTGCAGGGCGAACGCGCCGCAGGCCGCTACGCCCTCTTTCGGACCGGCGGCAAGAACTGGATGATCCACCGGATGGACCCGCCCGCCGACCCCACGGCGGAGCCCATGCCCGACACCGTCAAGCCGATGTTGGCCAAGCTGGGCCGGCTACCGGCTGACGACCACGCCTTCGGCTACGAGATCAAGTGGGACGGAGTGCGTGCGGTCGCCCATGTCGACGCCGGCCACGTGACGCTGACTGGCCGCAACGGCACCGACTTCACCCCCCGCTACCCGGAGGTGCGCGGGATCGGCGGCGCGCTGGGCTCACGGCGGCTCATCCTCGACGGCGAGGTGGTGGCCCTCGACGACCAGGGACGGCCGAGCTTCGAGCGGCTGCAGTCGCGGATGCACCTGGCCTCCGCGTCCGCCGTCAGGCGCCGGATGCGCGACCTGCCGGTCACCTACATGGCCTTCGACCTACTCTGGCTCGAAGGGCACTCCACCCTGACGCTCCCCTACTCCGAGCGCCGGCGCCTGCTGGCCCGGCTGGGGCTGGCCGGCCCCTCCTGGCGTGCCCCGGCTCACCGCGAGGGCGAGGGCGCGGCGCTGCTGGAGGCGAGCAAGGCGCAGGACCTGGAGGGGATCGTGGCCAAGCGGCTCGATTCCCGGTACGAGGCCGGCCGTCGTTCGGCGGCCTGGATCAAGGTGAAGAATCACACGACCCAAGATGTCGTAATCGGCGGCTACACCCCGGGCGAGGGGGGCCGCGCGGCCAGCCTCGGCGCCCTCTGCGTGGGCGTCCAGGAAGACGGACGGCTCAAGTACGCCGGCAAGGTGGGCACCGGCTTCACCGAAGTCACGCTCGGCACGGTGATGCGCGAGCTGCGCGCTCTCGAGCGCGGGAACAGTCCCTTCGACGGTCGCCAGCCCCCGCGGGGCACGAGGTTCGTGGAGCCCAGTCTCGTGGCCCGCGTCGAGTTCAGGGAGTGGACCCGCACCGGCACGCTGCGCGCTCCCGCGTTCAAGGGCCTGCGCGGCGACGTGGACCCCGCCGGCGTCGTTCGCGAGTGAAAGCTCCCTTGCCGCGGTTTGCGAGAGGGCCGCGGCCGGGTACGGTGGAGGCCTATGGCACGCGCGATCTGGAGCGGGGCGATCTCCTTCGGCCTGGTGAACATCCCCGTGAAGCTGTTCAGCGCGGTCAACAAGAAGACGGTGCGCTTCCACCAGCTCGACGCCAAGACGGGCTCACGAATCCAGCAGAAGCGGGTGAATTCCCAGACCGGTGAAGAGGTCCCCTACGAGCAGCTGGTGAAGGGCTTCGAGCTGAGCCCGGACACGTACGTGGTTATCGAGCCTGACGAGCTCGACGCGATCCAGCCCAAGAAGACGCGCACGATCGACATCGAGGACTTCGTCGAGATCGACCAGATCGATCCGATCTACTACGACCACCCCTACTACCTGGCGCCCGGGCCGGGGGCGAACAAGGCCTACGCGTTGCTGCTGGCGGCGCTCAAGGAGACCGAGCGGGTGGGGATAGCCCGGGTGGTCATCCGCTCCAAGGAGCAGCTGGTGGCCATTCGCCCGCGCGAGGACGTGCTGACGATGGAGACGCTGCTGTTCGGGGACGAGGTGGTCTCGCCGTCGGAGCTGGGCGAGCTTCCGGATCCCGACGAGGTGGAGGCGAGCAAGAAGGAGGTGGACATGGCGCGGCAGCTGATCGAGTCGCTGTCCACCGAGTTCGACCCCTCCAAGTACCACGACGAGTACCGCGAGGCGGTGCTCGAGATGATCGAGCGCAAGGCCCAGGGTGAGGAGATCTCCGTGCAGGCGCCGGAGGAGGCTCCCGCGGATGTGCCGGACCTGATGGCGGCGCTGGAGGCCTCGATCGCCTCCGCCAAGCGCCAGGGCGGTTCGAAGGCAAAGAAGACGACGTCGTCGAGCAACGGGTCCAAGTCGGGCTCGAAGAAGTCGGGCTCGAAGCCGCGCAAGAAGCGCTCGACCGCCAAGAAGTAGGTGCCGCCCGGCGTCGAGGTGGAGGTCGAGGGCCGTCGCCTTCGCCTCTCGAACCTCGACAAGGTCCTGTACCCCGAGGTCGGGTTCACCAAGGGCCAGGTGATCGACTACTACACGCGCGCCGCGCCCTGGCTGCTCGGGCACCTGCGCGGCCGGGCGCTGACGCTCAAGCGCTACCCCAACGGTGTGGAGGGCGGGCACTTCTACGAGAAGCAGAAGCCCTCGCACGCCCCCGAGTGGGTGCGCTCGGAGGCCATCCAGGCCGGCGACCGGACCATCGACTTCGTGCTCTGCGACGACCTGCCCACCCTCGTTTGGCTCGCCAACCTGGCTGATCTCGAGCTGCACCCCTCGCTGGCCCTCGCCCGTGACCCCGCCGCACCAACTGTGCTTGCTTTCGACCTCGACCCCGGACCTCCGGCGGGAATCGCCGAGTGCTGCGAGGTGGCGCTCCTCTTGCGCGAGGTGCTCTCCCAGCTCGGCCTCGAATGCTTCGTGAAGACCTCCGGCTCCAAGGGCATGCAGCTCTACGCGCCTCTCAACACCGGGGTCACCTACGACGACACGAAGCCGTTCGCGCACGGTGTGGCGCGGCTGCTCGAATCGCGGCACAAGGACCTGATCGTGTCGGCGATGAGGAAGAGCCTCCGGGCCGGGAAGGTCTTCATCGACTGGAGCCAGAACGACCGTCACAAGACCACGGTGGGCGTCTACTCGCTGCGCGCACGCGAGAGGCCCACGGTCTCGACCCCACTGGCGTGGGACGAGCTGGACAGCCCCGAGGCCCTCTCCTTCGACTCCGCGGAGGTCCTGGCGCGCCTGGACGAGCACGGGGACCTGTTCGCCGGTGTGCTCGAGACCGAGCAGGAGCTGCCCGTGCTTCAGGCGTAACCCTCTCCCGCCTGGGGTTTACAAACGTGTGTTCGCAGGTATACTCCTATTGAGCTTAGATCTAATAACCTTAGTTCCGAGCGGAAACCCGAGAGAAGGAGAGCACACGAAATGGCTGAACAGACTGCAACCCAGAGGCGCGCGACCGCCCGTAAGGCCGCCGCGACCCGCAAGAGCAACCAGCGCAGCGCGACTGCGAAGAAGGCCGCCGCGACCCGCAAGCGCACCACGACTGCCACCCAGCGCAGCGCCGCCGGCAAGAAGGCGACCGCAACGCGCCGGAGCAACGCGACCGCCCGCAGCGCCCGCAGCACCCAGGCGTCCGCGAAGGCGACCGCTCGCAGCGCCGCTCGCACCGTCGAGACCGGTGCCGAGTCCGGTCTGTTCACGCTCGAGTACGTCGGCAAGCAGGCCGAGCGTGCAGTTCTGATCCCGGTTGGCGCCACGCTGATCGCCCGCGACAACGTCGTCGAGGCTGTCAAGCCGTACACCAAGCGGAACACCGCCGAGCGCGAGCTGAAGAAGCTGCAGCGCGAGGTGAAGGTCGACGTGAACAAGTTCGAGCGCCGGGGCAACACCGCTCGCAACCGTGTGCAGCGCGAGGTCAAGCGCACTCGCACGCGCGTCGAGCGTGAGCTGCGTCAGCGCCGCAACCAGGCCACTCGCCTGGTCAAGCGCAACCGCCGCCAGGCCGAGCGCCAGGTCACGGCCGTGCGCCGCGACGTCGAGCGTCAGGTCGGCGAGGTGCAGGAGACCGTGACTTCGGTCCTCTCATAGCCGCAGACGGCCTGGACCCGGCGAAACCTGCCGAGGTCCAGGCCGCACCTCTTCCCCCCGGGCGGCTGGAGAGACCGCGCCGGGATAGAACTGCCGACTCATATCTCCGTCGGCAGTAGCAGTATCTCTCCTCCCTCAGCAAGCGAAAGGGCTCCCTTCGGGGGGCCCTTTCGTCTTTGGCGGTCGATGCGGGGCGGGCCTGCGACAATCAGGGCGATGCCAACCGAGGAACAGATTCGAGAGGCGCTCACGAGCGTCATCGATCCAGAGCTGCGCAAGAACATCGTCGAGCTGGGGATGGTGCGCCGGATCGCCCGCCACGACGACGGCCGGGTTGACGTGACGGTTTCCCTGACCACTGCGGGCTGTCCGATCCGCTCCCACTTCCAGCAGGCGGTGACCGACAACGTAATGGCGCTCGGCGGCGTGGCCGGCGTGGCGGTCGACTTCGATGTGCTCAACGACTCCGAGAAGCAGACGTTGCAGCAGCGCCTCGGCCGCGGCTCACTTCCCCAGGGCGCTCTCGCCCGCGTCAAGAACGTGATCTGCGTCGGATCGGGCAAGGGCGGGGTTGGCAAGTCCACCGTGACCGCCAACCTCGCCGCAGCCCTGCAGATGGAGGGCATGCAGGCGGCGGTAATGGACGCCGACGTGTGGGGCTACTCGATCCCGCGCATGCTGGGCGTGCACGGCCGCCCGTCCGTCTCGGCGGACCGCAAGATCCTGCCGCTCGAGGCCGCCGCGGGCGTCAAGGCGATATCGATCGAGTTTTTCCTCGACCGCGAGGACCAGGCCATCACCTGGCGCGGGCCGATGCTGCACAAGGCGATCCGCCAGTTCCTCGAGGACGTCGAGTGGGGCGAGCTCGACTACCTGCTGATCGACCTGCCGCCCGGGACCGGCGACGTCTCGATGACGCTGGCGCAGCTGCTGCCGCAAGCCCGCTTCGTGATCGTGACCACGCCGCAGCCCGCCGCCCAAAAGGTGGCAAAGCGCGCCGCGGAGACCGCCCTGCGCTACGACCTGGAGATCTCGGGCGTGATCGAGAACATGTCCCCCTTCCTGGGTCCGGACGGCGAGCACGTGACGATCTTCGGCGAGGGCGGAGGCCAGGCGCTGGCCGACGAGCTCGAGGTGCCGCTCCTCGGGCAGGTGCCGCTGCAGGAGGACTTGAGGGTGGCGGCGGACGAGGGCACGCCCCTTGTAGCCGAGGATCCGGATGCCGTTGCGGCCCAGGCGCTGCGCCATGCTGCGCGCGGTCTGATAGCCGCCACGCCGCAGGCGCCGGCGGTGCTCCAGGCTCCCTCGGGGGCGCCGCTTCAGGGTGTGCCGGAGGTAACCGGCACAGCTTTGCCGATGGCGCGTTAGGGTTCTGCCATGAAAATCCGAAGCGTTTGGGCCCTGTCCCTCATCTCTGCTCTAGCCATCACCGCTCTCGTGCCCCTCGGCGCGGGTGCCGAGAAACCGGCGTCGGTCGCGGTCGCGAGCCAGGAGGCGGGCGAGGACACGACGCCGCCGAAGGTGCGCAACCGCAAGCTCAACGCCCCCGAGGTCACCGATCTCCTCGAAGGCAGCGTGCTGCGTCTTCGGCTGACCGCCAACGAGCCGTGCATCATCCGGACGCAGCTTGTGTACAAGGGTGACGTGCTGGGCAAGTCCACGCGCGAGGTTCTCGCCAAGGGCGGCACCCGAGTCGCGAAGCTCGGGCTTTCGCGCAAGGGCCGCGCGATCGTGATGCGCAAGCACCCCAAGAAGGTCCGGGTGGGGATCCAGGCCACGGACCGGGTCGGTAACCGGGCGCAGACCCGCGCTTACCAGGACTAGATGGCCGATTTCACCGGGGGGCGTGCTTGCGCCCTCACCGCCATGCTCGTATTCGCCGCGCTTGCGCCCGCGTCTGCGAATGCGGCTGACCGGCTCTACGGCGTGACCGGCGCCAACCAGCTGGTGACCCTGCACTCGGATTCCCCGGGCGTGTTTCGCAGCAAGAAGGCCATCAGAGGGCTGCTCGGGGACGACAGGATCACCGCGATCGACGTGCGCCCCTCCAACCGGGCGCTTTACGGGCTGAGCGCCAGCAACCGCCTCTACACCATCGCGGCGCGCACCGGGCGGGCCACGCCGGTGGCGGGGCCGTTTAGCAGCCCCCGCCTCGGTCGCCGGGACACGGGCTTCGACTTCGACCCGAGCGTGGACAGGCTCCGGGTGGTCACGGGACCGGGGCTCAACTTCAGGCTCGACCCGATCACGGGCGACTTGGTGGACGGCGATGCGGCCCTGACCGGCGTTCAGACCGATCGCAGGCTGAGCTACGACGCCAACGATGAGGCCGGCTCGGCCAAGCCTCGCGTGGCGGCCTCCGCCTACAGCAACAACTCGGCTGGGGCCGCCAGCACGCGGCTGTTCGGCATCGACACGGCGCGCGACACCCTCGTGCTGCAGAACCCTCCCGACGCCGGCGCGCTCAGCACCGTAGGCGAGCTGGGCATGGACGCCCACGGTCCGGTGGGGTTCGACATCACCCGGGGCGGTCGCGCGTACGCCTCTTTCGCCCTGCGGGGCAGGGGTCCAACGGGTCTCTTCCGGATCAACCTGTCGAACGGGCGGGCCGCGCCTGCGGCCGACTTCAACGCCGTGGGCCTGTTTGCCCGGACCCCCGACGACCAGGTCCGTGCGCTCGCGACCGCCGGTCGCGCGGCGAATGACAATTCGCCGCCCCGAGTTCGCAATCGCAAGCTCAACGATCCGCTCGTCGGCCAGCTGCTCACCGGCCGGGTGCTGCGGCTCCGGGTGAGCTGCAGCGAGGCGTGCATAGTCACCTCGCAGCTGGTGCTGGGGCGCCGGGTGGTCGGTGGCGCGACCGCCGGAGTGCGCGGGCTGGGAGGCCGGAGGGTGCTTCGGTTGCGCCTGACGCCCAAGGGCCGGAAGATCGTGCGCCGCGTGCGGCCCCGGCAGCTCGACGTGGGAATCGCGGCGGCGGATGCCGCGGGCAACGCCGTCGAGACCGACGGCTTCCGGCGCTGAGCTCTCGGCCCTAGCTGGGTCTAGCCGGCGTTCTTGAAGTACTGCAGGTTGAGCTCGGTGAACTTGGCCCACTCGTCGGGCAGCTGGTCCTCGGCGAAGCAGGCGTCGACCGGGCAGGCCTCGACGCACGCGTCACAGTCGATGCACTCCTCGGGGTCGATGAAGAGCTGCTCGACGTTGTCGTAGTCGGGCTCGTCGGGAGTGGGGTGGATGCAGTCGACCGGGCAGACCTCGACGCACGAATTGTCCTTCTGGCCGATGCAGGGCTCTGCGATGACGTAAGCCATGGGTTCAGTTCCTCGCGTATTCGTGTCCGGTGGGCGGGCCCGACCGGAGCCAGGCGAGTGCGGCATTCTACACTCGCACGCCTGTGACCTTCGAACGGGGCCTGGAGTTCCACAACCGCGGGATGATCGCGTTCGACCTCGCTCTGGGCGCGGGTGCGCTGCTGGCTCCCGACGCCACTCTCAGGCAGCTCGGGCACGCGGCGCCCTCCGACGATGCGCGCGAGCTGTTTCGCCGCTGCGCCCCGATCTGGCTCACCTTCGCCGCCGCTCACGCCGTCGCGGCGGCCCGCGGACGCCCGGAGGACTGGTGGGCCTTGGCCTGGCTGCGCGGAACGGAGGTCTTCACCGACGCCCTGTGGGCACGCTCTGAAGCCTTTGCCGCCCCGCGCTCACGCGCGACGATGGTGGCCGCGGGGCTGGGCAACCTCGGGATGGCGCTCGCCTTCGCATGGAAGTCATCGAAGAGGGGCACCGCCCGCCGTCGCAACCCCCTGGCCCGGCGATGATCCTGCTCACGGGGGCTACGGGCACGGTGGGCCGGGCCCTGCTGCGCCGGCTGACGGCGTCCGGCGCTCCCGTCCGATGCCTCGTCCGCGACCCCCACCGGCTGGGGGCAGACCGGGTGCGGGTTCAGATCGTGCTCGGGGACCTGGCCGATCCGGCCTCCTTTCGCAACGCGCTGCGGGGGGTGGACACGGTTGTGCACCTGGCCGCCTCGATCCGCGACCAGCCGCGGGGGTCGCTCGAGGAGCTGAACGCCGTGGCCACGCTGCGGCTCACCCGCGCGGCGGAGCGCTCGGGGGCGCGGCGATTCGTCTTCTTCTCGGCGATCGGCGCGAGCTTTCAGTCGCCCACGCGGTTCTTTCGGGCGAAGGCGCTCGCCCGGCAGGCAGTGGAGAGCTCGGACCTCGAGACCACGGTCTTCTCGCCGTCGGTCGTCTACACGCCCGGCGATCCGTGGCTGACCCTGCTCCAGCGCCTCTCCTACCTGCCGGCGATGCCGATGGCCGGCCCGGGCAAGGCGCTCTCACAGCCGATCTGGGCCGAGGACGCGGCCGACTGCGTGGTGGCGGCGCTGGAGCGCGACGGCAGCGAGCGGCGCCGTGCCTTCGATCTCGCCGGACCCGAATCGCTCTCCTACGACGACATGGTGCGCCTGGCCCTGAGGCCACTCGGTCGTGAGCGGCCGCTGCTGCACCTTCCCCGCCCGCTGGTCAAGCGGTCCCTGCGGGTGCTCGAGCGCCTGGTGGGCCCTGCCGCCTTCGCCACCTGGGAGGAGGCCGAGCTGCTGAAGGAGCCGATGGTCAGCCCCAGGGGAACGACCGACGCCGAGAGCCTGGGCGTTACTCCGATGAGGATGAGTGCGGTGCTGGGAGCGGCCTAGCCCGGCCGGACGGCGTGCGATGCTCGCCGGAACGACGATCCGGCTGCGCTGCGCCGCTTAGGTAGGCCACCATCCGGTTGGTCAGGCTGGTGAGAGTGGAGCTCCGGCCGCCATCCGCGTGCACGGGCTCCTCGAGAGCGGGACGCACGCGGGCCGCCACAGCCGGCGCCGTGCGCTCGGCGATCGAGCAGGCAACGGACGACGCCTCGCGGACCAGCACCGGGTCCACGCTCCAGAACATCTCGAAGTCGCGGTCCATGTCGTCCACCTCGGTCTGCCCCGGCCGCTCCCAGCCGCTCAGGCAAGCGGTGAACGAGGGCGCGTCGCAGATCACCGACCACTCACGCCCGATCGGATCGGCGCGGTCGATAGGGACCTCCACCGGGTTCCGCGGGAGGTCGCGCAGCTCCGTGAAGTCGGCCAGCACAACCGCAAAGCGGGCGGGGCCCGCCAGGTCGGCCCAGCGCGCCTGGGCGGCGCGGTAGAAGCGCGCTCGCTGGAAGCTCGCGAACAGCATCGCTTTCTCCGCGCCGGCGCCGCACTCGTCCTCGATGGCGTGGCTGAGGGCGAGCAGCGTTCGCTTCGGAAGCAAATAGGGGACCAGCTCTGGCCGGCGGCGGCGCAGGCCGGCGAAGATCGAATCGTTGGCGGCGGAGTCCGGCGCGATCGACGACCTCAGCTTGGCTCGCTCGATCGCGGCCTTGAGCTCGAGACCGCCCTCGCGGTCGCGCACCACACTGAGAATCAGCTCCACGTCGCGGGCGGAGTAGCGGCGGTGTCCGCTCGGCAGCCGCTGCGGGCTCGGGAATCCATGCCGCTGCTCCCATACGCGCAGCGTCGGGGGCTGAACGCCCGTCTGCGCCGATACCTCGCGCATGGTCAGGCCGGCCACGCTCACGCCGCCCTGGCCAGCTCCAGCCGGGCCTTCTGGAGTCCCAGGCGCACGCGGCTCTTGGCGGTACCGAGCGGCACCTTCGCCGCGGCCGCGATCTCGCGGGCGGTGAGCCCCTTCCCGAAGGCCAGCAGCACCGCCTCCCGCTGGTCGCGTGGCAGCTCTTCGAGGGCGCGCAGCACGCGCCGTCGGCTGTCCTTACGGAGCACGGGCTCCGCGGCGTCCTCGCCCGTGGGCCGCTCGAGCCGCACCTGCCGCGCAGAGCGCTCCACGGCGGCGTCTCGCGCCACGCGGGTGCGCCAGCGGTCGAGGGCCCGGCTGCGGGCCATCATCGTGAGATAGCTCGACATCGACCCGCGGGCAGGGTCGAAGCCGCCGGGCTTGCGCCACAGGTGCATGAACACGTCCTGCACCACGTCCTCGGCAGCCGCGGGGTCGCGGAGCACGCGGTTCGCCGCGGTCAGCATCGCGGGGGCGTGCTCGCGATAGGCGCGGTCAAACTGCTGGGGGTCACTGAGCGTTCGCATGATTTCCTCAATCGGTGTTGAAGTAAAACTAAACACACTGTAGAGAAAAGGCGTGAGAACGTCAACACAACGACAGAGGGCCCGGCAAACGCCGGGCCCTCCAGAACGGTGGTGCTCCCTAACGACTAGGGACTAGCGACTGCAGCGCAAAGCGCTGCCTACATCATTCCGCCCATGTCGGGCATTCCGCCGCCCGGCATTCCGCCGCCGTCCTTGTCCTCGATCTCAGCCACGATGCACTCCGTGGTGAGGATGTTCTTGCCGATCGACGCCGCGTTCTGCAGCGCGGACCGGGTGACCATGGCGGGGTCGATGACGCCGGCGGCAACGAGATCGACGATCTCGCCCGTGTCGGCGTTCAGGCCGTGGCCCTTCTTGGACTTGCGCACGTCGTTGACCACGACCGAGCCCTCGAGCCCCGCGTTGTGGGCAAGCTGGCGAACAGGCTCTTCGAGAGCACGGACCACGATCAGCGCGCCCGTCCGCTCGTCGCCCTCGTAGGCGTCGACCTTGACGGAGTCGACGGCGCGCAGAAGCGCGACGCCACCGCCCGGCACGATGCCCTCCTCGAGGGCGGCGCGGGTGGCCTGCAGCGCGTCCTCGACGCGGTGCTTCTTCTCCTTCATCTCCGTCTCGGTGGCCGCTCCGACCTTGACCACGGCCACGCCGCCGGCCAGCTTGGCCAGCCGCTCCTGCAGCTTCTCGCGGTCGAAGTCCGAGTCGGTCGACTCGATCTCGTTCTTGATCTGGTTGATTCGGCCCTTGATGGCGTCGGAGTCACCGGCACCGTCGACGATGGTCGTCGTGTCCTTGCTTACGACCACGCGCCGGGCGCGACCGAGCTGGGACAGCTGGGTGTTCTCCAGCTTGAGCCCCATCTCCTCGGTGATTACCTCGCCACCGGTGAGGATCGCGATGTCCTCGAGCATCCGCTTGCGGCGGTCGCCGAAGCCGGGTGCCTTGACCGCAACGCCCGTAAAGGTGCCGCGGAGCTTGTTGACCACGAGCGTGGCGAGCGCCTCGCCCTCCACGTCCTCAGCCACGATCAGGATCGGCTTGCCGGCCTGGATGACCTGCTCCAGCACGGGCAGCACGTCGCGGACGGAGCCGATCTTCTGGTTGGCGATGAGGATGTACGGGTCCTCCAGGGTCGCCTCCATGCGGTCCTGGTCGGTGACCATGTACGGCGAGATGTAGCCCTTGTCGAACTGCATCCCCTCCGTGAACTCGAGGTCCATCCCGAACGTCTGGCCCTCCTCGACGTTCACGACGCCGTCCTTGCCCACCTTGTCGATGGCATCGGCGATCACGTCGCCGATGTCGTCGTCGCCGGCCGAGATGGCGGCAACGCGGGCGATCTGCTCCTTGCCCGCGATGTCGGTGGCCTGCTTGCCGATGTTCTCGACCACCTGGTCGACGGCCTTCTCGATGCCTCGCTTGAGGCCGAGCGGGTTGGCGCCGGCCGCCACGTTCTGCAGGCCCGAGCGCACGATCTGCTGGGCCAGCACTGTGGCGGTGGTGGTGCCGTCGCCGGCCACGTCGTTGGTCGCGGTCGCGACCTCGCGGACCAGCTGGGCGCCCTGGTTCTGGAAGACGTCCTCGACCTCGATCTCGCGAGCGATGGTCACGCCGTCGTTGGTGATGGTGGGCGCGCCGAACTTCTTGTCGAGCACCACGTAGCGGCCCTTGGGACCGAGCGTGACCTTGACTGCGTTGGCTACTGCGTCTACGCCCTCTTGGAGCGCGGTGCGCGCGTCCTGGGCGTACTTGAGCTCTTTATGAGCCATGTGTTCTTCCTCCGTTGCTGAAGTGGACTAACCGGCGACTTTGGCCAGCACGTCGGACTCGCGCAGGACCAGCAGGTCCTCGCCGTCGACGCTGATCTCGGTGCCGCCGTACTTGGAGTAGAGGACCTCGTCGCCCTCGGCCACGTCGACCGGGATGCGCTTTTCGCCGTCGTCGTCGAAACGGCCCTCTCCAACCGCGAGCACCTTGCCGCGCTGGGGCTTCTCCTTGGCGGTGTCGGGGAGCACGATGCCGCTGGCAGTCGTCTCCTCTTCTTCTATGGCCTGGACGATCAAACGATCGCCGAGAGGCTTGAGCTTCATACGAAAACCTCCGTCTATGACTGACGTCTTTGGGTTCGCTTGGCACTCTAGCAAGGCGAGTGCCAAGCGCTGGCGAGCGTGCCCCACCCCTGACTGGGCACACGGGGTCGGCGGCGTGGAGACGACCCCGCCGGGCCAGCCCGGTACCTCGAGGTGACCGGTGAGGCCGCCTCGGCGGAGCTGCCCGCGACGGGAGATCACGTTCGACAACGTCGGTGCGGTGCTGCACCAGGCGATCGCTTTCCCGCTGAACAAGGGGGCCGCCCTGGCGGATGCCAAGAAGGCGTTCGCCTGGGACAAGCCGCCCAGCGGCCCACCGCCGGTCGACTTCGAGGCCGGCGCCGAGCAGCTAGTTCTGAGACGGGGCCTGCGGGCGCAGGCGCTCGGAGATCTCGACCGGGCGGTCGGAGATCTGCGAGAAGCGCACAACCGTGACGGTGTCGTCATCTGAGACCTTGCGGCCGTAGATCTGCTCGAGGAAGTGCACGGTCTCGTCGCGCCGGCGAAACTCGGGGTTGTCGTGCTCGATGTCCCGCGGGGACAGGTCCTTGACGGGCTTTACCTCGACTCCGTCGATCACCGCCTCGAAGATTCGCTCTCGGGGCGAATGCTGGAAGCCCACGGTGACCAGCACAACCTCGCCCTTGCGGTACTTGGCGTGCTTGTCGCCCAACCGGATGGTGGCCGTCTTGCGGCCCCGCTTGAGCTGATCGATGAATACCGGTGAGTAGAAGTTGAGTACGAACACGAGCGCGGATACTAAGGGCCACTCCGTTCGAGCGCCTTTGCGGCCATTTCGCGCTCGCCCTTATGGGAGAGCAGCCGCGGAGCCTCGTCGAGCGGCACCCAGGACGCCTCCTCCACCTCGTCGTCGTGGTCCTCGACGCTGCCCGACAGGTAGTCGAAGAGGAAGAAGGTGACGCCCTTGAGCACGCGTTCGCCCGACAACGTGTACCAGTACCGGACCTCGCCGAGCCGCTCGACGGGCTCGGCCGTGAGCCCGGTCTCTTCCAGCACCTCGCGGGTGGCGGCCTGCTCGAGCGTCTCGCCCTCCTCGGGGTGGCCCTTGGGGAGGGCAAGCACGCCGCGCCGGGGCGTGACCACCGCCACCTCGGCTCGACCGCCGGCCCTGCGCACCACCACTCC
The DNA here is from genome assembly GCA_963825475.1 of uncultured Thermoleophilaceae bacterium. GTDB lineage: Bacteria > Actinomycetota > Thermoleophilia > Solirubrobacterales > Thermoleophilaceae > JAAYBF01. The sequence goes on along the minus strand of CAWGTC010000006.1, from coordinate 196,218 downwards.
GCCGGCCGAGAACTCGCGCTTCAAGCCTCACCCTCCACCAGCGGAACGAAACGCACCGCGGCGATCTGCTCGACCTCCCCGTTGCGGATCCTCACCAGCCGCTCGTCGCCGTCACGCTCCACCGGGCACACCAGAGCGCCGCCGGGCACGATCTGGTCGCTGAAAGCCTGCGGTGGCCCCTTGCCGGCGGCTGCGGTGACCACGATGGCGTCAAAGGGGGCGCGGTCCGCGACCCCGGCTGTGCCGTCGCCGGTGCGGACCTCGACGTTGCGGTAGCCCAGGCCGGCGATCGTCTCGCGGGCTCGCTCGGCCAGCGTGGGGATCCGCTCGATGGTCACCACGTGCGAGCAGCAGCGGCTGAGCACCGCCGCGGCGTATCCCGATCCCGTGCCCACCTCCAACACGCGTTCCGGGCCCTCCAGCTCAAGGAGCGCCGTCATCCGCGCCACGATCCAGGGCTGGGAGATCGTCTGGCCCTCCCCGATGGCCAGCGCGCCGTCCGTGTAGGCCCTGTCCTGCAGGGCCTTGGGCACGAATCGCTCCCGTGGCACCTCAGCCATCGCTGCAAGCACCCGCTCGTCCTCGATTCCGCGCCGGCGCAGCTGGCGCTCGACCATGCGCCTCCGGCGCCGGGCGTGCGTCTCAGTTGATGAAGTTCCGGAGTCGCTCGGGGTCATGCACCGTCACCTTTCCGCGTCCCAATGCCACCACACCCTCGCGTTCCAGGTTGGCGAGGAAGCGGCTGGCGCTCTCGCGGGAGGTGCCGGCCAGCTGGGCGATCTCCGCCTGGGTGGCCTTGACGAGGATCTCCTGGTGTCCCGCGCCCTCGTCCTGGCGGGCCATCACCTGCAGCAGGAGCGCGCTGGCCACCCGTCCCGGCACGGTCTGGAAGGACTGGGCCAGCAACCGGTCGTTCAGGCGGCGCACGCGCTCGGCCAGTGCTCCCAGCATCTTCAGCGCGATGTCGGGGTCGGAGCGCAGCACCCGCTGCATGTCCTGACCGAGGATGGCCACCAGGGCGGTGGGCTCCAGCGCCTCCGCGGTGGCCGACCGAACCTCGCCGCCGAAGGCGGCCAGTTCGCCGAACATGGAGCCTGCGCGCAGCTCGGCCAGGGCCAGCGTGCGCCCGTCGGCGCTGTCACGGCGGATGCTCACCGAGCCACTGCGCACCACGAACAGCGTCTCACCGCGGTCGCCCTCCCGGAAGACCACCTCGCCGCGGGTGAAGGTACGTGGCACCGCCACCTGCGCCACCTGTTCGAGCTCCCGGCCCTCGAGCGCCGAGAACACCTCGAGGCTGGAAAGCAGGGCGGCCGTGTCCTCCCCCGGCTGCACAGCTGGAGTTTACGGGGAGCAGCGCAGCCGGAACGCCCGGGAAGGCGCGCAGGGGCGTTACGGAGCTACGTCGGCTCCCGGCGCCTGCAGGGCGTCGTTTACGAAGGGAGCGCAGCCCGAGCGGGCGTCGCGTAATGCCGTTCCCTTGCCGAACACCTCTCCCGCCCCGCGCAGCCCGGAGCACACCACGCGCTCGCCCATCGTGTGGGACACGTTGAAGAAGTAGTTGTCGTTGTCGATCGGCGACACCTCGTCCCCGCGCTGGTTGAAGAAGCTGCGCCGGATCGGCTCGGGATAGGCCTCGTAGGGGGCGATCAGGTAGCCGAGCTGGTCGTTGGCCAACCCGGCCGTCATGTGGCCGCGTGCCGGCACCCGGTCGGAGATCTCGAGGGCGATCTGCGGGTAGGCCTCGCCCGGGAAGGTCGAGAGCAGCACGTCCCCGATGCGTGCGCTCGCCGTGACCGTGCCCAGCACGTTGCCGGTGAGCCACGGCGGCGTGAGCGCGCGGTTGAGCGGCGTGCCGGTGGGATCGCCCGCGTAGTTGAGCCCCAGGATCAGGCCGCTCGACGCCGCGTCCTGGACTAGGTAGGAGCGCGCAGCCACCACCGGGTCGCCGCCCAGCGGCTCGGCGGCGATCGCCGCATCCTCGGCGCGTTCCACCACCCGCTGCGCGTACGCGCGGATCGAGCACAGGTCCCGCGTCGGGCCTTCCGGGGGAAGCGGGGCAGCGTCACAGCCGCGGTCGGCGGGCTGCGTGCGGCCGAGGGTGGCCACCACGGTCACGGCCTCGCCTCCGAAACGGTCGGCCAGGAGCGGGTTGGCCGCCTGCACCCAGTCGCCGGAGACCTTCTGGTTCGATCCGCCGAGCACGGTGGTGTGGGCCGAGAAGTTGAGTAGCGTGGCGAACGGCTTGCCCGACGGCCCGCGGGCCTGGAGCACGCGCACGTCGGAGTCCACCGCCTTGTTGGGGGCGTCGTAGTCGAACTGGTTCGAGAGGAGGTCGCGTCCGGGGGCCGTGCCGTAGTAGAGCGTTCCGGGCCGCTGGTCTTGGAAGGCCGCCACGATGGCGTCGACGGTGCGGTCGGCAATCATCTTGCGATAGGCCACCGGCACGCCGCCCCACACGCCGATCGTGTCCGGCCCGGAGTGGGAGTGGTCGGACTGCACCACCACCTGGCTCGCCTTCAGCGCGCCGTTCGTGCGCTCCTCCACCGCCCTGCGCATGTCGACGATCCCGTAGGGGCCGTCCTTGGTGGCTGTGAACCAGCCCTGGGTCTCGATGTCGGCGATCCCGAACGCCCCGGACCCGTCGGAGACGGCGAGCGCGCGCACGTGGATGCCGTCGGCGAGGATGCCGTCGGCCGGGCGGCTGCCGGTCACCGGGTTGGCGCCGAAGCCGTAGCCCCCGAGGAACACGGTGCCGCCGTCGAACTTGCCGTCGGCGCCGGGGTTGATGTCGCGGGCGGCAACGCCCACGCGGTAGCCCGCGCCGGCTCCTCCGGGCGCGGCCCCCGGCAGGCAGCGCTCGAGGTCGCGCCCCAGCGCTCGCGCCTGCGCCCTGAAGGGCCGCTTGCGGCCCAGGCGGCTGAAGCGCCGGCCGGCCCGGCGCTGCTTGCCTCGTGCCAGCCGGTGGCCGCTGCGGAAGGTGCCGGCCACCTCCAGCTCGGACGATCCACACGCGCGCTCTACCCGGCGCAGCACCTTGAGCCCGGCCGGAGTGAGCTTGAGCCGCACCGTCTTCGTTCCCCTCCGGCGGGGCTGGAGCAGCGGGCGGCGGACCAGGCGCGGTACCCGGCGCCGAGTCCCGTCCCGCGCCACGATGCGCCCGCCCAGCCGCACCACGCCGCGGCCCTTGAACGCCACGCGGGCCGTCACCCGGCCTCCCTTCACCACGTCGGCCTGGGAGCGGGTGAGGATCTCCACCCGGACGGGGAAGGGCTGCTTCGCCGCGGCGTCGCCGGCGGCCACGGCGCCCAGCGCTGCGAGCAAAATGGCTGTCGTCGCTCCCCGCCGCATCTCCCCGCGATCAGTCTGCCAGGGCAGCCTCGCGCCTGCGCCGCCTCGCCGTGCCCGCGCCGAGCCAGAGCAATCCGGCCAGCAGTGCGGGGGCCAGGGCCACGCCCAGGACCCGCACGAGCAGCTCCAGAGACGCAGAGAGCGAGCCCACAGCGTCGTCGAGCGCGCCGCCAAGGCCGTCACGCCCGGCGCCCGGCGCGCTCGACCCGTCGTCGTCTCCCGAGCGCTCCAGGCTCACCGCCACCGTGGCGTAGTCGCTGCGCACGCGCAGATCGCGCAGCTGGCCGCGCAGGCCGTTGACCTCCACGGCCACCAGGTCGAGGCGGCGGCGGATCGACTCGGCCTCGATGTCGGTGTCCGCGCTCTCGAGCCGCGTGAGCAGGCTACGCCGCTCCGCCTGGGCGGCCCGCAGGCGGTCAGCCGCCGAGACGAACTCCCGCGTGATGTCCTCGCCCGCCTGGCTGCGGGCGCGCACGTCACCGAGCTTGGACAGGTCGCGCATGGCGGGCTGGAGCCTCGCTGCGGGGATGCGCAGCTCGAACTCGCCCGTGGACGCGCCCTCCTCTCCGCTCGAGACCGACGAGCGCAGGACGAAGCCGCTGTAGCGGTCGGTGGTGGCGATGATGTTGTTGGCCACCTCCTCGAGGCGGTCGTCGGGCGCGGCGAGGGTGAGGGAGGCCGACCGCTCGATGCGGCGGTCCTCGGTGCCCGGCACGAAGCCACCGTCCGCGGACACGGGAGGACCGGGTGTGACGTTGGACTCGGGAGCCGCCCTCTCGGCCGCCCCGCTGTCGCCGCGCGGGTCGCTGAGGGCAGTCACCCCCGGGTCGCCCTCACCACCCTGAAGCGAGATCGCCACGGCGACGGCCGCGAGGGCCGATGCGGCGCCGGCCAGCGCGAGCATGGGCGGGCGGCGCAGCCTCAGGCGTCCGAAGCGGGAGGGCCGCGGGAAGCCAGCGCGCACGCGCTCGCGCAGCTCGGCGGCGTAGACGGGGTCGGGCTCCGGTGGGTCGGCGGACAGCTCGAGCACCAGCTCGTCGTAGTCGATCTGGCTGTCAGGCGCGGTCATTGCAGGCCTCCCTCAGCTTCGTGATGGTCCGGTGAAGTCGGGTACCGACGTTGGACTCGGTGGTGCCGAGCACGCGCGCCATCTCGGCGTTCGAGAGCCCGCCCATGAACTTGAGCGCCACCATGTCGCGCTCGGCGCCCGCCAGCTCGGCCAGAGCGGAGCGCACCACCTGGCGGCGGAGCGAGTGCTCGGCCTGATCCTCGACTGTTGGCGCCGCCACGTCCGCGGGGTCGGCCTCCAGGCTGGCCCGGCGCTTGCGGCGGCGCAGCTCGTCCAGGGCCGCGTTGCGCGCGATTCCGAAGATCCAGCCCTCGGCCGTTCCGCGCGCGGGCCGATAGCTGCGGCGCTTGCGGTAGGCGCGCTCGAAGGCCTGGGCGGTCACGTCCTCCGCGGCGGAGCGGTCGCGGAGAAGCGACGCCACGTAGGCGTAGACCTTCGGGAAGGTGCGCGCATACAGCGCCTCGAAAGTCTCAGCGGTTGTGGTGTCGCTGGCCAAGGGGGGCACGCGCTCTCCGATCGCCTCGTCCATGTACCCGCTACGTACGGGCGGACGATTCATCACACTATGCATCCCGATGCGACTCCCGATCACCCTCGCCGCTGTGCTTCTCACGCTTGTGTTACCCGCGCCGGCGGGTGCCGCCAAGGCCGGCCCCAAGCACCTGTGGGCCACCGTGAACTCGTGCGACACCGCGGCGGCACCCGACACGGTGGGAGTGCGCGCCAGCATGCCCGGCAACGGCACGCGGCAGAAGCTCTACATGCGCTTCGAAGCCCAGTGGTTCGACCGGAGCAGCCACCGGTTCGTGGCCTCCGGGAGCAGCTCGCGCTGGATCCACGTCGGCTCCGCCCGCTTCAAGTCCACCCAGTCGGGCTTCTCCTTCGCCTTCGGTCAGCCGCCGGCGGGCACCGAGTTCACGATGCGCGGCCTGGTCAACTTCGAGTGGCGTGGCCGCCGCAAGGGTCGTGGGGTCGTCGTCAGGCGCGAATCGCGGTTCACGCGGGCGGGCATAGCCGGCGTGGAGGGTGGCGACCCGCCCGGCACGTCCGTGGCCACCTGCGTCATCCGCTGACGGGCCCGGTGTCGAACAGCCGGGGGTCGTTCGTGATCACCGCGTCCACACCCATCTCCTCCAGCTGAGCGATCTCGCCGGCGTCGTCGACGGTCCAGACGTAGATCTGCCCGCCCGCCTCGTGGACCCGCCGCACCAGCAGCCTGCTCATCAGCAGCCGGTGCACCATCAGCGCCTCGCACTCGCCCCGCCGGATCGCCCGGGCGGCCTTCGAGGGCAGCCCCGAGCGGATCCAGCGCAGGGCGCCGTACGCCGGCACCGCGAGCAGGAGGCTCTTCGTGTAGTCGCGGCGGGCCCGCGGCACCGACCAGCCGCGCCTCAACCCGGGAGCCAGCTGCCCGATCAGGATCAGGCTGTCCGGATAAGTGGAGGAGATCAGCGAGCGGGAGTCCAGCCCGCGGTCGCGCAAGCCGTCGACAACCTTGGCTTCGTAGCCGGGCAGCTTGAGGTCCACATCCAGCTCGATGTCGCCGTAGACCTCTCCGGCGAAGTGGTCGAGCCCCTCGTCGAGGGTCAGGGGCGTTCGCTCGGCGGCGTCCCCGGGATCGTGGGCGAGCACCAGGGCACCGTCCAGCGGCATCACATCGAACTCGATCATGTCCACGCCCGCTTCGAGCGCCGCCTGAAAGCTCTCGACCGTATTGCCGGGGGCCACGTGGTCCGCCCCCTTGTGCCCGACCCGGATCACGCCTGGCACCTCGGGCACCAGAAGGTCGTGCGGTTGTCCTCGCCCTGGCCGCGGGCGCGCACGCCGGTCTGGCAGCGCGGACAGGGAAGCCCGGCGCGGTTGTATACCGCCGGCTTCACCCGCAGGCCCCTGTCCACCGATTGCCGCATCGCGTCGCGGGCAGCTCGCACCAGAACGAGGGCGCTTTCGTCGGGAACGTCCGCGGTGCGCCGCCACGGGTCAAGCCCAGCGGCGAAGCATGCCTCGGCCTTCCAGACGTTCCCGATGCCGGCGACCGTGCGCTGGTCGAGGAGGGCATCGCCGATGCCTCGCGTCGGGTCGTCCTCGCGCAGGCGCCGCAGGAATGCGTGCTCGTCGAACTCGTCGGCGAGCACGTCGGGCCCGAGCGCCGCCAGCCGCTGGTCGAAGCGAGTGCGCGAGTCGGTCATCAGCTCGAGCACGGGGCCGTCGAACTGGACCACCTCGTGGCCTTCCGTGCGGATCACGAGCCAGGCGCGGTGTGATGACCGGCGCCAGCGCCGCCCCGGCTCGTAGACGCCCCACTTCCCCGTCATCCGCAGGTGAGAATGCAGGGTCAGGCCGCCGTCGAACCGGATGAACAGATGCTTGCCGTGGGAGTCCACGGAGCGCACCGCCTGGCCGGCCAAGCGCTCGGGCCACCGGTCCCGCGCGTGGCGAGGATGTGGAGTCTCGATCGACCGGATCGCATGGCCGGCCAGCGCCGCGCCCACGCGCCTGGCCGCGTAACGGATGGTGTCGCCCTCGGGCATCGGCCTTTGATCGTAGGGAGCGGTAGTCTCGGGCTGGGAGGCGCCCCGACAGTTAGGGATCTTCACTTGCGCCGCATCGCCGCCACAGCTCTACTCGCCGCCGCCGTGCTCACCGCGCCGGCCCAGGCCGCGACCGGGGCCTCACTCGCCGTACCCCCAGCCCCGTCGGCGGCCGTCAACGTGTGCGACTCGGCCACTGATTCGCTGGGTGTGCGGGCCACGATGCCCGGCGACGCGCTGGACTCGCGCATGTTCACCCGCTTCAGCGTCCAGTGGCAGAGTGCGGGTGTCTGGCTGGCCGTGGCGGACAGTGAATCGCCCTGGCTCGACGCGGGGCCTGGCCCGTGGCTGTACCGCGAGACCGGCTGGACCCGCGCCTTCGCGCCCCCGCCGCCGGGCGGCCGGTTCATGCTGCGGGGCGTGGCCGAGATGCAGTGGCGCTCAGCCTCCGGCGGAGTGGTTCGCGCTCAGACCCTGGTCACCCCGCAGGCTTGCGAGTTGCGCTAGAGGCGGAGGGTGCGGTGCTCGCCGGAACAACGTTCCGGCTGCGCTCCTCCCCTGGAGGCGGGAGGGTGCGGTGCTCGCCGGACCAACGTTCCGGCTGCGCTCCTCCCCTGGAGGCGGGAGGGTGCGGTGCTCGCCGGACCAACGTTCCGGCTGCGCTCCTCCCCTAGAGGCGGGAGGGTGCGGTGCTCGCCGGAACAACGTTCCGGCTGCGCTCCTCCCCTAGAGGCGGGAGCGCCTCGAGAACCGGTCGAGGTCGAAGCGGCGCGGCGCCACGTCGCGGATCGCACGAAACGCGTCCGCGCGGGTGATCACTCCGTGGCGGTGGCGGGAGACGAGCAGGCGCAGCAGGCGTGTCATGCGGTCGCGCCCGAGGTCGCGCTCGAGGGAGCGCAGCGCGCACGCGCCGCCGTCGTAGACCACTCCGAAGTAGGCCGGGGAGCGCGGGGCGTAGTACTGCATTCCCCTGTTGAGCCGGGCCCGCCGGAAGGTCGAGGGGAGGAAGTCGTAGGGGCGCCTGCGCGTGCAGTAGCGAAAGCCCCCGTAGAGGTCCAGCTGCGAATAGCTGGCGAATGTCTCGTCGAGCCATGGCTCGCTGTACTGGTTGTTGCCCACGATCGAGTACCACCACTGGTGGGCCAGCTCATGGGCCACCAACCCGGGTTCCCCGGTCACGAACACAAGCTCGGGGTACTCCATGCCGAAGTTGGCGCGGATGCCGACCAGGTCGATCTCCGGGGAGCCGTAGCGCCCCAGCCGGCGCTGCAGCAGCCGGACGCTGCGGGTGGCTGCGCGCAAGATGGAGCGTGTGTCGGTGCTCGACCGGCCGGTGTGCACGCGCACCTGGACGCCGGCCACCGTGCGGGAGCGGACCCGGAAGCGGCCCACGGCCAGCCCGAAGTCGCGGGCCCGCGGCGTGGTCACCGCGAGCGTTCGTCTACGGCCCCGCGCGCGCTCGGAGACGATGTGTCCGGTGGTGGCGGCGCGCAGCGAGCGGGGCAGGCTCAGCGTGGCGTCCCAGCGCGCCGACAGCGAGTAGAAGCTCTCGCCGTTGCGCACGTACGGCTCGGACCGGTGCACTCCGTTGCGATCGGTGACCGCCAGCAGCGGCACCACGTTGCCCAGCAGCACCGTGCTGCCGAAGTGGCCGAAGCGGTCGCGGTCGGGGCGCCCGCGCACGGTCCAACGCAGAGCCAGCGCCGCCCGGGACCCCGGGGCGAGCGGCTCACCCAGACGCACGGGGAGAGCGGTGCAGCCGGTGCGCAGCCGGCCGGCTCGTGCGGGAGCCTGCACGCGCACCCGGATGCGCGGAGTCCGGCAGCCGTCCGGGCCGTTGGCCCAGAGGCGCAGCCAGACGGTGGTGAGGGGCGTGGCGCCCGCGTTGGTGAACTCGAGCATCTGGGTGCCGGACAGGCGCCCCGGCCCTCGGCTCTCGTAGCGGAGGTCGAGCGTGTTGGCGGCGTCCACGGGCCCGGTGACCCCGGCCGTGGTCTGCGCCGCCGCCTCGGCGGGCGGGCACGCGCTCAGCACGAGAAGGGCGGCGACGAGCCGGCGGCGCACGCTCTATGCGCTCAGCGTGAGCTTGCGCGGGCCCTGACGGAAGCCGATCTCCACCAGCAGCGCCTCGAACACCGAGCCCACCACCGGCTCGCCGTCGAAGCGTTCGAGGGCCAGGCGCCTGACCCGGCCGCGGCGCACGCTTTCGGCCACCGCCTCGAGTGCCTCGCGCAGCCAGGGCGCGGGCAACCCCGGGGCCTCCAGCGGCTCGCGCAGCGGCAGGAGCCCCTTGCCACCGCGCTCTACGTAGAGCACGGGTTCCGCGTCGAGGGTGACCACGTAGGCCCCGGGCACGCGGCTGGGCCGCCTGCCGGAGCTCGACTCCCCATCGTCTCGCTTGGGCCAGGGCAGGGCAGCTCCGTAGGGGTTGGCCGGGTCCGTGGCCGCGAGCACGAGGGCGCCCGCGGGCTCGTCCGCGCGCAGCCCCCTGAGGCGCTCGATGGCCGCGGGCAGCGCGAACTGCGCTCCCCCGAGTCCCTCGACGAAGTAGCCGCGGCGGGCGGTGCCGAGCGTCTCGAGATTGGCCAGCTCGCCGTAGAGCGAGGCGAAGCCGCCGGCCACGCCTTCCCCGAGGACCGTCTCGCGCGTCACGATGCCGTAGCGCTCCAGCAGCACCTCCGAAAGGGCGCGCATCCGCGGGCCGTGCGCCGGTGGGTCCGCGAACAGCGGTGCGGTGAGTGACCAGCGGCCCTGCACCTGAGGCGTAGCCGGGCGCCGCCGGCGGGAGAATCGCCGCCCGTGCTCGCGCTGCTCGCGGGCCAGCGACAGCCTAGGGGCGCGCAGGGGCGCAAAGGCGTCGTTGGTCACCTCGCCGGTCCAGACCAGATCCCACAGCGCCTCCTGCAGCTCGACCGGCTCCGTGTCCGCGATCTCCGCCAGGAGGTCGGCCCAGAACGAGGCTCCGCGGGTGAGCCGCTCGCGGATGCGCTCGTGCAGCGCGTCGGCGGGGCGATCCGCCTTGATGTTCGGCGGGCCGAGCCAGCGCGCGTCCTCGCGGAAGTACAGCGCCACCTTGCCCGAGCTGCGGCCCAGCGACCCGGCTCCCACCCACACGAGCTCGCCGGAGGCGCAGAGCTGATCGATCCAGGCGGGCGAGTACGCCCCGGCCCGGCGAGGCAGCACATCGCGCTCCCACACCTGCGGGGCCAGGGCCACGCCCTGCAGTGCCACCAGCACCTCGCGCAGACGGTCCACGCCGGCGCCTCCCGGGGGGGCGGCGTCCACTCCCTGCCATGCGGGCAGGAATCGGGCCAGAGTGCGCTGCTCCGCCGGCTCCACCTCCTTGCGCAGCGTGGCCAGCGACGCGCGGCGCAGCCGGCGCAAGACCTCCGGGTCGCACCACTCGCGCTCGCTGCCTCCGGGGCGCAGCTCGCCGCGCACCAGCTGGCCGGCCCGCTCGAGCTCCTTCAGCACCGGAGACGGGTCCACGCCGTAGCGGTCGGTCACGTCTCGGGTGGTGAAGGGGCCATGGGTTCGCGCGTAGCGGCGCACGAGTCGGGCGAAGGGATCCTGGACGTCCTCGAGGAAGGCGGCGGGCAGACCCCCGGGAGGGATGGCACCGAAGGCGTCCCTGTAGAGGCCCGCGTCCTCGGCGGCGGTGTGGCGCTCCTCGCCCCCGATGCGCATGACCACTGCGCGGCGCTCGCCCACCAGGTCGGCCAGCATCCGCGCGGCCGAGGCTCCCAGACAGCGGGCCTGGGCCTCATCGACGGTGAGATCCCCCACGGCGCGAAGCACGTCGTGAAGCGAGTCGGAGTTGCTCGCCTGGGTGCGCTCGCTCAGACGCTGGAGGTCGTTCTCGACCTCCTCGAGCGCGCCCGCATCGATCAGGTCACGCAGCTCCTCCTGACCGAGCAGCTCGCGGAGCAGGTCGCGGTCCAGCGAAAGCGCCGCCGCGCGCCGTTCGGCGTTGGGGGCGTCCCCCTCGTACATGTAGGTGGCGACGTAGTCGAAGAGCAGCGAGGAGGCGAACGGCGACGCCCGTTGGGTCTCCACCTCGACCAGGGACAGCTCGCGCGTGTGCAGCCCGCGCAGGAGCTCCTGCAGGCCGGGAAGATCGAGCACGTCACGCAGGCACTCGCGGTAGGTCTCGAGCACGATCGGGAACTGCCCGTAGCGCTTGGCCACCTCCAGCAGCGATTGCGCCTTCAGGCGCTGCTGCCACAGCGGCGTGCGCTTGCCCGGGTAGGCGCGTGGGAGCAGCAGGGCGCGGGCGGCGTTCTCACGGAAGCGCGCGCCATAGAGGGCGGACGAGGACAGCTCGGCCACCACCATGTCCTCCACCGCGTCGGGCTCGATCAGCACGAGCTCCGCGCCGGGCGGCTCGTCGGCGTCGGGCAGGTGCACGATGATCCCGTCGTCGGACCAGATGGCGTCCGACTCGAGCCCGAACTCGTCGCGGATGCGGGCGCTGAGGGCCAGTCCCCAGGCCGCGTGCACACGGCCCCCGAAGGGCGAGAGCACGCACAGGCGCCAGTCGCCGATCTCGTCGCGGAAGCGCTCGATCACGATGGTCCGGTCCGAGGGCACCACGCGAGTGACTTCGCGCTGCTCGCGTAGGTAGGTGAGCAGGTTCTTCGCGGCTCGCTCGTCGAGGTCGTAGTCGGCGGCCAGCTCAGCCGGGTCGCGGTCGATCTGAGTGCGCGAGAACTCGCCGATGGCGCGACCCAGCTCCTTGGGCCGGCCGATGCCGTCACCGCGCCAGAAAGGCACAGCCCCAGGAGCGCCGGGGGCCGGGGTCACGATCACCCGGTCGCGGGTGATCTCCTCGATCCGCCAGCTCGACGCTCCCAGCAGGAACGTCTGACCCGGGCGCGCCTCGTAGACCATCTCCTCGTCCAGCTCGCCCACCCGCCGGCCGTCGGGCAGGTGCACGCCGTACAGGCCGCGGTCGGGGATCGTGCCGGCGTTGGTCACCGCGAGCTGCAGGGCCCCCTTGCGCGCACGGACGGTGTCCTGCACCCGGTCCCACACGATCCGCGGCCTCAGCTCGGCGAACTCCTCGGAGGGGTAGCGCCCGTCGAGCATGTCCAGCACCTGGTCGAGCAGCTCGCGCGAGAGCTCCGAATAGGGGTAGGCGTGCCGGACCAGGTCGTGCAGCTCGGGCACCCGCCAGTCGTCGCCCGTGGCCACCATCGCCACGATCTGCTGGGCCAGCACGTCGAGCGGGTTGCGCGGGACGACCGTCGCCTCGATGTCGCCGTCGCGCATCCGGCGCGCCACCACGGCGCACTCGAGCAGGTCGGCACGGAACTTGGGGAAGATCCGGCCCTTGGACACGTCGCCCACGTTGTGGCCGGCGCGGCCGATCCGCTGGAGGCCCGCGGTGACCGACTTCGGCGACTCCACCTGCAGCACGAGGTCCACCGCGCCCATATCGATGCCCAGCTCGAGCGAGGAGGTGGCCACCAGGCAGGGCAGCTCGCCCGACTTGAGCAGGTCCTCGACCACCAGGCGTTCTTCGCGCGCGAGGGAGCCGTGGTGGGCGCGGGCGATCTCCGCCGGCTTCCCGTCTTCGCCCGCCAGCTCGTTCAGCCGCATGGCCAGCCGCTCGGCGGCGCGGCGGGCGTTCACGAAGATGATCGTGGAGCGGTGCTCGCGCACCAGCTCGAGCAGCTCCGGGTAGATCGCCGGCCAGATCGACCGCCGGGTTGCCCCCGGGTCCCCCTGCACGTCGGATAGAGGATCCCCGCCCTGGTCGGGCTCTCGCATGTCCTCGACCGGCACGCGGATTTGGAGGTCGAGCGGCTTGCGCACGCCCGTGTCAACCAGCCGGCAGTCGCGCCCCGCGCCCACGAGGAAGCGGCCGACCTCCTCGAGCGGGCGCTGGGTGGCCGACAGGCCGATCCGCTGCACCTCGTGCTCGGAGGTGTGCTGGAGGCGCTCCAGGGTGAGCGCCAGGTGAGCGCCGCGCTTGGTTCGGGCCACCGCGTGGATCTCGTCGATGATCGCCCACTCGACCCCCTCGAGCATCTCGCGCGCTCTGGAGGTGAGCATCAGGTACAGCGACTCCGGCGTGGTGATGAGCACATCGGGGGGATGGCGCAGCATCGCCTGACGGTCCTTCTGCGGCGTGTCCCCGGTGCGAATCGCCACCGAGATCTCGCCCCCGATTCCCTTCAGCGGCGCGCGGAGGTTCTTCTCGACGTCGTAGGAGAGCGCCTTCAGTGGGGATACGTAGACGAGGCGGGTGCGCTTCGCCCCCTCCGGTGTGGGCTGGGCTACGAGACGATCCAGGCCCCAGAGGAAGGCGGCCAGGGTCTTGCCGGAGCCGGTGGGCGCCGAAACGAGCACGTTTTCGCCCCCGGCGATCGCGGGCCAGGCCTGGTTCTGTGCGGCGGTGGGCTCGGCGAAGGAACGCCGGAACCAGTCACGGACCTGCGGGGTGAACGATGCGAGAGGATCTGCTGCCACGCGACTTTTCAGCGTAAACGGTCGGCGGGCTCGCCCCGTAGTCGCCCGGGCCTAGCCTGGTCGGTGTGAGAGCGGTTGCGCTACTTGCTGCCGTTGTGACTGCTGGCCTCGTTGGCTGCGGTGGCGACGATGACCCCAAGGCACGCAAGACTCCCGCACCGCCCGAACGCCCCTCGACGCCGCTGCGCGCCGCGTCCTGCTCGCCGGAGTCGGCGAACTGCCGCGCCGCCAGTGGGACGATCGTCTTCGTCGAGCGGGTCGATCCCGACGGAGACGGCGACGCCCACTTCGTGCTGGCGAGCAGGGCCGGCGTCACCGCCCCCGGCATCACGGTCGTAGACGTTCGCCCCGGCCTACGACCCAGGCCGCTGCCGGGCCCCGGCGACCGCCTGAGCGCCGCCGGTCCCGTCTACACGGGCTCCTACGGTCAGCGTCAGATCGAGGCCGTGGAGGTGTTCGTGCAGCGGCGCTGAGCAGCGGCGCTAGAACCCGTCTGGGTGTCGCGCCGTGTACCCACGCGCGGAGCGGCCTGTGGCCGACCAGCGCGTTCCGCTGCGCTTGCGGGCGCTGGTGTCGAATCGCAGCCCGGCAATGATCATGTAGGCGTGACCGGAGTTGGCGTAGAGGGTGATCCACTCGCCGCGACCGGAGTCGCCGAAGCTCATCATCGCGCCGGAGGGCATGGACCCTTCCATCAGGCCCGCCTTGCGAAGCGCGTAGGAGATGGACCCGGAGCAGTCGTAGCCTGAGTCCTTGAGCTTGCCGTGGCCACCCCCGTACTTGTAGGGCTTCTCGGCGATCTCGTTGCCTGCCTCGATCGCGTCCTTGACCTCCTGGGGCGCGTCGGCGGGCGCCACCGCCAGGCCGTCGTCGTTCAAGGTCGCTTCCGAGCCCGCGACCTCCTCCTGGTCCGGGGTTGTGTCCTCGTCGCTGCCCGGCGGCTCCTCCTCGCCGTCGGGGCCGCGCTCGGCGGCCTCCTCGAGCACGACCGCGTCCGGCGGGGTGACCTTGCCGTCCACGCGCAGGCGCTCGTTGCCCTCGAAGGCGCGCACTCGCTTGAGGGTGTGGGGGCCGAACCGGCCGTCGACGTCCGTTTCGTACCCGGCGTCGTTGAGCGCGCGCTGAAGGCCACGGACGTTGGAGCCCGAGTCGCCCTTGCGCAGGGTCTCGTCTCCGAAGCGGGCCTGGGCCGATGCGGGGGCGATGGACGCCGCCGCGAGCAGGGCGGCGGCAAGGACGGGTGTGCGCTGGTGCGCGAGTTTGGGGCGGCGAAGCATGACGGTGCGGTGTTGCTCCTCTTTCTTGCGCCTACGGGGTTAGCTGACGGGCTCGCGCTGAAAGAGATGCGCTACGCCGCACGACGGCGGCGATTCGCCCCTGGGCCGCATCGGCCCTGGTGGGTCCCCCGTTCCCCGGCCGCTGGGCGGACGGAGACTCGGCTGGATGAACGAAGCTGTGCAGGGTAGCGATTCATACTCTCGGCCGATGCGCCGCGCCCTGTTTCTCCTCTGCTGCGTTCTGTGTTCGCTATCCGGCTGCGGCGCCGGCGACGACGAGGAGCCGGCCTCGAACGCCCGGCGTGAGGTCGTGGTGGCCGCCCTCGGCGACTCCATCACCGCGGGATCGCCGCTCTGGGACCCGGATGAGGGCGTGCGTGCCCAGATCGGCCCCGCCGCTGACCTCGCCAGCCAGTACGAGTACTGGGCCGGGCGGCGTATGCCCGAGGCCCGGTTTGGGAACTGCGGCGTGTTCGGGGAGCGCACCGACGAGATCGCGGCCCGCCTCGATCGCTGCGCGGAGGGCGCGGACGTGCTGATCGTGCAGGGTGGGATCAACGACATCGCCCAGATGCGCCGGGTAGGGGCGGCGGCGAAGAACCTGAGCGCGATGGTGGCGCGTGGCAAGGACCTGGGACTGCGGGTGGCGCTGGTCGAGGTGCTGCCCTGGAACAACGGAGGCGCCGTGGCCGCGAAGAGGATCCGGCGGCTCAACCGCCTGATCGCGGGTATCGGAACCGAAGAGGATGTGCCGGTCTTCGGCTGGTATGAGCGGCTCGAGGATCCGGATGCGCCGGGCCGGATGAAGGCCGAGTGGACGATCGACGGCAACCACCCCTCCGTCGCCGGCTACCGCCGCCTGGCCGACACGGTCGAGCTGCCGTAGTCCATCCCAGGGCCGTAGGCTGTCTGGTTGCGCCCAATCGAGGGGAGATCCGATGGACCTGCTGCGCAACCGCCTCGTCGCCGCCCTGATGGCTGGAGCCTTCGCCTTCGTGGTGCCCGCCTGTGGAGACGACGATGAGAAGGGGGCTATCGAGGAGATCGAGAAGGGGGCCGACGACGCGAAGGACAAGATCGAGAAGGAGGGCGAGGAGCTCAAGGACGACGTCGAGGGCAAGGACGGCACGGAGATCAGGGACGAACTCGAGGACAAGGGCAAGGAGCTCAGGGACGACGTCGAGGACAAGGGCAAGGAGCTCAAGGACGACGTCGAGGACAAGTAGCGAGGCGACTAGACCGCGAGCTCGCGGGCGCGCACCAGGACGGCGTCCGTCATCTCCTCGGTCAGGCGCCCGGTGAACGTGTTCTGCTGGCTGGGGTGGAAGCAGCCGAGCAGCACCCGGCCGCTCTCCTGCCTGTGCTCTGCGAGGTGGCCGAAGCGCGGGCGCGGGCGCACCGTCGAGCCGGTCAGGCGCAGCGCCGCGTCCCAGGCGAAGCCGCCGAGGCAGACGATCACCGCCACCTGCGGCATCAGCTCCAGCTCCTCCCCCGCATAGGGCAGGCAGTTGTCGCGCTCCTCGGGCAGCGGCTTGTTGGCCGGCGGCGCGCACCGCACCGCCGCGGCCACGAACGCATCGTCCAGACGGAGGCCGTCACCGCGGTGAAGCGACTCCGGCTGGTTGGCGTAGCCGGTGCGGTGCATGGAGGCGAACAACCAGTCGCCGGAACGATCGCCCGTGAACACCCGCCCAGTGCGGTTGGCTCCGTGTGCTGCGGGGGCCAGGCCGAGCACATAGATCCTGGCTTGCGGATCGCCGAAGCCCGGTACGGGCCGGCCCCAGTACTCCTCGTCCCGGAACGCCGCCCGCTTCTCGACGGCAACCCGCTCGCGCCACTCCACGAGGCGCGGGCAGCGGCGGCAGGAGACAACCCGCCGCTCGAGCGCCGCTAAGCCTTGAGCTTGCGTCCGCTGCTGAACAGCCATTGAGCCCACAGGTAAGCCGGAATCGCCAATGCCACGGTGACTCCCAGCGACAGCCAGATGCTCACGTCGCTCTCACCGAGCAGGCCGAAGCGCATGGCCTGCACCATGTAGAAGATCGGGTTGAAATGCGACAGTTCCTCCCACGGTGAGGGCAGGAGGGCGATCGAATAAAAGGTGCCGCCGACGAATGCCAGCGGCAGGATCACGATGTTGGCGATGAAGGTGGTGCCGTCCCAGCTCTCCGCATAGATCCCCACCACGGTGCCGAAGGCGGCGAAGAGCACCAAGCACAGGGCGGTCGTGAGCACGAGCGCAACCGGGTGCTCGAGCGGGATGCCGGTGAGCACGAAGGCGGCCGCCAGCAGCGAACCTCCGATCAGCAGACCTCGGAAGACGCCACCGACCACGAAGCCGAGGGTCATCTGCCACGGGTGCATCGGCGACGACAGGATGTCGTTGATGTAGCGGTCGGAGCGGGCCTGGAAGATCGTCGAGGCGTTGTTGGCGAACGCGGCTTGAACCATCGCCATCGCGATCAGGCCGGGCACGATGAACTGGTCGTACTCGACGGTGCCCACGTTGCGCACCCGGTCTCCGAGTGACAGGCCGAACACGATGATGAAGAGCAGGGACGAGACCACCGGCGCGAGCACCGTCTGGGTCCAGAGCTTGGACACGCGCAGCGTCTCGCGCTGCGCCAGCCACTTCATCCCCTGGGTGCCCGTCATCTGAGCCTGCATCAGGCCTCGGCCATGGCCTTCACGTAGACGCCGGCCAGGGTCGTGGCGCCGTAGCGCTCGCGCAGGCCGTCGGCGCTGTCGCGAGCCAGGAGCCTGCCGCCGCGGATCAGTGCGATCTCCTCGCACAGCTCCTCGGCCTCCTCGAGGTAGTGGGTGGTGAGGAGGATGGTGGTGCCTTCGGCGTGCAGCCGCCGGATGTATAGCCACAGCTCCTGGCGCAGCTCGAAGTCCACCCCGGCCGTGGGCTCGTCGAGGATCACCAGGCGCGGGCGGTGCATGAGCGCCCGAGCCAGCAGCAGCCGGCGGCGCTGGCCGCCAGACAGCTTCGGCGCGCGCACGTCGCGCTTGGACCGGAGGTCGAACGCGTCGATCATCTCCTCGGCACGCTCCTCCGCCTCGTCGCGGCCCATCCCGAAGTAGCCGCCGTGGTAGATCAGCGTCTCGCGCACGCTGAGGAAGCGGTCCAGGTTGATGTCCTGCTCGGCGAGGCCGATCCAGCTTCGCGCCCGCAGGGAGGTGATGGGCTCGCCGAACACCAGCACCTCGCCCGCCGTGACCCGGATGAGGTTGCACACGGCGCTGATCACCGTGGTCTTGCCGGCGCCGTTGGGGCCCAGGAGGCCGAAGAAGGCGCCGTCGTGCACCTCGAGGTCGAGGTCCTCGACGGCCAGGGTGCCGTCGTCGTAGCGCTTCGTCAGGCCGCGCAGCTCGAGCGCGGGGGCGGGATCCTTGTACACGCCTCTGAGGCTACTCAGCGCCGAGTGCGTGCCCGTAGTGCTTCTCGTAGTAGGCGCGGTACTCGCCGGAGCGAATCGGTTCCCACCACCACTCGTTGTCGCGGTACCACTCGACGGTTCGTTCGAGGCCCTCGCTGAAGTGGGTCTGAGCCTCCCAGCCGAGTGCGCTGACGCGGTCGGAGGAGAGCGAGTAGCGGCGGTCGTGGCCGGGGCGGTCGGTGACGTGCTCGATCAGCGAGGCGTCCTGGCCGGTGAGCGCGAGGATGCGGTGGATCACGTCGAGGTTCTCGCATTCGTCGGGCCCGCCGACGTTGTAGGCCTGGCCGGGCTCGCCTTTTTCGAGCACGAGATGGATCGCGCGGGCGAAGTCCTCGACGTAGAGCCAGTTGCGCACCTGGCGCCCGTCGCCGTAGACCGGGAGCGGGTCGGAATGTAGGGCGTTGAGCACGCACAGCGGGATCAGCTTCTCCGGGTACTGGCGGGGCCCGTAGTTGTTCGACCCCCGGCAGATCACGGTCTCGAGCCCGTAGGTGTGGTGGTGCGCGGACACCAAGAGATCGCCGGCCGCCTTGGTCGCGGAGTAGGGCGACGAAGGGTCCAACGGCGAGGTCTCGGTGAACGAGCCCGATTCGATCGACCCGTACACCTCGTCGGTGGACACCTGCAGATAGCGCGTCACGCCAAGCTCGCGGGCCGCGTGCAGGAGCACACCGGTGCCGATCACATGCGTGAGCGCGAACGGGTCCTGCCCGGCGATCGAGCGGTCCACGTGCGACTCCGCGGCGAAGTTGACCACCGCGTCCGCGCCCTCCATCGCCTCGGCCACCACAACCGGATCCTCGATCGCGCCCTCCACGAACTCCACCCCGACGCCGTCGAGGTTCTCTCGCCGGCCGGCATAGGTGAGCTTGTCGAGCACCACCACCTCGTGCTCGCCCGCCACCAGCCGCGCATACGTCGACCCGATGAAGCCGGCCGCACCGGTCACCAACAGCTTCATCCCCGCTCCGCCAGGTAGTCGTCGAGCCCGTCGGTCCAATCGGGCAGGTGGATCGCGCTGTCGTACTGGGTCCCCAGCGCCGAGTACTCGGGCCGGGGCGCGGGGCGGCCAAGCTCGTCGGTGGTGGTGGACAGCACCCGGGTGTCCGAGCCGGCACGGTCGAAGATGGCGAGAGCGAAGTCGTACCAGGAGCACTCCCCGCCGGCCGCCATGTGGTAGAGCCCGAAGGCGCCGGTGTCGATCAGGCGGACGAGGCCCTCGGCCAGGTGGGCGGTGTAGGTGGGCGAGCCCACCTGGTCGCGCACCACCAGCACCTGGCTCTCGTGCTCGCCGAGGTCGAGCATCGTCGCGGCGAAGTTGCGCCCGCCGGTGCCGAACAGCCATGAGCTGCGCACTATGTAGTGCTGGGGGTTGACGACCGCGGTGTCCACCTCGCCGGCGAGCTTGGAGGCGCCGTAGCTCGACAGCGGGTTCGGCTCGTCGGACTCCACGTAGGGGGAGTCCTTGCGTCCGTCGAACACGTAGTCGGTCGAGACGTAGAGCACCGACGCTCCCCGGTCGGCCGCCGCTGCAGCCACGTTGCGCGCGCCCTCCGCATTCACCCGCATTGCCGCCTCCGCGTCGCGCTCCGCTCCGTCGACGTCGGTGTAGGCGGCGCAGTTGACCACCGCGTCGGGCTCCGTGCGCCGGACGACGCGGTCCACCGCAGCGCGGTCGGTCACGTCGCACTCGAGGCGAGTCGTGGCGGTGACCTCGTGGTTGGTCAGCTCTGCGGCACGCACCAGATCGCGGCCGAGCATGCCGGCTGCGCCACATACGAGAACCCTCACCCCTGAAGGGATATCAGCACTACAGTGGGTGAGGTGCTCAGGGGCCGCCTCTGCCAGACGCTCGCAGTCGCCGCGCTCGCCGTCCCCAGTCCGGTGCTTGAGGGCGACTGGGCCGATCCCACGGTGCTCTTCGCCGGCGGCGAGTACGCGGCCCTGGCCACGTCCGGCGAGTGGGCGCCGAGCATGCGCGTGCTGCGCTCGCCCGACCTCCAGGCGTGGCGCATCACCGGCGCCGTCTTCCGGAGCCCCCCGCGGTGGGTCCAGAGCACCGTGTGGGCGCCCGAGCTGACGCGCCTGGGACGCGGGTACGCGGTGTTCTACAGCGGGCTGCCAAGGACCAGCGAGACGGCCTACTGCCTCGGTGTGGCCACCGCGCCCACGCCTGAGGGGCCGTGGAAGGATCTCGGCCGGCCACTGCGCTGCGGGAAGAGCGGGTCGATCGATCCGTTCCCGGTCCGTGACGAGCGGGGGCGGCTAAACCTGCTCTGGAAGAGCAACGCCAACCGCCTCGAGCGGCCCACCCCGATCTATGCGCAGCGGCTGAGTGCGGACGCGCGGCGCCTGCTCGGGCGTCCGCGTGAGCTGATTCGCAACAACCGCCGGTGGGAGAGGAAGGTCGTGGAGGCACCGGCGGTCATACGCCGCGACGATGGCTTCTTCTACCTCTTCTACTCCGGGGCGCTGTGCTGCACCCCGCCGTGCCAGTACGCCGTCGGGGTGGCCCGCTCCCGCCGGCTGATGGGGCCGTGGCGCAAGTTCTCCGGCAATCCGATCCTGCGGAGCGGCAACGGCTGGCGCTGCCCGGGCCACACCAGCATCGCCGACGACGGCATGGGCAACCTCACTGCCGTGTTCCACGCCTACCGGTCGGGCGACGGCTTCCTCGCCGGTCGCCAGATGCTCACCGCGCCGCTCACGTTCGGTGTGGACGGATGGCCGGAGATCGGTGACGGCCGCCCGCCCCCACCGGCTCCAGGGGCGGCCTCAACCGACTTCGCGGACACCTTCGCCGGTCGGCTCGCGACCGAGTGGGAGTGGCCGCTGAACCGGGTGCCCGGACGGGCCACCGGCTCCACCGGGCTGACCCTGAGCGCGCCCGCGCGGCAGCGCGACGGTGATCGGGTCAGCGACCGCCTGGACGGTGGCGTGCTCGCGCGCCGGCTCGGCAGCGTGCGCTACACGGCGACCGCGGTGATCGACCGCCGGGCCCTCCGCGGCGATGCGGCCGGGGGCCTGTCCTCCTACAAGAACGGCAACGAGCTGATCGGCGTGGCCGCCGATCGCCGTCGCGTGGTGGTCTGGCAGCGCAATGAGGGCAGGGGCCGGGTGCTCGCCCGCGCGGCGACGCCCGCGTCCGGCAAGGTGCACCTTCGGATGGTGGCGCGCGGACGCCGCTTCTTCTTCGACGTCAGCCCCGACGGCGTGGCATGGAGGCGCGTGGGCCGCACTGTGCGCACTCCCGTAACCGAGACCGCCCGGCTGGCGCTCACCGCAGGCGGCGAGCGGCGGGCAAAGGTGCGGTTCGTGTCAGCCGCTCTGGCGGAATAGCCCAGGGGAGCGCAGCCGCGCCTAGATTCTCAGCGGAGCCTGAGCGCTGAGCCGTTGAAGTTGCCGAACAGGTCGCGCGCGCCGCGCGCCTTCACGGTGACCGGCACGCCAGGTCGAGCCTTGACCGAGAAGAAGCGGGTCCTGGTGCGGCGCACGGTGACGGTGCGCTTGCCCACGCGGAAGCGGACCACGCCGCCGCGGGCGTAGACCGGTCGGTGGGTCAGGTCCTGGTCGCGGATCGCGCCCGGGTACTTGATCCCGACGCCCACCGATCCCGGCCGGGTCGGCACCGCCACCAGCACCAGCGAGCGTGCCCCCAAGCGGAACGGACGTGACGCGAGCTTGTACCGCTTGCCGGTCACGAGCAGCCGGTAGCGGCCCCGCGGCGCGTTGCGGGGGATCTCCCACTGCACCGAGTAGCGCCCCTGCGCGTCCACCCGCCACAGCATCGCCAGGCCGAGGTCCGAGTCGTAGCGCACCCACTTTCGGCCCTTCCTCCGCTGAGCGGTCACGAACGCGCGGTCGACGGGACGGTCCAGTCCCTGTGGGCCGCCCTGCCATGAGAAGGCGGCACGCGCCAGCCGCGGGTAGGAGCCGGCAGGCTGTGAGAGCGCCGTGGCCGACGCCGCGCCGCTGTCGTAGGGCGGGCCGTCGGGGACCACTCCGTTGGTCGGGTCGAAGGGGTAGGGCGCGGGCGCGGGCTCGCCGCGCGCCAGGGCCCCGGCCAGCTTCGCGATCTCGATCGTCATCAGTACGGACGACATGCGGCCGAACTGCGTGTTCCCGCCCTCATAGTGCTGCTGGTCGTATTCCTCGGGGGTCGTGAAGTAGAGGACGAACTCGTTCGCGAGGCCCGACAGCACCACGCCCTCGAGGCCGGACCCGGCCACCGCGGCGCCGACCGCGGTACGGATGCGCTCGCCCACCTCCTTGGTGCCCTCGCCCGGCAGCGAGACGATCATCCGCCTGCCCACGCGCACGGCCAGGAGCGGCACGGCGTTCGGAACGCCGCCGCCCGCGCCGGGCGCCGACAGCTTGCGCCCGTGCGGGCCCACGTCGGTCTCCGACCGCCGGCCCTCGAAGTGCTCCTGGGTCACGTCGAAGAGCGGCCCGCGCTCCTCCTCCGAGCCGGTGAGGAACGGGATGCCCACCTGGGACTCCGTGCCCACCTCGCGGCCCTCGACCACCTGGCCGCAGAAGCACACCCGGGTCCAGCGCAGGTCGAGCTCCGGCGTGCTCGAGAGCTGACGCTTGGCCCTCCGCCAGGCGGTAAACATCGCCGTCGCCTCCACGCGCCCCACGTAGTCCGAGGCCGCCGGACCGGAGCGGTCGAGGCCGGCCGACATGTCGCCCTCGTTGCTGTTGCCGTAGACGTTGAGCACCTCCTGCCCACGCGGCACCTTGCCCTGGCGGCGCACCCGCTCCTCGAACACCCGCATCGCCGACGCGTGGTGGTCGCCGTTGTAGAACTGAAACGACGACTTCGTCACGGTGCCGTGGTCGGCGAAGGTGGACCAGCCGCCGATCGGCATGCGCACGCGCTTGCCGCGCCGGCGCACCAGCTTGTCCACCCGCAGGAAGTTGACCGCGGGATCGATGGTGTGCTCGTAGCCCCCGGGGTCCTCGGCCTCCTTGCCCTGGCCGTACCCGCGCTGGACGCCGTGATTGGCCAGGTGCGCCTCCAGGCTGCGGTTGCGGATGAGTCCGAGGATCCGCGACGATCCCCAGCCGGCGGCCGCGGGCGAGAGATCCTCGTCGGCGCGGCGGATCGCCGTGGCGATCTGGTTGATCAGGAACGTGTAGAGCTGTCGGTCGGCGGCCTCGGGGTTGAGCAGCCGCGCGAAGCTGAGCGGGTCGGTGGCGGTCTGCAGGCTCGGCGCCGCGGTGTTGAGCGTGGGGAAGTTGGCGTAGCCCCCCGGCCCCGAATGGGTGTGCGAGGCGGAGATCAGGATGTTGCCCTCGGAGAACCCCCGCTCGGCCAGCATCTGCCCGAGCTGCTGCACCATCCCCCCGGGGACCATGAACAGGTCGAGCTGCACGAGCGCCACCTTGCGCCCGTTGCGCTGAAGCACAAGCGCGCGCGACTGCAGCCGCGTGTGCTGCCCTCCGGCCACGCGATCGACGCGGGTCCAGCCGCCGAGGTAGTACCCCGTGCGCGGGGTCACGTCGGCCTTGCCCACGCCGGCCCGCAGCCCGCCCGCCTGGGCGGCGGACGGCACTGCCAACGCGCCCATTACCGCCATCAGCGCAAGCGCGCGTGTCCTCCTGCCGAGCATCCGGCGAGAGTAACGCTGCGGGAGCCGAGGCGCGCTGCCTTCATCATCGCTTTGCGCCGGTTGCGATCGCGGAGCGCGCAATAGGCGTTAGCCGCCCACCTCCTCGCCCCCTTGGCCGGCGAGAGTGTTCCAATCATGGGATTGTGAAGCTCTACTGGGCCTTCGGCGGGGCTCCCGGTCTTCGTCGGGTCGGGCGTGTCACCGCGCGTCGTCGAACCACTCGCTTCTCCGCGAGAGCGGGCGTCCCGCGCACCCGCACTCTGTTCGTTTTCACGCCGGCATCGCCCGGCATGGAGCATTTCATCGAGCGTTCCGCGTCCTCATCGGGCCCATCGCCGAGCGGGCAGCGCGGAGGACGTGCCTCCCCAGCGTTCGCTTTCGCTGGCGAGCAAGTGTCTTACGACCGTACGTCCAGCCTCGGGACGCTGCCGTGGCCGCGCCGGAACCGCTCAGCTCGGGCTCAGCTCGGCCTTGATCTCGCAGCGGTCGACCGAGGCGCGCGTGCCCGGCGTGTCGCCTGGATCCATCGCGTCGAGCGGGCCCTCCGACGCCGCCATGTCGTCGGCCGTCTCGAACAGCTGGATCACCACCGCTGTGCGCTGGTCGGCGTCGTGGAGGATCTGGATCGTCTTTGCGGCGATGTCCACCGGCGGGCCCTCGCGGGTCTCGGCTACGCGCCCGGCGAGGTGGTCGGGATCGACGTCGGTGAATCTGACTACGCGTGCGTACATGACTTCCCTCCGTTCAGTGTCCTGGCGAGCTGAATCTACACCTCGTTTGGTCTCGGGTGCTGCTCAGATTCGTCGTAGGCGTCAGCGCGAGAAGCGCGGCGGCGGGAACTTGCAACGGCCGCTCCGAGTCGCGAGGATCTCTCCGTCGACCGACCAGAGGAGGCTGCCATGCCAGGTGTGCAATCACGCGACTTCGAGTCGCCTGACGAGACGCGGACCCCGGACAAGACGACGGTGGATATCGTGCGGATGGGCGGGACCACGGTCGGGCGCTTCGTGTTCGAGCCCGGGTGGCGGTGGTCGGAGTGCATCAAGCCGGTGGCCGGCACCGACAGCTGCCAGGCGCGCCACGTCGGCGTTGTTCAATCCGGCCGCATCGCCGTGCACCACGAGGATGGCACCGAGCTCGAGCTCGGCCCCGGCGACGCGTACATCATCGAGCCGGGCCACGACGCCTGGGTCGTCGGCGACGAGCGCTTCGTCGGCTTCGAGTTTGAGTCCAAGTCCGCAGAGGAGTACGCCAAGAGCTAGCCGCCGCGAGGCGCAGCGATCGGCCGCCGGACCTCATGCGACAGCGGCGTCCGGATCGGCGGGCGCCGCCAGCGGATGGTCAGCGAGGTGTGGCATTCGCTTCGTTGTGCTTCGCCTGGGTGTGCGGGTTCTTAGTGATTGCGCAGCGCGTCGATCAGTGCGCCCTTATCCATGTCCGAGCGGCCCTCGATGCCGATCTCGGCGGCCCGGCCCTGGAGGTCGTCCACCGTCCAATCCTCATACGAGGCCGCCTCGCCACCCTTCTTGGCTGTCTCGTGGCTATCGCTGTTGGCGATCCGAGCCGCCTTCTCCTTGCTGGCTCCCTGATCTCGCAGCGCCTCGTACTGCTCGTCGTCCTTGACGGTCGGGCCATGGTCCTTCGCCATCGCGGCACCTCCTACAGAATCGCTATCTCCGAGTTGTCGCCGACCACGAACCGGTAGGCCTTGGGCACGCTGGGCCCGCGGCCGATCTGCACGTTGCGGCCGATCAGGCTGGCCTCTACCCGGTATTCGAGATCGCGAACGGTGGAGCCCTCCAAGACGATCGAGTGTTCGAGCTCGGCGCGGTCGATGGTCACGTCGTTGCCGATCGCGGTGTAGGGCCCGATGAACGCGTCGGTGATCTGTGCGCCGGCGCCGATCACCGCCGGTCCACGCACCGTGGCGCGCTCGAGCCGGGCGCCGGCCTCGATCACGACTCGGCCCTCGATCTGGGAGTCGATCACCTCGCCGTCGATGCGCTCGACCAGCTCGTCGAGGATCAGCCGGTTGGCCTCGAGCATGTCGGCCACCTGGCCGGTGTCCTTCCACCAGCCGTGCACGATGTGCGGATCCACCCGGGCGCCGGAGTCCACAAGCGCCTGGATCGCGTCGGTGATCTCCAGCTCGCCGCGACCTGAGGGCTCGATCGACCGCGCCGCCGCGAACACCGCCGCGGTGAACATGTAGACCCCGACCAGGGCCAGGTCGGTGGCGGGCTCGGTGGGCTTTTCCACCAGTCGCGACACGCGGCCGTCGGTCAGCTCGGCCACGCCGTAGTTCTGCGGGTCGGGCACCGGCGTGAGCAGGATCAGGGCGTCGGGCTTGTCGGCCTTGAAGGTGTCGACCAGCCGCACGATCCCGTGACGCAACAGGTTGTCGCCCAGGTACATCACGAACGGCTCCGCGCCGAGGAACCCCTCCGCGGTCAACAGCGCATGCGCCAGACCCAAAGGCTCGGCCTGATCGACATAGGTGATCGCCACCCCGAAGGCGGATCCGTCACCCGCAGCCGCCCGAATCTCATCCCCGGTTTCAGGCGCCACGATGATCCCCACCTCGGTGATCCCCGCCGCCGCCATCGCCTCGATCCCATAGAACAGCACCGGCTTGTTCGCCACCGGCACCAGCTGCTTCGCCGACGTGTGGGTGATCGGACGCAGCCGCGTCCCCTTCCCACCCGACAGGATCAACCCCTTAATACGTGCCTCCCAGCTTGCGGTGATCCCAGGTGACTGTGCGGGTGGGATGGAAGCGCAGACCGACGCGCTTGGGCGCCTGTGCGCGGAAGAACTCCTTCATCTCGGGCGAGCCGCCCACGTATCGGTCGACCAGCGCCGCGCCGTAGGTCTCGACTCGCTCGACCTCACGCTCGACCTCGACGTCGCACTCGAGCATGACGCCCCGCAGCTCCTGGTACTCGACGCCTGTCTCGACCTGCAGTGTGGCGCGTGGGTCGCGCTCGAGGTTGCGCGCCTTCTGCGACTTGGCGAAGGTCCAGCCGCGCAGGTCGGGGCCGTCGGTCACGAACCAGAGCGGCATCAGGTGGGGGCGACCGTTGGGACCGAGGGTGGCGACGATCACCGTGAGCTCCTCCTCGAGGAAGGCGCGCAGCTCCTCCTCGGTCATGCGGATCTGGTCCCGCCGCGACGCCATCTGCGCGCGGAGGCTAACGGCGAACGGTGCCCGCGAGCGCCTCGGCGGCGTTCAGCACGGCTTCGCGTGCCTCCTCGGGCTCGAGCACCGCTGCGTCCCCGGCCTCCTTGAGGATCTCCTTGGCCAGGTACTCGTGGCCGCCGAACGGCAGCTGGACGATCACCGACCCGTCCTGTAGCTCCTCGGCCACCTCCTTTGCCTCGCGCGCCCAGCGCGCGCGCTCGGGCGAGACCCACACGCGGGCCATCTCGGAGGTCGGGACCTCGCCGGTGGTCGGCCAGCCCTGGACGTCGGGCTCGATGCCCTCGCGAGGCTCGAAGCCCTCGTCGAGCACGCTGGCGGAGCGGATGCGGTCGAGCCGGAAGGAACGTGTGTGGTCCTTGGCCGGCTCGAAGGAGTGCACGTACCAGCCCTCCGTGCCGTTGAGCAGCTGGTAGGGCTCGATCGTGCGGGTGGTGAACTCGTCGTCGGCCTCCTTGTAGTGCTCGATCTCGAGCAGGCGCCGCTCGGTGATCGCGCTGGACACCACCCGCGCGATCTCGGAGTCGTCGCCCTTGGCGGTGGTGATCTGGAGGCCGTCGACCGCGGGGTCGCGGCCGAGGGCGTCGACGATCTTCTCCCGGGCGGACTGCAGCGATCCCTCGGGCAGGTGCTCACCCACGAGATCGATCGCCGCCACCAGTGCTTTGGCCTCGAGCGGCAGGAGCCGCGCGGGTCGTGCGAAGTTCTCCCCGTAGGGCTCGGGGTCCACCTCGATCGTGTCGCCCTGCACCTCGGCGTAGAGCACGTAGCTGCCGCCGCCGAAGTTCACGACGTTCAGCACGTCGATGTCCTGGCGCAGCTCGGTCTCGGAGATCTTCAGCGTCTGGCACAGCTCACGCATGTCGAGCTTGGCCGCTCGCCGGGCGGCGTCGATCAGGATGCCGGCCAGCGTCACCAGCCTTGCAAAGCGCTCGGGGCGGATGTGGCTCTCGCGCTTTCCGTCGTCCGCCGGCTCCTCGCGCGCACGGCGCGTGGCGGGCGCGGCCAGCTCGACGGGCTGGGCGTGGCGCTCGATCACCAGGCTCACCCGCTCCTCGGCCTCCTCCACCAGCTCGGGGGGGTCGAGGATGCGGGCGCGGGGTCCCAGGCCCAGCACCCAGGACACGAGCTGGCGAGAGTCGCCGTACGCGGTCTCGAAGACCACTCCGTCGTCGGCTGTCTCGAGCGTCCCGACGTCGGTTCCCAGGTGCCGCCGGACAAGCCACTCGATCCGGTCAGACAGCCAGATGCGCGCCACGCTGTGCTGCTCGCCCAGCTGCCAGTCAGCGCGGGTTGCGTACGAGCGCGGATCGAAGTCCTCGGGGCGCTGGAAGTCGTGCTCGGCCTTGGAGCTGTAGCCCACCTTGCCGCGGATGCGCGACAGGCGGAACACCCTCACCGCCTTGCGCTCGTGGGCATGGCCCACGAGGTAGAACTGACCGCCGCGGAAGAGCAGGTGGTAGGGGTCGACCTTGCGCGACTCCTGCGCGTCGCGGCCCATCGTGTAGTAGTCGAACACGATCGTCTTGCGCCGGAAGATCGCGGTCTCGATCTTCGACAGGCGCTGGGACAGGTCGCGGCCGCCGGAGCTCGCGGTCATCGCCAGGCGCACCGACTGATGCTCCGGGGCCGACAGCGGCGAGGGCTTGCCCCACGACAGCTGCTGCAGGGCCATCCGCAACGGCTCCGCGTAGGCGAACTCGCCGTCGAGCAGGGTGAGTGCGGTGCGCAGGCCGGCCAGCTCGGGATCGGAGAACTCGATCGCCGGCAGGTAGAAGTTCTCGGGCGGAAGCGTGTAGGTCTCTGCTTCGTAGGAGCCCTCGCTCTGCTTCTCGATCTTCAGCTCGATCCCCAGCGACGACAGCTCCGCGCGGTCGGCATAGAAGCGCCGGTTGAACGCCTCGTCGCTGGTCATCTGCGCGTAGCCCTCCACGTCCTGGCGGATCTCGAGCGCAGAGATCGGGCGGCGCTCGGCCATCAGGAAAGAGATCAGCGAGAGCTGACGGATGAGCTTCTCGGTGTCCTTGGCCATGAGCGGGTCAGCGTACTCGCGGTTCGCGGCAATGCCGTCGGCTCGCGGTCGCTATTTGCGGCCTCGAGCCGCTAGTCGCGGGGCCCTGGGCGCTAAGAACTACCCTCGCATCGTGCTCACCGTGGACCGAGATCAGGCTCTCGCATTCCGTGCTGCGGGGCACAACCTGCACCGGCGGACCGATTCGTTGACCGCGGTCGCGGCGTGCGGGATCCAGGAGTCGCCGCCCGGCTGGTGGCGCGTGGCGCTGCACGCCCGGGCGGAGGGCGACGTGGGCGCGGAGAAGGTGCTGATGGCGAACGCGATGCGCGGCGCACCGCATGTGGTGCCCAAGGACGACCTGGCCGTGTTCACGCTCGCGCTCGTGCCCGGCGACGACGGCCTCAAGGGGCTGGTGGGCAGCCTCGTGGCCAAGGAGGTGACCGAGGCCGGGCACTCGGTGCGCGAGGCGGTCGACCTGGTGATGGACGCGGCGCGCGAGGGGCTGGCCGACGGTCCGCTCGGACGCGACGACTTCCACCAGGCGATGCGCGAGCGGCTGCCCGACACGATGCTTCCGTGGTGCCGCGGCTGTGAGAGCCACCACGTGCGTCCTGGGCTGTGGCGGGCGCTCGGCCCCCTTGGGGTGACGGTGATGCCGGACAAGGCCACCTACGCGCTCGCCGAGCGGCCGAACATGGAGGTGGAGAAGGCGCATCGCGAGCTGGTTCGGCGGTTCCTGCGCTGTTTCGGTCCGGCCACGCATACACAGATGGCCGCGTGGGCGCAGACGGCTCCCGCTCACGCCAAGGATCTGTTCGGGGCGCTCGACGACGAGCTCGAGCCCGTGAAGGTGGACGGGCGGAAGGGCGTCGTCCTGTCCGAGGACCTGGCCAGGTTGGAGGATCCGCCCGCGGCGCGGGGCGTGCGGCTGCTGGGTGGCTTCGACGCCTACGTGAGCCAGCCCGACCGCAAAGCCCTCACTCCGGACGAGGGTCTGCGCAAGCGAATGTTCCCCGCTGTGGGGCGTCCCGGGGTGGTCCTCTACGAGGGTGAGCTCCGGGGCCTCTGGAAGGGCCGCAAGAAGGGCGACCGGCTCGACCTGGAGGTGGAGTGGCTGGGGGAGAAGGTCGACGTCGCCGCCGAGGCCGAGGCGATCGCGCCGCTGCGGGGTTGCGAGACGGCCCGCGTCGCCGACTGAGTCAGGCCGCTTCGCGCGCGACGTTCGCGGACTCCGCGCGCGGAGCGAAGTAGGCCGAGCCCGACAGCGCGCGGTCGAAGCCCGACCAGCACTCGCCTTCGGCCAGGGCCTTCTCGATCCGGTCGAAGCTCCCGAGGGTGCCGCCCAGGTTGTCGATCATGTGCACGAGGGTGGCCTCGCGCGTGCACGGGGTGACCGGGCTTCCGTGCTCGAGCTTGCCGTGGTGGGCGAGCACGATGTGCAGCACCGCCTGCGCGGCAGAGGCGGGGAAGCCGTCGATGTCCTCGATCTCACGGCGCACGCGGTAGTAGCCGAGCGGGATCTCGCCCAGCAGCCTGCCCGAGTCCGACAGGTCGATGGCTCCCCCGGACTGCTCGTAGGCGTCGATCTTCCCGATGTCGTGGAGCAGCGCGCCGGTGACGGCCACGTCGCGGTCGATCCCCGGGAAGGTGGCGGCCATCGCGCTCACGCCCTGGGCGACCGAGAGGGAGTGCTCGAGCAGGCCGTGCCTGTAGGCCTGGTGGTAGACCTTCGCCGCCGGCGCCACACGCCAGCGCTCAGCCACCTCGCCCTCACCGAGCAAACGCCTCAGCAGCTCGCGCAGATGGGGTTGCTGGACGGTGTTCATCAGCTCTTCGAGCGCCGCGGTCATCTGATCGAGCGGAACCGGCGGCGCCTCGAGCAGGTCAGCGGGCTCGTACTCCTCGGGACCCGCCTGGCGCACCGTGCGGACGGTGATCGAGCGGCCGTAGCGCTGGTCGTGGGAGAACCGGCCCAGGATCCGCACCGCCGTACCGGGCGCCGCGGCGGCCATGACCTCATCGACGCCGTCCCAGACCACCCCCTCGACGGCTCCGGTCACGTCGCCAAGCTGCAGCTTGAGAAAGGCCTCACCGTTCTTCTTCTGGCGGCGGGTGAGCTCGCGCACCTCGAAGACCGTGTCCACGGACTGGCCGTCCGCCAGATCGCGCACGAACTCCTTGGCGCAGATGAGGGTGGGCTGATCCATGGGGCACATGACAGTAGGGAGGGTCGCGGACGGGATAGGGTCGCTGACATGGCTGTACTGGTCGCAGGAGGCACGGGCGCCCTGGGGGCGGCGGTGGTGAGCGAGCTGCTGGACAGCGGCCACGCCGTGACGGCCACCTGGGTGAAGGAGCGAGAGCTCGAGCGGATGACCGCGACCGACGGGCTCGCGCTCGTTCAGGCCGACCTGCTCGACCCGTCATCGGCGGCGGAGGCCGTGGGTTCGGTGGACGACCTCACGGCCGTGGTCAACCTCGTCGGTGGATTCGCCATGGGGCCCAAGGTCGAGGGCACGGACCTCGCCGACTTCGAGCGCATGCTGCGCCTGAACCTGGTGCCCGCCTTCAATCTCGCGCACACGGCGATGCCGCTTCTGGCCGCGGCGGGAGGCGGGGCGTTCGTGTGCGTCTCCGCGCGGGCCGCGCTCGAGCCCTTCTCGGGCGCCAGCGGCTACGTGACCGCGAAGGCCGCGGTGCTGGCCTTCGTCAAGGTGCTGCACGCGGAGTACGCCGGCGCCGGCGTGCGCTCGAACGCGATCCTGCCGAGCGTGATCGACACCCCCGCCAACCGCGAGTCGATGCCGAAGGCCGACACGTCGAAATGGGTGGCCCCGGCGGAGATCGCGCGGGTCGTGCGCTTCCTGATATCCGACGACTCGGCGCCCACCAGCGGCGCGGCCGTACCGGTGTACGGCCGCGCCTAGACGGAATGGTGCGGCGCTCGGCCGATCGGCTATCGGCCTGCGCTCCTCCCCTGGGGTGGCCGTGGGCTAAGGCGATTCGACGGCCTGGTCGCAGGCAGTGAGCGCCTGGTCGCGGGCGGGTCCCTCGGGAGCGGTCTCCTCCACGATCTTCACGCACACGTCCTTGGCCGCCTTGCGCACGGCGTCTTCGTCGCCGCTGGCGGCCTCCTCGCAGATCTCCTCGAGGTCGCCCTTCACGTCGTCGGAGAGCTGCGCCTGGGCGTTGATGGCGGTCTTGCAGCGCTCCACGGCCTGTTTGGCCGCGTCTCCTCCGAGGCCCGGGGTGTCCGCGCCGTCGTCTGCGCCCGAGTCCTCCGTGGTGGACTCCTGGGTGGACGTGTCGGCGCCGCCGGAGGAGTCGCTGCTGTCGTCGTCGTCACCACAGCCCGCGACGGCGAAGCCGAGCACCAGCAGCGATATGAGCAGAAGCGCGAAGCGCGTGGGCATGGAGGGCTCCCTTGTCGTGCCGGCGTGCGAGTCCGCCGGATGAGCCCAACCTAACCGCAGGAGTCGGTTTTGTCAGTACCGGATCGGCTTCACCCGTCGCCGCCGTAGTACGCGAGGGCGCGGCGCCCCAGCTCCTTGGTGGCACCGGCGTTCTGCACGGCGCTGACCGGCGCACCCACTAACGGGATCAGGCGCGCGGCGTAGCGCCTCGCCAGCCGCTTTCCCGCGTAGCGCACCAGCTTCTGGGAGAGCTTGCGCTCACCGCTCTTCTGCAGCTGCGCCTCCACGAAGGCCTGGGCCATGGGCGTGCCGATGCCGTCGAGTGCCTCGCGCGCCGCCGCCGGGCTGTCGTAGACCTCCCACAGGGCCAGCAGCTCCGCCGGGCGCATCGGGTGCCCGGGGTCGTAGCCGTGGGCTGCGGCGATGTAGAAGACCATCCGCGCCTGGATCCACAGCAGTCCGGCGAGGTTCCCGGCCGAGGTCACGACGCCACCGAGGCCCAGCGCCAGGCCCTCCACGCGCGACAGCCGCACGTGTTTGGTGAAGGCGAAGTCGGCGAGCGACCCGGCGGTGTGCCCGGCCCCGGCGACCTCCACCCAGCGCTCGGCCGGCTCGGCGAAGCGCTGCGATGCCGCGAGCGCGATCAGCTCCGGAGCACGCTCGGGCTGGGCGAGGATCCGCTTCCACACGGGCGCGGGGACACCTTCGGCCTTCTCGATGTCGGTGCCCGGAGTCACGGGGGGAAACGGTAGTGAGCCAATGGCGAGGGCCGGAATCGAACCGGCGACACCACGATTTTCAGTCGTGTGCTCTACCAACTGAGCTACCTCGCCGCGGGCGCGCATCCTAGCGCCGGACCGGGGTTCAGACGGCCCGCAGCAAGCCGCCGTCCACCGGCACGGCGGTGCCCGTCACATACGAGGCGCGCTCGCTGCACAGGAAGGCGGCCACGGCTGCGAACTCCTCCGGGGAGCCGGGGCGCCCCGCCGGAACCTGCTCCGCGGCGGCCTCCTTCACCGCCTCCTCCGAGCCCGCCATGGAGATCAGGCGATCCGTGAGGATCCGGCCCGGGAGCACGGTGTTGAGCGTCACGCCGTCGCCCGCGGCCTCGCGCGCGAGCGTCTTGAAGGCGGCCGCCGTGGCCGAGCGCTCGGCGTTGGACAGCATCAGGTGCGCGATCGGCTCGCGGATAGAGGAGGAGGCGACGCTGATGATGCGGCCCCAGCCGCGCTCGCGCATCCCGGGCAGAGCCGCTCCCACGAGCGCCATCGGGGCCAGCACGAGCGAGCGGTGCGCGGCCTCCCATTCTTCGGTCGAGAAGCCGAGCGGGTCGGCGCCGGCGGGCGGTCCGCCGGTGTTGCACACCAGTACCTCGACCGGCCCGCCGAGCGAGACCTCGGCATCGGCCACCAGGCCGGCGGCACCGTCGAAGTCGTCGCTGTCCCACACGAAGCCGGTGGCGCCGATTTCCGCGGCGGCGGCGTGGATGTTCTCGCGCGAGCGCGAGGCGATGGCCACGGTGGCTCCCTCCTCGGCAAGCGCGGCGGCGATTGCGCGCCCGATGCCTTTCGAGGCGCCCGTGACCAGCGCCACGCGTCCGCTCAGCCCCAGGTCCATGGAGCCCACGCTACACTGGCGCGCCGCATGACCCGACTCGCAACCAAACCCGCCATTCTCGCCGGAATCTGCGCCGCCGCCCTGGCCGGCTGCGGCGGCGGAGACGAGGGCTCGGGCAGCTCGCTCGACAACGCACTCGGCTACCTGCCCGAGGATGCGCCGCTGGTGGTCAGCTTCGACACGGATCCCGAGGGTTCCCAGGTCAAGGCCATCCAGGCGATCGTGGAGCGGTTCCCGTTCGCCGACCAGTTGACACAGAGCCTCGAGGGGAGCCTGTCCGAGGAGGATGTGGACTTCGAGAAGGACGTCAAGCCGCTGCTGGGCAACGAGTTCGTGGTCGGCGCTCCCGACGTGAGCGCGCTGGTGGGCGGCGGAGACGAGAGTGGCGATGACCAGTTCGTGGCGGCCATCGAGGCCAACGACGCCGGCAAGCTCGAGGACCTGATCAAGCGCGACGACACCAAGGAGACCGGTGAGCAGGACGGCGCGAAGCTCTACGAGGACAGCGACGGCGACACCTTTGCGATCGAGGACGGGGTGCTGGTCGTGGCCGGAAGCCGCGAGCTGCTCGATGCCGCCTTGAAGCAGCGCGACGGCGACGGCAAGCTCACCGCCGAGGTCTTCGGCGAGGCCACCGCGGACCTGCCCGAGGATGCCCTGGTACGGCTGTCGACCGACGTCGAGCAGCTGATTGCGGCCGACCCCGAGGCGAAGCCGGCGCAGGAGGTCGAATGGGTGAATGCGCTGCGGACACTCGGAGCGACCCTCTCCTTCGAGGAGGACCGTGCCGTGCTCGAGTTTCGGATGGCCACGGATCCGGAGGGCCTCACCGACGCAGATCTCCCGATCGCAGCCGGTTCCGAGAGCCCCGCCGTGATCGACAGCCCCGACGAGATCGGATTTGGACTCCGCGGCCCCGAGCAGATCCTGGCCTTCGCCGAGAGCGCCGGCCAGGCGGTGGACCCGTCGGGCTTCGGTGAGTACAGCGCCGGCAAGCAGGCGATCGAGTCGAGGCTGGACCTGAGCATCGACGACGACATCTTCGGCCAGCTGGAGGACGACGTGTCCGTGGGCGTCGGACTTGACGGCAAGTTCGGCGTGCGCGCCCGCGTCAAGGATCCGCAGGCCTTCACCGCGACGCTCGACAAGCTCGGCAAGTCCCTCCCCGACATCGTGGAGAACGCGGTTGGTGAGCCGGTCGGGTACGCCCGGCCGAAGAGGGGCGAGGACTTCTACGCCTTGGCCACCGCCGATGGAGACACCGTGGTCTACGGCGTGGTGGACGGCGTGTTCGTGCTTGCGAACGACAGCGGTCGTGCCAGCCGCCTGGCCGAGGACGCGACCAAGGACGTCGAAGGCGCCGAGGGCTCGATCGCCATGAGCGCGGACGCGGGGCAGCTGGCGAGCCGGGGCATCGCCGAGTTCGGCGGGGGCGGCATCGGCGGCGCGCTTGGCGGGTCGCTGTTCACGGAGCCGCTCGGCGCGTTCACCGGCTCGGTGGCCGCCGAGACCGACGGCCTCACCGGCCGCCTCGAGCTCACCTTCGACTAGAGCACGCGTCTTAGACGCGGGCCCAGGCCCGCAGCAGCGGGAGTGGGTCGATCGGCTCGCCGCCGGTGTACCAGCCGCCGGCGACCCAGACCTCGAAGTGCAGGTGGGGGCCGGATGACACGCCGGTGTTGCCGACCTGGCCGAGTGTCGTGCCGATGCGCACCTTCTGGCCCTCCGTAACGACGATCGAGCCCGCGCGCAGGTGCATGAAGACGTAGTCGCGATCCTCGCCCTCGCCGTCGAGCACGATGTAGTGGCCCGCGCCCGAGGCCTGGTAGCGCACGACCTCCACGGTGCCCGTCCGGGGAGCCACCAGGGGCGTTCCCTCCGCAGCGGACACGTCCTGGCCCTGGTGGGTGTGCCCTCGGCGGCCGGCGCCGAAGCGCGAGTCCCTGCCGCCGAAGGTGAAGGCGCCGACCAGCGGGAAGCGGTGGCCCTTCGCAGCCGGCGGCGGGGGAGTCCGGATCGGAGGGGGCTTGAACTGGCGGCGCGCAACCTTCCTGGCCGGCGGCTTCTTCGCGGGCTTGCGGGCGGGCCTCTTCGCGGGCCTGTCAGCGGGTTCCTTGGGAGCGGGGTCGGCGTAGGGCTCGTAGTCCTGACCTCCGCTCGGCGGCGCGTTGGGGTCGGGGGCCGTCGCGCCTCCGCTGTGGGCCATCGCCGGCACGGCGGTGGCGCCGAGGAGGGCGATCAGCAGGAGCGGAAGCAGATTGCGGCGCATCTGAAGGACTTCGACCGCCCGTGCCGAAGCTTGACCGCCACCCCTCGGGTGCAACCGGTCCTGCAGGGTGGCGGCCGGCTTTCGTGCGCGGCGGTGGTGGTTGGTCGGCGTCGGCTTCGGCGACTTTGGCGGGGCCCCACGGCGGCTGGGTAGGGAAGCCGGGCCTGCCGCGTTTCGCCACCCCGTCCATCGAGGGGTCGTCCTGCGACCCCTGGATGGATCGGATCGTCACGTTTGCTTGCCCGCGAGCAGTCGGATACCGCGTCCGCTCGCGCGTGAATCGCGCGCTGGGCGGTGGTGGTTGGTCTGCGTTGGCTTTGCGTCTGCGGGTCGGATCCCACGGTGGCTGGGTAGGGGGGCGCCCGTCCTGTGGCGTTTTTTGTCAGCCGTTCCATCTAGAGGTCGTCCTGCGACCCCTGGATGGATCGGATCATCGGTTTCCCCGGTGGCGAGCGGTCACGCGCGGCGATCGGCCCCGAACCCTGTGCGGGCGGGCGCCACTGCGGCTGGGGCGGGGGACCTGGGCGTGAAGTGCGGCCACTGCCCTGCTTGAGGGTCGTCCTGCGACCACAGACCAGGGCTGCACCCTGATTTCGGCTCCGGGGCCGTGGCCGTGACCGCTTGTCGCGCGCGGCGGAGCCGGCTGGGTCCGCGGTCCAGCAGCGCCTTCAGCGGATCCCCCGGCGGCTGGGTAGGGGTGGGCCGAGCGTCGGCGGTCGGTGCCGCCGTCCTGCTCCACGAGGGTCCTGGCCCTACAGAGCAGGACAGTCCTCCAGCTGCGGCCGCTTCTCTCGCGCGACGCCGGGGAGTCGGCGCAGTCGCTCGGTGGGGACGATCTTGGTCGCCCGCCGACCAAAAGCGACCCCAACGTAGCCCGCCACCGCCCCCGCGCGAAAGCGGACGCGCGCTCGGCTGCTCAGGCCGTGTGCAGCCGCGTGAGGAGCTCGAGCGCGCCGTTCTTGTTAAGCGGCTCGTTGAGGTTGCCGCACTTGGGCGACTGCACGCAGGAAGGGCAGCCCGCCTGGCATGGGCATTCGCCGATCAGGCGCAGGGCGTCGCGCACCAGATCCTCGAAGCGGTGGAACCCGAGGCGGGTGATCCCGACGCCGCCGGGGTGGCCGTCGTAGATGAACACGGTGGCGCGGCCCGTTTGCGCGTGGTAGGCCGTCGAGAGGCCGCCGATGTCCCAGCGGTCGCACATGGCGATCAGGGGCAGCACCGCGATCTGCGCGTGCTCTGCTGCGTGCAGGGAGCCCTGGAGCACGTCGAGCGGGAAGTCGTCGGACAGCGCCATGTCCGGAAGCTCGTACCAGAGGGCCTGGGTGGCGAAGCGCTCCTCGGGCATGTCGAGGGCCACCAGGTCGAGCACCTCGTGGTCGCTCACGCGCTTGCGCTGGAAGGCCGTTACCTGCTCGGTGACCGACACCGTGCCGAAGGACAGCGGAAAGCTGGCTGAATGATTTGGCACGGATGCCGAATCATTCGAACTCCCAACCTCGCGGGTCATTTCGACCCGCTCGATCTGGGTGTCGGTCTCCTTCTTGGGCTGGGTGTACCAATCGCCGGTGAAGGGGCGCACGAGGGCGTGGCGCGCGTGGAGGTCGAGGTGGCCGACCTCGTACGAGCGCCCCATGTGGAGGTAGATCGCACCAGGGTGGACCGCGGAGTGCGCTCGCGCCGTCTCCACCGAGCCGATGATCTCGCCGCCTTCTGACTCGACCACCGCCACGGAGTCCGGCGAGGCCGAGCGCAGGGCGATCCGGCGTGCGGGGAAGTCGTCGCCACGAGGCAGGTAGCGCCCGCCGCGCTCGCGCAGGAGCCCGAGCTTCACGAGCCGTTGCGAGGCGGCCCGCCAGCGCGGCCCGAGGAAATCCTCGTCGCCCGGCGATAGAGGCAGCTCGTAGGCGGCGGCCACCAGATGCGCCAGGAAGATCTCCTCGGACTCGGGGTCGAGGATCGCCGACTCGACCGGGCGGTCGAGGAACTCCTCGGGGTGACGGCAGAAGAACTGATCGAGGGCGTCGGCGCCCGCCACGTAGAGCGCGAGCCCGGTGCCGCGGCGCCCCGCCCGGCCCCACATCTGCCGCAGGCTGGCGACAGTGCCCGGGAAGGTGACGCAGATGGCGGCGTCAAGCGCGCCCACGTCGATGCCCAGCTCGAGGGCGTCGGTGCTGATCACCGCCAGCAGCTCGCCCTCCACCAGGCGGCTCTCGATCTCGCGCCGCTGGGCCGGCGTGTAGCCGGCGCGGTAGGGCGCGATCTGCTCAGCCAGGTCGGATCGCCCGCGTTCCTCCAGTCGCAGCCGCGCGAATTTGAGGATCAGCTCCACCCCCCGGCGCGAGCGCAGGAAGCAGATCGTGCGCACTTCCTTCTCGACGAGATCGGCCACGAGGTCGGCGGCCTCCGCCAGGGGCGAGGCGCGGGCCCCGGTGCGCTCGTCCACGAGGGGCGGGTTCCACATGGCGATCTGGCGCCGCGCGCGGGGGGCGCCGTCGCGGTCCACCAGGCGCACGTCGCAGCCGGTCAGGCGCTCGGCCAGCTCAACCGGGTTCGCGATCGTGGCGCTGGCCAGCACGAACCGCGGCTCGGTGCCGTAGGCCAGGGCGAGGCGCCGCAGCCGGCGCAGCACGTTGGCCACGTGTGAGCCGAACACGCCGCGGTACACGTGCGCCTCGTCCACCACGATCCACGCCAGGTTGGCCAGGAAGTCGCCCCACGACCCGTGGTTGGGGAGCACGCCCACGTGCAGCATGTCGGGGTTGGTGAGCACCAGGTTCGTGCGACCGCGGATCGCGCGGCGCTCCTCGTGCGGGGTGTCGCCGTCGTAGATCGCCGGCCGCAGATAGCGGAGCTTCAGGGAGTGGAGCGCGCGGGCCTGGTCCTGCGCCAGCGCCTTGGTCGGGTAGAGGTAGAGCGCGCGAGCCGAGCGGTCGTGGGCGAGCGTGTCGAGCACGGGCAGGTTGAAGGCCAGCGACTTGCCGCTGGCGGTGCCCGTGGCCACGATCGTGTGTCCCTCGTAGGCCGAGGCCAGCGCGTCGGCCTGGTGGGCATATAGGCCGTCGAAGCCCTTCCTGGC
The DNA here is from genome assembly GCA_963825475.1 of uncultured Thermoleophilaceae bacterium. Taxonomy (GTDB): domain Bacteria; phylum Actinomycetota; class Thermoleophilia; order Solirubrobacterales; family Thermoleophilaceae; genus JAAYBF01. The sequence continues at coordinate 156,870 of CAWGTC010000006.1, read as the reverse complement.
CAGCGCCTCGCGCAGCTCGGGGTGCAGGCTCTCCGGTATCGGCTCCACCAGCGCGCTCTGGGCCCGCTGGCTCGAACGGGCCACCAGCTGCTCGCCCTCTCCGCGGTCGAGCAGCGGCTCCCAGGGCATCTGATCTGAGACGACGGCCACCGTCAGCCATAGTACGCGCGCGTCCCGTGGGCCTCCGCTGCGTCTACACCGATCTCGACGGCACCCTGCTGGGTGCAGGGGCTTCGCTGTTTCGCGACGGCGAGGGAGGCTTCACCCTGCTGCCCGCCCGGGCGCTCGAGGCCTGCCATCGGGCCGGGGTCGAGGTGGTTCTGAAGTCCGGGCGGCGCAAGGCGCAGGTGATGGAGGACGCGCGGCTGATCGGCCAGAGCGCCTACATCTACGAGGTGGGCTCCGGTGTGGTGATCGACGGCGAGGAGCACTTCCTCACCGGCCGCTACACGCCGACCGACGACCGCACGCCGCACGAGCTGATCGAGGAGTCGGGCGCTCCGGCGCTGCTGCTGAGCACCTACGCCGGTCACCTGGAGCACCACGCTCCGTGGCACCTGGACCGCCACGTGTCGCACCTGTTCCGCGGCCGCGTGGACCTTGCGGAGGTCAACGCGCTACTCGAGCGAGAGGGCCTCGGCGACCTCCGGCTGATCGACAACGGCTCGATGTCCGAAGGGCGGCGGGCCTACCACCTGATCCCGGCCACGGCGTCGAAGGCCGCGGCGGTCGAGTTCCACATGCGCGCCCGCGGCTATGCGGCGGACGAGTGCATCGCGGTGGGCGATTCGCTCGAGGACCTCGGCGTGGCTCCGCTCGTGGGGCGCTTCTATCTCGTGGCCAACGCGCCCGAGGGCTCGGGACCCAACGTGGTGCGCACCGAGTCCGGCTACGGCGACGGCTTCTACGAGGCGGTGGTCCAGGCGCTTGTCGCCTGAACCACCGCTTCCGTATACGCCCCGCGTTCTACTGGCCGCAGGTGATCGGCACGCGCAGCACCTCGCTGCCGATGGTGATCACCAACGCACCGTCGGCGGTGCAGCCGTAGCTCCCTCCGGCGGTCCAGTCGTCGCCCTCGGCGGCCACTGCGGCGCCCGCGGCCGGAGTCACTCCGCCGTCACCTGTGACGGTGCCGGCCAGCGTGTCGGCTCCGGTGCCTTCGAGCGTGAACACGCACGTGGGCAATGACGATGCGCATGACAGGCCATCGCCGCTGCTCAGTGCCAGCGGACCGGCGGCTCCACCCGAGCCGCCGCTTCCGCCGCCGCCGCCGGTGCCACCGCCGCCGGTGCCGCCACGGCCGCTACCGGGCGCGCTCGACGCGGTCACCACGATCAGCTTCGAACAGTGCTTGACCACGGCCATGTCGGCCCGGTCGATCCGGCAGACGTTGCGCCCGGCGCCACCGTCGACCCGTAGATCCTTGCGCCGGTCAACGGCGTTGAGCACGTCCCGGCCCGCACCGCCCGCGAAACGGTCGCGGCCCTTGCCGCCGATGAGGCGATCTCGGCCCTTGCCGCCGATGAGGCGATCTCGGCCCTTGCCGCCGGCGAGGCGGTCCTTGCCATTCCCGCCGACCACGCGGTCATTGCCGCGGTCGCCGCGAACGCGATCGCCACCGGCGTCGCCGCGCAGCCGATCCTTGCCTGCTCCGCCGGAGATGCGATCGGCGCCGCCCCGCCCTGCGGCCCGGTCGTTACCGGCCTTCAGGGCGATTCTGTCGGCCTTCTTCGTGCCCGTTACCTTGTTGGAGCTCGCGCTGCCCTTGAACACCCTCGCCGTGGCGGGAGCGCTCAGCACTCCGAGAGCGGCTATCGCCGTGAGTGCCACTCGCGTGGCGGCATGCGTGTGTCGTCCTGACATCCGGCCTCCCTGATTGCGCTGCATGGACACGGAGAGGTGTCCTTAATGGGAGAAGAGGAAACGGAACTCGACGCATGGACGTGGCCGCACGCCGTGCCCTCTGGACGTTCGGCGCCTCAAGCGGCGTCGGCGAGCGCGCGCCCGGCGGCTTCGAGCTCGTCGAGGGAGGTGGCCTCGGTCACGCTCTCCAGGTCGAGGATGCGGGCCTCGAAGGGCTCGAGCTGGTTGCGGCCGACCACCGCGTGACAGGTGACGCCGGCCTGCCGGCAGCGGGTGGCCAGCTCGCCCACCACCTTGCCCTGGAGGGTCTGGCGATCCAGGCCGCCCTCGCCGGTGACCACGAAGGCGGCCTCGCGCATGCGCTCGTCGAAGCCGATCGCGTCGAGCACGTGGGAAGCGCCGGCCAGCAGCTTCGCCTGGCGGTGGGCCCAGAGCCCGCCCGACAGTCCACCGGCGGCGCCGGTCATCGGCACACCACGCGGGTCGCGGGGCGCCGCCGCGGCAAGCTCTTCGAGGCGCTGCTCCAGGCGCCTCACGGTTTCGGGATCAGCGCCCTTCTGAGGCGCGAACACGCGCGGCGCGTCCTCCCACGGAGTGCGCACGTCGCAGAGCACCTCCAGCCGCGGCGACACCCCTGCCTCGTCGAGCGCCTCGAGGGCACCGGCGCCGCCGTCGGTGGTGGCCGAGCCGCCCACCGTGACCAGCACGGTGGAGGCGCCCGCCTGCACGGCGGCCGCGATCAGCTCGCCCGTGCCGCGCGTGGAGGCCACGAACGCGTCGCGCTCCTCCTCCGCCACCAGGCCGAGCCCGCTGGCCTGCGCCGCCTCGACGATCGCCGTGGCCCCATCTACCAGCAGGGCGAAGGAGGCCTCGATCGGGCGTCCCAGCGGATCGGTCACCGCTGCGGTGCGGCGCTCGGCGTCGAGGGCGCGAGCGAGCACGTCGATGGTGCCCTCGCCGCCGTCGGCCACGGGCAGCTCGACCGCCTCGAGTCCGCCGGCGCGCAGTCCGCGCGCGACAGCTGAAGCCACCTCCGCTGCGGAGAAGGTCCCCTTGAAGCTGTCCGGAGCGATCAGGACGGGCAGGCGGGGGCTCACGCGCGCAGCGCGGCTCGGAACGCACGTTCCGCCGCGTCCCCGTGAACGGCGAAGACCACGTGCTCCAGGCCCCGGGTGCGGTGGGCCCGCGTGGCGCCCACCATCAGGCGAGCCGCCTCCTTCACGGGGAAGCCCCCTACCCCCGTGCCGAAGGCCACCAGCGCCAGCGAGCGGCAGCCGAGGGCTTCCGCCTTCGCCAGCGTCGAAGTGGTGGCGCGCTCGATGATCTCGGCCGAGGTGGGCCCGCCGAGCTCCATCGTGGCGGCGTGGATCACCCACTTCGATCGCATCTTGCCCGCGGTGGTCTGCACCGCCTCGCCGAGGCCGATCGGCGCCTGGCGCATCGACTCGGCCTGGATAGCCGGGCCGCCCGCCTTGGAGATCGCGGCGGCCACTCCGCCGCCGTGGACCAGCCGGGTGTTGGCTGCGTTTGCGATCGCGTCGACCGCGAGTTCGGTCACGTCGGCCTGGAGGACTTCGAGCTTCATGGGGCTCAGACGCGCAGCTGGTCGATCAGGCACTCGCGCGGGGCCTTGTCCTCGCGCCAGCGCAGGAACCGGGTGCCGTGGCGGATGCGATCGCCGGTGATGTGATCGAAGGCGATCTCGCACACCAGTTCCGGGCGCAGCCCCTCCCAGACCAGATCCTCGTCGGACTTCCACCGGCTCGGCTCGCCGGCACCCTGCTCCCCCGTGCGGTAGGGGTCGAGGAAATCCAGCAGCTCACGCTTCTCGGTGGCCTTGAACCCAGACGTGTGACCCACCACCCGCAGCTCGCCGTCCTCGTTGTAAAGCCCCAGGATCAGGGAACCCACTGTGCCCTCCTCCTTGCCCATCCGGAAAGCGACGACCACGCAGTCCGCGGTGCGCACCCGCTTGATCTTCATCATCCCCTTGCGCTCGCCCGGCAGGTAGGCCGCTTCGGCCCGCTTGGCGATCACTCCCTCCGACACACCCGTGAGCCACTGCCCGGCGCCGTCGCGGTCCTCCACGGGAGTGAGCTCGACCGGCCCGAGGTCGAGCCCGGCCAGCCGGTCCCGGCGCTCGGCGTAGGGCCTCTCCATCAGCACCTCGTCCTCGATCGCCAGTACGTCGAAGGCCACGAACGAGGCCGGGGTCTCGCGGGCGAGCATCTCCACCCGGGAGGCCGCCGGATGGATGCGCTGGCTCAGCAGGTCGAACTCCTGCAGGCCGTCGACCACCACGATCATCTCCCCGTCGATCACCGCGCGCTCGACCGGCATCGCCAGCAGCTGCGCCTCCACGTCGGGGAAGTAGCGGTTCATCTGCTTGCCGCCCCGGCTCTGCAGGTACACGGAATCGCCGTCGCGGAAGGCGATCGTCCTGAAGCCGTCCCACTTGGGCTCGTACAGCCAGCCCTCGCCGTCGGGCAGCTCCTTGGCCGAGCGCGCCAGCGCGGGCTTGATCGGGGGCGCGAGTGGGAGGCTCACGAGCGCGGCGCGGCGCTGCGCCCGCGCAGGGTCCGGAGCATCAGGTCACCGGCGCGCGGGGAGAGCCCGTGCACGATGCGCAGCAGGCGCACGATCGGCGGGAAGTAGACCCCGCGCTTGTCGGCCTCGACGCCCTCGATCACCTTCGCCGCCAGCGCGTCGGGATCGGCGGCGTCGCCGGAGCGATACCAGGGCGGCATGCGGTCCTTCTCGTGGTCGTGCAGGTGGCTGCGGATCTCGCCGGGATAGACCGTGGTCAGTGACACTCCGGTGCCGTCGAGCTCGTGGCGCAGGGCCTCGGAGTAGCCGCGCTGGGCGGCCTTGGTCGCTCCGTAAACCGCGGCCTGGGGGAAGGTGCGCAGCGCCGCGCCCGAGGACACGATCACGAGATGCCCGCGGCGGCGCTCGAGCATCCCCGGCAGGGCCGCGCGCACCGTGTGCAGCGTGCCCATCCAGTTGACCCGGGTCATCCGCTCCTCGGCCTCGATGCCGAGCTGCACGTAGGGGCCGTAGTGCGCGACCCCGGCGTTTGCGACCAGCAGGTCGACAGGACCGAAGCTCTCGATCACGCTCTGCACCGCGGCGCGGTCACCGACGTCGGCGGGCAGGGCCCGGTGCCCCGACCCCGGCAGGGAGCCTGCCAGCTGCTCCAGCTCGGCCTCTGAACGCGCCATGAGGCCGATCTCAGCGCCGCGCTCGGCGAGCGCGCGAGCCAGTGACTCGCCGATGCCACGGGAGGCTCCGGTGAGGATTACGCGTGTCCCGGGCCCGATCTCCACGCCGGGTAGCATGCCATTGATGTCCCACGACCAGGCCACAGTCGCCGAGGAGGAGTACCTCCAGGTGATCTTCTGGCTCGAGGAAGCCGGCCTTCCGATGAGCGGCGCCAACGTGGCGCGCGCCATGCAGGTGTCCGCGCCCACCGTCCACGAGATGATCGGGCGCCTCGAAGGAGACGGCTACATCACCCGCGGCGACGACAAGTCGATCTCGTTCACCGACACCGGGCGAGAGCACGCAACCGGCATCGTGCGCCGCCACCGGCTGATCGAACGCTTCCTCACCGATGTCTTCGACATCCCCTGGGATGAGGTGCACGAGGAGGCCGAGCGGCTGGAGCACTGGATGTCGCCCACCGTGGAGGAGCGGATGCTCAAGGCCATCGGCGACGCCAAGACCTGCCCCCACGGCCACCCGATCTACACCGGGAAGCGTGAGGAGGGAGTGCCCCTGGCCGATGTCGAGGAGGGCGCCAAGGTGCGCGTGCTGCGCTTCGAGAACGAGGCGGAGGACCTGCTGCACTACCTCATGGACGCCGGCCTCACACCTGGCCTGGAGGGCACACTGTCGGAGTCCGACGACGAGCAGGTGGCCTTCGAGAGCGACGGCAAGCGCTTCGCGGTCACTCGCAGCGTGGCCGAGACCGTGTCCGTGGTCGCCGACCCGTCGCCGCCGCCGCGCGTGGCGCTGCCGGAGCAGCTGGTGCTCGCCAAGGACCATTGGGGCCGCTAGGTCAGGTCAGCGGGGGGATGCTCGCCTTCCGCACCCGCAGGTCGTAGTACAGCAGCGTCGACACCAGCGCGATGAACGGCGTGGTCAGGCTCTCCGTCGCGATCTCTCCCACCAGCACCACCGCCTCGCGGTCGGCCGCCTCGGCCACGGCGGTGAGCGGGGTGAGGATCAGGATGCCCGGCAGGGCGGTGGCCAGGTTGGCCAGCAGCAGGATGGCGAGGGTGCGCCAGAATGCGTCCTGGACCATGTCCCAGCTGCGCGCGAGCGCCTTCGTGCCGTGAACGCCCTCGATGGCCACGGTCTGAGTCACGAAGTACCACCGCACCGCCACGTAGATGCCGGGCAGCACGAAGGCGACCAGGCCGAGGGCGATCCCGGCGGCCGCCAGCACCACGGCTCCGAACAGCGGGGTGAACACGTCGAGCGCCGCCTGCAACGACCGTCCGGCGCCGGGTCGCTCGCCCTTGGCCAGCGCGCCGAGCGCGGAGATGATCGCCACCGTGATCAGCGGCGTGGCCACCAGGAAGCTGACCGCGGTCGGGATCCCGGTGCGGGCCAGGGAGGCGTCCTCGCGGTAGGCCGACGTCAGCTCCTCGAGCCCGATGCCCGACACCACCAGCTGCACCGGGGCCACCACCGCCACTGCGATCAGGAGGAAGAGCCCGAAGTGGCGGCCATAGAGCAGCAGGGAATCGCTGAACAACTCCCGCAAGTCGCGCGGGCGCCCGAGGTCGAGCCCCGGGCCCTGCTTCACGCCGGCGGCAGGTCGCGCCAGGCGCCGGCCAGGCGGGTCACGGCTTCGTCGATCTGCTCGGCGCGCACGCCGGAGTAGGCGATCCGGAAGGCGTTCTCCCCGCCCTCGAGCAGGAAGTCGGTGCCCTTCACGAACACCACGCCCAGTTCCTTCGCCCGGTCGGCCAGGGCGGCGACGTCACTGCCCTCGGGCAGGTCGACCCACAGGAAGTAGCCGCCCTCGGGCACCACGAACCGGGCCTCTGGCAGGTCGCGCTGCAGGGCGGCGCACAGCACGTCGCGCCGTTCGCGCAACGCGTTCTTGACCGTCTCGATCGACCGGTCGATCGCTCCGGACGCGCAGAACTCGGCCACGATCGCCTGAGACACCATGCTCGGAGAGATATACGTGGAAGTGGCCATGCGGCGGATATCGGCGATCACGTCGGTGGGGCCCGCCAGGTAGCCCACGCGGATGCCGGGGCAGACCGTCTTCGAGAACGAGGACGCGTACACGACCTGGTCCGCGCTGTCGAGCGAGAGCATGGTGGGCTGCGTCTCACCCGCGAAGCGCAGCTCCACGTAGGGGTCGTCCTCGAAGAGCACGAAGTCGTAGCTCTCGGCCAGCTCCACCAAGCGGCCGCGCTTGGCCAGCGAGAGCGTGCAGCCGGCCGGGTTGTGGAAGTTGGGGATGATGTGGGCGAGCTTGGGCCGCGCGCCGCCTTCGAGCGCCCGCTCGAGCGCCGTCACGTCGATGCCGTCGTCCTCCAGCGGGATGGCCAGGATCTCGGCGCCAAGCTCGCGCAGGGCCAAGAGGGTGCGGTCGTAGCTCGGGGCCTCGACCACCACCACGTCGCCGGGCTGCACGAGCAGGCGGAACAGGAACGCATCCGCCTGCATCGAGCCGTTGGTGGCGATCACCTGCTCGGGTGCGACCTCCTGGCGGTCGGCGATCCACTTCACCAGCGGTCCGTAGCCCGCCGAGGTTCCGTAGGAGAACGCACCCCCCGGGTCCTGGCTGAACGCGCGGTCGGCGGCGGCACGGAGGTCGTCGACGGCCACGATGTCGAGCGAGGGAGCGCCGCGTGCGAGGGAGATTGTGTCGGGTCGCGTCACAGGGTGGCCACGATACCGAGCCTGCCCGTGTGGCTCAGATGGGGCGGGCGTAGACCAGCACGTTGTCGCGGTAGCCCTCGCCCTCGGTGAACGGCCCTCCGCAGGTGATCAGGACCAGCACCGGCCGGGCCGATCCGCCGTACACCTCCTCGACCGGGAAGCGGTCCTTACGCACCTGCGCGGCCCCCACCACTTTGTAGTCCCACACGTCGCCACGCCGGTCGGTCACAGAGACCCCGGCGCCGGGCAGGAGGTGGGGGACACGGGCGAAGAGGCCCGGTCCGGTCTTAGTGTCGAGATGGCCGATGATCACCGACCGGCCCGCCTCGCCCGGACGCGGGCCTCCGCGGAACCACCCCGCCCGGCCGACGGCGGGCACCCGCAGCACGCCGCGCCGCGCCGCCACGGGCTCCACCCGTGCGGATAGGCCTGCGGCGGGGATGGCGATCCAGATCGGCACGGCGGGACGGCGACCCTGCGGTGCGCTCGCCGGCGGGTCGCCTGCCTGCACGGCGGCGGCCTTGGCCAGGCCTGCCGGGCCAGCCGCCCGCGATGGCGCGGGCGCGCCGGTCTCGCCTCCGGCCGCGAGCACCGCGGCCGCGGCTCCTCCCGCGGGAAGGGCCACCGCAAGGAGCAGGCCCAGGCGTCTCAGCCCGTGGCGGGGCACGGCAGGCTCAGCCGCGGCGGCGGCCGGCGGCCGCGCGAGCGCGGGTGAACGCCGCTCCGCCCAGCATTCCGGCGAGGGCGGCGGTGAGCAGCGCGGCGGCCCAGGGCGGACCGTCAGGTGAGGAGCGCTCGCCCAGGCCACCGAGGCCGGTGTCGGGGGCCACCGGAGGTGCGGTGGCGGCGTCTTCGAGGATCGTGAAACGGGTGCGCTCGCCCCCGCTGCCCACCAAATACGCGGTTTGCGCGGTGCCGGCCACCAGGCTCACATCGGGGCGCTCGACCAGCGGTTCCGTCTCGCCCGGCCTGCGCGCTCCGATGCCGTACACGCCCGGCTCCACGGTCGAGTAGTCGCTGGCTTCGCTGAGGCTCAGCCGCGACACCACCCGGTCGTCGAGCATGAACTCCGCCTGGTCGAGCTCGGGCGCGGCGTGCACCATCCGCCAGCGCGTACGGCCCGGCGCGGGCTGGCCGTCGGCGTAGAGGCGCAGGGTGGCACCCTCGCCGCCCGGCACCGCCACCACCGTGTAGCGGGCGCCGTCCTCCAGCGTCTCGCTGGAGCGGCCCAATTGCTTGCCGCCTGACACCAGGGTCAGGACAGCCTCCCCTGAGGGCGCGTTGTCGTACTCGCTCGCCTTCCCGAAGCCCACTTTCTCGAGCTCGACCGCCGGGCCGTCCCCGCCACCGATCTGGAGCTGGGCCGGGGGACCGCCGGGGACCGCGTGCAGGAGCCGCACCTCGGACGCCGCGAAAGCTTCGCCCGAGGCCGAAAGTAGGATCGACATGGAGAAGATGAGGCAGAGCGCCACCCGAGCCCGCTGTATTGAGCCCCGCATAGAGGTGAGAGCCTAGCCGTGAGGACGGATCGGATGGGCGTCGAGGTCGATCAACTCGACCCGGAGAGCCGCGCGCTGCTCGAGCTTTCGGTGATTCGCGGGCTCCCCGACGACGAGCTCGCGGGGATGCTCGGCATGGAGGTCGCCCGTCTCCGCGCGCGGCGCGACGCGGTGATGGGCGAGCTGGGGGCGGGCTCCGCCGAGCAGCGCGACGCGCTGGCCGTCTTGCTGCGAGAGGGCCCCCCCGAGGCGCAGCCCGAGCCCGAACCGGTCCCCGAGCCCGAGCCGGTCTCCGGGCCGGAGCCGGTCGCCGGGCCGGAGCTGGTCTCCGAGCCCGAGCCGGTCGCCGAGCCGGAGCAGGTCGCCGAGCCGGAGCAGGTCCCCGAGCCGGAGGCCGCGGCCGAGCCCAGAAGCCGGACGCGACTGCTCGCGCTGGTGGGAGGCGCCGCGATCGCCGTCGTTGTCGCCCTTGTGCTTGCGCTCGGCGGGGACGATTCGCCTGACTTCTCCGGCGATCGGGAGCCCGCCGGTCCCCAGGCGCCCAGGGACGGCCGGCTGCAGGCGCTCGGGGGGATCGAGGGCGGCGGCACCGCGCGGATCACGGGGCCCGAGGACGGCCGGGTGCTGAGGCTGACCGTGCAGGGGCTGCCGCGCCCCCCGCGAGGCGGCTACGTGATCTGGCTCTATGACTCGCTGTCCAACGCCCGGCCACTCACGGGCTCGCGGCGCGGCACCTTCAGCGTGCGGGAGCCGCTGCCGCCCGGCTTCTCGCGCTACAGCTTTCTCGACGTCTCCCGCGAGCCGGCCGACGGCAACCGCAATCACAGTGGTCAGAGCGTTCTGCGAGTGCCGCTCGAGCAGGTCCCAGGGGCCTGAGTGCGAGCGGCTGGGCGCCCCGCACGGGGCGGGACGCCCAGCGTGCCGGCAACTATTCGACCACAGCCTCGGCGACCATCCCCTTCGCCACGTGGGGCGGCCCGCCCTTGCGGTCCGGGATGAAGCAGAGGAAGGCGTATTTGCCCTTCTTGAGCTCGAGCTCGAGGACCTGCCTGGTCCCGCCGTCGATGACCGAGCTGTCGAACGTCCCGTTCTCTTCATCGATGGGTGGCTCGCCCTTCTCCGTCCGGACGAACTTCTTCACGTCCTCGATGGTCTTGCCGGCCTTGATCGGCAGGCCCACGACGAAGTGTGGCTCGCGGCCCTTGTTGTCGAACAAGACCTCGTTCTTGCCCTCCTTGAGCCCGGTGGAGCTGAAGCTGTAGTCCACCGCGTCGATCCGCGCCTCGGGCGCTGCGGGCTCACCTTCGCCGTCGCCGGTCACCTCGAACTCGGCCAGCGTGTTCGAGTTGATGTCGACGGCCATGTACTTGCCGGCCGCCAGGGACTGGGTCACCGTGGTCGAGGCCCCCGGCTTCGTGTTGCCGGTGCCTCCGGCGAGGCCCACCCAGTCCGGCAGGGCCTTGCCCTTCTCGCCCCATGCCTCAGCGGCCTCGAGCGCCTCCTCCGCGGTGTGGTCGCCGTCGATGCGCAGCAGCTGGGCCACGCCCTCCTTCTTCGTCGAGTTCTGGAAGGTGATGCGGGCCGTCCCGCCATCCACCGAACCCGGGGCATCCATCGTCAGGTCCTTGCCGGAGCCCTTCAGCTCCATCGCGACCTCCGTGGCCGCCGGGCCGCCGCTCTCGCTGTCGCCTTCGTCGTCGTCATCGCCGCAGGCGGCCAGCGGCACGGTACCCGCCAGGGCAAGCGCCATCAGTATGCGCGGGAGCGCATGTCGCTTCGTCATATGTCCCCTCCTAGGTGCTATTGCGAGCCTGAACGGCGCCCACCCTAACCCAGCCCGCGGCGAACACGCCACTTCTGGGGGGCAGCTAGGCGCCCAGCACCTCGACGGCGATCTCCGCGACCTCCGTGGGGGTCCTGCCCACGCGCACGCCCTTGGCCTCGAGCGCCTCGGCCTTGGCCGCGGCCGTGCCCTTGGAGCCCGAGACGATGGCGCCTGCGTGGCCCATCGTCTTGCCGGGCGGCGCGGTGAAGCCGGCGATGTAGGCCACCACCGGCTTGGTCACGTGGTCGCCGATGTACTCGGCGGCCTGCTCCTCCGCGTCCCCGCCGATCTCGCCGCTGAGCACGATCAGCTCGGTCTCGGGGTCGGCCTCGAACAGCTCGATCACGTCGATGAAGCTCGAGCCCGGCACCGGGTCGCCGCCGATGCCCACGATCGAGGAGTTGCCGAACCCGCGCCCGGCCAGCTCGTTGCCGATCTGGTAGGTCAGCGTGCCCGAGCGCGAGACCAGGCCCACGTTGCCCTCGCTGAAGAAGGAGGCTGGGATGATGCCCACGTTGGCCTTGCCGGGGGAGAGGATGCCCGGGCAGTTGGGCCCGATCAGCCGTGAGCCGCCGCGCCGGATGTGGTTGTAGACGCGCAGCTCGTCGTGGGCGGGGATGCCCTCGGTGATCGCGATGATCAGGGCGATGCCGGCGTCCTCGGCCTCCAGGATCGAATCGGCGGCGAAGCGCGGGGGCACGAACACCATCGCGGTGTTGGCGCCGGTCTCGGCCACGGCGTCGTGGAAGGTGTTGAAAACGGGGATGCCCTCCACGTCCTGGCCGCCCTTGCCGGGCGTGACGCCGGACACCACCTGCGTGCCGTAGGTGCGGTTGTTCAGCGAGTGGAACGTGCCCTCGCGGCCGGTGATGCCGGAGACGCAGAGCTTCGTGTCCTTGTCGACGAGGACCGCCATCAGCCGTTGGCCAATTCGACGACCTTCTTCGCGGCGCCGAGCATGGTCGACTCGGTGTGCACGTTGGGCAGGTCGGCCTCGGCGAGCAGGGCGCGGCCCTCCTTGTCGTTGGTGCCGTCAAGGCGCACCACGAACGGGACCGTGGGCTTGATCTGCGCGAAGGCCTCGATCAGGCCCTTGGCCACCTCGTCGCAGCGGGTGATCCCGCCGAAGATGTTGAACAGCACCGCGGTCACGCTGTCGTTGGAGAGGATCACCTCCACGGCCTGGGTGATCGCCTCGGCCTTGGATCCGCCGCCGGCGTCGAGGAAGTTGGCCGGCTCGCCGCCGGCCTGGGCCACCACGTCGAGCGTGGACATCACGAGCCCGGCCCCGTTGCCGAGGATGCCGATGTTGCCGTCCAGCGCCACGTAGGTGAGGCCGCGCTCGCGCGCCATTCGCTCCTGGGGGTCCACGCCCACCTCGGTGCGGAACGCCTGCGAGTCGGGGTGGCGGTAGAGGGCGCTGGCGTCGATGGTCACCTTGGCGTCGAGGGCCACCACGTCGCGTGACTTCGTGACCAGGAGCGGGTTGACCTCGACGAGCATCGCGTCCTCGCCCACGAACATCTCGTAGAGCTTGGCCAGCAGTGCGCCGACCGGGCGGATCACGTCCGCCGGAATGCCGGCCTCGAAAGCGAGGCGGCGGGCGTGGAAGTCCTGGAAGCCGATCAGGGGGTCCACGTGGACCATGCGCATGGCCTCGGGATCGGTCTCGGTGACCGCCTCGACGTCCATCCCGCCCATCTTCGAGAACATCGCCATCGGCTTCTTGGCGCTGCGGTCGAACACGAAGGCGGCGTAGTACTCCTCGTCGATCTCGCTGGCCGCCTCGACGTACACCTCGTGCACGGTGAAGCCCTTGATGTCCATGCCGAGGATCGCGTCGGCGTGCGCCTTGGCCTCGTCCGAGTTCTGCGCGAGCTTGATCCCCCCCGCCTTGCCGCGGCCCCCGACCAGCACCTGTGCCTTGACCACGCACGGATAGCCCAGCTCATCGGCGGCGGCCACCGCATCCTCGACGGTCTTGGCGGGCTTTCCCTCCGGCACCGGCACGCCGTGCTTTCGGAAGAGCTGCTTGCCCTGATATTCGAGCAGGTCCATTGGGGGGCGGGCAGCGTACAGAAGCCGCCGCGTAGAATGCCCGGCCGTGCCACTCCCTAAAGACGTTCAGTTCGTCACCTTCGACTGTTATGGAACCCTGATCGACTGGGAGAGCGGCGTTTACGACGCCTTCCAGAAGGAAGCCGATCGCGACGGGTTCACCATCGACAGGGACGTGCTGATCCCGCGTTTCATCGAGATCCAGCACGAGATCCAGAGCGGCAGCTACGAGCTGTACGCGGAGGTGCTGCGTCGCACGGCGGTCCGCGTGGCGGCCGAGCTGGGGTGGCAGCTCGAGTCTTCGCGCTCGCAGTTCCTTCCCAACAGCGTCCCCCGGTGGATGCCCTTTCGCGAGACCAACGCCCAGATCGAGCGGTTCCAGAAGAAGTACGAGCTGGGGATCCTCTCCAACATCGACGACAAGCTCCTCGGCGCCACGCGGCGCCACCTGCGCGGCGATCTCGACCTCGTGGTCACTGCCCAGCAGGTGCGCAGCTACAAGCCGGACCCCGCCCACTTCAAGGAGTGCGCTCGCCGGATCGAGAAGCGCAAGAAGAACTGGGTGCACATCGGCTGCAGCTACGAGACCGACGTGGCAGAGTGCCTCAAGCAGAAGGTCGCGGTGATCTGGGTCAACCGCCACGGCCAGGAGCTGGAGCCGGGCCAGAAGAAGCCGACCGCGGAGGTCAAGACATTCCGCGAGGCCGGCAAGCTGCTCAACGCCGCCTGAGCGTCCCTGCCGTGCGAGCGGTCTCCGTCAACGGCGACGCGATCGTCGTGACCAGCCTGCTGTGGCAGACCACGGCGACGGCCCTGCGGGCGGGTGAGGAGGCGATGCTGATCGACTCCCCGTACTTTCCGGACGAGCTCGAGCTGCTGCCGACGGTGCTGGCGCAGTCCGGGTTCGAGGTGAAGGCGCTGCTGGCCACCCACGGCGACTTCGACCACGTGCTCGGCCGGCTGGCCTTCCCCGAGCTGTCGCTGGGGGTGGCGGAGAGCACCATGCTGCGGCTGCAGCGTGCGCCGGGGGAGGCGCAGCGAGACCTGCGCGATCACGACCACGAGCTCTATGTGACCCGCCCGAGGCCGCTGGCCCTGGGGGGCACCCAGTCGCTGCCGGTTCCCGGCAAGCTGGGGTTGGGCGAGGAAGAGCTCGAGCTGTACCCCACCGAGGGGCATGTATCCGACGGGATGGCGGTGTTCGCCCCCTGGCTTGGCGTGCTCGTGTGCGGCGACTACCTGTCACCGGTGGAGATCCCGATGCTCGGGCCGGGGGGTACCGTGGCCGAGTACCGCGCGACGCTGGCCCGACTGGCGCCCGTGGTCGAGCGGGTTGAGACGGTGGTGGCGGGCCACGGTCCGCCCAGCTCGGGCGAGCAGGCGCTGCGGCTGCTCGGCGAGGACGTGGCGTATCTCGACGCGCTGGAGCGTGGCGAGGAGCGCCCGCGGCTGCCCGAGGGCCGCGACAACGCTCGCCAGCGCGCCATCCACGTGGACAACCTCGTCAAGCAGGGGTAGAGACGAGGGCTTACAGGCCCCTGAACAACACGTCCGCGGGCCGTCGAAGCGCGATCCGCCGGCCACAATGACCTGAATGTCTGACCGGCGCACGCCAATCGGTTTCAAGGTGCTCGCGGTGCTTGGGGCACTCGTGCTCGTGCCGGGCGGAGCCTTCTTCACCGCCGCGAACATCGGCACGGGGGGCAAGGCGGCCATCGGCGTGGCCGTGGCCTGGTGGCTCGTGGTGAGCGCGGTGCTCGGCAAGACGCTGCTCACACGCCGGCCCGACCTGCGCACGCCTGTGCGCGTGGCTCTGGGCGCGGCGGCGGTCGCGTCGGTCGTCGCGGCGTTCGTGGTCACGCGCGGGAACACCGTCGACGAGCAGATCGCGACGGCCGATCCCGGCGTCGAACTGGGGGACGGTGCCGAGCGCGACACCGCGCTCGCGGGCGGCGATCCCGGCCCAGCTTCGCGGGCCCGCGACCGCCGCGACGCGAAAGGCGGGCGAGAGGGCCCGGGGCCTGCACGGAAACGCGACGAGGGCGCAGCTCCAAGCCCGGACGACGGCGGCGAGGACGCTGCTCCCGCCGCCCCCGAGGGCGGGGCGCAGGATGACCCGGAGGAAGCGGATGCCCCAGGGGCGCAGGAGGACTCGGCGCGCCGTGACAAGCCGCCTGCGCGGAAGTCTCCGGTGCCGGCCGCCAACGTAGAGCTGCTGTCCGGCGACTTCTCGGGCGAGAGCGGCCACCGCGGCAAGGGCGACGCGGCCGCTGTCATGCTCGCCGAGGGGGGCCGGGTGCTCACCTTCAGCAACTTCGACGTGGATCCGGGCGCGGGTGGCCTGCGCATCTACCTTCACGCCGGCCCCACGACGAGTGACGAGCTCGGGGAGTTCATCGACCTCGCCGGGCTCAAGGGAAACAAGGGCGACCAGCAGTACGAGATCCCTGACGACGTGGACCTCAGGCGGTACTCCAACGTGGTTATCTGGTGCGTGCCGTTCAGCACGCGGATCGCGCAGGCGCCGTTGTCCTAGGGGCGTCGCTAGGCGTTCTTGCGCACGTGCCAGTGCACGGTCATCCGGGCGACCTCGGTGCCGCCTTCGTCAGTCAGCGAGACCTCGATCGGGAACTCGACCCGCCCGTCGGCCTCGAGCCGGTCGATCAGAGCCGACTTGTCCTCGCCCAGCGTGCCGGTGGCGGTGATCGGCCCCTTGGCCAGCTTGAGGTAGTCGATATCGGCGGACTTCGCGAGCGGGGTGATAGCGCCCATGTGTTCGGCGAAGGCCCCGATGAACGCGCCGCCCGAGGCCGCCTCGCCCGCCGAGAACAGCGCGCCGGCGTGCTGAGACCCCACGTGGTTCTTGGTGAAGTCCTCGTCGGGGAGCCGCACCACGCCGCGGCCGTCGGCCACTTCGGTGACCTCGAGGCCCACATGGCCGTTGAAGGGAATGGCCTGAGAGAGACCGGTCTTGAGCGCTTCGTAGTCCACCTGGAGTCCTCCTTGGGCCGTTCACGAGATCTGCGACCGTCGCGGGCGGCGGACCCTACACTCGGCCGGGTGAGGGGCAGGATCACCGCGCTCGTCCTGACCGCGCTGCTCGCGGGCGCACTGGCGCCCGCGGCGCGTGCGGCGCCACCGCAGAGCTGCGGGCTGGAGGCGCCCGACCGGACGATGGCCGGTGAGCTCGGAAGCCAGTTGCAGGGCAGCTACGTGCTGCTTCCGTTCCGCGTGCCCGCGGGCCAGACAGCGGTGCGGGTGCGCTACTGCTACGACCAGCCCGAGACCCCGCTCAACGCCCAGTTCAAGCACACGCTCGATCTCGATCTGTACGAGGCCCGCCGGCCTGGAGGCCTGTGGGGACCCGAGGAGTTCCGCGGCTCCAGCGGCTCGGCTCGCCGAGAGGGCGACGCCCGCGGACCGCAGGTCACGGTGTCGGCCGATGGCTTCACCGCCGCCACCGGCAAGACCACCCGCAGCATGCGCCCCGGTCCGATCGAGCCCGGTGAGTGGGCGGTGCAGCTGCCGGTGGCCGCGGTGGTCAACCAGACCCAGGGCGACATCGACGGCAAGGTGGCCTTCCGTGTTGAGATCGACCTGATCTCCGACCCCGCCTTTTCCGACGAGCCCTACCGCCCCGCCCGCTATCGCACCGCGACGGCTCGCTCACAGCCGGGCTGGTACGCGGGTGACCTGCACGTGCACGCCGACCACTCCGAGGGCGGCGCGACGATGCGCGAGGCGTTCGACTTCGCCTTCAAGCCCGGCGGCCCGGCGCTCGACTTCATCTCGCTCACCGACCACAACACCGACAGCGCGTTCGGGGAGATCGGGGCGTTTCAGGCCGACTACCCTGGCAAGCTGATCCTCCGGGGCACCGAGATCACGACCTTCCGCGGCCACATGATGAACCACGGCACCGGACGCTACCTAGACCATCGTACGGGCGCCGTGTACGAGGCGCGGCTGTCGGCCGGCGGGGTCCTGGAGGGCCTCGACCTGCGTCGTCCCGCGCGGGGCGCGGCGGACACCCTGCGCGGAATCAAGAGCGCGGGCGGCTTCAATCAGATCAACCACCCCACGATCTTCCCCAACGACGTGCCGGCTTTCGCCAACCTCTGCCGTGGCTGCTCGTGGAGCTACTCGGATGCCGAAACCGACTACGCGAGCGTGGACGCGATCGAGGTGGCCACCGGCCCCTCCGGCGCGCGCTCCGAGGCCGGCACCCAGGGCCCCAATCCGTTCACCGCGACGGCGATCGACTTCTGGGAGAGCAAGCTGGCGGAGGGCTTCGACATCGCGGCCATCGCGGTCAGCGACTCTCACGATGCGGGCGAGACTCCCAACCCGGTCACATCGGCGCCGATCGGCGAGGGCACCACGGTGGTGCGCGCCCAGGAGCTGTCGGAGCCGGGGATCGAGTGCGGCGTCGAAGCCGGGCACTCGTACGCCAAGGTGACCGGCGCAGCGGGGCCCGACATTCGCTTCGAGGCGCGTCCGCCGGGCTTCACCGGCATCGCGGCGATCATGGGCGACACCGTGCGCGCCGCGTCGGCGACCTTCACGGCGCGAGTGATGCGGGGTGACGGGAGCTCGCTCACCGTGTACCGCGACGGTGCCGCGTTCCGCACGTTCGCGGTCGCCGGCGACGAGTTCTCCACCACCTTCGAGTCCGACGGCCCCGGCCGCTACCGGCTTCAGGTGCAGCGCGGGTCGACGATCGACACCGTCTCCAGCCCGATCTACCTCGAGCCGGGGTCGGGCAGCGTCGCCACCCGCGACTGCGATCCGCTCCGCGTGCGCGGCCAGGCGAAGCGCCGCATCCGGCCCGGCAGACGCCGCATGTTCGCCACCCGCTGCACCGCCTCGGGCGGCGGGCTGCGGTCGTGCGAGGTGCGCGCCGTGATCCGCACCGGCAAGACCAAGCGCAAGCGCGTGCGCGTGCTGGGCCGCAGGCGGGTGGCGATGAAGCCGGGCACTCGGCGGGTGCGCGTCAAGCTCAACCGCCTCGGCCGGCGGGTTGCGAGGCGGCACCGATCGGGCCGCCGCATGCGGCTGGTCTTCACCGTCACGGACGGTGACGGGGCGTCGGCCAAGGCCGAGCGCCGGGCGCGGCTGCTGGCACCGCGGCGCTAGGCGCTCCCACCCGCGACAGCAGCAGCGCCGAGACCGCCATCCCGGCGAAGAGCACGAAGCCGAGCTCGCCGAAGCCCGCCACTGCGAGCACCAGGCTGCCGCCGGCCGCTCCCACCATGTAGCCGAGCTGCGCGCTGGCCGTGCGCGCGCCCATCATGCTGCCCGGGCTTGCGGGCAGCAGCTCGAGGCCCAGCGAGCTCGCGCCGGTCGATCGGATCCCGGCCAGCACGGCGAGCACGCAGAAGAAGCCGAGCGTGGCCCAGACCGACGGCGCTACGTTGAGCACGGGGATCAGCATCACGCCCATCCCGAGCGCGCACGCGACGAGCAGCGGCAGCCGGGGCAGGCGGCTCGTGAGCCGCGACGTGTTGAGCGAGCTGGCGAGGAACACCACGGAGCCGGCCGCCAGCAGCACGCCAACAGTGGCCTCGCCGACGCCGTAGTTCTCGATGTAGAAGGCGCCCGCGTACGTGAGCTCAGCGGTCCAGGCCGAGTAGGCCACCAGCTCGGCGATCGTCCACCGGCGGGCCGAGGGGTCCCGAAACACGGCGGCCAGGCCCTCGCGGATCGAGAGCACGTCCTCGGGCGGCTCCCTGGGCGGTTCGGTGCGCGGGGTCAGGATCCCTGTGGCGAGCGCAGCCAGGCAGATCAGGCCGGGGACCAGATAGGAGAGGCGCCACGATCCCGCCTCGGCCAGCAGACCGATCACCGGGTTCCCCACGATCCAGGCCACGGATTGCGCGCCCACCACGTACCCCATCGCCCACGGGGCCTCGTGCGCGTCGAACGAGGAGGCGACTCCGGCGAACCCGGCGGACAGAAGGCAGGCCACACCCGCGCCGGTGATCACGTGCGCGGCGTAGAAGAGCCCCAGCGAGGGCGCGGCCGCCGTGGCCGCCGCGCCGGCGAGTGCGATGAGTGCGCCGCGCACGATCAGCGGCCGGACTCCGATCCGGTCGATCAGGGGGCCGATGGCGAGCGACACCCCCACCGCCGTGCCGGCTAGCACCGAGCGCGCTACGCCCACGGCGCTCACCGAGGCGCCAAGGTCGCGCGCGATCTCGACGAGCAGCGGCGCCAGCACCACGATCGAGGCCTGGGTGGCCGTGGTGGCCAGGACGAGCGGCAGCAGCCGGCGGGCGCGAGAGGGCACCGCGGAAGGATCCCAGGGCCGCGGCCCCGCGCTTGCGGCGTGGGCTGATGGCGTTAGTCCGAGGGCAGCACCACGAGGCGCTTGGTCGTGATCGGTTCGTGAAGTTGGCGTCCTCACCGCGATGTCTTACGCAGCGCTGCTCGCTCCACACAATCCCCCCCGCCGCGAACACAGGACCGTCTTTGAGGGACTGGTTCGTCGTGGCCACCCGCCTCGCGGCGTCTGCGGGAACCGCGCCGGCGCCCAGGGCGACAATGCTTGGAAGCGCGAGCGAAGCGAGAACCAGGGGCGAACGCATCAGCGCTCCAAACCGGCCGGCGGCGAAGGGATGCGGACGTCTCGAGGCCGACCACCGGCGCGAGACCCCCGCGACGCAAGCGCGGTCACTTCTCGCGCTTGGCGGTGATGGTTGGTTCGAAGTCGCGTCGTCGGCTCGAGCGGATCCCAGGTGCTGGGTAAGGGGATCCGAGCGTGAAGTGCGGCCGCCGTCCTGCCTAGGTGGCGTCCTGTGCCCACAAAGCAGGATGGCGCCCCTGATTTCCTCCGCGTGCCTGTGAGGGCTGCCCCCCGGCCGGGACGTGCGAGCGGATAGCGTGGCGCGCGTGACCTGGGAGCCCGAGCTGGAGGAGCTGCGCCGCAGGCAGGAGCTGGCGGAACAGATGGGCGGCGAGGAGCGGGTTGAGCGCCAGCACGCGAGCGGGCGGCTGACGGTGCGCGAGCGCATCGAGCGGCTGTTCGACGGCGGCTCCTTCCACGAGACGGGCGGCCTGGCAGGCGTGGGCACCTACGACGCCGACGGCGAGCTGACCGACTTCCTGCCCGCCAACATGGTGGTGGGCCAGGGCCGCATCGAGGGCCGCCGTGCGGTGGTCCAGGGCGACGACTTCACCGTGCGCGGCGGCGCCGCGGACGCCGCGATCTGGCAGAAGATGGTGTACGCCGAGCGGATGGCGCACGACCTGCGGCTGCCGCTGGTGCGCCTCGTGGACGGCACCGGCGGCGGGGGCAGCGTCAAGTCGCTCGAGACCATGGGCCACACCTACGTGCCGTTCGTGCCGGGCTTCGAGCTCACGGTGGCCAACCTGTCGCGGGTGCCGGTGGTGGCCGCGGCGCTCGGCCCCGTGGCCGGCCTGGGTGCGGCGCGCGTCGTGGCGTCGCACTTCTCGGTGATCGTGAAGGGCACGTCGCAGCTGTTCGTGGCCGGGCCGCCGGTGGTGGCTGCGGCGATGGGCGAGACGCCCGACAAGGAGGAGCTCGGCGGCGCCCGTGCGCAGGCGCGCGCCGGCGGGGTGGACAACGTGGCCGCCGACGAGCACGACGCCCTACGCCAGCTGCGGCGCTTCCTCTCCTTCCTGCCCGGCAGCGTGTGGGAGGCGCCGCCGGCGATCGCCTGCTCCGATCCGGCCGGCCGCCGCGACGACGAGCTGCTGTCGATCGTCCCGCGCTCACGGCGCAGCCCCTACGACAGCCACCGCATCGTCGAGCTGGTGATGGACCATGGCTCGGTGTTCGAGATGGGGGCTGCGTTCGGCCGTTCGCTGGTCACCGCGCTGGGGCGCCTGGGCGGCCGGCCGGTGGGGGTGATGGCCAGCGATCCAAAGCACTACGGCGGAGGGCTGACCGCGGACGCCTCGGAGAAGCTCACCCGCTTCGTGGACCTGTGCGACCAGTTTCGACTGCCGCTGGTGAACTTCGTGGACCAGCCCGGTTTCGTGATCGGCACCGAGGCCGAGCGCCGCGGCACGATCCGGCGCGGGACGCGTGCCATGTACTCCGTCTACCAGGCGAGCGTGCCCGGAGTGGCCGTGCTCCTGCGCAAGGTGTTCGGCGTGGCCGGCGCCGCCCACGGCGACCACTCGCGCCTGAACCTGCGCTATGCCTGGCCCTCTGGAGACTGGGGCTCGCTGCCGATCGAGGGCGGGATCGAGGCGGCCTACCGGCGTGATCTCGAGTCGGCCGAGGACCCGGTCGCGCTGCGGGCGGAGATCGAGGAGCGGCTGAACGCCGTGCGCTCGCCCTTCCGCACCGCGGAGCGCTTCGGCGTCGAGGAGATCATCGACCCCCGCGACACCCGGCGGCTGCTGTGTGACTGGGCCGAGCGCGCGCACGAGCTTGTGCGCATGGATGTCGCGGCGGGTCCGAAGGGCCGCGGCCTGCGGCCCTAGGCGCCTCGGGAGCCGGCCGTCCGCAGGCTCCGCGCCCAGGTGCGCTCTCCTAGAGCGAAGCGCGGCTCTGCGGTGATGCGTCCCGCCAGCACCGCGGCGGCGTGCTCCGCCAGCGCGGGGCCGTGCTTGAAGCCGTGGCCCGAGCCGCCGCCCAGCAGCCAGACGCGGTCGTGGTCGGGATGCGGCGCGAAGATGAAGTTCGAATCGGCCGTGAGGCTGTAGTGGCAGGCGGGACTGCTCGCCACGGCTGCGTGCGCGAGCGCGGGGAAGCGGTGCGCGAGGTAGTCGCGGGCGGCCGCGACGCTCTCCACGGCCGCCTGCAGCGGACGCTGACCGGGGTCCACATCGCCGCCGTCGGCGTCGGAGGCCACCTTCACGCCGTGCGGCTCGACCAGGCCGTGTCCGTAGACGGCGGCATCGAAGTCGACCCACCCCGGCGAGCGCCAGCCGGGCGGAGCGTCGAAGAGCACGACATCCTGGAGGGTCACGCGCAGGGACAGCAGGTCGCCGAACAGCCCGGCGAGCCACCCGCCGCAGGCCCACACCACCACGTCGGCCTCGAGCCGCCGGCCCCCCACCAGCGCCGCGCCGCCGTCGGGGCGGGCTTCCCCGCACACCAGCCGGACGCCGTTCTCCAGCGCCCTCGCCGTGAGCGCTCTCACGGCGTCGGCGGCCCGCAGCACGCCCGCTTCGGGCTCGTACAGGACGAAGTCCAGGTCGCCGGTCGTGAGGCTCGGAAACAGGCGGGCGCCCTCGGCCGGCGTCAAGCGCTCGACGGGCACGTCCAGGTCGCGGAGCACCTTCTCGCTGTCGGACTCCCACCCGTCCTTGCGCCGGGCGAACCAGGCAACCCCCGACTCCACCAGGACGTCGTCGCCGAGCTCGCGCCACAGCTCGAGCGCGCGCCACGCCGAGCGTGCGTAGAACTCGTCTGCGCCGTGTGAGCAGCGCATCAGCCTGGTCTCGCCGCCGGACTCTGCCCGCGCGTGACCTGGCTCGTCGCGCTCGACGAGCGTCGCCTCCCAGCCCTCGAGCGCGAGCCGGTCGGCGAGCGAGGCGCCGAAGACGCCGGCGCCGATCACCAGGGCGGACAGCATCCGGGCAGCTTACGAGGCCATCGGCGCTGCCATCGCGTGGTGGCCGCCGTCGACGTGGAGGATCTCCCCCGTGGTCGCGGTGCACCAGTCCGAGAAGAGGAAGCAGGCAGCCCCCGCGACGGCGGAGGCATCGCTGGGGTCCCACCCGAGCGGCGCCTGCTCGGCCCAGCGGCCCGACAGCTCGGAGAAGCCCGGGATCCCGCCGGCCGCGGGGGTTTCGAGCGGCCCCGCAGAGATCAGGTTGACGCGGATGCCGTCGGGGCCGAGGTCGCGTGCGAGGTAGCGCGAGATCGACTCGAGGCCGGCCTTCGCCACCCCCATCCAGTCATAGCCCGGCCACGCCGACGACGCATCGAAGTCCAGGCCCACCACGCTCCCGCGCGCCTGCGTGAGCAGCGGCCTCAGCCCGGCGGCCAGGCGTTTGAGCGAGTAGGCGCTCGTCACGAACGCCTCCGTCGCGCTCTCCTGCGGGGTGTGGAGGAACTCGCCGCCGAGGGCGTCGGCCGGCGCGTATGCGATCGCATGCAGGACTCCGTCGAGGGCGCCCCAACGCTCCCCGAGCTCGGCCACCACCGCGTCGACGTCGGCCTGGCTGTTCACGTCGAGCTCGAGCACGTCGGGGGGATCGGGCAGAGCGTTCGCGGCGCGCTCGGTCAGGCGCCGCCCGCGCCCAAATCCGGTCAGGACCACCTCCGCACCGGCCTCCTGGGCGCGCCGTGCGACGGTCCAGGCGATGCTGTGGCGGGTTACGACGCCGGTCACGAGCAGGCGCTTGCCGGCGAGCATCACAGCGGAATCGGCACGAACGACGCGGCCGTCTCCATGGTCCTGTCCACCGCGTCCTCGATCGGCGCGGCCACGGCCCGGCGCCAGATCGCGTCGATGCGGCACCGCGCAACCAGCTCGGCGTGCTGGTTGCGCACGCGCGCTTCGCACGTCACGAGTCCGGCGGTGGCATCCAGCGCCTTGAGCCGGCGCACGTGGCCTTCGAGGTGGATCGTGTCGCCCAGCAGCACGGGCCGCTTGAACACGACGCTGTCGAGGCCGCGCAGCGCCGCCACCCGCTCGGGGTCGAACGGGATCAGCGCCACGGCGTAGGAGAGCACGAGCATCCCGTGTGCCACCCGCTCGCCGAACGGGCCTTGGCGCGCCCACTCGCGGTCGGTGTGCTGGGGGTGCATGTCGCCCGACAGGGCGCCGAAGCCGACGACGTCAGCTTCGGTGATCGTGCGGCCGCGGGTCGTGAACTCGTCGGCCGGGCTCAGGTCGTCGAACCAGCGGGCGAGCGTGGGGGCGGTCATCTGTCCTCCGTTCGGTCGGGTTCTGCCAGCACGGCATCGACCGCGGCCACGAACTCGCGCGCGGCGATCCGGTGGGCGTCGGGCGACGGGTGGAAGCCGTCCTCGGCGTAGTTGCGCTGCCGGCCGATCTCGGG
Organism: uncultured Thermoleophilaceae bacterium; assembly: GCA_963825475.1. Lineage (GTDB taxonomy): Bacteria > Actinomycetota > Thermoleophilia > Solirubrobacterales > Thermoleophilaceae > JAAYBF01. The sequence goes on along the minus strand of CAWGTC010000006.1, from coordinate 132,732 downwards.
GTGGCGGGCCCAGTCGATGCAGAAGGCGCCGTACACGCTCGACAGCCGGCGGATCGCGGCGTTGAAGTCGACGAGGCCCGACTCGACGCGCCGCCGCGACCGCTCGCGCAGGCCCTCTGGAGCCGCGGCGGGATAGGTCGCGGTGACCACGAGTGCGCCGGGCAGCACGATCTTCAGCCGTCGGAGCAGGGTCTCGAGGGTGCGCGAGAACCGTCGCGCGTCGGGACGCACCGAGATCAGCACGTCGTTGGCGCCGCAGACCACCGACACGAGCTCGGGCCGGTACCCGATCGCGCAGGGGACCTGCTGTTCGAGCACCGCCTCGCTGGTGACTCCGACGCGCGCGAGCGAGGTAAACGACAGCCCGGGCCTGCGGCCACGGAACACCTCCGCGGCGAGCGCGGGCCACGGCTCCTCGTTGCCGGTGCCGGCGCTGAAGCTGTCTCCGAGCGCCACGTAGCAGGCGGGCGCGGGCGTGGCGGCGCGTTCAGAGGGGGATGTTGCCGTGCTCACCACGTCCCCTCCCGATACCGAGCGTGCGCAGCGCCCACGTCAGGCGGTCGCGCGTGTCCTGCGGGCGCACGATCTCGTCGACATGGCCGTCGCGGGCTGCCACCTCCGCGCCGAGGTGCTCCTCCGCATAGGCCGCCTCGAGCCGCGCGACCTCGGACGCGCGGTCCTCCCCGGCCGCCGCCAGCTCGCGGCGGTGGACGATTCCCACTGCCTGCGGGGCGCCGAGCACGCCGATCTGGGCGCCGGGCCAGGCGAGCACGAGGTCGGCGCCCAGCGCGCGTGAGTTCATGGCGATGTAGCCGCCGCCGAAGGCCTTGCGCAGCACCACCGTGAGGCGGGGGACCGTCGCCTCGGCGAAGGCGTGCAGGAGCTTGGCGCCGTGGCGCAAGACGGCGCCCTGCTCCTGCTTGAGGCCGGGCATGAAGCCGGGCGTGTCCACGAGCACGACGAGCGGCAGCCCGAAGGCGTCGCAGGTGCGAACGAAGCGCGCGGCCTTCTGCCCGGACGCGGCGTCGAGCACGCCGCCGGTGCGCCGCGGCTGGTTGGCCACGAAGCCCACGGCGCGGCCGTCGATGCGGGCGATCGACGTGACGAGATTGGGTGCGAAGCGCGGCGAGACCTCGATCGCCTCGGAGCGGTCGACGATGCAGTCGATCACGTCACGCACGTCGTAGACCTTGCGATGGTTGGCAGGCACGACCCGCTCGATGGGAACGGTGCGCTGCTCGCCGGAGACTGATCCGTTCGGTGCTCGGTCGATCGACGATCGACCTGCGCTCCTCCGGCAGCGTTCCGGCTGCGCTCCTCCCGCTGCGACGGGCTCGAGATGGTCGACCAGCGCGCCCGCCAGCTCGATCGCCTCCGCGTCGGTGTCCGCGTTGAGGTGACAGACGCCGTTGCGGGCGTGCACGTCGGGACCGCCGAGGTCGTCGATGCCGACGTCCTCGCCCATCACCTCGCGCACGACGCCGGGGCCGGTCAGAAAGAGCCGTCCCTGCCCGGTCATCACCACGAAGTCGGCGAGCGCCGGCGAGTAGGCGCCGCCGCCGGCGGAGACGCCCGTGACCACGCAGATCTGCGGGCAGCGGCCCGACAGCCGCACCTGCTCACGGAAGATCGCGCCGTAGCCGGCCAGCGCAGCCACGCCCTCGTCGACTCGCGCGCCCGCCGACTCGATGAAGCCCACGACCGGCGCGCCCGCATCGCCGGCCATACGCAGCAGCCGGACGATCGACTCGCCGTGCGCGGCGCCGAGCGAGCCTCCCACGAACCCCGCGTCCTGGGCGTAGGCAAATAGGGGCCTGCCGGCGCGCGTGCCGGTCGCGACGACCACGCCGTCACCGGGCTCGCTGCGCCGCCCTCGGCTCGCGACGCCGGAGCGGAAGACGTGCACGGATCCCGGGTCGCACAGCCGCTCGATGCGCTCGAGCGGAGACAGCGCGAGGGCGAGCGTGGCCCGCTCGTCGGATACGAGGGCCAGGTTGGTCATGCGGCCTCCAGGCAGACGACGGCGTTGTGGCCGCCGAAGCCGAACGAGTTCGAGATCGCGACGGGGGGAGGGCCGTCGACCGGAAGCTCTCGCGCGGCCCCGGGCACGTAGTCGAGGTCCAGGCCGTCCTCGGCCTCCTCCCAGCCGAGCGTGGGCGGCAGCGTGCGCTCGCGCAGCGCGAGCACGGTGGCCACGGCCTCGACCGCCCCCGCGGCGCCGAGCAGGTGGCCGATGGCCGACTTGGTGCTCGACACCGGCACCGCGGCGGCATGCTCGCCAAGCGCGGCCTTGATCGCCTTGGTCTCGCTGCGATCGTTGAGCGGGGTCGAGGTGCCGTGCGCGTTCACGTAATCGACGTCCGCGGGCTCGAGCCCGGCGTCACCGAGCGCGGCCGCGATCGCACGGGCGGCCCCGGCGCCCGACGGCTCGGGCGCGGTGAGGTGGAATGCGTCGCTGGTGGCGCCGTAGCCACGAACGCGGCCGAGGATGGTGGCGCCACGCGCGCGGGCGGCCTCCTCTTCCTCGAACGCGAGCACGCCTGCGCCCTCGCCCATCACGAAACCGTCCCGGCGAGCGTCGAACGGACGCGAGATGCCGGACTGCGAGGTGGCGTCCATGGCGCCGAACGCGGCGGTGGCGAGCGGGGTGAGCGCGCTCTCGGCCCCGCCGGCGACGCATGCGTCGGCGTCGCCGTGCTGGACCATCCGGAGCGCGATGCCCAATGCGTGGGCGCCCGCGGCGCAGGCCGACACCGTGCCGAAGCACGAGCCCTTGAACCCGTGTGCCATCGCGATCTGGCCGGCGACGGCGTTGGGCATCAGCATCGGGATCGCGAGCGGGGAGACCGAGCCGGGCCCCTTCTCGTGGAGCACGTCGTGCTGCTCCTCGATCGTATGCAGTCCGCCGACGCCCGTGCCGATCACGCAGCCCACGCGCTCGGGCTCGGCCGGCGGCTGTTCGCCCCAGCCGGCCTGCTCGATCGCCTCGGCGGCGGCGGCGAGTCCGAGCTGGGTGAAGCGGGCCGCCCGGCGCGCTGCCTTGCGGCTCATGAAGGCGGTCGGGTCGAACGTCGTGCAGTGGCCCGCACCGTCATCGATGCCCGACTCGCCGGCCGCCCAGCGGGTGAACAGCGACTCCGCGCCGACCCCGAGCGGGGTCACGGCGCCCACGCCGGTGATCACGACAGACCGGCTCATGACAGCCGCGCGACCACGAGGTCGATCGCGTCGCCGAAGGTCTTGAGCCCCTTCATGTCCTCGCCCTTGATCTCGACGCCCCACTCCTCCTCCACTATCTGCGCCATCTCGACGAGGTCGAGCGAGTCCACGTCGAGCGACTCGAACTCCGCCTCACGCGAGACCTCGGATGGCTCGGCGCCGAACTCCACCAGCGCCTCGGTCAGGCGTTGCTCGATCTGCTCTGTGCTCGTGGTGATGCTCATTGGTGCTCCTTTCAGGCGGACAGGCCGCCATCGACGGTCAAGGTGGTTCCGGTCACGTACGCGGCCTCGTCGGAGGCCAGGAAGCGCACGCATGCGGCCACGTCGGAGGGTGTCCCCGCGCGCCGGGCCGGCACGTGGGCGAGGAGCCGCTCGCCCACGCCGTTTGTCATGCCGGTCTCGATCAGGCCGGGGGCGACCGCGTTCACGGTCACGCCGCGCCGGGCGACCTCCGACGCCACGGTCTTGGTGAAGGCCACCAGCCCGCCCTTGGCGGCCGCGTAGTTGGCCTGCCCCGGGTTGGCGCGCAGGCCGACTACCGAGGCGATGTTGATGATCCGCCCGTGGCGGGCGCGGATCATCGGCTTCAGCACGCGCCGCGTGAGCCGGAACGCGGCGGAGAGGTTGGTGGCGATCACGTCGTCCCACTGGTCGTCGCTGAGCTGGGGAGAGAGGCCGTCGGCCCGGATCCCGGCGTTGTTGACCAGGCACAGGACAGGCCCGCCGAGACTCTCCTCGGCTGTGCCGATCAGGTCATCGGTGGCACACGGGTCGGCGATGTCGGCCCGGACCGCGGTGGCCATGCCGCCGGCGGACCCGATCGCCTCGACGGTCGCGAGCGCACCGGCCTCGTTGCCGTTGTATCCGACGGCTACGGGCCATCCGGCCGCCCCGAGTGCGCGCGCCGTGGCCGCGCCGATCCCACGCGACGCGCCGGTGACAAGTGAGATACCCCTCGATCGGCGATCGGGCTGCGCTCCTCTCGCACCGTCAGGCATTCCTGCCGCCGATCTCGATCACCACGGAGCCCCAGGTGAAGCCGGCGCCGAACGCTCCGAGCAGCACGCGCGCGCCGGGCTCCAGGCGGCCCTCGGCCTCGGCCACGCAGAGCGCGATCGGGATGGTGGCCGCCGACGTGTTGCCATAGCCGCCGATGCAGTCGATGACCCGCTCGGCGTCGAGCCCGAGCCGCTCGCCGACGGCTGTGAGGATCCGCGTATTGGCCTGGTGGTAGACGAAGAGGTCGATATCAGCGAGCTCGAGCCCGGCGGCGGCGACCGCGGCGAGCGTGGACTCCGAGAGCCGGCGGACCGCGTTGCGGTAGGTCTCGAGGCCGTCCATGCGGATCAGGCGGTCGCGGTGGTCGACCCTGATCAGCGGTGCGCCGAGCGCCGCGTCGGAGCCGAGAACGGCTGAGTGAATCGCCCCGCCGTCGCCGCCGGCGGTGACCACGGCCGCGCCCGCGCCGTCGCCGAACAACCCGGCGGTCGCGCGGTCGTCGCGGTCGAGGATGCGCGTCATCAGGTCCGCCCCTACGACCAGGACGGCCGACGAGCGGTTGGACTCGACAAGGCCGGCTGCGAGCGCGAGCGCGGACAGGAACCCGGTACACGCGGCGCCGAGGTCGATCGCCGCGGCGCCGGTCGCGCCGACCGCCTCGGCCACGAGCGGCGCGGCGTTGGGCAGCAGCTCGTCTGCAGTCGTCGTGGCCACCAGGACCGTGTCGACCGTTCGCGGGGAGACGCGGGCGTGCTCGAGTGCGGCGGTGCCGGCCGCGGCTGCGAGGTCGCTGAGCCGCGCCTCGTCTGCGGCCACGTGCCGCGCGGCGATCCCGGTGCGCGACTCGATCCAGTCCGGCTTGACCCCGAGCCGCTCGGCGATCGGGGCGTTCGTGCGCACGTGCTCGGGCACGGCCATGCCGAGCCCGGCAACCGCGGCGCCCGTGGGCGTGCGGCGCGCGACCGGCGCATGCTCGGGGGCGGCGACCGGGCTAGGCATGCGCAGGCTCTCCGAGTGTGCGGCGGACCAGCCCGGTGAGGACCTTGCCCGGACCGGTCTCGACGTAGCGCTCGATGCCGGCGTGGTCGAGCGCGTGGAGCGTGTCCACCCACCGCACGGGGCGAGTGAGCGCCGCGGCGATCGCCCGGGCAGGGTCGACGATCGCCCTGGGGGAGAAGCAGGAGATGACGGGGATCGCGGGCGCGGCGAACCGCACCCGGTCGAGCTGGGCGGCGAACGCGGCCACCGCGGGCTCCATCAGCGGCGAGTGAAACGCGCCGGAGACTTGCAGCCGCTTGCCGCGGATGCCGGCGCCGGCGAGTCGCTCCTGGGCGGCCTCGAGCGCTCGCACCGAGCCCGCGAGCACGACCTGCCTGGGGGCGTTGTCGTTGGCGAGCACCGCGCCGGTGCCGGCCAGTAGCGGCTCGACTTCGGCCGCGCCGCCGCGGACGGCCATCATGCCGCCGGCTGAGCGCTCGCTGGCCTCCTGCATCAGGCGTCCCCGCGCGGCCACGAGCCGTAGCCCGTCGAGCTCGGGCACCGAGCCGGCCGCGACGAGGCCGGTGATCTCGCCGAGTGAGTGCCCCGCGAGCATGGCGGGCTCGGTCTCCATGCGCAGCCGCTCCCAGCCGGCGAGGCTGGCGCAGAAGATGGCCGGCTGCGCAAAGCGGGTGCCGTCCTCGACGCGTGCGAACGGGTCGTGGCCGACGATCTCGCAGGCATGCTCGAGCAGGTCGGGGCGGATGGCCGCGACCTCCCCGCGCATCTCGGGGGTCTGGCTCCCCTGGCCGGGGAAGAGGACGGCGGTTCGCAGATCGCTCACGCTCCTCTCTTCACCCCGGGAGACCCCGCGTGACAGATAGCGTGGGGTCAACCCCCCGGTTGGGGGGCGCCGATACGTCCGCCTACCTCCCGACCAGGCCCAGCCGCTCCGCCCGCGCCACCGCCTCCGCCCGGTTGCGCACGTCGAGCGTGCGGTACAGCGAGCTCGCGTGCTCCTTCACGGTATGAGGTGAGAGGTGCAGCACGGTGGCGATCTCGCGGTTGGTCGAGCCCTGGGCCATCAGCACGAGCACGTCGCGCTCGCGCTCGCTCAACGGCGTGCCTGGCGCCTCTGCGCGGCCGGGAAAGACCGCCTCCCCGGACGCAATGCGCCGGACGGCGTCGGCCACCTCGGTGGCCGGCCAGCCCTTGGGCACGAAGCCGGATGCGCCCGCGGCCTCGGCGGCCTTGCGCGAGATCGAGCCGGCGCCCGACATCAGCAGCACGCGGGTCGAGGGCGAGGCCGTTCGCAGCCTGCCGCTCAACTCGGCGCCGGACGCGCTGCCCAGGAAGAGGTCGACGAGCGCCACGTGCGGCGTGTAGCGCGTGGCGAGCTCAATGGCCCGCTCGGGCGTGGCAGCCGCCAGGCAGCGGTCGACCCAGTCTTGGCGGGTGAGCACGAGCTTGAATCCCCAATGGATCACCTCGTGGTCATCGACCACGAGCACCCGGACGCCGTTGCGGGCGTTCACGGGAGCGGCACCACCAGCCGCACGCGCCACTCCTCGCCGTCGAGCCCGTACTCGAGCAGGCCCCTGTGCTCGAGCGCCTCGAAGGCCGCGATGCGCAGGCCGAGCCCCGCTCCCCGGCTGCCGCTCTCACGGCCACCGTCGTTGCGGACCTCGAGCGCGAACGCGCCGTCGGCCTGGGTGGCCGAGACCGCGATGCGGGACGCGTCGGCGTGCTTCGCGATGTTGCGCAGCGCCTCGGCCAGCACGGAGCGGGCGAGGCGGTCGATCGCCGGAGGCAGCGCATCCGGCAGGTCGCCGACCTCGATCGGGGGGCTGCCGCCGACGGTGGCCAGCCGCTCGAGCTCGCCGCGCAGGTCGAGCCCCGTCACGATCTCGTCGCCGGCCGCCGGCGGGCGTACCACGGCCGACCGCAGATCCTCGATCGCCTCTGCGAGCTCGCGCTCGGAGCGCTCACGCAGGTCGGGGTCGATGCCCTCCGCGGAGCCGAGTGCGAGCGAGACTCCGCACAGCCGCTGGATCACCCGCTCGTGGATCTCGCGTGCGAGGTCGATGCGGGTGCGCAGCATCCGCGCCTGCGCCACCCGGTCCGCGGTGCGGTGGGCCGTGGCGGCGAGCGCCGCCGTCTTGCCGAGCGACCACATCGTGTTGCGCTCGACCTCGCTGATGTCGAACTGTTCGCCCCCGCGGTCGGCGAAGATCACGCCGAGCATTCGCCCGGCGGCCGAGACGGGCGTGCACGTGAGGGTCGTGACCGCCTCGATGTGCGCGTAGCGCTCGGGAACGTGGCCCTCGAGGGAGCCGATCTGGACCACACGGTCCTCGGCCAGCGCCACCTGAGCTATCGGGGTCTCCTCGAGCGTGCCGTAGATCGTGTCGAGCATGTCCGGCGGCAGGCCATGCGAGCCGACGGGTAGCACGATGAGGCTTCCCGGGTCATAGAGGAGCAGCCCCGCGCGCGTCATCGAGGTCAGGCGGCAGAGCGCCTCGCAGAGGCGATCGAAGAATCCACGTGATCCCAGCTCGCCGGTGTCGGCCTCGGTCAGCAGGTCCACGATCGCGTCGAGCGCGTCGAGGCGTCCAGGCGTGAGGGCGTGCTCCATCTACTGGCCTACCGCGAGCGGTGGACGCGGTTACGCCCGCACGAGCCCGAGCCGGTCGAGCTCGGGCCGGTCGAGCTCCAGGCGCAGCGCCTGATCACCGGTCAGGTGGACCGTGCGGGTGTGCCCGCAGGAACGGCACGAGCAGATCACGGCCGGTTCCCAGTCGCCGCCGCGCATTGCCCAGTCGATCTCCTCGCCCAGGCACACCGAGCAGGCCAGCGACGCCGCGACCAGGCACGGCTCGTCTACCGGGTTGAAGAAGGCGATCTCGTTCGTGGCGGCCACTGTGGCACTTGATAGCCACAGGTGGTGCCGGGGGGAACGCCGCCTTGCCGAAGACCCCCCGATCGGGGGGTGAGGGTCTAGTCCGCCGCGGCCGACGTGATCGTGGCGATCGGGTCGCCGGCGTTGATGGACTTGCCTTCCTCGATCGGCAGCTCCTTGACGGTGCCCGCCTTGTGCGCGGTGATCTCGTTCTCCATCTTCATCGCCTCGATGATGCAGAGCAGCTGGCCCTCCTCGACGGCGTCGCCCTTCTTCACCTTCACCTTCCACATGTTGCCCTGGAGGGGAGAGGTGATCTCGTCGGGCCCGCCGCCGCCCGAGCTCTTGCGCTCGGAGCGCCTGGGGGGCTTGCGCCCGGCGGCCGGAGCGGCGCCGTTCCCGGCGCCCCCGAACGCCTCGCCGATCACCTTCACGTCGAAGCGCCGCCCGGAGACCTCGACCGCGTACTCGCGCTCGACCTTGGGCTCCTCGTCGTCCTCGGCCGGCTGCGCCGGCTTGGGGAATGCCAGCTGCTTGAGCCAGTCCTTGTCCTCCACGAGGTCGCGGCAGGTCTCGCCGTTGGCCCACTGCTCGGTGGCCATCAGCGCCTTGTGGAAAGGCAACAGGGTCTTGAGTCCGCCGATGTCGAACTCCGAGAGCGCCCGCAGCATCCGCCGCGTGGACGCCTCGCGGTCCACGTCCCAAACGATCAGCTTGGCGATCATCGGGTCATACAGAGGTAGCACCGCGTAGCCGGCCTCGGCGCCGGAGTCCACTCGCACGCCCGGGCCACTGGGCTCGCGGTAGGTCGTGATCTGCCCGGGCGCGGGCGCGAACTTCTTCGAGGCGTCCTCGGCGTTGATGCGGCACTCGATCGCGTGCCCGCGGATCACGATGTCGTCCTGGGTGAACGGCAGCTTCTCGCCGGCGGCCACGCGGATCTGCTCGCGCACGATGTCGATGCCGGTGACCATCTCGGTCACGCAGTGCTCCACCTGCACGCGGGTGTTCATCTCCAGGAAGAAGTACTCGCCATCGGCCAGCAGCCCCTCAATCGTGCCGGCCGAGCGGTAGCCCACGGCCTTGGCCGCGTCGGTGCCGATCTTGCCGATCCGCTCGCGCAGCTTTGGATCGACAGCCGGGGCCGGGCTCTCCTCGATCAGCTTCTGGTGGCGGCGCTGAACCGAGCAGTCGCGCTCGAAGAGGTGGACCACGTTGCCGTGCGAGTCCGCCAGGACCTGCACCTCCACGTGGCGCGGATCGGGCAGGTAACGCTCGATGTAGACGGTGGCGTCCGAGAAGAACTTCTCGCCCTCGCGCGCGGCGCCCTCGAACGCGCCCTTGAGCTTGTCCTCGCTCTCGGCCACGCGGAAGCCCTTGCCGCCGCCGCCGCCTGCCGCCTTGATCGCCACCGGGTAGCCGATCGACTCGTCGATGATCTTCTTCGCGTCCTCCACCGTCTCGACGGGATCGGTGGTGCCCGGCACGATCGGTACCCCGGCCGCCTTCATCAGCTCGCGCGCCTTGGTCTTGGAGCCCATCGCGTCGATGGCGTCGGCGGGCGGCCCGATCCAGGTGACCCCGGCCTCGTCGCACGAGCGCGCGAAGGCGGCGTTCTCGGCCAGGAAGCCGTAGCCCGGGTGCACGGCCTCGGCGCCGGACTCCTTCACCACCTCGAGGATCTTCTCCACGTTGAGGTAGCTCTCCGCGGCGGGCCCGGGGCCAAGCAGGTAGGCCTCGTCGGCTCTTCGCACGTGGGGCGCGTCGCGGTCGGGCTCGGAGTAGACGGCCACCGTGCCGACCCTCAGCTCCTCGAGCGTGCGCATCACGCGGATGGCGATTTCACCGCGATTGGCCACCAGAACCTTGGAGAACATGCGGCGCGGGAGGGTACTGGACGGTCCCCTCACGAGAGCCCCCGATTGATCAGCGCACTTTGAGCGTTATGCACGGAGTCGATGGCTGCCGCCCCCCCCGAGTGCTCCGGTCGCTCTGCGCCGGCACCTGCCGCCGGTTCACACGCGATTCCGTGGCCGATCTCGGCCGCCTGGCGGGCCGGGTGGCCCGCCGCCCTCTCAGCGGCCGGGTGGTCGACCCGAGGGGGCGCCGGCGCGCCGCGCGGCTGCAGAGCTTCGACCTGCTGGTGCTGCTCCTGTCCGGAGACGTGGACGAGCGATTTCGGATCGAGGTTCCCGGCGCGGTGCGGTCCGCGCTCGACGGCGATCTGGCGCCAATCTTGCGCCTGCGCCGGCGGGCGAGGGGCTTCTTCGAGGCGAACGAGAAGCCGTGCCAATTCAGCAGCGCGCTGTTCGCCACCACGTTGTGCGAGGAGGCGGTCAGACCCGCGCCATGGGTCTCGCGTCGGGCGTCAGGCGGCGCCGCCGATCCCTGAGCATCATGCCGCCCACTATCAGCATCGCTGCCACCGGAAAGGCGCCAAGCACGGCGCCGGGGATCCCGGTGCCCGCCTTGGACAGCAGTCCGAGGCCCGAACCCAGCAGCACCACGGCCAGCGTCGTGCGCAGCGCGTCGGTGGGCACCCGCACGGACATGTGGCTTCCCACCCACACGCCCGGGATCGAGCCGAGCAGGATCGTGCCGGCCAGCGCGAAGTCCACGTTGCCGGACACCAGGTGGGCGATCGCCGCGGCCCACAGCAGCAGCGCGGCGTGGAACACGTCCGTGCCCACCACCCGGGTGGGCACCAGGCGGAAGAGCAGGATCAGCCCAACGGCGATCAGGGCTCCACTGCCGGCCGAGGTGACCCCGAGGACGAAGCCCACGAACACTCCGAGCAGCACCGCGGACACCTTGTGGCGGGTCTCCATCTCGATGGTGTCCCGCTCCTTTCCGTGAAGCTGCTTGAGGAACAGGGCCCGCGCCAGGGTCATCGCGCCGCAGAACAGCAGCGCCATGGCCAGCAGCAGGATCAGCAGATCGTCGAAGTCCTCACCGTGGGCGCGCTCGAGCGCCTCCAGCACGTAGACGCCGCCGATGGCTGCCGGCACCGAGCCAACGGCCATCCACCCCGAAAGGGACATGTCCACGGTGCCCTGGCGGAAGTGCTTGATGCCCCCGACCGTCTTCGTGACCGCCCCGTAGGCGAGGTCGGTGCCGACGGCGGTGATCGGCTTGACCCCGAACACGAGGATGAGAAGCGGGGTCATGAGCGAGCCCCCGCCAATGCCCGTCATCCCCACCAGCAGGCCGACGCCCAGCCCGAAGGCGACGACCGCGAAGTCGATGCCCATCAGGGCGTGGTCTTGACCACCATGCCGGCGCCCACCGTGTCGTTGGTCGCCTCGTCGATGAGGATGAAGCTGCCCGTGGTGCGGTTGCGGGCGTAGGGGTCGGCCACGAGCGGTGTGCTCGTGCGCAGGCGCACGCGCCCGATGTCGTTGAGGCCGAGATCGTCGGCGGGACCGGGCTCGAGCGTGTGCACGTCCACCTTGTGCAGCACGTCCTCCACGATGGCCCGGGCGGTGCGGGTCGTGTGCTTGACGGCATAGCGCCCGCCCGGCTTGAGCGGAGCGTCGGTCATCCAGCAAACGTCGGCCGTCAGCTCGCGGACGGCCTTGGGAGGATCGAGCGCCGTGCAGATCATGTCGCCGCGGGACACGTCGATGTCGTCCTCGAGCCGAACGGTGACCGACATCGGCGCGAACGCCGTGTCCAGCGCCCCCTCGTAGCTGTCGATGGCCGCCACCCGCGTGCTCTGACCGGAGGGCAGCACCACCACCTCGTCTCCGGGCGCCAGCGCGCCGCCGGCCACCCGGCCCGCGTACCCGCGGTAGTCCGGGGCGCGCGCGGCGCTGGGCTGGATCACCCACTGGACCGGGAAGCGAGCATCGGCATGGTCGAGGTCGCGCACGAGCTGCACCTGCTCGAGGTGGTCGAGCAGCGACGGGCCCTGGTACCAGGGCATCCGGGTGGAGCGGTCCACCACGTTGTCGCCCTCGAGCGCGCTGATCGGGATGAAGGTGAGGTCCTCGATGTCCAGCGGCAGGGCGAAGTCGGTGAAGTCGGTCACGATGCGGTTGAACACGCCCTCGTCGAAGTCCACGAGGTCCATCTTGTTCACGCACACCACCACGTGCGGGATCCGCAGCAGCGAGGCGATGTATGCGTGGCGCTTGGACTGCTCGACGACGCCGGTGCGGGCATCGAGGAGCTTGAGCGACAGGTCGGCCGTCGAGGCCCCGGTGACCATGTTGCGCGTGTACTGCTCGTGGCCGGGCGTGTCGGCGATGATGAACTTGCGCTTGGTGGTCTGGAAGTAGCGGTAGGCAACGTCGATCGTGATCCCCTGCTCGCGCTCGGCCCTCAGGCCGTCGGTGAGCAGCGCCAAATTCACATAGCCGTCGCCGCGGCGCTCCGAGACCTCCTCCACGTGCGCCATCTGGTCGGCCAGCACCTGCTTCGAGTCGAACAGCAACCTTCCGATCAGCGTGCTCTTGCCGTCGTCGACCGAGCCCGCGGTGGCGAACCGGAGCAGCTCCGAAGTTGCTTCCACCACAGCGGCGGCCATCCTAGAAATACCCCTCGCGCTTCCGGTCCTCCATCGCCGCCTCGGTCACGCGGTCGTCGGCGCGGGTCTCGCCGCGCTCGGTGATGCGGGTGGCTGCGATCTCGGCCACCACCTCTTCGAGCGTGGCGGCGTCGGAGCGCACGCCGCCCGTGCAGCTCATGTCACCGACGGTGCGGTAGCGCACGGAGGCCGTGAACGGCTCCTCGCCGTCGATCAACTCCATGAACGGGGAGGTGGCGTAGAGCATCCCGTCGCGCTGGAAGACCTCGCGGTCGTGCGCGAAGTAGATGTGGGGCACCTCGAGGCCCTCCTCATGGATGTACTGCCACACGTCCAGCTCGGTCCAGTTGGAGAGAGGGAACACGCGCACGTTCTCGCCACGCCGGATGCGGCCGTTGTAGAGCGACCACAGCTCGGGCCGCTGGGCCTTGGGGTCCCACTGGCCGAAGTCGTCACGGAAGGAGAAGATCCGCTCCTTGGCCCGGGCGCGCTCCTCGTCGCGGCGCGCGCCACCGAAGGCCGCGTCGAAGCTGTTCTCGGTGATGGCGTCGAGCAGGGTCACGATCTGCAGGCGGTTGCGCGAGGCACGAGGGCCCGTCTCCTCGACCACGCGGCCATTGTCGATCGAGTCCTGGACCGAGGCCACGATCAGCCGCTCGCCCAGCTCCTCGACCCGGCGGTCGCGGAACTCGATCACCTCGGGGAAGTTGTGTCCGGTGTCCACGTGCATCACCGGGAAGGGGAAGCCGCCCGGGCGGAAGGCCTTCTCGGCCAGGCGCAGGAGCACGATCGAGTCCTTGCCGCCGGAGAACAGCAGCACCGGTCGCTCGAGCTCGGCCGCGACCTCACGAAAGACATGGATCGCTTCCGCCTCGAGGGCGCGCAGGTGGGACAGCGTGGGCTGCGTCGACTGGTCCAAGGTGGTTGCGCTCATCATTCGCCGTGCAGGCCGCACTCGGTCTTGTCCTGGCCTGCCCAGCGACCCTCTCGGCCGCTGCCGGGCAGGGTGCACGGCGCGCAGCCGATCGAGGCATAGCCGCGGTCGTGGAGCGGATTGTAGGGAAGGTCGTGCTCGTTGAGGTAATCCCAGACCTGATCCTCGGTCCAATCCGCGAGCGGACTCACCTTCCACAGGCCCCGGCCATCGTCCCAGCCCAGCTTTGCGCCGCCGCACGGGTGGGTGACTGCTCGCGCCGCACGCCGGTCACCCAGGCGTCCAGGTTGCCGAGCATCGCGTCCAGCGCGGCCACCTTGCGCTTGCCGCAGCAATGGTCGGCGCTCCACGGGCGCCCGTCGAGCGACAGGGCGTCGATCACCTCGACCTTGACCCCTGTGCGCTGCTCCAGCTCACGCCAGGTGGCGTAGGTCTCGGGGAAGAGCACGCCTGTGTCGATCGTGAACACGCGTGCGTCCGGCACCTGCTCGAGCAGCATGTGCACGAGCACCGCCTCCTCCTTCTGGAAGGAGCAGGCGAGCGCCATGCGTGGATGGTGGTCGTCGATCGCTTGTGCGAGCACCTCTTGGGCGCTCAGATACTCCAGGTCGGGGACCGTCAGACTGCGCATTCGCCTTCACCGCGAACCACTCGGTAGAGCTCGTCGCGGCTCCAGTCGATGAAGAAGTCCATGTTCTCGATCGTGAACTCGACCGGCAGGGCCAGGTCCTTGACCTGCGTGGTGAAGCTGTCCGCTCCAACGCGCTCGGCGAAGTCGTTGAACTCCTCGCCCTCGTTTCGCTCGGCCTCGTAGTACCGCAGCCAGCGCTCCACGGCGTCGGGCACCCGCTTGGAGGGCAGCCGTGACTTCAGCCGGGTGCCGTAGACCACCTCACCGCCGACGAACGTGCCGCCGATGTGCGGGATGTAGGCCGGGATGGTCTTGTCCCCGACCTTGATCGACGCTCCGTAGAAGCCGATGTTGGCGATGTGGTGCTGGCTACAGCCGTTGGGGCAGCCGGACATCTTGATGTGGACCTTGCGCGTGAGCGGGTCCTGGATGTCCATCGCCTCGACCCGCTGCTGGACGGCGCGGTTGAGGCCCATGGAGCTGGTGATGCCGAGCTTGCACGAGTCGGTGCCCGGGCAGCTCACGACGTCGGCGATCTTCATCGGGCCGGAGTCGCCGAGGCCGAGGGCCTTGAGGCGCTGCCACACCTCGTACACGGCTTCGTCGCGCACCCAACGCAGCACGAAGTTCTGCTCGACGGTGGTGCGGGCATAGCCGCCGGAGTAGTCGCGCATGATCTGCCCGAGGCCGCGGAACTGCTCAGGGGTGAGATCGCCGCGAGTGACCTTCACGTGGATGGTGGAGAACCCGGCCTGGCGCTGCGGCGCGACGTTGTCTTCACGGAAGCGCTCGAACTGCTTGCCGTCAGAAAAGGCCGCGCCTGCTTCGCCATCCATGGCTCCAGCAGGCAAGGGCTGGGAGTAGTGCGCGAGCAGCGCCGGCGCGTTCTCCTCCTCGTCGTGCACGAAGAGCTTGGCCTGGGGATCGAAGTCCCGCTCGTTCACCCAGTCGCCCTTGAGCTCCTCCTCCACCTGGGTGCGGAACTCGTCGATGCCGATCTTGTCGATCAGCACCTTGATCCGGGCGCGGGCGCGGTTCACTCGCAGCCAGTCCTGGCGGTTGAAGATGCGAAAGCAGGCCTCGGTGACCTTGAGGTAGTCGCCGTTGTCGAGCTCCACGAAGTCGTAGAGCGTGGGGGCCACCCGGGGCATGATCGAGGTGCCACCGCCCACACGGAGCTCCACGCCCCTCACGCCCTCGCGCACGCGTGGGAGAAAGCCGATGTCGTGGATGCCGGTGATCGCGACGTCCGCGTCGGTGGCCGAGAAGGCCGTCTTGATCTTGCGCGGCATGAGCTGTGTGGTGGGATGGCGCACGAAGTAGCGCACGTACGCCCCCGCATAGGGGGTGATGTCGAAGAGCTCGCCCTCGGTCACGCCCGCCCACGGGTCGCCGGTCACGTTGCGCACGGTGTTGCCGCATCCCTCACGGGAGGACAGGCCGGAGTCCGAAAGGTCACGGATCAGCGCCGCCGCGTCGCGCAGGGGCACGTGGTGGATCTGGATGTTCTGACGGGTGGTGATGTGGCCCTTGTTCAGCGGCGCGTAGCGCTCCACGCCGTCTGCGAAGGCGTCCATCTGCTCGGGGGTGATCCCGCCCCACGGGAGCTTCACCCGGATCATCTGAACGTCGGCCTGGCGCTGTCCGTACACGCCCTGCTTGAGGCGGAAGCCGATGAACTCGGTCTCTTCGGTCTGCCCGTCGAGGAACTTCTCGGCCTCGTTGTCGAAGTCGTCGAACTCGCGCTCGAGGATCGGGATGATGTGGCCCGGCACGTCCACGACCTCGGGGTTGGTCAGCGAGCCCTCACGGCCCTTCTTGGTGGCGGCGGGGGGCGTCGTCGTCGGCTCCATCACGTGAAAGTAGCAAAACCCGGTCGGCTTTCAGCATATTCACGTTGCCGAGGGGGAATCCTCTACGGCTTGAGAGCCAGCAGAGGCGCGATGAGCGGCCGGATTGCGGTCAGCCACGTCCGCCGTTCCGGGCGGGCACGTGACTGCCGGTATTCCGCGAGCGTTAGGCCCGGGGGAATGTCCGTGTGCTCGTAAATGAACGTCTGAGTCATGGGATGAGCATGCGCCACCACGGCTCGCCGCTCATCGAGGAAAACCCCTGACCTGCACCCTGAACTTTTCGGGGTTAGCCCTTAGATGAGGGGGCCGCCGCCCCAAGGGCCGGGGCCCGAGGGGTCAAGCCCAGCGTTCTCGTAGAGGCCCGCGCGAAGCCAGGGGCTGAGGTCGTTCCCCGTGGCCTGGGGCGCCGGTGCAGTGTCGCGCAAAAAATGCTCGATCGCCGCGGCGATCGCCGCCGCCTCCTCCGGCGACGCCGCCGCCTGGCGGACCTCGATCCGGGGGCGGCGGGGGTGTTGCTTGCCGTTGGTGCTCACGAGCGCGGCGAAGGGTACCGTGGTGAAGATGGCCGGCATCCCCAGCATCGCGATATTCGGTCATGACGCTGTGATGGCTGCTGTGTCCCCTCTGGAGGCGATCGACCGCGTGCGGCAGGGGTTCGTGGAGTACGCCGCCGGCGAGTGGTCGATGCCGCCCAAGGTCTACCTCGACGTGCCCAACGGGGACTTCCGCGCTATGCCCGCTCGCGGTGGGGGCATCGCCATCCTCAAGTGGGCAACGTCCTTCCCTCACAACCCGGCTCGCGGGCTCCCGGTGGTGCAGGGCATGATCTGCGTGTCCGACGAGGCCAGCGGGTCTGTGCGCGCGCTCGTCGACGTGCGCGCCGTCACGGCGCTGCGCACCGGGGCGGTGGCCGCGGTCGCGGCGCAGGAGCTGGCGCGCGAGGACGCCCGCACCGTGGGGATAGTGGGCTGCGGGCTCCATGGCAGCTGGGCCGCGCGCTGCCTCGCGGCGGCCGAGTACGGGCCGGGCATCTGCTTCGATCCGATCCCGGAGGCCGCCGGCTCGCTGGCGGGCGAGCTGGGCTGGGAGGCCGGCACCCGCGAGGACGCCCTGGCCTGCGACGTCGTCACCTGCGTGACCCCCGGGAGCCAAGCCGTCGTTCGGGTCGGCGAGGTGCATCCCGGCGCGCACCTCAACATGCTGGGTGCGGACGGGCCCGGCAAGGCAGAGGCGGAGATCGAGGTGGTGGAGAGTGCTCGGCTGTTCTGCGACGAGTGGGCTCAGGCCAGCCACGGCGGCGAGCTGACCGGCGCCTGGGAGGCGGGCCGGATCACGCGCGAGCAGGTGACTGAGCTGGGGGCGGTGCTCACGGGAGTCGCGGCGGGCCGCGGGTCCGATCACGAGGCCACGCTCTTCGACTCGACCGGCCTGGCCATTCAGGACGTGGCGATCTGCCTGGCGGTGCTGGAGGCGGGCGACGCGGGCACGGTGAAACCCGGCCACGCAAGGCTGTAGCTGCGCACCCCCGGGGATCACCTTTACCGCAGCGCTGCTCGCAGCGCCATCACTCTTCGCGCTGAGCGCAGGAACGGCCGCCGTCGCAGCCGCCCGGTGCGCAGGCGGGCGGCGAGAGTGTTGGCGGCAGTGGCCCCAGCGCCGTAGCCGCGGCCGAAGAGAACGACGTCGGTGCCGGCGCGGGCCGCCCGAAGCGCCAGCCGGCCGGGGCCGGCGAAGCGGGTGACCGCCGGCGTGTCGAGAGCGTCGGACACCGACACTCATCCCAGCCGCCCGCGCAGCTCCCCCGTTGATACGAGGCGTGAGAACACCGCCGGGAGGCGGTCGAAGGCCGGGTACACCGCGGTGCTGAGCATCACGAGCTTCTGCGTGGTCGGCCAGCGCGGCGAAGGGTCGCACGTCGATGCGTCGCAGGTGCCGCCGTGGCGTTCGGAGCACGACCGGACTCAGGTCGGTGTTCACGCGCGCGGCGCCGAAGCCGGGGAAGTGCTTCAGCGTGGCGGCCACGCCGCGGGAGCGCAGGCCGGCTGCGAAGGCACCGGCCAAGCCAGCCGAGCGGCCGTCACGGAGCGCGGCGCGGGGGCTGCCGGTGGCACCCACCTCGGCGGCGCTGCGGTCCGGTCCGCCCGGCAGCCGCTTCACCAGCCCGCCCTCCTGATCCACCATCACCAGCAGCGCGAGGGGCACCGGCGACCGCCGCGCCGCCCGCTGAAGCCTCACGACGGTCGTGCGCAGGCCTCGCTGCGAAGCGACGTTGCGGGCGAACAGGACCACGCCCGCTGCTCGCCCGCGTTGCACCCTGCGTAGGAGGGCGTGCGGCGGCCGTGGCCCGGGGTAGGCGAACACCACGCGTTGGCCGGCCCGCTGGGCGGGCGTGAGGGTGCGCCTCTCCTGCTCGGCCGCCGAGCCCCCAGGCCACAGCGACATGGCGGCGACGGCGAGTGTCGGCAGATGAAGTCCTACAGCGGGATGTTCCCGTGCTTGCGCTTGGGCCCCTGCACGCGCTTGGTCTCGAGTGTCTCGAGGGCGCGGATCAGGCGCGGACGGGTCTCGTGGGGCTCGATCACGTCGTCGATGTAGCCCCGCTCGGCCGCCGAATAGGGGTTGGCGAAGCGGGCCTTGTAGTCGTCCATCAGCTTCTGGCGGCGCTCGTCCGGCGTCGGGGAGTTGGCGATGTCGCGCCGGTAGATGATGTTCACGGCGCCCTCAGGCCCCATCACCGCAACCTCGGCCTGCGGCCAGGCGAAGTTGAAGTCGGCCAGCATGTGCTTCGAGTTCATCACGTCATACGCGCCGCCGTAGGCCTTGCGCGTGACAACCGTGAGCTTGGGCACCGTGGCCTCGGTGAAGGCGTAGAGCAGCTTGGCGCCGTGGCGGATGATGCCGCCCCACTCCTGGCTGGTCCCGGGCAGGAAGCCGGGCACGTCGGTGAAGGTGACCAGCGGCACGTTGAACGCGTCGCAGAAGCGCACGAAGCGGGCGGCCTTCTCCGAAGCGTCGATGTCGAGCACGCCCGCCATGTGCGAGGGCTGGTTGCCCACCACCCCGACGGGCCTGCCGCCCAGGCGGGAGAAGCCGATGATGATGTTCTTGGCGAAGTGCTCCTGCACCTCGAAGAAGCCGCCGTCGTCGACTACGCGGCCAACCACGTCGCGCATGTCATAGGGCTTGTTCGGGTTCTCGGGAACGATCGTGGCGAGGTCTGAGTCCATGCGGTCGTGGGGGTCGCCGGAGTCCATCCGCGGGGGCAGCTCGAGGTTGTTCTGCGGCAGGAAGGACATGAGGAAGCGGGCGTCCTCGAGGCACGCCTCCTCGTCCTCGGAGGCGAAGTGCGCGACACCGGACTTGGTGTTGTGGGTCATCGCTCCGCCGAGCTCCTCGAACTCGACCTCCTCGCCGGTCACGGTCTTGATCACGTCGGGGCCCGTGATGAACATGTGCGAGGTCTCCTTGACCATGAAGATGAAGTCGGTCATGGCCGGCGAGTACACGGCGCCGCCCGCGCACGGACCCATGATCAGCGAGATCTGGGGGATCACCCCGGAGCACTGCACGTTGCGCACGAACACGTCGCCGTAGGCGCCGAGGGACACGACCCCCTCTTGGATGCGCGCGCCGCCGGAGTCGTTGATGCCGATCACCGGGCAGCCGATCTTGGCCGCCAGGTCCATGATCTTCACCATCTTCTCGGCCATCACCTCGCCCAGGGAGCCACCGAACACGGTGAAGTCCTGCGAGAACACGCACACCGGCCGGCCGTCGATCGTGCCGTGGCCGGTCACGACCGCGTCGCCCCAGGGCTTGTTCTTCTCCATCCCGAACTCCGTGGTCCGGTGGCGCACGAAGGTGTCCAGCTCCGCAAACGAGCCCGGGTCGAGCAGCTTCTCCACCCGCTCGCGGGCCGTGAGCTTGCCCCTCGCGTGCTGCTTCTCCTCGGCCTCCGGGCTGGAGTGCACCGCCTGCTCGCGCAGCTCGGTGAGGTGGGCCAGCTTCTCCTCGTAGGTCTCGGGACTCTTCTGCCGCATAGGGCGGCGGATACTACGCGCGGGGGGAGGAGCGCAGCCGGAACGCTGTTCCGGCGAGCACCGCACCTATCCGTAAAAGGGCGGCTTGCCGCCCGCGCGCCTGATGGCGGCGCGCCGCAGCCTGCGCACCACGGCGGGGTTCTGCCTGGCCACGTTGCGGTGCTCGCCGGGGTCCGCTCGCAGGTTGAAGAGCTTGAAGTCGCGAAGCCGGTTGTCCGCGGTCAGCGACCAGTCGTCGTCGCGGATGTAGAAGGTGTTGCGGTAGCCGCCGGTCGAGTACGGGCGGCGGGGCAGGCTGCGGCCCTCGAACAGCCGGGACAGGTTCACACCCTGCATCGGCTCGGGAACGCCGACGCCCGCCATCGCCAGCGCGGTGGGCGCCACGTCATGCGTCGAGGCGCGGTAGTCGCTCGTGGTGCCGGCTTCGCGTCCCGCCGGGTCGACCACGACCAGGGGCACCTGGATCAGCTCCGGGTGCAGCACCGTGGAGATCTTGCCGGTCCAGCCGTGCTCCCCGAAGTAGATCCCATGGTCGGCCACCAGGATGATCGCCGTCTCCGACTCGAGCTCTAGCTCGCGCAGCCGGTCGAGGAAGGTGCCCAGCCAGCGGTCGGTCATCGTCAGCTCCGCGGCGTGAAGCGCCTGCATCCGGGCTGGGACGCTCGTGCGCGCGGCCCCTTTCAGATAGCTGCGCACCCGCGAGTAGGGCACGTGGGAGGGCTCGCGCTTGAACTCGTCGGGGTCCGCGTACAGCTCGAGGTACTTGCGCGGAGGAGTCCACGGCTCGTGGGGCTGGAAGGTGTCCACCACCAGGGCGAACGGACGCTTGCGGGCGGCCCTCTCCAACAGGGCGACCCCGTCGCCGAAGACCTGGGCCGCGAACGACTTCGTCTCGTCGTCGGCGTAGGAGGCGTTGGCCAGGTACTTGCGCACCCGTCCGCGGTTCACCCGGCTGTCGATCGAGGGGTGCAGCCAGCGGCGCAGCTCGGCCTCGGGAACGGTCTTGGGATCCACCACCTTTCCGAGCTGTCCCTTCGTTCCCGCGAAGGCGTCGAAGCTGCGCCGGAATGGGCCGTAGGGGCGGGCGTAGCCCAGGAAGGGGTTGTCGGTGGCGTAGCCGGTCCAGTACCCGGCCTTGCGGAGCACGCTGGTGAAGGTGCCGGCCAGGTTGTCCACGGGCTCCCAGCCCGGCTGGGGGTAGAGGTCGCGGTGGTCGCGCCAGTTGCGGAAGGGGAACTCGCGGCGGCCACTGAGGATCGAGTTGCGCATCGGCACGGTGGGCATGGCCTCCGGGAAGACGTTGGTGAAGCTCAGGCCCCTGGCCATGAGGGCATCGATGTTCGGAGTCTGCGCGCGCTCCCCGTATACGTGGTCGACCCGGACGGTGTCGAGCACGATCACCACCACGTTGGGGCCGTCCTTGGGCGGCCCCGCGGATGCCGGCCGTGCGGCCATGGCGGCCACGGCCGCGGCGCCCCCTCTCTCGAGGAGGCGGCGCCGAGTGAGGGTGCCAACGGTCATCGGCCGGGCACGGTAGCCACTCGGCTGCGGCCCGGTGTTACCCGGTGTGGGCCCTATCCGCGCGAGAACGGCCGGTGATGCGCCTGGCCGAGGTTCTCTAGCGCCGTCTCCAGCACTTCCTTGGCGCGCTCAGGCGCAAGTGGCTCGAGCGTGACGTCCTCGGCTTCGGCCTGTTCGTCGCCACGGCGGATCGCGAACTCGAACTCGAACTCGTCGTCAGCCGTCGGGGACAGGACATCGGCCGTGGGCTCGGGCGGAGTCACGGGCTCAGGGTCGGCCTCCGGCTGGGGCTCCTGCGCGCTCCACTCGGGCAGCTGAGGCGCGGGATCCTCGGGAAACTCATTCAGGGTGTGAGCCGGATGCGCGGGCACCGCCCGGCGCTCCCGGAACATCCACCGTGCGAGGAATCCGCGGCGCTTGGGCTCAGGCACCGGCTCCGGATCAAAGGGATCGGGCTCAGGATCAAATGGTCCAGGATCAGGCTCCGCGGCGACCGGCGTACGCTCCGGCTCCACGGAGACGGGCTCACGCTCCGGAGCAAGCTCTGTCGACTTTCGACTGTCGACTGTCGACTCGGACCCTGGATCCGTCTCAGGTTCCGGCGGCGCCTCAGCCACTTCAGCCGTAATAGTCACCTTCGTCCCCCACCCGGTGGGCTCCAGCTCCACGGTGCCGCTGGCGTTCTCGCCCTCCCAGGCAACCGCGGTCTCGGGCTCGGCCCGGGTGATGGTGATCTCCCCGAACTCGCCGAGGTGCCGCTCGAGGCCCTCGACCTCGCTCAGCTCGGCCCACAGCTCGGGCGGTGACTTGACCAATGTTCTTCTGACTCTGAGATCTGGCATCGGGAACCCGGTTCGCCCGCCCGGAGCGGACTCCTTCCAAGGAATGGAAGTGCCCGCCGCGGCCCGATCCGCAGGATCGCGTCGCGAACCGGTGCCGGTTAGGGTCCGCGACGCGCCAGGCCCTCCCGCAGCGCGGCAGCCGCCTCCAGCATCGCCTCGCGCGCGGCGCGGCCTACGGCCGTCAGGTTCGCGTAGCTGTGCAGCAGGCCCTCGTGGCGGCGCAGCGCCACTGGCACGCCCACCGCCGACAGCCGGCGCGCATACTCCTCCCCCTCGTCACGCAGCGGATCGAAGCCCGCGGTGGCGATGTATGCAGGCGCGAGCCCGGAGAGGTCCTCGGCGAGGAGCGGCGATACGCGCGGGTCGCGCTCCGCGCCCGGGTCGCGCAGGTACTGGGCGCGGAACCAGTCCATCTCGGCCTCGGTCAGCAGGAACCCCTCTCTGAAGAGGTGGTAGGAGGGGCGCTTCTCCGACAGGTCGCAGACCGGGTAGATCAGGAGCTGGAAGGCGGGACGCGGCGCCTCTCCGGACCGGGCCGCCTGGGCGGCCACCGCGGCCAGGTTGCCGCCGGCGCTGTCTCCTCCCACGGCGATCCTGTCCGGGTCGGCGCCTAGGTAGCCCGCGCGCTCGGCGGCATAGGCGAGCGCGGCCACGGCGTCCTCCACGGCGGCCGGGAAGCGATGCTCGGGCGCCAGCCGGTAGTCCACCGCCAGCACGGCGGCTCCTGACTCGCTCGCGAGGAAGCGGCACAGGCCCTCGCAAGTGTCGAGATCGCCGATCACCCATCCGCCCCCGTGGAAATACACAAGCAGCCCGGTTCCGCCCGGCTCGGCGTCCGGCGCGTACAAGCGGGCTCGGATCGGGCCGCCGGAGCCGGGGATCTCCAGCTCCTCGATCCGGGGGAGTGCCGGCAGCGGCCCGCGCACGGCCAGCGCGCCGCGCACGGTCTCCGCCCGTGCCTGCGCGGGGGGCAGCGACTCGATCCGGGGCCTGCCCGCTCGGGCGGCGAGCGCGATCACGAGCTGCGACTCGTGGTGCAGCTCGAGGCCGTCAACGCGGACGGGCCGTCCGCCGGCCAGGGCGCGCTGCACCGGCGCGGGCAGCCTGGCGAGCCCCCTCAGAAGCGCGCCCTGAGCGAGGTCCCCCCGCGAGATCAGCGCTTCAGGCGGAACGTGTGGTCCTGGTCTTGATCTAGGCCTCCGAGTACTCGCCGAACTCCTCACGCATCACGCCGCACACCTCGCCCACCGAGCAGCGGTCCTTCAGCGCGGCGCGGACAGGCGCGAGCAGGTTGCCTTCTCCGCGGCACACCTCGCGCAGCTGCTCGAGTCGTGCCTTCACCGCCTCGGCGTCGCGGTCCTCCTTGAACGCTTTGAGGCGCTCGACCTGCTGGCGCTCGGACTCGGGGTCCACGCGGAGTATCTCCACGTCGTCGATCTCGTCGCTCACGTAGTCGTTGACCCCGACCACGATGTCCTGCTTGATCCGATAGCGCTCCTCGTAGCCCCAGGCGGACTCCTCCACCTCGGCGCGGATGAACGGGATGCACTGCACCGATCCGCCGAGCTCGTCGACCTTGTCGATCAGGCCCTGCGCGCCCTGCTCGATCTGGTCGGTCAGGTTCTCGACGAAGTAGGAGCCGGCGAACGGGTCGACCGAGTCGGTGGCCCCGGACTCGTGGGCCAGGATCTGCTGCGTGCGCAGGGCGATCCGGGCGGCGCGCTCGGTGGGCAGCGCGAGCGCCTCGTCGAATCCGTTCGTGTGCAGCGACTGCGTGCCTCCGCACACCGCAGCGAAGCCCTGCAGCGCCACGCGCACGATGTTGTTCTCCGGCTGCTGGGCGGCAAGCGTCACGCCGCCGGTCTGGGTGTGGAAGCGCATCGTCTGCGACTTCGGGTTCTCCGAGCCGAAGCGCTCGCGCATGATCCGCGCCCACATGCGCCGTGCGGCGCGGAACTTGGCCACCTCCTGGAACACGTTGTTGTGGCCGTTGAAGAAGAAGGCCAGCCGCGGGCCGAACTCGTCGACGTCGAGCCCGGCGTCGATCGCGGCCTGCACGTAGGCGATCGAGTTGGCCAGGGTGAAGCCGACCTCCTGCACCGCCGAGCAGCCCTTCTCGCGCATGTGGTAGCCGGAGATCGAGATCGTGTTCCACTTCGGCACGCGCTCGCGGCAGTAGGCGAACAGGTCGGTGGTCAGCCTCATCGCGGCCGAGGGCGGGTAGATGAAGTTCCCGCGGGCTATGTACTCCTTGAGGATGTCGTTCTGGGTGGTGCCGCGCAGCTGCTTGGAGTCCACCCCCTGCTCCTCGCCGACCAGCTCGTAGAGCAACAGCAGGCAGGCGGCGGGGGCGTTGATCGTCATCGACGTCGAGACCTCGTCCAGCGGGATGCCCTCGAACACCCGCCGCATGTCGTCGATCGTGTCGATGGCCACTCCGGTGCGGCCCACCTCGCCCTCGCACAGCGCGTCGTCGGAGTCGCGGCCCAGCTGGGTTGGCAGGTCGAAGGCCATCGACAGCCCGGTCGAGCCGTGCTTGATCAGGTAGTGGAAGCGCTCGTTGGTCTCCTTGGCGCTCGCGTATCCGGCGTACTGGCGCATCGTCCACCGCCGGGAGCGGTACATCTCCGGGTGGATGCCGCGCGTGAAGGGGTACTCGCCCGGCTCGCCTAGCTTCTCGGGGAGGTCGTCGGGTACGTCGTGCTCGTCATAGAGGGACTTGACCTCGATCCCCGAGTCGGTGAAGCGCCGCTCGTCCTCGGGCCCGACGATCGGCGCGATCGTGGGCTTTGCCTCGGGGGTGGTGGCCACGACCCAAGAATAGGGCCGGGGTCGAGATCCGGGCACCACCTGGGCCCGGCGACGTCCAATCGGGCCCTGCGGGGCTCATGTAGGACCCGCGCTGGCCGATAGGTACCGGGAGGCGCCCGTATCGCGGTACCGGGATACGGCACCCATGGCTGCCGTGACCCCTTCCACCCAATCCGAATCACCGACGCCCTCACGGCGGCCACCCGAGCCGCCCCATCCGGACGATCTGGCGGCGGTCGAGATGTTCCGCTCACTCCCCGGAGAGGCGATCGCGCGATTGTCCGAGCAAGCGACGCTGCGTCAACTGGACGCCGGAGAGCTCGTGTTCGAGGAGGGCGATCGCGGCGAGTCGGTGTTCGTGGTTCGCGAAGGCATGCTGAAGGTGGTGCGCCCCACGCTCGGCCCGGGTCTCGTGCTCGACAGGCTCGGCCCCGGCCGCGCCTTCGGCGAGGTCGCCGTGCTCAACGAGACCAACCGGCTCGCTTCCGTGGTCTCGGTGGAGCCCTCCGAGGTGATCGAGATCTCCAAGACCGATCTCGACGAGGTGCTCAACGGCAATCCGCTGGCGGTACGGCGGATGCTCGGGTCCCTGGCGCGCTCGCTCACGCTGGCCAAGGAGCAGCTGGCACGGCAGAACAACCGCCTGGAGCACGAGGTGACCAGGCGCACGGCCGACCTGCATGAGAGCCGGCTCGAGGTGGTGCGCCGCCTGGGCCGCGCCGCCGAGTCCCGTGACTATGGAACCGGCATGCACATCACCCGCATGAGCCGGATCGCGCACCTGATCGCGCGGGCGGCCCGCATGGAGCCCGAGGCATGCGAACTGCTCCTGCACGCCGCTCCCATGCACGACATCGGCAAGATCGCGATCCCGGACTCAATCCTCCTCAAGCCTGGGCCGCTCGATCCGGACCAGTGGGAGCAGATGAAGCTCCACACGACTATGGGCGCCGAGCTACTGGCGGGAAGCCATTCGCCGATCGTGCAGCTGGGGGAGGTGATCGCGCTCACCCATCACGAACGATGGGACGGGTCGGGCTACCCGCAGGGGCTGGCCGGGGAGGACGCGCCCATAGTCGGGCGCATCTGCGCGATCGCGGACGTGTTCGACGCGCTGATCTCCGAGCGGCCCTACAAGGACGCGTGGGATCACGAGAGCGCCGTTACCGAGATCGCCTCCCAGGCCGGGCGCCAGTTCGATCCGGGAGCTCGTGGACCTCTTCCTGTCCCTGCAGCCGACGCTGGAGAATCTGCTGGCGGTCACGGAGGCCGAGGCGCAGAGCGCCGCGCAGTCCCCCAAGTTCACCGCCCAGCCTCGCGCCGCCTCCCCGCCGCGCTGACGCGCAGTCCGGGGCCTAGCATGGGCTCCGTGGAGGTCACCGTCAGGCTCTTCGCCATGCTCCGCGAGCGCGCCGGCGCCCGCGAGATGGTGCTCGAGCTGCCCGAGGGAGCAAGCGTGCGCGACGCTCTCGACCACCTCGGCGCCCTGGCCGAGGGACTGCCGCTGGTGATGGCGGTCAACCGCGAGTACGCACCCGAGCACCAGGTGCTCGATCCCGGCGACGAGCTGGCCCTGATCCCACCGGTGAGCGGAGGCGAGGCCGAGCCCGCCACCTCCCCCTACGTGCGCGTGACCGGACAGCCGTTGTCCCTCGACGGGCTGGCGGCCCGGGTGGTGGATCCTCGCGCGGGGGCTGTGGTCACATTCCAGGGCGTGACCCGGGAGGTCGAGCGCCTGGAGTACGAGGCCTACGCGGAGATGGCGGAGTCCAAGATGCGCGAGATCGCCGCAGAGGCGGTTGCGCGCCACGGCCTCTGTGCTGCTGCAGTGGAGCACCGGGTGGGCGCGGTCGCGCTCTCGGAGCCGAGCGTGACCGTGGCCGTCTCGGCGCCACACCGAGGCGAGGCCTTCGCCGGGGCCCGGGAGATCATCGACCGGGTGAAGGCCGACGCCCCGATCTGGAAGAAGGAGGTCGAGGGCGGCGAGGGGCGCTGGGTCGAGGGCACGGCTCCCGGCCCGGGCGGCGGCTAGGGCGCGAACTCGCCGCTGCCGGAAGGAGCACCTCCACCGGCGCCTGAGGACCCGCCACCGGCCGACTCGAGGCCGGCCGGCGCTGGGGCGGGTGCGGGCGCCGGCTGCGGCGCGGGCGGTGGCGAAGCTGCCGCGGCCTCGGGCGCGAACTCGTTGGCGGGTCGCGGCGGGGGCGCTGCCACGGGCTGCGGCGCGGGCGCTGACGCTGGCGGCGGCGGTGTGGGCGCAGGCGGCGCCGTGTCGACGGGCTGGGGCTCGGGTTCGGCTGCGCCGCCGTCCGCCTGAAGCTCCTGGCTTGCCTTGCGCACTTCGGCGCCAGGCGAAGGGCCGTCGCCGGCGCGCTCGGAGAAGCGCTCGGCGGTGACCGCGCCGCCACCCGCCAGGGCCGCCGCCGACGCGGCCACCGCGGCCGCCTTCTGGCCGCCGGCCATCTCCAGTACGTGATGGGCGCGATCGCCGAGGGCCGAGGCCTTGTGCTGGGCCGAGCCCACCAGCGACTCGAAGAGGCTGCGGGTCATGGGCTCGGCCGAGCCCGCTCCCCCGGCCACCAGCCCCGCCGGTGCGAGGGCGGCCACCCGGGCCGGCACGGCCCGGAACTCGCGCAGGCGCGCCCGGCAGGCCAGGCAGCTCCTCAGGTGGGGGCGTACGGCGGCGAGGTCGGCGGCGGTGCCCTCCCCGTCGGCGAGCGCCGACAGGTGGGGGGCGAGCAGTTCGCACTCGGCACCCGACTCGATCGAGGCCACCCGCGCGAGGAACGCCCGCCGGCCTTCCCTCATGCATCGGTTGACCTTGGTGTACGAGTAACCCGTCCGCTCGCAGATCTCCTGGTAGCTGTAGCCCTCGGCCTTGAGCACGAGGCAGCGCACCTCCTGCGGCTTCAGTCGCCCCAGCGCCTGGGCGCCCAGGCTCAGCCGCTCGCTGCGCTCGGCCTCGTCGTGCGCGGTCTCGCGGCGCGCGGACCGCGGCTCGGGCAGGACCTGTGCCTCGCCGGCGGGGGCCACCCGTTCGACCTGGCGGCGGATCGCCAGCGCCTCGTGCTTGACAGTGGTGCGCAACCACCGGCACAGCTCGTCGTCGGTGCCGGTGGGCGAGTGGGTGAGCAGGATCTCCGCCGCGCGCTGGTAGGCGTCGTCGGCGTCGTGGCTGTTGGTCGAGTAGCGCCTCGCGGTCGCGAGCATCTGGACGCGAAAGCGTTCGAGCAGGGCGACCTTGTCGGGAGTTCGACCGTGCCGAGGCCTCGTGAACTCTGTGTGGGCTTCCACGTTCCGCGATCCCTTGTCCGATCCGATCCTGCCTTCGATGAGCGACGGGTGCCCGGCGCTCGACCGCAATATGCGCCGTTTTTGGCCCCGGCGAGCGCCGTTTCGTCTGGGGAAGTACCGGCGGGGCAGATTCTCGCCCCCTTCCGCACCGGTTTCGTCCGCCCCTGAGCGCTACATTCACCGGTCGCAGGGGTTACCGATGGGTACCCCGCGACCGGTCACACGATGGGTAACGGCCTGGCCAGAGAACTCAAGGAAGTCAAGCCGGCCCCGCCGGAGAGTCTCCCGAACCGCGATATGCGGGCCCGGACGTCACCCTTGCTCGGCGGGTTGCTCCGGTTCGAAACGATCAGGCGCGGGCTCAGGGTGGCTGTTCTGGCGTCGCTCGACGTGACGGGCATGTTCCTCGCGATCTGGACGGCCTCCGTGATCAAGGCGCTTGCCCGGGAACCTGACCGGTTGCACCTGACCTTCGACCAGGCGGCTGACGTGGCGCCCCTCGCGTGCTTGGTGATGATGTTGCTCTTCGCGCGCTCCGGCCTGTACCGGGACCGGCCACAGCGGCCTGGGTTCGCCACGCTGATCTCGTCGCTATTCCAAGTGACCCTGGTGATCCTCGTGTACGCCGTGATTGAGGGGGAGACCTTTTCGTCGTACTACATCTTCTATGCCTCGCTGTTCTTCGCGCTGCTCTACGTATCGTCGCTGCGCTGGGCCTTCGAGCGCGCCAGCGGGGCGCTGCTGCGCGCCGCCGGATACCGTCGCCGGGCGGTGCTGGTGGGTTCGGGCAGCCACATCGATGCCGTCGCTCACGCCCTGCAGGAAAGCACTCAGATCGAACCCTTCGGGTTCGTCTCGCTCACGCCACGTCGCAGCGACGGCCTGCGTGACTTCGGCTCGCTGGAGACCCTCGAGCGCCACTTCGACGCGTTCGACGAGGTCTTGATCGCTGATCCCGACTTCCCTCAGGAGAAGGCCGTGGATCTGGTCGATCGCTGCCATCGCCAGGGCATCCGCGTGCGGGTGGCCCCCTCCACGATGGAGATCCTGATGGACCGGGTTGAGTTCGTGCCTGGTCAGTCGCTGCCGCTGTTCGAGCTCAAGCCGCCGGTCTTCGAAGGCATCGACTTCGTCATCAAGCGCGGGTTCGACATCGCCGGGTCGGTGTTACTGCTAATGCTGCTCTCGCCAGTAATGGCCTTTGCAGCTCTGGCGATCAGGCTGGACTCGCGGGGACCGATTCTGTTCCGATCGATAAGGCCCGGCATCGCCGGCCGGCCGTTCGCCTGCTTCAAGTTCCGCACGATGCACGTGGGCGCGGAGAGCCTGCAGGAACGCTTGGAGGAGCACAACGAGCAGGGTGGTGCCCTGTTCAAGATCCGGGACGATCCGCGCGTGACGCGGGCTGGTAACTGGCTCCGGCGCTGGTCGCTCGACGAGCTGCCCCAGCTGCTCAACGTCCTTCGCGGCGAGATGTCGCTCGTCGGGCCACGGCCACTCCCCCAGCGCGATTACGATCGTCTCGAGGGCTGGCACCTCAAGCGCTACCTCGTGCTGCCAGGGATGACCGGCCTGTGGCAGGTCTCCGGTCGCTCCGAGCTCGACTTCGACGAGCTGGTGCGCCTGGACTTTCTCTACCTCGAGCGGTGGTCGGTGTTCCTCGACCTCACGATCCTGATGAAGACGATCCCGGCAGTCATACGCAGCCGAGGCGCTTGGTAGCGAGAGAGGGAGGAGCGCAGCCGGAACGGCGTTCCGGCGAGCACCGGACCTTTATGTTGCGCTACCGCTTCCTGTTCGAGCAGATGGTGCGCCGTGAGTTGCGGCAGAAGTACAAGGGGTCCGCTCTCGGAGTGCTCTGGTACCTGATCAACCCGCTCGTGCTGATGGGCGCCTACGCGCTGGTCTTCTCAGTCCTTTTGAGGGTGGCCGACATTCCTGACTATCCGCTGTTCTTGCTGGTCGGGCTGATCGTGTGGGTGTTCTTCTCCCAGGCGCTGCTTGCGGCCGCGCCGAGCCTGGTCCAGAGCGGCGCGCTAGTGCGCAAGGTGCGGTTTCCCCGGGAGGCGATCCCGGCCTCGGTTGCCACTGTCCAGATGATCACCTTCCTGGTGATGCTGACCATCGCCACCGTGGTTGCGCTAGCCGTCCGGGGCACCTTCGAGCCGGCGCTGCTGCTGCTCGTGCCTATCGTTGTGCTGTTGTTCTGCTTCGTGCTCGGACTGTCGCTGGCGGTCAGCGTCCTGCACGCCCACTACCGCGACGTGGAGCCGGTTCTCGCCGCGGCGCTCCTGCCGTGGTTCTTCGTCACCCCGATCTTCCTGCGCGTGGAGGACCTTCCCGGGGTCGACGACCGCGCGTGGCTCGGCTACCTGCTGCAGTGGGCCAATCCGATCGCGCCGTTCGTGGATGCAGTGCGGCAGGTGCTGTACGCCGGCACCTCTCCGGGCGCTGGGCACATGCTCTACATCGCGGCGGCCGGGGTGCTGGCGCTCGGCAGCGGGCTGCTGCTGTTCCGGCGCATGGAGCGCGATCTGGCGGTGATGCTGTGAGCCCACCCGAGCCCGGTCAGGTGGTGCTCGACCACGCCACGCGCACGTTTCGGGTGCGCCAGGACCGCAGCCGCACGCTGAAGGAGCTGGCGGTGCGCCGCGGCCGCGGCTCGTCGCACGCGTCCGTGGAGGCGCTGCGCGACGTGAGCCTGCGGATCGCGCCCGGTGAGGCCGTGGGGCTGGTGGGGCGCAACGGCGCCGGCAAGTCCTCCACCCTGGCCTGCCTTGCGGGAATCGTGCCGCTCGACTCCGGGCGGGCCGAGTGCGGCGGCCGCGTGATCACCCTGCTCGAGCTCGGCGCGGGCTTCGGGCCCGACTTCTCGGGGCGGGAGAACATCTACCTCAACGGCGCCTTGCACGGCTTTGGCCGCGAGGAGATCGAGGCGCGCCTCGACGACATCGTCGCCTTCTCGGAGCTGGGCGAGTTCATCGACCTCCCGGTCAAGGTCTACAGCTCGGGGATGTTCCTGCGGCTGGGCTTCTCGATCGCCGCCCACCTCGACGCGGACGTGATGCTGATCGACGAGATCCTGGCCGTCGGCGACGAGTCCTTCCAGCGCAAGTGCTTCGCACGGATCTCCGAGCGGATGGAGCTCGGGCAGACGATGGTGCTGGTGTCCCACGACGCGGGTGCGATCGAACGCGTGTGCCGGCGCGTGGTGGTGCTCGACGGCGGACGCGTGACCTTCGACGGCGACGTGACCGAGGGCCTGCTGCACTACCACCGCCTGCTCGGCACGGCGGCGGGCGCCTCGCGCAGCGTGCGCCCAGGCGAGGGTGCCGCGCTCGAGGTGTCCGAGCTGGACCTGCATGACGCCGACGGCCGCACTCGCAGCGCGTACCGGACAGGCGAGGAGTTGACCGTGCGGATGCGGTTGTGCGCACCCGGCGAGGCTGAGCGGGCCATGCTGGCGCTCGAGGTGCGCTCCGAGCGCGGCGAGCTGTGCTTTCGCACCGACACCGCCCTCGGGACGGTGGAGGGCGAGGTGGAGGTGTCGTTCGAGATTCCGCGGCTGGCCCTGCTCGCGGGCTCATACGACGTGGCCGTGGGCGCGGCGGCGCAGGACGCGCCGGCCGGCCGGCTCCTGGAACGGCTCACGCGCCTGGTGGTCACGGACACCGGCGGCGGCGAGGGCATCGCCGACCTGCGCGGCGGCTGGACGGTGACCGGACGCGCGGGGCCTCAGGAGGCGCTGCGGTGACCAGCCCCGAGGAGGCGATCGAGCAGGCCCGTGAGCGGGCGGCCCGCCGTCGCGGTGAAGCCAACACGCCGTGGCCGGCGGCCCTGGACGCTTCCATCACTCCCGAGCGGCCCAGCCTCGAGCTGCTGAGCGAGTGGTCGGTAATCGAGGTCGACTACTCCAACGTCTATTCGACCCGCCGAGCCGGCGCCCCGATCACGGCGCTCAAACGCTTGCTTCTGCGTCTGCTGCGCCAGTATCACGGCGAGCTCGAGGCGCGCCAGACCCGGTTCAACATCGCACTTCTGTCGCAGTTCAGGGACTTGGATGAACGGGTGTCTCGCCTGGAGGCCGAGGCGAAGCGCTCAGGGCCTCCGAGCCCTTGATCAGGGTCCACCAGGTGCTGTCGGCCGTCGGGCCCTACGACGCCGTGAGCACACAGGCCCAGGCGTGGCGGGAGCTGCTCGGGCGGTGGGGCATGCCGGGGGCGATCTACGCCGACTCGATCGACCCCCGGTCGAGCAACGTCGTGCTTCCCTTGGCCGATCTCGACCCGGATCCGGGCGACCTCGTTGTGCTTCGCTACTCGGCCTACGCACCCCGCCTGCGCTCCGTGTTGGACCTGCCCTGCCGCAAGCTGCTCGTGTACCACAACGTGACCCCGCCGCGGTACTTCTGGAACCACCATCCCGGCGTGGCGGTGGCATGCGCCCTGGGCCGCGACCAGCTGCCGCGCTACGCGCGTGCGGTCGATGTGGCGGCCGCCGACTCCGGGTTCAACGCGTGCGAGCTCGAGGCCGCCGGTGCGCGCGAGACGCGCGTGGTGCCTATCCTCTTCGAGGCTGGCCGGCTGAGCGATCGAGGCCCGGGTCCCGAGGGGGAGGGCCCGCTGGTTCTGGTGGTGGGGCGCCTGGTGCCCAACAAGCGCCACGACATCGCGATCGCGGCGTTCGCTGCGTACCAGCGCGAGTTCGCGCCCGACGCCCGGCTGGTGCTGGCTGGGGAGCCGCTGTCACCGTCATACCGCGAGTTCATCGAGGGCCTTGCGCAAGAGTCTCGGGCGCGCTCGGTGTTGGTCACCGGCGGGTTGCCTCAGGCGGACCTGAACGCGCTCTACGCGAGCGCGGACGTGCTGCTGTCAACCTCGGAGCATGAGGGCTTCTGCGTGCCGCTTCTGGAGGCCTTCCACTTCGGCGTGCCAGTGGTTGCGCGTCCGGCGGGGGCCATGGCCGAGGTGGGCGCCGACGCGGTTCTGTGGGCTGACGCCGACGCCACGGAAATGCTGCCCGAGCTGATTGACGTGGCGGTGACCGACGCTGGGTTGAGGAAGGAGCTGGCTCGCCGGGGTCGGGGGCGGCTGGAGGACTACGCCTACGAGCGTACCGCCGAGCGGATCCGCAGCGCGGTGGACGCGGCGCTTGGCTGAGTACATGGTGCGGTGCTCGCCGGAACAGTGCTCAGCTTGCGCTCCTCCCCCTGGGCCGTGCGGAATGGCCTAGTCACTCCGTGGCTGCGCCGCCGGCGAGTTGGGGGTCTACCAGCTCGCGTGAGGAGGTGTCGCGCCCGGGCAGGTCGGGGTCGAGTCGGTAGAGGGCGAAGCGGAAGTTGCTGAAGAGGGGCGCCCCTCGCGCATCGGACGGGCGCGGACGGTCGGAGTTGAGAACCACAAAGTCGGCCTTGCGCCCGACCGGCGGGTGCGGAAAGAAGGCGAGGAGGGGATCCGAGGCGTTCTGGGGATGCTCGGAGAGCATGTACCCGGCCCATTGCTGCACGCCGATCGGTGTCACGTCGATCCTGATGCTGGCGTCGTTGGGCAGTTGCCGGCCCCAATCCTTTAGCTCCCACACCTCGGCCCCCGCGTGGGGGAAGGTGTTGTTGAGCTGCGAGCGTACGCCGAGGGTCAGCACCGCGAGCAGAACCGCGAGCCCGCTCGCAAGGGCTGCGCGGGGCAGCGGACGGGTCTCCCGCGTGACGACGTGCGCCGCGCCGACGCCGGCCAGGGTGAGCACCATCGGTGAGAAGAACCCGAGCGACCGGAAGTGAAACAGCGCTCCTTCGCCCCGAAGAGCGAACCACAGCGCCATGCCTCCCAGTGAGATCAGCATCGCCCCCAGCGAGAGGCGCGCTTCGCGCGGAGCGGTCGAGAGCCCGACCAGGGCCAATCCGAGGACGATCACGACGGCTACGATCCACCCCGGCCCCTCGGGCAGACCGAGGAACCACGCGAGTGACTGGAAGCCTGGCGTGTCTCCCGACCACGGGGTGAGGTCCCCGCCCGGCAGGATGGCCGACAGGGCCCCGCGCATCTTGTCGATGGCCAGCCCGATCAGGATCAGCGCCGGGAAGAGCGCCACCAAGGCGGCCGGGATCCACAGGAAGAGCGAGCGGCGTCCGCCGGGAAGGCGGAGGGCGGCGAGCCACCCCACAGGCTTCCCTGCAGACCGGCGCCGGCGCCACACCGTCACGCCCGCCACGATCAGAAACAGGGCGGGGAACGGTGCGAGCAGGGGATAGGCGAAGACCGACAGCGCCGCGAACACGAGCAGCAGCGCGAAGGTGCCGCGGTCGGGCTCCCACAGGAAGCGCCAACCGAGCAGCAGCAGGAAAGGCAGCGAGAACAGTCCCCAGATCTGGTTGTAGTAGGGCTCCAGTGCGAGATTGGGGATGATCCGGGAGGCGGCCACCAAGCCCAGTCCCGCGAGCGCGGCGGCGGGTGGCGCCCCGGCCACGTGGAAGGCCACTGCGAACAGGCCGACCATGCCCAGGGCGGCGACGATGGCGATCAGCGTGGAGAAGGCCTGCACCGGGTCGAGGCCCGACAGCGTCGAGACGCCGGCCAGCGCGTAGATGACCGGGTACTTGGAGCCCCACACCGGGGGCATGTGGTCGATCGGCAGCTCAGTCCGTTCGGCGCCGGGAGGGGCGTGCTGGAGCAGCTCCGCGGCGCCCGTGGCCATGTGGGCGTCGCCGTTCTGCCCGAGCACCGTGGCGAGCGAGTCGGTGGGGAGTTGAGGGGAGGCGATCAGCGCCGCCACCGTCAGGGCGATCGCCGCCGGCCCCAACAGCCGCATGGGGACGCCGCCGGCGCTCTCGAGCGCTTGCGCAGGGGCCGCGGCCGGGCCACGGCGCAGGCGAAGCAACAGCCCGGAGCCGATGCCGAGGGCGAGTAGCAGCCCCACCGATACCGCCAGTGGAATCTGCAGGGTGCCGAGCACCGTAAGCGCCAGACTCGCGATGGCCGCCCCGACCGGCAGGACGAGCAGGGGCAAGTGCACGCGTAGGCCCGGAGGGAGGAGCATGCGCGCCGGCGTATAGCCGCAGGCTCCGAACAGCACGGCGGTGGCCAGCGCGGCCCGGAGGACGTCGGACACGGTCGACAGCGACGGGGCTCCGCCCTCCCCGCCCAGCCGGTCCAGTCCCAGTGCCGCGGCGGCCACCGCCGCGAGCAGCAGGGGCGCGAGCAGCCGGAACCTCAGCGTCGCCGGCTCCGCTCGCTCAACACCCGGTAGAGGAAGGCGGGGTTGCCCAGGAGGTAGCGCCGCCACATTCGCCGCGGCTCCATCGCCAGGCGGAAGATCCACTCGAAGCCGTTGTCGGAGATCCAATGCGGCGCGCGGGGAACGCGGCCCGACACGTAGTCGAACAGCGCCCCGACGGTCCACACCACCGAGGCCTCGATCCGCTCGGAGTTGGCCTCCACCCACAGCTCCTGCGCCGGGGTCCCCATCCCCACCAGCAGGACGTCGGGGCGGTGCTCGGCGATGTGCTCGAGCACGCGGTCGGAGTGGGGGCTGCCGAGGCCGAAGTAACCGTGGTGGGTGCCGCGCACGTCGAGGCGGGGATACCAGCGCCGCAGGGCGTCGGCGGCCTCTGAGGAAGAGCCGGGATCGGACCCGAGCAGGTACAGCGAGCGTCCGGACTCCTGGCAGAGGGCGGCCACGCCCCAGATCCAGTCGGCGCCGGTCATGCGGTAGGGCACCGTGAGCCCGATCAAGCGGGCGGCCAGCCGCACGCCGTACCCGTCGCAGTACACGAGATCGGAGCCCTGTAGCGCCTTGCGCAGGTCGGGGTCCGACTGGGACTGGTTGAGCACGTGTGCGTTCACGTAGCTCACCCGGCGCCGCTCGCCGCGCTCGGCGAACCCGATGATGTGACGCAGCAGCTCGGCGGGCGGCGAGGTCTCGACGGGGATGCCGAAGATCTCGGTGGCCGGCGGCCGGAACGGCGCGCGCTCGGCGGCTTCCGGCGCGAGCGGGTTCGCGGTCGTCCCGATCGCTTTCACGCCTCGACCTCGAGGCCGAGCGGAGCTGGCGCGGCGCCACGGGCCCGGCGCCGAGGGGCGAGGGCCCGACGCCGCCGGCGGGCTCCGCGGAGCAGCTTGGCGGCATCGCGGTAGCCGCCGAGCAGCGCGCGTTCCCTCACTGCCGCGTAGCCCAGCGCCAGCACCTCGTAGCCGGCCACGAGGTGGGCATCACGGAGCAGCGCGGCAGGGGTGTCGTTCTTGGCCATCATCAGATAGCGGTTACGGAACTGCATCCGCCTGTCGCGGTCCGGCATCCCGCCCCGTGTGGAGGGGCTGTAGCTGCGGACATGGTAGGCCACGGCTGCCGGCTCGTAGACGCACTTCCAGCCCAGGGTACGGGCGCGCCAGGCCAGATCCACGTCGGAGGCCCAGCGTTCGAAGTCCTCGTCGAGTACCTCGCCGTCCAGCGCGCATTCGTCCAGCGTCTCGCGGCGGTAGAGGGCAGCCGCGCCGTCGGCTCCGAACGCCTCGCCAGGCCGGTCGTAGGCCAGCGCCGGGCGGCCGTGGCCCGCCAGCGTGTTCTTGCGCCTGCGGTCCACCACCATCCCTGCGGCGTCGATCGCGTCGAGGGGCTGAAGCGGGTCGATGCTCGCCGCCCGCAGGAGCTTGGGAGCCACCGAGCCCACGTGGGGCTCTTGGAGGCGGGGGCGCGCGGCGGCCAGGAATCCGTCCTCGACCAGGCAGTCGGCGTTGAGGAGGAGCACCGCGTCGCCCCCCGTGCGCCGCAGGGCCTCGTTGGTGGCCGCGCAGTAGGACAGGCGCCGGTCCAGGCGCAGCAGCTCGGCGCCGTGCTCCGCCGCCACGGCCGCGGTGTCGTCGGAGCTGGCGTTGTCGATCACGGTCACGCGCGCGCCCTCCTGGCGTGCGATGGCGGGGAGCGAGACGCGCAGCAGGTGGGCTTCGTCCCACGACATGAGCAGCACGGTGGTACTCACCCGACCAGCTCCTCGTACACGTCGAGGGTCTGCGCGGCGGTGCGGGCCCAGCTGAACTCCGCGGCCCGCGCGTGTCCGCGCTCGCGCAGGCCGGCGGCCAGGGCGGCGCCGGCCAGCACCCGCCGGATCGCATCGGCCATCTCCGTGGTGTCGAGCGGGTCGAAGTAGACCGCGGCGTCACCGCCGGTCTCGGGCAGCGCCGTGGCGCGGGCCGCGGCAACGGGGCAGCCGCGGGCCATCGCCTCGAGCAGCACGAGACCGAAGCCCTCGTAGAGGCTGGGGTGCACGAGCAGGTCCGCGCCGCGCAGCAGGGCGTCGAGCCGGGCGTCGCTCACGTACCCCGTCAGCTCCAGGGGCGCGGCGCCCGCCGCGGCGCGGAGCCGCTTGCCCTCGCCGGTGTCCTGCCCGGCCAGCACCAGCCGGTGGGGGAGGCCCTCGGCGTGCAGCGCGGCGAATGCCTCCACCAGACGCCCGAGGTTCTTCTTCGCCCGCAGGTCGCCCACCGCGAGCACGTAGGGCCCCGCGGGCGGCTCCTCACTCCCCGCGGGCAGCGCGGGCGCCAGGCCGATCACCCGCGTCCGTGCGGCGTCCACTCCGTAGCGCCGGCACACGTCGTCGCGGGTGGCCTCGGAGATGCAGATCACGCGC
The DNA here is from genome assembly GCA_963825475.1 of uncultured Thermoleophilaceae bacterium. Taxonomy (GTDB): domain Bacteria; phylum Actinomycetota; class Thermoleophilia; order Solirubrobacterales; family Thermoleophilaceae; genus JAAYBF01. Next base: position 94,562 of record CAWGTC010000006.1, on the reverse strand, counting down.
TCCGCCGAGCGCGCGGCGCGAGGCGTGATCGTGCGGTACTTCCAGCGGGTCCTCGGCGCGAAGTCGGACGGGTGGGCCTCGAAGGCCAGATCGAGGATCGAGACCACTCCAGGGCACGGGCGGCGCAGCGGCAGGAAGCAGTTCGGAGCATGGATTGCGCCGGCGCCCTCGCGCTGGGCCAGACGCGGCAGCCCCACCTGCTCGAAGAGCAGCTCGGGGCCGGGCCCTCCGCTCTCCACCACGTGCAGGTCGACTCCGGGCCGCGGGGCCGCCCGCATGGCGTCGACCAGCTCCCGCGCGTAGCGCCCCCAGCCGCGCCGGCGCGGGGCGAAGGCGTCCCGCGCGTCGATCACCACCCTCGGCACCGTGCAAGCCTATTTCGCGACCGCGCGCTCGTACGCTGCCCAGGTGAGCTCGGCGGTTCGCCGCCACGAGAAGCTCCGCGCGTGGTGGCTTCCCTGCGCCGCGAGCCGGCGGCGCAGGTCGGGCTCGTCGCACAGGCGCCCCACGGCGCGCATCAGCGCCTCCATGTCGCCGGTCGGCGCCAGCAGCGCGCCCGGGCCGGCCACCTCGGGCACCGCGCCGGCGTCGAAGGCGGCGACCGGCGTGGCGCAGGAGACGGCCTCGAGCGCGGGCAGCCCGAAGCCCTCGTAGCGGCTGGCGGTCACGAAGCAGGACGCGCCGGAGTACAGCGCCGGCAGCTCCTCGTCGGGCACGAACCCGGCGAAGACCACCCGCGCGCCCGCCCGCCGCGCGCGGGCCTGAAGCTCCTCGCCGGGGCCGCCCAGCTGACCCGCCAGCACCAGCGTCTCCTCCCGCCCGCCGGCCGCGCGCCAGCTCTCGAACCCGTCGATCAGGCCCGCGGCGTTCTTGCGTGGATCCGGCGAGGACAGGCCGCCCACGTAGAGCAGGTAAGGGCCTTTTAGGCCCAGCCTGGCCCGGACGTCCCGTGGATCGGTGGGCACGAAGCGCTCGTCGGCGGCCTCGTGCACGCAGATCACACGGCCGGGGTCCACATCGAGGTGGGCGAGGATGTCTCGCCGCGAGGCCTCCGACACGGCCAGCAGCAGCCGTGCCCGCCGCGCCGCCGCGTAGAGCATCCGGTACTTCAGCCCCGTGCGCACGTACTCGTCCGGCCACATCAGGGGGATCACGTCGTGCATCGTCATCACCGTCGGCAGGCCGGGGCGGACCGCCGTGCGGTAGACCGACAGGGCGTGCAGCAGCTGCGCCCGGGCGCGGCGCAGGTCCACCGGCAACAGCAGGTGCTCGGGCCAGTCGGCCAGCCGGTGAGGCAGCCGTGGGCGCCGCACGCGTCGTGTGTCCACCGGCGCCGTGTCGCCGGCCGCGCCAGGAGCGTGCGCGAAGGCTGCGGCCTCGGCGCCGGCCTCGCGCAGCATCACCAGCTCGCCGCCCCGCTCGGCGGCCACGTCGCCCAGCGGCCCCATCAGGCCGTGCGCGTAGCGCCCGATTCCCTGCGTGCGCAGGTAGGCGATGTCGAGCGGTCGAGCATCTACTACGACCCGCAAAGGGGGGTTGCAAAGGGGGGCGGTGCCCCCCTTCGATGGCGTTCCGCTCATACGATCTCCTGCAACAGGGAGTCCATCGTGTTCGCATAGCGATCCGGGGAGAAGCGCGCGGCGCGCTGTAGGGCCTGGGCGCCCAGCGCCCGCATCCGGTCGGTGTCGTCGAGCAGCGAGCCCACGGCTGCGGCCAGCGCGCGCGGGTCGCCCGGCGGCACATGAAGGCCGGTCTCGCCGTCGATCACCACCTCGCGCATTCCGCCCACCGCGCAGACCACGGCGGCACGGCCCGCGGCAGCGGCCTCGGCCGACACCGTTCCGTATGGCTCCTCACGGGAGGGGACCACCACCAGGTCGTACTCGGTCATCGCCTGCACGGCGTCGTCCACGAAGCCGGCCAGGCGAACCCGTCCTTCCAAGACGGGGTGCGCGGCGGACTCGCGCACCTGCTCGGCGTAGGCCTCGCCCCCGGCGGCCGCCTCGCCGAGCAGGGTGAGCGACGCTCCCGGGCGGCCGGGGAGGAACTCGCGGGCCGCCTCCAGCAGATCGAGCACGCCCTTGCGCGGCTCGATCTGGCCCACGAACAGCACGCGCATGCCTGAGGGGGGCGGCGCCGACTCTCCGGGAGGGGCGCCCCCGTCCCAGGCAGCCGGGTACGCGGTGTGCACCAACTCCGGCGGGGCGCCGGCCGCCCGGCACTCGTCGGCCACGTGGTCGCTGGCGGCCGCCACCGCTCGCACCCTCGTCCAGAAGCCGGGCCGCGACCATGCCTCCTGAGATTCCGCCAGGGGGTTGTTCACGCACAGCAGAGCGGGCCGCCGAAGCAGCCTGATTGCGGGGACCACCCGTTGGGTGGACAGGCCGTTGAGCAGCACCACGTCGGCGCCCGCCAGCACGGCCGGGGCGAGCGCCGCACCGGCGTAGGAGGCCAGGGTGCGTTCCTCGGGCGGGCCCAGCGGCAGCCGCCGCACGGGCAGGCCGAGCTGGCGGCCGGCGTCGCGCAGGCGCCCCGCGGAGGGCACCGTCATCCTCACCTGCCAGCCGCGCTCGGTGAGTCGGGGCAGCAGACGCAGCAGCGTGGTCTCACCGCCCGCGACCCACGGCAGGGGGTTGACGGCTACGAGGCTCCGCGCCTCGGGCGCCGGCGGAGCGCTCACGAGGCGTGGGGATCGCGCCGGCCCAGCGCGGCGCGCAGGCCGGGGATCGCGGTCATGACGGCGAGCGCCTTCTCCCTGGGTGCCAGCGGCCCATGCTGCGCCGCCGCCCGCAGCGCCGCCCGGGCCTCGGCGTAGCGCCGCTGCCTGACCTCGCCGCGGGCGAGCAGGGTCAGGTATTCGTGCCGCAGCCGGCTGCGCGTCGCGGCGTCGAGGGCGTGGCCGTGGAGGTCGAGAGCGGCCAGTGCGATCCGGGCGCCCACGCCGATGTCGTCGGTGAGCCCGCCGGGGTGGCGGCGGTAGCGCACGGCCGCGCGGGGGTCGTAATAGAACTGCGTGCCGTTCTCCGCCAGCCGCAGCCAGCAGCCCAGGTCGTCGGTGGACTCACCCACGAAGCCGCCCGAGGCATCCAGCGCCGAGCGCCTGATCACGGTGCTGGAGGTGACGATGGGGTTGTGCTCGAGCAGTTCGCGCAGCATCCGCTCGGCCGCGAGAGTCCCTTCCGGCACCTCACCAAGACGGTGTCCCGTGGGCCGGCCGTCGGGACCGATCACCGTGGCGCGGCCGAAACACAGTCCCACGTCCGGATGGCGATCCATCGTCTCCGCCTGGGCGGCGAGCTTGCCTGGCTCCCAGACGTCGTCGGCGTCGAGCAGCGCCACGAGGGGCGCCCGGATCGCTTCCACGCCGGTCGCACGTGCGGCGGCCGGCCCGCCGCGGGTCTCGCGGCGCACCAGCGTGCACCGGGCGCTGTGGGCCGGCGACAGGGTCAGCCGCTCGGGCGAGGCGTCGTCGACCACCACGATCTTCGCGGGCGCGGGGAGCTGGCCGAGCGCGGAGTCGAGCGCCTCGGCGAGATAGGTGGCGGGTGCCCGCACCGGAACGATCACGCCAACGGCCGAGCCGCTCACCGCCGCCGCCACCCCGGGGGGTTGCATAGGGGGGGCAGTGCCGCCCTTTTGAGCCATTTCAACGGTCGCGTATTGGGCAGCGAGCGCCCGAACTCGAAGCTGAGCGTGGTGAGCGGGTCGAGCAGCGCCACCAGCGCCTCGTCGCGATCTCGCGTGCGGAGCGCGGTCGCGAGGCCCGTGGCCGCCCGGCGGACCCCCCACCACGTGAGTCCGGGGCGGCGGCGAGCCGGGAAGGAGCCCGGGTAGCTGCGATCGACCCAGGCGCACCCCGCCCCGTGCACCGCCTTCTGGGCCAGCAGCGAGCGCACGGACTCACGGCTGCGATGCACGGTTTCGGCCCTTTCGCGGCGCTCGATCTCCCACCCCGCTTCGCGGAGGCGGAAGGACAGGTCGGCGTCCTCGCCCGCCCTGAGCTCTGCGCGAAAGCAGCCCACCTCCTCGAACGCGGAGCGCCGCAGCGCGCAGTTGGAGGTCTGCACGAACGACCAGGCGCCGTGGATCAAGGTCATGTCCTGGCTCATCGAGCTCCGCAAATGCGCGTAGCGCACGGCGGCGGGGGCTCGAGGTCCCGCCGGTGCCTCGTCGCGCACTCCGCCGGCGAGTATCGCGGTGCGCTCGGCGGGCGGCGGGTCGAAGTAATGGTCGAGCAGCGAGGGTGGCGCCACGACGTCGGCGTCGAAGAAGACGATCCACTCCGCGCTGCCGGCCTCCGCTCCGCGATTGCGCGCGAACCCGGGGGTCTGCAGTTGGGGGGCGCTCACGGTCTTCACGTTCCCCCGATGGTCTGGGTTGACGTGAGCCCGACGACCGGGGGTGTTGTCGACCACGGTCACGGTGTCGCCTTCGCCCACGGCCAGATTCTCGAGGCGGTCGCGCAGTTGGTCCAGCTGACGGGCCTCGCCCCTGAACGGGACGACCACGTCCACCGCCGGCCTGTGCATGGCCGTTAGGCTAGCGCCGCTTGTCCTCCCGCTATGACGACGAGGTGTGGACGCTCGTAGCGGAGCCGTCCGGGCCGCCGCCGCGCCACCTGAGCGCGTTCCTGGGCTCTCTGGGCCCGGCCGCCGCGGCTTTGGACCTCGGCTGCGGCGACGGCCGCCTGACCGAGCTGGTGGAGGCCGGCTCGCTCACGCTGGCCGACGTTTCCGAGGTGGCTCTCGCCCGCGCCCGCGAGCGGCTCCCCGAGGCCACCGCAGTGACCCTCGAGCCCGACGCTCCGCTGCCCCTCCCCGACAACGCCTTCGACCTGGTCCTCTGCGCCGAGACCCTCGAGCACGTGCGCGACGTGCAGCTGTTGCTCTCCGAGGTCCGGCGGGTGCTGCGCCCAGGGGGCCGCCTGGCCGTGACCACCCCCGCCCACGGCAGGCTCACCGGCCTGGCGGTGGCCGTCCGCGGCTTCGAGCGCTATTTCGATCCTCTCTCCCCGCACCTGCGCTTCCTGTCACGCCGGTCGCTGGCGCGCCTGCTGGAGGCGATGGGGTTCGAGGTGGAGCGCCTGAGCCGCGAGGCCGGAACCCTGCTCGCCGTCGCGACCCGGTAGAAGGATCGGCGGTGCGGATCCTGATCGACACGACGTACGCGGCCCGGGGCCCGTCGGGCAGCGGCGTGTACATCGAGCGGCTGGTGCGCGCCCTGCGCGAGCGCGGCGAGGTGGAGGTTGCGGAGGCGCGGCAGCGCGTGCGCCTGCGCCCGGGCATCGAGGGCGGGCGGCTGCGCACGCTGCGCCGCGCCGCCAACCTGGCGTTCGACGCAGTCTGGCTTCACGTGGGGCTTCCCCGGGCCGCCCGGCTGGCCGGGGCCGACGTGGTGCACCACCCCATGCCCGCCCACAGCCGGAGGATCGGCGTGCCGCAGGTGACGACTGTCCAGGATGTGGCGTTCCTGCACCTGCGGGGCCTCTACGATCCTGTTTGGAGGCGGTTGGCCGCCCGCTCCTACCGGAGGGGGGCCAGGCGCTGCGCGGTAGTGGTGTGTCCCACCAGCACCACCGCCACCGAGGTGGTTGCTCTCCTGGGGGCCGATCGGGACCGGGTGGCCGTGGTGCCCTACGGGCCCGGGCAGGCCGAGGGCGCGACACCCTCGGACGGAGCGACCGGGGACGGCCCGCTGCTGTTCGTGGGCGATGCCGAGCCGCGGAAGAACCTGGCTGGACTGTTGCAGGCCTATTCGGCCTACCGGGCGGAGGACGAGACGCCGGCGGCCCTGGTGCTCGCCGGTGGTGCGGCGTCCGCGGCGACGGCGCCCGGCGTGAGCGCGCGGCCGGCGCCCGGACGCCGCCGAGCTGCTCGACCTCTACCGCCACGCCCGGGCGCTCGTGCATCCGTCTCTGCACGAGGGCTTCGGCTTCACCCCGCTGGAGGCGATGGCCCTGGGGGTACCCGTGCTGGCCGTGCGCAATCCGGGAACGGAGGAGGTGTGCGGAGACGCCGCGCTGCTAGTGGCGCCCGGCGAGCTGGCCCAGGGGCTGCGCCGTATCGCCGCGGATCCGACCCTGCGGGCGGACCTCGCGCGGCGCGGCCGCGAGCGGGCTCGCTCCTTCTCCTGGGCCCAGGCGGCCCGCGGGCACGAGCGCGCCTATACCCTGGCCGCGCGATGAACGTCGCCATCCTTGGCACGCGGGGCATACCCGCCTCCTACAGCGGTTTCGAGACCGCGGTCGAGCAGATCACCAGCCGCCTGACCGCGCGCGGCCACCGCGTGACGGTGTACTGCCGGCCACACGTGGTCGACCCGGACATCCACGAGTGGAAGGGCGCCCGGCTCGTGCACCTGCGCACGGTGCGCAACAAGTACCTCGACACGTTCGTGCACACGCTGCTGTCGAGCCTGCACGCCTCGCGCGGCCTGAAGCCGGACGTGGCGCTCTTCTTCATCGCCGGCAACAGCCCCCTCTGCCTGGTCACCCGTGCCGCGGGGATCCCCACCGTGATCAATGTGGACGGCCTGGACTCCGACCGGCGCAAGTGGAACCGTGTGGCCAAGTCCTACCTGCGCGCCGCCGAGCGGCTGTCGCCGCGGATGGCCACCCGGGCGATTACCGACTCCCACGCCGTGGCCGCGATCTACGAGCAGCGTTACGGCCGCTCGATCGGCGTGGTGCCCTACGGCGCGGAGCTGCCCACCGAGTACGACAGCGACGTGCTGGAGCGCCTCGGCCTCGAGCCGCAGCGTTACGTGCTCTTCGTGGGGCGCCTCGAGCCCGAGAACAACCCTCACCTGCTGGTGGAGGCCTGGGCACGGATCTCCACCGACCGCACGAAGGGCATGAAGCTGGTGGTGGTGGGCGGGGCTCCGTACGCGTCGGAGTACATCAATCGCGTGCGTCGCGCGGCGGACCCACGGGTGGTGTTCCCCGGCTACGTGTTCGGCCCCGGGTACTGGGAGCTGCAGCGGCATGCCTACCTCTTCTGCGCCCCGACGGAGGTGGGCGGCACCCATCCGGTGATTCTCGAGTCGCTCGTGGCGGGCAACTGCGTGCTGGTGAATGACTACCGGCCCAACGCCGAAACGGTGGGTGCCGCAGGGCACTACTTCTCGGGCGACGAGGGCGTGCCCGACCTGGCCCGCCAGCTTGACCGCCTGCTGGCCGACCCCGACCTCGTGGCCGGCTATCGCGAGAAGGCGCGCGAGCGCGCCAAGCTCTACTCGTGGGACGCGGTCGCAGCTGCCTATGAGCAGCTGCTGCTGGAAGTGTCCGAGTCGACCGGCCACGGGCCTCTGCCGATGGAGCGTCTCGAAGAGATCGAGCGCGCGATTTCGCCGACGGCTGCGGCGGGCGAAGTCGCCCGCTGACCGTCGTGACGGTGCCTACAGCTCGTCCGGCGCCGGCGGTGGCGGCGGGATGGGCAGCTCGGCTTGGGCCCGCACGATGAACGGCACTATGCGCGGGGAGTGCGAGTCGAGTTTGATCACAGCGCCCAGCGTTTCGAGAGCGCGCTCGGGCAGATCGAGATTGTCCAGCTCGAAGGTCGCCAGGCGCAGCCAGGTGGTGGGATCGCGAGGATGCTCCATCACGACCTGCTCCAGCGCCTGGTGGGCCGCCTTCAGCCTGCCTCCCTCGGTCAGGACCGCCGCCGCCGCGTATAGCGGATCGGCTGAGTAAGGGGCGATCTCTCGAGCCCGCAGCACCTGTTGGGAAGCGCCCCGCAGATCACCCTGGTCGGCCAGCTCGTACGCTCTGTCGGTGGCCCGCGCGGCTCGCTGGGGCTCCCACACGGCCCAAGCACAGAGGAGCGAGGTCAGCGCCAGGCCGGTCGCGGTGATGATCCGGAGCGGATCGGGCTGGCTGGCCGGCAGAATGCCGCGCAGGCGACCTTCCGGAATGCGGGTCGGGGCGGGCTCCGGTGGGGCGCCCGCGATGGCCAGCGGTCCCCGCCCCGCGACAAAGCCTGCAGCCACCAGTGCCACCACCGTGGGGCCGGGTACGTACCACGTCCAGTCCACGGCGGAGTGCAGGCCGAACGCAGTTGCGCATAGGGCCAGCGCGGTGAGTGCGGCTCGCTCATCGGACCATGGTGGGCGGCGGCGCCGACCCGGCAACAGCCCAGTGGGCCGTGCTGCGGCGGCGAGCCAGGCGGCCAGCAGCGCCAGGACCGCCAGCACGCCGACGAGCCCGAGATCGGCCAGCGTCTGGGGCAGGAAGCCGTGTGCGTAGGTGGTGGCCTTGCCGTCGTCGCGGTACGGGAGGCGCGCAATGCCGAAGCTGTTGGCCCCCCGGCCGACCAGAGGCCGCTCCTCGAAAACCCGACGTGCCTGGTGCCAGTACTGCCACCGACTGGACGAGACCGACCTGAGGCGCGCGGCACCCGTCGGGGTGGGGGTGCCTTCGCCCGTCAGCTCCTCGAAGCGGTCGGAGACCGTGCCGGTCAACCCGCGCTCGCCAAGCGCCACCGCGACGCCTCCCCCCAGCGCGAGGGCGCAGACGGTGCCGGCAAGGGCGCTCCCGACCTGGCGCCGCCGCCGGAGGGACAGCTCACGATGGGCGCCGCCGAACTCGACCAGCAGCCCCGCGCCGAACAGCAGCGCGCACATCGCGAGCACCATGAGACCGAACTCGCCGGCCACGCTCTCGCGCGCGGACACGGGCTGGAGGATCTCGGTGAACGCCGGCTTGGACAGCGCCCAGGCAGCTACCGGCGCTGCCGCCAGTGTGGGTACGAGAAGCACCGGCACCGTGCGCAGCCGCAGCGGCACGACCGCCAGCCAGAAGGCAGCGACCAGCAGCGTCACGCCAAGCGCCGCGCGAGATTGGGTGAGTAGGAGCGTGAGGGCGAAGATTCCCATGGCGGGGTAGGCCAGGGCTGTGAGGGTCGGCCGGCGGTCTCGCCGCGACCCGAGCCAGAGGGCGGCCGGCACTCCGATCGCCGCCATCGCCCCGAGCGCGTTCCAGTAGTCGAAGGGACCTCCCAGGCGCGCCGCGTACTCGTGCTGGGCGAGGGCGCCGGGAAAAATCCGCGTGATCACGGCCCATCCGCACACCGACACCGAGGCGATCAGGACCGCGCCGGCGAGCGTACCCCCCCCGCGCGGCCGCAGCTGCGCTCCGGCCACGGCAAGTGCGAACACGGCGAGGTAGGCGAATACGCGCCCGGTCTCCTGCATGCTGCTCTCGGGGGCTATTGACCAGGCGGCAGAGAGGGCGGTGACGATCGCGAAAGCGGCAAAGCAGAACAGGCTCGCGAGACCGTAGGGGACTCCCGAGCGAGGGTGTAGGGCCCGCAGCGCCAGTGCGAGACCAACGGCGAGCACGATCACGACTTCGACCAGGGCCATCCTCCCTGGTTGGTTGCCGCCCGCGGCGGCGAACGCTGCCGCCAGGAGCGGCGCCGCAAGAGCGCCGCTAGCGGCGGCGGAAACGGGAGATCGAGCCAAGGCCCCGGGGGAGGGGAACACGCCCCAGCGTCCCCGCGAGGAAGTTCGGGCGACGGCGACGGACAGCTACGAGGGCACCCGCTGCCAGCAGCAGCGTCAGGGCGATGAGCGCGAGCAAAACCGGAAGTGACAGCCCGTTGGCGGTGTCCGCCTTCTCGAACAGACCAGCGGTGCCGGGATCGACCTTACGATCGCCGAGCAGTGACTCCGTCTCCGCACGGGCCACCTGGCGCTTGCGTTCAGCGGCGTCCGCGCCCGCCTGGCTTTCGTCGTCGGAGACCGACCCACCGGTATTGCCGCCTGAGCCTGTACCAGCTTCATCGTCCGCGATAGCGCCGCTTGCGTCGTCACCGGTACCGTCGGAGCCCGGAAAGCCCCGATTCTTCCCGGCGGCCCCGGCGCGGGGCTTGCTCAGCGCCGCGTCGATCTGCGCGGAGCAGTCGCTGTAGGCGTCGAGATCGGCGGGAATACGCTTCTTTCCCTTGCGAAGATCTGAGCGCGAGTGCCGGTCTGTCTCCACGTTGCCGTCATCGGCGCAGTCGCGCACGACATCGTCAGGGCTCGCCACTGCGGGCGCCGCCGTGAGGAGCGCCAGCACCACTACCAGCGGTACGGGCGCGCCGAGATATGTCAAGCGCTTAAGCATTCGAAAGAAGCGGACTTAGAGACGAAACACGCCTGCACGTAAAGGCTTCCTGCGCAGGACGATTCCCAAACCCGGCGGTGAAGGCTAGCAAATCGCCCTGTCCAGCGAGGCGCCGGCCTGCCTCAGAGCGCCGCGCATCCCCTCCGCCCAGGCTGTTGGAGTGAGCTTGCGCGCGTCCTCGCGTGCCGCGGAGCCCATCCGCTCGCGCAGCTGAGGGGAGGCGGCGGCGACGTGCAAGGCAGCGCCCAGAGCTCTGGCGTCACCGGACTCGAAGATCAGGCCGTTGCGACCGTGGCGAACCAGGCCGCCCGCCGCGGCCCCCACTGCATCGCTGACTATGACTGGAGTGCGCTGGAGCATGGCTTCGTTGACGACTAACCCCCAGGGCTCCGTGAAAGTTGCGGTGCGCACCGAGGGCAGCACCAAGACATCAGCCGCGGCGTAGAGCGGCGGAAGCTCAGGCGGGGCAAGGTAGCCGACCGTCCGGACGCCGCCTTCGGCCTGGCTCGCCTCGACCGCGAGAGGCCCTGCTCCGGCCAGCACGAGCCGCGCGCCGGAACCGAGGTCGGCATTGCGCCAGGCCTCCAGCAGCAGCCGCACGCCCTTCTCGGTCTCGAGTCTTCCCACGTAGAGCACCAGCAGCTCGGTGCCGCCACCACCGGCGTGCACGCGCGCCTGTGCCCGCACCTCCGCGGCCACCGGCGCCGCGAAATGGTCGACGTCCACGGCCTGCGGAGCCACGACCACTCCGCCGCGCCGGCCCCTCGTCCGCTCCACGTGCCGGCTCACATGGGCGCCGTAGGTCGCCACCGCGTCGGCTTGGCGATAGAGGTGCCGGGTGGGCAGCAGCGAAACCGCGTGCGCGGCGGTCCGAGGGTGCGACCAGATGCCAACCCAGAGCACAAAGGGGAGCCGCCGGGCGCGTGCGGCCAAGTAGCTTCCGGCCAGGGCGGTGCGTCCGTTGAGCCCGCAGATCACCGCGCGGTAGCGGCCCGATCCGGCGAGCCGTACCGCCCCCGCTTGCGTGGTGCGGTGGACGGCCAAGCCGCGGACCGGCGGACCGGCCTCCTCCCATGCGATCACCTCTACGTTCTCCGTCGCGGCCAGCACCCGGAACGCCTCTCGTCGGTAGGGCGAGACGGTGCCGGTCACCAGGCAGGCGGGCCGGGGGTCCATGAGCGGCAGACTATGCGCCGCACTGAAGGATGAAATCGCTCGCCTGATCCCGCGCGCTCTATCTTGCGGGTCTTGGCCGGCCGACCGGACATCGTGCTCGTGTCGCTCGGCACGACGATGGGATGGCGGGCCGCCGACCGCGCTTTCGCCGAACAGGTGCGCGCCGCGGGAGCGACCTGCCAGGTCGTGACTTCTCGGATCGGACTGGCGGGCCGGCTGCGGCGCTCGATGGCGATTACCGATGTCGTCGAGGCGCTGGCTGCTCGCCGGGCGACAGGTCGGGAAGGTCGGGCCACGGTCTACTCGAGCGTGACCGCAGCACTGCTGCAGCCGCCGAGGTCTCCTGTCGCCGTGCGCTTCGACGGTACGGCGGCTCTCAACCGACCGGGCCCGGGAGGCGCCTGGCAGCGGCGCCGCGAGCGGACAGTACTCACCCGCGCCACCCTGCTGCTGCCCTGGAGCGAGGCCGCTGCGGAGTCGGCGGCGCGCGTCGCCGGCCCGCCGCCGCCGCCGTCGGTGATTCTCCCCCCGCCGGTGCCGTACGCCCCGCGGGCGGCACCGGACGGCCCCGATGTCGTGGCCTACGGGGGCGATCCGCTCAAGCGCGGCATCGATCTGCTCTACGCGGCCTGGCGAGAGGTGCGTCCGGAGGGGGGGCGGCTGGCGATCGCCGGCCTCGAGCGCGGTGAGGCCCTTCGGCGGCTGCACAAGGCCGGTATCGAGGAGCCCGTCGGCGTCGAGTGGATGGGCGAGGTCTCGCGCGAGCGGTGGCTGGCCACCGTAGCCGGCGCGCGCGTGTTCGTGAACGCGTCGCGCTTCGAGGACTGGGGCCTGGCTCAGATGGAGGCGCTGGCAGCGGGCACGCCGCTCGTGACCCTGCCCTCCGGCGGCGGCAACGTGGCACTGCCGCTCGCGCAGACCCTCGCGCCGGAGCTGGTGGCGACGGAGCGCACGGCCGAGGCGCTGGCGGCCGCCATGCACGCCGGGCTGCGCCTCGGACCCGCGGCGCGGAGCTCATACGCGGAAAGGGCCGGGCGCCTGCTCGCGCCCTACCGCGAAGACGTTCTTCGCCGGCGGGTTGCCGAGGAGGTCCTTCCGCGGCTGCTCGACAACTCGTGGTAGATGGCGGCCCAACCGCGCCCCACGGCGTCGTACGAGTAGCGCTCGCGAGCCCGACAGGCGATTTGCGCCAAGTCGAAGTCGCCTTCGAGGGCTGCGCCGATCCCCGCAGCCAGCGCCGCGGGGTCGCCCGGCGCCACCAGCACGCCGGCATCCGGGCCGACGAGCTCCGGAACGCCCCCGACCCGGGTCGCCACCGAGGGCAGTCCGGTGGCCATCGCCTCGATCAACACGCAGGGCAGGTTCTCGTACAGGCTGGGCAGTACGAACAGGTCGGCGGCGCGCATGAGCTTGGCCACCTCTCCCTTGGCCACCTCGCCGTGGAAGCGCACCGCCCCGCCCAGCCCGAGTCGCGCCGCGCGGGCCTCCAGGTGGCCGCGCAGCTCGCCGTCGCCGACGATGTCGAGTGAGAAGGCTCGGGCGCTCTGCCCCGATGCCCCCTCCTGGAGCCGCGCCATGGCGTCGAGCAGGTGCACATGGCCCTTCTTCTCCGCGAGTGAGCCCACGGTGAGCAGCCCCACATGGTCGTTGGCGGGCCGGGTCGCGGCGGGGGCGAACACAGCCGTGTCCACGACGTTGGGCATCACCCGGATCTGCGCCCGAGGGGCGATCGCCCTCAGGCAGCCGGCCAGCTCGGCGCTGACCGGAGCCACGAGGTCCGCGGCCGTGAACGCCAGCCGGGCCACAAGCCGGTCGACACCCGTGACCAGCCCCCTCTGGAAGCCCGTGTAGTGCTCGGTGACCACCACGATCGCGCCGCTGACGCGGCCCAGCAGCAGCGCGGGCAGAGCGGCCGAATAGACGTGAGCGTGGACCACGTCGGGACGGAAGCCCTCCCGGCGCAGCCGCCACAGCGCGGCCAGCATGCCGAGCAGCTGACATCCCATCGCCGCGGGCCGCAGCCGCGGTCGGCGGTAGCGCACCCGCAGGGTGCGCAGGTCGTCCTCGACCTCGTCCGTGAGCCGGTAGAGCATGAAGTCCGGCGAGGGCGTCGCCAGCGAGGCGAGCACGGCGACGTCGTGGCGGCGGGCGAGCGCTCGCGCGTGCTCGCGGCAGAAGATCCCGAATACGGGCCGCTCCGGCCATGGGTACCACTTGGGCACGATCAGCACGCGCAGGCGACCGCTCACGAGCGGGTCTCGTCCATCGCCGGCAACCGGCGGATCGTGGACAGCGTTCGCTGGGCCTCCGCTGCGGTTATGTATGCCCGGCCGGCCAGGAACGACCGGGCCTCCGCTATCGCGTCGGCGTGGGCGTAGGCGCTCGCCACTCTCTCGGTCTCGTGTCGCACGGGAAGCGAGTCCACCACCCCCAGCCGCCATCCGCGGTCGCGGGCCACGGCGCCCCAGTGATTGTCGAGCCCCCAGCCGAAGCGCAGCTCCGGAAACGGCAGCAGCTCCGCTGCCACGCGGCCGGCAAAGGCGGTGACCGGACCGATTTCCACATACTGGGTGCGACGCGCCAGCGAGAACGGCCGCCGTCGCGTGACCCGCCATGCGGAATGGCTTCGCATCGACTGGGCGGGTTGGGAGAGGTCGAGACGCAGCCGTTCACACAGCGCCACGTAGCGGTCGAGGAAGTGCACCGGCAGCCCCACGTCGTCGTCAATCACGAGCACCCAGTCGTACATCCCGGCCGGGCCCGTAGACGCCAGCAGCCGGTTGAGGTTCTCGAACTTGCCGCCCGCCATCTGTGTCTCGGCAGTGTGCTCGCTCAGGTTGGGATCGGCCTCCTCGGTAGAGCCGAAGGCAAGGCGCACGTCGTGGCGGTCCGAGCCAAGCTGGGGCATGGCTGCCGGCAGCTGCGACCCCGGGCGGTACACCGACAGCACCAGAACCTCGCGCGGCCGCTGAGCGCGGGCCAGCCGGTCGAGCCGGCGGCCTGTGAGCGCCAAGGCGCCGGCGGCACCGAGGGCGGCGTCGGCCAGCGTTCGCGCGACCGTCAGGCGAACGCCGCCGACCGAGCCGGACTCGCCGGACAAAAAGGTGGAGGGATCGGGTAGGCCGCTCACCGCTGGCGCAGCGACTCCGCCAGCCGGCCCGCCGAGTGTGCGCCCATGATCACCCCCTGCGGGCAGCGCCTTCGCACAGTGTGCCAAGCCGCCCCGGCCACGGCGCGCAACTCCCAGGCAGGGCTCGGGGGATTCCCGCGGCGCAGCGCGGTGCGCCTGGCGTTGCGGCCGCGGTGAAAGGCTGCGCGGGCGAGCGAGCGGAGACGGGCGTCGTCTCCCGCGCGGCGGTGATCCAATCCCGCCCCGGCCAGGTAGGCAATCCGCCCACCGGCCGCGCGTAGCCCCATCAACCAGTCTTCCTCATCTCCGTGGCCCGTGATCCGCTCGTCGAAGAGGCCGTAGCGTTCGAACGCCTCGCGTCTGACCGCGAAGTTCGCTCCCCAGACCATGTCCGCCTCGCGGTCCTCGTCTCCCAGGTCGAGGGTCGTGATGGGCGGCGGCTCGCGTCCACAGGCGCGCGGCGACGGGCCCTCCAGGCGCGCGCGGATCGGCCCGCCGAAGGCCTCGGCTCCCGGGTGGCGAGCTGCTCCGTCCAGGAGCTCGCGGAGCCAGCCAGGCGGGGCCAGCACGTCGTCGTCGACGAAGGCCACCAGGGGGGCCGCCGTGGCCGCTATGCCCGCGTTGCGGGCAGCGTTGAGCCCGTGAGCAGGGTCCAGGCGCAGGCACCGAACGCCGGCTCGGACAGCCACCTCACCGGTGGCGTCCGTGGAGCCGTCGTCGACGACCAGCAGCTCGTGCGGCCCGGCGTCCTTCTGGTCGCGCAGCGAGCGCAGCGCGACAGCGAGGTAGTCCGCCCGATTGCGCGTGGGAACCACGACAGAGACGGCGGGCGCGGACATCGCCCCGGTAGGTTAGAGCTAGCGTTGTGACCGACCCCCGCGTACTCGTCCTCCACAACCGCTACCGGGTCGAAGGGGGTGAGGAGCGCTCTCTCGAGCTGCATGTGCGTGCGCTGCGCTCCGCCGGCGTGCCCCACGCGGTACATGAGTCGCGCTCCGCGGACGCCGGGCGACTCGGCGCCGGCGCGGCCCTGCTGCGCGGCGGGACGGGCGCGGACGGAGTCACCGGGGCCGTCGCCGACCTCGGCGCCACGGTGGCCCATGCCCACAACATGCTGCCGCTGATCGGTCCGCGGGGCCTGGCGGCGGCTCGCGATGCGGGCGCGCGGGTCGTGCTCCACCTCCACAACGTGCGCCTGTTCTGCGCCACCGGTTTCGGGGAGCGTGACGGCGCACCGTGCGCACGGTGCCGAGGGCGGCGCACCCTGCCGGGGCTGGCGCTGAACTGCCGGCGCTCGCTGCCGGAGGCCGCCGCCTACGCGGCGGCTCTCTCGCTACACCAGCCCGCAGTGGTCGAGGCGGTCGATCGCTTTGTCACCCCGAGCGCGTGGGCGGCCAACCGGGTGGCGTGGCTGGGCCTCCCGCGCGAGAAGGTCGAGCCGCTGGCCCACTACCTGCCCGCGGATGCGGTGGCAGACCGCAGCCGCGCGGCGGAGGGGCAGTATGCGCTCGTGCTCTCGCGGCTCTCCCCGGAGAAGGGGATCGATGATGCCATCTCGGCCGCTGCCGCCGGGGGCGTACCTTTGCTAGTAGCCGGTGACGGGCCCGAACGCGGCCGACTCGAGGATCTGTCGGCGCGGGCCGGGACGCCGGTCGAGCTGCTGGGTCGGGTGTCGCCGCCGCGCGCCGTGGAGCTGCTCCACGGCGCTGCCATGCTGCTCATGCCGTCCCGATATCACGAGTTCTCGCCTTACTCGGCGCTTGAGGCGATGGCCCAGGGTGTGCCGGTGGTGGCCACCGCCATGGGCGGCCTGCCTGAGCTACTTGGAGCCGGGCGCTGCGTCCCGCCTCGGGACGGGAACGCCTTCGCGGCCCGACTGGCCGCTCTGTGGACCGACCCCCGCTCCAGGGAGGCCGAAGGAGAAGAGCTGCTCGCGAGGGCGAAAGGCAACCACAGCCAGGAACGCTTCACCGCTGATCTGCTGCGCCTGTATCGCGAGGTCGCTTCCTGAGCGTGTCAACGCCCCCGCAGACGCCGGGGATCGCGCAGGACGAGCTCCACGTTGCGGTCGCGGCGCCTTCCGAGGGCGCCGGCGGCGAACCGGCGCAGCCTCTGGTTGCCCGCCAGCGCTCGGGCCAGAGAGGCCAGCTGCGCTCCGCTCATTCCGGCAGCCCGCGTGCCTGGCGGCGGGGGGCGGAGAGGGGCGGACTGGTTCACGAGCGTGCCGAACAGCGACAGCGTGCCGTCGCGGTTGTCCATCAGCTCGAGCAGCCGGGCCTGTCCCGGGAAGTCGATGCTCGAGGCCGTGACCACCTCCCACAGCCCACCGCGCCGGTCGCTGCGGAAGTAGGGGGTCACGCCGTTGGCGTGCGTGTGGCCCGCCACGTAGGCCACGACTCCCGGGTATCGCTGCAACAGCGCGACCAGCGGCCGGCGGCCGTCGATGCCGAGGTGAAGCGGCCGCGAGGGGCGCGGGTCGGGGTCGCAGCCAACCGCCCGGGAGGACTCGCAACGCGGCGCCCGCTCGTCGGAGAAGTCATTGTCGATCAAGGCGAGCGGATGATGGGCGGTGACCACGATCAGGTGGTCGCGATCGCGGTCACGGTGGACCCGTCCCCGCCGATCCAGGCTGACCGCCGTGCTGCGGTCGAGCTCACGCGCCAGCCAGCGGTACTGCGGGTGGTCGAGGTTGCCGTTCGAGCGGCCCCCCTCGGCGGCGGTGTCGAGCGCGATCACGCGCAGCCCCCGCCGGGGGGCGAAGGCGTAGTAGGAGGCGCCCCCCGCCGAGCGCCGCCGCTGCCCAGGGTCGATCAGTCCGAAGCCATGGCCGTGGTCGGCGCCGGCGTGCATCGCCTTGAGCTCTCGCTTTCCCACCATCCTCCGCGCCGGATCGGAGGCAACTGCGCGCGAGTCACGGTTGAGCTGGGCAAGCGTCTCCGGGTCCGCCAGCCGCTCGAGCAGCCGTGCCTGTGTGGGCGCCTCGAGCGGGCCGAGGGCGTCGCTGGGGAAGGGCTTGGCACAGCCGACGGCCCGCGCGTCGTCGAAGGCGGGGTGACGGCCGGGGGCGAAGCCCTGACGCAGCACGTCGTGGTTGCCGACCACCGCATACCAGGGTGTCTCGAGGCCGCGGGCGGTG
The DNA here is from genome assembly GCA_963825475.1 of uncultured Thermoleophilaceae bacterium. Taxonomy (GTDB): domain Bacteria; phylum Actinomycetota; class Thermoleophilia; order Solirubrobacterales; family Thermoleophilaceae; genus JAAYBF01. The sequence goes on along the minus strand of CAWGTC010000006.1, from coordinate 77,015 downwards.
AACGGCCGCTGCGCGCGCTCCATCAGCCCGGGGTAGACCAGGTCGCCGTACCGGCCAACCGCGCCCCCGCGGTTGGGATCCCAGTAGCTGTGCCGGCGCCCATCCGAGACCCCGGCAGGGAAGTCGGTCCAGTCCTGTACGCCCGTGTAGCCGGCAGGCGCGCCCTCGCAGCCGGCTACGCCGGAGGAGGGGTCGACCCGCCCGCCCGCGAGCAGCGCCAGGTACCAGCGCGTCTCGTTGAGCTGCGCGTTGTCGGTCTGGTCGCCGGTGACCAGCGTCAGCGCGAGGCGCGCCCTGCGGCCGTCGGCCGAGCGAAGCTCGCTGGTGCGATGTGAGTTGAGCGCGCGCACCAGCCGGTCGCCGGCCTGAGCGGTGAGCGCCTCTTGCGGGCGCCAACTCGTGTCGCCGTTGCGGGAGAGATATTCCTTGCGTGCCGGCGAGGCCTCGTCGACCAGCTGAAGGTCGGTGAGCTGGGCGAAGAAGAGGAGCGATCGCCGCCGCCGGGCGCGGCCCGGCTGCCCCGCCGTCCCGGGGCCGTGACGAACCACTGGCCGCTCGCCCGGTGCGGGCGCAAGTGTGCGGAGTCCGGCGCCGGCCTCGACCGTGAACGACCGCTTGAGCGTGCTGGCTCGCGCGGGAGCGACGGCTGCGGCCGCGACGAGCGTGAGCGCCGCCGCGGCCAGCCAGACGTGGCGCGTCACGATGCGCTAGACGCGACCGGCGGCACGTTCGCGAAGGTACTGACGGGCGAAGCCGAGCATGAAATGGGGGTTGGTGTAGAGGTAGCGCGGCAACAGCCTGCGCGGCTCCTGGGCGATCCGGTAGGTCCACTCGAGCCCACGCTCCTGCATCCAGCGGGGGGCCTGCGAGACGCGGCCGGCGTGGAAGTCGAAGGCGGCCCCGACGGCGCACATCACAGGCACGTCGAGGCGTTCGCGCATCTGGACCATCCACCTTTCCTGCTTGGGCACGCCGATGCCCACCCACAGGACGTCGGGGCGCGCGTCGTTGATCTGCTGAGCGATTGCCGCGTCTTCGTCATCCGTGAGCGAGCGGAACGGAGGTGAGTAGCCACCCACGATTCGGATACCAGGGTGGTGCCGGCGCAGGTTGAGCGCCAGCTGCACGAGCGCACCCTGGTCACGCCCGCCGTAGAGCCAGACGCGGTGGCCTGTCTCGGCCGATCGATCGCAGTAGCGGCGCATCAGCTCGGGTCCGTAAACGCGGTTGGGAAGGTGCTCGCCGAGCACGTTGGCCGCCCACACGATCGGCATTCCGTCGGGCACGGTGATCGTCGCCTCGGTCAGGGCCTCCCACATTGCCTCGTCGCCCCGGGCCACCATTACGGAATGCACGGCCGCAGCGCAGACCCAGCCGCGGTAGCGTCGCTCGACCATGTCGTCCATCACGTCCATGGCGCCCGCATAGTCCGTCAGCGCCATGGGTACACCGAGGATCTTGCGGCGCGGGATCGCCGCACCGGGGCGCTCACTTCCAGGGGCGAGGGTCGTGGTCGGCCTTGCTGTTGCCCTATCCATCTGATACCTCGTCGCAGGTCGTGGCAGCGCTTTGGGAGCAGCTCTGGTCCACTCCGTTTCTAGGCCCCCGCCTCGGTAGCCATCCTTAGAGTCTAGTCACAGGAGTGGGTGCAGGAGGGAAGCCCAGCTCTTGCAGAAACCCCGCGGTGCGGAAAGGATTCGGGTGCGGTGCTCGCCGGAACAACGTTCCGGCTGTGCTCCTCCCCGGAGGATGCGGCGCGCAACTGTCGTGCGAGACTCGAACGCGGTGGAAGCCCGCGCCTCATCCGGTGACGCACGCGAAGTCGCCAGCGGATCGCTCGTTCAGCAGCTTGCGCAGGCCGTCGGGCTGCTGGTGCTCTTCGTGATCGTTACGGCACTTGCCCGCCGGTTGACGCCCGCCGAGCTCGGCACCTACGGGCTCATAGCCACGCTTGCCGTTTACCTGCTGATCCTCAAGACCAGCATCGGCAACGCCGCGGTGCGTGCGATGACCTCGGCGGCGACCGATGAGGACCGGCGTGGCACCTTCTCCACCTGTGTGGCGCTGTACGTCGTGACCGGCGTGGTCACCGGGGCGCTGGTCGCCGTCGCGGGCTTCGCCATCGCGACCGGGTTGCTCGACGGCGAACTCGAGCGCCAGGCCAGGCTCGGGGCCGCGGCGCTGGGCGCAGTCACGGCTGTGGGGCTCGCCACCACGATCAACCTCGACGCGCTCCGCGCCAGCTTGCTGCTGACTCGCTCGGCCGCTAACGAGATCGCCGCAGTGGTGGTGTTCGGAGCGCTCATGTTCGGTCTCATCGCCGCCCGGGCGGACCTTTGGCTGCTGATAGCGGGCAACGGCTCGATCCCGCTGATCAGCGGCACGATCAATGGGATTTCGCGACTGCGGCTCGCGCTGCCCTGGCGCTTCGAGGCGCGGTCGGTCACGCGCCGCCGGGTGGCCGACCTGGTACCGAGCGCCGGGCCGGTTCTGGTGATCGAGGCGGCAAGCCTCGTGATCTACGGCCTCGACCGCATCGTGCTGGGGGCCTTCGCGTCGGCCGCGGCTGTGGGCCGCTACGAAGGTCCGATCCGGGCGCACAACGTCTTCTATGCACTTAACCAGGCGCTCGGCGTCACGGCCCTACCGACGGCCAGTTCCTACCGGGCGGCCGACGACTCCGCGCGGTTGCGAGCGCTCGCGGTGCGAGGCTCGCGCTACACGCTGGCACTCACGGTGCCCCTGGTGGTCACCGCGATCGTCCTGGCGGGCCCGGCCCTCGCGGTATGGCTCGGCGAGGCATACCGGGAAGGTGGCACCGCGCTGGGCATCCTCGCTTCCTACTGGCTGCTCATGGGCCAGCTGGCGGTCACGCCGAACTTCCTGGTGGGCGCGGGCCGCGCGCGCGAGGTGGCGCGCACCATCGTCGCGATCGCCGCGCTCAACCTGGCCCTGTCGCTTGCGCTCACGCCCTCGCTCGGCCTCGAGGGGCCCGCGCTCGGCACGGCGATCTCCTACCTGGTCGGGTTTCCGTTCCTCCTGCGACTTGCACTGCTGGCGACCGGCGCGGACCTGGGCGAGCTGGCCCGTCAGGCATGGTTGCCTGCATACGGCCTCGGACTCCTGCTGGCGGGTCTGCTGGTGGCGGTCAGGTCGCTGTTCGAGCTCGAGTCCCTCGGCTCTGTACTGGCTGTGCTTGCCGGCGGCCCGCTGCTGTACTGGCTGCTCTACGCGACCGTGGTGCTCGAATCCGGCGAGCGGGCACTGGCGCGTGACGTGCTCCGGGGGCGACCGCGGCGGGACGCCGTTCAGCCGGAATAGCGAAACGGCAGCTCGTCTGCCAGCTCGGCGAGCCGCGGCGCGCCCGTGTCACGTCTGGACACGGTCAGCTCGAGGGCGGGCCACTCGATCTCCACATCCGGATCGTCGTAGGCGAATCCGCGCTCGGTGTCCGGGTCGTAGTAGGTCGAGCACTTGTAGACCACGTCAGCGACCTCCGTCGTGACACAGAAGCCATGCGCGAAGCCGATCGGCACGTAGAGCTGGCGCAGACGCTCGTCGTCGAGCTCGTGCGCCTCCCACTCGCCGAACGTCGGCGATCCTCGGCGGATGTCCACCACCACGTCGAGGATCGATCCGCGAGCACAGCGGACCAGCTTGGCCTGACCATCTCCGATCGAGAAATGCATGCCGCGCAGCACGCCCCGTTCGGAGCGTGAGTGGTTGTCCTGGACGAAGGTGTCCGAGATGCCGAGGTCTGCCCAGACGTTGGCGCGGTAGCTCTCGCAGAAGAACCCTCGCCCGTCCCCGTGGATGTCAGGCTCGATCAGGACCGGGCCGTCGAGCTGCGTGGGCAGCGCCCGCAAGGTCTACGAGCCGCCCAGGGCTGTGATGTCGAACAGGAGTGCGCGCGTGGTCATGGCGCCGAGGAGCCTATCCCGGCCTCCTAGGATGCCGCCATGAGCCCGCGCTCCACGCCGACACGCCCCGGGACACAGACGACTTCGCCCGACCTTCTCGACAGCTCCGCCGCGGGCCCCGCGGCCGTCCGTGGCGGAGTGCTGCGCCTGCTCGGGTACTTCGCCGGGGTTCTCCTCACAGTTGGCTCCGCCGCGCTGCTGTTCAGGCATCTCGGAGTTGTAGACGGAGGCCGGTACGTGACCGTGATCGCCCTCGCTTCGGTCGCTGCGGGGGTTACTGAGATCGGACTCACGACCATCGGGGTGCGCGAGATGTCGGTGCGTGTAGCCGAGGAGCGGAGGCGCTTCATGCGCAGTCTGGTCGGCATGAGGCTCGTGCTGGCGCTGGCCGGAACTGCGGTGGCGGTGGGCTTCGCAGCCATCGCGGGCTATGACCAGACGATGGTGCTCGGCGCGGCCTTGGCTAGCGCAGCAGTTTTGACCACCGCGCTGCAGAGCACGCTGGGCGTTTCGCTGATGGTCCAGCTCCGGCTCGGCTGGATCACGCTGCTCGAGTTTGTTCGTCAAGCACTCACGGCGTTGACCGTGGTCGTCTTGGTGTGGCTGGACTCGGGCCTGCTGACCTTCCTGGCGGCGGCAATCCCAGCCGGGGTGGTAGTCCTGCTGGCGACCGTCCTGCTGGTCCGCAGCGACGTGCCCATTACGCCGGGATTCGATCCGTCCGAGTGGAGGGCTCTGCTGCGCGACGTACTTCCCTTCGCGGCCGCAACGATCGTGGCGGCCCTCTACTTCAGGGCAGCCATGATCGTCCTGTCGCTGGTTTCGACCGAAACCGAGACGGGCTATTTCGGTGCTTCATTTCGAATCACCGAGGTACTCCTCCTAGTCCCGGGCCTGGTGGTGGGCGCCGCGTTTCCGATCTTTTCGCGGGCCGCCCGCGATGATCACGAGCGTCTTGCCTACAGCGTGGACAGGGTGTTTCAGGCGATGGTGCTGGTGGGGCTGAGCCTGATGGTTGCACTCGCGGCCGGCGCGCCTTTCGCGATCGCAGTGGTCGCCGGGTCCGAGTTTGGCCCTTCCGCCGATGTGCTGAAGCTCCATGCGGTGGCACTGATGCTGGCGTTTCCGAACTCCGCCATCTTCTACGCCCTTCTCAGCCTGCGCCGCCACAGGATGCTGCTCTATCTTGCATCGGGCGCGCTCGTCGTCAACCTCGTGTTTGCGGCCTGGTGGGGCTCGGTCTGGGGAGCGACCGGCGCGGCCACCGCCACCCTGGTAGCCGAGCTGGTGGCGCTTGGTGCGGGCATCATTGCCCTCAGGCACGCAGACGCCGCGCTGGTGCCTCGTTTCGGCTTCCTGCCGCGAGTCGCCCCCGCCGCACTCGCCGGCCTGGCGGTGATGCTCGTGCCAGGACTGCCGGCGGCGGCAGCGGCCATTATCGGCACGACCCTCTTTGCCGGCGCGGCGTACGCCCTCGGGGCCGTTCCGCGCGAGTTGCTCGACGCGTTGCCGCGACAGCGCATTGCTTAGGCGGTTCGCTCACCCGATGGCCACAGCACAGCCCATCGGACGGATCTGAGCCGGAACTCGGAAACGAGAAGCTCCTGTTCCACGTAACTGAGATCGTCGATCGCCGCCACGGCGGGGTACTCGGCTGCGTGTCTCGGCTCCGGTTCTATGAAAACGAGTTGGTGGGTCTCACGGAAGCGGAGGTTGATCGTGGCTTCGATGTCGGGTGCCAGCCATTCGTGGAGCTCGACCACGAGGGCGCTCTCTGCTAAGAGCGGAACGGCTGCCGGATCGAGGAGGATCGCTTCGGCACCCTCGCAGTCGGCAATCAACAGGGACGGCACCTGATGCAGAGCAGCGAGGTCTTCGATGCGGCACTCGCCATGCACGCTCAGGCGTTCGTCCACTCCGTTGACTCGCGCCAGTTGCCGGCTGTAGTGAGCGGGCAAAGGATTCATCTCGTAGGCATGAATCGTGGCCTTTGGGCACCGCCTGGCGAGACCAACCGCGTAGTAACCGTCAGCAGCTCCGACATCGATCACCTGCCGCCAGTCGTGAGCGAGCATCTTTTCCAGCGCTCCATGCAGCTCCTTCTCGTACGATCCGAGCAGCTTGGGGACTAGTTGCTCCGAGCGGCTGATCGCGGATCGCGGATAGGTCATACCCGCAAACGGTCCGGTCTGGACCCGCAGGCCGTGTCGTTCGACGAACTTCCGTTGCACGCGGGCGATCGGCCCGCGGCGCCATCGCAGCCGGTGCATGGCGTCGGCGTGAAGCCGTTTAGCGGCCGCCGGGGTCATGTCGCGGAAAGTACGCATCAAACGGACGTGTGCGTAAGCACGCTGAGAGTTTCGAGGAAGTGCTCGGACACGACCTTGACATCGTGGTCGGCGGCGGTTTGCGTACCCCCGCGTCCCAACCGGTCCCCAAGCTCGGGCTGGTCCAGCACCTGGTTCACGAGCTCTGCCAGCCTCTTCGAGTCTTCTGCGGGGGCGAGCAGCGCGTTCACGCCGGCGCGTACGAAGTCAGGAAAGACACCGGTCGTTGCGATCAGTGGGCGGCCCACAGCCATGCTCTCCAGCGCGGCGAGCGAGAAGCTCTCCCACAGCGAAGGGAGTGCTACGACCCGAGCTCGGCGGAGGGCTGGAAACAGTTCCCGTGCCGGAACCGCGCCCACGAGGTGGAGCTGGTCGCGGTGCTTGCCGGCCCGTTCCATCAGGTACGAGCTCATCGGCCGGCCTTGCCACTCGTCGTCTCCGCCGCCGGCGATCACGAATCGAACCCGAGGATGGGCTCTCCATACGTCGGCCATGGCATCGCCGAGAACGTGAGCGCCCTTGCGCTGCTCGAGCCGGCCGCTGAACATGACAACGGGCCCGTCCCCCGGGAACCAAGCTGGTGGCTCCGCACTTGCCTGTTGCTTGATGGCTGCCACGTCGATGGTGTTCGGCACCACCGCGCCCGGCAGGCCGGCGATCCGCGGCCATAGGCGCCGGGAAGACTCGAGCATCTGGTCGCTCGGCGCGATCACGGCGTCTGACCGGGATGCCTGCCAGCGCTCGGCGCACCTCTGAAGAATTGTTTGAGGTAGTAGGCGACGTGCCAGCGGCCATTTCGACGTATGAACCACGTGCGCGAGCGAGCCGTGAAGGTGCGTGACGAGTGGCGCGTTCTTGCGCGTCGCGAAGACAGCCGCGCCCGCGGAGTACTCGCTGGCGACTACCACGTCCGGGACCTCGAGGCCAGAGAGCACACGCTGAACCGCGATAGGCCACGCCAGGGGCGCCAGGGACGCGGCCGACGGTAGTGGAACCTGCTCCAATCGCACTCCGGTCTTTTCGCTTGAAGCTCGTGCTTCACCGAGCGTGACAACTGTGACGTCCGCGCCTCGGCGGGCGAGAGCGGGTGCGAGGTTTGCGTACTGGGTGCCGATCCCGCCGGAATAGGCCGTCACCCCCGAGTACTCGTTGGTGATCAGTACGACTCGCACTTCAGGAGGTACGCCTCGCCATGATCATGCGCACATCCGCCGTGCGGTGCCGGAACTCCTGATAGAGCGGCTCCGGGGTGCCTTGGCGGTAGAGCAGATAGTCGTCACGAACAACTACCTCGTAGCCATTCCTATCGAGGACCTTCTCTACGGCGTCCCAGTCGATGTGGTCGTCTGGCCACACGTGAATGTCGCCCTCGGGCCAGTAGCGTGGGTTCCCGAGGCGCCGCCGTGCCAAGAGGAGGTAGTGGGAGCCGAGCGCCCGATAGTGCGCTACCTGCAGGAACCGCCGCAGCGGCTTCGATCGACCGCGCTGGTGAGCAAGGACTTCGGTCCGAAACGTCGTCAGCTCAGGATCGCCGTTCCATTCGGCGGGTCCAGCCTCGTGGTCTATGAGGAGGACGCCTCCGGGGCGGACCACTCGACAAAGCTCCTCGAGCGCGGCGAGGTAGTCCGGCACGTGGTGGAGAACCGAGTACGCGACGGCCATGTCCACCGAGCTATCCCCCAGGGGGCCGAGGTCGAGGCCGTTGATCGCCACCGTGCGCACGTCGTCGTCGCCGAACTGACGGTCGATCATCTCGAGGAAAGCGGGCGAGACATCGGCCGCCAGCACCTCGGCGTCGAGGCCGACCAGGTGCCGTGTCGCGTTGCCGGACCCGCAGCCGAAGTCAAGGACCTTCAGCTTCGATTCGGGAGGAGGCTCCTCCACCGACTCCAGCGCTTGCCTGAGCGCCTTGCGCAGCCGCTCCTGTTCCGTGCCGCTGAAGATCTCTCCATGGAGTCGCTCGTATCTTCTCGCGCGCCGGCGGTATCCGCGCACGTTGGCTGCGATTGGGTCTCGCTTGCGATTCGTAAAGCGTGCAAGCGGGCCTGGCGGCGGGGCGCCGGGCGGCCGTTCGTTGGAGGTCGGTGGAAGCAAAGTAGGCAATCGTGGGGGTTCGCCCACAGGCGACATTGCGCCCGCCAGTGTCTACACGTCGAGCTCCGGCGGCAGCCGCCCCGTCAACTGTCCGAGTGGCAGCGGACCGCGTTTGCGCAGGTCGTGGTCGAGGCGGTAGGTAGCTGGAGAAACGGGATTACGCGCGGCGCGCAGCCGCGCCGCGTCCCGGAAGCCGGTCGCCAAGCCTCTCAGCACCGCGCCGGGATGGCGGCGGGCCTCGGGGAAAATGACGGAGTAGGCGATGATCTTCGCGAGCCGGGGGACTAGGTAGGGCATCGGGACGTTGTGCCAGCCGTGGAGTATCTCGTTGCGCCTCCCTAGAGCGAGGAGCCGGGCCTGGTTGCGATGGGTCGACTCCTCGTGGACGATGCGGTCGGCCCGCCCGACCCGGGTGACGAAGCCCGCATCGAGCATGCGCAGGCAGTAGTCCGGCTCCTCGACCATCTGAGCTAGCCCGCCGCGGTAGCCCCCGAGGGCCAGGAACACGTCGCGGCGCAGCGCGTGAGCGGTTCCGATGTAGCTCGAGATAATCCAGCGCCCATCGAAGTCCGGCGGTACTTGGCGCACACTCGTCGAGCTGCGGATGTCCACGAACGGGATGGCGACCGCGCCGATGCGGGGATGGTCGAAATCACGCAAGCTTTGCTCGACAGTGAAGGGGGAGGCGAAGTGGGCATCATCGTCGATGGAGACGATGACACCGCCCCGGGCTATGCGGGCGGCCCGATTGCGCTGCTCGATCAGGCCTAGCGAGCGCTCCGAGCGCTCCAGGTGCACTTCGGGGAACTCCGCTGCGACCATCTCGGACGTCCCGTCGGTCGATCCGTCGTCGAGTACGAGCAGCTCGCAGGAGGCGGTTTGGGCGAGCGCGCTCACGAGTAGCACGCGCAACTCTTCCTTCCGGTCGCGAGTGGTCACCGCGATGGTGGCTGCGGGGGCGCTCACCGCTCAAAAACTGCGCCGTGGTGCTGCGCCAGCAGCCTTCCCGCCCGGATCCTCATCGCAAGACCGCCTGGTAGGCGTCCGCTAGCCGCTCGGCGGCCGCCGCGGTCGAGTAGCGGCTCACGAGCCCGGGATCGTGATCTGCTCTCGCCCCGGGTGGACGTGCAAGTGGGCCCTCGATCAAGAGACTCGCCAGCCCGAGCCAGTCCCCGGGCGCGAAAAGGGCTCCCGCTCCCTGCAGAACCTCGGCAATGGCCCCGCTGTCGGCCGCGCAGATCGCGGTGCGCGATGCCAGCGCCTCGGCCAAGACCATCCCGAACTGCTCCTCCCAGTGTGGCCGCGCGAGACTCGCGAGGACCACGCAGGAGGCACGCGCGAAAAGGTCGGGCATCTCCTCATAGGCAACGAACGAGCGGAAGTCGGCGAGGTCGTCCACGCCGAGCTCGGCGAGCGTAGGCACGCAGCCTCGGCTCGTCCGCTCCGCTCCCTGCGAACACCACGCGGGGGGCCTCGACGCTTGCGCTCACCAAGCCGCCCCGGATGGCGGCTACGGCTCGCAGGACGTCTTGATGGCCCTTCTCCCACACGAGCCGGCCGGGCGACAGGACGACGTGGCTCGCGGGCGCGGTGGTGGCATCCGGCGCGCGCCGGAAGCGGCCCACGTCCACTCCCGGAGGCGAGACCCGTATCCGCTCGGGCGCTACTCCCTCGAGCATCAGGGCCGCCCGTGCGCGCTCAGTCGCCGCCAGGAAGAGATCCGTCTCGGCGAGCACCGCGCGACGGTACGGGCGTGTACGCGCGTTGCGGTAGGCACCCAGGAAGGGAATGGTCTCCCAAACGGTCGTGAGCAGCTTGTAGCCGAGTCGGCGCTTGTGGCGCGCGGCCTGCATCGAGTACCAGTAGCCCAGCTCCTGCGTGTGCACGATCTGCGCGCCCCGAAGCGTCGCCGCGAGTCCGAGGTACCGGTCGCCGGGAAGGCGTACGGCGAGGTCGCCCGCCCGCCCGGCTGGAAGCAGATCGCGCAGGGCGCGCGCGGGCTGGGCCGGCACCGACAGCAGCGAGTCGTCGAACCACCCCGAGCCGGTGCGCAGGTACCGTGCGTCGTAGCGGTCGAGCAACAGCTCCCAGGGCGCGAGCTCCCACGGATTCGCCTGGTGACCGCGTAGGACGAGGACGCGGGGCCGCATTGCGCCCACCTTAGACTCCGCCGCCGTGCGAACGCGTTACCTCCGGATCGGAATCGACGCGCGCGCCGCGGCAGAGGTTCCGGCCGGCCGGGGAAGGTATGTACGGGAGCTGGTGCGCGCCTTGCTGGCGCTGGAGGGAGACCATCGGCTGGTGCTGTTCGGGAGGCGATCGTGGCCGCTGCCGGGCACCGGCTGGGTTCTGCTGCCGGCCCCGGACCCGGTGTGGTCCCTCCAGGCAGGCCTCGTCGCGAGGCGCCACTGCGACCTGGTGCTCGGGTCGAACTCCCACCTCATGTGCGCCGTCGCTTCCGTGCCGGCGGTGGCCGTGGTCCACGACCTGTTCGGCTTCTCCGCCGAGCTCGGTGCGCCCCCGCTCGCTCGAGCTGAGCGGGCGACGCTGGCGCTGGCGGCCCGGAGTGCCGCCGGGTTCATCTGCCCGACCGAGGCCACCAGGAGCGAGTTGGTGCGGCACTTTCCGGGCGTCGCGGGCCGGACGCAGGTGGTGCCCGACGGCGTGACCGGCTCCTTCTCGTCCGCCGAGCCCGCGGGCGTGCCCGAGCGCCACGGAATCGAGAAGCGGTACGTGCTCTTCGTCGGGACCCTCGAGCCGCGCAAGAACCTCCCGCGCCTGATCGAGGCCTTCGCCTCGCTGCCCGCGCCGTTGCTCGACGAATTCGAGCTCGTCCTCGTCGGGGCCCAGGGGTGGGCCACCGAGCAGACCGACCAGGCACGCGGATCGGCGGGCGCGCGGGTCCGGGCGCTCGGCTATGTCGACGATGAGGATCTGCCCTCCCTCTACGCGGGAGCCACGGCGTTCGCCTACCCCTCGCTGGCCGAGGGCTTTGGCCTGCCGGTCCTCGAGGCGATGGCGGCGGGGACTCCGGTCCTCACCTCCGATCGCTCGGCGCTGCCCGAGGTGGCCGGCGGGGCGGCCTGCCTGGTGGATCCGGCCAGCGTGGCCGCGATCCGAGCCGGCCTCGAGAGCCTTCTCACCGACCCCGGTCTCAGGCAGCGGCTCATACGGCTGGGGCGCGCTCGGGCCGCCGAGTACGGATGGGAGCGGACGGCTACGGAGACGCTCGCCTACTTGACGAGCGTCGCCTCGACGTTCGCGGCAGGGAACAAGCGCGAGAGCCCGGTCTCCTCGTAGAACGCCTGTAGGCGTGGGTGTGCGTTGACGAGCGGCTGGAGCAGGTAGTTCCAGGGCTGCCACCGGTACCGGTGGAATGTGATGCGAGCAGACTCGAGCCGCTCGAACGAGAAGTCGAAGTAGTAGGACCGGCCCCCCAAGCTGCCGCTGCGTGCAAAGAACTGGAAGGTCTCGATCGAGAAGCTCGTCCTGTGAGTGGGGTCGACCCAGACTGCGGCCGACGTGAAATGCGGCGAGCGAACGTGCAGGCGCCCCCCGGAGGCGACGACCCTGTGGAGTTCGCGCACCACCGGGATGTAGTCGAGGTGCTCGAGCACGTCGTTGGCGAGGACTTCGGAGAAGTGCTCGTCGGCGAAGGGCAGCGGTAGCTCGGCCAGATCGTGCACCACGTCCACGCCCGGCAGGTCGGCTACGTCGAGGTTCACCCAGCCCTGTCGGACATCGGTGCCGCAGCCGAGGTTCAGACGCTCACTCACCGCTCTGCGAGCACCCAGACGTTGCGCCGCACGAAGGGCAGCCTGGCCAGCACGGCAAGCGGGGCCGGACGGCGCTTTCGCCGAGTCCAGCCGGAGACGACCCCGGTCCCGGGCATCACCGACTCATAGCCCAGCCGCGTGACGCGGAAGCCGTGGTCCTCGAACAGGAGCCGGTAGCTCTTGCGAGTGAAGGGCCGCCGGTGGGTGTAGTCGTCCCAGACCCAGCGCTGGGCGTCCGGGGAGGAGGCAAAGACCCGCCCGCCCGGACGCAGCACGCGCCGCGCTTCGCTGACGAGCCGCACCGGATCCTCGACGTGCTCGAGCACGTCCTTGAGGACCACGCCGTGGAACCTCGCATCGGGGAAGGGCAGTCCATCGCCCGCGTCGCCCTCGACGACCTCCTGGCCCCGAGAACGGGCGGTCGCCACCGCTTCGGCCGACGCATCGATGCCGCTGTAGTCGCGGAAGTGCTCACCGAGCCAGGCGGTTCCACAGCCGACATCGAGGATCGCGTCCTGCGAATCGAAGTGCCGGGTGATGTCGCGCCAGTAGCCGGGGCGGTCGTGCCATTCGAAGTATCCCACCGCGCGGAAGCTACCTGGGCGCTCCGCGACCGGCTCGTAACATCCCACCGTGCCCGCCGTGCGCCACGTGGTGCTGAACGCCCTGTTCCTCGATCCGGGAGTCTCGGGGGGCCCCGAGACCTACCTGCGCGGCCTGGCCCCCGCGCTCACTCGCGAGCGGCCTGAGGTGCGCCTCACCGTGGTCACCACCGGCGCCGGGGCGGAGGCGCTGCGGGCAGATGGCTGGGGCGAGTGGGCGTCGATACGGGCGCTGCCGTGCGAGGACGGACAGCGCCTCAGGCGCACGTTCGCCGAGCAGGCCCTCCTGCCCGCCCTGGCGCGGCGCGAACGGGCCGATGTGCTGCACAGCCTGGCCAGCGTCGCGCCGGTCCGGCCGACGGTGCCGGCTGCGATCACGTTGCACGACGTGACCTTCATCCGGCGGCGTACCTTCGGCGCCATGACCACGAAGGGCATGCAGGAGATCATCTCGCGGGCGGCGCGGGGCGCAGGTGCCCTGCTCACCGCCTCCGGGGCCGCCCGCGACGAGATCTGCGCCACCCTCGGCCTCGACCCCGACCGCTTCTCGGTCGTTCCGCACGGAGCGGGGCGCCCCTCCGCGCAAACCCAGGAGCCCTCGGTTGCACAGGCCCGCCACCGCCTGGCTGGAGCCCGGGTGGTCCTCTGCGTCGCCGCCAAGCGGCCGCACAAGAACCAGGAGCTGCTGGTGCGCGCGCTCCGGCACCTGCCGGAGCACGTCGTGCTCGTCCTCGCCGGCCACGCCGAGCCCTACGAGCAGGAGCTTCGGAGGCTCGCGGAGGAGGAGGGGGTGGGGGAGCGAGTCCGTTTCGTCGGATACGTGCCAGACGATGAGCTGGAGGCGCTCTGGCGGCTCTCGGACTGCGCGGCCTTTCCCACCCTGGGGGAGGGCTTCGGCCTGCCGGTCCTCGAGGCGATGAGCCGCGGCGTGGCGGTCGCGTGCTCGGACATACCGGTCCTGCGCGAGGTGGGTGGCGACCTGCCGGAGTACTTCGCGCCTCACGACCCCATGGCCGCGGCGGCCGCGATCGAACGGGCGTGGGGCCGACCCGATCCGGAGCTGGGCCGGCGACGGGCGGGCGAGTTCACCTGGGAGAGCGCGGCTCAGGGCACCTTCGAGGCCTACGAGCGGGCCGCGAGGGCGCAACGCTGATGCGCATCGGGCTCAACCTCGTCTACCTGGTGCCGGGCGAGACCGGTGGGATGGAGACCTACGCCCGCGAGCTGATCCCGCGCCTGGCGACGATCGACGACCTGGAGCTCACGGCGTTCGTCAACACCGAGACGGCCGGCGCCGGCGAGGGACCCTGGCGCGACATCGCCAGCCAGACGGTGCCGGTGAGGGCGCGCAATCGCCTGGAGTGGGTGCGGGGCGAGCAGCAGCACCTGCCCCGGATGGCCGTCCGCGCGGGCTGCGAGCTGGTGCACAGCCTGGCGTCGACCTCTCCGCTGCACGGCTCCTTCGTGCGAGTGACCACGATCCACGACCTCAACTACAAGCTGGTGCCCGACGCCCATTTCGGCCTGCTGCGCCTCGGCATGGGCGTGCTCGTGCCGGCGTCCGCGCGCCGCTCCGACCGGATCGTGGTCGACGCTCGAGCGACGGCGACCGACCTCGAGCGCCATCTGCGCGTGCCCCGCGACAAGATCGACGTGGTTCCGCTCGGAGTGGGTTCCGAGCCCGCCGCCGTGCCGACGCCCGAAACCAGGCTGCGGGCGGCGCTCGGCCTCGGCGAGCGCCCGATCCTGCTGAGCGTGTCGGCCAAGCGCCGGCACAAGAACCTTCTGCGCCTGCTCGACGCCCATGCCCGGCTCGAAGCCGGGACCAGGCCAGTGCTCGTGATCCCCGGATACTCGACCCCCCACGAAGTCGAGCTGGCTGAGCGCGCGGAGGCACTGGGCACACTCGAGCACGTCCGTCTGCCTGCCTGGGTCGACGCCGCCGACCTCGAGGGTCTCTACGCAGCAGCTCGGGCGTTCGTGTTCCCCTCCCTGCACGAGGGCTTCGGGTTGCCGGTACTCGAAGCCATGCGGCGCGGGGTCCCGGTGGCCTGCTCGGACCGCTCGACGCTGCCCGAGGTGGCGGGGGACGCCGCCCTGCTGTTCGACCCCGACGATACCGCCGCTATTCACGCCGCCCTGGAGCGCCTGTTGTCGGAGGAGCCGCTGCGGAACCGCCTGCGCGAGGCCGGGCCGCCCCGCGCAGCCCGCTTCACGTGGGAGGCGACGGCGGAGGCGACAGCCGCGGTCTACCGGCGCGCGCTGGCCTCGGCGTAGCCAGCCAGCACCCGGGCGAGAGATGCTCCCAGCGAGAGCTCGACGGCGTGGGCCGCGAACCAGTCCGCGGTGGCCTCCCTGAGCGCCGGGCCCGCGTCCGCCACGGCGAGGATGCAGTTGGCCAGGTCGTCCGCGCCGGCGCTGGGCGCCACGAACCCGTTCACCCCCTCCTCGATCAGCTCCACCGCGGCATTGTCGGGGCCCGACACGACCACCGACGGCACCCCCATCGAGGCGGCCTCGACGACGATCAGCCCGTAGCCCTCGCGACGGGAGGGCAGGACGAGGCAGAGCGCGGTGCGCAGGGCGCGGTGCAGGTCGTCTCCGTCCACGAAGCCGGGCGCCGCGACCAGCGCCGTGGCGCTGTGCGCGTCGATCTCGGCGAGCACGGCCTCCCGGTCCGGTCCGTCGCCATAGATCACACCGCGCAGGCCGGGCCGCCGCTCCGCCGCACGCACCACCGCGCCGACCAGCGCAGGAGCCTGCTTCTCGGGGATGAGGCGGCCCGCAAAGACTGTTATCGACCCAGAGGTGGCCGGCTCCGGCCGCTCGAGTGAGCCGGCCCACTCTCCGCGCAGTACCGTCGGCTCTCCCTCCAGGCCAAGCGCGCTCAGGCGGTCGGCGTGCAGCTGCGAGAAGCAGAACGCCCGCTGCCCGACCCGGGCGCACATGCGCTGCACGAGCTCTCCCACCCACCCCAGCCACCCGAGGTACTCCCGCCAGTAGGACGCGCTCCACACCTCGTGCCAGTCGGCCACGATCGAGTAGGAGCCTGTGCTCCTGGCCGCGGCGGCGGCAAGGAGCGAGAAGTAAGGAAAGGATGCGGTGTGCACCACGTCGAAGTCCCGCCCGTGGCGCAGAAGGTGCCACAGCACGCCGGCGCCGAAGACCAGCGGGGGAAGGATCCGCCGGCCGCCGCGACGCCCGTACAGACGCATTCGAGGCCCCACGGCGATCACGTCGACCCCCGGCACCTCGGGGTCGGCTCCGCGATCCCACTGGCGGAGGGTGAGGTAGGTCACCAGGTGTCCCTCCTCGCGCAGCCGCTCGGCCAGGTTGCGGTACCACCGCTCGGCGCCGCCGACGGTGTGCGGGTAAAGGCAGTCGTAGACGAGACAGATGCGCATGGAAGCCGCGCTGAGGGTATGGCTTTGGCCCCTCGGTGTCCGATAGGATCCCGAGACTTCCTCTGCTGTCGCGGGTTTCTCGCAGAGGCCGCGCGCCGCGCCATGAGCACCATCCAGGAGACAGCCGTCGGGAGTTCGCGCTCTCGGGTAGAGACCGCGCACGCAGTGCGGGTCACGGTGGTGATCCCCTGCCTGAACGAGGCCGAGAGCATCGAGCGCTGCGTTGGGGCGGCCCTGGAGGCGCTGGAACAGGGCGGGATCGCCGGCGAGGTGGTGGTTGCCGACAACGGGTCCGAGGACGGCAGCCCTGACCTGGCCCGCGACGCGGGCGCCCGCGTGGTCCACGAACCCCGGCGGGGCTACGGGAGCGCCTACCTGGCCGGGTTCGACGCCGCGCGCGGCGAGTACATCGTGATGGCCGACGCCGACCTGACCTACGACTTCGGCGAGATCCCGCGCTTCGTCGAGAAGCTGGACAACGGCGCCGAGCTGGTCATGGGCGACAGGATGAAAGGCATCCAGCCGGGCGCTATGCCGTGGTTGCACCGCTATGTCGGCAACCCGGTGCTAACCGGGGTACTCAACCTCTTCTTTCGTACCGGGGTGCGCGACGCCCACTGCGGCATGCGCGCCGTGCGCAGCGACGTGCTGCCCCGCCTGGACCTCCGGACGACGGGCATGGAGTTCGCCTCCGAGATGGTGATCCGCGCCGGCAAGGAGCGGCTCGCGATCGAGGAGCTGTCGATCAACTACCACCCACGGCTGGGCCAGTCGAAGCTCTCGAGCTTCCGCGACGGCTGGCGCCACCTGCGCTTCCTGCTCGTTCACAGCCCCAACTGGCTGTTCATCGTTCCCGGAGCACTGATGGCACTACTCGGCGTTGCGGCGGCGGCCATCGTGCTCACTCAGATCGACCTCTTCGGCCGCGAGTGGGACCTCCACGCGATGGTCGGCGGCGCACTGTTGATGATCGTCGGGACCCAGGTGCTCGCGCTCGGGCTGTGCGCCCACGCGTACGGCACGTACTTCATGGGGGAGCAGGACGCCTGGTTCGACAGGATGCGTTCGCGCTTCGCACTCGAGCACGGGCTGGTACTGGGCGGGGCGGTGCTGCTGGCGGGGCTAGCGATCGCCGTGGCGATCCTCGCCACGTGGGTCGACCGGGGCTTCGGCCAGCTGTCCGAGGAGCGGACGGCGGTCTTCGCCGCCACGCTCATCATCGTCGGCATCCAAATCTTCTTCTCCTCGTTCTTGCTCTCCATCCTCGGGCTGCGCCGGCGCGGCTGACCGGGCGGGGCTCGCTCGCTCGGCGCGGGCCTGACGCTCCTCGAGCAGCGCCAGGCGCTGAGCGAGCACCTTCGCCTGGTCGGACAGCCGCGACACGGCCACCGAGAAGTTGAGCAGCAGCGCCATGACGAACCCGAACGCGATCAGGAACAGCGCGTTTGGGGGCGAAAAGATGCCCACCGCGTCGGCGACGGCCACCAGCAGGCCCTTCCACAGGGCGAGGCCCAGCAGCACGAGGGCGCTGAAGAGCCAGGCCAGCGCGTAGCGTTCGAGCAGGCGGCGGCTGCGCACCAGCTCGAGTACCACGAGCAGGAGCAGGGCGCTGCCCACGATCGAGACGATCTGCAGCCGAAGTTCCATCAGACCCCATGGCTCGCGGCGACCGGGGCTTGATCTCCCACTTCGACGACCGGCCGCCGGCGTACCAGCCCGACGAAGATGGCGAGCAAGACCTTGACCATGTAGTAGAGCGGCTTGCCCGAGCGGATCGAGGACACTCCGCCGCCGCGCTGGAGCATCCGCACTGGTACCTCGCACATGCTGAGCCGGTGGTAGTGGACCATCAGCACG
The DNA here is from genome assembly GCA_963825475.1 of uncultured Thermoleophilaceae bacterium. Taxonomy (GTDB): domain Bacteria; phylum Actinomycetota; class Thermoleophilia; order Solirubrobacterales; family Thermoleophilaceae; genus JAAYBF01. The sequence continues at coordinate 59,035 of CAWGTC010000006.1, read as the reverse complement.
GCCTCCACCTCCGGATAGTCGTGGGGGTAGTCGCGCGCGAATAGCGCTATGCCCCGCCGGTTGTAGAGCCGAAAGCCGGAGGTGGGGTCGCTCACGGGCTGGCCGATGATGCGCGAGAGCAGGAAGGCGAAAATGTGGATGCCGGTGCGCCGGCTGATCGGCGCTGGATAGCCGCTGTCGGTCAAAAAGCGTGAGCCACACACCATGTCGATCGAAGGTTCTGCGTCCATCGCCCGCGTCAGGGTGGGGATCTCCTCTGCCACGTGTTGCCCGTCCCCGTCGACCTGCACCATCCGGCTGTAGCCGTTCTCGCTCGCGTACGTGAAGCCCGCCTGGACCGCGCCACCGATGCCGAGGTTGAAGGGTAGGCGGAGCACGCTGGCCCCGGCCTCGCGCGCGAGCGCACCTGTCCGGTCGGTCGAGCCGTCGTCGACGACGAGGACGTCGAACTCCGGTGCGTGTTCGCGCAAGGACTCGATGACCCCCACGACGGTGGCAGATTCGTTGTAGGCGGGGATGACCGCGAGATGTCTGGCGCCGTTTCGGTCCATGAGCTTTACGAGTGCCCGCCGCTCTCGGAGTTGCGGGGCAGCCTCGTATATTGCCTGGGACGCCCGGCGCGCAGTGCTTGGCTACCATCCCGCGCCGTGCCCAGGGCTCTCATAACCGGCATCACCGGCCAGGACGGATCATTCCTCGCGGAACAGCTGCTCGAGAAAGGATACGAGGTCCACGGCCTCGTACGGCGCTCCTCGTCATTCAACACGGAGCGTCTCGACCACCTCTACCGCGACCCGCACGCCGAGCAGGTCAAGCTGTTCCTCCATCATGGGGATCTCAGCGACTCCTCGCGCCTCTCGAGGGTGGTGTACGAGATCCAGCCCGACGAGGTCTACCACCTCGGCGCGCAGTCGCACGTGCGTGTCTCATTCGATGTCCCCGAGTACACGAGCGACATCACCGGGATGGGCACGGTCAGGCTGCTCGAGGCGATCCGCGACGCGCAGGTCGAGACCCGCTTCTACCAGGCCTCCTCGAGCGAGATGTTCGGCGCGAGCCCTCCGCCACAGGACGAGGCGACGCCTTTCCATCCCCGCAGTCCCTACGCCGTGGCGAAGGTTGCCTCCTTCTGGATCGCCGTGAACTACCGCGAGTCCTACGGCATGCACGTGTCGAACGGGATCCTCTTCAACCACGAGTCTGAGCGGCGCGGCGAGACCTTCGTGACGCGCAAGATCACCCGGGCCCTGGCGGCGATCCGCGCCGGCCTGCAGGACAAGCTCTACCTCGGCAACCTCGATGCCCAGCGCGATTGGGGGTACGCGCCGGACTTCACCGACGCGATGTGGCGGATGCTTCAGCGCGACGAGCCGGACGACTACGTGATCGCGACGGGCGAGATGCACTCCGTGCGCGACTTCCTCGACGAGGCCGGCGCTCGGATCGGGATGGATTGGAGGGACGTGGTCGAGATCGACCCGAAGTACTACCGCCCCGCCGAGGTCGATGCCCTGCGTGGTGATGCCTCCAAGGCGCGCGAGGAGCTCGGCTGGACGCCTGAGGTCAGCTTCGCGGAGCTCGTGCGCATCATGGTCGATGCCGACGTCAAGGCGCTCGATGACCAGCTCGCTGGGCGCGGCGTGAGGACGGGCGGCCGTGGCTGAGCCGTCGCCGTCGTTCTGGAGGGGCAAGCCGGTCGTCGTGACCGGCGGAGCGGGCTTCCTCGGCAAGGTGGTGGATCGCGCCGCGCGCGACCTGGGGGCAGAGGTGCGCGTGATCCGCTCCGCGGAGCACGACCTCCGCGATGCGGACGCCGCCCGCGCGGCGGTCGACGGCGCCGCCGTCGTGATCCACCTCGCGGCCAACGTCGGCGGCATCGGCTACAACCGGCGAAACCCGGGGCCCCTTGCCTACGACAACCTGGCGATGACGACCAACGTCTTCGAGCAGAGCCGTCAGGCGGGGGTGGACAAGCTCGTGTCCGCCTGCACCGTCTGCGCATACCCGAAGGTCTTGGCCACGCCCTTCCGGGAGGTTGATCTGTGGAATGGGTATCCCGAGGAGTCCAACGCCCCTTACGGGCTCGCCAAGAAGATGATGCTCGTGCTCTCCGACGCCTACAGGCGCCAGTACGGCTTCGACTCCTGCGCGCCTATCGTCGCCAACCTCTACGGTCCCAACGACTCGTTTGACCTCGAGGACTCGCATGTGGTGCCGGCACTGATCCGCAGGTACGCCGAGGCCGCGGAGGGTGGCGCCGAGTCCGTGACCCTCTGGGGCACGGGCAAGCCGTCGCGCGAGTTCCTGTACGTGGACGATGCGTCCCGGGGGCTCCTGCTGGCCGCCGAGCGGCTCGAGGTCTCTGACCCCGTGAACATCGGTGTCGGCCGGGAGACCCGGATCAGCGAGCTGGCCGCGATGATCGCACGGGTGGTCGGCTTCGAGGGCAAGACGGAGTGGGACGCGGCTCGTCCCGACGGCCAGCCCAAGCGCTACCTCGATGTCTCGCGCGCTCGCGAGCTGCTCGGATTCGAAGCGCAGGTGACGCTCGAGGAGGGCCTCGAGCGTACGGTCACCGCATTTCGTGCGCAGGTCGCGGCAGGACCCGCGGCTTGAGCGCTCGCCGCGCACTGATCACCGGAATTGCCGGGCAGGACGGCTCCTACCTCGCCGAGCTGCTGCTGGGCAAGGGCTACGAGGTGTTCGGGATCGTGCGCGGCTCGCCGCTCGCCCCGTACCCGAATCTGGATGGCGTGCGCGCCGACGTGCGCCTTCTTCAGGGAGACCTGCTCGACCAGATGACGCTGCTCGACGCGATCAACCAGTCCAGCCCGGATGAGCTCTACAACCTGGCCGCCACCTCCTTCGTGCCGGCCTCCTGGCGTCAGCCCGTGATGACCGCGCAGTTCACCGCCGTCGGGGTCACGTCGATGCTGGAGGCGGTGCGGATCACTGAGCCCCACCTGCGCGTCTACCAGGCTTCGACGTCGGAGATGTTCGGCGCCACGACGGAGTCGCCCCAGAGCGAGAAGACGCCTTTCGTCCCGCACAATCCCTACGCCGTGGCGAAGCTGTACGGGCACCTGATGGTCAGTACCTATCGCGAGCGCTACGGCCTGCACGCGAGCTCGGGCATCCTCTTCAACCACGAGTCGCCGCGCCGGCCACCGGAGTTCGTGACGCGCAAGATCACGCGCACCGCTGCGGCGATCAAGCTCGGACTCGAGTCAGAGCTGCGGTTGGGAAACCTCGACGCCACGCGCGACTGGAGCTATGCCGGCGATGTGGCGGAGGCGATGTGGCTGATGCTCCAGCAGGACGAGGGCGGCGACTACGTCGTCTGCAGCGGCGTGAGCCGCACGGTGCGGGCGCTGGTCGAGACGGCGTTCGCCTTCGTGGACGTCGATCCCGAGCCGCATGTGGTCGTCGCGCCGGAGTTCGTGCGCGCCCCGGACCCGGTGCCGCTGGTGGGCGATCCCTCGAAGGCGCGTACACAGCTCGGCTGGGAGCCGCGCACGAGCTTCGAGGACCTGATCGGGATGATGGTCGCGGCGGACCTGCGCGAGCTCTCGGCGCAGTAGCGACCGCTCGGTCTGATGGGATCGCTCGGGACGTCCCTGCTGGCCTGGCTGGGCCTGCCCGCCATCCTCTACGCCGGATCGGTCGGAATGGGCCTGCTCACCGAGCGGCTGGTGGGGTGCCGGCTGCCCAAGGCGCTGCTCGCACCGGTCGGGTTGTGCGTCGCGATCGTCGTGCTCTTGCCGGGCTACCGCCTCGGGACCGGCGCCTGGTTTGGCGCTGGGCTATTCGCCGCCCTGGCGCTTGCAGGGCTCGTGTCGGGGCGGGACGGCCTACGAGCCCGGCTCAATCCCGGCTGGATCGGTGTCGCCGGGTTGGCTGTCTACCTCCTGTACGTGGCGCCGGTCCTTGCGGCCGGGGGGTGGACATGGACGGGCTACAACTTCGTCAACGACACCGCGGTCCAGTTCCTGCTGGCCGACTACCTCGCGGACCACGGCACGGTGGCTCCGCCCGGACTCCCGGCCGAGTCCACCGGCCTGGAGCACGTGCGGGTCTACTTCGACACCGGCTATCCAGTGGGCAGCCATTCGCTGCTTGCGACGCTCGACGCCCTGGTGCCTGGGCCGCTCCCGGCCATCTACCAGCCGCTGATCGCGTCCTGCGCCGCTCTCGCGGCGATGGCCCTCGCCGGCCTCGCCGCCGGGGCCGGACTGTCCGGCCTGGCGGCGGCCGCCGCCGGGGGCGCCGCGATGGCGTCGAACCTCACCTACAACTACGGGCTCCAGGGCAACCTCAAGGAGATCGCGTTCGTGGCGGCACTCGCCGCCGCCGCCGCCGTTGGAGCGGAGGCATTGACCGCCCGGCGGCCGGTGCGCGCCGTGGCGGGCGTGGCGCTGTGTCTCGCGGCGGCCGTATCGCTCTTCAGCGCCGCGGCGCTGCCCTACGTGGGGGCGCTGGCGCTGGCTCTGCTCCTCGCCTCGTTCCTCCAGCCCGGCAGCACACTGAGGCGACGCCTTCTCCCGGCCGGTGCGGCCGGCGCAGCGATCCTCGCGGTTGCCTCGATCCCGACGATGCCGACGCTGTTTCGATTCGGCGAGGCCGCTGCGACCACGTTCGCCGGGGCGACGGCACGCGAGAACATCGAGTTCGGGCACCTGGTCCGGCCGCTGCCACTGGGGCAGGCGACGGGGGTGTGGCTGTCATCCGCCTCGGACTACCGGTTCCCGGTCGCGGGCGCGCTGCAGCCGCTGACCACGGCCCTGATCGCGGCGGCGGCGGTGGCACTCGTCATTGGCGGCGCCTCGCTCGTGCGCCGCAGGCAGGCCGCCCCGCTGCTGCCGCTGGTGACCGCGGGGCTCACGCTGGCCATCCTTGGGCCGCTGGTCTCGCCCTACGCCGGCGGAAAGCTGCTGGCCATCCTCAGTCCCGCGCTGATCCTGGTTGCGGCGTTTGGCCTGGTGGCGTTGGCCCGTGGCCGGCCGCGCCTTCGGCCCGTGGCCTACGTGCTGGCCGGAGCATTGGCATGCGGGATCGTGGCGTCGGACGGATACTCGTACCTAAGCGCGAAGCTGGCTCCGATCGAGCGCCTCGAGGGCTTGGCGGAAGCGTCCGAGCGGGTTCCCGCACGCGATCGCACCCTCTACATGATCGACGACTTCGAGGAGTTCGGAAAGTACTTTGCCGAGGGTCGCGAGAACGTGGCCCTGGAGCCGATCACGGCCGCGGTGCGCGGGGGCCTCGCGCTGCCGGTCGAGCCCCCGCTCGACCTTCGGACGGACCGACTCAGGTACCACGTCGACCTCGACCAGATGCGGCTCGACTACGTGACTTCGTTCCGCTCGATCGTGCAGCGGCGCGGGCCCACGGCCAGCCGCCCCCCCGCGAGCTTCGAGCTGGTGTTCAGCAACCGCTGGTACGCGGTGTGGTCTCGCCGCCCTGGCGTGACGGTGATTCTGCATGCGGCCGCGCAGTCACTTCACAGCCGCCGCGCGCGCGTCTCGTGTGGACTGGTACGGCAACTCGTGGACGCCGCGCAGCCAGGTGATCGAGTGACGGCCGCGCTGGGCCCTGAGCTCGTGTTATTCGACACGCTCGAGGCAGCCGCCGGGTTATGGCCCGCCGATCCCATGACCCCCGGGGCGGTCAAGCCGGCTACGCCAGGAACGGCCGAGAGCACGCTGGACTTCGAGGGCGGCCGTTACCGCGTCTGGCTGCAGGCGGACCTGGGCCGGCGGGTCGACGTTGCGGTCGCCGGCCGGCGCGTGGCGTCGGCCGGCGCCGTCAACACGCCGGGAGCCTGGCTACCGGCCGGCACGGTGAGTATCGACGCTGGACGCCACGCCGTCGCCGTGTCGCGGCCTGGCGCTTCGTTGCGGCCGGGCGACCGCTATCTGGGCAAACTGGGCCCAATCGCCTTCGAGCGTGTGGAGTCGCCTCGGCTCCTGCGGTCCTTGCCCGCGGAAGCGCCGGGCCGATTCTGCGGGGAGTCGCTCGACTGGGTGGAGCTGACCCGGGACGTACCTATAGTTGCGCCGTGATGACCGTCGGTGGCACGAATGCTCTGGACTGGGGCGCGGGGGTAGTTGTTATCGCCGAAGTCGCCCAGGCTCATGACGGCAGTCTCGGGCTCGCGCATGCGCACATCGACGCTGCCGCGGAGACCGGCGCCGACGCGATCAAGTTCCAGACCCACATCGCGGAGGCCGAGAGCCGGCGCGACGAGCCCTGGCGAGTGCGCTTCAGCTACGAGGACGACACGCGCTTCGACTACTGGAAGCGGATGGAGTTCGACGAGGGCCAGTGGGCCGGGCTCCGGCGACACGCCCGAGAGCGTGGGCTGGCGTTCCTCAGCTCGCCGTTCTCGGCGGAGGCGTTCGACCTGCTCGATCGTGTCGGCGTCTGCGCCTGGAAGGTTGCGTCCGGCGAGCTGTCCAACCCGCTCCTGGTCGAACGCTGCGCCGCATCGGGGCTACCGGTCCTCCTGTCCACCGGCATGAGCGGCTGGGACGAGATCGACTCGGCCGTTGCGCTGGTGCGCCGGCATTCGGAGGCACCTCTCGCGGTGCTTCAGTGCACGTCGGAATATCCGACTCCACCCGAGGATCTCGGCCTCAACATCGTCGCGCAGATCGGCGAGCGCTACGGCTGCGCCGCCGGCCTGTCGGACCACTCGGGGGCCATCTCCCCCTCGCTGGCCGCGGTTGCGCTGGGCGCTCGTGTGGTCGAGGTTCACATCACCCTGAGCCGGGACATGTTCGGCCCCGACGTGGCGGCCTCCGTGACTCCGGCCGAGCTGGCCGAGCTCGTGCGTGGCACCCGGCTGCTGGACGCGGCGCTTGCCGCCCCCGTCGACAAGGATGCGATGGCTCAGCAGCTGAAGCCCACACGCGAGCTGTTCACGAAGAGTGTCGTCGCCCGGCGGAATCTGGATGCCGGCACGATGCTCACGCTCGCGGACCTGGCTCTGAAGAAGCCTGGCGGGGGGATGGCGCCGTCGGGGCTCGCGCAGCTCGTCGGCCGCCGCGTGCGGGTAGCCGTCACGGCCGACCAAGCGCTGCAGGACGATGATCTCGAGCCGCCCGAGCCCAGCGGCGCGCCGGCCTGACGCCGTCCCGCCCAGTACGAGCGAAGCCGTTCCGTGCACGCGGCCGACCAAGTCTCGACGCTCGCGCCGCCAGCGCCGCCAGCGCCGCCAGCGCCCCCAGCGGCGGTGGTCGAGGGTCCTCAGCAGTCTCGAGATCCTGCGCCCGCGGCGGCTCGTGATGACGTTGGTTGGTGCGGGACCAGGTCATGGACGCCGGCGTTAGCCGTCCCGCTTCTTCCCGTGCGTCTGCCGGAAGCCGAGCGTCCAGAGGCCGACGGGGCGCCACGAGCACGGGACACGGGACTGTGCGATAGGCCAGTCCGTCGTCGCGATGAGCGGTGGTGGTCGCGAACGCATCCGAGGGGCCCCGCCTCCGCGGAATCACCGCCTGCGCGTGGCCGGCGAGCGGCACGCCGAGCCCTGGCCCGAGTGAGCGGGAAGGGACGTCGTCGGTGTCACGGTTCACGGCTCGCGGCGGCTCGTACCGCGGCCCCGCCTCCGGCTCTTTCCTCCGCTGTTCCGCACGCGTCTCCGCGGTCCGCGGCTGGGTCTGACCCGCTCCCTCGGGCCCCAGGCCGGGGGAGATGATCCATGAGCTCGAGCCCACACGCGGCGGCCACGGCGGCCACGGCGGTCAGGTGATGCAGCAGGTGCAGCGGAATGCCCGAGATGGCTGTTCTGACGCCGCCGCGGCGCCACAGCAGGAGGTGGAAGTGGCGGTTGAGCGCGAGAAAGCCGGCGAGCGTCCCGGCGGCTCGCGCCGGGCGCCCGCGCGCCAGCGAGAGCGCCACGTCGACGCTGAGCAGCGCACTGATCCGGTGTCGCCATCCTAGGTTCAGCGCGGTTGGGAGCTCACGCCGGCGTAGCAGCAGCCTTACCCACGGGATCCCGCGACGCCAGAAGTCGGTGCTGACCATGAGGGCGACCGGCCAGCGCTTCATGTGCGTCCCACGCAGCAACGGGTCGAGGACGATTCGACACCCGGCGGCGGACAGGCGCATCCCCAACTCGATGTCCTCCATCGTCGAGCCCGGGTAGCGGACGCTGTCGAAGCCTCCGGACCGTAGGAACTCGTCGCGGCGAATAGCGCCCAGACCGGCCCAGAACGTGGTGACCTCTCCCGCGCTCTGCTGGTGCACGTGGTGGTGCAGAAGGTTGCGAAAGCGCGAGGCGATGCCGACCGGTGGCGGCCGGTCGTCGTAGGAGCCGAAGACTGCTGTCAGTCCTGGGTCGGCACGGAATGCCTGGCGTATGCGTGCGAGGGCGTCGGCCTGGATCTCCACGTCGGAGTCGATGAACACGAGGATCTCGCCTTCTGCGCGCACGGCACCCTCGTTGCGGGCGGCCCCAGACCCGGCTCCGCGGGTCTCGATCACGAGAACCTCCTCAGCCGGCTCTTCGGCGGCCGCCACAGCCAGTAGCACCCCGCCCAGGGTCGCCCGGCGGTCGGTGGCCGGGATCACTACTGTGAGTCGCTCGGTCACGCCGTGAGCTTACGCGCCGAGGCCGGATTGCAGGGACTCAGACCGACCAACTCGCAAATGGGCGGCCGGTGAGCTCGCGGAAGCGTGCGGCGTCGTCGCGCACGGCGTCGGCGACCAGCTCGAGCACCTTGGCGGGAGGCTGCATCATCCTGTCCGGCCTGGGCCGGCCCGTGGTGAGCCGGTCGAGCGATGGAAGCAATGCACGAGGGACGAGGTCGGCCACATGGTGCCACCCCGGCCGGCGCCGCAGCCACTGCAGCGTCCTCCAGGTCACGCCTTGCTTCCGCGCTCCGACGTTGAGCGCCTTGTCGTACGCTGGACTCCAGTACCCGGCTTCGACCCCAAGGAAGTCGAACGCCCCTGAGAGAGTCCCGCGACGGCACCATAGGAGGTCGTCCTGGGCGATTACGTGGATGTCGTCCATGGGCCAGTGCTCCAGATAGGGGGCGAGCCGAGCCGCGTATCGGGACGATCGCACATAGAGCGACTCCGGCTGGAGTGCATCCTCCAGGGTTCGTGACTCATACCAGTCGCTGTGGGCTTGCCTGTAGTGCGACACCGCGCGGGCGACGGGGTCGCGAACGCAGACGATCAGCTTGGCGTCCGGCACGAGGCCGTGCATACGCCTGGCTGCCCCCTCGAACCGCGGCGACATGTATCCGGGGGTCGCCTCGCCTCGCACCGCGAACTCGGGTGAAAACCAGGAGCGATACCACTCGATCCCCCGGTCCCACTCGCCACGCGGCGCCTCTCGGCGGCCTCCCCGGTCCACTTCGGGTAGCGGTTCGTCGAGGAAGAAGGAGAGTTCCTTACGGCGCGAAACTTGGATCTCCGGGTGTTGGCCGAGATAGTGGTGCAGGCTCGTGGTACCGCACTTCGCAGCACCGATGATCAGGAACGTCGGGAGCGCGCCTCTCATGGCGCGCTCGGCGCCCAGCGGCGCCGATGGAGCTCGAACTTCGTCGTGTGCGCCGGGTCGCAGCGTTGCGTGGCGTACCCCAGCAGCTCGCCAAGGGCAGAGCACACGAGCGCGACTGCCAGCATGTCGGCGCCGCTGAGCAGCCCTCGAAGGTACCCGCTCCGACGGGCCGCGGATATGAAACGCGGGAAGCGGATCAGCGGCAGCAACGGCGATCCTGCGGCGAAGATTGCGCGGCGGCCGGGACCCCAGTCCGCCGCGCGGCGGCACGCGTAGACCCGAGAGAACGCCATCCATTCCCGCCCGGCGGCCGCGTAGTGCTCCATGTTCATGTGCCGGACGCGGATGCCGAGATCGAGGTAGAGCCCGCCGCCGTCGGCCCGCATCACCTGCTGCAACAGGTTCTCAGCCTCCATCCCCTCTGGAAGGCGCTCGAGCGCGGTGAGTAGTGCGTCCCGGCGATACGCGGCGTTATGCCCGGGGAGGTCGGGCCATTGCCCCCCCGGACCGCCCATCCACCTGCCGTAGTCGAACAAGGTCAGCGCCACCGCGCGCCGGGCGGGGTTGCCGGGCTCGATGCGCGGCCCCACACCGGTCCACCCCTCGTTGAGGCGCTCGACCACCCCATGTGCCCATCCGGGCTGGGGAAAGCAGTGCGTTTCCGCGATGGCCACGAAGGGAGCGGTCGCCGCCCGCACGCCGACCGCCCGCGCGGAAGCAAGCGACGCTCCCTCCGACGACACCCGACGGACCCTCGAGAAGCTCGACTCGCACTCAGGCGGGCCGGGGATGCGTCCCTCGATCCCGACGAGCACCAGCTCCAGCGGCACGTCCCCGGCTTCGCGACGCAGGACGTCGATCGTTTCGGCACCGGTCTCGGTCCGGTCCACCGAGAGCACCACCGAGAGAGCGGGGTCCTGGGCCGGCGTCACGAGCCCACCTGGCCAACCCCGTGCCCAGAGCCGGGAACAGGCAGGGGCAGTGAGGGCTCCGCGCACGAGCGGCGCCCGATCCCGTAGCGGGTGGCCGTTGCCTCGAGGGCGAAGCCGAGGGCGGCCGCCGCCTGGCTGAGGACGGCGAGCGCCGCGAGGCGCCCGCGCCGCCGCCGGGTGCGCCCCACCCGCATGGCGAGCAAGCGGTAGAAGCCCAGCTGGGGAGTGGGGACGAGACCGGCCCCGGCCACCCGGCGGTGCAGCGCGTACGCGCCACGGCCGTATCCCGCGTGCTGCACCACGAAGCTCGCCAACCCCATTCCCCGTCGGTGGACCACCTGTGCGCGGGGCGCCCAGACAAGGCCACGCCCCGAGGCATGCCAGCGGGCGCACAGGTCACGGTCCTCGGCGTGGCGAAAGCTTGGGTCGAAGCCTCCGAGCGAGTGAAATGCCGCGGCGGGAAGCGCGAGGTTGCACGACGCCACGAAGCGGGGCTTGCCTTCGCGCGCGAGGTGGGTGTGGGCGACGTCGAGCACGAGCTGGCTGGCGACCGAGAAGGCGTTGTCCGGGAGGCCGTTGAGCGTAACCCCGGCCGCCCCCGCCTCCGGGTGCTCCCGCACCGCGGCCTCGAGCTCGCGCGCCCACTGCGGGGATGGGACGCAGTCGTCATCGGTGAAGGCCAGCACCTCGCCCCGGGCGGCGTCTGCGCCGAGGTTTCGCGCCGCCGCCGGGCCGCTGCCGTCGCCGCCGACGGCGCGCACGCCCGCCGGCAGGCCCGGCAGGCCGTCGCCGTCGTCGACGACGACGATCTCGATACCGCCTTCCGGCGCCTCCTGGCCGACCAGCGCCGAGATGCATTCCATCAGCGCCTCCGGCCGCCCTCGCGTCGGCACGACGACGCTGACGCGCGGGTCGCTCACGTGGTTGCGGGCGCGCTCGGGTCCGAGAGCCCGCATGCCGAGCGCAGCATGCGTACTACCTCAGCCGCGGCAAGGCCGTCTTCGACCGGACACGGGTTGCCCCGCTGGCCTCGGACCGCGTCCAGGAAGGCGGCCCACTCGGCCGCGTAGGTGGCCTGGAACGCCCCGCCCCGCCGTGCGACGCCCACCATCCAGGGCGTGGCCCGTACCGCCCGGGCTCCCCGGCGCAGCCGCTCGCCGGGCTCGGTGCCCGTGACCCCGGCCCCGATCAGCGTGAGTGGATCGGCGCCGATGAACGACGCGCGCGCCCGCGCGCCGTCGCCGAGCACCTCGATGTCGTTCTGCGGCCCCGCTCCCCAGCCGATGGCGGACGAGATCAGCACGTCATCGCTGGTGCGGGCGGTCAGGACGGCCACGTCGCCTGCGAGGCTTCCGGTTGCCTCCACAATCTCCGCGCCGAGTAGGAACCGCCACAGGTCGGCATGGTGGGAGCCGACCTCCCACAAGGCGTCACCCCCAGCCGTGCCGTCACCCACCCAGCCCGTCGTTCCCTGGCGCCCCTGGGATATCGAGCACGAGCGCACGGCAACGGGGCGGCCCAAGCGGCCCCCGCGGATGGCGGCCCGCAGCGCTTGAGCCGCTGGGTGATGCCGGAGGTTGAAGGCCACGCTCGCGACCCGGCCCGCTTCCCGCGCGGCGTCGACCACGCGCCGGCAGTCGCCCGGGTCGAGCGCGAGGGGCTTTTCGCACAGGACGTGGCAGCCTGCCTCCAGCGCTTCGACGGTCCGCGCGGCGTGGGCGGCCGGTGGAGTGGCCACGAGCACGATGTCGGTACCGGCAAGCATCTCGCCGGGCTCCTCGATGGTGGGCAGGCCGCGCCCGTGGAGTGCCGCCGCTCGCTCGCGCTGCTCCGGAAGCGGATCGGCGATCCAAGCAACGCGCGCCCCCGGCTGGGCGGCGAGCGCTGGGAGGTGGCGCTCTCGTACGACGGCGCCGGCGCCGATGATGCCGACGGAGAACTCAGGGCTCACGGGGCGCCACTGTAGCCTGCCACCGGTGGCAGGACCCGAGCTAAGCGTAGTTACCGTCGGCCTGCGCGGGGAAGGCTCGCTCGGCCCCACGCTGCGCGCACTCGCTGCTCAGACGATCGCCGACCGGATCGAGATCGTCGCAGTCGTCCCTGCGGGCACTGTGGTCCCGAACCCCAAGGGCTTTGCGGATGCGCGCACCGTTTCCCTGCCCGAGCTGGCCACCACCGGCCAGTCGATTGCAGCGGGGGTGCACGCGGCTGCCACCCCGATCGTCGCCTACGTTGAGGAGCACTCCTGGCCGCGGCGGGACTGGGCGGAACGACTGCTCGCCGCCCACAGGAGCGGGGTGGGCGCTGTGAGCTGGTCCCTCGAGAACGCCAATCCGGACTCGGCGACGAGCTGGGTGCACCTGCTCACCGACTTCGGGGCGGCCGTCCATCCGGCTCCCTCGCGGTCTGTCTGGCCTCCGCCTTGGCACCACACCTCCTATCGGCGCGACCTGCTCACCGCCTACGGTCAAGATCTCGGGGGTATGCTCGAAGCCGAGTGGCGGCTGCACGCCGAACTCGCCGAGGCGGGGCACCGATTCGAGCATGCGGGGGACGCTCGCTCGTGCCATTGGAATCTCTCGCGCTATGGGGCGCACCTTCGCGAAGAACTCCGCGGCGCACGGAGCTTCGGTGCATCGCGGGTGGAGCACGGGGGGTGGGGTCTGGCCCGGCGGCTTGGCTATGCGGCTGCCGCTCCGCTCATATGGGCCGTGCGGGTACGCCGGTCGGTACCCGACCTGAGGCGGGTTGCCCCACCGCGCATGACACTGGTGGCGCCACTGCTCGGAGTTGGGCTCGCGGTGTCGGCGGCCGGCGAGGCGTGGGGATACGCGAGCGGATTGGGCTCATCGCGCCGACAGAGGATGAGGGTGGAGCTGGACCGACGGACCTCGCTGGGGCGCGCGGACCGCGAGCGCTGGGACCGGGCTGTAGACGGTTGACCGGCGCCCTAGCCGAGCGCTGCTAGGCGGATCTCGCGACAAGGTCGGCGAGAGACCCGTCGTCGACCGCCTGCCCTTGGTCTAGCAAGATTGCGCGAGTACATAGGCGCGCGAGCTCGTGGTGGTCGTGCCCCGCGGCTACGACGATCCCCCCCGCGTCCAGGATCTGTCGGACGTGTGCCTCCATTACGGCGCGGAAGTCGGCGTCGAGGGCCTCGTGAACCTCGTCGAGCAGCAGCACCTCCGGATGCTTCTGTGCCACGACTGCGAAACCCAGCCGGGCCCGCATGCCCTGGGAATAGCTGGACACGGGCCGATTGAACGCGGTTCCCAAGCCGCTGCGGTCGCAAATCTCATCCAAGCTCGCCCGTGAAGCCTTGCGGGAGCCTCCGTTGAGTACTCCGAGCAACAATGCGTTCTCCCGTCCCGTAAGAGACGACATGACACCCGCCTGGATCGACAGGAGGGATCCGACCCGTCCGTCGACCTCGACTCGCCCGTCGTCCGCAGGCAGCACTCCCGCGAGGACCCTGAGCAGGGTTGTCTTGCCGGCGCCGTTCGCGCCGATCAGCCCTACGCTTTCGCCGGGCCCGATCGAGAGCGTCAGGTCGCGGAGGGCCCAGCTGAACGTGCAGTGGCGACGGATGCGGCTCGCGATCGGAGTGACGGGCCGCTGCTGGCGATCGAACCCAAAACGCACCCCCAGTCCTTCCGCGCGCACGGAGCTCATCCGATCACCTTGGCCAGGTGCGGCTGCTCACGCCGGTACACGGGGATGAAGACCGCGGCCACGGCGGTCGCAAAGGCGAGCGGGCCCAGCAGCATCCACGCCTCCGGGGCCGAGCCCTCGACCAGCACCGCGCGGTAGCTCTCGAACAGGCCCGTGAGCGGGTTGAGCTTGACGATGTCCTTGGTGGTGCCTCCGATCTGGCTCAGCGGGATCACCCCCGGCGCAAGGAAGAAGGCCGTCCGGACGAGAGAGACTGCGAAGATCCGCAGGTCGGGCAGCCAGAGGGCGAACAGTGCCGCCGGGTAGGCGATCGCCGCGGCGAACGCCACGTTGCCGAGCACCACCAGCGGCAGCCACAGGATCGCCTCCGTAGGCGCCACGGAGTAGAGGGCCATCATCAGCGCGAGCAGCACCGAACTGGCGGCGAACGCCATCGACTCGGTGAAGGCCGCGGCCGCCGGGATGTAGGTTCGGGGGAAGGCCATGTTGGCGATGATCGTCTCGCGGGCCCGGGTGGAGTCCAGCGAAGTGATCACGGTCGCGATCACGAGCTGGAAAGGGACCACTGCGCAGGCCACGCTGAGTCCCGGTGCGCCCCCCGGGCGGTCGAGCACGAACACCACGAACGCGAGGTAGACGCCTGTCAGCGCGAACGGGTCGATCAGCCACTTGAACAGCTGCCACGGACCACGCCCGTAGCGGGCCCTCATGTCCGACTCGGCGAGCGACCCGAGCAGGTCCACCGCTCGCCGGGGCCCGCGAAGCGCGGCCGGGGCGGCCCCCTTGGCACCGGGGGCGCGTGGGGGGTCGATCGTCGGAGTTGCGCCGATGGTCGGCGATGATAGGCGCTGTCGCACGGCGCCTCGGTCCTACGGCCCGCCGGGCGCGTACGGCGTGGCGGGGACACCGCGAACACGGTCGTGCGCCCTCACGTCCGACACCACCACGGAGCCCATTGCGATGAATGCGCTCTCGCCCACAGTCAAGTGATCCCGGACCAGCGCACCCAGGCCGACGATGGCCTGCCTTCCGATGCGCACGTTGCCCGCCACATTGGCGCCGGGCCCGAGCGTGGCGAGCTCCCCGAGCTCAGTGTGGTGCCCGACCAAGGCACCTCGGCCGAGCACCGCGTGCCGGCCGATCCGCGAGCTTGCCCCGACGACCACGCCCGCTCCCACCAACGCTCCGTCCTCGATCCGCGCGCTGGTGGCGACGTGCGCTGTGGGATGGACGAGCCGCACGGGCCGCCAGCCGGCCCGAACCAGGCGCGCGACCACCGCACCTCGGGTCATCTCGCCCGTGCCGACCACGACCGGCCCCGCCCCGCCGGCGGGCGGGTCGTCGAGCCAGGTCACGGGCTGCTCGTAGATGGTGGTGCCCACGCGAGCGCGATCGAAGGGCTCCAGCAGCCCGGCCACGGTGAGCCCCGACTCCCGTGCGAGGTCGATCACCTCTGCCGAGAAGGTGCGCGTGCCAGCAACATGGATCGAGCCGGCCACGCCTATCCGGATCGGGCGAGGCCGGCGCGTAGGTCGGCTTCGAGGGCGTCCACCTGCGCTGGTTCGCGGGACTCGACCGTGACCCGGAGGACCGGCTCGGTCGCGGACTGGCGAACGAGACCCCAGGTGGAGTCGGGCCGATGCACGAGTACCCCGTGGCGGCTGTCCTCGAAGGGCTGTCCCATCCGCTCCGCGAGGGCTGTGAGGGCGTTGCGCGCATACGACGCGTCGGCACAGGGGACCGTGAATCGGCGGCGTGCGAAGCGGGGGAGCCCTGCGGCGAGGGAGGAGAGCGGAGCGCCGGTCCGCGCCATCAGGTCGAGGATCAGGGCGCCGGCCGCCAGGCCATCGCGCGCCATGCCCACCTCGGGAACCACGACTCCGCCGTTACCCTCGCCGGCGAGGTCGGCGCCCGTCGCGTCGAGCGCCTCGAGCAAGTGCAGCTCGCCGGGTCGGGTGACGTGCACGGTGCCGCCGCTCTCGGCCATCACGACGTCGATCATCGCACTGGTGTCCGCGCCCTTGACGATCGTGCGCGACGACGTGCCCAATGCAGCGAGGCACAAGGTGGCCTCGAGGTCCAGCGTCGTGCCGGCCTCGTCCACCAGCTCCAGGCGGTCCCCGTCAGCGTCCATCACCATCGTCAGGTCGGCGGGGCCCCCCGATGCCAGGCAGCCCAGCCCGGCAAGCGCCAGCCTCCCGGCCGTTCCGGCGCCACCCACGAGCCGGACCTCGAGCCCGGCGGCGCGGATAGCCGAGGCGTCGACGGCGGCACACACGGCGGCCGCGTGACGGCCGGCGGCGGTGGCATCGCACGAGACGGCACCCCGCGGGCGGCCCGCGTCTACCTTTCCCGGCGGGTGCATGGCCCCGGTGTCGACGGGCTTGAAGCCTGGGCCGGCCATCAGCTTCAGCCCGTTCCAGTCGGGACTCAGATGCGAGCCGGTGATTACGATCACGCCGCCGACCCCGATCTGGCGCGCCGCAAGTTTGGCGGTTGGGGTCGAGACCACGCCGAAGTCCACTACATCGGCCCCGCGCTCGATCACCGCTTGTACGACGTGATTCAGGAGGAGGTGGCCGCTGGGCCGGGCGTCGCGTGCGACGCCCACCGCGGGTGCCTGCCCCCGCTCAGCGAGCAGCTCCACCATGCTCCCCACCGCGTCCGAAATGATCTGCGGAGTGAGGCCGGCCCCCGGCCGCCCGCGAAGCCCCGAGTGTGTGGCGATGAGCGTGGTCGCGGCATCCATCGAGCCGCGAAGCCTAACCCGGGAAAGGGTGGGGTGCGCAAATGAGCTATGTGTCGGTTTGCCCACCCGGTCAGCGCAGGAGCGGCGCCAAGGCCTCCCAGTTCGCGTCGCGGTCGCGGCCCAGCCTCAGCGACCATGCCTTGGCCCCCCGGGCGGCCGTTGCGCAGCAGAGCGCGCGTATCGCGGCGGGTCGCGTCTTGCCGGCTACGTCGCGCATCCCGCGCTGCAGGACGAACTCCATGCCCTGGTAAAGCCCGACGCCTACCACGCACTCGCGCAGCAACGGGCCGACAAGACGCCGGCGGGAGATCGGCTCCAGCGCAGCGCCGTTCGCGAGTGTCCGGTGGCCGATCACCAGATGGCGAAGCGGCTGGGGCTCGGGCTCGATGCGATCCCGGAACGCGTCGACATCCAGGAGCAGCTTCGGGTCGAACTCCATCCGTTCGATCCGGCGGACGTGCTCCTCGGGCAGGTCTGGCGCATCCGTCGCGTTGACTCCGAGCCGGAGCGGGAACGCGTGGAGCCGCCCCTCCCGGTCCAGCAGCGGGCTGTCTTCGGAAAGCAGGCGGACCCCTTCGGCTCGCAGCGCGTGCAGCGCCAGCGTGCTCTTGCCCCCTCCTGAGGGCAGCATCACCCCGACCCCGCCCTGGGCGCCGGCCAGCCCGAGCGCGTGCAAGCGAGGGAGCCCGATCGCGTCGAGATGCTCCCCGAGGCGCGAGAGTACAAAGAGGTAGGCGGCCTCGTGGACGAGATGAACGTCCTCACCGGTGACCGACAGCGAGCCGGCGCGCCGGTCGAGGACAGCGACCACGCGTCCGACGTAGTCGATCACGGTACGGTCATTGTCCTGGAAGACCACGTTGCGGGGAGTGACAAAGGCCGCGTCCAGCTCGCCGTAACCGCTGAGGTCGGGCGGGGCGCGCGTTATCTGCACCGTCACGTCAGCCTGGGCCAGGTCGGCTCTCGCGAACCATTTGAAGTCGCTACGCAGCCGCTCGATCACATCGGGCCAGTCCCCCTGTATGGCGATTTGCAGCCCGTGTACCTCGAGTCCCATCTGTGGCGGAGCACCTCTCAGGTTTGGGCGCATCGCTCTCCTGTGAGGGCATAGGGCCGCAGGTGCGCGACGACGCTGCGAAGCGAGTCGGCAAGCCCCTGCGGGATCGGCTCTCCCTCAACGCGCGCGGCCCTGTATGCGCGGTAGGCGTCCAACGCGACCGCGTCCTTCCCCCCAACCACGTCGTCCAGCCTGCCTGCGACGGCGGCGACCGTCAGCGCCAGCTCAGGATCGCCTGTGTCGAGGGTCTCCAGGAAGAGGGCCGCGCGGGCAGCGGCGAACAGGCGGGCCACCTTTTCCACGTCGTCGGCCGGAGGGTGGGAGGACAAGAGCCACCCGAGGTGTTCAGACACGGCGCGGCGCGCCGAGTCCCGCGCCGACCAGCCGGGCACTTCGGGGAAGCTGGCCGCGGCGGCTCCGTCGAAGAGGGCGAAGGAGACCGGGTCGGTGGCGGGACACTGGACGGCCCTGAGCCTGGCCCTGCGGAGCGACGGTATAACCAGAAGTTCACCAAGGCGCAGGCCCGCGTAGGCGCCGGCGTTGCCGCTGATCGCGGCAGCGCCGAGAAAAGCCGGATCCGGACGCGGGCCATCGAGGGGCGCGAAGCACTCGTCAGGAGGAAGCGACCAGACTCGCGCACGCCAGTCGACGAGAGGCAGCGTGCGGTGCTCCTCCCCTGCGGTTCGCCGGAGGCTCCGGAGCGAGCTTGCCGGCACGATCGGCTCCTCCGGTGCGCCCCCGACTAGACGGACGTCCGTTGTGCCCGCCGGCTCGAGGTCCGCCGCAAGCGTCCGCGCGATCCGCTGAGACACCCGTTCGCAAGAGTCCAGGGCGAGCGCCAGAGGCGCTTCGGGGCGGCGCCCTAGTGAATCGAGCAGTCCGAGAGCAAGCCGGAGCGCGTGCTCTTCCTCAGGCAGTTCGCGAAGGGCTTGCCCGATCAGCCCCCGGCGCTCGACGAAGCGCCTTCCGTGCACCAGCCAGAGCCAGATGCGCGCGGGCTCGGTCATGAGCTTCACGCACGCGTAGGGCACCCAGCGCGCGCTCGGCTCCGCGCACGCCCGGAACGCTTGAAGCCACCAGAACTGAAGCTCGAGCCATGCCGAGAGCCGTCGACCGTGCGGGTTGGGAGGGGGGTGGGTCACTCGTCGCTCCCGCCCCCGACCAGCCGCCAGTCGTCCGTCAGCCCGGGCAGGAGCGTGCGCTCGGCGCCGTGCCGAGCCCGGCCCTGTTCCCGCGTGGCCGGTCGCAACCTGCCTGACGCTGACCCGGATCCGTGCGTGAGCGTGGTGTTGGCGCTCCATGCGTGCACGTCTGCCTCCCGGTACACCTCCGGAGAGTCGATCAGTCCCGCAGAGTCGGAGGGCAGCCGCCTCCTGAGCTGATGCCAACGGCGCTTGACGTCCCGTTCGGTGTCGCGTGTGGCCTCGTCCGCGGCCACGAAAGCGAGATCGATGTCGGACAGGCCATAGATGGGCTCTCCCGCTCCCAGGCTGCCGCGGAGGTACGCGCTCATGGCCTTGTCTCCCCGGCGGAGGTACGCGGCCACCCACCGCGCCAGTCCTTCGTGGGCGAACCGCCAGAGAGGGCGTAGCGGGCCCCGGTCGGTCCGCACCATGAACCGCCGGAGGCTGTCGGAAGCTCCCACAGACCGGTTTCCCCGAGGAGGGCGAACAAGCTCGATCAGCATCCGCGCCCTGGCGGTCCGACCTGCTTTGGACGCGTCATGCGGCCATGCCCTGGCCACGGCAAGCGCCTGGGAGCCACGCTCCAGGAGCCCGGCGTCTGCCGCCCGGTTGAAGCGCAGGTGATTGAGGATCGAGTCAGTGCTGCAGGCCAAGTCAGGGAGCAGTTCACAGCCGGCGGCGAACTCGGCGCGGGCACCTTCGTGATCGCCCTTTCGGAGCAGCTGTAGCGCATGCACGAGGTGCACGCGCCCTCGCAGCCAGTACGCGATCTGCTCGTCCCCGTCCTCCCCCAGCCGCGCGATGGCGGCGTAGGTAGCGGCCTCCAGCGCATCCGCGTACTCGCCGCTTCTTCTGCTTGCAAGCAGCGAATCGGCTCTGTCGCTCCTCCGGACCGTTGGCCGCGGCAGGAACACGAACGGCCTCCCGCTTGTCGCCATCCGCACCCATAGATCTGCGTCCTCGGCTATCCGGAGGCGCTCGTCGAAGCCGCCCGCCTCGACCACCGCATCACGCCGGGCAACGACGGTCGAGAGGTAGGCGACGTTGTTCCCGATGAGAAGCCTGGGCAGCGGCGCTCGGAGTCTGGCCGAAGCCGGTCCTTCTCCGGGCTTGCCGCGAGACGTTGGCAGCGACGAGGCGAGCACGGCCCCCGGATGCTGGTCGAGAGCATCGACCAGCAGCGCCAGATGCTCCGGAAGCCAACAGTTGTCGGAGTCCAGGAAGGCCACGAACTCGCCTCGCGCGACGCCGAGCCCACTGTTGCGCGCGGCTGCCGCGCCTCGGTTCGGCTGCTGGAGAAGGCGCAGCGAGTCTGTATAGGACGCGAGCGCCTGCGCGGTTCCATCGGTCGAACCGTCATCCACGACGATCAGCTCGAAGTCCCGAAACAGCTGCGACAACGCGCTCTCCACGGCCCGAACCACGGGTTCACGCCGCTGATAGGTCGGCACGATCACCGACACCGCGGGCGGGGCGCTGCCGGTCACAGCGCGGACGGCGTTTGGGGTCGTCTCCTCCGGCGCGCGCGCGAGTCGCCACCCCGGATCCGACCGCCCCGCGATTCGCGTTGGCGCCGGTCCTGAAGGGTCCGGCGAATGCGCCCGTGGACGGTGGGCGCCAGCCGCCGGGCGAAGCCCGCCGTACCGGGCCAGCGCCAGTCCGCCAGCAGCCGCGCGGCACGGAGCGGTCGTCCTAGGCGGAGCTCGGCCACGATGACCAGCCCGCGGAGATAACGCGCTGTGTCCGCACGATCGTCGGGCCACAACTCGCTCACGGTGCGGAGAGCCTCGACCCGTGTCGCCAGATCCTGTCCCCGGGTCAGGTGTCGTCGCACTCGAGACTCCAGCTGATTCGGGAGCGAGGACGCGGGCAGCAACCGGGCGACCTGCGCGAGGTCGCGGGCAAGGGCCTGCTGGTCGCCGTCCCGGTCGAGGATCCGCATCGCATTTGCGAGGTGGGCCGCACCCTTCGCCTGTGAGCGCACCACGCTGCGTTGCGGTTCGGGAAGCCGCTCCGAAGCGGCCCCTAAGTTGCCTGCGCTCAGCGCGGCCGCCTTCAGGTAGTCGCCCGACGCTTGCGAGCGGTCTCTCAGCGAGTCGGCCGTCGTCTGCCGCACGAGCGTCCGCCGGCGCACGGTCGCAATTGCACCCAGCGTGCCGAGGCGGAGGAAGAGGTCTGTGTCCTCTCCCGCCCGAAGGCGCTCGTCGAATCCGCCGACAGCAACCATTGCCTCGCGTCTGACTGCCACGCACGAGATGAAGCCGGGCCGTCTGGTGTAAGACAGGACCCGATGCCGGAGGTCGACCACTTCGGCATCGATGGCCTGCTCGCTCCCGCTCACCTGGAACCTGGGGCACGTGCTGGCGAGCACAGCCTCCGGATTGCGCTCCATGATTGCCGTGAGCACCGACAGGTGGTCGGGCAGCCAGCGGTTGTCGGAGTCGAGGAAGGAGATCATCGGGCCCCGCGCCAGCCCGAGGGCACGGTTGCGCGCGGCCGCGACACCCGCGTTCTCCTGCCATACGTAGCGCAGCCGCGGATCCACCCCCTCCAGCACCTCATCCGTCCCGTCGGTCGAACCGTCATCGACCACGATCAGCTCCAGATCGGTAAACGACTGCGCCAGCACGCTCGCCACCGCCCGGCGAACCAGCTCACGCCGCTGAAACGTCGGAAGCACCACGGACACCGCGGGCCTCTGCTCGCCAACGCCGTCGAGCGTCGCGCCTCCAGCGCCGGCGGAGTTCGTCAACGAGTCACCGGAGACTGCGCTGCGCCTCGCCCATGGGGGCGGATCCTAGAGTGTCGGCGTTCGCTCTTGCTTCGCGCGAACGGACCGGTCGCCGGCGAAAGACTGCGTCGCCGCCAGGACGTAACCGGCGGCGACGGCTACCGTCCCCGCCCGTGACGCGCTCAACATTGCCGCTCGCAAAGGGGGAGTCTCCGTGAGCGGCCTGCCCTCGATCACGGTCGTCACTCCATGCCTGAACGCGGCGGCGACCATCGGCGAGTGCCTCGAGAGCGTGCGCTCGCAGGACCACCGGGCAGTGGAGCACGTGGTCGTCGACGGCGGCTCCACCGACGGGACGGTCGAGCTGCTCGAGGCCGCCGAGGGGATCACCTGGGTGTCCGAGCCCGACGACGGGCGTCCCGACGCAGCCAACAAGGGCGTAGGCCTCTCGTCGGGTGATGTGGTGGCGTGGCTGAACGCCGACGATCGCTACGAGCCGGGCGCGCTGCGGGTGGTCGCCGAGGCCTTCGCCGCCGACCCCGGCGCCGTGTGGGCAACGGGTTACTGCCGCATCATCGATGCGGACGGAAACGAGGTCCGCAAGCCGGTTACGAGCTACAAGAAGTTTCTCCTGCGCCGCTGGACGCTGCCGCTCTATCTCACGCAGAACTTCGTGTCCGATCCCGCCACGTTCGTGCGCCGCTCGGCCCTGGACCGAGTGGGTCCGATCAGCGCACGATGGCGCTGGTCGCATGACTACGACCTGTGGCTGCGGGTGTCCGCGCTGGCCCCGCCTGTGGTGATCCGCCGCGAACTCGCGTGCTTCCGGATGGCCCCGGGCAGCCTCAGCATGAGCGGCTTCGATGAGCAGTTCCGCGAGCACGCTGAGGTGGCGCGGCTGCACGGCGGCGGGCACCGCCTGGCGGTGGCGGTGAACGCCACGGTCAGCCGGCTGATCGTGGCCGTCTACCGGCTGCTGCGCCTCAGGCGCCGCTGACTGCGGTGCGGTACACGCCCGAGGTCTCCCGAGCGCAGCGCTCCCAGGTGAAGCGCTGCGCCTGCGCCAGCCCACGCTCCACCATCTCCGCCCGCACCTGCGCCGACGAGGCCACGTGGCCGATAGCGCCCTCGAGCGCCTCGACGTCATCGGGCGACACCAGGATCGCGGCGTCCCCAGCCACCTCCGGGAGGCTCGCGCGATCACTGCAGACGACCGGGGCGCCGGCGGCCATGGCCTCCAACACGGGCAGCCCGAAGCCCTCGTAGCGCGACGGGAATACGAAGCACGACGTCCCTCGGTAGAGAGCCAGCAGCTCGGCTTCGGCGACGTGGCCGGTCATCACCATGCGGTCGGCTGCCGGGCTGCGCCGGATCCGTTTCGCGGTCTCCGGCTCGCCCCAGCCCGCTCCCCCCGCAACCACGAGCGTGAGATCCGCGCCCTGACGCGCCAGGCGCTCGAAGGCCGTGACCACGGCCTCGATGTTCTTGCGCGGTTGCAGCGTCCCGACGGTGAGGACGAACGGCCTGCTCACCCCCAGCCCCGCGAGCACCGCCTCGGGCGCTTCGCCCGGCGTGAAGCAGTCGTCCACGCCAAGCGGCACCACGTGGATCCGCTCCTGCGCGATCCCGTAGGCCTCGGCTATCTCGTCCCTCGCATGCAGCGACGCGGTGATCACGGCGTCGGCGCGACGCACCCCGCGACGCACCACCAGTCGGTGGCTGGCCACGTTGGCCCGGGTGAGCCACTCCGGGTGGCGCCAGGGCAGCGCGTCGAAAATCGTGACTACAAGGGGTACCGGCGACCGCGCCGGCACCACCGGGCCCGGGCAGTGCAGCAGGTCGAGCCCCAGGCGCCGGCTGTGGGCCGCCAGTCGCGCCGGGAGCCAGGTGAGCTCGCGGGCGAGGCCTCGCGCGATCCGCCCCCCGTGGCCGCTTGGCTGGGCGATCGAGACGACATCCACGTCGGTCGTCTGGATCAGCGCGCGTCGCAGCGATCTGGCTGCCCGAGCTGTGCCGCCGCTGTCGAGCTCACAGACGGTGAGCTCGAAGCCGGCCCGGAGGGCTCCGGCGTCCTGCGGCATGCCGGGCGGTCCGCTAGGCCGCCGCCCGGTCGCTGCGCCTGCTCGCGTGCTCCCGGGTGCGCCCGTAGACTTCGCTCTCCTCGAACCTGATGGTGGTGAACAGGACCGTCATCACTCAATGGTGAGGGATCGGCATACATGTGTGGAATCGCGGGCGTCTTCGGAACCGGTGGCGAGCTCTGGGAGCTGGCCGCGATGGTCGCTGCCCAGGATCATCGAGGCCCCGACGCGAATTCCATCCACGTCGACGCCACGGATTCCGGAGCGTTCGCGGGGCTGGGCCACAACCGGCTGAGCATCATCGACCTCAGCGACGCCGGCATCCAGCCGATGTCCGATCCCGGGGGCCGGTTCGTGGATCGCCTTCAACGGGGAGATCTACAACTACCGCGAGCTGAGGGCCGAGCTTCAAGGCTTCCCTTTCCGGACCAACACCGACACCGAGGTGATCCTGGCCGCGTACGAGCGTTGGGGCGAGGCCTGCCTGGACAGATTCGTGGGGATGTTCAGCTTCCTGCTGTGGGACGGGCACGAGAAGCGGCTGCTCGCAGTACGAGACCGCTTCGGGAAGAAGCCACTCTACTATCGCCCCCGCTCCGGCGGAGGGCTGATGATCGCAAGCGAGATCCGCGCGCTGCACGCGGCCGGGACCCCCGCGGAGCCCGACCCGGTGGCATGGTCGACCTACATGGCATACGGGCTGCTGGAACACGCGCCACGCACCTTCTGGCAGGGCATCCGGCCGCTGCCGGCGGGGCATCTGCTGCGCTGGAAGGATGGCCGCACGGAGATCGAGCGCTGGTACGACCTGGCCGAGCGCGCCGGCAGCGAGCTCGACGAGCGCTCGGTCGATGAGGTGCAGGCCGAGCTCCTGGACCTGCTCACCGACAGCGTCGCCCTGCGCCTGCACGCCGACGTTCCGGTCGGCATCAACCTCAGCGGCGGGCTGGACTCTTCGATCCTTCTGGGCCTGGTGCACCGCGCCCAGGGGTCCGACAGCTCGGCCACAGCCTTCACGTTCGCCACTGGCGATGACCGCTACGACGAGCTGCCGTGGGCGCGCCAGATGCTCGAACGCACCAATCATCCCTGGGAGGTGTGCGTGCTCGAGCCGGACGAGGTCCCCGAGCTGGCGGCCTCGGTACACGACCACCAGTCCGAGCCATTCGGCGGGCTGCCGACGCTGGCGTACGCCAAGCTCTTCACCCGCGCGCGAGAGCTGGGAATCGTGGTGCTCCTCGACGGCCAGGGCATGGACGAGCAGTGGGCAGGCTATGACTACTACCGTGCTGCGGCCGACGGTGGAGATGCCGGCCTGGTGCAGGGCACCTCGAGCCCGACCGGTCGCACGGACTGCCTCAGCCCCGACTTCCTGGAGCTGGCACAGCCGCTGAGCGCGCCCCACCCGTTCGGCGACCCCCTGCGCGACGTGCAGTACCGGGACACCCGGTTCACCAAGATCCCGCGTGCGGTGCGGTTCAACGACCGGATCTCGATGCGGGCCTCCACCGAGCTGCGCTCCCCATTTCTCGACCACCGGCTGTTCGAGCTGGCGTTCCGGCAGCCGGAGAGCCTCAAGCTGCGCGGTCGGACGCGGAAGTGGCTGCCGCGCAGGCTTGCCGGGGTGATCGCCCCCGAGGGCGTGGTGGAGGCCCCCAAGCGTCCCCTTCAGACCCCTCAGCGTGAATGGCTGCGGGGGTCGCTGCGCGGCTGGGCCGAGGGTTGCATCGAGGCCGGCCTAGATGTGTACGGGAACACTTGGCTCGACAGGGATGCGGTACGAGCCGCATGGACGCAGTACTGCGACGGTGAGGGCGACAACAGCTACTTCGTCTGGCAGTGGGTGAGCCTCGGCCTGATGGCCTCGAGTGCCTCGCCGGCGCCGCGGGCAGCGGCTCGTTAGACGCCGGTCAGGGCGCCTTCTCGGCGACGATGCGGTGGTGGCCGGTGCCGATCGTGGCGTCGTGGACCTGCGTGTCCGTCAGCGCGCCTGCTTCGCCCTGCGCGATCACGACTGCTGCGGTGGCGATCACGTCGCGGGCCGCGGCTGCCAGCCCGCGTTCGATCGTTGCGGTCTCCTCGCCGCCTGCCGAGGCGGCGCCCGCGTCCCAGATGCGTTCGCGGATTCGCAGCTCCTCGAGGAGGGTGGACGGGTCGCTCTCGTGGTCGTTCTGACCGCCCGCCCAGCGCCGCCACGAGCCGAAGCCTGCACCACCCAGGAGCGACTCGACGCGCTCGACCGTATAGGTCTCGAGGATCGGGACGAAGAGATCATCGAGGATCGTGCGCCGCTTGTTGGCCGCCAGCCCTGCCGCGGCGATACAGCGGTCGACCTCCGCCTGGCCCAGGGCTGCGGCGAACGGCCGCATGATGAGGTTGAGCGGCCAGTACAGGCCCCCCGCGCCGTAGAGCAGCAGGTACAGCGAGCCACCAGGGCGCAAGACCCGGAAGCATTCCCGCAGCCCCTGCTCGACTCCCGGGGTGTGATGAAGCACTCCGGAGCAGCACACGAAGTCGAACTCCGCATCCTCGAACGGCATATCCAGAAGTGAGGCCTTCCGGAACTCGAGGTTGGAGGCACCGACTGCGTCCGCGCGCCGGCGGGCGTCGAGCAGACCTTCGTCTCCCACGTCCACCCCGACGACCTCCGCCGCTCCCATGCGCGCCATCGCGAACGAATAGCGACCGCCGCCGCAACCCGCATCGAGGCATCGCTTGCCGAGGAAGTGGTCCGGCGGCTCGCCGTTCTCTTCCCAGCGGCGGGGGAACAGCTCCACGGACTCCTTGAACAGCCGATCGTCGTAATGCGACCAGAGGTCTCCGAACAGCCTGCCAGTCTCGCGCTCGACTGCCTGCCGACTCACGTCAGCGCTCAGACCCGACTGGCTCGCGCGTGGCTTCACCGGCGTTCGAGAGCAGGCTCGCGTCGTAGTGAAGCTTCTTCTGCACCGCGGGTCGCACATTGGCGAGGGTGTCGGCGATCTTCTCCCCGGCGGTGCCGTCTCCGAAGAGCTGCTCGGGCGCGTAAGGGCCGTGGTCGAGCTGCGCCCGGACGGCGCCGGCTATCTCATCTACGTCGTGCCTGACCTCGACCACGTTCTGGCCATGCTCGCGATTCTGCTGCCTGGTGCCGATCGTCACGGCCGGCGTGCCGAGGAATGCGCCTTCGCGAAGAGCCGACGACGAGTTGCCGACCATGCACTCGCAGTGAGCCATCAGCCGCGCGAACAGCTCCGCCGGCAGGTTCTGGAAGAAATGGAAGTTGTGGGCGCGTCCCAGCTCGCGAAAAACCCGGATCCCCTTCGCGACGTGCTCTGAGCCGGCGTCCACGTTGGGCCAGAAGACCAGCGCCTGCCTCCCGAGCGAGGCAACGGCCTCCAGCGTCTGGTTGACCTGGTCGAGTCCCTGCCCGAACTCGGTGGTCACCGGGTGCTGCATCATCAGGATGTAGGGCTTTGCCGGGTCGATCGGCGCACCCACCCCGTAGCCGGCTCGGGCGAACTCGTCCAGCGCCTCCCCCGGCTGTCCGAGCTCCGCCCGGGCGACGAGATCGATCGACGGGCATCCGACGTTGAACACCATGCTCGGGTCCTCGCCCATCGCCAGGATCCGGCGGCGGCTCAGCTCGGTGGCGGGAAGGTGGAGATGGGCCAGCTTGGTGACCGCGTGGCGCACGCTCTCGTCGATCGAGCCGGATACCTCGCCGCCCTGGGTGTGGGCGAGAGGGATATTCATGTAGGAGGCCGCCACGGCCGTGGCCATAGTCTCGAACCGATCGGCGACCGTGACGACGAGATCAGGCTCGAGGGCCTGGAACGCGGTGGCCAGCTCGATCAGGCCTAGGCCGGTCGACTTGGCCATCGTGGCGGGGTTCTCGCCCTCGATGATGAGGTGGATCGCGGCGTCCGGCTTGAAGCCGTCCGCCTCGATCACGTCGATCGAGCGGCCGAAGCGCTCGAGCAGCGCCGAGGCCGCGACGATCAGCTGCAGCTCGAGCTGGGGGTGGTCGCGGATCGCTTGGAGGGCCGTCTTGATCCGGGCGTAGTTGGCGCGGCTGGCTACCACCACGCATATCTTCCGTCGCTCGGTCACGTCCACACCTCGATCGTAGTCACGCGCAGGTCGATATGGCCTTGCGGGCGGCGGCGCCGGGTCTGGCTCATCACACGCGCGGCTGAGCTCGGCGCCGGCCGCGAAGATTCCTCACGCGGGCTCGAAGGTGGTCGCGGGACCAGATGTGGTGAAGCACGACCACGCGCTTGCGCGACACGAAGGGATTCAGCCGAAACCGCATCCTCTCGAGCCGAGCTATCACCTCGTCGCACCCGTCGGTGCCGATCAGATCGGGGTGGAGCTCGAGCATCACGGTTCGGATGCCATCGAGATCCGAATGGCGTACCAGCTCGCGCTCTCCTCCTTCGATGTCCAGGATCAGGAACGTGGGTCGGACGTTGTCGCGCACCTCTGCGAAGCGACGCTTCGGCACCTCGACCGTGTGGCGCGCTTTGCTCACGGACACGGTGGAGGACTCCCAGAAATCCTCGGTCACGTGGAGAACCGCCGTCCCCGGTTGGTCGGCCAGCACGCAGATCTCGAGCCGCGGGGCCACGCCGTTGGCCGCGTACACGCCCCGGATCGGCTGCTCGAGGGCGGGATTTGCCTCGATCGAGCAGACGTTCTGCGAGCCCACGATCTTGGCGCAGACCACGGACATCACGCCCAGCCCGGCGCCGAGCTCGAGGACGACGTCGGTGGGTCTGAGCATCGACCGGACCGCTTTGATCTCGCGTGATTCGTACTTGCCGCCCAGCAGCTTCGCACGCATCGTCGGGGTGAGGTGGTAACCGAGAGGAACCTTCACGCCGGCCACGTCGGCGACCTCGGTGGAGAAGGGTCTGGTTGACATATCTGACGACGGGCCGTCCTACGGCCTTGACGCGGCGAACCAATAGCCGTCCGCGAGTGGCTGAGCGTCGAGGCCCTCGGGACGATCCTGGTTCAAGAAGACGATTCCGCGTATGTCCTCCTGGCGCATCGTCGCGCGAGTGGCCTGCTCCGGCGCGAGGGGGACCACGCGACGCTCGAAGCCGGGGCCGAAGAGCGGGTAGTCCCAGCTGTCCTCATCGCGGACCAAGCCCAGGGGCGCGTCGCTCGGCACTGCCTTGTCAAGCTGCGTGAGCACCTCCGCCATCTCGGGCCGGGGAAGGGTCATCTGGTCCAGACGCGTTCGCTGCAGAACGGAGGGCATCCCCACCTCGGCCACGAGTGGCTTGTACTCGTGCACGAACACGCACGGGATCAGGCCGACCACGGCGATCGCGACCACCACGCTGCGTGCCGCCCGACGGGCGTACAGATAGCCCAGCAGCGGTGCCCCGATGGCCACGCCGGGCATCATCAGCCGGCCGACCCAGGGGTTCTGCTCTGTGACGGCCATGGCCGAGATCAGGAAGCCGAGCGCCGCGATGGCGAGCATCCGCCGATCCCACGCGGTCTTCGGGGCGATCGCCACGACGAGAAACAGCGCGAGCGCCAGCGCGCCGAGCAGGCCGTACGCGCTCGTGTCCTCGTTCACCGTCGGATCGACGATGTACCCGGGGAAGTCTTCTTTGCTCAAATCGCCGAAGAACCGCAGCGCAGGACGCTCGACCACTACGTTCAACCACGGCGCGTCGAAGCCGGGGGTGTCCACGAACGACCAAGCCGACCGCACCATGTTGTCGCCGAGGGGGCTCGTGCGCTCCGTCACCTCCGCCAGCTCGCCGAAGGGACTGCCGGTGGCGTCCTGGTTGAGCACGTAGTTGAACGAGCCGAGGGCACCGACCGCGAGTACCGCGAGTCCCACCGCGCCCAGCGCCAGGGCCCGCCCCGGGCGAGCGCGCCACGCCGCCACCAGAAGAACCAGCGCGATCCACGGAACCGCGACCAGCGCGGTCCCCTTGGTCCCCACCGCCACGCCCAGCGCCAGCGCGAAGATCGCCAGCTCCCCGAACGAGCGGTCTCGGAGGCCCCGTAGCCCGAAGGCGATCGCCGCAACGATGAAGAACGAGGTCAGCAGGTCGTTCTGGGTTGTGACGGCCTGGAGGATCGGCTGCGGAAGGACCACGAAGAGCGAGGCCGCGAACAGTGCGCTCGGACGGTCGAATCTGAGCTCGCGCGCCGTGACGAACGTGGCCGCCCAGAGGCCGACCAGCGCGAGCCATTGGACTGATGCCGCCAGGCGGTCGCCGCCTGACATGAGCATGGTCGAGCCTTGGAGCATCTCGCCGTTGGGCGGCGAGTGGAGCTGGCGGACCGTGCCGTTGTCCCAGTGCAGGGCGCTGTCGAACTGGAGCCAGTAGCCGACACGCGATAGGTGGTAGGTCATCGAGTCGAAGTTGCTCGGGGCGGCGTGGAGTCCCACCCAGAGTTGGATCGCCATGGCCCCAACGGCCACTGCGGCCAGGAACGCCACCTCGGGATGAGCCCGGACCGACTCGACGAGGGCGGCCCGGGATGCCAGGCGGCGCCGGGGCGGCGCGGGCCTGCCAGCCAGCAACCACCCGAACACCGCACCGAGGGCGAGCACGGCCTCGCCCGCCAGCATCCATCCAGGTCGGAGCTGCTCGAAGAGCGACAGCAGGATCGTGAGCAGCACGACCTCCGCCCCCAGCACTACCAGCATGGCCACGAAGAACGCGGCGATACCCCGCACGCGGCACAGGGCGGGGACCAGAATGCCGACAACCGCAAGCAGAACGAAGCCGGCAAGGGTAGTCACGGCCCCCACCATCGGCCGGGCAGTCTACAGGTCCCATAGATTACGCCCGATGCGTCGCCGCACCATGCGCATCACGTTCGTGATCCCGTTTCTGAGGCCCACCTCGGGGGGCGCCTACATCATCGAGCAGTTCGCGCGACACCTCGCCCCGCGCATGCGCATCCGGCTGCTCTCCAAGACGCCCGTCGGCCTTCGTTCACGAGCGGCGCATCGCTTCGGAGGGGTGCGTACCTCGGTGCTCACGGACCAAATACCCCCCGCCGACGTGCTGATCTTCCCGGCCGACGACCCGGAAGGCGAGCGCTTCATGTCGCTTCCGTCCTCCAACGGCGTGCCGATCCTGTTCTTCCAGGGCTTCGGTGGCCAGGCTGCCCATGTGCGAGACAACCTGGAACGCGCAGATCGCGCAATCACGGTGTCCCGGTTTCTCGAGCGGGAGGGGCAGCGCCGCGGCTGTAGGACGCGATATTCGCCACCTGGACTCGACCGGTCGATCTTCCATCCGGGGCAGGCGGCGGAGCTGCGTCCGCAAACGGTGTCCATGTTGACCCACTCGAACCAGCTGAAGGGAACGGAGGAAGGGCTCGCCGCCCTGAGGGCGGTAAGGGACGAGATCCCCGGGGTTCAGTTGCATCTGTTCGGTGCTCACGTCCCGGAGGAACCGGGAGCGGTGCGCTCGCTCCGGCCAAGGCGGCCGCAGGTAGCGGCCATCATGCGAGACAGCGCCGTATTTGTGTGCTCGAGCCGGGAGGAGGGGCTCGGCCTGCCGGGCATCGAAGCTCTCGCGTGCGGGGCCGCGCTCGTGACCACGGACACCGGTGGCAGCCGGGACTACGCCGTACACGACGAGACAGCGCTCGTCTCGACGCCACGCGATGCTACGAGCCTCGCTGAGAATGTCATCCGGCTGCTAAGGGACGTGGAGCTACGCGGCCGTCTCGCTCGGAACGGCTTCCGCGGTGTGAACAAGGGCTACCCTGACTGGCAGGCAGCGGCTGAGCCCTTCGAGGACGCTCTGACGGCCCTGCTCTGATCTCGCATGCAGGCACAACGCAAGACTGTTCTGCTCGTGGTGCCCCGCGGGGTGGCCGGACGCTTCATGCTCCAGACGGATGTGCTCCCGACGCTTCAGGCGGCCGGAGTACGGGTCGTGGTGCTGACGCCCGAAGGCGCGATGCCGCAACTGTCGCCCGATGCCGATCCGGCGTCCCTGATCGTCGAGCGACTGGAGAGCCCGGTGGACGATCCGCCGGGAGGCAGAATCATGCGCCAGCTGCGCTCCATCGTCAGGGTGATGCGCGATGCCTCACTAAACGGCCGCAAAAGCCCGGGGTTCGGCGGTCGATACAACCGAATACGAGCCGCGTACAGCGGAGTGTGGCCGCGATGGGTCAGCGCGCCCGTGCACCTCGTCATCACCCAACTACTCTGGCGCTCGAGGCCGCTCCGGCGCGCGCTGGGTCGGCTGGACCTGGCGCTCTCGCGCCACACCGAGCACGCCGGGGTGCTTGACCGACACCGCCCGGACCTCGTTGTTGGCTCCGGGCTCGGCTGCTTCCCGCATGACCAAGCCCTCTATCAGGAGGCCAAGCGGCGCGGCATCAAAGTGGCCGCGCTCGTCTCGGGTTGGGACAACCCCACGACGAAGGGCTATCGCGCCGTCCCTCTCGATCTGGCCGTAGCCTGGTCGGAGCGGATGCGGGACACGTTCGTGAAGCTGCACGACCTCGACTACGACCGCGTTGCGGTCGCGGGGGTGCCGCATTGGGATCCCTATGTGCGCGACGGCGCGTTACCCGCATGGGCAGAGTTGTGCAACAGGCTCGGCCTGGATCCGGGGAAGAGGCTCGTGCTCCACGCGTCGTTTACGCCCAGTAGCAATCCTGAGCCGTTCGAGCAGATCGCGGCGACGCTCGCCTCCGCCGTCGCGGAGGGCCGGCTGGGCGACGACATCCAGCTCGTCGTCCGGCTTCACCCGAAATTCATGAGCCCCGAGCATGACATGGCTCGCGAGCCCTACGAGCGGCTGGGTCGGCTGCCCGGGGTGCATATCAACCGTCCGGACATGCCGCAGAACGGCGCGCTTCGGCATGAGCCGACTGCCGAGGACTCGGAGATGCTCGGCAGCCTGCTCAAGCATTGCGATGTCTTGGTGAACGTCTTCTCGACCACGACTCTCGAGGGCTTCCTGCTCGATCGACCCGTGGTGATGGCCGCCCCCGATCCCGACTTTGGGCGTTACGACGCCAACAGCGTGTCCGACCCTCGCAGATGGGCCCAGTTCACGCATCTCACACCGCTCGTGGAAAGCGGCGCGGCGCGGATTGCGCACTCGCCCGCGCAGCTGCTGGATCAGGTCCGGAGCTACCTTGCCGACCCCGCCCTCGACTCGGAGAAGCGCCGTGAGATCGCCCGTCTCGAGTGCGGGCCCACGGACGGGCATGCGGGGCACCGGACGGCCGCGGCGCTGCTTGGCGCGATCGGCGTTTTCGTGCCGGGATACGACCGCGCCAGAGGGGATCTTCAGGCGGGTGATGCGGCCCATCCTCCGCGAGTACCTCAGTGAGCTTCGGAGGCGTGGCCCGTTGCCGCGGACTCGGTGCCGATGTTCACGCCGGCGGTGGGGCACATCGGTTCCGCACACGGGCCAGCACCTGCCACCGGTGGTCGGAGTAGATCTGCCTGAAGTGGCACACCAGGGCAAGGTTTGTCTCCGGCCTGGACAGCCTCCGAATGTCTAGGCCGCTCCCGAGAAGGATTCGGGAGGGTCCTCCGGGCTGTTCCAGCGAGGTTGCGTTGAGACGGTCCAATGCGCGGGTACTGACCATCGACGGTTCGAACACCGGGATCGGGCGCCAGTTCAGTCGGTACGCCCATGCCACGCCCGCCCTCCCGACAAGGACGTCAACCGGACGGTTTCCGATCAGCTTCAAGGCTCGTGGGCTCACCCGATAGCTCTGCCGAAGTCGCGCGCGGCCTGCGTCCGGACTCTCTGTGTCCAGGAGGCTGGTCGGTCGGTTGTTGAGAGGATTGATTCCTACGATGACCGTCTTTGTCGAGACGCGGCCAGCAGCCGGGGGCTCCACAAGCGCGGCAGTGAAATAGATCGCGACAAGTAACGCGAAGGCGGCAAGGGGGAGCAGGCGACCCGAGGGCCACCGAAACGCAAACCAGAGGCCCACAGCCGAGCTGAAGAAGATGAAGGCTCGTCCACCAGTTAGGGGGGACGAGGACTTGAAGATCATCACCAGGAAGAAGGCAACAAGCGCTATCAGGGCGAGCCGTCTGGGAGTGGCCACGTTGGGAGTGGTGAGCCAGCTGGCAGCGATCGCGATCGCCGCCGCGGCCAGTGCGAGCAGATGAAGCGCGTCGAATCCGAACGATGACCGGAAGATCACCAGCAGGACGAAGGCGATCAGCGCCCCCAGGGCGAGCCGCCTGGGGTTGGACACGTTCCGCGTGGCGCGCCAGCCGCCAGCGATCGCTACCGCCGCCGCCACCGGCGCCAATAGATGAGCCATGTCGAACTCCAGCGGCGACCGGCCTATCGCGATCTCCGTGGCCGTGCGGACGTAGTCATCGACATTCGAGACCGACTGGCCTGTGAGAAACCAAGCGGAGGCGCTGGTCACGAGGAAGGCCAGCCCGAAGCCCGTTAGCTGGCGACGACGGTCCGGTCCGACGACCAACGTGAAGGCCACCATCACGAAGATCAGCACGGCGAGGTTCACTTTCCCGAGAACCTCGATGCCGGCGAGCACCCCGCCGCCGATTGCGAGCGCGTTACCGAGCCAGGAAGGTGCATCCCCGCGAATGACGTGGGCGCACGCCACCACTGCCAGTACGTAGACGGGCGCGCTTGCGCCGAGCTGCCAGATCCGCTGCTCGGCGAGCAGTGACATCGCGATCGCCGCCATCACCGCAGCAGTCGCCCAGCTGCCGGACCACCTGTGCGCCGCCCACACCGCAAGACCGGCAGTGAGCAGCCCCATTATCACGACGTACGTGACCGACAGCGACGCGAGACCAATGTCGTAGCTCGCTGGAAACTTCAGGAAGCCCAGCGGTCCGTACTGAATGGCGATCTCCTCGCCGAACCTCAGGCCGTCGCGTGCCGCCATGTACAAGCCTGCCTGCCAGTGCGCGTCACCCTCGAGGCCCGGGTCTTCGATATCCGCGTTCCAGCCAGCCAAAAACGCGAAAACAGTGCTAAGCGAGAAAGCCAGAAGAGGTCCGGGCCGAAACCACCCCCCCGGCCATAGGCGACGTACCCCGCGTTCGACGACGCCCGCCTTGTCTCTGCCCAGGATCACCCGGCCGCGAACCCTAGTGCGCTCCCTTCGACCTCTGGCGCGGGCAGCCGGAGCAGCGCAACTACTGACTCCCGAAGGGTGGGGGGGACCTCCGTGGTTGATAGATGAACGGAGGCCGCCTGCGGGCGGGGATCTTGCGCTGAGCCTCACGCTTCATCGAAGCTGATGACCACCCGGTCAAGCAGAACGTGGTGGTTGGGATACAGACAGAGCACGTTCTATGGTGCGTCCGGGCCGAGATAGGGTCGACCCACGGGTCTGATGTGAGCGCCCTCGGCATACAGGCGGGAGGATCAGGGCCGGTACTGTGGCTTTGTGGGCGAGGAGGCTGCTGACGCGCGAACCGAGGATGAATCTCTCGACGAGCCCATCAAGTCTCGGTGGGCAAGCTTGTTCGACTCGGCGGCTGGGTTCACTTCGCTCCTCCGTGTGGGGACCAAGCGCCGCGGGACCCACCTGAGCAGGGCAAGGTTCTTCGACCTGGCGGCTGGGTTCACTCCGGTCCTCGGCGTGAAAGCGAAGGGTGGCGCCACCTACCTGGTCAGCACCGAGGACAGGCGCCTGGGCATGCGCCTGTTCTCCCACCGCCAGCGAAGCGAGATGATTGTTCTTCGGCAAGCTCTCAAGGTCCTCGCGGAGCTGGGGTTGGCGGATCGAGCGATCCGCGGCACGTTCGTAGACGTCGGCGCGAACATCGGGACCTCGACCATCACCGCCCTACTCGAGCATGGGTTTCGCGACGCGCTGGCCTGCGAACCCGCTCCGGGGAACTATCGGCTACTCCGATTGAACGCGATGCTGAACGGCTTGGATGACCGGGTCCGCACCGTTCCGGCTGCCGTTAGCGACCGCGAGGGCCCCCTCCATTTGAGCCTCCACCGGGCCAACTCGGGCGGTAACGCGGTGGTAGCGACTGGCACTAAGAAGCCCCCGCGCTGGGATTCGACGATCGCTGTGGAGGGGACAACCCTGGACGCACTGGTAAAGAGCGGCGTTCTCGTGGCGGAAGACGTCGGGCTCGTGTGGATCGATGTGCAGGGACACGAAGGGCACGTGCTCCAAGGGGCCAGCTCGTTGGTCGAGCGAGGCGTGCCGATCGTGCTTGAGTTCCACCCGGGCATGCTCTCTAGGGCGGGCGGCCTCCACGGGCTCGAAGAGGCCGTGGCCGCACACTATGAGCAGGTGATCGACCTGCGCTGCGTATCTCGCGAGCGCCTTGACAAGCGACCGTCCTCCGCGATCGAGGAACTGTCGGCGGCCTACAGCTCTCGCGAGCGCGGGAAGATGACCGACCTGCTGCTAGTCGGCCCGCGTCGCTAGCCCGACGCAGGCGACCCATAGTCCTGGCCCATCGCACGGCCAAGCCCGGCTACTTAACCCAGATGGGCGGATCTTGCCTCTCGTAGTCGATCAGCAGCGGAAGTTTCGGGGGACCGCTCGCCTCGACCTCGAGCATCGACATCTGCTTGCGATGGACATAGGGGGGCAGGAAGCGCTGAGCAGGGGCGCTTAGCCTGGGTGGCAGCCGCTGGTGCGAACGTCGGGCTACGTCCAATAGGGAGATGAACCTTCCGCCGGGCAACACTGTGCCCTGGTAGTACGTGGTTCTCAGCTTGCGATCGCCGAAGGTGCGCCACCAGACCATGAGCCGTTTGCCGGGTCGGGAGCCGAAGCCTTGCCGCACCCAGGTTCGGGCGCCCTTGTCTACCGATGTCCGCGAGTGTTCGTTTGCCTCGAGGATCCGCGCCGGGCCTTTCTCGGTCTTCCGGGCGAGCACGCGGAGGTCGACGCCCTCACTCATTTTCAGGATCTCGAACCCGTTGCGGTTCAGCAGTCGCGTCAGCGATCTCAGGCTGAAGCCGGATTGGTGGGGCGCGAAGTGCAGCAACTGGACGGGGTTCTCGGAGGGGTGGCAATTCGGGACCGCCGCGAACCAGAGCGCACCTTTCCGTGGTCATTGAAGGGTGGCTATCCCCCTCAGGATGAACTCGCACGCGAAATGCCCGACTCTGCCGTTGTCTCGGCGGTAGGAGACGCCGGCACGGTGATCTTCTGCGACACCAGCGGCTTCCACCGCGGCGGATTCGCAAAAACCAGCCCTAGGGTGCTGTCGGTGCATACCTACGTATCTCCTGCCTCGTATCAGGCACGTGGTAAGAAACGACGGTTCTCGGTCGAGCCGCCCGCGGACGCCCTGCCCCAGCCCGCTGCGTTCGCCCTTCGCTGAAGCGCCGAACTCACCCACCGGTCCGAAGGCGGCTCAGCCATCGTCCCGCGAGCGCCCCCAAGCGCACTCGTGCCCGTGTCCACCTGCGGGCTACGAACCGAGTCGTCGCGCGCCGCACCGCGAGCCACGCGTGCAAGATCGACAGGCGCGCCGCCGACCCGCGGCCCCGGCCTGTGTGATCGCGCAAGCAGACGTTCCGCGTGAAGACGGCTATGTGCTGGAGCCACCATGGCAGGCGGGCGTACCACGGGGTCGGGCGCCCGAACAGCGCCGCCCGTTGGCGCTCCAGGCTGAAACGGGCCTCCCTCCGGCGGCTCCAGAGCCGCTCCGGCACCTGCAGGAAGGTGCCCTGTAGCGAGAGCTGAGCGAGCAGCAGGCGATCCGGTGCCAGCACCGTCGGGAATACCCCCACGCGCTCGAGGACGGATGTTCGAAAGAGCCCATAGATCATGTCTCCGGCCGCGAGCCGGTCGTACGACCACCTCAGACGGGCCGATGGGTCGGCCATCGCCGTCGTCTGCATCGTCCAGGTCTTGTCCGACCGTGCTGTCCCCGGCTCGAGCCGGCTCACCCGCGGATATGCCAGGACGGCATCCGGTGACCGTTCGAGGACCTGGATCAGGCGCTCCGCCCACTCCGGCTCCCATAGGTCGTGGTCGCTCACCCAGGCGAAGTAGGAGCCATCCGGGTGCAGGCTGCGACCGACATCGAAGACCCGCAGCCAGTTGCCGATCAATCCCAGGCGGGTCCCGTTACGCCGGTAGTCCACCCGTGGGTCAGACAGCAGGTCTGCGATGTCTTCCCGCGATCCCCGGCCGTCGTCGCAGACGACGATCGAGAGTTCGGCGTGGGTTTGCCCGAGAAGCGACTCGACAGCGGGCCTCACGTGCTCGTGGTGTCCGTAGAGCGGGAGCCCAAGTACGACCTTCGCGGGTCCCGATTGGCTCACCCCGCGATCGCTATGTCCTCGGCCTTGCCCGTCTCGGTGCCATGGCGCCGTGCTACGCGATCCAGGGAGTGCGCCAGATTGACGGCGTTGCCCTGCGACGGGTCGACGCCCTGCGGCGCCCCGGGCTCCGTGCTGCGCATCGCCGCGCCCAGGAAGCGAAGGATCGCTTCGCGCTCGGGCTTGAAGCGCAGCGCTCTGGGAACGGCGGCCCGGATTTCCCTGAAGCTGTCCACGTCGACGGTCACGCCATAGCCGGAGTAGTAGGGCTGACCCAGCGTCAACACCGCCTTCTCATAGAGCAGCGCCTCCAGCCCGACCGTCGAGCCGATCACCGCCACCGCGGCCGACCGCTGCATCAGCTCGTGTGAGTTGACGAACGGGTCGACCAGACGGACGTTCGCGCGCTGGACCACCCTGCGCAGCCAGCCGACCGGGTTGGTGCCGATCGACCACGGGTGCTCCTTGAGCACGAGGTCGTAGCCCTGAGGCAGGGCGTCCGCCACCTGCTGGATGAGATAGCCCTGATCCACGCAGTGGGGGATCGCCTTCTTGATCTTGAAGTCGTCGGTCACGTGGAGCGGGAAGTAGACGAACGGTCGCGAGTCATCGACGTCCTCATAAAGAGGCTTCAGGGCTGCGGCTCGCACTCGCTGGATGATCGTGTTCGACACGAAGCGCTGTGGCCGTAGGTAGTCGTTGTCGCGTTCGAACAGGGCCTTCACCGTTACATGGCGCGCAAAGTCCCGCAGCTTCGGTGCTGTGACCCGAGAGACGCGGTGGGCGAGGATGGGCCGCGCCGACGAGGTGAAGGACTCGATCCACGCCACGACCTCGTCCGTCTCCTCGCGACTCAGCTCGCGGATCTCCTCGGGTGCCAGCATCGGCCCTCCGTAGCGGTCGACGTAGATCATCAGGGGATTCGGAAAGATCGTGAAGAACAGGAACAGAACCGGGATCTGACGATCGCGGGCTACGAGGTACGCCGCGGTGCGCATGGTCTCGCTGCCCACCTCGGGAACGAGCACGTCCGGGCGCACGTCGTCGAAGATCGCCTCAACGGCCCTGAAGGTGGCGACGGTGCGCTCGAGACACCACCTCTCGGGGCGCCCCTGGCATGCGGGGTCCGGGTACCAGACATCGCGCAGGGAGGGGAGCTCATACCGGGCCTCGAGCCGGGCGGCCTCCGCCTCCAGCGATCCGCCCAGGCCGACTCCGTGCATCACCTCGGGAACGCAGGCCACGGGCTGGCGCCGGCCGAGTCGCCGGGCGGCGAGCCGCGAGATCGTTGCGTGGCTCGAGGCGTGCCCAAGCCGGTTGAGCTCAGCGGCAACGCGGCCGTAGAAGTCGCTCTCGTCGAACTGGATGGTGGTGAAGAGGAACCTCATCCTGAGGGCAAGCTAGCGGTCCGCGTGGCGGCTGCTCAGGAAGCGGGCGAACTCGAGGTCGCGGGGGGCGTTCACGTCCAGCGAGCGTTCGTCGGGCATCACGTAGCCGCACAGGTCGGGGGACGCGAGCGAGCCCGCTTCCAACGTCTCCCGGCGGCTCACATAGACAGACCCGTTGTTGATCCACAGGTCGTTGACGTCGTGCACGGCACGCGGCTCGAGTTCGTCGTCCCCGTAGGGGACCAGCCGCTCGCCGGCGAGCACGCGGACCTTCGCGGGGTGGTAGGCGTGGTCGAGGCGGGTGACCGAGAACGCGGACCCGGCACCCGTCCGCTCGAGCACCTCGATCGTCCCGTCGACGTCTTCGGGCAGCGTGAATGGAGACGTGCACTGGACCAGCGCCACCGCGTCGAAGCGGATCGGCCGCAGCCGTTCGACCTCTTGCAGTGCGTGCATCACCGCCGAGAGGCTCGTAGACGTGGGAGTGCTGAGCTCGGGTGGGCGGCGGATGGCGATTGTGCCGTCGGTATGCGCGGCCTCGTCGAGGATGCGGTCGTCGTTGCTGGAGAGCGCCACCGCGCGCAGGCTGCGCGCGGCGGCGCACGTCTCCAGCGCGCGCCGGACAAGCGTCCTCCCTCCGATCTCCGCGAGGTTCTTGTCCGGGATTCTCGCGGACCCCCCTCGCGCGGGCACCAGCGCCAGCACCTCGAGGCTCATGCCGCGTCAGCCGAGGAGAGGAAGTCGAGCAGTACCTGGGCCATCAAGTCCTCGGTCTTCTCGCGCGACTCGATCGTCGCCCCCCCGACGTGGGGGGTGATCAAGAGATTCGGATGCTCGCGCGCGTAGTCGAGCAGCGGACGTGAGCCTTCGCCCCGTTCGTCGGCCAGCACGTCGAGCGCGGCTCCCGCCAATCGGCCTGACCGGAGCGCCTCCAGCAGCCCTTCCTCCTCGATGAGGCCGCCGCGGGCGGTGTTGACCAGCAAGGCCGAAGGTGGGACGAGGGACAGTTCGCGCTCCGAGATCAGGCCGCGGGTGGACTCGTCGAGAGCTGCGTGAAGCGTCACGATCTCCGAGCGACGCAGCAGGTCGTCGAGCGCGACCGGCTCGGCGCCGCCGGCACGCAGATCCTCGTCGGGAACGTTCGGGTCGGTCGCCAGCACGGCAACGTCGAACGCTCGCAGGTAACGGGCCACGATCCGTCCCAGCCGTCCATAGCCGACTATTCCCACAGTCCGTCCGTAAAGCTCGCGCCCCCAGAAGAGATCTCGGTCCCAGCCCCCTCCGCGGCAATGCTCGACGGCCTCCGGCAGATGCCTGAGCAGCGCAAGCATCAGGCCGAGGGTGTGCTCAGCCGTGCCTCGTACGTTGCGCAGCCGCTCGGCGTGGCCGCGAAGTGAAAGTACCCGCACCCCGCGGCGGCGGGCGGCCTCCATGTCGACATGATCGGTGCCCGTGGTTGCGGTCACGATCGCGCGGAGGTCGGGGCCCGCCGCCAGCACCTCGGCGTCGATGCGGTGCCTCAGCCGGACCCACAGAACATCCACGCCGGCCAGCCCTTCGAGCAGCTGATCGCGTTGCAGGTCGGCCAGTCGCAGCTCGCAACTCGCCCGAAGGCGTTCGGCCACCGCCGTCGAGAACCCGAGGCACTCGGAAACGAGCACCGTCGGCGTCTGCCCGGAGGCTCCTCCAAGCCCGCTGCGGTGGGTTTCCGCGCGAGAACCTGTCACCATCCGGCAGGCACGATAGCGGAGCCGAGACCACGAGCCGTGCCCATACCCGCAGCAGGCAGGGCTTCCGCGGACACTGCGATCTGTCGTCGGCTCCGTGCTCCGTACCTTTCTTTTCCGTGATGGTGGACTCCCGACGCGCACAACCCCACGTCTTCCTGGCGGTGCCTCACGGCGCCGCCGCGCGATGCTTGTTGCGCACCGACATACTGTCGACGCTACGTGGTTCTGGGGCCAGGATCGTCGCCCTGGTTCCCAACCCTGACGAGCCGTATCTGCGCCAGGAGCTGGAGGCAAAGGACGTGGCCATCGAGGAGCTGAGGGCCCCTGCAGCACCGAGCGGGCGCCTTCAGACCACGTTCGTCTACCTTCGCCAGAGCTTCCTTGGACGAGCCGATGCCGTGGCCACGCTCCGGTCCCGCTGCGAGAACTCTCGCCGCGCGTTGTCGCGCTCTAACCCGCTGGTGGCTCGGGTGCTGGAGCTTCCGCTGTTCCTGCTTCGGCGTTCCCGGCACCTGCGTCGTGGGTTGCTTGCGCTGGAGGAGGCGATGGACCGGTCGAGCGCCCATGCAGATCTGTTTCGACGCTACGAACCTGCGCTGGTGGTGACCACCAGCCCAGGATGGTTCCTCGCCGACGCGATTCTACTGCGCGAGGCCGCGCGGGCCGGCGTGCGCACGGCATCCCTCGTGGTCGGCTGGGACAACCCCACCAGCAAGGGCTACAGGGGAGCGAGTCCTGACGTCGTGGTGGCGTGGTCGGCCGAGATGGCGCGACAGCTGACGGAACACCACGACTTGCAACGGGATCGCATGGTGGCTTTGGGGGCGCCGCATTTCGACCTGTACGCACGTCCGGCGGAGTTGCCGGCCAGGAGCGAGGTGTTCGAGGCGATGGGCTTGGACCCGGCACGGCGGCTCGTGGTCTTCGCCTGCCGGTCGCCCTCGACCTACTCGCACAGCATCACGGTGGCGGCGGTTCTCGGCCGGGCGCTCGATGAAGGGGTTTTCGGCGAAGCGCAGTTGGTCGTGCGTCCGCATCCGATCAACTTCCGCTCCGATCATCGGCGTCCGTTGGTGGAGTACGGGCAGTTGTCCGAGCACCATGACCACGTCACGATCGATATTC
Source organism: uncultured Thermoleophilaceae bacterium (assembly GCA_963825475.1). Taxonomy (GTDB): domain Bacteria; phylum Actinomycetota; class Thermoleophilia; order Solirubrobacterales; family Thermoleophilaceae; genus JAAYBF01. The sequence continues at coordinate 16,632 of CAWGTC010000006.1, read as the reverse complement.
CCGCGGTTTCCTCCGAACGCCTCTCATGCGACGTGCCCGATGCCGAGTTCCGCCGGCTTGCCGGCCTGCTCGCCCACTGCGACGTCCTTGTCAACGCCTTCTCTACCACGACCCTCGAGGCGTTCCTGCTCGACAAGCCCGTGGTGCTCGTGAGCGACGAGGCTCACCGGGCCGCCGGTCTCACCGATTCCTCCGCCGAAAGCCGGCCGTTCCACCTGGATACCCACATGGAGCCGGTCGTGGCTTCGGGAGCGGCGCCGGTGGCGACTACCTTCGAGGAGCTGGTGGGCCACGTGGCCGACTGCCTCAAGGACGACTCGCGCAACGCCGAAGCGCGCCGCAGCGTGGCCGAGGCGGAGTGTGGGCCGAACGACGGTAGGCGTGCGGAGGAGATCGCGTCCTATTTGGTCGAGCATGGGTTGATGGGCGCCGGTGCCCGCCGTGCCTCGGCGCCCCCGGCGCAGCCGGCCAGGGCCGTGCTGTGAAAGCCGCGCTTCGCAACTCCGCGCGCCGCGGCCGGCTTCGGAGAGTGTTCCTGGGGATCGAGGGCGATGCGGTCGTCGCACACTCCCCTCCCGTTCCTGTTCGGGAGATCTTCCGCCACTTCTGGCCCGTCGCACGGCCCTACCGGCGGTACATCTGGCTCAGCGTGGCCCTGATGGCACTGTCCCCACTCCTGCAGGGCGCCCGGCTCTACATGGTCAAGGTCACGGTCGACGAGGTACTCATACCGGGAGACGTGGGACCGCTGGCGTGGATAGCTCCCCTCACGCTTGGTCTGACGCTGTTCGTCGGCGCTATCTCGTTCTTCAACAGCTACCTGTCGGCCTGGGTGGGAGAGCGCTTCCTTGTCGAGCTTCGCGGCCAGTTCTTCGACCACATACAGACGCTGTCGCTCTCGTTCTTCCAGCAACGGCGTCTCGGTGACATCATCGCGAGGCTTCTCGGCGACATAGGGGCCGTCGGCGGCTTCGTGGTCGGGGGTGTGACCAACATCCTCGGATCGGGCTTCTCGATCCTCGTCTTCGGCGTCGGTCTCTTTCTGATCAACTGGAAGCTGGCGCTGATCTTCTCCGTGACAGGTCCGGTGTTCATATGGACCGTGCGCGTGCTTTCCCGGCTCATCAAGCATGCGGCGCGGGAGGGGAGTCGACGCACCGGCACCATGATGGCCTTCGCCGAGGAGAGCTTCGCCAACGCCGCGCTGGTACAGGCCTACAATCGTCAAGAGAAGGAAAGCGCGCGGTTTCGTGCTGAGAACATGGCCTCGTTGCGTGCGGCGGTCGTCGCCACTCGGTTGAAGGCAGTATTTACTCCCGTCACGGACTTCGTGCAGGCGGTTGCGGGCCTTGGCATCATCACTGTCGGGGCGCTGGCCATCAAGGGTGGTGACCTGTCGCTCGGGTCGCTGCTGCTCTTCGTGGCCTACACGCAGCAGCTGTACTCACCCATGCGCTCTCTGGCGCGTCAGTACACCAGCATCTACGCGGCGTCTGCCGGCGCGGAACGGGTGATTGAATTCCTGAACGTAGAGCCGGACGTGGTCGACAAGCCGAACGCGGTGCAGCTGGGCCGGGTACACGGCGGCATCGAGATCGACCGGGTGACCTTCACCTACCCCGAGGGCGAGAAGCCGGCGCTGGAGGAGGTCAGCTTCACCCTCGAGCCCGGTCAGAAGGTTGCCCTGGTCGGCCACAGCGGAGCGGGGAAGTCCACCCTCGCGCGCCTGCTCCTGCGCTTCGACGACCCGGACTCGGGCAGCATCAGGGTTGACGGCAAGGATCTGCGCGACGTTTCTCTCACGTCGCTGCGTGAGAACTGCGCGCTGCTGTTGCAGGAGACGCTGATGTTCGACGGCAGCATCCGCGACAACATTCTCTACGGGAAGCCCGCCGCCACCGAGGACGAGTTGGTGACGGCCGCAAAGGAGGCGGACGCCCACGACTTCATCCGCGAGCTGCCAGACGGTTACGAGACCAGCGTGGGCCAGCGGGGGGGCCGCCTGTCAGGGGGCCAGCGCCAGCGGATAGCAATCGCTCGTGCGATGATCAGGCAGGCTCCCATCCTGATCCTCGACGAGCCTACGACCGGGCTCGACGCGGACTCCAGTCACAACGTCCTCGATCCGCTGCGCCGGCTCATGTCGGGGCGGACGACCGTCATGATCTCGCACAATCTGATGACCGTCACCGACGCAGACGTCATCGTGGTCCTCGAAGACGGCAGCATCGTCGAGACGGGGACTCACGACGAGCTGCTCGAGCGGGACGGGGTCTACGCCCACTTGGTGGCGCTCCAACGGGCGGACGGCGAGGCTGCCCAGCAGGCCCCGACCGGTGGGGTGCAGGTTCCATGACAGGCCGGCCGATGCGGGTGCTCGTGTTGATCTCCGCCGACAACACGGTGCGAAACTTCGTGGACACGGGCGCCTTCGAGGCGCTGAACGCTGAGCAGACCTTCTACGTCGCCTCCGCCCGCGGTACGGGACACGAGAAGGCACGTGTGAGCTTGGAAGCGTTGCCGGGCTATCTCGGAACCGTCGACGATCCCCGCCCGCAGGTCAGGAAGCCGTACCGGTTCCTCAGGTTCATGCTCTTGGCCGCCACGCGGAGGCGCTCGCGAACCATGCGGCACAAGCTCAGCATGCTGCCATGGCGTAGGAGGTTGTTCTACAAAGCCGCTGCCCTTCCCGGAGTCCGCCACCTCGCCCAGCGTTGGGCAAAGCGCAAAGCGGGACAAAGCGGTGAGCTGACGGAGATCATGGAACAGCTTCAGCCCGATCTCGTCGTAGCCCCCAGCAACGGATACGACGCGCTGGTCTGGGACGGCATCAGAGCCGCTCGCTCGCTCGGTATTGCTTCCCTGGCCCTGATCGCGAACTGGGACAATCTCTCGAGCAAGGGAGTGTTCGCGGAGCGTCCCGACTACCTGGGTGTCTGGGGCGAGCAGGGTGTCGAGCATGCGCGTGACATGCACGGCATCCCAGCGGAGCGCTCCCACCCGCTCGGCGCGCCGCAGTTCGAGCACTACTTCCGGCATGTCCCGGGGTCGAGCCAGTCGCCGTTCCCCTTCCGCTATGTGCTGTTCGCGGGCTGTTTTGCGCCCTTCGACGAGCTGAGCGCTCTCGAGCGTCTCGAGGATCTGGTGGAGTGCCATGGGCTGCCGCTCAAGATTGTGTACCGCCCTCATCCGCATCGCTTTCCCAGGAACGTTCCCGACTTCGTCGACGAGGGCCGCTTCAAGCACGTGGTGATCGACCCTCAGATCCGGGAGCTGTACGCCGCCTCCTCCAAGGAGTCGGACGACTGGGGCGGTCCACAACGCAAGCGCCTCAAGCCGCTGCTCCCGCCGCTGGACTACTACCCAGCCCTACTGGAGAATGCCGAGTTCGTGATCTGCCCCCTCTCGACGATGATTGTCGAAGCGGCGATCTTCGAGCGGCGCGTGCTGGTGGTGGCCTACGACGACGGGATTCACGAGAACTCGCCGGCGACTGTGGTCTCCTACGAGCACTTCGACGGCATCGACCGAGTCGACGGGTTTCGGCTCTGCACCGAGCCCGAGCAGGTCGATACCGAGTTCCTGGCCCTTGCGCAAGGCGGGGGCGGGCCCCAGAAGTCGATCCGGAACCAGTTGCTCTGGTGGCTTTACTTCGACCACCGGCCCTACAGCGAGCGCCTCGCGGCCTGGATCGACGAGATCGGCGCCCGGGAGCAGGTCCCCGGCTCCGACAAAGCCCTGAAGGCAGCGCCGAAGCAGGTTGCCTGACCGGATGACCACGGTTCTCCTTGTAATCCCCCGTTCGCAGGCCGCGAGGCTGATGCTGCAGTCGGATGTGGTGCCGACGCTTCAAGCGGCGGGCGCCCGGGTTGTGGCGCTAACTCCCGACGCGCAGATGACCTCGTGCTCGGATCGGGTCGACCTGAGCTCGCTGGTCCTCGAACCGCTGCGGCTGCCGGCGAAGGCACAGCCCGGAGGCAAGGTGATGGCTCTGCTCCGGACGGTGGTGCGGGTTATGCGACGCGCCTCGTTGGACGCGCGTGCCAGCCCCAGGTACGCGCCGAGGTACCGGCGACAGCTGGCTGCGTATCGGGCAACCTGGCCACGATGGGTCAGCGCACCCGTGAACCTGCTGATCACGGGATTGTTGTGGCGCTCGTCGCTGCTGCGCCGCCTGCTGACCAAGGTGGACGTCAAGCTGTCGACGGCCGACTGCCATCCTGACGTGTTCGACCGCTATCGCCCCGATGTCGTGGTTGGGGCGGGGCTGGGCTATTTCGGCCCGGACGAGTCGGTCTACCAAGAGGCAGCCAGGCGCGGCGTGCGTGTGGTGTCGCTCGTGTCCGGATGGGACAACCCGAGCAAGGGCTACCGTGCAGTCGACTTCGAGCGCGTGGTGGCGTGGGGGGATCGGATGCGCGACGAGATCGTCCGCCTTCACGACGTGCCATCGGACCGCGTGATTGTGGCCGGGGTTCCCTACTGGGATTCCTATTTCCGCGACGACGGGCTTATGTCGCGTGAGGAGCTGTGCAGCTCGGTGGGTCTCGACCCCGAGAAGCGGATCGTGTTGCACGCGACGTTTCCGCCGAACAAGAACTCGCCCCCGTTCACGGAGGTTGCCACGCACCTTGCCGAAGCGGTCAGCCGAGGCGAGCTCGGCGATGACACCCAGCTGATCATGAGACTCCACCCGAAGTACATGCGCTCCGACAAGGAAGACGCGCGGCGGCCGTACGAGGAACTTGGAGCGTTGGAGAGCGTGGTGTTGAATCGGCCGCTCGTGGAGTCGAGCTCGCCCCTGAGCTACGACACCACGGCTGCGGACGCCCGCGTGCTTGGCGGTCTGCTGGCGCACTGCGACGTACTCGTGAACGTGTTCTCTACCACGACGCTCGAGGGGCTGCTGTTGGACAAGCCGGTGGTCATGGTCATGCCGGACCCGGCGGCCGGTGACTACCCCGAGAACACCTACCTGGAGGATCCCCGCCGGTGGGATTCCTTCCTGCACGTGAAGCCGGTCGTCGACGGCGGCGCGGCACGAGTGGCCCGGTCCGGGCCGGAGCTGCGTGGAGCATGTTCGCGCGTACCTCGAAGACCCTGCGCTCGATAGGGCAAACCGACGTGAGGTGGCATGGTCGGAGTGCGGCCCCACTGACGGCTCGGCCGGCGAACGCACGGCCAAGGTCATTTTGGCTGCGGCGGAGCCGGGACGCCCGGTGACGGCGACCGCCCTGCCGCCGCAGCCGGCTCCTCAGGAGGCCTAGCGCCTAGCGCCTCGAGCAAGAACATGGCCGTACGGCGGCCCGCGTAGCCGTCCGTCGGTCCGCATTCCTCTCGGACGACGACCTCTCGGAGAGCGCGTCTCGCCTCAGGGTGCGCGAGACACTCTCCTATCTCGCGCACGAGCGCCTCGCGGGAATGCGCGACAGCGGGGGCACCGCTCTTGACCACCGGCTCGAGGTGGGCGAACTCACCCCAGTTGAGTTCAGCGGAAGCGGACTCGAGCTGTTCAGAGCGGTACAGGTGCGCCTGAGGCCCCGCCATCACGACCGGGCGGTCGAAGATGAACGCCTCCAGCGTGGTGGTCGAGAACACGTTCACCAGAGCGTCGCAGTACTTGAGCAGGGCACCCAGGATCGGCGTGTCCTCGGGGTCGATGTCCATGTACTTGCGCGAGATCATGTGCGGGTAATGCACGTGGACGGTCGCGTACTGATCGGCGAGCCGGCGGAACGCACCGGACTCCGCTTCGTATTGGGGCAGCATGAACATGGGGTGCACTCTGATGACGAGCTGCACGTCGTCGCCGAAGGCCTGCTCGGAGACGAGCTCGGCAAGCACGGAGGCGAGCTCAACACTGGCCACATCGGGACCAGGGCGGTGGCTCGCGTGAAGGAGCGTGCGGCGATCTGGGTCGGCTCCGACACGAGCGAAGAGCTCGGCGCGTGATGGCAGCGCGCCCGGACGAAGGTAGGAGTCCCAGTGCGGCACTCCCCCGATCCTGATCCGCCCGTGGGGGACATCGTGTAGCTCGATGAGCTGCCTGCGCATCCGCTCGGACCAGGCCACCACGAGATCGAGGGGCGCGGCGCGATATCCGCTGGTTGTCGGGTTGTCCCAGTTCTGGACCAGCGCCGCGGTGGGTACGTGTCGCCTCGTTGCTTCCTGCAGGATGCCCTCGTCCCAGTAGGCGTAGCCGAGGCCCGTCGTGACCACGAGGCTTGGGCTGTAGCGCTCGAACAGGTGGTCGTGGTACGACGGTGAGACGCTAACCGCGGCCCGCACGATTAGCTCGCGCAGCAGCCGCGAGCGCCAGAGGCCGAACCGCACGAGAAGGTCGACGAGCTTGGCCAGGCGGGGGCTTCTCTCCGACCATCCAGTGATGCTGCTCGTGTACTTGTCGCGGTACCCGGCGCTCCGCCGCCCGTCGAGCGCCATGCGCCGCATCCGTTGAACGACCATGCGGAGGTGCGCCCCCTTTACCTTCTTCAGCCTGTCCTTCCTGATCAGCGGTAGGACCGGCAATCCAGGGATGCCGACCGCCTTACGCATGTGCTCGACGTCGAACCGGGGCGTGAGCACGACGATCTCGATGTCGGCCTCACGAAGCGTCTCGAAGATCTCGGTTCGGAGCAGGAAGCGAGCCGACGGCCCCGGCCTCATGGCGAGGAAAAGGATCGGCTTCCCGTCACCAACCTGTGACACCGTCATCCGTCGGCGACCGGCACGTCGTGGCCGGCGCGTGTGCTGCCGAGCCACTCGAGAAGTCGCGCCTCGTTCACGTGCGACAGCACGAATCCCGCGCGTGAGGACTCACGCAGGCTACGCACCGCGCGGCTCATGACGTCGAGATGGATCTGGTTGAACACCTCGTCCGAGTAGAACGCGAACGTGGGGACGCCCAGGAACGGGCCGAGATGGGCGAAACCCCCGTAGGTGGTCACCAATGCCCGCGACCCCCGCACGAGAGCGCTCTGGACGTCGAGGTTGTTGGCCGGCTCCACCAGATCGGCGATGCTCACCACACGATCGGAGGCAGGTGAGAAGTCCGCGTGCTCGTCGAGGTCGATGTCCGTCGCCAGAACGACGACCGCCGGCACCTGCTCGGTGAGGCGGTCGAGCATCCTGCCGAGGAACTCGCGATTGTCGCGAGTGTCCGGAAAGCAGCTGCTGAAGTAGGGCTTGACCGCCACGTAGTCGCTCGGGAGCTGGGCCAGCAGGGCCTTGGCCTCCGGACTCTGAGAGGTGCCGAAGTGATCGAATTGGGTGTGTGCCAGCACGCGCGCGACCGGCCGGCGTGAGGCCCAGACCGCCCAGAAGAGCTGGTACATCAGGGAGGGGTGAAGTAGATCGAAGTCGCCCGTTAGCCCGGCGCGCTGGACCAGCTCGCTTTCCGCGTCGCTCACCTGCAGCTGCTTCTCGTTCCGGGTGCTGGCCACCCGCCGCGACTGGAGGACCTTCAGCTCGGCCGGCGTGACGTGCTCGAAGAGCTCGACGTAGGAGTCGGCCACGCCGCCGTACCACGACGCGGCTCCGCCACGAGAGAACGCCGTGACGCGACGGGCCGGGATGCCGTAACGCTCAACGAACCATCGGAGCATCGGCACCCAGTACAGCGACTCGAATCCCACCTCCGAGATGAACGGACCGGCTACGATCGGGCGTGTCCCGTGCGCTATGCGCTCGAGCTTGGCTCGGGACCGGACGAAGCCGCTGCGCAGCTCGGCAAGCTGGCGCTCCGCCCGGGCCCGCTCGGCCACTCGCTGCGGCATCGATGTTCTGGCCATCATCGCCGGACACCGTACCGACCGGCAGTCGCTCACCAACCGCGGCTGCTCATTAGTCTTCGGGCGGTGCGGACCGAGAAGGCCTTTGCGGATCGCCTCAAGGCCGCCGCCGGCGACGCGTACAGAAACTACCTTGACACGCGCGAGCAGGTCTGGCGCATGGTGGAGCACGGCAGTGGCGAGGAGCCGAGCGCATACTGGACCGAGGAGCTCCAAGCCCTCGAGTACATGCTCGATGCCTCGCCGCTCGTGGTGCAACGGCTGCGACACCACACGCACCACATCACCGGGTTACGCGTCTACGACTACCGCACCGGCCGCGACGAGCAGCGGCGTCAGCTGGCCCGGAAGCTCGCGGAGCTTCGTCGCGTGGGGGGCGAGGACTTGGTCGTGCCCGAAGCACGCGAGCTCGGTGGATTCGGGTTCGATATCGACGGGGCGCTGTACAACATCGACACGCTGAAGTTCCTCGAGGCGCTGATCGCTCTCGACCGCGGCGGTGTGCTCGGGGCCTTGCGCCGAGACGGCGGACGCGGTCGGGTGCTCGAGATCGGCTCGGGGTGGGGTGGCTTCGCGTACCAGTTCAAGAGGCTCTTCCCGCGCGTGAGCTACGCGATCGTCGACCTACCCGAGCTGTTCGTCTTTTCGGCCACCTACCTCAGGACGCTGTTCCCCGATGCCACAGTTCGGTTTCACACCGAGGGGAGCGCGCGGCAAGCCGGCACCGAGGACGTGGACTTCGAGTTCATCCCCGTCGGCGCGCTCGAGGCCTATCGGCCCGAGCGGCTCGATCTGGTGGCGAACATGGTCTCGTTCCAGGAGATGACCACGGACCAGGTGCGTCGCTACGCCACACACCTCCACGACATCGGCGCCCGGTGTCTTTACAGCCTCAACCGTGACCGGTCGTCCTACAACCACGAGCTATCGAGCGTGCGAGAGATCCTGAGCGAGTACTTCTGGCTCTATGAGTTCCCGATTTTGGGTGTCCCCTACACGCGGATGCTGCCCGAGCCGCCGGCCCGCCGGCGGCGAATCCCTCTCCCGCGGAGAACTGGCGCGGTCCAGCCCGGGGACAACGTCTACCGGCATTTGATCGGCCGGCGCCGTCGCGCGCCGTGATCACCCGTTCTCCGACGGTGGTCGGGATGCCGCTCTACGGCGATGCCGCACATGCGTCCGAGGCGCTCGAGGCCCTGCTCGCCCAGTCGTGCGAACCGGCTCTGATCGTCGTCGTCGACGACGGTGGCGGCGCTCGCGATCACCTTGACGGCCTACTGGCCCACAGCCGTGTGCGCTACATCCGCAACGATGAGCGTCTCGGACTGGTCGAGAACTGGCGCCGGACGTTCCGGCAAGCCCGGGAGCTGCATCCCGGCGCCGAGTACTTCGCCTGGGCGAGCGACCATGACGTGTGCCATCCCCGCTGGCTCGAGTTCCTGTCCGATGCGCTCACGCGTGAGCCCGAGGCGGTGCTGGCGGTTCCCGACTTCGCGATCCTCGACTCTGCCCGCCGGGTCCGGGTCAAGCGGAGGCGCTTCGACACGAGCGGAGAACGGTCGCCTACGCGGCGGCTGACGAGCGCCTACTGGGGGATGGCGCCCGGGTATGCCGTGTACGGGCTTTACAGGGCCGCGGCGTTGGAGCGCGCCGGGGTGTTTCCGGCCGTGCTGTTCCCCGATCGCCTCCTGCTCGCCGAGCTTTCCGTGCTAGGCCCGTTCGTCCGGGTTGCCGAGGTCTTGTGGTACCGGCGCAAGATTGGGAGATTCAGCCTTCAGCGGCAACGTCGCTCCTTGTTCGGAGCGCAGGTTCCGGCTCACGCGTGGCTGCCCTGGTGGCTGGTCCACATCGTCGTCTTCGCCCGGGCCGCCGTGGGTGGCGGACTCTGCTCGAGTCACCGGGCGGGGGTGCGGGCCGGCATCGTACACGCGCGTGTCTGCACCGCGTGGGCGGCACGCCGCTTCAAGCGGCGCATCCGACGGCGGGTAAAAGCGCTGCCCGCTGCGCTGGCGCATTGGACCCTGCGTGCGGTTCGGCGGGCATTCCGTCGCGTGACGACGCGATGAACGCGCGTCCCACGTCGCCGCCGCGCCGGGCAGTGGCGCGGCGTTGTCTCAAGCGCTGCGCTGCGCGAGTGATGTCGCTGGCTGCGGCCATGTGCACGGTTCTCGCCGCGTGTGGAGCCGGGGCGCCTGTGGAGGTTCCGGACCTGACCGGCCTGCGCGCCGGGGAGGGACTGTCTCGCGTCGAGGCAGTTGGCGGGCTCAGCGCGAGGTTCGACGAGTCGCCGATCGACCCATCGCGATGCACGGTGGAGGGACAGAGTCAGACCGGAGAGGTGGAGCGCGGCACGGAGGTGATCATCTCGATTGCCTGCCGGCAGACGGTCCCCGACGTGACCGGATTCAAGCCTGAGGACGCGCTTGCGGAGGTGGAGTCGGTGTCCGCGATGTCCGTGGAGATGGGACCGGCCTCGGGGGATCGCCGCAAGTGCATCATTGGGCGTCAGCGCCCGAGGGGAGGCGCACAGGTGCCGGCAGGGACGGTGGTCGTGGTGTACCCCGACTGCAGGTGACCCGTCGAACTCGATCGTGTCACACTGCTCAGGTGATCGTCTCGAGCGATGACCTCCCCGGCCTGGAGCACTCCGTCACCATGGTGAGCGGCGGCTTCGACCCTCTTCACGACGGCCATATCGAGTACTTTGCCCAGGCTCGTGAGCTGGGCGTGCCAGTGCTCTGCAACATCACTGGAGACGCCTACGTCAGCCGGAAGCACCCCCCGCTGCTGGCCCAGCACCGCAGAGCCCGACTGATCGACGCGGTGCGCCATCTCGAATACACCCACGTCTCGGACCTGCCCACACACGACGTGCTGTCGGCATTGCGGCCACGCTTCTTCGTGAAGGGCCGGGATTGGGAGGGGCGTCTGCCCGCGAAGGAAATCGAGGCATGCGAGACGGCGGGGACCGAAGTGGTCTATCTGGACACGGTGGTCGACTCCTCCACACGGCTGCTCGAGCGGTGCCTGCAGCAGTACGCGGGATCCCACGCCGGCGCGTGAGGATTCGGGAACCAAGACCAGGCGCTGACCGCTTCGTTCGCGAGGTGGAGGAGTTCGAGACGGCGGTTCTGGCCCAGACTCCGGTCGCCGCAGCTCAGTACGACGGCGATTACTTCGTCTCGGGCTGGCGTGATGACGACAACAAGTACGACATCGAGACGCGCCGCCGGGTCGAGGGCCGCAATCCCGCAGCTGATCAAGGACGTCTTCGAACCCGGGCGCGTGCTCGACATGGGCTGCGGCCCGGGGGCGCTCATGTACCTCCTGCACGAGTTGGCGGTCGAGGTGCGACGGCATCGACTTCAGCCGCGGAGAGCGTCCAGCTCGCCCCGGCCGAGGTACGTGACCGGATCACCGTCGGCGAGGTCGACCGAGCCGCTCGTAGCCAAGCGCGCGTACGACCTCGTCGTTTGCCGCGAGGTGATGGAGCACCTCACGGTTGCTCAGGTGGCGCGGTGCGTGGAGCAGCTGTGCCGGGCCTCGTCGCGTTACGTCTACGTGACGACACGGTTCCATCCGACGACCCGGACGGCCTGCTGCGTTCACGACCCAGTTCGACGTCGACCCATGCCACATCACGCTGCTCAACAAGGAGTTCCTCCGCTGCCTGTTCGTGCTCGAGGGCTTCCGCTCACGTCGCGATCTCGAGGAGCGCATGGACTGGGGCGGCAAGGGTCGGGTGCTGGTTCTCGAACGGCAGCGCTGAGGACGAAGGTGACCCTTCCCGGCCAGTCGCCCTCTGGGGCCGTCGGGGCCCGCGACCTCATGCGACTGCAGATCGACGCGGTTGCCGGCAACCAGTTCGATCGGTTCCGGTCCGGGCGTCGCGCGGTTCAATCGCGTACTCGCCGAACGCTTGGGCGTGTCCGTCGTCGACGTCGCAGATCCCAGCCTCGCGGGGGCTCAGTACCCCCTGGTCTCCGTGAAGTTCGGGGAACTGCGGGAAGGTGAGGCACAGGCACTGCTCCAACACTTGGACGGCCGCGGGACGAGCGCGCCGTTCTGCCTCTTCCTCCATGACGTCACCCAGGCGCCGACCGAGACAGCTCTTCTGCGGCGCGCCGCCGTCGCCTATGCCGGGAATGAGGAGATTGCCCAGCAGGAGCGCCGCTGGCCCGCCGGGTGGAGACGCTCTGGTCCCCGGCCACGATCCTCGAGCATCGGCGTTTCCAGCCGTCCGAGATCTCGGTGTTTTCGTTCGGCATGGCGCACAAAATGCGCGCCGACATCTTCCGCCGTCTGCAAGCGCTGCTCGAGCGGGATGGGAGGACGTACTCCGTCTACGTCTCCAACGCCAACCACGAGAGCGTCACGCTCGAGGACGCACAGGTCGTCTATGACGAGATGCACGCATCTTCCCGGAGGGTCTCTACTTCCTCGGGAACCTCTCCGACCTTGCGGTCTCGAACTTCATCGCGGGCGCCACCTACTTCGCGGCGTTCTTCCCTCGCGGTGCGCGGGCGAACAACTCGACCATCGTCGCCGCGATGGAACGGCGGGCGGTCGTGGTGACCAACCTCGACGAGTTCTCACCCGGCTATCTGCGCCATATGGAGACCGTAATCGACATCAACCGGTGCGACCGGCTGCCGACCGAGCCCGGAATCCTGGAGCGCATCGGAGGCGCGGCCGAGGAGGAAGCACGTGAGCTGTCCTGGGACCGCTTCGCCGACCGATTTCGGTGATCCGGTGAACCGTCGGTCGGCTTGGAGAACGCGCATCAGGTCGTCGCCCCGGATCGTGCGGCTGCGCCGTACGCTGGCCAGGTCGGGGCTCAGGGTTCGCTCACGGCCGCCCCTGCGCGCCCGGCCGCGGCCGGTTCTGGCGCCGACACGCCTGTTCTCACAAGCCCAGGTCAAGGTCCTCGCGGGGCATGCACATCGGATGGCCCGCGCCGACGACCGACTGCTCGCGAGGCTGGCCGAGCCACGGACCAATGGCCTCCGGGCTTGGGAGTACGGGACGCTTCTCGGCTACCTGCAGCACACCGGCGAGCGCCCTGAGCGGGCACTCGACGTAGGGGCGGGAGACAGTGCGTTTTCGACCTATCTGGCCTCCGAGGGGATAGTGGGATCGGTTACTGCGCTGGACCTCCCGGACGCCTTCGAGGATCTCAGCGCGGCCACCGAGTCGAACGAGTCGGCGCACGGCGTGTCCCGGCTGGCCGGATCCATGCTCGACATTCCGGCGGCTGACGAGTCCTTCGATCTCGTGACCTGCATCTCCGCCATCGAGCACCTCGACGGTCACGCTGCAGCCCATCGTCGTGATCCGCAGCGGCATCCCAAGCCGCCCTATGAGCTGTACCTGGAGAAGACCAGGGGTGCGCTCAAGGAGATGACACGCGTGCTGCGGCCCAACGGGATCCTCTACCTGACCACGGACGCTTTCGTGCGGGGTTTGCAGAAGACTGACGCCTGGGTGAAGTTCGACACCGGTGGGGTGATCTGGTCGGCCTACCGGTTCGAGGACATCGCGGGGGTTTTTCTGGGAACGCTCGAGAAAGAAGGGCTCCGCGTCGTCGGACCGCCGGCCATAGACGAATCCCTGCTCGTGGACGACAAGAGCAGGAGCACCTTCCGAGGCCGCTACTTCACGACGTTCAGCGTGACGGCGCGGAAGGCGGCATGAACGGCCAATCTCTGGATGGCTCGCAGAGCGCCGGCGTAGTCGTACTCGGCAGCCATCGCGGCGGGACGTCCGCGGTCACGGAGGCGCTGGCGGCCCTGGGGCTCCACGCGGGTGGCAGCGATGGGCTCAAGCCGGGCTCGGATGCCAACCAGCGAGGCTTCTGGGAGGTCTCGGCTCTCACCCGCTTCAACGACCGCCTGCTGCTCGATCTCGGCGGGGCCTGGGACGCGCCTCCGGCGCCCGGAGCGGGGTCTTCGGGGGGCCTAGACTGGCGCGCTGAAGCCACGGAGCTGTTTCAGCGCGCCTTCACCCGGTCTCCGTGGGTCTGGAAGGACCCGCGCACGTCGATCCTGCTTGCGTTCTGGAGGCCTCTCCTGGGGCGGCGCCTTGCGGCCGTGCTGCCCTACCGACACCCAGTTGAGGTGGCTCAGTCGTTGCATCGCCGGGATGCGATGCCCCACAAGCTGGGGCTTGCGCTATGGGAACGCTACCTGCGCGCCGCTCTCGAGGGCGCGGATGGCCTGCCCACGCTTGTGGTGCCTTACAGCTCGCTGGTCGAGTCGCCGGCGGAATGGCAGAACAGGACCGCAGAGTTCCTCGCCCGTGCGGACTTGTCGCCTGCCTCGGTGGACAGCGACGGATGGGGCGAGGTCGTGGATGTGCGTCTGCACCGCGAGCGCCACTCGGAGGGGGCCGGGATGGCGCTCTCCGAACCCCAGGCCGAGCTGCTTCGCGTTCTCGATGGAATCACTGGCGCACACTCGTCCCTGTCCGGGATCGAGCTTCCGGAGGAGACGCCGGGCATCCAGGATCTGTTCGACGTGTGCTCGCACGCGCGGCGGGTGTCGGCTGCCGAGAATCGCGCCCGCACGAACGCGGACCTGCGAACGCTGCGCAAGCAACTCGATCAGATCACGGAATCGCTGAGCTGGCGGACGACCGCCCCTCTTAGGCGGGCTCTGAGGCGCCGGAGATAGCAGGTCGGCGACCCGTCAAGACCTTGCGAACTCTTCTGCTTCTTGGTCGGACCCCTGCGACACGCGCGAGGCTCAACCGCGAGTGCCTGGCCGCCCGTGCTGCGCCCCCACGCAGACGAACTGACTCCCGCTGGTGTGTCCCTGGCACGGCGAGCGCTCACCGGCCCGCTGCCGCAGCGCCTGGTGCCCGACCGCCTCGTGCTGGCCATCGGGTTCCTCGTCACATGGACGCGCTGGCACTTCGCGCCGCGGACGCGGGAGGCCGCGGTCGAGAACATCGCTCGGATCGTGGCCCGCAGCCCGGACAACGCCGAGGTGCAGGGACTCGCGCGTCGGCACATAATGGAGTCGACGCTCAGGACCATCATCGCGCTCGCCCTCCGGCAGCGGATCGAAGGGGCGGGCGGTCGCTTGCGGCACGCGCCAGCAGGGAGATCAGCGCCCGGCCGGCAGAGCGCCAGCAGACAGCATGTTGATGCGCGTGTGGGCTCGGCCTGCCCCCGCCTCCTCCGGTGCCCATTTGAACCAGGATGAGTCGGATCGCCTCGTCGGAGGAACGATCATTGGAGTGGCACTCGGGATCCCCAACTTCCCGTCCGGGAACCGCCAGCCACGTTGACCTGAGCCGGGTGCGATGCCGCGCTGGGCAGCGCGCCACGGGATGGGTACGCTGGCGCGGAATGGGGCTGCTGCGGACGTGGGTCGAGGCCATGCGCGCCCATCCGGTTGTCGCGGTGGTCCTGCTCGCGCTAGTGCTGAGGTTGGGTGTGGTTGCAGCCACCCCGCACTACTTCCCTGCTGGGGACGGGCTGGACTATCCGCACACGGCATCAGCCTTGCGCAGGACGGCCGCTACCCGAGCTCGGCGCTGGCTGCGCCTCGGTCTCCGAGCGCTTTTCGCCCTCCCGCCTACCCCTACGCCCTCGCGGGCGTGTTCGCGTTCGCGGGCCCTGGGGTCGATGCCGCGCGCTCCCTCAACGTGGTGCTCGGCGCCTTGTCGGCTGCCCTGGCCTTCCTCATCGCATCCGAGCTATGGGGGCGCCGGGAGGGTGTCGGGGCAGGTGTTCTGACTCCGGGCTACCTGCTGCTCGTGCTGATGTCCGGGGTACTCCTCGCCGAGAACCTCTTCGTTCCTCTCGTCCTCGGGAGTGTGCTTGCTTGCCTGCGGCTGCGCACCTCGGCCGCGACGGGCCGGTGGGCCCTCGCCGCCGGAGCGTTCGCTGCGGGCGCCGTGCTTACGCGGTCCAACGGCGCGGTTGTGATGGCGGGCGTGCTCACCGGGGTGCTGCTGTCCACTCCCGGCCCCGCCCGCCGACGCGTGGTCCATCTGGTCGCGACCGTGCTCGCCGCTGTGGTCGTAATGACCCCCTGGACAGTGCGCAACGCCGCGGCGTTCGAGGAGTTCGTGCCGGTGTCGACCGGCGCCGGGCTCTCGGTCGCAGGCCAATTCAATCCCGTCTCGGCGCTTGACGGCCCGACGCAGGCCGCGCCGCGGCTGCCGGACATGATCCCCAGTACGCGGGGATCGTCCGCAAGGCGGGCGTTGACGAGGTCAGCTCGACCGGAGGCTGCGCGCAGACGGGTTGGCCTTCGCGGCGGACGCGCCGCGATACGTCGCGGAGGCGGTTCGTCTCAACTCCTGCGAACGGCCGAGGCCGGGGCGACCCGAGCTTCGTCCGTCTCTGGGATGCCGAACGCGACGCGACGGGGTTCCGGCACGGGCTTTGGTTCGGGGCTTTTGGGTCCTGGCGCTTGCGGCGCTCGCGGCCGTGGCGCTTCCCGCGACCGTCGCAGGGTGCGGAAGGCTCCACTGTGGGTCGGCTGATCCCCTCTCTACCGCTTCTCACGACCCTCCCGGGACGGAAGCCGCGCTATCGCCTCGCGGTCGACCCCTTCGCGATACTGGTCGCGAGCGTGCCCTTGGCGGCCCGTCGTAGCTGGGCGGCGACGCCCCTGGCCCACAGTCCCGCCGTAGGGTTTTCAGGCCGTCCTGGTGCATCATCCGTCGGGCGGGCGGCCGAGAACCATGCGATGAGACCGCGAGCAGGGCCCGCGAACGCAGGAGGATCTGAAGCGACGTGCTCAGCACATGCCTGTTTTGTCCCTACATTGCCTCCCCGGCCGACGCTAGTATCCAGCGTGGGATGCCCATCGTGTAGCACTGCCCCGAC
>CAWGTC010000005.1:0-46311 GCA_963825475.1 uncultured Thermoleophilaceae bacterium | reverse complement strand
ATGACACGCGTGCTGCGGCCCAACGGGATCCTCTACCTGACCACGGACGCTTTCGTGCGGGGTTTCCAGAAGACTGACGCCTGGGTGAAGTTCGACACCGGTGGGGTGATCTGGTCGGCCTACCGGTTCGAGGACATCGCGGGGGTTTTTCTGGGAACGCTGAGAAAGAAGGGCTCCGCGTCGTCGGACCGCCGGCCATCGACGAATCCCTGCTCGTGGACGACAAGAGCAGGAGCACCTTCCGAGGCCGCTACTTCACGACGTTCAGCGTGACGGCGCGGAAGGCGGCATGAACGGCCAATCTCTGGATGGCTCGCAGAGCGCCGGCGTAGTCGTACTCGGCAGCCATCGCGGCGGGACGTCCGCGGTCACGGAGGCGCTGGCGGCCCTGGGGCTCCACGCGGGTGGCAGCGATGGGCTCAAGCCGGGCTCGGATGCCAACCAGCGAGGCTTCTGGGAGGTCTCGGCTCTCACCCGCTTCAACGACCGCCTGCTGCTCGATCTCGGCGGGGCCTGGGACGCGCCTCCGGCGCCCGGAGCGGGGTCTTCGGGGGGCCTAGAGTGGCGCGCTGAAGCCACGGAGCTGTTTTCAGCGCGCCTTCACCCGGTCTCCGTGGGTCTGGAAGGACCCGCGCACGTCGATCCTGCTTGCGTTCTGGAGGCCTCTCCTGGGGCGGCGCCTTGCGGCCGTGCTGCCCTACCGACACCCAGTTGAGGTGGCTCAGTCGTTGCATCGCCGGGATGCGATGCCCCACAAGCTGGGGCTTGCGCTATGGGAACGCTACCTGCGCGCCGCTCTCGAGGGCGCGGATGGCCTGCCCACGCTTGTGGTGCCTTACAGCTCGCTGGTCGAGTCGCCGGCGGAATGGCAGAACAGGACCGCAGAGTTCCTCGCCCGTGCGGACTTGTCGCCTGCCTCGGTGGACAGCGACGGATGGGGCGAGGTCGTGGATGTGCGTCTGCACCGCGAGCGCCACTCGGAGGGGGCCGGGATGGCGCTCTCCGAACCCCAGGCCGAGCTGCTTCGCGTTCTCGATGGAATCACTGGCGCACACTCGTCCCTGTCCGGGATCGAGCTTCCGGAGGAGACGCCGGGCATCCAGGATCTGTTCGACGTGTGCTCGCACGCGCGGCGGGTGTCGGCTGCCGAGAGTCGCGCCCGCACGAACGCGGACCTGCGAACGCTGCGCAAGCAACTCGATCAGATCACGGAATCGCTGAGCTGGCGGACGACCGCCCCTCTTAGGCGGGCTCTGAGGCGCCGGAGATAGCAGGTCGGCGACCCGTCAAGACCTTGCGAACTCTTCTGCTTCTTGGTCGGACCCCTGCGACACGCGCGAGGCTCAACCGCGAGTGCCTGGCCGCCCGTGCTGCGCCCCCACGCAGACGAACTGACTCCCGCTGGTGTGTCCCTGGCACGGCGAGCGCTCACCGGCCCGCTGCCGCAGCGCCTGGTGCCCGACCGCCTCGTGCTGGCCATCGGGTTCCTCGTCACATGGACGCGCTGGCACTTCGCGCCGCGGACGCGGGAGGCCGCGGTCGAGAACATCGCTCGGATCGTGGCCCGCAGCCCGGACAACGCCGAGGTGCAGGGACTCGCGCGTCGGCACATAATGGAGTCGACGCTCAGGACCATCATCGCGCTCGCCCTCCGGCAGCGGATCGAAGGGGCGGGCGGTCGCTTGCGGCACGCGCCAGCAGGGAGATCAGCGCCCGGCCGGCAGAGCGCCAGCAGACAGGCATGTTGATGCGCGTGTGGGCTCGGCCTGCCCCCGCCTCCTCCGGTGCCCATTTGAACCAGGATGAGTCGGATCGCCTCGTCGGAGGAACGATCATTGGAGTGGCACTCGGGATCCCCCAACTTCCCGTCCGGGAACCGCCAGCCACGTTGACCTGAGCCGGGTGCGATGCCGTGCTGGGCAGTCGCCCCACGGGATGGGTACGCTGGCGCGGAATGGGGCTGCTGCGGACGTGGGTCGAGGCCATGCGCGCCCATCCGGTTGTCGCGGTGGTCCTGCTCGCGCTAGTGCTGAGGTTGGGTGTGGTTGCAGCCACCCCGCACTACTTCCCTGCTGGGGACGGGCTGGACTATCTGCACCACGGCATCAGCCTTGCGCAGGACGGCCGCTACCCGAGCTCGGCGCTGGCTGCGCCTCGGTCTCCGAGCGCTTTTCGCCCTCCCGCCTACCCCTACGCCCTCGCGGGCGTGTTCGCGTTCGCGGGCCCTGGGGTCGATGCCGCGCGCTCCCTCAACGCGGTGCTCGGCGCCTTGTCGGCTGCCCTGGCCTTCCTCATCGCATCCGAGCTATGGGGGCGCCGGGAGGGTGTCGGGGCAGGTGTTCTGACTGCGGTCTACCCGCCGCTCGTGCTGATGTCCGGGGTACTCCTCGCCGAGAACCTCTTCGTTCCTCTCGTCCTCGGGAGTGTGCTTGCTTGCCTGCGGCTGCGCACCTCGGCCGCGACGGGCCGGTGGGCCCTCGCCGCCGGAGCGTTCGCTGCGGGCGCCGTGCTTACGCGGTCCAACGGCGCGGTTGTGATGGCGGGCGTGCTCACCGGGGTGCTGCTGTCCACTCCCGGCCCCGCCCGCCGACGCGTGGTCCATCTGGTCGCGACCGTGCTCGCCGCTGTGGTCGTAATGACCCCCTGGACAGTGCGCAACGCCGCGGCGTTCGAGGAGTTCGTGCCGGTGTCGACCGGCGCCGGGCTCTCGGTCGCAGGCCAATTCAATCCCGTCTCGGCGCTTGACGGCCCGACGCAGGCCGCGCCGCGGCTGCCGGACATGATCCCCCAGTACGCGGGGATCGTCCGCAAGGAGGGCGTTGACGAGGTCGAGCTCGACCGGAGGCTGCGCGCAGACGGGTTGGCCTTCGCGGCGGACTCGCCGCGATACGTCGCGGAGGCGGTTCGTCTCAACGTCCTGCGAACGGCCGAGGCCGGGGGCGACCCGAGCTTCGTCCGTCTCTGGGATGCCGAACGCGACGCGACGGGGTTCCGGCACGGGCTTTGGGTCGGGGGCTTTTGGGTCATGGCGCTTGCGGCGCTCGCGGCCGTGGCGCTTCCCGCGACCCGTCGCAGGGTGCGGAAGGCTCCACTGTGGGTCTGGCTGATCCCCTCTCTACTGCTTCTCACGACCCTCCCGGTGAACGGGAAGCCGCGCTATCGCCTCGCGGTCGACCCCTTCGTGATACTGGTCGCGAGCGTGCCCTTGGCGGCCCGTCGTAGCTGGGCGGCGACGCCCCCGGCCCACAGTCCCGCCGTAGGGTTATCAGGCCGTCCTGGTGCATCATCCGTCGGGCGGTGCGGCCGAGAAACCATGCGATGAGACCGCGAGCAGGGCCCGCGATACGCAGGAGGATCTGAAGCGACGTGCTCAGCACATGCCTGTTTTGTCCCTACATTGCCTCCCCGGCCGACGCTAGTATCCAGCGTGGGATGCCCATCGTGTCGCACTGCCCCGACCTGGGCAACATCCCCGACCCGCTGCGCCGGCCTGAGTGGTAGCTCACCGGCCCTCACGGCGCATGTCGGCGAGCGTCCCGGGCCAAACGCTCGCCCGGGGGCTCCAGCGCCGCCTCCGAAAGCGTGTCAGGGGGTACCTTCGAGAGACGGCACATCGGCGAGCAATCGACTACCTGCACGCAGCCGGAGTCGCCCCGCTCCTGGCACAGGGCTCCCCCACGGAAATGGCCGCCCGATGCCGCTGACTTAGCATTTCTGCACAGCTTTGTCCGAGCTCGGAAGTTCGGTTTGGTGCTTGAGTTCGGTGCCGGCCACAGCACTCTGGTTTTGGCCCACGCCCTCTGGACGAGTCACCGGGGGCGGTCCGATGCCCCCCCCTGGCTCTACGTTGTCGACGCTGCCCAGGAATGGATCGACAACACGCGCGAGAAGGTGCCGCCCGAACTAGCGCCTTACATTGAGTTCCGGCAGTCGCGGGCTTCCGTCGCGGAGTTGGGCGGCGAGCTGTGTCACGTCTTCGACGAGCTTCCGAACATCAGGCCGAAGATGATCTATCTAGACGGCCCGGACCCTGCGGCGGTGGAAGGCGACATGCGCGGTTTGTCCTTCGAGTTGGCGGACGGGGTAACCCGACCGGCCATCAGTGCGGACCTCCTTCTCTACGAGTCGACTCTTCGCCCCGGCGCTACGGTCGTGATCGACGGGCGAAAACTGAATGCGGCGTTCCTGCAACGTTCTCTCAAGCGGCGATGGCGTTTCCACACCAACGAGGCTGAGAAGCGGCACATCTTCACGCTGCTGGAGTAGTCCGGGACGGCTCGACGCCTACTGCCTTCGCCCAGCCGCGCCCGGGAACGACAAGCGAGCTCGGCGCGCGAGAGGCTTGAGCCTGTCGTAGAAGCTTGGCGCGGGCTGGACCTCGGATGCACCAGGGTGCTTCGGCTTCTTGCTCGCGTCCCAGCAGGCGCGTAGGGCGTCGAGGCGGAGCGCTTCCGCAGCGTCGGGATGCGAGGGGACCGGAGGCTGCCCGCCTTCGGTTTCTCGCATGAATCGCGCGACTCGCTCATCGACCGAGAGAGTGCCCGCAGCAAGCCCCTTCGAGAGGGTCGCATCGGTGAGCCCGGTCTGATCCCAGCGCTCCTGAATCTCCTCCTCGGAACATGGTGGCTTGCCGAGCGCCTCGAACTCATCGGTCAGCTTCCTCCTTGCTTGAGCGAGGGAGCGCACCGGGTAGTGGAAGATGGCGATCGGGCTCCAGTCGGGTACGGGCGCAAGTCCCGTGCCCCGAGCCCTATGATTGCCTTCGCCTACCACGACGTCCATCTGGGCGCGATGTGCAATTTTCGGGGGCACGGTCTTGATGCGTTTCGGCTGGCCCGGGCGCGGTTCCTTGAGCGAGCGAACGTCTGCCACGCACATCGTCTGGTGGAAAGGGCCGTTCCTTTCCGGATGCGGCCTCATATTGAACCTCGGGGCCCTCAGGGATCCGAACGGGGTCGGCACCGCGTCAAACACTTCTTTCAAGGTTCCGATCTTCGGCCACCAGAATTCGTCCGCATCGTTGTGGATCACCCAATCGGCATCGAATTCGGAGGCCGCCATTCGCGCCATTCGGGTGACCACGCTTGAGTGATCGAACTCCTTCGCCGATTCCCGCAGCAGCTGGATCTTGCCCGTGGCCGCATACCGTTCCAAGATCTCGGGCGTCCGGTCGACCGACGCGTGCTCGGTCACGATGAGCACGTCGACGCCCTGAGCAAGGTGATAGAGCAGGTTGGCTTCGATCACGTCCTCGACATCTCGGGCGGTAAGGGTCATCGCCAGCTTGAGATCGGGGAGCGAAGACATGGGCTAGGCGGCCGGCCGCATCAGCGCGCCGCGACTTGCGGCGCTCGTCGCTCGCTGCGATCGGTATCGACCGCGTCGGTAGTGATGTGCTCGACGTAGTCCCGCAGCCGAGCGCTGAACGGTTGCTCATCGTGGTAGACGAAGTAGTCCATCTGCTGCTTGGGCGGACGCGTGGGGGAAGCGGAGGCCGAAGCCATCGCTTCAAACAGCCCCGGCATGTCCCGCTCGCGGCGACACACCTCGAACGTCTCGACGGTGTCGATCCGCTCGAAGTGTAGATACTTCGCGGTGTACCCCGGAGAGGTTCTATGGAGCCCGTCGTGGTAGGCGATCGCCAGTACGCGGCGCCCGAAGATCGCCGCTTCGAGCATCATGGTCGAGAGAGGACAGACGACGAACTCGGCGTTGTCGAGCAGGGCCGGGTAGCGATCCACCGGCAGCGGCCGCGTGCGGGCGATCCGCCGTGCCTGCCGCCAGGCTCCACCTTCCTCACGCCAGCTGCGCAGGTACTCGTCCCGTACATGCGGTTCTATGACGACGTTGCAGAGCGTCGACTCGTCCACGAAGTCCGGGCGCTGCCGCTCCACCCGCCGCGGGTGCGGGAGGTACACGATTTTGAGATCGAGCCCCGCCTCGGTGATCGTCCGGTCGAGTACCTCCAACGAGCGCAGCTCGTCGAAGGGCCGGTAGCACCCGGCGAAGAGGACGTACGGGAACGAAAAGGGCGACTGAGTGGAGCCCGGCGTGCGCCGGAAGTGCGCGTCGATGTACGGACTGCCGAGCACCCTTACCCGGCTCCGCGGGATCCCATGAATACTCGACGCGTGCTCGGCGCTCTGATGGCCGATCGCACCGAGGAAGTCGGGCGCGACGATGAACGCGTTCTTGCTCGAGAGGTTGTCCCAGTTGTTGGTCAGTGCGAGAGTCGGGACGCCGAGGGCGCGGGCCGTGCGCATCGCGTCGGTCACCACGACATCCCCGC
This sequence comes from uncultured Thermoleophilaceae bacterium, assembly GCA_963825475.1. Taxonomy (GTDB): domain Bacteria; phylum Actinomycetota; class Thermoleophilia; order Solirubrobacterales; family Thermoleophilaceae; genus JAAYBF01. The sequence continues at coordinate 40,022 of CAWGTC010000005.1, read as the reverse complement.
CGGGGCCTCGGGAGATCGCGATCACCACGTCGGGTGCCAGGCGGCGAATCGTTTCGTGGATCGATTGGTGCAGGCCGGTCTTCCTCAGCCGCCGGCGGATCTTGGCCTGACGGACGATCGGTGCCGCTTCGAGCTTGGCGCGCCACCTTTGGCGAAGCGGCAACTCCTTCAGCTTCAGGCGGGAGGTCCGGGAGCGGAAACGATAGGACGTGAGCAACAGCGTGCGGATCTCTGAGTAGGCACGCTTGCGCTCCTCGTCGATGGGAATCGCACCCAGGTACCGTGCGCCGTCATCGAGGACCTCCTCGATCGGAGTGTCCAGGCCCGGCAGGGGCCCGGACATGTAGTAGGTATCGCGGTCGTCGATGTCCGCAAACGCCCCCGCAGCCAGGAAGTCGCGCACGATGAGAGGGCTGGGGATGACGATTAACTTGCGCATTGCAACCTGCGGCAGCGCTCCGCTCCGCCGCACGTGGGCATGGTAGTCATCGTCGGGCTTGGCTTCCCAGGCGCAGCAGCTCGATGAAGTCGCGCGGCTCCGGCAGCCGCTCCAGGAGAAGCCACGGATCCGCCGCGGTCAGGTCCTCGGAGGTGACCGGTCCCGAGGCCACTGCCACCGTGCGGGCGCCGATCGCCTTGCCGCAGCGGATGTCGTGGGGGGTGTCGCCCAGGACGTATAGATGATCGCCGGCCAGATTACCCCCGTAGCGCTCCCGAGCGAGAGCGAGGGCGCGGCGCGCGATCGTCTCACGGTCATCGGTGTCCGTGCAAAACGCCCCGCCATCGAAGCGGCCATCGAGGCCGTAGTGGCTGAGCTTGGCCCGCGCGCCGGCCTCCGTGTTGCCGGTGAGCAGGACGCACGCTACGTCTTCCCGCGAGGCTAGGTGGTCGAGCACCTCGGCCACCCCCGGCAGGACCCGGCCCTGGCGGCACGACAGCCGGTCAGGCAGGTGGCGCTCGTAGACACGAAGGAACGCAGAGACCTTCTCCGCACTGTCCTCCGCGCCGCAGGTACGGATCGCCAGCGCTGCCACCTCGGCGTCGGTGAGGCCGGCGGTCGGCAGCGAGGAGAAGTCGGGCACGGTCCCGACCACCTCGCGTGCGGCGTCCTCCAGAGCGAACACTCCGGCGCGCGCGGTGGTGAGCAGGGTGCCGTCGATGTCCCAGCAGAGGACCGACTCGACGCGCCCGGCGGTGGCGCTCATGTGCGCGACGGCAGCGCGGCGCCCACGCGCTGGGCCACGCTGTCGGCGTCGAGGTGGTGGGCCCGCAGCACCTCGTCGTTGGTGCCGCACATCGGCACCGACTCCACCCCGAGCTTGTGCACGCGGTTTGCGGCACCGGCCGCGGCGAGCCCCGCCAGCACCGCGTCGCCCTGACCGCCGTCGGTGTAGTGGTTGTCCAGACAGACGACTGGCGCCTCTCCCGCCACTGCGGCCAGCCATCCGCCATCGATGTCTCGCAGCCACGGCAGCGCCACCACCCCAATCTGCCGCCCGTCGGCCGCCAGCCGCTCGGCTGCGCGGTAGGCCTGCGAGAGCATCACCGGGCCGGTGGCGACGATCGTGGCGTCCGCGCCCGCCAACACCACCTCGCCTCGGCCAGGCACCAGCCGTCGGGCGCGTGGCGGCTCGAAGCCCAGCTCCCACGGGACCGACACCAAGCGGAGGTAGACCGGCCCGGTCGCCTCGCGCACTGCCCACTCCAGCGCCAGCCGCGCCTCATGCTCGCTGGCGGGCTCGATCAGCGCCATGCCGGGCATGGCGCCGAGCGCAGAGATGTCGCGCACCGACTGGTGTGAGTGGCCGGGTCCGCCGGGCACGAGGCCCACCAGCGATCCGGTGTAGATGATCTTCGTGGCTTCGGTGGCGTTGTTGTAGATCTGCTCGTTCGGCCGGGTCGAGAGAAAGCAAGCAAACGAGTGCACTGCGGGCAATAGTCCGGCCAGGGCCATCGCGCCCGCCTGGGAAACCATGTCCTGCTCCGCGATACCGCACTCGTAGAAGCGCGCCGGAAAGCGCTCCCGGAACGGGATCAGTCCCGTGTCGAGATAGAGGTCCGCGTCCAGCGCCACCAGCGCCGGCTCCTCCGCGGCGAGGTCTGCAAGCGCGCGGCCATAGGCATCGACAAGCCGCTGTGGCCGCACCGCGGCGGGCATGGCGGGCGCCCGCCTCTGAGACTCGACCCGCGGCACCCGGCCGCCCACGTCGGTCAGCCTGGCTCGCAGGCGCTCGAGGATCTCGGACGTGCCCCGCGCGTACTCGTCGGCCGCGGGGGCGCCGGAGTGGTATCCGTACAGCGACTCGCCCGCGGCGGGAAGTTCCCCCGGTTCCATGAAGGAGACGCCCTTGCCCTTGACCGTGTCGGCCACCAGCAGCTTGGGGCGGTCGGGGTGCTCGGCCAGCAGCGAGCCCAGCTCGCGGGAGAACGCGCCGATGTCGTTCCCGTCGCAGCGCGCCACCGCCCAGCCGCAGGAGGACACCCGTTCCACCAGATCGCCGAGGTCTGACACCTCCGTCACCCACGTGTCCGACTGCAGCTTGTTGTGGTCCACGATGACGGTGATCTCGCCCAGTCCCAGGTTGGCGGCTGAGGGCAACGACTCCCAGAACTGGCCCTCCTGCAGCTCCCCGTCACCGGTCATCACGAACACGCGCCCCGAGCGGCCCGCCGCGCGGTCGGCCAGTACGAACCCCTTGGCCTTGGACACGCCCATGCCCAGCGAGCCCGTGTTGGTGACCACCTGGGGCGTGGTGCGGACGTCGGGGTGGCCGGGCAGACCGCCGAGGCGCCGCAGCCGGTGCAACAGGTCGAACTCCAGCCGGCCGAGACCGATCAGCGTGGCGTACAGCGCTGGAGCGTCGTGGCCCTTGGAGGAGAAGTAGCGGTCGTCCTCGCCGAGCACCTCGAGGTGCAGCCACGCGAGCATGTCCATGCAGGAGAAGCTCGTGCCGATATGGCCCGACCCGGCCTCGGCGATCATCGACAGCGTGTTCAGGCGGCACGCGTCGGCGAAGGCGGCCGCGCGCGCGACCGGGTCGGCGCTCAGGTCGCGGATCCTCTTCATCTCGGATGGGCCGAGGAACACCAGCTCGCCCCCGGCCGACATCTGGATCGACGCTGACTCCATCAGGGGCTCCCCGCTCGCTCGCCCACGGCGACGTCGGGCAGCGGTGCCCTCCCGCTCGCCGCCCACCGTTCGGCCTGATCCCAGTCGTCGGGGTAGTCGATCGTGAACCCCTCGGCGCCGTCCGTCAAAAACGGCGCCACCCGCGCCCCGGCGATGTCGCGGCGCTCGGTGATCACACGCGTCCAGGCGATCTCGAGGCTCGAGTTCTGGGCGTAGACGGGAGGGAGGTCCTGGTACTGACGCGAGTGGGTGGGCACTCCGTCTCCGGACTGCTCCAGCAGCGGGCGCATCAGGTCGCCCTCGAGCACCCACATCTTGCCGGGGTGCTGCCGGCAGGGCTCCACGGCGCGGATCGAATCCGCCGCCTGGCGGTGCTCGTGCAGGAGGCCCCAGGCGCGCCGGATCGTATCCCCGGTCCGGAACGGGCTGGTGGGGCGCAGGATCGAGAACAGCTCGAACGAGCGGCCTTCGTCGGTGAGCAGCGCGAGCATGTGCTCGACCCAATCGATGTCGGGCGAGGTGGTCCCCGACATCGACTCGGGGCGCAGCGCCGGCGCCTCGCCGCCGTACCGGCGGGCCACCTCCGCGATCTCCGCGGAGTCGGTGGACACCACCACGGCATCGAACAGGCCACTCTGATGCGCGGCGGCCAGCGTGTAGGCGATCAGGGGATGACCGGCGAGCGGCCGGACGTTCTTCCCCGGGACCCGGGTGGAGCCGGCCCGCGCCGGCACCAGCGCAACCGCCGCGCGGCTCACGCCCGGGCGGGGTCGTGGTTCATGTAGATGGTCTTGAGGTCCGAGTAGACGTCGAGGGCCTCGGGCCCCGGCTCGCGCATGCCGTTGCCGGAGTCGCCCTGCCCCCCGAAGGGCATGTGCGGCTCGGAGCCGTAGGTAGGCCCGTTGACCGACGCGAGTCCGCTCTGAACGCGCGCGGTGAACTCCTGCGCGCGGTGCACGCTGGCGGTCCAGATCGCCGCGGTGAGCCCGTAGGGGCTGGCGTTCGCCGCGGCCAGGGCCTCCTCGAAGTCGTCGACCCGGTGCAGGGTGGCGATGGGGCCGAACAGCTCCGTGCACGCGATGTCGCTCCCCAGGTCGGCCCCCTCGACCAGCGTGGGCGCCATGTAGAAGCCGCCGGCGTGCTCGGGACCGGTCAGCCGGGCGCCGCCGACCACCACGCGAGCGCCCTGCTCGGTCGCGCGCCTCACTGCGTCCACCATTCGGTCGAGCCCGCGCCCGTTGATCACGGGCCCGAAGTCGTGCTCGTCCCCAGGCCCAACCCGCTGCGCGTCGCCACGCTCGCGCATCAGCTCCAGAAAGCGGTCGTAGACCGAGTCGAACACGATCAGGCGGCTGCCGGCGGCGCAGCGCTGGCCCGCGTTGCTCCAGGCTGACAGCGCAGCCGCGTCCGCGGCGTCTTCGAGGTCGGCGTCGTCGCACACCACGAGCGGGTTCTTGCCGCCCAGCTCGAGACACACCTTGGCCAGGCGCTCGCCCGCCACGCGGGCGATGGTCCGGCCCACGGCGGTCGATCCGGTGAAGCTCACCACGCCCACGTCGGGATGACCCACAAGCGGCTGTCCAGCCTCGTCGCCGAACCCGTGCACCACGTTCAACACCCCCGCAGGGAGGCCGGCCTCCGCGGCCAGCCTGGCAACGGCGACGGCGGTCTCCGGCGCGTCCTCGGACGCCTTGAGCACGGCGCCGTTGCCGCACACCAGCGCGGGGAACACCTTCCACGCCACGTTGGCGATCGGGGTGTTGGCGGCGATGATCAACCCCGCGACGCCGATCGGCTGGCGCACGATCGAGGCTTGGCGGTTGGGGACAGCGCTGGTGGTGGTGCGGCCGAAGAAGCGCCGTCCCTCGCCCGCCATGAAGTAGGCCTGCTCGATCGCTCCGCCGGTCTCGCCCGCTGCCTCGGCCGGGGACTTGCCTGTCTCGCCCGCGACTATCTCCGCCAGCTCGGCGGTGTCGCGTTCCATCAGCTGGGCGATCCTGCGCAGCACGTCGCCGCGTTCGGTCGCCGGCCTGGCGCCCCACTCGCGCTGGGACTCCTTGGCGGCGGCCACCGCGGCCTGCACATCGGCCTCGCGCGAACGGGCCACCTGCGCCCGCACTTCGCCCGTGGCGGGCGAGAGCTTCTCGAAGGTCTCGCCGGCGACCGCGGGCTGCTCGGTGCCGGCAATGAAGTTGCCGATCGACTCGCTCATGCCGTGAAACCGCCGTCCACACGCAGCTCATGGCCGGTCACGTAGCGCGAGTCTTCAGACGCGAGGAAGAGCAGAGGGCCGCGCAGATCGTCCGGGCCGGCCATCCGGCGCAGCGGCACGCGGGCGTTGTACTTGGCCAGGAACTCCGGGTCCTGATCGCCCGCCACCCCGCCGGGCGACAGGGCGTTGACCCGCACCCCGTGAGGTCCCCACAGGCGGGAGAAATAGCGCGTGAGGTTGACCACCCCGGCCTTGGAGGCCCCGTAGGCGGGCGGCTTTAGAAACGGCGGCTCGGCATCCATGTGCTCGTAGAAGGCGGGCTCGGGGGCCGTAGATGCGTACAGCGACCCCACATTTACGATCGACCCGCGGCCGACGTCGCGCATCGGTGCGCCGAACACCTGCGTCGCCGTGAACGTGCCAGTGAGGTTCACCTCCAGGGTGCGGCGGAAGTCCTCTGCCGGCACGTCCTCGATCGCGAAGGTGCGGGTGGCGGAATCGGGTGGTGAGTCGATGCCTGCGCTGTTGACCAGCACCGACGGCGGGCCGAAGCGATGCACCACCTCATCGCGGACCGCCTCCAGCGATGCGCGGTCGGTCACGTCGGCTTGGCGCTGGACCACGCCGTCTCCGCGCTCGGCCTCGTCGGCGGCGAGGTCGATGCCTATAACCGTCGCTCGGGCGCCGGCCAGGGTGGAGGTCCACACGGGCCCGAGGTTTCCGAGCGCACCGGTGACTATCGCGACCTCGCCCGCGAGGTCAGTCATCCAAGTCAGTCTGCGTGACCGCCGCGAACTCCTGCGGGTGGAGTTCCTCCAGCATCTCGAAATGGAACGCCATGTCCGCCTCCACCGCGTGGCGCAGGTTACGGCCCACCACGCGCCCGAGTTCATACGGGGGCAGTCCGTCGCCGGGTGATTTCGCTGCGATGTCCTCTTCTCGCAGCGTGTGGCCGGCGGGCAGGTCGGTCGCCGCCACCAGCTTCTTGGCCATCTTCTTGCCGGGCTCCACTTCGCTCGGGTACATCTGCTTGGAGCCATCTCCAAGTGCGACGCGCGTGCGCTTGAGGTCCCGCACGAGCTTGCGGAAGCCCTGGGGCTCCAGGGAGAACCGGTGGTCGGTGCCCTTCATCGCGCGATCGAGCGTGAAGTGCTTCTCCACGATCCGGGCCCCGAGCACGTATGCGGCCACCGGCATCGCGATGCCGTTGTCGTGGCTCGAGAAACCCACGACCACCTCGGGGAACAGCTCCCGGTAGGTGCTGATCACCCGCAGGTCGAGCTCGTCCCACGCGGCGGGATAGCCGGCGGTGCACTGCAGGATCGCGATCCGGTCGTTGATCGGCGCGACGGTCTCGTACGCGCGCTGCACGTCGTTGAGGCGCGCGGCACCGGTGGAGATGATCATCGGCCGGCCGAGTTCGGCAACGTGCTTGAGCAGCGGAGTGTTCGTGAGGTCCGCCGAGGCGACCTTGTACGCCGGCATGTCGAGCTCGGCGAGCAGGTCGGCGCTCGGCTGGTCGAATGCGGTTGCGAAGAACGTGACGCCGACTTCGCCCGCGTAGGCGATCAGCTCCTGGTACTCGGACTTGCAGAACTCGATCGCACCGCGGTGCTGTCCGTAAGTGGCGCCGAAGCTGTTCTCGTTCTCGTAGGGCTTGTTGAAGAACTCGTGCGTGTAGAGCGAGCGGTTGTCGCGCTTCTGCAGCTTCACCGCGTCGGCGCCGCAGCGCCGCGCCTCGTCGAACATCTCCTTGCACTGCTCTACCGACCCCTGGTGGTTGTGGCCGATCTCGGCAATCACGTAGCAGCCGCTCTCATCGGAGATCTCGGTCTCCCCGATCCTCAGAGCGCGCCGGCGCTGGTCGTTTCTGGCGGTTGTTGGGTTCATGTCCGAACGGCCTGCTCCAGGGGGCGAGCCGCTTTCAAACCTTATCGGCCGCTCCTGGCCCAGCGCGCTACAGCCGCTTGACGCGGTAGATCCAGACCATCGCCACGATGGCGGCGACCGCCACCAGAGCGGCTCCGAAGCCCACCACGACGGCCGCTCCGCCCGACACCACCCCGAGCGTGAACCCCACGAGGAAAAGCGTGAGGCCGACTGCGCCGGCGGCGATCGTGGCGGGCACCGCCCGCCTCAGCTCAGGCGGCAGGCCGGGAGTGGCGGGTTGCTCTGGAGGTTCGCTGTTCATGCTTCGAGGTGCCGTCCACTTGTCGGGGGGTTCAAGGCTAGCGCTCATCCGACGCCCCTCCGATGGCGATCGCATCACGGTAGGCGGCGGTATGGCGGTGGGCGGAGGCGCTCCACGTGAACTCTGCTGCGCGGTCGAGCCCCGCTGTGCGCAGACGGGCGCGCAGGGCGTCGTCGGCGGCCAGGCGGTCGATCGCCTCGGCGATCGACTCGGCGGAGGTCGGGTCGAAGTACAGCGTCGCCGCGCCGCAGGACTCCGGGAGCGCGCCGGCGTGCGCGACCGCGGTGGGGCAGCCGCATGCCATCGCCTCCAGCGGCGGGGACCCGAAGCCCTCGTACAGGCTAGGGAACACCGTTGCCAACGCACGCCGGTACAGGGCCGGGAGTACGGAGTCCTCCACGTAGCCGAGGTGGAGCACCCTCGAGGAGACCCCGGTGCGTGCTGCCGTTGCTCGTAGCGCATCCAGCTGCTTATGGGCCCCGCCGGTCAGGACGAGCATCAGGTCCTCGTCGCCCACCATGCCCAGTGCCTGCAGCAGCCGGTCATGGTTCTTGTGCGGCCAGAGGTTGGCCGGGTAGATGAGGTAGCGCTCCGGGAGCCCGAGGTTTCCGAGAATCCGGTCGTCAAGGTCGCCCTGCGGCTGAAAGCGCGCATGGTCGATTCCGCTGCTGGAGGCGCGGACTCGCTCCGGGCTGAGGCCGAGCCGATCGATGGCTGTCTGCCTCGTGAACTCGCTCGGCGTGACGACCAGCGACGCCGAGCGAGCTGCGTGATCGTAGGTCCACGCGCGGTACGCCCGCTCGGCGCGGGAGAAGAAAGCAGGGTGGTCGAGGTGTTGCGCGTCGTGGTAGGTCACCACGGAGGCGCCCGGCGAACGCGGCAGCCTGACCGTGAGCGGATAGTGCACCAGATCCAGATCCGCCGCGGCTCTACGGCCGAGGTGTGTACCCAGGGCCAGCCCGCCGAAGAGCGAGAGCGCGCGGCGGGCGGTTCCCTGCGGATATCGCCAGTAAGGCACGTCGCGAAGGGACACCGGCCCGCGCGCAAATGCCTCGTAGGCGTGGCGAACCCGAGTCGTGACGAGGGCCGTGGTGCGCTCGGGCCCTTCCCCGTCCCCAAATGCCTCGAGGAGACCCCGAACGTAGGTCTCGGACCCTCCGACCTTGCCGGGCAGCAGCGTGAGGAGAGAGAACCCGACGTGCATGCGTCCGTTGAGCCCTAGCGGCGCCCTTCCAGCATCCGCCCATTGTGCCTGGCGGCGTACTAAGGGGTGTAGCGGCCGTTCTGCTGGCTCGTAAACGTATCGGCGACGGGGTCGTAGACGAGCGTGAAGTTGCCGGTGTCGGTCGTCCCGCCGCCCACCTGTCGCCAGTAGAGACTGTAGGAGTCCGACGCCGGGCAATAGAGCCCGTCAACCGAGCTGTCCTGGGTGAACTCGGCGGCAAGGTCGCCGTTCGCGTCGAAGTAGCTCCATGTGCCCGAGGCGGGCACGCAATCCGATCCGGAGAGTGGGTCATGTGCAAGCGACGCCTCGAAAGTCACGAAGTCGCTGGGTTCGGAACCGCCCGTCGTGGAGCCCTCGAAGTTCAGCCCGTCCGTGGATGTGCCGTCGACGGCGACGTTCACCTCTTCCGACCCCGGGGAAGTGACCACCCAGCTCCAGGTGTCGACGTCGGAGCCGTTTGCGTTGTCCACGCGCACGCGGAACTCGTGTTCGCCAGGCGCGATGTCGGAGTAGCTGTGGGGCGAGGTACAGGCGGAGAAGGGCTCGAGATCGATGCTGCACTCGAACGAGCCCGTCTGGGTGGAGGAGAAGGAGAAGGTGGCAGTGGTCGAGGCGCTCGTGGCGGCCGGCCCGGAGCTGATCTCGACATCGGGCGCGTCGGCGGCCGGGAGTTCGATGATCGTCCACGAGCGGCTCGTCGGGCCGGTGTAGGCGTTGCCGTCGGCGTTGTGGGAGCGAACGGAGAATCGGTGCTCGCCCGCCCCGAGGTCAGAGTACGAGGCCGGGCTGGCGCACTTATGCCAGTCGCCCCCGTCCAACCTGCACGTGAACGAGGTAGCCGTCGCCGAGCTGAATGCGAACGTCGCGGTCCGATTGCTCGTGGAGCCGGACGGACCGGAAGTGATCACAGGCTCGCGCCGAGGAACGACGATCGGTGACTGGTTCGGGCCCGTCTGCCTGCCCTTCGCCCGCGTAAGAACCCGGAGGCGCAGGCGCGTGGGGATCGCCTTGCCATCTTGCGCCCGGAGCAGGAGGTAGACACGAGCCGGCACCTTGACCACTAGCCGGTTGGTCCGGGCAGCCAGCGGCTTCGCAAGCACCGTCCGCCGCCCCCGGAAGACCACGGTGTTGCGCACGCGGCGCGAGCTGAAGTTCCTGCCGCGGAGAACGATGGTGCCCCCGACGTTGACCCGCATCGGCGTTACCAGCTCGACTGTCGGGGCCTTGGCCGAGGCGCGCTTGGCGGCCTCCGCCGGGTGCGGCACGGCCAGGGAGGCCGTGCAGAGGCCCAGGAAGAGGATGGCGACGGTGCTGGTTCGCATGCCTTGCCTCCTATCGGCGCTTCTCGGCAAGACTTAAGCCAAGTGGCCCCGCCGTTGGACCGTTCATCCGAGCGAGCCACCGCCGTGCCCGCTCAGCCCGGAAAGTACGATGGTCGGAGCCATTGCGGATCTGCAGTCTGCAACCACTTCGTCCACCTCCAGCGGCTCGCCGACGGTGGCGCGGGTCGCATAGCCCACTCCCCGGAAACCCGATCGTCCATGTCAGCACAACCGACGGCCGTGCCCGCACGCATGGCGCGCAGACGGTTCCGACCGTAGGCGTAGGCGACCCGTGACCGAGATCCTGGCCTGGCTGTGGTTGCCCGTCCTGCTGTACGGCCTCGCCTTTGGCAGCGGCTTGCTCGCCGAGCGCGTGGCAGGCGTTTCGCTTTCGAACCTCCTGGTGGCACCGGTCGGACTGGCGGTGCTGCTCGTATTGATAACGCCGGGCTATCGCCTCGGCGCCGGCTTCGAAGTCGCGGCCGGCATCGCTCTGGCCGCTGCGCTTGTTGGAGTCCTCCTGACCGCACGCTCGATTCGTTCTCGGCTATGGCCCGGTTGGATGCCGGTGGCCGCCGGCCTCGGCGCGTACGCGCTTTACCTGGCGCCCGTGGCGTTGAGCGGCCACTGGACGTGGGCCGGATACGAGTTCGTGAACGACACTGCCGCGAATCTGGTCTTCGCCGACTACGTGGGCGAGCACGGGGTCACGCTCCCGGAAGAGCTGGACTCCACCACGGCGGTGGTCGCCGCAACGCCCATCGAGCTGAACTACCCGCTGGCGGCGCACTTCCTGTTGGCGACCCTGCGGCCGCTCTCCGGAGCCCCCATGGCAGCGATCTACGCGCCGTTCATGGCGGTGCTCGGGGCCTTTGCCGCCATCAGCCTGGCGTCCGTCGCCCGGCGGGCCGGCATGCCGGCGGCAGCAGCTGCGCTGGCAGGCGTGCTGGCGTCCGCGCCCAACCTGCTGTACCGCTACGTGCTGCACGGAGCGATCAAGGAGGTGCTGGTGGTAGCGCTCCTCGCCACAGCGACCGCGGTGGGTGGAGAGTTGCTCGCCCGGCGGCTCGGCCCGCGCTCGCTCGTGCTGTTGATCGTGGCGGTAGCTCCGCTGCTCGGGGTCTTCAGCGCGGTAGGAGCGCTGTACGGCGTCGCCGTCGCCGCTCCGCTGATCGCGGTCGTGCTGTGGCGTGCCAGGCCCAGCCCACGGCACGTCGCGGCGGGAGCGGCGGCCTTCGTTGTGGTGACGGCGATCGCCGCGGGGCCGACGATCGCCGACACGGTCAGGTTCGGGGCTCTGGCCAAGAGCGACTTCGCAAGCGAAGGTGGCGCGTCTACCGCCTTCCTGGGGCAGCTCGTGCGACCGCTCCCGCCCGAGCAGGCGGCCGGGGTCTGGTTTGGGCGTGACTACCGCTTTCCGCTGGTGGGAGACGCGGCCCTGCCAAACAACCTCTTGATCGGACTCGTGCTCTCGCTCTTCGTCGCCGGCGTGGTCTTCGAGGCCCGTCGTCGCAAGCTCGACACCCTGGCCCTGCTGCTGGCCACAGGGCTGTCCGCCGCGGTGCTGTCGCCCCTGCTGTCGCCCTACGCGGACGCCAAGCTTCTCGTGGTCCTCTCACCCGTCATCGTGCTGCTTGCGAGCATCGGCGCCTACACGCTCGGCCGAGGCGGACGTGTGCGGATCGCATTGGCGCTGTTGGCCGCCCTCGCCGCCACAGGCGGGATCATCGGGTCCGCCGCGGTGGCCTACCGTGAGGTACGGCTCGCTCCCACCGAGCGGATGCGTGCCATGGAGGATGCGGCGGGGCACGCTCGCGGCGGCGGGCTCTGGCTCGTCAACGAGTGGGAGGAGTTCGGCAGGTACTTCATGCGTGACATCCGAGTGAACATGGCCTACGAGGCCGAATCACCGTACCCCGCGCGGCTGCGCGACCCGCGCCCGATCTTTGGCCGTTACTACGACCTCGACGAGCAAAGGCTGTCCTACGTGGCACAGTTCCCCGGCATCATCAAGCGCCGCTCGCCGGTGGCCAGCAGGCCGCCGGCCAACTTTCACATGGTGCACCAAAACGCCTACTACGAGGTCTGGCGCCGGCTCCCCGGAGTGAGCGTCAGCGAGCACATGCCACTCCAGAGCCGCTTCGACGCCACTGCCATACCCGCTTGTGCGGCGGTCGAGCAGATGGCCGCTGTTTCAGGCCCGGGCGAGCGCCTCCTGGCCGCGCAGCGGCCTGGAGTTGCTCTGTTCGACACTGCCCGGAACCGCATACCCGGCTTCGTGCTCAACCAGTACCCCCAGCCAGCCAGGACGGTGACCCCGGTCGTGGCCGGAACCGAGAGGGGCTGGGTCAGCACGGGCCGCGGGCGCTTCCGGGTTTGGCTGCACGGCAGCTTCGGCCGCTCCGTGAGCGTCGATCTCAACGGACGTCGGATCGGCTCGGGCGACCAGGTGAACACCCCAGAGCAGTGGCTCCCGGTGGGTGAGACGGTGTTGTCGCAGGGTCGCCAGCGGGTCGAGATCCAGCGTCCGGGGACGTCGCTGGCCCCCGGAGACGGCTATCGGGGCTACATCGGGCCGGTGGCGCTGGAGTCCGTCGGACCTACGAGGCTGGTGAGCGTAGCTCCGGAAAGGGCGCGCAGCCTCTGCGGTAGGCCGTGGGACTGGATCGAGCGCGGAACGAGCGGGAGCTGATGGACACCAACGAGCAGCTCACCGGCGAGCGTCTGGTGCCGGAGGTCCAGCACGGTGAGCTGGTGCACGCAGAGCATCTGGCGCGCTACCTGCTTGCGGCGCAGCTGGCTCCGGGCCGCCGCGTTCTCGACGTTGCCTGCGGTGAGGGCTACGGGACCGCCATGCTCGACGGGTCAGGCGCGACCGGCGCCGTCGGCGTGGACGTCGACGAGCCGACCATCACCGGCGCGCAGGAGCGCTACTCCTGCGACTTCCGCTGCGCCGACATCGCGGCGCTTCCCTTCGAGGACGCCTCGTTCGACCTCGTCGTGTCGTTCGAGACGATCGAGCACGTGACCGACGGCGAGGCCGCGCTGTCGGAGCTCGCTCGCGTGCTCGCACCCGCAGGGCTCCTGATCATCTCCACGCCCAACACCCAGGAGTACCTCGTGGACAACGAGTTCCACACGCGCGAGTTCAGCCACGAGGAGTTCACCACGCTGCTGAGGGGGCGCTTCGACAGCGTCCGCCTGCTCTACCAGCACAACTGGCTGGCGTCGGCCGTCCTCGAGGAGGAGGGGCTGCGTGAGGCCAGCGGGACGCTTCCGCTCGAGGTCGACCTGCGCAAGACGGTGGCGCGCGAGCCGGGACACGAGCTGTACACAGTCGCGCTCTGTGGGGAGAAGACGGACATTGCTTTGGCGCAGGTGGCGGTGGCGGCCGGCACCGACGAGGCACATTCGCTTGCGCAGCGGCTCGTGGAATGCGAGGACACGGCACGGACCTGGCACGCCGAGTATCAGAAGGCCGAGGACGCGGCGAAGCTCTGGCACGACACCTACAAGCAGCAGGAGCAGCGAACCGAGGATGCATGGGCACACGTGCACCGAATGCAGGAGTCGCTGTCGTGGCGCATCACCAGGCCGCTGCGGATTCCCGCGAAGCTGCGCGAGCGCCGTGGTCGCTGAGAGCCCTCGGCGCGAGCCGGTCACGGTCGCTATTCCGGTGCTCAACGGAGGCCCACGGCTGGTAGAGGTGCTTGAGGCCGTGCGCGGCCAGCGCCTCCAACGCCCCATAGAGCTCCTGGTCGCGGACTCCGGCTCCACGGATGGATCCGCACCCGTGGCACAACGGCACGGTGCCGAGGTGATCTCCGTGGCGCGCGCAGACTTCTCCCACGGCGCCACGAGGAACCTCCTGTTCGAGCGGGCGTCCGGAACCCACGTCGCGTTCCTGACCCAGGACGCCGTGCCCGCGGACGAATGCTGGCTGGCACGGCTGCTCGAGGGTTTCGAGCTGGCCGACGACGTTGCCCTGGTCTTCGGCCCGTACCGTCCGCGACCGGAGGCCAGCGCGACGGTCGCCCGCGAGCTGCAGGAGTGGTTCGAGTCATTCGCGCCAGACGGCCGCACGCGCGTGGACCGCGGCGCGCCGGACGGTGGCGCGAACGACCGCCGCTTGGAGTTCTTCACCGACGCAAACGGCTGCGTCGCTCGGTGGGCGTGGGAGCGCGTAGCGTTCCGGGAGGTCGCCTACGCCGAGGATCAACTACTGGCCCGGGACATGCTCGCCGAGGGCTACGCGAAGGCCTACCATCCCGGCGCCGTGGTCATCCACTCGCACGACTATTCGCGCATCGAGGTATTCCAGCGGCGCTTCGACGAGTGGCGCGGCCTACACCAGGTCCGCGGTGCCGTGGCCGAGGGCCGCCCTGTCGGCATGGCGCTAACCGTCCAGCGACAGGTGCGCGACGACCTTGACTACCTGCGCAGGCGGGGGGTCGGCGGCCGAACACTGGCACGCGCCGCCGCCCACTCGCTCGCCCATCACGTGGCGAGCACGGCGGGGGCGGCGCTCGGGTCGCGCGCGGAGCGCCTGCCGGAGCGCCTGCGCCGCGCCTGCTCGCTCGATGGCAGGGGAGCGGCCTGATGCCCCGCCGGCTGCCTTCGAACCGCCGGCCGCTGCTCCGCGGCTTGCCCGAGCGTGCGTACCTGACCGTGAGCGTGCACGGCTGGCGGGAGCTGGCCTTCCGACTGGTCAGCTCGCCGCTGCGGCTCGTGGGCCTGGAGGCGCGGCTGCGCAAGACGCTCCTCCGGCGCGCCGAGGTACGCCAGCTGCGCCGCTGGTACGAGGCCAACTGGCGGCCGGTCACGATCGTCGTGCCGACCTATGGTGATCCGACGATGACGATCGAGGCCGTCAGGTCCCTACGGCGCACGCTCGACTCCGATCGCACCCGCATCGTCGTGGTCGACGACGGCAGTCCGGCGGAGCATCAGCAGCGATTGAGGGGACTCGTCGGTGTCGACGTAGTGCTCGCCTCCGAGAACGCCGGGTACGCCGCAACCGTCAACCGTGGGATGGAGCGCTCGGGGGAGGGGGACGACCTCGTGGTAGTCAACAGCGATGTGGTGGCCAGACCACACTGGCTGGAGGCGCTGCAGCGCGCCGCTCACAGTGACGATCCGGACGGGGCGGGGATCGTGGGGCCCAGGCTGCTCTATCCGGATGGCCGGATCCAGTCCGCCGGCTCCTACCGCAACCTTGGAGCGCCGGAGTGGTTCGACCACCGCTACCGCTTCAAGCCCGCCGACGACGGTCCGGCTGAGGTCGCATGGCCGGCGCTCGCGGTGACCGGTGCCTGCATGTATATCCGGCGCGGCGTACTCGACGAGCTTGGTCCTTTCGACGACGGGTACGGGATGGGCTTCGAGGACGTCGACTACTGCTTGCGCGCCTGGCAGGCAGGGCACAGCGTGCGCTACGAGCCGAGCGCCGTGCTGACGCACGTCGAGTCCAACACTCGCGGCACGGAGGTGGGAGATCGCGAGCGCTCCTCCCAGCGGCGCTTCTGGGGCCGATGGGGTGGATGGCTGGATGGCCGAGACGTGCGCACGTCCGACGGTGCCCTGCGGGTGGTTTACGTGACCGAGGGCACCGGCGTGGGTGGTGGCCATCGCGACGTGTTCGAGCACCTCAATCGCCTTCAGGAGCGCGGGCACTCGGTGTCCCTCTATTCGCTGGACCCCGC
This sequence comes from uncultured Thermoleophilaceae bacterium, assembly GCA_963825475.1. Lineage (GTDB taxonomy): Bacteria > Actinomycetota > Thermoleophilia > Solirubrobacterales > Thermoleophilaceae > JAAYBF01. The sequence continues at coordinate 24,240 of CAWGTC010000005.1, read as the reverse complement.
GCCGGGATGGTTCGAGCTGGACGTGCCGGTGCGCACCTTTCAGACCTACGAGGAGCTGAGCGCCGCCCTCGAGTCCGAAAAGGCGATCAAGGTCGCTACCTGGTGGCGCACCGCCGAGTCGGTCTGGCGCGCTTCTGTCCGAAACGGCATTCCGCTCTACTTCGTGCAGGACATCGAGACCTCCTACTACTCCAGCGATGAGGCGATGCGCCACCGCGTCTTGGCCTCCTACCGGCAGGAGTTCCACTACGTGACGATCTCACGCTGGAACGCCGAGCGGCTCCAAGAGCTGGGGCTCGAAGCGCGTCTGGTGCCCCCCGGGATCGACCTCGACGTCTTCCGGCCGCTTGCCGGGCGGCAGCGCTCGGACGCGATACTCGCTGTCGGACGATCGAATCCGCTCAAGAACCTGCCTCTGACCGTGGACGCGTGGCGGCGCCTCGAGGCGCCGCCCGAGCTTTGGATGTTCGGAATTGAGCCCAAGCTCGGCCAGAAGTACGGAGCGACCTATTGGGATGCTCCCAGCGATGCCGGGGTGAACGAGCTGTTCAACAAGGCCTCCGTCTTCGTGCAGACATCTCGCCACGAGGGGTTCTGCCTCCCCCCGCTCGAGGCGATGGCCGCCGGGACGCCGGTGGTGTGCACCGACGCTCACGGAAACCGTGACTTCTGCCGCGACGGCGAGAACTGCCTGATGCCAGAGCCCGAGCCCGCAGCGGTCGCAGCCGCGATCCGGCGAGTGCTCGACCATCCGGAGCTGAGGGAGCGGTTGGTCGAGGGGGGGCTGCGAACCGCGCACGAGTACAGCTGGGAACGTCGTATCGACGAGCTCGAACGCGTGCTCGAGGGGATTGCCGAGCGCTCGCACGCGGCTGCTAGGACGACGTAGGTCTCGTCGCTCGCTCGCGTCTGGTCGAGGGCGGCGACGCGGCCCGATCGATGCGTAGGTCGTGCGCCAGATCCACGGTCCCTCCTGCCGGTCGGGCGCCGGTGACCACTATGGAGACGATGCCCTCCCAGCGATCGACGATCGCGTTGCCCGCGCCCGGGTGCGCGATCAGGGTGGACAGCAGGTAGCGGCCGGGTGCGAGGGCGTTCTCGAAGGTGACGGAAAAGGAAGCTGACTCCCCCGCCTCGAAGTGCCCCGTCGGCTCGAGCTCGGTGGCGCTGCTCGCCACGAACACGTTCTGGTGCTGAGCGTTGACGAAGGCAACGGCGAACGACGGGTTTTCCATCGGCCTCTCGAACTGCACGGCAGCTCTGAAGGTGCAGGGTCGGCCCTGGGGAAAGGATCCTTGCCTGACACCGCGCTCGTCCTCCATCCAGGCCTCGACCACGCGGGCCGCGCCGTCGCCCGCCCGCTTGACGGCGCCGGACCCTGCCGAGGCGACTCCGGCGAAGTTGAGCTGGAGATAGCGATCCGCGACGCCCTCGCTGGGCTCGCCGATCATCACGATCTCACCACGCTCCAGCAGGAGCGCGCGGTGGCAGAAGTGCTCGACGGCGCTCATGTCGTGGGTGACGAAGATCAACGTCTTTCCCTGGTCGCGCAGCGCGAAGAAGATGTCGAAGCACTTCTGCTGGAACGCGGCGTCGCCGACCGCGAGGATCTCGTCGATCAGCAGCACGTCGGCGTCCACCTGGATCATCACCGAGAACGCCAGCCGCACGTGCATCCCTGACGAGTAGTTCTTGAGCTTGAGGTCCACGAACTCCTCGAGCTCGGCAAACTCGATCACGCTCTCGAAGCGCTCACGCGCTTCCCGAGGCGACAGCCCGAGCATGATCCCGTTCATGATCACGTTGTCGCGCGCGGCCATCTCCGGGTTGAAGCCCACCCCGAGCTCGATGAACGTCGAGACCCTTCCTCGAACGTAGATCTCGCCGGAGTCCACGGGGTAGATGCCCGCCAGGCACTTGAGCAGCGTGCTCTTGCCCGAGCCGTTGCGGCCCACCACGCCGAAGAACTCACCCTGCTCGACCTCGAAGGAGATGTCCTGCAGCGCCTCGAATCGCTCGGCGGTCGCTCGCGAGAACGGGTGCAGCGCTCGCTCCTTGAGCGTGTGCTGACGATCGTGGGGCACGTTGAAGGCCTTGTTCACCCCGCTCACGACCACCGCCGGCGCGCCCATCAGAGCTCCTCCGCCAGGTGGGACGCGCGCCTGGTGAAGACCCATACCCCCAGAATCACGAGCACCGCAGAGATGCCGATCGGCACGACGAGGTATCGGGCCCCACCTACCGCGTCCCAGGCGTTTGGGGCAGATCCGTCGATGAACGTGTGGCGGAACTGGACGAGGATCGTCGCCAGTGGGTTGAACGTGGGGATCAGACGCTGGGCGGTCTCGCTCGGGATGATCTCGAGCGGGTAGAGGATCGGTGAGGCGTAGAAGCCGACCTGCAAGACCACTTCCCAGATCGGCTTGAGGTCGCGAAATCGCACGTAGAGGGCGGCGAGCAACGTGGCCACCCCGGCTGCGAGGAGCCCCAGCGCCAGCAGGAACAGCGGCAGAGCAAACCACTCCCAGCGCGGGTTCACCCCTGTCGCGAGCACGAAGACGAGGACGGCGACCAGGTTCAGGATGAGGTTGAAGTACGCCGTGAGCATCGCCGCCAGCGGTACCGCCAGGCGGGGGAACTCGATCTTGCGGATCAGCCCCTCCCGGTCGACCACGGAGGACAGCGACCGGCTGGTGGCCTCGGAGAAGAACTGGTAGAGCACCACCCCGGTGAGGAGCAGCGCAGGGTAGAAGTCCACGCCCTCCCCGATCTTCACGAACTGCGTGAACACCGTGTAGAGGACGCCGAAGAGCATGAGCGGGCGCATCAGCTGCCAGACGTAGCCGAGCACGGACCCGAAGAAGCGCAGCTTGAAGTCCATGACGGCGAGCGCGACGGTGAGCTGAAGCAGGCGGCGGGGGTCGTTCCCCAGCGCCGAGGGCCCCTTGATCCGGCGGCCCAAGCTGCCGGTGGCCGCGACGCTTCCGGCGGTCACCGGAGGATTGGCGCTGGGCGGCACGAGGGCCAATCTAGCGTTGGCGTACACTTCCGGTGTTGCCGCTAGACGGGGGGCCGACCCCTCTAACCTCGCGAGGAGAGGCGCTGTGACCCGGGTAGCCGCTGCGATCGCAGCCGGGCTGGTCCTTGTGCTCGTTTTGTTGTCCGTGGTGCTGCTTCGCGACGACCCACGCCTGGCGGCCAGCAACATGAGGGTGGTGACCAGCGGCCGAGCGCTCACGGTCAATCCCGGCAAGCCCTTGTGCCAGATGACCGAGGTGCCGGCAGGCACCGCCCGCGTGAGGGTCTTCGCCGCACCACAATGGGTCAGCAGGGGAGGGCCGCCGGCGGTCATCATCACGCCCCCTCGCGGCGCCCCAACCACGGCCGTAGGTTCGCGCTTCACGGGCGAGCGACCGGTAGACATCGAGTTGGACCGGCCCTTCGAGGACGGAGTCGAGCAGGCCCAAGTCTGCGTCGTGAACCGAGGGCCGACTCCGTTTCAGGTGGCCGGCAATCAGACCCCCGAGCTCTACAGTCCGGCCAACGTCTATGGTCAGTTGCTCGAGGACGACGCCAGGCTCGACTTCTTCCGCGCAGGCGAGGAGTCCTATGCAGAGCTCGCTCCCGAGCTGGCCGCGCGATTCGGCCTGGGCAAGGCATCGATCTTCGGCGAGTGGACGATGTGGTCGGTGTTCGTGGCCCTGGCCGGCGTCTGGCTCGGCACCCTGAGCTACCTCTGGCTGAGGCTTCGCTCGGCGTGATGGGCGGAGCTCTCGCGGCCACCCGCCGCAGGCTGTCCCGTATGCCCCGCGCGGCGCTCGTCTGCGCACTGGTGGCCACCGTCAACGCGGCGTGCTGGGCGGTGATCACACCCTCGTTCTGGGTCCCCGACGAGGTGGCCCACGTGGGTTATGTGCAGCAGGTGGCGGAAGCTGGGCACGTACCCGCGCTTGATGGGCCAGGGTCACCCGCAGCGGACAGAGGGCTCGCTGGAGAGCAAGCGTTCGTCTACGGCACCCTTCCGTTCTCGGTCGAGGGGCGGCCGTCGTGGAGCCAAGCGACCGACGACCGCATCCGGCGGGGCCTGGCCAGTGGCGATCTCGGCCGCGTTCGCTCCGGTCAGGCCACCTACATATCCAACAACCCTCCGCTGTACTACCTCCTCCAGGCGGTTCCGTACAGGGCTTTCCACGGGGCGAGCTTCCTCGACCGCCTCTTCGCAATGAGGCTGTTCTCGTCGCTGTTCGCGGGGCTCACGGTCTTTTTCACGTTCCTGTTCCTGAGGGAACTGCTTCCGCGGACCGAGTGGGCGGCCACGGTCGGCGCACTCGTGGTCGCCTTCCAGCCCGTTCTGGGCTTCATCGCGGGCGGCGTCAACAACGACTCCCTTGTGTACGCGGCGTCTGCCGCGGTCTTCTACGGCATCGCGCGCGCCTTCCGCCGAGGTCTCACCGCTCGCACGGGGGCATTCATCGGCCTTGCGCTTGCCGTGGGGTTCCTCACCAAGCCCACCGTCGGCGGGCTTCTGCCGGGCACGGTGGCCGGACTCGCCGCCCTCCTCTGGCGGGCGTCGCCGCAGACTCGCCGCGGCGCCGCCCTCGGAGCCGGCGCCGCACTCGTAATCGGTCTCCTGCCATCGGCGGTGTGGGTGACGGGCTCCAAGCTCGGGCTGCTCGGCAGCTCCGACCCCTCGGCGGCTCTGGCCTCGGGGACCACGGGAAACGCCGGATCGACTCTGTCGGCCCGGGCCAGCTACATCTGGCAGGCGCTCCTCCCACGGCTCCCGTTCATGAGCGACTTCATCCCGTGGTATCCGCCTTGGGAGACCTTCTTCAAGGGCTTCGTCGGCCGGTTCGGCTGGTTTCAGTACGGCTTCGCGGAACCCTGGTACCGGGTCGCGCTGGGCGTCTTCGGGGCGATCGCCGGGCTGGCCGGCTGGGCCTTGGTGCGGTCGCGAGAGACGCTGCGCGGGCGCGCGCTCGAAGTGCTCACCTACGCGGCGATGGCCGTGGGCTTCGTGCTCGCCCTGGAGATGGTGGCGTTCGGCTACCACCAGAGTGTCAAGTTCGCCTACTTCGAGCAGGCCCGCTACCTCTTCCCCCTGCTGCCTCTCTATGGGGCCCTGATTGCCCTCGCCGCGAAGGGGGCCGGCTGCCGCTGGGGCCCGGCGGTAGGTGGCTTCCTGGTTGTGCTGGCCATGGGGCACTCGCTCTTCTCCCAGCTCCTCACGATCTCGCGGTTCTACGCCTGAGGCCTGGGATGCGTGCCGCTCCTCGGCCCCGCGTGCACCTCTTTGGCCGGCCACCCGTGATTGGAGAGCCTGGAACCCCGGCTGCGCCGATGGGCGAGGATCTGAGCACTGGTGCGACGGAGTGGGTGGCCCTCATCAGCCCCGGCCACCGGCCCAGGCCTGGCGCACTCGAACGGCTCGGACAGGCCGTGACACTGGCGCCGGGAGCTCGGGTGATCACCGCAGACGACGATCGCCGGCCCCGGTGGGGCGCCCGGCCTCGGCCGCGGCTGCGACCCGGGCCCTCGCCCGACCGCTGGCTGTCGGCCGATCCGGACTTCGGGCTGATGGCCGTGGCCCGCGAACCGGCCCTGGCGGCGCTGCGCGACGGCGTATCACCGCACGAGCTGTTCCTGCGCCTCAGCGGTCCGCAGGCCGCCGGCCACGCCCACGTGCCGGAGGTGCTGGCGGAGCGGCGCGGTGACATCGGCGGGCACGAGGCCAGGCGCGCGGTGGAGGCTGTGCTCGCCGAATGGGAGCCCGGCGCTCGGCTCGAGCAGTCGGGCGCCGGGCTGCGCGTGCGCCGCCCGCCGGCGGCCGAGCCCGAGGTCGAGGTCGTGGTGCTCTTCCGGGACCGCCCTGAGCTGCTTGAGCGCTGCGCGGTCTCGGTGCTCGAGCGTTCGAGCTACGAGCGCCTCACGCTTCGGCTGGTCGACAACGCGAGCACCGACCCCTCGATACCGCGCCTACTCGAGCGCCTGGGCCGCGAGCCGCGGGTCACGGTGGCCCGCGACCCGCGCCCCTTCAACTTCTCTGCGCTGAACAATGCGGCGGTCTCCCGGTCACGCGCCGCCGTGCTCGTGTTCCTCAACAACGACACGGAGGTGCTCGAGCCCGGCTGGATCGAGGATCTGCTCGAGGAGGCGCTGCGCGCCGAGGTCGGCGCCGTGGCGCCGCTGCTTACGTATCGCGACGGTCGCGTGCAGCACGCCGGCACCGCGCTGGGCCTCCACGGGTGGGCGGGCCACCCCTTCGCCGGTCTGCGTCCCGATGAGCAGACCCCGTTCGGGGCGGCCGGCGAAGGCACACGCAACTGGCTGGCCGTGACCGCCGCCTGCCTGATGGTGGAGAGGCACAAGTTCGAAGGCGTGGGCGGCTTCGATGAGTCCTTCGAGGTGGGCGGCGGAGACGTAGATCTGTGTTTGCGGCTGACCGCCGCCGGGCACAGGTCGCTGTGCGTGCCCTACGTGCGCCTCCTGCACGACGAGTCGGCAACCCGCGACCCGACAGCCGTGCCGGCGGGGGACTTCGAGGCCTCGCGGCGTAGCTATGGCGACTTTCGTACTCTAGGCGACCCCTTCTACCATCCCGCTCTCACGCTGCGGGACACCTCCTGCCGCCTGCGCATCGTCCACGAAGCGCCGCCTCCTCCGTGAACAGAATCGACCGACAGCGCATCAGCTACATCCGCGGCATTCTCCGGCGCGGGCCCACGGAGGCGGGGTACGCCTACTTCCGCGCGCGGCGGCGACGCCGCAACATGGCCGACGACGACCCGGAGCTCCTGGCCTCCGACCGGCTGGTGCTCTCGCCCGGGTTCGAGGTCCGCGCGGAGGACATCGAGGCCAACGCCCGGACCCTGCGCGCGCAGGCCGAGGCCGGCGAGCTCGATATCCGCACGATCCTGTGGTACGTGCCCGGCTTCCACCTCGTATGGGGCGGGGGAGTACACACGCTACTTCGCTTCGCCGACCACGTCGCGCGCAATCACGGGGTCGAAAATCGATTCTGCGTGTTTGACAGCGACGACTCCGCCGTGGTCGAGCGGGTGCGTGCCGGGATGGGCGAGGCCTTCCCGGCCCTGGTCGGCTCCGAGGTTGTGCCCCGTGCCGCGGAGTCCGGCCCCTGCGACGCCGCTATCGCAACGGCGTGGGACAGCGCCTGGCGACTGGTGCGGTTTCGCGGCGCGAGTGCCAAGTTCCTGTTCGTGCAGGACTGGGAGCCGGACTTCTACCCGGCGGGCTCCGCCTCGGCCATGCTCACCGAAGCGGCCCGGCTCGGCATCCCCGGGATCGTGAACACGCCCACCCTGGCGGACACGTACCGCGCCCACGGCAGCCCGGCCGTGTCCTTCGTGCCCGCCGTGGACACCGAGCTTTTCTGCCCGTGGGACCGCGACGAGCACACCAACGGTCCAGTACGGATCTTCTTCTACGGCCGGCCGAGCACGGCGCGCAACGCCTTCGGCCTCGGCCTGGCCGCGCTGCGGCTGGTCAAGGAGCGCTACGGCGACGCGGTGCAGATTGTCTGCGCCGGTGAGGACTGGTCTCCCGGTCAATTCGGAGCCACGGACATGCTGGAAAACGTGGGACAGCTCCGGAGTCTTCGCGCCGTGGCAGAGCTCTATCGCTCTTGCCACGTCGGGCTGGTCTTCATGCTCACACGGCACCCCTCCTACCAGCCCCTGGAGTTCATGGCCTCCGGGGTAGCCACGGTGACGAACGAGAACCGGCACACCGCCTGGCTGCTGCGCCACGAGCACAACGCCCTCCTGGCGGGCCCTGTCCCGGCGCTGGTGGCCGAGCAGGTGTCGCGCCTGGTCGAGGACCCGGATCTGCGCGAGCGCGTGGCCCGCGCGGGGCGGGCCACTGTAGAGCCGGTCGGGTGGGAGGATCAGTTGGAACGGGTGTGGGAGACGGTGACCGGGCGGCTGCCCTTCGACGATCCGTCGGTGGTTCCTGACCGTCTACAGCCGCTCCGCGATCCGCGGGGCCTCACGGTTGAACACGTAGACCGCTAGGGCGCATAGGGCCACAGACAGGGCGAGCGGAATAAGGGCCCAACCCGCCCCGCCCACAGCTTCGACCGCCCCGGGCGCCCCGGGATCGACGATCCAGTGCCGCGTCTGCTCGAGGATGTCGGCTAGCGGGTTGACCAGGAGGATCGGCCGCTGGTAGTCCTCGGGCACCACGTCGATCACGTACAGCACCGGCGAGCCGTAGAAGAGAACGGTCGACAGAACCGCCCAGATGGGCGCGACATCGCGGAAGCGCACGTACAGCGACGAGAGCAGCATGGCTACGGCAAGGGTGATTAGCGAGAGCGCAAGCAGGGACACCGGAAGCAGCAGCCAGGTCCACCTCGGCTCCACGCCGTAGCCCAGGAGAAAGATGAACACAACAACGAGGCTGACTGAGAGGTTCAGCAGCCCCGTAAGCACGCGCGCCAGAGGAATCACCATGCCGGGGAAGTGCATCTTGCGCACGATCGTCTCGCGGTCGACCAGCGAGCTGACCGCCTTGCCGGTCGAGTCCTGAAAGAAGTTGAACAGCACGATGTTGAGCAGCAGGAGCACTGGATAGTTCACGATTTCGGCACCGAAGTCGATGATCTGGCTGAACACCACGTAGAGCACCCCGAACAGCATCAGCGGCCGCATCAGCGACCACAGGTACCCGAGCGCGGAGCCGAAATAGGTGAGCCGGTACTCGGTCAGTCCGATGATCCAGGTGAGGTACAGGGTGCGCCGCAGGCCGCCGCCGAACGCCGAAGGGCCGCGTACCTCGCGTGGAACTGGCGTTGCCGCTGTCGCTCGAGCGCTCACAGCCCTGCCCCCGCGGCTTGGGCCGGTGACTGTTCACGCTCGAGATCGAAGCTGTGGTCGAGGGCAACGAGCCCCGACTGTGGACGGTTTCCGTAGACCAGGAAGTGGCTGGCCCTGCGGCGGAAGGCCGCCACCCGCTGCTCGGACTCGTGCACGCCGCAGTCGACGAAGTAGCGGCCGGGACGCAAGTCGTTGCGGAAGGACACTCGCAGCTGCAGGCGCTCGCCCGCTTCTAGCGCCGCCTCTTCGCGGCCGAGCTCCCGGGTCGTCGTTCCGAACACGACGACGTCGTCAGCGTCGTGAATGGTGACCCCGACCTCGGGATCCGCGATCGTCCGCTGGACCTCGATCGTGGCCCGGATGTTTAGCTGCTTGCCCTGCTCGGCGGTGTCGATCCGGCGGCCGTCGTCATCCTCTACCCACACGTTGCCGATCGCGGCTCCACGGCTCACGTCGTCCCCGCTGGCCTTGGTGATAGCGGCCTGGCCGTTCTCGGAGAAGTTCAGCTCGAGGTACCGGCGAGCCACGGCCTGCGGCTGACCGATCGCTTCGACGCGGCCGTGATCGAGAAGCATCGCCCGGCCGCAAAAACGCTCGACCATCGCCATGTCGTGGGTGACGAGCACCACCGTCTTCCCCCGCGCGCGCAGATCGTGAAAGACGTCAAAACACTTCTGCTGGAATGAGGCGTCGCCCACGGCCAGCACCTCGTCGATCAGGAGCACATCGGCGTCGGCTTGGACCATGAGGGAGAAGGCCAGCCGCACCTGCATTCCCGACGAGTAGTTCTTCAGCTTGAGGTCGAGGTAATCCTCGAGCTCGGCGAAGTCGATCACGGCGTCAAACCGGCGGCGCGCCTCGCGCGGGCTCATGCCCATCATCACCCCGTTGATGATCACGTTGTCCAGCGCGGTCATCTCCTGGTTGAAGCCAACACCGAGCTCGATGAAGGGAACCAGCCGGCCCGCCACCGCCATGCGCCCAGTGTCGATCCGGTAAATGCCGGCCAGGCACTTCAGCAGCGTGCTCTTGCCCGACCCGTTGCGGCCCACGACGCCGAAGAACTCGCCGTGCTCGATCTCGCACGACACATCCAGGAGGGCGTGCAGCTCGGTCACCGGGACACGGCGGACCGGGTGCATCGCCCGTTCCTTGAACGTCATCACATGCTGTCTGGGCACCAGAAAGGTCTTGCTGACCCCGGCGATCTCCACTGCGAGGCCACGCGAGTCCATCCCGGAGAGGTTAAGGGTTGTCCAGGTGAGCGATCTAGTCGAACCGGCGGAGGATCCTGTACGTGGCGCGCAGCGGGGCGCCCAGCCGGCCGTGCTTGGCCCGCCGGCGCAGGCGCTGCTTCATGGCGCCGGTCCAGCGCGTGAGCCCGGAGGCCGGCAGCGGCAGCACCGCGAATCCGCACTCGACCTCGACCCTGTGCAGCTCGGCCCCGGCCAGCTTCTGAACGTGAATGACCACGTTGGGGTCCGTCCCTTTGACGACGAATGACCGCGGGCCCACCGCTCGCATGCCACGCATTTCCAGGCTCTCTACCTGAGAGGGCTCGTCGAAGTCGAGATCGACCGGCTCGTCGGAGTCGCGCCGGTGGCAGCGGAGCCTGATCCAGTCGATCCGTACGACGCAGGGCGCCTTGGCCAGATCGATGCGCACGCGGCGGACGATGTCCCCTCCTACGATGCCGCTGGCGTAGGAGAGGCCCGCCCGGTTGCGCCGCGATTTCGCCGTCACCATGCCTTCGCGCCGGAATCCCCAGCCACGGTCGCAGTAGATCTCCACCGGTCCCGTCTCGAGGGGCGAGGAAAACCCGTCCCAGGGCACCAGACCGGTGGACACCGCCTCGACGGCTTTGGCCAAGTGGTCGTCGTAGAGCGCTGCCATGCCGAAGGGCCAGTACATGTCAGTCGTCGGGGTCTCCATGAGCACGCGCGGCTCGAGGTACCGGGCGGCCTTGGCCGAGGTGGACGACACGAGCGGGTCGAGGCCGGCGGAGCCGAAGTTTTCGTCGTGCAGCCAGCCTGCGAACAGCGCGGCCTCGTCGGCGGTGGGCGCGGTGATCGCGCGCACCAGGATCGAGCGCAGGCGGTCCTGATTTCCCTCCTGCATGGACACGAGCGCGTGCGGCACCGTAGCGCGGTAGCGGAGCCACTCGCGCTGGAAGGCGGCAATGCCCTTCTGCGCGGCCCGTCGTTGTACGGCCTGCATGGGCAGGTGCTCGGCCTGCTCGAGCACGGGCTTCAGGTTTTCGTCGAGGCCGATCTGCGACCCGTGATCGGGCATGCAGATCTGCTCGAGGATCTCCGGGCTGCGCATCAGTGCGTCGACCGGTCGCGTCGGGCGACCCGCATTGGCCAGGAAGCCGCGCGCGTCGGTCCCGTCGATCATGCGCTCAGCGGCACGGTCGGTCGTGATCAGGTAGAGGCCGGTGGTGGTCAGCTCGGAACCGGCCTGGGCAAGCAGTCGGTCGACCAGCGTTTGGATGGTGGCGCCCCAGCCCAGGTCCACCAGAACTAGGCGATCCTCGCCAGGTGGGCACACGCCCTCGAGGTAGCGCACGATGCGGCTCCGCAGAACGGCGCTCTGGGACACGATCCGCGCGCGCAGGTCGGGGTTGAGGACGATCTGCTCGGTCAGCTGCTCGGGCAGGCCCGGCTGGTGCAGGCGGGCGTCGGCCATGGCTTCGAAGCCGGGCAACTCGGCAGGATCCACCCCCAGGGTGGAGCAGAACTCCGCTACGGATGGCATGCGGCGGCGCTCGAACAGCTCGGACAGCTCCTCGGGCGTGCCATCCACGATCGAGGCCCGCGCACACACCTGGCGCGAGAGCCAGATCGGCTCGGCCTGCACCGGCGAGGAGACCGACGGTGAGGCGGCGTTCACGAGCTCCGCCAGCAGCCGGCCTTCGCGCATCATGCAGAAGGCCTTGCTCACGCCGGCCTCGGCGCCACGCTCCTGCACCCAGTCGGCGAAGCCCGTGAGCACGGGCCCCAGCGACGCCGCGCCGAAGGCCCAGAACGGAGCCAGCTCCGGCGGCTGCTCCTCATGCTCCACCCGGGACAGCACCTTCGACCGCAGCGCGGTGAGCCCGTAGTCGCCGTGGTAGGGGCTGAGTGGCAACTCGGCGTGAGCGTTCTCGCGGTGGATCACCCGCGCCAGGCCATCGGGCCGGCGCTCGAAGTACATACCGCGTACCCCGTTGCGCCCCGCGGCCGCCACATCGGCGGCATGGTTGTCGCCCAAGTGCAGGATGTCGCCGGGCTTCACCCCCATCTCCTCGATGACTTGGCGCCAGAGCCCCCCGCCCTTGCCCACCCCGTACGAGGACGAGGCGAACACCCGCGCGATGTCGAGCGACCCGGTGGGCGGACCGGAGAGGAACGAACGCAGGTGGGCGACTGAGAAGTAGGTGTCCGAAACGCATACCACGCGCACACCGCGCTCGTTGGCCAGCCGCGCCAGCTCCACCACGTCGAGGTCGGGCACGAGCAGGCTGCGCTCGAGCTCGACCTCCTGGCGCACGAGCTCATCGAGATCGATTCGCAGCACGGTGCGCGGAATCCGGGAGCAGATGTCACGTAGCGTGACCTCGACCCCGAAGCCATCCCCGGCCCGCGCCTCGCGCGCCCGGGCCTCGGCGCGCACGCGCAGGAGAGCGAACGCGCCGCCGTCGATATCCGGCGCCAGTAGACCCTCAGCCCGTAGCCGCTCGCCGAGCACCGAGAACGCGTTGATCGGTTCGGGCACCTTGCGCCACAGGAGGGTGTCGAAGCAGTCGATGGAGAGCACGGACACCTGCCCGCCCGTGACCGCCTCTACGGCGTCCCGCAGGCGGGCGTCAGTCGCCGCCGGCGGCGCGCTGCGGGCGGTCCCGGCGGTCGGACTCGCCGCCCCGGTGGATCCGGAGCCTGCCGACCGTGGCCCGGTGGGCGTGGTGGGGGTGCTGTGCTCCGGCATGAGGCTAGACGAGCGGCAGGCTACCAGTGGGTCCGCCCGCTACGCTGGCGTGCGGCTCATGCGTGCTCCGCCCATCCTGCTGCACTCGCTTACGGAGTTCCGCGACCCGATCCTCTCATGGCTGGACGTCGCCGGCGCACGCGTGTTGGTCGAGATCGGGTCCGAATCAGGGGCGTTCACTCGCGAGCTGCTGGCCTTTGCGAGTGCGCGTGACGGCGACCTGTGGTGCGTCGAGCCGGAGCCAACGATCGAGCTGGACCAGCTCGACTCCACCGACGACCGCTTCCATCTTGTGACCGGGCGGAGCCCCGAGGCCCTCGAGGGCCTCGGCCCCGGCGACGCGTATGTGATCGACGGCGACCACAACTACTGGACCGTGACCCGCGAGCTCGAGCACGCGTTCGGCCAAGCCGGGCCCGAGGGCCACGCCCCGCTGGCGGTGCTTCACGACGTGTCCTGGCCCTGCGCCCGCCGCGACCAGTACTACGCGCCAGACGCCCTGCCTCCCGGCGCGGTGCATCCGCACTCGTGGGATCACGGCTCGGTGCCCGGCGAGAAGGGGACCGTGCGCGGCGGGTTGCGGGGTGCCGGGTCGTTCGCGGTGGCGCTCGAGGAGGGTGGGGAGCGCAACGGGGTGCGCACGGCTGTCGAAGACTTCGTGAGCGTCCGCGACGGCCTCCGCTTCGTGGCCGTGCCCGCGATCTTCGGCGTCGGGGTGGTCTACCGAGAGTCGGCGCCGTACGCCGAGGCACTCGCCGCGCTGCTCGCCCCGCTCGACGGGAACCCACTGCTCGAGCGCCTCGAGCGCAACCGCATCGACCTCTACCTCAACGTCCTCGAGCTGCAGGACGCGGCTTCGGACACCGGTTTGCGCCAGGGTCGGCTGATCGCTGAGTACGACCGCAGTCTGACGGCCGCCGAGACCGAGGCTGCGGCGTTGCGCATGGAGCTGGCCCGGTTCCGTGAGAGCGCGGGCTCCGCCTAGCGTCTGGATTGGGCCCCGTGTCGCTCGACCTGATCACCGGCTTCCCGGGCTTCATAGGCCGCCGCTTGGTGCGGCGCCTGCTGGATGGCGACCCCGAGGCGCGCGTGGTTGTTCTGGTGGAAGCACACATGCTCGCGGACGCGCGCCGGGCCGCCGCCGGCGGCGACGCCGACCGCATCGAGGTGCTCGGCGGCGACATCGCGGACCGCCGGCTCGGCCTGTCGGACGAGGACTACGACCGGCTGAGCGGCGCGGTCAGCCGGGTCTTCCACCTGGCCGCCATCTATGACCTGGCGGTGCCGATCGAGCTGGCTCAGCGGGTGAACGTGGACGGCACCGGCAACGTGCTCGAGTTTTGCGCGGGCGCGAAGAAGCTGGAGCGCCTGGCCTACGTGAGTACCGCCTACGTCGCGGGCCTGCGCCGAGGGGTGGTCTACGAGCACGAGCTGGTGATGGGCCAGGGCTTCAAGAACCACTACGAGTCCACCAAGTTCCAGGCCGAGGTGTGGGTGCGCCGCTACTTCGACCGGGTACCCACCACGATCCTGCGGCCGGCGATCGTGGTCGGCGACTCGCAGACGGGAGAGACCCAGAAGTTCGACGGGCCCTACTACCTGCTCAAGGCGATCTCGCGCGCGGAGCGAACCGGGCAGCCGCTGATGCAGTTCGGGCGCTCGGACTCTCCCTTCAACGTGGTGCCGGTCGACTACGTGGTGGAGGCGATCGCCACCGCGGCGAGCCTGCCCGAGGCGGAGGGCGAGACCCTGCATCTGGTCGACCCCGACCCGCTGAGTGCCGGCGGCCTGCTCAAGCTGCTGGCGGAGCGCTACGGCGGGCGGGCTCCGAAGGGCCGCATCCCGCCGGCGATCGCCTCCGCGGCCCTCAGCCTCCCGCCGGTGCGGGCCCGCTTCGGCGGCACCCCGCGCGAGTCGATCGCCTACCTCAACCACCCAGTGGTGTTCGACATGCGCCGCGCGGTCGATCTGCTGGGCGCGAAGGGCCTCACGCCGCCGAACTTCGCCGACTACGCAGAGCCGCTCGTGCGCTTCTTCAAGGAGCACGAGAACGATCCGGCATTCGCGTAGTCTTGAAGGTCGGGTCCGCCGCGACGGTCCTGGGGCTCACGCTGATTATCGCCGCGCCGGCCTCCGCGCCGCCGGCCGAGCGCGCCGCTTTCGGCGTACGCCTCGTCAAGGTCGGCCAGTTCCGCGGGCCCACCTTCGTGGCCGGCGCACCGGGGGATCGCCGCCGCGTGTTCGTGGTCGAGCAGCGCGGCACGGTGCGCCTCCTGCTCGGAGGCCGCCGGGTGCGCAGGCCGTTCCTCGACATCCGCCGGCTCGTGGGCTGCTGCGGTGAGAGCGGCCTGCTCTCGATCGCGTTCGCGCCCGACTACCGGCGCTCGCGCCGCTTCTACGCCTACTACACGGATCGCCGCGGGGGGATCGCGGTCGACGGCTTTCGCGCTTCGCGGCGTGATCCCGGCCGCGCGCTCGCCGGCACACGCCGCCCGGTGCTGCGCCAGAGGCACCGCACGAGGAACCACAAGGGCGGATCGATGGCCTTCGGGCCCGACGGGATGCTCTACCTCGGACTGGGCGACGGCGGGCCCCAGGGCGACCCGGCGCGCCGCGGCCAGAGCCTGCGCACCCGGCTCGGCAAGATCCTCCGGATCTCCCCCCGGCGGCGGGGCCGCGGCTACACGATCCCGCGCAGCAA
This sequence comes from uncultured Thermoleophilaceae bacterium, assembly GCA_963825475.1. GTDB lineage: Bacteria > Actinomycetota > Thermoleophilia > Solirubrobacterales > Thermoleophilaceae > JAAYBF01. The sequence goes on along the minus strand of CAWGTC010000005.1, from coordinate 8,739 downwards.
CCCGTTCGCCCGCCGCGGCGGCGTGCGCCGTGAGATCTGGGCGTACGGCGTGCGCAACCCGTGGCGTTTCTCGTTCACCTCGCGCGGCAGCTTCGTGCTCGGCGACCTGGGCCAGAACGAGGTCGAGGAGGTGGACTACGTGGTGGCGAAACGCCCCGGACGGCCGCCGCGGGGCGGGTACAACTTCGGCTGGAGCGTGTTCGAGGGTACCCGTCGCTTTCGCCCCGGCAGCGCGCCCGGCCACCGTCCCCCCGTGCACCAGCGCAGCCACGGGTCGGGCGTGTGCGGGGTGATCGGCGGCTACGTGGTGCGCGACCCGGCGCTGCGGCGGCTGCGCGGCTCCTACGTGTACGGAGACTTCTGCGACCCGGGTCTGCGAACGCTCAAGCTGCACCCCGGGCGGGCCCGGGGCGACCGCCGCCTGGGCCCGCGCGTGCCCGGCCTCAGCTCCTTCGGCGAGGACACCCGGGGGCGGCTGTACGCCACCTCGATCCGGGGCGGGGTGTGGCGGCTGACACCCCGCAGGCCGGGCGGCTGACCTCTCTAACCTCGGAGGGAGATGGAGACCCCCTCCCTCAGCCTCAGCGTCCTGGACCAGTCCCCGATCTCGGAGGGGTCGACGGGGGCGCAGGCACTGGCCAACACGCTCGACCTCGCGCGTCTGGCAGATGCCTCGGGCTACAAGCGCTACTGGGTGGCCGAGCACCACGGCACGCCGATGCTCGCGGGCCCCGCGCCGGAGGCGCTGATCGGGCCGATCGCCTCGGCCACGTCGCGCATACGCGTCGGCAGCGGCGGGGTGATGCTGCCCCACTACAGCCCGTTCAAGGTCGCCGAGACCTTCAGCGTGCTCGCGGGACTGTTCCCGGGCCGGATCGATCTCGGCCTGGGACGCGCGGCGGGCACCGATCCCGTGACCACCCACGCCCTGCAGCGCGACCGTCGCCAGCACATGCCCGACGACTTCCCCCAGCAGCTGGCCGAGCTGCTGGCATACCTCGAGGATCGTCTGCCGCCGGATCATCCCTTCGCCCGCCTGACGGCTCTGCCAGGACTGCCCGGCCGGCCCGAGCCCTGGCTGCTCGGCTCGTCGCAGCAGAGTGCGATCTGGGCCGGCGAGCTGGGCCTGCCATACGCCTTCGCCGACTTCATCAACCCCCAGGGGGCGGGCATCGCCGACCTCTACCGCCGGAGCTTCGTCGACTCCGAGCGGCTGGCCGCCTCCCGCGTGGCGGTGTGCGTGTGGACGATCTGCGCGGACACCGACGAAAAGGCCGAGCGCCTGGCCTCGTCCAGCCGGATGGGGATGTCGCTGCTGCGACGCGGCCAGCTGATCCCCGTGCCGCCGGTGGAGAAGGCGCTGCGCTACCTCGAGGCCAAGGGCCCGCGGCCCGAGTCCTCAGGGAGGAGGGCTGTGCTGGGCTCTCCGGCCACCGTGCGCGCGGGGCTCGAGCAGGTGGCTGCGGAGTACGGCGCGGAAGAGGTGATGATCGTGACGATCACCTTCGACCACGAGGCGCGCCGGCGTTCCTACGAGCTGATCGCCGAGGAGTTCGGCCTCAGGCGGGGTGCCCGGGATCTATCCGCCGCGCCCGGTGGAAGGTGAACGGCACCTCGCCCTGATCGCTCCCCGCCTCGAAGGGGTCGAGCAGCATCGCGCAATGATCGCCGCTGGGAATGCGCTCCAGGATCCGCCCCGCGAACCAGTTGCGGCACTCCTCCAGCACGGGCGCGCCGCCAGGGCCGTGGTGCCAGGCGCACCGTTCGAACTTGTCCACCTCGTCGCCGCTCTCGCCTCCGAACAGGTTCGCCAGCTCGGTGGCTCCGTCGGGCACCAGGTGAACCACCATCACCTCCGCCTCCCGAGCGACCCGGAGGGTGCGGTTCTTGTCCGAGATGCAGACGAGGAAGAGCGGCGGGCCGATGCTGCACTGGGTGGTGAATCCCACCAGGCATCCCGCCCTCTTGCCACCGGCGGCCACGGTGACGATGAACATCGGGTAGTCGAGCTGAGCGATCAGCTCGTGCACGACGGGATCGTCGCCACTCACGGGAGGATCCGGTCTAGGACTGCTGGACGGACTTCACGGTCAGCGTGCGCGGGCCGGAGGGCGTGTCGAGGGTGCACTTCGCGCCCGCCTTGGCGCCGGCCAGCGCCCGGCCCACCGGCGAGTCGATCGAGAGCAGGCCGTCGCCCGGGCTGGCCTCGCGCGCGGGCACGAGCTTGTAGCTCACGTCCTTGCCGGTCCTGCCGTCCGTGTAGGTCACGGTGGAGCCCATGCCGGCGGTCTTCCCGTCGGCGGCCTCGAGGATCTCGGCGGTGCGCAGCTGGTCGCGCATCCGCGCGATCTTGGCCTCCAGCATCGCGGCGTCCTCCTTGGCCGCGTGGTACTCGGCGTTCTCCTTCAGATCCCCCCATTCGCGCGCGATGCCGATGCGCTCGGCCAGCTCGCGGCGCTTCTCGCCCTCGAGCGCTTCGATGTCGACCTGCAGCTTCTCGTAGGCCTGGGCGGTCATCTTGGTGGTCTCTGACATGTGCAGAGCATGGCGGATGGTCATCATGCGCTGCGGTGACCGCCTCCGCCACCACGTCCGGCCCTCCTCTCGTCGCCGTGATCACGGGTGCCTCCAGCGGCCTCGGCGAGGCCACCGCTCGCCGGTTTGCGCGTGAGCCGGGTGCGCGGCTGGTGCTGGTGGCCCGCCGCGAGGATCGCCTGCGCGAGCTGTCCGCCGGACTTGGTGCACCCACCACCTACTTGGCCGCCGACGTGACCGCGGCCGATGCTCCTGAGCGGATCCTCTCGCACGTGCGCGAGCATCACGACCGCCTCGACCTGCTCGTGAACAACGCGGGAGCCGCCTGGCGCGCGACCTTTGCCGACGGCGGCTACGCCAACGTGCGCCGCACGATGGACCTCAACTTCGATGCCGTCGTTCGCGTCACCGAGGCGCTCCTGCCTCTGCTGCGCGAGTCCGCGCCCAGCGCGATCGTGAACGTGTCGAGCACGGCGGGCCGGGTCGCGCGTGCGGGATCGGGGGCGTACTCGGCCAGCAAGTTCGCGCTCGCGGGCTGGACGGATTCCCTTTACGCCGAGGAGCAGCCGCACGGTGTGCACGTGGGGCTGGTGCTGCCCGGCTTCATCGAGACGGAGGGCTTCCCCGCGGCCGAGCTGACCGGCCGTCGTCTCACCGGCTGGATGGTGTCCTCGGCGGACGTGGCGGCCGAGGCGATCTTCGAGGCCGGGGTCGGCCGGCGGGCCGAGCGGTACGTGCCGCGGCCGTGGGCGCTGGTTGCCGCGCTGAGGGTCCTGGCGCCGACGATGTTGAGGCGCGTGGGGCGGGGTGGCGCGGCGGCGGTGCTGACGACGAAGACGGGGGCGGACGCAGCGGACGCGGCTACGGACCATCCAGACCTCTGAACGTGTACACTCGTACATGTACTGTCGTACAGGAAGTAGCCGGGAGGTCCCCATGCTCGCTCCAGTCCTACTCGCGTTCGCCATCACCGCCGAGGTGCTCGGTACCGTCGCCCTGCGCATGTCGGACGGGTTCTCCAAGCCGCTGGCTTCCGCCGGCGCCGTCGTGGGTTACGTCCTGGCCTTCGCGCTGCTCGCGCCGGTGCTCAAGCAGCTCGACATCGGCCTGGTCTACGCGATCTGGGCCGGCGTCGGCACCGCGCTGATCGCCGTCATCGGCGTGCTGGCCTGGGGTGAGCCGGCCGGCGCCATCAAGGTGCTGAGCATCGGCGCGGTGATCATGGGCGTCGTCGGGCTCAACCTCTCCAGTGCCCACTGAGCCGCGCGGCGCCGCGCGGCGCCGCGCGATCCTCGAGGCCACGGTGCGGGTTATCGGCCGGGGTGGGGTGGCGGCGGTCGAGCACCGGGCGGTCGCCGCCGAGGCGGGTGTGCCCCTGGGATCCACCACCTACTACTTCGACTCGAAGGCCGACATGGTGGCCCAGGCGCTGCACCATGTGGCCGACCGCGAGACCGAACGCGTGGAGGAGCAGGTCCAGGTCGTCCGGACCGAGGACCCCGACGGCCTGGCGGCGCGCTTCGTGGACTGGGCGATGGACCAGGCCTTCGCCGACCGGGTTGTGCTGCTGGCCCAGTACGAGCTTTACCTGGAGGGCGCCCGGCGAGTGCAGCTGCGCCCCGCGGCCGAGCGCTGGGACAGCGCCTGGCACTCCCTGCACGAGGCGGCGCTGGAGCGCCTGGGCGCCCCGGACCCCGGTCGGCGGGCACAGCTTCTCTGCGCCGGAATCGACGGCCTGATCCTCCAGTTTCTGGCCACCGGGCGCGACCTGGAGGAGCTGCGCCCCCTGCTGGTCGAGCTGATCGAGCGTCTCAGCGCCACCTAGAGCTGGGAGCGCTCGAGCGGCTAGACCGCTTGCAGTATGCCGTCCGCGCGCCGCGCGCGCTCCGCCACCGCGGCGATGATCCGCGGCCACAGCGCGCGGGGCAGGTCGTGGCCCATGCCGTCGATCACCATCAGCTCGGCGCCGGGAATGGCGGCCGCCGTGGCCCGGCCGCCCGAGGGAGCCACCAGGCGGTCGGCGGATCCGTGGATCACGAGCGTCGGCGCCGTGATCCGGCGCAGGTCGCGCGTGCGGTCGCCCGACTTCAGCACGGCCGCCATCTGGCGGCCCGTGCCGGCGCGGTTGAGGCCGCGGTCGAAGCTCCGTGCCGCCCGGTCGCGCACCTCATCGGGGTCGGTCGGAAATCCGGGCGAGCCGATCACGCCAAAGATCTTCGCCACGTGCTCGATGAACGTTTCGCGCTCCCTGGGTGCCTGCGCGAGCAGATGGCGGTAGACGCCGAGCGCGGGCTGGCCGCGGAAGCGGCTGCCGGTCGTCGACATGATCGAGGTGAGCGTGCGCACGCTCTCCGGATGCCGCGCGGCCAGCGTCTGGGCCACCATCCCGCCCAGGGAGGCGCCGACCACGTGGGCCGGGGCCAAATCCAGCTCGCGCAGCAGGCCCGCGGCGTCGCGGGCCATGTCCTCCAGCGCGTACTGCTGTGAGCCGAAGCGCCGCGTGGCGAGCTGGAGAAGACCGGGCGGGGGGCCGTTTGCGCTTGTCGATCGGCCGGTGTCGCGGTTGTCGAAGCGCACCACCTGGAAGCCCTCGGCGGCGAGTCCGGCACAGAAGTCGTCGTTCCAGGCGATCATCTGCATCCCCAGGCCCATCACCAGCAGCAGCGGCGGGTCGGCAGGGTCGCCGAATGTCTCGTAACAGAGGGTGACGTCGTCCAACTCGACGAAGCGCTCACCCGACGGCTGGGGCGCGCTCACGCCTGACCCGTGGCGCGAAGCCGGGGCCTGGTCGTGATCAGCACGCGCTTGCTCACGCGGGCACCGCCTCTCGCTCCGCCGGCTCGCCGGTCAGGTCGTACTCGCTGGGATCGAAGTGGGCGGTGCGCCGGCGAAACCGGAACGTCCAGTCGGGCCACAGCGTCGCGTTGCGTCCGGTGTCGTCGAGGTACCAGCTCGCGCAGCCGGTGTTCCACACCGTGCCTTCCAGCTGGCGGTCGATGCCCTCGTTGAAGCGGTCGGCCACCTCCTCGCGCACCTCCACCGTCTTCGCGCCGCGGTCACGCATCACGCGCAGGGCGTCCATCACATGCGCGAGCTGGGACTCGATCATGTAGATCATCGAGCTGTGGCCGAGGCCGGTGTTGGGACCCAGCAGCATGAAGAGGTTGGGGAAGCCCGCGATGGCCGTCCCCAGGTGGGCGCTTGGGCTGCCGCGCCAGTACTCGTCGAGGGTGCGTCCGCCACGGCCGGTCACGAGCTTGCCCAGCGGCATGTCGGTCACGGAGAACCCGGTGCCGAAGATGATCGTGTCCACCTCGCGCTCCACGCCGTCGCTGCCCACCACCGAGTTGGCGCGGACCTCGGCCACGCCTCCGTCCACCAGCTCCACGTTGGGCTCCGCGAGCGCGGGGTACCAGCGGTTGGAGGGCAAGATCCGCTTGCAGCCGATCGTGTACTCCGGCGTTACCTTCTCGAGCAGCTCGGGATCGGACACCTGCCTGCCCATGTGCCAGCGCGCGATGCGTTCCGCGCCGGCCATGATCCGGGGGTTCTTCACGAAGCCGAGCACGTTGATCTCCCGGCCGCCGTAGACCGCGCCGCGCACCAGCCGCTGCAGGGCCGGGAAGCGCCGGTAGAGCCGGCGCTCGAAGGCTGTGGTGGGACGGTCGCTGTGGGGCATGATCCACGGCGGGGTGCGCTGGAACACGTGCATCTGCTCGACGTCGGGCTGGATCGTCGGCACGTACTGAATGGCCGACGCGCCGGTGCCGATCGAGGCCACCCGCTTGCCCTTCAGGTCGTAGTCGTGATCCCAACGGGCGGAGTGCATCGTGTGGCCCTCGAAGCTCTCCAGCCCGGGGATGTCGGGCGTCTTGGGTTCCGACAGAGGACCCATGCCGGCGAGGAGCACGCGCGCCCGCAGCTTGCCGCGGCTGGTCTCCACGTCCCAGCGACCGGCCTCCTCGTCCCAGGCGGCCGACTCGACCGTGGTGTCGGTCCTCACGTACGGCTTCAGGCCGAACTCGTCGGCCAGGCGGTGCAGGTAGGCGCGGATCTCCGGCTGGCGCGAGTAGGTGCGCGTCCAGTCGGGGTTGGGCGCGAACGAGAAGGAGTAGAGGTGAGAGGGAACGTCGCATCCGCAGCCGGGATAGGTGTTCCAGTGCCAGGTGCCGCCCAGCTCTTCGCCCCGCTCGAGCACCACGAAGTCCTCGTAGCCCGCCTGCTTGAGCTTGATCGCGGCGCCGAGGCCTGAGAAGCCCGCTCCGATCACTGCGATGTCCGCCTCGGCGGGGATGTCGGCTGCGCTGCTCATCCTTGGGGGGCCCTCCTAGTAGCGGTCAGGTACTTACAGTACTGTAACTTATGTTCCCCGGGGACCAGTATTGGCCTGTCACGTGACCACCGGCACCGAAAAGCCCGGCCGGATGACCGCCGCCCAGCGGCGCGAGCAGCTGCTCGACGCCACGAAGAGGATTGCCCTCGAGCGCGGCTTTCACTCCGTCTCGATCGAAGCGGTGGCGCGGGAGGCGGGAATCACGCGGCCAGTGGTCTACGGACACTTTCACGATCTGCCGGGCCTGCTCGACGCCCTGGTCGACCGCGAGGCCGCGCGCTCGCTCGCCCAGCTGGAGACGGTGCTCGACTACGACCTGACCGGACGTGACCAGGCGGAGATGTTGCTCGCTTCCCTGCGCGCCTATATGGAGGCCGTGAGCTCCGACCCCGACACCTGGCGGCTGGTGCTGATGCCCCAGGAGGGCGCGCCCGCCTCGCTGCGCGAGCGGATCGCCCACGGGCGCACCGCGGTGGTGGGCCGGCTGGCGCTCGCCATCGGCCCGGGGTTCGGCTCGGGCGGCGAGCCGCCGGACCCAGAGCTGACCGCGCGGATGCTGTCGGCCTTCGCAGACGAGGGAGCGCGCCTGCTCCTCACCGACCCCGGCCAGTATCCCGTGGCGAGGATCCTCGACCACACCCGCTGGGTGCTCAACCACCTGGCGCCGCCGGGGTAGGCTGGCGGTCCCCAAGCCGAAGGAGAACCCATGGCACAAACGAAGGCGCAGCGCCAGGCGGCGGCGAAGAAGGCGGCGGCCACCCGCAAGCGCAACGCGGCGAAGGCGAAGGCGAAGTCCCAGGCCGCGGGCAAGAAGGCGGCCTCGACCCGTCAGGCCACCGAAGCCAAGTCCAGCGCCAAGGATGCGAAGAGCGCGGCCAGGTCCGCGGCCGGAGGCGTCACCTCCGCGGCCAAGTCGGCGACGAGAGCGGCCCAGCAGGCCGGCAGGTCGGTGGCCAGCCGGGTGGGCGGAGCGGGCAAGCGCGGCAAGCGCTGAAAAGCACCAAGGGGGGCACCGCCCCCCCTTGGCAACCCCCCGCCCCGCTCACAGAGGCAGGGCTCGAGCGTGGCGGGCCATTCCCTTCCACGGGTCGCCCACCTCGCCCACCCTGTCGCCGACCGTCTTCACAGTCCACCGGTCGGGCTTCAGGCGCCCGTCCGACAGCTCTTCCCATAGCACCGGCACGGCCACGGGCGCCTTCGGCCGCGGCCTTACCGCGTACGGCGCCACCGCGTGCTGAGCGTAGTTGTTGCGGTTCACGTCCACATAGATCTTGCTGCCGCGGTTGGCCTTCTTCCACTCGAGCGTCAGCCGCCGCGGATCGTCGTGCACCATCTCTTCGGCGATCCGGCGCGCGAACGTGTGCGCCTCCTTGAAACCGGCCGCCCGGCGCAGCGGGCAGACTACGTGGATGCCGCGCGACCCGGTGACCATGGCGTAGGTGGCCAGCCCGGCGTCGCGCAGGCGCTCGCCGGCGTCGCGGGCGGCCGCCCGAACTTCGGCGAAGCCTCCCCCGAGAGGGATCGAAACGAGGATCAGGCGGTCGGGCTCGCGCGGCCGACCGGCGCGTGAGAGCCACAAGTGGGGCGTGATCACGTTCTGCCCGGCCAGGTAGACCAGCGTCGCCGCATTCTCGGCCAGGACATGGGTCACCGTGCCGCCGCGCTTGTCGAGCGTGGCCCGCTCGATCCAGTCGGGAAAGTGGGGCGGCACGGCCTTCATGAAGAACCCCGGTTCGTCGATGCCGCCCGGGAAGCCCTGGAGGGCCAGTGGATGTCCGCGAGCGTAGGGCAGCATCACGGCGGCCACACGCTCGTAGTGGCGGGCGAGGTCGAGCTTCGTGATCCCCGAGGCGCCGAACAGCACCTTGTCC
>CAWGTC010000004.1:767500-911497 GCA_963825475.1 uncultured Thermoleophilaceae bacterium | reverse complement strand
CAGGCGGTCTATCCCTACGACGTGTCGAAGGCGTGCACGGACATGCTCGCGCGCTCCTATGCCGCGACGTACGGGTTGCCGGTGGCGGTCACTCGGCTGGCCAACGTGTACGGGGGCGGGGACGTGAACTGGTCCAGAGTGGTGCCCGACACGGCACGGGCGCTCGCTGCCGGCGAGCGTCCGGTGATTCGCTCCGACGGCACACCCGAGCGTGACTACATGTACGTGTCCGACGCGGTGGAGGCCTACCTCGCGGTGGCGGCGTCGCTGGAGCACGAGGACATGGCCGGGCGTGCGTCGAATGCCGGGCGTGGCGAGCCGGTGAGCGTGCTCGACGTGGTGGCGCGGCTCACCCGGGCGTCCGGACGCGACTCAGAACCCGATATCCAGGGCGCGGGGGCTCCTCACGGAGAGATCGACCGGCAGTGGCTCGACTCGACTGCGATGCGGGAGCAGCTCGGCTGGTCGGCGCGCGTCGACCTCGACGAAGGCCTTGCCCAGACCTGGGCCTGGTACGAGCGGCACCTGAGCGAGGACTGATCTAGACCGGAGCGCTTGCCGAGGGCCGTGCGCGGAGGTACGCCATGGCCTCGCGCAGGAGCGGCCCCTCGAGCGCTACGGTGGCCGCGGTCGCGACCGCCAGGAAGAGCGACAGCTCCCCGAAGGCCATGAGCAGGGTGCGCTCGCCGGCTTCGAGGGCCCGTGCCGCGACCACCGCCAGAACGGCCGGCACGGTGGGCGCCATTGCACGAAGCGCGTGCAGCACGAATCCGAATCCGTGGAACAGGCGGCGCAGGTAATAGGCGCGCACGATCACGTGCGCCAAAGCCTGCAGCCCGACTGCGATCGCGAATCCCTTCAGCCCGTAGGCGTCGAGCAGGGGCAGCACGGAGGCGAGGAAGACGACCGCCGCGGCGCCGCTGGCCACCGCCATGGGCCAGGTCTTGCCGATCGCTCGGTGGTAGGCGTCCCAGTTGAAGCCCACATGAGCGATGGCGGCGGTCACGCCGTAGGCCTGGAGCAGCACGACGGCGGGTCTCCATTCCTCGCCTATGCCGAAGCTCACGAGATCGTCCGCGAAGAGCGTCAGGCCCAGGCCGAAGGGCATCGCCCACATCAGCGCCAGCCGGTTGGACTTGACGAAGGACTCGTGTAGGAGGTCGACCCGGTCGCGTACCGCGCAGATGGCGGGGTAGAGCGAGCCGGTCACGGCGCCGTCGACGCGGTCGGTGAACTGGCTGATGGTGGCCGCCAGCGTGACGGCGCCCACCCCTGCCAGGCCGAGGTAGGCCTCGCTGGTGAGGATGCCTCCCTGCGCGATCAGAAGGCTGCCGAGGGTGGCCAGGAACAGGGGTCCCGAGAACACCGCGTAGGACCGCATCGTGCCCCGCTCATAGCGCAGGCGCATGGGGTAGGGGGACACGACCACGGCGGCCGCTGCTGCAGCCCATGCGCCCGCGAGAGCGCCCAGCACCAGGGCCCAGTAGCCGGCGCCCGCAATCGCGAGGCCCACCGAGACCACGAAGGCCACCACGGGCTCGAACGCCATCAGCGATCGCTGGCGCACGAATTGCATCCGCCGGTGGTAGGCCACGACGGGCCACTGAAGGGCTCCTGCCGGCAGGATCGCGAGCAGCACGAGACCCGGCAGGATCAGGTCCCGCTCGCCGTAGACGAGCGCCATCACGGGCAGCGCGGCGGCCAGGAGCACAAGGAAGGCCAGGTTGAGGATCGCCTCGAGCGTGAACGCCTTCTGGAAGGCCAGCTCCTGGTCGTCCTCGTCCTGCTGGATGTACTTGTCGCCGATGCCCACCTGCTTGAGCCAGAGCAAGCTCCAGAACGTGACGGCAAGCACTCCCCAGATCCCGTAGTCCTCACGTGAGAGGAAACCTGCCAGCAGGAACCCCTTGCCGAGAGCGAGCAGGCCGACCCCGCTCAGGAAAGCCCCGTTGATGAGGCTGCCTCTGGCCGCGTGCTCTCGGAGCGTGCGGCCACCCAGCCTGAGGTCGCGCCGGCGCGCTGCGCTCTGGGGGGAGATGTCCCCCACAGGCAGCGGCGGGGGTGAGGGTGGGATCGGCTGGTCGGGCATGGAGGCTCGCTCGGGACCGTAGCCCACGCCGATGACTAGATTTCCGGCCGTGACCGCCGAGCGACCCTCACCCCGGAGTCTCGTTGCGGGGGCCGTGGCGATACTCGCTCTTGTCGCAGGAGGTTGCGGCGACTCCCACGAGCCTGCGGCCCCCGAGGCGACGGCGGCGGTGGTCGCGTCGACGTCGGGCGCCTTCTCGCTGACCACCCTCCCCGGCGACAGCCAGGCCGGCCTGCGGTTCGCCGACTTCGTGGCCGAAGGCGAGGTGGTGATCGAAAACGATGGAAGGGGCGCGGGCCCGTTCAACCTGCGTCAGGAGGTCGAGTACGAGGACCCGGCCGGCGGCGCCCGGAAGGCCTCCGAGGCAGTTGGCCTGCGGATCGTCGACACTACGGGCAAAGGGCCGGACCGCGAGTTGTACCGGGGTCCTGTGGCCGCCCTCGACTCGATCTCGGTGGGGGAGATAGCAGCGGGCGCCTCGCGCGAGTACGCCTTCAAGCTCACGCCGCGGACTCCGCTGCGCCCGTCCAGCCTCGATCTCAGCTATCGCTGGGTGCCCGGCGACCCCGCCCCCCAGCGCCTGCGCGTGAGGCTGCAGGTCCCGCCCGAGCAGATGGTGCTCGACACCCGCACGATCGTGGTGTTTGCGCGCTGCCCCCGGCCGTGCCGGCTCGAGGGCCGGGCCCTTCTGCGCGCGCCCTCGCGCGAGCCGATCGACCTGTCGGTGCGCGCCGGCCGCGCCTCTCCCGGGCAAGCGGCGCGGATGGTGCTGCGGGCGCCGGGCGAGGCCTTTCCCGTGATCGAGGCGGCGCTCACCCGGGGCCCGCCGGTGTCGGTGACACTGCGAGTGCGGGCGAGCGATGACGACGGGGGCTCGGCCGTGGCCACCGAGCAGATACGGCTCAAGCCGGTTCCCGACAGCCGATAGCCGTTGCCCCCCGGCGGGCCACGTGAGACGATCGGCTGGATCCGACCGAGAGGGGTATTTGGTATGGACGAGCAGAGCGTGCTCTCGATCCCGCTGTTTGCCGGGCTTTCGAAGAAGGAGCGGCGCACGATCGCGCAGCACACCGACGCGCTCGAGTTCGAGCCGGGCAGGTACCTCGTGCGCGAGGGCCAGTTTCCATACGAGTTCTTCATCATCACGGAGGGCACCGCGGAGGTGACGCACGACGGCGAGCACGTGGCCGAGCTCGGTCCCGGAGACTTCTTCGGGGAGCTGGCACTGATGGGCGGCGTCAGGCGAAACGCCTCCGTTGTGACCGCAACGCCCGCGAAGGTCGTGGTGATGACCGCTCAGCACTTCCGCCAGATGAAGCGGGAGCTGCCCGGCGTGTGCGACCGGATCAAACAGGCGGTCGAGGAACGCGGCCGAGCGATAGAAGTCGGCTAGCCGGCGCCGTATTTCATCCGGCGCTGCTGAGGCCCCTCTGGTTCGAAGCCGGCGCGCCGTCGGTGATGCAGGTCGGGTTCGGGAAGAGCGGCGGGAAGGTGGCCTCGAACGAAAGCGGGAAGAGCACCGGCTCGCCTCCGATGGACCAACGCGCCGTGTACTCCCCGACGCCCTCGAACTGCTGGCAGACCACCGCGTGGATCCGCCCTCCGGTCGGACCGGGGGACGGAAGTGGGAAGGTCCCGCAGTCCTCCGCGGAGCTCGGCTTGCGCACGCAGAGCACGTACTCCGTGCCCGGCCTGTTGGTCGTCAGCCCGTACCCGAAGATCCTCTGCTCCGGGGCCGACAGCACCATCACGCAGGAGTCGCCCAAGATGCAGAAGCCGACGAGGCTCTGACCGGGCTCGAGATCGAAGTCCTGCCCTCCCGTGTTCGTGACCACCTTGCCCTTCTCGGTTTCGATGAAGGTGCCGCCGCAGCGGTCCTCGGTGATCCAGGTGGTGCCGCGCACCGTGGCGGCGGAGTGCTTGCCCCGGGTCCGGAAGCGACCGCGGGCGTTGCCGCGAAGGCGGCGGACCACGCGACGGCTGATGTTGGCGCTGGGCGTGCCGGCCTGCGCCGCCCCGCAGATGCGCCGCCGCCCGCCCACGAGTATCAGGTTCGTGAACCTCGGCCGAGCGCGCTTTTGCATCACCCGGAAGGCGCCCTTGGAGAAGACGCCGCTCTGTTTGCCCCTCCCACGGACTCCGGCCGTGGTCGCCAGGCGCACCCGCCCGCGGGTGGTGTCGATGATCGACCCGATCGGTATCTGCCGCGCTCGGCGAAGCAGCTTGAAAGCGCCGCTCCCCTTCGGCTTCACCCGCACGGTGCCCCCTGCCGGAGAGACCACCGCGGTCCGGCCGGCGCTGGGAGCGAGATCGCGGGGGGCGGCCTGAGCTGGGCATGCCATGACGGCCGACAAGGTGAGCAGGAGTGCTGCCCCAAACAGAAACCGCGGCGCGACGCTCATGCTTTCCTCCGTGACCGGGGACAATGAGAAACCCCGTCAGACCGGGCTTCTCGCAGCGCGCCCGGCTGGATTCGAACCAGCGACTTCTGCCTCCGGAGGGCAGCGCTCTATCCACTGAGCTACGGGCGCGTGAGCGCGAGTCTAGATGCAATCCCAATGCTGATCGCGGTGATATCGGACACGCACATGCCCCGCGGGACGCGGCGGCTGCCGGCCGCGTGCGTGACCCGCCTGGGCGGGGCGGACCTGATCCTTCACGCCGGCGATGTGAGTACCGCCACGACACTGGAGGAGCTGGAGCTGATCGGGCCGCCGGTGGTCGCCGTGCACGGCAACGTGGACGACGAAGAGCTCACCCGCCGACTCCCGGCCGAGCGCATCGTAGAGACCGGCGGCGCACGGATCGCCATGGTTCACGACGCGGGCCCCGGCCGGGGCAGGCTGGCCCGGATGCGGCGGCGCTTCCCCGATGCCCATGCGGTGGTGTTCGGCCACTCGCACCTGCCGCTTCACGAGAGCGATGACGGCTTTCAGATCTTCAATCCCGGCAGCCCAACCGAGCGGCGGCGAGCACCCACGCACACCATGGGCTTGGCCCGGGCCGGCGGCGGCGAGGTCGAGTTCGAACTGGTCGAGCTGTCGCCCTGACCCGGGCATGAGCGGCCGAATCGCGAAGATAGGCACGTCATGGACCTGGATGTTCTCTTCGTAGGCACCGCCGGCTCGGCGCCCACCGCGCGCCGGGGCCTGCCGGCCACCCTGGTCCGGCGCGGTGGCGACCGGCTGCTGTTCGACTGCGGGGAGGGCACCCAGCGCCAGCTCATCCGCTCCGTGGGCCTGATCGAGCTCGACGAGGTGTTCGTTACGCACTTTCACGCCGACCACCTGCTGGGCTTGCCCGGCCTGCTCAAGACCTACGGCCTGATGGGCCGGGAGCGCCCGCTGCACGTGTACGGGCCGAAGGGGCTCGAGCGGATGTTCGCCGCCCTGCGCCCGGTGGTGGGCCGGACCTCGTACGAGGTTCACCTGCGCGAGCTCGAGCCGGGCCACGAGCTCGATCGCGACGGCTACCGGATCGCCGCCTTCCCGGTGGATCACGGGGTCACGGCGCTGGGCTATGCCCTGATCGAGGACCCGCGGCCGGGACGCTTCGACGAGCAGCGGGCGAGGGAGCTCGGCGTGGCGCCCGGACCTGATTTCGGTCAACTGCAGGGAGGAAAGGCCGTGGGCGAAGTGACCCCCGATCAGGTGCTCGGCGAGGCGCGTCGCGGCCGGACCGTTGTGCTCACCGGCGACACCGCCCCGTCCGAGATGACCCGGGCGGTGGCGCAGGGCGCCGACCTGCTCGTGCACGAGGCCACCTTCATGGAGGAGGAAGCTGCGCGAGCGAGGGAGACAGGGCACTCCACCGCACGGGCCGCGGCCGAGCTGGCCGCCCGCGCGGAGGTGGGTCTGCTCGCGCTCACGCACGTGTCCTCGCGCTACGGAGGGGGGGAGCTGCGCGACGAGGCGCGGGCGGCGTTCGATCGCACGATCGTGCCGCGCGACTTCGACCGGGTGGAGATCCCGTTCCCCGAGCGCGGGGACCCCGAGCACGTGCGCGCCGACGCCGATCCAGGTCTGAAGACTCCGTAGAGGGGCTACTCGACCGCCTGGATCGAGTAGCTCCTCCGCCGAGCTCCCGAACTTTGGACGAGCGCGGTCAAGCCGAAAGGCTGCCGGAGGTGGCGAACTACGCAACATCCGCGAGGAGATCCTGCCGATGCTCACCGCCGACGACAAGACCTCTCGCCGCTCGCTGCGCGAGATCAAGGCCTTCGCCGAAAGCGAGCCTCAGGCGATCCTCGTACCTTCACACGACCCCGGCGCGTGGCACGAGCTTCGCTACGGGGCTCGACCCGATCGCGGGGGCGCGAGCGAACGGGCACCGGCCAGCGACTCTCTGCACACGTAGCGAAAGTGGGCCAGCCAGAAGCGGCTCGTGGCCCGGAAGGCGCGGCCCTCCGCGACCTCCCACGAGCCGAAAAGGCAGCGGCCGGGCCCCGACTCGGCGAACCGGTAGCTGTGGAGGGCGTGAAAGCCGGGAGCGGTCACCTCCCAGGTGACCCGCTCGGCCTCGACCAGCTCCACGATCTCGGCCGTCGCCGGCATCTTGTACAGGTACCGGCCCCTGATCGGGTTGAACGCCCAAAAAAGCACGGCGCCCTCTCGCAGGGCTCCGCCCCGCACGCGTGAGCGCCAGATGCACGGGTTCCACTCGGCCCAGCGGGGCACATCCAGAAAGGTCGCCCAGAGCTGCTCGACCGGCATCGCCACCTCGACCGATCCCTCGACAGGCATGGGGTCGCTCGGAGTGATCGCGCCGCGCCGCCCGACGGGCATCTCGCCCGGGAACGCCGGCGGCCGGGGTTGCCCCTCGGGGAGCACACCAGCATGATCCATGAAACTCGAGCGTCTCGGAGGCAAGCGAATGCAGAGATCACCTGAGTTGGAGGACCTCGTCAGGGCCTGGTTCGACGCGGCGACGAGGGGCGATGCGTCGCTCGTCGACATGCTCGTGTCGCCCGGGCAGGGGACGCGCCTGATCGGCAGCGACCCCGGCGAGCGGTTCAGCGGCGGCACCGCCGTCGGCGCGTTCCTGCGCGGAGAAGTCGAGGGTGCCGGCGGCGAGGCGAGCTTCGCACCCACCGACACAGAGGCGTTCAGCGAGGGCACCGTGGGCTGGGCCACGACAAGCCTCACGATCACGATGCCGGATGGCAAGCACGTGTCGCCACGCTGGAGCGCCGTCTTCCATCGGGAGAACGGAGACTGGAGGTTCGTCCAGACACACGCCTCGATCGGCATCCCGAACCAGGAGATCGGTTGGACGTACTCCGAATGACAGGCCGATCGCGCCGGCATGACAGCCGTTGACGCCGCGCAGGCGCGGCCGTAGGTTGGGCGGCGGGGCTTGGTTCTCGAGAACGGAGTGTGATGATGAGCGAAGGACAGACCGCGGCAGTGCAGCCTGCGACGCAGGTGACGCCCGACGCGATCATGCAACTCGGACTCGCGTTTTGGGGCTCCAAGACGCTGCTGAGTGCCGTCGAGGTCGGAGTCTTCTCGGAGCTGGCGGACGCGGGCGCGCTCGATGGCGAGGCGCTGCGCGAGCGCCTGGGCCTGCACCCGCGGAGCGCGTCGGACTTCTTCGACGCGCTGGTGGCGCTGGGCATGCTCGAGCGCGATGAGGGCCGCTATGCCAACACCCCGGCAACTGAGCTGTTCCTCGACCGGGGCAAGCCCTCCTACCTCGGTGGGATTCTCGAGATGGCCAACGCTCGTCTCTACGGGTTCTGGGGGTCGCTGACAGAGGGTCTGCAGACAGGCGTGCCGCAAAACGAGGCGAAGCACGGCGAGAACTTCTTCGAGGAGCTCTACGCCGATCCGGCGCGGCTGGCGCAGTTCGCACGCGCGATGAGCGCGATCAGCGGCGGTCCAGCGCAGGCGATCGCCGCCAAGTTCCCCTGGCAGGATCACAGCACCGTGATCGATATCGGGTGCGCCGAAGGCGCCTTGCCGGTTCAGATCGCCCTGGCGCACGAGCACATCACCGGCGGCGGTTTCGACCTGCCCGCGATCGAGCCGATCTTCGACGCCAATGTCGCCAGGGCGGGGCTCGGCGAGCGCCTGAGCTTCACGGCCGGCGACTTCTTCGCCGGCGCACTGCCCAGTGCGGACGTGCTCGTGATGGGGCACATCCTGCACGACTGGGACCTCGACGAGAAGCGGGTCCTACTGCAAAAGGCCCATGACGCGCTGCCAGACGGCGGCGCGCTGATTGTCTACGAGGCGATCATCGACGACGAGCGGCGTAGCAACGCGTTCGGCCTTTTGATGAGCCTCAACATGTTGATCGAGACGCCGGGGGGCTTCGACTACACGGGCGCCGACTGCCGCGCCTGGATGCAACAGACGGGCTTTCGCGAGTGCTACGTCGAGCACCTGGTCGGTCCCGATTCGATGGTGGTCGGGATCAAGTAGCGTCGGCGCCCGGTGCTACTCTCGCAGAGCATCCTTTAACCCGGTCCCGCGAGGCCAGGAAGGACGTTCCCTTGACCCACAAGGTCGTGCTCGACCGCGACGACGTGCGGCGCACTCTGGTGCGCATCGCTCACGAGATCGTCGAGAAGAACGGTGGCGAGACGATTGCGGTGGTGGGCATCCATCGCCGGGGGGCGCTGCTCGCCGGGCGGCTCCGGGACCTGATCGCGGAGCTCGTCGGAGAGCCGGTTCCGCTGGGCGACGTGGACATCTCCTTCTACCGCGACGACGTCGGCCTGCGCGAGCCGGGCGCCCAGCCGGTGGTGCACGCCTCGCACATCGACTTCGCCGTCGAGGAGACCACCGTCGTGCTGGTCGACGACGTTCTCTTCACCGGGCGCACCGTGCGCGCGGCGATCGACGCCCTCTTCGACTACGGACGCCCGCGGCGGGTGCAGCTGGCGGTGCTGGCCGACCGCGGCCACCGCGAGCTGCCGATCCGGCCGGACTACGTGGGCAAGAACCTGCCCACCGCCCGCAGTGAGCGGGTGAACGTGACGGTGGCCGAGCTGGACGGAGAGGACGAGGTATCAATTTCAGACGGAGATCCTCGGTCCGGTGCTCGCGCGATCACCGATCGCGCTTCGCTCCTCCCGGACGCCGAGATAACCGTGCGAAGGGGAGAGGACGCATGAAGAGGCACCTGCTGTCGGTCGACGACCTGTCGCGTGAGGACATCGAGCGGATCCTCGGCCGGGCCGAGAGCTTTGCTGAGGTCTCCGGCCGCGAGATCAAGAAGGTGCCGACCCTGCGCGGGCGCACGGTGATCAACCTCTTCTACGAGGCCTCGACGCGCACGAGCTCCTCGTTCGAGCTGGCCGCCAAGCGCCTCTCGGCCGATCTGGTGAGCATCAAGGCCCAGGGCTCTTCGGTCGACAAGGGCGAGTCGCTCAAGGACACCGTGCAGACGCTCTCGGCCTACGACCCGGCGGCGGTCGTATTCCGGTCGCCGCACGCGGGGGCCGCCGGGCTGGTGGCGCGCTGGACGCCCGCCTCGGTGATCAACGCCGGCGACGGCAAGCACGAGCACCCCACCCAGGCGCTGCTCGACCTCTACACGCTGCGCCGCCGGGCGGGGCGTCTGGAGGGCCTCAACGTGTGGATCGTGGGCGACGTGCTCCACAGCCGCGTGGCGCGCTCGAACATCCTCGCCTTCGGCCGGATGGGCTGCCGGGTCACGGTCTGCGGCCCACCCACGCTCATCCCTCGCGGCGTCGAGTCGCTCGGCTGCGAGGTGCGCACCACGCTCGACGACCTCGGCGAGGCCGATGTCGTCTACGCCCTCCGGATGCAGCACGAGCGGATGACCGGATCGTTCGTGCCCTCGCTGCGCGAGTACGCCGCGCAGTACCAGATCGACGGCCGCCGCCTGGGCGCCGGCCAGCTGCTGATGCACCCCGGCCCGGTCAACCGCGGGGTCGAGCTCTCGGCCGAGGTGATCGACTCCCCGCAGGCCCTGATCACCGACCAGGTCGAGTCGGGTGTGGTGGTGCGGATGGCCGTGCTCTACGAGCTGCTCGCGGGAGGGGCGGGCCCGCCGCGCGGCGCCGACAGCTCCTCACGCCCGACCTCGGAGCCCCAGCCCGCATGAACACCCAGCTCGACTCCCTGCTCGACCGAGCCGATTCGGCTCCCGCCGCTCTTCTGATCCGGCGCGCGCACCTGCTCGATCCCCGGACCGGACTCGACGGGCCGGGCGACCTGCTGGTGCGCGACGGCGCCGTGGCCGAGATCGGCGGTCCCGGCGAGCTGGAGGCGCCTGCCGACGCCGAGGTCGTCGAGGCGGAGGGCCTGCATGCCTTCCCGGCGTTCGTCGACCCCCACGTGCATCTGCGCACACCCGGGCGCGAAGACGAGGAGGACATCGAGACCGGCACCCGCTCGGCAGCGGCAGGCGGCTTCGGGGCGATCCTCGCAATGCCCAACACCGACCCTGTGGTGGACTCCGCCTCGGTTCTCAGCTCGCTCCGTGAGCGTGCCCGCGCCGAGGCGCGCATACCCACCGGCTTCACCGCCGCCGTCACGATGGGCCAGCGCGGTGAGCACCTCACCGAGATGGCCGACCTGGCCCAGGCCGGCGCCGCCGGGTTCACCGACGACGGCCTCCCGCTGCGCTCGGCCGGGGTGATGCGGCAGGCGCTGCAGTACCAGCGGCTGGCCGGGCGCTGCATCGCGCTTCACGAGGAGGACCCCGCGCTGTCGGGCGACGGCGCCATGCACGAGGGCGACGTCTCTGCGCTGCTCGGGGTGGCCGGCATCCCGTCGGTGTCGGAGTCGACGATGGTGGCCCGCGACACCGAGCTGGCGGCCTACGAGGACGGCTTCATCCACGTGCAGCACGTGTCGGCGCGCCAGACGGTGGAGGTGCTCGAGCGCGCTCGCGCAGCGGGAGTGCGAGTGACGGCGGAGGCCACGCCACACCACCTGCTGCTCACCCACGAGAACGTCCGCGGGCTCGACACCCACTTCAAGATGAACCCGCCGCTGCGCTCGGAGGACGATCGCCAGGCCCTCATCGACGGTGTGCGCTCCGGAGTGCTCGGGTGCATCGCCACCGACCACGCACCCCACGCACGTGAGGAGAAGGAGGAGCCGTTCGAGCTCGCCCCGATGGGGGTGACCGGCCTGGAGAGCGCCTTCGCGGCTGTGCACACCGACCTGGTCGTGCCCGGGGTGCTCGGACTGGGGCTGGTCATCGAGCGGATGACGGCGGGCGGCGAGCCCTTCGGCCTCTCGATCCCCTCGCTGGCCAAGGACTCGCCCGCCAACGTCTGCCTGGTCGACCTGGCCGCGGAGTGGGAGGTGGGGGAGTCGGGGTATGAGAGCCGCTCGTCGAACTGCGCATTCGCCGGCCGGCGCCTGATCGGGAGGGTGCGGATGACCGTCGCCGCCGGAGCGGTCGCCTTCCGCGAGCGCTCGTTCGCCATCGGGGCCGTGGCCTAGTGCCTCCCGCGCGCGTACTCGACCGCTCGCGCACCGCGCTGGTGGTGGTCGACGTTCAGGAGGCGTTTCGCCCGGCCGTGCGCGACTTCGAGCGGGTGGCTCACAACGCCGGGGTGCTCGTGCAGGGCGCCCGCGCGCTCGGGATCCCGGTGGTGGCCACGGAGCAGTACCCGAGCGGCCTCGGCGCCACCGTGCCGGAGGTGGCCGAGCACCTTGACGGCACCGAGCGAGGACATCAAAGGGGGGCACCGCCTCCAGTGGCAACCCCCCTGGAGAAGACGGTGTTCTCGGCGGCCGCCGCCGAGGGGTTCGATCTCGGCGGCCGCGACCAGGCGCTGCTCTGCGGCATCGAGTCGCATGTGTGCGTGTCCCAGACGGCTCACGACCTGCTCGACCGCGGCGTCGAGGTGCACGTGGCGCGCGACGCGGTGAGCTCCCGCAGCGAGGAGAACTTCGAGCTGGGCCTGCACAAGATGGAGGGCGCCGGCGCCGTGCTCACCAGTGTCGAGACCGCGCTGTTCGAGCTACTGGGCGAGGCCGGGAGCGAGGAGTTCAAGACCGTCCAGAGGCTGATCAAGTGAGCGCGTTCCTGCTGCTGGAGGACGGGACGCGCTTCGATGGCGACTCGGTCGGGGCCGAGTTGGCGGCCACCGGTGAGGTGGTCTTCAACACCGCGATGTCCGGCTACCAGGAGTCGGTCACCGACCCGAGCTACCGGGGCCAGATCATCGTCTTCACGTACCCCCTGATCGGCAACTACGGCGTGGCCGCGGATCACACGGAATCCGACGCCGTGCACGCGAGGGCAGTGGTCATGCGCGAGGGGGTCGACCGCGAGGACGCCGCCCACGCCGAGGGCGGCTGGCTCACGTGGCTCGCGGATTGCGGTATCCCGGCGATCGCGGGCATCGACACGCGGGCGCTGGTGCGCCACATCCGCGACCGCGGCGCGATGCGCGGCGGGGTGTTCCCCGGGGACCTGTCCGAGGCGCAGGCGATGGAGCGGGTCATGGCCGAGACGCCCATGGAGGGGCAGGACCTCGCGGCCGAGGTCACGCCGGCCGAGCCGGTGATCCTGGAGCCGCTCTCGGGCGGCGGCGGTCCGCGGATCGTCGCGCTCGACACCGGGATCAAGAGCTCGATCGTGCGCAACCTGCGCGAGCGCGGCGCCATGGTCGAGCTGCACCCCTGTGACACGCCCGCAGCCGCTCTGCTCGAGCGGGGGCCCGACGCGGTGTTCCTGGCCAACGGGCCCGGCGACCCTGCGGCGCTCGACTACGTGGTCGAGAGCGTCCGGGGAGTGGTGGGCAAGGTGCCGGTCTGGGGCATCTGCCTAGGCCATCAGCTCCTGTGCCGCGCGGTGGGACTCGACACCTACAAGCTCCGCTTCGGCCACCGCGGGGCCAACCACCCGGTCAAGGACCTCGAGACCGGGCGTATCGAGATCACGTCCCAGAACCATGGCTTCGCGGTCCTCGGCCCGAACGGAGAGCGCACGTTTCCCGACGACGAGGCGGTCCGGTGGGACACCGACTTCGGACGCGCCGAGCTGTCGCAGATCAACCTCTACGACCGCACCGTCGAAGGGCTCGTCCTGAAGGACGTGGCGGGCGGCACCGTCCAGTACCACCCCGAGGCCGGGCCGGGGCCGCACGACTCGCTGCATCTCTTTGACCGCTTCCTTGCGACGGTGAGCGCATGAAGAACAGCGTCGCCGGCGACTGACGTGCCCCGGCGCACCGACATCCAGAAGATTCTCGTAATCGGCAGCGGCCCGATTGTGATCGGCCAGGCCGCCGAGTTCGACTACTCGGGCGCCCAGGCGTGCAAGGTGCTGCTCGAGGAGGGCTACGAGGTGGTGCTGGTGAACTCGAACCCGGCCACGATCATGACCGATCCCGAGTTCGCCACGGCCACCTACATCGAGCCGCTGCTGCCGGACTCGGTCACGAGGGTGATCGAGCGCGAGCGCCCGGATGCCCTGCTTCCCACGCTCGGCGGGGGCACCGCGCTCGACCTGGCGCGCGTGCTCAGCGAGGACGGGACGCTGGATCGCTACGGGGTGGAGCTGATCGGCGCCGACTACCAGGCCATCCGCCGCGCAGAGGACCGCGAGCTGTTCCGGGCGACGATGGAGGGCGCCGGCCTGCGGGTGCCGCGGTCGAGGGCGGTCGAGTCGATGAGCGAAGCGGAGCGGGCCCTGCCGGACATCGGCCTACCCGCGATCGTCCGGCCGGGCTTCACCATGGGGGGCCACGGCGGGGGCATCGCGCGCACCGAGGCCGAGTACCACGAGTGCGTGACCGAGGGCCTGGCCGCGAGCCCGATCAACCAGGTGCTGGTCGAGGAGTCGGTGATCGGCTGGGGCGAGTTCGAGCTGGAGGTGATGCGCGATCACAACGACAACGTGGTGATCGTGTGCTCGATCGAGAACATCGATCCGATGGGGGTGCACACCGGGGACTCGGTCACCGTCGCGCCCCAGCAGACGCTGTCCGACCGCCAGTACCAGCTGCTGCGCGACCAGGCGATCGCGGTGATCCGCGCCGTGGGTGTCGAGACCGGCGGTTCCAACATCCAGTTCGCGGTCAACCCGGAGACCGACGAGATCGTGGTGATCGAGATGAACCCGCGCGTGTCGCGGTCCAGCGCGCTGGCCTCGAAGGCCACCGGCTTCCCGATCGCCAAGATCGCCGCGCGGCTGGCAGTGGGCTACGCGCTCGAGGAGATCGACAACGACATCACGCGCGTGACCCCTGCGAGCTTCGAGCCGGCGATCGACTACGTGGTGGTCAAGTGGCCGCGCTTCGCGTTCGAGAAGTTCCCGGGCGCCGACGGCTCGCTGTCGACGTACATGCAGTCGGTGGGCGAGGCGATGGCCATCGGGCGCACCTTCAAGCAGGCGTTCGTGAAGGCGATGCGCTCACGCGAGCTCGACGTGAGCCCTTCGCTCCCTCAGGACACCGACGCCCTGCTGCGCTCGCTCGAGGTGCCCTCGCCCGACCGCTACGAGTACCTGTTCGAGGCCGTGCGGCGGGGCGTGGACGCCGCCGAGCTGTGCAAGCGCACGGGCATCGACCCCTGGTTCATGGCGGAGATGAGCGCCCTGGCCGCCGGCGAGGACCCGGAGGCCGGGCTGACCCGCACCTTCAAGGCGGTCGACACCTGCGCCGCGGAGTTCGAGGCGGCCACGCCCTACTACTACTCGGGCTGGGAGCGCCCCGGTCCCGACGGGGCCCGCCACGAGGTGCGGCGGGGGGAGCGGCCAAGCGTGGCCATCCTCGGTTCGGGGCCCAACCGCATCGGGCAGGGAATCGAGTTCGACTATTGCTGCGTGCACGCCGCGATGACCGTGCGCGACTCGGGTCGCGACGCCGTGATGATCAACTGCAACCCCGAGACGGTCTCCACCGACTACGACACCAGCGACCGGCTGTACTTCGAGCCGCTCACGCTCGAGGACGTGCTCGGGGTGCTGGAGCTCGAGCGCCCGGAGGGGGTGATCGTGCAGTTCGGCGGCCAGACCCCGCTCAAGCTGGCCCAGGGTCTCGCCGACGCGGGCGTGCCGCTGCTGGGCACGCCGGTGGAGTCGATCCACCGGGCCGAGGACCGGCCGAGCTTCGGTGCGCTGCTCGACGAGCTGGAGCTCAAGAGCCCGCCCTACGCCACGGCGGCCTCGGCCGAGGAGGCGCTGCGGCGGCCGACGACGTGGGCTACCCGCTGCTCGTGCGGCCGTCGTATGTCCTGGGCGGCCGGGCGATGGAGATTTGTTACTCCGGGGAGGGGCTGTCGAGCTACCTCGAGCGCACCGCAGCGGGTGGACGCCCCGAGGGCCAGATCTTCCTCGACCGCTTCCTCGAGAACGCGATCGAGGTCGACGTGGACGCGCTCTGCGACGGCGAGACGGCCCGGATCGGGGCGATCATGCAGCACGTGGAGGAGGCCGGGGTGCACTCCGGCGACTCCGCATGCGTGATCCCGGCGATGTCGCTCGGGCCCGAGATGCTGGCTCAGGTTGAGGCCGCCACGGAGAAGATCGCCCTCGCCCTGGGGGTGATCGGGCTGCTCAACATCCAGTTCGCGGTCTACGGCGACGACGAGCTGTACGTGATCGAGGCCAACCCGCGGGCCTCGCGCACCGTGCCCTTCGTCTCCAAAGCCACGGGCGTGCCCCTGGCCAAGGTGGCCTGCCGCCTGATGCTGGGCGAGCGCCTGGCCGACCTCGATCTCGACCTGCCCGCCTCGTCGAGCCACGTATCGGTCAAGGAGGCGGTGCTGCCCTTTGGCCGTTTCCCGCGCGCGGACTCGCTGCTGGGGCCCGAGATGAAGTCGACCGGCGAGGTGATGGGCGTGGCGCCCGACTATCCGACGGCGTTCGGTAAGGCGCAGGCGGCCGCCGGAGCACGGCTGCCCACGGAGGGCACGGTATTCATCAGCGTCACCGACGGCGACAAGTCCAGCGCCACGCAGCTCGCCGCCTCGCTGCACGACCTCGGGTTCAACGTGCTGGCCACGGGCGGCACCGCGCAGGCGATCCGACGCATGGGGGTGCCGGTGGAGCGGATCCCCAAGATCAGCGAAGGTTCGCCTAACGTGGTCGACCGGATCGAGTCCGGGCGATGTGGATCTGGTGATCAACACACCCACCGGCTCGGGCGCGCGGGCCGACGGCTGGGAGATCCGCCGGGCCGCGGTCGCGCGCGGCATCCCCTGCATCACCACGATGAGCGGTGCCAGTGCCGCCCAGCGGGCGATCCGCGCGCGCCGCGCCGGCGAGCCGGAGGTGATCTCGCTGCAGGAGCTGCACGCGCAGCCGAGAGCCCGGACGCCGCGCGCGCAAGCCGAGGCCTCGCGCGTGGGCGGACGGCGGAGTGACCGAGGCGCGCACCCTCGCGCCTCCCGAACGCCGAGTCGCCGAGGTGCTCGAGTGCCGCCGGGTGGGCGCCTACACGGTCATCACCGCCGCCGATGCCGCACGGGCCGGCCGACCCACGTCCCGGCCAGTTCTACATGCTCGCCGCGGACGCGGGGTGGGGTGGCGGAAGCGGCGAGCGCCCCTACCTCCCGCGCGCCTTCTCCTTCGCCCGTGCCCGCCACGTCCCGGCGGCGGCACCGAGCTGGAGTTCCTCCTGGAGGACGTGGGCCCCGGCACCCATCGGCTCGGACTGCTGCGTCCCGGCGAGCCGCTGGCCCTCGTCGGCCGCTGGGCGTGGGGTTCGGCCCCGCGGCCGACGGCACGCGAGCCGCTGCTGGTGGGGGGCGGCATCGGCACGGCGCCGCTGCTGTGCCTGCACGACGAGCTGACCGCGCCGGCACGGCGCCGCCGTGCTGCTCGGCTTTCGCTCCGCGGCCCACGCCGAGGCCGCGTCGCTGTTCGGCGGCGGGGTCACGGTGACCACCGACGACGGCTCGGCCGGCCGCCACGGCCTGGTCACCGAGCCCCTGAGCGAGCGTCTCGAGGCCGGCCCGCGGCCACGGTCTACGCCTGCGGCCCGCCGCCGATGCTGGAGGCGGTCCGGGCCCTCTGCGCCGAGCGATCGGTGCCGGCCCAGCTGGCCCTCGAGTCGGGTATGGCCTGCGGCTTCGGCGCCTGCTTCGGCTGCGTGGTGCCAACGCGCGAGGGCTACATCAGGGTCTGCGTGGACGGGCCCGTGGTCGAGGGGGCGCTCTGGAGAGTGCGCTGGTTGCCGGTGGGGGGCATCAGGGATGAGCGCACGGCAACCGGCAGACGACAGTCGACAGGGCTTGGGCTCGACCGCTCGAGCTCTGTGGGGTCCCGCTTCGTGGGCCTGTTCTCAATGGCTCGGGCACCTTTGATGCGATCGCTGCTCGCCGGGCTTTTGGCGACGCTCTGCTGGAGCGGTTTCCCTTTGACCTGTTCGTGTCGAAGACGATCACCCTCGAGCCGCGGGAGGGCAACCCGCCGCCGCGGCTGTGGGAGACGCCCGCCGGGATGCTGAACTCGATCGGCCTGCCCAACAAGGGCCTCGAGGGATTCCTGGCCGCCGACCTGCCCGCAGCTGGCCGAGCTGCCCGTGCCCCTGTGCGTCTCGGTGATGGGCTTCACGCCGCGACGAGCTGGCGGTGCTGGTCGAGCGGGTGGGCGCGCGCGACGAGGTCTCGCTGATCGAGCTGAACGTGTCCTGTCCAAACGTCGAGACCGGGCCTGATCATGGGGGCCGATCCGGAGGAGACCGCGCGGGCGGTCGAGCGCCTGCGCCCCGTCTGCGGCCAAGCCGCTGGTGGTCAAGCTGACGCCCAACGCCGTGGACCCCGCCGCGGTGGCCGCCGCCGCCGAGGGGGCCGGAGCGGACGCCGTCTCGCTCGTGAACACCCTCAAGGGGATGGCGCTGCATCCGCGGACCCGCCGACCGTGGCTCGGGGGCGGCACCGGTGGCGCTGTCGGGGCCGGCGATCCGCGCCGTCGCGCTCGGCCAGGTGGCATCGGTGGCCGCAGCGCGTGTCGATTCCGGTGATCGGGATGGGCGGGATCGCCTCCGGCGGCGACGCCGCCGAGTTCATGGCTGCCGGGCGCCGCGGTGATCGCCGTGGGCACCGAAAACTTTCGCGATCCCGCGGCCGGGCGTCGGATCGGTGCCGACTTGGCCGGTCGTCCAGCGCATCGCTGCCGCCAGGCCCGCCTGAACACCCCGCATCGTTTGCGGGAGGAACGCTGGACCTCGACGAAAAAGCCTGCAAAGTCGGGCTAAACGGTCATGCGCCGTCAACCGCGCTAAACCTCAGGTCGAGGTCCAGATGAATTCGCCCGATTTTTGTCGAATCGGCGTAAAGGGCCGGCGATCCGTGTGTATGATCGCCGCCGATGCCGGTCGCTCCCGAAACGCCCGCCAAGAGCACCGCCGCGGGCCTCCCGAGCGTTCCCTGACCAAAGGATGGACGCCCTGCAGCGCGCGAACGAGATTCGCACGCGTCGTGCGCGGCTCAAGCGCGACCTCAAGGCGGGCCGGGTCAAGATCCACGGATTGCTGCTGGATCCGCCGAAATGGCTGGAGACGGCCAAGGCCTTCGACCTGCTCCTGGCGGTGCCCAAGTACGGCCGCGTGAAGGTGAACCGGATTCTCACCCACTGCCGGATCTCGCCGAGCAAGACCATCGGCGGGCTCTCCGAGCGCCAGCGCCAAGAGCTGGTCTCGTACCTCAAGCGTTAGCGCGCGTCAGCGCCTCACGATCCTGCCGGCCACGCCCGTCATCGTGATCACCGGGCCCTCCGGGCGTGGGCAAGGGCACGCTGATCCACGGTCTGCTGGAGCGCTGCCCGGGCGTGCAGCTGTCGGTGTCGGCCACCACGCGCGCGCCGCGCGAGGGGGAGGTCAACGGGCGCGACTACCACTTCCTCACCGGCGCGCAGTTCGCCGAGCGGGTGGAGCGCGGAGAGTTCGTGGAGCACGCCGAGTACGCGGGCAACCGCTACGGCACCCTGCGGTCGGAGCTCGAGCGGCCGGCGCAGGGCATCGTGCTCGAGATCGACCTCCAAGGAGCGCGCCAGGTGCGCGAGACGCTCCCCGACGCCACCCAGGTGTTCATCGCTCCTCCCACAGTCGAGGATCTCGAGGCGCGCCTGCGTGGCCGCGCCTCCGATTCCCCCGAGCAGATCGCCCGCCGGCTCGACGCGGCGCCCACGGAGCTGGACGCCCAGGAGGAGTTCTCGCGGGTCGTGGTGAACGACGACCTCGAGACGGCGCTCGAGGAGCTGGTCGAGCTCGCCGCTAGGATGTGTGGCCCCGACAGCAGGGATTCACCTTGATCAAGCCTCGCCTGGACACGCTGCTCGAGCAGGTCGACTCGCACTACGCGTGCGTCCTCGTCGCCGCCAAGCGCGCCCGCCAGATCAACTCCTACTACCACAACCTCGGTGAGGGGACCTTCGACGAGTACCCGCCCCCGATGGTGGAGACGGGCTCCAAGAACTACCTCAAGATCGCCCTCGACGAAGTGGCCGAGGGCAAGATCAAGTACTCCTACCGGGACTAGCCTGAGGAGGCTCCGTGGCGCGCCTGCTGATCGGCGTCACCGGCGGCATAGCCGCCTACAAGGCCGTTGAGATCCTCCGCCTCGCCATGGCGGCGGGGCACTCGGTGCGCGTGGTGCAGACGCCGTCGAGCCTGAACTTCGTGGGCAAGGCGACCTTCGAGGGCATCAGCGGCGCCCCCGTGCTGGTCGACGAGTTCGAGCCCGATCCCGCCCGCGGCGCCTACCCGGGTGACCCGGCGCCCGATCATGCCGCGATCTCGCATCTCGAGCTGGTGCGCCGCGCCGACGCCTACCTCGTGGCACCGGCGTCGGCCAACACGATCGCCAAGCTGGCCGGCGGCCAGGCGGACAACCTCCTCACCAGCGCCGCCCTGGCCTGCACCGCGCCGCTGGTCGTCGCGCCCGCGATGAACAGCCACATGTGGGAGCACCCGGCCACCCGGGGCAACGTCGAGACGCTGCGTCTTCGCGGAGCCACGATCGTCGGGCCCGGCACCGGTTCGCTCGCCTCGAAGGGCGAATGGGGCGAGGGGCGGCTGGCCGAGCCGGCCGACGTGCTGGCCGAGGTGGAGCGAGCGCTCGCCACCGCCGGCGGCCCCGGCGGCTTCAGGCCCCGGTCGCTCGACGGCCTGAGGGTGCTCGTGACCGCGGGCGGCACGCGCGAGCCGATCGACTCGGTGCGCTACGTGGGCAACCGGTCGTCCGGGCGGATGGGCGTGGCTCTGGCGGCGGAGGCCGTCCACCGGGGGGCCGAGGTCACCCTGATCGCGGCCAACGTCGCGCTCGAGATGCCCGAGGGTGTGAGGGTGGTGGCGGTGCAGACCGCTGCCGAGCTCGGCGCCGCCGCGCAGGCCGAGTTTCCCGAGGCCGATGTTCTGTTGATGGCCGCCGCGGTCGCGGACTTCCGGCCCGCGCAAGGCCGAGAACACGAAGATCAAGAAGTCGGGCCGCGACGAACTGGAGCTGGCGCTGGAGCCCACGACCGACGTGCTGCGGGCGCTGTCGGAGTCGCGCCGTGACGAGCAGACGCTGGTCGGCTTCGCGGCTGAGCACGGCGAGGGAGGCCTGACCCACGCGCGGGACAAGCTCACGAGCAAGCGCCTGGATGCCGTCGTGCTCAACGACATCTCCCGCTCCGACGTCGGCTTCGACTCCGACCACAACGAGGTGACCATCGTGACGGCGGGCGGCGAGCGGCCGGTTCCGCTGGGCCCGAAGACCGCCGTGGCCGCTGCCATCCTCGACTGCGTGGAGGGACTCCGGACCCAGCGAGTGGGCCCCGGATGAGCGCGTTCTCTGATCCGAGCCCTGAGGAGCACGGCGAGATGGTGTACGACCTGTATCGCCGCGGCAGCGCGCTGCTGGACGCGGGCGACTTTGCGGCTGCCGCCATCCCTCTCGCGCGCGCCCGGCTGCTCGAGCCCGACAAGACCTCGATACGCGAGGCCCTTGGCCGCGCCTACTTTCGCTCGGGGCGCTTCGAGGAGGCCCGGGACGAGTTCGCCGCGGTGGTGGAGCGCGCGCCCGTGAACGACTTCGCCCACTTCTGCCTCGGCAAGGCGCTGGTCAAGACCGGCCGCGTGCGCGAGGCGCGTCACCACGCCGGACTGGCGGCGGGGATGAGACCGGACCGCGCGGACTACCGGGCGTTGCGCGACCGGTTGCGCGCGGCCTGATACTCGCGCGCCGCAATCGCGCCCTCCACCACCAGCCCCAGCAGGCGGTCAAGCGCGACGTCGTCGACCGTGGCGACCGCCAGGTCCCCATGCACCCACACCTCCTTCGATTCGGTGCACGCGAAGCGCACGTAGCGCGTCTGGCGGTTCCACCACAGCAGCATCCACGGGTCGACGTCGTCGGGCGAGCTGAGTGCATGCGCTTGGATCCGCACGATGCCCTCGACCAGGCGCAGTCCGACGTCGAGCGGCCATCCCGCGGCATGATCGGGCGCCACCCTCACGCCCCACTCGCCGTGGGCGAGCCGCCGGGTCTCGCCGGGCAGGGCCTCGATGAAGTCGTCGATCACGTCCACGGCGGCCACTCCGGACAGGGTACGGTCGCCGCGGTGAGGGCGATCGTCCAGCGGGTCAGCGAAGCCGCGGTGGCGGTGGACGGCGAGCGGATCGCGGCCATCGGGCCGGGCCTTGTCGTGCTGCTGGGTGTGCGGAAGGGCGACGGAGTGCAGGAGGCCGACCGGATGGCCGGCAAGCTGCTGGCGCTGCGGATCTTCGAGGACGACGACGGACGCATGAACCGCTCCGTGACCGACACCGGCGCAGAGATCCTCTGCGTCAGCCAGTTCACCCTCTACGGCGATACGCGAAAGGGCAACCGGCCGAGCTTCGTGGAGGCGGCGGCGCCCGCGGAGGCGGAACCGCTGTACGAACGGGTGCTGGAGAGACTCGACGCGCGCGGGGGGCGATTCGGCGCCCGGATGGCGGTCTCGCTCGTCAACGACGGTCCGGTGACGGTTCTCGTGGAAGTCTGATTCGCCGGAATGGATTGGCGCAATCCGCCAACCGATGGTACGTTCGCGCCAAGTACGGGAAAGCCGCTTTCCCGGTCGGATAGGGGAACGACGGCGACCCGCTTTCGCGTGGGTCAAACCGCTGCGCGTCTCGGACGAAACATCTCAAGGAGGTTCCAAATTGACGGCAGGTTTCACATTGAAGACGCTCAGACGGGAGACGCGTACGCGTCTCGCACGGACAGTGGTCGTGTGCGTGACCGCGCTGCTCGGGCTGATGGTGGTCCCTGGTATCGCGAGTGCTGACTACTCTCAGGGCTTCGAGACCGACACCTCGGGCTGGGTGAACAACGGTCCGGGCACGATCCACCGCGAGGCGAGCGGATACACCAACGGCGGCGGTTACGCCGACGGGATCCCCTCGGCGGCCGGCGGGTTCCACGCCCGGCTTCGCAACTCCCAGGCCGGGGGTTGCGCGCCGCCGTTCAGCTCGAGCACCACGTGCAGCGGCCCGTTCACCCGCTGGGGCAAGCCGACTTCGGCCAACCCGACGTTCCCGGACGGGGGCTACACGACCGAGGTCGACGTCTACCTCGACACCGCCTGGGCAACGACGCACCCCGACCATCGCTTCGATTTCTCGTCGGCGATCAACAACAGCGCCGGCACGTTCCTGCAGGACTTCGCGTTCAACGCGGGGACCGTTGGGTCGACCTGGGTGATCGGCACGAGCACGAACGCGTTCCGCAGCTCCACGTTCCCGGCCAACCCGTGCCCGAGCCCGTCCGCAGCGCCGAATGCGTGCCGCGTGCCGGCGGTGATCACGGCCTCTGGGTGGTACACGCTCCAGCACCGGTTCTACGAGGACACCGGCGTCAACGCCGGCAAACTCTCGGTCGATCTGAACATCCTCGACTCGACCGGCGCCACGGTGGCCGCGCGCACGATCCACAGCAACCATGCGATCGCGACCGTGGGTGGCGACCGCTACGGCTGGTTCGTGAACCAGGAGGTCCACGACCTGGCGATCGACAACGCCGAGTTGCGCACCAGCGGCCCGATGGACCAAAAGCAGGAGGTCCGGGACAGCCTCGAGGCCAAGCAGGCAACCGCGAGCGAGAAGGACGCCAAGGAGATCGGCAAGGCGATCGAGCACATCGACAAGTCGCTCGATCCCGAGCTGTGGGTGGATGACTCGCACCTCGACCCGAAGAAGGGCGACAAGGTCTTCGAGGAGGAGAAGAAGGCCGTGGAGCACCTGCTGAAGGTGGATGACACGGACGTCTCCCCGGAGATCGCCGACCTGGTCCAGATCGACCGCGACCTCGCTCAGACCGCGATCGACGAGATCCCGGCGACGGCGAACGACCCGAAGCGCCAAGAGAAGGTCGACAAGGAGAGGGACAAGGCGAACGAGGAGCTCGCCAAGGGCGACGCCGATGCCGGCGCCGGCAACCCCAAGGAAGCGATCGAGCACTACAAGAAGGCGTGGGAGCACGCCCAGAAGGCGACCGAGGAGGCGAACAAGACCCCCTAGTCGCCGACGGCTCCAAAGCGAGTTGGACAAGGGCCCCGCTTCGGCGGGGCCCTTCTTCGTGCTGCCGCCGCAGCGCGCCTGCTTCGGCGCGGCCGCTGGAGGTGGCGACCAAGTAGTGGTCTGCGACGAAGGGCTCGAGGCGACGCGCCACATCACCGCGAACACGAAGCCCGAGGCCGCCCCGGACCGCGCCGGCCAAGAAACCGCGTGGGAGGACACACCCCGCGAACGGACCCCATCGACGGGCACGAGCGCTCTGGGCTCGCGGGAAGGGCGACGACAGAGGTCCGGAAGCGGCGGGCGAAGGGGGCTCCCTCGATGACAGCGGCCCCCAGCGCGAGCGGGACGCGAGGGGGGGTGAGGGCAAGGACGGCGCGGGCACGCGCGACGCCTGTCGAACCGCTTCGACAGCGCCTATACTGATTCCGCTAGGACTTTCAGACGTACTGCGGCCCCGGCCGCGCTGAAGGTGGGCTTCGCAGCCCGCCTTTTTTTTCGACCATATGACCCCCGAGACACGACAAGAGCCAAAGCCTCATCGAAGAGCGGTTGGCAGCATCGCTGCCGCAGGTCGAGCTGCTCGCGTGCGAGCGCATTGCCGCCGAGCGGCTGCGGCTCACGATCGACCATCCGGACGGCGTGAGCCTTGCGCTCTGCGAGCAGGTGACGAAGGAGCTGCGCGACCTGCTCGAGGAGTACTCGATCGAGGTCTCCTCACCGGGGCCCGAGCGCCCGCTCACCAAGCCCGACCACTTCCGGCGCTATCTCGGCCGGCAGGCCCGCGTACGCACGCGGCAGCCTCGCGACGGGCATCGAAGCTTCACCGGCGAGCTGGTCGGAGCGTCTGAGGACGAGGTCATCGTGGCGGCCGAAACCGGGGTCGTGTCGATCCCGTACAGCGAGATTCACCGCGGCAATCTGGTCGCGAGAGAGGGAGGGAAGAGATGAGCAAGGAGATCGTCGACGCAATCCACGTGCTCGAGCAGGAGAAGGGAATCTCCGCCGACACGCTCATGGACGCCCTGGAGGACGCCCTCCTGTCGGCCTACAAGAAGAGCCCCGGCTCGGCCAAGTACGCCCGCGTGGACATCGACCACGCCACCGGCGACTTCAGCGTCTTCGAGCTGATCCTGCCCGCCGAGCTCGAGGAGAAGCTGTTGGCCGAGGCCGAGGAGCAGCAGGAGGAGCCCACGGTGGACCCGGAGACGGGCGAGCTGCGCGAGCCCGAGGAGCCGGAGCTCGATCAGGAGACCCTTGCCGAGTACAAGGACCAGATCGACGAGCGCGACGTGACGCCGGAGGACTTCGGCCGCATCGCCGCCCAGACGGCCAAGCAGGTGATCCTCCAGCGCATCCGCGAGGCGGAGCGCGACATGATGTTCGACGAGTACCAGGACCGCGTGGGCGAGCTGATCACCGGCATCGTCCAGCAGTCCGACTCGCGCTACACGCTCGTGCAGCTGCGCGAGCGCGTCGAGGCGCTGCTGCCGCGCTCCGAGCAGGTGGGCGGCGAGCGTTACGACCACGGCGCGCGGGTGAAGGCGATCATCACCGACGTCTCAGCGGAGTCCAAGGGCCCGAGCATCATCGTCTCGCGCCGCTCACCCGAGCTGATTCGCGCGCTGTTCGAGCTCGAGGTGCCCGAGATCGCCGACGGCCTGGTCGAGATCCAGAACGTGGCCCGCGAGCCCGGCTACCGCTCGAAGATCGCTGTGGTCTCACACACCTCGGGCGTCGATCCGGTCGGCGCCTGTGTGGGTCCGCGCGGCTCGCGCGTGCGGATGGTCGTGTCCGAGCTGCGCGGAGAGAAGATCGACATCATCCCCTACAACGAGGAGCCGGCCCGGTTCGTGGCCAAGGCGCTCTCGCCCGCGCGCGTGCGCGAGGTGCTCGTTGACGACGACGGCCGTCAGGCCACCGTGATCGTGCCCGACGACCAGTTGTCGCTGGCGATCGGCAAGGACGGCCTGAACGCGCGCCTTGCGGCGCGGCTCACCGGCTGGCGGGTTGACATCCGCTCGGAGACCGAGTTCGCCGCGGAGGAGGCGGAGATGGGCTACGAGGAGGAGGAGGTCGCCGGGCGCTGCGCGGCGATCCTCGCCAACGGCAAGCGCTGTCCGAACGCCGGGCTCCCGGGCTCGCGCTACTGCGGCCTGCCCGCCCACCAGGCGCTCGAGAACCAGGAGGGCGACGAGCTGGCTCCCGGCTCCGACGACGTCGTGTCCGAAGTGCTCGCCGAGGGACGTGGCCGGCCTGTGGCGGAGGAGCAGGCGTAGCTCCCCAGCCGGCGCTGCGTAGCCTGTGGGGAGAGCTTTCCCCGCGAGGAGCTGTCGCGCTTCGTGCGTGACGAGAAGGGCAGGCTGCGACCCGACCCCGATGGTCGGGCAGAGGGAAGGGGCGCCTATCTGTGCGGCGCCCCGGAGTGCCGAACCAGGGCGGCGGACGGCCGCGTCTTTGCCCGCTCGTTCCGCGCGCCCGTGACGGTCGATACCGACGATCTAGACTGAAAGACAGATGGCCAAGAAGAGAGTTCACGAGATAGCGAAGGAACGGGGGATCTCCAGCAAGGAGGTCATCGCCGTGCTGCAGTCCGCCGGGCTCGACGTGAAGGCCGCTGCCTCCAGCGTCGACGAGAACGACATCGCACGCGCTTTCAACCCCAGCGCCCAGGAGGCCAGCAACGGTGCGGGCGCCGATGCCGCCGCGGCCGAGGCGGGATCCCCGCCCGGCGGAGGCGACGCCGCACAGGCGCGCCCCCGGCCCGCGCGTACCGCCAGGTCGGGCGAGCAGGCCCCGGGCGCAGGCGCGTCCGCAGGCGCCGGGCGCCGCCGCCGCGTGGTGATCGACTCGCAGGCTTCACGCCGGGCTCCGGGACCGCCGCCCCAGCAGCAGACGCCGCCGCGCCGCCGCGGCCGGCGCCGTCGCACGCCATGGGTGGAGCCCGATCTCACCGCCCAGCCCGAGAAGCCGCCGGAGATCCAGATCACCGAGATCCAGTCGGGCGCCACCGTGAAGGAGGTGGCCGAGTCGCTGGGCCTCTCCGCCGGCGAGGTGATCAAGAAGCTGATGGAGCTCGGCGAGATGGCCACCCTCACCCAGACTCTCCCCGACGAGGCGATCGAGGTGCTGGCCGACGGGTTCGACCGCAAGGTCGACATCCAGCATGCCGCCGACGACGTGTCCGACGAGCCGGTCTACGACGACGCCGAGGCCGACCTCGTGGATCGTCCCCCGGTGGTGACCGTGATGGGCCACGTCGATCACGGCAAGACGTCCCTGCTCGACGCCCTGCGCGAGACCGAGGTGGCCGCGGGTGAAGCCGGCGGCATCACCCAGCACATCGGGGCGTACCAGGTGCACCACGACAACGGCACGATCACCTTCCTCGATACCCCGGGCCACGAGGCGTTCACCGCCATGCGTGCGCGCGGCGGCCAGGTGGCCGACATCGCGGTGGTCGTGGTGGCCGCCGACGACGGCGTCATGCCGCAGACCGTGGAGGCGATCGACCACGCCAAGGCCGCCGAGGTGCCGATCATGGTCGCGGTCAACAAGATCGACAAAGAGGGAGCCGACCCCAACCGCGTACGCGGCGAGCTGGCCCAGCAGGGCCTGACCCCGGCCGACTGGGGTGGGGACACCGAGTTCGTCGACGTCTCCGCCAAGACGCAGGAGAACCTCGGGGCGCTGCTCGAGACGGTGATCACCCTCGCGGAGATCCAGGAGCTGAAGGCCAATCCCGGCGTGGAGGCCTCAGGGACCGTGATCGAGTCGCGCCTGGACCCCGGCCGCGGGCCCGTCGTCAGCCTCATCATCGGCCGCGGCACGCTGCAGGTGGGCGACGCCCTCGTGGCCGGCGCGCACCCTGGACGGGCGCGGGCGATGCACGACTACCGCGGCGACAAGGTCAAGGCAGCAACGCCCGGGACCCCCGTCGAGGTGCTCGGCTTCGACGGCGTTCCCGAGGCCGGTGAGCACTTCCGGGTGGTCGACAACGAGCGCGAGGCGCGCCGCCAGGCCGGCGAGCGCGCCAACCGCCTGAAGACCGAGGCCCTGGCCCGCCGCGCCGGTGTGAGGGTCTCCTTCGAGGACGTGATGGCACGTGTCCAGAAGGGCGAGGCCGCCGAGCTCAACCTGATCGTGAAGGCCGACGTGGCCGGATCGCTGGAGGCGCTGGCCGACGAGATCGCCAAGCTGCCCCAGGAGCAGGTCAACGTGAACCTGATCCACGACGCGGTCGGCGGCATCAACGAGTCCGATGTGATGCTGGCGTCGGCGTCCGAGGCGATCGTGATCGGCTTCAACGTGCGTCCCGTGGGCGAGGCCAGGCAGGTGGCCGACCGCGAGGGCGTCGAGATCCGCACCTACTCCGTCATCTACAAGGTGATCGAGGAGCTCCGCTCAGCGATGGAGGGACTGCTCACGCCCGAGGACGTGGAGAGCAACGTGGGCGCCGCGGAGGTCCGGGAGATCTTCAAGGCGTCGCGGATCGGCACGATCGCCGGCTCCA
Organism: uncultured Thermoleophilaceae bacterium; assembly: GCA_963825475.1. Taxonomy (GTDB): domain Bacteria; phylum Actinomycetota; class Thermoleophilia; order Solirubrobacterales; family Thermoleophilaceae; genus JAAYBF01. Next base: position 883,474 of record CAWGTC010000004.1, on the reverse strand, counting down.
TGGTCACCGACGGCACCGTCACCCGCGGCGCCAAGGTCCGCCTCGTGCGCGACGGCACGATCATCTACGACGGCCGCATCGGCTCCCTGCGCCGCTTCAAGGACGACGTCCGCGAGGTCACGGCCGGCATGGAGTGCGGCATCGTCCTCGAGAACTTCCCCGACGTGAAGGAGGGGGACATGCTCGAGGTGTACGAGACGCGGCAGGTTGAGCGGGCGCTGAGCTGACGGGTCGCTAGTCGCTAGGGGCTCAGGACGCACGGAGTAGCACTGTCGATTTCTTTCCTAGCGACCGCGACCAGCGCCAATGTCCTTCATCTGCGTGCTCACCCTCGAACTCCACTTGCCCGACAACGCCAGCCTGAAAGGCAAGCGCAAGGACGTCCAGTCGCTCAAGGCGCAGCTGCACGGGCGCTTCGGGGCGGCGGTGGCAGAGACCGACCACCACGACCTGTGGCAGCGGTCGACGCTAACCGTCGCGCTCGTCGGGCGCGAGCGACGGCGGGTCGACGAGAGCGCGGACGCGGTGCAGCGGTTCACGGAATCGCGTTTCGGAGACTGGGTGCAGTGGGATCGCCGGACCTTGTCGACCGACGATCTCGGGGATGAATAGAGTGGCCGCGGACCGCATGAGGCGAGTGAACGAGGCACTGAGGGAGGTGCTCTCGGCCCACATCACCGCCGAGCTGAAGGACCCCCGCATAGGATTCGTGACAGTGACCGCCGTCGAGACAGCACCCGACCTGAGCCATGCTCGCGTGTACGTGAGCGTGCTCGGCACCGACGAGGAACGCGAGGATTCGCTCGTGGGGCTCACGTCGGCCCGCGGCCACCTGCAGGCGTCGATCGGGGCCGAGGTGCGGATGAAGCGCACCCCTACCCTGGAGTTCCTGCACGACGAGGCGATCGACCGCGGCTTCCGCATCTCGGAGCTCCTCGATGAGGATGCTCGAGAGTGACCGTGGGTACTCGAGCTGGACGAGGTCGTAGGAGAGCTGCGCCAGGCCGACCGGTTCCTGCTCACCACCCACGAGAACCCCGACGGCGACGCTCTCGGCTCGCTGCTGGCGATGCACTGGATGCTCGAGCAGCTCGGCAAGGACTCCGTGATGTACATGTCGCCCGACGAGTTCCCGCTGTCGCACGAGTACCGGCACATGACCTTCGAGGGCCTGCTCGGCGCGCCCCCGGAGGACGTGGACGACCGCACCGTGGTGTTCCTCGATTGCGGCAACATCGATCGCATGCCCGTGGCCTTCCTCCAGCGCGAGGGGGTCCACATCCTCAACATCGACCACCACCACGACAACACGCGCTTCGGCACGGTCAATCTCGTGGTGCCCGATGCGTCGTGCACCGCGGAGATCGTGTTCGATCTGGCCCACGAGCTGGGAGCTGAGATCACCCGCCGGATCGCCGACGCGCTGTACGTGGGCCTGGTCACCGACACCGGCCGTTTCATGTACGAGAACACCAGCGCGGCCGCGCATCGGATGGCCGCTGAGCTGATCGAGGCCGGCGTGGACACGCACCGGGTGTACCGGCGGCTGTTCGAGGACCTTCCCTTCCGGCGCCTCGAGCTGCTCACGCGGGCGCTGCAAGGTGTGGCCCGCTACGACGAGGGCTCGCTCACGATGGCCATGCTCACCCGCTCGGACTACGAGCAGACGGGTGCACTCGAAACCGACTCCGAAGGCGTGGTCGACCACCTCCGGGCCGTGGAGGGAACGAAGGTCGCGGTGCTGGTGCGAGACCTGCTGTCCGACGACCGCCGCGGCTGCCGCAAGGTGAGCCTGCGGGCCACCGACGGGGAGGTCGACGTGTCGCTGATCGCCCGCAACCTCGGAGGCGGAGGCCATCGCCAGGCGGCGGGCTTCACCACCGAGCTCGCGCCGGACGAGCTGGTGGGCATCCTGCGCGAGCAGGTGGCCGCGCAGCTCCCCGCCGGCTGAAGTCAAGGTGCGGTGCCCGCCGGAGAACCCACCGTCCGGTGCTCGGCCGGTCGACGATCGGCCTGCGCCCCTCCGGCAACGTTCCGGCTGCGCTCCTCCCCCGGGCTTGCGTCCCGGCGTCATCCTGTTCGACAAGCCGGCCGGCGTCACCTCGCACGACGTGGTGGCCCGCGTCCGCCGGTCGCTGCCGCGCGGCACCAAGGTGGGCCACGCCGGCACGCTCGACCCGTTCGCCACCGGCTTGCTGCTGGTGCTGGTGGGTCGCGCGACCCGCGCCCAGCGCTACCTGCTGGGGTTGCCCAAGACCTACCGGGCCGTGGCGCGGCTGGGGTGGCGCTCGGACACGGGCGACCGCGACGGCGCGCTCGAGCACACGGGCCGCCTGCCCGGCGACCCGCAGATACCCACCGGAGACCTGATGCAGCGCCCGCCCGCCTACTCGGCGGTCAAAGTGGGCGGAGAGCCGCTCTATAAGAAGGCGCGCCGTGGTGAGGCGGTCGAGGGCGACGCGCGCCCGGTCACCGTGCACCGCGCCGAGCGGCTCTGGCTCGAAGGGGACCGCGCGGGCTTCGAGATCGAATGCTCCTCGGGCACCTACATCCGCCAGCTCGTGGCCGATCTCGGGGACGCCTACTGCGATGAGCTCGAGCGCACCGCCATCGGCGCCTTCGGCCTGAGCGACGCCGACCCGGATCGGGTGGTGGGGGTGGGGGAGGCGCTCGCGTTCCTGCCCGAGCGCCCTCTCACCGAGGCCGAGGCGCGGCAGGCGACGCACGGCGTGCGCGTGCCGGCGGGCGGCGCCCCGGCCGGCGATGCGCTGCGCCTGACCCACGGCGGTGAGTTGATCGCCGTGGCCGAGCCGCGGGGCTCGGAGCTGGCGCCCGTCGTAGTGTTCGCCGGGTGAAGGTCACGAGCCTGCCGGACATCCCCGCCGTCGCTTCGGGGGAGGCGCCCCGGAGGCGAGTGGCCATCGGCACCTTCGACGGCGTTCACGTGGGCCATCGCGAGGTGATCCGTGGCAACGACACGGTGCTCACGTTCGACCCGCATCCGCTGGCCGTGATCAGCCCGGACGCGCGGCCCAAGCTGTTGATGCCGCACTCGATCAAGCTGGACCTGATCGCGGGGCTGGGCGTGCACGAGCTGGTGGTGATCCCGTTCGACCGCGACTTCGCCGACCGTAGCGCCGAGGCCTTCGTGGAGGGAGTGCTGATCGGTCAGCTCGGCGCCGAGAGCGTGTCGGTCGGGGAGAACTTCCGCTTTGGCAAGGGCGCGCGCGGCACGGCCGAGTTCCTGTCGTCCTACGACGAGTTCGAGACCCGGGTGGTGCCGCTGGTGGGGGTGGCGGGGGAGACCGTCTCCTCCAGCCAGATCCGCGGGCTGGTGGCCGCCGGCGAGGTGGACAAGGCGGCGCAGTTCCTCGGAGGGCCCTACCTGCTCGAGGGCGAGGTGGTGCACGGCGACAAGCGCGGCCGCGAGCTGGGCATGCCCACGGCCAACATCGTGCCCGACCCACTGCTGGTGGCGCCCGGTCACGGCGTATACGCCGGCTGGGCCCACGGCTACTCGGCGGCCATCAACGTGGGCGTGAGGCCCACCTTCGAAACCGGCCGCGGCCTGCTGATCGAGCCCTACCTGATCGGGTTCGAGGGCGACCTCTACGGGGAGACGCTCCGCATCGCCTTCGTTGAGCGAATGCGGGGAGAGCAGCGGTTCGAGTCGGTGGAGGCTCTGGTGGCGCAGATGGAGGCGGATGTGCAGCAGGCGCAGGAACTTCTGAGGCGCTAGTCGCTGGTCGCTGGTCGCCAGGAACGAAATCGGTTGTGCAACACGGTCCGTCCTTTGCCCGTAGCGACCAGCCCTAGCGACTGGCGACTGCGAAGCACTGCTACCGTTGCCCGCCGCATGACGCTCACCGTCGACCAGAAGCAGGACATCGTCGCCAAGCACGGCCGCGGCGAGAACGACACCGGCTCCGCCGAGGTCCAGGTGGCACTGCTCACGGCACGGATCAACGAGCTGACCGAACACCTGCGCGAGCATCGCAAGGATCACCACTCGCGCCGGGGGCTGCTGATGCTCGTCGGCAAGCGCCGCCGGCTGCTGGGCTATCTGCAGCGCACCGATCTCGACCGCTACCGCGCACTGATCAAGGAGCTCGGTCTCCGCCGATGATCGAGGCGGGCGCGGCTGCTCCCGACTTCACGCTGCCCGACCAGGACGGCGACCAGGTTTCCCTACAGGACCTCGCGGGCCAAATCTCGGTCCTGGTCTTCTACCCGCTCGATTTCAGTCCCACCTGCACGGACCAGCTGAACGTCTACCAGGAGGTGCTGCCCGAGCTGGAGGCCAGAGGAGCCAAGCTCTACGGCGTCTCAGTCGACTCGTCCTTCGCACACAAGGCGTTCCAGGAGCATCTCGGGCTGTCGATCCCCCTGCTGGCCGACTTCCACCCCAAGGGCGAGGTCTCCAGGGCCTACGGGGTCTACATCGACGAGCGCGGCCACAACCAGCGTGCGCTGGTGATGATCGGTCCCGACCTCGAGGTGGTGTGGTCGCACCGCTCGCCCTCGCCGCTGGAGATCCCCGGCGCCAACCTGATCTTCGACGCGCTCGAAGCTGCCTGACGACCTGAGCAGCGCCGGCGCGCCCGGCCCGTCGCCGGAGGACCACGTGCGGGGCGACGGTGAGCTGGTGATCGAGTACGGCTCCTACGAGTGCCCGTACTGCGCCAGGGCCGACGAGCTTCTCGCCGGCGTCCCGGCGCGGAGGGTGTTCAGGCACTTCCCCGTCGTGTCCAAGCATCCGCGGGCACGCGTGCTCGCACACGCGGCAGAGGCCGCCGCCCTGCAGGGCCGCTTCTGGGAGATGCACGAATCGCTCATGGCCGATCAGGCCCACCTCGACGATCCCCACCTCTGGCAGCGCTGCCAGTCGCTCGGTCTAGACGTGCAGCGCTTCGAGGCCGACCGCCGGTCGGAGGCCGTGGCCGAGCGGGTGCAGCGCGACTTTCGCTCAGGCATCAAGGCCGGGGTCACCACCACGCCGTCGTTCGTGGTGGCCGGGGTGGTGCATCCCGGGGTGCCGGCTGCCGGCCTGCTCGCACGCCTCGGAGGTTGAGCGCAAGGATCGCGGCGAACCGGCGTTGCCAAATGCATGCCTGGTGTAAAACTTCCGACGATGAGGCGCTCCCTGGCCGCATCCGCGGCCCTCACTCTGTCCCTGCTCGCAGTCAGCGCGGCCCCCGTGGCCGCGGGCGAGATCCTCGCCACCGACGTCTCGGTGGCCGACGCGGTCAAGCGCAGCTGCATCGACGGAGCCCTCACCGGCGGCAAGGGATACGCCACGCGTTCCACCACCGTCTCCGGGGCTGGATTCGTGACCGCCCGTCTGGCGGCGCGGTCAGGTGACTGGGACCTGGCCCTCTTCAACAGCGCCACCGGCGAGCGGGTGGCCGGCTCGGCGGGCTTCGGCGCCGGCGAGGTCGCGCAGGGCTTCGTGGCCCGCGGCGGCCGTCTCACGGTGCAGGCCTGCAGGCGCTCGGGCACGGCTAGGAGCGCCCGCCTGACGCTCGAGTCGCAGGCGCTGCCGAACCGTAAGACCGAGAAGCTCTCCCTCGTACGCGTCTCCACCCCTTCGGCTGCCCGCGAGGAGGAGCTGTCCAGCCTCGGCCTCGACCTGACCGAGCACGGCGGCAAGGGCTACGTTGAGGTGCTCCTGCACGGAGCCGACGATGCCAAGGCGCTTCGCGAGGCCAAGTTCCTCTTCACCACCGAGATCGGCGACGTGGCGGCTGCCGCGGCGCGCGACCGCGCGGCCGAGCGCCGGGCGATGGCCTCGGGCGTGCGGGCGTCGGCGCTCCCCAGCGGGCGCACCGGTACCTATCGGCGCCTGGACGACTACAACGACGAGATGAAGGAGCTTGCCGAGAAGAACCCGGGCATCGTCAAGCCCATCACCCTGCCCTTCAAGACCTTCCTGGGCCGCACGGTCCAGGGCATCGAGATCAGCGAGGACGTGAAGGCAAAGGACGGCAAGCCGGTCTTCTTCAACATGGGAATCCACCACGCCCGCGAGTGGCCGGCGGGGGAGAACGCGATGGAATGGGCCTACGAGCTGGTCAACGGCTATCGGGCCAAGAACCCGCGCGTGGTGCGCCTGATGGGCCGAACACGCACGATCGTGATTCCGATCATCAACCCCGACGGCTTCAACACCTCGCGCGAGGCGAGCCAGGCGGGCACCGGACGGCCGGGCGGCGGCACTCAGGAGACGGCCAACATAGTCACCCCCTACGAGTACCAGCGCAAGAACTGCCGCATCAACAACACCGCTGAGGACGACTTCGACAGCACCGAGGACGACGATCCGGCCGAGGGTGACTGCGTGCAGGCCGGCAAGCCGAACGTGGGCATCAGCCAGTTCGGCGTGGACCCCAACCGCAACTACGGCGGCTTCTGGGGCGGTCCGGGCGCCTCGCCGAGCGGGCCTCCGATCGGCGGCGACTTCGCGCAGGACTACCGCGGCTCCGGGCCCTTCTCCGAGCCGGAGACTCGCAACGTCCGCGACCTCGTCTCCAAGCGCCACGTGACGACTCTGATCACCAACCACACGTTCTCCAACCTCGTGCTGCGCCCGCCCGGGATCCAGGCTCAGGGCCCGCCTGTCGACGAGGCGGTCTACAAGGCGCTCGGCGACTCCATGGCTCAGGAGAACGGCTACACCAGCCAGCCGAGCTACATGCTCTACGACACCACGGGCGGCACCGAGGACTGGACCTACTACGCCACCGGCGGCCTCGGCTTCACGTTCGAGATCGGTCTGGGCGGGTTCCACCCGCTGTACGCCGACACCATCGCCGAGTACGAGGGCACCACGGCCGAGGCCGGCGACGGCGATGGCAACCGCGAGGCGTACTTCAAGGCGCTCGAGAGCACGGCCAACGCCTCCCGCCACTCTGTTCTCAAGGGGACTGCCTTCCCCGGCGCGGTGCTCCGGCTGCATAAGGAGTTCAAGACGTTCACGTCGCCGGTGATCGACGCCGAAGGTGTCGCCGGCAGGACGCTCTCCTTCGACGACACGCTCGACACCACGATGGAGGTGCCCGCGTCCGGAGACTTCGAGTGGCACATCAACCCCTCCACCCGGCCCGTGGCAGACCAGGACGTCGGGCGTCCGCCCAACGGCGGCGCGCCGAGCGCGCCGATCGACAAGGCGGGAACCGCGTCTCAACCGCCGTGCCCGCTCTACTTCGAGGCTCCCGACGCCTGCCAGACAGGCATCACGGACGAGCCGTTCGAGGTCCCGGCCCAGCAGCCCGGGGCGGTGGACAACGGGTTCGCCACCATCAAGCTGACCTTCCCCGAGGAGGCGGACCTCGACCTCGAGATCTACAAGACCGACGCCGGGGGGGCCGCCACTGGGGATCCCATCAGCAGCTCCGCGGGCAGCGCCAACCCGGAGCAGACCACCATCGGCCCCGACCCCGCCCCCGGCAAGTACGTGGCCCGGGTCGTCAACTACACGGGCGGTACCACCTACGACCTGAACGTCACGTTCGCCGGGCCGAGGCCGTTCACGGCCGGCGTCAAGGAGACCTGGACGCTCACCTGCGAAGGGGTGGACGGCAAGGTCGGTCAGACGCGCGAGGTGCAGATCGACCGCGGCCAGATGAAGACGGAGAACTTCGGCCCGCCGTGCGCCAAGGTGGCGGCCAACGCGCTCGAGAAGCGCGCGGCCGCGATCGAGAAGCGTGACTGCCTGCCCACCAGGGGCGGCGTCAACCCGCGCAGGCTCGGCAGCGCCCGCCTGGGACGTGCCCAGAAGCGCCAGCGCCGGGCCCTGGGCGGCAGGCGCCTGAAGTCGCGCAAGGGCATCGACCGTTACTGCGTGCGCGGCGGCGGGGGCATGCGAATCGGCTACCCGACCAAGCGGCTCTCGTCGAAGATCAGCAAGCGCGCGCGCAAGCGGATCAGGCGCAAGGCCGTGCTCGCGATCAGCTCCAGCAAGCGTTTCCGCGTGAGCAAGGTGCGCGTGGGCACGAAGGTCCGGGTGCTGCGCAAGCGGCTGAAGGGCGAGAAGCGCTACCGCGTCGGCCGCTCCGTGTGGTTCACGAAACGCGGCAAGCGGTCGCGGCTGCTGTTCCGCACCCAGAAGGGCAAGGTGAGGGAGCTGGGCATCGGGGACAAGGCCCTTTCCTCCACGAGGCGCGGCACGCAGCGCTACCTGCGCGCCTGGGGCCGCCGCGGGTTGTAGGGCCCCCCACCACCGTGGCTGGGCAGGGGGCGAAACTCCGGAGCGATCGACGCTCGGCCGTTGGATGGCCGCCGTACTCGCCGCCGGCCCGGGTGCCGTGCTCAGCCACCGCAGCGCGGCTGCCGTGTGGGGCGTGGCGAAGCCGGTCGCCCAGAGCGACGTGAGTACCCGACGAGACCGGCGCAACCGGAGAGGAGTGGGCTGCACCGACCTGCCCAGCTGCCGTACGCCGCTTGACGAAGCGCCACGGCATCCCGGTCACCAGGCCGCCGCGCACCCTGATCGACCTCGCCGAGGTGGTCACGCGCCGCCCGTTCGAGTGAGCCTTGGAAGAGTCACAACGGCTTGGACTCTGCACGGAGGCCGCCCTGAGGGCCGCCATCGCCCGTAAGCCCGGTCGCATCGGCGCCGCTCGCGTGAGAGCCGTGCTCGACGAGCACGACGTCGGCTCCACCGCCACCGAGAACGACTTCGAGGAGCTGTTTCTGCCCTTGCTAGGCTCCCCCGGACCTCTATCGAGAAGTCATAAAGCAGCGCCGCCAACCGGAGGCGGCACCGAAAGGAACATATGAAGCCAGAAGTAAGCCGGGTTACCGTTGAGATCGGTGGAACCGAGATCAGCTTCGAAACCGGCAAGCTCGCCAAGCAGGCGAGTGGATCCGTTGTCGTGCAGTCCGGAGACACCATGGTGCTCTCCACCGCCACGGCAGGAAACCTGAGGGACGTTGATTTCCTCCCACTGACGGTCGACGTCGAGGAGCGGATGTACGCCGCGGGCAAGATCCCCGGCAGCTTCTTCAAGCGTGAGGGCCGCTCGGGAGAGAAGGGCACGCTCACCGCCCGCATGATCGACCGTCCCATCCGCCCGCTGTTCCCCAAGGGCTGGAGGCGTGAGACACAGATCGTGTCGATCCCAATGTCGATCGACCACGTGGTGCCCTATGACATCCTCGCGATGAACGGCTCCAGTGCCGCTCTGATGGTGTCCGACATCCCGTTCCCGATGCCTGTCGGCGCCGTGCGCATCGGCCAGGACGAGGAAGGCAACTTCGTCGTCAACCCCGACGAGGAGTGGAACCTCGAGTCCCCGCTCGACCTCGTGGTCTGCGGTACCGAGGAGGCCATTCTCATGGTCGAGGCCGGCGCCAACGAGATCTCGGAAGCCGCGATCCTCGACGCGCTCGACATCGCCCACGACGAGATCAAGAAGCTGTGTGCCGCTCAGCGCGAGCTGGCCGAGAAGGCCGGCAAGCCGAAGACCGAGGTCGAGGTGCCGCAGGTCGACGAGAGCCTGTTCAGCCAGCTCACCACGCAGTTCGGCGAGAAGCTGTCCGAGGCCACCTCGGTGATCGACAAGCTCGACCGCCAGGATGCCACCAAGAAGGTCGAGGAGGAGGTCTTTGCGGCCCTCGCCGGCGACGAGGCCGCGGAGGAGTACGCGGTCAAGAAGGCCGCCACCCAGATGGCGTTCGACCGGCTGGAGAAGGAGACCATCCGCCGCCGGATCGCCGTCGACAAGAAGCGCCCGGACGGCCGTGCCGCCGACGAGATCCGCGAGATCTGGATCGAGGTCGGCGTGGCTCCCCGCACCCACGGCTCCGCCATATTCACCCGTGGGCAGACCCAGGGGTTCTCGGTTGCCGCTCTCGGCACGACGCGCGACGAGATGCGCCTGGACACGCTCGGTCTCGAGACCTCCAAGCGCTACTTCCACCACTACAACTTCCCGCCGTTCTCGGTGGGAGAGGCCGGCTTCATGCGCGGGCCCAAGCGCCGCGACATCGGTCACGGTGCGCTGGCCGAGCGTGCGCTGGTCCCGGTAGTGCCGGATCCGGAGGAGTTCCCCTACACGATCCGCGTGGTCTCGGACATCCTCGAGTCCAACGGCTCGTCCTCGATGGCGTCGGTCTGTGGGTCGTCGCTGGCGCTGATGGACGCGGGCGTGAAGATCAAGCGCCCGGTGGCGGGTATCGCCATGGGCCTGATCAAGGAGGGCGACGACTACATCGTGCTCTCCGACATCGCGGGCGTGGAGGACCACCTGGGCGACATGGACTTCAAGGTCGCCGGCACCTCCGAGGGCATCACGGCCCTGCAGATGGACATCAAGATCACGGGTGTCACGTTCGACATCCTGCGCGACGCGCTCGCCCAGGCCAAGGACGGCCGCACGCACATCCTCGGCAAGATGTCCGAGGCGATTTCGGAGCCCCGCGAGGAGCTCTCGAAGTACGCGCCGACGATCGGTCAGATCCAGATCGACACCGAGAAGATCGGCATGATCATCGGCAAGGGCGGCGAGACCATTCGAGCGCTCTCCGACGAGTTCGAGGCCCAGATCGACATCGACGACGACGGGATCATCCGCGTCTTCGCCGTCAGCGGCGAGCAGGGCGCGGCGTTGCTCGATCGCATCCGGACGATGACCAAGGAGGTCGAAATCGGCGACCAGTTCAAGGGCAAGGTCGTGAAGACGACCACCTTCGGCGCGTTCGTCGAGCTGTCCAAGGGCAACGACGGCCTGCTGCACATCTCCAACGTGAAGCCCGGAGAGCGGGTCGACACGGTGGAGGACGTGCTCAACCGCGGCGACGAGATCGACGTGCGCGTGGTCGAGGTCGACAAGGAGCGGGGCCGCGTGGGCCTGCGCCTGGCCGACGATCCCGACATCGCCGGCAAGACGTCCGAGGAGCTTGCGGGCGTCGGCACCGGGGACACGGGCGGCGGCGGTGGTGGCCGCGGCGGCGATCGCGGAGGACGCGGCGGCCGGGGCGGTAATAGCGGGCCGCGCCGGGAGAGGCGCTAACAAGACGCTGGGCGCCAGGTGCTAGTCGCTAGGAACGGCCTCGAAGGCGTTCTCTGGCGACTGGCGACCAGCGGCCCGGTGACTCGACCATGACCGATGCTCCACAGATAACGACGCTCCCGTCGGGAATCCGCGTAGTCACCGAGCGCGTTCCCTCGGTTCGATCGGTTGCCCTCGGCTTCTGGGTTCGTACGGGGAGCCGTGACGAGAGCCCCGCACAGGCGGGGCTCTCGCATTTCCTGGAGCACCTGTTGTTCAAGGGCACCGCCCGGTTCAGCTCGCTCGAGATCGACGAGACCTTCGACGCCATGGGTGCAGAGGTCAACGCCGGCACGGGCAAGGAGACCACCTCCGTCTACTCCCGGTTCCTGGACCGCCACCTCGATCGCGCCTTCGACGTGCTGTCGGACATGGTGCTGCGCCCGAGCTACCCGGACATCGACTCCGAGCGCCAGGTGGTGATCGAGGAGATCGCCATGTACGAAGACGAGCCTTCGGACAAGGTGCACGACGTCCTGTCCACGGCGATCTTCGGTGACCATCCGCTCGGGCGGCCGATCATCGGCCGGGCAGAGGTGGTAGGCGCCGTGCCAGTGCCCGACATCGCCGCCTACCACGACGCGCGCTACGTGCCCACCAACCTGGTGGTGGCCGCGGCGGGCAGCATTGATCATGACCGCCTGGTGGCGCTGGTCGACGGCGCGCTGAACGGGGGTGCGGGAGGCGTAGAGCTGGCTCGGCCAGAGCCCTCTCCCCAGGCGACTGCGCCTCAGTTGCAGTTCCACACGAAGGAGACCGAGCAGTACCACCTGTGTCTCGGCGCCCCGGGCGTCGCGCGCGGCGACGACCGCCGCTTCGCGCTGCGCGTGGTCGACACCATCCTCGGCGGATCGACGTCCTCGCGGCTCTTCCAGGAGGTGCGAGAGAAGCGAGGGCTCGCCTACGCCGTGTACTCCTACGCGAGCCAGTACGTCGACTCGGGCCAGGTGGGCCTGTACGTGGGCACCCGGCCCGACAACGTGGCCGAGGCCATGGACGTGATCGGTACCGAGCTGCGCAAGATCTGCGACGAGGGCGTGTCCGAAGCCGAGCTCGACCGGGCACGCGAGAACGTGAAGGGGCGCACCACCCTTGCCATGGAGTCGACGCCCGCGCGGATGAGCCGGCTGGGCAGCTCCCTGCTCATGGACGTCCCGCTGCTCACGCTCGATGAGGTCCTGGCCCGTATCGACGCCGTGACACGCGAGGACGTGCATGCCCTGACCGCCGAGCTGTTCGACCCCAGCCGCCTGTCGGCGGCGGGCGTGGGCGCCAGTCAGGATGCCTTCCGCAAGGCGCTGGAGTCCGTGAACCCGCAGCTGGCCGCGGCCGCGTAGGCCTCCCGTGGTCAGGGTCGCAGTCTCGGGCGCGGCGGGCAGGATGGGGGAGACCGTGTGCCGCGCCGTGGACGGCGCGGAGGACATGGAGCTGACCGGCCGAGCCGACCCCGCGCTGGGAACGACCCTCAGCGAGGTGCTGGGCGGCGACGCCGACGTGGTGGTCGACTTCTCACAGCCCGGCACCGCGACCGATAACGCCCGCGCGTGCCTCGAGGCCGGCGTTCATTGCGTGATGGGCACCAGCGGCGCGGAATTCTCCGAGCTGGAGGGGGTGGGAAGCGCCAACCTCTTCGTGGCCGCCAACTTCGCGATCGGCGCCGTGCTGATGATGGAGGCGGCCAAGTTGGCGGCAGCCCATATGCCCGAATGCGAGATCGTGGAGCGCCACCACGACGGCAAGCTCGACGCCCCGTCCGGCACCGCCTCCTACACCGCCGAGCTGATCGAGGCGGCGGGCGGGAACGTTCACCGGCCGATCCACTCCGTGCGGCTGCCAGGGCTGGTGGCCCACCAGGAGGTGATCTTCGGCGGGCTGGGGCAGACGCTATCGATCCGCCACGACTCCATCTCCCGGGAATCCTTCATGCCCGGCGTGCTGCTGGCCGTCAGGAAGGTGGGCGGCCTGGAGCGCTCGCCCACTTATGGGCTCGAGAACCTGCTCTTCGGCTAGGAATGGAATCAGAGGGGGCACCGGCCCCCTTTTGCAACCCCCCAGAGCTAGGAGCCGCCGTTGCGCCCGCGCAGCGCGCGCGGCACCACGAACCGTATGCCGGACCGCTCGTCGTCGATCGAGCAGGTCTTGTTGTCGATCATCCCCACCTTCTTCGCGTAAGGGACGATCAGCATCTGGTTGAGGTAGTGCTCGTGGCCACGCTTGCGGGTGACCAGCCAGAGCCAGCCGGAGTCGCGCAGGCGGGCCCGGTAGCGCACCAGCATCTCCTGGGCCTCCTCCAGCGACTCGACGAGCACCACGGCGCCGTCCAGCGGGCCGGAGCGGACCAGGCCGCGGCCGACGGCCTCCTTCAACTCGATGCGCAGACCGGGGCCCACGTCACCCGTGGCCTCGACGCGCTCGTCGGGCTTCGCACCGAGCTTCTGCACGGTTGTGCGGTGGGTGTAGTCGCCCTCGGCCATATGTCTGCGTCTGATTGTGCCATCTACAAGTCACGGGCTCTGACCCTGCAAGCGCCCAACCGCCGGGGGGACGGCCCGGTAAGGTGCAAAACAGCGACTAGGAGGAGTGTGGCAATGGGTTTCATGGACAAGGCCAAGCAGATGGCCGAGCAGGCGCAGCAGAAGATCGACGAGACGCAGAAGCAGTTCAATCAGGGTCAGGCCGAGAAGGCCACCGGCAAGCAGGGCGCGGCCGCCGCACCCGTGACCTACGACAGCAACGGCCGGCCGATCGAGACGGGTCCGCCCGCCGCAGGCGTGCCCGCCGCGCCTGTCGAGCCTGCGGCTCCCGCTCAGCCTGCCGCCAGCGATCCGGCCACGGCCGAGGCCGTCTCGGTTCCCCAGCCCCCCGAGGGCGTCGACGCGCCCGAAGCCGAGGCCCAGGAGGGCTCAGAGCAGCCCGTACCGCCGCCCGCCCCGCCGAAGGAGGGCATCAACGCCACCCCCGATCCGTTCAAGCCGATCACCTAGATGACGTTTGGCGGCATCTTCACTGCGATGGTCACGCCGTTCGATGCGGACGGTGAGCTGTCCGAGGACGCCACCGCGAGCCTGATCCAGCATCTGCTCGAGAACGGCTCCGACGGTCTGGTGCTCGCCGGCAGCACGGGCGAGGGCTCCACGTTACGCGACGAGGAGAAGCTGCGCCTGTGGGAGATCGGCGTGGCGGAGTCGGGCGACGCTCCGGTGATCGCCGGCACCGGCAGCAACGACACGCGGCACTCGGTCGAGCTGACCAGCCGCGCCGCCGAGGTGGGCGTGGACGGCGTCCTGGTGGTCACCCCGTACTACAACAAGCCCAACCGCCGGGGCCTGATCGAGCACTTCCGGGCGGTGGCCGGCGCCACCGCCCTGCCCGTGGTGCTCTACAACATCCCCTCGCGCTCGGTGATCGACATGCCCAACGACCTGCTGGCCGAGCTGGGGGAGATCCCCAACGTGGTGGCCGTCAAGCAATCGCGCTACGAGGACGTGGAGCTGATCGAGGGCCTCGACCTGCTGGCGGGCAACGACGACGCCCTGGCCGACATGCTCGACCTGGGCGCCACGGGGGGCATCTGCGTGGCCTCCAACGTGGCGGGCAACGAGATGCGCAGGATGATCGACGAGCCCGACAGCCGCCGCGAGGTGCACGAGTCGCTGGGTGACCTGTTCGACGCCCTGGCGCAGACGCCCAACCCGATGGGCATCAAGGCGGCCCTGAACATGACCGGCCACGACGTGGGCGGGCTGCGCCTGCCGCTGGTGGAGGCCGACGAGCAGGAGAAGGCCGTCGTGCGCGCCTCCCTCGAGCGCCACCGATTGCTGGCCACGGCGTGAGCGCCAAGCTGCGCATCCTCCCGCTGGGCGGGCTGGGCGAGATCGGCAAGAACATGACGGTCGTCGAGTACGACGGCAAGATCGTGGTCGTTGACACCGGCCTGCGATTCCCGACACCGGACCAGCTCGGGATCGACTTGGTGCTGCCCGACTTCACCTACCTCCGCGAGCGCGCTGCGGACATCGAGGCGATCGTGCTCACTCACGGCCACGAGGATCACGTGGGCGCGCTGCCCTATGTGCTGCGCGAGCTGGACGACTGGCCGCCGATCTACGGCGGTCCGCTGACCGTCGCCATGGTGCGCTCCAAGCTCGACGAGCACAAGCTCAAGGACGTGCCCCTGGCGGAGGTGCGCCCCGGCGATCAGGTGAGCGCGGGCCCGTTCACGATCGAGCCGGTGAAGATGGCCCATTCGATCCCGGACATGTTCGCCTACGCGATCACGTGCGAGCTCGGCACGACGCTGGTGACCGGCGACTACAAGTTCGACCAGACCCCGGTCGATGGTGTCCCGGCGGACGTCGCTCGGCTGGCGGAGCTGGGCCGCGACGGCCTGCTGCTGCTGTGCGGCGACTCCACCAACGCCGACCGGCCGGGGTGGTCGCTGTCGGAGTCATCCGTGGGACCGCGGCTCGAAGAGGCCTTCGCCCGCTGCGACGGCCGGATCGTGGTCACCTGCTTCGCGTCGAACATCCACCGCGTCCAGCAGGTGGTGGATGCCGCCTCGACGCTGGGCCGCAAGGTGGCGCTGGTCGGGCGATCCATGCGCAAGAACGTGAACATCGGCCGCCAGCTGGGACACATCACCGTGCCAGACGGGATCCTCATCGAGCCCAAGCAGATCACCGACTTCCCCGACCACAAGCTGGTGGTCATGTCCACCGGCAGCCAGGGCGAGCCCCTGTCCGCTCTGCGACGGATGGCCGGCGCCGACCATCCCCACGTCGACCTGCACGCAGGGGACACGGTGATCTTCTCGGCCACGGCGATCCCGGGCAACGAGCGCGCCGTGAACGACACGATCGACCGCCTCTTCCACCTGGGGGCGAACGTGCTCACACCCAAGGACACGCCCATCCACGCGTCAGGGCACGGCTACGCCGAGGAGCTGAAGATGATGCTCAACCTGGTCAAGCCGAAGTACGTGCTGCCGGCCCATGGTGACCACAAGCGCATCCATCTGCACGGCAAGCTGGCCGAAGCCGTCGGGGTGCCGCCGAAGAACATCTTCAAGGGCGAAAACGGGCTGCCGCTGGAGATCGACAAGGACGGGGCCCGGTTCGGCACGCGCGAGCGCGCCGGCCTGGTCTTCGTGGACGGCGTCGACGTGGGCGAGCTCGGCGATGTGGCCATGCGCGACCGGCGCATGCTCTCGGCCGACGGCATCTTCATCGTCGTGGCCACGGTGTCCGAGCAGGACGGCAGCTCGGTGGCCGACCCCGAGATCATCTTCCGTGGCGTGCCCGCGCCTGAGGACGAGGAGGAGCTCGTGGATGCGCTCCGCGAAGCCGTCGAGGACTCCCTGGACCGCTCAGCGAAGGACGGCGTAAGGGAGATCTCGATGCTCCAGACGCAGCTGCACGACGATCTGGCGGAGTACGTCTACCGCCGGCTCAAGCGGCGCCCGATGGTGCTCCCGGTGGTTGTGGAGGTCTAGAGCTCGGGGAGCGGCTCACCCGCCGACCCTGTAGGTCACCCCATCAAGCGACACACGGTCGTTGGCGGATGGGGCAGTAGTAGGCAGTATGTCTCCGTTGGGCTGGACCGCGATGGGCGTGTAGGCGACCGTGTCATTGAAGACGACGAAGCGCTTGATCGCAGCGGGGCGAGCGCCAGCCGGCACTACGGCCAGAGGATCGGCCGTGCCGGCAGACCGAACCATGCCTTCGAGGTGGGCGTAGCCAAAGGGGTCGACGTCGACCTGCGGACTGGGCTCGCCGTCCGCCAGAGCGGCGCCAGCTCCAAGAGGGATGGCCACGAAGCCCGTGGTGTCCGTCGCCACGAGTCCCGTGAGCGATGACTCGAGGATGTCCGACCCCGTGAGGCTGTTGAGGCCCACGTCGCTGCTGCTCACGGTGCTGTTGCGGATGTCGCGGCCGCGGACCTCGTTGTTGCGGATGTCCTGGGTGCGTATCGAGTTGTTGCGTACGTCCTTGCTGCGGATCGTCTCGTCCTCGATCTCCCGGGTGTCGATGAACCCGGTGGCCACGCCATAGGAGGCGCCGCTCAGGGAGACGAACAGCGCGATGCACGAGATGACGGTGGCGGGACTCAGGCGTCGACTGGTGAGGCGCTTCACGTGGCTTGGGCTCCCTTGGGGTCGTGGTCTTCCGCCCCCACAACACCAGGTCCCGGCGATCGGAGCGCCGCTGCCGCCGGCAGCACGATCCTGAACAGCGCGCCCCCGCCCTCGGCCTCGCCGGCCTCGACCGTGCCCCCGTGGGCCTCGGCCACGGCGCGCACGATGGCCAGGCCCAATCCGCTGCCGGGCACCGGCGTGCGGTCGCCGGCGTCGCGTGCGAAGCGCTCGAAGATGCGGTCGCGGCGCTCGAGCGGCACACCGGGACCGCGGTCGGCAACCTCGACGACCACCGTTGCGCCCTCGCGGCGGACCGACACCACCACCGGCGTGCCCGCGGGGGTGTGGATCATCGCGTTCTCGACCAGGTTGAGCACCAGCCGGTGGAGATCGTCGGCGGAGCCCTCGACGGTCGTGTCATCGCCGGCAGGCAGGTCGAGGGACACGGGATGCCCACTTGCAAGCGGCTCCGCCTCGGCCACGGCCTCGGCCGCCACCGCGGCCAGATCGACCGGTCGCGGCGCCGCCGTGCGACCGGCATCGGCTCGCGCAAGCAGGAGCAGATCCCCGACCAGGCGGCGCATTCGCCGGGACGAGCGCACTGCGGAGCCCGCGATCTCGGAGGCCGCGTCCGGGTCGCTGAGCCCGCCCGCACGCGCCAGCTCCTCCTCGAGCAGCTCCAGGTTCGCGAGGATGCTGGTGAGCGGCGTGCGCAGCTCGTGAGAGGCGTCGGCCACGAAGTCGCGCTGGCGGTCCAGCGCCGATTGGGTCTCGCCGCGGGCGGCGTCGAGCTGACGCAGCATGTCGTCGAGCGTCCTGGCCAGCTGTCCCACCTCGTCGTTGGCCTCGGAGCGGGGGAGCGTCCTGGCCGGGTCACGGGTGCGCGCCACCTCGCGGGCAGCCGAGGTCAGGTCCGCGATCGGGCGCATGGCCCGGCGGGCCACGAAGAAGCCCGCCAGGAAGGCCAGGGAGGTGCCGCCGAGGATCCCGAGAGCCAGGAACAGCTCCAGCCGGGCGGTGGTGGAGTCGAGGCTGCTCCGCGGCTTGGCGTACTGGACGTAGGCCACGGCGCCGTCGATCGGTCCGGAGGGAAGGTCGAAGCTGCCGCTGGGGTCAAGCGAGTCGGCGAAGAGGGGCCGGGAGACCACGCGGTACGGGCCGATATCGCGCACTCCCTCGAACGGCAGCCCGAAGTCCGGCGCCTGCGTTCCTGCGCCGTCGAACCGCACGCCGGCCGGGTCGACGACCCGGATCACCGCGCCGCCCGCCACGTCGGCCTTGAACCGCCTCGTTCCCACCAGCGGCGGCCCTTCCGCAGTCCTGATCTGGCCTTGCAGGTACACCTGAAGGTCGTCCGCCGTGTCGCGCAGGTCGCCGTCGAAGCTCGACAGCAGCCTGCGTTCGGTCAAGGCCCCAACCGCGACGGCGAACAGCGCGAGGATCACGAAGGTGAGCCCGGCCGAGACGAGTGCCAGCTTGAGCCGGATCGGCAGCCGCACCCTGGTGCGGTGAATCGCCGTGCGGGCGCGGCCGGTCACTCGGCGGGCCTCAGCACGTAGCCCGAGCCGCGCACCGTGTGCAGCACGCGCGGCTCGCCTCCGGCCTCCAGCTTGCGGCGCAGGTTGGACACGAACACGTCGATCGTGTTGGTCTCGGCGTAGGGGTGGTAGTCCCACACGTCCTCGAGGAGCCCCTCCCGCGACACCACCAGGCGCTCGTTGCGCATCAGGTGCTCGAGCAGCTCGAACTCGCGCCCGGTCAGGTCCATCGCGCGCTCCCCCCGGAAGACCTCGTGCGTGGCGGGGTTCAGACGCAAATCGCCGGCCACGAGGAAGGCGGAGCCGC
The DNA here is from genome assembly GCA_963825475.1 of uncultured Thermoleophilaceae bacterium. Taxonomy (GTDB): domain Bacteria; phylum Actinomycetota; class Thermoleophilia; order Solirubrobacterales; family Thermoleophilaceae; genus JAAYBF01. The sequence goes on along the minus strand of CAWGTC010000004.1, from coordinate 864,445 downwards.
GCGGGGGGCGGCGCCGAAGCATCGCCCGCACCCTCGCAAGCAGCTCGGCGCGCTCGAAGGGCTTGACGAGGTAGTCGTCGGCGCCGGCGTCCAGGCCCTCCACGCGCTGGTGCACCGCGTCACGGGCCGTGAGCATCAGGATGGGCACGTCGCCGGTCTCTCGCAGGCGCCGAGCCACCTCCAGCCCGTCGATCTTCGGCAGGCCCAGGTCGAGCACCACCGCGTCCGGGGCGAAGTCCGCGGCGCGGGCGAGGGCCTCCTCGCCGTCACCGGCCAGCCGGACCTCGTATCCCTCCTTGCCCAGAGAGCGCCGCAGGACATCGGCGATGTCCCGATCGTCCTCCACAACCAGCACCCTTGGCGAGCGGTCCATCTCGCTCATGGTAGGGGGAGGAGCGCAGCCGGAACGTCGTTTCGGCGAGCACCGCACCTATGCCCGCGCCTATGCCGTCAGGTCGGGGGAGGAGCGCAGCCGGAACGTCGTTCCGGCGAGCACGGCACCTATGCCATGAGGTCGGGGGAGGAGCGCAGCCGGAACGTCGTTCCGGCGAGCACCGCACCTATGCCATCAGGGAGGGGGGAGGCCGCTGCCGTCGAAGGAACGAAGTCAGTCATGGCACGCCGCCGCAGCACTCGCAAGCCCGCGCGCAAGCGCAGCGCCCGCCCGAAGCCGGCGGCGCCGGCATCGGCGTGGCCGCGCATGCCCAAGCTCGAGCAGCACCACCTCGACCTGATCGGCCTGGGCCTGGTGGCCGCGGCCGCCTTCCTCGCCTTCGTGCTCTACATGGGCGAGGCGGGAGGCCAGGCCGGCGACGGCGGCAAGGAGGGGCTGCGTTTCCTGCTGGGCGGCGCCGCCTACCTCGTGCCGCCGGCGCTGCTGGCCAGTGGCGTGATCTTCGTGCTGCGGCCGCTGCTGCCCACCGTCAAGCCCTTTCGCGCGGGGGCGATCTGCCTGTTGCTGGGGCTGACGCTCGGGCTCGCGGCCGGCTCCCTGGGCCTGGGTCCGGGGCAGGCGGACCATTCACCACTCCTAGACACTGCCTACGTGAGCGACCGCGGGGGCGCTCTCGGAGAGCTGGAGCTCTGGGCCTCGCGCACGCTGTTCTCCATGGTGGGCGCGCACATCATCTTCGTGTTTCTCATGGCCGGCGGGATCCTGCTGGTCACAGGCGCCTCGATCGCCGGCGTGGTGAGCACGACCCGCGACCGGGTGGCCACCACCACGGAGCGGATGCGCCGCTCCACCGCGGAGATCGGCGCCGCGCTCAACCGTGACATCGCGGCGACCGCCCGCCTCGAGCCCACCCGCTCCGGCCATCCCCCGGAGCCTCCGGGAGAGGAGCCGGTGGTGCATGCCACCCACGTCGAGGCGCCCGCGCTCGACGCGGCCGAGCGCTACCCGGATCTTTACGGCGCGGACGAGCCCGAGCCCGAGGCCGAGGAGCCCGCGGCCGAGTGGGCGCCCGACGAGTCCACCGAGGAAGGACCGATCGAGGAGGAGCCGGGTGTGACGGCGGAGGCCGACGAGCCCGGGCTCCCCGCGCCCGATTCGCTCACGCCGCTGGGCAACCGCCGCACGGGGGTCACCGAGGCGGAGGAGGTCGAGTACACGCTGCCGGCCCCCAACGCGCTCAAGCGCTCCAACGGCAAGCCCAAGGTCAAGAGCGGCGCCGACGAGCGGGTGGGCGCCCAGCTGGTCGAGGCCCTCGGCCACTTCGGGGTCGACGCCACCGTGGTGGGCGGCGTGAGCGGCCCCCACGTGACCCGCTACGAGGTGCGCCTGGCGCCCGGGATCAAGATGTCGAAGGTCGCCAACATGCGCGACGACCTGGCCTACGCCCTCGCGGCCGAGGACGTGCGCATCCTGGCCCCGATCCCCGGCAAGCGAGCCGTGGGGGTGGAGGTGCCGAACAAGATCCGCCACATGGTGCACCTGGGCGACGTGGCCCAGGAGGCGCCCGAGGGGTGGTCGCCGCTCACCGCCTGGCTCGGCAAGGACATCGACGGCCGGGCGATCGGCATCGACCTGGCCAGCCAGCCCCACGTGCTGGTGGCCGGCACCACCGGCTCCGGCAAGTCCGGGTGCGTGAACGCCGTGCTCGCCTCGATCCTCATGCGGGCCAGCCCGAACGAGGTCCGCCTGGTGCTGGTGGATCCGAAGCAGGTGGAGCTGAACCTCTACGAGAAGATCCCGCACCTGATCACGCCGGTCGTCACCAGCCCGCGGCTGGCCGCCAACGTGCTCCAGAACCTGATCAAGGAGATGGAGGAGCGCTACACGCTGATGAGCGTGGCGCGCACGCGCAAGCTCGAGGAGCTGAACCGGGTCCGCGTGCGCGATGGCGAGCAGCCGCTGCCCTACCTGCTGTGCGTGATCGACGAGCTGGCCGACCTGATGATGATCGCCCCGGGCGAGGTGGAGGACGCGATCATCCGCCTGGCCCAGAAGTCGCGCGCCGTGGGCATCCACCTCCTGCTGGCCACTCAGCGCCCCAGCGCCGACATCATCACGGGCATGATCAAGGCCAACGTGCCGGCCCGAATCGCCTTTGCGGTCTCCTCGCAGACCGACTCCCGCGTGATCCTCGACCAGAATGGCGCCGAGTCGCTGCTCGGCAAGGGCGACATGCTCTTCCGGCCGGGCAGCGGCACCAAGCTCAGCCGCATCCAGGGCGCCTTCGTGACAGAGGAGGAAATCGAGAAGATCACCGCCCACTGGCGCAAGCAGGGCGAGCCCGAGCTGCGCGAGGAGATGCTCGAGGCGGTCGAGGCCGAGGAGGGGGAGGGCTCGGACGAGACCGACTTCCACCCCGACCAGGACGATCTCCTGGCCGAGGCGATCCGCACGGTGGTCCAGATGGACACCGCGTCGACGTCGATGCTCCAGCGCAGGCTGCGGGTGGGCTACACCCGGGCCGGGCGGCTGATCGACATGCTCGAGCGGCGCGGCGTGATCTCCGGCTACGAGGGATCGAAGGCCCGCAAGGTGCTCGTGACCGAAGCCGATCTACCGCGAGTGCTGGCCGCATTGGAGGAGCCCGTGACTGGGGTTGCCGCCGGTCCGCCAGAATAGGCGGTCGGGATGCCGCCGATCGGGGACACGCTCAGAGAAGCGCGAATGCGCCAAGGCCTCGACATCGCCGATGTCGAGGAGCGCACCAAGATCCGCGCGAAGTACCTGCGCGCGCTCGAGAACGAGGAGTGGGGCCTGCTTCCGGGTCACACCTTCGTAAAGACCTTCCTACGCACCTACGCCGAGCAGGTGGGCCTCGATCCGCACCTGCTGGTCGAGGAGTACCGGCTGACCCACGAGGGCGAGGAGCCCGACATCCAGCCGATCGCCTCCACCCCGGCGGCCCGCCGCGACGCGCGCAAGCGCGATCGCCGCCGGGGCCCGGCTCCACGTCCTCCGCGCGGAGGTGCCGTGGTCGCGCTGGCCGCGGTGGCCTTCGTGGCCTTCCTGCTGGTGCTCGGCCTGTTCGGCGAGGACGAGCCGAGCGACGAGAGCGCCTCCACCGGCGCGACCGAGACTCAGCGCGACAGCGCGCCTGCCAACGAGCCGCCGGCGCGGCGCAAACGGCCTGCGCCCCGCGGTATCGCCATGCGCGTGGAGCCGTCGTTTCCCACCTACACCTGTGTCGACACGGGCGATGGCACCGACGTGATCTACGAGGGCACCCTCGAGGAGCCACGCACCTTCCGCAACCCCGACGCCATCCGGATCAACCTCGGCAAGCGGTCGGTCGAGGTGAGGGTGAACGGCAAGCCGGTCGAGATCGTGGACAGCCCCGAGCCGATCGGCCTCGAGGCGACCAAGGACGGCACCGAGGAGATACTCGACGGCACGAGGCCCTGCGCGTGACCCGCGCATGGCTCAGATGAGCGTCCGTGCCGGTGTTGTGATCACGGGCACCGAGGTGCTCACGGGGCGGGTCCGTGACCGCAATGGCCCGTGGCTCTCGGACCGCCTGCTCGAGCTGGGGGTCGAACTGGCTCACATCACCATCTGCGGCGACCGGCCCGAGGACATGGAGGCGCAGCTGCGCTTCATGACCGACCAGGGGGTGGACCTGATCGTGACCAGCGGCGGGCTCGGGCCCACCGCGGACGATCTCACGCTGGAGGTCGTGGCCAACTTCGCCGGGCGCCCGCTGGCACTCGACGAGGCACTCGAGCAGCGGATCGCCGACATCCTCGAGCCGTTGATGAAGCGCTGGCCCGACCTGGACTTCGACGCGGTGCGGGCGTCCAATCGCAAGCAGGCGATGGTTCCGGAGGGCGCCACGGTGCTCGAACCCGCGGGCACGGCGCCGGGGATGGTGGTGCCGCCACGGGAGCCCCCCGGGGCCACGGTGGTGGTCCTGCCGGGCCCGCCGCGCGAGCTGCATGACCTGTGGCACGCGGCCGTCGAGACCCCGGCCTTCCGGGAGGCGATCGCAGGCGCGGGCGAGTACGAGCAGTCGATGCTGCGCCTGTTCGGGATCCCGGAGTCGGAGATCGCCGAGACCCTCCGCGTGGCCGAGGAGCGCATCGACGGCTTCGAGCGTCTCGAGATCACCACCTGTCTGCGCCGCGGCGAGGTGGAGGTGGTGGTACGCCACGAGCCTGTGGCCGCGGATGCCTGGCACGAGCTCGAGGCGCTGATCGCCGAGCGCCACGCGCGCACGCTCTTCTCGACCGACGGCTCCACCGTCGACGAGCAGGTTGCGCAGCTGCTGGCCGGCCTCACGATCGCCACCGCAGAGTCCTGCACCGCCGGGCTGATGGCCGCCCGGCTGGCCGAGCGCCCGGGCAGCTCCGACTACCTGCTCGGCGGGGCGATCGCCTACGCGGACCAGGCCAAGGTCGACCAGCTCGGCGTGGACCCGGCGCTCATCGAGCGCCACGGTGCGGTGTCGCCGGAGGTGGCGGAGGCCATGGCCGCCGGGGCGATCGAGCGCTTCGGCGCGGATGTCGCCGTGGCGATCACAGGCATCGCCGGACCGGGAGGGGGAAGCGAGGAGAAGCCGGTGGGCACGGTGTGCTGGTGCGTTCTGCGCTCCGAGGGCACCCGGCTGGCGCGCGGCGTGCGGCTGCCCGGAGACCGGGCTGAGGTGCGCGACCGGTCGACCACGATCGGGATGCACATGCTCCTGCGTGTGCTTCGAGGCGAGGACCTCCCGGTCTGACCTCGTCCCTGCGGCTGTTCATCGCGCTCGATCTGCCCGTCCGCTCGCGGCGCGAGCTGGCGGCATGGCGCGACGCCGAGCTGCGCGAGCGCACCGATCTGCGCCCTGTGGCGGAAGAAGCCCTGCACGTGACGCTGGTCTTCCTAGGGGCGAAGCCCGAGGACACCGTGGCGGCGCTGTGGGAGTGCACGGCCCACGCCGCGGTGCAGTGCCTGTCGCCCGTCCTCACTCCCGCGGGCGTGGCTGCCGTCCCGGCCAGGCGCCCGCGCCTGTTCGCGCTCGACCTCTCCGACGAGGGTGGACGCTCCGCGGACCTGCACCGGGCCATCGCGGGCGCGCTCGCCGCTGCCGGGCTGCATGAGCCCGACGCCCGTCCGTTCTGGCCGCACGTGACCCTGGCCCGGGTCCGCCGGGGCGCACGGCCAGGCGGGTGGTCTCCGGCACAGCCGTGGACCCGGCGCTTCACGGCGACCTCGCTCACGCTGTACGAGAGCCGGCCTGGCGCGCGCTACCGCGTCCTCGAGCGGCTCGAGCTGGGAACCTCATGACGATGCGGTCCGCCCGGACGATCGTGATCCCGGTGGTCAACGTCGACGGGTTCACCGTGTCCCGGACGGCGGGACCGATGGCGGGCGACGAGGACGAGGATCTTACGCTCGCGCTGGCGCTCAATGACCAGATGGCCTACAAGCGCAAGCACTGCCGTCGCGAGCGACGCGCTTCCTTGCGCAGCTTCCGCTGAGACGCACCCGATCGTCACACCCCTGTCGCGGCGCAGTCACAGAACTCACCCAAGCCGTCCGATCCCGCTCGTAGCCTGTGGCCTCCAGAGATTGAGTCAAAGGGGGCGCACCGCGCCCCCTTTGCAACCCCGCCATCAAGGAGTCCGCATGGCAGACAAGGAACAGAACCCCGAGAAGGCGGCAAAGGCCCGCGATGCGGCGCTGAACAGCGCCATCACGCAGATCCAGCGCGAGTTCGGCGAGGGATCGATCATGAAGATGGGGGACGAGGCCTTCCAGGTCCAGGTGTCCGCTATCCCCACGGGCGCGCTGTCGCTCGACCTGGCGCTCGGCGTGGGCGGCCTGCCGCGCGGCCGGATCGTGGAGATCTTCGGCCCGGAGTCCTCGGGCAAGACGACGCTCGTCTACCACGTGCTCGCCGAGGCCCAGAAGCAGGGCGGCATCTGTGCCTTCATCGACGCGGAGCACGCGATGGACCCGGTCTACGCCAAGCGCATCGGCCTCGACATCGACGAGCTGCTCGTGTCCCAGCCCGACCACGGTGAGCAGGCGCTCGAGATCGCCGACCTCCTGATCCGGTCCGGCACGATCGACGTGGTGGCCATCGACTCGGTGGCGGCGCTCACGCCGAAGTCCGAGCTCGAGGGCCAGATGGGCGACCAGACGGTCGGCCTCCAGGCGCGGATGATGAGCCAGGCCATGCGCAAGCTGGCGGGCAACCTGAACCGGGCCAACACGCTGTGCGTGCTCACCAACCAGATCCGGGAGAAGGTGGGCGTGATGTTCGGCTCGCCGGAGACCCAGCCGGGCGGCCGCGCGCTCAAGTTCTACTCGTCGCAGCGCCTCGACATCCGCCGGATCGAGACCCTCAAGGAGGGCACCGAGGCCGTCGGCAACCGGGTACGGGTGAAGGTGGTCAAGAACAAGGTCGCCGCCCCGTTCCGCCAGGCGGAGTTCGACATCGAGTACGGCACCGGCATCTCGAGCGAGGGCTGCATCCTCGACCTGGGGATCGAGCACAACATCGTGCAGAAGTCCGGCTCTTTCTTCTCCTACGACGGAGAGCGCCTGGGCCAGGGGCGCAACAACGCCAAGGCCTACCTGCGTGAGAACCCGGACAAGGCCAAGGAGATGGAGGCCAAGGTGTACTCCGCTCTGGGTGTCGAGAAGAACGCCCCGGCGGTGGCTGCCGTCGAGGCCCCCGTCCCGCCGGCCGACGTGGTCACCGGCGCCGGGGAGATCGAGGAGCAGGCCGCCTGACGGAGGGATCGTGACCGATGAAGCGCCTCAGCCCGGGGGGTTGCAAAGGGGGGCGGTGCCCCCCTTTGATGCCTTCGAGCGCGCCCTCGAGCTGGCCTACCGGACCCTCTCGACGAAAGACCGCACCGTTGCCGAGGTGCGCGCGTTCCTCGAGCGCAAGCAGGTTGGCCCGGAGGCGATCGAGCATGCCGTCGCCGAGCTGACGGCCGCTCACTTCCTCGACGATGAGCGCTACGCGCGGCTGTTCGCCGAGGACAAACGGGGGATCGAGCGCTGGGGCTCGCAGCGCATCGAGCGCGACCTCCGCCGGCGGGGCGTGCCCGGGCATCTGATCGAGGCCGCCCTCGCGGCCACGGACCGCGACCACGAGTTTGCCACCGCAATCGGGCTTCTGTCCGAGAAGCTCCCTCCGTGCGAGTCCGACCGGGATCGCGACCGGGCCTGGCGCCTGCTGGTGCGCAAGGGTTACGAGCCGGACATGGCCTACGAGGCCGTACGGGAACACGGGCGCCAGACCCAGCCCAACTGAGCCTGCGCCCCGGGCGCCAGACCGCTGCCGCGGTTTGCGTCGCAAACGCTTCGGTACTAATCTCGAAGGAGGCGATTGTCTTAGGTCGCCGCGATCACGAACCGACTCCTTTGCAGCGGATTTTGACTTTCCGGCAACTCCACCGACATGGCCAATGAACACGGACATTTTGAGGACGAGCGCGAGAGGAGCGAGCTAGCGCGTCCATAGACGCTGTCTGCGCGCCCCCGGAAGGCGCGCGCCCGCCCAGAGCAGTCCACACGTGTCTCGCGGAGCCGAGCCGAGCGCTCGTCATGGAGAAACTGCACCTGGCGCCTTCGCGCCACTGGAGGAGACACCGACATGGAGATCCTGCTGGCGGCCCTGGTATCGGCGGCTGTTTCGGGCGCGGTGGTGGTGCTCGCGCTGCGTTCTCGCCCACCCCAGGCGGTCCATCCCGGCGCACCCGTGGGCGACGCCCGCGCCGGCCAGCCGCGGTCGCGGTCGCGGGGCACGCCCACTCGCGACGGGGCCCACGCGGCGCCCGAGGAGTCCGCCACGGGTCCGGCCGCCGGCGCTGTCGCCCAGTCCACGCACGCTCTGTCCGAGCTGCAGTCGCGCCGCGACGAGCTCGCCCGGCTCGAGGAGCGCCTGAGAGCCAAGGAGCAGTCGGTGGACTCCCGTCTGCGAGAGGTCGACGACCGTGAGCGCACGCTGGAGGACCGTGGGCGCAACCTCGACCTGAACGCCACCAAGCTCAAGCAGGCGCGCAAGGACCAGATCCGCGAGCTCGAGCGCGTGGCCGGCCTCAGCGCGGGCCAGGCCAAGCAGATCCTGCTCCGCGAGCTGGAGGACGAGCTGCGCCATGAAAGCGCGCGGCTGATCCGGCAGGTGGAGGAGGAGACCCGCCACGACTGCGATCGCCGCGCACGAAGCATCCTCGCCGCCTGCATGCAGCGCGTTGCCGGGGGCCATGCCGTCGAGACGACCGTGTCGGTTGTCGAGCTGAAGTCCGACGAGCTGAAGGGGCGCATCATCGGTCGCGAGGGGCGCAACATCCGGGCGCTGGAGACCCTCACCGGCATCGACTTCATCATCGACGACACCCCGGGCGCTGTGCTGCTCTCGGGCTTCGACGGCGTGCGCCGTGAGATCGCCCGGATGACGCTCGAGAAGTTGCTCGCAGACGGCCGTATCCACCCGGCGCGGATCGAGGAGGCCTACGCCCAGGCCCGCTCGGAGATCGAGCGCCGGATCGTCGAGGTGGGCGAGCAGGCGGTGTTCGAAGCGAACGTGGGCACGCTGCACCCCGAGCTGACGAAGCTGCTCGGCCGGCTGCACTTCCGCACCAGCTACGGCCAGAACGTGCTGGCCCACTCGATCGAGTGCTCGCACCTTGGCGCCCTCGTCGCCGAGGAGCTGGGCGCCAACGCCAAGACCGCCGCTCGCGCCTGCCTGCTGCACGACATCGGCAAGGCCGTGTCGCACGAGGTGGAGGGCCCGCACGCACTGGTGGGCGGCGAGCTGGCCCGCCGCCACGGCGACGCCGAGGCGGTGGCCCACGCCATGGAGGCCCACCACAACGAGGTGGAGCCCCAGACCATCGAGGCGGTGATCGTGCAGATCGCCGACGCCACCTCGGGCGCGCGCCCGGGCGCGCGCGGGGAGTCGCTGGAGCGCTACACCACCCGCCTGCACGACCTCGAGGAGGTGGCAAGCCGCCATGAGGGCGTCGAGAAGGTCTACGCGATGCACGCCGGGCGCGAGATCCGGGTGATCGTGAAGCCCGAGGACGTGGATGACGACGCCGCCGTGCTGCTCTCGCGCACGATCGCGCGGGAGGTGGAGAAGCAGATCTCCTACCCCGGTCAGATCAAGGTCACCGTGATCCGCGAGAGCCGCTCGACCGACTACGCCCGTTAGCAATGTCCGTGTACACGCGGGCCGACGTGTTCGTGGTGCTCTACCCAGACCTGGGCGAGCGCGTACCCTCAGGCCGATGAGGAGCTACCACCTGACCACCTTCGGGTGCCAGATGAACGAGCACGACTCCGAGCGGATGAAGGGCATGCTCGATTCGCTCGGCTACGCCGAGTCGCCGCAGCGCGACGACGCCGACCTGATCCTCTTCAACACCTGCTCGATCCGGGAGAAGGCCGACACCCGCCTGGCCGGCCACCTCGGCGAGGCCAGCCGGCTGAAGTCCGAGGACCCGACCCGGGTGGTGGGGGTGGGCGGCTGCTGGTCGCAGTCGATGAAGGAGAAGGTGTTCGAGGAGTTCCCCTTCGTCGACGTGGCCTTCGGTCCCGGCCAGGTGCACAAGCTGGCCGAGTTCCTGACCAGCGACAGCCTTACGGCGCAGGGCTACTTCGAGTTCGAGGGCTTCACCGGGCACCTGCCCGCTCGCCGCGAACGGGCTTTTCAGGGCTGGGTGCAGATCTCGGTGGGCTGCAACTGCGTCTGCTCCTACTGCATCGTGCCGTCCACCCGCGGGCGCGAGGTGTCGCGCCCCGCGGCGGAGCTGGTGGCCGAGGTCGAGCGCCAGGCGGGCGAGGGGGTGCGCGAGGTCACGCTGCTGGGCCAGAACGTGAACTCCTACGGCCGCGACCTGCCGAAGGGCGAGAAGGCGACGCTTCGCCGAGCTGCTGGCGATGGTCGACGCCGTCGACGGGATCGAGCGGGTGCGCTACACCAGCCCGCATCCCAAGGACATGCGCGAGGACGTGATCCGCGCGCACGCCGAGCTGCCGAGCCTGTGCGAGCACATCCACCTGCCGCTGCAGTCGGGGTCGAGCCGGGTGCTCAAGGCGATGAAGCGCACCTATAACCGCGAGCGCTACCTCGATCGCGTGGCGATGATCCGCGAGATGGTGCCCGACTGCGCGATCAGCACGGACATCATCGTCGGCTTCCCCGGCGAGACCGGCGCCGAGTTCGAGGAGACGATGGAGGTGGTCGAACAGGTGCGCTACGACTCGGCGTTCACCTTCAACTACTCCCCGCGCCGCGGCACCGCCGCGGCCGAGCTCGACGGCCAGGTGCCGCACGAGGTCAAGCGTGAGCGGATGGGCCGCCTGGTCGAGGCCGTCCAGCGGATCTCGACCGAGCGCGCGCAGCGCTTCGTGGGCCGCACGATGGAGCGTGCTCGTCGAGGGCCCGTCGCGCACCGACCCGTCGAAGCTGCGCGGCCGCATCCGCCACAACAAGACCGTGAACTTCACGGGCCTCGCCCAGCCAGGCGAGCTGGCCGACGTGGAGATCGCCGCCGCCACCAGCACCACGCTGGCGGGCGAAGAGCGGCTGCTATCTCGCGTTGCCTGAGCCGCCTGGTCGCCATCTTCGGGCCCACCGGAGTGGGCAAGACCGCCGTGGCGCTGGCACTGGCCGACGCGCTGCGACAGCGTGGAGAAGACCCGGTGGCGATCTCGGCGGACGCCCTGCAGGTCTACCGGGGGCTGGAGACCCTCACGGGTGTCGCCACGGCTCCGACCAGCGGGCTCGCCTCGACCACCGCCTGGTGAGCTTCGTGCCCGTCACCGAGACGTTCTCGGTGGGCAGCTACATGCCGCTGGCCCACGCCGAGATCGACTGCCGCCCTGTCCGCCGGACGGCGCCCGATCGTGGTGGGCGGCACGGGGCTCTACCTGCGCGCAGCGCTGGCCGAGCTGTCGATGCGCAAGGCCGTGCCCGGAGAGGAGAGCGAGCTGTGGTCACAGGCCACCCGCCATCCCACGCTTCTGTGCGGCCTGGTGATGGACCGCGACGCGCTCTACGCCGCGATCGAAGCGCGGGTCGAGGCGATGGTGGCCGCCGGCGCAGCCGACGAGGTCCGAGCGGCCGAGGCCGCGGGGCCGTCGCGCACCGCGCGCAAGGCGCTCGGCTTCGAGGAGCTGCTGCGTGGTGATGTGGCGGCGATGAAGAAGCGCAGCCGTAACTACGCCCGGCGCCAGCTCACCTGGATGCGCAAGATGGCGGGCGTGCACCTGATCGACGTGACCGGGCGCGACGCCGGCGACGTTGCGGGGCAGATCGTGGGCCTGCTCGCCTCGGGGTAGAGTCCCGCGCCGTGCGCTTCGAGAAGTGGCAGGCGCTCGGCAACGACTATGCCGTGGTCGAGCAGTCAAATCTCCCGTTCGAGCTGACCCCTGACCGAGTCCGCGCGTTCTGCGCGCCGCACACCGGTGTGGGATCGGACGGCATCCTGCTCCTGTCCGAGCCCGAGGAGCGGGGGTTCGTGGCCGCCCTGCGGATCTTCAACCCGGACGGCTCCGAGGCCGAGCTGTCGGGCAACGGGGTGCGCGAGGCGGTTCTGTACCTGCGCCGAAACGGATGGACCGACTCCGACACGTTCTCGATCTCCACCGCGGCCGGAGAGGTGCGACCGCGGATCACCGGCGCCACCACGTGCACTGTCGACATGGGCCGCGCCCGGCTCTCCTCCAAGGACTATCCGTCGGGGCCCGCGGACGGCGAGGGCACCCTCACCACGGCCGGGCGCGAGCTGCGCTTCCAGCACGTGTCGATCGGCAACCCTCAGTGCGCGATCGAGGTGCCGGAGGGACTGGAAGGCCTCGACCTGTCCGCGCTCGGCCCGCCGATCGAGCACCACGAGCTGTTCCCCAACCGCACCAACGTCTCGTTCTGGCGACGCGAGTCCGACGACACGATCACGGCGCGTATCTTCGAGCGCGGGGCGGGGGAGACCATGTCCTCCGGCACGGGCGCCACGGGCGCCGCTGTCGCCGCGGTGCTACGAGGCCTCGACAGTCCGGTGACCGTGCGCCTCGACGGCGGCGAGCTGGAGGTGGAGGTGGGGGAGGATCTGCACGTTGATCTGACCGGCTGGGCCGTGCCCGTGTACAGCGGGGAGCTCAGCCCCGAATTCCTGGAGGCGCTGAGAAACGCATGAAGACGAGCGCGCGGCTGGACCGCCTGCCCCCGTACCTGTTCGCCGAGCTGGAGCGGAAGATCCGCGAGAAGAAGGCCGCCGGCGTCGACGTGATCAGCCTGGGCATCGGCGATCCCGACATGCCGACTCCTTCATTGGTGGTCGACGAGCTGTCGAGCGCCGCCCGCGAGCCGGCCACCCACCAGTACCCGTCCAACCGTGGTCGCGACGAGCTGCGCGAGGCGTTCGCCCGCTTCTATGACCGGCGCTTCGGGGTCACGCTCGACCCGGAGACTGAGATCGTGCCGGCGCTCGGGGCCAAGGAGTGCATCTTCAACCTCAACCTCGCGTTCCTCGACCCGGGCACCGTGGCGCTGGCCGCGGATCCCGGCTACCCGGTGTACACCGGCGGCCCGCTGCTGGCCGGGGCCGAGCCCGAGCTGATGCCGCTGCTGCCCGAGCGCGGGTTCGCGCCCGACCTCGACGCCATCCCCGCCGAGGCGCGCGAGCGGGCGCGGCTCATGTACCTCAACTACCCCAACAACCCGACCGGCGCGATCGTGCCCGAGGGGCTGTTCCAGCACGCCGTGGACTTCGCCCGCGAGCACGACATCCTCGTGGTCCACGACGCGTCCTACACCGAGACCACGTTCGACGGCTATGTGGCGCCGAGCTTCCTGGAGACCCCGGGCGCCAGGGACGTGGGGGTAGAGGTCTTCTCGCTTTCCAAGGGCTACAACATGACCGGCTGGCGCACGGCGGCGATCGTGGGCAACGCGGAGGCGGTGGCGGCCTACTGGAAGCTCAAGACCAACATCGACTCGGGAATGTTCGAGCCCGTGCAGCTGGCCGCGGCCGCGGCGCTTGACCGCGGCGACGAAGAGCCCAAGCGGATGAGCGCTATCTACCAGCGCCGCCGCGACCTGGTGGTGGGCGCCCTGCGCGAGATCGGCGTGGACGTGGGCACCCCCAAGGCCACCATCTACGTGTGGGCGCCCGTCCCCAAGGGCCACACCTCGGCGTCGTACTGCGAGCTCGTGCTCGAGGAGTCGGGTGTGGTGGTGTCGCCGGGAGGCTCGTACGGACCCAACGGCGAGGGCTTCTTCCGCATCTCGCTGACGGTGGACGACGCGCGGCTCAGCGAGGCCGTGGAGCGATTGCGTACCAGCCTGTCGGCGGGGTAGTCTCGAGACCATGGAGACCTGGGACCTTCGCGACCTCGATGTCGCCGCACACAAACCGCACATCCTGTCCTCGAGTGACGCCGCGCGAGTGATCGCGCTCAACCTGCCCGCGGGTGAGCGGATGCAGGAGCATGAGGTGCACGAACGAGCCTGGGTCGTCGTGGTCGACGGAGAGATCGAGGTCGAGGCCGACGGTACGACCGCCGAAGGGGGCCCGGGCCTGATGATCGAATTCGATCCCACCGAGGTGCACGAGGTACGTGCGAAAAGCGATGCCCGGTTCCTACTCTTCCTCGCCCCCTGGCCCGGCGACGGCCACCCCGGCGCAATGTCACTCGACGATAAGGCCACCGCGCGCGAACGGGCCCGGGAGCACTCGACCGGACCCGCCTAGACTCGGTGGGGATGGCAAAGGGACAGGAGATCCGCAATCCGCGTGCGGCCCAGCGCGCGATGATGATCGTGGCCGGGCCCGACGAGCCCGATCTCACCGAGCTCGCCGAGCTGCTGCGCACGGCGGGCGTCGCCGTGGCCGGGCAGATGTCGCAGAAGCGCGCTCAGCCCGATCCGGACCGCTACTTCGGCAAGGGCAAGCTCACAGAGCTCAAGCGCGCGATCGCCGAGTGCGACGCCAACCTCGTGGTCTCCGACGACGAGCTGCTGCCCCGCCAGGAGCGCAACCTCGAGGAGTCGGTCGGCGTGCCCGTAATCGACCGCACCGCCCTGATCCTCGACATCTTCGCCAGCCACGTGGGATCGGCCGAGGGCAACCTGCAGGTCGAGCTGGCCCAGCTGCAGTACAACCTCGCCCGCATGCGCGGGCTGTGGACGCACCTCGAGCGCCTGGGTGGCGCAACGGGCGGCGGGGTGGCCACCAGGGGCCCCGGCGAGACGCAGATCGAGACCGACCGCCGCCTCGCACGCGACCGCATCGCCGCGCTCAAGCGCCGGCTCGAGCACACACGGGGCACGCGCTCGATCATGCGCCGCGAGCGCGAGCGGGCCGCACTGCCCACCGTTGCTCTTGCCGGTTACACCAACGCGGGCAAGTCGACGCTGCTGAACGCCCTCACCGGCGCTGACGTCGGGGTCCGCGACCGCCTCTTCCACACGCTCGACCCCACCACGCGCTCGTTCGAGATCAGCGGACGCACCTTCCTGATGACCGACACCGTCGGGTTCATCCGCAAGCTTCCCCATCAGCTGGTCGAGGCCTTCGGCGCCACTCTCGAGGAGGCGCTCGAGGCCGATCTGATCGTTCACGTGGCCGACGCGTCCGCTCCGGAAGAGGACCTGCAGAACATGCTCGACGCCGTGGAGGACGTGCTGGTGGAGATCGGCGCGGCCGAGCGACCGCGGCTGCTGGCTCTGAACAAGATCGACCTCGTCGACGCCGAGCGCCGTCGCGAGCTGTCGTTCCGCTTCCCCCGCGCCGTCCAGGTGTCGGCCGAGACGGGGGAGGGGCTTGACGGGCTTCGCGAGGCGATCGAGGCCCGGTTCCTGGCCACCCTGCGGCCGATGGACCTGCTGGTGCCCTACGACGAGGGCGGCCGCCTCTCCGAGCTACACGACGTGGCCGGGGAGATGGAGCGCGAGGACACCGCTGAGGGCGTCGTCGTACACGCCCGGGTACCCGCTGCCGCCGTCAGCCGCTTCGAGCGCTTTGCCGTGAACGGCTCGCGCTAGGCGCGGCCATGACGCTGAGCTTCACGCGTTTGTCGGCTGGCGCCGTGGCGCCGGTGCGCGCGCATGACGGCGACGCGGGCTTCGACCTCTGCGCGTCCGAGGCGGCAGAGGTCGGTCCGGGCGAGCGGGCCAGCGTCGGCACCGGGATCGCCGTGGCGATCCCCGAGGGGCAGGCCGGCCTGGTTCTGCCGCGGTCCGGCCTGGCGATGCGCCACGGGATCTCCGTGGTCAACGCTCCGGGACTGATCGACTCCGGCTACCGCGGCGAGGTGCGCGTGCTACTGCTCAACACGGATCGCAGGAAGAGGTTCTCGGTCGCGGCCGGCGACCGGATCGCACAGCTGCTGATCGTGCGCCACGAAGCACCGGAGTTGGTCGAGGTGGAGGAGCTCGGGGAGACGGTCCGCGGGGCCGGCGGCTTCGGCTCGACGGGCACATAGGTTCGATATGCCCGGGCGTTTGTGGCCGTTGCGTCCTGTCTGCGGGTGAAGCGCTGCCAGTTGACGCCTGGGCGTGTGGTGAGCGCTTTCACGCGGGCGCGATCGCGGGCACGGGCTGGGGCGCGAAAAGTGACGATTCGATCCACCTAGGGGTGGCAGGACGACCCTCGGGTGGAACGGTTGGCGAACTCCGGCCCGCGGATCCCTACGCAGGCTTGCGATGTGGCTCGCGGCCTTGCCCGCGGTAGCGCTCGCCGCTCGTCGAGCGGGCCTACTTCTGGCACGGACCACCTCCAGAGTTAGATGCTCTGGACGCACGCGACCGCTCGCGGGGGCGTTCGTACTTCTCTGGTTCGCCGTTCTAGTTCAGGGGGTCGGGGCGCTCTTCGGCGGGCACGGCACTCGCTCCCCCGATGCGAGAGACCACCGCTTTGTGCGAACCCAGTCGCGCCAGTTTGCACGCGAGCGCAGCGGTACACCGCCCCGCGCCGCGGCGGGGTATCGTCGCCCGCAACCGCCACGACTCAGAGGAGCAAGCGAATGTCGACCATCGAGCACGACACCCCGACGGGCACCGAAGACGCCGCTGCGATCGAGGAGCTGCACGAGATCGTCGGCCGCCAGCGCGCCGCGTTCGTGGCGGATCCGTTCCCGTCGCTCGACCAGCGACGGGACGCTGCTCGCCGCTCTCGCGGGCATGGTCATGAGCCATCGCACTCAGATCCAGGAGGCGATGAGCGCCGACTTCGGTGTGCACCCGACACTCGCCACCGACCTGATCGAGGTGCTGGGCGTGGCCGGCCGCGCCGCGTACGTGGCCGAGCAGCTCGAAGGCTGGATGGCGCCCGAGCCTCGCTACTCGGACCCCGCGCTGTACGGCACCGGCCGCGCCTCCGTGGAGGCCCAGCCGAAGGGCGTGGTGGGCAACATCAGCCCGTGGAACTTCCCGTTCGATTTGTCCGTCGGTCCGCTCGTCGAGATGCTGGCCGCGGGCAACCGCGTGGTGCTGAAGCCCTCGGAGCACACCCCGGCGTGCTCGCATGTGCTGAGGGACATGGTCCGGGCGACATTCGACCGCGACCGCGTGGACGTGGTGGTGGGCGGCCTGGAGCTGGCCAAGGCGTTCACCGGCGTGCGCTGGGACCACCTGCTCTACACGGGCAGCCCCGAGATCGGGCGCCAGGTCGCGAAGGCGGCTGCCGAGCAGCTCGTGCCGGTGACGCTCGAGCTGGGCGGCAAGTGTCCGGCCATCCTCACCGACGACTCGATCGACGCCGAGTCGGTGAAGCAGGTGCTGGGCACGAAGGCGCTCAAGAACGGGCAGATGTGCATCTCGGTGGACTACTGCCTAGTGCCGCGAGACCGCATGGACGACTTCGCCCGCCTCGCCGCCGAGCACGTGCGCGAGAACATGCCCGAGTTCTACTCGTCGGAGAGCAACACCGGGATCATCACGAACCGCCACCTGGAGCGGATCCAGAGCCTGATCAAGGACGCCCAGGAGCGCGGCTGCGACGTGCGGCCGCTCGAGGAGGGCGGCGAGGTCGACCCCGACACGCGCCAGATGCCGATGTCCATCGTGCTCGACCCGCCCGACGACCTGGCCCTCATGCAGGAGGAGATCTTCGGCCCGATCCTGCCGGTGAAGGCATACGACGAGCTGGATGAGGCGATCGGCCACGTGAACGCGGGCGAGCGCCCACTCGCGCTGTACGTGTTCTCGAAGGACGAGCAGGTGGCAGCCGACGTACTGCGGCGCACCACCTCAGGCGGGGCGTGCGTGAATGCGGCGGCGGTGCACGGCGCCCTGCCCTCGCTGCCCTTCGGCGGCATCGGTCAGAGCGGCTCGGGTCGCCATCACGGCATCGAGGGCTTCCGGGAGTTCTCCAACCTGCGCGGGGTCTTCGTCCGCGGCGAGGGCGACCTGATCGAGGCCTTCGCGCCCCCGTACGGCGCCACCGCGCAGGCCGTGGTGGGCGCGGCGTTCGAGCAGGCAGGGCAGTGACCCCGGGACAAGGCCGGTAAGGACGTGTGCGCCGTTCGAGGCGTGGCCACCCCGGAGTCCGAGGCGGCGGACCAGCGGGCTAGGAAAGCCCCGCCAGACCCTCCTCCGTCGTGATCACCGGCTTGTAGCCGAGCTCACGCCGCGCCTTCGAGTCGTCGACGGTCACGTCGAGCGTCGCGTTCCACACCGCGAACCGCGTCAGCGGCGGATTGCCCGGCAGCCGCAGCGTCCGCCAGGCGCTCTCGGCCACCGCACCCAGCGGGCGCGCCAGCCGCGCCGGCATCTCCCTCTCAGGTGCCCCCACGCCCTGGGTGGCCAGCAGTCGGCTCACGAAGTCCCGGAACTCGACGGATGCGCCGTCGGTCACGAAGTAGGCCTCGCCCGGCACGCCGCGCTCCGCTCCGCGCAGCAGGCCCTCGACCACGTTGTCCACGTGGGTGACCGAGGTGCGGTGGTGCCCGCCGCCGATCCAGGCGAACCGGCCGCGGCGCACCATGTCTACGATCGCGGGCAGCAGGGTGGCGTCCTCGGGCCCCCAGACGAAGCGGGGGCGGACCGCCACCGTCTCGAAAGTTCCTCCGTTCGCCGCCCGCACCGCGTGCTCGGCCCGCGCCTTGGAGCGTGGGTAGAAGGCGGGGGAGTCCGGCTTGAGAGGCCACGTCTCGTCGGCGTCGACCAGCGGCTGGCCTTCCATCAGCGCCGCTTCCGATCCGGCGTGCACGAACCGGCGCACGCCCGCGGCGCGGCAGGCGGCGAGGGCGTTGGCGGTGCCCTGCACGGTCGCGCGCTGGAACTCATCCCAGCGCCCCGAGTCGCCCACCTTGGCGGCCAGGTGGAAGGCCACCCCGCAGCCGGTCGCGCCCTCGGTCATGGCGCCGACGTCGGAGAGGTCTCCCCGCACCGCCTGGGCGCCTGCCTGCTCGACCGTGGCAGCCGAGCCGTCGGTGCGGGCGAGCGCCCGCACCATCCACCCCTCGCGCACGAGCCGTCGGACGAGCGCTGAGCCTATGAAGCCGGAGCCGCCGGTCACGAATGCGGTGCGTGAGGCCTCCACGACCGGCGAACCTACACGCCGGCCGCGCGGCGGGCCGAGCCGTGCGCGGCGTCCTCGAGCGCGTCGTCGAGGGGATCGAGCTCGATCCCGAGCGCCAGCTCGATCAGCCGATCGGCAAGCCAGGCGTTCTTGGGCAGCAGGGGGCCGTGCAGATAGGTGCCGATCACGTTGTCGCGGTGCACGCCCTCGAAGCCGTCGGCGCCGTTGTTGCCGTGCCCTTGCAGCACCCGCCCCAGCGGCTGCTCTCCTGGGCCGAGGTGGGTGCGCCCGCCGTGGTTCTCGAACCCCGC
The DNA here is from genome assembly GCA_963825475.1 of uncultured Thermoleophilaceae bacterium. GTDB lineage: Bacteria > Actinomycetota > Thermoleophilia > Solirubrobacterales > Thermoleophilaceae > JAAYBF01. Next base: position 845,219 of record CAWGTC010000004.1, on the reverse strand, counting down.
GATCACCCGCGGCCCGGTGCCAAGGTCGGCCTCGATGGCGCAGTTGCCGATCAGGCGCTCGCCCTCTCCACGCACGGTGCGCAGGTCCACCAGGCCGATGCCGGGCAGCTCGCGCTCGCCCAGCACGTAGCTCTCGCCGAGCAGCTGGTAGCCGCCGCACACCCCGAGCACCACCGCGCCGCGGTCCGCCGCCTGGCGCATGGCGTCGCGCTTGGTGGACTGCATGTCCTCGGCCACGGCGATCTGGTCGCGATCCTGGCCGCCGCCGATGTAGAAGAGGTCGTGCGCGGCGGGATCGAGCGCCTCGCCGACGCTCGAGGCGGCCAGCTCGAAGCCCAGGCCGCGCCACTCGCAGCGTGCCCGCAGGACGGCGATGTTGCCGCGGTCGGCGTAGATGTTCATCAGCTCCGGATAGAGCGCGCACACCCGCAGCGCCGGCGTCACGACGGGCCCTCGAGCATCGCGATCGTGCTGCCCACGTAGTCGCGGGTGGCCGGCACGTCCCGGCGGGCGAGCACTCGGTAGCCGGCCTCCGCGCCCTCGCGCTCCAGACCGGTGGCGGTCAGGGAGTCGAGCCGGATGGTGGCCAGCTCCTCGGTCAGCTCGCCGGCGGGCGACACAGCCTGGCGATGGCGGTCGATGGCCACCGCGTCGCCCTCGTCGCGCACGTCGACGGGGGTGGAGGAGAGCACCCAGCCGTCGACCTCCAGCACGTCGGGCAACGGGGGCAGCGCCTCGCCCACGGGCACGGCATCGAATGGGTCGGCCAGAGCCACTGCCAGCAGGCCGCCCGGGGAGAGGTGACCCGCCACGGTCGCGAACATGGCCTTCCGGCCCGCCACGCCGCCCAGGAGCTGGACCACCTGCATCGGGGCGATCACCAACGGATGCCGGGACCCGAGGGAGAACGACCGCGCATCCGCCGCGTGCGCCCGGGCGGGCAGCGAGCTCTCCCGTGCACGGTCGGTCAGAGCGCGCGCCAGATCGGGGTCGGCATCGATGCCCACCACCGCGTGGCCGCGCACCGCCAGGTCGAGCGCCACCCGGCCGGTGCCGCAGCCCAGGTCGAGCACCGGTCCGCCGTACTCGTCGGCCAGTGTGTGCCACACCGGCAGGTCGGCGGCATAGGACGAACACTCCACGTCGTGCCAGGCCGCGGTCCAGGCCACGGCGCCGGCGGCGCTCATCCGCGCTCTCGCGGCGGCGGGGGGTCCGGCGGCAGGTCGAGGCGCTCTAGATCGAGCACCGGCAGGTCGTCCAGGATCGAGGACTCGGCGAAGGCGCGCTCGTGCTGTTCTCCCAGGGCGGCAAACCCGGAGCGGACCTTCGCGAGGTAGTCCCGCGACACGACGGCACGGCCCTCGGCGCGGCCGCGGGCCAGGCGGCCACGCCCCTCGGCCGAGCCGCGGTAGGTCCACACGCGTCCGTCGAAGCCGTCGAGTTGTCCGCTCACGTCCACCCGATCGTAGTTGCGCTCCCGCAGGTCGAGCAGCTCGAGCTCGGCGGCGGGAACCGGCCGCACCAACCCGTTCACCACCGAGGCCTCGTTGGGCTCGATGTCGATGAAGGCCACGTACACGGCGGGCCGGGAGCCGTCGGACCGGCTCAGGTACATCTTGTACCCCGGGATCGCGCGCAGGTTGTCCGTGGCCACGCCCCACACGCGTCGGTATCCGGGCAGGCAGGCAACCGTGCCGCGCCCGTCGTCGTCACCCACGAGCGAGGCGTACCCGAACACATGCTCCGCGGCGGCGCTCAGTCGGCCCACCGGGCGGCCAGCCCACGCCGGGAGAGCAGATCACGCAGATCGAGCAGCGCCGTGTACGTGGGGAGGGCGTAGAGAGCGGTGCCGTACTCGCGACCTGCCGCAACGGCGTGGTCGAGTGAGGCCTCCAGATCTCGGTCGGTGTGCAGATCGGCCTCGATCCCGGCGTACTTCAGTCGCAACGCCATCTCCTCGGCGCGCGTGCCCGAGCAGGTGGCGTGGCGCACCCGGCCGGCGAGCACCTCGAAGTCGGCGTCCCAGATCCACGACACGTCGCGACCGTCGGCGATCCCGTCGTTCAGCGCCAGCCAAATGTCGATCGAGCCATCCTCGAGCGTGAGGGTGCGGAGCACCTCGTTGGCCCCGGCGGGGTTCTTGACGAGCAGGATGGACACCGGCCGCCCGTCCACAGGAATGGTCTCGACCCGGCCGAACGAGCCCGCGAAGCCCGCCAGCGCCTCGCGTACGTGCTCGGGCGAAGCCCCAAGCTCGAGCGCCAGGGCCGCCGCCGCGACCGCGTTGTAGACGTTGTAGAGCCCCGGCAGCGGAAGCCGGAACTCGATCGGCCCCTGAGGTGTCGCGAGCCCAACGCGTGCGCCCGACATGCCCTCGAGCTGCACGCGCTCGGCCACGACGGCGGGGGTCGGCCGCGTGCGACCGCAGTTGTCGCAGTGGTAGTGGCCGAGGTGACCCATGTAGATGGAGTCATAGGTGTACGGGGCCCCGCAGTTGCGGCAGTGCTTGGAGTCGGCGGCGTGCGCAAGCCCGGGCAGGGCCTGGGAGTCGTCGGCGAGCCCGTAGTAGAGGACCGAGTCCTCGCGCTCGCGGCCGAGATCGGCGATCAGGGGATCGTCGGCGTTGAGCACGAACCTCGCCCGGCCGGCCTCGCTCGCCACCAGCTCGGCCCAGCCGTCGGCCAGCGAGTCCAGCTCGCCGTAGCGGTCGAGCTGGTCACGGAACAGGTTGGAGAGCAGGAAGGTGCGCGGATGCAGCGCCGCGGCAACCCGCGGCAGCCACGCCTCGTCCACCTCGAACAGGCCGATCTGCCCGCGCTCGCGCCCGGCGTCGAGCAGGGCGGTGGCAACGCCCCAGCCCATGTTCGAGCCGGCGCGGTTGTGCACCACCCGCTCGCCGGCGCGCTCCAGGATGGCCGCGACCATCGCGGAGGTCGTGGTCTTGCCGTTGGTGGCCGAGACCAGCACCGCACCGCCGTCCAGCCGCGCGGCCATGTTCTGGAGCGCGTCCGGGTCGGCCCTCAGGAGGAGGCGACCGGGCAGGGTGGTCCCGCCGCCGCGTCCCGAACGGCGCGACAGGGCGCGCACCAGGCGCGCCATCGCCCGCCAGAACGGTGCCATCAGGCGGGCACGATCACGCGCAGGCACTGCGGCACGACGGAGATCGTGGCCGGAACCGAGCCCACCGGGTCCCCGTCCGCGTAGATCTCGAACGGGCGGTCGGCGGCCAGCTCGAACTCCGATCCGCGGAACGTGCTCACGCTTGGGTCCTCGAGAAGCTTGCCCTTGAACAGAGCCGGCAGCACGCTGCTGAGGAAATGCCACTTCGAGGTCTCGCCGCAGGAGACCACGTCCAGCAGGCCGTCGTCGAGCTCCGCATGCGGGGCGGCGAACATGCCACCCCCGTAGGCCTTGGAGTTGCACACGCCCACCGACCAGCCCGACAGGTCGTGGCGCTCGCCGTCGACCGTTACCGTGAATCCTGCCGCTTTCCAGCCCGCCAGGGCCTTTAGCGCCGCGTAGACGTAGACGAGGTTGCCCTGGACGAGCTTGACCTCGTTGGCGATCCGGTTGGCGTCGGAGTCGAAGCCGAAGCTGGCGATCCCGAGGTAGGGCACGCCGTTCACCTCGGCCATGTCGATCAGCCGCTCGTGGCCGGTGGCGGCGATGCGGGCGGCGGCCACCGGCTCCGTGGGTATGCCCAGCACGCGGGCCAGGTCGTTGCCTCGCCCACCAGGGATGATCGCGAGCGCACTCGACGTGTTTCGCAGCACCTCCGCCACCGGACGTAGCAGCCCGTCGCCCCCGACGGCGGCGACCGTCTCGCCGGCCTCGACCGCGGCGGCGGCCTCCTCCTGCGCGTGCTCGGTGCCGCGCGTCTCCACCACGCGGTGAATCGCCCCGAGCCGGGCGAACTCGGCCGAAACGGCGGGCACCCGCGCCCGTGCTCGCCCCCCGCCCGCGGCCGGATTGACCAGCAGCAGTAGCTGTCTCACTCCGACATCGCCGCGGCGACCCGGGCGGCCCGTTCGGCCGCAAAGGTGCCGCGCTCGGCCCCGCGCAGGTGCTGCTGTTCCTCGAGCGGATCGATGTGCGCAAGCGCCACCAACTCGTCGCCGAGCAGACGTTCGGCATGCGGCTCCACGAGGTCGGACGGGTCGAGGGTGAGCAGCACGTCCTGCGCCACCGTGTGCCAGGGATCGTCGGTCACGCGCTCAGAGGCAACGCGGAGCTGCCCCGGCCTCGCTTGCCAGTGAAGGTCGAAGATGCCGAGCCGGTAGGCGTAGAGGCGCTCGCCGTCCGAGAACAGGAAGTTGAGGCCCGAGAAGGCTGAGCGCGCCACCACGGCCGACATCGCCCGCCGCAGGGAGTCCGCCACGTGATCGGGGTCGAAGTAGCGCATGAGGTAGTTGAAGACCGCCTCGGAGTCGGTCTCCCCCGCGGGCGGCGCCGCGCCCGGCTCGATCAGCCGCGGATAGGAGATGACCGTGCCGTTGTGGCCGAAGGTGTAGTTGCCGAGGCAGAACGGATGGGTGTTCACCAGCGTCAGCCCGCCGAGCGTCGCGCGGCGCACGTGCACGTTGAAGATCCGCCCGCGCATCTCGGTGGCCCGCTCGAACTCCCCGTCCTGATAGGCGGCCTCGGGGAAGCGCAGGAGGCGCGGCTGGTTGCCGTCGGGACGTTCGTAGACGGCCATGCCCCATCCGGAGTCGTGGTGCTCGGACTGGCGGATCATCGGGTTCTCGGCCTCGAGCAGCTCGTGGCGGATCGAGATCGGCTCTGCGGAGACGCTCCCGAAGACACGGCACATGCGACCGATTCTACGAGAGCCACGGGTGCGGTGCTCGCGGGAGAATTCTCCGTGCGGTGCGCGGCCGGTCGACGATCGGCCTGCGCTCCTCCGGCAACGTTCCCCGCTGCGCTCCTCCGGCAACGTTCCCCCGTTGCGCTCCTCCCCCTCCCGCGAGCCGCGGGGGCGAGAAGTCCCGTCGCCCGCCCTGGACAGGGAAACGACCCGGGAGTGACGATGCGAGAGCCGAAGAAGATCTGGTGGGCGCGACCGCGCAAGCTGTGCGCGCTCGAGCGGCCCGGTGGGGGAGGGCGCAGCCACCGCCCCGAGCGCAGGGAGGCCGAGATCGGCTGGCTCCGCGCGCAGGGCGTGCGGTACGTGGTCTCCACCATGCGCACGCGCCACAACCTGGCCGACTACGAGCGCGCCGGGCTCGGCTGGCACCACGCCCCGGTGGCGTCGGCGGCGGAGGGCGCGGACGCCCTCGAGGAGCTGCTCGCGGTCCTGCGCCGCGAGGTGCGCCGCCGCGGCGCCGTCGCGGTTCACGGCAACCGGCACACGGACTTCGTGGCGGCCGTCTGCACGGCCCACCTCTACGACGCCCACGACGTGGACCCCGTGGATGGCCTGCGCGAGGCGGTGGCCTCCGGGCTGCGGGTGACGCCCGACGCGTGCGCGCTGCTCGGCGTGGGCTACGAAACGGTCGTGCCGGCGCTCAGCGGCCCAGCACCAGCGCGGCAAGGTTAGGCGCCTCGGCCACCGGCGCAGGCCGGTCCTCGTCGCCGGGATCGCCGGGGCTCTCGCCCGTGCCGACGCCGCTGCGGACGAGGGCGCCGTCGAGACCCGCCGCCGCGGCGGCCGCGATATCGGAGTCGAGGCGATCGCCGATCACCAGGGTGCGTCCCTCACCCAGGCGGTCGAGCGCGGTGAAGAAGAGCTGGGGCTCGGGCTTGCCCACGATCTGGGCGCTGCGCCCGGAGGCCGTCTCCACGGCGGCGAGGATGGCCCCGGTGCCGGGCCAGGGGCCTTCGGGCGTGGGGAGGGTCGGGTCGCGGCTGGTGGCCAGGAAGTCGGCGCCGCGGTGAACGGCCAGCGCTGCGATGCGCAGGTGGTCGTAATGCAGCTCGTCCGTGCCGCCAGTTACCACCACCTCGGCACGGGAGGCCAGGTCGGTGTCGTTCATCAGGTTGAGCCCGGCTTGCGCGACGTGCTTGCGCAGGGCGTCGGTGCCGATCACGTAGGCCGTGCGCCCGGCGCGGGTCTCGGCGAGCAGGTGCTGCATGGCTCCGCCCACGGTCACCACGTCGGCCAGGGAGGCCTGCACGCCCATCCGCCACAGCCTGGCCACGTGATCCTCGCCCGGATGCCACGAGTTGTTGGTGGCGAAGGCCACGCGCTTGCCGGCGTCGCGCAGCGCGGCCACCGCCTCGGGTGACCCCTCCACCGGCTCATCTCCCACCCAGACGCAGCCGTCGAGGTCCAGGATCACCTGGTCGTAGCGCTCGAGCAGGGGGGACAGGCGCGGCATCGACGGGACGCTACTCTGCGCGCCGTGCGCCTTCCCTTCGCCCTCATCCTGATCCTGCTCGCGCTGTTGGCCGCCGGGTGCGGCGACGACGATTCGTCGGAGACGCCGACGGTCTCGGGCCTCAACAGCGAGCCCGAGTCAGAGAGCGCGGGCTCCGGCGACTGCGAGCAGGTCGAGACCCCGGCGCCCAAGCCCGACGGCGGGGAGAAGAAGCCGACGGAGAAACTGGACGCGGCCAAGACCTACGAGGTCGAGATCCAGACCAACTGCGGCGCCTTCACGATCCGCCTCGACCAGAAGACATCGCCGGCCACCGCCGCCTCGTTCGTGTCGCTGGCGCGCAAGGGCTTCTTCGACGGCACCGTGTTCCACCGCATCGTTCCCGAGTTCGTGATCCAGGGCGGCGATCCCACGGGCTCGGGCATGGGCGGCCCCGGCTACTCCACGGTCGACAAGCCGCCTGCCGATGCCGCGTACACCAAGGGCGTGGTGGCGATGGCCAAGGCCGCGCAGGAGGCCCCCGGCACGTCGGGCAGCCAGTTCTACGTGGTGACCGGCGCGGACGCCGGGCTGCCGCCCGACTACGCGCTGCTCGGCAAGGTCTCGAACGGCCTTGACGTGGTCAGCGCCATCGGCGAGCTCGGCGATCCCGCGACCGAGCAGCCCCTCCAGACCGTTCTCATCGAGAACGCGACGGTCAACGAGCGCTAACCGGGCGGCCCGGCTGCGCGCTGGGCCTGCATCCGGGCCTGGCGGCGGCGTCCCAGGAGGGTCAGCACGCCCAGGGCGGCCGCCACGATCAGCAGGCCGAGCAGCACCCCGCCGATGGTGCCCACGCCGCCGAAGGGCAGCGCCACCAACTTCGCCAGGCCGAAGCCCAGCAGCAGGAGGGCCAGGACGAAGGCGATCAGGATCAGGATTCCCCGTGCGCGCAGCCACAGGCTTGCTCCGGCCGGCGGGGCGATCAGGCCCATCACCCGCAGGAGGAACAGCTGGCGACTCGAGGGAGGCGCCTGGCCGAGCTTCTCGACGGCGGCCTTCAGGTCGTCGGGCCGGCGCTCGGCCAAGGCCATCGAGGCCTTCATCATCTGCCGCAGGGCGGGGCGCTCCTGCGGGTGGCAGCCGGCGAGCGCCTCGTTGAAGTAGGCGCGCGCGGACTTGGCGTCGTAGCGTTCCGCGGCCCGCGCACCCAGCAGCGCCTTGGCGGCCACGCGGTGCTTGGACTCGCTCTTGAGCTGCTCGTCGGTGCGTGGCTCGAGCTGCTGGATCGCCGCCAGTGCGCCCACCTGCATCTGGACCTTCATCTGCTTCTGCTTGGCCACGGGTGGCAGTCTGCCAGACCGGCCCAGCCCGGCGACAGTTAGATCTCGAGCAGCTGCAGCAGACGGCGGGCCATCTTGCGGCTGCCCTCGATCTTCACCCGCCCGCTGGTCACGTTGGCCAGAGCGTTGCGGCCGCGCGCTCCGGTGGGGCGGGGGACGCCGCCGATCAGGGGGACCGACACCAGCTGCACCACGTCCGAGAGCGAGCCGCGGATGGTCAGATCGGCGGCAGTGTGGCCGCCGCCCGGCTGCACGTCCTCGACCACGATCAGATCGCCGCCGAACACCAGCCGCACCGCCGCGAAGCGCTGCGTGAAGCGGATCTCGACGGTGCCGAGGAGAGCGCGGGCCGTTGCGGGGCGCAGGCCGGCCCCGCGCTCGGCCATGGCGAACAGGCTGGGGGCGATGCCGTCGGGTTCCAGGTGGCCGAGCTCGACCGGCGGCGGGCCCAGCCCGCTGGAGGCGCTCTCGACCATCCCGGCAGCGTACGATGCCCGCGATGGCCACCCGCGCGTTCGACTCCGGCGCACTGCTCAGCGTGGTGCCCGAGCAGGAGGAGCTGCTGCTGCGCGAGGCCGTGGCGGGCATCTGCTCGGACTTCGGCCCGGCCTACTCGCACCGCAAGACCGAGGCCGGGGAGCCACCCACCGAGCTGTGGGACGCGCTGGCCGAGCGCGGCTATCTCGGCGTGAACATCCCCGAGGAGTACGACGGCGGCGGGCTCGGAATGGCCGCCCTGTCGGCGGTGGGGGAGGAGATCTCCGCCGCTGGCTGTTCCCTGCTGCTGATCGTGGTCTCGCCGGCAATCGTGGGCAGCATCCTCACCCGCCACGGAACGCCGGAGCAGAAGGAGCGCTGGCTGCGCGGCATCGGGGCGGGCACCACCAAGGTCGCCTTCGCGATCACCGAGCCCGACGCCGGCACGAACTCGCACAACCTCTCGACGTCTCTCCGCCGCGACGGCAAGCGCCTGCTGCTCAACGGCCAGAAGACCTACATCTCCGGTGTCGAGGCGGCTGACGCCGTGCTCGTGGTGGCCCGCACCCGCAACGCGGACGGGTCGCTGGGGCTGCCCTGCCTCGCGGTGGTCGACGTGGACACGCCGGGCTTCACCCGCACGCGCATCCCCATGCCCTACGTCGGGCCCGACCACCAGTGGCAGCTGTTCTTCGAGGACGTGGAGATCGAGGAGGAGCGCCTGATCGGCGGCGAGAACGGCGGACTTGGCGCCGTGTTCGACGGCCTCAACCCGGAGCGCATCATGGGCGCCTCGGTGGCGGCGGGAGCAGGACGCTTCGCGCTGGCCAAGGCCGCGGCCTACGCACGCGAGCGCAACGTCTGGGGCGCGCCCATCGGCACCCACCAGGGGGTGGCCCACCCGCTGGCGGAAGCGAAGATCGAGCTCGAGCTGGCCCGTCTGATGACCCAGAAGGCGGCCGTGCTCTACGACGCCGGCGCCAAGGGGGCGGGCGAGGCGTCGAACATGGCCAAGTACGCGGCCGCCGAGGCGGCGATCCACTGCGTCGATCAGGCGATCCAGACCCACGGCGGCAACGGCTTCGCGCTCGAGTACGGCCTGGCGCAGATGTGGTGGGGCGTGCGCCTGACCCGTACGGCGCCCGTGTCGCGCGAGATGATCCTCAACTACGTGGCCGAGCACTCGCTGGGGCTGCCGAAGTCCTACGGCCCCGGCTCCGCCTAGGCAGTGGGCGTCCCGGACGGGGCCTTCTATGTCGCCGACGGCGCGTCCTATCAACCGAGCGAGCTGACCCGCGGCCCCTGGGATCCCGACAGCCAGCACGCGGGGCCTCCCTGCGCGGTGCTCGGGGGGGAGATGGACCGGGCCGGGAGGATCGCGCCGGCCCGCGTCACGCGGATCGCGTTCGAGATCCTGCGGCCCGTCCCGATCGCGCCCCTGACCGTGTCCGCGCGGGTGGTGCGACCGGGTCGCAGCGTGGAGCTGGTCGAGGGCACGCTGGCGCACGGCGACAAGGAGATCCTGTGCGCGCGTGCGTGGCGGGTTCGCACCGAGCCTCTCGAGCTCGACCGTGCCCGGCGGGCCGAGCAGCCGATGCCCGGCCCGGACGCCGCCGCACCGCGCGAGTTCTTCGCTACCGGGCATGACGTCGGCTACCACTCGGCGATGGAGGTGCGCTTCGTCGCCGGCGCATACGTGGAGCCGGGACCGGCACGGGCCTGGATGCGCCAGCGGGTGCCGCTCGTACAGGGGCGTGAGACATCACCCCTCGAGCGCGTGCTGGTGGCCGCCGATTCCGGCAACGGGGTGAGCGCTCCGCTCGACTACCGCCGGTTTATCTTCATCAACACCGACCTGTCGGTGACGCTGAGGCGCCTGCCGGAGGGGGAGTGGATCGGGCTCGACGCCGTGAGCCACGTGGAGCCGGACGGCATCGGGCTGACCGACACGATGCTGCACGACGAACGCGGCGCTCTCGGCCGGGCCACGCAGAGCCTCCTCGTGGCGGCCCGCAGCTAGGTGCTGAGCCGGGCCTCCTCGAGGTCCAGGTCGTACTCAACCCGGCGCCGCACCTCGTCGGTCACCCGTCCCTGGTCGCGCAGTGCACGCAGGGTCTCGCGCTGGGCGCCGTAGACGTGGGCCATGAACTGCCGGTAGGAGTCGGCGCGGGCCTCGTAGTCGAAGTCGTCGTCCTCGTCGTGGTCATCGCGGGCGTCCCCGATCCGTGACGTGAAGCGCCGGCGCCGGTAGTCGAACAGGTTGCGGGTGCGCTCGACCGTCTGGGCGTGGACCCACTCCTCGCCCTCGAGCTCGTCGATTCGGTCGAGCGCCGCGAAGGCGATCTCCAGACGGGCGTTCAGCTCCTCGTCCTGGTCGAGGCCGTCGTCCTCGACCTTCAGCGCCCTGATGAGCGCGGGAAAGGCCAGGCCCTGGCCCACGAGCGTCACCAGGATCACGCAGAAGGCGAGAAAGATCACCAAGTCGCGCTCCGGGAAGGGGGCGCCCGAGTCGAGCTGCAGCGGGATGGCAAGCGCCGCCGCCAGCGAGACCGCGCCGCGCATCCCGCTCCACGCCACCAGGGTCGTGTGGCTCCAAGGCGGCAGGGGAGCCCGGTCTCGTACGCGCCGGCTCAGCCGGCGGGGGACGTAGGCGTTTATGTAAACCCAGGCGATTCGGACGAAGATCACTACCGCCGAGATGAGCGCGCCGTAGCCCGCCAGCTCCGAGGCGGAGCGGCCGTCGATCTCGTCGACGATCGCGCCGAGCTGCAGGCCCACGAGCATGAACAGCACGGCGTTGAGCACGAACTGGAGGAACTCCCAGATGCCCGTGAGCTGCAGCCGGGTCGTGTGGGTGGTCAGCTCGGAGGCCTGCCAGCCCAGCCAGACGCCGGTCGTGACGGCGGCCAGCACACCCGACACGCCGAGCTCCTCCGCGGGCAGATACGCCGCGTAGGCGGTGAGCAGCGAGATGGTGATCTCGGTGAGCGGGTCCTCCATCCGCCGCCTCACTGCTGCCACCACCACGCCCACAAGCACACCGATCGCCACGCCGCCGACGCCGGTGAGCAGGAACTCGGGGCCGGTCTCGACGATCGAGAAGCTGCCGGTGACCACCGCGGCCACGGCGAACTTGTAGGTCACGAGCGCGGTCCAGTCGTTGGTGAGGTTCTCACCCTCGACCACCGTCACCACGCGACGCGGGACGCCCGAGCCGGCGGAGGATGGCGGTGGGCGCCACGGCGTCACTGGGCGAGACGATTGCGCCCAGGACGAAGGCCACCTTCCAATCGAGGCCGATCACGGCGTGGGCCACGGCGGCAACGGCGCAGGTGGTGGCGATCACCAGCCCTACGGCCAGCAGCCCGATCGAGCCGGCGTTGGCGCGCAGCTCGCGGAGGTTGGAGAAGAAGGCCGCCGAGTACAGGAGGGGCGGAAGGAAGAGCAGCAGCACGAGCTCGGGATCGACCTCGACGTCCGGCATGCCCGGCAGGAAGCCGATGAAGAGGCCTCCCAGGGTGAGCAGGATCGGGTAGGGGACCTGCACCACCCGGGCAACCACCGCCAGCGCGGCTGTGGCCGTCAGAAGGCCCAGAATGAGTAGTTCCTGGTGCTCCACTAGCGGCGGTCGGTGGCGGCTGCCAGCTCGTCCAGCGAGCGCCGCAGCAGGCGCGATACGTGCATCTGAGAGATCCCGATGCGATCGGCGATCTCCGACTGAGTCAGATCCTCGACGAAGCGCAGCCGCAGGATCTCCTGCTCGCGGGCCGGGAGCGCGGCCACGGCCGGCGCGACAGTGGGGCGCCACTCGGCCAGCTCGAAGGCGGGATCGGTCGAGCCCAGCCGGTGTCCCAGCGTGTGGTCCTCGTCGTCCGAGGCTCCCGGCTGCGGCGAGTCGAGGCTCATCGGGCTGTAGGCGCCGGCGGCCTCCATTGCCTCCAGCACCTCCTCGAGGCCCGCGCCGATGTAGGTCGCCACGTCCCGGGGCGTGGGCGAACGACCCAGGTCGGTGGCCAGGTTCTCCACGGCATTGTTCACCTCCATCACACGCTCCTGCAGGTGGCGCGGCACGCGCATGCCCCAGCCCTTGTCGCGGAAGTGGCGCTTGAGCTCGCCCACGATCGTCGGCACCGCGTAGCGGGCAAAGGCGCCCTCGCCGGGATCGAAGCGATCGATCGCCTTGATCAGGCCCAGGCTCGCTACCTGCTCGAGGTCCTCGATCGACTCACCCGAGCTGCGGTAACGGCCGGCCAGGCGCTTGGCCAGCGGCAGGTGGTGCTCGATCAGCTCCTGGCGGGCGCTGACGTCTCCCTGCTTGTAGCGCTGTAGGGCGCCCTCCTCGTCGAACCCGCGCATGAAGCGAAACAGCGTAAAGGGTGAGCATCGCGGGCAGATGCGCACAGTCAGGTTGACGTAACGTGCCTTATCGAGCATTACTCGAGCGAGATGCGCACCACTCCATCCGGCATCGCCACCAGGCTCCGTGGCGCCGGCTGTGTGTTCGCAGCGGACGAGGCCCGGCTCCTGATCTCTGCGGCCGGCACGAAGGCGGAGCTCGCCGCCATGGTCGACCGGCGAGCCGGCGGCCTGCCGCTCGAGCACGTCCTCGGCTGGGCGGAGTTCTGCGACCTGCGGATCGCCGTGGACCCCGGAGTCTTCGTACCGCGCCGCCGCACCGAGTTCCTCGTCCGCCAGGCCGCCGCACTCGCCCCGCCGCGGGCTGTCGTCGTCGACCTCTGCTGCGGCTCGGGCGCTGTGGGCGCCGCGCTGGCCGCGACGCTGGAGCGGGCCGGGTTGTACGCGGTCGACATCGACCCCGCCGCGGTGCGCTGCGCCCGCCGCAATCTCAGGGCCGCCGGTGGTCAGGTGTACGAAGGCGACCTCTACGAGCCGCTTCCCGCTGCGTTGCGGGGCCGTGTCGACGTTCTGGTCGCCAACGCTCCATACGTACCGACCGAGGCGATCGGGCTGCTACCGCGGGAGGCCCGCCTGCACGAGCCGCGGGTGGCGCTCGACGGAGGCGCGGACGGGCTTGACGTCTTGCGGCGCGTGGCCGAGCCGGCGCCGCTGTGGCTGGCACCGGGCGGCTGCCTGCTGGTCGAGGCGAGCGAGCGCCAGGCTCCGCGCGCCGTCGAAGCCGTCGCCGGCGCCGGGCTGATCCCGCGTGTGGCCCGCTCCGACGAGCAGGACGCCACGGTGGTCATCGGGACCAGGCCCGCCCTCCCTCAGGTATAGAGCGTGGCCGTCTGGAGACGGTGCCGGATCGCGTAGCGGTTGGTGGAGCTCAGACCGGCGAAGAACGCTGCCGCCGCGGGTCGCGCGTCGAGCTCGCGCTGGAGGTCCTCGGGAACGGTCGCAACTGTCGTGTCGGACCAGCCCGCGTGGCTGCCCTCACCGCGCGACATCATTGAGCGGGGTCTGTGAGGAGCGGGCGGCCGCCGATCGGGGGAGGCTCTGGCCGGAGCGGGTGACCGCCGAGGTGGCGGCGTCGGCGAGGGCCGACAGCAGGGCGGCGGTGGCGGGTGGATCGGGCGGGTCGCCGTAGGTCGCGGCGTAGATGTGCCGCTTCGAGCCGGGCAGTTCGGTCGCGACCACGCCTTCGATGTGGTGGGCGCGCAGGGCGAGACCGGTCTGGGTCGTCACCCCGAGCCCGGCGGTCACCAACGCCTGCATCACGACCATGTCATCGGAGCTGTAGCCGATCCGCGGATCGAACCCGGCGTCCGCGCATATGGACAGCAGGTGGCTGCGGCATCGCTCGCAGCCGGCGATCCAGGTCGCATCGCGCAGTGTGCTGAGCCCGCGCTCGCGCCGAGTCGACAGCACGTAGACCGGATCGTCGAGCAGGTGATGCAGACGAACGCCGGTCGGCTCGGGCCCGGTCTCGTCGTAGCGGAAGATGATCGCGACCTCCACCTTGCCGGCGCGCAGCAGCTCGATTGCTTCGGGCGGATGCGTGTCGGTCAGGCTGACCTCCAGGCTCGGATGCCTGCCCGCCAGCGCCTCCACCGCCGCTGGCACCAGCGACCCCAGCGCTGAGGCGAAGCCCGCCAGGCGCACGCGGCCGGCGGTCAGCCCCACGTGGGCGGACAGCTCCGCGTCGGCGGCATCGATCCGCCCGATGATCTCGGCCGCGCGGTCGGCCAGCAGCTCGCCGGCCGGGGTCAGCCGGATCCCGCGCCCTACCCGCTGGAGCAGCTGTGCGCCGGTCTCGTTCTCGAGCCGGGCCAGGTGGTGGGTCACCGAGGGCTGGGAGTAGTGCAGCTCCTTCGCCGCGGCGGTCACCGATCCGTGGCGGGCGACCGCGTCGATTATGCGCAGCCGGGTGACGTCCAGCATGCATCAACTCTATCTATGGGTCAGCAAGAATGTTGGCATTGGACGCATGAGTCGCGGGAGCGGATGCTTCCGGCCATGACCGCGACCCAGGCCCACCCCGCCACCCAACTAGCCGACCCGCAAGAGGAAACCAACAACCCCGATTACCGAAGGAGCACCAGCCATGTCACTCGCCCGCGTCCAAAACTTCTCCATCTCACTTGACGGCTTCGGCACCGGAGAGGGCCTAAGCGCCGACGCATATTTCGGTCACGCCGGGGATAGGCTGCACGAATGGATGTTCGCCACCCGGTGGTGGCGCGGGCACGAGGAGCCAGGTGGTAGCGGCGGCATCGACGACGCCTTCTCGCGGCTGTTCGATCCCGGGATCGGCGCCGAGATCATGGGCGCCGGGAAGTTCGGCCCCCCCGGATGGCACGAGGACCCGGAGTGGAAGGGAGCGTGGGGTACCAACCCGCCGTTCCACACACCGGTCTTCGTGCTCACCCATCACACGCGCCCGTCGATCGAGATGGAGGGCGGCACGACGTTCCACTTCATCGACGCTTCGCCTGCCGAGGCGCTCGAGACAGCCCGCGAGGCCGCGGACGGCAAGGACGTACGCATCGGCGGAGGTCCGACCGTGATCCGCGACTTCCTTGCTGCCGGGCTCGTCGACCACATGCACACCGTGGTGGTCCCGATCCTGCTCGGCCGAGGCGTACGCCTCTGGGACGGACTGGAGGGCCTCGAGAAGGACTACGAGGTCGAGGCCACCTCCTCGCCCAGCGGAGTCACGCATGTGACATTCACCCGTGCGGGTGTCTGAACCGCCTCGACCGACAACCGAGAGCGCGGCGGCGTGGCTGGTTTCGCCCGACCCTCGGAAGCTCCCGTACACGGTGTGCGGGACCTTCCGAACCCAGAGATCGTCTCCGTACGTCAGGGATCGGCTCGCGGCACGCCGCCCGGCGGCCGGCGGAACCCGCGCGACGTCCAGGCCGCTGCACGTGGCGGCCACTCGGGCCAGTGGCCACAGTAGGGACGCTACCGAGGCTCGGTCGCCTTTATCACCAGGGCTGCGAACACGGCCTGAAACGGCAGCCGCGCCCACAGCATCCAGCGCGGCACCGGCGGAAGGCCCTTGATGTCGCCGGCGTGCACGGCCATGTGCACGTTGGCCGGAAACACGGCCACGAGCATCGCCAGCAGCCACCACCGCGCCGGCTTCGCCAGCCCCGGCACGAGTACACCCACGCCACCCACCATCTCGGCCGCGCCGCTGGCGAGCACCATCTCCCGGTGCGCCGGGATGTACGGCGGCATGATCGCCTCGTACATCTTGGGCCTGAGGAAGTGGAGCGTCCCGGTGAAGATGAACAGGCCTCCGCAGAAGGCGCGCAGCGGGGTCATCCGTCGGGGAAGGGCTGGATCGCCATACCGTGGTCACGCTCGCGCATCCCGAGCTCGTAGGCGGCTCCGCCCGGCGATCGCAGCGTCAGCGCCGGCCGCCCGGGCCGCGAGACCACGAGGTCCATGTCGGCCACCGAGCAGTTCACCGTGTGGTGCTCGGAGCCGTCCGGATCCGCATACACCCAGCCTACGAAGCTGTCCCGGGGTGCGCTCAGCGTGCCCTGCACCGTTATGCCGGATCCGGGCAGCACGAGCTCGCACCGGTCGGGCGTCTCGCGCACCTCGGTGCGGCGCGCGCGCCCCGGTCCGCCGAGGCGGTGCCGCTCACCGTCGAGGCAGATCACTCCGTTGGCGATCCAGGGCGTGGTCACAGGGCCGACCTTGATCCGCCCCAGGGCAATGTCCAGCCAGGCCTCGCCCTCGTCGCCCATGCCCGCCGCGTGGGTCCAGATCCAGCGCTCGGCGTGCTGGGCGCCCCAGTTCTGCCCCACCATCCCCCGCCAGCCGTCCAGCGCCACGGAGTGGCCGTCGATCTCCGCGCGACCGGAGAAACGGGCGTCGGGGTGCGGGCTCAACAGCTTGGTGCGCGGCACGGGCGCCCGGTACATCCACGGGCGCGGGAGGTGGTGCAGGGGCTCGGAGGCCGAATCGAATGCGAGGTCCCAGCTGGCGGCGCGCCCCTCCCCTTCAGCCTGCCCCCGTACGGCCCCTGGCGAGAAGGAGGCCTCACCGATGCGGATGTACTCGTCCGGCCCCGCAATCGGCCCGGCGAATGTCTGTTTCACGGCCCGCGGCCGCTCGTCGAAGAGCGTGAACCAGAGCGAGCCGGTGGGCTCGGCATCCGGGCGCTTGTGCACCGTGTACCGGATCCACAGACCCACGGGCTCGGACGGATGGCATGCCTTGAGATAGAAGCTCTCGTAGTGACCCGCCTTCCGCCCGACGTCGGGGAATCGCGCCGTCGTGCGCCTCTGAGCCGCCACGTTCGGCAGCCTACTTTGCGGGATCGTCTCCCGCCAGGATCCGGTAGAGCGCCCGCCGGGTGTCGGCGAGCACGTCGCGGGCCTGCTCGTGCTGCTCGTCGCTCCCGCTCGCCACCACCTGGCGCACGGCGGCGCCCACCTGCCAGATGAGCGTGCGCAGCTCGACCATCTCCTCGCTGACGCCCGCTGCCGCGGTATCCCACGGCGTGCCGAGGGCTTCGCGGCGCTCGGCCACGTACTCGCGGCCCTCGTCGGTCAGGGCCATCAGCTTGCGCTCGCCGCTCTCGTCGGCGTGCACGAGGCCCTCGTCCTCGAGCTGTGAGAGCACCGGATACACCGAGCCGGGGCTGGGGCGCCATGCCCCCGCGCTGCGCTCCTCGATCTCCTGCATGATCCCGTAGCCGTTGCGCGCTTCCTCGTCGAGCAGCACGAGGATGGCCGCTCTCACATCGCCGCGCGGCCTGCGTCCGCGGTGACGGCCTCGATGGCCGCCGCGGCCGTGCCGGCCCGGAGCGTCGCCGAAGCCTCCGGGTCCCCCTCTGCCCCGCGCCGTCATCGCCAGCCAGCCGCGTATCTCGCGCCAGTCGGCGGGGTCGCCGCGAAAGCAGCCCTCTCGCATCGCGTGAGCGTGCGTCATCGTTCTCTCCCTCGCATCTGGACTATCACGATGCATAACGATATATCGCCAAGGCGTGTTATGTCAAGCGCATGCGGGTAACCCGTCCTGCTAGAACCCCTTCGATGAACGACTCCTCCCCCGTACTACTCATCACCGGCGCCAGCTCCGGAATCGGGGCCGCCACCGCCCGCCATGCGGCCGAGGCCGGCTACCGGCTAGTGCTGGCCGCCCGGTCGGAGGACAAGCTCGAGGCGCTGGCCGCCGAGCTCGGAGGCGACGAGCGCGCCGTGGCCCTGCGCTGCGACGTGACCAGCTGGGAGGACCAGCAGGCCGCCGTGACGACGGCGGTCGAGCGCTTCGGCCGCCTCGACGCGTCGTTCGCCAACGCCGGCTTCGGGGCCGCGCGGGGGTTTCTCGAGGAGTCGGTCGAGCACTGGCGCTCGATGATCGACACCAACGTGTACGGGTGCGCGCTGTCGATCCGGGCGGCTCTCGCCCAGTTTCGCGAGCAAGACTCCGGGCACATGCTGCTCACCGGGTCGGTTGCCGGCCGGCGCGCGCTGCCCGGGTCGCTCTACTCGGCCACGAAGTGGGCGGTCACGGCGATGGGCGAGGCGCTGCGGGCCGAGGTGGCCGACACGCCGCTGCGTACCACCCTCATCGAGCCGGGCATGGTGGACACACCCTTCTTCGACAACAAGCCGACGGGCGCGCTCGAGCCCGACGACATCGCGCGTGCCGTGATCTACGCGATCTCCCAGCCCGCCCACGTCGACGTGAACGAGATCCTGATCAGGCCGGTCAACCAGCCGACCTGAGCGCGCGGTGGAAGTTGCCTCCGCAGCTGCCCCACACCCCGCGCCGCCGGCGCTTCGCGGCCGCGGCTGCGCGGCGAAAGCTCGACGTCTGACGGAACGGGTTGCCCTGGAAGACGTAGACCTTCGCCAGCCCACGCCGCACCTGGGCGATGTTGAGCGCAGGACCGCCGCGGGTCTTCACGTAGGCGAGTAGGCGGCCGTAGCGGTCACGGCGGTCCTGGGTGGGGTCGCCATAGACGCGAACGCGTCTCCCCCGCGGCGCCAGGCGCTTCATCGAGGCGCTCGCCCGTCTGCCGCCGCACTCCAGGCCGCCGAACACCTCCGGGGTGTCGATCCCGATCAGGCGGACCTTGAACCTGCGACCGGAGTTCGAGCGCACGACGATCGTGTCGCCGTCGGTCACGCGCACGATGCGGGCCGGGAAGTCGGGACGCCGGGGCGGGCGCGGCTTCGGCTTGGGTCGCGGGCTGCCGCCTCCACCGCTGCATGGGCACGGCAGCGAGTCGCACGCCCTGCCGTCGCCGTCGGCGTCGAGGCGGTCGGGGTCGGATTCGGGGCCGCCGATCGACCGGTAGTAGTTCTGGGCATCGCGCTGGTTGGAGAAGTCGGAACAGTCGCGGTCGGCCGTGTGCGCTTTCTGTGCCGACGCGGGCGCCGCCGCGAGCAGAGCGGCGGCGATCACGCCAGCCGCCATCGGGGGTGTTCGGCTCAGCCGCATCGCACACCGAAGACAAGCACGCCTTCGGGGGTCTGGCGGCGCTCGTACCCTTCAACCCGTGATCGCGCACCTGGATATGGACGCCTTCTACGTGAGCGTCGAGCTCCAGCGCCGGCCCGAGCTGCGCGGCAAGCCCGTGGTGGTGGCGGGCAGCGGGCCGCGCGCGGTGGTCACCACGGCCAGCTACGAGGCCCGGAAGTTCGGGGTGTTCTCCGCCACCCCGGCCTCACGGGCGCGGCGGCTGTGTCCGCAGGCGGTGTTCGTCGCGCCGGACTTCAACCACTACCGCGAGCGCTCGCAGGCGGTGATGGCCGCACTGCACGAGCAGATCGAGCGGGTCGAGGTGGTGGGCCTCGACGAGGCCTACCTGGACATGAGCGGGATCGAGCGGCCGAAGGCTGCCGCGCGGCGCGTCAAGGCCGCCGTGCGCGAGGCCACCGGGCTGGTGTGCTCGATCGGTATCGGGCCCAACAAGCTCGTGGCCAAGGTGGCCTCCGACGCCGACAAGCCCGACGGCTTCCTCTGCCTGACCGCGGAGGAGGCGTGTGAGCGCTTCGCCGGCCACTCCCCCGGGCTGATCCCGGGCATCGGGCCCAAGAGCGTCGAGCGGCTCCGCCTACGCGGGATCGAGCGCCTCGATCAGCTCGGCCGCACGTCGGACTCCGATCTGGCGGCTTGGTTCGGCGGCCGCCTCGGGCCCCACCTCGGCCGCCTGGCCCGGTTCGAGGACGAGCGCACGATCGAGACGTCCCGCGTGCGCAAGTCCGAGTCGCGCGAGACGACCTTCGACCACGACCTGCGGGGGGTGGCCGCCCTCGAGCCGGTGCTCGAGGGGCTCACCGCCGAGCTGTGCGCCGACCTCACCCGCCACGGGCGCCGCGGGCGGACCATCGGCATCAAGGTGCGCCTTGACGACTTCTCCACCCACACCCGCGCGCGCTCGCTCCCAGCAGCCACGTGTGAGGAGGCGACGGTGCTCGCCGTCGCCCGCGATCTGCTGCGCACGCTGGACCCGCAACGTCCGGTCCGCCTGCTCGGCGTGCGCGTGGCCGGGCTCGGCGAGGAGCGCGAGAGAGCAGGAGCGGCGGGGGACAACCAGATGGAGCTGGCCCTCTAGGGCAGGTGTATCGTCACCGGTGATGCCCGGAGACCGTCTCACCGCCCTGGACGCCTCATTCCTGCACCTCGAAGACGACGCCGCGCACATGCACGTGGCCTCGGTGATGCTCTTCGACGGCGACCCTCCCCCCTACGACGAGCTGCTCGAGTCGATCGACCGGCGCCTGCACCTGGTGCCCCGCTACCGCCAGCGGCTGGCCTTCGTGCCGCTGGGCCAGGGGCGGCCGCGGTGGGTCGACGACCCGCATCTGAACCTTCGCTACCACGTGCGCTCCACCGCGCTGCCCTCGCCGGGCACCGAGGAGCAGCTGAGGGCCCTGGCCGGGCGGGTGTTCGCCCAGCCGCTGGACCGTGACAAGCCGCTCTGGGAGATCTGGCTGGTCGAGGGGCTCGAGGATGGCCGTTTCGCGATGCTCTCCAAGACCCACCACTCGCTGGTCGACGGCATCTCGGGCGTGGACATCATGACCGTGCTCTTCGACACGTCGGAGGAGCCCGCGGCCCCCACCGATCCGGGTCAGCGCTGGCTTCCCCGCCCCGTGCCCTCCTCGGCGCAGCTGCTGGGCGAGGCGCTCGTGGAGCGAGCGACGATGCCCGGAGAGCTCGCCCGCACGCTGCGCGCGGTGTTCCGGGCTCCGCGGCAGATCGCCCAGAACGTGATCGAGGCGGCGGCCGGTGTGGGCGCGATGGCCTGGGCGGGAATGAACCCGGCGCCTCCCAGCCCCTACAACGCCGAGATCGGGCCGCACCGCCGCTTCACCTGGGTGCGCACCGAGCTGTCGGACATGAAGGCGATCAAGAATGAGCTGGGCGGCACCGTGAACGACGTGGTGCTCGCGTCGGTCGCCGGTGCCCTGGGCCGCCACCTGCGCCGCCGCGGTCACGCCACCGACGGCTTGGAGCTGAAGGCGATGGTGCCGGTGAGCGTGCGCGCGGACGACCAGCGCGGAGACCTCGGCAACAAGGTCGCGGCGATCATGGCTCCCCTCCCCGTGTGGTGCCAGGAGCCGGTCGCGCGCCTGGAGATCGTCCGGGAGGAGATGAAGGGGCTGAAGGAGAGCGGGCAGGCGGTGGGCGCGACCGTGCTCACCGAGCTCACCGGCTACGCCCCGCCGACGGTGATGGCCCAGGCCTCGCGGCTGATGAACCGCCAGCGCCTGTTCAACCTGGTGGTGACCAACGTTCCGGGCCCCCAGTTCTCGCTGTACCTGATGGGGCGGCGCGCTGTGGACCCGTTCCCGATGGTCCCGTTGGCCAAGAACCAGGGCCTGGGTGTGGCGATCATGAGCTACGACGGCAGGATGAACTTCGGCCTCGTGGGCGACTACGACGTGATGTACGACATCGACGACCTGGCCCGGGACGTGTACGACTCGCTGGCCGAGCTGGCCGACGCCGCCGGCGTCGAGCTGTCGACAGCCCCGCCTCCGGCGCTGTCCGAGGATCTCACCCGCGTATCCTCATAGGAGAGCCACCGGCGCATCCGGCGCGGCCCCGCCAAATGCGAGAAAAAGTGATCGACAGTGCGAAGCGCCTTGGCCTGGAGGTCGAGGTCAAGCGCCTGGACGCCTCCACAGCAACAGTCCAGCAGGCCGCTGACGCGGTTGGCTGCCCGGCCGCGCAGATCGCCAAGTCGCTTGTCTTCGTTGCTGACGGGGACCCGGTTCTCTGCATCGCCTCGGGAGCCCACCGGGTGGAGACCGACCGGCTGGCCGACGTGCTCGACGTGGCCGAGGTCCGCCAGGCCACGCCGGACGAGGTACGTGCCGCGACAGGCTTCTCGGTGGGCGGCGTGCCGCCCTTCGGCCACGGCTTGCCCGTGGTACTCGACGAGGTCCTGCTCGCCCACGAGCTGGTCTGGGCCGCCGGCGGCGACGGCCACAGCCTGTTCGCCGTCGACCCGCGGGAGCTGGCGCGCTGCTGCACCCAGGTCGTGGTGGCGCCCGTCGGCGATTGAGTGTGGGCCTGCGCCTGCTCGGCGTCTGCTGCTGTCTGCTCGCGCTCGGCGCCGTGGCCATTGCGGCGCCCGACCAAGCGGGTTCGCCGGCGCACCGGCGTGCGGGACTGGTCGACCTACACCGCCTCGCTCCCGGCGTGGTTCTGGACCTGCGCTACGCCACCCGCCGCAACGTGACGGGCAGGCGGCTCGCGGGCTACTGCGAACCCTGGGCACTCCTGCTGCGCCCCGTCGCCGGGGATCTTGCCCGCGTCCAGCGGCTGCTGCGCCGGCGCGGACTGGGCCTGGCGGTGTTCGACGCCTACCGCCCTGCCCGGGCCTCGCGCGACTTGGTGCGCTGGGCGCGCCGCACCGGCCGCGGGCACCTGGTGGGCACCTACATCGCGCAGCGCAGCAACCACAACCTGGGCCGGGCGGTCGATCTGACGCTGGTGCGCGCCCGCGACGGCAAGCGCCTTCGGATGGGCACCGGCTACGACAACCTGAGCGCGAAGGCCAACACGCTCAACGCCCGCGGCCGGATCCTGCGCAACCGCCTGACCCTGGTGCGCGCGATGGAGCGCCACGGGTTCTCCAACTACCACCGCGAGTGGTGGCACTTCGACCACCGCGTGAAGGGCGCTCGGTATCTGGACATCAGCCTTGGCTGCAAACGCTGAGCCGGGATTGCAAAAGGGGCGGTGCGCCCTTTGTTACATACTTGAGCAATGAACGCCAGGCCCGATCCGCTGCGCGCCGCGCTGGCGCAGACCAACCCCACGGTGGGCGACATCGAGGGCAACGCCCGGCGGATCGGCGAGCTGATCGCCGAGGCGCGCGACCGGGGCGCGCAACTGGTGGCCTTCGGCGAGCTCGCGCTCACCGGGTACCCGCCGGAGGATCTGCTGCTCAAGACCCACTTCCTCCAGGCGGCCCGGTCAGCACTCGAGGAGCTGGCCGCCGGCACGAACGGGATCGTGGCGGTGGTCGGCTTCCCCGAGCACTCCGAGGATGTGTACAACGCCGCCGCGGTGCTGGCCGACGGCGCGATCGCCGGCATCTACCGCAAGATGCACCTGCCCAACTACGGCGTCTTCGACGAGAGCCGCTACTTCCAGTCCGGGTCTCGGCCGGCGACCTTTGAGCTGAACGGCGTGACCATCGGCCTCACAGTGTGTGAGGACATCTGGGAGCCGGGGCCGCCGGCGACGACCGAGGCCCTGGCGGGCGCCCAGGTGGTGGTCAACCTGTCCGCCTCTCCGTACCACGCCGGCAAGGGAGCCGAGCGCGAGCGGATGCTGATCCAGCGCGCCCGCGACAACCTCACCACCATCCTCTTCACCAACATCGTGGGCGGCCAGGACGAGCTGGTGTTCGACGGCCACAGCCTGGCCATCGATCAGGACGGGCACGTGATCGCCCGGGCTCCCCAGTTCGAGGAGTCGCTCACCATCTGCACCGTCGACCCGGGCGCGGTGGGCGCCGCCCGCCTGCGCGATCCGCGCCATCGCGGGGCCGTCCGTGCGGAGCGCGGCGCGGCTGGTGTCGAGGTCGATGCCCTTCCAGCGCTGACCGTCGAGGCACATGGCGTCCAGGTGGGCGGCGAGGCGCTGCCCGTCCTCGGCCCCGAGGAGGAGGTCTACGCCGCGCTGCGCACCGGCCTGCGCGACTACGCCGAGAAGAACGGCTTTGACCACGTGGTATTCGGGCTGTCGGGAGGCATCGACTCGGCCCTGGTGGCGCTGCTGGCGGTGGACGCCCTCGGAGCCGAACGCGTCAGCTGCGTGGTGATGCCCTCGCCCTACTCCTCCGGTGAGACTCAGAACGACGCCCGCGCGATCGCGCGAAACCTCGGCACGGACCTGATCGAGCTGGACATCCAGGGCCCGATGACGGCGTTCGACGAGTTGCTCGAGGAGCCGTTCGACGGGCGTGAGTCCGATCTGGCCGAAGAGAACCTGCAGGCGCGCATCCGCGGCAACCTCGTGATGGCGCTGTCGAACAAGTTCGGCTGGCTGGTGCTGACCACCGGCAACAAGTCGGAGCTGTCGGTGGGCTACGCCACGCTCTACGGCGACATGGCCGGTGGCTTCGCGGTGCTCAAGGACGTGTTCAAGCTCTGGGTCTACCGCCTCGTGGAGTGGCGCAACGCCCAGTCCGACGCCGAGCTGGTGCCGGCGTCGGTGATCGAGCGCCCGCCTTCGGCCGAGCTACGCGCCGACCAGCTCGACGAGGACTCCCTGCCGCCCTACGAGCTGCTCGACGCGATCCTGGCCGGCTACGTGGAGCAGGATCTCGACGCAGCGGATCTCGTGGCCCTCGGGCATCCCGCGGAGGAGGTCGAACGGGTGATCCGCATGGTCGACCGGTCGGAGTACAAGCGCCGCCAGGCCCCTCCCGGCATTCGCATCTCCACCAAGGCCTTCGGGCGCGACCGGCGCCTGCCGATCACCAACCGCTACGAGAGCCGCGCGGAGCCGCCGGGACGGCGGTTACGCGCGCTCGGCTAGCCCGGCGGCGGCGGCGCGGGGCGAACGGCCATTGTGACCCGCGACATGGCGCAGAGGCGCCCCTCGTCGTCGGTGAAGTCCACTTCCCACACCCAGCTGGTGCGGCCGCGATGGCGGCGCCGGCCCTCGGCGTGCACGGTGCCCGAGAACACCGGGCGTAGAAAGCTCGTGTGGTTGGACTGGCCCACGGCGATGTTGCCGTCGCCATGCACATGCATGTAAGTGGCGGCCGACGCCAGCGTCTCGGCCATCGCCGCGTACGCCCCGCCGTGCACGATGCCCATCGGCTGACGCACCGAATCGGTGACCTCGAAGTGGCCGAGAGCCCGGTCCTCATGCGCCTCCTGGAGCTCGAACCCGAGCGCTCCGTCGAGCGTCGAACCCATCCGCCGGGAGAGGTCTGACGGTTCCGTCACACGGCAGAGGCTATCTTTCCCCGCTCATGGCGACCTTCGACCAGCTCTCGGCTGAGCAGAGAGCGATCATCGAGCTGGTTCTCAAGCAGGGGCAGAGCTACGACCAGCTGGGGGACATGCTCGGCCTGCCCACCTCCCGCGTGCGCGAGCTGGCGCGAGAGGCGCTGGTGCGCCTCTCGCCCGTCAGTGCCGCCGCGGTGGAGGACGACTGGCGCGGGCAGCTGGGCGACTACCTGCTCAACCAGCAGGCCGGCCCGGAGTCGACGGCCACGCGCGGGCACCTGCGCCGGTCCGAGGCGGCGCGCGGCTGGGCACGATCGGTGCTCGACTCGCTCGAGCAGTTCTACGACGAGAAGAACCTTCCCACGATCCCCGCAGGCGATCCCGGCGGGGAAGCCGGCTCGGGGCGCAAGCGCCGCGAGCCCCGCGAGAGGCGCCCCAGGCGAGAGAAGCGCGCGAAGAAGGAGAAGCGCGACAAGCGGGACGAGCGGGGCAAGGAGGAGGACCGCGAAAGGCGGGACGAGGACGACGACCTCGGCAAGCGCGACAAGACGGACGAAAAGCCGGCCAAGCCGGCCCGTGCGCTGTCGCCCGCTGCCCGCGACGTGGTACGACGCAGGCGGCTGCTGGGCGGCGGCGCCGTAGCCCTGGTCGCCCTGGTCGCGATCCTGTTCTGGCCGATCGGGCTGCTGGGAGGCGACGACGACGATTCGAAAGCCGGGGACGCGACGAACACCGCGGCCAATGAGCAGGCGCGGCTGGTGGGTCAGCTGCCGCTCGCGGCCGTGGAGAGCCTCGAGGGCTCAGATGATGCCCAGGGGATCGCCGCCATCGCCGAGCGCAGCGGTCAGCGCCAGCTGATCGTGCAGGCTCGGCTGCCCAACAACGCCCGCAACGAGGCCTACCAGGTATGGCTCTACAACTCCGACGAGGACGCCGTTTCCCTCGGCGCCCAGGTGGCGGATCAGCAGGGCAACTTCCAGGGCGCCGGTCCCTTGCCCGAGAACTTCGAGGACTACGAGTTCATCGACGTTTCGCGAGAGCCGATCCGAGGTCCCGAGGCGCACTCGGGCGACTCGGTGCTTCGCGGCGCGCTCGCGGAGCTGGCAGCGGTGCCGGAAGACGCGCAAGGCGGGCAGCCCGGCGCTGGGCAGGGCGACACCACTACGCCAGCGCCCTAGGGCAGAGGCGCTGGGCGCTGGGCGCTGGTGGCTATCAACCGCCTGGCAACAGTTTGCCGGGGTTCATCACCCCCTCCGGGTCCAGCCGGTCCTTCGCTGCTTGCAGCACTTCGATGCCCAGGTTGCCGACTTCCTGGCGCATCCAAGGGGCGTGGTCGGTGCCCACGGCGTGGTGGTGGGTGATGGTGCCACCGTTGGCGAGGATGGCGTCTCCGGCCGCCCGCTTGGCGGCCCGCCACTGGTCCAGCTCGGCACCGGTTTCCTGGCGGGCGAGGAAGGTGAAGTAGAGCGAGGCCCCCGAGCGGTACAGGTGCGAGACATGGCAGATCACCAGGGGCGGCGTGCCGCGGGCCGTGAGGGCGCCGGTCAGGGCGTCCTTCACGGAGCCGTAGAGCACGTGGAGGTTGCTCCACGTGGTGGCGGTCTCCAGCGTCTCGACCATCGCGCCGCGGCCGAGCATGTCGTCGCGTAGGTAGGGCGCCGCGAAGCGTCCCTTGAGCCAGGCGCGCCCCGGCCGCTGGCCGAGCGACACGGCGCCGGCCGACCTGAGCATCCCGGCCGCGCGCCTGCGCCTAATGGCCACATCGTCGGGTTGGCCCTCGTAGCCCGTGAAGGCCAGGCAGCCGTC
Source organism: uncultured Thermoleophilaceae bacterium (assembly GCA_963825475.1). Classification (GTDB taxonomy): domain Bacteria; phylum Actinomycetota; class Thermoleophilia; order Solirubrobacterales; family Thermoleophilaceae; genus JAAYBF01. The sequence goes on along the minus strand of CAWGTC010000004.1, from coordinate 818,444 downwards.
CTCCTGCCCCCTCAGGCGCAGGTAGGCCTCGCCGGCCCGCTCCGCCACCGAGCCCGACGAGGCCAGCTCCTTGGACATGCGGGTCTCCTGCTCGTCGGAGAGGCGCGCCACGTCCGGCGACGCGCCGGCCTGCTCCATCACGCGGAAGGCCTCGGCACCCTCCTCGAACGAAGCGAACGACCAGGCCTCGTAGTGACGTTCCTCCGGGAGAGGGCGCACCCGCAGGGTGGCTGCCGTGATCACGCCGAGGGTGCCCTCGGAGCCCATCACCAGCTCACGCAGGGAGGGCCCGGCGGCGGTGCCGGGAACATCGCGGGTCGTGAGGGTGCCCGAGGGCGTCACGCAGGACACCGCCTCCACGAGCTCGTCGATGCGGCCGTACCCGGTGGAGGCCTGGCCGGCCGAGCGCGTGGCCACCCAGCCCCCCACGGTTGAGAACTCGAACGACTGGGGGAAGTGCCCGAGGGTCAGGCCGGCGGACCCCAGCCGGTGCTCCAGCGCGGGTCCGAGGATGCCCGGCTCCAGCGCCGCGGTCAGCGAGATCTGGTCTACGTGGAGCACGCCGTCCATGCGGGCCAGGTCGAGGGAGATTGCCGCCGCGTGGGGGCCGCGGAGCGCCTCGACCCCGCCCACCACGCTCGTGCCTCCGCCGAACGGGATCACGGCCACACCGGCTTCCGAGCACGCCACCAGCACGGCGGCCACCTCGGCCTCGGAGCCGGCCGCCACCACGGCGTCCGGCGCATGCGACGCTTCCCCGGCGCGCAGCCGCACGAGGTCGGGATAGCTCTTGCCCGCCGCGTGGGTGATTCGCGACAGGCGATCGTCGCGTACATGCTCCTCCCCCACGGCCTGCGCCAGCACGCGCCGCACGCCCCCGGCGAGGGTGGGCTCGGGAAGGCGCACGTCCTCCAGGGAGACCGGCGGGCTCTCCGTACGGGCTTCGAGCCCCAGCTCGCTGCGCAGGAGCGCGGCGGCGCCGTCGCCGAGCTGGATCGCACCGGCATCCTCCCCCCAGCCCCACCAGCGCACCGTCAGTCCGCCTTCCAGGACTCGGCCAGTGCGTCGAGACCCTCGAGGGCCCCGGAGAGCTGGCGTTTGGTTGCGCGGGTCACTTGGAAGCCACCGAAGCGCGCGAAGCCGCGTAGCCGGACCCGGGCCGTGAGCTTCACGTGCGTGCCTCCGGCTCCCGCCGGCTCGAGCTCGACCTCGGTCACGGCGGAGGAGAAGATGCGCTCGAAGGGCGACTCCTCCACCTCCTGGCGCCAGCTGAGCCGGCGCGGATGGTCGGAGTCGACCAGCGTGTAGTCCGCGCGCAGGGTCTTGCCGCCCTTGGGCGTGGAGAGCACGGTGGTCCAGGCACCCCGCGAGGCGTCCTCCACGCGCTCCACGCGAGGCCACCAGGTGGGCAGCTGCTCGGGGTCGGCCACCACTGTCCACAGCCGCTCAGGGGCGGCGGGCACCGTTCGCCTGCGGCTGATCACCGGCATCCTTATTCGGATTCGTACACGATCAGGCTGTACACGCGGTGTGGCGCCAGGCGGGCGCGGCCACCGAGATAGCCCAGCTCCACCAGGAACGCACAGCCGGCGACGGTGGCACCCGCCTGCTCCACCAGTGCGCATAGGGCCTCGGCGGTGCCGCCGCTGGCCAGCAGGTCGTCGTGCACGAGCACACGTGCGCCCCGAGGCAGAGCATCGGAGTGCATCTCGAGCGCGTCGACGCCGTACTCGAGCTGGTAGTGCACCGACGTGGTCTCGCGGGGGAGCTTGCCGGGCTTGCGGGCCAGGATGAAGCCCATTCCGGCCTGGGCGGCGACCGCCCCGCCGAGGACGAAGCCCCGGGCCTCGGCCGACACGACGTAGGTGGCTCCCACGCTGTGCGCATAAGCGGCGAGGGCAGCGGTGGCGCTCTGAAGCGACTCCGGATCCAGGAACAGCGGAGTCACGTCCCGGAACACGATCCCCGGGGCCGGAAAGTCGGGGATGTCGAGGATGTGCGCGCGCAGTGCGTCGGCCGCGGAGAGCGGTGCGAAGGATTCGGCATCCCTGCCGAAATCCTTCTGGCTCACTTGGCGATCTTGCGCAGATCGCGGATCAGCAGCAGGTGCTTGAGGTATGACGCGGTGGCCGCCAGGTTCTCCAATGCCTGCACCGCCTCCTTGCGGCGTTCCGGGTTGCGCGAGCGCAGGGCGGGCGCGAGGATCTGCTCGAGCAGGGCGGCCTCACGGTCGGCCGAGGTGCGGAACACCCTGAGGTTGCGCCCGGCCACGCCGTAGCGCTTGAGCTCGGTCACCGCCCTCACGATCTCGCGCTCGGTGTCGTCGTAGAGCATCTCGCCGTCGCGCTTCTCGCCCTTGATCACTCCGTAGTCCTCGAGCTCCTTCACGAGCACGGCGTCGGCGCCCGTGTCATCCAGCACCTCCTCGAGGCGGTAGTAGGAGCCGGCGCCCGCTCGCACGTCGAGGGTGGCGCGGCGCAGGGCGCGCGGATCCGGTCCCTCGCCCTTGGCCAGCTCCTCCTCCTCGGCGCGGCCCGAGGCCAGCTCCTGGCGAATCACCCTCAGCGGGAGGAACTCGTCGCGCTGCAGGCGCAGGATCGTGCGCAGCCGGGCGACGTCGGCCGGCGCGAACAGCCGGTAGCCGCCGGCCGTGCGGCGTGGCGTGAGCAGCTTCTGGTCCTCCAGGTACCGGATCTTCGATATTGAGATGTCAGGGAACTCCCGCTCGAGCGCCTTGCACACGGCCCCGATGGTCAGCGCCTTGCCCGCCGGGGCGGAGTCGGTGTCCGGCTGGACGCTCATCGCTCGAGGTAGGTGAGCTTGTACTTGCCCACCTGCAGCTCGTCGCCGTTCTGCAGGCGGTGGGACTCGATCCGCCGCCTGTTCACGTAGGTTCCGTTGAGCGACCCGAGGTCGTCCACGTAGAGGCCGTCGCGGCGGCGCACCAGGAGCGCGTGGTTGCGCGAGACGGTCACGTCGTCGAGGAACACCTCCGCGTCCGGGCTGCGCCCGATCGTCATCCGCTCACCGGCGACGCCGAAGACCTCCCCGGCCCGTCCCCCGCCGGACCGGATCGCCAGCGTGGCGCCCTCCCCCGAGATCTCCTCGATGTCGACCGGCTTGAGCTCACCGGTCTCGTCGAGCTGGTAGGCGGCAGTGGTGTCGCCCTCCTTCGCCGCGAGCTCGGAGAGGAAGGCCCCGCACTTCTGGCAGTAGTTGGCGCCCTCGGCGTTGGTGAAGCCGCACTCCGGGCAATGCATGGCTAGGCGGCCGAGTCGTCCTCGGGGATCGCCTTCCCCGAGAGGATGTCGGTCAGCTGCTGAACGTCGGCGCCGCTGATCGAGGACTCGCCGTCTTCATGCTTCTTGCGCAGCCGGTTGACCAGCTCGGCCCGGAGGATGTCGATCTTCCCGTGCAGGATGCGCCGCTGGTAGGAGACCTCCTGCTCCTCTTCCGTGAGCTGCTGGATGAGGTCCTTCAGCTCCGCGTCGGTGAGCGCCCCGAGGTCGGGGAACGTGTCCATGTCCATTAAATGCCTTTCGCAGTCAGGAGCAGGCGAGTATAGACCCAGGTGTCAAGTCGAGCTTGAGGGTGCCCGGACGAAGCGGATGCCGTCCTGCACGTAGATCGCCGTGGCCCAGAGGGTGAGGGCCAGCCCCAGCAGCAGCGAGGCGTCCGTCACCCAGCTGTCCACCAGCAGGGTCAGGAAGATCGCGAACATCACCGGCCACACCGCCCAGCGCCCCACCATGTTGATCTTGAGGTCCATTCCCTTGCGGAGCCCGTATTGGGTCAGGACGAGCATGAACAGCTCGCGGGCGGCGAGCGCGATCAGCGCCCACCGGGGCAGCAGCTCGAAGTGAAAGCACACGATCGCGCCGGCCAGCACCAGCGCCCGGTCGGTGAGCGGGTCCAGCAGCGCACCCAGGCGGCTGTACTGGCCCGTGATGCGCGCCGCCAGCCCGTCGAGCTGGTCGCCCCAGGCAATGGCGAAGTAGAGGAGGGCGGCTCCCAGGTCACGGCCGTCGTCGGAGGAGAAGGCCATCGCCACGAACACCGGTAGCAGCGCCAACCGCACGTAGGAGATGAGGTTGGGGATGGTGAAGGGCCGCAGCGGCTGGCCCTTCTGCGTCTCGGGAGGCGGGCCGCCAGAGCGGTCGATGCCTGCGAGCCGCTTCTTGGTCAGGCCAGCCCGCGCCACAGCTCCGCCGCAGCCTTGGCGGCCCCGTCGAGGGGCAACGCGCTCTTCTCCTGCCCACGCCGGATCTGCACCTCCACCTCGCCCGACTCGATGCCGCGCTTGCCGAGGGTCAGTCGCAGCGGGCAGCCCAGCAGCTCGGCGTCGGCGAACTTGCCGCCGGGGCCGGTGTCGCGGTCGTCGTAGAGCACCTCGACTCCCTCGGCCGCCAGTTCCTCGTACAGCTGGTCCGCCACCATTCGCGCCTCCTCGCCGTCCTTGCCGAGGGTGACCAGCTCGATGTCGAAGGGCGCGATGGCCCGCGGCCACGAGATGCCCTGCTCGTCGGCGAACTGTTCCACGGCGGCCGCCGCTATCCGGGCCGGGCCGATGCCGTAGCTGCCCATCCACACCAGCTTCTCGGCGCCCCCCTCGTCGAGATAGGTGGCCCCGAGAGGCTCGGAGAAGCGGGTGCCCAGCTTGAAGATGTTGCCGATCTCGATTGCCGGTTCGATCCGGATCTCGGCGCCCGTGGGGCAGGTGTCGCCCGGCTCCACGGTGCGTACGTCGGCCCAGCGGGGCTCGAAGTCGCGGCCGGGCTCTACGCCCCTCAGATGGCGGTCGGGCTCGTTGGCGCCCGCCACCATCCCCGTGGCTCCCCGCAGCGCCTCGTCGGCCAGCACGGGCACGTGCGCGCCCACCGGCCCGATGAATCCCGCCGGAGCGCGGAAGAGCCGCGCCAGCTCCTCCTCACCGGCGGCCCGAACGGGCTTGCCCAGCGCGTTGGCGAGCTTGATCTCGTTGAGGCGGTGATCGCCGCGCACCAGCACCAGGAGCGGCTCCCCGTCGCCCACCAGCGTCGGCAGCGCCTTGATCAGCGCCCCGGCGGGCACCCCGAGCTGGTCCGTGACGGCCTCGATGCTCCGAGCGCCCGGCGTCTCCACGCTCTCGGGCGAGTCGAGCGGACGCGGCATCCCCTCGACCGCCTGAGGGGTGGCGCTGGCCACCTCGAGGTTGGCCGCATAGCCGGCGCCCGACAGCGCCACGTCGTTCTCCCCGGCGGCGCACGGCGCCATGTACTCATGGGCCCCGATGCCGCCCATCATCCCCACGTCGGACTCGACGCTGTACCACTCCAGGCCGCAGCGCTCGAAGATGCGGTCGTAGGCGCGACCCTGGGCGTCGTAGGAGATCGCGAGCGACTCCTCGTCGCGGTCGAAGCTGTAGGCGTCCTTCATGATGAACTCGCGTGTGCGCAGGACTCCCGCGCGGGGCCGCGGCTCGTCGCGCTCCTTGACCTGGAAGTGGTAGAGCATGAGCGGCAGGTCGCGGTAGGAGCGCACCTCGCGGGCGATGTGGGTGGTCAGCGCCTCCTCGTGGGTCATCGCCAGCACCAGTTCGGCTCCGCGGCGATCCTGCAGCTTGAACAGCTCCTCGATCGCGTAGCGACCGGACTTGCGCCACAGCTCCGCGGGCTGGAGCACGGGCATCAGCATCTCGTGGCAGCCGATCGCGTCCATCTCCTCGCGCACGATCTGCTCGACCCGACGGTGCACGCGCCACCCCGCCGGCAGGTACGTCCACATCCCGGCGCCCAGCTGACGCACGAGCCCGGCCCGCACCATCAGGCGGTGAGACACGGCCTCGGCGTCGGCCGGGGCCTCCTTCTCGGTGGGCAGCAGGTAGTTGCTCAGGCGCGTCATTGGACGGGCGAGTCTATTTGGGGGCGAACCTCGACCCATTCCAACTAGAGGTCGTAGTGGGACCCCACGATGGATCGGTTGAGCGAGAACTCGCGCGAATGGCGACCGCGGCGCACGGGTTGGTGACGCGCACGCAACTACTGGAGGCCGGCATCACAGTGGCGGAGATCAAACATCGGCTGGGTAAGGGGGCGCTGCTATGCGTGCACCGCGGCGTCTACCGCGTGGGACACCGGGCACCGAGCTTGGAGGCTTCCTACCTTGCCGCCGTGCTGGCGTGTGGAGAAGGCGCGCTCTTGACTGGCCGACCCGCCGCGTACCTGCTTGGGATCCTCAAGGGAGCCCCGCCTCGGCCGGAGGTGACCGCACCGGTCATGCGGCGTGTGCCCGGCGTCAGGACGCACCGAGCGGCCATCGATCCACGGGACGCGAGGTCTTTCCACGGGATACCCGTTACCACGGTCGCACGCACGCTGACCGACCTGGCCCCCCTACTTGGCCTCGACGACCTGGCGCGTGCCTGCCACGAGGCGGGTGTCCGCTACCGGACCACCCCAGCCGACGTCGACGCCGTTCTCGGGCGGCGGCCGAAGGCGCCGGGAGTAGCGAAGCTGCGCCGGATTCTGCACGGAGACGTGCGCGTGACCCTCAGCAAGCTCGAGAAGCGGTTCCTGGCGCGCCTGCAGGAAGCCGCCCTCCCTCTCCCGGAGACCAACCGCCCGGCCGGTGGCCGGCGGGTGGACTGCCGCTGGCCCGAGGAGTGCCTCACCGTCGAGCTCGACAGCTACCGCTACCACCACACCCGTCACGCCTGGGAGCAGGACCGGCGCCGCGCCCGCGAGGCGCGCGCCCGCGGTGATGAGTTTCGCCGCTACACCTATGGCGACGTTGTCGAGGAACCTGAGCTCATGCTGGCCGAGCTGACGACGGTCCTTTCGGCGTCCCGATCCAACCAGGGGTCACAGAGCCACCCTTAGGTGGATCGGATGTCCACTTACGCCCGCGTAAAGCGGCGGCCGGCGGTCGGGGAGGCTTCCTCCTCGAGCTTCACCGGCCGGCGCTCTGCGTTCTTCGACGGGGCCATCGGCAGCGCCTGTCCGCCGTTCATGGCCTCCGCGGCGGCCGCCTTGGCCTCGAGGGCGGCCAGCCGCTCGGGCGTGAGCTCGCCGGCGTTCTCCTCCTCGATGCGTTCCAGCCACTTGGCGCCGGCCGCGGCCTCGGCGTCGTCCCACTCCACTTTGCCGCGCTCCAGCGACCGGTCGATCTCCCGGAAGAGGGCGTCGACCAGGTCGTCCTGTGGCACCTTCTTCAGGGGCTTGCCGTGCGCGAAGATGAGGCCCTCGTTCTTGGCTCCGGTGATGCCGAAGTCCGCATGGGATGCCTCACCGATGCCGTTGACGGCGCAGCCGAGCACGGCCACCTCGATCGGCTCGTCGTAGGCCTCGAGGCGCTTCTCGATGTCCACCACGACCGTGTCCATGTCGAACTGCAGGCGGCCACAAGTGGGGCACGCGATCAGCACGGGACCGCGCTCGCGCAGCTTGAGGGCCTTGAGGATCTCCCAGGCCACCTTGACCTCCTCCTCCGCGTGGAAGGTGGAGAGCGAGATCCGCACGGTGTCCCCCACTCCGTCCGCCAGCAGCGTGCCGAGGCCCACGGCGGACTTGAGCGAGCCGGTCCACTTCGTGCCCGCCTCGGTGATGCCGAGGTGCAGCGGATAGTCGATCCGCTCGGCCAGCAGCCGGTTGGAGGCGATCGTGTTGGGCACGCTGGTCGACTTGATCGAGACCTTGAAGTTCTCGAAATCCAGGCGCTCCATCAGCTCCACGAACTCCACGGCGGCGGTGACCAGCGCCTCGACCGAGTTCTCGCGCTCCAGCTCGTGCAGGTGCCGCGGCAGCGAGCCAGAGTTGACGCCGATCCGCAGCGGGGTGCCCGCCGCCTTGGCGCGCTGTGCCACCTCCGCCACCTTGTCGGGGCCGCCGATGTTGCCCGGGTTGAGCCGGATGCAGTGCGCCCCGGCGTCGATCGCCTTCAGGGCCAGGGTGTGGTTGAAGTGGATGTCGGCGATCACCGGGATCGGCGACTCGAGCACGATCCGCTTGAGCGCGTCGACATCCTTCTCACGCGGGACCGCACATCGCACGAGGTCGGCGCCCGCGTCCGCGATCGCGTGGATCTGCTTCATCGTGGCGCCGAAGTCCGCGGTCTCGGTCTTGGTCATCGACTGCACGGCAACGGGAGCCCCGCCGCCGATCTTGACCCCGCCCACGTCGATCTGGCGCTTGGAAGCCATGCAATGAGGATAGTGGGCGGCCCCTCGAGCCCCGGGGGGCCGCCCAAGACTCAGGAGACGGGGTGGCTGGCCTGGAACAGGTCTTCCGGGTCCACCCGGGCCTTGACGTCGCGCAGCCGCTGGTAGACCTCCGGTTCGAAGGCGGCTGAGGCGTCGCCGGGCCGATCGGCGAAGTTGAGGTAGTCGCGACCCGCGCTCCAGGGCTCCACGGCCTCGATGACGCGGTCGAGGTGGGCGTCGATCGGGCCCGCCATCTCCGGCGCCATCGGGATGCCGACCCCGTAGAGCGCGTACTCACCCGCAAGCGAGCCGAGCGCGCCGGCGCCGTCCGGCGCCGTGGCCAGCGCGCCGCCGAGATGGCGCAGGGCCACCATCAGGAGCGGGCTGCCCGAGTCCGGGCCCGCGGACGCGACCAGAGCGTCGACCGTCTCCGGGGTCAGCTCGCGCATCATCATCTGATGGGTCATCCCGGGTGTCGGCTGCTCGGGATCGCCGTAGATGCGGCACAGGCCGGCGGCGGGGATCGTGGCGAAGGTGTCCACCAGCGGATCCGCCACCGATCGCAGCCGGTCGACCAGCGCCGCTCCCTCGGCGGGGTCGCTCTCGTAGGCACCCGTCACGTCGACCACCGGGCGGGCGCGCAACGGCTCCGGCACCTCCGGGATCGGCGGCAGGCACAGGAAGCGAAAGCCCGTGGACATCTCGGCGGGCATGTCCTGCGCCCACTCTCGGTAGGCGTGGAACACCTCCGCGGCGTGCTCGGCCGGCCACATCACGCTGCCTGCGTACAGCTCGGCCAGGGGTACGAGCGACATCTCGAGTGCGGTGACCGCGCCGAAGCTGCCTCCCCCACCGCGCAGAGCCCAGAACAGGTCGGGCTCGTGGTCGCGGTCAGCGCGCACCAACTCGCCCTCGGCCGTGACCAGCTCGACGGCGGTGATGCTGTTCGAGGCCAAGCCATGGCGGCGCGAGAGCCAGCCGATGCCGCCCCCGAGGGAGTAGCCCACCACACCCACGTCCGGCGACGACCCCGCCAGCGCGGCCAGGCCGTACTCGCCGGCGGCCACGGCCAACTCGCCCCAGAGGGCACCGGCCTCAACGCGGGCGCGGCGGGCCACCGGGTCGATGTCGACCCGCCCCATGCGCGTCGTCTTCAGCAACAGGGTGCTGTCGAGGGAGGTGAGGGCCGTGGCGCCGTGGCCGGTGCCCTGCGCCGCGACCCGGAGCCCATGCGTCCGGGCGAAATCGACGGCGGCCACCACGTCGCCCACGCCGGTGGCGCATGCCACCACGGCGGGGTGCTGGTCGGCCACCAGGTTCCAGGCCTGGCGCGCCGCGTCCCAGCCGTCGTCACCCGGGCCCAGAACGGGTCCCTGGGAGGTGGAGCGAAGGGCGTGCAGGTCGAGGGTGGTCGTGGTGGGGGTCAAGGGGTCCTCCTGTGGTTGCAAGTCCGGTGTGACGCCATCGTGCACCTACGACCCCGCGGAGGGAAACAGCGATCCGATGTGTCACTGACGCCGCCGCGTTGTGGAACTCGGAGGCGCCACAACGAAGCGGCGTAGCTGAAACACGAAATTCGCTGTTCCCCCTCCGGGGGCGGCCCTTGCAGGATGGGCGCCGTGAAGCCAGCAACCCGAGAGGAGGGCCCAATGAGGACTCGCACCGTCCTGGCGCTCGCCGCCGCGCTCTGTCTGACCGCCGCCCCGGCTGCGGCGGCCGACTCGATCTCCTACGTGAAGGACGGCAACGTCTGGATCGCCAGCTCCGACGGCACAGGGCAGTACCAGGTGACGACTGACGCCACCGCCGAGCGGCCGTAACGCTCGCCGTCCCAGGCCGACGATGGGACCATCGTCGCCTCCCACGGCGACGAGATCGTGCGCCTGCGCCAGAACGGCCAGGAGCTGGCGCGCTTCGACCCCCCCGGCACCACCGACTCTGCCGGCCAGCCGATCGACGGCGTGCCCCAGGACATCTCGGTGACGCCGGACGGCTCCAAGATCGCTTTCTCCCAGTACCAGTTCAACTGCCCGGTCGGCGTCTCATGCGGCGCGCGCTACGTGCTCCTGTACTCGAGCTCGAGCGCGGTTACGCCCGTCGCGCAGGGCGGCAAGCTCTTCCGCCGCAACGCCTCCTGGCTGTCGAATGACCGGATCCTGGCCTTCAACTGATACGGCAGCCAGGTGAACGTCGACTCTCCCGGGGGCGGCGATGACGACGACCAGCATTGGTTCGACGACCAGGACCTCCACTCGCCGTCCACCGACCTGGGCGACGGCGAGCTCTCGCGCCAAGGCGATCGCCTGGTGACGCTGCGCAACTACGACGAGGATCTGCATCTCCAGTTCTACGCGGTGAGCGGCAGCGTGCTGGGCGAAGCCCCGCCGGCCGAGGCCTGCTCCTCCGGCGCTGACGCCACGCTCGACAACCCCACCTGGGCACCCGACGGACGCTCGGTGGCCTACGCGCTGGGCACCGGCATCGAGGTGCTGCGCCTGCCCAACGTCGAGCCGGGCTCCTGCAACGGCGCGAGCAGCGGCACGCTGGTTCTGCCTGGCGGCTCCGAGCCCGACTGGGGCCCCGCCCCGGTCAATCCGGGCCAGCGCGTGGGTACGGGCACCGGCACCCCGCCCGCGGCACGTTCGTGCAAGCGCCTGAAGGGCGTCAAGCGCGACCGCTGCGTGCGCCGGGCGGCCATCGCGGCGTGCCGCGCCGTCGGCGCCAAGCGCAAGCGCACCAAGTGCGTGAAGAAGGCCAAGCGCGCGTTCGCCCTCAAGGGCTGCGCCCGCAAGCCGAAGGGAGTCCGCGCCCGCTGCGTGAAGCAGGCCAAGCGCCGCTACGCCTTGAGAATCAAAGGGGGGCACCGCCCCCCTCTTCACCCCCCTGCCAAGGGCTGCGTGGCCGCGGCGAGCGGTCGCGGGCAACCACACCTAGACTTTCGCCGGAATGAGCGTCGAGCTCCGCCACCTCCGCGCCTTCGTGGCCGTGGCCGAGGAGCTGAACTTCACCCGCGCCGCAGATCGCCTGCACCTGGCCCAGCAGGCACTGAGCACGCAGGTCCGCCAGCTCGAGGAGCGAGTGGGCCAGCAGCTGCTCGAGCGCACCACCCGCAAGGTGGAGCTGACACCCGCCGGCGAGGCCCTGCTCGAACACGCCCGTTCCGTGCTGGGCGGGGCCGACCGGGCGGTGGCGGCAGCGCGCGCGGCGGGCGAGGGCACGCCGTGCCTGTCGGTCGGCTTGGTGGTGCCGGCCGATCACGAGCCCCTGAGGCCGGCCCTGGCACGGTTTGCCGAGAGCCGCCCCGACGTCGAGGTGCGGGTGAGCTTCGGCGAGGTCACCGATCCAACGGGCGGCCTCCGCGACGGGAACGCCGATGTCGCGGTCGTGGTCGGGGCGTTCGACCGCACGGGACTGGAGACACTGCATCTCTGGACGGATCCGCGGGGCATCGCCGTGGGCGCGGGGCATGTGCTCGCCGCCAAGCCGGAGGTGAGCATCGCCGAGATGGTGGACCAGCCCACCTTCGACTTCCCCGTGGCCGATCCCGTGTTTCGCGACTACTGGATGGCGATCAACCACCGGGGCGGACGGCCGCCTCGGATCGCCGCCCAGTTCCGGTCGCTCGACGGCTTGCTCGCCGCGGTTCGCGGCGGGCTCGGCATCAACCTCATCCGTGAGCGCATAGTCGAGACGCTCGGCCCCGACTCGGGGGTGGTCTTCCGCCCCGTCCGCGATCTGGAGCCCGCCGAGGTCTCACTTGCCTGGCTGGAGGGCAACACCAGCCAGCCGGTCAGCGACTTCGTGGCCGTGGCCCGCGAAACCTTCGCAACCGCCTGACAACGGCGGGTTGTGAGTGAGACACCGGATCGGTGTTTCCCCTCGCGAGCGGCTGGCCCTACGTTGGCATCCTGGCACCCAGGAACCCGGACCACCAGGAGGCTCGCACCATGAACCGGCACCTCTCATTTCGAAAGCTCGCGCTGTGCACCGCCGCCGTCGCGGCTCTCGGCGCGGCTCAACCGGCCACTGCGCAGGAAGCCAAGTCCTTCCTGACCGGCAAGTTCGAGGTGGAGGTCGAGGGGGTGCAGAAGACCACCTGGTCCACCAACCACGTGCAGCAGTTCGAGTGCGACTCGAACGTGGTCGGAAGCGGCAAGGAGACCGTGCGCTTCCGGTCCAAGCCGGCGGTGGCCCACATCGCCAAGTTCGGCGAGGCCGCCCCGATCGTGACGATCGGACGCAAGAACAAGGGGCTCGCGCTGCTCTCGGAGATCACGCGCGACGGCAAGCGCACGGAGTCGGGAGCCAAGGTCTGCTCCGACGGAGACGGAACCGGCGGCCAGCCTCCGGCGCCCGACTGCGGCACCAAGCGCTCCACCCTGTACGCGGACCTCGACTATGTCCACGACCGCAAGGACGTGATCGGGCTCGAGCAGAGCCTGGCAGTACCGATCGGGCCGTTTCTCAACTGCCCGGTGGGCGGCGACTCCTGGCCCGCGCTGCTGGACCGCAACCGCAACAGCAAGCAGTTCGGCGCCAAGCTGCCCGTCAAGGACCTGTTCAAGTACGGCAAGAACATCGTGATCGTGCGAGGCCGCGACGCCTACGAGGACACGGACACGAAGGCCACGACCACCATCCGCTACTCGATCGCGCTGACCGAGATCAAGGGCAAGAAGGCCCGATGACGGCGGCAGGGGGCGGCCTGGGTGGGGGCCGCCCCCTCCGTTCTCGCGGGTTACTCGCCCGAGTCGTACTTGAACGAGATCGCCAGGCGCACGCGGTAGTTCACGATCGCGCCGTTCTCGATCGTCACGTCCTGGCGCACCACCTCGGCCACCCGCAGGTCGCGCACGGTCTTTCCAGCCGCCGATACGGCGTTTGCCGCCGCCTCGGCCCAACCCTCGCTGCTGAGCCCGATCACCTCGGTGACCCGGTACACGCTGGTGTCAGCCATTCGTCTCTCCTCCGTTGGTTGTCTCTGCGTCAGCCGGCGTAGAGCGCCTCTATCTCGTCCGCGTACTTCTCGTTGATCGGCTTGCGCTTGAGCTTCATGGTCGGGGTCAGCTCCTCGCCCCCCGGCTCCCACTCGGTCGGCAGGATCTTGAACCTCTTGATCCCCTCGACCCGCGCCAGCTTCTCGTTGGCGGCGTCCACCCCGCGCTGAACCTCGTCGATCACCTTCTGAGAAGCTCGCCAGCCCCTCGAGAGAGGCGTCCTCGATGCCGTGCTGCTGCGCGAACGGCGGTGCGGCATCGGGATCGAGGGTGATCAGCGCCACGTTGAACGGCCGGCGGTCGCCGATGGCGATGGCCTGCCCGATCAGCGGACTGCTCGACTTCACCTTCGACTCGATGTTGGCCGGGGACATGTTCTTGCCGCCCGCGTTGATGATCAGCTCCTTCTTGCGGTCGACAATCTTGAGGTAGCCGTCGTCGTCGAACGCGCCGATGTCGCCAGTGAGCAGCCAGCCGTCGTCGGAGAACGTCTCCTTGGTCTTGTCGGGCAGGTTGCGGTAGCCCTTCATCACCACCCGCGAACGCACCATCACCTCGCCGTCCTCGGCCAGCTTCACGTCGACCCCCGGCGTGGCTGGGCCCACCGTGCCGATCTTGATCTTGCCGGGTGGGTTGATGCACCCGGCGCCGCAGGTCTCGGACATTCCCCACAGCTCCGCCAGGGGGATGCCGATCGCGTGGAAGAACTCGATCACCTCCGGCGGGGTCGGGGCGGCGCCCACGTTCACGGACTCGGCGCGGTCGAAGCCCAGCCGCTCGCGGATCTTGGAGAACACCTGGGCGTCCGCCTGTGCGTACTTGGCGGCCAGCTCCGCGGGCACCTCCTCGCCCGCCTGCTCCAGCCTCACCTTCTCGAGGCCCACCTGCAGCGCTCCCGTGACCGCGGCCTTCTTGGCCTCGTCGGCCTCGTGCTCCATCCCGGCCTCGATCGCCGCCTTGAGCTTCTCCCAGATGCGGGGAACGGCGAAGAACCACGTGGGCCGCACCTCGGGCAGGTAGGCCACGACCTGGCGCGCGTCGGGGCAGTCCGTGGTCGTGAAGCCGAGCATCAGCGGGAGGTAGTGGCTGCATGCCCGCTCCGCGATGTGGGCGTAGGGCAGCCACGAGATCACCCGCCCGTCCTCGGGAAAGTCGATCATCTCCTCGATCCCCTCGACAGCGGCCACGAGGTTGTCGTGGGTCAGCTGCACGCCCTTGGGCGGCCCGGTGGTGCCCGAGGTGTAGATGATCGTGAGCAGGTCGTCCGGCTTGACCGCCTTCCAGGCGCCCTCGAAGTCGAACGACGAGTCGCCCTTGGCCTCGAGTGCCGCGACGGTCAACGTGCCCTTCTCGCCCTCGCCGTCGACCACGATCACGTGCTCGAGGGAGTCGACGCGGTCGCGTACCTCGAGGATGATGTCGAGGTAGGCGCGCTCGGTCACGAGCACGCGGGCGCCGGCGTCTTTCACGAGGTACTCGATCTGGTCGGCAACGTAGGTGTTGTAGACCGAGAAGGGGATCGCGCCGAGGTGCAGCGCCGCGGTGTCGAGGAAATGGAACTCGGGCCGGTTTGTGAGCATCAGGCCCACGGCGTCGCCGCCGCCCACCCCCATGCCGGCCAGGCCACGGGCCAGCGTCTCGACCTTCGTGGCGTACTCGGCCCAGGTGCAGCTGAACTCGTCGCCCTTCGTGCGTATCGCGGGGCGGTCGGCGTTGTCGGCCGCGGTGATTTGAAACGCCTCGGCCATGGTGCCGGCGTCAAGGCCGCGCGGACGGTGCGTTCGAGTCGGTGTAGCGCTCTCCATTTGCCCTCCCTCGGGGGTAACGCGGCCAGCCTACCCCCTGGACTAAGGCGGAGTGAACCCTTCGCCCGTCAGGCGGCCGATGTCATTGGACAGCCCGATCAGGAACAGCCCGATCACGAGCATGAAGCCGAGCACCCCCGACCGCTCCATCACGCTGAGCGGCACGGGCCTGCCGCGCACCTTCTCCACCACCGCCCAGAAGATGTGCCCGCCGTCGAGGGGCAGGAAGGGAAACAGGTTGATGATGGCCAGGGAGAGCGAGATGAGCGCCATGATCAGCACCACCTCGGCGATGTCGTTGAGGATCGTCTGGCGTGTGACCTCGTAGGAGCCGACGATGCCCGAGATCTCCTTGCGCTGCTCGGCGTTGAAGAGGCGCTTGGGCAGGGTCACGGTCGCCTTGGTGATGAACCAGAACTGGTCGACGGATGTGCTCGCGGCCTCCCCCAGCGGGAGCGCCTCGCGCGGGCCGGGCGCGTACCCGAAGCCGATCCGCGTCCGCTCGACGCCCTCCTGCGCGTCATAGATGGGCGTGACCGACACGTCCCGGCGCTCGCCGTCGCGCTCGATCACGAGCTGGGCTGGCGACGTCGCGCGGCAGCCGTCGGTGGGTTCGCCCGCGCAGCGATGCTTCTGGATCGTCTCCGAGAGCGTGGCCGGATCCCCAGTCACACCGTCGACCGAGACCAGCCGGTCCCCAGGCTCCAGCACCTTCACCGCGGGGTAGCCCTTCTCGATCGTCCCGACGCGGTCCGTGAGGCTCTCCGCACCGATCGCCGACCAGAAGACGAACAGCAGCAGCAGCGCCAGGACCAGGTTCACCGCCGGCCCGGCAAGGATCACCGCGATCCGCTTCCACACGGGCTGGGAATGGTACGCGCGGTCGCGCACCTCCTCCGGCAGCTCCTCGTCCGGGTTCATCCCGCTGATCTTCACGTAGCCCCCCAGCGGGATCGCGCCGATCGCGTACACGGTCTCTCCCCGCGTCTTGGACGCCAGCGTGGGCGGGAAGAAGAGCGAGAACTTCTCCACCCGCATGCCCACGGCCTTGGCCACGGCGAAATGCCCCAGCTCGTGGAGGATCACGAGCAGGGCGAAGCCCACGAAGGCCAGCAGCCAACTCACTCGGCGTGCACCGCCTCGACCAGGTCGCGGGCCATGGCGCGGGCCTCGGAGTCGGCGCGGTAGAGCTCGGCGAAGTGGCCGACCGGCGCCACCGGCGTGGCGTCGAGCGCCCGCTCGATCACGTCCGCGATCCCGGTGAAGGGCAGGCGCCCGGAGAGAAACGCGTGCACGGCCACCTCGTTGGCCGCGTTGAGAACGCAGGGAGCGGTTCCGCCGGCGATGCCGGCCTCGCGGGCCAGCCGCAGGCAGGCGAAGGTGTCGGGGTCGGGCTGCTCGAAGTCCAGCGAGCCGAGATCCGCAAGGTCCAGCGGCGCCACCGGCACGTCTGCCCGCTCGGGATAGTGCAGCGCGAAGGAGATGGGTACGCGCATGTCCGGGTAGCCGAGGTGGGCGATAGACGCGCCATCGTTGAGTGAGATCAGGGAGTGCACGATCGACTGGGGATGAACCACCACGTCGATGCGGTCGTAGGCCACGCCGAACAGGTGATGAGCCTCGATCACCTCGAGGCCCTTGTTCATCAGCGTGGCGGAATCGATGCTGATCTTGCCCCCCATGTCCCACGTGGGGTGCGCGAGAGCCTCCTCGGGGGAGATCCGGGACAGGTCGGTGCGTCCGCGGAAGGGCCCCCCAGAGGCAGTGAGCACCAGCTTCTCCACCGTCCCCGGCCGCTCCCCCTCGAGCAGCTGGAAGAGCGCCGAGTGCTCGGAGTCGACGGGCAGGATCTGCGCGCCTGTGGCCTCGGCAAGCGCCATCACGAGCTCGCCGCCCACGACGAGGCTCTCCTTGTTGGCCAGGCCCAGGTCGATGCCCTCGCCGAGGGCGGCCACGGTGGGGCCGAGGCCTGCCGAGCCCACGAGGGCGTTGAGTACGAGATCGCACTCCGTGTCCGTGATCAGCGATACGAGTCCCTCGGCACCGCTCAGCACCTGCCCTCGGGTCCAGCGTTCGGACGCGCGTGCGGCGGCGTGCTCGTCGGCAAGCGCGATCCGGCCCACCTCGAAGGCCTCGGCCTGCTGGCACACGAGCTCGGCGTTCGACCGCGCGGCCAGCCCGACGACCTCGAGCGAATCGCTTCGAGAGACCACGTCGAGCGCCTGCGTGCCGATCGAGCCGGTCGAGCCGACGATCAGGATCCTGCGCATCCGACGCAGTCTAGGAGGCGGCGATCTCCCGCCTTCGGAGACCCCGCGCGGCGAGCACCTTGAGCAGCGCCTCCACGACCGCGGGGTCGAACTGCGTGCCGGCGTTGGCGGCCAGCTCGGCCACTGCCACCTCGTCCCCGAGCGCCGCCCGGTAGGGCCGGTCCGAGGTCATGGCGTCGTACGCATCGCAGGCGAAGATGATCCGGGCACCCAGCGGGATGTTCTCTCCAGCCAGCCCGTCGGGGTAGCCGCCGCCGTCCCAGCGCTCATGACCGCCGCGCACCAGCGGCCGCACGTCCGTCAGGAACTCGATCGGCGCGAGGATCTGGTCGCCGATCACGGTGTGCTGCTCGATGCAGATTCGCTCCTCCGCGCTGAGCGGCTCCGGCTTGGTGAGGATGCTCTCGGGGATGGCGAGCTTGCCGATGTCGTGGAACGCGGCGCCGAAGCGCAGCTTGCGCACCTCAGCCTCGTCCAGACCCATCTCACGCCCCACGGCCTCGGCGTTCTCGCCGATCGAGCGGGAGTGTGTGGCGCTGTAGGCGTCCTTGGCCTCGAGCGCGGCCACCAGGGACTCGGCGGTTCCCAGGTAGGCGGCCTCCAGCTGTCCGAAGAGGGAGGCGGAGCGGAGTGCGGCGCTCACCTGGTCGGCCACCATCGTGACCAGGCGCGCGTCGTCTTCGTCGAAGGCGTCCAAGCGGGAGTCCTGAATGTCGATCACGCCCCAGAGGTCGCCACCGGTCCACAGCGGCGCGCACAGCTCCGAACGGCTGTCCGGGGTCTCCGTGGTCGGACGGTAGTCGGGCTCGCGGCGGACGTCGCCGACCACGACCACGGCGCGGTCTCGCAGCGCGCGACCGGTCAGCCCGAGGCCGGCGGGTTGGCTCCAACCCGTGTCCAGCAGGCGCTCCACGGCCTCCCCGCGGCCACCGACCAATTCGAGCCGGTTGTCGGGGGTGAGCCGGTCGATGGCACACACGGGAAAGCCGAACTCGCTGTAGAGCGCGTCGACCGCGACGTCCACGATCTCGGCCTGGTCGGTCACGCTGGCCAGCCGGGTTCCGAGCGCGGCGGTCACAGACAGCTGGTGCGTCCGCTTGCCGAGTTGGGCCATGCGGGCGGTGGTGCCCGCCGAACGGCTGGCGGCCGCCCGCGCCAGAAGCTGCACTCGCAGCGCCGAGATGGACAGGTCTCCGCTGTCCCCGTCGGCGTACAGCTCGATCAGATGCACTCCGTCGAGATCCGATACGGCTGTGGCGAGGACGCTGGAGAAGCCGAGCTCGCCCAGCAGCTTGGACTCCGCGGGGTCGGCTCCGCGATCGTGGCGATCGACCAGGAAGTAGCCGGCGCCCGCGCTCACGAGCTTCTGGGTCGCCGGGTAGTCGGCCAGCAGGTAGACGTCGTTCTCCAGCGCCACGCGGATGCCGCGCAGGCGGCGGTCGCGGTCGTCGGCCGTGCTCACCGAACGGATGCTCGGCGAGCCATGGCCGGCGAACGAGATCGTCCAGGCGGCTGCGTTCAGCGTCTCGGCGAAGCCCGCGGTCACCATTTCCAGGCGATCGATCGTGCTTGCCTCGCGATAGGCGACGTCCAGGGCGCGTAGCAGCTCGGTCGACCGGCGCTCGAGCCGGTCGCCCAGGCCGCGGCGGTTGAGCCGGCGTCGCGGAGCAGCAGCCTCGTGGGTGGCGGCCGTATCGGCCGTGCAGACCTGGTCGCCACCGCGGCGCTTCGCGGCGTACTGCGCCGTGTCTGCGGCACGCAGAAGCGTGCTGGACGTGTCAACCCCCGGCGATGCGGGGGCGGCGCCGCACGACATGCGACACGCGCACGTCGCGGCCCTGGCGCAGCAGCTTCAGGGCGGTGCCGGCCACGTCGCGTGCCACGCTAACCGAGTGGCCCTCCACCACGACGGCGAACTCGTCTCCCGAGAGACGTGCCACAGTCGCCGTCGGATGGGCCGAAGCGGCGCCCACGAGCGCCTCGGCCACGCGTCGCAGCGCACGATCTCCGGCCTGGTGCCCGCGTTCGTCGTTGATCGCCTTGAGGTTGTCCACGTCGCACACGAGCAGAGCCAGCGGAACGCCCTCGCTCCGGTAGTTGGCCGCGGCCCGATCGAGGCGCTCCTCGAGTGCGCGCCGGTTGGCCAGACCGGTGAGAGGGTCCTCGTAGGCCAGTCGCGAGACGTCGGAGAAGCGCTCAGCGCGCTCGATGACCGCAGCCAGCTGGCCGGCGATCGTTTCGAGGAACCGGACGTCGCGGCCCCGGAAGCTCGGCGCGCCCGACGGACCGGCGGCCCAGACGCCACCCCAGACCTTGCCGTCCACCACGATGGGGACGCCGACGGACGCGGACATCCCGCGCTCCCGCAGCACCGCCACCGCGCGCTCGTCGGCGTCGGGGTCGTCGACGGTCACGAACTGGGGCATCGCCGTGCGAAGGAGGCGGGCCGCGTCGGGGAACTGGCTCAGCGGAAAGTTCTTTCCTCGCAGGGATGACCGTCGAAGCCTGGCCGGGGCCGCCGGCGGTGATCAGGATCCGCATCTCGTCCGCGTCCCTATCCCACATCGTGACCGACAGCCCTCCTTCCCCGATCGCCGCATGACCGGCCTCGGCGGTCAGTTCGAGCACGTCCTCGAGGCGCGTGGCTGTAGCCGCCGCGGCGGCTATGCGCATGAGGGCGTCGCGCTCGGCCTCGACCCGCGACGGCGCAGGCGGAGCCACCCCGCCGGGCACGCGGGAAAGCGAAGCCGGTGGGCCGCTCTCGAGCGCGACCGGCTCACGCCGGCCGGGTTGGGGCGCAGAGCGCTGTGGTGCCATCAGGTTTGCTATCGGCCTCCGGCTCGCTGCCTTGAGAATTGGACCCCTGCGATAGGCTGGCTCTGTGGCCTCTACGGCCGCTTTTCCATGCGCTTCGGCATCTTCTACGAGCATCAGAACCCCCGGCCGTGGACGGGTGAGGGCGACGAGCACCGCCTCCTCAAGAACGCGCTCGACCAGATCGAGATCGCCGACCGGGTTGGGATCGACTACGTATGGGAGGTCGAGCACCACTTCCTCGAGGAGTACTCCCACTCCTCCGCGCCCGAGGTGTTCCTGGCCGCCGCGAGCCAGCGCACGGAGAACATCAGGCTGGGTCACGGGATCGTCCAGATCCCGCCCGGCGTCAACCATCCGGCGCGGGTGGCCGAGCGGGTGGCCACGCTCGATCTCGTGAGCGACGGCCGGGTCGACTTCGGCACGGGCGAGTCATCCTCGGCCGCCGAGCTCGGCGGCTTCGTCGTCGACCGCTCCAAGAAGCGGGAGATGTGGCAGGACGCGATCGACGCGATCACGCGGATGTTCGTCGAGGAGCCGTTCGCGGGCTGGGACTCGGAGTTCTGCCGCATGCCTCCCCGCAACGTGGTCCCCAAGCCGCTCCAGAAGCCCCACCCGCCGCTGTGGGTGGCGTGCTCGCGCCGGGAGACGATCCACTTCGCCGCCCGCAACGGCATCGGCGCGCTCTCCTTCTCCTTCGTCGAGCCCGAGGACGCCGGCAAGTGGGTCGATGAGTACTACGAGATCATCGACTCGGACGGAATGCGTTCCCGCCGGCTTCGCGGTCAACCCGAACGTGACCGTCGTGCTCCCGATGATGTGCCACGAGCGACGAGCAGACCGCCATCGACCGCGGCATCGACGGCGCGCACTTCTTCGGCTACTCGCTCGCCCACTACTACGGAATGGGCGAGCAGCGCCCGGGAGTCACGAACATCTGGGAGGAGTTCCAGGCCAACCGCGAGCAGAGGGGGTTCTCCCGGGAGATCATCGAAGCCGACGATGCGCCGCTGGGGGTGAAGCTGATGCAGCACGGCCTGGGCTCCCTGCGGGGCGCGATAGGAACGCCGAGTCAGATCTCCGAGCTCGTACGCCGCTACGAGGCGGTGGGTGTCGACCAGGTCGTGTTCTGCCTCCAGGCGGGTGCCAACAAGCACGAGCACATCTGCGAGGCGCTCGAGCTGTTCGGTGAGCAGGTGGTGCCGCAGTTCGCGTCCGAGCGCGACGAGCGGGACGCCGCGAAGGCGGCGCGGCTGGCCCCGGCCGTCGAGCGGGCTCTGGCCCGGCGTTCGGCGCCACGCTCGGCTCCCGACGGCTACGTGATCGACGAGCCGGCGGAGATGGCCCGGGCCGAGCGCGCGTCGCGCCGCTCGCCCGGGGTGCGCGCCCGTGTCGTCGATCTCGTGGCCGAGGCGCGGCATGGGCTGGAGGGGCTGGGTAAGGAGGGGTTGGCCCGGCTGGTGCGCGGAGCTTCTGATTCACAGCTCGAGCGGCGGTTTGGCAACTCGGTGGCCCAGCGGGCTCTTTTTGGTGGCATGGCCCGCCAGTTCGATCCCAGGTTCGCCTTCGGCTTCGAGGGCGACATCGTGTACGAGCTGACCCACGTCGGCAACGGCCGCGCGCCGGACCGCTGGACGATCCGGGTCGGCGGGGAGAGCGCCGAGGTGGTGCCGGGAGGCAACGGTCAGGCGGTCGTCACGCTGCGGCTGTCCGTGGCGGACTTCGCTCGCCTGGCCGCGGAGGAGGTCGATCCCCAGGAGCTGATCTTCTCGGACAGGTTCGGCATCGAGGGCGATCTCGGCGTGGCCGCAAAGCTGCAGGAGATGTTCGGGGGCCCGGCGAGGTTCTGAGGGCTCATGATGGGCATGGGCGCCCGCTCAGCCGTAGCCGAACGCCACCGCCGCATAGAACGCCACGACCACGGTGAAGAAGACCGCGTCGAGGCGGTCGAGCACCCCGCCGTGGGCGCCGAAGAAGCGGCCGGTGTCCTTGACCTCGAGGTCGCGCTTCATCGCGGACTCGAACAGGTCGCCCAGGGGCGCGCTGATCGCCACCAGGAAGCCGATCGCCAGTGCGTCCAGGCCCGTGAACCAGTCCTGGTAGAGCCCGGCGAACCAGAACGCGAAGGTCCCGCCCACGATTCCCGCGGCTAGGCCCTCCACCGTCTTGTTCGGAGAGATGTCCGGCGCCAGCTTGCGGCGGCCGTACAGGCGCCCGCCCATGTAGGCCGCGGTATCCCCGATGAAGGTGCCCACCAGCACGTCGATGAGCAGGCCGTCTCCGTGCGGAAGCTCGCGCAGGAAGATGGCGTGGGCCAGCGGCAGGCCGACCCAGGCAACGCCGAGCAGCGTGGCCGAGATGCCCCAGGCCAGGTTGTCCAGCGAGGTCCGGGTCAGCGCCAGGAGGAAGATCACCGGGAAGGCGGCCACGAGGGCGATCAGCACGTCCTCGCGCTCGGCGTAGGTGGCCAGCAGCACCATGGCGATGATCGCCAGGTAGCCGCCCGAGGTCGACCGGCCGCGCCCGCCTCATCAGCGAGTAGAGCTCCTGGAGCGCGACTACCCCGAGCAGGATCAGCCCGAGGGCCAGCACCAGGCCCCCCTCGGTGACGATGCACATACGCGAACAGGATCGCCGGGATCGCAACGACGATGCGCGGCTCCCAGGTCCGAGCGCTCCGGCGTCGCGGCTGCCTGGGCGCGGGCGCTCATGCGTCAGCGCGCCCCGTAGCGGCGCTGGCGGCGCGCGTACTCGGCCAGCGACTCCTCGTAGGCCTCGCGCGTGAAGTCCGGCCACAGCTCGTCGCGAAAGACGAACTCCGAGTACGCGCACTGCCACAGCAGGTAGTTGGAGATCCGCTGCTCGCCGCTGGTGCGGATGAGGAGGTCGGGGTCGTGCATGTCGGGTGCGTACAGGCCTTCGCGGAACTCGTCCTCGGTGCTCACCCGTGAACCTTCGCGCCGCGTCCATGATCTCCGCCCTGCCGCCGTAGTTGAAGGCCACGAAGAGCGTGATGCGCTCGTTGTGGCGCGTAACCCCCTCGGCCCAATCCATCCTCTCCTGCAGCGCCTCGGAGACCCCGTCGCGGCGGCCGATGAAGCGCATCCGCACACCCTCCTCGTGCAGCTCGGGGGTCTCACGGTCGATCCGCTCGCCGAACATCGCCATCAGTCCGTCGACTTCCTCGCGCGGCCGGGTCCAGTTCTCGGTGGAGAACGAGTAGACGGTGAGCTCGCGCACCCCTAGCCGGGCGGAGTCGCGCAGGCGCTCCTTGACCACGTCCGCGCCGGCGCTGTGGCCCTCGATCACCGCCAGGCCCCGGCTCTGCGCCCAGCGGCCGTTTCCGTCGGTGATGATCGCCACGTAACGCGGCGGAGCACCCTCGAGGGGGAACGCCGCCCCCCAGACCCGCTCACACCTGGAGGATCTCCTCTTCCTTGCCGGCCAGCAGCGAGTCGATCTCGCCCACGCGCTCGTCGGTGAGCTTCTGCAGCTCGGTCTCACCCCGGTGCTCGTCGTCGGCGCCGAGGTCGCCCTCCTTCTTGAGCTCGCGCAGCTCCTGCATCACCTCGCGCCGCACGCTGCGGATGGCCACCTTGCCCTGCTCGGCGATGTTGTGCACCACCTTGACCAGCTCTCGCCGGCGCTCCTCGGTCAGCTCCGGGATCGTCAGCCGGATGAGGTTGCCGTCGTTGGAGGGGGTGAGTCCCACGTCGGACTCGAGGATGGCCTTCTCGATCGCCTTGATCGAGGACTTGTCGTACGGCGTGATCGTGAGCAGCCGCGCCTCCGACGCGGAGATGCTCGAGAGCTGCTTCAGCGGCGTGGTGGCCCCGTAGTAGTCCACCTGCACGCGGTCGAGCAGGTGCGGGGAGGCGCGACCCGTGCGCACGGAGGAGAACTCGCCACGGGTGGCCTCCACGGACTTGGCCATCCGCTCACCGGCGTCGTCCATGTACTCGCTGAGAATGTCATCGGCCATCGGTCGCCACCACCGTCCCCACGCTCTCGCCGCAGACTATGCGATCGATGTTGCGCTCGTCGTCCATGTTGAAGACATGGATCGGCAGGTTGTTGTCCATGCACAGCGACAGCGCGGTCACGTCCATTACGGCCAGCTGCTGCTCGATCGCCCCGCGGTGGGAGATCGCGGGGATGAACTCGGCGTCGGGCACCTTGCGCGGATCGGCGGTGTAGACGCCCTCCACCCCGTTCTTGGCCATCAGGATCGCCTCGGCATGGATCTCGAGCGCGCGGAGAGCGGCCGCGGTGTCGGTGGTGAAGAACGGGTTGCCGGTGCCCGCGGCGAAGATCACCACCCGGCCGTGCTCGAGGTGGCGCATCGCGCGGCGCCGGATATACGGCTCTGCCACCTCGGAGATCGTGATCGCGGACTGCACCCGGGTGATGGCGCCGGTCTTCTCCAGGGCGTCCTGGAGGGCCAGGGCGTTGAGCACCGTGGCCAGCATCCCCATGTAGTCGCCCGTGGCCCGGTCCATGCCGGCGGCGGCACCGGACAGGCCACGGTAGATGTTGCCCCCGCCCACCACGATGGCCACCTCCACCCCGCGGTCGACCACGAGCTTGACCTGCTCGGCGATGGCGCGGATGCGATCCGGATCCGCGCCGTATTCGAGCCCGCCCATGAGAGCCTCACCCGAAAGCTTGAGAAGGATGCGACGGAACTTGGCGGGACCGTCCGGCATTGCCGTTGCCCGCCACCGTACTCGCCGATCCGGAAGCGGGCGATGCGGCGTATGACCACGTTCTCGCCGGTGCTCGAGGACAGCGCTGCCCTCATCTCCTCGATCGTGCGGCTCGTCGTGCTTGTCGGCGTTCACGTGGGGCTGGTTGAGCAGCACGCTCTCCTCTAGCCACTTGCGCATCCGGCCCTCGGCGATCTTCTGCTGGACCTGCTCGGGCTTGCCCTCCTCCCCGGCCTGGTCCGCGAACACCTTCATCTCGGCGTCGCGGACCTCCTGGGGCACGTCCTCCTCGGACACGTAGAGCGGCCCCGCTGCGGCCACGTGCGAGGCGACCTCCCGGGCGAACTCGACGAACTCGTCGTTGCGGGCCACGAAGTCGGTCTCGCAGTTGACCTCGACCAGTGCCCCGACCCTGCCGTTGTGGTGGACGTAACTGGTCACGAGGCCCTCGCTGGCCGAGCGCTCGCCGCGCTTGGCGGCCTTGGCCTGGCCCTTGACCCGCAGTAGGTCGATTGCCTTGTCCATGTCGCCGCCGGCCTCCTGCAGGGCGGCCTTGCAGTCCATCATCCCGGCGCCGGTGCGCTCGCGCAGCTCCTTCACGTCCTTCGCCGAGATCTGAACGCTCATGACGGCTCCTCGTTCGGGTCGAACACCCGCTGCTCGCTGGGCGGGGCGGCCGGAGGTGGCGGAGCGACCCGCTGCACGGCCGGCTCGTTCTCGGCCGCGGCCTCGGCCGCCTCGCGCTTGGCCTGCTCCTCGGCGTCGCGCTTAGCCTGCTCCTCGGCCTCGCGGCGTGCGGTCGCCTCGGCCTCCAGGCGTGCCGCCTCCTCGGCCTCTCGCCGAGCCGCCTCCTCTTCGTCGCGGAAGCGCTGGTGCTGCTCGCCGACCACGCCGGCGATGGCCTCCACGATCACCTTGCAGGACCGGATTGCGTCGTCATTGCCGGGGATCACGTAGGTCACCGGGTCCGGATCGCAGTTGGTGTCGGTGAGCGCGATGATCGGGATGTCCAGGCGCGTGGCCTCGCGTACGGCGATCGTCTCGGTCTTCATGTCGCACACGAACATCGCGTCGGGCGGCCGCTGCATGTCGGCCACGCCACCGAGGTTGAACTCGAGCTTGTCGCGTTCCTTGGTCGCGGAGATGCGCTCCCGGGTCGGGAGCAGCTCGAGCGTGCCGCTCTCGGTCCACTCGCGGAGCTCGTGCAGGCGCTTGATGCGCTTCGACACCGTCTGGAAGTTGGTGAGCAGCCCGCCGAGCCAGCGCCTGTCCACGTAGGGCATGCCGGCCGCGGTGGCGGCTTCGGCGACCGTGTCGCGAGCCTGCTTCTTGGTGCCCACGAACAGGATCGTGCCTCCGCGCGAGCCGACGGCCGCGGCGAACTCCTGCGCACGCTCGAGGAGGACCTCGGTCCTCTGCAGGTCGATGATGTGGATCCCGCCGCGCTCGCCGAAGATGAAGCGGCGCATCTTCGGATTCCAACGGCGCGTCTGGTGACCGAAGTGAACGCCGGCCTCCAGCAGCTCCTTCAGTGTTACCTGAGCCAAGTGAATCGTCTCCCTTTGTGGTGCAGATGTGTTCCCTCCACCGGCCGCTGCGGGGACCCGGATGCCTTAGGGCAGGCTCCGGGCAGGGCCACGCCGGCCCGATGGGGGTTGATTGAACCTTCGCGTCAAGCATACGCAAGATCCACCCGCGGTCTGCGTTTCCAGCGATGTACGGGCCGGCCTCCCTTCCCCTACCTCCGGTGGTCCGGTCCGTATGAAGCGCGCGAACGGGGCGGCCAGGACGGCCGCCCCGTCTCGCGTTCAGGGCCGGGAGGGGAGCCGCCGCCAGGTCTCGTAGGCGGGACGCGACGTGCCCGGCACCAGCGGCTCGCGCAGCCCGGAGTCGTAGCCGAGGTCGCTGTACATCAGGTAGTTGGTGACCATCTCGATGCCCGGACCGTCGGGGCCGTCGTCGTTGTCATGACGGTCCCAGTTGCGGCGGATGAGGTCGGCCTGGAGTTCGAGCGCCGCTTCGGTGCCGGGAGCGCGCTCGCCTGCGAGCAGCCGGTTGACCCTCACGCCGCCCTCGGTGAGCCAGATTCCGGGGACGCGCGAATCGCGTCCGTGCCAGCCGGCCCAGCGGCCCGTGAGCATCTCGCGCACGTGGGTGGCCCGGCTTGGGCCCTGCGGGGAGCCGGCGCCCAGGTCCTCTTCCATGTCGATGTAGTTGTGATGGGTCCAGATGAACTGCGGATCCGCCGCGAACCCGATCGCGTCGAGCTCGGACAGCAGCGCAGGCACGAAGTCGGAGTAGTTGCCGAGCAGGTCGCCGCTGGGCCCGACGATATCGGCCAACCCCGGAGCGCCCAGTGGCGACCGGTGGCCGTGCTCGGCCGCCACCTCCTGGGCCGCATGCATCATCCGTGCGCAGTAACGCACCGCGGTCTCTGGGCCGCGCTGGGGCCACCACTGGTTGTTGGGCTCGTTGAGCAGGTCCAGTACGAAGCCGCAACCGTGCCCCATGTAGCGCTCGTAGAGGAAGCGGACCCAGCGTCCCCACCATCCGTCGCAGCCCATCTGTTCGAAGGCCGGGAGCCGGAAGACCAGCAGCTTTCGGTGGGCGTCGAAGTCGCGCGCCGCGATGGTCTCCTGCGACATGCGCTGCGCCGGCTCGAACTCGAAGTCCTCGACGCTGAAGCGCCCCGCGAGCACCTCGGTCGTGCCGTTGGACCAGCGTGGGAAGCAGTAGCTCTGGAGGATCACCCCCACGGGCGGATCCTGCGCCCTCGCGTGGGCGATCTGCGCGTCGAGCGACTCGAGATAGGCAAAGCCGGGATTCGACACGTCTCCCAGCCGCTCCCAGGGCAGCTCCTCCGGCGGCAGCGGCTGCAGCAGATCCCAGCGCGCCCACAGCTTGATCCATCGTGTGCCCGTCTCGGAGACGAAGCCGTCGTTGCCGTGAGCGCGGTAGTCCTGCGGATAGCCGGATGGCTGCGGCAGGCGGGGCGGTCCCGGCGTGGGTGGGGGCCCGAAGCTCACGCACTTGCGCAGGGAGGACGACATGACTCAGGCGCGATCGGGGGCGAAGGGAGGGCTGGCCATCACGAGCGCCTCCCCGGCCAGGACCCGCCGGCGGTTGCCGCACGTGCCGAAGCGGGTGTCGGGACGGGGGTCCCCATCGGCCTGGACGTCGGCCAGCAGGCCGTGTGCTCCACCGGCCGCCACCACCTCGTCGAGCGCGTGGTCGGCCATGGCGCGCAGGCCGGCGTTACGCGAGTACCAGCCGGAGAAGGCAGTGGTCGCGCTCGCGACGTACCGCACGCTGGGGAAGCCGCCCTCGAGTGCCGCGACAGCGGCCACGAGCTCGGCGAAGCGGCGCCGGCGCTCGCCCGTGAGCGCGGTGGTCTCGGCCGGCGTGCCGGCTCGCCTGCGCGCCGAGGGCCACAGACCCGCCGCGCCGGCAGCGGCCATGGCGATACCACCACGGGCGAGCAGGCTTCTCCGGGTCAGGGGCGTCATCAGCTCCGTCGGTAACCCGGCATCGGGCACAGGGTCGCGGTGCCGAGGAAAGCGTGCCCGGACGCGAAACGAGACGACACAAGGTCGTCTCGTTTCGAAATCAGCCTCGGTCTGGCCCTCCCGAGGCTGGCTCCCGCCGGGCCACCTCGAGTGCTCGAAGCAGATCGGCGGGTGGTTTGGACTCGCACACCAATCGTTCCCTCGTGACCGGGTGACTAAACCCCAGCAATCGGCTGTGCAGGAACTGGCGCGCTAACCCCAGTCTGTGGCCGGATGTACCCCCTCCGTAGTCGGTGTCCCCGCACACCGGCAGCCCGATGGCGGCGAGGTGCGCGCGAATCTGATGGGTGCGCCCGGTCTCCAGGCGCACCGAGAGCAGCGTGGTGCGCGATAGCAGCTCGGACACCTCGAAGTGCGTGACCGCCGGGCGGGGCCGGTCGGTGCGAGTGGACATCACCGTCCGCCGGACCCGGTCGCGCCCGATCGGCGCGTCGATCGTGCCGCTGCGCGCGTCCGGCGCGCCCTCGACCAGCGCCAGGTACGTGCGCTCCACCTCCCGTTTGCCGATCATGCGCCTGAGCGCCGCGTGGACCGACTCGGAGCGGGCGACCACGAGCAACCCCGAGGTGTCACGGTCGAGCCGGTGCACGATCCCCGCCCGCCCTGCGTCGGCGCCCCCGGCCGCGCGACCGGCGAGCGCCTGGGCCAGCGTGCCGTGCCGGACGCCCGCTCCTGGGTGCACCACTACACCAGCCGGCTTGTCCACCACGAGCAGGTGCTCGTCCTCCCAGACCACCTCGAACGGGGCGTCGGGACCATCCTCGTCCGGCTCGTCGGAGTCCTCGGCCACGTCGATCGTCTCGCCGGCCGCCACCCGGTGCGACTTGGGCCGCCGCCGGCCGTCCACCGTCACAAGCCCGCGATCGATCAGGCGCTGGCCGGCCGACCGGGTGGCGGCCTCGCCACGGGCGGCGAGCGCGGCATCGAGGCGCATGCCCTCTTCGGCGTCGCCCACGCGGAAGCTCATCAGCGTCCGGGCGGCCCCTCGACCACGTAGAGCAAGACGAACACCCCGATCACGATCGCAGCGTCCGCCAGGTTGAAGGCCGGCCAGGCGATCGGATCGATGAAGTCGATCACCGCCCCCTCCCGCGCCCGGTCAGCCAGGTTGCCGAGGGCTCCCCCGAGGAGCATCCCCACCGGCAGCCACAGCCAGGCCCGCCCCGCGTGCGCCGCGAAGTAGGCGAGCAGGAGCACCAGCGCGACCGCGATCAAGATGCCGACGATCGCTCCACTGCCCTCGAGCGCCCCGAAGGCGACGCCCCTGTTGCGCGTGTTGGTCAGATCGAGGGCGAAGAACACGTTGACGCTCTCCCCCCGCTCCAGGTAGGCCACCGCGCCCTGCTTGGTGCCCTGGTCGAGCGCGAAGACCGCCGCAAGGGTCGCGAGCGCCCTCGCCCAACCCGCGCTCCGCGACACCCTAGCCCCGGATGACGTTCGCCACGATGCCGCCGACGATCACGAGCACGATGGTGCCGATCATCGGGCTCAGATCCAGCGCGCCCGGGCCGATGCGCACCATCGGCAGGAAGCGGCGAAACAGGCGCAGATACGGGTTGACAACATCCCCCACGAAGCCCAGGAAGGCGCTGAGAAAGCGGTTGTAGGGCATCCGCGGCACCCAGCTCGCGATGATCTGGATGAAGATCAGCACCACGTAGACCGTGACCAGGGTGCTCACGTAGTCCGCCACGTCCCCGCGGGTGATGGCGGCCAGCACCGGGCTCACGGCCGTGTGGCCTCCACGACCAGGTCGACCGCAGCCCCAAGGGCTCGCGGCACGCCGCCATCCTCCAGGGCCTGGATCCCCTTCTCGGTCACGCCGCCCGGTGTGGCCACGCGGCCGCGAAGCTCGGCGGGGTCGAGGTCGTTGGAGTCGAGGTACGCCGCCGTTCCGGCCATGGTCTCCACCACCAGGCGCGTGGCCTGGGTGGGATCGAGGCCGTGACGCGCGCCGGCGGCGGCCATCGCCTCGACCACGAGCGCGAGGAAGGCCGGGCCGCAGCTCATCAGCGCCATCGCCGGCTCGATCAGGGGCTCGTCCAGTTCGATCACCACACCGCTGCGCCCGAAGAGCTGGAGCACCTCCCGCTCCGGCCCGTCTGCCGCGTTCGTGCCTGCGGCGTAGCAGAACACCCCGCGCCCCACCTCGACCGGCAGGTTGGGGATGAAGCGGTACACGGGCGTGCCGGGGTACGCCGCCTCGATGTCCGCGATACGGGTGGCGGCCACGATCGACGCGACGGCCTTCGCGGCCGGCGCGGCCTCCTCGGCCACCTCTTGGAGCTGGGCCGGCTTGTGGCAGAGCACCACCAGATCGACCTGCCCGGCCAGCTCGGAGTTCGAGCCCGCCACGCTGCCTCCGACCTCCGCCACCAGGGCCTCGGCACGCTCCTCGTCGGCGTCGTAGACGACCGCCGGCTCGCCGAGCCCGCGCGCGAGCGCAGACCCCATGCTGCCGGCACCGATGAACCCGATCCTCATGCGGCGCCTGACTCTACTGAGCCAGGCCGAGCGGTTAGGACTGGTTGAAGAAGCCCTTTTCGATCAACCGTGCGCGTTCCTCGGCGGAGACGTCCACATTCCGCGGTGTGAGGAGAAACACCTTGTCGGCGATGCGCTGCATGCCGCCGTCGAGCGCGTAGGTGAGGCCCGAAGAGAAGTCGATCAGGCGCTTGGAGAGGTCCGGATCGCTCTGCTGCAGATTGAGGATCACGGGAATCGTGTCCTTGTACTGATCGGCGATCTGCTGAGCGTCGTTGAAGTTCTTGGGCACCACGAGGTGCACCTGGAGGTCGCCGCCATTGCCGTTGCCCGTGGACACCGGGCGCAGCACGCGGGTCTCGCGACCGGCATCGCGGGGCGAGTCGTCGGCGAAGATGTCGTCGAACTCGTCGCGCCGCTTGCGCTGCAGCCGGCGCACGTTGGGCCGCTCGCGGTAACGGTCCTCGAGTTCGGCCTCGGGTTCGGCTTCCCGGTCGGGAACCGTCTCGTATCGGGGCTCGTCCTCTTCAGCCAGTCCGAAGTAGACGAGCGCGCGATGCCAGGTGTCGCTGAGCGCCATCGGGTTGCAGTTTCGTTGACGGGACCGAAATCCCTTGTGAACACCTTATCCGTTAGGACTGCCTTCAACGTGACCTCCGCAAAGCCCTCCGACAGCCGTCCATTCCGGATATCCCCTGCAACGGGGCTCTCCCT
Organism: uncultured Thermoleophilaceae bacterium; assembly: GCA_963825475.1. Classification (GTDB taxonomy): domain Bacteria; phylum Actinomycetota; class Thermoleophilia; order Solirubrobacterales; family Thermoleophilaceae; genus JAAYBF01. Next base: position 786,912 of record CAWGTC010000004.1, on the reverse strand, counting down.
GAGCGGTGAGGAGGCCGGACAGGGCGCTCCGGTGGTGCTCCTTCACGGCCTGACCGCCACCCGGCGCTACGTCGTGCAGGGATCCAACCTGCTGGCCCGGCGAGGGCACCGGGTGATCTCCTATGACGCCCGCGGGCACGGCGAATCCTCGCCCGCGGCGGAGCCCACGGCCTATGAGTACGCCGACCTGGTGGCTGACCTGGGTCACGTGCTCGACGAGCTCGCGCTCGACCGCCCGGTGCTCGTGGGCAGCTCGATGGGTGCCGCGACGGCGCTGGCGCTGGCGCTGGAGGAGCCCGATCGGGTGTCGGCTCTGGTGCAGATAACCCCGGCGTTCGACGGATCGCCGCGTGAGGATGCGTCGGACCTCGATCACTGGGACGGCCTGGCCGATGCCCTCGCCGCTGGGGACATTGCCGCCTTCATGGAGCGGTCGGAGGTCAACGCGGTGCCCGAGCGCTTTCGTGAGACGGCTCTGCTGGCGGTGCGCCAGCGCCTCGAGCGTCACCGCAACCTGAGCGCCGTGAGCGATGCCGTGAGGGTCGTGCCCCGCTCTCAGGCGTTTCCCGGCCTCGACGGCCTCGCGGGGCTCGACCTGCCCGTGCTCGTGGTGGGCAGCCGCGACGACACCGACCCCGGCCATCCGCTGGCCGTGGCCGAGGAGTACGCGCGGCGCCTGCCGAGGGCGCAACTGCTGGTGGAGGAGCGGGGCGAGTCCCCGCTCGCCTGGCGGGGGTCGAGCTTGTCGAAGGCGATCGCGGCCTTCCTCGACTCCCCGCCCGGGTAGTCAGTGAAAGCAAAGCGGCGGGTCGGCCGAGCCCTACCCGTACAGAGCGCTGCCGATTCGCACGATCGTCGCGCCTTCTGATGCTGCCACGGCGTAGTCCTGTGTGGTCCCCATCGACAGCCTGCTCAGCCCGTGCTCGGCACCCAGCTCGGCCAGGAGGGCGAAATGACGACGGCTGTCCTCCGGGTCCTCGACGAACGGCGGCATCGTGGCCAGCCCGCCGACCGGCACGGGACAGCGCTCGATGAAGTCCGCGAGCGCCGCGGGCTCGATGCCGGCCTTGCCCTCCTCCCCCGCCACGTTCACCTGGATCAGCACCTCGGGAGCGGGGTGCTTGGCGAGCTGGGCGAGCGCGGACTCGGACGCCAGGGAGTGGATCAGGCGCACATTGGGAGCCACGTCGCGCACCTTGCGGCTCTGCAGCGCCCCGATGAAGTCCCAGGCGAACAGATCGCCGTGGCCGGCCTGTTTGGCCAGCAGCTCCTGAGCGCGGTTCTCGCCAACGAGCACGATGCCCGCCTCCGCCAGCGCAGGCAGCTCCTCCGCGGCCACGTACTTGATGGCCGCACAGATCTCCACCTCGGCGGGATCCCGGCCGGCCGCGGCGATTCCGGCGAGCACGCGCTCGAGGTTCTCCCGGACCCGCGCGGGGTCCAGCCCCGTGAACTGGCGCGTCATTTACGTGAGCCACACCACGCCGGCCTGGCGCCCGGTCACGGCGTGGTCGCGGCGATGGGAGAAGAAGAGCTCGGGGTGGCAGGAGGTGCAGAGGTTGGTGTGCTCGACCCTGTGCACGCCCGCGCTGCGCAGCTTGGCCGCTGCCACGGCGCTCAGGTCGAGGAACCGCCCAGTCGTGGCGGCTGGATGATCGGCGAACGCCTCGAGCACCTCCGGCCCGACCTCGTAGCAGCAGCGCCCGACTCCCGGCCCGATCGCGGCCGTGGGTGGGTCTTCGAAGAGGGCGACGCCCTTTTCGATCAGGCCCCCCGCGAGCCCGCGCCAGCCACAGTGCAGCATCGCGATGCGCCCTCCGCCGGCCAGAGCCACCGGGAGGCAGTCGGCAACGAGCACCAGCAGCCCGAGGCCCCGCAGGGAGGTCGTGTGTCCATCGACCTCTTCGAGCTCGGCGCCCGGCGCGGCGAAGCCGCCCCTTCCCGCCGGCGGCTGGGCATCCCAGGTGGCGATGTCGGTGCCGTGCACCTGCCAGCCCATTGCGATTAGCTCGGGATCCAGAGCGAGGTGACCGGCCAGCCTCCGGCGGTTGCGCTCCACCCGATCGGGCTCGTCGTCGGTGAGGATGCCGAGGTTGAGCGACTCGTAGGCGCCTTGGCTCACCCCTCCCTGCCGGGTGGAGAAGGCGACGCGGGCGCCGGGGAGGTCGACCATGAAGGCCGGTTTGAGCGTCACGCCTGTCGTCTCGCCATCTCGAGGGCCGCGCGCAGCTCCTCGTTGCGGCCCGACAGCTCGCCGTCGAGCTTGCGCCGCAGCGTCTCGGTGAGCGCCCGGCCGATCGCCGGCGAGCTGGGTACCCCGGCGGCCAGCAGGTCATCTCCCGTTATCTCGAGGCGTGCCTCCTGGAGCTCCGCCAGGTAGCGCAGTACCTGCTCACCGGGTGCCCCGAGGCCCAGCGCGAGCGCCAGCGCCTCCGGCGGCTCGCCGGCCAGCAGGGCGTGCAGCTCCGATGGGCGCAGGGCGTGCTGGAGCGCCCCGGCCAGCTCCGGTGCACGACGCGCGGCGCGCAGGACGGCCTCGGCCCGGCCGCCGCCCAGCGAGAGGCGCTCCACGAAGCCTTCGAGCTCATCGGGGGCGGTGCAGCACAGCGCGGCCAGCGCGGCCAGCGCCGGGTCGGCTCCCGTGTCGGCCGAGCCGAGGGCCGCGCCGGCCACCCGGTCGGGGTCGGCGTCCAGCGCCGGGTCCAGCGCCTTCGCGAGGCCCAGCTCGCGCATCCGCTCGACGGCGGTTGGTGCCGCGGCTTCGCCCAGCAGGTCCATCAGCTCGTCGCGTATGCGGGGTCCGGATACCGTGGCGAGAGCATCGGCTCCCGCGGCCTCGCGCGCCAGTTGCGCGGTTCCGGCATCGAGCGCGAAGCCGAGCCGTGCCTCGTAACGCGGGGCGCGCAACAGGCGCGTGGGGTCGTCCAGGAACGACCGTGGATGCAGCACACGTACGGTGCCGGCCTCGAGGTCCTCGCGGCCATGGAGTGGATCGTGAAGCACCCCTGTGTCCGGCGCGGTCAGGGCGATCGCCATGGCGTTCACCGTGAAGTCGCGGCGAGCCAGATCGTCCGGCAGGCCCGCGGGCTCGACTTCCGGCAGCGCCCCCGGACGCGGATAGCGCTCGCGCCGCGTGAAGGCCACGTCGAGCATGAGATCCGCGATTGCGACCGTGGCGGTGCCGAAGCGCTCGTGCACCACCAGCGACCCGCCGAGCCGGTCCGCCAGCGCTCGCGCGACGGCGACGGCGTCGCCCTCCACGGCCAGGTCGAGGTCCAGCGACGGCTCGCCCAGGAGTAGGTCCCTCACGCCTCCCCCCACGAGGTACGTGCGGGACAGACCCTCGAGAGCGGGCAGCAGCTCGCCCATGCCGGGCAGCGCGGCCACGCGTTCACCGAGGTCGGTCCGAGACGTCACGTACGCATCGTGATCCCTGCCGCCGCCATCCGCTCCTTGGCCTCGCGCACGGTGTGCTGTCCGTAGTGAAAGATCGACGCGCAGAGGACGGCGTCCGCGCGCCCCAGTTCGATCGCCTCCACGAGGTGGTCGAGCGAGCCCGCTCCGCCCGAGGCGATCACGGGCACCTCCACGGCGTCGGCCACCCGCCGCGTCAGCTCCAGCTCGTAGCCGTCCTCGGTGCCGTCGCGGTCCATGCTGGTCAGCAGAATCTCCCCGGCTCCCAGCTCGACGCCCTCTCGCGCCCACTCGACGGCCTCGCGGCCGGTCTCGGTGCGGCCACCCTGGACCACCACCTCGTATCCGTTCTCAGAGCGCGCTCGGGCGTCGATAGCCAGCACCACGCACTGCGCGCCGAACACCTCGGCCAGGTCGCCGATCAGCTCGGGCCGGGCCACGGCCGCCGAGTTCACCGACACCTTGTCCGAGCCGGCGTCGAGTACGGCCTGGGCGTCCTCGACCGAGCGGATTCCGCCCCCGATCGTGAACGGGATGAACACCTCGTCGGCACACCGGCGGGCGAGCGCGGCCGCAGTCTCGCGGCGCTCGTGGGATGCCGTGATGTCGAGGAACACGATCTCGTCCGCACCCTCGTCCTGGTACCGGGCGGCCAGCTCGACGGGGTCGCCGGCGTCCCGGATGTCGACGAAGTTGGTGCCCTTGACCACGCGGCCCTTGTCCACGTCGAGGCAGGGAATGACCCGCTTGAGCAGCACGGCTAGAGCCCGGGGGCGGCGGCGTCGTCGCGGCGCGAGGGCGGCGACTCCAGTTCGGCGCGGGCGTCGATCACGCTGAAGCGACCTTCGTACAAGGCCTTCCCCGCCACTACCCCGGCCAGGTTGACCAGGCGCATGTCCCGCAGCATCCGCAGGTCCTCGAGCGTCCCTATCCCGCCGGACATGATGAAGCGCCCACGCACCACGTCGGATATGCGGCGCACCTCGTGGGTGTCTACGCCCTCGAGCATGCCGTCGCGGTCGGCGTTGGTGTACACGAACCGTTTGGCGCCCTGTTTCTGCAGCCGCTCGATCAGCTCCTCGGGACGCATCTGGGTGTCGCGCGTCCAACCAGACACGGAGACCTTGCCGCCCCTCACGTCGACGGCCACGAGCACGCGTGGGTCCCAGGTCTCGAGCGCCTCCTGGAGGAAGTCGGCGTCGGAGTAGGCGGCCGTTCCCACCACTACGCGTTCCGCGCCGGCGGCCAGGGCCTTGCGGATCGACATCAGCGATCGCAGGCCCCCGCCGTACTGCACCGGCACGCCGGCCTCGCGTGTGATTCGCCGCAGGTGGTCGAGGTTGGCCGGCTCGCCCTCGCGTGCTCCGTCGAGGTCGATCACGTGGAGAAACCGCGCGCCCGCTTCTACGAAGGACATTGCGGCCTCCAGCGGGTCGTCGGCGTACACCGTCTCCTCGTCGAAGCGGCCCTGGCGCAAGCGCACGGCCTTGCCGTCGCGGATGTCCACGGCGGGCAGGAAGATCATGCAGCCGCGCGGGTGCAGAGGGTGGCGAAGTTGCGCAGCAGCGCGAGTCCGTCGGGCCCGGACTTCTCCGGGTGAAACTGCGTTCCGTACACCGGGGGGCGGGCCACCACGCTGGCGAACTCGCTGCCGTAGGTGGCCGTGCCTGCCACGTCGTCCTCGTGCAGCGGGCGCGCCGCGAAGGAATGCACGTGGTAGAAGGCGCACGGGTCGGGGAGGCCGGCCGCCAGGCCCGCGTCGCCTCGCCACCCCACCGGGTTCCAGCCCATGTGCGGCACCTTCAGGCCGGGCGCATCGAGCAGCTCCACATGTCCCTCCAGCAGACCGACGCCGGTGGCGCCGCCCAGCTCGGTGCTGCTGTCGAACAGCAGCTGCATGCCCAGGCAGATGCCGAGGATGGGCACGTCCGCATCGCGCCGTTCGTGCAGCAGCTCGCCGAGCTCGAGAGCGCGCACCGCCCGCATGGCTTTGGGGAAGGCGCCCACGCCGGGGAGTACCACGCCGTCCGCCGCCCGCACCCGCTCGTGGTCGCTGGTGATATCCGCTCGCACGCCCACGTGCTCGAAGGCCTTCTCGACCGAACGCAGGTTGCCCATCCCGTAGTCGAGGATCGCCACGCTCGGCGCGAGCGGCCGGTGGCCGCGAAGCGAGGACTTCATCTCAGAGCAGGCCCTTGGTCGAGGGCACGCCGGTCTCGTCGGGGTCGATGGCCACGGCCTGGCCGAGCGCCCGCGCGAACGCCTTGAAGGACGCCTCGACCATGTGGTGGGTGTTCGCGCCGCGCTCGACGGTCACGTGCACGGTGAGCTTGGCGGTGCCCGCGACGGCGCGGAGGAACTCCTCGGTGAGGCCGGAGTCGAAGCCGGCCACCGCCTCCGCGGGCAGATCGCCCTCCAGGCTCGCGTAGGGGCGCCCCGACACGTCGATCGCGCATGAGGCGCGCGCCTCGTCCATGGGTACCACGGCGTGTCCGTAGCGCCGGATGTGAGAGCGGTCGCCCAGCGCCTCGTCCAGCGCGCGCCCCAGCGCGATGCCGGTGTCCTCCACAGTGTGGTGGGGACCGGTTTCCAGGTCGCCCTGCACGCTTACGTCGAGATCGATCCGCGCGTGCCGGGCCAGCGCATCGAGCATGTGGTCGAAGAACCCGATTCCGGTCGCGCGCTCCCCCTCCCCCGCTCCGTCGAGCGCGAGCGAGAGGCGGATGTCGGTCTCCTTGGTGGTGCGTGAGATGTCTGCGCTGCGGGTCACGCGCGGCGCTCCATGGACTCGGCGTGGACGGGGAAGCCCTCCGCCCGGGCGAGTGCCGCACCGGCCGGGGCCAGGCGCGCTGCCGCGCCGTCAGGCAAGGATACGCGCGCCATCCGGCGCCGGAACGTGGCTGCCGAGAGCGCCGACTGAAAGCGCGCCGCGCCGCCGGTGGGCAGCACATGGTTGGAACCGGCCACGTAGTCGCCGAACGCGGTGGCGGCGCCGTTGCCCACGAACAGGCATCCGGCGGCCCTCACCCGGTCGGCCAGCGCCTCGGCCTCGGCGCCCACGAGCTGGAGGTGCTCGGGCGCCACCTTCTCGGCCATCTGTAGAGCGGCCAGCGGGCTCTCGACCTGGGCCACCTGCAGCTCGGCATCGGCCACGCTCGGCCGGCCGGGGGCCAGCTGCTCCACCTGCTCGACGATCCGGTCGAGCAGGGCGCGGTCGGCCGAGATCACGGCGACCGGACTGTCGGCGCCGTGCTCGGCCTGCGCCATCAGGTCCAGGGCCACCAGCTCCGGATCGGCTCCTTCGGAGGCGATCACCACCAGTTCGCTCGGGCCCGCGATGCCGTCGATCCCCACCTGCCCCACCACCTGGCGCTTGGCCTCCTGCACATAGGCGTTGCCGGGACCCACGATCACGTCGACCTTGCGTACCGATTCGGTGCCATAGGCCAGCGCGGCGATGGCCTGGGCGCCTCCCATCCGGTAGACCTCGGTCACGCCACACAGGACGCAGGCGGCCAGGATCACCGGGTGGGCCCGGCCGCCGGGCCCGGGCGGCGCGCACACCGCGATCTGATCCACCCCCGCCGCCTTCGCCGTGACGGCGCACATGACGACGGTCGACGGGTAGGCGGCGCGGCCCGCCGGGGCGTAGACGCCCACCCTCCGCACCGGCACCTCGGACACCTGCACCGTGTGGCCCTGGGGCAGCTCCACACACAGCGGGTCGCGGAGCTGGGCCTCGACCACGGCGTCCACGTTGGCGATCGCCATGCGCAGGCCCCTGAGCACCGCGGGCTCGAGCACGCCCACCGAGGCGTCGAGCTCCTCGGCGGGCACCTCCAGCTCCTCGGGGCGAAGCTCCGCCCGATCGAACTCTGCGGTGTAGCGCAGGACGGCGCGGTCACCGGTGGTCCTCACCTCGCGCAGGATCTCGCTCACGGCGCCGGCCAGGCCCGAAGGCTGGGCTCGGCGGCTCACGGCGCCGCGGGTGATCTTCACGCCGCCGCCCTGATCCGCTCCACCAGCGAATCGACCGCGGCCGCCTTGAGCTTGTGGGCCACGGGGTTTGCCACGAGGCGTGCAGTGCAGGTCACGATCCGCTCGACCGCCTCCAGGCCGTTCTCGGCCAGCGTCTTGCCGGTGGCAGTGAGGTCCACGATTCCGTCGACCAGGCCGGTGAGCGGAGCCAGCTCGACCGACCCCTTCACGGTTACGATCTCGGCCTGCCGACCGGTCTCGGAGAAGTGGCGGGCTGCAATCAGCGGGTACTTCGTGGCCACTCGCACCCGGCCGAGCCGGCGCAGCGACTCTCCGAGCACGTCGTCGCCTGCTCGCGCGGCCACCACCATCTCGCAGCGCCCGAAGCCCAGGTCGAGCAGCTCGTAGACGTTGCGATCGGGCACCTCGAGCAGCACGTCCTTGCCGGTGATGCCGATGTCGGCCGCCCCGTGCTCGACGTAGGTGGGCACGTCGCTGGGACGCATGGTCACGATGCCCACGTCCTCGAAGAGGAGCTTGCGGTCGTTGGCGCGCACCTCGGCGGTGTCGATGCCCAGGCCGTCGAGCAGGTCGAGGGTGTCCCCCAACAGTGCCCCGCGGGGCACGGCAATGGTCAGCCCGGTCATCGAAGTCTTTCTTCAGCCGCCTGCGCGATGTGCACTCGCTGAAGGTCGAGCGTCAGCCCACAAGCGGACCGCGGTGCGCCGAAGCGCCCGATCAGATCGTCGTAGCGCCCGCCGCCGCCGAGGGTGAAGCCCACGGCCGGGTCATAGACCTCGTAGACCGCGCCCGTGTAGTAGCTCAGCTCGCGCACCAGACCGAGATCGAGGATCACCCGGTCCGCCACGCCCTTGTCCTCGAGTGCGGCGTAGAGCACTCGCAGGCCTTCCACTGCATCGGCCGCGGCGCCGTTGGCACGGTCGAGCACCTCCGGGCCGCCGCGCAGCTCCGGCAGGCGGACCAGGGTGTCGCGGGCGTCGCGTGCCAGCCCGAGCTCGCCGACCCTCGTCTCCAGGGCCACGAGATCGCGCCGGGCCAGGCAAGCCAGCAGCTCGCCGTGGCTTTCCTCCTGCACCTCGAGCGCACCGAGCAGCGTGCGGTACAGCGCGCCATCGCCGAGGCCCACCCGGTGACGCGCCAGGCCTGCGGCATCGAGCCCGGCCAGGGTGAGCGCGATCACCTCCGCCTCACCGGCCGCTCCGGATACCCCGATCAGCTCGATCCCTCCCTGGAGGAACTCCCGCTGCTGCCCGCTGGTGTGCTCGACCGCGCGGTAGGCCTGCCCGAAGTAGCTCAGGCGCAGCGGGCTTTCATCGCCGAAACGGGTGGCCACCATCCGCGCGATGGGAATCGTCATGTCGGAGCGCAGGGCCAGCACCCGGCCCTGCTCGTCGAACATCCGGTACCCGGCGCCGGCCGCGTTCTCGTCACCGATGCGCAGCACCTCCTCGTACTCGAGGGCCGGTGTCCACACCTCGCCGTAGCCGGCACCTTCGAAGGTCTCGCGCAGGCGCTCCTTGATGGCGCGCAGCTCGCGCATCTCGTCGGGCAGCACATCGCGGGTGCCCGGAGGGATCGGGTGGATCACGCTCTGCTCCTCGCGCGCAGCCGGCTAGACCGACAGCGCCCGCGGCTCGCTGGCCACGCGCTCGATCCGGGCCCCGAGGGCGCGCAGGCGCTCGTCGATGCGCTCGTATCCGCGGTCGATCTGGCGGATGTTGCCGATCTCGGAACGCCCCTCCGCACACAGCGCAGCGATGAGCATGGCCATTCCTGCGCGGATGTCCGGGCTCTCCATGCGCTCACCGTGAAGCCGGCTCGGGCCGCTCACGACCGCGCGATGCGGATCGCAGAGCAGTACCCGAGCGCCCATGGCCACGAGCTTGTCGACGAAGAAAAGGCGGTTCTCGAACATCTTCTCGTGGATCAGGACCAGGCCCTCCGACTGTGTGGCCATGGCGAGCGCGATGCTCGTCAGGTCGGCGGGGAACGCGGGCCAGGGGCCGTCCTCGATCTTCGCGATGGCGTCGCCTTCGTCGTCCTTCACGCGCAGGTCCTGCCCGGCGGGAACCACGACGTCGTCGCCGTCGACCTCGATCACGCATCCCAGCCGCTCGAATCCGAGCCGGGTCATGCGCAGGTCGGCGTGCACGGCGTCCTTGATCCTCAGCTCGCCTCCTGTGCACGCGGCGAGGGCGATGAAGCTGCCGATCTCGATGTAGTCGGGACCGATGGCGTAGTCCGCGCCGCCCAGCTCAGACACGCCGTGCACCACGATCACGTTGGAGCCGATGCCCTCGATCCGGGCGCCCATCTGCAGCAGCAGCCGGGCCAGGTCCTGCACGTGCGGCTCGGAGGCCGCGTTGTGGATCACGGTGGACCCCGGGGTTAGCGCCGCGGCCATCAACGCGTTCTCGGTGGCCATCACCGAGGGCTCATCCATGAAGAAGTCGCAGGCGCGCAGCCCGTTCGGCGCCGTGAGCCTGTACGAGCGGTTGGACTCGATGTCCGCACCCAGCGCCCGGAACGCGTCGAGGTGGGGATCGAGGCGGCGGCGGCCGATCACGTCACCCCCGGGCGGGGGCATGTCGGCCTGGCCGAAGCGCGCCAGCAGCGGGCCGGCCAGCAGGAAGGAGGCCCGGATGCGCTCGGACAGGGCCGGATCGACCGCCGTACTCGTCACGCCGGCGGCACACAGAGCCACCGAGTTGTCGTCGCGCCACTCGGCGGTCGCGCCGAGGCCCCGGAGCAGGTCGAGCATCGCCTCCACGTCGCGGATCCGCGGGATGTTGCGCAGCACCACCTCCTCCTCGGTGAGGAGGCTGGCCGCCAGCACGGGCAGCGCGGCGTTCTTGTTCCCGGCCGGCACGAGCGTGCCGGACAGCGGCTGACCGCCTTCGATGACGAACTTTTCCATGCGAGGTGCCGTGCGGTTCGGGGGAGCGAACGGCTGATGGAGGGTATCGAAGGCCATCTCTCCCGATATTTCGTTTCGTGCGTCGATACCCTGCCTCTGTGCCCTCCCCCACCCGCGAAGAGGCCTGGCAGCTGTTCTGCGAGTGGACGGAGTCCGACTCCCTGCGCAAGCACGTGCTCGGCGTGGAGGCCGCGATGGTGGCCTACGCGCGGCGATACGGCGAGGACGAGGAACTGTGGGCGGCCACCGGAATCCTCCACGACCTCGACTACGAGAAGCATCCCGACCTCGAGAGCGGTCACCCGCGTGTCGCACTCGAGCTGTTTCGCGACCTGGACTACCCGCCGGAGCTGATCGACGCGGTGGCCGGGCACGCCGATTTCCTGGGTGTCGCGCGCGAGACCAAGCTCGCGAAGACGCTCTACGCCGTCGACGAGCTGTCCGGGTTCGTGGCCGCGTGTGCGCTGGTGCGGCCCACCGGAGTCGAGGGCATGACCCCGAAATCCGTGAAGAAGAAGCTCAAGACACCGGCCTTCGCGGCGGCAGTCAACCGCGACGAGGTCCGGCGTGGGGCCGAGGAGCTCGGCGAGGACTTCGACGAGCACCTGCGCACGGTGATCGGCGCGATGGAGGATCGCTCGGAGAGCCTGGGCCTGAGCGCCGGCCAGGCCGCCGCCAGGAGCGACTAGGCGTAGCGCCCGCCGGCTCTGGCCCAGTCCGCCAGGTGGTCGACCGAGCAGAAGGCGTCGGGAATCCGATGCTCTCCCCGGTGGCGCACGAGGGTCACGCGCACGTCGGTGAGGGGCGCCTCGCAGCGCGCGCAGCTGTCCGGCGACTCCTCCACGACCGGCTCCGTATCCGGGTCGCCCGCCTCCCAGTGCGGGCCCTTCATCGCCCACGGCACCACGTGCTCGAGGCGGCAGAAGACGGCGCGGCGCGCGCCCGGTTTCTCTCGCAGCCGGTAGCCGTCGTCGCGGTCGACCGCGGCCCCGCACCAGGTGCAGCGCTCGGATGTAGTGTCAGCCGTCATGCCAGCGGTGCGCATCATTGTCCTGGAGGGGGACGAGACGGGGCAGGAGCTGCTCGAGCACGCCCTGCGGGTGCTGGATCGGTCGGTCACCGGCATCGAGGTCGAGCTGGTGCGGTACGACCTCTCCCTGGCCAACCGCCGCGAGACCGCCAACGCCGTGGTCTCCGAGGCCGCAGCGGCCATCCGCCAGGCGCGGTTCGGCATCAAGGCGGCCACGGTCACCCCGGAGGGCAAGGACGACGTGGGCTCGCCCAACCGGATCCTGCGCGAGGAGCTGGACGGGCGCGTGATCATCCGCACCGGCCGCCGGATCCCGGGAGTGACTCCCGTGGCAGGGGTGCACCATCCGATCGCGGTCGTCCGGATGGCGGTGGGCGACGCGTATGGAGCCGAGCAGGGACGGGAAGTGGTCGACGGCGACGAGGTGGCCTGGCGCACGGAGAGGATCTCGCGCAAGGTGTGCACCGCGGTGGCCGAGTACAGCTTCCGCACCGCGGAGAGGATCCGCGGGGGGGTCTACGGCGGGCCCAAATGGACGGTGAGCCCCGTCTACGAAGGGATGCTCAAGGAGGAGATGGACGCGGCGGCCCAGCGGCATCCGGACGTGCCCTACAGCCCGGTGTTGATCGATGCCACCTACGCGGGCCTGATCGGCGGCGCGCCCGATCGCCCGCTGGTGATCCCGGCTCTCAACCGCGACGGGGACTGCCTGTCGGACTTCGTGCTGCCGATGTTCGGCTCGATCGCCGGCGCCGAGTCGGTGCTGCTCGCACTCGACGGCCACTACGAGCCCACGGCGGTGATGGCCGAGGCGCCGCACGGGACGGCGCCCGCGCTGCAGGGCAAGGACATCGCCAACCCGATGGCGATGGTCCTGGCGGGCGGCGCTCTACTGCACTACGCCGCCACGCTCGGCCATGCGGGCGCCGAGACGGCCTCCCGCGCGATCTACGACGGGGTGCTCGAAGCCGTGGCCGCGGGGGTGTGCACCCCCGACCTCGGCGGCCATGCCTCCAGCACGGAGTTCACCGACGAGGTGATCTCGCGCGTACAGACTCGCTTGGAGTAGCCGCTACCCGCTGCGGCGGCTGCGGCCGATCGGCAGGCCCGCGGCCCGGCGCGCCGGGTCGCCGAGGTGGCGCACGCGCCGCGTCACGTACCAGCGTCGCTGCAGGAAGAGGGTGATCACGCCGGCGACCACGATCGTCACCAGGTTCAGCCCCAGCTGCGCCGCGGCGCCCAATGCCTCCCCCCAATCCCCCAGCGCCCCTGCCACCCCCAGGTTGGCCGCGGCGGGAATGGTCGTCACGGAGATGAGCACGCCGATGAGCGCACCGGACTTGGCGCTGGTCAGCGACAGGACCCCGGCCGTTCCCGCGAGGTAGGCCACCAGGACGGAGAAGAAGTTGGGATTGGAGATGAAGCCCGTGAGCGGGTGGTCATCGGTCACGAAGTCGTCCGGGATGAGGCCGGTGGCGTCGAGCAGCAGGCTCATCGCCACCGTCGCGACGATCCCCACCGGGAATCCCACCGCCAGAGCCGCGAGCGACCGGCGCACGAGTTGCGGTCTTCTCTCGACGAGCGCCACGCACAGCCCGGCGAGCGGGCCGAACTCGGGTCCCACCACCATCCCGCCGACGATCAGGATCGGCTGGTCGAGCAGGATGCCCACCATCGCGATCAGCATTGCCAGGACCATGAAGGCGACGAAGAAGAGCGACAGCTCGGTCATCTCCTCCGTGCGGTGCTCCACGTCCTCCCAGATCACGGCGTCGGAGGGCAGCCCCTTCGCGTGCTTCTCGGCCCGGTCCGCCGCATCGGAGATCTGGGTGTCGATGTACTCGAGCGCGATCGAGCCCTGGGCGGGAATGTCGAGCTCCTTCAGGTCCTGCACGATCACGCTGGCGTCCTCGCGCGCGACGTCGCACAGGATCACGTCGCCGTCAGGCTTGAGGGCGGCCCCTTCGAGAAGGATCACGTTGCACACCGACCCCGATCCCTTCAGCAGCTCGAGTGCCTGCGCGGCGATCACGGGCGGGGCGACTATGCGCAAGTGCACCATCTACACGGCCTCCGCCTCGACGTGGGGCGCCAGCCCGCGGCGCACCGGGTCGGGAATGGGGCGCTTGCCCGCGCCGCCGGCGTCCACGAACACGTGCCGCATCTCGACCTCCACCAGCAGATCCGAGTCCCGGAGCATCCGGAGCACTGTGGTCATGCCCGTGTTGCCCAGGCGCGTGACGGTGGCCTCCACGTCCAGCTCGTCGTCGAAGCGGGCAGGGGCGAAGAAGCGCAGCCGAGCCTCGGCCACCACCATGTCGACCCCGCCGGCCACCATCGCCTGGTAGCCGCCCTCGACCGCCGCCCGCCAGAGCTCGGTGATCGCGTTGTCGGCGTATGCGAGGTAGTGTGCGTTGAACACCACCCCCTGCAGGTCGCACTCCGAGTAACGGACGCGCATCCGGTGGCGGAAGGGCGAGCTCAACGGCGCCAGCGTAGCGCTCGAACGCCGGGGTCGGACGGCTGTGACTGGCATGATTGGCGCCTCGCAGCGCGGGGCGCGACTTCCGTCGTGAGCGCGGGTTCTATCTCTGCCCCGCCGGGTGCACCGGCCACGTCGATCGCCATGACCCAGACGCCCAGCTCCATCCCCTCCCCCTTCCACCGCCTCTTCGGAGCGCTGGCCGCGTGCGTGCTGGTGGCCCTGGCGACCGCGTCGCTTGCCGCACCCGGCCCCGCTGCCGCCGCCCGCGGCGCCGAGACCTCGATCATGGATGACCAGCTGCTGCTGAACGCCTCGGAGGCGGAGATCGACAAGGAGATGGCTCTCTTCCGCGCCATGGGGATCGACCGCCTCCGCGTGTCGGCCTTCTGGAACCAGATCGCGCCCAACGCCCTGTCGCGCGACAAGCCTGTCGGCTTCGACGGCGCCAACGCCTCCGATCCCCGGTACGCGTTCGGGCCCCTTGACCGCGTGGTCGCCCGGGCCGACAACCACGGGATCAAGGTGATGATCACCATCTCCACGCCCGCACCGATCTGGGCCACGGGTCGCACGGCCAAGCCGAATCCGCTCTGGAAGCCGAGCCCGACCGAGTTCGAAGCCTTCACGGCCGCCGTGGTCAGCCGCTATGCGTCGGTCGCCGACCAGTACGGCATCTCCAACGAGCCCAACCAGGGCAACTGGCTGCAGCCCCAGACAGACAAGCGGGGGCGACCCGTGTCGCCCCACCTGTACCGGGCGCTCGTGCACGCCGCCTATCCGCGCATCAAGGAGCTCGACCCGGATTCGGTGGTCCTGGTCGGTGAGCTGGCGGCCAGCGGTCGCGAGGGCAGAGGCGCCGACGTGAACATGCGGCCGCTGCGCTTCCTGCGCGCGATGACCTGCCGCGACTCGCGCTACCGCCCGCTGCGCAGGGGAAGGTGCAAGGGCTTCCGGCCGATTCCGGCGGATGCCATCGGCCACCATCCCTATCAGCTCCTGCTCTCCCCCCGGCATCGCTCGGAGAACCGCAACGACGCCGCCATCAACGACGGCCGCCGGCTGGTCCGCGTAATCGACCGGCTCACGCGCCTGGGAGCGCTCGAGCCCGGCGTCGGCCGGCGCCTGAACGTCTTCTACACCGAATTCGGCTACCAGACCAGCCCGCCCGATCCGTTCGCGGGCGTCTCCCTCGCCAAGCAGCGCCGCTACCTGCAGCTGGCCGCCTACCTCGTTTGGCGCACGCCGCGAATTCGCGGGCTCAACCAGTTCCGGCTCACCGACGGCGCCCTAGAGGGCTTCGGGCCCAACCGGTTCAAGGAGTTCCAGTCGGGTCTGCTGTTCCGCAACCGCCGGGCCAAGCCGGCTTTCCGGATCTTCCGGCATCCCTTCGTGATCGTCGGCGATCGCTTCTGGGGACATGTCCGCCCCGGCGGCGCGCACACCGTTCGGGTGGAGCACCGGCGCCGTTCCAAGGGCAGGTTCCGGCTGGTGGCCCAGGTGCTCACCAACGACCGGGGGTACTTCAACTTCCGCCTGCCGGGCCGCAGCCCGGGCCAGTACCGCTATCGCTACACCGAACCGGCCGGCACCTCCGGCGTGCTCACCGTCCGCGGCCGGTAGGTGAACGCTTCGGTGCAAGCCATCTTGCAGAAATAGGCCCCTTCCGTCCGCGCCTCGCCCTAGCTTTAGCGAACACATGTTCCCGCGCCTCAAACACCGCTTCGGACCCGCATTCCTCGAGCGGCTGGACGTGATCGTCGAGCTTTCGACCCTCGGGGAGTACGGCGTCGACGAGACCGGACGGCCCATGGTCCTCGATGCCGAGGCGCCCGCCGCGGCCCGTTTCCCTCTCTCGCCGCGCCAGCGCGGCGACTGCACCCGCGAGGCTAGCCCTCGCCGGTGCGCTGCGCCAGCTCGCTCCTGACCCACTCCACCGGCTCCGGGTTCTTGCCCTCCGTGGAGCCATCGAGCTCGACGAAGCGCAGAAAGAGGTCGGGATCGGGGATCCGGTCGCACATGGCTGCCAGTCGGGCGTCGGCGTCCGCACCGCGCCTGCGGGACTTGCGCCAGATCCCGTACGCGCGGTCGTGCAGCTCGATCGTGGCCAGCAGGCGCTCGTCGGCGGTGTAGGCCTCCGCGAAGCGGCGGGCACGCATGGCGTGGTGGTTCTCTCCGGTGCGAGGCAGCCGGTACTTGACCTTGAACTTCAGGGCGTCGTGCACGAGTGTGATGAACCGCAGCTCTGAGCGGCGCCGGCCGGTCTCACCCCAGGACTCGATCGTACGCAGCAGATCCGCCACGTGGGCGCCCACCGCCCCCTCCGGGTGCCCGGGCCTCGGCTTGCCCCATGCCCACCCCTCACGAAGAACCGGATCCTCAGCGAGTCGCCGCTCGAGGTCGCTCTCGGGCTCGAATCCCGGGACCAGATCGGACGCGCGCAGGCCGCCCTCATCGGGGCTCATGCGATGCGACGCGCGCCTGCGTCAGCCGACCTGGTCCGCAGACCAGCCTGCCTCACCGCGCGACAGGACCACCTTGACCGGCCGATCGCCGGCGTGAGCCTCGAAGTGCGCTCGATCCTCATGCACTCCGGGGCGATCGTCCACCAGGACGAGGTCCAGGCGCTCGAACGTCGTGCCCGGGTGCGCATCCGCGAGTGCAGATCGCACCACGCCCTCCATCAGATCCCGGTCCCAGCCGCGATCAGCCGCGCGCGCCTGCTCGAGCGCATGGTCGGCTTCGCGCAGGTGCTGCTGGTAGACGGGCGCCAGCTCGCTGTCACGCCGCCGGGCGCCGAAAAGGCCGCCCACCAGGAACAGGACGACAAGCAGCCCAAGGACAAGGATGACTATGGCGAGCGTGGACATGGTGAGGTGTGATGCAGAAACGGCTTGCGGGCCGCCCCGCTGGGCGACCCGCTTGCCAATCAAGAATCCGGCGGCGACCTACTCTCCCAGGCCCTTTCAGGCCAAGTACCATCGGCGCAGAGGGGCTTAACTGCTCTGTTCGGAATGGGAAGAGGTGTATCCCCCTCGCTCATGCCACCGAAAAGTAGCGAGACCGGGCCCTCAGCCGGGCCTTCAAAACCGCACAGTTGGCACAACGCAACGTCCTGAAGCAGAGCCGTTGGATGGACGCCCGGAGGGCGGCCTATGCCATCAGATCTGCGACACGATGGAGCAGAGGGTAATCAAAAGTATCCGTCAAGCCCTCGAAGCATTAGTACCGGTCTGCTAAGCGCGTCACCGCACTTACACATCCGGCCTATCACCTGGTGGTCTTCCAGGGCTCTTACTCCCTTAAAGGGATGGGAGAGCTCATCTCGAGGTGGGCTTCCCGCTTAGATGCTTTCAGCGGTTATCCCGTCCGGACGTAGCTAACCAGCGATGCCCTTGGCAGGACAACTGGTACACCAGAGGTCCGTTCGTCCCGGTCCTCTCGTACTAGGGACGACTCCTCTCAACTCTCCAACGCCCACGGCAGATAGGGACCGAACTGTCTCACGACGTTCTGAACCCAGCTCGCGTGCCGCTTTAATGGGCGAACAGCCCAACCCTTGGGACCTACTTCAGCCCCAGGATGCGACGAGCCGACATCGAGGTGCCAAACCGGGCCGTCGATGTGGACTCTTGGGCCCGATAAGCCTGTTATCCCCGGAGTACCTTTTATCCGTTGAGCGACGGCGCTTCCACTTGCTACCGCCGGATCACTAAAGCCTGCTTTCGCACCTGCTCGACGTGTATGTCTCGCAGTCAAGCTCCCTTGATGCTTTTGCACTCTACGCACGATTTCCAACCGTGCTGAGGGAACCTTTGCGCGCCTCCGTTACATTTTGGGAGGCGACCGCCCCAGTCAAACTACCCGCCTGACACTGTTCACTCCCCGGATTCACGGCGGAGTGTTAGAAGCCCAAAACACCAAGGGTGGTATCTCAAGGGTAGCTCCACGCCAGCCGCAGCCGGCGCTTCAAAGCCTCCCACCTATCCTGAACGAGGTGCCTCGAACTCCAATATCAGGTTGTAGTAAAGGTTCACGGGGTCTTTCCGTCTAGCCGCGGGTACTCGGCATCTTCACCGAGACTGCAATTTCACCGAGCCCATCGTTGAGACAGCGTCCAACTCGTTACGCCATTCGTGCAGGTCGGAACTTACCCGACAAGGAATTTCGCTACCTTAGGACGGTTATAGTTACCGCCGCCGTTTACCGGGGCTTAGTTTCATTGCTTTGCCCTCCGAAGACGGCTAACACTTCCACGTAACCTTCCGGCACCGGGCAGGCGTCAGCCCCTATACGTCGTCTTGCGACTTAGCAGAGACCTGTGTTTTTGGTAAACAGTCGGTTGGACCAATTCACTGCGGCCCCCTCGAGCTCCGTCCGCGAAGGACTTCACCCTACCGGGGCGCCCCTTCTCCCGAAGTTACGGGGCCATTTTGCCGAGTTCCTTAACGATGGTTATCTCGATCACCTTAGTATTTTCTACTTGTCCACCTGTGTCGGTTTGGGGTACGGGCACGCGCATCCTGCCTAGAGGTTTTTCTTGGAGGCATGGCGTCGGGGACTCGCCGACCTTCCGGCCAGCTGGCATCGCACCTCGCCGTAACGGGCTCCCGGATTTACCTGAGAGCCCTGGCTACATGCTTACCCCTGGACGACCTTCGCCAGGGATCCCTTAGCCTTCCTCGTCCCCCCATCGGTCGTAACGGACGCGACGTGGTACGGGAATATCAACCCGTTGGCCATCGGCTACGCCTTTCGGCCTCGCCTTAGGTCCCGACTGACCCTGAGCAGACGAACTTTACTCAGGAAACCTTGGACAATCGGTGGAGGGGATTCTCACCCCTCTTTCGTTACTCATGCCGGCATTCTCACTCCTCGAGCCTCCACGGCTGGCTTCCGCCGCCGCTTCGCTGGCGCGAGAACGCTCTCCTACCGCGTACGGATCCCGAAGGACCGTACACCCGCAGCTTCGGTGACTAGCTTGAGCCCCGTTGAATTTTCCGCGCTCGAACACTTGACCAGTGAGCTGTTACGCATTCTTTTAAGGATGGCTGCCTCTAAGCCAACCTCCTGGTTGTCTCGGCACTCGAACATCGTTTCCCACTTAGCTAGTACTTGGGGACCTTAGCTGGCGGTCTGGGCTGTTTCCCTTTTGCCTACGAAGTTTATCCCCCGCAGACTGACTCCCAGGGTAAACGTATTCGGTCTTCGGAGTTTGCCTGAAGTCGGTAACCTGGTAGGGCCCCTAGTCCAAACAGTGCTCTACGGCCGAAATGCAATTTCCTGAGGCTATACCTAAATATATTTCGGAGAGAACCAGATATCTCCGAGCTTGATTAGCCTTTCACTCCGACCCACAGGTCATCCGCCCAGTTTTCAACCTAGGTCGGTTCGGTCCTTCACGAGGTCTTACCCTCGCTTCAACCTGCCCATGGGTAGCTCGCTCGGTTTCGGGTCTACCGCCACTGACTGATTCGCCCTATTCGGACTCGCTTTCGCTGCGGCTCCGCTCATCGCTTAACCTTGCCAGTGACGAGTAACTCGCCGGCTCGTTATGCAAAAAGCACGCC
>CAWGTC010000004.1:0-762500 GCA_963825475.1 uncultured Thermoleophilaceae bacterium | reverse complement strand
CGACCCCGACGACACGGCGCCCGCGACTCTCGAGCCGGGCACCGTGGCCGACGGCGAGGACAGCGACGACGACCTGAACGCCAACTTCGCGAAGGAAGCCAGCCCCGCCGAGGCCGCGCTGCTGGCCGGGATGATCGCGTCGCCGTCACTGTATGACCCGCTCCAGAACCCCGTGCAGGCCACCGAGCGGCGCAACGACGTGCTCCAGCGGATGCTCGAGCAGCAGCTGATCACCGAGACGGAGTACCAGGATGCGATCAACCAGTCGGTGCCCACCGACAACGAGGTCGATCCGCCTCAGCCCGACTCACGCCAGCCCTACTTCACCAGCTGGCTGACCCAGCAGCTGGTCGACCGCTACAACGCCCCCGCCGTGTTCAGCGGCGGGCTGGAGGTGCAGACCACACTGGATCCCGAGCTGCAGTACGCCGCGGAGCAGGCGATCGCCGGTCGGCTGGCGGGCGTGGGGCCCAGCGCCTCTCTGGTGGCGATCGAGAACAAGACAGGTGAGGTGAAGGCGATGGTGGGCGGCACGGACTTCCAGAGCCGCCCCTTCAACCTGGCCACCAACGGCCACCGCCAGCCCGGCTCGGCCTTCAAGCCCTTCACCCTGATCCGGGCGCTCGAGGACGGGGTCAGCCCCGAGCAGACCTACACGTCCGAGCAGAAGATCTTCCCGGTGCCGAACTCGAAGGGCGAGAAGTTCGTGGTCAACAACTACGAGGACTCGTACTCGGGGGTGGCCTCACTGCGGTCCGCCACGGCCAATTCGGACAACTCGGTGTTTGCCGAGCTGGGCCTGGACGTGGGCACGAAGCGGATCGCCGACCTGGCCATGGACATGGGTGTTCGCACCGAGATCTCGACCAACCCGGCCATGACGCTCGGCGGCCTGGAAGAGGGCGTGACCCCACTCGAGATGGCATACGCATACTCGACGATCGCCAACCGCGGCGTGCGGAACTCGGGCTCGCTGGCGTCCTATCCGGGCGGCCCGGTCGCGATCGAGAAGGTGAAGGGCGGCGGGCGCGACGATCAAAACGAGCTGCGCTCCGCGCGGGTGTTTCCCACCGATGTGGGAGAAACGGCTCACGAGCTGCTCGCCGGCGTGGTCACGTCCGGTACGGGTACCGCCGCCGACATCGGCGAGTTCGCGGCGGGCAAGACGGGCACCACCGAGAACTACGGCGACGCCTGGTTCGTGGGCTTCAACGAGGAGCTGACGGTGGCGGTGTGGGTCGGGTACCCCGACACCGTCCAGCCGATGGAGACCGAGTACGCCGGCGGCCCGGTGGCGGGCGGCACCTATCCGGCGGAGATCTGGGGCGACCTCATGCGCCAGTGGATCGCCATCCGCGAGCGGCGGGCCCTCGAAGAGGACACTGATGACGAGGAGACCACGGAGGAGGCTCCGGCAGCGCCGGTGGAGCCCGCCGAGCCGCTGCCCGAGGACACCGAGCCCGTGGAACCCAACGCAGACTCGCCGGCTCCAGCCGACGAGGCGCCCGCGCCCGAGCCCGCTCCGGCTCCCGAGGAGCCCCCGCCTGCGCCCGAGCCCGCTCCGGCTCCCGCACCCGCCCCGGTCCCGCCTCCGAGTGGCGGCACCGGCGGCGAAGCGGCCCCCGAAGGCTGAGCCGCCGCCCGCGTACCGGGCCGCATGGCGGCAGGCCAGGGCTTCGAGACGCAGCGGCTGGTCGCGTCGCAGAAGCGCCAGGGCAGCTCGATCGCCTTCGTGATCCCGATGCGCTCGCCGACCACGATCTGAGGCGCGGGCGTACCGGCCGGCGGTGGGAGGATCTCGACTTGGCTGCCGATGGCGGTGCCGTTGAGATCGAGGTCGATGCCGAGCGCCTGGGTGAGCTTGCCCGGTCCCGAGGCCAGGTCCCGCGGGCGGTCGAGGCCGCGGCGGCCACGCATCGCAGGCAGACCCTCCAGCGGCTCGAGCGCCCGGATCAGCACCGCGGCGCCCACTCCCTCCGGCTCGGCCACGGCGTTGAGGAGAGCGTGGATGCCGTAGGACCGGTACACGTAGATCGTGCCGGGCGGGCCGTAGAGGACCTCCGTCCGCGGGGTGATCCCCACGTAGGCGTGGCAGGCGGGCTCGGACACGTGGTAGGCCTCGGTCTCCACGATCCGTCCCGAAACCCCTCGATGGCGCAGCACGCACCCGATGAGGTCCGGTGCCACCTCGAGCACCGGGCGGTCATAGAAGGACGAAGACATCAAAGGGGGGCACCGCCCCCCTTTGCAACCCCCCCGGAGTCGGCTGCATCGAGTATGTGGCGGGCCTGGGCCAGCTGGTCGCGCACGCGCGGCAGCGATGTTCCGCCCTCGGAGACCTTGGACTCCAGCCACGCCCCCTCGCGCAGCAGCTCGTAATATTCGGGACCGAGCTCGGGCGCCAGCTCGGCCAGCTCGTCCTCGGTCAGCTCCGACAACGCCTTGCCCCGCTCGAGCGCGCCGCGCACCAGTCCGCCCACCACACCGTGGGCCTGGCGGAAGGGCTTGCCCTGCTTGACGAGGAGGTCGGCGATGTCGGTGGCCGCCGGGAACTCGTCCGCCGCGGCCGCGGCCAGCCGCGCGCGATCGAAGGTGATCGTCTGCAGCATCTCGCTGGCCACCGCCAGGCACAGCTCCACGGTGTCGATGGCGTCGAAGAGCTGCTCCTTGTCCTCCTGGAGGTCCTTGTTGTAGGTGAGCGGCAGCCCATGGAGCACGCCGTGCACCGTGGCAAGGCGGCCGGCAACCCGAGGGGCCTTCGCCCGCAGCAGCTCCGCGGCGTCCGGGTTCTTCTTCTGGGGCATCAGGCTGGACCCCGAGGCGAAGCGGTCGGCCACCTCGCAGAATGAGAACTCCTCGCTGGACCACACCACGATCTCGCCTCCCAGCTGGGACATGTGGGTGGCGCACGTGGCTGCCGCCGACAGGTAGTCGAGCACGAAGTCGCGGTTCGACACGGCATCCAGCGAGTTCTCGGCGATGCCGCCAAAGCCCAGCTCCTGCGCCACGAACATGCGGCTGGTGTCGAAGTTGACGCCGGCGAGGGCGCCGGCGCCCAGCGGGAGGTCATCGGTAGCCGTGAGGCAGAACCTGAAGCGCTGGAGGTCGCGACGGAACTTCCAGAAATACGCGAGCAGATGGTGTGACAGGTAGACGGGCTGCGCGCGCTGCAGGTGGGTGTAACCCGGCATCGCCCAGTCGAGATGGCGTTCGGCCTGCTCGACCAGGGTCCGCATCAGCGTCGTGAGCAGCTCCACCGCCTGGAGGCTGTGCGCCCGGACGAGCATCGCGACGTCGGTGGCCACCTGGTCGTTGCGGGAGCGGGCGGTGTGCAGGCGCGCCCCGGAGTCGCCGGCTATCTCGGTCAGGCGCCGCTCGATGGCCATGTGCACATCCTCGTCATCGTCGTGCAGCTGGAAGCGGTCGCTCTCTACCTCGTCGCGCACTTGGGCGAGCCCGGCCTCGATGGCCGCGAGGTCGTCCGCGCCGATGATGGCGCTGTGGGCGAGCATGCGGGCGTGCGCCAGCGACTGCTCGATGTCGTAGGGCGCCAGGCGGAAGTCGAACGAAATCGACGAGTTGAGTGCCTGAAAGAGGGGATCCTGTGGCTCTGAGAAGCGGCCCATGCCACGGGCAGGCTACGACACCCGCGGGCGTGGCCGAGGGCTGCGCCCCGCCTCCATAGGATGGCGGCGATGCGAGCGCTGGTCACGGGCTCCACCGGAAAGGTCGGCAACGCGGTCGCGCGAGCGCTCATCGCCCGCGGCGCCGAGGTCCGCGCACTGGTCCGGCATCCCACCGCTGCGGCCGCCACTCTGCCCGACGCCGTGAAGCTGATGCGCGGTGACGTGACGGACCCTGCGTCCCTGGACGGCGCCATGCAGGGCTGCGACATCGCGTTCAACGCGATGGGCCTGCCCGAGCAGTGGCTGGCCGACGAGAAGCAGTTCGAGCGGGTGAACGCCCGCGGCACCGAGGCCGTGGTCCGGGCTGCGGTCGGCGCAGGGGTGCGCCGCGTGGTGCATACGAGCACGATCGACGTGTTCCACGCCGAGGGCGGCGCGCGCTTCGACGAATCGGAGGTGGCCACCTACCCGAAGGGCACCGCGTACGAGCGCTCGAAGCAGCTGGCCGAAGAGCTGGCACTGGGCGCCGCCACGGGAACCGGCACCGACGTGGTGATCGTGAACCCGGCCGGTGTGTACGGGCCCGGGCCTTCGGCCAGCGTGTCCCTCGACCAGGATCTATTCGGGCCGCTGGTGAGCGGCCGGGCCGCTGCACTGCCGGCGCTGCCCCCGGGAGGGCTCGGTGTGGTGTTTGCCCCGGGCGCAGCCGAAGGCCACCTGCTTGCGGCAGATCGAGGGACGGCGGGCGAGCGCTACATCCTGTGTGACACCCACGTGACGCTGCGCGGTCTGGCTCAGACAGTGGTGCGTGTGGCGGGTCGGGGACGTGTGCCCCCAACCCTTCCGATGTTCGTGGCCAGGGCGGCCGTCGCGGTGGGCGAGCCGGTGGCTCGGCTGACGGGCCGCCCGCCCCTGCTGCCGGGTGGCCAGCTCACGTTCTTCCGCTGGAACGCAGCGCCGGACGCAAGCAAGGCCAGACGCGACCTCGGCTGGGAGCCCACGTCCCTGGAAACGGGCGTGCGCGCCACGATCGAAGCCATGGAAGGCAGAGGTGCCTGACGCGCGACCGGAGATACGTGACTACCGCCGGCAGGACTCACCGGTCACCGCCGGGCTGCTCTACGAGAGCGCCGGCGGAATGTATGACCGCTACGCCGGCAACCGGCGGTTGGCCGAGCGGAGCTTGACCCGGGCGCTGGCCCGCGAGGGCACCACCGCGAGCGCCGAGGTAGTGCGGGTTGCGCAGATCGACGGCCAGGTGGCTGGGGCCCTGGCCGCCATGCCCTTCGACGAGTGGACGCCGAGGGCCCATGCCTTTCTGCGCGTGACGCTGCGCAGCATCCCTGCGTGGCGCTGGCCCGCGGCGCTGCGGCTCTACCGGGCGAGCGGCCGCACGGCCCCCGAGCCCCCGGCGCTTTCCTTCTACGTCGACTCTCTGGCCACCGCCGAGCCGTTGCGGCGCCGCGGCGTCGCGCGTGCGCTGCTCGACGACGCCGAGCGGCAGGCGCGCGAGCACGGGTTGCGCGCGGTCGCCCTCGACACCTGGGTGGACAACCGCCCCGCCCGAGCGCTCTACCTGAGAGCCGGCTTCATGGAGATGGCCCACACGCCGGCCATGGGCGGCCTACCGGGCGGGGTCTCGCTACTGAAAGAGCTCGGCTAGCGCGGCGCCGGCCCGCTCCACCTGCGACTCGGTCATCTGCGGGTGGAAGGGCAGCGCGAGCGACCGGCGCGCTACGTCCTCGCACACCGGGAACTCGCCCTCGCGGTGCCCGAACCGCTCGCGGTAGAAGCTCATCAGGTGGATCGCCGGGAGGTAGGGCTTCGAGTCGATTCCGCGCTCACGCAGCGCCGCGATCGTGGCGTCGCGGTCGGTGTCGTGCGGCAGCTGCACCACGTACACGAACCAGCTGCGCCGGTCGCCCCCCTCGTCGGGACAGGGCAGGTCGAGGCCCTCGATGCCGGCCAGTGCCTCGCCGTACCTCGCGGCCACCCGCGCGCGACCCGCCAGCATTTCGTCTAGACGCTCGAGCTGCGCGAGGCCGAGAGCGCAGGCCAGGTCAGAAAGCCGGTAGTTGAACCCCAGCCGGTCGTGGTCGAGCCAGCCCATGTCAGGCGCGCGGCCCTGGTTGCGCTCGCTGTCGATCCGCGCCTTCAGCTCGGAAGAGGCGCTCACGAGGGCGCCCCCCTCGCCGGTGGCCAGCTGCTTGTTCGGGTAGAAGCCGAAGGTGGCGAGGTTGCCGCGGGCGCCCACCGCCTTGCCGTCGCCGTGCACGGCCCCGAGGGCCTCGCAGGCATCCTCGACGACCCACAGGCCGTGGTCTGCGGCGAGCCCCTCGAGCGCAGGCATGGCGGCCGGGTAGCCGAAGATGTGCACCGGCAGGAGGCCGGTGGTGGCATCCCCCACCGCGGCGGCCGCTGCGGCGGGATCGATGTTGAGCGTGCGGGGATCGATGTCGCAGAAGATCGGCCGGGCGTCCTCGTAGAGGAGGCAGTTGGCCGAGGCGACGAAGCTGAAGGGACTGGTGACCACCTCGTCCCCGGCCTGAACGCCGGCCGCGCGGATCGCCAGGTGCAGCGCCGCGGTTCCGCTCGATACCGCGGACACGTGCTGCGCGCCCAGCCAGTGAGCCAGGGCCTGCTCGAACTCCGGCACGCGCGGGCCAAGGGACAGCAGCCCGGAGCGCAGCGTCTCGATCAGCAGCTCCTCCTCCCGTTCGCCCACCACGGGCCGGGCGAGCGGTATGCGCTCCTCGCCCCCGGCGGCGGTGGTCACCGGCGGGCGACCCCGGCGGACGTGCCGGCGCGTGCGCGTTCGGCACGGCCGGGAAGCATCCCCGCCTCGAGCGAGTCCACGAGAGCGTCCCAGCTGGCCTCGATGATGTTCTCGGAGACCCCGATCGCGCCCCAGGTGGCGTGGCCGTCGCTGGCGTCGAGCAGCACCCGCGTGACGGCGCCCGTGCCCTTGGTCTCGTCGAGGATGCGCACCTTGAAGTTCACGAGCTCGATGTCGCGCAGGTGCGGGTAGGTCTCGGCGATCGCCGAGCGCAGTGCGCTGTCGAGCGCGTTCACCGGGCCGTTTCCCTCGGCGGTGCGCACGTAGCGCTCGCCGTCGACCCAGATCTTGATCGTGGCCTCGGTGGCAACTCCACCCCGCTCGCGCTTCTCGACGATCACCCGCCAGGACTCGAGCCGGAAGAGCGGCACGTAGTCGCCCGTCTCGCGGCGGATGAGCAGATCGAAGGAGCCATCGGCGGCCTCGAGGTGGTACCCCCGGTGCTCGAGGTCCTTCACGCGCTCCACCACCCGGCTCGCTCCCGCGTCGTCTAGCTCGAGGCCCGTCAAGTCGGCCCGGGCCTGCACCGTTCCCTTGCCCGACAGCTCGGAGATCAGCAGGCGCCGGTCCGCGCCCACCGCGGCGGGATCGATGTGCTCGAAGGTGCGCGCGTCGCGGTTGACCCCAGCCACGTGCATCCCTCCCTTGTGGGCGAAGGCGTTGGCTCCCACGTAGGGCTGGTTGGGGTTGGGGGCGACGTTGCACAGCTCGTCGACGAGGTGCGCGGTCTCGGTCAGGCGGCCGAGCAGGTCGCCGGGCACGCACGCGTAGCCCAGCTTGAGTTGCAGGTCGGCCAGGATGGTGACGAGGTTGGCGTTGCCGCAGCGCTCGCCGTAGCCGTTCATCGTGCCCTGCACGAGCCGCGCGCCGCGGTCGACGGCCATGAGGGTATTGGCCACGCCGCAGCCTGCATCGTCGTGGGTGTGGATGCCCACCGACACGACATCACCGAGCTCGGCCACCACCCTCCCGGTGGCCTCGGCCAGCGCGCCCGGGAGCGTGGCGCCGTTGGTGTCGCACAGCGTCAGGTTCTCGGCGCCGGCGTCGGCCGCGGCGCGCAGGCAGCGCAGGGCGTAGGCGGGGTCGTCGCGGTAGGCGTCGAAGAAGTGCTCGGCGTCGTAGATCACCCGCTTGCCCTGGCCCGCGAGGAAGGCCACCGAGTCCGCGATCATCGCCAGGTTCTCCTCCGGATCGACCCGGGTGACCTTCTCCAGGTGCAGAGCCCACGTCTTGCCAACGAGCGTGCACACAGGCGCGAAGCAGTCCGCAAGCACCCGCAGCCCGGGGTCTTCGTCCGCAGCGGCGTCGCGCCTGCGGGTCATGCCGAAGGCGGCCACATCCGCGTGGGTGAAGCTCTCGCCGGACAGGATCTCGAAGAGCGCCTGCTCCTTGGGGTTGGAGCCGGGAAAGCCCGCCTCGATCAGGTGGATGCCCAGCGAGTCGAGGGCGTGGGCCACGCGCACCTTCTCGTCGACGGAGAGGGACATGCCCTCCCCCTGCATGCCGTCGCGAAGGGTGGTGTCGTAGAGGAGGACCTGGTCAGCCATGGCTACGGACGCGCGGCTACAGGCACGTAGTCCAACCACTTCTCGTACTCCGGGATGCGGCCGTGCAGAGCGTCCTCGTAGATCTGCTGCATCTGCCGCGTGATCTCGCCTGGCGGCCCGATCTCGATGTCGTCGATCTCGCGCACGGGCACCAGCTCGGCGGCCGTTCCCACGAGGAAGATCTCGTCGGCGAGCACCAGCTCGGCCCGGGCGATGCCGCGCTCGACCACGGTGTAGCCCTGGTCGCCCGCTATCTCGATCAGCGACTTGCGGCTGATGCCGTCCAGGATGCTCGCGGTCTGGGGCGGCGTGGATATCACGCCGTCCTTGATCACGAACACGTTCTCCCCGGTCCCCTCGCAGACGCTGCCGTGCTCGTCGAGCAGGATCCCCTCGTCGTAGCCGCCGCGCTTGGACTCGATCTTGGCCAGCACGGAGTTCAGATACTGGCCGCCGGCCTTGGAGTGTGGGATCAGGGACTGCGGCGAGATCCTCCGCCACGACGAGACCTTGGCGCGAATGCCGTTCTTCTTGCCCTCGTCGCCGAGGTAGGCGCCCCACTCCCAGACGGCGATCATCACCTCGACGGGGTTGGCCTCCGGGTCCAGGCCCATTGGCCCGTGACCGCGGTACACCAGCGGCCGGATGTAGCACGAACGCAGTCCGTTGCGGCTGATCAGCTCGTGGGTGGCCTCGCGCAGCTGCTCCCTGGAGTAGGCCAGGTCCATGTAGTAGAGCTTGGAAGAGGCCTCGAGGCGCTTGAGGTGGTCCTCGTGGCGGAAGATCGCCGGGCCGCGGTCGGTCTCGTAGGCGCGCTCACCCTCGAAGACGCTCGTGCCGTAGTGCAGGGCGTGCGTGAGTACGTGCACCTTCGCGTCCTCCCAGGCCACGAACTCCCCGTTCAGCCAGATGAGGTCAGCGGTGTTCACGTGCGCGCCCTCCCTTCAGAGGTTCGCAAGGACAGCCCGGGTGGCGTCCTCGGTGGTGGCCTCGCCGCCGAGGTCAGCCGTGCGAAGGCCGTCCTCGAGTGCGCGATCGATGGCCGATTCTACGCCAGCGGCGGCGGTTTCCATATCGAGCCCGTGGCGCAGCATGAGAGCAACCGAGCCGAACATGGCCAGCGGGTTGGCCTTGCCCGTGTGAGCGATGTCGGGGGCCGAGCCGTGCACCGGCTCGAACAGCCCCGGAGATGATGTCGAAGGGGGGCGCCGTCCCTCTTCGCAACCCCCCCCGCCCAGGGACGCGCTCGGGAGCATCCCCAGCGAGCCCGTGAGCATCGCGGCCTCGTCGCTGAGGATGTCGCCGAAGAGGTTCTCGGTGAGGATCACGTCGAAGGCCGCGGGCCGGGACACGAGCTGCATGGCGGCGTTGTCGACCAGGAGGTGGTCGAGGGGCACGCCGGGGAACTCCTCCTCGTGGACGCGGGTCACGGTCTCGCGCCACAGGCGCGAGGTCTCCATCACATTGGCCTTGTCGACGCTCGTGACTCCGGTGCGCGCGCTGCGAAAACCGACACGGGCGATGCGCTCGATCTCGCCGACGCTGTAGGCGCAGTCGTCGTGGGCCGTGTCGCCGTCGCGCCCCGAGTCGCCGAAGTAGATGCCGCCCGTCAGCTCGCGCACCACGAGCAGGTCGGTGCCCTCGATGCGGTCGCGCTTGAGCGGGCTGGCGTCGAGGAGAGCGGGGCTCGGGCGGACGGGACGCAGGTTGGCGAACAGACCCATGCCCTTGCGCAGCCCGAGCAGGCCCTGCTCGGGCCGTGGCGCGGTGCGGTCCGCCGCGACCGCGGCATCCCACTTGGGTCCGCCGACCGCGGCCAGCAGAACCGCATCCGCGGCACGGCAGGACTCGAGCACATCATCGGTGAGGGCGGTGCCATGGGCATCGATCGACGCGCCGCCGACCAGGTGCTCCTCGAAGTCGAACGAGCCAAGGCGGTCAAGCAGCTGACAGGCGGCGGAGGTGATCTCCGGGCCGATCCCGTCGCCGGGAAGGATGACGATTCGCGGTGCCATGGAGCGGCGAACCGTACTGGGCGGGAAGAGCCCAGCGGCGGCGCGCAGTTACGCGCGCCGCCGGTTGGCTCGTATCGGGTAAGTCTGTGCTGCTTGCTCAGCCGCCGCCGGCGATCGCGCCCACGACGTCAGGGGTGAACGGCTCCGTGCCGTTCACGAGCGAGACGGCGGTGCCGCTCGCGTTGGCGTAGCTCAGCTCACGCCCCAGATCGGCCACGCCGTTCGAGCCCGCAAGCGGCGCGATGGCCACCGTGCTCAGCGTGCCGATGGCACCGCCGGTGTCGTTCATGAACCCGCTGCCGGAGTCACCGGGGATCCCGGGGGTGACGGTGTAGACGGTGCGGCTCCAGCCGTTGCCCACGGTCTGCACGACCTTGCCCTGCTTCGGGCTCAGCAAGGTGATGCCGAGCCGCAGCGACGAGTTCCCGTAGGAGAACACGTCGTCGAGAGCCGCCGAAGGCCCGCCGACGCCCACCGGTCCGCCGAAGCCGGGCACGGACGGGTTCACCTTGTCGATGTCCGCCGGGTCGATCTTCACGAGCGCGAAGTCGTTGTAGTCGCAGGCATCCACGTTGGTCTCGCCACGCTGCTGCATCGCGATCCACGAGCTGTACACGAGCGTGCCGGGCCTGCTGGCGCCGGTGATCTCCACCGGGGTGCCGAGGGGCAGGGTTCCGGCGTCACAGCCATTGGTGTCCGTGGCGGCACCGGTGCCCGCGCAGTGAGCAGCCTGGCCGATGTAGGTGTTTCCGCCGCCGGTGAAGATGAAGTTGGCGGTGCACTGGCCACCCGCCGTGAAGGTCTGGACGCCCGGGTGGATCGTGGCCTCGTCGGCCGGGGCGTACGCCGATGCTGCAGCCGGTGCGAGGGCCGCTACGGACAGACAGATGGCGAGCGCACACACGCTCAGAATGCTGCGATGCATATGGGAGCCTCCTGCTCTGAGGGACTAAGACGACCGGAATGTCCCCAGTCAGGGTGAAAACGAAACGCTACGGCGACGGCCGGTCCGCCAGGATGTTCAGCCTCACGTAGTCCAGCTCCACCGGCTGGCCGCAACGGTCGGCCACCTCGCTCACGTAGCGGTCGCGCAACCCCTCGGGCAGGCGTTCCACGTGGTGGCCGAGACACACGGTGCGCAGGTACTCGATCGTGAACTCGGGCACCACCGGGCTCGGCTCCAAGCCCACCTCGACGTCCTCGAAGCCGGCCGCGACCAGCCGCGCGCCGGTCTCCTCCGCGCCGGCGAAGTTCCACGGACCGTCCCATCCGCCGAGGTGCTCCGCGAACGGCTGCTCCGCCCCCACCTCGGCCGCCGCCGCGTGGAAGCGCGCGACGTTGCCCTCGCCGCCGCACTGCGCCACCAGTCGCCCGCCCGGCCGTAGCGCGGCATGCAGGCGGGCGAACAGGCAGTCGTGATCGCCCACCCAGTGGAAGACGGCGTTGGAGAACACGGCGTCGACCTCCTCGTGGAGGTCGAGGGCCGTGAGCTCGACGCGCCGCACGTCGGCGTCGTCGCCCAGGTTGGCCCTGGCCTGGTCGACCATCGAGGGTGCGGCGTCGACGGCGATCACCCGCCCGCGCGGGAGGCGCTCCACCAGCATCCTGGTCACCCGGCCGCTGCCACAGCCGGCGTCGAGCACGGTCTCGTCGCCTTTCAGCGCCAGCCGGTCGAGCACTCCGCTGGCCCACGCCACCTGCGGGCCTGAGACGCGGTCGTAGGTGGCGGCGTCCCAGTCCCTGGTGCTCACTGCGTCGTGACCGGGCCCTCACGCTCGGTTTCGCGTTCGTAGGCGTCGATCGCGTCGGCGGACTGCAGGGTCACGCCGATGTCGTCGAGCCCGTTGAGCAGCCGCCGCCTGGTCTCGGCGTCGATCTCGAAGGCCACCTCGCGGCCGTCGAAGCGCACGACCTGGTGGTCGAGGTCGATCTCCGCCTCCTCGGCATCCATCAGTGCCTCGACCTCGTTCTCGGGCAGGGGCACCGGAAGCAGGCCGATCTTGGTGCAGTTCGAGTAGAAGATGTCGGCGAAGGACGGCGCCACCAGCGCCTTGAAGCCATAGTCCTCCAGCGCCCACGGCGCGTGCTCGCGCGACGATCCGCAGCCGAAGTTGCGGCCCGCCACCAGGATCGGGTTGGGGTCGAGGTCCCAGCCGGGCTCCTTGGCCCAGTCGTAGAACAGGAACTCGCCGAAGCCCGTGCGCTCGACCCGCTTGAGGAACTGCTTGGGGATGATCTGGTCGGTGTCCACGTCGCTGCGGCGCAGCACCGAGATCGGCCCCTTGATCTTCGTCACGGCGTTCATGACCACTCCCTGATGTCGACGAAGCGGCCCTCCACCGCGGCTGCCGCGGCCATCTTGGGGCTCACCAGGTGCGTGCGCCCGCCGCGGCCCTGGCGGCCTTCGAAGTTGCGGTTGGAGGTCGAGGCACAGCGCTCTCCCGGCGCCAGCGTGTCCGGGTTCATGCCCAGGCACATCGAGCAGCCGGCGGAGCGCCAGTCAAACCCGGCGGAGCGGAACACCTCGTCGAGGCCCTCCCTCTCGGCCTGGGCGGCCACCTGCTGGGAGCCGGGCACCACCATCGCGCTGAGCGTCGACGCGACCTTGCGGCCCTTCACGATCTCGGCGGCCTCGCGCAGGTCGCCGATGCGCGAGTTGGTGCAGGAGCCGATGAACACGCGGTCGAGATGGATGTCCTGGATCGGAGTGCCGGCCTCGAGGTCCATGTAGACGAGCGCGCGCTCGTCGCCCTCGCCGGCAGGCTCGGGCACGGCGGCAGTCACGTCACAGACCATGCTCGGCGTGGTCCCCCAGGTGACCTGCGGCGAGATGCCCGAGGCGTCGATGGCCACCTCGCTGTCGAACTGCGCACCGTCGTCGGTGTGCAGCTCGCGCCATTCGCCGAGGGGCAGGGGATCGGGCGCGGCCTCGCGGCCGTCGACCCACTCGAACGTGGTGTCGTCGGGAGCGATCATCCCCGCCCGGCCGCCGCCCTCGATCGTCATGTTGCAGACGGTCATGCGGCCCTCCATCGAGAGCGCCTCGATCGGGGGGCCGGCGTACTCGATCACGTGGCCCACACCTCCCTCCACCCCGATCCGGCCGATGGTTCCGAGGATCAGGTCCTTTGCGCTCACGCCGTAGCCCAGCTCGCCGCTGTAGAGGATCCGCATCGACTTGGGCTTGCGCTGCTGGAGGGTCTGGGTGGCCAGCACGTGCTCGACTTCGCTCGTGCCGATTCCGAAGGCCAGTGCCCCGAAGGCGCCATGGGTGGAGGTGTGCGAGTCGCCGCAGACGATCGTCATCCCCGGCTGCGTGACCCCCAGCTCGGGACCGATCACGTGCACGATGCCCTGGCGAGCGTGGCCGATCGAGTAGACCGGCACGCCGAACTCCCGGCAGTTGCTCTCGAGGGTCTCGACCTGCACGCGGCTGAGGTGGTCGGCGATCTGCGCCGCCACCTTCGACCCGTCGGTGGGCACGTTGTGGTCGGCGGTGGCCAGCGTGCGGTCGGGACGGCGCACGGTCCGCCCGGCCAGGCGCAGGGCCTCGAAGGCCTGCGGGCTCGTGACCTCGTGCACCAGGTGCAGGTCGACGTAGAGCAGTGCGTCGGCCACCTCGTGCCGATCCCAGATCTTGTCGAACAACGACTTCGGTGCGGCCATCGCTCAGGACCTCCTCAGGCCGGCCGCCACGACCGCGAAGAAGCGGGCCTCGGCCGAGCCGCTGTTCTCGAAGTGGTGGGGCAGGTCGGCGTCGAAGGTCACCGTGTCTCCCTCGGCCAGCTCGTGCGCAACGCCGTCGCACACCAGGCTGACGCTGCCGCCGGTGACCACGGCGGTCTCGCGGCTGCCGGGCTCGTGCATGGGTGGATCGCCGGGTCCCCCGGTGGCCGCGCCCGCGGCGAGCGTGTGGACTGACACCTCGGCGCGCTGGCCGGGCACCGGCGGGGTGACCACCTCATAAGAGTGCCCTCGGCGGCCAGGACCGCCGCGCAGCCGCTCGCCGAGCCGCACGATCGTCACGCCGTTGCCCTCGTCGAGGCGCAGCAGCTGCGACAGCGTGAGCTCGAGGCCGCCGGCGATCCGCGCGGCGACGGCAAGGGTTGGACTGGTCTCGCCGCGCTCGACCTGCGACAGCATCGGGGCCGAGACGCCGGAGCGCTCGGCGAGGTCGCGCAGGGAGAGGTCGAGGCCCTCGCGCAGCGCCTTCACGCGCGGGCCCACCGAGAGCCCGGGAGGAGCTTCGACGGTCGCCATCGTGCGTACGCTATCACGTACGTTTGTACGGTAGCGGCGGCCCCAGCGGCCGGCACGGCCGGTTAGCCCGACCCGTCTTCCTCCGAGCCGGAGGCGACGACGTATCCCACCGCCGCCACAGCGAGCACCGCAATCAGCAGGCCCGCGAGGCGGGCACGGCTCAGCGGACTTGCTTCGACGGCCTGATCAGCACCTCGTCGACCCCAACGTGCTGGGGGCGGGAGAGCGCGAAGAGGATGGCGTCGGCGATGTCGGCTGCCTGCAGCACATCGCCGATCTGGTTGCGCATCTTCTCGACGCCCTGGAGCACCACGGGGTTCGTGTTCTGCTCCTGCAGCTCGGTCTCGACGAAGCCCGGCTCGATGCAGGTCACGCGGATGTTGGAATGCAGCGCCTCCTGGCGCAGCGCTTCGGAGAACCCGGTGACGCCGAACTTCGTGAAGTTGTAGACCGCGGCGCCGGCCGCGGCGTGCCGGCCGGCCACCGAAGAGATGTTCACGATGTGCCCGCCGCCGGCCTCGCGCATCAGCGGCAGCGCCGCATGGGTGCAGTACAGGAGCCCCATCACGTTCACCCCGACCATGCGCCGCCACTCCTCCGTGGCCGTTCCCTCCACCGGGCCGAGCAGCATCACCCCGGCGTTGTTCACCAAGCCGTGCAGGCCGCCGAGCTGGGAGTGCGCGTCCTCGACGAAGGCGCGGGCCTGCGACTCGTCGGATAGGTCGACCTCGATCGCCACGGCACGTCCGCCGTCGGCCTCGATGCGCTTGGCCAGGTCCTCCACACGGTCCCTGCGGCGCGCGCCGAGGGCCACCGCGGCGCCTGCGCCGGCCAGCGCGATCGCCGTGGCCTCGCCGATGCCGGAGGAAGCGCCGGTGACAGCGACTGCGCGACCTTCGAGAGAGAAGCTCATGGCCGCGATGCTACTAGCCGGTTGGCGGGTCGATCCTGAGCGCCACCTGCAACTCGAAGCGCACGTCGGAATCATCGAGACGGTCGCCGAACAGCTCCCGCAGGCGGGCCATCCGGTACCGCACGGTCTGCGGGTGCACGTGTAGCGCGGCAGCCACCCGCTCGGTGCGGCCGCGCTCCTCGAGCCAGGCCTCGAGCGTGGCCCGCAGACGGCGCCGTGAGGCCGGCGTCTCCTGCCGCAGAGGGTCCAGCGCGGCGCCGGACAGATCGCGCGCGAGGGCTCGATCTGCCCCGAGTAGCAGCGCGAGCGAGTGATCGGCGGCAGTGACCAGTCCGGTGGAGCCGGCCTCGATCTCGCCGTCCTCGGCCAGGGCGAGTGCCGCTCGCGCCCGCTGGGCGCTCACGCCGGCGCGCCGCCACGGTAGCGCCGGCCCGAGCGCGCCCAGGCGGTCGCGAAACGCCGCATCGAGCTGCGTCCGCCGTCCCGGGGCGCCGGGGTCGGGCACCAGCGCGCACAGCCCAGCCCCCAGTGGCGTCGCGATCACGTCGGCTCCCAGACGCATCGCCAGGCGGTCGGCGTCGTCACCGGCAGTGCACACAGCGCCAACCGAGCGCGGCAGCGTCCAGCCACTCGCCAGGGCCGCCGCCTCGACGGCGGCGGAGTCGGCCGGCGGATCCTGGACCAGCAACCCGGCCAGGCGGCGCCGGAGGCGCTGCGACTCCCCGGCCGAGGCCGCCTGCTCGCGCGCGTAGCCCTCGATGGACTCACCCGAGAGCTCGTGGATGTAGGCGAAGATCGACTCCGCAAGCAGATAGAGCGTGGCCGGCTCGAGGCCGGCTCGCTCGCCCGCACCAGCCAGGCGGCGCCAGGCCACTCGGGCGCCGAGGCGGTAGGCGGCCAGCAGGGCATCGAGGCTGCGACCGGCGCGCATCTCGCCCCGGCCGAGGTCGACGTACATCTGGCGGCCTGCGCTGCGGTCGGCGCCGGGCCGCTCGACCATTTCGACGAACTGGCGCAGCGCCTCCTCGACGCCCACGCGCAGCGCCGCTCCGAACGGGCCCTCGATCGGGCGGGCGTAGTCGGGCACGGCCCGGCTGATCGCGTCGATGATCTCCTCCGCCAGGCCGGGCAGCTCCGGGCCCAGCACGCCGGCGACGTCGGGGGCCAGCGCGTTCCAGGGGCGCTCGCTCAGGCCGACAACCATTGAGGGGAGCCTACAAGTTTCGCGTGTAGATCGTGGGGTTTCCGCCGAATGGGCGATCGATCTGGCTCGTACCCTCCAGTTCATGACCCGACTTCAGCGAAACGCCAACATCGGCGCCGTGATCGTGCCTTTCGTCGCCTTCCTCGCCGCGCTGCCCCTGGTGTGGAACAGCTACGTGGGCTGGACCGACCTGGCGATCATGGCCGGGCTCTACGGGTCGTGTGCGTTCGGGATCACGATCGGCTACCACCGGCTTCTCACCCACCGGGCCTTCGAGACCTACAGGCCGCTGAAGTACCTGTTCGCCGTGCTCGGGTCGATGGCCGTTCAGGGACCGGTGATCGGCTGGGTCGCCGACCACCGCAAGCACCACGCCCACACCGACGAGGAGGGAGATCCGCACAGCCCCCACGTCGGGCACGGCTCGGGCCTGAAGGGGCTCTACTACGCGCACGTCGGCTGGCTGTTCAACAGCCAGGGCGGGGCGTCGCCGAAGCGCTATGCGCGCGAGCTCTTGGAAGATCGGGGCATGCGGCTGATCAGCCGCAACTTCCTCTGGCTGGTGGCGCTCGGGCTTGCGCTGCCCTTCTTTCTGGGCCTGGGTATCACCGGCGAGCTGGCCGGTGGACTGACGGCTCTGTTCTGGGGTGGGCTGGTGCGGATCTTCTTCCTGCACCACGTCACGTGGAGCATCAACTCCATCTGCCACTTCTTCGGGCAGCGGCGCTTCGACACCGACGACCGCTCCACCAATGTGTTCTGGCTGGCGCTGCCCTCGCTGGGCGAGGCCTGGCACCACAACCACCACGCCTTCCCGCGTGCGGCCGTGCAGGGGCTGCGCTGGTGGGAGGTCGACGTGTCGGGCCTGTTCATCCGCGGCCTGCGCCGGCTCGGCCTGGCCTGGAACGTGGTTCGCATCACGCCCGAGCGCCAGCAGCAGCGCCTCGCCACCCCGTAGCCGCCACGGGCGGTGGGCCGCCTTTGCGTTGTCATACAACGCAGACACGGCCCAACCCCTACATCGCGCGCTCCAGCAGGTCGACGAGGTCTTGCTGCACTACCCCGCCTGGTGTTCCCCCCATCCCGGGGTGCGCCGCCGCGGCCGACGCGATCCCAGGGATCTGGTTCTCGGAGACGCCCAGCTCCCCGAGTGACACGGGTCCCGCCAGCGCGGCCAGGGCGGCCACCCTCGGTGCCGCGCTCGTGGGGTCGTCGCCATCAGCCCCGAGCGCGCCGGCCAAGCCGGAGATCGCATCGGGAGCCCGCTCGGCCATGAAGGCAACGCTGTGCGGCAGCATCACCGCGTTGGTCTGAGCATGCGGGGTGCCCACCTGGCGGACGATCGTCTGACACACCGCGTGGTGCACCGCCAGGCCGGTGGTCCCGACCGCCCAGCCGGCGAGGACGCCGGCGAGCGCCACGTCCTCCTTCACCGGCGGGTCGGTGGGCAGGCCGCGCGCGAACAGTGCCGCGGCGCGCAGCGCGGCGCCCTCGGCCACGGGGTTGGCGCCTGGCGCGTACAGCGACTCCACCGCATGTGCGAGGGCGTTCATCGCCGTGGCGGCCAGGTCCGGCATCGGCGCCGAGGCCATCAGTGCGGGGTCGCAGACCGCCAGCACCGGGCGCACCAGGGTGAACTCCTCCACGCCCGCCGGCATCCGGTGGATGGGCGTGAAAGAGGAGCCGGCCAGGGTCGTGGGGATGGCACCGCAGCGCAGCCCGTCGGCGCCCGCAATCGCCTTGGCGGCGTCGACCACCCTGCCGCCGCCGAGCGCCACGATCGGCCGCCCGGCCACGGCGTCGCGCACGGCCGCGGCCGCCTCAGGAACCGGACCCTGGGGCACGTGGAGCAGCGCCTCCGCGCCTTCCTCGAGCCCTGCGGGAGCCGAGCCCAGCCCGCGCTCTGTCGTCAGCAGCGCATAGCCGGCGAGGCCCTGCGCCTCGATCAGCGCCAGCGCTTCATCCACGGCCCCCGCCGCGAAGCGGATCAGCCGCTCGCCGTCGCGGAGCGTGAAGCCGTTCGCGGGCACGCTAGGGCGCGGGCGTCTTGGACGCCTCCTGCGCATGATGCTCGGCCTCGGCCACCGGCGAATCCGCCAGGGCGTTGGTGAGCGCGCGCAGGTAGGCCCGGCCGGACGCCTCCATGGTGTCGGGCGACACGCCCTGGCCCTGGGCCAAGGAGCCGTCGAGCTCCACCAGCACGGTGACCTCCGCGAGCGCGTCGCGACCCGCCGTGACCGCGGACACGTGGTACTCCTTCAAACGGCCCTCGTGGCCGGTGGCCGCGTTGAGGGCACTGAAGAAGGCCTCGACCGGACCGTCGCCGGTGAAGCTCCCCTCCCCCATCTCGCCACTGGGCAGACGCACCGATACACGCGCGAACGGCGAGCGCTCCGACCCCGCGTCGATGGCGAAGGACGCCAGCTCGAAGGCACTTGCCGACTGGCGCATCTCGTCGGACACGATGGCCTCCAGGTCGAGCGCCGTGACGGTCTTCTTCTTGTCCGCCACGTCCTTGAAGCGCTTGAAGGCCGTGTTGAGCGCGGCGCCGTCGACCTCGAAGCCGAGCTCCTCCAGTGCCTTGCGCAGAGCATGCCGGCCGGAGTGCTTGCCGAGCACGATCGAGTTCTGCTGGAGGCCGATCGTGGTGGCATCCATGATCTCGTAGGTCGTGCGCTCCTTCAGCACGCCGTCCTGGTGGATGCCGGACTCGTGCGCGAACGCGTTGCGGCCCACCACGGCCTTGTTGGGCTGCACCTGGTAGCCGCTCAGGCGTGAGACCAGCCGGCTGGTGCGGGCGATCTCCTCGGTGGTCACGCCGCTCCACAGCCCGTGTGCCGCCTCGCGGACGCGCAGCAAGCATCACGATCTCCTCGAGCGAGGCGTTACCGGCGCGTTCGCCGAGGCCGTTGACCGCGCACTCGACCTGCCGGCAGCCTGCCTGGATGCCGGCGAACGAGTTGGCCACCGCCATCCCGAGGTCGTCGTGGCAGTGCACGGACGTGGTCACGTCGGCCAGGCCGGGCACCAGGCGCTCGAGCTCACGGAACATCTCGGCGTACTCGTCGGGCATCGAGTAGCCCACCGTGTCCGGCACGTTGATGGTGGTGGCGCCCTCCTCGAGCGCGATGGCGATCACCTCGGCGGTGAACGCGAGCTCCGACCGCGTGGCGTCCATGGGCGAGAACTCGACGTCTTCGCAGTACTGGCGCGCGTGAGCCACCGCGGCGCGCGCCTGCCCCTTCACGTCCTCGCGGGTGGTGCGCAGCTGATGCTCGATGTGGATGTCGCTGGTGGAGATGAAGGTGTGGATCCGCGGGCGCTCGGAGTCCTTCACGGCGTTCCAGGCGGCGTCGATGTCCTGCACGCCCGTGCGGGCGAGGCCGCAGATCACGGGGCCCTGGACCTCGCGAGCGATCGCCTGCACCGACTCGAAGTCCCCTGGCGAGGCGATCGGGAAGCCCGCCTCGATCACGTCCACGCCCAGGCGCGAGAGCTGGTGGGCGATCTCCACCTTCTCCTGGCGGTTGAGGGAGATCCCGGGCGACTGCTCGCCGTCGCGCAGCGTCGTGTCGAAGATCCGTACTCGATTCGCCTCGTCCTTCATGCCGCTCCTACCTTTCTCTGCTCTGCCTGACCTTCTCCTGGGTGTGCGGCTAAGCGGCCGCCACGCGCAATTAGCTCCCCGAGGGGAGGATGAGGAGAAGTCGTAGGTCGAGCCGGCGAAGCATCTCGATCCAGCGTACTACAGGCTCACGGTGCGCCCGGCGATGAAGCCGTCGCTGGCCACGAGGGCATCGACCACCTCCTGGGGCACCCGCGCATCGGCGGTGATTACCATCACCGCTTCGCCGTCGCCCTCGGGATGGCGCCCCACGGCGGCGGAGACGATGTTGATCCCGGCCTCGCCCAGCGCAGTGCCCACGCGCCCGATCACGCCGGGACGGTCCGGGTAGCGGAACACCGCCAGATGCCCTTCGAGCTGCACGTTGAAGCGCGAGCCCCAGGCCTCGAGCAGGTGCGGACGGTCGCGCCGGCCCAGGGTGGTGCCGACGACGCGTGTGCGTTCGTCGCCGCTGACCACCGTCACCCGCATGAGGTCGGTGAAGTCGCGGGCCGTCGGGCTGCGCGTCTCCGAAAGCGCGATGCCCCGCTCCTCCGCCAGGCCCGGCGCGTTCACGTCGTTGACCTGCTCCTCGGTGTGCCCGGCCAGCGCGCCCTTGAGCACCTGCACGGTGAGCAGCCGCGTGTCGCGCTCGGCCACCTTGCCCAGGTACTCGACCTCGAGGGCGTCGACCGAGGTGCCCTCGGCGAGCGCGACGGCGATCCGGCCCAGGCTCTGGCCGAGGCCGAGGAAGGGCCCGAGGGCCTCGGCGTCCTCGGTTGCGATGGCGGGCACGTTCACGGCGCTGGTGACCACTCCGCCGGTGAGCGCCGCCACCACCTGCTCGGCGGCCTGGTAGCCGGCGCGGTCTGTGGCCTCGGCCGTGGACGCGCCCAGGTGGGGCGTGACCACCACGCCCGGGTAGCCGAACAGCGGATGGTCGGTGATCGGCTCCTCGCGGAAGACGTCGAGCGCCGCGCCGGCCACCTTGCCCGAGTCGAGCGCGTCCTTGAGGTCGGCGTCCACGACCAGGGGGCCGCGGGCGACGTTGAGGATCCGTACGCCGTCCTTCATCTTGGCGATGGTTGCCGCGTCGAGCCAGTTCTCGGTCTCGGGCGTCTTGGGAAGGTGCAGCGTGATGAAGTCCGCCTCGGCATAGACGGCGTCCGAGGTGTCCGCGCGCTCCACGCCGAGCTCGCGGAAGCGCTCCTCGGCCACAAAGGCGTCGAAGGCGAGCACGCGCATGCCGAACCCGCGCGCGCGGGCGGCCACCAACTGGCCGATCCGGCCGAAGCCGAGGATGCCGAGCGTCTTCTCGTGCAGCTCCACCCCGCTGAACTTGGACCGGTCCCAGCGGCCCTCGACCAGCGAGGCGTGGGCCTGTGGCACGTTGCGCGCCATGGCCAGCAGCAGCGCCATCGTGTGCTCGGCGGCGGTGATCACGTTGGACTGGGGCGCGTTGGCCACCACGATGCCGCGGCGGGTGGCGGCGTCGACGTCCACGTTGTCCACGCCGACCCCCGCACGGCCGACGGCGCGCAGGTTGTCCGCCTTGGCGATCAGCTCCGCCGTGAGCTTGGTGGCCGAGCGGATGAGGATCCCCTCGAAGTCACCGATGCGCCGCTCGAGCTCGTCGGCCTCCCAGCCGATCCCCAGCTCCACCTCGAGGCCGGCCTCGCGCAGCAGCTCGACCCCCGAGTCGCCGATCTTCTCGGCCACCAGCACGCGCGTCACGCCGCCACCTCCTTCGTGTTCTCGATCACCCAGTCGATCGATGCGGTGAGCGCCTCGACGTCGGAGGGCTCGACCGCGGGGAACATCCCCACCCGCAGCTGGTTGCGCCCGAGCTTGCGGTATGGCTCCACGTCGAGGATCCCGTTAGCCCGCAGCGTCTGAGCCAGCGCCGCGGCGTCGATGCTCGTCGGCGAAGTCGATCGTGCCCACCACCAGCGACCGCTTGGCAGGGTCGGCCACGAATGGTTGAGCGAACGAGGCGTCCTGCGCCCATCCATAGAGGTGGCTCGAGGACGCGGTCGTGCGCTTCACGCAGAAGTTCAGGCCGCCGCCGGCCAGCATCCACTCGATCTGATCGGCCAGCAGCAGCAGCGTGGCCACGGCCGGGGTGTTGAGCGTCTGGTCCTTGCGCGAGTTGTCCAGCGCGGTGGCCAGCGACAGGAAGGCGGGCCTCCAGCGGTCGTCCGCGCCCTCCAGCTCGCCCACCCGCTCGAGCGCCGCCGGGCTCATCAGTGCGATCCACAGCCCGCCGTCGGCGGCGAAGGACTTCTGAGGCGCGAAGTAGTAGGCGTCCGCCTCGCTGATGGCCACGGGCAGGCCGCCGGCGCCCGAGGTGGCGTCCACCAGCACGAGCGAGCTCGCCCGCCCCTGCCGGGCGGTCGACGTCGACCATCACGCCGGTCGAGGTCTCGTTGTGTGCCCACGCGATCACGTCGGCGGCGGGGTCGCCCACCGGATCGGGCGCGTCGCCCGGGTCGGCCTCGACCACGATCGGGTCGGCCAGGAACGGCGCGTCTGCGGTGACCGAGGAGAACTTCCGCGAGAACTCGCCGTAGGCCAGATGCAGGGCGCGCTCGACGCACGAGCCCGCAGGCCGCCGCGTCCCAGAAGGCGGTGGTGCCGCCGTTGCCCAGCACGACCTCGTAGCCATCCGGCAGAGAGAACAACTCTCGCAGCCCGCCGCGGATACGCGCCACCACGTCCTTGACCGGCGCCTGGCGATGGGAGGTGCCCATCGGCATTCCGGGCTCGGCGAGGCGAGCCACGGCCTCGGGGCGCACCTTCGACGGGCCACAGCCGAAACGGCCGTCGCCGCGGCTTGAGTTCCTCGGGAATCTGGGGCGCCGGGTGAGTCACGTCGATCCTCTCCGCGGGATATCGGTGAGTGCCCAGGCGCGCGGCAGTGTGCTCGTCGCTCCCCGGTGGTTAGCTCCACCTCGAAGACGCCAGTCGCGACGACGCAGTCCACTCTACCGACCGATGGTTCAGGCGGCGAGCGAGACGATCGCACGCGCGGCCACGACCCCCAGCACCACCGTGCTGTTCTCGAGATCGTTTTCGAAGTCGTTTCGGAACTCCTCGTCGGTGAGGGCAAGGATCAGGATGATCAGCCAGAACGCCGTGGCCAGGACGGCCAGCACGACTGTCACGATTCCGGTGATGAATCCCGCCTGGGCGAGGCCGCGGTGCTTGGGGGTCTCGCCGCGGTCGACGCGCCGGCGGCCCCTCAGCGAATAGAAGATCCCGAGGCCGGCGCACACCACCGACACGATGCTCGACGTCCCGGCGGTGATGAGCAAGAGCGTTCCGGCCACCACCGAGAGCACGAAGCCCGCCACGGCGGGCCCGTTGTCGGGTTCGCGAGGCTGCTGGGGCTGGTAGACCCAGGGCTGGCTGTTGCTGCTGGGTCGGCGGCGGATACCAGCCGGGCGGAGGCGGCGTGCCACCCGCGTCTGCTGACTGCTGGGGCTGCGGCGGCTGGGGCGCAGGCGCGGGGCCCAGGTCCGGCTCGAGTCCGCGCGGCTCGGGAGGCAGGTAGCGGCCGCTCTCGCCCTGCTCGTCCCCGTCCAACTCAGAACTCCGTGTCGATCCAGTCCATCATCGAGCGCAGCTGCTTGCCCTCGCGCTCGACCTGGTGGTCGGCCTGCTCGGAGCGCATGCGCTTGAAGTTCTCCTGGCCGGCCTGGTTCTCGGCGATCCACTCGCGGGCGAAGTCACCGGACTGGATCTCGGCGAGCACATCCTTCATCGCCTGCCGCGTCGGCTCGCC
Source organism: uncultured Thermoleophilaceae bacterium (assembly GCA_963825475.1). Taxonomy (GTDB): domain Bacteria; phylum Actinomycetota; class Thermoleophilia; order Solirubrobacterales; family Thermoleophilaceae; genus JAAYBF01. The sequence continues at coordinate 738,711 of CAWGTC010000004.1, read as the reverse complement.
TATCACCCGCTTGCCGCGGGTGAGGTCGCCGTACTCGGCCGTGTTGGAGATCGAGTAGCGCATGCCGCTGATGCCCTTCTCGTACATCAGGTCCACGATCAGCTTGAGCTCGTGCAGGCACTCGAAGTAGGCCAGTCGCGGGTCGTAGCCGGCATCGGTGAGCGTCTCGTAGCCGGCACGCACCAGCTCGGTCACGCCGCCGCAGAGCACCGCCTGCTCCCCGAACAGGTCGGTCTCGGTCTCGTCCTTGAAGGTGGTCTCGATCACGCCGCCGCGGGTGCAGCCGATGCCCTTGGCGTAGGCCAGCACCAGGTCGCGCGCGGTGCCGGACTCGTCCTGGTGGATGGCCATCAGGCCGGGCACGCCGTTGCCCTCGGTGAACTGGCGCCGCACGAGATGCCCGGGGCCCTTCGGGGCGACCATGCCCACATCGACGCCGGGGCCGGGGTCCACCTGGTCGTAGGTGATCGCGAAGCCGTGCGCGAACAGCAGCAGGTTGCCCGGTGCGATCCCGTCGCGGATCTCCGACTCCCAGATGTCGTGCTGGCGCTCGTCGGGGAGCAGCACCATGACCAGGTCCCCGCGGCTGGTGGCGTCGGCCACCGACGCCACCTCGAGGCCGTCGGACTCGGCCTTGGCCACCGAGTCGGAGTCGGGACGCAGCCCGACGATCACCGAAACTCCGGAGTCCTTGAGGTTGAGCGCGTGGGCATGGCCCTGGGAGCCGTATCCCAGGATGGCGACGGTCTTGCCGTCGAGCTTGCCGAGGTCGGCGTCGTCGTCGTAGATCACGGCGAGCCACTCTATCCGTCGTGCGCGGCGCGCTTGGCGACCACGACGGTCTCGGTCGGGCCCCGCAGCACGTCGACCACCTCGAGCCCGGGCTGCACCTCCACCATGCCCCGCAGGGCCGATGGTGTGATCCCCCACCACCAGTTGGCGTAGCCCTGCTCGGGCTCGAACGGGCTGTCCAGCCCCATCGCACCGGGAAAGACACGCCCGAAGGCCTCACGGGACCCGCGATCGAGGCCCGGGTAGAGCACGCACGCCTGGGGCAGCCCGGGCACCTCCGGCACCGTGGCGCTCTGCACCAGGAGGGTCTCCCCGGCGAGCGCAGCCAGCCGCTCGACGGTGAGCATCGGGCTGGGCTGGTGGTAGAGCACCCCGGACGACCACACCACGTCGTGCACGCCGACTGCCTCGACAAGGTCGGCCGCGTTGGCGTCTGCGCGCACGAAGCGCACGTGGGATCCGCGGCGCTTGCGCTCCGCACGAAAGGACTCGGCCTCCGGCATCACGTCCACGGCGGTCACCGACGCAGCGCCGCCAGCCTCCGCCTCCAGCGCGAAACGGCCCTCCACGTTCCACATCGATCCCACGTCCGCAAAGGACTTGCCGCGGGCGTACGGGAGGAAGATGTCGGGATAGGGCGCAACCCTCGAGCCCCTGCCCGACCGCAGCCGCGCTCGCACGCCGAGAAGCAGCGCCTTGGCCAGTGGTGCCGGCATTCGCGGCACGCTAGATGATCGAAGTGGTAGGAAGCAGCGGTGGATCGCCAGTACGCAAAGGTCTGTGACAGCGGGGACTTCGACGACCCGCGGTTCGAGGCGCGGGCCGCGGAGCTTCGGCCCGATCTGGACCTCACCTGGCAGCGCGATCGCAAGACATGGGAGCTCACGATGCTGTCTCTCTTCCTGGAGGAGGCAGGCGTGCTCGACGGCGCCTCCAGCGTCCTGTCGGTGGGAGCGGGCCGGGAGGCGATCCTGTTCTGGCTCGCCCCGCGGGTGGGGCGCATGGTGGCCACCGACGTCTACGGGACGGGCGAGTTCGCCGGCTATGACGCGCCGGCCGAGATGCTGTCCGACCCCGCCGCCCTCTCGCCGTACGACGTGGACCTGGGCAACCTCGAGGTGCAGGTGGCGGACGGGCGCCGCCTGGACGGGTTCGGCGACCGGACCTTCGACGCGGTGTTCAGCCTCTCGTCGATCGAGCACTTCGGCGGACCCGCGGACGTGGCCCGCGCGGCGAGCGAGATCGGCCGCGTGCTGCGCCCGGGCGGTCGCGCCTTCATCGTCACCGAGCTGTCGCTCGCCCGGCCGCCGGCGCCGAGACGCGCAGGCCGGTGGGCGCTGCGGGCGGTGACCGGGGGCAGGCTCGGCAAGCGAGAGGTGTTTACGCTCGAGGAGTTGCAGCGCGACGTGATCGTGCCGACCGGGCTCGAGCTGATGCAGGAGCTGGACACCTTCACCTCCCCCGCGTCCCTGGAGAACCTGGCTGTGCGGCGGTTCGGGCGCTGGCTCCGGACGCCGACGGGCAAGTTCCACCCCCACTTCACGATCCGGGTCGCAGGCGAGACCTTCACCTCAGTCGGGCTGCCGCTGCGCAAGAGGCCGACAACGTGACACGGACGAACCGTGCTGGGGTGCGGGTACGTGACGATCGGTGCACGCGGGAGCGATCGCGGTCACGCCGCTACGTTGGGGAGGATCCTGGTCGGTATCCGACCACAATGCTCCCCAATGGCGAAAGGCCAGATCCATCCAGAGGTCGCAGGACGACCCTTGGATGGCGAGGGAAACTGGCGATCCGATCCAGATGGGGGTCGCAGGACGACCCCTAAGTGGAACGGGTGGCGAAAACTGTCAGCTCGCGCGGTCTCACCCAGCCGCTGTAGGCGCCCGCTCCGAAGGGGGGGTCAACTCAGATTAACCGCACCCGCGCTTCGCGCGAGAAGCAGGCGGAGCGCTTTCACGCGAGGGCGCAAGCGTCAGGTTGCGGTTCGCAGCGGCCCTCGGCGCTCAACTCAGGCCGCGGCTCGCCAGGCTTGCCGCAACCACTCGACGACCTCGTCATCAACCTCGTCTGACTGCCACATTTCTAGGTGGTGGGTGAACCGGCCGGCGGTCGGCTCCACCACCTCTTTCCAGCGCGGTGAATGATCTCGGAAGGGCAGGTATATCGTGAGCACGAGTGGCGCCGTATCTCCCCGTAGGTACTGGGCTGGCATCCACACGGCGGCGAAGGGACGACGGTGTCGGAATGCGATCTGGCTCTTGCCGACCCGAACGCAGGGATCACCGATCGTGTCGACCGCTTTGCGTACGGCCTTGTAGAGCTCATACGCAACGGGATGGTTCGCGAAGAACCGCTCCGGACGGACTGCCGGTCGATCCTCGCTTGCCATCTGGCGAGCCTACGGTGCGCGGCTCGCCGACGGGCTCGCGAGCGGGTTGTCGGCTAAAGACGGGGCTGCTGCTCCGCGCGATGACGAGCGGCTGTCGTATACCCGAAGGCGGAAGCCCCCGAGCGATCACGGGATACTGCGTTGCGATGGCGGAGGAGAACACCGAGACGATCCGGCGTGCCTTCGTCGCTTGGAACGCCCGCGACTTCGATGCGCTGATCGCTGATTCTGCCTCCGATGTCGGTGGGACTTTTCACACGTCGCCGGCTGGACAGAGAGGACCACGTATCGGGGCCTGCCCGAGCTTCGGTCTTTCTGGGATCTGTGGCTGGAGACCTGGGCGCATCATCACCTCGAGCCACTGCCGCTCGTCGCTGCCGCGAACAACACGGTGTTTTGCCGCTATCGCCAGACCGCTACCGGCAAGGAGAGCGGCGCGGCGGTTGAAGTGGAGAACGCCCAGGTCATCACACTCCGCGACGGCAAGGTGATCCGAACCGTCGTGTATTCCGATCCCGCCGAGGCCGCCAGCGCCGCCAGGATCCCCACCTAGCGTCAACGGCGCTCCTGCATAGCGCGAGAAGCGGGCGCGGCAAGGGGCCTGGCCGGACGCGGAAGTCATGGCACTGTCCTGCCTTGTGGGTGCAGCAGACCCACAGAACAGGACGGTGGGTCAACCCGGGCACTGAAATCCCCTACCCAGCCGCCGTGGAGTCCGCTCCGAAGCCGCCGCCCGAGCGTGAGCCAACCGCCACCGCTAAGCGCGAAAAGCGGTGACGACTGCCGTCACGCGCGAGCGATCCTCCGCCGCGGCCGGCTGCCTGGATCCATTGAGCACTTTGGTACCCCAGGGCTTACCAAACCGCGCGATCGATTCCAGACCGCGATCAGACAAGTGCTTGGTCCCGGACTATGCGAGGCGCGAGCGCACCAGCTTGCCCGTGGCGTTGCGCGGCAGCTCGGCCACGCGCCGGAAGTCCTTGGGAACCTCGAACGGGGCGAGCAGGTGCCGGCAGTGCTCGGTCAGCTCCGGGTCGGAGACCTCGCTCTCGAGCACCACCCAGGCGGTCACGCGTTCGCCCCACTCGGCATCGGCGATCCCCGCCACGCCCGCGTCAACGACCGCCTCATGGGCGCGCAGCGCCTCCTCCACCCGCCCGGCCATCACGTTCTCGCCGCCGGTCACGATCACGTCCTTCAGGCGGCCCGCCACGGTAAGGCGCCCCCGGCCGTCGAGGCTGCCGAGGTCGCCGGTGTGCAGCCAGCCGTCCGCGTCGGTTTCGCCCGGCGCCACCATCGGCCCGCGCACGAGGATCTCGCCATCCTGGGCGATGCGCAGCTGCACGCCCTCCAGCGGCTCGCCGGAGCGCTCGCCGCGCAGGGCGCCGGCCGGCGGGACGGTCACGATCTGGGAGGCGGTCTCGGTCATGCCGTAGGTCGGGGCCACCGGCAGCCCGCGCTCGCGCGCCCAGTCGAGTAGGTCGGCCGGGATCGGGCCTCCGCCGAGGAGCACGGCGCGCAGGCCGGGCGCCGACTCCAGCCCGGCCTCGCGCAGCCGGTGGAGCATGGTGGAGACCAAGGAGGCCAGGGTGATCTCTCCGTGCTCGAGCACCGAGCGCACGCGGTCGGCCCCGAAGCGCTCGTGCACCACCGCAGTGGTCGCGTAGATCGCGGAGCGCAGGAGGATCGCCAGGCCGCCCACGTGGAAGAGCGGCAGCACGCACAGCCAGCGATCGGACTCCTGCACGCCGAGCGCGCGGGCGGAGGCGCGCGCGCTGGCGTGGTGGTTGCCCGCGGTGAGCACCACGGCCTTGGGAGCGGAGGTGGTGCCCGAGGTGTGGATCACGGTGTGGGGCGCCCCGGGATCCATGGTCGAGCGCAGTGCCACCTCGGCCTGATCGCCCTCGAGCGGCCGGTCCACGAGCAGGCGCGCTCCGGAGGACTCGTGCAGCCGGGCCAGCCCGGCCGCGGCCAGGTGAGGATCGAGCGGGACCAGCACGGCGCCCACGCGGGGAGCGCCGTGCAGGAGGGCGGCGAACGCGGCTCCGGGAGGGAGAGTGGTGGCCACGCGATCGCCCTCATGGACGCCCAGCGCGGCCAGGCGCCGAGCGGCGCGCGCAGCGGCCTCGTCCAGCTCGCCGTAGCTGAGCGCACCGTCGTCGGCCACCACCGCCGGATGACCGGGACGCTCGCGCGCCGCGGCTGACACCCAATCGTCCACCCACGCAGCGTAGGCCGGGGCGCCCTCCTCCCCTACGCTGTGGGCCGCCCTTGACCCCATCCGACTGGACCGCAGAGCAGGAGCGCCGCATTATCGCCCCGGCCGCCGACTGGCAGGCCGAGGGCGCGTTCGCGGACATCCGATACGAGACGGCGGAGGGCATCGCCAAGATCACCATCGATCGCCCCGAGGTGCGCAACGCCTTCCGGCCGCAGACGATCATGGAGATCTCGCAGGCGCTGGAACTCGCGCGGGAGGACACCACCATCGGCGTGATCGTGCTGACCGGCGAGGGCCCGCTGGCCTTCTGCTCGGGGGGCGACCAGCGCGTGCGGGGAGACTCCGGCTACCTGAGCGACACGGACGCGGGCCCATCCGCGGTCGGGCGCTTCCATGTCACGGACCTTCATGTGCAGATCCGCCGCCTGCCCAAGCCCGTCGTGGCGATGGTGGCCGGATACGCGATCGGCGGCGGCCACGTGCTGCACATCGTCTGCGACCTGACCATCGCCGCCGACAACGCCCGCTTCGGTCAGACCGGACCCAAAGTGGGCTCCTTCGACGGAGGCTTCGGGGCCGGCCTGCTGGCTGGCCTGGTCGGCCCGAAGAAGGCGAAGGAGATCTGGTTCCTCTGCCGGCAGTACGGCGCGCAGGAGGCGCTCGACATGGGCCTGGTGAACACGGTGGTGGCGCTGGAGGAGCTCGAGGAGGAGACCGTCCGCTGGGCGCGCGAGATGCTTGCCCTGTCGCCGTTCTCCCTGCGCCTGGTGAAGGCCAGCTTCAACGCTGCGGAGGACGGGCTTTCCGGTATCCAGCAGCTCGCGCACGATGCCAACCTTCTCTTCTACATGTCCGAAGAGGCCCAGGAGGGCCGCGACGCCTACCGCGAGAAGCGGCCCGCGGACTTCGCCAAGTTCCCCAAGCGGCCTTGAACGCGCCCCGCGCCGCGGCCGCACCGATGTCCGCGCTGCGCCTGTGGGCCGTGGCCTCGCGCCCGCGTACGCTCCCCGCCGCGGTGGCGCCGGTGCTCGTGGGCACCGCCCTGGCTGTCTCGGGGGACCACTTCCGCCCGCTGGCCTTCGTCGCCGCGCTCGTGGGCAGCGTGTTCATCCAGATCGGCACCAATCTGGCCAACGACTACTCCGACGCCCGCAGAGGGGCGGACACCGAGGACCGGCTCGGACCGGTGCGGGTGACCGCGGGCGGGCTGATGCCGCCCCGGCGGGTGCTCACAGGGACCTACGTGGCCTTCGGCGTGGCCGTGGCGGCCGGCGCCTACCTGGCCGCGGTGGCGGGCTGGGAGCTGCTGGTGGTGGGACTCGTGTCGATCGCGGCTGGGGTGCTCTACACCGGCGGGCCGCGGCCCTACGGCTACGCGGGCCTCGGCGAGCTGTTCGTGTTCCTGTTCTTCGGGGTGGTCGCTGTGACCGGCTCGTACTACGTGCAGGCCGAGGAGCTGCCATGGGAGGCATTCGCCCTCTCGGTGCCCGTGGGCCTGCTGTCGTCGGCGATCCTCGTGGTCAACAACGTGCGCGACGTGGACACCGACCGCCGCGCCGGCAAGCGCACGCTGGCCGTGCAGCTCGGTCGCAGCAGGGCCCAGGTGCTGTTTGCCGCCATGCTCGCGCTCGCGTACGCGATGGCGGTGGTCATCCCGCTGCTGGGAGGTCTGTCGTGGTGGGTGGCTCTGCCCCTGCTCTCGCTGGCGCTGGTGCCGTCGCTCTACCGCACCGTCGCCACCCGCACCGACGGCCCGGCGCTGAACGGGGCGCTGGCAGCCACCGGCCGGCTGCTGGCCGTCTACTCGCTGCTGCTCGCGACAGGGGTGCTCCTGTCGTGAGGCGCTCGCTGCTGCGCCTGTCGATCCCGCTGCGCGAGCCGTTCGTGACCTCAACCGGCGTGGTGGCCGCGCGTGAGCTGGCGGTGATCCGCCTCGAGGACGACGACGGCATGGTGGGATGGGGCGAGGCCGCTCCGCTGGAGTCCTACGACGGCGTGACCGTCGACGAGGTGGTCGAGGCCCTGCGCGACGGCCCTCCCCGGCGGGGCTCGCCGCCGCAGGCCCGCACCGCGTGGGAGCTGGCCGAGCTGGATCTCCAGGCCCGTCGGCGCGGCAAGCCGCTCGGCGAACCGGGGGCGGACGCGATTCCGGTGAACCTGACGCTGCCCGCCGGCCCCCCGGAGGAGGTGGCTGCCGCTGCCGCCGCCGGACTGCGGGCCGGCTACTCGTGCTTCAAGGTCAAGGTGGGCCTGCCCGACGACGGCGAGCGGGTTAGCGCCGTGCGCGAGGCGATCGGCTCGTGGCCCGCCCTGCGGGTGGACGCCAACGGCGCCTGGTCGCCCGACCAGGCGGTGGCGGCCGTGACCGCTCTCGAGCCGCTGGACCTACAGCTGGTTGAGCAGCCGTGCTCGACCCTCGAGGAGATGGCGGAGATGCGACCGCAGGTGGACGTGCCCGTGGCCGCCGACGAGTGCATCCAGTCGGCCGACGACGTGCGCCGCGCGGCCTCGCTCGGCGCCTGCGGTGCGGTGAATGTGAAGCTCTCCTCGAGTGGCGGGTTCGGTCCGGCGCGGGACTCACTCAGGGCCGCACGGGACGCCGGCCTTCAGGCCTGGCTCTCGAGCACGCTCGACGGACCGTGGGGCATCGCCGCCGCCCTGCAGCTTGCCGCCGGCGAGCGGCTGGCGCTTGCGTGCGGCTTGGCCACGCTGGAGCTCTTCGACGCCGATATCGCCCGCTCCCTCCCGTCTCCGGTGAACGGGCTGATGGGAGTACCGCAGGGACCCGGCCTCGGGGTCGAGATCTCAGACGCCGCGCTGGCCGATGTCGTTGTCGAGGAAATCGGCTAGCAACCCGGCGACCGCGTCCGGCTGCTGCAGGTGGGGGGCGTGCCCCGCCGTCTCCACGATCTCGACTCGGCCGGCGGGTACCGCGGCCGCCATCCGCGTGGCTGCCTCGGCGTAGCGTTCGTCGATCGCGCCGGCCACCGCCATCAGGGGCACTGCCAGCGAGTACAGCTCCTGCCACACCGGCTCGAGCGCACCCTGGCCGGCGGTGCGCAGCAGCAGGGCAAGCCCGCGGGGATCCTGCGCCAGCCGGCCGGGCCGCTGGGCCTCCACGAGTAGGTCGGACTGGTCTGCGAAGAGCGGCTGGCGCTCCCACAGCGCCACCACCTGGTCGATCGGCTGGGTCTCGATCCAGGAGGCCAGCTTGGCGTCGGCCTCGGCGCGCACCGCGCGCTGGCCCGGCCCCTCGATTCCGGCCGTGGCTCCCACACAGACCAGGCCGGCGTAGCGGCCGGGGTCGGCGAGCGCGGCCCTCAGTGCCAGCCGCCCGCCCAGGGAATAGCCGCACAGGACGGCGCCCTCCCCCGCCTCGGCGACCTCGCGCAGGCGGCCCTCGTAGGTGTGCTCCAGGTGATCGAGGAGGATGCTGGGATAGCGTTCCCCGAGCCGCTCGGCCACCGGCGCCCACGCGTCACCGGGCTGCATGAAGCCCGGGATGAAGACGATCGCGGGTGCCCGGCCGATGGCTTCCATGTCGATGATTCCTATCAACCGCACCTACGCACCCCTGCAGGCGCTCGTCGACGAGCTGGCCCGCTGCGGCATGCGGCACGCCGTGACCTCCCCCGGATCGCGCAACGCGGCTATCGCCCTCACCCTGGCGGCCGACGCTCGGATCGATGCGGTCTCGGTGATCGACGAGCGCGCCGCGGGCTTCATGGCCCTGGGCATGGCCAAGGCCGGCGGCCGCCCGGTGGCGGTCACCTGCACGTCGGGCACCGCTGCCGCCAACCTGGCTCCCGCCGTGCACGAGGCGTGGCAGGCGCGGGTGCCGCTGATCGTGCTCACCGCCGACCGGCCCCCGGAGCTGCGTGAGGTGGGCGCGGGCCAGGCCATCGATCAGATCGACCTGTTCGGTTCCGCGGCCAAGTGGTTCGTCGAGGTGGGCCAGCACGAACCGGGGCGCGCGACCGCCGTGCACCACCGCGCGCTGGCGTGCCGCGCCTACTGGACCGCCGCCGGCGACCGCCCCGGCCCGGTGCACCTGAACCTCGGGCTGCGCGAGCCGCTGGCACCGGTGCCCGAGCAGCTCGACCAGGCGGACTGGGCCGGCCGCGACGGCGGGAAGCCCTGGATCGACATGCGGGAGGCCCCGCCCCGTCTCACCAACGCCGAGCTGGAGCTGCTGGCCGAGCGGATTGCCGGCGCGCCCCGTGGCGCCATCGTGTGTGGCGGCACCTCCGAGGCCATGGGGCCAGCTGTCGCGCGCCTGGCCGCGGCCGCCGGGTGGCCGGTGTTGGCCGAGCCCACGTCCGGCGCGCGCTGCGGCCGGCACGACCTCTCACATGTGGTGGCGCACTACGACGTGCTGCTGCGCCACGACCGCTTCGCCTCCGAGCACGCATCCGAACTGGTGCTGCGCGTGGGCGACACACCCACCTCGAAGCCGCTGCGCGCATGGCTGGCCGAAGCTCCCCAGGTGGTGCTCGACCCGCACCGCGCCTGGCACGAGCCCACCCGCTCGGCCGGCACGCTGCTCCGAGCCTCCGCCGCAGCCACCTGCGACGCCGTAGCGGACCTGCTGGTCCAGCGCGCCGCGACAGCTGCCCCCGGCTGGCTCGATGGCTGGCGCGATGCCGACGCTGCGGTGCCCGCCGCGCTGCTGGAAGCGCCCGAGCCGTGCGAGCCGCTGGCCTACACCGCCGCTGCTGGGGCGCTCGCCGACGACACGATCGTATGGCTGGCCTCTTCCATGCCCGTACGCGACGTCGAGAGCTACTGGCCCGCCAGCGCGGATCGGCTGCGCTTCCTGTCCAACCGCGGAGCCAACGGCATCGACGGCACGCTGGCCGCCGCCGCCGGCGCCGCTCGTGCCACGGGGCGGCCCGTACTCGTCCTCATCGGGGAACTCGCGCTTCTGCACGACATCGGCGGGCTCCTAGCCGCCCGACGGGCGGGGATCGGTTTGACGGTCCTCTGTGTGAACAACGGCGGCGGCGGGATCTTCGATTTCCTGCCGGTGGCCGCGGTCGCGGACCCGGAGGATTACGCCGAACACGTGAGCGCGCCGGCGGGCCTTGACCTGGGAGCGGTCGCGACGCTGGCCGGAATGGAGCACCGAGTGGCGTCGACCGCCGTTGAGATCCGCGAGGCCATCGCCGCCGGTCCGGGGCTGATCGAGGTTCAGACCGACCGCTCCCAGAACGTGCAGGTACATCGCGAGATCGTCGCCCGGGCGGAGCTCAGGCGGGTTTGACGACCTCGAACTGAGACATCAGCCCGTGGTCCTCGTGGTCGAGCATGTGGCAGTGCACCACGTACTTGCCCACGAAGTCGCTGATCCGCCCGGCGATCACCACCCGGTCCTCGGGATCGAGGAAGAAGGTCTCCTTCAGGCACCGCTCCCACGGCGGCGGCTTGGCGCCGTTGCGTGACAGCATGTACCAGTCGGTGTGATGGAGATGGATCAGGTGAGCCACGGCCGTGTCGTTGCGCAGCTCCCAGGTGACGGTCTGGCCCAGCTCGACGGTGGCCTCCGCGAACGAGGGGTCGAACGTGCGGCCGTTCACCAGCCAGGCCGGGCTGAATCCGCTGCCCACGGTGAACCGCCACGTGTGGGAAGGCTTGGCCTTCGCCTCCGCGACCCAGCCCGGCAGGGGCCGCAGCGCCGGCGGCACGGCCGTGCTGTCGACCTGCGAGCGCCTTCCGACGCGGAACTCCATCAGCGCCCCGTCGTACGTGCGTGACCCGGGCTCGTTGTGCTTGCCGCGGCGCCGGCTGCTGAGCAGCTGCACGCGCTTGCCGTGCGCCTCGGCGAAGTCCACGATCACCTCGACCCGCTCCCCCGGCCCTAGCAGCACCCGCCGCCGCCGGACGGGGCTGGGCATCAGTCCGGACTCGGTGGCGATCTGCACCATCGCCAGTCCCCCGCTCAGGTGGAGGTCATACGCGCGGAAGTGTGACGCGTTGAGCACCCGCAGCCGGTAGCGCTGCGCTCGCACTTGGTGGTGGGGCGTGATCGCTCCGTTCACGAGGATGTGGCGGCCCTCCACGCCGTCGTCGGGTGGGCGGCGGGCTTCGGCGAACGGATCGGTGAGCTGGTTGCGCCGGTCGAAGGAGCGATCGGTCAGCATCAGCGGGATGTCCCGCGGACCCTTGGGCAGGGGAAGCGAGGCGTCCAGCTCGTCGTCCACGATCCACATCCCGACAAGTCCCCGCCAGATGTTGCGGGCCGTGTTCTCCAGGCGATGGTCGTGGTAGAACTGGAACGAGGCGCGTTCGGGCGCCCCGTCCTCGATCAGGTCGTAGGTGTACGTGCGATCACGACCGGGCCTGATCAGCAGCTCGTTTCCGGACTCCGAGGCGGACAGGCCGGCGGACAGGTCGCAATAGCGCGCGGTCGACTGCAGGGCCGTGAGCCCTCCCGGCTGGCCGTCCTCGCTGGCACGGTTGTGGCCGCCGTGCAGGTGCACGGTCAGCTCTCCCGCCTTCCGGCCCAGCTCGTGGACGAACCGCACGCGGGTGGCCTCGCCGGCCGGGCGGCGGATCGTCGGCCCGGGGAACGTCCCTCCGTAGGTCCACATACGCGTCCGGCGGCCGGGCAGGATCGCGACGGTGGCCTCGCGCATGCGAAGCGTCAGGTCGGAGCCAGTTAGCACCTTCGGGATCGGCAGGCGGGCGCTGAACCTCCTCGGCGTCCCCCTCAGCGACGCCCGGACGCCCAGCGCCTCCGGCGCCCTCAGCCGTGCCGGCAGGGCGACGGCCAGGGCGGCGGCTCCCGCCCTGGCCAGGAACGCACGGCGGCTGACTATTCGACGACCTCGATCTTGCCTTTCATCCCCGGGTGCACCGCGCACAGGTAGAAGAGGGTGCTGCCCGCCTCGGCGCTCACCTTCTGCGAGAAGGTCCCACCGAGCTTCTCGGTGTACCACGAGTCGCCGGCGGCCTTCTTGGTGAACTGCTTGTCCCAGCCTGCCTTGCCGGTCTTGACGACGTCCTTGTTGATCTTCTCGGTCTTCGGGTCGAACTCGTGGGCGAGCGCGATCTGCAAGCAGATCTTGCCCGGCGCGAAGCATCCCTTGCGCTCCTGCTTGGTATCCGGCCGCAGGTCCCTCTCCGTGAGCGAGAACGTGTGCGGCCCGATCTTCCTCGGCTTGGTCATGTTCACGATCTTGAGGGGCTGGCCTGCCACAACCTCCTCCGGACCGTCGAAGAAGACGCGCTTCTTGCCGTCGAACTTCATCGCGATCGTCGCGGGCGCCTTTGCCGTGCCGGCGTCCGAGCCCGCGGAGGCGGCAGGGCCGCCGGCGAGTCCGAGCGCGAGCGCTCCTGTGGCAGCAGCCGCCAAGCCACAGCGGGGCAGATTCCTCGTCAAAAGTATTCCTTTCCTCGACCGAGCCAATGGCCGGTGACGCTTGTCGTGCCGCCAACCTAACCCAAGTTCCCGCGGGCGGCAAATCTTGGTTAGGGTCGAGCCGTGGATCTGTACGACTGGCTGCTCTTCCTCCACATCCTGGCCGCGTTTGCTGCGGTGGGCTCGGTTGTGGTCTTCGGAGTGATGCTCGCCGGGCAGGCGCCAGGGCTCCTCACCGTGGGACGGCGGCTGTGGGACGTCGGCGGAGCCGGCACGCTGGTGCTTGGCGTGGCGCTCGCGATCGACTTCGATGCCTACGAGCTGTGGGACGGATGGATCCTGGCTGCTTTCGTGCTCTGGGGGCTCGCCGGCTTCGCCGGCGTGCGTATAGGCATGGCTTACGCGCCCGACGGGCGGAAAGACGGGATCGGAGTCCTCTACGGGGTGATGGCGGTCGCCGTTGCCGCACTGCTCATCGTGATGATCTACAAGCCGGGCGTATGAGCATCATCGCCGCCATACGTCCAGACGAGTGGAACCTGCCGCTGCTCGTTCACGTGACCGGCGCGATGGTGCTGGTGGGCGCGCTCATCACCGCCGTAACCGCATTGGTCGCGTCTCGATCCAGCCAACCGGCGCCGATGAAGCGCGTTGCCTTCCGCACCCTGCTGCTTGCCGCCCTTCCCGCCTACATCATGATGCGGGGCGCCTCGGAGTGGATCCTGTCCGAGGAGAACATCGACGACGAGGCGGCCTGGATCGGCATCGGCTACATCGTCTCCGACCTCGGGTTGCTCCTGCTCATCATCGCCACCGTGCTGGCCGGCATCAGCTCACGCCGGGCCCGCGACGGCACAAGCGACTCGGGCCGGCTCGGCCGGGTGTCGGTGGGGCTGATGAGCGTGATGCTGGCCGGCTACGTCGTGGCCATCTGGGCCATGACGACCAAGCCGGACTGATCAGGTCAGCAGGGGCAGCAGCGCCGCGAGCTTGACCTCGGTCTCGGCCAGCTCCTCGGCCGGGACGGAGTCGGCCACGATCCCGCAGCCCGCGTAGAGGTGGGCCACCGGCCCGCGTAGCAGCGCGCATCGCAGCGCCACGCAGAACTCGCCGTCCTCGGCCAGGTCGGTCCACCCCACCGCACCGGCGTACCAGCCACGGTCCAGGCCCTCGAGAGCGGGGATGAGCGGTGCGGCCACGGCGGCGGGCTCTCCCCCGACGGCGGGCGTCGGGTGCAGGAGCCCTGCCAACTCGACCGTTGACAGGGGCTCCGCCAGCTGCGCCCGGATCGGTGTGGCCAGGTGCTGCACGTTCTGGACCTTGGCCAGCCCGGGCTCTTCGCCCGCCGCCACCCACAGGCTCACCGGATCCAGCGTCTGCCTGATGCGGCGCGCGACGATGGCCTGCTCCATGCGGTTCTTGTCGCTCCGGAGCAGTTGCTCGCCCAGGTGCAGGTCGACCGCCGGGTCGGCGCTGCGGCGGGTGGTGCCGGCCAGCGCAACGGTCTGGGCGCGAGCGCCGTCACGGCGCACTAGGAGCTCGGGGCTGGCGCCCACGAACGCGGCCTCGGGGCTCCCTACGCAATAGCAGTAGCAGTCGGCGAAGGCCGCTCGGAGGGCATCGAGCACGGGCGCGGGATCCGCGGGGCGCACGGAGTGAACGCGCACTTCGCGAGCCAGCACGACCTTGGCGAGATCTCCGGCGCGTATCCGCTCGACCGCTCGTCGCACGGCCTCCTCGTAGTGCGAGGGCGCTGCGGCGCCCGCCACCCGGGAACGCGCGATCGGGTCGGGGTCGAGCAACGGCATCGACGCGGGCTCGAGCTCGGCGAGCCGGGCCTGCACCCTCTCGAGGACGCCCTGGGCGGGCTCCTCGCCGTCGACCACCACGTTCACGGTCATCCGTGCCTGGTCGCCGCGGCGGGCGAACGAGACCTCGGGAAGCACCAGCTGGGCGGGCGCGAAGGAGGACCACTCGGGCGACCCGCCGCCGTTGGCGGCAAAGGCGAAGCCTCCGGCGAACACCGGGCCGGCGCCCGACGGGCGGTCGGGGTCCAGGGACGGGTCGTCGGCAACCGTGCGGGCTGCCAGCGCACGGCAGGCGGCCGCGGTGTCCGGGAACCGGTCCGGTCCCGCGGCCTCGAAGGTGACCGTCGCCCCCAGCCCGCACACCGCGTGGCCCTCGCGCCCGGGCTGCTCGATGCAGAAGAAACGGTCACTCGGGCGCCGGCACGCGAGCACCGCCGCGGCCAGGTCGAGCTCCGCCGGCACCGGCACGCACACCGACGCCACGGCGCGGCCGCCGCGGCCTGCGATCCGGAGGGCCGCGCCAACTCGAGCGGCAAGCAGGTCGACCGCCGCCTCCGGCAGGGCAAGGGGGTTGCCCGCCGATGTGCTCGGCAGCTTCACGCCGGGGCGAGCGGGGGACGGGTGCAACGGAACATGATCTCCCCAAGAAGGATGCCATGGCGGCGAACGGCGCCCGCAGCGAGCACCCGCCCAGGCGCACCGCCTCCACCTCCCGCCCGGCCTCCCTGCCTTCGAACGACGCATCGTCGAACGGCATCCGGGTGATGTCGGCGGCCTCGGCAACGCCCTCTCCGTCGAGGTCCGCGGTCACCTGGCGGCGATGCGCCCACGCCGGCGGGCGGTCGAGCGGCTTTCCAGAACGGGGTGGGGTGGGCTCAGGTCGTGGAACGGCCGCGAGAGACCGCGATCTCGCCGGTGCGGACCATCTCGATCAACCCGAAGGGACGGGTCATCTGCTCGAAAGCCTCGATCTTGTCGTCGGGCCCTGTGATCTCGACGGTGATCGAGCGCTTGGACACGTCCACGATCCGGCCGCGGAAGATCTCGGCGTACTCCATCACCTGCCCGCGGCTGTCGCCGTCGACCGAGATCTTGAACAGCGCGAGCTCCCGGGCCACCGCCTCCTTGGGCTCGAGGTCCCGGATCTTGATCACGTGGATCAGTTTGTGCAGCTGCTTTGTCACCTGGTCGATGGGATGCGATGCCCCGTCGACGGTCAGCGTGATCCGCGAGATCTGGTCGTCGTCAGTCGGGCCCACCGCCAGCGAGTCGATGTTGAATCCGCGCCGCGCAAACAGGCCCGAGATGCGGGCCAGGACGCCTGGCTTGTTCTCCACCAGGATGGACAGGATGTGCTTGCGCCCGGTGCGGTACCCGCTGGACGCCTGCAGATCGTCGAGGTTGAGGATCTCTTTCGTGCCTGGCTCGCCCATGCCTCAGCCCACCATGTCCCGGGCGGCCTGACCGGCCGGGATCATCGGGTAGCAGTTCTCCTCGGGGGTCACGCGCACGTCACACACGACGGGGCCCTCGGTCTCGAGCGCCTTCTTCATCGCGGCCGGCAGCTCCGCCTTGTCGTCGACCCTCATGCCCGTCGCGCCAAAGGCCTCCGCGAGCTTGACCCAGTCGGGGCTCGAGCCCATGTCGACAGCGCTGTAGCGCCGGTCCCAGAACAGCTCCTGCCACTGACGGACCATGCCGAGGTAGCCGTTGTTCATGATGAACACCTTGACCGCGATGTTCTCGGTCACGCAGGTGGCGAGCTCCTGGATGTTCATGATGATCGAGCCGTCGCCGGCCACGCACACCACCTGCTCGTCGGGCATGGCCACCTTGGCCCCCATCGCGCTCGGCAGGCCGAAGCCCATCGTGCCCAGCCCGCCCGAGTTGATCCACTTCCGCGGTCCGTCGAAATGGAAGTACTGCGCGGTCCACATCTGGTGCTGGCCCACGTCGGAGGTCACGATGGCGTCGCCGCCGGTGGCCTCGTACAGCGCCTCGATCATGTACTGGGGTTTGATCTCCGGGCCCTCGGAGTCCTCGTAGCCGAGCGGGTGCTTCTCCCGCCAGCCCCGGATCCGCTCCCACCAGCCGTCGAGACGGCCCGGGTCGGTCTCCAGCGCGCGGTATTCGGCGGTGAGCTTGGGCAGGATCTGCTTGGCGTCGCCCACGATCGGGATGTGAGCGGGCACGTTCTTCGAGATCTCGGCCGGGTCGACGTCGATGTGGATGAACTTGGCCCGCGGCGCGAACTCCGACAGCTTGCCGGTGATCCGGTCGTCGAATCGTGCGCCGATGCAGCAGATCAGGTCGGCCTCGTCCATCGCGTAGTTGGCGCTGCGCGTGCCGTGCATGCCCAGCATGCCGAGCCACTGGTCGTGGGGAGCGGGGAAGGCGCCCAGGCCCATCAGCGTGCAGGTCACCGGGAACCTGTCGGACACGGCCAGGGCCACCAGCTCCGGCGACGCCTCGGCGTTCACCACTCCGCCGCCTGCGTAGATCACCGGCCGGCGGGCGTTGGCCAGGGCCTTCGCGGCCAGCCGGATCTGCTTGGTGTTGCCCTCCTTGGTGGGCTGATAGCCCGGGAGGTTCACCGAGTCGACCGGCTCGTAAGGGATGTCTGCCCGCGACAGGTCCTGAGGGATGTCCACGAGCACCGGCCCTGGACGTCCCGTGCGGGCGATGTGGAAGGCCTCGTGGATCGCCTCGGGGATCTCCAGCGGGTCCTGGATCATGATCGAGTGCTTCACGATCGGCATCGTTATGCCGGTCACGTCGGCCTCCTGGAAGCCGTCCGTGCCCAGCAGGTCGGTGCGCACCTGCCCGGTGATGAACACCGTGGGGACCGAGTCCATCATCGCGTCGGCGATCGCGGTGACAAGATTGGTCGCACCGGGGCCGGAGGTGGCGAGAGCGACCCCCACCTGCCCGGAGGCCTTGGCGTAGCCCTCGGCGGCGTGGCCGGCGCCCTGCTCGTGGCGGCACTGCACGTGGCGCAAGCCGGCGTCGTACAGAGCGTCGTAGGTGGGGAGGTTGGCTCCGCCCGGGATCCCGAATACGTGCTTGACGCCCTCGGCCTTGAGGCACTCCATCACGGCGTCTACTGCTCGCATCTGCTGTCCTTCCGGGATCTTCCGGCTGTGTTGAGTCCGGTGCGGTGGTGGTCCGTCCGGCCGAGCGACGGATCCTACCAGCGGGTTCTCAGCCGCTCGGTACGTAGTCCAGGTCGCGGCCACAGCGGCTGCACACCTGATCGTGGATCGGCACCACGTTGCCGCACTCCTCACACTCGCGCACGTCGATCCGCCTCTCGTTGCGCGTGAGCAGCGCGGCCAGGGTGCCGAAGAACGGCAGGCAGAACCCGATCACGAACCACAGGACGAACGACGACCCCTTGATCTTGGCCACGACCCCGGCCGACAGGCCGAAGAAGAACAGGATGACCAGGAACTCCACGCCCCCTTTCCCCTCAGAGGACTCGGAGGGCCCAGACTATGGCGACCAGCGCCAGCACGACCACCGCGATCCAGGCCACCGTGGTCACGAAGCCGAGCACGACCTTGAACAGCACGTACCCAGCCACCGTCAGCACGCCGACGGCCACCACCTTGCGGCCGGTCTGGGTGGCGAGCTCGCCCATGCCTCAAGCGTACCTGCCTACGCCGGCGCGGCCGTGCGCCGCAGCGCCCGCGCCGAGCAGACCACGAAGCCGACCAGAGCCAGTCCCGCGAGGGCGTCGGTGAATATCGTGGCGAACCAGAACGGCGGGATGTCCGGCGACCCGTCGAGGAAGTGGCCCGGCGTGGTGAGAGGCATTACGGCGTACGTCACAAGGCATACGTGCGCGCGCTCGTAGGCGCCGCGCGCGTAGAGACGCAGGCCATAGAGGCCGATCGCGGTGAACAGCGGCCAGGACACGAGGATCGCCACCTGCACCACATCGCCGCTCACGAGGCTGTCCGGATAGCGGTCGATCTCCACGAAGTTGTGCGTGAAGTGGGCGGCAGTAGAGACAACCGCGAAGGCGATCAGCCCTCGCAACACCTGCAAACGGCGGCTTTCCGTGTCCATAAGCCTCCTAGATAGATCGCTCTAGCGCTCACGGTACCATGCCTGACATGAACAGCACCAGGGAGCGAATCCTCGAGACGACCGCCGAGCAGTTCCGGCGCTACGGCTACACGGGGACCGGGATGAAGCAGATCGTGGCCGGGGCCAACGCGCCGTTCGGATCGATCTACCACTTCTTCCCCGGTGGCAAGGAGCAGCTCGGTGAGGAGACGATCCGCCGTTCTGGCGAGATGTACTACTCGATCTTCGAGGCAATCTTCGCCCAGGCGCCGGACCCGGTAACCGCCATACGCGACTTCTTCATGGGCGCCGCCCTCGTCCTGAGCGAGACCGACTACGCCGACGCCTGCCCGATCGCCACCGTGGCGCTCGAGGTGGCCAGCACCAGCGAACCGCTGCGTCAGGCCACGGCCGACGTGTTCGAGAGCTGGGTGACCGGTGCTGCCGGGCATTTCACCGAAGCCGGCATCGGACCGGGGCGGTCCCGCGAGCTGGCGATCGAGTTCATCGCCCTGCTCGAGGGAGCCTTCGTGCTCAGCCGCGCCGCGCGCAGCACCGAGCCACTGGAGGTCGCCGGCGCAAACGCCACCGCTGCCGTGGCCGCGGCTCTAGGGAAGGAGCGCAGCCGGAACGTCTCCGGAGGAGCGTAGGCCGATCGCCGATCGGCCGAGCACCGCACGGGTGGCTCTCCGCGAGCACCGCACCTTCGCCCTAGAGCACGTGCGGGGGGCGGGTGGGCATGTACCGGTCGAGGCCGGGCAGGGGGACGCTGCACATCACCCAGCTGGGCCACCAGACCCGGAACCCGAGGCTGCGTAGACGTCTCAGGAGCCACCAGCTGTCGGTGGCGCAGAACACCGACAGGCTCTCGGGTTCGCGCGTCTTTGCCACGCGGTCCAGGGCCTGGAGCACCACCGGCACGAGATCCTGAGACGTGGCGCCCACCGCCGGGCCGATCTCGCCTTCGGCACCGATCCAGCACAGCGCAGTGGCACCTCCGGCGTCAGCGTCCATCGTGGCGAGACAGGTGCGGGTACGGCCGAAGAACTCGTGCAGGCGTGGCCGGCGATGGCCGATCGCGGGCGGCTCCAGGCGCTTCCACTCCCCCACGGCGCGGTCTGACTCGAGCGCCACGACCGCGGGCTCGGTCGTGTCGAGCTCACGCGAACGCAGCTCGAGGAAGTCTTCCGCGCGCGCCCGCATGTGCCAGTGCCCCGTGACGGGCATCGCACCGAAGTCGGAGTAGAGGGTGAGGTCGGCCGAGGAACCGGCCGCCACCACCACCCGGCCGAGGTCCGGGGTCGGGTCGCCCGGCCACAGCCGTTCGAGCAACGCCCGGCCGATGCCCTGGCGGTGATGGCCGGGAAGCACCATCAGCTCGGTGAGCTGCTCCATCTCGCCGAAGCGCACCACGCGCCCGTAGCCCACCAGCTCGGCCCGTCGTTCACAGAGCCAAAAGCCGCCGCCGGGCTGGGCCGCCGTGAACTCCAGCAGATCGTGGCGCCGCCGCCAGTCCTCCTCGATCCGGGCCGCGGACGGCGGCGAGGTGTCGAGCACCCCCGCCCGGAAGGCGGTGTCATGCACGGCCAGCTCGGACACGGTGAACGCCGCGCGCAGATCGGCTGGCCCGCCATCGCGGAAGGTGAGCCCTGAGAAAGGGACGGGCTCGGCGGTCACGAGAACTCGCCGTCCTCGGGGCGTGCCCGTTCCTCGCGCAGCTCGTCACCAAGACCGGGCGGGTGGCCGAGCTGCCCCAGAGCCGCGGAGGCGCGGCCGAAGAACAGGCCGACCGTCCAGTCGGCGCTCAGGCGCAGGCGACGGGCGAGCCCCGGCATGGAGGCCAGGTGGTAGGTGCGCGCCGCAAACCACGCCGGGAACCCGCGCAGCGGAATGCCGAGCATCGTGGCCACAGCCTTGTGCTGACCCATGTCCACGAACACCCCGAGGGTGCGGTACCGGAAGGGCCGTAACCGCTTGCCGGCCAGCGTGGCCGCCACGTTCTCGGCCACCACACGGCCCTGGCGCAGCGCGTGCTGGGCGGTGGGCGGGCACGGGCTCTTGCCGCCCTTCGCGGCGTCGGGCACCGCGGCCGCGTCCCCGATCGCCCACACGTTGTGGTGACCGCGCACGCGCATGTTGGCGTCTACGTCGATGCGATCGCCCGCGGTCAGCGGAAGGCCGAGGTCGTGCACTACCCGCGGCGGCTTGACGCCGGCGGTCCAGCACACCGAGCGCGTGGCCACCTCCTCCCCGCTCGACAGCAGCACCGAGTCCTCGCGCACCGCGTCGATACGCGTTCCGGTGTGGATCTCGATGCCGCGCCCCCTCAGCTCACGCGTGGCGAAGGCAGCAAGTCCCGGGGGGATCTCGGTCATCACCCGATCCTCGGCCTCCACGAGAATCCAGCGGGTGCCGTCGAGACGGCAGCGCGGATAGCGCTCGATGGCGTCGGCCACGTAGTCCTGCAGCTCCGCGATGCCCTCCAGGCCGGCGTAGCCCGCGCCCACGTAGACGAAGGTGAGGTAAGCGCGCCGCTGCTCCGGAGTGTCGAGCGCCTCCGCGATCTCGAGGTGCTGGATGGCCCGGTTGCGCAGAGCGATCGCCTCCGCAAGGTTCTTGAAGCCCAGCCCGTGCTCCGCCAGGCCGGGGATCGGCAGCACGCGCGAGACCGAGCCGATGGCAACCACGAGCTGGTCGTAGGACATCTTCGCCTCGCGGCCGTCCGCCATGGACACGGTGATCTCGGAGCGAGTGGGATCCGCGCCGGTCACGCGGGCCAGCCGGACGTCCGTCCAATCGAGCTCCTCCCGCAGGGGAACGACGACGTGGCGGGGTTCCAGCGAGCCTGACGCCGCACCGGGCAGCAGGGGCGTGTAGAGCAGGAAGTTGACGTCGGTCACCAGCGTGATCCGCGCACTGTGGCGCGGCAGGCGGCGCTCCAAGCGCCGGGCGGCATAGAGGCCCCCGAACCCGCCGCCAGCTATCACCACGTGGGAGGCCATCCGGCGGCCGAGGCTATTGCACGGCGCGGGCCGCGTCGAGCGCCGGCCGCATGGCGGCGGGGAGCCTGCGCCGGACCCGCCACGGGGCGCCGCAGAAGGCGTGGTTGGCCACGGTGGCAAAGCCCTGCTCGTCGGTCCGTAGGGCCAGCAGCAGGTGGGCGATGCGGTCGGACGGCGGCAGCTCGCGATCGGTCGTCCGGACGCAGAAGCAGTGCGCTCTCCGTCCGCCGGGCGTCACGAGCAGTGCACCCGCCTCACCCACCAGCCACACGCCCATGCCGCTGCGCTCCATCGCCAGGCCCGTCCGGCGCTGCAGCTCACGGGACTCATGGCCCAGCAGATCCCCCAGCAGACCTTGGGCCACGCCCTCGCTGCCCTCGTTGCGGGGGCCCTTGGGCCGCAAGACGCTCGCGCCGCGGAACGCGTACAGCTCGGGAATGATCCAGGCGTGCGCCAGGCTGGCGATGGCGACGGGGAACGCAAGCGGCTCCAGGAGCATCAGCCCTATCGCCGCCGCCAGGAACGGCAAGGTGTAGGTGACCGTCCAGCACAGCCAGATCCGCGCGTAGCGACGCAGGAAGCGCTCGTCGGTGGGCTGCCGCCAGGGGACGGCCCCCAGCTCCGCGAGTGCCTCCGCCGGCACTGGGCCTACCCGCCGGCGATCGGGCGCCGCATGATCACCAGTTCGGCATCGCGGGGCAGCTCGCGCACCTGCTGGGCCTGCCCCTCACCCTGATCGAGCACGGCGATGCAGCCTTCTTCGAGCGCGGTGCCGAACTCCCGCACGGCGGCGTCGAAGCCGGTCTGGTCCTCCTGCGTCCACTCGGCGAGCGTGGAGTGCCCGCTCGCGTCCATCCTGATCAGCCTGGACATGTCGTTCCTTCCCTCGGGGAGGCCTGTCGTCGCATGGTAGGCGCCCGGCTACAAGCGCTCGCGGATCAGGCGCTGCACCTCGGCGCCGTCGGCGCGGCCCTTGGTGGCGCGCATCACGGAGCCCATCACGGCGCCGATCGCCTTTTCGTTGCCGGCACGGATCTTCTCCACGGCATCGGCGTTCTCGGCCATTGCCTGATCCACAAGGCCGGCCAGCTCGTGGCTGCCCGCGGCACCGAGGCCCTCGGCCTCCACGATCCGGGCCGGGTCCCCGCCCTCCGCCACCAGGGTGGCCAGCACCTCCTTGGCTGCCGAGCCGGACACCGCGCCCTGCCCGACCATCCCCACCAGCACGGCAAGCGCCTCCGCCGTCACCTTCGTGTCCGCGGGGTCGGTGTCGCCGATGTTGGCCACCAGCTCGCCCACCACCCAGTTGGCGATCGCCTTCGGGTCCGCGCCCTCGCCGGTTGCTGCCCGTTCGAAGAAGTCGCCGAGGTCGGACCGGAATGCCAGCAGGCGCGCCGTGTCCGGCGCCAGCCCGAGGTCGCGTTCAAGCCGCTCGGCACGCTGCGCCGGCAGCTCGGGCAGAGCCGAGCGCGCTCGCTCGAGCATCGCCTCCGTGGGCGCCACCGGGACCAGGTCGGGTTCCGGGAAGTAGCGGTAGTCGTGGGCCTCCTCCTTGGACCGCAGCGGGCTCAGGGCGCCGGTGCGGGGATCGAAGTGCAGCGTCTCCTGGCTCACGGTGCCGCCCTCGCGCAGCAGCTGCTCCTGGCGCGCGATCTCCGCGTTCACGCCGCGCTCGAGAAACCGGAACGAGTTCATGTTCTTCAGCTCGGTCTTGGTGCCCAGCGTGGCCTCGCCCACCGGGCGGATCGACACGTTGGCGTCGCAGCGCAGCGAGCCCTCGTCCATGTTCACGTCGGAGACGCCGAGCTGGCGCAGCGTCACACGCAGGAGGCGCAGCCACTCCGCGGCCTGGGCGGCCGAGCGCACGTCTGGCTCGGTCACGATCTCCACCAGCGGCGTGCCGCCGCGGTTGAAGTCCACGGCGCTGGCCTCGGAGCCGTGGATGCGCCCCGACGCCCCGGCATGCACCAGCTTTGCTGCGTCCTCCTCGAGATGCACCCGGTGGATTCGGATGTCGCCAAGCCGCCCGTCGCGCGCAAGCGGGATGTCGTACTGGGAGATCTGGTAGCCCTTGGGCAGGTCGGGATAGAAGTAGTTCTTGCGGTGGAAGATCGAGCGCGGCGCCGGCTCGCAGCCCAGGGCCATTCCGATCATCAGCCCGAAATGCACCGCTTCCGCATTGGTCACCGGCAGCGTGCCGGGCAGGCCCAGGCACACCGGGCAGGTATGGGTGTTGGGTTCCGCGCCGAAGGACAGCTCGCAGCCGCAGAACATCTTCGTGCGGGTCGAGAGCTGTACATGGATCTCGAGCCCGATAACCGGCTCGTACCCACGCTCAGCCACGGGCTCGGCTCCCGTCGAATCCGATCGCCTGTTCGAGCGCGTGCGCGGCGTCGAGGATGCGGTTCTCGCTGAAGGCGGGGCCGGCCAGCTGGAGCCCCACCGGCAGGCCGTCCGCGAGTCCGCCCGGGATGGAGATCGCCGGGATGCCCGCGAGCGGCATCGGCACCGTGCAGAAGTCCGACATGTACATGGCGAGCGGGTCGTCGGTGCGCTCCCCGAGGCCGAAGGCGACCGTGGGCGAGGTGGGCGTCACGATCAGGTCGACCTGATCGAACGCGGAGTGGAAGTCCTCCGCGATCTTGGTGCGCACACGCTGGGCGCGGCCGTAGTAGGCGTCGTAGTAGCCGGACGAGAGGGCGTAGGTGCCGAGCATGATGCGTCGCTTGACCTCGTCGCCGAAGCCCTGCTCGCGTGTCTCCTCGTACATCGACGAGAGGTCACCGGACTCCGCGCGCAGCCCGTAGCGCACCCCGTCGAAGCGGGCCAGGTTGGCGCTGGCCTCCGCCGGGGCGATCACGTAGTAGGCGGAGATGCCCTGGTCGGAGTGCGGGAGCGACACCTCCGCGAGCGTGCCGCCCAGCTCCTCGATGCGGCGCAGGCTCTGCTCGAACACGTCAGCCACCCCCCGATCCATGCCGCCGCCGGTGAGCTCGGGCGGGACGCCGAAGCGCACGCCGTCGAGGCGCTCGGCGGTCGGCAGGCGCACCTCCTCGGGGAGGCCAGTGGAGGTGGAGTCGCACGGATCGCGGCCCACCATGTGCCTGAACAGCAGCGCGCAGTCGGTCACGTCGCGCGTGAGCGGCCCCGCCTGGTCCAGGGAGGAGGCAAACGCGATCATCCCGTAGCGCGACACCGCGCCGTACGTGGGCTTGAGGCCGACGATCCCGCACAGCGCGGCCGGCTGGCGGATGGAGCCGCCGGTGTCGGTGCCGATCGCCCACGGGGCCAGGCCGGCGGCCACCGCGGCAGCCGACCCTCCGCTCGACCCGCCCGGCACCCGGGTCTCGTCCCACGGGTTCTTGACCGGGCCGAATCCCGAGTTCTCGTTCGACGAGCCCATGGCGAACTCGTCCATGTTGGTCTTGCCGAGCATCGGCGCGCCCGCCTGCGCCAGACGTTCGACAGCGGTAGCCGTGTAGGGCGGCCGGTAGCCCTCGAGGATGCGTGATCCCGCGGCGCTCGGCACTCCCTCGGTGCAGAACAGGTCCTTGATCGCCAGCGGCACGCCGCCCAGCGGCGCGTCCGCGGCCGGCTCGCTCGGCGGGCCGTCGGCCACCCAGCGGTAGGCGTTGAGGGTGTCCGTGGCGGCCCGCTCGCGCCACGCCTCGAACAGCTCGGAGCCAGACACCTCGCCGGCGCGCACCCGCTCGGCGGCCTGCGCCGCGGTCAGATCGAGGAGATCGCCGCTCATGCGCCGGGGCTCGGGACCCGGAAGCCAACGCCGTCGGCGTCGGGCGCCTGCTCGAGCGCGCGCTCGCGGGGAAGGCTCGGCCGTGGCTCGTCGGGCCGGAGCACGTTCTCCATCTCCACCACGTGCGCGGTGGGCGCCACATCGTCGAGATCGAGCTCGGAGATCTTCTCGATGTGTCCGAGGATGGTCGACAGCTCGCCGGTCATCCGCTCGACCTCCTCCTCGGTGAGGCGCAGGCGGGCGAGGCGGGCCACGTGCAGTACCTGGTCGCGATCGATCATCGCGGCGATTCTAGGTGGCGGGGTCCGTCAGGCAGGGCCCGGCGCTTGCGGCCGCGGGTCCCGTCTGCGCTCGGCTGGGCCGAGGTCCCGGGATAGCGAGCATTTCACGCGGGAGCGGTTGCGTGAGTTCGCTCCGGCGTTCGGGGTGAGGAAGGGACAATCCGATCCAACCAGGGGTCGCAGGACGACCCAAAGGCAGCACAGTAGGCAAGGCTCGGTGCCCGGTTCCCTATCCAACCGCCGTGGCGGCGGGCGCGCGAGGCCCCAGCCGAGCTAGCCGGCTGGCAGCGGTAAAAACCCGAGGACTATCGGTTTCGGTCCCGAAAACGTAAGTTCGTTCACAATCCGTCCGCAAACTGACAACGAGCGCCGGCGTCGCTTCCTGAGTTCCTCCTTCGAGATCCCCGAGATCACCGACGCCGAGCGCGGCGTGGCCGATCTGCTGCCCGTTGGGACCGACGCCGAGTCCGCGCGGCGGGTCCTCGCGCAGGTGCCGCTGTGGTTTCACACCTTCGCGCTCAACGGCGAGCACGGGCTCTACACCCAGGGCGTCGCGCGCGACCACCGCTACCGAGTGCCCTTCCTGCCGGCGTCCTTCGAAGGACAAGACGTGCTGGACGTGGGCACCTTCGACGGCTTCTACGCCTACCTCGCCGAGCATCGTGGCGCCGCGCGTGTGGTTGCGGTCGACAACGAGCAGTACGTGGCCTGGGTGAAGGCACGGTGGGGGGTCGATCTGGAGGGCGGCGAGGGCTTCCGCGCCATCGGCGCGCTGCTGGGCTCGCGAGTCGAGTACCGGCGCGAAGACGCGCGCGCGCTGACCGACACCGACGAGCGCTTCGACTTCATCTTCTGCTTCGGCATCCTGCACCGGGTGGAGAACCCCCTGGGGCTGCTGCGACGGCTCGGCGGGCTGCTGAAGCCCGGCGGGCGCGTGCTGGTGGAGACCTACGGGGTGGTCGACGACGGCCACGTCGACCAGTCCACGATCGAGGTCAAGCAGAACGGCGAGGTCTATGCGGGTGACGACTACGTCTACTGGGGGTTCGCGGCCGGTGGCCTGGCTGGCCTCGGCCGGCTGGCTGGCCTGCCCGAGGTCGAGGTGAGCACCACCCCGATGGTGGACGGGCACCCACGGATACTGGCGACGCTCAAGCGGCCTGCGAGCTGACGGCGACGCTCAGGCGGCCTGCGACCTGACGCCGGCGCGCAAGCGCGTGCAGTGCGTCCGTGGTCACCGCATCCGGCCCGAAGCGCAGCACCCGGTCGAGCAGCGCCGGTTCGTTGACCGTCCCCGGTCGTGACCGAGAGGCCGCCGCTGCGCAGCGTCGCCACCAGGGGGGCAGAGAGCAGGAAGTGCTCCAAGCACCCCGCAGACCCCTTTGCGACGCGCCCACCGCGAAGGCGTCGCTGGCGCGTAATCGGTCCAGATGACCAGCCGCGCGCGCTCCGTCGTGAGCGGCAGCCACGGTCCGTACGACCGCCCCAGCCTGTGCGCGTACAGCGGCAGCACGCCGGCCATCGAACCGCACCCCACGGCGCCCGCTGTGAGCAACGCCGACCAGGCTGAACGCCACGGCCGCGGCGGCCGCGAGCCGCGCGCCCACGACGACCGGCAGGAGGTGGACTCAGGTGACCTCGACCGGCTCGTCGCGCCACGCCGTGCCCTGCTCCTCCTCGCGCATCGCCGCGCGGCACGACAGGGCGATCACGCCCAGCACCACCAACGCCAGGGGGACCCCGGACTCGACCGTGGAGGCCGCGTCGAGGCCCGGCTCCTGCAAGGAGCGGTAGGCCACGAGCACAGCCGTGACCGTGGCCGCCACCGCAGCGAAGGCACTTGGCGTGGAGGGAGGCTCGAAGCGCTTCCCGGCGGCGCGCAGGTACGCCGTCGCGATCGCAAGCACGAACGTTGCCAGCAGTCCGAGCAGGATGATCCGATCGATGCCGCCCGAAGCCTGCCAAGCGTTCTTCTCGGCCTCCTCGGCCGCGAAGCGGGCGCTCTCCTGCACTTCGCGCTCGACCGCGCCGGCGGCCGCGCCGCTGGGCTGAGACAGCTCCTCGATACGCCTGGCCTCCTGCCCCGCGACGGTGCTGTACCAGTCGAGCGCCATCACGAAGAGGAGGACGAGCGCGGCCACCGCCGCGATCACGTCGGCGCGCAGGAGCCGCTGGAAGTTCACGAGGAGGCGCCGCGAGGAGGTGCCGGCAGAATCTCGATCTCGGGCTGGCCGTCGATCGGAAGACCGCTGGGATCGGTGGGCCGGCCGGGCGAGCTGATGCGCTCGTCGCGCATGGCCACCATGCACCCCACCGCCACGCCGACGGCAGCCAGGAGCCCGATCCAGGCGAAGGGCGCGCGGCCCGCGCCGGCGGCGTCCAGGTCGCCCGGCGTGTTGAGCACGCGAAGCAGCGTGACAACGGCAATCGGCGCGGTGACCAGAAACGCGAGCGCCTGAGTGGCGATGCCCACCGCCGCGGTCCTCTGTGAGGCGATGATCGCCAGAACGCCGACCCCGATCGCTCCGGCCACCAACAGGAGCACGTCGAAAACCGAGAAGGCCTCCCAGGCGGTCACGTCGAGGGACCCGCCCTCGTACCACGGCAGGAACAGCGAAACGATCAGCACGGCGCCTGCCGCCGCGGCGATCCACTCCCCCGCTCTGAGCCTGCGCAGGTCCATGAAGCGCAGGCTATCCGGCGGCCGGCGCGGTGGAGCCGGAGCGCTGTATCTGCATGCGCGCGGCTCGCACGGTGTTGGAGAGCAGCATCGCGATCGTCATCGGTCCGACCCCACCGGGAACGGGGGTGATGGCCCTGGCCTTGGCGGCCACCGACTCGAAGTCCACGTCGCCCACGAGGCCGTCGTCGGTGCGGTTGGTGCCCACGTCGATCACAACTGCGCCCTCGGCCACCATCTCGCCGGTCACGGTCCCCGGGCGCCCGACCGCGGCCACGAGCACGTCCGCCTCATGACACACGGCGGCCAGGTCCCGAGTGCGCGAGTGGCACTGCGTGACGGTCGCGTTCGCCGCGAGCAGGAGCTGTGCCACCGGCTTGCCCACGAGCTGCGAACGGCCCAGCACGACGGCCCGCGCGCCGTCGAGCTCGACCCGCGCATGTGCCAGCAGCTCCATCACGCCGGCGGGGGTACAGGGCACGAGGCCCGGCCGGCCCTGGGCCAGCAGCCCCGCGCTGAGCGGGGTGAGGCCGTCCACGTCCTTCGCCGGCACGATCAGCCCTGTCATCTCGTCGGGATCGAGGTGCGCCGGAAGCGGGAGCTGCAGCAGGATGCCGCTCACGCCCGGGTCCTCGTTGAGCGCCGTGAGCAGGTCACGCAGCTCCTCTGCCGGCGTGGCGGCGTCGAGCTCGTGGTGGATCGGGGTGATCCCCACCGCGTCGCAGGCCTTGCGTTTCATCCGCACGTACACGTGGGAGGCGGGATCGTCGCCCACGAGCACCGTGGCCAGCCCGGGGTCGGCCCCCGAGGCGCGCAGCTCGCCGACCTCCGCCTTCACGCGCTCGCGCACGCCGGCGGCCACCGCCTTCCCGTCGATGATCTCCGCGCTCATCGTTTCTTCAAGGGGGCGTAGTCGGCCATCAGCTTGCGCTCCATGCCATCGGCGCTGAAGCGGACCACCACCAGACCGCCGGGCTCGAGTCCCGTGACCACGCCCTCGCCGAACTTGACGTGGACCACGTCGTCGCCCATCGAGAAGCTCGCGGAGGCTCCGGACGCGGCCGGAGTCGACGGCGGCGAATCGGGGGCGCCGCCCCAGCTCGTGGTCTGAGCCCGCTCCACATCCCGGCCGCGCGGCGCGCACCCGGCTGCTGGTCGGCGTCGGTGAGCTCCGGCGGCACCTCGCCCAGGAAACGGCTGGGCACGTTCCACTCGCGTCCGCCGTAGAGCGCCCTCGTACGGGCGTGGGTCAAAAACAGCTCCTTGCGCGCCCGCGTGACACCCACGTAGGCCAAGCGACGCTCCTCCTCGATGTCCCCCGCCTCGATCGAGCGCGAATGAGGAAAGATGCCGTCCTCCATCCCGATCATGAAGACCTGGTCGTACTCGAGGCCCTTCGCGTTGTGGAGGGTCATCAGCTTCACGATCCCCTCGTCGTCGCGCAGGTCGTCCTGCTGGGTGAACAACGCCACCTGCTGGAGGAACTCCTCGACCGACGGCTCCTCTGCGCTCACGTCGT
Organism: uncultured Thermoleophilaceae bacterium; assembly: GCA_963825475.1. Lineage (GTDB taxonomy): Bacteria > Actinomycetota > Thermoleophilia > Solirubrobacterales > Thermoleophilaceae > JAAYBF01. The sequence continues at coordinate 708,831 of CAWGTC010000004.1, read as the reverse complement.
ACTCCCGCGCCACGCCCACCAGCTCCTCGAGGTTCTCAAGACGGCCCTGCGACTCGATCGTGCGCTCGGCCTCCAGCGCGGCAATAACGCCCGCGTCGTCGAGGGTCTCCTGCAGCAGGTCGCCCACCGAGGCGCCGTCGGCCCGGTCGCGCAGCTTCTCCATCGTGTCCATGAAGCGCCCCACCGCCTTGATCGCGGCCGAGCCCAGACCGGGAACGTCCTCGGGCGTCATCGCCACGTCGAAGATCGGCTCGCCGATCGTGTTGGCGTGGGACACCATCCGCGCCTGCGAGGTGTCGCCGATGCCGCGCCGCGGCGAGTTGACCACGCGCTGGAAGGAGACCACGTCCTGCGGGTTGGTGAGCAGCGTGAGATAGGCGAGGGCGTCGCGGATCTCGGCGCGCTCGTAGAAGCGTGTGCCGCCTATCACCTGGTAGCTCACGCCATAGCGCACGAGCGTGTCCTCGAGCACCCGGCTCTGGGCGTTGGCGCGGTAGAAGACGGCAACGTCGTCGCGCGAGCCGCCGCCCTCCACGTAGCGCTCGATCTCACCGGCCACGAAGCGGGCCTCGGCGTGCTCGTCCTCGAGCTCGCGCACGTGGATCGGCTCGCCCTGGCCGGCATCGGTCCACAGATGCTTGACCTTCTGTGCGCGGTTGTTGGCGATCAGAGCATTGGCCCCGTCGAGGATCGTCTGCGTCGAGCGGTAGTTCTGCTCGAGCTTGATCACCTTGGCGTCGGGATGGTGTTTTTCGAAGTCGAGGATGTTGTTGATGTCGGCGCCACGGAATTGGTAGATCGAGTTATGCGTGACAAGATCGCCCGCGACGAAGTTGTGCGTGTTCTCGACGTTGAGGTCGTAAACGGCGGTTGCGCCCTCGAAAGGTCGAGCAGACTCGACGACGTCATAACCGCCATCGCCCGTGAACATGACCATCCCTTCCTTGACCGAGGCCGCGGGAATGGCAGGCAGTGAATTGCGACCGGGCGCAGCAGAGCGGCAACCCAGACGAGCGACCTGGCGAACGAGAATCGGTGTGACTGACTGAATCCTGTCTACGACCCTCAGCGCTTCTCCGTAGTCCCCAAACGCGGATTCGTAGCGCCAACTCTGCGATGAGCCTTTGGCGGGCCTGACATTGAGGCCAACGCTCTCGAGCGCTCGCTTGCCGCCGAGGTCACGTCCACCGACCGCCACGAGATGCATTGGCCTGTTGCCCCTGCGGTCACCGCAGAGAGTGACGGTCACGTTGCGGCGACGACCGTCAACTGTGCGAGGCACGTGGTGAGGGTGATCAAAGCTGAGTCCCTCGTCTGCGAGGAGTTGCAAGCCAGTCGCTGTCGTAGGGAAGCTCGCGAAAACATCGTCGCTTGCCTCCCGATCGTGTACCAGCCCATTCTTTGACCCTCCCTTTCGGCAACGAAAGGGAAGTGCCGGGAGGCGGTAGCGAAGTGAAAGCTTCAGCTTGTGGGCCCTGGCTCGTGCTTGGCTCGAATGGACTGAGATCACCCAGGCTGCGTCGGCCACCTCTTTCATCGCCCTCAGGGCCACACCGCTGGCGTGGTTCCTCTGATCTGTGTAGGTACGGGTCGTGCCGACCCGGAATCCCTCATCGGCGCGCCACATCGCGTAGGTCATATACAGCTGAGGGGACTTGGTCCGGTGAAAGCCGGCAAAGTGCACGTGCTCTGGCGTGCTGACTAGGCGCCGTCCATCCCGGGTCTTGATCTCAACCAGCTGGCTGCGGTTGGATTCGTAGGTCTCGGTGACCTTCGCGGGCCGAAACTCCCCACTCCCGTGAGACGAGAGAACCTCGTCACCGGCGCGAATGGTTTCGATGGGCTGCTTGGTCCCGTCGCCCATCGTGACGAGGGTTCCGGCGACGATGCACTGCGCGTCGTCCCCCACGACCGCCAGGTTGCGGTGCTCGTCGGTGAGCAGCCGCAGCCAGCGGTACTGCGCGTGGTTGGTGTCCTGGTACTCGTCTACGAGCACGTGGCGAAAGGCGCGGCGGTAGCGGTCGAGCACCTCACCGAACAGCTCGAAGAGGTTGACGCAGCGAAACAGCAGGTCGTCGAAGTCCATGGCGTTCATGCCGTGGATCCGCTGCTCGTAGAGCTCGTAGACCTCGGCGGCGGTCTGCTCGAAGTAGGAGTCCACCTTCAGCCGGTAGGCCTCGGCATCGAGCAGCCCGTTCTTGGCGTCGGAGATCTGGCGCTTCAAACCGCGCGGGGGAAACCGCTTGGTGTCCACGCCGAGCTCGTCGGCGCACTGCTTGACCAGCCGCACCGAGTCGGCCTCGTCATAGATCGTGAACCCGCGGGTGTAGCCCAGGCGTTCGCCGTCGGAGCGCAGTATCCGGGCGCACGACGAGTGGAACGTCATCACCCACATCGCCCGCGCTCGCGCGCCCACCAGCTGCTCCACGCGGTCGCGCATCTCGGCGGCCGACTTGTTGGTGAAGGTGATGGCGAGGATCTCGCTCGGCTGGGCCGCCCCGGTACCCACGAGATAGGCGATCCGGCGGGTGAGCGCACGGGTCTTGCCCGACCCGGCTCCGGCCAGGATCAGCAGCGGGCCCTCGCCGTGCGACACCGCCTCCCGTTGGGGTTCGTTGAGGCCCTCTAGAAGGGCCTCCGAAGCGAGCGTGGGCGTCACTCATCCGAGGATAGAGCGGGAGTCGGAGCGCTCAGGGTTAGAGATCGCGGCGCATGAACCCCCGGCGAGCCGCCAAGCCGAGGAGGATCACGTATGCGCCTGCCCAGGGCCACAGGAGCGTGCTCGCGCCCTGCGCGCCGCCGAAGGGACCGAGTTGCACGGCGACGCCGGTGAACCCGCTCGCGTCCGCGGTGAGTCCGTGAAGGCCGGACTGGTACAGCGCCTCGAACGGGAGGAGCCAGCTCGCCACGTCGGCGATGCGTTCGAGGCGGGCCGAGCCGAGCGCCTCACCGATCTGACCCAGCAGGCCCGCGGCCAGGCCCGCCCCGAAGACCATGAACACCGCGATTCCGTTCGCGTTCGCGGACAGGTACACCGATCCGAGCAGCGTGAGCGCGGCGATCACGCACACGGCGGCGGCGAGTGCAACGCCGGGCGCCAGGACGCGATCGGGCCACCAGCCACCGACCAGACCTGTGATCAGCATGGCCACGAAGTAGACGGTCAGCACGTAGCCGGCGCACACAGTAGCGGCGGCCGCGTATCGACCCGCCAGCAGCTGGGTACGCCCGAGCGGCCGCACCACCAGCGGTTGGAGCAGCCCCCGCTCAGCATCGCCGCGAACGGCGCTCAGGGTGAGAAAGACGGCAAGAACAGCGCCGAGGAAGAGAATCGAGAACATCGCGAGCCCGAGCATGGTCGAGCCGGTCAGCACCTCGGATTCGACCGCAGCATCGCCCGAGTCGAAGCCGGAGGTGCCGTCGAAGGCCAGCGAGGCGCCGTAGCTGTAGAGCGCGAGAAACGCGGCCGTGAGGATCACGACCACCAGGAATACCCGGCGCCTCAGGCTCTCCTGGAGCGCGTAGCCCACCATGATCCGCACGCCGGTCATCCGCCGCCGACCGCCTCGAGGTAAGTCTCCTCCAGGGTGGAGGACAAGACGCGGACCCCGTACACCCGCTGCCCCTCGGAAACCAGCCCGGCGACGATCCCCGGGGCGTCGTCCCGGCCGGCGCCCTCGAACAACCGCGTGCCCGACGCCATCTCGACCTCCACTCCCCGAGGGCGCGCCAGTTCGCTGGGCGCGCCCTGCTGTACCACGCGACCGGCGAGCATGATCGCCACTCGGTCGCACACCAGCTCGATCTCGCTCAGCAGGTGGGAGTTCAGGAGCACGGCGACACCGCGGCTCTTCAACTCGAGCAGCAGGTCGCGCACGATCCGACGCCCGACTGGGTCAAGCGCGCTCGTGGGCTCGTCGAGCAGCAGCAGCCGCGGAGAGCCCACGAGAGCCTGTGCGATGCCCAGTCGCTGCTGCATGCCCTTGGACATGGTCTCGACCTTGATCCTGGCCGCATCGGCCAGGCCCACGAGCTCGAGCAGGTCCGATCGCTCGGCACGCCCACCGGCCGAGCCTGCCAGACGCTGGTGCAGGCTGAGCAGCTCATCGGCGCTCAGCCATCCAGGGAAGCGAAAGAGCTCGGCCAGGTAGCCGGTTTGCCGCCGGGCTTGCATGGAGCCGGCGGGCGCTCCGAGCACCTCCACGTATCCGTCACCGGCTCGAACCAGCCCGCACGCGATCTTCACCAGGGTGGACTTACCGGCGCCGTTGGGTCCCAAGAGCCCGAACAGCTCCCCCTGTTCCACGCGCAGATCCGCCCCCGCGAGCGCCTGGGCCCGGCCGTAGCTCTTCTGCAAGCCGGTCGCGACAAGAGCGGCGGGCACCGGCCGGAGTGTAGGAGCCCAGCGGCCGTGGGAGGCTGGGGCCCATGTCCAAGCCGGAAGCCGACCGCGCGCTGGCCTTCCTGCACCACGCTGACGTGCGCGCGGCAGACCGCACCGCGCCCTTCCCCGGCGGCGTGGCACTTGTCACGGACGGCTTCCCAGGAGTCTGGGACGCCAACTACGTGCGCCTCCAAGAGCAGTGGATGGGCACCGCCCAGCAGTTGCACGCCGCGCTGAGAGAGGCCCACGATCGCCGCGGCCTGGCCCATCAGATGGTGGCCACCCACCACGAGGAGGACGCGCGGCGGCTCGCGCCCGGGCTGCACACCCTCGGCTATCAGGACGAGACGCTCACGGTGATGGTGCTGGCCCACGAGTCCAGCCGGACCGCCTCGGCCCCGGTCGAGGACGTGCACATCCGCGTGGTGGGCCCGATCCGCGCCACCGCGGGCAGCGATCTGCCACCTGAGGGCGACGCTGTGGTGGACCAGATCCTGCGCTGGGGCCTGCGGGTGCACGAGCGCCTGGGCGACCGCTGGCTGGCCGCCTTCGACGACGGCGTGCCGGCCGCGTGTGCGAGGCTCATCTCCGATGGGTTGGTGGGGCAGGTGGAAGACGTGACCACGCTTCCGAGCCGGCGCAATCGCGGGTTGGCCGGCTCGGTGGTGCTCGGCGGAATCGACCGGCTGCACGCCGAGGGAGTCGAACTGGTGCTGATCGTGGTCGATCGGGACTCGGGCCCGCTCACGCTCTACCGCGACCTGGGGTTCGAGCCGCTCACCACGCTCATCCGGTTCCGCCGCACCTGATGGGACTCTGCGACGAGGTGCGCCGGTCGTGCGCGCACATCGCCGCCGAGGCGAGGTCGGTCACGATCGACGTGGCCCGCCTGGGCGCGGTACACCCCGGCCCGGATCCCGTGCTCGACCCCGAGCGTCATTACATGGAGGGCAGCCGCGAGCACGTGGCTGCCTACCTGCTCGCGCTCGGCTCGATCAACTTCGGCTCGGGCTGGTTCCCGACCCTGCGCAAGCGGCCGGGCTGCTCGGGCTACTACACGGTGGCGTGGGCGCTCGCCGACCACTTTCGCGCGGAGGGGCCCTGGCCGGCGGCGGATCTGCGTGCGCTGGACGCCGCGACCGTCGCGAAGGTGCTCGGGCAGGAGGAGGGCCACGAGCTGATGGGCCTGTTCGCCCGCGCGCTCAACGACCTCGGCAGCTTTCTCGGGGAGCGCGGCGCGCTCGATGCAGTGGAGGCCGCCGGCGGGTCCGCGGAGCGTCTGGCCGAGGGGCTGGCGGCAGGGATGGCGTTCTTCGACGATCCAGGCTTCTACAAGCGAGCCCAGATCGTGCCCAGCGACCTGGCACTGGCGGGCGTAGCCGAGTTCCGCGACCTCGACCGGCTCACGATCTTCGCCGACAACCTGGTGCCCCACGTGCTGCGCATGGACGGCGTGCTTCGCTACGACGCGGCGCTGGCCGCGCGGATCGACGCGGGCGAGCTGCTCGAGCCCGGCGCCGAGGAACGCGAGATTCGCGCCTGCGCGCTGCACGCGTGCGAGCTGATCGCAGCGCAGCTTGGAGTGGCCCCCCGAGTGCTCGATGTGTGGCTGTGGAACCGGGGCCAAGAACCTCGGTACAAGGCGGTGCCCCGCCACCGCACTCGCACTGTCTATTACTGAGCGGCGTTCAGTTGGAGGCATATGCCGTCAGGCGCTGGGCCCCGTAAGGCGCCGCGGCCCGCGTGATCCCTGCCGGAGAAGGCGGTCTGGCCAGACTGGCTTCTGTCAGGCGGCAGGTAGCCGCGCGTCGACGACGACTTCGACGGTATCGCGCACCTTCAGCGCCCCCATGAACGCCCTATAGGGCTTGATGCCCCACTGGCTCTGGGTCACGGGCAGCGTCCCGGCGACGTGGCCGTCCGGGCTGACTTCGATGTCAAAGGTCGCCTCGTGTGTCGTGCCGGCCATCGTGAGGTCACCCCGGACGCTGACCCCTCCCCCGCGCGGCTCGATCGCCGTCGACGAGAACGCGATCGGCTTGCCGCCAAGAACCTTCTCCTCGATCGACGTGTGGATGTGGTTGCGGTCCTTGTCCGTGAGCGCCTTCGCGCCGTTGTGGGCCTCGCGGACCTCGAGCGAGCCGGCGTCGGCGTTCATCTGCACCGACCGGACCGCGCCGTCCAGACCGACGTCGACCGTGGCATCCCAGTGCTCGACCTCGATCACGAGGTCATGGCCGATCTTCTGTGCCACGCCCTCCCGGTACGTCTTGACCTTCAGCGTCCCGCTGTGCGGGCCGACCTGATGGACCGCCATGCGCACGATCGTAGAACGTCAGCCGCCTGCGGGGTCGCCGCCGCGGCTGCGCCGCAGCGGGCGGACCTTGCCGGATTCGGGCCGCTTGCCGGTCAGGTCGGCCACCAGGCCCTCGAGCTCGTTCACGCGCGCGGCCAGGCTGCGGAGGGCCTCGGCCACCGGGTCGGGAAGGTGAGCCCAGTCGGCGTCGGGGCCGTCCGGGCGCTTGCCGTCCACTCGCACGGGGTGTCCCGGATTGCCCACCACCGTCGAGTTCGCGGGCACGTCGTGTACCACCACGGAGTTGGCGCCGATCTTTGCGCAGTCACCAACGGCGATCGGTCCGAGCAGCTTCGCGCCCGAGCCGATCACCACGTCGTCGCCCACCGACGGGTGGCGCTTGCCCCGCGCGAAGCCGGTTCCGCCGAGCGTCACGCCCTGGTAGAGCGTCACGTCGCGTCCTATCTCGGCGGTCTCCCCTATCACCACCCCAGCTCCATGGTCGATGAAAAGCGCCTGGCCGATCTCGGCGGCCGGATGGATCTCCACGCCGGTGCCGACCCGGGTGGCGTTGGCCAGTAGCCGTGGCGCGAACGGCACGCCCGACTCGTGCAGCGCGTGGGCCACCCGATGCGCCAGCAGCGCCTGCACGCCGCCGTAGGTCAGCAGGATCTCCACGCGACCCACGCTGCGGGCGGCCGGATCGCGGTCCTGCGCAGCGGTAAGGTCCTCGCGCAGCTCGCGCGCCACGCGGGTGAAGGTGCCGAGGCCGAACATCAGGACTCAGATTGTGACGGAGCGGTAATGCGGGCACACGCAGGACATGCGTCCCGGCGGCTCGTGTGCACCATCAGCTGCGCCATGTCGCGCCCGTCGATCTGAAGCATCCGGTCCAGCAGGGGCTCCCCCACGCCGGTGAGCAGCTTGAGGGCCTCGAGCGCCTGGATCGATCCGACGATGCCCGCCATCGCGCCGAGCACCCCGGCATCGCGGCACGATCGCCGGGTCTCGACGGGCGGCGCCGTCGGAAACGCGCAGCGATAGCAAGCCGACTCGCCAGGCCGCACCGACAGCACGAGTCCCTCGAAGGCCACGACACCGGCCTCCACCAGCGCGACTCCCTGCCCGCAGCAGGCGTCGTTGACGAGGTAGCGGCTGTCGAAGCTGTCGGTGCAGTCGACCACCACGTCGGCGCCCATCACCACCGCCTCCGCATTCTTGCTGGTCAGCTCGACCGGATAGGCCTCCACCAGCACCTCCGGATTGAGCAGCGTGAGCTTGGCTGCCGCGACCTCTGCCTTGGGCTGCCCCACGTCCGGAGTGAAATGCAGCGGCTGGCGATGCAGGTTGGACAGCTCGACCCGATCGCCGTCGACGATCCCGAGCCGCCCGACGCCCGCGGCCGCCAGATAGGTGGCCACCGGGCTGCCCAGCGCCCCGGCGCCTATGACGAGAGCCCGCGCGCCCCGCAGGCGCTCCTGTGCCCCGCCGCTCCACTCGGCCATCAAAAGCTGGCGCGAATAGCGCTCGAGCTCGGATGCCGAGAGGGTCACGACGGGGCGAAGAAGGGGGTGCTCACATAGCGCTCGCCCGAGTCGGGCAGGACCACGGCGATCCGCTTGCCTCGCATGTCCGGGCGCGAGCCCACCTCGATCGCTCCCCACAATGCGGCGCCGCAGGAGATGCCGGCCAGCACTCCCTCCCGGCGAGCACAGGTGCGCGCAGTCTCGATCGCGTCCTCGTCGTCGACGACGATCACCTCGTCGAGGATCTCGCGGTTGAGCACGGGCGGCACGAAGCCCGCGCCGATTCCCTGGATCTTGTGGGGACCGGCCCGCCCGCCCGACAGCACCGGGGAGCTCTTGGGCTCGACCGCCACCACGCGGATGTCAGGATTGCGCTCCTTCAGCCGCTCGCCCGCGCCCGTGATGGTGCCCCCCGTGCCGACGCCCGCTACGAAGACGTCCACACGTCCTTCCATGTCGCGCCAGATCTCCTCGGCGGTGGTGCGACGGTGCACCTCGGGGTTGGCGGGGTTGGCGAACTGATCGCAGATGAAGGCCTCGCCGCGATCAGCTGCAATCCGGCGCGCGGCGTCGACGGCCTCGTTCATTCCGCCCATCGACTCGGTGATCTCCACCTGGGCGCCGTAGAGGCGCAGCAGCCCCTCTCGCTCACGGCTCATTCCCTGAGGCATCGCCAGCACCAATTGGTATCCCCGCGCGGCGCACACGAAGGCCAGCGCGATGCCGGTGTTCCCCGACGTGGCCTCGACGATGGTGGTGCGTCCGGGCTCTATCCGCCCCTCCGCCTCGGCGGCCGCGATCATGGCCACCCCGATCCTGTCTTTCACGCTGCCGGCCGGGTTGTAGGCCTCGAGCTTGCCCACCAGCTCGGCGCCGCAGTCCGGCGCCAGGCGCCCGAGGCGGACCATCGGCGTTCCTCCCACCAGGTCGGAGAGGTTGTCGGGAATCACCCGGCCGATCGAGCTGACGCTCATCTGCTCAACGGTACCGAGGCGTCGACGGACAGGAGCGGGAGGGGATCGAGGTCCGTCGCGCCTGCCTCGTCCGGGCAGGGTCGTGCGAGCGAGCTATCCCGCCTGCATGTAACGAGCCGGTGAGATCACGCCGCGCGGGGCCCGGCCGGCGCGGTTGGCCAGCAGCTCACGATCGGCACGGTCGACCAGGCTCTCCTTGCTGTCGTCGCCGCGCAACTCGGCAAAGCCGGTGCTGACCGATCCGGCGGACGGGCCTCGGTGGAGCTCGGCGTTCAGGTGATTGACGCGGGAATGGGCCTCCTCGAGGCTGACATCCGGCAGCGCGCAGAGAAACTCGTCACCGCCGAGGCGCACGACCAGGTCATAGGAGCGCATGTGGCGTTTGAGTGCGTCGGCCACCTCGCACAGCAGCGCGTCACCGGCGTGGTGGCCGAGAGCGTCGTTCACGGACTTCAGGCCGTCCACGTCCACGTACACGGCCACGAGGCTTCCGCCCGTGCGGCGGGCGCGCTCGATCTCGTTCTCGAGCTCCTCGAGTCCGACCCCCCGCCGCCGGGTTCCGGTCAGCTCGTCGGTCCCGGCCTGTCGCCACTGGCGCGCAGCCTGGTCGCGGTCGCATGCGGCCAACTCACGGTCGCGCGCGGCCCGCTCGCGGTCGCGCCGCGCCCGGTCGCGGTCCTCGGCCGCGCGCGTGCGGGCCATGCTGGCCCGGGCGCGGAGGTCTTGGACGCGCAGGGTGCGTTTGTCCAACAGCTCGTCGCGCTGGTCGAGGTCGCCCGCCGCCTGGTCGTGAAGGTCGGCGTCGTGGTCGAGCACCGCCGCGAGGTCGTCGCGTGCGTGTGCCACCGTGTCGCGCTGGCTCGATGCCTCGTCACGAAGGCTGCCGGCCTCGAGCCGCCCGCGCGTCCCCTCGACCCGCGCAGCCGAGCTGCGCTGGTGACACGCCTCGGAGACGCTGCCGTCAGCCCAGTCCAGATCGGAAGCGACCTGGTCGGCATCTGAGGCTTTCTGGTCGCGGTCGCTGAGCGCCTGCTCGCGATCGCTGAGGACCTGGTCGCGGTCGCTCAGCTCCTGTTCGCGATCGGTGAGAGCATGATTGCGATCGCTGGGACGCGGTTCGGAGGGGCGGGCTGGGGACACGGGACTACTCCTTCCGGCGAACGCTGCATGAAGCCCCGTCCGTCCGTCTAGGAATGTCAAAGTCTGGTTTCTATCGGCACGTCCCCCGGACGGCTTTAGCGTTTTTTCGTCCGTTTCGACGAACGTCTGTCTTGCGCTGTGAGTACGTCACGCAATAGCGTAGATCTTCTAGGCCAACCGTCCCGTCAGGAGGGCTCGATGTCCATCTCAGTGTCGGTTCACGGCAAGCAGATCACGGCCGAGATGTACGACTCCGTCTCGGCCAAGCTGGGAGAGGAGCCGCCGGATGGGATGCTCGTTCAGGCGGCGGGTGCAATCGAGGCGGGCGGCTTCCGCATCTTCAACATCTGGGAGTCGATGGAGAAGTACGAACGGTTCCGCGAGGACACGCTCCTCCCTGCGATCCGGGAGGTTGCCGGAGAAGAGGCCTTTAGCGGTATGCCTACCGCCGAGGTCTACGAGCTGCACGACCTGTACGTAAAGCCGCCTTCCTAGTGCCCGCAGCGGGTGGGGTGATGTCACACGTGGAGATGTTGCGTCCGGTCTACGCCAGGTGGGAGCGAGGGGACTTCACCACGAGCCTGCAGCTGTTCGACGAGGACGTCAAGCTCGCCATCGACCCCGGCATCCCCGACGGGGGGACCTACGAGGGCACGGAGGGCGTCCTGAAGTACACGTCCCTCTTCCTCGCTTCCTGGGAGTCCCTCAGCATCGCCGCGGAGTCCTTCGAGGCTGTCGGAGACACCGTGGTGGTCAAGGTCCGCCAGAACGGCATCGGGCGCGGCAGTGGTGCCCCCGTCCAGCTGACCTACTTCCAGCTGTGGACCTTCAGAGACGGCAAGGTCGCGAGGCTAGACGTGATCATGAGCGAAGAGAGAGCCCTCGAAGCCGCGGGACTGTCAGGTTAGATGTAGTACATCGGCGCGCCGGCCTGCTGGGCCTCGCTCTCCGCCACGTCGGCGATCGTGGTTCGCGCCAGCACCGCCCTCACCGCAGCTGCGGCCTCCACCCACACCGGCCCGAGCACGGGGGCGTCGGCCCCCAGCTCGCCCTCCAGCAACTCGGTCACCTCCAGCACAGTCACCTCGGACGGCGCCCGGGCGAAGAGGTAGCCGCCCTTCACGCCGCGCTGGCTCTGCAGGATCCCGGCGCGGCGCAGCGTGGCAAACAGGCCCTCGAGAAACTGGACCGGGATGTCGCGCGCGCGAGCGATTTCACCGATGGGCACAGGCTGGTCGGAGCCGCGGCGCGCCAGCTCCGAGAGCGCGCGCACCGCGTAGGGGGACTTCGAGGTGATCGCCAGCACCGCCGCGAGTGTAATGCCGCAGCGCACTAAGTTATGGGCATGCACCGGGTCCTCCGGGCGGCCGCGCTCTGGCTGCCGCCGCTGCTCCTCATGGCGGTGATCTTCGCGTTGTCCGCCATGCCCGGCGACGATGTCGATCGCGGGCTTCTCTACTTCCTCTCCCGCAAGCTTGCTCACTTCCTCGAGTACGCACTCCTCCTCGGCCTGTGGTGGCGAGCACTCCGGACCCGCATGCCTCTGCGCAGGGCCGTCGCGCTCGCGTTCACCATCTCGGTGGCCTACGCCGTCTCCGACGAGCTGCACCAGCTCACCGTGTCCGACCGCACGGGCACGCCGCGTGATGTCCTGATCGACACCGCGGGTGCGGCCACCGCCGCGGCGCTGATCCTTCGCCGCCGCGTGGGAGCACCGGCAACCGAGGCCCGATGAACGCCAACGGCCCGGCGCCGCTGCGGCGGCTGCCGATCGAGTCGAACCGGCCGATCGTGACCTTCGCGTGGAGCCGGCTCGGGCTCACATTGATGTCGATTGGCCTGGTGGTTGCTCTCGGCTTCCCCCACTCCGGGCGCCTGGCGGTGGTGCTTGCCGGCGTAGCACTGCCCTGGAGCCTGCTGAACCTGGTGCTGGCCCAGCGCGGACCGGCGCTTGCGGTGAGCCCGCTGATTGCGATCGGCGACATGCTGATGCTGGTCGCGATCGAGCTCGTGGCGCCCGAGACCTACGGCGCCGTGCGCTTCATGGCGATCGCCTTTCTGGCCGTCCACGCCCACTTCCAGGGCGAGCGCCTCGGACTGGCCGTGGCCGTGGTCGCGTCCGCGTGCCTCGTCGGGGTGAGCGCCGCCACCGGCGGCGCCCCGGTGGAAGGCAGGCTGCTCCTGTTCTACGAAGTGATCTTCGTGGCCGCGGCGCTCTCCGCTGCCGTGATGGTGGGCGGGTTTCGGACGGCGGAAAGCGCCTCCCGGCTCCGGGCGCGTGAGCTCACCCGGCGCACCATGCGCCGGGAGAGCGAGATCCGGCGCCAGATCTCAGAGTCGCTGCACGATGGGCCCGTGCAGGAGATGGTCGGGCTCGACATGGCACTCGCGGCCGCCCACTCGGAGGCCGAGCGCGAAGGCGCGCCCAGAACCACCGAGCTGCTCGCCGAGGCCCGTGCGATGGCCGAGCGCAACGTGCGCAGCCTGCGTGACGAGATGATCGACCTGGGCCCGTACGCGTTCGATGAGATGAGCTACGGGGCCGCCATCGAGCGCTGCCTGCCGGTGTGGCAGCGCCGCTACGGACTGCACACGAGCCTGCAGATCGACCCTCAGGAGCTGCCCTCGCAGACAGAGGGAGACCTGTTTCGCATCACCCAGGAGGCGGTGATGAACGCGGTCAAGCATGGCTCCGCCGGCCACGTGAGCATCTCCCTGCACTGTTACGACGATCGCCTCGAGCTGTCCATCATCGACGACGGTGTCGGCTTCGGCGAAGTCGATCCTCTCAAGAACACCGAGCCCGGACACATCGGCCTGGCCAGCATGCGCGAGCGCGCCGAGCTCCTGCACGGCAGCCTGCGAATCGAGAGCACCGCAGACGGGAGCGCAGTGATCCTGCGCGCCCCCCGGCCGGCCGCCAGCGACTGAGCTCCGCGCGAGCCAAGCACGACCGAGGAAGCAGTGAGCGACGCCTGCTTCAGCAGGCAAGCGAGCTATGACTCGGTCAGGCGCCGGCTATCGCCGCGCTCAGAGCCAGCCGCGGTCGGTGGCGATCAGGACGGCCTGGGCGCGATCGCTTGCGCCCAGCTTCGCGTAGGTGTTGTGCAGGTGCGTTCGCACGGTGCTGGTGGAGAGCTCGAGGTCGTGGGCAATCTGCTTGTAGACCTTGCCGAGGGCGAGCCTCTTGAGCACGTCGAGCTCGCGGGTGGAGAGTGGGCACGGATCCACATGGCGCTTGCCGTTGCCCGCGTACGGAAGGTCGTACATCAGCTCTCGCAGGCCGGCCGGGGTCATCGACAGCGAGCGCGCGGCTTCGAGAAGGGCCTTGCGGTCGACCGCCTCACCGTGGCCGTAGTGGGCCAGCATGTCGGCCAGGCGCACGAGGGCGGCCTGCCCCTCGGCGTCGTCGGAGTGATGGCGCTCGATCGCCGTGGCCAGGTCGTTGGGCAGTCCCCAGCGGCGTGCCAGCACGCCTCCGACCAGGGCGTGGTCCACGCCCAGCTCGCGGCGCTCGCGGTGGATGCGGGCCTCCGGCGTGACGGCGTCGCCATGAATCTGCTCGGGGTAGGCCGAGTAGGCGTGTATGAGCACGAGCTTGCCGATGTCGTGGAGCAGCGCGGCCGTGAGCAGCTCATCGCGCTTCGGATAGTCAAGCTCCCGCGCCAGCCGGTCCCCGGCGGCCTGGGTGGCGACGGCATGCAGGCGGAAGCGCTCAGGAGCGGCGTCCCATCCGGGGGTGCGCTCGAAGAAGTCGAAGACCCTGGCCCGGCTGGCCAGCTGCTCGACGCCCTCGGGAGTGATCAGCGCCACCGCCTCCGGTACGCCGCCGATCTTGCCCTTCTGCTTCGAGGTCATGCCGTTGGCCATCCGCAGCACAGTGGTGACCAGCGCCACGTCGGACTCGATGGCGGAGACGACCTTGCCGTTGGAGCTGCGCTCTTCGCGAACCAGGCTGAGCACGCGGTCGCGCGACTCGGCCAGGGCCGGGAAAGCCTCGAGGGCCTCGAAGGCGGCCGTCAGCCGGCGGCCGTGCCCCTCGTTGGGGCGAGTCTCCGGCGCTGGCGGCGTGAGCGGGAGTCTCAATAATCAGTCCGGGTGGCATCCGTTGGCGTCCCTGCCGTTCGTAGGCGGTCGCCAGTTCTATCGGCAGCCGGCGACGAAGGTTGAGAGAAGCTACGCGGCAGACGAGAACCGTGCGAGGGCGTCGTCGACCCGCGCGAGGGTCTCTTCGCGGCCCAGCGCGACCACCGATTCGAAGATGCCCGGAGAGACGGTACTTCCGGCGATCGCCACCCGCAGGGGCTGGAAGACCTGCTTGGGCTTGACGCCGAGACGCTCCACCAGCCCCCGCAGGGCGGCCTCGACCCGCTCCTGGTCAAACGGCTCGAGAGAGGCCAGTGCCTCTCGGGCGGCCTCCAGGCGCTCGTTGGCGCCATCGCCCATCACCTTGCTCCACGAGCCCTCGTCGATCGGCTGCCGCTCCACGAGGAAGCCCGCGAGCGGCCAGAAGTCGTCGAGGGTCTGAAGCTTGTCCTGAGCCACCGAAACCGCGTCCTCCAGCCCGCCGCGCTCCAGCCGTGCCTCGAGGCGCCGCGCCAGCTCGGCAGGCGGCAGCTCACGCATGTAGCGGCCGTTCATCCAGCGCAGCTTCTGCTCGTCGAAGATCGCCGGGGACTTCGACACGCGCTCCAGCGAGAACCCCGCGATCAGCTCGTCGGTGGTCATGAAGGTGGTGGAGGCGTCGAGGCCCCAGCCCAGCAGCGCGATGTAGTTGCGCACCGCCTCGGGCAGGTAGCCGGCCTGGCGCAGCTCCTGGACCGACGCAGCGCCGTGGCGCTTGGAGAGCTTCTTGCCGTCGGTGCCGTGCAGCAGGGGCAGGTGGGCGTAGATCGGCGGCGATGCTCCCATCGCCTTCAGGATCATCGCCTGGCGGGGGGTGTTCGAGAGGTGGTCGGCGCCCCGGATCACGTGCGTGATTCCCATGTCCAGGTCGTCGACCGCGACCGCCAGGTTGTACAGCGCGCTGCCGTCCGAGCGGGCGATCACGAAGTCGTCGATCGAGTCGTGCGGGAAGCTCACCTCGCCCCGGATCACGTCCTCGATCACCGTCTGGCCCCCGTCCGGGACGCGGAGGCGTACCGCGCCGTCGTCCTCGTAGGCGTGGCCGTCGGCCAGCAGCCGGTCGATCTGCTCGCGGTGGCGGGGGCGCGCTCGGCCTGCGAGATCGGGCCCTCGTCGGTGTCGAGCTCGAGCCAGCGCAGGGCGTCGAGGATCTGCTCCACGTTGTCCGGGGTGGAGCGCTCGCGGTCGGTGTCCTCGATGCGCAGCACCATTGTGCCGCCGTCCTTGCGCGCCAGGAGCCAGTTGTAGAGTGCGGTTCGCGCCCCGCCGATGTGCAGCGCCCCCGTGGGGGATGGCGCGAACCTCACTCTCATGCCTTTGCCCGGACCGGCCATTCCTCGATGCTAATAGGCGCCCACGTATCCACGGCCGGCGGCTTGGTGAACGCGCACGGCCGCGGGGTCGAGATCGGCGCCGACTCGATCCAGGTCTTCAATCAGTCCCCCCGGATGTGGCGCCCCACCCGCTGGACGGACGACGACATCGCCGCCTTCCTCGAGTTGATGGACGACGGCCCGATCCGCTCGGTGGTGATCCACGCCGTATACCTGATCAACTGCGCCTCGAAGGATCCCGTCATCCGCGAGAAGTCGCTGGCTTCGCTGGTGCACGCACTGCGGATGGGTGATGAGATCGGAGCTTCCGGGGTGGTGCTGCACCCCGGCTCCACCGTGGGCGAGCCCCATGAAGAGGCGCTGGCACGGGTTGGCGACGCCCTGCGCCACGCCCTCGAGGAGTCCGAGCGCTGCCCCCTGCTGCTCGAGGACACGGCGGGGGCCGGCAACACGCTCGGGCGCTCTTTCGAGGAGCTGGCCGAGCTCGTGGATCTGACGGACGGGCACGCTCGGCTGGGCCTGTGCCTGGACTCCTGCCACCTGCTGGCCAGCGGCTTCGACGTGCGCACGGCGGACGGCCTGACCGAGGTGATGGACCGCTGCGTGTCCCTCGTTGGCCAGGACCGGATGCGCTGCCTGCACGTGAACGACTCCCAGGCGCCGCTGGGCTCGAACCGTGACCGCCACGCCCCGCTGGGCGACGGCGAGCTCGGCGCCCGCGGGTGCGGGGCCTTCCTGTCAGAGCCGCGCTTCGAGGGACTGCCGACGATCTTCGAAGGCCCCGGCGTGGAGGGAGGGGCGCCTGCGAAAGAGGACATGGACCTCGCCCGGAAGTTCAGGGCAAATGGGCTGCGAGCACGCAAGAGGCGCGGAGGCAGTCCCCAGCGGCCAGCGACCAGCGGCTAGAGCCCGTCCCGCAGATCGAACGCCGGATCGGGCTCGACCGGCGAGTCGAAGAAGCGAGGGTTGACGCAGTCGAAGGGCTCGCCGTAGCCGCCGTAGGCCCGCTCGACGGAGGTGCGGCACTGGGGAATCGCGCGGCCCGTCATCTTGACGCCGCCGAAGCCGTGCCGGGTGCGCTGCGCCGCTTCGAACGCGTCGACGTCGATTTCCGCACGGAAGACCTTGTTCATGCAGCCCATGAAGCGCTGTCCGGTCTCCTCGTCGTCGAACAGGTAGAGGTACGAGCAGCCCGACTCGATGCATCCTGCGGGGTGCACGACACGATCACAGAACGTGCAGCACTGACGGCACTCGTGCTGCTCGGCGGCGTTGATCGACGCACTCTCCACAGCGGCAAGTCTAGCCACGGGACGCAGCTCAGGCAGCCGCGCGCCGCGCCGTTCCCGGCAGCTGCTCGAGCTCCGCGAAACAAGACCCGTTGGCGGCCACGCGGTAGCCCTCGCCGAGCAGCAGCGACCGGCGGCCAACCACGAGGAGCAGCTCGTGGTCACCCGGGTTGTTGCGGCAGATGTCCCGCAACTCGTCGAGGAAGCTGTCGGGCACTGTGGGGCCGACGTCGATCGTGACCCGCTTGGCCACGGGCTCCGCGGCGGCGAGGGCATCGGCGGCCACCACCTCCTCAGGCGTGGGCGCGAAGCCCTCGACGTCCTGGGCGATGAACTTGATCTCGCCCGCCTCCTTGTGCTCGACGCGGCCGCGCACGATCACAAGCCGGTCCACTTCGAGGAGGTCGGCGTTGGCGGTGCTGTCGGCCTTGAAGATGAGCATCTCGACGCTCTCGGTGAGGTCGTCGAGGGTGGCGAACATCATGGTGTCGCCCTTGCGGGTGCGGATCTTCTTGCACTCGGTGATCATGCCGCCGATCGTGACCCACTC
Source organism: uncultured Thermoleophilaceae bacterium (assembly GCA_963825475.1). Taxonomy (GTDB): domain Bacteria; phylum Actinomycetota; class Thermoleophilia; order Solirubrobacterales; family Thermoleophilaceae; genus JAAYBF01. The sequence continues at coordinate 691,213 of CAWGTC010000004.1, read as the reverse complement.
GTTGTCCTTCTTCTCCTTCAGGTCGGCCAGCGTGCAGTCGACCCGGGCGCGCATGGCCGCTCGCACCTCCTTGAGCGGATGGCTGGACAGGAAGAGTCCCAGCGTCTCCTTCTCCCACGCGTTGAGCCGCGCGCGCTCGTCTGTAATCGCGGGGACGGGCAGCTCTGGGGCGCCGAAGGCTCCTCCGGGCGCTGCGCCGGCGGGCGCCGGCTGCTCGAGATCGAAGATCGAGGCCTGGCCCAAAGCCGCGTCCTGCTGCGTCTTCTGACCCGATCCCTGGGCCTGTTCGAGCACCGCCAGCATGCCGGCGCGTGTGGCCCCCGTGGAGTCCAGCGCGCCACACTTGATCAGCGCCTCGGTGCCCTTCTTGTTCACGGCGCGGCAATCGACCCGGCGGCAGAAGTCCCAGATCGAGGAGAACAGTCCACCCTCGTCGCGGGCCGCGATGATCGCGTCGACCGCCGAGGAGCCCACGTTCTTGACCGCGTCGAGGCCGAAGCGCACGTTGTTGCCCGCGACCACGAAGGTGTGCCCGCACTCGTTCACGTCGGGCGGAAGCACCTCGATACCCATCTCCTCGCAGGCAGCGACGAAGAACGGCACCTTGTCCTTGGTCGACATCACCGACGAGATCAGCGCGGCCATGTACTCGGCCGGGTGGTTGGCCTTGAGCCACGCGGTCCGGTAGCCGATCAGGCCGTAGCAGGCCGCGTGGGCGAGGTTGAACGAGTAGTCGGCCGCGGCCTCGTTTACCGACCAGAGCTGGTTGATGACCGTCTCGCTCGTCCCGCTCGCGCGTGCGCCCTCGAAGTAGACCTGCTTCAGCCCGGCCATCGCCTCGCGATTCTTCTTGCCGATCGCCTTGCGCAAATCGTCCGCCTGCGCGCCCGTGAAGCCGGCGATCGACTTCGAGATCTGCATGAGCTGCTCCTGATAGAGCATCACCCCGTATGTCTTCTCGGTGATCGGGCGCAGCCGCTCGTCGAGGTACTCGATCCCGTCGGGGTTGCGCTTGTTGCGCGCGTAGGTGTCGATGTAGGCCATCGCGCCCGGCCGGTAGAGCGCGTTCAGCGCGATGAAGTCCTGAAACTCGTTCGGGCGCACCTTGCGCAGCGTCTCGCGCATTCCCTCGGACTCGAACTGGAACACGCCGATCGAGTCCCCGCGGGCCATCATCTCGAACGTCTTCTGGTCGTCGAGCGCCAGCGTCGCCATGTCGAGCCGCTCGCCGGACGACTCCTCGAGGATGTCCAGGCAGTCTTCGATCACGTCGAGGTTGCGCAGGCCGAGGAAGTCCATCTTCAGCAGCCCGATCTCCTCGATCGGCTTCATCGAGTACTGGGTGACGGTGCGGTACGCACGCTGGCCGTCGACGGCGGCGCCCTTGTCCTCGGCCAGCTGCAGGGGCACGATGTCGGTCAGGGGCCGGTCGGCGATCACCACCGCAGCAGCGTGGATAGACGCGTTGCGCACGATTCCCTCGAGCCCCATGGCGGTGTCGATCACCTGCCGCGACTCGGGCTCGGAGTCATAGATGCGCTTGAGCTCGGCCTCCTCCTTGAGGTACTGCGCGAAGGACTTCGAACGGCCCATCACCGGCTCGGGGATGAGCTTGGCCAGCCGATCCCCGGTGCCGTAGTCGAAGCCCAGCACCCGGGCGGCGTCGCGCGTGGCCGCGCGCGGGAACATCCGCCCGAAGGTGACGATCTGCGCGACGGACTCGGACCCGTACTTGTCCGACACGTAACGCATCACGCGATCTCGCCCGCGCACCGAGAAGTCGATGTCGATATCGGGCATGGACACGCGCTCGGGGTTGAGGAAGCGCTCGAAGAGCAGCCCATAGGCGAGCGGATCGACCTCCGTGATGTCCAGGCAGTAGGAGACGATCGAGCCGGCCGCGGAGCCGCGGCCCGGGCCGACAGCGATCCCGTTGTCCTTGGCGAACTTGACGAAATCCCAGACGATCAGGAAGTAGGCGTCGAAGCCCATCCTCCCGATCACCTCGAGCTCCATATCGAGGCGCTCCATCGCCTCGGCCGGCAAGGGCGCCCCGTAGCGGCGCTGCATCCCCTCCAGGGCCAGCCGGCGCAGGTAGGAGCCCTCGGTCTCCCCCTCCGGGGTCTCGTAGGTGGGGATGAGCATCTTGCCCAGCTCGATGTCCACCTGGCAGCGCTCGGCGATCTCCAGCGACGTGGGCACCGCCTCGGGCCACTGGGCGAAGGAGGCCGCCATCTCGTCGGAGCTCTTGAGGTAGAACTCGTTCGTGTCGAAGGTGAGCTTCGGCTCTGAGATCGTGCTCTTGGTCTGAACGCACAGGAGCGCGGAATGGTTGTGGTAGTCGTCGCGGCCCAGGTAGTGGACGTCGGCGGTGCCCACCACGGGGCGGCCGACCTCACGCGCGATCCTGGCGATGCCCTCGTTGGCCTTGTCCTGGGGGGCCAGCCCGTTCTTCTGAACCTCGAAGTAGACGTTGTCGGCACCGAAGACCTGCATCAGCTCGTCAACGTGCGCGCGCGCCTCGGCGGGGTTGTCGGCCACCAGGCGCTGGCAGAAGCGCGAGGCCAGGCAGCCGGTGAGCGCTATGACGCCCGCCGAATGCCGCGAGAGCAGCTCCATGTCCACGTTGGCCTTGCCGCGCTTGTAGCCCTCCAGAAAGCCGGCACTGGTGAGCTTGACGAGGTTACGGAAGCCCTCGTCGCTCTGGGCCAGGAGCGTGAGGTGGTTGCGCTCGTAGCGCACGGCCTCGGTGCGGCGATCGTCGACGAAGTAGGCCTCGAAGCCCATGATCGGCTTGATCCCGTGCTTCTTGCACGCCTTGTAGTGCTCGACCGCGCCGTTCATGACCCCGTGGTCGGTGAGGCCCAGCGCGGGCTGGCCGTAGGAAGCGGCGCGCTCGGCGAGCGAGTCGATCTTGCAGGCCCCGTCGAGCAGGGAGTACTCGGAATGGACGTGGAGGTGGGCGGCGCTCACGGGACGACGAATATAGGGGCGCGACCCGACGCTCAAACCCGACTCGGGGAGACTGCCCGCTACTTCCGGCGACGGCTTCGCCCGCCGGCCCACCGGATGCGCCCCTCAGGGGTAGATCGTGCGCAGGCGCGACGCCTCAGCGACGCGTTCGATCGCCACCGACTGCGCCGCCGTGCGCCAATCGACACCGTATCGGGAGCGCGCCTCCACCACCTTGGCAAGGGCGTCCTGGAGCTGGAGCCGCAGCCGGGACACGATCTCCTCGCCGTTCCAGGAGTGCTTCTGCTGGTCCTGGACCCATTCGAAGTAGCTCACCGTGACGCCGCCGGCGTTGGCCAGGACGTCGGGCACCACCTCGATCCCGCGGCGGGCGAGCACCCTGTCGGCCTCAGGGTGGTGGGCCCGTTTGCCGCCTCCACAACCAGTCCGCAGTCCAGCGCCTCCGCGTTGTCAGCCGTGATCTGGTGCTCGACCGCGGCCGGCACGAGAACGTCGCAGCGCGCCTCGAGCACCGCCGTGCGGGCCGCCAGCTCTCGCACCACGACCGCGCCGACGTTGCCGAGCCCCTGCACGACCACGCGCAGTTCGTCGACGTGCCGGCGTAGTCCGCGCAGCACGTCCTCGAGCACCCGGGAAGTTGACCGCGAGGCTCCGGCGCGGCTCCAGCAGCCGGGCACGCACCTCGGGCTCGAGCTCCACCAGGCGCGCCGCGCTTGAACTGGTCCACGGCCACTCGGTACAGCTCCGAGCGCGGCTCCGAGCCTGGCCCCACCAGATACGCCTCGGAGTCCACGACTTCTCCCCATCCTCCGTTGCCCCGCCGCTCCGCCCGGGCGCAGGGTAAGCCCGTCAGCGCCGGGGTCAACCTCGGCAAGGGTTTTGCGGGCTAAGCTGCCCGCGTGATGCGTGATGGACCGATCCCGCTGTTCGTGCACGGTCTGGTGGAGTATCTGGCCGCCGCGGTGCTGATCGTCGCCCCCTTCGCGTTCGGCTTCGGCAGCGGCGCTGCTACCGCGCTCTCGATCGTGCTCGGCGTGGTGATCCTGGCGATCGCCGCGTCCACGGACGGGCCCACGAGCCTGGTCAACCAGATCCCGCGGCCCGCCCACGTGGCGCTCGACTACGTGCTGGTGGTCGTGCTGATCGCCCTTCCGTTCCTGGCCGGCTTCTCAGACGAGACAGCACCGACGGCGCTGTTCATCGTGCTTGGCGTGGCCCATCTGCTGGTCACGATCGGCACGCGCTTTCGCTCGGAGGTCAGTCCTCCGAGTCGCCCTTAGCGGCCAGGATGCCCCCCACCAGGACCAGGACGATCACCCCCGCGGCGCCGATCTTCGTGCGGTTCTGGGCCATCTTGCGCCTCGCGACGCGCGACCCGATCTGCCAGACGGCCCATCCGAGAATGCTGTAGCTACGTGAGTTCATGGGCCCAGCCTAGATGGTTGACATCTAGTCGCCATGGGTCTCGGTGATCACCTGTGACCCGCGCTTACAGCGGACCTTCACGATGAAACGCGGAGCATCGTCCTGGCGCACGCAACGAAAGCCCTTGTAGTACATGATCCGGCAGAAGTCGTTGGCCTCGGTGCAGTCGATCTGGCGCCGCGAGCTGCGCCGCACGAAGCGTCTGGCCTTGGCGCAGCCGATGTTGCGGGCCCGCACTTCCGCCGTGGCAAAGCCGATGTCAGCGGTTCCGCAGTAGCGGGACGCTTCTGCCTCGGAGCCGATATGGCTCCCGGCGCCCGCGGGACCGGCCGCCACCGCCACCGCCACCGCGGCAGCCGCCACGAGGCCACCCGTCAGCACCCGAACGCGCGACCGGCATGGGCTCATGTGCCTTCTCCACCCCGCCTGTTTCGGACTTGATGCGCCATTCTCGACTGCAGGCTCCAGAGCTCGATGAACCCTGGGCTCGCCTGCTGTGAGAACAGCCCGCCGGACTGGCTGAAGCCGGCCAGCTCCTCGTCGTAGAGGGCGTTCGGGGAGGTGCGCGCCACGGCCACGGCGCGGCCCTTGAAAAGGCGCATCACGATCTCTCCGGTCACCTGCTCGTTCACGCTGTCCATGTAGGCATCCAGGTTCTCGCGCAGCGGCTCGTACCAGAGCCCGGCGTAGACGAGGAACGCCCACTGCTCGTCGAGGCTGCGCTTGAAGCGGTTCTGGTGGATGGTGCCCACGAGCTTCTCCAGCTCGGTGTGGGCGGTGAGGATGATCTCGGCCGCCGGCACCTCGTAGAGGTCCCGCACCTTCAGGCCCACGATGCGGTCCTCGATGTGGTCCACGATCCCCACGCCGTGGCGACAGCCCGCCTCGGCAGCGCGCTCGATCAGCTCGACCAGGCCCATCCGCTCGCCGTCCAGCGCCACCGGCACGCCGCGCTCGAACTCCACCCGCAGGTCCTGGTGGGTATCGGGCGCGTCGCCGGGGGTGGTGACCAGCTCGAACACATCGTCGCGCGGGGGCTCGTTGAGGTCCTCTATCGGGCCGCCCTCGGACGACCGGCCCCAGATGTTGTCGTCGATCGAGTAGGGCGGCGCTTCCGTGCCTCCCTTGACGGGGATGCCGTGGCGGCGGGCGTACTCGATCTCCTCCTCACGACCCATCTGCCACCCCCGCACCGGCGCGATGATCTTCATCGCCGGGTCGAGCGCCACTACGGTGCCCTCGATCCTCACCTGGTCGTTGCCCTTGCCCGTGCAGCCATGGGCGATCGTGTCGCAACCCGACTCGCGCGCCTTCTCCACCGCGAGCTTCGCTATCAGCGGGCGACCGAGCGCGGTGAACAGCGGATAGCCGCCGCCGTACATCCCGTTGGCCTTGATCGCCGGCTTCACGTACTCGTGCACGAACTCCTCGCGAGCGTCGACCACGTAACACTCGAGCGCGCCCAGATCCAGCGCCTTGCCGCGGACCACGTCGAAGTCCTCACCGGGCTGGCCCAGGTTCACCGTGAGCGCGACCACCTCGGCCTCGTACTCGTCTTGGATCCACTTGAGCATCACGCTGGTGTCGAGCCCGCCCGAGTAGAGCAACAGCACGCGGCCCACCTCGTCGGGATCGGCCTCGTACGAAGCGGTGCGGGCGATCGTGTGGCGGCCGGGCTCGGGCATGGCGGCGCAACCTAGCGCAATGATGTAGGGGTGAGGAGGCCGATCCACCGACTTGCGCTCGCCGCGCTCGTGGGCGTCGCGGGAGCTGTGGCCACTGCTGTGGCCACGGGGCCGGCGCCGGGGGCGGCGCGGCGCTCGGCGACCCCGGAGCGCTCGTGAGCGTGGGGCGGGAGTACCGGGCCGACCAACTCGGGATCCCCACCTCCTTTCCGAGGTCGACGCTGGTGACCATTCCGTGGCGCAGGAAGGCTCGCTGAGCGGAGGCAGACCCGGCTCGAGCTTCCAGGACGGCGGTTCGGCTTGCGTGAATCGGTGGTCACCGCAATGGCACTGGATCCCGGCGGCGTGCCGTTCGTCGCTGTCACCGGGCCCGGCTTCGTGCGCGTCTATCGCCGCGCCGCGGCCGGCGACTCGCAGATGAAGGCGATCGACAGCGCCCCAGGGGCTCAGCTGCACCCCTCGCTCAGCTTCGACCGCCGTGGGCGGCACATGGCCTGGCTCGACAACGCGGACCCGCCGGGCACCGCGATCCGGTACGCGCGCCGGGATGCGGACGGGACCTGGACCGGCGTCGAAACCGTGGCCGAGAGCGATGTGCTGACCAACGGATTCTCCGATCAGAGCCCCAGCCTGGCGGTCGACGGCACCGACCGGCCGGTCGTGCTCTACCTCGACGGGACCGGCCACAACGACACCGACTTCATTCGCACGCGCGTGCGCACCGATTCGGGCTGGACCGCCGACGACCCGCAGCCCGACGTGGACACCCACACCCCTGGCCTGCATATGCGCGGGGACGACCTGCTGGTGCCCGAGGGCCATGACATCCCAGGGATCGACCCCGCCTACATCTCACGCGCGGCGGGCGACAGCGGCTGGTCGGCGGAACGGGTGCTAGCGGCCGCGGTGCCCGCAGGCAGCCGCCAGTACGACGGCTCCGCCAACTCGCGCTTCGACCCCGCGTACGACACCGACTGCAACGTGGTGGACGCGGTGTTCTTCGACGAGAGCTCGGACACCCGGTCGCCCGGCAAGTTCGTGCCCGACCTGTACTACGCCGCGATCCGGCTACCAGCCGTGTCCTGCCAGCTTGTGGCCTCGCCCCGCGACCGCAAGCGACCCCGCCTGACCCGGGTGAGCCTCTCGCGCAGGCGCTTTCACCGCGGCGCCCGCGGTGTGCGCCTGCGCTTCACGCTCTCCGAGCGGGCGCGGGTGCGGGTGAAGACCGGCCGCCGGGCGTTCTCGGTCAGGGGACGAAAGGGCCGCAACCGAGTGCGCCTGGCTCCGCGACGGCGGCTCGGCCGCCTGCGTCCGGGCGCCTACAGACTGCGCCTGCGGGCCACTGACCGCGCGGGCAACCTCTCGCGACCGGTGCACCGGCGCCTACGCGTGCTCCGGCGCTAGCCGACAACGGCGCTCAGAGCTCGTCCAGCGCGACGACCAAGCCCAGACGGTTCGCGCCGCGCCTGAGCCGCGCGTCGAGGGTCACCACCCTCGTCTCGAGAAGGTCCGCGAGCGCCACGTACTCGGCGTCGTACGTCTTTGCCCATCCAAGCTCGGTAGCGATCTGGAGCGCTCGGCGGCGCAGCATCCGATCGGAACGTGGCTGCACCGGTGCGTTGTCCAGAAGATCGAGCATCGCCGTCGCGGCCGGAGCCCCTATCTCGCGCCGCCACACCGCGCCACGGAGCGCCGAAGTGCATTCCGACCACATGAGCCATGGCGCAACCAGTTCGTCGTCCAGACCCTCGAAGCGGCCATCGCCGCCACACGCCCAGAAGGCGACGCTGGCGTCGAGCACGAGTGTCAATGGCTGTCACGCGCCCGGCGGACGATGCTCGCCCAATCAGGCGCCGGAGACCCGTCGGGCAGCGTCCCCCATCCATCGGGAACCTCGAGTGGAGGCGGGTGATCGGTCAGGCGGTCGAGCTCCGCTTCGTCGATCAGATGCTGAGTTCCGACCTTCTCAGAACGCAGGCGGCCGGTGCGGATCCAGCGCCGGACGGTCTCGGCGTTGCGGCCGGCGCGCTGGGCTGCCTCCGGGACGGTGAGCATGCGTGCATGCTACACCTTCTCCGTCGCAGCTCCGATCCGGGCCACCGCATCCTCGACCTCGCCGGAGCTGACGGTGAGCGGAGGCAGCAGCCGAATCGTGTCGGGCCCCGTGGCGTTCACCACCAGCCGGTGCTCTGACAGCAGCCGGCGGGCGAGCTCGGGGGCATCGGTGGCCTCGAAGGCCAGCATCAGCCCGCGGCCGCGCACGTCCAGGCCAAGTGCAGCCAGGCCGGCCGCCAGCTGCTCGCCCCGCTTGGCCACGGCGTCGAGGAAGCCGTCCGCCGAGACCACGCCAAGCACGGCGTTGGCGCCCGCCGCGATCACGGGGCCGCCGGCGAACGTCGAGCCATGGTCGCCGGGCTGCAGGGTGTCCGCGTGGTCCGGGGCGGCGATGCAGGCGCCGATCGGCAGCCCCCCGCCCAGGCCCTTGGCCACGGTCATCACGTCGGGCGCGACGCCGGATGCCTGCCAGGCCCACATGTCCCCGGTACGCCCCATCCCGCACTGGATCTCGTCGAAGATCAGCAGCGCGCCGTGCTCGTCGCACGCGGCGCGGGCGGCGCGCAGGGTCTCGGGCGAGAGCGGATGGATGCCCCCCTCCCCCTGCACCGGCTCGAGCAGCACGGCAGCCGTGTCAGGTGTGACCGCCGCCGCCAGAGCATCGGCGTCGTTGCGCCCGACCACGGAAAACCCGGGGACCAAAGGAGCGAAGGGCGCCTGCTTGGCCTCCTGGGGCGTGGCCGACAGCGCGCCCATGGTGCGGCCGTGAAAGCCGCCCTCCATCACCACGAACCCACCCCCGGCCCGGTGGCGGCGGGCCAGCTTGAGCGCACACTCGACCGCCTCGGCGCCGGAGTTGCACATGAACACCTTGCCCCCGATCGAGATCTCAGCCAGCCGGGACGCGAGCCGCATGGCCGGCTCGGTGTAGTAGAGGTTGCCCACGTGCATCAACCGCTCCGCCTGGTCGGTCACGGCAGCGACGAGCGCCGGGTGGCAATGGCCGATCTGAACCACCGAGATCCCGGCCAGGAAGTCGAGGTACTCGACCCCGTCCGCGTTCCACAGGCGGCAGCCCTCGCCGCGGACGAACTCGACGGGGTTACGCACATACGTGCCCATCACGGCGCGGCCCTCCAGCGACTGCAGCTCCGCGAGGGTCACGGCCACAGCTTGGTGCCGCTGCCCTCGTCGGTGAACAGCTCGAGCAGGAGCGAGTGCGGCCGGCGGCCGTCCACGATGTACGCGTTGCGCACGCCGCCGCCGAGTGCCTGCACGCAGGCCTCCAGCTTGGGCCGCATCCCCCCGCCCACGTCGGGCAGCGCGCGCTGCACCTCCTCCGAGGTGCCCTGGCTGATCAGCGAGGCCGGGTCCTCCGGGTCGGCGAGCCACCCCTCGACATCGGTGAGGAAGATCACCTTGTAGGCCCGCAGCGCGGCTGCCACCGCCGCCGCGGCGGTGTCCGCGTTCACGTTGTAGGAGTTGCCCTCCATGTCGGCGCCCACCGACGCCACCACCGGGATGTAGTCCTGGGCGATGTGGTTGAGCACGTCCACGTCGACGCGCTCGATATCGCCCACGAAGCCGATGTCGCGGTCGTTGGCCCCGAGCTGCTTCTTGACGGTGAAGAGCATGCCGTCGTCGCCGCACAGGCCCACGGCGGGCTGGCCGTGGCGGCCCAGGCGCAGGACGATGTCCTTGTTCTGCTTGCCGACCAGCACCATCTTCGCCACCTCGACCGTGGCCTGGTCAGACACGCGCAGCCCGTCCACGAACTCCACCTTCATCCCCAGGCGCTCCATGTAACGGGTGATGTCCGGGCCGCCGCCGTGCACCACCACGGGCTTCATGCCCACGTACTTGAGCAGCACCACGTCACGGGCGAACTCCTCGCGGAGAGCGTCGTCGGTCATCGCGGCGCCGCCGTACTTGATCACCACGGTCTTCCCGTGGAAGTCACGGATATAGGGCAGCGCCTCGAGAAGGGTGCCGACGTCTCTCATGACGTGTACTTCGCGTTGAACTCCACGTAGGCCTCCGAGAGGTCGCTGAAGAACACCTCCGCCTCGCCACCCTCGCCTGGGAGCGTGAGCTCGAAGTCCACCTCTCCCCCGAGCACCGCCGCCTCGAGGTCTCGCTGCTCCGAGTCGTCGAGGTCGATCGCGTCTCCCGCGGACACCACCTGCCGCCCCTCGATCTCGAGGTCGACCACGAAGTGGGTGCCCGGCGGCATAGCCGCTCCGGCCGCCTGAAGGATGCGCCCGAAGTTGGGGTCGCCCCCGTGCAGTGCGGTCTTCACCAGCGGCGAGTCGGCCACCGCGCGCGCGGCCGGCGCGACGGTCTCCATCCCTCCGCGCACCACGATCCTGCCCACCCGCTCGCAGCCTTCGCCGTCGGCCACCATGTCCACCGCCAGCTGGCGCAACAGCGCGTCCAGCGCCTCGCCCAGGCGCAGCTCGTCGTCGGACTGAGGCTCCACGGTCACCCCGGATTTCCCATTGGCGAGCGCGAACACGGTGTCGCTCGTGGACAGCTGGCCATCCACCGAGATGCGGTCGAAGGAGCGCTTGACGCACACGCCCGTGAGCAGGTCGAGCGTGTCGGGATCCACACGTGCATCGGTCTGCACGAAGCAGAACATCGTGGCGAAGCGCGGAGAGATCATGCCCGCGCCCTTCGCCTGGGCGGCCAGGCGCACGCGACCCGACGGCAGCTCCACCTCGAGGCAGGCGCGCTTGGGCGCCTTGTCGCTGGTGAGGATGGCCTCCGAGAAGCCGGCCGCGTCCGCGGTCAGCGCGCCGGCCGCGGCCTCGATGCCCTCCAGCACGACGCTGCGCGGCAGCTCCTGGCCGATGATGCCGGTGGAGGCCACGCCGACCTGGGCGTTTTCGATGCCCAGCCCCTCGGCCGCCCGTGACTGCATCGCGGCGGCGGTGTCGAGGCCCCGCTGGCCGTCGCCGACGTTGGAGCAGCCCGAGTTGGCCACCACGCCCCTCAGACCCCGTAGGTCGGCCTGGCGGGAGATCATCACTGGCGCGCCGACCCGGGCATTCGTTGTGAACCGGGCCGCCGAGGTGGTGTCCGGCTCGTCGGACACCAGCAGCCCGAGGTCGAGCCCCTGGGGCTTGATCCCCGCGGCCACGCCCGCCGCCCAGAAGCCGAGCGGCAGGGCGGCAGGGTCGGCCTCGGCCACATGCTTGGGAGCGTCCACCCAGCGTGAGCGGAAGAAGCTCTCACTCATCCCAGGCCCTCGGTCTCGGGCAGGCCGAGCATCAGGTTGAGGTCCTGAACGCCCTGGCCGGCCGCGCCCTTCCAGAGGTTGTCGATGGCGGCGAAGGCCAGCACGCGGTGGCCGGCGGTGGTCACGTAGACCCGGCAGCGGTTGGTCGCGCGCACGTCGGCGGTGTGCGGGGGCGAGTCGATCAGGTCGACGAACGGCTCGTCCGCGTAGGCCTGCTCGAACAGTGCGCGGGCCTCGTCGCGCGAGAGCCGGGGCTCGGTGGTCACGTAGCAGCTGGCCAGCAGCCCCTGGTCCATCGGGACCAGGTGGGGGACGAACGTGATCGTGACGCCGTCCGCCAGCTCCTGCTCCAGCTCCGCGCTGTGGCGGTGGCCCTCGGTCTTGTACGGGTTCACGTTCTCGGTGGCCGACACGTAGTGGGTCTCGGCCGTCGCCTCACGGCCCGCTCCCGATACCCCCGTCTTGATGTCCACCACCACGTCGCGCGCCACGTGGCTGAGCGGCAGCAGCGCCAGCAGCGCGGCGGTGGAGTTGCAGCCGGGACCGGCCACCAGATCGGCCCCGCGGATCTCGTCCCGGTGCGCCTCCGGGAGCCCGTACACCGCTTCGGCGATCAGCTCCGGCGCCTCGTGGGGCTGGTACCAGCGCTCGTAGCGCTCCTGGTCGAGGCGGAAGTCGGCCGACAGGTCCACCACCTTCATGCCGCGCTCTCGTAGGGCACGCACGGCCGGAGCCGCGGCCTTGTGCGGGTAGGCCACCAGCGCCGCCTGCGCCTTTTCGGCGATCCGGTCGGGGTCGAATTCCTCCATGGTCAGGTCCACGCCGTAGCGCGGGTACAGCGCGTCATGACGGGCTCCGGCATCGGTGCGGGCGGTCACGGCGGTCAGGTCCAGCGACGGGTGGCGGTGCACCAGCATCGCGCCGAGCGCCCCGCCGAAGCCGGCCGCGCCGATCACCGCAACGGGTACGCGCTCAGCCACGAAGCCGCCCTCCTATCCCTGCCAGGGCCGACTCGATCGCCGCGCGGCGCGCGGCCACGTCGTCGTCGGTGAGCGTGCGATCGGAGGCGCGGAACTCGAGCCGGATGGCCAGCGACCGGTTGCCCGCCCCCACCTGCTCGCCCGCGTACACGTCGAAGACCCGCGCGGAGGCCAGCAGCTCTCCGCCCGCCTCGCGCACGAGGGCGAGAATGTCGGCGGCACCCACCGCCTCCGGAGCCACCACGGCGATGTCCTGCAGCACGGCGGGCAGGCTCGTGAGGTCACGGTAGGCCGCCGCTCCCGGGGCCTGCCCGGCCAGGGCGTCGAAGTCCACCTCGAAGGCGGCCGCGCCCTCCAGGTCCCATGCGCCCGCCACCAGCGGATGCAGCTCGCCGATCCAGCCCAGCTCCCCGTAGCCGGGCGCCAGGATCACCGCCGAGCGGCCCGGATGGAGGAACGGCCTCGCGCCCGGCTCTGTCACGAGCTCGACGCCGGCCGCGGCGCCGAGCGCCTCCACCAGGCCCTTCACGGCGTAGAAGTCGGCGGGCCGGGCGGTGCTGCGCCATCCGGCCGCCGCGCCAAGGGTGAGCAGCGCCCCGATGTGGTGGTGCTCGGCGGCGGGCGCAAGCCCTCGCGGACTCCCCTCGGACGCGTCGAGCGCGCCCCCGGGCGAGTACACGTGTGCGGACTCGAACAGGCCGGCGTCCCCGTTACCGCGGGCGTTGTTGTGCGCCGCCGCATCGAGCAGTCCGGGCAGCAGGAGCGGGCGCATCACGCTCTGGTCCTCACTCAGCGGATTGGCGAGCGCGAGTGCGGGCGTCTCGGCGAGCCGCAGCCTCTCGATTGCGTCGGGTGACGTGAAGCTCCAGGCCACCACCTCGTGCAGCCCGCGATCGCGCAGGGTGTCCTCCAGCCGCCGCCGCAGGCGCTGGCTGGGAGTGAGCCGGCCCACGGCGCGCTCGCGCGCGGGCAGCGTGATCGGCAGCTTGTCGAGGCCGTGGATGCGGGCGACCTCCTCGATCAGGTCGGCCTCCCTGCGCACGTCGGCGTCGCGCCAGTAGGGCACCGTGACCGCGAGGGCGTCGGCCTCGGCGCGCACGCCGAAGCCCAGCGCCTGCAGGATGCGGTTCACGTCCTCCTCGGGGATGCGCGCCCCCAGCAGGCGCTCGACGCGGGCCAGCCGCAGCGACACCTCCCCCGCCTCGAGCGGCTCCGGGTAGGCATCGATCGTGCCGGGCGCCATCCGCGCTCCGCACAGCTCCACCATCAGCTTGGCCGCCAGGCGCTGGGCCGCGGTGGCCAGGTCGGGATGCAACTGCTTCTCGAAGCGCGTGGAGGCCTCGCTGCGCAGTCCGAGCGCCTTCGACGTGCGCAGGATGTTGGGACCGACCCAGGTGGCGGCCTCCATCAGCACCCGGGAGGTCTTGCCCGAGACCTCGGAGATCTGACCGCCCATCACACCGGCGATCCCGGAGGGGCCCTCGGCGTCGCACACCAGCGCCATGTCGGCGGTGAACGTGCGCTCGGCGTCGTCGAGGGTCACCATCTTCTCGCCCTCCTGCGCGCGGCGCACCACGAGTCGGCCGCCGCGCACCTCGTCCAGGTCGAACGCGTGCAGCGGCTGCCCGGTGCAGAGCATCACGTAGTTGGTGATGTCCACCACGTTGGAGATGGGACGCTGGCCGGCGGCGGTCAGGCGCTGCTTGAGCCATTCGGGCGACGGGCCGATCTTCACTTCCTCGAACACGCGGGCGGTGAAGCGCAGGCAGATCTCCGGGTCGGCGATCTCCACGCTCACGGCGGACTCGGCGGGATCGCCGCCTGCGGGCTCGGCGTCGGTCGCCGTGGGGTCCTGCGCGAGCGGGGCCCCGGTGGCGGCGTGCACCTCCCGTGCCACCCCGTAGACCGACAGGCAGTCGGGGCGGTTTGGCGTGATCTCCAGGTCGAGCACCTCGTCGGCGATCGGAAGGGCGTCGGTGAGCGGGGCGCCCGCCGCCAGGTCGCCGGCCAGGACCATGATCCCGTCGTGATCGCCGCCGATGCCCACCTCGTCCTCGGCCAGGATCATCCCGCTCGAGCGCACTCCCCGGAGCTTGGCCTCCCCGAGCCTCGTGCCGTCGGGCATCACGGCGCCGGGCAGCGCCACGGCCACCGTCTGGCCCGCGGCCACGTTGGGGGCGCCGCACACGATCGTGCGCGGCTCGCCGGACCCGTCGTCGACCTGGCACACGGTCAGGCGGTCGGCATCGGGGTGCTTCTCGGCGCTCAGCACCTTGCCGATCACGAAATGGTCGGCCGAGCCGACGCCCACGTGCTCGATCCGCTCGACCTCGGTGCCGGTCAGGTCGAGGCGCTCGGCCACGTCCGCGGCCGACAGGCCGGGATCGCAGTAGGAGCGCAGCCAGGCGAGCGGGACTCTCATCGCCCGAACTGCTCCAGGAAGCGCACGTCGTTCTCGAAGAAGAGGCGCAGGTCGGGCACGCCGTGGCGGAGCATCGCGATCCGCTCGATCCCCATGCCGAACGCGAAGCCCTGCACGCGCTCGGGGTCGTATCCGTTGCCGGCCACGAAGCCCAGCACGTTGGGATCGACCATGCCCGACCCGAGGATCTCGATCCAGCCCGACCCCTTGCACAGGTTGCAGCGCACGCCGCGGTCCAAGGCGCCCGTGCCGTTGCAGGCGAAGCACGAGACATCCACCTCCACGCTGGGCTCGGTGAACGGGAAGTAGTGCGGGCGCAGGCGGATGTCGCGCTCGGGTCCGAAGATCGCGCGCGCGAACTCCAGCAGCACGCCCTGGAGGTCGCCGAGCGTGATGTCCTCGTCGACCGCGAGGCCCTCCACCTGGTGGAACATCGGCGTATGCGTGGCGTCGTTGTCGCGGCGGTAGGTCTTGCCGGGAACGACGATGTAGATCGGTGGCTCCTGGGCCTCCATCGCCCGCACCTGCACCGGCGACGTGTGGGTGCGCAGCAGCACCTCGTCGCGTCGAGGAGCGCAGCCCGAGCGTCGGTCGGGCGAGCACCGCAGATCCACATAGAAGGTGTCGGCCAGCATCCGGGCCGGGTGATCCGGCGGATGGTTGAGCGCCGTGAAGTTGTAGTAGTCGAACTCCACCTCGGGCCCCTCCGCCACCGAGAAGCCCAGGCCGATGAACACGTCCTCGATCTCGCGCCGGGTCTCGGTGATCAGGTGCAGGTGCCCGGGCGCCGCGGGCGGGTCGCCCGGCAGCGTCACGTCGATGGCGTCGGTGCGCAGGCGCTCGTCGAGCTCTGATGCCTCCAGGGCGCCCATGCGCCTCGCGAGGAGTCCCTCGAGCACGTTCTTCACCTCGTTGGCGCCCTTGCCCACCGGGCCGCGCTGCTCGGCCGGCAGCTCGCCGATCGAGCGCAGCATCTGCGTCAGCTCGGCCTTGCGGCCCAGGTAGCGGACCCTCAGCTCCTGCAGCTCGGCGGCCGAGCCGGCGGCCGCGATGGCGGCCTCCCCCTCGCCGCGGATCTCGGTCAGGCGGGCGGGGGCGTCAGGCATCGGCGCTGATCCTATTGGCGAGCTCGTACAGGCCCACGGTGGCCGCGATGGCGGCGTTCAGGGACTCGGGGCCACCTTCGCGCAGCGGGATGGCCACGGACAGTTCGGCGGACGCCGCCAGCTCGGGCGGCAGGCCGTCGCGCTCGGCGCCCACGCACAGCACCAGTGGAGGCTCGACGGCCAGCGGACCGGCGCCCAGCTTGGTCTCGGCACGGGCGTCCAATGCGACCTTCATCCCCACCAGCTCGCCGAACCCCGATCGGGCCGGCGGGCGGGCGAAGATCGACCCCATGCTCGCGCGCACCGCCTTGGGTGAGAACGGGTCGGCACAACCCGGCCCGAGGATCACCGGCCCGTCGCACAGCGCGTGTGCCGACCGGATTACCGCGCCCACGTTGCCGGGGTCGCCCACAGCGTGCAGGTACACCGACAGGCCGCCGCGGGCCTCGGCCCAGCGCTGGCGGTAGATGCCCACCACCCGGCTGCCGGAGCCCAGTGCGCTCACGCGGTCGAGCAGTTCCGGCTCCACGTCCTCGCCCGAGCGCAGCAGCACCTCTGCCTCCCAGCCCGCGGCCTCCGCGGCCTCCACCAGGTCCTCGCCCTCGGCCGCGAACAGCCCGGTGTCCTCGCGCGCCTTCTTGCGCTGGAGCTTGCGGATCAGCTTGAGCTGGGCGTTGTCGGGTGACGTGATCATGTGGCTTGCGGTTGGCTCTTCGACGGATTCGGCATCCATGCCAATTCTTTCCCGGCCCTGGAACGAAAAAGGGCGCCTCGATGGGCGCCCCGGGAGTTCGTGGTGGCCGGGCCTTTCAATCAGGCAGCGGCCGCCTCCCGGGCGGTCTCGGCAAAACGTCGGAACGTCTCCGGGTCACGCACTGCGATGTCCGCGAGCACCTTGCGGTCCAGCTCGACCCCGGCCAGGGTCAGGCCGTGCATGAACGTGCTGTAGGACATGCCCTCCAGCCGGGCGGCGGCGTTGATGCGCTGAATCCACAGGCGGCGGAAGTCGCGCTTCTTGTTGCGCCGGTCGCGGTAAGCGTAGGTGTCGGACTTGAGCAGCTGCTCCTTCGCGCGCTTGTAGCTCGAGTGCTTCTGGCCGCGGTAGCCCTTGGCCCGCTCGAGCGTGGAGCGGCGCTTCTTGCGCGCGTGTACGGATCGCTTGACGCGGCTCACTTGCCCAGCATCTCCCTGACCCGCTTCTCCTCGGGCTTGGCCACCACGACGGGGCGGCCGAGCTTGCGCTTACGCCTGGCGCTCTTCTTCTCGAGGATGTGGCTGGTCATAGCGTGACGCCCCCGGAGCTTGCCGGTGGCCGTCTTCTTGAAGCGCTTCTTCGCGCCGGAGTGAGTCTTCATCTTGGGCATGGGCGAACGGAGTATTGAAGCAGACGGGTGGGGATCGCTTCCGCGCGAGTAACGGCAGGGACCGAGTCACATAGCGGCGGGGCGACAGTTCCGCACAGGCCACGCCAACCAGAGCAGGGCGGACACCCGCCGCTTCAAAGGCACGTGGTCCCTGCGGTCGACGGGATTCCCGCGCCGGCACCTGTGGCTACGTGATCGCGGCGCTGTTCGTCGCGTTAGGAGCCTTTGCGGGAGACGTCGGCATCCTTCTCCGGGTCGGGGAGACTCCGTGCGTCACCGGGGATAACTGTGTCGGCGGCGGCGTCCACATCGGCCTGCTCCTAGGGCGCTAGCCGTGGCGGCTTTCGTCGCGGCAGCCGTGATTGGGGAAGCATGGCTGGCGCAGACAACTTCGAGAGGCCGCTCCCGGCGAGCGTCCTCCCGCTGGTTACAGGTTTTCCTCATCGTGGGCATCCGGTTTTTCCGGCCTTTTCGCGACCACGGTTCACGGGGAGGTTTGAAGCATTTGGGGGTCCCTGGACCCCCAAACCGCTCAATCGTCGAGCCGACGAGTGGCGCGAACGGGCCTCCGAGTTCGGCGTACCGTGCGACCTGAGGGTCGTCCTGCAACCCCTGGATGGATCGGGTCGCCACTTCTAGCGAAGTCAACCATCGTCGAGCCCCTGCAGTCGCTCCATCGGCAGCTCGCCGTGACGCGCGCGCAGCTCCTCCAGGTCGAGGCGATCCCGGGGACGGTCCGCGAGGCGCTTGAACGAGACGATGCTCTTCAGGCCGGCGATCAGGAACTCACCTGCGCCCAAGTCGGCCCGCTTCGCCCCCGCGGCCACCGTGGCGAAGTCGAGCGGAGGCTCGCCTTCCCGGACCAGGACGATCAGCCCACGGCGGGTGAGCAGGCGGGAGTGCTCCCGCCCGGTGAGGTCCCGGGACCCCAGATCCGCGCCGCCGTCAGCCCACACCGCGCCAAGCGCGTCCAGCGCAGTCTTGGCCCGGCCGTCGTTGGCATCGTCGGCGGGGATGAGCAGGTCAACGTCCTCGGTGGCGCGCACGTAGTCGTGAGCGATCACCGCAAAGCCGCCGATCACCACAAATCGGGCTCCGGCGACGAGGAACGCAGCCGTTATCGCGTCGAGCTCAGGATCCGGGACCGGAATGCCGCTAATGGCCGACGATGGCCCGTCTCAGGCGCGCCGCCTGGGCCGACAGCCGCTGGCCGCGCCGCAGCCGAGCCTCGAGAGGTTCAGGCTTTCCGCCGGCCAGCAAGTTGCGCTTGGCGGCGTTGATCTGCTCCCACTCGGCCTCACGTTCCGGCCGCAGCAGGCTCCTCCGGTCCCGAAGTGCCATGAGCGTGCCCCGAATGGTAACCCGGGCTAGGAGGCGGGAGCGCTCTTCGGCTCCGGCGCCTCGGCGGGCGCGGGAGCCTCGGCAGGCGCCGGCGCCTCGGCAGGAGCGGCCACTTCAACGGGCGCAGGCGCCTCGGCCTCTGCGGCAGATGCGGCGTCGTCGGTGCTCGGCTCCTCCGCCGGCTTCTTCGGCACCGGCGAGAGCAGCATCGTCATGTTGCGCCCGTCCTGGATCGGCCGCTGCTCGATCGTCCCGAGATCGGCGACGTCCTCGGCCAGGCGCATGAGGAGCGCCACACCGCGCTCGGGGTGGGTCTGCTCGCGCCCGCGGAACATGATCGTGACCTTCACGCGGTCGTCCCCGGTGAGGAACCGCACGACGTGGTTCTTCTTCGTCTCGTAGTCGTTGTCCGCGATCTTCGGGCGCAGCTTGATCTCGCGCACGTTGACCGTCTTCTGGTGCTTGCGAGCCTGCTTGGCCTTCTGCTCCTGCTCGTACTTGAACTTCGAGTAGTCGAGCACGCGGCAGACCGGCGGCTTGGCCTCGGCTGCCACCTCCACCAGGTCGAGATCGCGGTCCTGGGCGTACTTGAGGGCCTCGTCGATCGGCACGACGCCGATCTGGTTGCCGTCGTCGCCGACCAGGCGTACCTCGCGCACGCGAATGCGCTCGTTCGTGCGTGTCTCGTCCCGATCGGGCGGACGCCGGTCGAACCTACGCGGGATCGGCACTAAGCGACCATGTGGCTAGACGTCAAGGGCAGGAGGGAAAGCGAGAGTCGGGAGAGGGCACGAGCGCGTTCAGCGGCGGCGGCGCGTGGTGTGGGTGCCCTTCATCTAATTTCGAGTATAGCGGCGCTCCGCCACCTCCGCCGAGGCTTGCCCCGCGAACTCGCTGACGCTCACCGAGCCCAGATCGCCCTCGCGATGGCGGCGCACCGACACCTCCCCGGACTCCGACTCGCGATCTCCCACCACGAGCATGTACGGCACCTTGCGCACCTCGCCCTCGCGGATCTTGCGTCCCACCGACTCACCCCGGTCGTCGACCTCGACCCGCAGGCCGCCGTCGCGTAGCTCGAGGGCAACCCTGCCCGCGTACTCGGCGTGGCGATCGGAGATCGGCAGCACAAGGGCCTGCACGGGTGCGAGCCAGAGCGGGAACTCACCCGCATAGTGCTCGATCAGGATTCCGATGAAGCGCTCGAAGGAGCCCATCAGCGCCCGGTGGATCATCACCGGACGGTGGTCGGCGTTGTCGGCCCCGGTGTAGGTCAGATCGAAGCGCTCGGGCATGTAGTAGTCGAGCTGCACCGTGCCCAGCTGCCACGAGCGGCCGATGGTGTCGGTCATGTGCAGGTCGATCTTGGGGCCGTAGAAGGCGCCGTCGCCCTCGTTGAAGTCGAAGGCCAGGCCCTTGTCCACGAGCGCCTTTTCGAGCGCCGCCTCGGCCCGGTCCCACATCTCGTCCTCGCCCACGCGCTTGGCCGGACGCGTCGACAGCTCCAACCGCGGCTCGAAGCCGAAGGTGTCGTAGATGGCGAAGCCGAAGTCCAGGCACCGCTGCACCTCCTCCGGGATCTGCTCCTCGGTGCAGAAGATGTGGGCGTCGTCCTGGGTGATGTGGCGCACCCTCAGCAGGCCGTGGAGCGTCCCGCTGGGCTCGTGGCGATGCACGAGTCCCTGTTCGGAGAAGCGGA
This sequence comes from uncultured Thermoleophilaceae bacterium, assembly GCA_963825475.1. Classification (GTDB taxonomy): domain Bacteria; phylum Actinomycetota; class Thermoleophilia; order Solirubrobacterales; family Thermoleophilaceae; genus JAAYBF01. The sequence continues at coordinate 670,922 of CAWGTC010000004.1, read as the reverse complement.
TCGGGAGGTCGCGGTATGAGCGCCGCTCCGCCGCGTATAGCTGGGTGTGCGCCGGGCAGTTCATGGGCTTGAGGCCCATGGGCCGGTCCTCGACGTCGGTGAAGTACATGTTGTCGCGGTAGATGTCCCAGTGGCCCGAGCGCTTCCACAGGTCGACGTCGTAGAGGATCGGCGTCTTGACCTCGTGGTAGCCGCGTTCGGTGTTCAGGGTGCGCCACAGCTCCGTGAGCTGGTTCCAAACGTGCATGCCGTTGGGCTGCCAGAACGGCATCCCCGGTGAGAGGTCGGAGAACAGGAACAGGTCGAGCTCGCGGCCCAGCTTGCGATGGTCGCGCAGCCGGGCCTGCTCGAGGCGCTCGAGGTGCTCGGCCAGGTCCTCCTTGGAGAGGAAGGCCGTGCCGTACACCCGCGTGAGCATCTGGCGGGACGCGTCCCCGCGCCAGTAGGCGCCGGCCACGCTGGTGAGCTTGAACGCCTTGATCCGCTTGGTGGACGGTGCATGGGGGCCCCGGCACAGGTCGGTGAAGGGGCCGTTGCGATACAGCGACACGGTGTCGACCCCCTGGTCGCGCACCAAGTCCTGAATCAGCTCGACCTTGTAGTCCTGGCCCTCGCGGGTGAAACGCTCCAGGGCCTCCCCCACGGGCACGTCCTCCCGCTCGAAGGGCTCGTCGGCCTTCACGTGCTTGCGCATCTCGGCCTCGATGCGCTCGAAGTCTGCGTCGGAGAGCGATACGCCCTCGGGGAACTCGAAGTCGTAGTAGAAGCCGTCCTCGATCGGCGGTCCGATCGAGATCTTCACCCCGGGGTACAGCTCCATCACGGCCGTGGCCAGCACGTGGGCCGTGTCGTGGCGCACCAGCCAGAGCGCCTCAGGGCTGCGGGAGGTCACGATCTCGATCTGGCTACCGGCCTCGGGGAGCGGGGCGCCAAGGTCAAGAAGCTCGCCGTCCACCTTCACACCCAGGGCCGCGCGCGCGAGACCTTCGCCTATCGAGCGGGCGGCGTCGGCGCCGGTTGCCCCGGTGGGCAGCTCCAGCGGGGTGCCGTCGGGAAGCTCGAAGGTCATGTCAAGGCACGCTAACCGAGGGCCGCGCAGGGGCGCAGCGCGGCCATGCAACGGCTCACCCGACTGTGAGGTCGATCACAGTCGGAACACACGTTCGCCCTAGCCTGTCCGTCTCTGGGTCGATCCCCGCTGGGCGTATGCCCGCGACCGACTCCCACACCGCGCTCCATGCGCGGGGCCGGCTCCGCCGGCATTGCCCCCGACACGCAGAGGTGAATTCGCGTGCGTAAGCTGATTCTTCCGATCGTTCCCATATGTCTCGCCGTAACTCCAGCCGTGGCTCTGGCCGCGCCTTTCGACGCCAGCCTGGTGTCCACGCCGGCCTTCGAGGCCGAGCCCTTCCACCCCGTCGAGGCCCGCAGCCAGGCCCGTGAGGCCGTCAGGGACGCCAAGCGCGAATCTGAGCCCAAGACCCCCGAGGTGGCGGTCTCCCCCGCGCTCGAGGCTATCGCCGCGTGCGAGTCGGGTGGCGACCCGACCGCGGTCAGCTCGACCGGCATGTACCGGGGCAAGTACCAGTTCTCGACGGCCACCTGGCAGGCCGTGGGCGGCAGCGGCGATCCGGCGGCTGCGCCGGAGGCGGAGCAGGACCTGCGCGCCAACATCCTGTACGAGCAGTCCGGACCGGGCCAGTGGCCCGTCTGCAGCCAGTAGGCAGAGCCCTCGCAGGGGGTCCGGGGGACGGTGTTCCCCCGGCGGGGGCCCGGGGGGCAGAGCCCTCGGAGGGGGGTCCGGGGGACGGTGTTCCCCCGGCGGGGGCCCCGGGGGCAGAGCCCCCGGTTCCTACTCGGGGCGGACCACCTGGCTGCCGGGCACGATGTCGTCCTTTCCGGACTCGTCCCAGCGGACCCAGGCCTTGTGGCCGCCGTCGTAGTCGTCGCCCCAGTGCACCAGGGTCGCCGGCTGCTCCCAGACCGTGCAGCGCTCCTCGGATTCCGGGTCGAGCCCCCGCCACACCCGGATGAAGGAGTTGCTCTCCCACTCGTCGCCGACAGTGGTGGGATCGGTGTGGCCGGGATGCAGGCGGGTGGCCGGGTCGAGGCCCATCAGGACCTCCATCACCGACCGCTTGAGGTCCTCGAAGCTGGTCGAGCCGGGGGCCCGGACGCCGCCGACCGAGTTCTTGAACAGCGTGTCGCCGGTGAACACGTCGGTGCCGTTGACGACGAAGTTGAGCATGCCGCCCGTGTGGCCGGGGGTGTGAAGCGCGCCGATCTTCAGCCCGCCGACCTCGAGCACGTTTTCGCCGGGCTCGATCGTGCGATCCACGTCCAGCAGCCGCTCGGCCTCCAGCGGGTGGGCCAGGATCTCAGCGTCGTAGCGCTCCTTGTACACGTGGTTCTCGGCCACGTGATCCGCGTGGTGATGGGTCAGCAGCAGGTGGGAGACCGTGAGCTCGTGCTCGGAGACCTTTTCGAGCAGGGGACCTGACGGGCCGCCGGAGTCGATGATCACCCCGTGGCCTCCGGGCTCGTCCCCGACCAGGTACGCGTTGGACAGCCAGCCGTCGTGCATTGAGCGTTCGATGATCACGCTGCCGGAGCCTAGTATCCGCGGCGTGCCGACCGCGCCTTCGCTCCCACTTCCCGGTGCTGGAGCACGTGGCGTACCTCAACACAGGGTCGGTCGGACCGGTGCCCACCGCCGCCGCGGAAGCCGCCCGCAGAGAGCTCGACGACGTCCTGAAGAACGGCCGCGGAAGCAAGATCCATTTCGAGCACCTGCTCGAGATGTGTGGCCGTGTGCGCGCTCGTGTGGCGGGCCTCATGGGGGCGCTGCCCGGCGAGATCGCCCTCACCGGCGCCACCACCGACGGCGTGAACGCCGTGATCGCGGGACTGGACCTTCGCCCGGGCGACGAGGTGCTGACCAGCGACGAGGAGCACCCGGGCCTCCTGGCCCCGCTCGCCTCCGCCCGAGAGCGCCGGGGCGTGAAGCTACGCGTGGCCCCATTCGCGGCTCTGGCCAACGCGGTGACCGCCCAGACGCGGCTGGTGGCCTGCTCCCATGTGAGCTGGCAGACAGGCCGGGTGATGGACACCGAGGCGCTGTCGGGCGCCGGCGTCCCGGTGCTCCTCGACGGCGCGCAGGGGCTGGGCGCGGTGCCCGTTGACGTCGGCGTGCTCGGCTGCGACTACTACGCCGCCTCCGGGCAGAAGTGGCTGTGCGGCCCGAACGGCAGCGGCTACCTGTACGTGCGCTCCGAGCGCATCGCCGCGCTCGCCCCCGCGGCGCCCGGCTATCAGACGCTCTCGGAGCCGACCCGAGCGCTGGATCTGCCCCTGAAGGAGGGCGCCGCTCGGTTCGACGGCGGCTTTCCGTCCACCGAGCATCTGGCCTGGGCGCTTGCCTCGCTGGACCTGCTGGGCTACGACGGCGCCGTGCAGGCGGCGGGCATCGACGGTGCCCGGAGGCTGGCCGGGCTGCTGGCCGATCGCGGCCTCACGCCGGCGCCGCGCGGGGACTCGACGCTCGTGTCCTGGGAGAGCCTCCGATCCCGAGGCGGAGTCGGCCCGGCTGCTCGCGGCCGGCTACGTGGTGCGCAACCTGCCAGGCACCCCTTACGTGCGCGCGTCGGTGGGCGCCTGGACGAGCGAGGAGGAGTTGACGGGCCTCGCTGCGGAGGCCGCTACTTCGACGTCATGACGACGATGCCGAACACCACGCCGAAGGTCACAACCGCGAACGCCAGCGCCATCAGCAGCCCGTAGGCCCCGGCTACGGCGACGTTGCCCTCGCGGCGGTGAACACCGACGCGCGTGGCGCCCAGGATGCCGATGGCGAAGGCGGCCGTCACGCCGATTCCTCCGAGCAGCGACGACCAGACCACCTCGAGCACCGCTCCCCAGTCCACGGTGGGCTCGGCGAGCGGGATCACCGGCCATCCGCCGTGATCGGAGAGCCCTGCTGAACGCGGCGGACGAACACCGCCGCGACGGTGAGCAGGATCAGCACCGCTACCACCAGCGGGCCCGCGGCACCGGTGCCGAAGATGCGGGTGACGCCGTACGTGGCCCCGCCGATGCAGGCGGCCGCCGGCAGGGTGAGCACCCAGGCTATGACGATGTTGCCGGCCACGCCCCAGCGCACTGCCGAGAGCCGCTTGGCCGCGCCGGCTCCCATCACGGCTCCGGAGATCGTGTGCGTGGTCGAAAGGGGGAAGCCGCCGTGGGTGGACGCCAGGATCACCGCGGCGCCGCTGCCCTGCGCGGCAAAGCCCTGTGCGGCGTCCATCTTGATGATCCTGCTGCCCATCGTCTTGATGATTCTCCAGCCGCCCATGTAGGTGCCGAGAGCGATCGCCGTCGCGGCCGAGACGACGACCCAGAAGGGCGTCTCGGCGTCACCGCCGAGGTTTCCGTTGGCGATCAGCGCGAGGGTGATCACGCCCATCGTCTTCTGGGCGTCGTTGGTGCCGTGTGCGAGCGCCAGCAGCCCACCGGACACGATCTGGCCGACCTTGAACCCGCGCGTGACCGAGCCGGGCCGTAGACGCCCGACGACCCGGTAGATCACCAGAATCGCCAGGCCCGCCGTGACGAACGCCAGCAGGGGCGCGACCAGCGCCGGGACGGCGACCTTCCCGATCAGGCCCCCTCCAAGCACCGCGTCCGGGCCCTGAGCCACGAACGCGGCGCCCACCACCCCGCCGATCAGCGCGTGCGACGAGCTGGATGGCAGCCCGAAGTACCAGGTGAGGAGGTTCCAGCTGATCGCCCCGATCAGCCCTCCGAAGACGATCAGCGGAGTGATCAGGTCCGCGTCGACGATCCCCTTGGCGATCGTGGCCGCCACCTCCAGCGAGATGAACGCGCCCACGAAGTTGAGGATTGCCGCATAGGCGACGGCGATCCGCGGCCCCATCGCGCGGGTCGAGATCGCTGTGGCGACGACGTTTGCCGTGTCGTGGAACCCGTTGGTGAAGTCGAAGGCGAGCGCCGTGACCACCACGATGATCAGGATGAGGTCGTTGTCCAAAGCGAGCGGCCGGGCTCAGCTGTTTTTGATGACGATGCCCTCGAGGATGTTGGCGACCCGCTCGGTGGAGTCGATCGCCGCCTCGAGGCGCTCGTAGATGTCCTTCCACCGGATCACGACCATCGGGTCGATACCGGTGTCGAACAGGGCGGCAACGGCCTCGCGCGTGACCCGGTCGCCGTCGTTCTCCAGCCGGTTGATCTCGATGGTGTGGTGGCTGATGTCCTTGAAGCCGCGCAGCCGGGGCATGGCCTCCGCGATCTGGCGGGCGCACTGGAGCAGGATGTGCGCCAGCCGCTGCGACTGCTCCATCGGCGCCTCGATCTTGTAGAGCCCGAGGTAGTCCGCCACCTCCTCGGTGTAGTCCACGATGTCGTCCAGCGCCGAGGCCAGCTCGTAGATGTCCTCGCGGTCGATCGGGGTGACGAAGGTCTCGTTGAGGCGCCGGATGATGTCGTGTGTGATCCGGTCCCCGTCCTGCTCGCAGATGAGAATGTCGCGGGCCAGGTCGCCGCCGTGCTCGGGGAAGCTGCGCAGCATCCGGTCGAGCAGGTCCGCCGCGCGCAGGATGTTGCCGCCGGCCTCCTCGAAGAGATCGAAGAACTCGCGGTCGCGGGGAGCTATGAGGGCGGAGAGACGCACGCGCGGGGCGACGGTACCAAGTTGCCGAGACGTGTAAAGCCGCGCCTAGGAGACGTCGAAGCTCGCGCGCTCGATGCGCCGGGCCGGCACCTCGCCCGCTTCGCCCAAACGCTCCCGCACCGCATCGGCGCTCGCGCGGTGGTCGTACGCGACCCGGCGATAAACAACCGAGCCATCGCTCGGCAGTATCGCGTACGCGGCACGCGGATCGCCGTCCCAGGGCATGCCCACACTGCCCGGGTTGATCAGCTCCGGACCGCCGGCCGCTTTCCGCCGAAACGGCAGATGGGTGTGGCCGAACACCAGTCGTGTGACGCCATCGCTCAGCCGGGCCAGCAGCTCGGGCTCGTCGTCGGCGGGATCGGGCCGGAAGCTGCGCACGTCGGATGCCGGCGAGCCATGGCAGTACAGCGTGTCGTCGTCGCGCCAGGACTCGGGGAGCGCGGCCAGCTCCTGCACCAGGTCGGGCCCGAGGCTCTTGCGGCTGTATTCGATCGCGCCCCGCACGGCCTCTGGCGCGTCGTCGGGCGAGCCCGTCCATCGCTCGCCGTTGCCACGGATCCAGGTGGCGTCCAGTCCCTTCAGCCGGGTCACGGTCTCCGCGGGCCAGGCGCCAAACAGGGCGTAGTCGCCGCCGAGCAGCCACCGGTCCGCTCCGACGGCCTCCGCGTCGGCGAGCACGGCGTCCAGTGCCGGCAGATTCCCGTGCACGTCGTAGAGCAATCCCAACATCCGTCCAGCAGGATAAGTACCACGGTGTTTAGCCCCCGCCCCGACACGGGCAGGCGAAGGGTTGACCCGATTTTCAGGGAGGAACTCAATGTTCCGCAGAACTTCAGGAGATGAGACACGCCGAGCCGACGCCCGGCGACAGGCAGCGCACCCGCCGAAGGACCGTCGCCCCGACCAGCGTCGGGCCCCAGCGGGTCCAGAAGCTGACGCGAGGGAGACCGACCACGCGGTCGAGCGGCTGTTCGCAGTGCTCGGAAGGTAAACAAAGGGGGCACCGCCCCCCTTTGCAACCCCCCGGCTCCGACAGGACTGGGGACGCTATTCTCGGCGTCCCCCGGGCCGTTAGCTCAGCTGGGAGAGCGCCGCCTCGACAAGGCGGAGGTCGCTGGTTCGAGCCCAGCACGGCCCACCTCGACGCGACGAATTCAAGGACTCGCCCCACCTGCCGATGGAACAGGTAGGAAGGCCGACGTGCCGGGCATCGCGAAAGCGCCCCGGTGGTACGTCTTCACGGAGAGGGGCCCGCCCGGGCCCCTTTTCCGTTTAAGGGGCTCCCCCTATGGTTCGCCGGGCCGCGACTTCGGTGACGCCGCCGTGTCTTAGTCCGACCGCTCCATGAGACGCCTCCTGCCCACATTCGCGTGCCTGTGCGCGCTCGCCCTGCTCGGGCTGTCCCCCGGCGAGAGCTCCTCGGCTCCGGCCGGGTCGGCTCAGGGCAAGTCCAAGCGCGCCAACGTGGTGGTGGTCATGACCGACGACCAGACGCTGCAGGACCTCGACGTGATGACGAACACGAAGCGGGCCATCGGCGACCGCGGACTTACCTTCGCCAACTCGTTCGTCTCCTATCCACTCTGCTGTCCCTCGCGAGCCACCTTCTTCAGCGGCCAGTACGCCCACAACCACGGCGTGATGGGCATCGAGCCGCCTACGGGCGGCTACGGGCGTTTCGACAAAGCCAACTCGCTCTCGGTGTGGATGCAGCGGGCGGGCTACTACACGAGCCACATCGGCAAGTTCCTCAACGGATACGGCAGCGACACCCCGGCCGACGTCCCGCCGGGCTGGGACGAGTGGAGGGGATCGGTCGATCCATCCACCTACCTGATGTGGGGGTACACGCTGAACGAGAACGGCGTGTTCAACACCTACGGCGCCGAGGACGTCGAGGACCCGGCGCTCTACCAGACCGACGTCTACCGCGACAAGGCGCTGGACTTCATCCGGCGCCGCGCGAGCAAGCGCAGCCCGTTCTTCCTGTCGCTGTCCTTCCTGGCCCCCCACCATGAGATCCGCAGCGATCGCCGGCGCCTTCCGGGCCGGCCCGCGCCCAGGCACCTGGGGGCGATGGCCGGCGCCGCCCTCCCCCGCCCGCCGTCCTTCGACGAGGCCGACCTGACCGACAAGCCAGGCTACGTACAGCGCCGCTCGCCGCCGCTGAGCCAGGAGAACGTCGACCAGATCACCGCCAACTTCCGGACGCGGCAGGAGTCGCTGCTGGCGGTGGACGAGGCGGTGGCCTCGATCGTGGGCCAGCTGCGCCGCTCGGGGGTGTACGAGAACACCTACATCGTGTTCACCTCCGACAACGGCTTCCTGCAGGGCGAGCACCGCGTGCGCAGCGGCAAGATGCTGGCATACGACCCCTCGGTCCGGGTGCCGCTGCTGATCTCCGGGCCGGGCATCCCGCGCGGCGCGACTTCCGAGGAGCTGGTGGGCAACATCGACCTTGCCCCCACGCTGCTCGACATCGCCGACGCCCGCTCCGGCAAGCGGATGGACGGGCGGTCGCTGCTGCCCTACGCCGCCGACCCCGACCGGCGCAGCGAACGGGTGCTGCTGCTGGAGACGGGCGGCCAGAAGCCGGGGCGCCTCGAGCCCGACCAAGGCCCCGTGGCGCCGCTGCGCAACATCCTCACCTACAAGGCGGTGCGCACCGAGGACTACCTCTACGTGGCCTACCGCAACGGCAACCGCGAGCTGTACGACATGCGTCGCGACCCGCACCAGCTCGACTCACGCCACGCGGCCACGCGCTACCGCGACACGCGCGAGGCGCTGCGCCGCGAGCTGCGCCGGCTGGGCACATGCCGCGGCCGTACCTGCCGGGCCGAGGCCCGGCCGATCCCCGGACGCGGCCCCAAGGTGACCGGCGACCTGGGCGAGAGCCAGCAGGGCCCAGCCCCCGCGCCGGCCCCTCCGCCGCCCGCGCGCAGGCGCTAGGCAGTGCGGTACCGGAGGTAGACGACGCCGTTGCCGAACCGGCGCTCGTCGAGCAGTTCGAGCTTCAGGCGGACATCGTCGGGGAGGGACCGTTTGCCACCTCCCACCACGATGGGCGCCACGAACAGGTGGCACTCGTCGATCAAGCCGGCCTTGATCGCCTGGGCGGCGAGGTCGGGACCGCCCACGGCGATGTCCCGGCCCGCCGACGCCTTCATCTGCCGGACCGCATCAGGGTCGAAGTCTGGCTCGATCCGCGTCCTGGCGCTGGACACCGTCTCCAGCGTCTTGGAGTAGACGACCTTGTCGGCCGCCTGCCATATCTCCGCGAAGTCCTGGATGACCGGCGGCTGGTCGGCGAGCGCGTGCGCGGTCTCCCAGTAGACCATCACCTCGTACATCCGGCGCCCGTAGAGGTAGGTGCCCACCGGCCGCTCGAGGTCGTTGACGAAGGTGTGCACCTCCTCGTCCGGCGCAGCCCAGTCAAAGCCGCCGTCCTCGTCCTCGATGTAGCCGTCGAGCGACGTGATCGCCGAGTAGATCAGCTTGGCCAAGCTAGGCCTCTGCTTCGTCCCTGCGGGCCGCCACCTTCTTCTCGAGCTGGGCCATCACGTCCGGGTCGCGCAGCGTGGTCACGTCGCCCAGCTCACGCCCCTCCGCGATGTCGCGCAGGAGCCGCCGCATGATCTTGCCCGAGCGGGTCTTGGGCAGGTCGTCGGACCAGATGATGCGCTTGGGCCGGGCGATCTTGCCGATCTTCTTGGCCACGTGCTCGCGCAGGTCCGCCACCATCTCGTCGTCGCCCTCGCGATCGCCCTCGAGCGTGACGAACGCGCAGATCGCTTGGCCGGAGTCCTCGTCGGTCTGCCCGATCACGGCCGACTCGGCCACCTTGGGGTGGGAAACGATCGCCGACTCGACCTCGGCGGTCGACATCCGGTGCCCGGAGACGTTGATCACGTCGTCCACTCGCCCGATCACCCAGAAGTAGCCGTCCTCGTCCTTGCGGGCGGCATCGCCCACGAAGTACGTGGTGGGCCCGAACTTGGAGAAGTAGGTCTCTTTGAACCGGTCCGCGTCCTTGTAGAGGTTGCGCAGCATCCCCGGCCACGGCTTGCGCAGGATGAGCAGGCCCTGGTCGGTGCCGGCCTCGTTGCCCTCCTCGTCCACCACCTCGGCCTCGATGCCGGGGAACGGCGTGGTGGCCGAGCCCGGCTTGGTGGCCGTGATCCCCGGTAGCGGAGCGATCATGATGTGCCCGGTCTCCGTCTGCCACCACGTATCGACGATCGGACAGCGTTCTCCCCCGATCACGAGGTGGTACCAGACCCAGGCCTTGGGATTGATCGGCTCGCCGACCGTGCCGAGCAGCCTGAGCTTGGACAGGTCGTGCTTGGCCGGATACTCGGCCCCCCACTTCATGCACGAGCGGATCGCCGTGGGCGCCGTATAGAAGATCGTGACCCCGTAGCGGTCGCACAGCTCCCACCAGATGTCCTTGTCGGGATAGTCCGGGCCGCCCTCGTACATGACCGACGTAACGCCGTTGAGCAGCGCCCCGTAGACGATGTAGGAGTGCCCCGTGACCCAGCCCACATCGGCCGAGCACCAGAACACGTCCTCCTCGGGCTTGAGGTCGAACACGTACTTGGTGGTGGCCGCCACGCCGGTCAGATAGCCGCCCGTGGTGTGGAGGATGCCCTTGGGCTTGGCGGTCGATCCCGACGTGTAGAGCACGTAGAGTGGGTGCTCGGAGTCCAGGGGCTCCGCCGGGCACTCGGCGTCCGCAGCCTCGATCGCCTCGTGGTACCAGACGTCGCGCCCGTCGGTCATGTCCACGTCGTCGCCGGCGTTCTTGACCACCACGACGGTCTCGATCGATGGCACCTCGCCCAGGAAGTCATCGACCTCGGGCTTGACGGGGGCGGTCTTGCCCTTGCGGCGGGCGCCGTCGACGGTGATCAGCGCCTTTGCCTCGGAGAATTGCATCCGCTCCTTGACCGAACTGGGTGAGAAGCCGCCGAACACGACGTTGTGCGGGGCGCCGATGCGTGCGCAGGCCAGCATCGCGACAGCCACCTCGGGGATCATCGGGAGGAAGATCCCCACGATGTCGCCCTTGCCGATCCCCCGCTCCTTGAGCGCGTTCGCCAGCCTCTGCACGTCGCGGTGCAGGTCGGCGTAGGTCACGTCGCGCTCCTCGCCCTCCTCCCCACGCCAGTGGAACGCCACGCGGTCGCCGATGCCGGCCTCCACGTGACGGTCCAGGCAGTTGTGGGACGCGTTGAGCTTGCCGCCGTCGAACCACTTGTAGAACGGGGCCCCGGAGTCGTCGAGCACCGTGTCCCAGGGCTCGAACCAGTGCAGGTCCTCGGCGTGACCCGCCCACCAGCCCTCCGGATCCTCAGCCGCCTCTTCGTACACCTTGGGGTCGTTGAGCAGCGCGTTCTCGGCGAACTCGGCCGGCGGCTCGAAGCGCTCCTGATCGAGCAGCCGCGCTATCTCCTTCTCGAGCTCTTCCCCGGTCACGACGGTGCTCCCGCCTTCTCGGGGGCCCTCGGCTTGCCCCGCAGGCCGGTATCGCTTCCCACCTCCGCGCCCAGCCCGGTCTCCGAACGTACGTACAGCTCGTCGAAGCCGCGCTCGGCCCTCGTCTCCTCCTTGCTCAGCACCGTGCCCAGGTAACAACCCAAAAAGCCGAGCGGGATCGAGACGATGCCGGGGTTGGCCAGCGTCCATCCGATCGGCGAGCCCTCGGCGTCCGGGCCGGGCCACACCGTGGGGCTCACGATCACCAGCAGGATCGAGCTGAAGACGCCCACGAGCACTCCCGTGACCGCGCCGGTGGTGTTGAACCGCCGCCACGTGAGGGCCAGCAGCAGCGCCGGGAAGTTGGCGCTGGCCGCGACGGCGAACGCCAGCCCGACCATGAACGAGATGTTGAGCCCCTCGCCGCCGATGACTGCGATCGCGATAGCTACCGCGCCAATCGAGATCGCGGCGATCTTGGCTACGTAGACCTCCTCCTTCTCGGAGTCCTTGCCCTTGCGGACGATGTTGGACCACACGTCGTGCGCCACCGCTCCCGAGGCCGAGATCACGAGGCCCGCCACCACTGCCAGGATGGTCGCGAAGGCGACAGCCGCGATGATCGCCAGGAACAGGTCGCCGCCCACCGTGCCCGCGCCGCCGCCCATCTCCTCCGCGAGGTTGGGAGCGGCCAGGTTGCCACCCGTGCCCGCAGCCTCCTCCCCCGCGCTGCCCAGGAAGGCCCGCGCGCCGAAGCCGAGGAACGTGGTCATCACGTAGAAGGCCCCGATCAGCACCATCGCCCATACCACGGAGGTCCGGGCCGCCTTGGCGTCCGGCACGGTGAAGAAGCGCATCAGGATGTGCGGCAGGCCCGCGGTGCCGAGCACGAGCGCCAAGCCGAGCGACACGGTGTCGAGCGGAGTGTCCAGGAAAAGCCCGGGCGCCAGGTACTTGTCCCCCTCGGGTGAGGCGTCCGCCGCCTGGTTGAACAATTCGATCGGGTTGAAGCCCACGCGTTCGAGCACGAACAGCGAGAGCACCACGGTCGCCGTCATCAGCAATACCGCCTTGATGATCTGCACCCAAGTCGTGGCGAGCATCCCCCCGGCAACCACATAGACGAGCATGAAGGCGCCGGTGATCAGCACCGAAAGCGAGAAGTCGATCCCCACGAGCGCCTCGATCAGAACGCCCGCGCCAACCATCTGCGCGATCAGGTAGAAGCCGGCCACCGCCAGGGTGCCCAGCGCCGCCGCGGCACGCGCCGGCTTTTCGTTGAGCCGGAAGGACAGGACGTCGGAGATCGTGTACTTGCCCGAGTTGCGCATCCGCTCCGAGAGCAGGAACAGCACAGTGAGAAAAGCCACGAGGAAGCCGACGGAGTAGAGGAAGCCGTCGAAGCCGAACAGGTAGATCAGGCCGGCGATGCCGAGGAACGAAGCGGCCGACATGTAGTCGCCGGCGATGGCGAAGCCGTTCTGGGCGGCCGTGATGCCGCGACCCGCCGCCCAGAAGTCGGTGGCGGTCGCCATCCGCTTCGACGCGAGGTACGTGACGAACAGCGTGATCGCCACGACCACGCCGAAGATCGAGAGCGCCAGGGTGTTGATGTCCGCCGCAAGAAGGCTCACTTGGCCACCTCATCGTCGCCGCGGCCGGCGGTGCCCACCTCGACGGCGCGCTGTGCGGCCTTCCTCGCGAGCGGATCGAAGTCGCGATCGGCCCGCTTGAGGTACAGGAAGCCCAGGCCCCACACCATCACGAACTGGCTGAGCGCGAAGAGATAGCCCACTGTGAGTCCCTCGTACACGGACTCGCCCATGAAGTCGGGCGCATACCCGGCCAGGATCACGAAGCCGAAGTACCAGGCAAGGAAGAACGCCGTGGCCGGAAGGACGAAGGCGCGTCGTTTCTTGACCAGCTCCTGGAACTCGGGTGATTCCTCTGCGGCCACCCAGTTGATTCTCTCGCTCGGGCGCTGTGCGTCCGCCATATCTCCTCCTACAGTCGTGACTAGAGGAGGCCTACCCCGGTCGGGCGGCTGCTACTCGTCAGCATCTCCGCCGGGGCCGGTATCGAGGGCAAGAAGCCCTGATCCGGGTCGGACCCAGGCCGCGTGGCTTGCGCGCGGAGCCATCGACCTCACGCGGTGACCGGGCCCGAGCGCCGCCGGTCCCCCGCTTCGCTCCTTCGGTCCGCCGAACGGCGGCGCCGTTCGACTCGCAGCACACGCTGGTCTTCCAGGCCGACGCGCCGGTCTCGGATGGCGGCGCGGCGGTCGGGCGCGCCGATGCGCGGGTCGCCGGAGAACCCGTGGCGGGACCGGGGACGGCGCAGACCCGCGAGCACCACGAAGCCGACGATGATCGCCAGCAGCAGCACCCAGCCGAGGAGGACATAGAGGGTGATAGACATATCCGGCATAGAAGGCCTGGGCCGAAGATTCGCGCTTGCAGGCGTAATTCCTCGCACTCCGGCTGTTGATGCGTCCGTCCCGCGTCCGGCGGTCCTGATAACTAGGCTCTTACAGCCCGGCCCCGCAGTGGGCGGCTCAAGCCATTCACGAACTGGAGGCCCCATGCTCAATCACCGTACGTCCAAGGCCCTGTGCGCACTCGCGTCCGTCCTCGCCCTCGCTGCGTTCAACGGCTGCGGCGATGATGACGACGACGAGACGAGTGCCGCCACCAACACCACCACCACCGAGGAGACCACCGCCACGACCTCCTCGGAGGGAGGCGACGTCGCCGAGTACAAGACGGCCTTCCAGGCCGCCGGCTCAGACTTCAAGGACGCCGCCCAGGCCTCCTCGGAGGATGTCCAGGCGGCGACCGACACGGCCGGCCGGGTGCAGGCCCTCGAGGGGCTCAAGGGCGTGGTAACCGACGCCGCCGACGACTTCGAGGCGCTCGACCCGCCCGCTGACGTGAAGGCCGACAACGACAAGCTCGTGTCTCAGTTCCGCGGCGTTGCCGAAGAGGTGGACGCGGTCAAGAACGCGCTCGACACCGAGGATCAGGCGGCGGCCCAGGCGGCCGCGCTGCGCCTCCAGCAGGCCCAGACGGCCATCGGCAAGACGTTGGCCAGCATCGAGTCGAAGGTGGACGGCTGAGCCTCTAGGGCCGGGCTACTGCTGCTCCGGCAGGAACGGCTGGTCCATCAGGCCGAGCCAGGCCAGCGTCTCCTGGATCGGCAGCCCGAGACGCCGGGCCGCCCAGCCCACGACCGCGACGGTCACACAGACGCCGATGATGCCGGCCAGGATCACGGTGACGAACACGCCGCCGGATTTCGGCGTGCGCCAGCGGATTCCTGCGCTCAGCCGTGGGCGGAGGCAGCTCAGCCCAGTTGCTGCCGCGCCGCCTCGATGTGTCGCTCGCCGGCGGCGATCGCGGCGCGGGCCTGCTCAACTCGATGGGCCGACGGGTCGTCGCCGGTCAAGAGCTCGTTCGCCTGGTCGTAGTGCGACAGGGCCTGCTCGTAGGCGGCCAGCCCGCCACGGTTCGCCGCCGGCATCGAGGTATCGAGGTCGAGCGAGCGGATTCCGTCGCCCAGACCAACGAGCTCACGCCGGGCCGCCTGCTCGCCCGACTCGAGCACCTCCTCCTCCCGCGTCGCGCGCTGTCGGACCCTGAGCAGGAGGTAGATCGCCCCGAGAAGGAACGGCAGGGCCACGGCGCCCGCCACGATCAGCACGCCCAGCCTGAAGGCGTCCTTGATCCCGTCGAGGAAGTCGTCGGCCTGGGGTGCCGGCACCCCGGTGCCCGGACCGCCCGGGGGCGCGCGCAAGTCCTCACCGGGCCCCGGGTCCACGCGGGCGATGCCGTCCACGGCGTCGATGAGCTGAGCGGCCAGCCGGTCCGCGTTACGTGACGTGACCGCCGTCCGCAGCGCGGCCACGGTGGCCTCCGACCGCGGATGCGATGTGATCACGTGGAAGGCGGGACCCGCGACGACTATCAGCGCTCCCGGGGCCTGCAGAGTTTGGTCGATGCTCTTCGCCAGCCCCTCGGCCCCGCCCTCCTGACGAGCCATTCGCTCGGGCACGACGGCGATCTTGACCCGGCCGATGGCCTTCTCGGCAATCGCTATCCGAACGCGCCCCTGGTCGGCCGGCGGCAGACGGCGCAGCACACGCGGGTGCACGTACACGGGATCGGACTCCAGGACGCGAGCCGCCACATCGGCGCGTTCTCCGGCCGAGGCACCCGGCGCGAGCACACACGCGAGGAGAGCGATGCTCGCCGCGAGTGCGCGCGTCGCGAAGCGGTGCACCTTCAGCTGGAACGGCGAGCGATCAGCTGGGCGGTGAACCAATCGCCCTCGGCTGCGGCCTTCTCGCTCACCTGCAGCGCTTCTCCGACGGTGGCCTCGAAATGCTGCTGCAGCGCCGCGGCATCGGGCCACGGAGGCGTCAGGCCGCTCAGCTGCACCTCCCCCCAGACCCGGACTCCCTTGCCGGGATCTCCAGGCTCGTGCAACGTGGCCGGCGTGACCGCAGCTCCCTCACCCCCGTTGAGGCCGGGGATCTCTGTCAGTCGCTGCTTCAGGTAGCGATCCAGCCAGATGACCGGCCAGCCCGAGAGCCCCGTCGGGATCACGAGAGTGAACGTCGAACCATCCCAGCGGACATCCGCGCGTGCCCAGTCCAACTGCGAGCCGATCCCATCCACGAGCCGCAGGTTAGGCCGCGGATCGGACACGCTGCGAGATTTCGCGACAGGCCTCCCGCAGTTGGTTTAGGTTCGGTCTGTCCACCGCATCGAGAGAGGAACCGCATGGCTGACGAAGCGCTGTTCTTGGGATGGGGCGAGGTCGTAAGAGGTCGGGAGAAGAAGGCCGTCGAGGTATTCGGCGAGTCGATCGAGTACTACGGCAAGCTCCAGCAGGACGGAATGATCGAGAGCTTCGAGCCGTATTTCCTGGGACCGCACGGAGGCGACCTCGGCGGCTTCGTGCTCCTGCGCGGCGAGCGGGCCAAGCTCGACGAGGTCCAGCGCACCGAGGAGTTCGAGCGCCTTCAGACCCGCGTCTCGATGATCGTCGACGGGTCCGGCACCGTACGCGCCTTCACGGGCGAAGCACTCGCACGCGGAATGGGCCACTTCCAGGAGGCCGCTCAGGACCTCGGGTCCTAGCCCGGGCCGCCAGAAGGTGTGTGGGCGCCCGAGGCGACTCCCGCCTCGCCGCCCCGGGCGTGCGAGTGCGCGCTCACGTCGCGAGCCGCGCTCTCGAGCGCGGTTACCGAACGTACGTTCGGCTCGGCGTCGAGGGGTGACCCCGACCTCGGCAGCGGGTTTCGACTTATGTTCTAGGTGAGGCCGCTGAAAGCGACGATCGTGCCCGCGACGGTGGTCCAGAGCAGCAACGTCCCGACCAGCCACCCAGACATGAAACGGAAGTCCGCTCCTTCGCCCGGCTGGTCCGTGAAGAGAAACATCTGAGCCTTATCGGTCGACGCTGTCGGTGTCTTGAGGCTCAGCGCGTTACCCGAAGCGGCGACGCCCCGCAGAACCACTCCCGGCCCCGTTTCCCGGTGAGGCCGCGGCTCACCCCTAACGGGTCTCCACGACCAAGGCGACGACCGGAATCGAACCGGTGTAAACGGCTTTGCAGGCCGCTGCGTAGCCACTCCGCCACGTCGCCAGGCGGTCCGTAGCGTAGCGCCGGGCCGGGCGCGCTCAGCCGGCCAGGCGCTTCTCGAGCGCGTCCATCTGGCCGCGCAGCTCCTGAGGAAGATCTTCTCCGAAGATGGCCAGGTGCCCCTTGACCTGGGGTAGCTGCGCGCGCAGGGCGTCCGGGTCTACCTGGAGCACCTCCGCCAGGTCTGCCAGGTCGATGTCGAAGCCCTCGGTGTTGAGGTCGCCCTCCGCCGGCACGAGGCCGAGCGGCGTCTCGCGGGTCTCGCCCTCACCGTTGCAGCGGCGGAAGACCCACTCGAGCACGCGGCTGTTCTCGCCGAACCCGGGCCAGAGGAAGCGCTCATCGGCGTCGTCCTTGCGGAACCAGTTGACGTAGAAGATCTTGGGCAGATCCGCGCCCTCACGCCGGCCGATGGCGAGCCAATGCTTCATGTAGTCAGCCATGTTGTAGCCGCAGAAGGGCAGCATCGCGAACGGGTCGAAGCGCAGCTTGCCCACCTCGCCGGCCTGGGCGGCGGTGGTCTCCGAGCTCATGGTGGCGCCCAGGAAAACACCGTGCTCCCAGTCGAAGGCCTCGGTGACCAGCGGGATAACGGTCGAGCGCCGGCCTCCGAAGAGCATCGCGTCCACCGCCACGCCCTTGGGGTCCTCCCACTCCGGGGCGATCGCCGGGTCCTGGCCCGCGGGCGTGGTGAAGCGCGCGTTGGGGTGCGCCGCGGGTGACTCGGAGTCCGGGGTCCAGTCGTTGCCGTGCCAGTCGATGGCGTGCGCAGGCGGCTCCTCGGTCATCCCCTCCCACCACACGTCGCCGTCGTCGGTCTTGGCCGTGTTGGTGAAGATCGAGTTGCGCTCGATCGTGGCCATCGCGTTGGGGTTGGTCTTCTCCCCCGTGCCGGGCGCCACGCCAAAGAACCCGTACTCGGGGTTGATGGCGTACAGGCGGCCGTCGTCGCCGAACTTCATCCACGCGATGTCGTCCCCGATCGTCTCCACCTTCCAGTCGGCCAGCGTGGGGATCAGCATCGCCAGGTTGGTCTTGCCGCACGCGGAGGGGAAGGCGCCCGTGATCACCTTCGACTCGCCCTCCGGCGACGTGAGCTTGAGGATCAGCATGTGCTCGGCCATCCAGCCCTCGTCGCGGGCCATGATCGAGGCGATGCGCAGCGCGAAGCACTTCTTGCCCAGCAGGGCGTTGCCGCCGTAGCCCGAGCCGTAAGACCAGATCTCGCGCGTCTCCGGGTAATGGACGATGTACTTGTTGTCCGCGTTGCAGGGCCACGGCACGTCCTCGACGCGATCGGTGAGCGGCATGCCGACCGAGTGCACGCAGGGCACGAACTCGCCATCCTCGCCGAGCACATCGAGTGCGCCCTGCCCCATGCGGGTCATGATCCGCATGGACACCGCCACGTAAGCGGAGTCGGTGAGCTGCACTCCGATGTGGGCGATCGGCGAGCCGAGCGGTCCCATCGAGAAGGGCACCACGTACATCGTGCGTCCCTCCATGCAGCCCTCGAAGAGCTCGCCGAGCATCCCGCGCATCTCGGCCGGGTCGCGCCAGTTGTTGGTCGGCCCGGCGTCCTGCTGTGACTCCGAGCAGATGAACGTGCGGTCCTCCACACGGGCGACGTCGCCGGGGTCTGAGAGCGCCAGGTAGGAGTTGGGGCGCTTGGCATCCGAGAGGCGCTCGAATGTGCCCGCGTCCACCAGCTGCTGAGCCAGGCTGTCGTACTCCTCCGCCGATCCGTCGCACCAGTGCACCTGGTCCGGCCGGGTGAGGAAGGCGATCTCCTCCACCCAGGCCTGAAGCTTCTTGTTCTGAGTCGGCACGGTGGTCTGGCTCACGATTGGGGCTGGCTCCTCGGTGGCTTCCGGTTCCTTGGGGGGGCCGGGACCGTATCGGACGGCACTGGGCCAGGCGCGGCCCGCTCTAGACTGCGGCGCTTGCCGCCCGCCCTGCCTCACGTCGCCGGTGTCGACCATAAAGACGTGGCTGTGCGGGGAATCCGCCGCCACGTGGCTTTCGCGGGCCCGGAGGACGGGCCGCCGGTGCTGCTGCACCACGGCTGGCCACAGCACTGGTATGAGTGGCACCACCTGATCCCCGAGCTGGCCGGGGCGGGCCACCGGGTGATCGTGCCGGACTCCCGTGGCTTCGGCTGGTCGGAGTACCCGCCGGACGAGGACTTCTCCCATGCCGCGTTCGTCGGCGATGTGGTGGCGCTGTGCGAGACGCTCGGCATCGAACGGGTGAGCTATGTGGGCCACGACTGGGGCTGCTGGTTCGGCTTTCTGCTGGCGCTGCGCCACCCAGACCTGATCGAGCGGGCGGCGCTCATGTCCGCGCCCCATCCCTGGATTCCGGCCCCGGCGCGTGATCTCGAGACCGTCCGGCGCCTGTCACGGCTGGCCTACCAGGTGCTGATCGCCTCCCCGCCCGCGCGGCTGAAGCCCGCACTGTTCCGGTTCATGGCTCAGGCCGGCCATGGCGACCGTTTCAGCGAGCAGGATCTCGACGCCTACCTCGCTCCCCTCAGCCAGCCGAGTCAGCTGCGGGCAAGCACGCTGCTCTACCGCAACAGCCTTCGGCGGGAGATGCTCCCGCTGGCCCGGGGCGCCCTTGCCGCCAAGCATCTCGCCATCCCGGTGCTCTACATGATCGGCGACAAGGACCCGCTGTTCGACGAGCCGGTGGTGCACGACCTCTCCTCGCACGGGGACGACGTGCAGATCGAGGTGGTGCCGGGAGCCGGGCACTTCCTCCCCGAGGAGACGCCCGAGCTGGTGCGCGACTGCGTGCTCTCGTTCCTCGCCTGACGCGGCGGGGGCAAAGCTATACTCGGCGCCCGCTGCGGCTGTAGCTCAGTTGGCTAGAGCGTCTGCTTGCCATGCAGAAGGTCGTGGGTTCGAATCCCATCAGCCGCTTTAGGAAAGCCCCGCTCAGGCGGGGTTTTCTTGTTGGTGAGAGGGCCGAACCCAAAGTTTGTCCCCAGGCCGTTGTCCCGTAGATCACCCGAGAAACGGCTGCCGCGAAGAGGCCAGCGGTCCGGCGAGGCGTCGGCGCGCCGGTTACTGCCCGGCGCCGGAAGGAGTGACCGACGCTGCCGACCCCTTCGTTCTGCCTGTCGCGCAGAGCGGTGGGTGGCAGCTTGGGCGTAAACCTGGGTCGCTGTCCTGCCTAGCAGGCGCCCTGGCCCGACAAACCAGGACAGCGTGCCGACTTCGGGCTTCTGGCTCCTCCGAGCACCGCTCCCGCGTGAAGGAGTCACGTCGGCGCCATGACGAAGGGACGGTTCGACCGTTGCCCGACGCTCGCCGTCGGATCAGGCGGCGTGCGCGAGCGCCGAGGGGGTCTGGCAGCTGACGATCGCCGGGGCCTCGCGGACGAGTTCCTCGTTGTCGAGGGCGTCCACCATGAACAGGGCGAAATCTATGCGGCGCGTGAGGTTGCTCTCGAGGATCGGGTCGCCCACGTGACGGCTCCACACGGGCAGGCCCTGACTCTCGCCCTCTTCGAGGTCGCTGCCGCGCACGACGGTCCACCGCGTGTCGCTCGCAAACACCCGTCGGCACGCCTCCACCTGGTCATCGAGGTCCGCGAAGCGAACGAGTCGTGCAAGGGGAGTGACGACTTTCACGAACAGCCTGAGCTTCCACGAGTACACGTCCTGACCGTCGCGTGTGATGTGCCACCCGGAAGAGAACACCAGCCGCGCCCCCGGTTGCGCATGGTCGAGCACAGCCTGGGCCGTTCCCGACGAGTAGTCGTGGACTCCCCGCGGCACAAGCACGACGAGCACCCCATCGCACCCAGCCACCGCTTGCTTGATGACATCGCGGTCGTCCGTAGCTCCCGGAACAACGGTCATGCGCTCCTTGAATGCGTCGAGCTTCTCGACGCTTTGCTCCCTGCAGACACCGACTACCTCGTGCCCGCGGTCCAGCGCGTGCTGCACCATGTACTGCCCGAGCTTCCCAGAGGCGCCAACGATGCAGACCCTCATCGTGGGCCTCCGGTGGTGTCTTCCGCGAGCGATCTCTTCATCCTGGCGCCCGCCGTCAGACGGAGGTGGACCCGACACTACTCCGACGGTTCCCCTCTCCATCCGCAGAGGCACTACGTGGTCCGGCCGAACCCGCTTCCCCTCCCACGTGACTCGGGCGCGGCCCGTCGTGGCGCGAAGCGGAGCGAGTTCAATGCGTGCTGCCCCCAGCTCCCGGGGAACTCGCGACCGGGTGGAGTTGCCAAACTGCTGGTGGATGGAGTCCGCAACCGACCCGCCGTTCGATGTCGCGATCGTCGGCGGGGGACCCGCGGGCCTCGCCGCCGCCCTGGTCATGGGGCGAATGCGCCGGCGAGTCCTGCTGCTCGACTCAGACGACCCGGCGCACGGCGTGAGCGACGGCGTCCACGGGCTCTTCGGCCACGACGGCACCCCGCCGTTCGAGCTGCGCCGGACCGCGCAGGAGCAGCTTCGACCCTATGACAGCGTCACCGTCCGGAAGGTCGCGGTCGAGGAGGCGCACCAGACGCCTTCCGGGTTCAGCGTCACGACCACCGGCACGGCAAGCGAGGCGGGCATCCTGCTGCTGGCCACGGGGATGCGGTATGAGCTGCCGCCGATCGAGGGCGTCGTGGAGGTCTGGGCTCGGGGCGCGTACCACTGCCCCTACTGTCACGGATGGGAGGTGCGGAATCGACCGCTCGCTGCCTACGGCGCCGGCGCCGCCCATCTCGCGCTTCTTCTGACCTCGCTCAGCGACGACATCGTGCTGCTCACCGACGGGAACTCCGACCTCGACCCCGACGAGGCCGAGCAGCTGCGGCAGGCGGGCGCCGTGATCCGCGACGATCCGGTGGCTCGGCTCGAGGCCGAGGGCGGCAGGCTGGCGCGGGTCGTATTCGCCGACGGGTCGACCGACGATCGCACCGGGCTGTTTTTCGTGCCGAGCTTCACGCCGAGCCCGCTTCCAGCACAGCTCGGTTGCGAGCTCGACGAGTCGGGCGCGATAGTCATCGACGAGGATGGCGGCACGAGCGTTCCCGGCGTGTTTGCCGCCGGCGACGCCACGACCGACAAGAAGGCGGTGGTGCTTGCCGCTGCAGCCGGGTCCCGCGCCGCCTACGCGATCAACGCGAGCCTTGCCAGCGGGCTGCTTCCGGTCGCCAAACGAAGTGAGGCCTCAGCGTAGGCGACCCGCCCTTCTGGTCTCGCGCGATGGAGGCGGCCCGCCGAACCTGCGCCCGCTGCTGTTCTCGTCCGAAGCTACGCCGCGGTCTTACCCGCTCCGGTGTACCGGCTGTCGTCGAGAATCGGCGACGGCTTGAAGCCCTTGACGATGGTGTAGATGGTGATCGATGCCTCGAAGACGATCTCCGGGATTGAGAAAAGGAAGTGCGCCCCGTCTTGCTCGTAGGCGCCAAACAGCACGGCGATCGCCGAAGCGAAGATCAGGGGGCCGCCGATGAGACCGGACATCGCCATCCACCTCGGCACGAGCCCGGACCGGTAGAACAGGTAGCCGAGCAGGAGCCCGTTGACACCGACGCCGAAGCCGGGCCCGAGCAGGAACGTCCAGTCGTGGATGGCGACCAGCGACTCGCCGGCGACGGTAAGTGAGCCGGCGTCCGCGCCGGTCGCCGCAAAATCCTCCCGCAGCGTCACGACCGAGAGCAGGCTGATCAGGCCGACGACGATGACGACGGACTCGACGATACGGCTGGCCACGTAGCTGAGCGCGAGCGTCTCGCTCTGCCGCTTGACGATGGGCCACAGCACGACCGCGGTGCCGATGTTGGTGATGGCGAGGAAGATCTCGCACAGTGCGCCCAGCTGGACGCGCGTGTCGGCGCCGTCACCGAGGATGTAGTCGGCGTCGTTGAGGACCGGGTCGTAGAGAAGCAGGCCGGCGATGGAGGTGACGAAGGTGAGGGCGAACAACCCGCCGAAGATCCGTGCGCGCTGTTGCTGCTCCCGCGACGGCAATGGCATACCGGCTCCTTCAGCTGTCGGAGTGTGCTGAACCGCTAGAAACCGCTAGAGCTTGGCGGGGCCAGCCCCTGGTCGAGCGGGGACCGCACGGAACACGCCACCCCGTCTTGAGCCGAGGCGCTGAGCGACCCTACACCCGCCGAGGCAACCCGTGCACGTTTTGGGGCGGCGACACCCACCCCTGGGTCGCTCCCAGGTGCCGCGCCCACATCGACGAGCGGCTGCATCCTGGCGGGCGACCTGTTCCAGACGGTGACGCCGTGCCCGCCGTTGACGAGCGATCGGGCGAGCGCAGACCCCATCTGACCAAGTCCCAGAGCCGAAAAGCCGCTCATCTAGGAGCTCCTTCGTCCATCGCAGCAGGGAGCGAGAGCGGACGCCTAGCGTTGCAAAGGCAACGAAACTCGGCCTGTCTCTGAAACGTTGAACGCGACCTAGCTCGCGAGGGACCCAGCCGTAAGGGGGATCGCGAGTGCCTGTCAACTGGCGGAGAGCAAGACACCGCTCCCCCACCCCGGGCCCGACAGCGCAGACAGCCGCTCCCGCTTCGGACGAAGAGGAGAAGCCTCTAGGCATCCGGAGGCGGCGACTCCTTCGGCGCGAAGGGATCATGTCCGCCGGGCGACTCCTCCGGGCCGGTAGCGGTCACGGCGGCATGGGCGACCCCACTCTGCTCTCACGCGCGAGCGATCGCGGGCACGGGCTGGGCGCTAAAGGTGACGATTCGATCCACCTAGGGGTGGCAGGACGACCCTTAGGTGGAACGGAAGGCGAACTCCGGCCCCGGATCCCTACCCAGCCGCCGTGGGTTTCGCCACGAACCGCCGCGCGCCGCGCACGACCCACCACCGCTTTGCGCGAACAGCGCTAGACGGGCGTGGCTGACGTCGCGCTATCGCGCACGGCGCCAAGCGAGCATTACCTTGCCCATCGGATCCCCTCCTCGTTGTTGGTCACCACACGTCGAACGGCTCACGCAGGATCGAAGTGCGGCCAGAAGGGACTGATCAGCGGCGGATGCGGTAGCGGATGTGGGTGGCGTCCGGCGTGTCGATCACCCGGACGATCTCCAGCTCGATCTCCGACGGCAAGACGTCGAACAGTCGACGGCCACAGCCGAGCAGCACCGGGATCTGATGGATCTGCACCTGTCCAGCACCCCGGCCTCGAGTGCCCGTTGCGTCGTGTATGCGCCGCGCACCTGCACGTGCCGGTCCCCGGCGGCGACCTTCGCCTGCTCTTGCGTCGAAGCAGCGGTGCGAAACTCGACACCCTCATGCCGACGTCGGGACCTCGGCGTTGGAGTAGTGGGGCGAGCGGAATGGCAGCTCCCCAGCAAGCCAGTGGCGCAGCCCGCGGTAGAGCTTCTCGTAGTAGCCGCGCGCGTAGGCCTCCGGCGTCACCCACCAGCTGACATCGACGTCGTGGGAGAGCAGCGCCTCGGAGAGCTCCGTCCGCCGGCCCATCGGGTAGAGGTAGCAACACCCGAGGTAGGCACCATCGGCGTCGCGGACGACGTACGCGAAGGACGTTCCTTCGCGAAACTCCTGCTCGTGCCAGACGAGGTCAACGAAGTTGAAGTCCTCGGTGACCGGGGCCGTTGGCCAGTCGCCGCCCCGCGTCCGTTGGATCAGCGCGATGCTCGCATTGATGCCACGGACGTCGTCGTGCAGGTCGGCTCGCGTGATCGCCGTGGCGACGATGTCGTCGTAGGCGAGCTCGGTCGGGGCGGCGTATCCCGGCGGCAGCTCGAGCTTCTTCAGGAAGCCTTTCATCAGGCGGGCTCGTAGGTGAGCACCGCGACCCCCGCACCGACCGATTTCGAGTCGACCAGGCGCAGTGGCTTCTTGTCGCGGTGGTCGGCGAAGAGGCGCTTTCCGCTGCCGAGCAGGACCGGGAAGACCATCAGGCGGATCTCGTCGACGAGGTCGTGCTCGACGAGGCCCTGGACGAGCTGGGCGCTGCCGGCGACGAGTATGACGCCGTCGACCTGCTGCTTGAGCTTGACGATCTCCTCGGCGAAGTCGCCGGAGAGGATGGTCGAGTTGTTCCACTCGGCCTTCTCAAGGGTCGAGGAGAAGACGTACTTGGGCATCGAGTTGAACTTCTCGGCGAAGCCGGCCTCGTCGGTCATCGTCGGCCAGGCGGCGGCAAAGCCTTCGTAGGTGACCCGGCCCAGAAGCTGAGCCTCGGCCTCGAGGGTCTCGGCGAGCTTGAACTTGTCGCCCTCCTCGCCGCGCTCGATCTCGAATGTCCAGCCTTGGTGCTTGTAGTTCTCGCCTCCGCCGGGAGCCTCGATCACTCCGTCCAGTGAGACGTACTCGGTTACGACGATCCTTCCCATGACGCCCTCCTTCGAGCCGATAATCTGTGGCGATGTATCGGAGCAGAACAAAGGGCGCTGCGCAACGGGACCGCCTCAACCGGTCTAGCCAGACCGGTTCGCCGGCATGAAGCTCAAACCGGGCTCCTACCTGATCCTCGGAATGCTCAACAGCGGCTACGAGACGGGGTACGCGATCAAGCGCGCCGTCGATCGCAGCACCCGGTTCTTCTGGGCGGCCTCGCTGGCCCAGGTCTACCCGGAACTCGCCGCCCTCGAGGAGGACGAATACGTGGTCAGCGCCAACGAGCCGCACGGCGCCCGGCCGCGTAAGACCTATCGCCTGACCAGCAAGGGTCGAGCCGCCCTCAACGAATGGCTCCGCAGCGAGCGCGCCCCCCATCTCGAATTCCGCGACGAGGGGCTCCTTCGCGTGTTCTTCGCCGATGCCATGGACGCCGACGATGCTCTCGGGCTGGTGAAGCGCCTCCGGATGCGAGCCGAACAGATAGAGCGCGAGTTCCGCACCGACATCCTTCCGCTGGCCGAGAGGGCGCCAGGCCGGTTCCCGCTGATCGCAGCTCGCGAAGGCGCCGACTACTACTCGTGGCGGGTCGCGTGGCTTCGGAACCTGGAGACGGAGCTCGAGGAGGAGGGCCAGGCGGAGGGAGGCCGCCCGGAATCCTGGGATCGCCCGTCGCCAACGACGGCGCCGCGCGACGCCCAGAGCCGCTCCTAGCGCGGGATCCGGCTGCCTTGGCGGATCGTCACGGGCGCCGTGCCAGGGCGGTCAGGGCTCGAGGGCACGGCGGTGCTGTCGGGTCCACTGGCGTCGGCCGGAGGTTTAGTGCGACGAGCGCGATCACGGCGATGCCGCGGGACACGACCAGCACGGCTGTGCTCAGCCCGTCCGCGGTGGCCGTTCGTAGGGCCTCGCCGCCGAGGCCATCCGTGCCCGCGTTGGCGATCAGCACGAGGAGCGCGAGACCTACCGCGGCGCCGATCGAGGTGCTGGTGGAGGCGATGCTCGATGCGATGCCCCGAGTCATCGATGTTCCACGTGCCTGTGTAGATGCGTGAGGTGTTGAAGGAGTCGACCATTGGCGATCGACGGCTTCCCCGGCAGCGACCGGCTATTCGGCGGTAACGGCAACGACGAAATCGTCGGTAACGACGGTGCCGACCTCCTCAACGGCGGACACGGCGCCGACTCACTTGTGGATCCCTTTCAGGGAATCCCGCCCGACTTCGATCGCGACGTCGTCGACACTTTCCAGTGCGGGGCAGACCTAGACAGCGTGGTCGGGTCGAGCTTCGACAACATCAACGCCGACTGCGAAGACGTCGTCGGCTAGCGTCGTACCTTCCCCGTCCTGACGGCCTTGAACTCGTGGTCGTCTCGCAGGGGGCGTTGCCCTTGGCCCTCAGTCGTCGTTCTCGCCGTCGTCGCTCTCCTGGCCGACCACCTCGAAGTTGCGATCGAGCTGGACGTCCACTTGGCCGCCACCCTCGCGGGTGACCTCGACCTCGTAGCGGCTCTCCTCGTCGCCCACCTCGGTCTCGGTGACCTCGCCGCCGCCCACGTGCTCGAGCGCGGCCGCACTCGCGCGGTCGAGGGCGGAGCCGCGAATCGGCGCCTCGGAGTCGTCACCTCCGCCTGCGAGGGCCAATCCGCCGCCTGCGCCCGCCAGGGTGAGGCCCGCCGCGCCGGCGATGAGGAGCTTCGATCGGGTCTTCATGTCCACCTCCGTGGATTCGCTTGCCGAGGCGGTTCTAGACGACCCAGATGAAATGACGGTGAGAGCGCGCCTCAGCTCAGCTTCAAACCGAGTAGTAGGGCAGCCGCCCTCCCGCGCGTTTCTGCACGATCCCGTAGAGCTGGCTGACCTTGCCCGGGTACGCCCCGGCCAGGTTGCGGGTCTCTCCGGGATCGTGGCGCAGGTCGTAGAGCTGGAAGTTGGCCGGCTCGTTGGTCCCCAGCAGCACCCAGCGATCGGTGCGAATGTAGAAGCTGTTGTCGTAGCCGCCATAGGCGTAGCGGCGCTCGGGCGGACGCCGGCCCCGGAAGACGCTGGACAGGTCCACCCCCGTCATCGAACGCGGCGCATGCACGCCGGCCATCGACAGCACGGTGGGAGCCACGTCGTGGGTCGAGGCCAGGTAGGAACTGTCACGTCCGGCGCGGCGGTGCTCGGGGTGCACGACCGTGAGTGGCACACGGGCCAGCTCGGGGTGCAGGCGCTCGGCCTTCTTGCCCGTGTACCCATGCTCGCCGAGCAGGAAGCCGTGGTCGGCAACCAGCACGATCGCCGTCTCGCGGTCGAGCCGCAGCTCGTGCAGGCGGTCGAGGAACACGCCCAGCCAGCGGTCGGTCATTGTCACCTCGGCGGCATACAGCGCGCGCATGCGCCGCAGCAGCCGCGCCCCGCCCGGCCCGCGGAGGTAGGCGCCCACCTCGGCGTAGCGGGGCATGGCCGGCTCCGGGCCGCGGTAGCCGGGGTCGCCGTACATCCTCAGGTACTTGTCCGGCGGCGTCCACGGCTCGTGGGGCTGGAAGGTGTCGACCACCAGCGCGAAGGGCCGATGGCGGGCGCCGGCCTCGAGCAGGCGGACGCCGTCGCGGAAAACCCGGGCCGCGAACGACTTGGTCTCGTCGTGGGAGTAGCCCCCGTTGGCCAGGTACTGGCGCATTCGCTGCCTGCTTCGGGCGTCCGCTGTTGCGGGATGCAGCCAGTGGCGCAGCTCTCGCTCTGTCACTCCGCTCGAGCGCCCTCCGAGCTGACCTCCCCGCCGCGCGAAGCGGTCGAAGCTCCCTCGAAACCGTGCGTAGGGCGGGGCGAAGCCCAGGAACGGGTTGTCGGTGGCGTAGCCCGTCCAGTAGCCGGCTCTGCGCAGCACGCTGGTGAAGGCCTGCCCCACGTTCTCGAGCGGTTCCCAGCCGGGCCGCTCGAGCAGCCCGCGGTAGTCGTGCCAGCCCCGGAACGGGAACACCCGGCGGCCGCTGAGGATGGAGTTGCGCGCCGGGACCGTGGGCATCGCCTCGGGGTGCGTGCGCACGAACCGGACGCCGTCGCGGGCGAGGGCGTCCATGTTCGGCGTTCGGGCACGGGTCCCATAGGCGTGGTCCGCCCGCAGCGTGTCGATCACGATCACCGCCACGTTGGGCCGGTCACCGGGCCGGGCCGCGGCGCCACCGGGCGAGGACAGGGCCGCGGCGGAGGCGCCCGCCGCCTGCATGAACCGGCGTCTGGTCGAACGAGGGTGGCCCATCTGCGGCCTACCCTTCCACGTCGAACTCCCGCTCGACCTGCTCACACCCCACGAGCCGGTCGCTTACATCGGCCTTCGCGCGGTCCGTCCCGCCGCCGCAGCGCACCGTCTCCGGCAGTCCGTCGACGGCGTGGATCGTGTCGCCGCCCGGTCCGCCGGCGAGCCTGTCCGTCCCGGACCCGCCGTTCAGCCGGTCGCGGCCCGGGCCCCCCGCCAGGCAATCGTCACCGCCCCTGCCCAGCAGCACATCGGCCCCGCCCCTCCCCATCAAACGGTCGCCGCCGAGCGTTCCCGCCAGGCGATCTAGGCGACCTGCTCGACTCGCCACGGCTGCCGTGTGCCGGTGCGGCAGGGGAAGACCCTACGCGGTTGTGTGCTCGTCGAGCGTCTGGTTGACGAGCGCGTCGGCGCCCTCGTTGCTCTCCCGCCGAACGCTGCGCACCCGCCAGCGGTCGAACTCCCGCAACGCACGCATGGCGTCCAGGTAGAGGGGCTTCAGCCCGGCGTGCTTGACCTTGTACTGGCCCCCGATCTGCTTCGACACCAGCTCGGAGTCGTTAACCACCTCCACATCCGAGGCACCGAGGTCACGGGCCAGCTCCAAGCCGAGCAGCACCGCTCGGTATTCGGCCACGTTGTTGGTGGCCTCCCCGATGTAGAGCCTGCGCTCGCCCACGACCGCGCCATCCGGAGCGGTGGCCACCGCGGCCGCGGCCGCGGGGCCCGGGTTGCCCCGTGCACCGCCGTCCACGTGGACGACGACCCGCTCCGCCTTGCTCACCTGGGCGGGGGAGGCTCGATAGGGGGAAACGTCCCCTTCACGCGCTGGCGGCGCTGCTCGGAGAACGAGTCGTGGGTTCCCGGCGCACCGCCCTGGGCGCGCCGGTCGATGATCACCTCGACGTGCGGATCGTTCTCGTAGTAGGCGGCGAGCTTGTCGTACAGCTCGTCCTCAAGGGCTTCGGGCACAACGCAGTAGATCATTCGGACGCAACTCCTATCACCAGTCGCCCGTCGGCGTCGAGTGCGGCGTTCCAATCGCGCAGCGACTCCTCGATGTCGTCGAGCTCGTCGCCCTTGGCCTGCAGCGCCACGGGCTCGGCCGCGTCGCCCAGATCGATCCGGTAGCGATACCAGGACAGCTCCCACGCCACGAGCACCGTGACCGCGCTGGGGGCGTCCGGATCGGGGACGGCGGTGGCCCACGGCTCGCCGAGGCTGCGGGCGAGGCCGGCCACCGTGCGGTGGTGGGTCGAGTCGTTGAAGAGCGCCAGCGCACGCTCGAGTTTGACCTCCGCCGTGGTGGGCACGGCCCGCACGTGGCGGGGATGCTGTGGGCGCTCGCGCTGGCGCTGGGGCGGGATCGCGTCCCCGTTGGAGGGCGCCTCGGAGTCGGCGCCCTCGAAGTCCGGCGGCTCCTGACGATCCTCGGCGGGGGTGCCGTTCACGGGCTCGGGCGAGCGCCGGCGCAGGCGCCCGAAGAGCGGGCGGCGCTCCTGGGGCCGGGGACCGCGGGCGGGAGCCAGGCCGTGGGCCGACTCGCGTATCCATCCCGCGTGCTCGGCCCGCACGGAGCACAGCTCGCAGACCGTCTGCCGCTGGCCTCCGGGCGCCAGGTACGCCTCCGTCCGCTCACCCTTGAGGATCGTGCGACCACACACCTCGCAAGTGATGTGGTCGTGGAAGGGGCGGAGTTCCTTTTTCACTGGTGTTGAGAGTACAAGCGAGTCGCTGGTCGCTAGTCGCTGGTCGCTAGGACTCGCTGCCGTTGCCGTTCCCGGCGACTAGCGTCCAGCGACTAGCGACTCATCACCCTTCGCGCGCTCGACGACCCGCCCCGCCAAGTGCGCCGGCACTTCGTCGTACCTCGCCACCTCCATCGAGTAGTCCCCCCTACCCCCTGTGATCGCTCTCAGGTCGGGTGCGTAGCTGAGCATCTCGGCCATTGGCACCTCGGCACGTACCTCGGTCATGCCCCCCTTCGGCTCCATGCCCAGGGGATGCCCGCGGCGCGAGTTGAGATCGCCGATCACGTCGCCCACGCAGTCCTCGGGCACCGAGACCGTGGCGGTCATGATCGGCTCGAGCAGCACGGGCTTGGCCGCCTCCATCGCCTCCTTGAAGGCCATCGACCCCGCCACCTTGAACGCCATCTCCGACGAGTCGACCTGATGGTGGGAGCCGTCGAAGAGCGTGACGCGCACGCCTCGCACGGGATAGCCGGCGATCACGCCCTCGCGCATCGTCTCGACGATGCCCTTCTCCACCGCCGGGATGAACCCGGTCGGGATCACGCCACCCTTGATGCGGTTCACGAACTCGAAGCCCTCGCCGTCCGGCAGCGGCTCGATCTCGATGTGGCAGTCGCCGAACTGGCCGCGGCCGCCGGTCTGCTTCTTGTAGCGCCCGTGTGCCTTGGCGGGTCCCCTGATCGTCTCGTGGTACGGGACCCGGGGCGGCTTGAGCACGACCTCGGCGCCGAAGCGGTCCCTCATCCGCTCCACGATCACCTCTACGTGGATCTGCGTGAGGCCCGCCACGATCTGCTCGCCCGTCTGGGCGTCGCGGTGCACGTCGATGGTCGGGTCCTCCTCCTGCAGGCGCCGCAGAGCGGTGTGGGCCTTCTCCTCGTCGCCCTTGGCCTTGGGCTCCATGGCGAAGGCCATCACCGGCCGCGGGAGGTCAGGCATGCGCAGCTCCACGTCGTCGTCGGCTGAGGCGAGCACGTCCCCGGCGCGGGTCTCCTTGAGCTTGGCCACGGCACCGATGTCGCCCGGCCCGAACTCGTCCGCGTGCCCGTAGTCCTTGCCCTGGGGCACGAGCAGCTGCCCGACTCGCTCCTTGGAGTGAGCGCGGCAGTTGAACACCTGCGAGTCGTGCTCGAGCACCCCCTGATATACGCGGAAGAGGTTGATGCGCCCAGCGAAGGGGTCGGCCAGCGTCTTGAAGACGAAGGCCACCATCTCCGCGTTCTCGACCGGCTCGAGTATCCGTTCGCCCGCCATGACCGGCCCCTTCTTTCCCGGCGAGGGAAGGTCCTCGACCAGAGCGTCGAGCAGGCGGTTGGTACCGAGGTTGCGAGTGGCGGCGCCACAGGTGACGGGGAAGATGGTTCCCGCTGTGACCCCGGCCTTGAGCGCGGCCACCGTCTCCTCGTGGGGGATCTCACGGCCTTCGAGGTAATGCTCCATCAGCTCGTCGGAGACCTCGGCCACCTCGTCCATGAGCTTCTCGCGGTACTCCTCGGCCTGGGCGCGGAGATCGTCTGGGATCTCGATCTCCTCGGCGTTGCCCTGCCCGGCGCCGTCGTAGCGGAAGGCCTTCATGTCGATCAGGTCGACCAGGCCCTGCAGCTCGTGCTCGGCGCCGATGGGGATCTCGGTGGCCACCACGTGGCGGCCGAAGGCCTCCTTGAGGGAGTCCAGCGTGCGGAAGAACTCGGCTCGCTCGCGGTCGAGCATGTTCACGTACAGCAGGCGCGACAGGCCGAGCTCGGAGGCGCGCTGCCACAGACGGTCGGTGCCCACCTCGACGCCCATCACGCCGTTGACGACGAACACGGCGCCCTCGCACACGCGCAGCGCCGCAAGGGCATCGGCCACGAAGCTCGGCTCGCCCGGCGTGTCGAGCAGGTTGATCTTGCGGTCCTGCCACCGCAGGGAGGCCAGGCTCGAGGCGATCGACATGCCGCGCGCCTTTTCGTCGTCGGCGGAGTCCGAGACGGTGGTGCCGTCCGTGACCGATCCGAGCCGGTTGACGGCTCCCGCCTCGAACAGCAGGGCCTCGTTCAGCGAGGTCTTGCCGCTCCCCCGGTGGCCCACCAAGGCCACGTTGCGAATCCTCTTCGCACCGTCATGTGCCATTGCGCCGCTCCTCTCCTCGACGTGTCGTCTCGCTTGGAACCTACGGACCTCCGAGGGCTTCCGCAAGGCTCTCGTGCATGGGCGCAACGGCACCCACGTCGGTGAGGGTCAGCAGGCGTCGCAGCGGCGAGGTGGCGGGCACGATCAGCCTCAGATCCTGGCGTCGGCGGCCGAGCCGGCGCGACAGCTCGAACAGCACCTCGATGGCCGCCGAGTCCAGGTACCGGGTCTCGGACAGGTCGATCACGAGGGCGTGGGCGTCGTTGGGCACGGAGCTGGTCAGCTCCTCGCGCACGAAGGAGGCGTTGGTCATGTCCACCTCGCCACGGAGCCGCGCCACGAGCGCGTCGCCGTCACGCTCCAGGGCGATGTCCGCGGCGGTGCTCACGCGCGCTCGGCTTCCACGGCGGACGGAACGCCCAGCCGGCGCTGCATCCGGATCGACGTGCCTCGCGGCCCCGGGGTCACCTCCACCTCGTCCATCATGCCCTCGATGATCGACAGGCCCCGGCCACGCTCATTGCCGCGGCGCTCGCGCCAGATGCCCGTGTCACGCACCGTGACGGTGACCACTCGGCCCACGGCGCTGGCCTCGAGCTCGAACTCCGCGTCCCCAGGCCCATACGCATGCTCGATCGCGTTCATCGCAGCCTCCGACACAGTCAGGATGATGTCGAATTGCTCCTGCTCGGTGGCGCCCGCCCCGTGCAGGAAGCGCCCCATCCGCCTCCGAAGCGGCGTCAGGGCGGACGGGTCCGCGGGCAGGCACATCACCAGCGCGCCCGGAGCGACGGGCTCGGGCCGCACGGCGAGCAGCGCCACGTCGTCGGAGGGCCGCAGCCCTCCGAGGATGCCCTCCAGCACCTGGTCGCACATGTCGCTCAGGTCGCCATCGGCCACTTCGGCCACAGTGGCCAGCTGGGCCAGGCGGTCCTCCAGCGGCGTGTCGCGCCGTTCGACCAGGCCGTCGGTGTAGAGCAACATGGTCGAGCCGGATTCGATCACGGCCGTCTCGTCACGGTAGGTGGCGGGGTCGGCGGTCCCCAGCGGCACCGACCGCCCCCCCTCCAGGAAGTGGGGGCCCTCGCGCGTGACAACCAACGCCGGGGGGTGGCCAGCGCTTGAGAACACCACCTCGCCCGTGTCGCGGTCGAAGATCAGGTAGAGGGCGGTGGCCATCACCTCGCGCTCGTCCTTGGAGAGCAGCCGATTGAGGCGTGAAAGGGTCGCCGCCGGGGATGTCTCCACCAGCGCGTACGCGCGGAAGGCGTTTCGCAGCTGTCCCATCACGGTGGCGGCCCTCAGCCCGTGGCCGACGACGTCGCCCACCACCACCGCCACCCGGCCGTCGTCCAGCTCCATCGCGTCGTACCAGTCGCCCCCGATCCTGGTGCCCTGCGCGGCAGGCAGGTAGCGGGCTTCCAGCTCCACACCGTCGATCCCGGGCAGCGTCTCGGGCAGCAGCGAACGCTGCAGGGTCTCCGCCACCTCGTGATCGCGAGCCGCCGCGAGCGTCAGCTTCTCCTCCATCTCCTTGCGCACGTGGATGTCCGTGGCCGTGCCCACCCAGCCCACGAGGATCTCCTCCGCGAACCGTGGCACCCCGCGGTCGACGATCCACCGGTACTCGCCATCGCTGCGCCGGAGGCGGTACTCGCGCTCCCAGGGCACCCGGCGCCGAAAGGCCCGCCACCAGCTGCTGCTGACGCCCTCGGCGTCCTCGGGATGCACGCCCAGCACCCAGGTGTCGCCCGTCTCCTCCTCCAGCGTGCGGCCAGTGAACTCGAGCCACCCGCGGTTGATGAAGTCGATCATCCCGTTGGCGTCGGCGGTCCAGATCAGCACCGGGGCGCTGTCGGCCAGCTCGCGGAAGCGGGCCTCGCTCTCCGAGGCGCGGCCGAGCGCGTCCTCCAGGCGGCGCTGCTCCGTGAGCAGGTGGGTCTCGCTGCGGCCCCTCTCGATGGCAGCTGCGAGCGTGTTGCCCACCCCCTGGAGGAAGTTGGCGTCATCGGGTGAGAAGTCACCGGCCCGGCGGCTGCTCGCCCCAAGCACGCCGAACGGCCGTTCGCGGCTGCCGATCGGCACGCTCACGCTGCTCCGCGCCCCCAGCCCGAACAGCCGGCGGGATGGCCGGAAGCGTCCCTCCTCCTCCAAGTCGACCACGATCACGGGCTCGCCCGCCCCGAGGGTGAAGCCCGTCTGGCCCTCCTTGCCCCGCGGCACGAAAGGCTCCGCGGAGGACTCCGGGAAGGCCCGCGCTGGCGCGCTCGACGAACACTCCCCGCTCCTCCGAGAACTCGACGAGGGAAACGAACGGCGCGCGCAGCTCGCTGGCGACCATTCCTACCGCCTCGTGCATCAGCTCGTCGACGCCGGCGCCGGCCAAGGCGCGGTGGCCCAGCTCAGCCACCGCGGCCTGTTGGCGGAGGCGAGTACGCAGCTCGTCATCGGACCGGCGTTCCTCCATCAGGCCTCCATGCCCGCGCGGCGATAGCTCGGGCCCCTACACCGACTCGGTCAACGGATCGGACTGCAGCCGCGACTTCAGCCGCAGCACTGCCTTGGTATGGAGCTGCGAGACGCGCGATTCGGTCACGCCCAGCACCTCCCCGATCTCGCGCAGGGTCAGGTTCTCGTAGTAGTAGAGGGCGATCACGAGCTTCTCGCGCTCGGGCAGACGGGCGATGGCGTCGGCCAGGCGGTCCTTCATGTCCGTGAGATCCATCTCCTGGGCCGGATCGACCGCGGTCGGATCCTGGATGGTGTCCAGCAATGACACCTGGTCCCCGGAGGAGTCGGACACCGTCCACAGCTCGTCGAGCGCGACAACTGAGGAGTTGGAGATCTTGACGAGCGATTCGTGGAACTCGTCGACGGTCGACTCGAGGGCCTTGGCCATCTCCTGGTCGGTGGGCGCGCGGTGCAGCTGGTGCTCGAGCTTGGCGTTGGCTCGCTCGATCTCGCGCGCCTTGGCCCGCACGGACCGTGGGCACCCAGTCGAGTGAGCGCAGCTCGTCGATGATCGAGCCCTTGATGCGCGTCACGGCGAACGTCTCGAACCGGATCTCGCGCTCGGGCTCGAAGCGCTCGATGGCCGAGATCAGGCCCAGGAGGCCGTACGAGATCAGGTCCGCCTCCTCCACGTGGGCCGGGAGACCGCTCGACATGCGCCCGGCCACGTACTTGACCAGGGGCGCATACGCCAGCGTGAGCCGCTCGCGCGCCCTCGGATCGCCGTCGTCCTTGTACCGGCGCCAGAGGTCCTTCAGCTCGATCGCCTTGAGGTTGGTCTCCACCATCGATCCCTGTTCAGGCGCGGGGATGAGCCCGCGCGTAGGCCTGCCTGAGCCGTTTCGACTCTACCCGAGTGTACGTCTGAGTCGTCGATATCGAGGCATGTCCGAGCAGTTCCTGGATCGCACGCAGGTCCGCGCCGCCTTCCAGGAGGTGGGTCGCGAAGGAATGGCGGAGCGTGTGAGGGGTCACGCCAGACCGGACCGAAGCTCGTCGGAGAGCGATCCTCAAGCGCCGCCGGAGGTCCGAGGTCGACAGCCGCCGTCCGCTCTTGGACAGGAACAGAGCGGCCTCCCGTCCGCCCTCCGTGCAAAGCGCCGGGCGGGCGCGGTCCGTGTAGGCCTCGAGCGCCTTCCAGGCGTACTCGCCGGCGGGGACCACCCGGGTGCGGCCGCCCTTGCCGTGCACGCGCAGCTCCTCCGCGTCGACGTCGAGGTCCCCCACGTCGAGGTTGACAAGCTCCTCCGCGCGCAGTCCCGCCGAGTAGGCCAGCTCGAAGATCGCGCGGTCCCGGTTCTCGAGTGGGCTGGAAGCGGGCATTCGCCCCAGCAGGTCCGCGGCCTCGCCGGCCTTCAGCACCGCCGGGAGATACGAGTCGGCCTTCGGGGACGCGACCAGGTCGGCCGGGCTCGACTCCATCCTGCCGCGCTGCACCATCACGCGGTAGAAGGCCCGTATGGCCGCCAGCTTGCGGGCCACGGTGCTCTTCGACGCTCCGCGTTCGGACAGCACGCCGGCGAAGCGCCGCAGGGCCCGGTAGTCGAGCTGCTGCGGCTCGAGTCCGCCCTTCGACGCCCACTCGGCCAGCTGGCCAACGTCCACGCCGTAGGCGCGCCGCGTTCGCTCAGCCATCCCCTGGGTCCGCAGCGCGGTGTCGAACTGGGCCAGTGCCCCTGTCCAACTAGCCTTGAGAGCCGGCGTGTCGAGGTTCTTCGTCAACACTCAGGATGGGCGCGTGGCCACGCGCGGGCAGCTGGATGAGGCCGGCCTGAGCGAAGACGGCGTCCCCATCGCTCCCTGGCACCCGAT
The DNA here is from genome assembly GCA_963825475.1 of uncultured Thermoleophilaceae bacterium. GTDB lineage: Bacteria > Actinomycetota > Thermoleophilia > Solirubrobacterales > Thermoleophilaceae > JAAYBF01. The sequence goes on along the minus strand of CAWGTC010000004.1, from coordinate 634,332 downwards.
CCAGGGACCGTCCGACGCCTCGACCATGTGGTACGCGGTACTGCGCAAGCAGGTGAAAGGAATCTTCATTGGCACCCTGTGCATTCGGCATGTGGGCAGGGAAGCCCTGCTTGAGAGGGAGGGATGGACGGTGGTGCCCTCGAGACCATCGGAGCTGAGGGACCAGTCGCTAGTCGCTAGCTCGCCAGGCGCTGCCTTCATGCGATGTAGATAGGCGTCTGCACCTCGACCTGGTCGTACAGCTCGATCACGTCCGGGATCGCCATCCGGATGCAGCCGTGTGACGCGGCGCTGCCCAGGGAGCCGACGTCGTCGGTGCCGTGGATCCCGGCTCCGTCGTAGATGCCCAACCAGCGCGCCTTGAGCGGGTTCTCAGGCACTCCGCCGGGTACGACGGTGCCCGCCAGCGACCCGGCCCAGTCGCTCATTGGGCACGCTCCATGCGGGGTCGACCGCCTTGTTCTGGATGTGGTAGAGCCCGGCCGGGGTGTCGAAGCCGAGCGCACCGACGGCCACGGTGTAGTCCTTCTGCAGCTTGAGGTCACGGTAGATGCGCAGCTGGAAGCTCGCGCGGTCGGCCACGAGAACCACCGGGTACTTCTCGGCCAGCTCGTCGCGCGTCACCTTGGGCTTGGTCGATCTTCGTGGGAACCCGGAGCGTGCGATCGGCCGCCTGGGTCATCGCCGGCATCGACACTCGCCGTCAGCCGCTCGGCCTTGACCTTCACACCGTCCTGCTCGGCGATCTGATCGAAGGAGGGGAAGCTGATGTCGGCGTCACGCGGCTCGCGGTCGACGCCCTTCTGCACGCGCTTCACGAGCGTCGGCGACCGCGGGCTTGGAGTAGGTGACCCGGGCCGTCCACCTGGACGTCGGCCTCGCCGCCGGTGGCGTCGCGAAGCACGCGGCTGAAGATGTTGCCGTCGCGGCTGCGGCTCAACGCCTCGTCGACCATGCCGCCGACGTCGGCCTTCACGCGCGCGTCCTCGGCCGACAGCGTGAAGCGCTTCCTGGCGTGGCGAACGATCACCGGCTTCTTGAGCGGCCCGGCCACCTCGCGACGCACCTTCGCGCGCGCCTCGTCGGCGTCCATCCCGCCCACGTTCACGCCGGCCACCGTGACCCCCTCGGCGATCCGGCCCTCGTTGGAGGAGTCGTAGGCGTACACCGACACGGCCCCGCCCACCATCAGGAGGAGGAGCGCCGCTACGAGGATGAATGACTTCTGTCCCATGGATGAGGTGCCACACAAACCGGCAGCCCCATCGAGTGTAGGGATGTAACCCGGCTGTTCCCAGGGCCAAGCTCCGGCTGCAACCCGGCTTGCGAGCGCCTACGCGCCAGGCGCCCGCGCTCGGAGGCCTGGGACCGGGCCAGAGCGGAGTCGATGGCGCCGATCACGGCGGCTCGGGCGTGGCGTCCGTTCTCGTAGTCGCGCAGCGCCTGAAGCGCCTCCGGCTCGAGCGACGAGATGAGGGAGACGATCTCGTCGGGGCGCAGGTCGTCGTAGCGGTCCACGGGCGGACCGGCAGCCAGGCCCGCGCCCTCGCCCTGACGGGCGGCGATCGCCGCGTGACGGCTGCCGTTGCGCACGTTGGGGCTCCAGCGCAGGAACTCCTCCACCTCGCGCTCGTAGCGGTAGGGCTCGGCGCTGGAGTGCAGCAGCGGGTGCAGGCGCATGTGCTCGGCCAGGGCCATCACCGCCTCGCGGCTGGTGTACCCGTACTCGAACCCGGCAGCCTTGTAACGGCGGTTGTCAACTCCACGGCCGAAGCGCAGCTGGGCCAGCATCTCGGCAGGGATGCGCACCCCCAGTCGCCGCGCCACCGCCGCGGCTATCCCGGTACCCCACGGCGGCAGGATCGGGCGCGTAGGGCTTGCCGAGCAGGCCGGCCACCTCGGTCAGGGCGAGCACGCCGTCGGCCGCCACGTTGTAGACGCCGGGCAGCTTGCGCTGGGTCACGTGCTCGAGCGCATGCACCACGTCGTCCTCGTGGACGAACTGGTAGCGCGGGTCGAAGCCCAGGATCATCGGCACGGCCGGCAGCGAGAGGAGGTCGATGTGCGACGTGCGCACATCGGGGCCGAGCACGTTGGCGAACCGCAGGATCGTGACGTTCACGCTCGGGGCTCTTGTCGGCGAAATCCGCCACGGACGCCTCGGCCTCGAGGATGTCGCGCTCGATCGGCGTGCGAGGCGGATGCGGCCTTCCCATGCTCTCGTCGAAGAACGCCGGGTCGTCCTGCTCGGAGCCGTAGAAGTGGGTAGACGACTTGAACACCACCTTGCGCACCGACGAGCCCTCGCCGGTGCAGGCCGCCAGGATGTTCATGGTCCCGATCACGTTGTTCTCGTGGGCCTTGCGCGAGGTCGTGGTGGCCGAGTCGACCACCAGGCGCGTGTCCACCACCGTGTCGATCTCCGCCGCCTCGACCACCCGGCGCAGCAGCGCGTGCTGGGTGCCCACCTTCACGTATTCGGTGCGCTCCAGCTCGACGCTGGGCTCCTCGTTGTCCACGCCGATGATCGCCTCGACCGACGGGTCGGCCTCCAGCGCCTGGGCCAGCCTTCCCCCCCAGTAGGTCGACAACCCGGTGATCAGCACCCGCTGGGACGGCACGCCGGCTACCCGAACCAGACCGATTCGCGCTTGGAGACCATGTCGAACAGGCCCTCCTGGATCCGGGCGCGCACCTCGTGGGCGGTGGTCTGCACCAGGCCCTTGTCCGCTTGCAGGCCCTCGTCCTCGAAGTGGATGGGCTCGAGGAAGCGCAGCTTGAACTTGGCCGGCAGGTAGCCCAGCATGCCGAGCGGGCCGAAGTGCGGGAACGTGGGCGTGAGCGGGGTGGCCAGCAGCCCCGTGAGCTTCTTGAGCAGGTTGAGCTGCGCGAACACCGGCTGGGCTTCCTCGGCGCCCACCACGCACACGGGCACGATCGGCGCGCGTGCGCGCATCGCGGCCTCCACGAAGCCTCCGCGCCCGAAGCGGCGCAGCCGGTAGCGGTCCTTATAGAGCTTCTCGGTGCCCTTGCGGCCCTCCGGGAAGACGAGCACGAGCTGGCCCTCGTCGTAGAGCAGCCTGTGCACGTTGGCCGGGTGCGCAGCCACGCAGCCCATCTTCGGGACCAGCATGGAGAAGCCGGGATAGCCCTTGAAGAAGTGCTCGACGGTGATGTTCAGCGGCCGCGGGTGGGGATGCTCCTCGCGGATGGCCTTGCCGATCATCGGCGCGTCCGGAGGCAGCGCGCCCGAGTGGTTGGACACCAGCAGGGCGCCGCCGGTGGCGGGCACGTTCTCGATCCCCTCCACCTCCGCCCGGAACCAGTAGCGGTAGTAGAACTCGATCAGCGTCCGGTCCATCATGCTCTCCACGCGCTCCGAGCGGCCCCAGTCGGTGAGCTGGCGCTCGGGTTCCACGCCCGGCAGGTAGCGGCGCAGGTCCTCGTGCTGGCGTGCCGGCAACGGCGGTGCGGGAGCCCCGTTCGGTGCGGGCTGCTCGCGCAGGGAGAGGGGCGTGCGGGCGGAGTCGGCCATCCGCGGCGATTCTGGCAGGATGCGGCGCCCGGATGGTTGGTCAGAGCTAAATGCGCACCAAGGACGAGGTACGCCAGGACGTGTGGCGCGCGATGGACCGGGAGGGAGTGTCGCGCTTTCCCGGCGCCGAAGGGCGGATTCCCAACTTCGCCGGAGCCAAGGCGGCCGCCGAGCGTCTGGCCCGCCACCCCGCGTGGCAGAACGCGGGCACGATCAAGGCCAACCCCGACTCGCCGCAGACCCACGCCCGCCGCCTGGCCCTGGCCCAGGGGAAAACGGTGGTGATGGCCGTCCCCCGGCTACGCGATCAGCATCCGTTCCGCCTGCTCGACCCGCGCAAGCTGCGCGAGGAGCAGGTACGCGAGGCCGCCACGATCAAGGGCGCCCTGCGCCACGGCGAGGTGATCGACCTCGACCAGGTGCCGGCTCTGGACCTGGTGCTCACCGGCTCCGTGGCGGTCAACCTCAAGGGTGCGCGGCTGGGCAAGGGCGGGGGCTTCTCGGACCTCGAGTACGGACTGCTGCTGGAGTCGGGGAAGATCGACCGCCGCACCGTGGTCGCCACCACCGTGCACCCGATTCAGATCCTGCGGGAGAACCTGCTGATGACCGGCCACGACATCCCCGTGAACATCGTGGCCACGCCGCGTGCGGTGATCGAGGTCGATGGCGCCTACAAGCGGCCGCCGGGCATCTTGTGGGACCACCTGCAGCCGCCGCAGATTCATGAGATCCCTGTGCTCGAACGGTTCGGGTATGCGGGATGAGGCGCCAGTCGCCGGTGGCTAGTCGCTAGAGACGGCCTCGGGGTGGTTTTCCTAGCGACTAGCGCCCAGCGACCAGCGACTCGTTCACCTTCAGCTCGAGCTCGGGCCACTCGTCGGCGCCGATCACGCCGGGTTCGCCGATCAGCGCCTCGTTCCACGGGTGGATCAGGGTCGCTGCCAGCATTCCCGTCTCCAACGCCGCTCTCATGTTCACCGGGCTGTCGTCTACGAGGATGTCGATGTCCAGCTCCACGCAGCGGGTGATCTTGTCGAAGCTGCAGTGCAGGTCGTGGTAGGGGATTTCCTGCGCCTCGAGCCAGCGCCGGGTGGCGGGGTCGCAGGACTCGCGCCGGTGGCTGGTCACATGGATCCAGTGGCCGGCCTCCTGCCAGCGCCGCACCGCCTCCGCGGCGCCCGGATAGGGGACGGCGGACTCGATGTTCTCGTCGGAGTGCGTCTCCTGCACCGTCGCCACGAGCTGGTCGCGCTCGAGCACGGTGATGCCCCAGTCGCTCTGCTCCTCGTAGGGCAGCCGCACGCCGAAGCGCTCGTGCGCGATGCGCTCGAGCAGGTCCCAGTAGTGGTGCAGGGTCGAGTCGATGTCGATGGCGATACGCGCCACGCCCGGTACGGTAAGGGCTGCTCATGAAGAAGGTCTTCCCCCCGCTGGTACCGCCCGCACGGCTGAAGGCCGCCCGCTCTGCCGGCGACGACTACGGGGTCACCGACGGCCCCGACTGGCGCGGCATCGACTGGGGCAAGCACCTGCACCGCATCGAGGTCGGCGGCACCGAGGTCAACTACGTGGACATCGGCGAGCAGGGCGACCACCGCCCGATCGTGTTCGTCCACGGCCTTGCTGGCCAATGGCAGAACTGGCTCGAGAACATTCCGCGCTTCGCCGAGTCGCGCCGGGTGATCGCGCTCGACCTGCCTGGCTTCGGGCTGTCGGAGATGCCCTCCGAGAGGATCTCGATCGAGGGCTACGGCCGTGTGGTGGCCGAGCTGGGCGATCGCCTCGACCTCAACCCAGCCGTGCTCGTGGGCAACTCGATGGGCGGCTTCGTGTCGGCCGAGGTGGCCATCCGGCGGCCGGACAGCGTCGAGCGCCTGCTGCTGCTCTCGTCGGCCGGCGTGTCTCAGATGGACGCGGCCAAGCGCCCCGTGCTGGCCGCGGGAAAGGCCGCCGCGCTGCTCGCAAGCTCGAACGCCGCCCAGCAGCAGTGGATCGCGCGCCGTCCAACCCTGCGCCACGCGGTGCTCGCCCTGGTGGCCCGTCATCCGAGCCGGATCGCATCCGACATGGCGTTCGAGGGCCTGATGAAAGGCAGCGCCAAGCCGGGCTTCGAGACCGCCCTGCACGCGTGCCTCGACTACGACTTCCGCGACCGGCTCCCCCAAATCGGTTGCCCGGTGCTCGTGGTGTGGGGGGAGAAGGACGCGATCATCCCGGTCGCCGACTCGGACAGGTTCGTCGAGCTGATCGAGGGCGCCCGCAAGATCGTGATCGAGGACACCGGGCACGTTCCGATGCTCGAGCGCCCGCCCACGTTCAACGGGATCCTCCAGGAGTTCCTCGAGCACGAGGTGGTCGAGGGCGAGCTGGAGGGCGAGCTGGCCACCTGAGCAGCGTTCCCCGGGGAGGAGCGCAGCCGGAACGTCCCCGGGAAGAGCGCCGCCGGACCGGAGACTCTCCGGCGAGCACCGCACCTCTACGTGGTCAGGGCGCCCTGTGCGGCCGAGCCCACGTGGCGGGCGTACTTGCCCAGCACACCGGTCTCGTACTTCGGCGCCGGGCGCTCGTAGGCCGCCACCCGCTCGGCGATCTCGTCGTCGGACAGCTCCACGTTCAGCTCGCGATTCTCGACGTCGAACACCACGATGTCGCCGTCGTGCACAGCGGCGATCGGGCCGCCGTGCACCGCCTCGGGGGCCACGTGCCCGGCCATGAATCCATGCGTGGCGCCCGAGAACCGGCCGTCAGTGAGCAGCGCGACGGAGTCGCCCAGCCCCTGGCCCTGGATCGCGGCCGTGACGGCGAGCATCTCGCGCATGCCTGGGCCGCCGGCCGGCCCCTCGTTGCGGATCACCACGATGTCGTCCGCCTGCACCTCACCCGCCTGCACCGCGGCGAAGGCCTCCTCCTCGCCTTCGAACACCCGCGCTGGGCCGCGCTGCTCGCGGCGTCCGTGACCGGCCAGCTTGACCACGCAGCCGTCGGGCGCGAGGTTGCCGCGCAGGATCGCGAAGCCGCCGTTGGGCGCGAGCGGATCAGACAGGGCCCGGACCACCGGCTGGCCCTCGGCCTCCTCGGCCGCTTCCGCCGCCTCACCCACAGTGCGACCGGTCACCGTGATGGCGTCCGGCACGAGCAGGCCGGCCTCGGCCATCCGGCTGGCCACGAGCGGGACGCCGCCCGCGCGCCAGAGGTCAGGCGCCACATAGCGGCCGAAGGGCTTGAGGTCGGCGAGCAGCGGCGTGCGCCAGGCGATGCGGTCGAAGTCGTCGATGGACAGCTCGACACCGGCCTCGCTGGCCACCGCGAGCAGGTGCAACACCGCGTTGGTGGAGCCGCCCGTCATGGCCACTGCGCCGATGGCGTTCTCGAGCGAGGCCTCCGTGATGATCGAGCTGGGGCGCAGGTCGCGCTCGAGCAGGTCCATGATCAGGTGGCCGCATTCCTCCGCCACCTTCCCCTTCTTTCCCTCCTCGGCGGGCACCATCGAGCTGCCCATGGGCGATATGCCGAGCATCTCGAAGGCCATGGCCATGGTGTTGGCGGTGAATTGCCCGCCACACGCTCCCGGGCCCGGCGAGGCGACCGACTCCAGCTCGGCCAGGTCCTCGTCGCTGATGGCGCCGGCTGCGTGCGCCCCCACGGCCTCGAACACGTTCTGGATCGTCACGTCCTCGCCCTTGAACCTGCCGGGCTTGATCGACCCTCCGTAGAGCATCAGCGACGGCAGGTCCAGGCGCGCCAGCGCCATCACGCAGCCGGGAATCGTCTTGTCGCAGCCCGACAGGGCGATCACGCCGTCGAAGAAGTGCCCCCGTGCCACCAGCTCGATCGAGTCGGCGATCACCTCACGGCTCACGAGCGAGGTCTTCATGCCCTCGGTGCCCATCGTGATGCCGTCCGACACCGCGACGGTGTTGAACTCCATCGGCGTGCCGCCGGCGGCGCGGACTCCCTCCTTCACCTTCTCCGCCAGCCGGCGAAGGTGGAAGTTGCACGACACGGCCTCGGTCCAGGTGTTGGCGATGCCGATGATCGGCCGCTGCAGGGCCTGGCTGTCGTAACCGACGCCCTTCAGGTACGCGCGCGCCACGGCACGGTCGGGACCCTCGAGCTGTACCCGGCTGCGAGCGCGGGGGTCCGGGCTCACGACGCCCGGCGGATCCCTACGGAGCCCTGAGCGCCGCGACGGCGCTCCCACTCCGAGAGGCGCCAGAGGTCACGTCGCACGCGCGCGGGGTCGAGCTGGCGGCCCACGAGGTGCATGTTGGCCCGACCGATCACCCTGCTCTCGTCCGAGGTCAGGGCCATCCACTTGGCCAGGACGTCATCGGAGGCCGGGAGGCGCGTGGCGCCGCCGCCGGTGATGTCGGGGAACTCCACGCAGTACTCGCTCAGGAGCTGGGCCGTGGCGGGCACGTAGGCCAGGATCGGCTTGTGCGGGTAGACGAGGTAGGCGTAGGGCGGCTCGGCGCTTCGGGTGTCGGTGCCGCGGGCGTCGCCCACGCGGCGCCCGGCGGGGCGCTGCTTGCCGGCCACCCGGATGAACCCCAGGTCGCGGTACATCGTCCACTCTTCGTCGTTCACGCATGAGCGCAGCAGCTGGCGGGCCCGCTGCTCAGCCCGCCTCTCGCGGCCCGGGTCGTAGGCGATGGGCGCGGTTCGGGGAATCCGCCGGCCCCTGGAGATCTCCGCCCGGCGGCTCGCGACCGTGCGCGCCACCAGAGGCGCAGCCAGGATCGCCGCCATCAGTGCGAGTACGAGCAGGGCAAGCAGCATCGGCCGGCGTCAGCCGCCCGCCGCGCGGGGAAAGAAGATCACCCGATCCGCCTCGGCGGGAACCTCAGAGTAGTCGCGCACCATCTGCGCCTCGCGCCTCCCGCTGCCTGGGTTCTCGGTCGGGACGGCCGCCCACATGCCCTCGTCGAGTTGGCGGCGAAACTCGGCCACGAGGCGCTCCTCCTCTTCACGCACCCGGGGGTCTCCCTCGGTCAACAGGACTTCGCCGTGGCCCGGCTTCATGCGGAGGAACTTGATCTCGGTCTCCAGATCTGGATTGACGCTCCCCCAACCCGGGACGAGCTCGCCGGGCGATTATGCCAGAGCATGCGCTCCGGTCAGCCGGCGTCATCCCGACGTGCCGGTCCGGAGGACAGATTGAAGACGTCGACTGGTCCCGCGCCCGCACCGATGTCGCGGAGACCGTTGCGCACCGCCTCCGAGGCCACGTGCTGCGCCCGCCTGGCCGCTTCCTCGGCGCTGAACCCGAGGGCGAGATGGACCGCCAGCACCGACGAGTGGGTGCAGCCGGAACCATGGGCGGCGCCATCGGGGTAGCGCTCGCCTCCGATCTCGATCACCCGGGCGCCGTCGTAGAAGAGATCCGTGGCGGTCTCGCGGTGCCCGCCGGTGACCACCGCCGCCCCCGGACCCAGCTGGTACACGGCGCGCACCAGATCCTCGCCCGGGGTGTCTGCGCCCCTGCCGGTGAGCACGCGGGCCTCCGAGAGGTTGGGTGTGGCCACCGCCGCCCGCGGCACGAGCCGCGTGCGCAGCGCCTCGACCGCCTCCTCGTCCAACAGCCGGGCGCCGCTCTCGGCCACCATCACCGGGTCGAGCACGACCGGAGCCTCCCCGACCAGATCGAGAGCCCGCTCGACGGCCTCGATCGTCGCCACGCTGCCCAGCATCCCGATCTTGACCGCATCGATGCCGATGTCCTCCGCGACCGCGCGCACCTGCTCGACGATCGCCTCCGGCGGCAGCGGATAGACCGCGGACACGCTGACGGTGTTCTGGATCGTGACGGCGGTGATCGCCGTCATGCCGTGGGCTCCACAGCGGGCGAAGGCCTTGAGATCGGCCTGGATGCCGGCCCCCCCGCCCGAATCCGAGCCGGCGATGGTCAGCAGTCGCGGCGGCGCCATGGAGGTCGAGGTTAGTGCGCACCCGACGTGGTTCGCCGGTAGATCCCCAGCGCGTCCCGGCTCACGTGACCGGACGCTTCGAGTCGCGACAGCTCGGCCCTCACCTCGTGGACCGGCAGCCCGGCATGCGCGCACGCGCCGTCCACGCCCAGACCCGCTTCGACGGCTTCGAGCACCAGCCGCTGCACGGGATCGCAGGCCGCCGCGAGCTCTGCGGGTCCGTGAATCGCGCCGGACCTCGGCTCCGGCCGGTCGGAGCCGAACAGCTCTTCCAGCACGTCCTCGGCCGACGTGACGAACGTGGCGCCGTCCTTGAGCAGCCCGTTGCTGCCGGCCGCCCGGGAGGATGTGACCTGCCCCGGCACCGCGCCCACCGTCCTCCCGAGCTGAATCGCGAAATCGCTCGTGATCAGCGAGCCCGACGGCTCGGCGGCCTCGACCAGGACGGTCATCCGGGCCAGGCCGGCCATGATCCGGTTCCGCGCGGGAAAGCTCCAGCGAAAGGCGCGCTGGCCGGGCGGGAGCTCGGCGATCACCAGGCCCCGCTCGCAGATCCGCTCGTACAGACGCCGGTTGGTTCGCGGGTAGGGAATGTCCGGACCGCAGGCGAGCACCGCCACTGGCGTGCCGTTGCCCTCCAGACACCCGCGGTGGGCCTGGGCGTCGATCCCGAGCGCCAACCCGCTGACCACGGTTACGCCGGCCGCAGCGAGCCCGCGCCCCAGCTCTCGGGTCACCTCGAGACCGTAGGGAGACGCCCGCCGGGCGCCCACCAGCGCCACGGAGGGGTCCTCGCCCGACAGCCAGGCCAGCTGCCCCTCCCCCTTGACGAACAGGGCCTTCGGGGCGTCAGCGAGGTCCTCGAGCTGCGCCGGGAAGCTCGAGTCGTGACGGCACACGGCCACGCACCCGGACCGCTCGACCGCCGCTCTCGCCTGGCCGGGGTCGAACTGCTCGAGGAACCCCTGGGCCTCGCCCGCATGCGCTCCGGCGACCGCCTCGATCAGCTTCTCGTCGGGCAGGGCCAGCAACCCGGTCACGCGCCGGTGCGGACTGTCGAGCACCCCCGCGATGTGGCCTGCGAGCCGCCCCACCAGGTAGCCGCGACGGAGGCAGGAGTCACACGCGGTGGCCGTAGTGGCGGGGCTCACGCCGCGACCCCGACCGGCGAGGCCAGCCGGTAGCCGAGTGCCTCCTCGAGGTGCGCCGGCCCGATGCGCGTCCGTCCCGCAAGATCGGCGATCGTGCGGGCCAGGCGCAGCACGCGATCGTGGCCGCGACCCGTGAGCCCGCCCTGCTCCACCGACCCCAGCAGCCGCTGGACCGCGCGGTCGCCGAGGGCGCCATGGCGACGGGTGAGCCTGCCGTCCATGTCGGCATTGCAGTACGCGCCGCTTCCCTCGAGCCGGTCACGCTGGCGCTCACGCGCGGCGATCACCCGCTCGCGGATGATTGACGAGCGCTCGAGCCCTCCACCGTCCCGATCGACGAGCTCCGCCGCCGGTGGGGCAGCCGCCTGGCAGACGAGGTCGATGCGGTCGAGCAGCGGACCGCTGAGCCGGCGGCCGTAGCGCAGCCGGTCGACGTCGTTGCAGCGGCAGTCCCCCGCCGGGCGCGCGCACGGGCACGGATTGCACGCGGCCACGAGCATCGTGCGGGCCGGAAAGGTGAGGGAGCGCTGGCCCCGGGTGATCTCAGCGAACCCGTCCTCGAGCGGCTGACGCAGCGCTTCGAGCGTGCCCCGCGAGAACTCGGCCACCTCGTCGAGGAACAGCACCCCTCGGTGCGCGAGGGTGATCTCCCCCGGGCGCGGTTGCGATCCGCCGCCCACCAGCCCGGACGGCGAGATCGTGTGATGCGGCGCGCGGAACGGGCGCTCGGCGGCAAGACGCCCGTCGCCCAGCCCGGCCACACCGTGTATCCGGGTGATCTCGAGCGCCTCGTCGAACGACGGAGGGGGCAGGATCCCCGGCAAGCGGCGGGCGACCATCGTCTTCCCGGCTCCCGGCGGCCCCACCATCAGCAGGTTGTGGCCCCCCGCCGCGGCGATCTCGAGCGCCCGCTTGGCATCGCGCTGACCGCGGACGTCGGCGAGGTCGGGAGCGTGCGGGCCTCTGTCGCTTCGCACCGGGCGTGGGCGCGCCGGCTCGGGCTTCCAGCGCCCGTGGAGGAGGTCGACCAGCCGCTCCAGGGAGGCGACCGCCAGCACCTCGAGGCCATCCGCGAGCGCCGCCTCGCTCGCATTCTCCACCGGCACGATAAGGCGCCGGTACCCGGCGGCACGGGCACCGAGAGCGGTGGCCAGCGCACCCCTGAACGGCCGCAGCGCGCCGCTGAGCGACAGCTCGCCGCAGACGGCCGCGCCACCGGCGGCGTCGGCTGGCACCTGGCCGCTCGCTACGAGCACCCCGAGCGCCAGCGCGAGATCGAAGCTCGGCCCGGCCTTGCGCATGGAGGCGGGCGCCAGGTTGGCCGTGAGCCGCTGCAACGGGAAGTCGAGCGACGAGTTCAGAAGCGCTGCACGCACGCGTTCGCGCGCCTCGCGTACGGCGGCGTCGGGCAGCCCCACGAGGGTGAACGCGGGCAGGCCGCGGCGGACGTCGACCTCGACCGTGACCTCGTTGCTGTCCACCCCCACCAAGGCGAACGTGGCGATGCTCGCGAGCATGCGGGCAAGCTAGGCGCGGCCGACACACCTGTGGGACACGGATGCACCAGCTTGGCGACAGCTCTGGACCAATAGCCTGCGATCCATGCCAAAGCTGGTGGGGAACGGCATGGTCGGCATGGGAATCGCAATCGTGGCCGCGCTCTGCCTCGCGCTGCCTGCTCGCGCGACGTCACTGCCGGCCGGGTTCGAGGAGGTGTTGCTCGCTTCGCGACTCGACTCGCCCACCGCCGTCGACTGGGCACCCGACGGCCGGATGTTCGTAACCGAGAAGAGAGGGCTGCTGAAGGCTCGACCGGTGACGCCACCTCGTCGTACGACCCCGACTTCGAGAACGCGTTCGACGCCTGCCGCGACGATTCGTTCGCCGGCAAGCTGATCCACGTGGACAGCCGCGGCCGCGGTAGGCCCGGGCATCCGTTCTGCCGCCGCGACGCCGATCTGACGCATGTGTGCACGAAGCTGCACGCCAAGGGCTTCCGCGACCCCTTCCGGTTCACGATCTGGAAGGGCCAGCCGATAGTCGGGGACCTCGGACTGCAGGTCCGCGAGGAGATCGAGTTCGCGCGGGCCGGCGCCAACTACGGATGGCCGTGCTACGAGGGCTCGATCCGCACGCCGCGCTACCGCCGCAACCCCCTCTGCCGGAGGTGGTACGAGAGGGCGCGCTCCCCCGGTGGGCCCCGGCGCCCGCTCTTTGACTACGGCGGGCGCCCTGCAGGCGTGGTCGTGGGGCCGGTGCTCGAGGGGAACGGCTGGCCCGCGGCCTACCGCGGCCGCCTCTTCTTCGCCGACTACGGCCGAGGCTTCATCGACGCTCGATCTCCGGCGCGGAACCGCCACGAGATTCGCCCGCAGGGTGAGCGCCCCCGTGGCTCTGGAGCAGAGCCCGGCGGGAGACCTCGCGTACGTCGACGTCGGCGGCGGCGAGGTGCGCGAGATCAGGTGGTCACAGGGCAGCCGCTCGGGCGACCATTCGTTCCCGTGGCGAACCGGTGCGCAATCGTCACGTTGGCCGGTCACATGTAGCGAACCGGTTCCTAGGGTCCTCGGCGTGGACTCTCTCGCCCCTGCCGACCCCCGTAGAACCCTGGGCGCGCTGGGCGAGCGCCTCGCCGTGCAGCACCTCGAGCGCGCGGGATACGCCATCGTCGAGCGCAACTGGCGCTGCCGGCTCGGGGAGCTGGACATCGTCGCGGCCGATGCAACCGCACTCGTGTTCTGCGAGGTCAAGACGCGCGTGACGGGCGGACGCCGAGGCCCGCCGGGGCCTCTCGACGCGATCGGGATCTCGAAGCAGCGGCGGCTGCGTCTTCTCGCGGGGGAATGGCTGCGGGCGCGCACCTGCGAGCCGCCGCGCCGGCCGTCACTGCGGTTCGACGCGATCGGCGTGACGGTGGACCGCCGCGGCGCACTGCTGGCGCTCGACCATGTGGAGAACGCGTTCTAGTGCAGCTACTCGGCGAGGCGCAGCTGGTTGTACGCGATCGACTGGAACGACATCCGGTGCAGCGGCGACACGCCGTGGGCGGCAATCGCCGCCCGGTGCTCCGGCGTCGAGTAGCCGACGTTGGTCGTGAAGTCCCACCGGGAGTGCTCGGCGGCGGCACGGCGCATGAAGCGGTCCCGGGTGACCTTGGCCAGGACAGAGGCAGCGGCGATGGCCGCGCTGCGGCAGTCACCGTCGACCACCGCCCGCTGCTCGTGACTGAAAGGCGGAACCCTGAACCCGTCCACCAGGCAGATCGTGCCGTCGCGCGCGACCCTGAGCAGCGCCGACCGAAGGGCGTCGAGGTTGGTCACGTGCAGCCCGCGCGCGTCGATGCCGCGCACGCAGCGGGACACGATCGCGGTGGTGGTGGCCGCTCGCAACACGAGCGGGTACAGCTCCTCGCGCGCGGCCTCGGTGTGCTGCTTGGAGTCGTTGAGGCGGCACAGCGCCCGGCGGTCGGAGAGGCTCAGCCGCTCGAGGTCGAACAGCACTGCGGCGGCCACCAGCGGCCCGGCAAGCGAGCCCCTCCCCGCCTCGTCGGCTCCAGCCACGAAACGGCGTCCCAGCTCACGGTCGAACGCGAAGAGGCGGCGGCCGCTCTGGCTGCGGCGGCGCTTGTTGCGCCGTTCGGCGCGGCCCGGGCGGCGGGCGGGAGCCGCAGGGGCTGACGAGTTCGTCTGCTGTGCCCGCTTCGCCCACGATTCGGGCCGGATCATAGGCCGAGCCCCGGCGGGACTCGTCATCGGCGGTCTACAGGCCGCCTATGCGCCCGGGCGGCCAGTAGGTGACGCGGGCCTCGCCGATCAGCCACTCCTCGGGTACGGGCCCCCACTCCCGGCTGTCCGCACTCTCACCGCGGTTGTCGCCCATCATGTACACGCTGTCCTTCGGGACGGTGATCGCCTGGGGCAGGTTGCACGTGGCACAGCCGGCGTCGGGACGGATGAACTCCGCCTCCTCGCGCTGCAGCTCTCCGTTGAGGATGACCCTGTCCGCGCCTGATCTCGAGCCGGTCACCCTCGACGGCCACCACGCGCTTGATGAAGTTCATGTCCGACTTCTCGTCGGTCCCCTTGGGACACGGGCTGCCCTCGGGATGCCTGACGCCGCACGCGTTGTCGTCCGCGCCCTTGGGCGGCTTGAAGACCATGACGTCACCCGCGCTCCGGGTCGCCGAAGCGCGTCGAGACGCGGTCCACCAGCACCCGCTGGCCCACCTCGAGCGTCGGCACCATCGACTCGCTGGGGATGCGGAAGGGCTTGACGAGGAATGCCTGGATCCCGAGCGCCAGCCCGAGGGCCACCGCCACGATCGAGACGAGTTCGATCAGCGAGCCGGCCGGGCCCTGTTTGGAGCCGCGCGCCATCGTTGTCACTCTGGTGCCGGCCGTGCGCGGCTAGGCGCCGCGCTCGTCGGCAGGCGCGTTCTCAGAGTCGGCGGAGGCGCCGGCATCGGCGGGCTCCGCGTCGGCGGAGGCGCCGGCATCGGCGGGCTCGGCGTCGGCGACAGGAGCGTTTGCGTCACCCGCGGCCGGGGCTGCTTCCGCCTCGGCGTCCGGAGCGGCTTGCTCGGCGGCCTCAGCGTCGGCCTCGACGACCTCGTCAGCTCCCGCGTTGCGCGGGTCGAGCTCGGGCGGCGCCGTCTCGGAGGCCGCGGCTGCCTCGGTGGCGGCCACGTCGGCCTCGGGCGGCGGCATCACGCCCTCGGCGTACACCTCCACCTCCTGTCCGGTGAAGCGGCGCTCGCGCACGCGCGCCCTGCGGCCCACACGGTCGCGGAGGTAGTAGAGCTTGGCGCGTCGCACGGCGCCCCGGGAGGCAACCTCGATGCGCTCGATCTTCGGCGAATGCACGGGGAACGTGCGCTCCACGCCGACTCCGAAGGACTGCTTGCGCACGGTGAAGGTCTCTCGAGCCCCGCTGCCCTGGCGCTTGAGCACCACGCCCTCGAACACCTGGGTGCGCTTGCGCGTGCCCTCAACCACCTGAAAGTGCACCCGCAGGCGATCGCCGGCCTGGAAGACCGGTACGCGGCGCAGCTGGGCGCGCTCGATGGTGTCGATGACACTGCTCATGACGAGGAGGCGCGAGGGCCAGACCTTCCAGGCTCGCGCGGCGGCGAAGGATAGCGAAGGGGCCCAGGCGGCCCCGATCCGGTCAGCCGGGCCCGGCGCGCTTGCGACTCTCCTCGAGACGCCACTCGCGGACGCGCCCGTGGTCTCCCGAGGAGAGCACGCCGGGCACGCCGTGACCGCGCCACTCCGCCGGCCGCGTGTAGTGCGGGTACTCCGGCGCTCCCTCCAGGGAGGGACTGAACGACTCCTCGACCGCGCTGTGCTCGTGGCCGAGCGCGCCGGGCAGCTTTCGCAGCACGGCGTCGCACACCACCATCGCCGCCAGCTCGCCGCCGGCGAGCACGTAGGGCCCGATCGACACCACATCGGTGGCCAGGTGCTCGTGCACCCGCTCGTCGAAGCCCTCGTAGCGCCCGCAGAGCAGCGCCACCTCTTCCTCCGCCGCCAGCTCAGCCGCGAGGGCGTCGTCGAAGCGCCGGCCCGAGGCGGCCAGCGCGACGACCCGGCGCGAGCCCCGCTCCTCCACCGGGTCGGCGTCCCAGCGCGCTCGCAGCGCCGCCTCGACGACGTCCACGCGCACCACCATGCCCGCCCCGCCCCCGTAGGGCGTGTCGTCGACCTGCCCTGCTCGCAGCGGTGTCGTCAAGCGGAGGTCCACGGCCGTCAGCTCATGCCCGAGGCCGGCGGCGTTGCGCACGTGGCGCTGCTCTGCGAACCAATCGAACCAATCGGGAAAGAGGGTGAACACGTCGATCTTCACGACGGCTCCTGGAGCCCGAGGAAAGCGCGGTCCACCTCGATCCGGCGTCCCTCGACGTCGACCTTCGTCACCGCGTCGCCGATCAGCGGTATCAGGACACCGTCGTCGAGCTCCAGCACGTCGCAGGAGGAACCTGGCAGCACGCGCTGCACCGATCCGAGGCCATCGACACGGCAGCCCACGAGCTCCTGGATCCGGTACTCGCCCTCCTCGAGCGGCGGCTCCGCCTCCGCGATTCGCAGCGCCTCACCACCCAGCGCGGTGGCGGCCTCGCGATCGGCGATGCCCTCCAGCCGGATCAAGGGGTGGCGGGCGGTACCCGCCACGCGCTCGACGCGCCGCTCGGTGCCCGCGACGGTCACTGCCAGTCCAGGGGTGAAGGGGCGTTGGGGCTGGTTGACCTTGAAGCTGCCGTCGAGGCCGTGCGCGCGGCCCACTCGCCCGGCGGTGACCAGAGATGCCGTCAAAGGGGGGCACCGCCCAGTATCGAGAAGGGGGGCACCGCCCCCGGGGCAACCCCCCTCACCGGTGAGCTCAATCCGTGTCGATCACGTCCACGAGGACGCGCCGATTCTGCTTCACGGATGCCGCCTTCACGACCGTGCGCAGCGCAGACACTGTGCGGCCGCCGCGGCCGATCACCTTGCCGGTGTCCTCCTCGGCCACGCTCAGCTCGAGGACGATGGTGCCGTCGTCCTCCTCGAAGGACTCGACGCTCACCCGGTCCGGGTCGTCGACCAGGGCGCGGGCGAGGTACGCGAGGAGGTCTTCCATCGCGCCAAGCGGGTTTTCCGGCTAGCCCTCGAGCTTGTCGGGCTCGGCCTCAGTGGCGGGCGCGGGCTCGGCCTCGGTGGCGGGCGCGGGCTCGGGCTCGGCGCCGCGTCGCCAACCAGAGGCTCAGCATCGGCAGCCGCTGCGGGCTCTGCGGGGGGTTGCTCGGCAGGGGCTGCGGGGGCCTCAGCCTCCGAGGCCGCGGCCTCCGGCTCGGTGCCGGACTCCGCGGCCACCCCGGCGGCTTCGGCCGGCGCGGGCTCCGGAACCTCCTGCGGCTCGGGCACGTTGGCCGGTTTGACCGCCCGGGGCACCGTGTTCGGCGCGCGCATGAGCTTGCGGATCGTGTTGGTCGGCTGCGCGCCCTGCTCGATCCAGTGGTCGAGCCGCTCGCGGTCGATGACGATGGTCGAAGGCTCGGTCTGCGGGTTGTAGTGCCCGATCGACTCGATGATGCGGCCGTCGCGCGGGGAGCGCTGGTCTGCGACCACGACGCGCCACACTGCGTTCTTCTTGGAGCCCACGCGGGTGAGCCTGACTCTGACTGACATAGGCCGGGCAGGTTAGCGGCCCGGCGCTCGAAGCCGCGGTCGGGGTGTTCAGCGGCCCCCGGCCAGCTGCTGGAGGTCGGGCATCTTGCCCTTCGCCAGCTGGCGCATCATCTTCTGCATCTGGGCGAACTGCTTGACGAGCTGGGACACCGCCGAGACGCTCGTGCCCGAGCCACGCGCGATTCGGCGCCGGCGCGACCCGTCGATGATCTTCGGGTTGGCGCGCTCCTCCGGGGTCATCGACGTGATGATGGCTTGGAGACGGTCGAGCTCGCGGTCGTCGACCTTCAGGCCGCCCAGCTGCTGTCCCATGCCGGGAATCATCTTGAGCAGGCCCTGGAGCGGCCCCATGCTGCGCACCTGCTTCATCTGATCGAGGAAGTCGTCGAGGGTGAACTGGTTCTTCTTGATCTTGCGCTCGAGCTCGGCCGCCTTGCGCTCGTCCATCCCGGACTCGGCCTTCTCGATCAGCGTCATCACGTCGCCCATCCCGAGGATGCGCTGGGCCATCCGGTCGGGGTGGAAGCGCTCGAAGGCGTCGAGCTTCTCGCCGGTGGAGGCGTAGAGGATCGGCTTGCCGGTGAGGGCCTTGACCGACAGCGCGGCGCCACCGCGGGCGTCGCCGTCGAGCTTCGAGAGCACCACGCCGTCGAAGGAGGTGGCCCCTGCGAACGCCCCCGCTACGTTCACGGCGTCCTGGCCGGTCATCGCGTCGACCACCAACAGCACGTTGTGCGGCTTGGTCCGCTTCTTGACCTCGGAGAGCTCGGCCATCAGAGCCTCGTCGACGTGGAGGCGCCCGGCGGTGTCGAGGATGAGCACATCCCGGCGATCGGCCTTGGCCTGACCGAGAGCCCATTCGGCCACGTCGACCGGGCTGCGCGAGGTGCCTTGCTCGTAGACCGTGGCGCCGGCCTGCGAGCCAACCTTCACGAGCTGGTCGACGGCCGCCGGCCGCTGCAGGTCGCAGGCGGCGACCGCGACGTCGAGCTTCTTCTCCTCCCGCAGGTGACGCGCGAGCTTGCCGCAGGCGGTGGTCTTGCCCGAGCCCTGCAGGCCGGCCATCAGGATCACGGTCGGACCGCCCTTGGCGAACACCAGATCGCGGCCCGAGCCACCCATCAGCTGGGTCAGCTCGTCGCTCACGATCTTGACCACATGCTGGCCCGGGTTGAGCGAGTCGAGCACCTCGGCCCCGAGCGCGCGTTCCTTGACCGCGCTCGTGAACTCCTTCACCACCTTGAAGTTGACATCGGCCTCGAGCAGCGCGAGGCGCACCTGGCGCATCGCCTTGTTCACGTCCTCCTCGGTCAGCTTGCCGCGCGAGCGGACGTCGCCGAGCGCCTCCTGGAGGCGGTCTGAGAGCGTGTCGAACACCCGAGAGAGGCTAGCTGGAGGTTGGCGGGCGATCGGCGCCCGGATCCGGTGCGATCACCGAGCCGAGATTGCCCAGCGCGTGCGTGAACTCCGACGGGATGATCCAGATCTTGTTGGAATCGCCCTGCGCGATCTGGGGCAGCATCTGCAGGTACTGGTAGGCGAGCAGCTTGGGATCGGCGTCGCCTCGGTGGATGGCGTCGAACACGGTCTCGATCGCCTTGGACTGGCCCTCCGCCTGGAGGATCTGCGACTCGCGCTGGCCCTCGGCACGCAGGATCGAGCTCTGCTTCTCGCCCTCGGCGGTGAGGATCTGCGACTGCTTGACGCCCTCGGCAGTGAGGATCGCGGCACGCCGGTCGCGCTCGGCGCGCATCTGCTTCTCCATCGCCTCCTGGATCGAGGGCGGCGGGTCGACGGCCTTCAGCTCCACGCGATTGACGCGGATGCCCCACTTGCCGGTCGCCTCGTCCAGGACGATGCGAAGAGCCGTGCTCACCTTGTCGCGGGACGTGAGGGTGTCCTCGAGCGTCATCCCGCCACACACGTTGCGCAGCGTGGTGACCACCAGCTGCTCGATGGCCGCGATGTAGTCGTTGATCTCGTAGGTGGCGGCCTTCGCGTCGGTCACCTGGAAGTAGATGACGGTGTCGATCTGGATCGTCAGGTTGTCCTCGGTGATCACGGGCTGCGGCGGGAACGAGACCACCGTCTCGCGCATGTCCAGCAGCGGCTTGACCCGGTCCACGTAGGGCACGACCAGCGCCAGGCCGGGGTCGAGGGTGCGCTGGTAGCGCCCGAGGCGCTCCACGATCCCGGCGCGCGCCTGGGGAACGATTCGCACGCCCTGGGCGATGGTGATGAGCACCACCACGGCGACCACGATCAGAACGATGAGAGCAGCCATATTGCGAACTCCTTACCGGCTCACGTCAGTCGAGCCCGTTGGACACAAGCGCCGTGGCGCCCTCGATTTGCATCACGCGGACACGTACGCCCGGCTCGATCACCTCGTCCTCGTCGAACGTACGCGCCGTCCAGACCTCGCCGCTCAGCTTGACCTGGCCTCCGTAGCCGTCCACCCGTTCGATCACCACGGCGTTCGTGCCCACCAGGGCGGCTGTGCCCGAGCGCAGCCGGCCGGGAGTCGTCAGGTGCCGCGTCGCGATCGGCCGGAACACAAGCAGCGACGCCGCCGAGGCCAGGGTGAAGATCAGTATCTGGAGTGCCGGGGTCGCACCCGCCAGGGCCGCCACCGCGGCCAGGATCGCGGCCACCGCCACCGGCCCCAGGAAGAACGACAGAGTGAGCATCTCGCCCACCGCGAGCACCCCGGCGCCGATCATCCACAGGACCCATTCCTCCATGCCGGCATCCTAGACCGCTAGGAGGAGCCGCCGAGCGCCTGCTCGATGTCCTCGATCAGGTCGGCCGGATCCTCACAGCCGGCGCTGAGGCGGATGAAACCCTCGGGCACCTCGTCCTGGCCCCAGCGGCCCCGGCGCTCGGCAGAGGTGTGGACTCCGCCGAAGCTCGTGGCCTCGGTGATCAACTCGGCGGCGGCGAGGAAGGCGTCGGCGCGGTCCTGCGAGCCCAGGTCGAACGCCACGATCGTGCCGAAGCTCGACATCTGCTGCGCGGCCAGTTCGTGCGCCGGGTCGGCGGGCCGGCCCGGGTACCGGACACCGGTCACGTCGTCGCGGGCCGCCAGCAACTCGGCGATCGCCGCCGCGTTCGCGGCGCCCCGGCTCAACCGCAGCTCGAGCGTGGCCAGGGAGCGGTGGGCGAGCCAGGCCTCGAAGGGCCCGGGAATCGAACCCGCCATCCGGCGCCAGTCTCGGATCGCGCCGGCCAGCCCGGGGTCGCGGGTTGCCACGTAACCGAGCATCAGGTCCGCGTGTCCGGAGAGGTGCTTGGTGGCGCTGGTCACCGACAGGTCGGCCCAGAGATCGAGCGGGCGCTGTCCGAGGGGCGTCGCGAACGTGTTGTCGACCGCCACGACGCGCGCACGGCCGCTTTCCGCCAGCGCGGCGATGTCGCATACGTCCAGGCCCGGATTGGAGGGACTCTCCAGCCAGAGCAGGCCGGTTCCCTCAGGCACCGCCGACGGATTCATCCCGGCTGTGGGCACGAGGGAGACGTCGACACCCCGCGGCGCCAGCTGGTGCTCGGCCAGAGCCCGGACCCCGTGATAGCAGTCCGACGGCAGCACCACTGACTCGCCCGGCTTCGGCACGGCGAACAGCACCGCCGCGGTCGCCGCCATGCCCGACGCGAAGAGCACCACCTCCGCGCCCTCCAGTTCTCCGAGGGCCTCCTCGTAGCGCTCCCATGTGGGGTTGCTGTAGCGGGTGTAGACGTAGGGCGAGTCCGCCGGGTCACCTGCCGAGTGAAAGGGAGCGGCGAAGACCGGGCCGGGCAGGAAGGGCTCCCCCGTCTCGGACTCCGGATGTCCGGCGCGCACTACCCGCGTGGCGTCACGCACGTCCCGCCTGTCCATCTCAAGCCTCCCTTGAAGGATTCGGCATGGATGCCGAATCCTTCGAATCGTTCTCGAGGATCGCGCTGGCGAAGTCGTCGGGGTCGAACGGGCGCAGGTCCTCGATCCCCTCCCCTATCCCGATCAGCTTGACCGGCAGGCCGAGCTCCTGCGCGATGGCCAGCGCGATGCCGCCCTTGGCCGTGCCGTCGAGCTTGGTGAGCACGATCCCGGTCACCCGGGTGACCTCGCGGAAGAGCATGGCCTGGCGAAGGCCGTTCTGACCGGTGGTGGCATCGATCGTGAGCAGAGTCTCATGGGGGGCGTCGGGGATCTGACGGGTGATCACCTTGCGCACCTTGGCCAGCTCCTCCATCAGGTGCTGCTGGGTGTGCAGCCGCCCCGCCGTGTCGCAGATCACAACGTCCACGCCGCGCGCGACCCCGGCCTCGACCGCGTCGAAGACGACGGACGCCGGGTCGGACCCCTCCGCTCCGCGAACGATGTCGCAGCCCGCGCGTTCGGCCCAAACCTCGAGCTGCTCGCCTGCGGCAGCCCGGAAGGTGTCACCGGCGCCGAGGAGCACCGAGAGCCCCAGCTCGCGCTGCAGGTGCCAGGCGATCTTGCCGATCGAGGTGGTCTTCCCGGTGCCGTTCACGCCCACCACCAGGATCACCGCCGGGGTATGGCGCAGGTCGATCGTGTCGTTCTCCACCCTCGCCGTCTCGGCCAGCAGCTCTCGCAGCCTGTGCGTGAGGTCCTCGCCGGTCTCGAGCGCGCCCGACCCCGCTTCGGTCTCCAGACGCTCCACGATCGACGCCGTGGTGGGGGCTCCCACATCGGCGTAGATCAGCGCCTCCTCGAGGCGCTCGAAGGCCTCGTCGTCCAGGCTTTCGAACATCGTGGCCTGAAGCTCGGCGCCCAGGGCCTGCCGCGTCTTGGTCATGTTCTCCCGCAGGCGCCGGAAGAAGCCGCGCTTGCGCTCGCCGGCACCGTCGTCCTCACCGGCTGGGGCTGACGGCGCGTCGCGCCCGGTCACGAACAGCTCGCTCCACTCTCTCATCGGAGAGCAGTCAAGCAGCCTCCTCCACGCGGCGGGCGAGCTGGCGCGACACGACCCGCGAGACGCCATCCCCGCCCATGCTCACGCCGTAGAGGCGGTCGGCCGCGTCCATGGTGCGCTTCTGGTGGGTGACCACGATGAACTGGGCGCGGTCGGAGTAGCGGCGCACCAGCTGCAGGAAGCGGTCGATGTTGAGGTCGTCGAGCGCGGCCTCCACCTCGTCGAGGATGTAGAAGGGACATGGCTTGGCGAGGAAGACCGCGAACATGAACGCGAGTGCCACGAGGGACTTCTCGCCTCCGGACATCAGGGACAGCCTCTTGGTGGACTTGCCGGCGGGCGTGACCTCGATCTCCACGCCCTTCTCGGAGTCGGCCGGCCGGACCTCGGCGATGTCCTCCTCGACCTCCGTGTCTTCGGCTCCCTCGGGCTGAGGCTCCGCGCCCCCGAGCACCGGGCGCGGCGTCTGGTCGGGCGCCACTAGTCGCAGCCGCCCACGCCCGCCCGGGAAGAGGTGGGCCACCACCTCCTCGAAGTTCTTGGCCGTGGCCTCGAAGGTCTCCTCGAAGCTGTCGCGGATGCGCCGGTCGGTGTCGCGGATGAGCCCGGCCAGCTCGGCGAGCGCTCCCTCGAGATCGGAGCGCTGGCCCTCGAGCTCCTCCACGTGGGCCACCGCCTCCTCGTACTCCTGGGCGGCGAGCGGGTTGACCGGCCCCAGCTGCTCGCGGCGCCTGGTGAGCCTGTCGATGCGGCTGCTCAGCTCCTCGCGCCGCTCGTCGGCGAGCTCATCGACACCGGGCTCGGCGTCGAGCCCCAACCGCCCGGCCACCTCGCCCAGCCGGGAGTGGGCCTCGGCGGCCCCGTCCCTGATCTGCTGGGCAGCGACCTCGGTCGACGTGACGCGCTCGCCGGCCGCCCTCAGGCGCGCCTGGATCTCGGCCTCCTCGTGCGCGCACGCCCGCAGCACGGAGGTGGTCTTCTCTCCGGCCTCCGCGCCGGCCTCGCGCTCTGCGTCGAGCGCGCTCACCCTCGTCCTCACCGCGTCCCTGGCCGCCTCGAGGGCCTCGGCGGCGCGATGCGCATCGCCGGCCAGCGCGGCGTCCCGGGCCACCCTGATCCTCAGGCGCTCCGCCCGGCGCTGCTGCTCGGCCCTTTCGCGCAGCAGGCTCTCGGCCAGGCGCCGCTCGGCTCGGACCTCGGCGGAGAGCTCGGCGCGCCGCACGGCGTCGGGTCCCTCGTCGGGCGCCGCGGTCCGGCGCTCCATCAGCCACTCCGCCCGGCGCACCGACTCGGCCGCCTCCTCCACCTCGCGCAGCGCATGCCGCAGCGCGCCATCGGCCTCGTCCCGTGTCCCGTCGGAGCTGGCCACGCGCTCGCCGGCCTGCTCGAGGGCCGCGCGCGCGGCCGCCTCGGTCCGCACGGCGTCTTCGGACGCCGCCACCAGCTCCGCGCGCCGGTTGCGCTGCTCCAGCAGCCGCTCGTGCCCGCCTGCCGGGGCCTGGCGCAGCTCGTGGGCCGCCGGCGAGTAGACCCGCCCCGAGCGCGTGACCGCGACGCCATCGAACCCCGCGGGCACCTCGTTCAACGAGGAGACCACCCATGCGCCGGACAGCAGCCGATCGGCCACCGCCGCGGCCGGGCCTGCGGCGCGCACCCGGTCGCCGAGGCGCTCGGCCCCTTGGGAGGGCCCGGCGCCGCCACCCGCCCGTGGCCCGATCGGTTCGCCAGCGACGAGCACCACCCCGCCGTCCTGGCCCGCGGCGTCCAGAGCCTGCTCGCCCTCGCTCACCGTGGCCACCACCCCGGCGCCGAGGCGGGCTCCCAGCACCGCAGCCACGGCGGGCTCGTATCCGGGCTCCACCTCGAGCTGTGAAGAGAACGCGTCCGCGCCCGCGCGGGTGCTCGCGACGGTGCGCAGGAACTGATTGACCGCCGCCAGCTCGGCGCCTGCCCGGGCGGCGGCCGTGCGGGCCGCCTCAACGCGGCGCTCAGCGTCCCGCCGCTCGGAGCGCGCCGCTTCGGCCGCGGCGTCGGCAGCGGCGAGCGCTTCGCGGGAACGGTCCGCGATCTCCTGGAGACCGGCCCGCCGGGCGCGCGCCTGCTCGCGCTCGGTCTCGAGTCCCTGCAGCGCCTCCCGCACCCGTTCGCCGCGGGCGCCGTCGAGTGAGGCCAGCTCGGTCTCCAGACCCGCGATCCGCTCCTCGAGGCCCTCCGCCGGGTCGCCCGCCTCGGCCAGCTCGCGCTCGAGCAGCTCGAGCTGGGCCCGGCGCCGCTCACCGCCCTCGGAGGCTGCCCGCGCCTGGTCGTGGGCGCGCTCCAGCCGCATGCCGATCCGCTCGGCGGCCGAGCGGGCCGAGTAGAGCCGGCCCTGCAATTCCTCGCGCTGCGCCGTGAGCGCCGCGAAGGCCTGCTCGGCAGCCTCGCGGCGCCCGCCAACGGCGGCCAGCATGCCTTCTGCCTCGTCGCGCTCGGCACGCGCCATCGTGGCGGCAGCCTCAGCATGAGCTAGCCGTTCTCTCGCCGAGCGCAGGTCGTCGCGGGCCAGCTCGTAGCGGGCCTCGTCGGTCTGGCGCTCGAGGCGCTCGTGCAGCTGCGCGGCCTCGGCCTGGCGCTTGAGCGGGCGCAGGCGTGAGCGGGCCTCGCGCTCGACGTCCAGTGCCCGCGACAGGTTCTCCTCGGTGCGCTCGAGCTTGAGCTGGGCCTTGCGGCGGCGCTTACGGTGCTTTCCCAGTCCCGCGGCCTCCTCGATCAGAAGCCGCCGCTCGCGTGGGCGGGAGAGCACGATCGACTCCACCCGGCCCTGGGACACCACGGAGTGCATCTCCTTCCCCAGGCCGGTGTCCGACAGGACCTCGACGACGTCGGCCAGCCGGCAGCGCGCGCCGTTGAGGCGGTACTCGCCCTCGCCCGAGCGGTCCAGCCGCCGGAGGATCGAGATCTCGGAGAACTCGCTGTCCGAGCGGCCGTCCGAGTTGTCGATCACCACCTCGACCTCGGCGGCGCTCGAGCCGCTCACGCCGTGGCCGCCGGCGAAGATCACGTCCTTCATCGTCTGCCCGCGCACGGCGAGGGGGCTCTGCTCGCCGAGCGCCCAGAGCACGGCGTCGGTGATGTTGGACTTGCCCGAGCCGTTCGGACCGACGACCACCCCGACCCCTGGGGTGAAGTCGAGCTTGGTCCGCTGCGGGAAGGACTTGAACCCCTTCAGCTGAATCGAGCGGAGGTGCATCAGGTGCCCGCCGGCTTGGGCTCGAGGGCCTGCATCGCGGCCTCCTGCTCGGCCGCCTTCTTGGTCCGCCCCTCGCCTCGGCCGATCTCGCGGCCCTCAGCCTCGGCGACCGCGACGAAGCGGCGGTCGTGCGGCGGTCCCTCCTCGGAGTCGATCCGGTAGGTCACGATCTCTGCCCGCCGGGCGAGTCGCTCCTGCAGCAGCGACTTGTAGTCCACGGGGTGGTCCAGTGCGTCGCCGATCTGGTCCTCGAAGGCCGCCACGACCGCGGGAGCGACCCGTTCGATCCCGAAGGCGAGATAGCACGCGCCGATCACCGCTTCGCAGATCGACGCCAGCACCCGCTCGCTGGAGGCGAGCAGCTCGAAGCTGCGTCCCGTACCTGCCGGAGCCGAGTCGCGCAGTCGCGCCGGCACGCCCAGCTCAAGCGCGACCTGGGCGCATGCCGGCCCGCTGACGGCCTGCGCGCGCAGCTTCGTGAGCCGGCCGGCGCCGTAGTCCTCGAAACGGGGGAACAGGTGGTTGGAGACGGAGAGGCTCAGCACGACGTCCCCCAGGAAGGCGAGGCGCTCGTAGGAGTCGGCCCGACGCTCGACCCACGAGGCGTGCGTGAACGCCTGGCGCGCGAGATCCTCGGGAAGTTGCTCCAGAAGGTCGGCAAGGCTCTGGACGGCGTCAGCCTTCCTGATCCTCGGCATGGGCGGCTACGAAGTCGGCGGCCTGCCCCACCGTGAGGATCTTCGCCGCCTCCTCATCGGGGATGCGGATGCCGTAGGTGTCCTCCAGCTCGACCGTCAGCTCCACGAGATCGAGCGAATCCGCCTCCAGGTCCTCCCGGAAACGAGTCGTGTCCTTGATTACCGCCGGGTCGACCTCGAGCTCGGTGGCCAGGTGCTCGCGGATGCGACCGAGGATCTCTTCTCGGCTCATCGATCGCCGACGCTACCAGCGGGTGCGGATCGCAACGCGCCGCCCGCCTCGAGCGCGGCGCGGGTGCGCTCCACCATCCGTTCGTCGACCGCCCGCCGGGCCAGAGCCACGGCGTTGGCGATGCCCATGGCCCCGAAGCTGCCGTGAGCCACGATCACCGGCTTTCGCAGGCCGAGGAGGATGGCGCCACCCGCCCCCTCGGGGTCGAGCTGCTGGCGCAGCCGGCCCACCGCCCCGCGGATCAGGAGGCCGCCGGCCACCGAGAGCGGGCCGCCCCCGCGCACCGCGTCCCTGATCGCCTCGCGCACCGTGCGCGAGGTGCCCTCCATCACCTTCAGCGCCACGTTGCCTGTGAAGCCGTCGGTGACCACGACGTCGGCCCCGCCGGCCGGCAGGTCGAAGCCTTCGACGTTGCCGACGAAGTTAAGCGCCGATGCCCTCAGCCGCTCACCGGCGGCCAGCACGTCCGGGGTGCCCTTGCCCGACTCCTCGCCAACGGAGAGCAGCCCCACGCGCGGGCGCTCGATGCCGTGCACGCTCTCCATGAACGCCGATCCCATGTAGGCGAATTGCACCAGGTGCTCCGGGCGGACCTCGACGTTGGCCCCGGCGTCGAGCAGCAGCGCCGGGCCGCTGGGCAGCGGAAGCAGCGCGGCGAGCGCCGGACGGTGGACCCCCTTCATGCGCTTGATGGCGAGCGTGGCGGCCGCCAGCGTGGGGCCGGTGGACCCGGCCGACACCAGGGCCTCGGCTCGGCCCTCGGCCACTGCCTTGGCCGCCTGCACGATCGAGGCCTCCGGGCGAGAGCGCACGGCACGCACGGGCTCCTCGTCGCCCGAGATCCGGACCGGAGCGTCTACCACGTGCTCGCCGGACAGCTCCGCGGCCGGGCCGAACAGGGTCACGCTCTCGCCGGAGAGGCGAGCGCCCTCGGCCACCATCGCCGGTCCACCGTCCGCGCCGTTCGCGTCCAGCGCGATCACGGCAGCCGGAGGTTCAGTCGTCGTGGTCGTGCGCGTCCGGCGCCGTGACCACGACCTCACGGCCGGCGTAGGTACCGCACGAGCCGCACACCCGGTGCGGGATCCGCGCTTCGCCGCAGCGCGGGCACACGGCCATGGCCGGCGCCGAGATCTTGTGCTGGGAGCGGCGCTTGTTGGTGCGCGAGTGCGACTGTCGTTGCTTGGGGACGGCCATGAGGACGGGCAGTCTAGCGTCAGTCCAGCTCGAGCTCGGACAGCTTGGCCCAGCGCGGGTCGGGCTCGCGCTCGTGCTCGTGTGAGGGGTCTTCGTTCAGGTTGGCTCCGCAGATGCTGCAGAGGCCGCGGCACTCCTTGCTGCAGATGATCCGGACCGGCAGGGCGAGCACCAGCGCGTCTCGCACCCACGAGTGGAGGTCGAGCTCGTTCTCGTCCACGTACTCCGAGACCAGGTTCTCGTCGTCCTCAGCCGGCTGGTGCACCTCGCGAACATCGACGCCGACCGGCGCCCCGGCGTCCTCGAGGCAGCGCATGCAGGGCCCCGACAGACGAAGATCGAAGCGCAGCCGCAGGGCATAGCCGGCGCCGACGGTGCGCGACACGTCGAGCCGGGTCTCCACGTCGCCCTCGCCGGCCGTGTAGGTCTGGCCGCCGAACGCGAGCGGGTCCACGGCCACGTTCAGCTCCACCGAGCTGGCCTCTCCCGAGGCGAGTCCCAGCCGTCCGAGATCGAAGCTGTCGGCTCGCTGTGCCACCTCGATCGAGGTTAGCGGCGGAGGTGTCTGGGGCTGTCAGTAGGTTCGCCGAATGTCCAGCTCCTCGATACCCCTCCCGCCCGTCCTGGCCGCCCTCTGCGTGACCCTCACCATCGGACTGGCCGCCTGCGGAGGTGACGATGACTCCTCGGACTCGGCCGCCGAGCAGACCAACGCTCCCGCGGAGTCCGAGGCGCCCGCCGGGCCAAAGCTGGACGCAGTCCTCTCCTGCCTGGAGGATGCGGGGCTTGCCGCCGAGGACCAGAGCAGCAACACGTCTGGCGAGACGATCGGGATCGACTACCCGGGCGGCCGCACGGTGATCTCCTTCGAGAAGAACGAGGAGGACGCCGAGCTCACCCTGAGCGTTCAGCCCGACCCGACCGCCGACGCCTACCGCGAAGGTCTGATCGTGGTCTCAGCGTCGTCGGACCCGGCGGCCGCCGCCGACCGGCCCGCCATCGAGACCTGCATCACGGGCTGACGCGGGTCAGCTGACTTCGGCTTCTTCGCGGCCTTGGAGCCGGTCGCGGCCACGCTGCACGGCCGCGGTGAACTTCTCGAGGTTGATCTCGAGGGTGTTGAGAATGTCGTCCGCGTAGTCCTCGGCGCCGAGGCGGATCTCGCGCTCGCGGGCACGGGCGTCCTCGACGATCTCGTCGGCCTGCCGCTCGGCCTGCTTCACGATCTCCTCCTCGCCGATGAGTCGCGTCTGCTCCTCGCGCGCCTCCTTGACGATGCGCTCGGCCTCGCGCTTGGCTTCGGCCAGCATCTCCTGCCGCTCCTTGACGATCCAGCGAGCCTGCTTGATCTCCTCGGGGATCGTGGCCCGCATCTGATCGAGGATGTCGTAGATCTCCTCCTTGTCGACGCGCACCTGATCGGTGAGAGGCACGGGCTTGGCGTTGTGCACCGTGTCGTCGAGCTTGTCGATGAGTACCAGGACATCCATGCGGAACCTCAGTTCGTCAACGTCCGAGCGCTTCCTTCAAACGCTCAGCCACTTTTGGGGGGACCAGGCCGGTGAGATCTCCGCCGAACGTGGCGAGTTCCTTCGCGCCGCTGGAGGAGAGAAAGCTGAATTCAGGGGCTGACATCAGGTACATACTCTCGATGTCCGGTGCCATCTTGCGATTGAGCTGGTTCATCTCGAACTCGTACTCGAAGTCCGAGATCGCTCGCAGCCCCTTCACGATCGTCCGGGCTCCGTTCTCACGAGCGAAGTCGACGAGGAGGGTATCAAAGGCTTTTACCTGCACATTGCCGAGTTTCGCGACCTCTGCCTCGATGAACGTTGCGCGCTCGTCGGCGGTGAACACGGTCTTCTTCTTGCGGACGGGCTGATTCACGACGCCGACGACCAGGTTGTCGAACACCCGCGCGGCCCGGCTGATGATGTCCAGGTGACCGAGTGTGACCGGGTCGTACGACCCCGGGCACACGGCCGTCCCGCCGTTCTTAGCCACGGTGGACGGCGATTCTGGTGTCGCCGTAAACGCGCTCGCGAAGGAGCGGGAAGGGGAGCTCGAGCGGGGTGCGCTTGTCGGATTCGGTCACGATGCGGGCGGATTCGGAGAGGACCGCGGGCAGGCGCTCGGCGAGCGGCCGCACCAGACGGGCTGCGGAATCATACGGGGGGTCGCAGAACACGAGGTCGTAGGCCTTGTCTCCGCCCGCCTGAGACAGCCATGCGAGCGCGTCACGGCGGTGGACTGCGCAGTCGAGTCCGAGCTCGGTGAGGTTGCGCCGAATGGCCTCTACCGCGCGGTGGCCGCTGTCCACGAAATCGGCCTCCGCCGCACCGCGCGACAGCGCCTCGATGCCCAGCGCGCCCGACCCGGCGTAGAGGTCGAGCACCCGCGCGCCCGACACGTCTCCGAGGATCGAGAACAGCGCCTCGCGCACGCGGTCCGCGGTAGGCCGCGTGCCGCGGTCCGCGGGCGCGTGGAGGCGCCGGCCACCGAGCTCACCCGCGACGATTCGCACGCGAACCTGTTTACCGCACCGGGCGGAGCGCAGGCGGAACGCTGTTCCGGCGAGCACCGCACCCGGGGCGGAGCGCAGGCGGAACGCTGTTCCGGCGAGCACCGCACCCGGGGCGGAGCGCAGGCGGAACGCTGTTCCGGCGAGCACCGCACCCCTACTTCTTGGCTGTGTATTTCGCCTCGCCGGAGCACCCGACGAACAGGCGGCTGCTCGAGTCGTAGGTCGAGTAGGTCATCGAGACCTTGCCGGTGGCCGTCGAGCCGGCGATCTTTCCCTTGATCTCGATGTTCGCGCCGTCGGTCTTGTCCCGTCCCTTGTACGAGAACTTGCCGTTCTTCTTCACCTTCATCGCCTTCGGGGGGATGGCCGCGTTGAACTCGATTCCCTGTCCGATGCAGAAGACGTTCACGCCGGCCTGGAAGTTCTTGACCTTGCCGCCGGCGAGCTTGAAGGTGACGGGCCGGTTCTGGGCGGTCTTCCCCTTGAACTTGGCGCCAGCCCCCAGTCCCGGGGCGGGCAGCGCCAGCGGCAGGGCGCAAAGGACGGCGACGAGTGCGGTGGAACGGGTCTTGGTCATGCGGGGCAGACTAGGCAAGGTGACCCTTTTTCGCCAGTAACCCGCCCCTCCCCGGGTATGTCATGCAGGTATGGGGTCCAGCTCCGACCCGAAGCGTGCGATCACGGCCTCGCGCAGCAGCGCGTTCTCGGGCTCGGCCAGGGCCGCGTCACGCTCCAGCAGCGCACCGGCGTGCACGTGGGCGCGCTCCAGCAGCTCGGCGTCGTCGGGCAGCCGCGCCACCTTGAACTCAGGCAGGCCGCTCTGGCGCGTGCCCAGCAGCTCCCCGGCCCCGCGCAGGTCGAGGTCCACCTCCGCCAGGCGGAAGCCGTCGCGCTCTGAGGCAATCGCCTTCAAACGTGGGAGCTTGGGGTCGCCGAAGAGGATGCACACCGACTCGTGCTCGCCCCGGCCCACGCGACCCCGCAGCTGGTGCAGCTGGGACAGCCCGTAGCGCTCGGCCGCCTCGATCACCATCACGGTGGCGTTGGGCACGTCGATGCCGACCTCGATCACGCTGGTGGCAACCAGCACGTCGGCCTCGCCGGCCCCGAAGGAGCGCATCGCCGCCTGCTTCTCGGTCGTGGGCATCTGGCCGTGGATGAGCGCCACGCGCTGGTCACGGAACTCGGTGCGCTGCAGGCGCTCGGCCTCGACGGTGGCGGCCGCCGCCTGAAGCGCCTCCGACTCCTCGACGAGCGGGCAGACCACGAAGCACTGCCTGCCCGCGGCGATCTCCTCGCGGATGCGCTCGTACGCCCGTGCGCGGGCACGGGCGCCGTCGACCACGTGGGTCTCGACGGGGCGACGCCCCGCCGGCAGCTCGCGCAGCACCGTGGCGTCGAGGTCGCCATAGGCGGTGAGGGACAGGGTGCGCGGGATCGGCGTGGCCGTCATGTGCAGCACGTGGGGCGTCAGACCGGCGGGCGCCTTGGCATCGAGGGCCGCGCGCTGGCGAACGCCGAAGCGGTGCTGCTCGTCGACCACGCACAGCGCCAACTCGCGGAACTCCACGGGATCCTCGATCAGGGCGTGGGTGCCCACAACGAACGGCAGCTCCCCCGACGCCAACCGGGACAGCAGCTCGCGTCGCCGGCCGGCTGGGGTCGATCCCGTGAGCAGCTCGACGGGCGCCAGACCCCCGAGGAGCCGGTCGAGGGTGAACAGGTGCTGCTCGGCCAGTGTCTCGGTGGGCGCCATCAGCGCGGCCTGACGATCGTTCTCGACCGCCCGCAGCATCGCGTGCAGCGCCACCGCGGTCTTGCCGCTGCCCACCTCCCCCATCAGGAGGCGCTGCATCGGCCGCTCCGAGGCCAGGTCCGTGTCGATTGCGGCGCAGGCGGCCTCCTGATCGCCGGTCAACCGGAACGGCAGCGCCTCGCGCCATGCCTCGGTCAGCGTGCCTCGCGTGGGCAGCGCCGCGGCCCGACGGCCGTCGCGGCGGTGGCGCCGCCTGGCCCCGGTGGCAACCTGGAGCAGGAACAGCTCTTCGAAGGCCAGGCGGCGGCGCGCTCCCGCCTCCTCGTCCTCGGTGTCGGGAAAGTGGGCGCCGGCCAGTGCCGCCGGACGGTCGGCCAGCCGCTCGGCCACGCGCAGCGCGCTGGGGAGCGGCTCCACGGCGTGACGGATCAGCGCGTAGTCCTCCCATACGAGGGAGCGCAGCGCGGACGCCGGCAGGCCGGCGGTGGCGGGATGCACCGGCACCAGTCCCACGGTGTGCACCGGCGCCTCCCCCTGTCCGACCAGCTCGTGCTCGGTGACCCAGAACTCATTGCGGCGGCGCAGCTTGCCGTGCAGCAGCACCTGGGTGCCCTCGGAAAGCTCCCGCGCGATCCACGGCCGGTTGAACCACACGGCGAGCATCGGGCCGGTCTCGTCGAACACCCGCGCCTCCGCCCGCTTGCGGCGCCGGTCGCGCATCGGCCTGACAGCGGCACTGCGCACGGTCACCGCCACCGTCGCCTCCTCCCCCACCCCCACGGACGCGATCGTGCGGGTGTCGCGGCGGTCGCGGTGGCTGTGGGGCAGGTGCTCGATCAGGTCGCCGTGGGTCGCGATGCCGAGCGCGGCGAGCCCCTTCGCCACCTTGCCGGTGGCCTCCAGCGGCCGCTCGAGCACACTCGGCCGGGGAAGCGAACGCAGGTCGGCGGCCAGCGCCGCCTCACGGGTGAGCTCTTCGCCGGTCCCGAAGACCGTGGTCACTCTGCGCAGAGGAGCCACCACCACGCCGGCTGGCCGCCGTCGTGGTAGTCGAGCTCGACGCCGTCAGGCACCAGCTCCTCGACCGCAATCCGGTCGAGAGGCGCACCCTCGCCCGCGATGCACGTGATCAGCTCGGCCCCCGCGGTGAGGCCCGCCATCGTGGAGCGCAGAGTGGCGGCGGGATCTCCCCAGGACACCAGCTGTCCGCCGGAGTAGCCCACGGCGTCGCCCTCGGCGAAGCGTCCCTGCGGATCGCTGCGCGCGGAACGGGCGACACCCCCGACCGCCAGGCCGTCGGCGACGGCCGCGACCGCGACGGCGTTCTGCTCGGAGGAGCGCTCGGGATCCAAGGCCAGCATCGCCGACAAGCCCTCCTGCTGGGCGCGGGTGGGCACGACGCGCACCGGCTTCTCAGACATCTCGGCGGCGCGCTCCGCCGCCATGATCACGTTGGCGCTGTTGGGCAGGACCACCACCTCGGCGGCCTCGGCCGCGTGGATGCCGGCAAGCAGCTCGTAGGTGGAGGGGTTCATCGTCGCACCGCCGTCGACCACCAGGGCGCCTAGCTCCTCGTAGAGCCGTGTGATCCCGGGGCCGCTGGCCACCGCCACCACGACGCACGTCGCCGGCTTGCCTTTCGACGCGACTCCGGACAGCCGCGCGGAGCGCTGGCTCACCTGTTCCGTCATGTCGGCCACGTCGAGGCGGGACACCGTCCCGGCGCCATCGAACACCGCGACGGCAGACTCGGGCTCGTCCGTGTGCACATGCACGCGGATAGTGCGCTCGTCACCCACCACCAGCACGCTGTCGCCCAGCGCCTCGAGCCGGGGAACGAATGCCTGGCCTTCGAGCGCCGCGCCCGTGACGGCGAAGTTCGTGCAGAAGCGGAAGCTGGAGGACTGGTGCTCCGGGAGGTGCGCCGGGCGTCCGGGGGCCGGCTGGTGCGCCAGGTCGGGCTGGTCGGAGCCGCGCAGCGCGGCCACCACTCCCGCGACGATCACCGTCAACCCGTACGCGCCCGCATCCACCACCCCGGCGTCCTTGAGCACGGGCAGCTGATCCGGGCCGCGCGCCACGGCCTCGTTGGCGGCGTCGAGCGCTCGCTCCAGCACCTCCGCGATCAGCTCGTCCTGCTGGGCCGGCGTGGCCTCCGGCCCCAGGCGCGGCGTATCGATGTGGGCGATGTCGTGAGCCACCCGGTGGGCCATCGCGCGGACCGCGCTCAGCATCGTGCCCTCGACCGGATCGCGCACGGAGTCATACGCGGCGTCGGCGGCGCGCGCGAAGGCGGCCGCCACCAGTACCGGGTCGACCAGCTCTCCCGGGCGCGAAGCCAGCTCCTCCGCCGCCCCACGCACGATCTGGGAGAGGATCACGCCGCTGTTGCCACGGGCGCCGAGCAGAGCGGCGCGGGCCACCGCGGAGACCAGCTCCTCGCGCCCGATCACATCGATCGGCGCTCCATTGAGACCGTCCAGCTCCTCGAGCACAGCGCGCATGGTCATGGCCATGTTGTCGCCGGTGTCGCCGTCGGCGACCGGGAACACGTTGAGGTCGTTGACCTCGTTGCGCCGGCTCTCGAGCTCGGAGAGCGAGGCAGCCACCACTTTGCGGAAGCGAACGAGGCTCTGGTCTGGCACCGACACGTTCTACACCCCAGCCCAGACCGGTAACCAGCTCGAAGGGGGGCGCCGCCCCCCGTTGCAACCCCCCAGACGGCTCGCCGGCGAGCGACTGATGCTGGTTAGACCGCTTTGGTGATTTTGCCGGCCTTGAGGCAGCGCGTGCAGACGTACTCGCGACTCGAGGTGCCCGACAGGTCGATCCGGATCTTCTGCAGGTTCGGGTTGAACCGGCGCCGGGTGGCGACCATGGAGTGGCTGCGGCTGTTGCCGAACGCCGGACCCTTCTTGCATACGTAGCAGACCTTTGGCACGGCGCGGGAGGCTAGCAAGCTTGCTGGAAGGCCCCGAGTGCCGCGTCGATGCCGCTTCGGTCCACGTCGAGGTGCGTGACCGCCCGGATCCGGTGCGCATCGAGGGCGCCCACCTCGACCCCGTGCTCGGCCACGCGCGCCACCAGCGCCGGCGCGTCTGCCACCTCGAAGATCACGATGTTGGTCTCAACGGCGCCCGGGTCGATCGTCACGCCGCTGATCTGGGCGAGCCCTTCGGCCAGGATCCGCGCGTTCTCATGGTCCTCGGCCAGGCGCTCGACGTGGTGGTCGAGGGCGTGCAGCGCGCCGGCGGCCACGATCCCGGACTGGCGCATCGCGCCGCCCAGCATCTGCTTGTAACGCCAGGCCTCCTCGATCAGCTCCGCCGAGCCCACCAGCACCGCGCCCACCGGTGCGCCGAGACCCTTGCTGAAGTCCACCCAGGCGGTGTCGAAGCCCGCCGCCCAGGCGGCGGGCTCGTCGCCCGAGGCCACCACGGCGTTCATCAGGCGCGCTCCGTCGAGGTGGGTGCGCAGCCTATGGCGGCTCGCTGCCTCGAGCACGTCGCGGACGGACGCGAGAGGCCAAACACGGCCTCCGCCCATGTTGGTGGTCTGCTCGACCGACACCAGGCGCGACCGTGGCGCGTAGCGATCGCCGGGGCGGCGCACCGCGGCCTCCACATCGGCTCCCGAGAAGATGCCGCCGGGCACACGCAGCAGGCGAGTCATCGCGCCGTTCACCGCCGCCGGGCTGCCCGCCTCGAAGCCGGCGGGGTGGGAGTTCTCGGCCATGATCACCTCATCGCCGCCCGGGCGCAGGTGCAGCCGGAAGGCGATCAGGTTGCACATGGTGCCGCTGGGCATGAACAGACCCGCCTCGTGGCCGAGCAGCTCGGCCACTCGCTCCTGCAGGCGCAGGGTGGTCGGGTCGAGGAACTTCTGCTCGTCGCCCACCTCGGCCTCGGCGATCGCGCGGCGCATCGCGGCCGTCGGCCGTGTCTGCGTGTCGCTCATGAGGTTGACCGAGCTCAAGACAGCTTGCTGCGCAACTCGGCCATTCGCAGCACCGCGTGCGCCGCGTCCTCACCCTGATGGCGCTTGCCTCCACCGGCTCTCGCCAGAGCCTGCTCCATCGTGTCGACGGTGAGCACGCCGAAGGCGCACGGCACACCCGTGTCGAGCGACACCCGGGCGATGCCCGCGGCGGCCTCGGCACACACGTAGTCGTAGTGGTCGGTCTCCCCGCGGATCACCGCGCCGAGGCAGGCGACCCCGCCGTAGCGCCCCGACTGCGCGCAGTACAGCGCGGCCAGGGGCAGCTCGTAGGCCCCGGGCACGTCGTGCACCTCGACCTCGGCGCCCGCGGCCTCGAACGTCTTCCGCGCACCCTGGACCAGACGATCGGCCAGCTCCTCGTAGAAGCGCCCGGCGACGATCGAGTACCGCTCAGCCACCGGCGTGTTCGCCCTTGGTCTCGGGCGTCGCGCCGCCCGCGCGCTCGCGGTCCTGGATCTTCTCCTCCTGGATCATCTCCTCGTCGAGCGCCAGTCCCTGGTGGTGGAGCAGATGCCCGAGCTTCTGGGCCTTGGTCCGTAGGTAGTCCTTGTTGTGGGCACCCGGGGGATGCTCGATCGGCACCTGATCGGTGACCCTCAGGCCGTAGCCCTCCAGGCCCACGATCTTCTTCGGGTTGTTGGTGAGCAGCCGGATCGAGGTGAGCCCGAGGTCCACCAGGATCTGGGCTCCGATGCCGTAGTCGCGCAGATCGGCCGGCATGCCCAGCTCGAGGTTGGCGTCGACGGTGTCGAGGCCGTCCTCCTGCAGCTTGTAGGCCTTGAGCTTGTTCAGCAGGCCGATCCCGCGGCCCTCCTGGGCCAGGTAGAGGAGCACCCCCCGGCCCTCCTCCTCGATGCGCAGCAGGGCGTCCTCGAGCTGCTGGCCGCAGTCGCAGCGCAGCGAGTGGAACACGTCGCCGGTCAGGCACTCGGAGTGCACCCGCACCAGCACCTCGTCCTGGTCGGCCACCTCGCCCTTGACCATCGCCACGTGATGCTTGTCGTCGACCATGGTGCGAAAACCGACGACGTTGAACTCGCCGAAGGCGGTGGGCAGCCGCGTCTCGACCACACGCTCGATCAGCTTGTCGTGGCGGCGCCGGTAGGCGATCAGATCGGCCACGGTGATCATCTTCAGGCCGTGGCGGCGGCAGTACTGATCGAGGTCGGGGACCCGCGCCATCGTGCCGTCGTCGTTCATCACCTCGCAGATCACTCCGGACGGGCTCAGTCCCGCGAGCCGTGCCAGATCCACGGCCGCTTCGGTCTGGCCGGTGCGCTCCAGCACCCCTCCGGCCTTGGCCTTCAGCGGGAAGATATGGCCGGGCTGCACCAGGTCGTGGGGCCGCGAGCCCGGGTCGATCGCCACCTGGATCGTGCGGGCGCGGTCGTGGGCCGAGATGCCCGTGGAGATACCTTCGCGGGCCTCGATCGAGACCGTGAACGCAGTCTGGAACGGCGACTCGTTCTTCGCGGCCATCAGGTCGAGGCCGAGATCGTCGCAGCGCTCGGGGGTGAGGGCGAGGCAGATCAGGCCCCTCCCCTCCTTGGCCATGAAGTTCACGGCCTCGGGCGTGGCGAACTGGGCCGCGAGGGTGAGGTCGCCCTCGTTCTCGCGGTCCTCGGCGTCGCAGACGACCACCATGCGGCCGGCGCGAACGTCCTCGAGTGCGTCCTCGATCGTGCTGAAGGGCGATTCGGTCATGCGGCCTGAGCTCCTCTCGTGACCAGCTTCTCCACGTACTTGGCCAGCACGTCGACCTCCAGATTCACCGGCGTTCCCGGAGCGGCGGCCCCGAGGGTCGTGCGCTCCAGCGTCTCCGGGATGAGGGCCATCGACAGAGAATCGTCGTCCACCGCAGCCACGGTAAGCGACACGCC
This sequence comes from uncultured Thermoleophilaceae bacterium, assembly GCA_963825475.1. Classification (GTDB taxonomy): domain Bacteria; phylum Actinomycetota; class Thermoleophilia; order Solirubrobacterales; family Thermoleophilaceae; genus JAAYBF01. Next base: position 596,116 of record CAWGTC010000004.1, on the reverse strand, counting down.
GTCGACGGTGATCGACCCCTTCTCCACCACGTAGCGGAGGATGTCGGGGCTCGCCGTGATCCGCACGCTCCGCCCGAGTGGTTCCTCGGCCACGGCCTCGATGGTCCCCACGCCGTCCACGTGGCCCTGCACCATGTGTCCGCCGAGGGGCTCTCCGGCGCGCAGGGCCAGCTCGAGGTTCACGGTGTCCCCGGCCCGCAGCGCGCCGAGAGACGTGCGCCGCAGCGTTTCGTCGACCACGTCGGCTTCGAAGCCGCGTTCGCCCACCGCGGTGGCGGTCAGGCACACGCCGCTCACGGCCACCGAGCCGCCCTCGGACAGGTCCAGCGGATGTGCGGCAGCCACGGACAGGCGTCCGGAGCCGAAGGCGGTGACGGTGCCGGTGGTCTCGACAAGGCCGGTGAACACGCCCTACCACTCCCTCAGCCGGGCTGTGATCAACACGTCCTCGTCGATCAGCTCGACGTCGGTGTCCAGGGCCCGCGGCGCCAGGTCGATCAGCTCGAGGCCCTCGGCCTCGATCGCACCCTTGGCGTCGCGGCCGCCGACGATGATCGGGGCGACGAACATCCGCGCCTCGTCGATCTCGCCCGCCTCGAGGAAGATCCCTGCCAGGTGGGGGCCGCCCTCGAGCAGCACCGACTGCACCCCGCGCGCACCCAGCTCCTCGAGCGCGCAGGCCACGCGCGCGGCCTCGTTCTGGCCCGTGCAGACGATCACCTCGACGTCCGCGTTGCGCAGGCCGTCGGTGGCCGTGCGCTTGGCGGCCCGAGAGCAGACGAGCATCAAGGGCACCTCGTTTGCGCTGCGCACGAGCTGCGAATCGAGCGGAAGATTGGCCTCGGAGTCGAAGACCACCCGCGTGGGCTGGCGCGCGACGCCCTCGACCCGGGCGGTCAGGAGCGGGTCGTCGACCACCGCGGTGTGGACCCCCACCGCCACCGCGTCGCACTCTGCGCGCCAGCGGTGCGCCCGGGCGCGGCTCGACTCGCCCGAGATCCATTGGGAGTCGCCGGTCCGGGTGGCGACCTTGCCGTCGAGGCTCATCGCCGACTTGAAGATCACCAGCGGCCGGCCCGTGCGCGCGTGCTTGCGGAAGGGCTGGTTGAGCAGCCGGGCGGCGGCCGCCAGCTCTCCGTCGACGGTCTCGATCTCGATGCCCTCGTCGCGCAGGATGCCGAGCCCGCGCCCGGAGGCCTTGGGACTGGGGTCGTCGGAGGCCACGACCACGCGGGCGATCCGAGCCTCCACGATCGCGTCCGTGCAGGGCGGCGTCAGGCCCTGGTGGCAGCATGGCTCCAGCGAGATGTACAGAGTCGACCCGGCAGGATCGTCCTCGCATGCGGCAAGGGCGACCCGCTCGGCGTGGGGCTCACCGGCCCGGGCGTGAAAGCCCTCGCCGATCACACGGCCGGACTTGACGATGACCGCGCCCACCATTGGATTCGGGGAGGTCTGCCCGCGCGCGCTGGCGGCCAGTTCGATGGCCCTCTCCAGGTGGCGCGCGTCGCGCTCGGTGACCGTTGTAGACGCCAATTGACTCGCGAGTCAACTCTACCAACGGGGTGGTGCCTGGCCGCTCAGCGCAACTGGTCGCCCGCCATGTGGCGCAGGCCCGTCAGCGTTGCAGCTGGTCGCCGGCCGCCTGGCTGAGGGTCACCTTGCCGCGGGGAAAGCCGTAGAGCGAGCCCTTGGCGGGACCGAGCCGCTGCGTGGCGTACTTGGCCAGCTCCAGTGCCCGGGCCAGCCACCAGTCGCCCTCCTTGGACGGACCGCCGTTACAGGCGCCGCGCGAGTAGCCCGGACGGCTGATCCACATGTACGCGTCCACCAGCGAGTCGGCGGTGCTGGTGGTGGGCTTGGGCCCGAGGCCGCGCCTGCGCGGGTGGCAGTTCACGACCACGCGCCGGTTCCTGCCGCCGACGCGCTTGCGGTAGTGCACCGGGCCGCGTCCGCTGTGGTTGGTGCTGACGATGAAGTGCTTCCCACCGACCAGCCGCGATATCTGCCTCCCGTAACGGATGTTGGCCGCCGTCCAGTCGAAGTGGGTGACGTTGAGCATGAAGCCGCGCACCTTGTGGATGCCGATGTAGCGCAGCTTCTGCGCGACCTCTTTGGCAGGTCGCCAGTCCGCCGCCGTGGCCTCGATGTAGAGCGTCACGTTGGGCAGCTTCGACAGCACGTCCACGCCGTAGCGGAGCAGGTCGAGTCGTGCCTGGCGTCGGCTTGGCGCCAGGCATTTGACCGTGCCCACCGAGTCCGGCTCGAAGGCGATGATGGCGCGCGAAGAGCCGATCCCGCGAGCAAGCGCGTCGTACCACTGCTTGCTGCGCTCATCTTCCGCCACCCCGCCGGCCATGTAGTTGTCGTGGCACTCCCGTCCCTGGTGGCGCAGCGTAGTGATCAGCGGCACCGCTCCTTCGGCCTCGGCGGTCAGGATGAAGGCGCAGATGCGCTCCGGCATCGGGGTGAAGCGACCGAACCAGGTGAAGCGCGGGGTCAGTGCGATCTGGCCGAGCAGCGTCTTGTTGCGGCCCTGCGCCCGCAGGTAGTCACGGTAGGCGGGCTCGCGGTAGTCCTTGTTGCCGCTCTTCTTGCGGTAGGTGTCCACGTACCACTGCTCGCCCGCCAGGGGGTTCGCGGCGCGCGGGGAAATCGCTCGCTTGTCGCCGCTCACCGGCGCGCGTGCGAAGTTGCAGTCGCCAGGCTTGGTGGGCGGCATAGGCTCGGGCTCGCAGATCGGGAGCTCCGGCAGGTCGCACAAGGGAGGGTCCTGCTGCTGGGCACCGGCCCGCGGAGGGCTGATGAGCAGGGCGACGGCGAGTAACAGCAGCGCCGGCATCGCCAGAAGGGGGAACGGACGCGAGGGGAGCGTTGGGAAGGTCATCTTCCCTGCTCATCGGAAGCGCGCCACCGCGCCTTGACAGCGCGGGCACGCTAGTCGGACGCCCGTCCAACTCTCAGCGGTTGAGCTGGTCTCCCGCGACCTGGCGGAGGGTGAAGCGCCCCTTCGGGAAGCCGAATTGGCTTCCCTTCGCCGGCCCACGCCGCTCCGTGGCGTACTTGGCCAATTCGAGCGCGCGAGCCAGCCACCACGTGCCCTCCTTGGCGGGACCACCGTTACAGGCGCCGCGCGAGTAGCCCGGACGGCTGATCCACATGAACGCATCCACCCTGCGGTTGCCCGTGTTGGTAGTGGGCCTGGGACCGAGGCCCCTGAACTTCGGATGGCAATTGACCACGGTGACCCGCCCGCCCCTGCGGTAGCTCACCGGGCCGCGGCCGCTGTGAGTGGTGCTGAGGATGAAGTGCTTGCCGCCGACCCGCTTCGAGATCTGCATCCCGTAGCGGATGTTGGCCGCAGTCCAATCGAAGTGGGTGACGTTGATCATGAAGCCGCGCACCTTCTTGATCCCGATATAGCGCAGCCGCTGAGCCATCAGCTTGGCCGGCCGCCAATCGGAGGCCGAGGCCTCGAGATAGACCGTGGCGTTCGGCAGCTTGGAGAGCACGTCAACGCCGTAACGGAGGAGGTTGAGGCGCGCCGTGCGCCGGCTGGGCGCCAGGCACTCGATCGTGCCGAGCGAGTCCGGCTCGAAGGCGATGATCGCCCGCGAGCGCCCGATCCCTCGTGCGAAGGAGTCGTACCAGCGCTTCGTGCGCTCGTCCTCCGCCACACCGCCGCCGGTGTACCGGTTGTTGCAGGCCCTTCCCTGGTGGCGCAGCGCGGTGATCAGCGGCACGGCGTTGTCGGCCTCGGCCGTCTGGACGAAGGCGCAGATGCGTTCAGGCATCGGTGTGAAGGCACCGAACCATGCGAAGCGGGGAGTGAGCGCGACCTTGGACAGAAGCTGCTTCCGCTTGCCCGACGCACGGCGGTACGCAGCGTATCCGGGCTCGCGGTACGAGCGGTCGCCGGTCTGCTTGCGATAGGTGTCCACGTACCACTGCTCGCCGGCCAGAGGGTTCGCGACCCTGGGCGAGACCGCCTGCTTGTCGCCCTCTACGGCCGCACGCTTGAAGCCGCAGCCACCGGTGACCACGGGGCCGCGATCAGGCCGCTGGGCGGACGAGCTGGCCACGACGCCCGAGACCAGGACGGCCAGCAGCCCCAATGAGATCAGCGAGTACCTCATCCCAGCCACGTTACATGCGTTTGTCGCTCAGCGATGCAGCGGCTCCGTCTGGGCCTGGGTCTCCGGAGCCTCGATGTACGGCTGCTGCTCATCCTGCTCCTCGGTCTCGTGGTAGACCGACTCGGCGTTGACCGCCCAGATGTCGTGGTCGGTGCCCTTCACCAGGTTGTCCACGGCCCGCATGGCCGTGAGCATCGAGTGATCCGAGTTGTTGTAGCGGTGCAGCCCGTTGCGACCCACCTGCTGCAGGTTCTCGATGCCGTCGAGCCAGCCGCGGATCGCGACGATGCGGTCCGAGTAGTCCATGTCGTACATCGGATACGCCTTCGGCACTCGGGTGGCGAAGCCGAACTCGAGCATCTCGGGACGTGCCAGGCCGAGCTGCTCCAGCTCCCGCATGCCCAACTCGACCAGCTTGTCGTCGTCCATTTCCCACAGCTCGTCACCCGCGAAGCAGAAGTACTCCAGGCCGACACACGCCTTGGTGGGGTCCGGCACCATCCACGGGCTCCAGCTGCGGAAGTTCTGGATCCGGCCCACCTCTACGTCGGGCTCGTGGATGTAGATCCAGTTGTCGGGAAACAGGTCCTCGCCGTCGAGCACCAGCGAGACCGTGAGGAAGTCGCGGTAGCGGATGCCCTTGGCGGCCGAGACGACCTCGGGCTTGGGGTGGGGATCGGCCATGCCCACGACGTTGCGCAGGGGCAGCGACGAGATCACGTAGTTGGACTCGTACTCCTTGCCCTTGGCCACCAGCTTGGTCACGCGGCCGTCCTCGACCACGATCTTCTCGACCGGCGTCTCGAGCAGCACCTGGCCGCCGAGCTTCTGGATGTCGTCGGTCATCTGCTCCCACATCTGGCCCGGGCCGTAGCGCGGGTAGTGGAACTCGCCGATGAGGGTCTTGATCTCGTCGCCCTTGTTGCCGAAGAACGCGGCCTTCGCGGCGCTGAAGAACGACAGCCCCTTGATGCGCTGGGCGGCCCACTCGGCGCGGATCTCCGAAGTCGGGACGCCCCACACCTTCTCGGTGTAGGAGCGAAAGAAGAGGTCGAACAGGCGCTTGCCGAAGCGGTTGGACACCCACTGCTCGAATGTGTCCTCACGGCCCTTGGGCTTGAGCTGGGCCCAGAAGTAGGAGAGCGTGGCGCGGGTCAGCTCGATCGGGCCGAGCTTCTTGATCACGTCCGGGCCGCGCAGCGGGTAGTCGAGGAACTTCTTGTTCCAGTAGATCCGCGACATCCGCGGGCGCTTGAGGAACTCCTCGCGCATGATCTCGTGCCAGAGGTCGTCGACCTCCTTGACCTTGGTGAAGAAGCGGTGCCCACCGAGGTCGAAGCGGTACTTGCCGCCCGGGCCGTCGCGGACCTCGGTCTTGGCGATGCCGCCGACCTGGTCCTCGGCCTCGAACACGATCACCGGCAGGCCCTGCTTGGCCAGCAGGTAACCGGCGGTGAGGCCGGCGGGGCCGGCGCCGATGATCAGCGTCGGGTTTTCCCTGAGACCTGGGGTGGCCAGCTCGGCCTTGGGCTCGTCTGGGGTGGTGGATTCCTGCTCGCTCATCTGTGTCCGTTCGGTCGACTAGTCACGGGTTTTCTGGTACACGACGCCGCGCACTCCGATTCGCCCGGCGCGGCGGTAGAACGCCGGGACGGCAGCTTCGCGGGTGAAGCGCGGGTCCGCCTCGATGGCCTGCCCCCACTGTGCCGATCTGCGCCGGACCAGCTGGGTCCACGGCGCATCCCAGTCGGTGTTGTTGCTCGTGACCGGGTGCACTAAGAGCACGCGTCGAGAACGTGGCAGCCTATCAAGGAGGGGCGTGAGGTTCTTCTCGGGAGTGGCCGCTTCCATGCGCTCCTGGGCGTCGCGCCAGTCCATCACGCCCTGAACCTCCACCTCCCCGAGCTGGGTGGCTTCGTCCAGACCGGCCGGCAGCGTGTAGTCCATCAGGGGTGCCTGCTCGGGTTGCAGGGTGATCACGAGGTCACCCGGCTCGAGCGTGTCATCGACCGCGGCACCCAGGTCCGCGGCGTTGGATTTGTTCTCGAGGCTGTTGGTGCGGGGGACCGCCCAGATTGCGAGCACGATCACTAGGGCCACCATGCCGAGGGCGCCGGCGCGGGCCAGGCCGAGCGAGGCGAGCAGGAAGATCGGCCCGAGCGCCACGCCCAGATAGCGCGTGGTCCAGGCGGGTGAGAACTGGGAGAACAGCCAGGCCACCGCAAGGGTGGCCGCCCCGACGGTGAACGCGGTGTAGATGGCGGTGCTCTCCTTCGAGTTCGAACGGCCGGCGAGCACGGCGGCGCAGCCGGACCCGGCCGCCAGCAGCAGCGCCACGCTCACGGTGCCCCCGCTGAGCAGGCCCTTCGAGAGCTGGACCACGACGCCGAAGCGAGGCGGATCGAGCCAGGGCGCTCCCGTGTGGGCCGTCTGGTAGAGCAGGGTGGGCAGCCAGGGCACGTAGAGCAGGAAGGCGGCGCCGAAGCCGATCAGCACGTCGCGGGCGAACGCGCGGCGATCGTCGGTCGCCATGAAGGCGGGCGCGAGCGCGATCAGCGTGCCGGCGGTGACGAAGATGCCCCAGCTATGGGTGTAGAGCATCGCCGCAAGCAGCGCCGCGAACACCGGCAGGTACTTGCGGTGGCGATAGACGTACACGTGCAGGAAGGCGGCGCTCGTGAGCAGGCTGAGCACCACCATCAGCGAGTACATGCGCGTCTCCTGGGCGTAGAAGGTGAGGAACGGGTTGGTCGCCCCCAGCACCGCGCAGATCAGCCCGGCGCGGCGGCCGAACAGGGTCCACCCCGCCCACAGGCCCCCCGGGACGGCCATCAGCGAGATCGCCACCGACAGCCCCTGCGTGTCCGCCGGACCGCGGCCCACCGCGTCCATCCACACGTGCAGCATGAGGTAGTACAGCGGCGGCGACCCGTCCTGGCGCAGCACTCCCGGAATGTCGAAGAAGGGCTGGGACGCTATGCCGATGGACAGGCCCTCGTCCATCCACAGCGACGCACCCAGCGCCCGCGTGCGCAGCCACAGCGAGAAGATCAGCAGCCCGCCGACGAAGAGCACGATTCCGGCGACCCCGGTCCTGAGGGATTCGACGCGCGGGAGCGCGCGAGCGCGTGATGCGACGGTGGCCATCAGGGAAAGATAGTCAGCGCGAGGACACGAGTTCGGGGGTCACGTCACGGGGAGCAACCCGTGGCGCGTCCGGGCCCGCCGCGGGACAGTCGCGCCCGGCAGCGTCGGCGCGCGGTGCGGTGAGCACCCGCCAGCGCGAGTTGGTGGCCACCGTACGGAAGCGGTCGTCGGTCACGTCGGTGACCAGCGGCCCGTCGCGCACCGTGTGGGTCTGGAAGGCCAGGCCCGGGGGCTCCGTGGGCACGAGGGCGGCCACGTCGATCCCGTGCACCCCCAGCTCGTAGGCAACCATCTGGGTCTGGAAGGGGCCGCTGTAGACGCTGCCGCAGCGCAGGAGCGCCTCGCGGCCGCCGGCCTTCTCGATCGCCTCCGGCAGGTTGCCCCACAGGCTGGCCTCGTACTCCAGCTTCTCGGCAGTCACCTCCGTGTTGTCCACCTTGTCCTTGATCACGGGCGTGAGCGCCAGCACCCCGAGCGCGAAGACGGCGGAGGCCACCGCCAGCCCCGCCGCGGGACGGTTCGTGAGCCGGGTGACCCCGAGGCGCAGCGCCCCGAAGACGCGGCCGAATCCCACGCCTCCGAGCACGCTGACGGCCGCGGTGGTCACGATCAGGTAGCGCTGATTGCCGGCGTAGCCCTGCTCGGTCATGATCGCGACGAGGGCGAGCCACCCGAGCCCGGCGCCGAGCAGGAAGAGCGCGGCGCGCTGGCTTCGCTCACGGAAGAAGAGCACCGCGGCGTACACCGACGCGATCAGCGCGCCCAGCTCCATCGGCCAGATCGTGCGCTCGTGGAAGCGGTAGGCCACCTCGAGACCGGGACTGTCGGCGAACGCGGCGCTGCCCGCGTTCGGATCGTTTGCGCGGGTCGAGGCGCGGAGGGCGTCGCCGGACCCCCACAGCTCGGGTCCGAACCAGAGCAGGGGGATCAGCACGCCCACCGCGGCCACCCTCAGGCGCAGCTCGGGCTCGCGGAACCACAGCCACAGTCCGTAAGCGCCTATGAAGGGCCACGCCTCGGGTCGCAGCAGTGCGACGCCGAGCCCGAGGTAGAGCGCGTGCTCGCGCCGGCCGTCGAGGTGGCGCTCGAACGCCCAGAGAGCTAGAGCTGCCAGCAGCGGCTCCGAGTTGCCGAGCGCAGCGTCACGCGCGAACTGGTAGCTCGTGAGAAGGAACGCGCAGGCGGCGACGCCGGCTATGGCGCCCGCCACGCCGCCGCCGGTCAGGCGCCTGGTGAGCCGGAAGGCCATCACCAGCGCGAACATGCCGCCCGCCCGGGCAACCCAGAGCCAGAGGTAGGGCGCCAGGTCGGAGCCGAGGAACGAGAAGAACGTGGTGAACACCACGGGCAGCGGCTTCCACGACGGCCCCCCGGTGGTCACCAGATCGAACTGGCCGATCTCGCGTCCCCACATGATCCACGCCCAGGGGTCGTAGGTGGGCGTGGATGGCAGAAAGAGGGTGAGGCCCGCGAGCGCGACACAGACCAGCACCGCCGGCCAGACCGGCGCCGAGCGCCTCTCAGTACGGGGAAGCGCCGCCGAGCCCGGCCGGCCGGAGGCGAAGTCGCCCTCGGGGGTACGCCCGCGGAGCCGTAGCGCCAGAGGCTGAGCAGCGGAGAGACGCACGTTCCCGGGTCAGGCCTGGCTGGCCTGGAGGCGGGCGGCGGATCGCAGCCGAGCCCAGCCCCCGTAGCGGACCACCATGACAGCCAGACCGACCACCGTGATGGGCACGTAGAGGATGAACCGCAGCAGGAGCAGGTAGGAGACGACGGCGGCGCCCGCTCCCCCCAGCGCCTTCGCCCCGAAGGCCACCGCGGCGTCGAAGGTGCCTATCGACCCCGGCGCCGCGGGGAGGGCGGCCACGAAGTTGGTGAGCGCCACCAGATACATGGCGCCAGATGCGCTGATGTCGAGGTCGACGGCGTGGGCCACAGCCAGGTACACGCCGCCCTCGAGCAGCCACAGCCCGAACGTGCCCGCGAGCAGTACCACGCCGCCGCGGCCGAGCAGCGCTCGCGGCGCCCCGGCCAGCGGTCGTGCGAAGTCGCGGAACCGGGTGAGGGCCCCGCGACGGCGCAGGATGCTGAACACGACCGCGCCGACCGCGAGGGCCAGCAGGCCCGCCCCCGCGATCACGAGGGGCTGATCGGTGGGCAGGACGTCGCGGTCGGAGAGCACGCCATAGGCGGTGGCCGCGAGGATCGCGCCGAGCGCGATCACGTCGAGCAGCCGCTCGGCCACGATCGTGCCGAGCAACTTGCGCTTGCCGGCGTTCACGCGGGCGTCGAGCAGCACCACTCGCAGCGCCTCTCCGGCGCGGGCCGGCAGCACGTTGTTGCCCATGTAGCCGACGGTCGTGAGGCCGTAGCAGTCCGCCCTTCCCGCGTTCACGCCCGTCATGTGCAGGATCCGGTGCCAGCGTTCGGCTCGCACGAGTGTCGCCACCGCGTACAGGGCGGCGCCGCCCGCGAGCCAGGCCAGCGCGTTGCCCGTATGCGGGATGCGCGGCGCCTCCTGGTGGGAGGCCCACCAGATTACGGCCCCCAGCGCGACTAGCGAGAAGGCGGCTTGAAGTAGCGCGAAGCGTCTGTTCATCGTTCCGTGAACGGCGTCGGGCGCGCCTGCGCGCGTGCCTCCCCCATCACTGCGACCTGCACGAGCGGGGAGACTGGCGGGCGGAGCGTCGAGCACAACGGGCGCGCGGACGCCCGCCGAAGGGAGAGACGGTAGCACGGGAGAACGCCCGTTTCATCCGCTGATCACTACCCTGCCCGGCGATGCGCAGCCGAATCTCCACACTGATCAGCGTGTGCGTGCTGGCGCTCGCCGCCGGCGGATGCGGCTCCGAGGAGCCGGTCACAGGCGACGAGCCCGACCCCAACGACAAGCGCGCCGTGGCGCTGGACTGCTTCACCAACGAGGCCGGTCTCGAGGCCGAGCTCGTGGGCGAGCAGTCGATCCAGGTGGAGGGCCTCGGAGGCCCCCGGGTCGAATTCTTCCTGTCGGGTGGCGAGGCCGAGAGTCAGCAGTTCAAGGGCGAGGCCCAGGGCGCCGAGCAGGTGGGAGCGGCGCTGCTGTTCGTGAACGATGGGAGCGATGACGTGCTCGAGGCGCTGGAGAACTGTCTCGGCTGAGCCGCGCTTCTGAAGTGCTGCGCACTTCTCGAGTCGACCTCGGCCCTAGCTCCCGCCCATCGACCTGAGCCGAGACCCGCCCGCCACCTCGAAAACCTCGACCTCGTTGCGCCCGTTCTCCAGCGCGCTCGGGGGCAGCATCACGGAGATCAGCTCGTCTCCCCCGGTCGCCAGCACGAAGGAGTTGCCCACCGCGCGGATCGTGCCGTTCACCGACACCGCGACGTCGCGCCTGTCACCCGATCCGCCCGACACCTTGCCGACGACCCAGATCGGCACGTACTCGCCCTCGGTATCGACGTCGTCGAGGTCCGCTGCGCCGATCAGGCTGACCCTGGCCTCGGAATCGCCCGCCGTTCCGAGCCCGGCGACCGACGTTCCGAGCAGGTCCTGATTGGGGCCGATGCGGAAGATCCGGTCCGGGTCGTCGGTGCCGGTACCGAACAGACGCACCTTCTTGGCCAGCTCCTCCGCCTTGCTGCGATCGAACTCGTCGCCGTCCACGCGGATCCACTCGGACAGGTCGCGCCTGAGCATCTTCACCTCGTCGCGCCCGCGCACCTCGGAGCCGAACGCGGACCTGCCGTCCGCCTCGTCGGGCAGCTCGATGCCCAGGACATCGGCGATCGTGGGCAGGATGTCGGTGGTCTCGACGATCGAGTCGTCCGTCCGCCCCATCTTCTGGCCGGGCTCCTTCACGAACAGCGGCACCGGCGATATCTCGTCGATGTTCTCCTCGTTCACGTTGCGCCGGTCGAACTGTCCCTGCTTGAACGAGACGCCGTGGTCGGCGGTGATCACGATCAGCGACTCGTCGTAGGTGCCGTTGTCCTTGAGGTGTGCGATCAGCCGCCGGACCTCGAGGTCCGCGAAGCCCAGCTGGAGCAGATGGCGCATCTGCAGCTGCTCGACCTGACCCTCGTCCGGGTAGGACTGGCGCGAGAGGTTGGACACCGGGTCGTCGGCCTGGCGGCGGTAGAGCCGGCCGTCGGGCAGGTACTGCCACGGAACGTGCGGAAGCAGCGCGTGCTTGAAGTTCAGGGCCGGGCGGCGGCCGGGCTGGATCGCGTCGGTCCACTGCTCGAAGCGCTGGCGGCGGTTGCCGTTGAGGTTGGCGCGCGTCTGGGCCTCCTCCGCGCTCGAGGTGCCCGATCCGGCGGAGGCGCTCGCGGAGTCGCCGTCCCCCGCGCCGGCGCCGAAGTTCCCCCAGTTCTCCGACACGCTGGCCAGGTCACGCTCGATCCCGGGCGGCGCCACCACATGGGCGTAGACCAGGCTGAGGTCGTCGGTCATCGAGCCGAGCCGGTCGAGGAACGGCTCCTCGGAGCGCGAGTCTGTGCAGATGTCGCGCGGACAGACCGTGGTGGCCTCCTCCGACACGTTCATCCGGTGGGTCTTGCCCAGCAGCGCGAAGATGCTGTTGGGGTGCTCCGATGACGTGGGCAGCGTGTCCTTCTCGGGGTAGTTGCCGTCCATGATCGCCGGCACCGCCCGGGTGGTCGAGTCGTAGATCGAGTGGGCGTTGCGAAACCACGTGCCGTCCTTGGCCAGTTGCGCGAAACCCGGGTAGCGCTCCGCGTCGATGTTGCGCCGGGCATCCATCAGCGAGGTGCTCGGGAACTCGTCGAACACGATCATCACCACCGGCACCCGGGCCACGTTGCCCACCGACTTGGCGGCCGCCTCGTCGGCCAGCGTGATCTTCGAGACCGGCGATATGAACAGGAAGATCACGAGGAAGACCAGCGGGGCCGGCGTGAGCACGCTCATGAACGAGCGCACAGGCTCGGCGCGCGCGTACAGCGCGGCCGCGATCGCCCCGAGCGCGAGCGCCACGAGGATCAGCAGCACGTCGGAGGAGCCCAGAGCGTCCTTGAGCGCCTGCACGAAGACGACGGCGGCCAGGAGCGCGAGCAGAACGAGGTGAGCGACTCGGCGCACGGTCGGCCCGGCCAGGCCGATCAGCACCTCGATGCCCACCAGCACCAGCGGCGGGACGAGGACCAGGAGCAGGGCGAAGACGATGATGTCGCCCGGTGAGGAACCCCGCGCGGCAAAGAACTCCGGGTTGTCCGAGAGCAGCGAAAAGAGCGGCTGAGCGAGCGCGAAGGTCGAGAGGACCGCGAGGTGACCGAATGCGATGAGCGCCTCGCGCGGCGTAGGCAGGCGGCCCGAACCGGTTTCGGCCATCAGCCCTCGGGAGCGGTCAGATCGATCGGGCTGCCCGCGCCCTTGGGGCGCGCGAAGTACAGGAGGCGGGTACCGGACTCGAGCCGCTCACGGCGCTCCACGTCGAAAGCCGCGGAGAGCACGCGCTCGAAGCTCTCGCGCTCGTAGTCGGGGTGCAGGCCCTCTCGCTTCGGGCCGAGCAGCTTCTTGACCATCGGGTCCTCGCGCGTGGGGAACTCGATCACCAGCGAGGTGGCGAGGCCGGCGAGCCAGTCGACGAACTCCGCGACCGGCACGTTGGCCGCGATCGTCACGTGGTGGATGAGGGCCAGGGCCAGCACCAGGTCGGGTGCGCCCCGGTCGGGCAGTGACCTGCGCTCCTGTCCCCGCCAGCCGAGGCCCGGCGACGGGTCGGCCAGGTTCATCGAGAGGGTGAGGATCTTCTCGTCGCCCTCGTCTCGCAGGGTGCGGTAGAGCAACTCGACGGGGCCCTGGTCGTAGTCGACCGCCAGCACGTGACGCGAGCCCTCGGCGGCTATCCGGGAGTAGCGGCCGTTGTTGCACCCGATGTCCCACGTCAGGCCCCAGTCCTTCGAAGTCGACACCTCGCGCACGAACTCGTCCTTGCGCTTGGCGTCGTCGTCGGTGTAGCTGTTGCGCTCGCCGTAGGCCACCCATACGCCCTGCGGCGGGCTCCACTCCAGGCCGGTGACCAGCTTGCGCATGCGGCGCATGTTGGCCACGATCAGCTCCTTCTTGAAGCCGGCTTTCTTGACCTCGGCCTTGACCTCCTTGCCGCGGTCGCCGTGGCGGGCCTCGAGCTTGGCGTGGAGGAAGACGTTGAGGTAGAAGCCCTTCCGGAAGCGATCGCGGAGCGACACCATGCCGCGCATCTGCGCCGGGGTGATGCCGTCGATCGCGCCGCGCAGGAGGGCGTGGTAACTCACATCCTTCACCGACTGCAGCAGCAGCGGGTAGAGGTAGAGCATGCAGAACTGGCGATAGCCGATCCAGGGCTCGCCCTCGCGCAGCCGCTCGAAGGAGCCCACGTCGACGAACACGGGCTTCGAGCCCTTGAACTGCACGTTGTAGGGCGAGGAGTCCTTGGAGATCATGTCCTCTTCGATCGCCGCAAGGTTGATGTCGAGCTGCAGGAGCGCGGCGTCCTTGAGCATCGAGAAGGGCCACTCGTACGGATAGGAGACGAACGGGATCCGTTCGTGCTTCAACACCCCCGCGCTCTCCTTGACCAATCCGGAGGGCAGCGCTCCGGGATCCGCGACCAACTCGGTGCCGACTATCCGGCCGTCGCCGGTGTACGCCTTCCAGAAGTTCGTCTTCTCGAGCGCTTGGAATTCGCTCAGGCCCTCCGCGGACAGCGACCGGTAGACCTCGTCTCCCGCGTAGAAGACCCGGCTTTCAGGATCGCGAAAGGAGCCCGGCTCGAGCCGGGAGGCCTCGGCACGGGAAGAGGTCTCGATCGGTGAGGACATGCGCTAACGGTCGCCGTGCGGGCCGACGGTGGGTCATGGTAGGGAACTGCGAGCCAGGGCGGACGATGCCCCCTGAACGGATTCGTCAGATTCCGCGTCCCTGCGAAATCTGACGGAGCGCTAGGCCGAGTCGGCCTGCTCCCGCTGCGTGACCGTTTCGTCCTCGGGCTTGCGGACCTTCAGGAACTTGAGGATGCGGTCCCAGTACAGGCGGGCGGTGACCGCGACGGCGGCGAGGCCACCGGCGAGAATCTGAAGGATCATGCTCCCGCTGCCGGGGTCCAAGTATGCGAGAAGGTCCATGTTCAGCGTGCTCCAGTGAGGCCGGGGTCAAGTTCGACCGTCGGAGGCTAGCAGACCAACCGGGCTGTTCCAGCCCCTTTTGTACCGCGTACGTTTACATCTGCATAACCCTTTTGTCGGGGTCGGCAGCCCTTCGGGGTGAGGCCCGGAAGTCCTCCCGAGCCGGTGTCGGCGCGCCCAGATAGCCTCCCCAGGGCGCTATGAAGCTCATCATCCAGATCCCCTGCTACGACGAGGCCGACCACCTGCCGGCGACCCTGGCCGACCTCCCGCGCGAGCTGCCGGGTTTCGACGCGGTCGAGTGGCTGGTGATCGACGACGGCTCGACCGATCAGACGATCGACGTCGCGCGGGCCGGCGGCGTGCATCACGTGGTGCGCCTCACCAACAACAAGGGATTGGCCGCCGCCTTCCAGGCCGGGTTGGATGCCTGCCTCAAGCTCGGCGCCGACGTGATCGTGAACACCGACGCCGACAACCAGTACTACGGGGGCGACGTCGACAAGCTGGTGGCGCCGATCCTGGCCGGCGACGCCGACATGGTCGTAGGCGACCGCGAGACCTCCACGATCGAGCACTTCTCACCGCTCAAGAAGCGCCTCCAGCGGCTGGGCTCGGCGGTGGTCCGGCGTGCGTCGGGCACCACGATCCCGGACACCACCTCCGGCTTCCGCGCATACAACCGCGAGGCTGCCCTGCAGATGCAGGTGGTGTCCAAGTTCACCTACACGCTCGAGACGATCATCCAGGCGGGCAAGATGCTGGTTGCCGTCGAGCACGTGCCCATCCGGACCAACGAGCAGACCCGCCCGTCGCGGCTGTTCCCGTCCATGGGGGCCTACGTCCGCCGCAACGCCGGGTCGATCTTCCGCGTCTACTCGCTCTACGAGCCGATGCGGGTGTTCTTCATCGCCGCGGCCGCCGTGGCGCTGCCGGCCGCGGTGATCTGGGCGCGGTTCCTCTACTTCTTCTTCGCGGGCGAGGGCTCGGGCCACGTGCAGTCGCTGATCCTCGGCTCCACGCTGATGATCATCTCCGTGCAGCTGGTGGCGCTGGGCGTGGTTGGCGACATCCTGGCGGGCAGCCGCGTGCTCCAGCAACGGATCCTCGAGCGGGTGCGGCGGGTGGAGCTGACGCTGGGCGTGGAGCCCTCCCACTACGAGCCGGCCTCCGACTCCGAGGGACCGGCCCGCACCACGGGCGCCCAAGCCGGACCGGCCCCCGGCAAGGACCCGCAGCGGCCGGCTGAGGCGCAGCAGCCCGTGGCGCGCTGATGGCCGAGCCCGCCGCCGTGCGCGCCCCCGAGCAGGTACCGACCGGCAACACCTTCGACAAGTACGGATCGACCAACCCGGTCGTGCGGCGCCTGATGAACCGCTTCCACGCCACGCTGGACGAGCTGTGGGAGAAGGCGGACCCGCAGTCGGTGCTCGACGTGGGCTGTGGTGAGGGCGTGCTCACGTGCGAGTGGGCGGAGCGGCTGGGCGATGCCCGCATCGTGGGCATCGACCTCGACGATCCCAAGCTGAGCGCCGAATGGCACAAGCGCTCGCGCCCGAACCTCGAGTACAGGGTGGAGGAGGCCACGCGGCTGTCCTTCGGCGACGACGAGTTCGACACCGCGACGGCGATCGAGGTGCTCGAGCACGTGCCCGACCCCGAGGCCACCGTGGCCGAGATGGCGCGGGTGGCCGACCGATGGCTGCTGGTCTCGGTACCGCGCGAGCCCCTGTGGCGCGGGCTGAACATGGCGCGCGGCTCGTATTGGGGCTCGCTGGGAAACACGCCTGGGCACGTGAACCACTGGTCCAAACGGTCGTTTCACTCGATGCTGTCGCGCCACGGCACCGTTGAGGAGGCGCGCTCGCCCTTCCCCTGGTCCATGGCGCTCGTGCGGCTGTAGAGATGCCGGCGGCCGGGGGCGGCGGCTACGGCCGCGGGGCGGCGATCCTGTCGGTGGGGATCGGCGCCACCGGGCTGATCACGTACGGGTACTTCTCGCTGGCCAGCCATACGCTCAGCGAGTCCGACTACGGCGGCATCACCCTGCTGTGGTCGGCCGTGTTCATCACGGTGTCGGTGCTCTACCGGCCCGTGGAGCAGCTGCTCTCGCGCACGATCGCCGACCGCGACGCGCGGGGCACGCCGGGGCGCGAGCACCTGCGGGTGGCGGCCACGATCCAGCTCGCCCTCGGCGTGCTGTTCGCAGGCGTCGCGCTGGCGCTGCGCGTGCCCCTGCAGGACGAACTTTTCGGCGGCTCGGAGACCCTCTACTGGGTCCTGATCGTGACGGTGCTCGCCTACGCGGTCAGCTACTTCGCGCGCGGTTTCTTGGCCGGCTCACGCCGCTACGGCGCGTACGGCGGGCTGGTGCTGATGGAGGCGCTGTCGCGGGTGATGTTCGCGGTGGCCGTTGCGGTGGGCATCGCCGAAGGGCAGTCGGTGGTGGCGCTCGGCATGGCGGCGGCGCCGATCGTGTCGCTGGCGGTCGTTCCGTTCGCGCTCGGGCGGGGACTGAGACGAGGCGGCCGGCCCCCCGGGGACGGCGATCCGGCCGAGCCGCAGGTTGGTGGAGAGGCCGAGTTCACTCTCTCGCACGGCACCGGCTTCGCGGTCTCGGTGCTGGCGATCATGCTGGCCGAGCAGACGTTCCTCAACGCAGGTCCTTTGCTGGTCAAGGCAACCGAGGGCGCGGACGGCGCCGCGCTGGCGGGCTTCACCTTCAACGTGCTGCTGATCGCCCGGGCGCCCCTGCAGCTGTTCCAGGCCGTGCAGACCTCGATCCTCCCCCACCTCACCCGGCTCGGCGCGCGCGGGGAGACCGACCCGTTCCGCCGGACGGTGAACGTGACTCTGATCGCGATCGCGGGGTTCGCCGCGGCCGTGGCGCTCGTGATGCTGGCGGCCGGGCCCGCGGTGATGGACCTGGTGTTCGGGGGGGGCTTCGAATACGACCGGCTGGGACTGGTGCTGATCTCGCTGGGCATGGGGCTGTACCTCTCGGCGGCCACGCTCAACCAGGCGCTGCTGGCGCGCGGGCAGGCCCACCAGGCCTGTGCCGCCTGGCTGCTGGCCGCGGCCGGCTTCGTGGCATTTCTGGTCGTGCCCGAGTTCGACGACCGCGTGTTGCAGGTCGAGGTCGGCTACGTGGCCGCGGCGCTGGTGCTGTGCGGGCTCCTCTACGCCCTCTACTCTCGGAAGGCGCAAACGACGACGGAAGAGGGCGGACATGGCGAGGCAACCGGCAGTGGGAGATGAGGCACCCGACTTCGAGCTCGAGGGCACCGCCGGCACCTTCAGGCTCTCCGAGCATCTCGGCGAGAAGGTGCTGCTGCTCTTCTACCCGGGCGACGAGACAACGGTGTGCACCAAGCAGTTCTGCGACTACCGCGACAACAGCGAGAACTTCGGATCACTCGGCGTGGTGGCCGTCGGGATCTCCGGCAAGGACGTGGACTCCAAGCGCCGGTTCGCCGACAGGAACGGCCTCACAGTGCCGCTGCTGGCCGACGAGGACTTGTCGGTCTCGAAGGCCTACGACGCCTACTCGGGGCTGGCCAAGACGCCCAAGCGCGCCGTGATCATCGTCGACGAGCAGGGCATGGTGGCTCACCGGCACGACCACGCGCTGGGGCTGGACTTCCAGACCGCGGCGGATTTGAAGAAGGCGCTGGATTTGCTGCCGACCGCCGCTTAGAACGTGCGCATCCCGGCCGGGTTCAACGGGCCGCCCGACTCCGCCAACGGCGGCTACACCTGCGGACTCGTGGCGGCCGCGCTCGGTGCCACGCCGGCGGAGGTGAGCCTGCGGGCGCCGCCGCCGCTCGAGCGTGAGCTGGCGGTGGAGCGCACCGCCGGCGGCGTGACCGTGCGAGACGGTGAGACCGTGATCGCCGAGGGCCGCGCCACGGAGCCACCGACCCACGACACGGCGCCGGTGAGTCCCGGGGCCGCCGGCCAAGCCGCGCACGGCGGCTACGCCGCCTGGACGGCGGCCCACCCGTTCCCCACCTGCGTCGTCTGCGGCCCCGACCGAGACGACGGCTTCGGAGTGTTCCCCGGCGCGCTCGGCGACGGGCGCTTCGCGGCCACCTGGACGCCGGACCCCGCTCTGGCCGGCGAGGACGGCGCGGTGCGGCCCGAGTGCGTCTGGGCCGCCCTGGACTGCCCCACCAGCGCCCCGGTGGCGAACTTCGGCGAAGGGCCGCCGATCGTGCTGGCCCGTCTGGCGGCTTCGCTCGACGCGCCCGTGCGGGTCGGCGAGCCCCACGCACTCGTGTCGTGGGCGCTGGGCCGCGACGGCCGCAAGCGCGAGGCCGCGTGCGTCCTGTTCGACGCCCAGGGCTCGGCGCTCGCGCACTCGCGCGCCCTGTGGATCGAGCTGCGGGAGGAGTAGTGTCACCGCCGGTGGCTGAGACCGTCCACTATCGAACCTGTCCTTTCTGTGAGGCCACGTGCGGCCTCGAGGTGACGCTCGAGGGCCATGACGTCGCGAGCGTGCGTGGCGACTCCGAGGACGTGTTCAGCGCCGGCTTCCTCTGCCCCAAGGGCACCGGCCTCAAGCACCTGCAGGAGGACCCCGACCGGCTGCGCACCCCGCTGGTCAGGCAGGCCGACGGGAGCTTCGCCGAAGCGTCGTGGGAGCAGGCGCTCAAGATCGTCGACGAGCGCCTATCCCCCATCCTGGCCGAGCACGGCCGCGACGCGGTGGCCGTCTACCTCGGCAATCCCACCGCCCACAACCTCGCCGCGCTCCTGTACGGCCAGGTATGGCTTCGCGCGCTCGGATCGAAGAACGTCTACTCGGCCAGCTCGGTGGACCAGATGCCAAAGCACGTATCGGCCGGGCTGATGTTCGGCGGTGCACTGTCGATCCCCATCCCGGACATCGACCGCACCGACCACCTGCTGATCCTGGGCGCCAACCCTCTCGTTTCCAACGGCAGCCTGCTCACGGCGCCCGACATGCGCGGCCGCCTGCGCGGGATCCGCGAGCGCGGTGGGAAGATCGTGGTGATCGACCCGCGCCGGACCCGCACGGCCGAGGCCGCCGACGAGCACCATTTCATCCGTCCCGGCGGGGATGCGCACCTGCTGCTTGGCATCGTGCACACCCTGTTCGTGGAGGGCCTGGCCGAGCCCGGAGAGATCCGCGAGCACCTCAACGGCCTCGACGAGGTCGAGGTGCTGGCCACGGACTTCGCACCCGAGCAGGTGGCCGGCGCGTGCGGGATCTCGGCGGAGGAGATCCGCCGCATGGCGCGGGAGCTGGCCGCGGCCGAGCGCGCCGTCGTTTACGGGCGGATCGGCACCTGCACCCAGGAGTACGGCGCGCTGGCCAGCTGGCTCGTGGACGTCGTGAACGTGCTCACCGGCAACCTGGACCGCGAGGGCGGCGCGATGTTCACCACCGCCGCCGCGGGACAGCGCAACTCGTCGGGCAAGCCCGGCAGCGGCAGGGGCTTCGCCATGGGGCGCTGGAAGAGCAGGGTGCGGGGACTGGCGGAGGCGATCGGCGAGTTGCCGGTGTCCGTGCTCGCCGAGGAGATCGACACCCCGGGCGAGGGTCAGGTGCGCGCGTTGATCACGTCAGCGGGCAACCCACTGGTTTCCACGCCCAACTCCGAACGGCTGGGCCGTGCGGTCGAGGGCCTTGACTTCATGCTCTCGATCGACATCTACCTCAACGAGACGACCCGCCACGCGGACGTGATCCTGCCCGCGCCCTCGCCGCTGGAGAAGGCGCACTACGACATCGCGCTCTACCAGCTGGCCGCGCGCAACGTGGCCAATTACTCCCCGGCGCTGCTCCCGAGCAACGGGGTGCCTCAGGAGTGGGAGACGCTGGCGCGGCTGACGGGGATCGTCTCCGGTCAGGGTCCCGACATCGACATCGAGGCGCTCGACGAGATGGTGATCGCAACGATGGTCAAGCGGGAGGTCGGCGATCCCCACTCGCGCATCGCGGCACGCGAGGAGGCCGAGATCCTCGAGGAGCTGGAGCCGCGCCGCGGACCCGAGCGGATGCTCGACCTGATGCTGCGAGCCGGTCCCCATGGCGACTCTTTCGGCGACGAGCCAGGCGGCCTCACCCTTGCCGTGCTCGAGGCGAGCCCGCACGGCGTGGACCTGGGTCCGCTCGAGCCGCGCATTCCCGAGGTGCTGCGCACGGCGTCGGGCAAGATCGAGCTGGCGCCGCCGCCCCTGGCGGCAGACGTGCCGCGACTGCGCGAGTCCCTCTCCCGCGTTCAGAACGGGCACATGGTGCTGGTCGGCCGGCGCCAGCTGCGCTCCAACAACTCCTGGATGCACAACCTGGACCCGCTTGTGAAGGGCAAGGACTCCTGCACCGCCCAGGTGCACCCCGTCGACGCGGCGCGCCTGGGCCTGACCGACGGCGATCGGGCCACGCTTCGCTCGCGCGCCGGGCAGATCGACGCGCCCGTGGAGGTGACCGATGCCGTGATGCCGGGCGTGGTGAGCCTGCCGCACGGGTGGGGACACGACGCCGAAGGCACCCGGATGGGCGTGGCCGCGGCCCACCCCGGCGTGAACAGCAACGTGCTGTCCGACGAGTCGGTGGTCGAGGCCGTGTCCGGAAACGCGGTGCTGAGCGGGATACCGGTCCAGCTCACCCGCCCGGAATCGTCCTGACCGCTTCGTCCTGAAGGACGACGGGAACCAGAGTCAGATCGCCCGCAGCATCGACGCACCGCAGCTGTTGCACATGAGTATCGCGGTGTCCGACATCCGGGCGATCGTGGAGTGCATTCCACAGTCGGGGCACTCGGACCTGATCTCGAACCGGTGCATGCAGTTCACGCAGCGGTAGCGCCCAGCCAGGTTGGTCGGTCGCAGCCACGGCTCGTGGCAAGAGGGGCACTCCAGGCCCAGCTTGATCTCGTCAGCCACCCCCCGCCTCCTCGCCACCCACGAGAGCCGACGCCCGCCCGCCGCGCAGGTAGTCCGCGGCGGCCATCGGCTTGCCGCCCGCGGGCTGCACCTCGAGCAGCTCGAGCGCTCCTTCCGCGCAGCCGAACAGCAGCCGGCGGTCGATCGCCGTCAGGTCCCCAGGCGCCAGCGAGGGCGCGTCGGAGGCCGGAATCGCCCGCCGCACCCCCAGCCGCTCGCCGTCGCCCGTCTCCGCGTACGCACCCACATGCGGGGTCAGTGCCCGCACCTTCCTGGCCAAGGCGTCCGGAGTGCGAGAGGGATCCAGACGGCGCTCCTCGCGGTCGATCTTCTCGGCGTACGTTGCGCCCTCGTCCGCCTGCTCGCGCGGTTGGGGCCGTGTGGTGAGCGCCTCCACCAGCAGGTCCCCCGCCAGCGGTGCGAGGCGGCCGGCCAGGCTGGTGTAGTCGTCGTCGTCGCGGATGGGCGTCGGGCGCTCGACGTACACGGGCCCGGCATCCAGCTCGGCGGTCGGGCGCATGATGCAGACGCCGGTCTGACGGTCACCGGCCTCGATCGCGCGCTCGATTGGCGCGGCGCCGCGCCACCGCGGCAGCAGGGACGGGTGCACGTTGTACATCTCGTGGAGGGAGAGCAGTGGCTCGCGGATCAGGGCGCCGTAGGCGCAGATGCACACGGCCTCGGGCTTCGTGGCGGTGATCCGCGAGCGGGCCTCCTCGGCGTTCACGTTCTCCGGTTGATCGACGGCTATGCCAAGTTCCCGAGCGGCGTCGCCCACGGGCGGGCTCTGGAGCCGGCGGCCCCGTCCGCGGGGGCGATCGGGGCGGGTCACGACCAGCTGCGGACGGTGATCCGAGTCAGCAAGGCGGCGCAGGACCGTTGCGGCGAAATCGGTGGTTCCCAGGTACACCGTGCGCACGTTCACACAGCCTAGACTGAGCGCGTGGATCCCCTCCGCCCCGGGTCGGCGCAGCCCGCATCCCGGCACACCCGGGGCCCCTCATACCGCCGCCGTATCGGCGGCGCAATGCTCATCGCGGGCGGCATCCTCGCCCTCCTCACCACGGTGATCCCCCACCCCGTCCCGGGCGGTGGCGACACCCCGGTCGTGATCGTGGCTGTGATCGCCCTCGCGCTGGGCGGGCTGCTGGTTGCCCATCCCGGGTTGTTTCCACAGTGGGCCACCCCGGTGCTGGTGGCCTTCGGCTCGATGCTGGTGACCCTGGCTGTCCGAACCTCCGGGGTCACCGATACCCATGGCGCCGACAACGAAGTGCTCTACCTCATGGTCGTGCTCTACGCCTTCTACTTCCTGAGCACGTGGGTCGCCGTCGCCGAGCTGGCCCTGATCGGAGTCGCGTACGGGGCGGTCCTGCTCGAGATGGTGCCCTTCGACGTGGCTGTCACGCGCTGGGGCGTGACACTCGGCACCCTCTCCGTGGCGGGTCTGCTCGTGGCACAGCTCAACCGGCGCGCCGAGAGCCTGATCTCCGAGTTGGACGCCGGCGCCCGCCGCGATCCGCTCACGGGCGCGCTCAACCGGCGCGGGCTCGACGATCGGCTGGGAATCGAGATCGCCCGCGCTCGGCGCACCGGCGAGCCCCTGTGCGTGCTCACCGCCGACCTGGACGGCCTCAAGCAGATCAACGACCGCTACGGCCACGGAGCAGGCGACGAGGCGCTCGAGCTGGCGGCCGAGGTGATGGCAAAAGGCCTGCGCGACGTCGATGTGCTGGCCCGCACCGGCGGTGACGAGTTCGTACTGCTGCTGCCGAACTGCGACGCCGCAGCGGGCTTCGCGATCGCGGAGCAGCTGCTGGAAAGCATGCGGGTGCGGTCGAACGCCGAGTCCTGGCCCGCCACGATCAGCGTCGGTGTCGCCGGGGCGCCACCGCTGCCGCTGGACCCCGATGCCCTCGCGGCGGCGGCGGACCGGGCGCTGTACCGGGCCAAGGCCCTCGGACGCAACAGGGCCTCGGCGGCCGGGAGCGCCGAGGTGAAGCGAGCGCTCGAAGGCCCGTGAGTCGCTAATCGCCGGTCGCTGGTCGCTGGTCGCTAGGAAAATCCCTCGATGCAGTTCCCGCCACTGGCGACGAGCGCCTCAGCCCACCAGCACCACATGCAACATCCGCGGCCCGTGCACCCCCTCGACCCGCTTCAGCTCGATGTCCGACGTGGCCGACGGACCGGACACGAATGTGAGTGGCCGGCCTGCGGCGGCGGCCTCGGCCAGCCGCGCCACCGCCTCGGGAACCAGACCCACCACACACTCGGCCTCCACCACACAGATGTGAAGGTCGGGCACCAGCGTGATCGCGCGCCGCCCCTGGCCCGGGCCCGCGTCGAGCACCACGGTGCCGGTCTCCGCGATCGCCACCGCGCAGCCGGTGATCACGCCGTCCACCTCATCCAGCTCGGGCGCCGAGAGGTCGTCGTCCTCGACCAGCTCGACGCCCGGCGGCCTCCAGGCCCCGGGCAGCCGAGAGTCGATCACCAGCCGACCCACTCCGTGGTCCGCGCACGCCGTGGCAAGCGCCGTGGGCACCGAGCCGGCACCCACACGGGTCACCTGCGCCCGGTACTCCGCGACCCGACCGGCGAACAGGGCGAGCATCTCCTCGCGCGTGCCGTCCCACACGGTGCGGTAGTCGCGCAGCTCGGGCGGGGCCTGCAGCGGCGTGCCGGCCAGCGCGTTGTGCACCCGTGCCAGCATCTCCGTGCGTGCGCCAGTCACCGGCGGCGCCCCTCGCGCGACCGCCACCAGTCGCGGAAAGTCTGCCGAGGCATCGGCCGCAGGTCCCGGGCCGCGCTCCACCCGGCCAGGGGCCCGGGCAGCCTGGCTATGCGGCCGCGGCGCACCAGCGGCCACTGCCCCGCACGGCCCAGCCGCTGGACTCCCTCATAGCGCCGGCGGTCGGAGAAGGCGTGGGCGAGCGCCTCCATGGCCAGGCGCTCGGGATCGAGACGCGCCCGCGCACCTCCCTTGTCACGCTTGGCATCCACCACGCGGCGGCGTAGATGCACCAGGATCGAGGGGATGTCGATCTTCACCGGACACACGTCGGCACAGGCGCCGCACAGGCTCGACGCGTACGGCAGCGACGGCGCCTGCTCGACGCCCACGATCTGGGGGGTGAAGATCGCGCCGATGGGGCCCGGATAGACCGACCCGTAGGCGTGGCCGCCCACCCGCGAGTAGACCGGGCAGGAGTTCAGGCACGCGCTGCAGCGGATGCAGCGCAGCGCCTGACGTCCGACCGGATCCGCCAGCGCCTCGGTACGCCCGTTGTCGAGCAGCACGAGGTGGAACGCACGCGGCCCGTCCCCGGGCGTGACCCCGGTCCAGAAAGACGTATAGGGGTTCATGCGCTCGCCCGTCGAGGAGCGCGGCAGCAGCTGGAGCATCACCTCCATGTCGCGCCAGGAGGTGACCACCTTGTCGATGCCCATCAGGGTGATCAGCACCTCGGGCAGCGTCGTGCACATGCGCCCGTTGCCCTCGGACTCCACCACACACACCGCGCCGGTCTCCGCAATGGCGAAGTTGGCGCCGCTGATCCCCACCCGCGCGGAGAGGAACTTGCGGCGCAGGTGGCGCCGCGCGACCTCGGCCAGGGCGGGCGGGTCGTCGGGCAGGTCCTCCACCCCCAGCTCGCGCTGGAACAGGTCGCGGATCTCCGAGCGGTTCTTGTGGATCGCGGGCACGAGGATGTGCGACTGCACATCACCGGCGAGCTGCACGATCAGCTCCGCGAGGTCGGTTTCCACGGCAGTGATGCCCGCGGCGGCCAGCGCCTCGTTGAGCCCCACCTCGTCGGTCGCGATCGACTTGACCTTGACCGCCTCGTCGGCCCCGGCGTCGCGCACCAGGCGCGTGACGATCCGGTTGGCGTCGTCGCCGTCGAGCGCCCAGTGCACGGTGCCGCCGGCGGCCGCCACCCGCTCCTCCAGGCGCTCGAGCTGCACGTGCAGATCGGCCATCGCGCGATCCTTCAGCCCGGCCCCCGCCGTGCGCAGCCTCTCCCAGTCGGGCAGCTCCGCCACCACCCCCGCACGCTTGTCGCGGATCGTGCGGGTGGCGTGAGCAAGGTTGCGGCGCAGCTGGCTGTCCTCAAGCGCCTCGGCCGCGGCCTCTCCGAACGGGCGCTCGGGCAGCACGCCCGGAGCCACGACTCGCGCCCGGCTCATGCCGCCGGCTCCGCCTCGGTGGACGCGAGGATCTCGGCCAGGTGCACAGCGCGCACACCGCTGCGCTGGCGCGAGAGCGCTCCGCCCATCTGCATCAGACACGAGTTGTCGCACGCCGTGACCACCTCCGCGCGGGTGTCCAGCACCGCGCGCACCTTGTCGGTGAGCATCGCGGTCGAGGTGTCGGCGTTCTTGACCGCGAACGTGCCGCCGAACCCGCAGCACTCCTCCGCGTCGGGCAGCTCGACCAGGTCGATGCCCCGCACGGCGCGCAGCAGCCGCAGCGGTGCGTCGCCCACCTCCAGCCCGCGCAGCGAATGACATGTGGGGTGGTAGGTGACGCGGTGCGGGTAGTAGGCGCCCACGTCCTCCGTGCCCAGCGGGCCCGTCAGCAGCTCGCTCAGCTCGTACAGACGAGGCGCCAGGCGCTCGGCGCCGCGCGCCAGGTGCTCGTCGCCGGCCAGCTCGGCAAGGCCCCGGTAGTGGTCGCGAACCATGCCCGTGCAGGATGCCGACGGGCACACCACGGCGTCGGCATCGGCGAAGGCCGCCACGGTGCGCCGCGCCAGCGGCACCGCCTCGCGGGCGTACCCGGTGTTGAAGTGCATCTGCCCGCAGCACGTCTGCTCCTCGGGGAAGTCGACGTCGTGCCCGAGGCGCTCGAGCAGCCGCACGATCGCCCGGCCGGCCTCCGGGAAGAGCGTGTCGTTGAAGCAGGTGATGAGCAGCGAGATGCGCATGCCGTGCCCCTCCCCTACCCATCCCCGCCGTTTCGCTCCCGCAGGGCCTGGGGTAGTCCCTGTCCCGGGAGAGGTTCTCGACAGAGGGGAAGTGATGTACGAGCAGGTCTTCGACCCGGTGAGCAGCTCGCTGGGGCTCACGGCAATCTTCGCGGCGCTGCCGCTGATCACGCTGTTCGTGCTGCTCGGCGGGTTTCGCGTGACCGCGTGGATCTCGGGCATCGCCGCGCTGGGGGTGGCGATCGTGGTGGCGATCGCGGTCTACGACGTGCCGGTGGGGCAGTCGCTGGACATGGGCCTGGAGGGCGCCGCGTTCGGCCTCTTCCCAATCATGTGGATCGTCGTCAACGCGGTCTGGGTCTACAACATGACCGAGAGAACTGGCCACTTCGCGGTGCTCCGACGATCGTTCGCCACGATCTCCGACGACCAGCGCATCCAGGCGGTGATCATCGCCTTCTCCTTCGGCGCTCTGATCGAGGGACTCGCAGGCTTCGGCACGCCGGTGGCCATCACCACGGTGATGTTGCTCGCCCTGGGCTTCTCCCCGCTGAAGTCGGCAGCGCTGTCGCTGATCGGCAACACCGCTCCCGTGGCCTTCGGGTCCATCGCCACTCCAATCGTCACCTTGTCGGCGCAGACCGACATCCCGATCGAGGATCTGGGCGCGATGGTGGGACGCCAGACTCCGTTCCTCGCCCTGATCGTGCCGCTGATCCTGGTGGGCGTGGTGGACGGCGCCCGCGGCGTGCGCCAGGCATGGCCCGCCGCGCTCGTGGCCGGCGTGAGCTTCGCCGTCGCCCAGTTCGTGTGCTCGAACTACATCTCGGTTGAGCTGACCGACATCATCGGGGCGCTGTTCTCCACCGCCGTACTGGTGGGGTTCCTGCGGGTGTGGAAGCCCGGCGAGCCGCTGCGTGTCGAGCCCGCGGGCGGCGACCTGCCCGCGGTGGCGGGAGCGGAGGGACACAACCCCGCGCTCGAGCGCAGCGTCCGACTGCGCAACCAGAAGCAGGACTCCACGCGAGAAAAGCTCGAGGCCTACGCGCCGTACATCATCATCGTGCTCGTCTTCTCGATCGCGAAGCTCGCGGATCCCGTCGAGCAGTTCCTGTTCGAGGTCTCGGGCGGCACCGGCTTCGGCACCGACGAGAAGACCCCGAATGGATTCGCATGGCCGGGGCTGGACGTGATCGGAGCGGACGGAGAGGCGCCGTCGGCCCAGACATTCCAGTTCTCCTTCTGGGACACGCCGGGCACGGTGGTCCTCATCTGCGGCCTGCTCACCATCGCGGCGCTGCGCGTGAATATCCGCGAGGCCCTGCGCACCTACGGCGAGACTCTCAACCAGCTCAAGCTGGCGATAGTCACCGTGGCGGCGGTGCTGGGCCTGGCCTACGTGATGAACCTGACCGGCATGACCACCACCCTCGGGCGCTGGATCGCGGGGTCGGGAGGCCTTTTTGCCTTCCTATCCCCCATCATCGGTTGGCTAGGCGTGGCCATCACCGGATCAGACACCTCATCGAACGCGCTCTTCGGCGCCCTCCAGGTGGAGGCGGCGGAGAAGGCCGACCTGTCGGCCATATTGCTCGCGTCGGCCAACAGCTCCGGTGGCGTGCTCGGCAAGATGATCTCGCCCCAGAACCTCGCCATCGCCGCGGCGGCCGTGGCCATGGCGGGCAAGGAGGGAGACATCTTCCGGCGGGTGCTCTTCTGGAGCGTGATGCTCACGCTGGTGATGTGCGTGATCGTGTACCTGCAGTCGACGGCGGTGCTGGACTGGATGGTCGTGGAGTGAGCACGGTCGTCGCCGACCTCGCGGCCCGTCTGAGGTCCGTCTGTGGCGACGCGCACGTGCTCACACACCACCACCAGTTGCGCACCTACGAGTCCGACGGCCTGCTGCAGTACGCCGCGCTTCCGGGCGTGGTGGCGCTGCCGGGCAGTGGCGCGGAGGTGCAGCGGGTGGTGCGCGCCTGCCACGACGCCGGGGTGCCCTTCGTGGCCCGCGGCTCGGGGTCGGGCCTCTCGGGCGGGGCGATGCCGGTCGAGGGCGGCTGCGTGCTCGCGCTCTCGCGCCTACGGCGGATCCTCGAGGTGGACCTGGACAACCAGCGCGTGACCGTGGAGCCGGGGGTCACCAACATCGCAGTGTCGGAGGTGGTGGGCCCCAGCCACTTCTACCCGCCCGATCCCTCGAGTCAGATCGTGTGCTCGATCGGCGGCAACGTGGCCGAGAACTCCGGCGGCGCGCACTGCTTCAAGTACGGCTTCACCACCAACTACGTGACCGGCCTCGACGTGGTCCTGCCCGACGGCGAGCTGGTGCGCCTGGGCGGCAAGCAGGTCGACACGCCCGGCTACGACCTGGTGGGGGCCTTCGTGGGCTCGGAGGGCACGCTCGGCGTGGCCACATCGATCACCGTGCGGGTGGTGCCCTCGCCGGAGGCCACCCGCACGCTCGTGGCCTTCTTCGACTCGACGTCGGAGGCCGGCTCGGTGGTGTCGGCGGTAGTGGCCGAGGGCATCGTGGCGGGCGCGATGGAGATGATGGACAACCTCTCGATCCGCGCCGCCGAGGGCGCCACCAATGCGGGATATCCCCAGGATGCGGGGGCGGCGCTCGTGGTGGAGCTGGACGGCTCGAACAGCGAGTGCGAGGCGCGGTTCGACCAGGTCGTGGCGATGTGTGAGGAGGGGGGCGCGTGGAAGGTGCGCGTGGCAGCGGACGAGGCCGAGCGCGCGCTGATCTGGAAGACGCGCAAGGCCGCCTTCGCCGCCATGGGCCGCATAGCCCCCAACTACTACGTGCAGGACAGCGTGATCCCGCGGACAAAGATGGCCGCGGTGCTGAAGCAGATCGAGGAGCTGGCGACCGAGTACGACCTGCAGGTGGCCAACGTGTTCCACGCCGGCGACGGCAACCTCCATCCGCTGGTGTGTTACGACGGGGCGGTCGAGGGCGAGCCCGAGCGCGCCGAGGAGCTGGCGGGCCTGATCGTGAAGGCGTGCGTGGATGCCGGCGGGTCGATCACCGGCGAGCACGGCGTCGGCGTCGACAAGAAGCGCTACATGCCCCAGATGTTCGGCGAGGACGACCTGGCGACGTTCCAGAGGCTGCGCTGCGCCTTCGATCCCGACGGACTGGCCAACCCGGGCAAGGTGATGCCCACGCCGCGCCTTTGCGGAGAGGTGCCGGGGCCGTACCGGGAGCATCCGCTCGAGGCTGCTGGTCTTGCGGAGCGGATGTGAGTCGCCAGTCCCCAGTCCTCAGTCCCCAGGAACCGGCGTCGCCTCAGGCTCTCGCCGCGGTGGTGTCTCAGGCGGCCTCGGCCGGCACTCCGGTGCGGTTCGTCGGTGGTCGCACCAAGATCGCCTGGGGCTCGTCTGTCGACGACGCGCTTCCGATTTCCACGAAGGGCCTCGCCACGATCCATGAGCACAACGCCGGCGACCTCACCGCCGTGGTGGATGCCGGCGTGACTCTGGCCGAGCTTCAGGCCGCGGTGGGGTCGGCGGGACAGATGTTCGCCCTCGACCCACCGCTCGGCGAGGGTGACGGGGCCACACTGGGCGGGATCGTCGCCACCGGCGACTCCGGCCCGCTCCGGCACCGTTACGGGTCCGCGCGGGACCTCGTGGTGGGCATGAGCGTCGCGCTCTCCGACGGCACGCTGGCCAAGAGCGGCGGCAAGGTGATCAAGAACGTCGCGGGCTACGACATCGCCAAGCTCTTCACGGGCGCATACGGCACCCTCGGGGCGATCCTCGGGATGTCGGTGCGCCTGCACCCGCTCTCCCCCACCACCGCGACGGCGGTCGGGCGTTCCGACGATCCGGGCCTGCTGGGCTCGGCCGCCGCGCGGCTCAGCCACGCCCAGGTGGAGCTGCAGAGCCTCGATGTGCGCTGGGAGTCGGGGGCCGGGGCCGTGCTGGCGCGCTTCGGCGGCTCGTCCGCCGCCGAGCCGGCTCGCGACGCGGTGGGCGTGATGGGCGAGCAGGGGCTCGAGACCGAGGTGTCAGAGGACGACGGCGCGCTCTGGGATGCCCAGCGTGACGGCCAGCGCGCGCCCGCAGGTACGGTGATCCGGGTGTCGGGCCTGCAGAGCCAGATCCCCGAGCTGCTGCGCACCGTCCGGCCCCTCGACGCTCGAGTGGTGGGGCGTGCGGGCCTCGGGCTCTACTGGGTCACGCTGCCGTCGGAGCCCAACGCCGCCGAGGGCGTGGAGTCGCTGCGCCGCGCGATGGCGCCGTCGCCGTGCGTGGTGCTCGACGCGCCCGACCAGGTACGCGAGGCCGTGGACGTGTGGGGAGCGCCGGATCCGGCCACCCTCGTGCTGATGCGCCGCGTGAAGGAGCGCTTCGACCCGGCCGGCGTGTGCGCACCCGGTCTGTTCGCGGGAGGGCTCTGATGGAGGCGGGCCCGATCCAGATCGGCGCCGGAGGATCCGCCCGGACGTCGGCGTGGGACGACGAGCGCCCGCCCGAGCCGGGCCTGATCGACGACTGCGTGCACTGCGGCTTCTGCCTGCCCACCTGCCCCACGTACTCGCTCTGGGGGGAGGAGATGGACTCGCCCCGCGGGCGGATCGTGCTGATGCGGTCCGGGCACGAGGAGGGCAGCGAGCTGTCGGCGCCGATGGTGCAGCACTTCGACAACTGCCTCGGGTGCATGGCGTGCGTCACCGCCTGCCCGTCCGGGGTGCAGTACGACAAGCTGATCGCGGACACGCGCGCGCAGGTGCAGCGCAAGTGGGAGCGCGACCCGGCCGACCGCAACTTCCGCCGCCTCGTGTTCGCGCTCTTCCCCCACCCCAAGCGGCTCGCTGCGCTGTCACCGCTGCTCGCCGCGTCGGGCGCCCTGGGTCTCGACCGCCTCGGTGCGCGACTGCCCTTCCCGCGCCTGGCCGCGATGGCCCGTCTGGCGCCCCCGCGCCGGCGGCGCGTGAACCTGCCCGAGCACGTGCCGGCGGCAGGCGCCGGCCGCGGCACTGTGGCACTGCTGCGGGGCTGCGTCCAGAGGGTCTTCTTCTCCGACGTGAACGCGGCCACCGCCGCCGTTCTCGCGGCCGAGGGCTGGAACGTGGTCTCCCCCGAGGGACCGCGCTGCTGCGGCGGGCTGCAGCTGCACTCGGGCGAGGGCACCGACGCCCGCGACCGTGCCCGCGAGACGATCGCCGCCCTCGAGGGCCATGACCGCGTTGTGGTCAACTCGGCGGGCTGCGGCTCGGCCATGAAGGACTACGGGCACGTGCTCCGTGACGACCCTGACTGGGCCCACCGCGCCGCCGCATTCTCGGAGACCGTGTGCGACGTCTCGGAGATCCTCACTGACGGCGAGCCGCGGGCGCAGCGCCATCCGATCGAGATGAAGGTGGCCTACCACGACGCCTGCCACCTGGCCCACGCGCAGGGCGTGCGCGAGCAGCCGCGCGAGCTGCTGCGCGGGATCCCCGGCCTGGAGCTGGTGGAGCCCGCGGAGTGGGAGATCTGCTGCGGGTCCGCCGGCATCTACAACCTGGTCAAGCCCGAGCCTGCCGCCGAGCTGGGCAGGCGCAAGGCGGAGAACCTCATGGCCACGGGGGCGGACGCCGTGGTGGCGGCCAACCCCGGCTGCGCACTGCAGATCCAGGCTCACGCCCGCGACCTCGGCCACGAGCTTCCGGTGTACCACCCCGTCGAGCTGCTGATGCGCTCGATGCGCGGTTCTACCTAACACCCATCGAGAGGAGCCGCCATGGACGGAGTCGAGATCAACGGGAGCACCGAGGGCCGCCATGCGGAGGTGCTGTCCGAGGGCGCGCTCGAGCTGATCGCCAAGCTGCACCGCGAGTTCGACAGGCGCCGGCGGGAGCTGCTCGAGCGCCGCGTCGAGCGTCAGGCCGAGCTCGACGCCGGGGGCACGCTCGATTTCCTCGAGTCGACCCAGCAGGTGCGCGATGGCGACTGGACGGTCTCCCCCGCTCCGCCCGCGCTCCAGGACCGGCGCACGGAGATAACGGGCCCCACCTCGGCCAAGATGGTGATCAACGCGCTCAACTCGGGGGCGGCCGGGTTCATGGCCGACTTCGAGGACGCCAACTCGCCCACGTGGGACAACATGGTGGGCGGCCAGGCCAACCTCTACGACGCCATCCGTAGGACGCTGACCCACACCTCCGAGGACGGCAAGGAGTACGCGCTCGACGAGGAGACGGCCACGCTGCTCGTGCGTCCGCGCGGCTGGCACCTCACCGAGCGCCACGTCACGGTGGACGGCGACCCGGTGTCCGGGGGCATCTTCGACTTCGCCCTGTACCTCTTCCACAACGGCCAGGAGCTGCTCGACCGCGGAGCGGGGCCCTTCTTCTACCTGCCCAAGATCGAGTCCCACCTCGAGGCCCGGCTCTGGAACGACGTGTTCTCGGCGGCCGAGGATCACCTCCGGCTCGAGCGCGGCAGCGCACGCGCCACCGTGCTGATCGAGACGCTGCCCGCCGCCTTCGAGATGGACGAGATCCTGTACGAGCTGCGCGAGCACTCCGCCGGGCTGAACGCCGGGCGCTGGGACTACATCTTCAGCGCTATCAAGCGCTTCCGCGAGCGCCCGGAGCTGGTGCTGCCCGACCGTTCCAAGGTCACGATGACCGTGCCGTTCATGCGCTCCTACACCGAGCTGCTGGTCAAGACCTGCCACCGCCGCGGTGCCCACGCGATGGGCGGCATGTCCGCCGTGATCCCCAGCCGTACCGACGCTGAGGCGGCCGAGCGCGCCCGCGAGGCGGTGCGCAGCGACAAGCAGCGCGAGGCGGGGGCCGGGTTCGACGGCACCTGGGTGGCCCATCCCGATTCCGTCGAGCCGGCGCGCGACGAGTTCGACAAGGTGCTGGGCGAGCGGCCCAACCAGCTCGACAAGCGCCGCGACGACGTGAGCGTGACCGCCGCCGAGCTGCTGGCCATCGACGCCACCGAGGGCGACATCACCGAGGAGGGCCTGCGCAGCAACGTGAACGTGGGGATCCAGTACATCTCCTCATGGCTGCGCGGCAACGGCGCCGCCGGCATCTACGGCTTGATGGAGGACGCCGCCACGGCGGAGATCTCGCGATCCCAGGTGTGGCAGTGGATCCGCCACGAGGCACAGCTGGCCGATGGCCGCACGGTCACGCCGGAGCTGGTGCGCGAGCTGGCCACCGAGGAGCTCGAGAAGATCCGCGAGGAGATCGGCGACGACGAATGGTTTCAGCGAGAGGGCCGTCCGAAGGAGTCGCGCGAGCTGTTCGAGGCGGTGGCGCTGTCGGGCAACGACGAGTTCGTCGAGTTCCTCACCGTTCCCGCCTACGAGAAGCTCGAGCGCGTCTGAGCGGAGCACTCTCTGTGCGCCTCCTCACACAACCGGTCCGCCGTAGGGGAAGATGATCGAGAGGGCAATCTCAGAGGAGAGATTCGATCATGAGCGCAGAGCTTCCACCGGGCCCCCGCTACCCGGCGGTCATACAGGGCATGGGCTTCTGGACTCGGCCGCTGGCCTACCTGGAGCGGTGCCGTGCTCGGTACGGGAAGCGCTTCACCCTGCGCATCCCGATGGCGCCGCCGTTCGTGATGCTCTCCGATCCGGCGGAGGTCAAGCAGGTGTTCACCGCCCCGGCCGACGTGCTCCATCCCGGCCAGGGAGCCAAGGTGCTGGAGCCGATCGTCGGGCACCACTCGGTGCTCCTGCTCGACGGGGCCGCCCACATGGAGCAGCGAAAGCTGATGTTGCCCGCCTTCCACGGCGAGAAGATGGCCATGTTGTCAGGGGTCATGTCCGAGGTCGCCGAGCGCGAGGTGGCGGGCTGGCCGCGTGACACGCCCATCGAATTGCATCCGCGGATGCAGCGGCTGACTCTCGAGATCATCCTGCGCGCGGTCTTCGGGCTCGATTCCGGGCCTCGCTTGGACGCTCTGCGCGAGCGGCTGGCGGCGATGCTGGCTTTCGGGGATCGCGCGATCAGCTTGGTCCCGCCCCGTCCCGACAGCCTTGCGGCGCAGATCCTCGAGCGCGTGGGCCCGTTCGCCGGCTTCGTTCGACTGAGGGACGCCATCGACACCATGCTCTTCGAGCTGATCGACGAGCGCCGTCGCGACGACGGCGACGGCGACGACATCCTCGCCATGCTCCTCGCCGCACGACACGAGGACGGGTCGCCGATGTCCCGGGAGGAGGTCCGCGACGAGCTGCTCACGCTCCTGGTGGCCGGTCACGAGACCACGGCGTCGAGCCTCGCCTGGCTCTGCGACGTTCTGCCCCACCACCCCGAGGTCCTGCGGCGGCTGAACGACGAGATCGCCTCCGACGACGGCGACGACTATCTCACGGCGACGATCCAGGAGAGCATGCGCCGGCGCCCGGTGCTGCCCAACTCGGGGCCCCGACTCGTGATGCAGCCGGTGGACGTCGGCGGGTGGAGCTACCCCGCCGGCGTCTGCCTGGTGCCCAACGCCTACCTCATCCACCACGATCCGGACATCTACCCCGACCCCTACGAGTTCCGCCCCGAGCGCTTCCTGGGCGAGGCACCGGGCACCTACACCTGGATTCCCTTTGGCGGCGGCCGGCGGCGGTGCCTGGGAGCCACCTTCGCGATGCTCGAGACCAAGCTCGTCGTCCAAACCCTGCTCGCCACCTGCGAGCTGAGGGCGGCGAAGGCCGGGACCGAGGTGGCCGGTCGCCGCAACATCACCGTCACACCTTCGGGCGGCGCCCTCACCGTGCTCGCTCAGCGAACGTCCGCCGCGATCGCGGTGGCGTGACCCTCGCCCGGGAGGTCCAGACCCGGCTGAACTGGCTGAGGTGGGTGGCCGGCGGCGCGGGCGCCGTTGTCGTCTTCAACTCGATCGGCTTCCTGATCCCGGTGTTCATCGATCCCAACCAGCGAACGGAGCTGGGACTGTTCTACGCGCCGATCGTGGCGGCGTACCTGCTCGTGTCCGGGATGGTGATCCGCAGGCACAGCAACCGCCACCTCCAGCGGACCCTGCGCTGGGTGGTCGAGGAGCGCGAGCCCGACCCCGGCGAGCACCGGCGTACCCTCGAGCTCGCCGGCTACGTGGTGCGGTTGGTCGCCCTGGGCTGGTTCGCGGGGGCTGTCGGCTTCTTCGTGCTCAGTGCGATCGTGAACTCCCTGTCGTTCGCCGTGCTCGTGGGAGCGACCGTCCTGCTTGGCGGTGCGACCACGTGCGCGCTGCTCTACCTGGCGTCGGAGCGCATCTTGCGACCCGCCACGGCGCTCGCCCTGGGCGCGCGCCGGACGGAGCGAAACGTCGCGCCGAGCGTGCGGGGGCGTCTGACGATGGCGTGGGTGCTGGGCACCGGCTCCCCACTACTCGGGGTGCTGGTGGTGGCCATTGTGGGAGTCACGGAGTCGGAAACCGATCCGGTGTACCTCAGCGCCGCGGTGCTCTTCCTCGTGGTCACGGCGCTGGCGATCGGGTTGCTGGCCACGCAGTTCGCCGCCAAGGCGATCGCCGATCCGCTCACGTCGGTCAGGGAGGGAGTCGAGATGATCGAGCGAGGCGACCTCGACGCCCACGTGCTGGTTGACGACGGCAGCGAGGTGGGGCTGCTGCAGGCCGGGTTCAACCGGATGGCGGAGGGTTTGCGCGAACGCGAGCGGATCCGCGACCTCTTCGGTCGCCAGGTGGGCGAGGACGTGGCCCGCACCGCGCTTCGCGACGGAACTCGCCTCGGCGGCGAGGAACGCGAGATCGGGGCCCTGTTCGTCGACCTGGTCGGCTCCACCTCGATGGCGACGGCCATGCCCCCGACGGAGGTCGTGCGCGTGCTCAACCGCTTCTTTCGCGTCGTGGTCGAGGTGGTGGAGGCCGAGTGCGGCCTGGTCAACAAGTTCGAGGGTGACGCGGCACTGTGCGTGTTCGGCGCACCGGTCGTTCGCGAAGACCCCGCCGGGGACGCCCTGCGCTCAGCTCGGACGCTGGCCGAGCGTCTGACCCGCGATGTCCCCGAGACCGACTTCGGCATCGGAATCTCCGCCGGCGTCGCGGTGGCCGGCAACGTCGGCGCAGAGCACCGGTTCGAGTACACGGTGATCGGCGACCCCGTCAACGAGGCGGCGCGACTCTGCGAGCTGGCCAAGCAGCGACCCGAGCGGGTGCTGGCATCCGAGGCAGCTCTGGCGAAGGCCGCCCCTCCCGAGCGTGACGCATGGACGGTGACCGAGTCCGCCGTCCTACGAGGGCGCAGCACGCCGACTGGCGTAGCCCACCCCGTCTCGGGGGTCGCCTAGGCGGCTTGGTCCGAGCGTTCCCGCTCAGCCTCGCGCAGCTCCTTCATCGCCTGGCGCTTCTGGTCGCGGGTGGTGCGGTCGAGGATCAGCTTTCCGTCGAGGTGGTCCATCTCGTGCTGGATCACGCGGGCTTCGAGGCCTGACGCCTCGATCCGGCGCTCCTCGCCCTCCTCGTCACGGGCCCGGATGCGGACGTGCACGGGCCGGTCGACATCGACGGTCACGCCGGGGATGGAGAGACACCCCTCCTCCATCGTCTCGCCCTCCTCGCTCGACCACTCGATCTCGGGGTTCACGAGGGCGATCAACGGTGCGTCGAAGCCGATGCGGTAGACCAGCAGACGCTGGGAGATGCCGAGTTGCGGGGCTGCAAGGCCGAGGCCGATGGCGTCGCCCATGATCCCCGCCATCCGCGACGCCTGGCTCTTCAGCGCGCCGTCGAAGCGGTCGACCTCGGTGGCGCGGCTCTTGAGCACCGGGTCGCCGAGGCGGCGGATGAAGGACATGGCGGCGAGCCGCCTGGCCTCGACCTCCGGATCGAGGGCGGGCTCGGTGCTCTCGACCTCCTCGTGGCGCTCCTCGAGCTCGCGGTCGGTTCCGTCGGACATCTTGGGGAGTGTACGCGCGGGGATGCGAGGGCTGAGCGTAGCCTGGACCACCTGATCCCCCCGAGAGGAGCCGAGCGTGCCGATCGTGACCGTTCAGCAGTCGCCGCGGGACCTGGACGCAAAACGCCGGCTGGTGGCCGGCATCACGGATGCGTTCGTGGACGCCTATGACCTGCGCCCCGAGCAGGTCCAGGTCTTCATCGCCGAGTTCGACGGCGAGCAATGGGCCAAGGCCGGCACGCTCGCGGTCGATTCGGAGGGCTGACGAACGGCCGCCCGCGGGGGACCCCGCGGGCGGCTTGCGCTTCCGGGCCGAGGTCGGCCTAACGGCCCGAGATCGACGCTGCGATACGGCTCTCGTCAGGTCGGCTGTACGGCTGCGCGGAGCCGCCGCCGACCGCCGCGGCGATACGGCTCTCGTCAGGCCGGCTGTACGCATGCGCGGAGCCGCCGCCGACCGCCGCTGCCACGGCGCTCTCCTGCGGCCCTCCATCCGAGCGCGCGCTCGGCTGGGACTGGGCGGCGCCCACGCTCTGCGGACTCGAGGACGAATCGTCACCGAGCACGAGCACCAGGACCACCGCGGCCGTGGCGACCAGCGCCAGCAAGCCGGCGAGCACGACCGCCCGATGAGAACGCAACTGAGTGGGGAACGAGAAGCTGGGGTGTGAGACCTGCGACATGACCGACCTCCTGTGGTGGATGAGTGATCGTTGGCCACCATCCACCGGGCCGGTTGCAGAGCGCCTACGGCCGGGTAACAGGCGTGTTACGGTCGCCCCGGACCGGCTGATGGACTTCAGAATTCTTGGACCGCTCGAGGTGCTCGACGGCGATCGGCACCTCGCGCTCGGGGGGACCAGGCAGCGGGCTCTGCTGGCGTTGCTCCTGCTGCACGCGAACGAGGTGGTGTCGAGCGATCGGCTGACCGCGGAGCTATGGGGCGAGGACCGGCTCGAGGACGCCTCGAAGGCTCTCCAGGTGGCGGTCTCGCGGCTACGGCGCACCCTCGAGCCGCAGCGTGCTGCGGGGCAGGCGAGCGAGTTGCTGGTTACCCGCGCACCCGGCTATGAGCTGCGCTTGGAGCACGGCCAGCTCGATGTCCACCGTTTCGAGGACCGGCTGGCGGGGGGCCGGGAGGCGCTGGCCGCCGGCGACCTGACCGCGGCCGCGGACAAGCTCACAGGTGCCCTCGCCCTGTGGCGTGGCCCGCCGCTGGCCGACCTCGGCTACGAGTCGTTCTCGCAGGTAGAGATCGGCCGGCTGGAGGAGCTGCGCACGTCTGCGCTCGAGGAACGGATCGCCACCGACCTCGAGTTCGGCCGTCACGTGGACCTCGTCGCCGAGGTCGAGGAGCTCGTGCGGCGCCACCCGCTGCGGGAGCGCCTCCGGGAGCAGCTCATGCTCGCGCTGTACCGCTGCGGGCGCCAGGCGGACGCACTCGAGGTCTATCAGGACGCTCGCCGGGCTCTGACCGAGGAGCTCGGCATCGAGCCGAGCCGCGAGCTGCGCGATCTCCAACGGGCGATCCTGAGACAGGATCCCGCGCTCGACCGCCGTCCCCCCGGCACGGCGGCATCCGAGTCCTCCCGAGGGGTGTTCGTGGGACGCGAGCGTGAGCTGACCGAGCTGCTGGAGGCTCTGGAGGACGCGCTGGCAAGCCGGGGACGCCTGGTCCTCCTTGCCGGCGAGCCGGGAATCGGTAAGAGCCGGCTCGCCGACGAGCTGATGGGGCAGGCCCGAGCGCGTGGGGCGCGCGTGGTCGTGGGCCGCTGCTGGGAGGCGGGAGGTGCCCCTCCGTATTGGCCCTGGGTCCAGTCGCTGCGTGCCTACGTTCGTGAGACCGAGCCTGACGCGATCCGGGAGCAGCTCGGCGCCGGGGCAGCGGATCTCGCCCAGCTCCTGCCCGAGCTGCGCAAGCTCTTTCCGCGGCTTCCGGAGCTGCCGGCAGCGGAGTCGGAGGGTGCACGCTTCCGCCTGTTCGAGGCGGCGAGCTCCTTCCTCCGCAACGCCGCGCGGGCGCGTCCACTCGTGCTCGTGCTCGACGACCTTCACGCCGCCGACGAGCCCTCGCTGCTCCTGCTCCGGTTTCTCGCCCGCGACATCGCCGACAGCCAGCTGCTCGTGGTGACTGCATACCGCGATGCCGACCCCACGCTCCGGGATCCCCTGACCTCCGCGCTTGCCGAGCTGGTGCGGGAGCCGCACACCGCTCAGATCGGGCTTGCCGGCCTGAGCGATGTGGACGTGGCGGAGTACATCGAGCTCTCGACCGGGATCGAGCCGGCACGCCGGCTGGTCCAGGCGATCCACGCCGAGACAGAGGGGAATCCGTTCTTCATCGCGGAAGTGGTGCGCCTGCTGGAGGCCGAGGGTCGCATCGCCGAGGCCGATGCCCACCTGCGCATTCCGCCGGGCGTCCGTGCCGTGATCGGCCAGCGTATGGGGCGGCTCTCCGACCGCTGCAGGACGCTGCTGGTCCCTGCTGCGGTCATCGGCCGGGAATTCGGGCTCGACGCTCTGGCCCTGCTGAGCGAGCTTCCACGCGACGAGCTGCTCGACGTGCTGGACGAAGCCACGGCCGAGCGAGTCGTGGGCGACGTGCCGGGCTCACCCGGCCGGCTTCGCTTTAGCCACGCGCTGATCAGGGATACGCTCTACGACGAGCTGACCACCGCGCGGAGGCTTCAGCTGCACCAGGACACCGGCGAGGCGCTCGAGGCGGCGTATTCCACCGATCTCGAGCCCCACCTCGCCGAACTGGCGCAGCATTTCTTCGCCGCGGCTCCGGCGGGGGTTGCACACAAGGCGATCGACTACGCCCGTCGTGCCGGAGATCGGGCGGCAGCTCAGCTGGCCTACGAGGAGGCCGTGCGCCTGTACGAGATGGCGCTGACTCTCCCGGGAGAGGACGCAGCGCGCTGCCAGTTGCTGCTCGCGCTAGGAGACGCCGAGGCCAGGGCCGGCGACACCCTCCCGGCACAGCAGTCGTTCCGCGATGCCGCCGACCTCGCGGAGGTGCTGGGGCTGCACGAACAGCTCGCCGCGGCCGCCCTCGGCTACGGCGGCAGAGTGATTTGGGGGGGCTCGAGGGGCGATGTCCATCACCTTCCCCTGCT
Source organism: uncultured Thermoleophilaceae bacterium (assembly GCA_963825475.1). GTDB lineage: Bacteria > Actinomycetota > Thermoleophilia > Solirubrobacterales > Thermoleophilaceae > JAAYBF01. The sequence goes on along the minus strand of CAWGTC010000004.1, from coordinate 555,895 downwards.
CGAGCGGGCCCTCGCCGCTCTCCCCGACACCGACAGCGCCTTGCGGGTCAGGCTGCTCACCCGCCTCGCGTGCGGTCCGCTTCGCGATTCCAGCTTCCCGCCCGAGAGGAAGGCGTCGCTGAGCGAGGAGGCGCTCGAGATGGCCCGTCGCATCGACGACTCAGCAACCCTGGCATACGCGCTCGCGGGCTACATCGCAGCCAACCACTCCCCCGCGTTCACTCCTAGGCAGCTGACGCTGGGAACCGAGTCCCTGGAGATGGCGGTCGAGGCCGGAGATCTGGAACGGGCCGCGGAGGCGCGCGAGCATCGCCTCACGGCCCTGATCGAGCTCGGCGAGATACAGCAGGCAAGAGCCGACCTCATCCAGATGGCGAAGCTGGCGGATGAGCTCCGGCAGCCGTCGCAGGATTGGTTCGTGGCGGTATACGGAGCACTCCTGGCGCTGCTCGAAGGACAGCTCGCCGAGGCGGAGCGCCTGATCGAGTCTGGCCGCAGCGTGGGGAGGCGCGCGATGCGCTGGAACGCCGAGGTGTCGTATCGGCTCCAGCTCTACGTGTTGCGCCGCGAACAGGGCAGGCTCGAGGAGGTCGAAGGCCTCGTACGGCGCTCCGTGGAGGACTACCCGACCTACCCGATCTGGCGGTGCGTGCTGGCGCAGGTGGAAGCGGAGCTGGGACACACGTCCGAGGCTCGCAACGCGCTTGAAGCTCTCGCGGCCGACGGCTTCGCGCACCTGCCCTTCGATGAGGAGTGGCTGGTGAGCATGAGCTTCCTCGCGGAGGCGGCCCACTCTCTCGGGGACGCCGAGCGCTCATCCTTGCTCTACGACCGGCTGCTTCCGTACTCCGACCGGATCGCCGTGAGCTATCCCGAGATCAGCACCGGCCCCGTGGCCCGCAACCTCGGTCTCCTGGCGGCTACGACCGGGCGCTGGGACGACGCCCAGCGCCACTTCGACGAGGCGCTCGAGATCAGCGAGCGAATCGGCGCCCAGTCCTGGCTCGAGCGCACCCGGCGCGACTCCGCGCGCCTCCTACCCTGAGTGCGATGCACTGGATCGTCGACGGCATGAACGTGATCGGGACCCGCCCCGACGGCTGGTGGAAGGACCGTCACGCCGCGATGGTCCACCTGGTGGACCGGCTCGAGCGCTGGGCTTCGGGGGAGACCGACGACGTGACGGTGGTGTTCGAACGCAAGCCCCATCCGCCCATCTCCTCCTCGGTGATCGTGGTGGCCCACGCGCCGCGCGCCCGCGCCAACTCGGCCGACGACGAGATCGTCCGGCTCATCAAGGCCCACCCGAACCCGATGGCCGTCCGCGTGATCACCTCCGACCACTGGCTGGGCGACGCCGCCCGCGCCGAGGGGGCGACGGTGGAGCCCGCGGAGCCGTTTCGCAACCGGATAGATCCGGCCTGAGCGCCTGGGAGCTACTGCGGGTCGACGTCCACGGCGTACGACGCGCCGCGGTGCTCGGCCGAGGATGAGACCGACTCCACCGCAGCCCGCACGGCGGCGATGCCCGCCGAGCGGTCCGCCGCCTTGACCACCAGCTGCGCGCGATCCCGGCCCTTCAGCCGGAACAGCGGCGCGGGACCGAGCACGGCCACCCCGGGCGCGTCGATCAGCCCCCGCACGGCCTCTGCAGCCGCCGTCTCCGGCCCGGGCTCATACGAAGAGCACACAATGCGGATCAGGTTGCCGTAGGGCGGGTAGCCGAGCGCGGCCCGGCGCTCGAGCTCGCCCCGCACGAAGCCCTCGGAGTCGTGCTGTGCGGCGTGGCGAAGGGCGCGTGCCCCGGGGTCGAGGGCCTGGACCACCACCCTGCCGCCGTGTGAGCCACGGCCGCTGCGGCCGGCCAGCTGAGCCACCAGGGCGAACGTGCGCTCCTCGGCCCGGAAGTCGGGGAAGCGCAACGTGGCGTCGGCGTCGAGCACCACGCCGAGCGTGACATCGGGGAAGTCGTGGCCCTTGGCCACCATCTGCGTTCCCACGAGCACCCCGGCCGGGGCCGCGTCGAAGCACTCGAGCGTGCGGGCGATGCCACCGCCGGGAGCGGTGTCGGCGTCAAGGCGAAACACCGGCAGCGGATCCACCAGCCGCTCCAGCTCTGCCCCGAGCTGTTCGGTGCCCAAGCCTCGCCGCGAGACCGACACGGAGCCGCAGTCGGGGCAGGAGCGCGGCACCGGCTCGGCGTGCCCGCAGTGATGGCAGGCCATCCGCCCGGCCGCGCGGTGCAGCACCAGCGTCACGTCGCAGTTGGGGCAGTCCCACACGCGGCCACACTCGGCGCAGGACAGGTAGTTCGACCAGCCGCGGCGGTTGAGCAGCACGATCGCCTTCTCCCCGCGGCGGCGGATCTCGTCGAGAGCGTCGCGGGTGCGCTCGTGCAGCGGGCCCGAGACCCCGGCCATGCCCACCAGCTCCACGGGCGGCAGCCTGCCTGGCGCGTTGCAAGGGGGGGCGGTGCCCCCCTTTGACCGGGTTCCGACCCGTTCGCGCAGCTCCACGCGCTCGTAGCGCAGCACGCTCTCGGGGCGGGGCGTGGCGCTGCCGGCCAGCAGCACCGCCCCGCACGCCTCGGCGCGCCTCTCGGCCACGTGGCGCGCGTCGTAGCGCGGATCTCCCTCCTGCTTGTAGGAGCCGTCGTGCTCCTCGTCGATCACGATCAGCCCCAGCTCCGTGAGCGGCGCGAACACCGCTGACCGCGGCCCCACGCACACGCGCGCCTCGCCGCTGCGCAGCCGGGTCCATTCGTCGTAGCGCTCGCGGGCCGAGAGGCGCGAGTGCAGGACGGCCACCGAATCGCCGAAGCGCTCCACGAAGCGACCGGCGGTCTGCGGGGTGAGAGCGATCTCGGGCACGAGCACGATCGCCGCCCGGCCGCGTTCGAGCGTGGCGGCCACAGCCTGCAGGTAGACCTCCGTCTTCCCGCTGCCGGTGACACCCCGCAGCAGCAGCCGGCGGTCCCCGCCGGCCGAGGCATCCATGCGCAGCACGACCTCGTCCAAGGCGCCCTGCTGCGCACCGGTGAGGGCGGTTACGCCACCGGTGGCCCCCACGCCGCGCAGAACCGGCCGCCGGGACTCCTCCAGTGCCTGCTCGAGGCACACGAGACCCCTCTTCTCGAGCCGGCGCAGGCCGCCGTGGTCACAGCCGGTGTCGCGAGCGAGGGCGCTCACGCGTCGAGAGCGCTCCCGCAGCGCCCCGAGCGCGGCCTGCTGGCGCTCCCCGAGCCGAACTCCGCCCTCGAGCGCCTGACGCCCGGCTTCCGTGATCGAAGCGACCAGCGAGCGCCGGGCCACCATCCGGCGGCCGGCTCCCGTGCCCGTTCCCGGCGGCAGCACCAGCGCCAGCCCCCGCGCGGGGGTGGACACGTATTCCTGAGCCACCCACAGGCCCAGCCGTACGAGCTCCGGAGGCACGTTGGCCTCCAGCGCGGCCAGCGGCTCAGCCAGGCGCTCGGGCGGCAGGTCGCTCTCCTCGGCAACATCGACCACCACACCAAGCAGGCGCCGGTTTCCGAAGGGCACCATCAGCATGGTGCCCACCCCAACGGCCTCGAGTGCTCCGGCCAGCAGGTAGTCGAACGGCCCCCGCAGGGAGCGGGCGGGGGTCAGCGGCTCGACCTTGGCGATCACTCCTTCAACCTAGGCGCCGCTACGGACGCGGGACCAGGAGGGCCGCGTAGTGCACGGTGAATGTGCGCTCCGCCACCCTCGGGGCCACGGTGAACAGCCCGCGGCGCACGACCGCCTTGGCGAACGCACGGATCCGCGCGCCCGCGCCGGCAGCCCAGAACAGGTGAACCTCCAGCGGGAGCGGGTCAGCCAGCTCCCGGGCCACGTCCAGCCCCGCGTCGGAGGCCAGCCGGTGCACGTCGGCGCGGGAGAAGCGGTGAAGGTGGCCGATCGCGTCACGTCCTCGCTGCGCCGCCGGCCGGGAGGCGAAACGGTTGTCCTCCAGAGGCACCTCCAACACCACCGCACGGCACATGCGTGCGGTCTCGCGCAGGAGCGGGAGCGGATCGGGCACGTGCTCGAGCACGTGGGAGAGCACGCCGAGGTCGTAGGCGGCATCGCCAGCCGGGAGCGACGTTCCATCGAAGCGCTCGACGCGCTCGATTGCGGGCCGGTTGGAGGCGATCTGCACAGCACGCTCGGAGATCTCGAAGCCGTGGAACAAGTCCGCGACGCCGCGAGACGCAAGCGCATCGAGCAGTCCGCCGTCACCGCAGCCGACCTCTGCCAGCGTTCGCGGTCGGTCCTGCAAGCCTGTCGTGAGCGTAGCCACGTGGTCGGCCTTGCCCGTCGCGCCGAGAGCTCGCCATGCGCCACACCGCATCGCATATGCGCCTTCGGCGCTGTATTGCTCTTCGTAGACGTCGCGCAGCTCGGCCGAGCCCGTGGCGGTCATGCTCCCTAGGATAGGTTGCGCCGCCACAGCGGCTCTTTCATGGCGATCGATTTCGAGGCAGAGGGGCTTCTCGAGGGCCTCGAGGGGCCGGCGCGCGAGGCACGTCTCGCGCTGCTCGAGCGCTTCGAGAGCGATGGCTACGGGCTGGAGGAGCTGCGCACCGCGACTCAGGAAGGGCGGCTACCCCTCCTGGCCGTCGAACGGGCCGTCGCGGGAGGCGAGGACCGCTACACCGCGACCGAGGTGTCCGAGTGCTCGGGGCTCGACCCGGTGTTCCTCGACCGCCTCTGGCGCGCCCTCGGCATGGCCCTCGCCGATCCGGACGAGCGCACCTTCACCGAGGCCGACATGGAAGCCGCAGTGCGCACCAAAGCGCTGCGTGATGCCGGCCTGTCCGACGAGTCGATCATCGAGATCGGCCGGGTGATGGCCCGCGGCACCTTCGGCATCGCCTCCGCCGTGGGGCGGGTGTTCACCGAGACCTTCATCGAGCCAGGCGACGACGAGCAGACTCTGGCGCTGCGCTACGCCGAGGCCTCCCGTGAGCTGACGCCCATGCTGGGACCGGTGATCGAGCACGTGCTCGGGGTGCAGCAGCGCAGCCTGATCCGCCAGGCGGCGGTCGACCTCTCCACGCTGGAGACCGGCCGGCTGCCTCAGGGCCAGCAGGTGTCGATCGCGTTCGCGGATCTGGTGGGCTTCACCCGCCTCGGGGAGAACCTCGACCCAGCCGAGCTGGGGGCGGTGGCCGAACGCCTGGAGACCCTGGGCCTCGATGTGGCCGAGCCGCCGGTGCGCCTGATCAAGACGATCGGCGACGCGGTGATGCTCGAGTCGGCCGACACAGACGCCCTGCTGGGGGCCACCCTGGCGCTCGTCGACGCGGCCGAGGAGGCGGGAGACGACCTGCCGGCCCTACGTGCGGGCGTGGCTCGGGGCGAGGCGCTGGAGCGCGCGGGCGACTGGTTCGGCCGCCCCGTGAACCTGGCCAGCCGGATCGCGGACGTCGCGCGTCCCGGCAGCCTGCTGGTGGAGGCCGCGGCGAAGGGCGACGCCGACGAGACCGCGTGGCGCTTCTCGGCCGCCGGGAAGCGGTCGCTCAAAGGGGTGAAGGGCTCGGTCTCCCTCCACCGCGCACGGCGCCGGGAGGCCGAGGAGAAACAGAGCTAGTACACGTGGCCGTGAGGACGGTGCGTACTTACGGACGCGTGCACTAGGCGCTGGCGGCGGGCTCGCGCTCTCCGAGCCCGGCGGCCTCGCGCAGGAGGTCGGCCTTGTCGGTCCGCTCCCAGGTGAAGTCGTCGTCCTCGCGGCCGAAGTGGCCGTAGGCGGCGGTCTTCTGGTAGATCGGCCGGTGCAGGTCGAGCTCCTTGCGGAAGGACCCGGGACGCAGGTCGAAGTTCTCCTCGATCAGCTCCTGGATCCTGCCCCTGGGCACCTTCTCGGTGCCGAACGTCTCGGCCATCACCGACACCGGATGGGCGACGCCGATGGCGTAGGCCACTTGCACTTCGCAGCGGTCGGCCAGCCCGGCTGCCACCACGTTCTTCGCCACCCAGCGAGCGGCATACGCGGCCGAGCGGTCCACCTTGGACGGATCCTTGCCCGAGAACGCGCCGCCGCCGTGGCGGGCGGAGCCGCCGTAGGTGTCCACGATGATCTTGCGGCCGGTGAGGCCGCAGTCGCCCACGGGACCGCCGATCACGAACTTGCCCGTCGGGTTGACCAGGAAGTTGCGGTCGCTGAAGAGCTTGGCCTCGTCGTACAGGGCGGCGGGCAGGATCGGCTTGACCACGTGCTCCCACAGGTCGGGCCGGATCGTGGTGGCGGAATCGACCTCGGCTGCATGCTGGGTGGAGATCAGCACCTTCTCGATCTCGACCGGCACGCCGTCGCGGTAGCGCACGGTGACCTGCGTCTTGCCGTCGGGGCGGAGGTAGTCCACGACCTTCTCGCGGCGCACCTCGGCCAGTCGCTGGGCCAGACGGTGCGCGAGCGAGATCGGCATGGGCATCAGCTCGGGTGTCTCGCGAGTCGCGTAGCCGAACATCATGCCCTGGTCACCCGCGCCGGCCACGTCGAACTCGTCGTCGTCGTCGGCGTTCGTGCGCTTCTCGAAGGCGGTGTCCACGCCCTGGGCGATGTCGGGCGACTGCTCGTCGATCGCGGTGATCACGGCGCACGCGTCGCAGTCGAAGCCGAAGGAGTGATCGTCGTAGCCGATCTTGCGGATGGTCTCGCGGGCGATCTTCGGCACGTCCACGTAGACCTCGGTGGTGATCTCGCCCGACACCACCACCAGTCCGGTGTTGACCAGCGTCTCGCAGGCCACGCGCCCATTGGGGTCGTCTCGGAGGACCGCGTCGAGCACGCCGTCGGAGATCTGGTCCGCCATCTTGTCCGGGTGTCCCTCCGTGACCGATTCGGAGGTGAACAGGAACTCGTTGTCTGGGAGAGGGGTCGCCATGAAGCGGGAAAGGGTACAAGACGGCGCTAGGCGTGCCTGTCCGTGCCGCTCGTCTTGAAGTCGATCACCAGCGGCACCCCGTCCAGGCCGAAGCGCTCGCGCAGCTGGTTCTCCAGGAAGTATGCGTAGTCGCGCTTGATCAGGCTGCGGTCGTTCACCTGCACGGCGAACCGCGGAGGCGAGGTCTGGAACTGGGCCATGTAGTACATCTTCAGCCGCCGCCCGCGGGTGGCGGGGGGCTGCTTCATCCCTTGGAGGTCGGACAGGAACCGGTTCAGCTCCGGCGTCGAGATCCGCTCCGCAGACCGATCGGCGATGGCCAGCGCCTCGGCCACCAGTCGCCGCAGGCCGCGCCCGGACTTGGCCGACACCGCCATCAGGCGCGGCCGCTGGCGCAGCTTCTTGGCCACGCGGGCGCGTGCGTCCTCGAGGTCGGTGTCGGTCTCGTCCCACTTGTTGAGAGCGATCACCGTGCAGCAGTTGGTGGTCATGGCCAGGTCCGCGATGCGGAAGTCCTCGGACGTGATGCCCTGGGTGGCGTCGCAGAGCACGATCGCGACGTCGGCGCGCTCGGCGGCCCGCTCGGAGCGCAGCTGGGCGTAGTAGTCCACCGTGCCCGCCACCTTCGTCCGGCGCCTCAGCCCCGCCGTGTCCACGAGGGTCACCGGCCGGTCGTCGAACTCGATCCGCGTGTCGATCGAGTCGCGGGTGGTGCCCGCGATGTCGGCCACGATCACCCGCTCCTCGCCGAGCAGCTTGTTCACCAGCGAGGACTTGCCCACGTTGGGCCGGCCGATCACCGCCAGCCGCGTGGTCTGCTCCTGCTCGGGCACGGGAGCGTCGGCCAGCCGCTCCACCACCACGTCGAGCAGGTCACCGGTGCCCAGCCCGTGCGCGGCGGAGACGGCCACGGGGTCGCCGAGGCCGAGCGCGTAGAACTCCGCGGCCCCGCCGGCCTGCAGCGCGGTGTCCACCTTGTTCGCTGCCACGATCACCGGAACGGGCCCGGCGCGCAGCTCCCGCGCCAGCTCGGCGTCGCCGGGCCGCAGCCCGGCCGAGGCGTCCACCACCAGCACCGCCACCGCGGCCTCCGCCACCGCGACGCGTGACTGGCGCTGCACGGACTTGGCCAGGTCGTGGGTCTCGTCGAGATCGACCCCACCGGTGTCGATCAGCGTGAACGAGCGGCCGTTCCAGTCGGCCTCGACCTCCTTGCGGTCACGCGTGACTCCCGCCTCCGGGTGCACCACCGTCTCGCGGCTCTCCGACAGGCGGTTGACCAGCGTGGACTTGCCCACGTTGGGATACCCGACCACCGCCACCTTCTGCAGCGCCACGGGATCCCTACCGCGCCTGGGCCATGCGCACCAGGCCGGCGATCCGCTCGACCACCTGCTCAACCGTCAGACCGGTGGTGTCCACCTCGACGGCGTCCTGGGCGGGCTTCAGCGGCGAGTGCTCGCGGCCCTCGTCCTGGGCATCGCGCAGCGCCTGGTCGCGCATCACGGTCTCGGCATCGGTGCCCAGCTCGGCCGCCCGGCGGCGGGCCCGCTCGGCCGGATCGGCGACCAGATACACCTTGACCGGCGCCTCGGGCACCACCACCGTGCCGATGTCGCGGCCCTCCGCGACCCAGTCGCCCTCGGCCAGCAGCGCGCGCTGCTTCTGGACCAGGACCTGGCGCACCTTCTCGTTGGTGGCCACGCGGGAGGCGCCCTCGGAGACCTCGGGCGTTCGGATCGCCTCGGTCACGTCGCGGCCCGAGGACAGCACCCGGTCGCCGATCACGATGTCCAGCTCTCGGGCCCGGTCGGATGCGGCGCCACCCTGCTCGAGCAGGGCCAGCGCCACGGCGCGGTACATCGCGCCCGAGTCCAGGTAGGTGAAGCCGAGCGCCTGCGCCACCGCGCGCGCCACCGTGCTCTTGCCCGCTCCCGCGGGACCGTCGATCGCCACCACCATGGCGATTGAGGCTACTCGCGGTGTGCTCTTCGTCTTGGCCTAGCGGGGCTGCCAGGACGGCTCGGAGCCGTCGAAGGACCCGCGAACGTCCTCGACCAGCGTGCTGAGCCGCTTGCCGTCTCTGATGCGCACCACGCGTAGGCCGCCACCGTCGTACACCATCTGCTTCCCGTCAGGCGAGAAGGCCGGGGCCCCGCAGCCCGAGCAGCGAACCACGCGCTTGGCGCGGCTGCCGTCGGCGCGCGCAACGTAGATGCCTCCGCTACGGGCGAAGGCGATCTGGCGACCGGACGGCGACCAGCTCGGGGCGCGTCCGCGTGTGAGCTTGCGCAGCCGCTTGCCGCTGGGCTTGACGCTGTAGAGGCTGCCACGCCGGGCGAACGCGATCAGGCCGCGCTTCGACCAATCGGGGGAGGAGCCGTTCTCGACGACGCGCCTGGCGCTCGCGCCGTCGGTGCGCACCACCCTGATGTCCCTCCGTGAGCCGGCCTTGGCGGTGAAGGCCAGCATCGTGCCCGAGGGGGAGAAGGCGGGCTGGCCGTCGTCGTCGCTCACGGCGGCAAGTACCTCGAGACCGGCCCCGCTAGGCGCGATCAGGGCCAGCGAGTCGCCGGCGTCGAAGGCCAGCCGGCGCCCGTTGGGAGACCAGACGGGGGACGCGTAGGAGATGTCGCAGTTGCCGGCGGTCGGGGTCCCGCCGGTCTGCTGGCATCCCTGTACGAAGCGGTCGCGCTTGCTGTCGGAGTTGATCGTCTGCAGCGACTCGTACGACGACTCCGACCCACCCTGCTCGACGTCGGTGCCGGCGGCCACGTAGGCGATTCGCCCGTTGCCGCCCGGGAAGGTGGCTGCGGCCGTGGGAGCCGCCGCGAGCACCGTGAGGCAGGCCAGGACGAGAAGGCGCTTCATGCGGGAGAGAACCCTAGACAGGGGCCGGGGTTGCGGCCACGGATGGCATCAAAGGGGGCACCGCCCCCCTTTGCAACCCCTAGCCCAGTAGGGCTGCGAGATCGGTCTCGAACTCCGGATAGGAGATCGCGGCGGCCTCCATCCCCACCACCTCCACCCCGTTCTCGCAGGCCAGGCCGGCCACCGCGCCGAGCATCGCCAGCCGGTGGTCGCCGCGGGCGTCGATCCTGCCGCCCTCGAGCGGGCCGCCCTTCCCGTGCACCGCGAAGCCATCCCCGGTGTCCTCGATGTCGGCACCGATCGCCGACAGCTCCTCCACGACCGCCGTGATCCGGTCGGACTCCTTGTGGCGGAGCTCCTCCGCCCCGCTCACACTCGTCTCCCCCTCGGCGAATGCGCCGAGCAGCGCCACCAGGGTCAGCTCGTCGATCGACATCGGCACCTCTTCGGGCGCCACGGTGGTGCCCTCCAACGGCGCGAAGGCCACGTCGAGCTCGCCCACAGGCTCGTCGTCGGCGAACGTGCCCACGTCCTCGAGGTCCCCGACTATCACCGCGCCCATCCGCTGGGCGATCCGCATGAAGCCGGTCCGGGTCCAGTTCAGGCCCACGTTGTGGATCACCACGCGCGAGTCGGGCACGAGACACGCGGCGGCGACCATGAAGGCGGCCGACGACGGGTCGCCCGGCACCGCAATCTCGTCCAGCTCCAGCTCGTCGGTCTGGGAGATGGTGACGGTCAGGCCGTCGCGTTCGAAGGGCACGCGCGAGCGGCGCAGGATGCGCTCGGTGTGGTCGCGGCTGTGCGTGCGCTCGGTGATCGAGGTGCTGCCGGAGGCCAGCAGTCCGGCGATCAGAACGCACGACTTGACCTGGGCGCTGGCCACGGGCAGCTCGTAGTCGATCCCGTGCAGGTCGGTGCCGCACACCTTCAGCGGGGGGAGGCGCCCGTCACGGGCCTGAACGTCTGCCCCCATCATCGTGAGCGGCTCCACCACGCGGTCCACGGGCCGGCGGCCGATCGACTCGTCGCCGTCGAGCGTCCACTCCCCCCCGGCCTGCCCGGCCAGCCACCCGGGCAGCAGGCGCAGCAGGGTGCCCGAGTTGCCCACGTCGAGGCGGCCGCCGGTGGCCTCGAGCGCCGTGTGCAGGCCAACGCCGCGGATCACCAGCGCGCCGGGCATGCTCTCCTCCTCGATCGCGGCCCCGACCGTGAGCAAGGCGTCGAGCGTCGAGCGGGTGTCGGCGGACTCGAGGTAGTTGCGCACCGCCACCGGCTCGTCGCACATCGCAGCGAAGAGGGCCGCGCGGTGGGAGATCGACTTGTCCGGTGGAGGCCGGAAGCCGCCTCGCAGTGGACCGGAGGGCTCGAACCTGGCCGACGTCACGCCTGAGCTACGGGGAAGCCGAGCTCGCCAATCAACTGCCGGGCGCGTGCAGCCTGCTCTTCACCCGCGATCCAGAGCGTGATCGCCCCCGTGCGCATGTCCGAGGCCGGTGCGAGCGCCAGATCGACGATGTTCACGCCGGCTTTTCCGAGGGCCAATGCCACCTGGGCGACGATACCGGGGCGGTTGGGGACGGTGATGCGAAGCTCGTGAACAGCGCCCTCCGCCGAATCGGCGTCCAGCAGGCGGCGCCGATCGGCGGCGGCCTCCTCGTTCCAGGCCGTGACCCGCTCGGGGTCGCCGCCCCTCAGGATCTCGGCGGCGGCGCGCAGCCGCAGCGCGGTGGCCTCGATCTCGTAGGCGATGGCCTCCCGGTTGGCGATGTAGATGTCGGTCCAGATCTCGGAGTTGGCCCCGGCCACCCGCGTCGCGTCGCGGAAGCTCGGCCCCACGCGGGGAAGCTCCCCCCGGCCCGCGGCCTGCGCCACCAGCACGTTGGCCATCACGTGCGGCAGGTGGCTGACGGCGGCCAGCAGACTGTCGTGGGACTTGGCGTCGATCGCCACCGGATGCGCCCCGAGACCGGCCACCAGGCGGTGAAGGCGCTCGTACAGGATCCCCGAGGACGCCTCGGAGGGGGTCAGGTACCAGACCGCGCCCTGGAAGAGATCCGCCCGGGCGTGCTCGACGCCCGCCGTCTCCGCCCCGGCGATCGGATGGCCCCCCACGAAGCGCTCGTCGGCGACGCGCTCGACCAGATCGTGCTTGACCGACCCGACGTCGGTGACCACGCAGCCGGCCGGCGCCGCGGAGAGCGCCGACTCGACCTGCGCCTGAAGCGCCCCCACCGGCGCGCAGCAGAAGCAGGCGTCGGCACCGTCGGCGGCCTCCTCTAGCGACCCCGCGGCGCTGTCGATCGCGCCCAGCTCGATCGCCCTGCCAAGACGCTCGGCCGAGCGGCCGAAGCCGATCACCTCGGCCCCGTCGAGATGCTCACGCGCCGCGAGCCCCACCGAGCCCCCGATCAGCCCGACCCCGAGCACGGCGATCCTCATCGGGTCACGAAGCGGCCCGGCGCGCCCGCACGGAGGCCGCCAGCCCGTCCAGCACCTCGACTGTCGTGTCCCAGTCCATGCACGCGTCGGTTATCGACTGGCCGTAGGTGAGCGGCTGGCCCGATTCCAGGTCCTGGCGCCCGAAGACCAGGAACGACTCCAGCATCATGCCGACGATCGCCGGGTTGCCCGCGGCGATCTGGGCGCCCACGTCGGCGGCCACCTCCGGCTGCCGCGCGGGGTTTTTGCCGCTGTTGTCGTGAGACGCGTCGATCACGAGGCGCTCGGCCAGCCCGGCGGCGCGGAGCTTGGAGAGCGCGTCGGCCACCGCCTCGGTGGTGTGGTTGGGCTGCCCCTTGCCGCCGCGCAGGATCACGTGGCAGTCCGGGTTGCCACGGGTGTGGAGGATGGCCGGGGTGCCGTTGGGCTCCACGCCGGCGAACACGTGGGTAGCAGCCGCGGCGCGCACCGCATCGACCGCCACCTGCACGTTCCCGTCGGTGCGGTTCTTGAAGCCCACGGGCATGGACAGACCCGATCCCAGCTGGCGGTGGATCTGGCTCTCAGTCGTGCGGGCGCCGATCGCGCCCCAGGCCACGGTGTCCGAGATGTACTGCGGAGTGATCGGGTCGAGGAACTCGCACCCCACCGGCAGGCCGGCGGCGAGCACTTCCAGGAGCAGCTCGCGGGCCATGCGCAGGCCCGTGTTCACGTCCCCCGACCCGTCGAGGCCGGGGTCGTTGATCAGGCCCTTCCACCCCGTGGTCGTACGCGGCTTCTCGAAGTAGACCCGCATGACCACGCAGAGGTCGTCGGCCAGCTCGGACGCCGGCTTGCTCAGCCGGCGCGCGTACTCCAGTGCGGCGTCGGTGTCGTGGACGCTGCACGGGCCCACCACCACCAGCACGCGATCGTCGGTGCCGTTGAGGATCTCGGCGATCTCGGCCCTGCCCTTCATCACCACGTCGGCGTGCTCTTCCAGCAACGGGTGGCGCTCCCGCAGCAGCGCAGGGGTGTCCAGCGCCACGACCTGGGCGATTCGCCGATCGCTGACACGGTCGACGTTCTTCATTCAGACGGCCGCCGGCACATGCTTGCCCGCGATCTCGGCCACACGCTCCACCTGGCGCAGGAAGGCGCCGAAGTCGCGGGTGTGCAGCTGCTGCGGGCCGTCGCATATCGCCCGGTCGGGATCCGGGTGCACCTCCACGACGATGCCGTCGGCACCTGCCGCGGCAGCGGCCAGGGACAGGGGTCCCACCAGGTCGCGGCGGCCGGCGGCGTGGCTGGGATCCACAAGTACCGGCAGGTGGGTCAGCTCCTTGAGCACCGGTATCGCCATCAGGTCGAGCGTAAAGCGGTACGCGGTCTCGAAGGTGCGGATGCCGCGCTCGCAGAGCATCACGTCGGTGTTGCCCTCCTTCAGCACGTACTCCGCCGCCATCAGCAGCTCGTCGAGGGTGGCCGAGAGGCCGCGCTTGATCAGCACCGGCCGGCCCGCCCGGCCCAGCTCGGTGAGCAGCGTGTAGTTCTGCATGTTGCGCGCGCCGAGCTGGACCACGTCCGCCACCTCGAGCACGGCGTCGAGGTCACGCACGTCCATGACCTCGGTCACGACCGGCATTCCGGTGTCCTCCTTGGCCTCAGCCAGCAGGCGCAGGCCCTCCTGGCCCAGGCCCTGGAACGAGTACGGGGACGTACGGGGCTTGTAGGCACCTCCGCGCAGCATCTGAGCGCCCGCGTCCTTGACGGCGTGGGCGGCCTCGAGGATCACGTCACGCGACTCGACCGTGCATGGTCCGGCGATCATGGCGAAGTGCGGGCCGCCGACCTTTCGACCGTTGATGTCGAGCACCGTGCGCTCGCCGTGGCGGAACTGGCTCGAGGCCAGCTTGTACGGCCGGCTGATCGGCACCATGTGATCCACGCCCGGCGCGCCCTCGAGCTCCAGGTCGGCCACGTGCTCCTGGTCGCCGATGGCCCCGATCACGGTCTGCAGCTCGCCCACCACGACGTGGGCTCGCGCGCCGACCGCCTCGACCCGTCTGGCCACGGCGCGGATCTCATCCGCTGTGGCCTCCTCCTTCATGACGATCATCATCTTGTTCCTTTGAGCCTCTCAGAGTGATACGGGAGTTGCGGTGCTCGCCGGAACAGCGTTCCGGCTCCGCTCCTCCCCCTTTAGCTGGCTGGGGTTCTGCGGTGGCCTGTGTTCAGGCCTCGGGAAGGCGTCCGGCGGGGACTGTTCTCGGTCGGCGGCAGGAGGCCTGCCGCGGCCGGACGCCTAGCTAAATCGCCAATACGACCAGGCACGCAGACGAGCGCCCCGGGGGGCGTCGGTGAGAGGAGTCTGCGCGACCTTGCGGTGCATCACAGTCACTTTTACCACGGATCGGGTAGCGGAGCGACCCGATCGCCATCCTCGGCACCGGAAAGATGGGCGCTCCAATGCCGCGCGACCTGCAAGCTGCGGGCTTGGAGGTGAGGGCCGCAACCGCACCCGCGACGCGGCCGAGCCGCTGGCCGGCGATGCCGACCTGAAGGGCCACGGAGCGCGCCGGGCACGGCGACCAGGACATGGCCGCCGTGCTCGTCGCCGTCACGTAGGGACTGGCTCTAGGAGCCGCAGTCCGTCAGGCCGTACGCCTCGGCCTTCTTGTCGAACTCAGGTGTCGCGCTGTCCTCGAGCACGAAGCTCTCGATCGCCTCATCATCGTCCTTGGCATCCGCGATCTTGCTGCTGTCGGACTTGCCGGCATCGACGATCGCCTGCACCGCGTCCTCGTCCCCGTCGGGAGCGCCGAGGCCGTCGAGATCCTCGACCGCCTGGTCGAACTTCGGCAGGGCATCGTCGAAGAACTCACGTGCGATCTCGGGAGTGAGGTCCTTCTCGCTCTCCAGGCCGGCGAAGGCCTCTTCTGCGCTCTTTTCCACCGAGTCCTCGAACTTGGTGCAGATGGCGTTGCCCTGCTTCACGAAGTCGGGCTTCGCGAGGGCCTCCTTTTCGTCATCTCCGCCGCATCCCGCCGCGAGGGCGCTGACGGCGAGCAGAGCGAGTCCAGTAATTCTGAGCTTCACGTGGTAGGACCTCCAGGGCTGAAGCGGCGTCCTTGGCGCGCCGCGATGGAGGCGACCCTAGCCACTCGTCGTTAGGGTGTCGCGCGGTGATCGAGCTTCAGTCCCACTCCACGGTGTCCGACGGTGAACTGGAGCCCGCGGGCGTGATCGAGGCTGCCGCTGCGGCTGGCGTGACCACCTTGGCCCTGACCGACCACGACGCCGTCGATGGCCTTGCCGAAGCCTCCGAAGCGGCAGGGAGAGCCGAGATCGAGCTGGTCCCGGCCGCCGAGATGTCGTGCGCCCATCCCGTGGCCGAGGAGCTGCACATGCTCGGCTACTGGATCGACGTCGACAAGATCGCGCGGTTCTGCGAGCGCGCCCAGCAGGAGCGGGTCAATCGCGCCGAGGAGATCATCGCCAACCTCAACGCGGCCGGGGTCGAGGTGACGCTCGAAGGCGCCATCGCGCAGGCGGGCGACGCGGCGTCGGTGGGACGCCCGCACATCGCCAAGGCCGCCGGCGCCACCGAGATGAAGCCGTTCTTCGAGAAGTACCTCATACCCGGCACCCCCACCTTCGTGCCGCGCCGCTGGCCCACGACGCCGGAGGCGGTGCAGCTGATCCACGCGGCCGGCGGCGCCGCGGTCCTGGCCCACCCGTTCTGGGATCTGGACGATCCCCAGACCGTGGCGGACCTGGTGGAGGAGCTGGACCTGGAGGGAGTGGAGGTCTTCTACCCCTCGCACACCCGCGAGCAGGTGTCGTTCCTGATCGAGCTGTGCTCCTCGCGCGGTCTGGCCATGACCGCATCGTCGGACTACCACGGGCCGGACCACAAGATGTTCTCCCGCTTCGGCGCCTATGACACTTTCGGGCTGGGGGAACCCGAGGTACCCGCCCCACGGCGTTGAGCGCGTCCACCATCCAGACTCCGTACGGCGGGCCCCTTGTGGACCTGCTGGCCAGCGAGCGCAGGGTGGCCGAGCTGCGGTCGGAGTCGATGCATTGGCGCTCGTGGGACCTGACCGCTCGCCAGCTGTGTGACCTCGAGCTGCTGCTCACGGGTGGCTTCTCTCCCCTGCGGGGCTTTCTGGGACGCGACGACTACGAGTCGGTGTGCGAGTCGATGCGGCTGGCCGACGGGACGTTGTGGCCGATACCGGTCACGCTCGACCTGCCGGAGACGCTGACCAGCTGCCTCGAGCCGGGCGAGCCGCTCGCGCTCCGCGATCCCGAGGGCGTGATGGTGGCTGCGATCCGGGTCGAGGAGATCTTCAAGCCCGACCGCCGCCACGAGGCGGAGACGATCTACGCAACCACTCGCCACGCCCACCCCGGGGTGAACGAGCTGCTGTTTCACACCAACGAGAACTACGTGTCGGGGCCGCTGGAGGGCGTGCAGCACTCCACGCACTACGACTTCACCGGCTTCCGGCTGAGCCCGACCGAGGTGCGAGCCGAGTTCGAGCGCCGGGGCTGGAGCAGGGTGGTCGCCTTCCAGACGCGCAACCCGATGCACCGGGCACACCAGGAGCTGACCCTGCGAGCCGCAGCGGAGGTCGGAGGCCATGTGCTGCTGCATCCCGTGGTGGGCCGCACGAAGCCGGGCGATGTGGACCACTACACGCGCATTCGCTGCTACCGCGGGCTGCTGGAGCGCTATCCACCGGACACCGCGATGCTCGCGCTCCTTCCGCTGGCGATGCGGATGGCCGGCCCGAGGGAGGCGCTGTGGCACGCGATCATCCGCCGCAACCACGGCGCCACGCATCTGATCGTCGGCCGCGACCACGCCGGCCCGGGCGCGGACTCCGCAGGCACCCCGTTCTACGGCGAGTACGAGGCCCAGCAGTTGGTGGAGCGCCACCAGGACGAGCTGGGTGTGGGCATGCTGCCCTTCCAAACCATGGTCTACGTACCGGCGCGGTCCGCGTACGTGGCCGAGGAGGAGACCGCCCAGGACGAGGAGACCGTGTCTATCTCCGGCACCGAGCTGCGCGAGCGACTGGAGTTCGGGCGCGAGATCCCCGAGTGGTTCACCTACCCCGAGGTGGCACGCGAGCTGCGGCGTAGCTGCGCCCCGCGGCGCGAGCAGGGCTTCACCGTGTTCATGAGCGGGCTGTCGGGGTCGGGGAAGTCGACCGTGGCCAATGCGCTGCTGGCGCGGATCCTCGAGCTGGGTGACCGCCAGGCCACGCTGCTCGACGGCGACCTGGTGCGCAAGCACCTCTCCTCCGAGCTCGGGTTCTCCAAGGAGCACCGCGACGTGAACGTTCGCCGCATCGGCTGGGTGGCTTCGGAGATCACCAAGAACGGCGGCATCGCGATCTGCGCGCCCATCGCTCCCTACCGCCTCCTGCGTGAGGAGGTGCGGTCGATGATCGAGCCGGTCGGCGGCTTTTTGTTGGTGCACGTGGCCACGCCTCTGGACGTGTGCGAGGAGCGCGACCGAAAGGGGCTCTACGCGAAAGCGCGGGCGGGGATGATCCCGCACTTCACCGGGCATCTCCGACCCCTACGAGGAACCCTTCGACGCGGAGGTCTCCGTGGACACCACGACCACCACCGCGGCCGAGGCCGCGCAGGTGATCCTGGAGCGGCTGGTGGCGGAGGGGTACCTGAAGGCCGAGCGGTAGCTACAGCAGCTGATCCAGCGCCGCGAGGAACAGGTCGTTCTCGCGCCGGGTCCCGAACGTGACCCGCAGCCGCCCCTCCTCACCCAGCGCCTTGCCCGCCCGTACGATCACCCCGCGCTCCGCCAGCCCGGCCACGATCGCGTCCTCGTCGCGGTCCCCTAGCGCCACCCAGGTGAAGTTGGCCTGGCTGTCGGTGGTCTCAAGGCCCCGCTGGGCCAGCTCGGATTCCACGTGCACGCGCTCCACGATCGTGTGCTCCACGCGGCGCTCCACCTCGTCCTGATGGCGCATGGCCTCGGCCGCGGCGGCCTGGGCGAGGGCGTTCACCGAGAACGGCTGGCGCACGCGATCGACAGCCAGCCGGAACGCCTCCGAGCCGATCGCGTAGCCCACGCGCAGCCCGCACAGCCCGTAGACCTTGGAGAAGGTGCGCAGCAGCACCAGGTTGGGGTGCTTCTCGAGCAGATCGAGCGAGTCGCCAGGATCCTGGAGCACGTTGAACTCGACATAGGCCTCGTCGAGGATCACCGCCACACGCCGCGGCAGGCCGGCCACGAAGGAGTCGATCGCGTCGAGCTTCAGCGCCGTCGCCGAGGGGTTGTTGGGATTGCAGATCAGGATGAGGCGGGTGGCGGCGGTCACCTCGCGGGCCATCGCCTCCAGGTCGTGGAACCCGTCCGCGTCGAGAGGCACCGCGATCGCGCTGGCGCCCGACTGCGCGGCCATGTGGGGATAGATCGAGAACGACGGCCACGCGTACACCACCTCGGCGCCGGGCTCGAGCAGCGCATCGCCCGCCGCCAGCAGGATCTCGCAGGAGCCGTTGCCCACTGCCACCCGGGACACCGGCACGTCGGAGCGCTCGGCGATCCGGCGCCGCAGCACGGACTTGTCGGGGTCTGGGTAGCGGTTGAGCGTCTCGAGCTGACCCTGGATCGCCCCGATCACCGGGGCCGGCGGGCCCCACGGCGTCTCGTTGGACGCCAGCTTCACCAGCTCGCCGTCGTGCGCGTAGCTCTCCGCCACCGGGTAGACGGGGATGGCCTCGAGCCGGCGGTTGAACTCGATGCCGGTCACTGCGCGCCCTGGAGGTCGCGCCGGAGCCCCTCCGCCTCGCGCAGGTACACGTGCTGGGCCGCCGTATCGGGGTCCGCGTAGCAGTGCAGCATCAGCCGGATGGTGCGCGGCAACGAGCCGGGCACGTCGATCTCGCGGGCGCACAGCAGCGGGACCCCGCTGAGCCCCAGGTTGCGGGCGGCCACGGCGGGGAACTCGGCATCGAGATCGCCCGTGCAGGTAAAGATGCAGCTCACCATCTCCTCGGCGGCCAGGCCGTTGCGCTCCATCAGGGTGCGCACGAGCTCCTCGGTGGCCGCCAGGATGGCCCCGGAGTCGTTGTGCTCGACGGTGGTTGCGCCTCTGAGCGCTCGCAGCCTCATGCTTTTCTGATTCTTCCAGTCCGGTGCCGCCCGCAGGCGCTCGACCTCGTCCGGGCTCAGTAGCCGCGACTCCCCCGGTGGCAGCCGCTCCAGGCTCAGCGGGCCGAAGGCCGTGCGCTGAAGGGCGGTCACCTCGTGCCCCACCGCCTCGCACATCCGGCGCACCTGGTGCTTGCGGCCTTCGCGGATCGTCAGCTCGACCAGCCCGGGCGCGACCAGCCGCGCCTGGGCCGGGCTGCTGCGGCCGTCGTCGAGCTCGACGCCGTCGCGCAGGGCACGCAGCGAGCGCTCGGACACCATCGGCGGATCGACCCGGGCGCGGTAGGTCTTCTCCACGCCGTACCGCGGATGGGTGAGCAGCTCGGCCAGCTCGCCGTCGTTGGTGAGCAGGATCAGCCCGGTGGTGTCGGCATCGAGCCGCCCGACGGGATACAGGCGCCGCTCGGAGGGCACCAGGCCCACCACGGTAGGCCTGCCATGGGTGTCCTCGGCCGTCGACACGACTCCCTCGGGCTTGTTGAGCGCGTGCACCTCACGGGGCTCGATCGTGACCGCGCGCCCGTCGACCCGGACATCGCTGCTCTCGTCCACGTCGCGGGCCGGGTCGGTTGCCCGCTGGCCTCCCACCCTCACGCGGCCGTCGGCCACCAGCCGTTCGGCGGCCCGGCGCGAGGCCACCCCCGCATGGGCAAGGAACTTGGCGAGACGCACGGCGTCGACAGTAGTCCGTGCGCTCGGGGCGACGTGGGGGTGGACGCCTGACCCGCGGATATCGCGGATTTCGCGAACATCCCCCCGGCCCGATCCAGGAATCGGTGGGCAGACCCCTGGCTGCCAGACTCAACGGAGATGGACCTGCAGCTTCTCGAGACCACCCTGGCCGACCTCGGCCAACCCGCCTTCCGCGCCGGCCAGGTATGGGAGTGGACCGCCCGCGGAGCCACGTCCTACGAGGAGATGACCAACCTGCCGGCGGCGCTGCGCGAGGAGCTTCCGCGGCGCGTGCCGCTGTCCTCGCTCACGGTCGAGCGCGAGGCGCTGGCCGCCGACGGCACCGAGAAGGCGCTGTTCGCCACCGCCGACGGCCGCCCGCTGGAGACCGTGCTGATGCGCTACAGGGGGGCGAAGGCTTCGGCATCCCTGCCGAATCCTTCCCGCGACGGGCGCCGCTCGCTGTGTCTCTCCAGCCAGTCCGGCTGCCCGCTCACCTGCACCTTCTGCGCCACAGGCAAGATGAAGTTCGGCCGCAACCTCACCGCCTCGGAGATCCTCGACCAGGCGCTGCACTTCCGCCGAAAGGAGCCGGTCGACCACGCGGTGTTCATGGGCATGGGCGAGCCGATGCTCAACATCGACTCGGTGCTGGCCGCATGCGAGCGGCTGCCCGACGTGGGCATCCATCCGTCGAGCACCACGATCTCCACGGTGGGCTGGATCCCGGGGATCGACCGTATGACCTCACACGACGGACCCACGATCCGCCTTGCGCTGTCGCTGCACGCGCCCGACGACGCCCTGCGCTCGGAGCTCATGCCGGTGAACGACCGCTTCCCTCTGGCCGACGTGCTCGACGCCGTTCGGCGCTGGCATGAGGTGCGCAAGCGCAAGGTCTACATCGAGTACCTGATGCTGTCGGGGGTCAACGACCGCCACGAGCAAGCGGTTCAGCTGGCGCGCCTGCTGGTGCCCCGCAGCGCCTTCAAGGTGAACCTGATCCCCTACAACCCCACGGACTCGGAGTTCGAGGGATCGAGCCGCGAGGCGATCGCCGCCTTCCGCGACACGCTCGAAGAGCGCGGGGTGCCGGCTACCGTCAGGCTGACGCGGGGGCGCGATATCGACGCCGCCTGCGGACAGCTCGCAGCCCGCGGCTGACCCGCGGCTGCTGCGATATGCCCTCCGACGCGTCGATCTGATCGCGGCGCAGCCTCAGCATCGCCACTGTCTGGGCGGTGCGCAGGAACGGGTCGGCGAACGGGCGCGAGCCGTCGAGAGGCAGGGCGGCCACGATCCGGCCGTCCACATCGGCGACCAAGGCGGGAGTGCCGCCGTACCGGGTGGCGTCGAGCTGGGCAAGGCGCCCGAGAGCGAGGGCGTCACCGGTCACTGCACGGCGAATGGTCATCGGATCCGTGTTCATCGAACTACCTCCGGTGTGCGCGGAGCGGGCACTCTGACCGCTCGCTTGGGTTGCCAGGGCAGGCGGCCCTCGGCCGCCAGCCAGGATCCGCCGAGGATCAGCACCAGGCCCGCGAAGGTCGCGGCGCTGAAGGACTCGTCGAGCAGGACCACTCCGTAGATCACGGAGAACCCCGGTGCCACGTAGGCCACGAGCGACGAGCGGGTGGGCCCCACCTCGGCGATGAGGGTGTAGAAGAGAAGGAAGGCGATGCCGGTGCCGCCGACGCCGAGCACGAAGAGTGACCCGAGGGTGTCGAGGCCCGGCATCTCGGAGGGGAAGCTGAGGGCTGCGAGCGGAGCCATCATGAGCGCGCTGGCCCCCATCGCGCTCGCCACCACGCCGATCGGCGGCGCGTCCGAGAGGTTGCGGCGCAGATAGAACGCGCCGAGCCCGTAACCCAGGCTGGCCAGCACCACCATGCGCGCCACCGATCAGAGCGTCCGTGCCGCCGCCGGCGTCGATCCCCAGGAGCAGCGCCACCCCGACGATGCCGAGTGCGACACCGAAGATCGCCGGACCCTGAGCGCGTGCGTCGCGCTCCAGCCGGATGGCGAGCAGGAAGGTGAAGATCGGGACCGTGGCCACCAGGATCCCGGTGAGCGACGAGGAGAGCTCCTGCTCGCCGACCGAGATCAGCAGGAAGGGCACGGCCACCTGAAGCAGAGCGAGGATGGCCACGGTGCCGGGGCGTCCCCGAAGCGCGTCGAGCGCTCCGCTGCGCAGCGCGAACGGGAGCAGCACGAGCGAGGCAAGAGCGGTGCGGGCGAACACCACCATCGCCGGCGAGATGTCCTCGAGCGCCACCTTGATGAACAGGTAGGAGGCCCCCCACAGGGCGGCCAGGGCGAAGAACTGGATCCAGGAGCGTCGGGTCATGGCGTGACCCGAGGATGCCATCGGCTGCTCATCAGTTCAAATGACATTTGCCCATCCGTGCGATAAGCTGCGCTAATGCTCGATGTTCGCCGCATGAAGGTCCTCCGTGAGGTGGCCGCTCTTGGATCCTTCTCCGCCGCGGCCCAGTCGCTTTCGTTCACCCAGTCCGCAATCTCACAACAGGTGTCAGCCCTGGAACGTGAGACCGGCGCCACACTGCTCGAGCGCGGCTCGCGCGGGGTCAGGCTGACCGACGCGGGCCGGGCGCTGGTCTGCCACGCCGACGCGATCCTCGCCCGCCTCGACGACGCCGAGGAGGAGCTGGCGGCGCTCGCAGGGCTGCGCGGCGGCCGCTTGCGGCTCGCGTCCTTCCAGAGCGCGGGCGCCACGCTGGTGCCTCGTGCTGTGGCGGCGTTCAGGTCGCGCCACCCCGAGGTGGAGCTGAGCATGGTCGAGGCCGAGCCCGACGACGCCCAGGAGCGCCTGCGCAGCGGTGAGATCGATTTGGCGCTGGTCTACGACTTCGAGCCCGTGCCCGGGCTCGCTGGCGGCGGATCTCGAGCTCTTCGCGCTGATCGACGACACCTACGAGGCCGTGGTGGCCAAGGACCACCCGCTGGCGCGCCGGCAGCGCCTGAAGCTGGCCGACCTCAAGGACGACCCGTGGATCGCCAGCAGCCCCCGCTGCGGCTGCCGGGCCATCACCGAGCGCGCCTGCAGCGACGCCGGGTTCGAGGCGCAGGTGGCCTTCGAGGCCGACGAGACGATGTCCGCGCATGGCGCTGGTGGCCGCGGGCGTCGGCGTCACGATCTTCCCGCACCTGGCGCTCAACCCCCTGCATCCGGGCGTCGTCGCCCGCTCGCTGGGCCGCGACGCCCCCGTGCGCCGCGTCTGGGCCGCGCGGCTGGCCGACGGCTATCGCTCGCCGGCGAGCGAGGCGATGGTGCAGATCCTGCTCGACGTCGCGGAGGAGTTCCGCGAGAACGAGCCGCTGGCCGCGGTCTCCTAGCCAGACTCAGCCGAGGCCGAGGAACGCGGCGGCTTCGGCGACCGCATCGTCGTCGGCGTCCAGCGTGCGGAGCTCGGCGACGGCCAGCCCCGGCGCCGCGCGGTCGAACAGCGTCACGTTGATCCACCCCGCCTCCAGCGTCGACCACCAGCGCAGGCCGGCCGCGTTCGGGTGGTCGACGTGCAGCCCACGGGCCCAGGCCTGGGTGCGCAACCGGTGGCCGGTGGCCACCTGCGACGGGCGCAGGCTCTCCGCGGCGAGCACCTCCCCGTCGTCAAGATCCACGAGCGCCTCCGCGCCCCGATCCAGCGAAAGACCGGCCAGGGCCAGCTGCCGGTCGCCGCGCACGAGCATCTCCGGCACCAGCTCGCCGGTCCCGCGAAACGGGGCCAGTACCTCGGCCACCGCGGACACCGGCGTCTCGGACACGTACATGCACCCGTACAGGTCCGGGTTGTCGTGGCGGCCCGCGCCCTGCAGCACCCGCGGCCACCAAAGCGCTCCGCCCGGCTCGTCCGCCGCCGTCCGCCGGTCGAGCGGCAGCACCCGGTACAGATTCAAGCGAAGGAGCCGGCCCGCTCCGCGGCGATGGCGGAGAGCAGCTCCTGCGCGCGGCCGGAGCGCACCAGATCGATAGGCCGCCTGTCCCCGAGGTGAGGATTGATGCCGAACAGCCAGCGCTCGGAAGCGGCGGGCTCATACAGGCGCAGCAGGCTCGCCATCACCAGCTCGAGCACGTCGACCCGCTCGGCGTTCTGGGGGTCGATCCCCTGCCCCCGGATCCAGCGGCCCACCTGCGCGGGGCTCACGCCGAGCGCCTGCGCGAGCTTGCGCTGCGAGCGGAAGTCCTCGCTGAGAGCCTCGACCTTGCGGGCGGTGGCAACGGGCATGCCCCCAGACTAGCGCAACGAAAAGTGTTGCGCGACGAGCCGGCCGGTCAGCTTTCGGTGCGCGCCTCGCCCGCCTTCAGCAGCCGCTCCCGCAGCTCGCGCTCGTCCTCGGGCGAGGGGTCGAACTGCGCTACGTCCGGTAGTGCGTCGAGGGCCTCGAGCCCGAAGAGCTTCTGGAACAGCTCCGACGTGCGGTAGAGCACGGCTCCGAACCGCGAGCGCCCCGACTCCTCGATCAGGCCGCGCTCGAGAAGCGTGCCCACCGCGGACTCCGACGCGACGCCGCGGATCCGGGCGATCTCGGGACGCGAGACCGGCTGCAGGTAGGCCACGATGCCCAGGCACTCGGCCTGGGCCTGTGTGAGCGGGGGCGTGCGAGGCCGCGACAGCAGGCGCCGCGCAGCGCGCTCGGCCACCGGATCGGTGGCCAGGGTGAAGCCGCCGCCCACCTCGCGCAGCACCACCCCGCGGTAGCCCTCGGCGTAGTGCTCGCGCAGCCGCGCGAGCGCCTCGACCACCTCGCCCTCCGAGGACTCGCACGCATCGGCTAGCCGGTCGAGGGAAACGGGCTCCGACGACAGGAACAGCAGCGCCTCCACGACTCGGGCCATCTCGTTCACTCCCGGCCTCCCGCCGTCACCGTGATCGGCCCGAAGGGCACGGGCTGATCCCACCTGGCCTCGCCCGCCTTGTAGAGCTCGAGCAGGGCGAACAGCGTGACCGCCTCGGTCAGGCGGTCCGCGCCCTTCACCGCCTCGTCGAAGGAGAACCGGCCGGCCCGGCTGAGCAGGGTGCGCAGATGCGACAGGCGCTGCTCGATCGACACGTGCGCCCGGCTCACGTGACCCAGGTCGAGCTTGGGCGGGAGCCGGAGCAGGCCGCCGACGGCCTCGGCGAGCAGGGCCGGCGCGTAGACGACCTCGGCGGTCTCGATCGCCACCCGGCGCAGTCCGGGGGGAAGCGGCGCCTGGCGGTAGCGAAAGCCGTCCTCGGCGGCCAGCCGCTCGCGCAGATGGGCGGCCGCGGACTTGTAGCGCCGGTACTCGAGCATCCGGGCCAGCAACTCCTCCGCCGCCTCGCCCGGCTCGAGGTCCAGGCCGTCCTCGTGCTCGGCCGGGAGCATCAGGCGCGACTTGAGCTCCAGCAGCGCGGCGATCAGCACCAGGAACTCCGTGGCGGCCTCGAGGTCCAGCTCGCCGGTGCGCTCGAGATGGTCGATGTAGGCGATCACGACATCGGCGAGGGCGACCTCGAGCAGGTCGACCTCCTCCCGCAGCACGAGCGTGAGCAGGAGGTCGAAGGGACCCTGGAAGACCTCGAGATCGAGGTCTAGCTCGGCAACCGACATCGAGCCGGAGACTAGAGCGCCCGTGAGACGGCGGCGGGTGAGGCCGCCGAGGAGAAGGCCGGCAGCCGCCTCCCGCCCCCGTCACGAATCACGTGCCCCCACAGCCGCCTGACCACCGCGTGATGGCCCGCGGCCACGTTACGGCGCTCGCCACGGTCGCGCTTGGTGTCGTACAGCCGCTTGTCGCGGCCCTGGTTGTCGGCGATCAGCAGCCAGCGCCCGTCGGTGGCGCTCACGTAGCTGCCGTAGCTCGCCGTCTGGTGGCGCCGCCGGGGCGGGCGCTTGCCGCGGAAGACCACCGACAGGTCCACGCCGTCCATGCCTTTGGGCGCCTTCTTGCCGAGCATGGCCAGCACGGTCGGGGCGATGTCATGGGTGGAGGCGAAGTAGTTGCTGGTGGTGCCCGCCCGCCGGCCGCGCGGGTGGCGGATCATGAGCGGCACCTCGGTCACCTCCTTGTGCATCTGGGAGGAGTGCTTGCCCACCTGGCCGCGCTCGCCGAGGAGCACGCCGTGGTCGCTGCAGAGCACGATCGCCGTGTTCCGAGCCAGGCCCAGCTCGTCCAGGTAGTCGAGGAAGTGCCCCAGCCAGGCATCCACCATCGTGACCTCGGCCGCATAGAGGTTTCGCACCCGGCGCAGGTCGCCGGGCGACAGGCCCCAGGTGCGCGCCTCTCCCCCGGGCGGCGAAAAGGGCTGGATGGCCTTCACGCCGTTTATGCGGCCGCTCCCGTACATCTTGAGGTACTTCTCCGGCGGATCCCAGGGCTCGTGGGGATCGAAGGAGTCGACCACCAGGGCGAACGGCTTGCCCGCGCTCGCGGCCTGCCGGAGGAACTGTCCCGCGGCGATGAAGACGCGGGCCGACAGGAAATCGCTCTCCTCGTCGCGGCCGGCGTTGGCCGCCAGGTATGCCGCGATCCGGCCCCGGATGAAGGTCTTGCGCAGGGCCGGGATCACGTGGCGGAGCACCTCCTTCGAGGAGACCCTCCCGGACGGCTTGCCGCGCAGCGGCACCTGGCCCTTGACCGCCACGGGCCGGTCGAAGCGGCGCATGAAGCCGTCATAGGCCGGTCCGAGGATGTGCGGGTTGTCGGTCACGTAGCCCGTGCGGTAGCCGGCCCGCCCGAGGATGTCGGTGAACACCGGCACGTTGCGGGCGATCGGCTCCCAGCCCGGCTCGCCGGGCAGTCCACGCACCGGGCGCCAGCCGCGGAAGGGATAGATCCGGCGGCCGGTCATGATCGACCGGCGCGCCGGGATGGTGGGAAACACCTCGGGGCGGTAGCGGGTGAAGCGCACGCTCTGCGACGCCAGGCGGTCGAGGTTGGGCGTGCGGATCTGCTTGCTGGTCACGAAGTCCGCGCGCACGTTGTCGAGCACGATCACCACCACGTTGGTCGCAGCCGGCCGAGCCGCCCGCGCGGCGGCCGGATCGGCGCCCATCAGCGCCATTCCGGCCGCTCCTCCGGCCAGCTCGAGCAGCCGCCTACGGGTGATCATCCGGAGATCGCGCCGGTGGTGTCGAACCGCGGCAGGGTTCCGCCTGCGTCGTCGAGCAGCGCCTCCCACAGGCGCGCCGCCACCTGCGGCTGGCCGCCGGCCACGTCCGTGCGCTGGCGCGGATCGCTCTTCGCGTCGTAGAGGCGCTTGACGAAGCCCTGGTTGTCGGCCAGCAGCAGGTGGCGATCGTCCCCCACGAGCACGGCGTTGTCGTAGCTGGCGCTGAAGTACGGCCGCGGCGGGGGCTCGTTCCCGTCCAGCAACACGCTCAGGTCCTCGCCCGACATGCGCCCGGGCGGCCTGAGCCCGAGCATCGACAGCACCGTGGGAGCCACGTCGTGGGTCGACGCGAAATACCCGCTGGTCCTGCCTGCGCCGGTTCCGCCCGCGTGGCGGATGATGAACGGCACGTCGGTCACCTGCCGGTAGGCCTGGGCACCCTTCTTGCCCACGTAGCCGTGCTCGCCCAGCAGCATGCCGTGGTCGGAGAGAAGCACCACGTGCGTGTTCTCGCCCAGCTTTCTGCGGGCCAGCTCGTCGAGGAAGTTGCCCAGCCAGCGGTCGGTGAAGCTGACCTCGGCCGCGTACAGGTCGCGGATGCGCTGGAGCACGGAGTCGGTGATACCCGACTCCTCCAGGGTGCCGATCGGCGGAGCGAAGGGCTGCACCGGCTCGGGGCCGTCGGCTTTGGCTTCCCCGTACATGCCCACGAACGCCGGGGGCGGATCGAACGGCTCGTGCGGTGTGAAGGCATCCACCACGAGCGCGAAGGGCTTGCGGGCCGGGGCACGCCGCAGCCAACGCGACGCCTCCGCGAACACGCGCGCGGCGGGGTAGTCGTCCTCGCGCCTGTCCTGCGGGGTCGCGGCGAGGAACTCGCGGATGCGGTTCTCCACCGGCTTGCCGCGCTGCGCAGGCAGCACGTTCCCGCGCAGCTCCTCGTCGCTCACGCGCCGCTTGGGCCCGCCGCGCGCGGGGACCTGGCCGGGGATGGTCTCCACGATGTCGACCGTGCGGCGGAACCGGTCATAGGGCTTGGAAAGGATCCACGGGTTGTCGGTCACGTAGCCCGTGGTGTAGCCGGCCTCGCCGAGGATCTGGAGGAACGTGGGGTGGTTGGGCGCGATGGTGCTCCAGCTGGGGCCCTGCGGCAGGTCGGGGTTGGCGCGCCAATCACGGAAGGGAAAAGACCGCCGGCCCGTGAGGATCGCCCGGCGAGCGGCCACCGTCGGGAACGCCTCCGGCCGCGCCCCGGTGAACCGAAGCCCCTGCTTGGCCAGGGCATCCAGGCTCGGGGTGAGCACCCTGCGGCTGCCGTAGGCGCCCACGTGGTCCGCGCGGAGGTTGTCGATCACTACGACGACGACGTTCCGTGGCTCTTCCCTCGCGGCCTTCTCATCCCGCTCGGCCTTGGAGTCCAGCAGCGCGTACCCGGCGGCGCCGGCTGCCAGGCCCGCCGCCCCTGAGCCGCCGGCGCGCAGGAGGTCGCGGCGGCTGAGCGGGCTCACGCCACGCCCGGGGGGCCTATGCCCATCGCGGCGCGCACGTCGGCCAGCGTCTCCGAGGCGATCGCCCTGGCCCTCTCGGCGCCCTGGGCGAGCGCAGCCTCGAGCGCCTGCTCGTCGGGCCGCAGCTCGCCGTAGCGCTCCCTCACTGGAGCGAGGTAGCCCGCCACGGCGTCGGCCATCGCCACCTTGAAGTCGCCGTAGCGGCTGTCCGAGAACTCGCGCTCGATCTCCTCGGGGGCCGTCTCCCGGATCGCCGCGAGGATGTCGATCAGGTTGGTGATACCGCGTTTGTCGTCGCCCCGCCGCACCTCCGACCCCGAGTCGGTCACGGCGCTCTTGAGCTTCTTGACGATCGCCGCCTCCTCGTCGTCGACGAAGATCAGACCGCGTTCCTCGCTGGCGGTGGTGGACATCTTCCGTGAAGGATCCTGAAGGTCCATGATGCGCGCGCCCACCTCGGGGATCCTGGGCTCCGGGACCACGAGCACCTCGCCGTAGGTCGCGTTGAAGCGCTCGGCGAGATCGCGCATCAGCTCGACGTGCTGGCGCTGGTCGTCGCCCACGGGCACCTCGTGGGCACGGTAGGCCAGCACGTCGGCCGCCATCAGCACCGGGTAGAAGAAGAGCCCGGCGGAGATCAGCTCACGCTGCTGAGCGGACTTGTCCTTGAACTGGTGCATCCGGTTGAGATCGCCGTGGGCGGTGACCGATGTGAGCAGCCAGCACAGCTCCGTGTGCTCCTTCACGTCGGACTGGCGGAAGAGGATGCAGCGGTCGGGGTCGAGCCCGGCCGCGAGAAGCATCGCCGTGGTGTCGTACACGTAGCGGGGCAGCGCCTGGGGGTCATAGGGCACGCTGGTGGCGTGCAGGTCGACGATCGAATAGATCGCCGGGTCGCCGCGGTCCTGGCCGGCCACATATTGGCGAATCGCACCTATGTAGTTGCCGAGGTGCTTGCGCCCGCTGGGCTGTATGCCGCTGAAGATGCGCACGACCGCGGCAGTCTACGAGGCGGTAGCGCCGGGCCCCATGGAGCATGCCGGGTGAGGGTCTTCGGGATCAGCGTGGTGCGCAACGTCGTCGACGTGATGCGCGTGAATCTGCAGCATCACCTCAGCCTCGGTGTCGAGCGCTCCGGGCAGAGGTCGTCGGCTTCGTCCAGCGATGCGACCGGCGCTGGCGCTCACCTCGAGGACTCCTCACCATGACGATGCCCCCCACCGACCCCGTCCACGTGCACGAGGACACGGCCGCCCTGCTCGATCGCCCAGGCTGTCGGCGCCGTGGGTGAGGCCGGTGCACGTCACCTGGCGGCACGCCTGGCGCGCCGCGCCAACTGAGCCTGGGGCCACTCAGCGCCCGAGCGCCCTCATTTGCTCCGGCGCGTACCGGCCACCCGAGGCCGCTCCCACCGGGAACGCCTCCGCCAGCCGGCGCAGGTCGTCCTCGCTCAGCTCGACCTCGGTGGCCCCGACGTTCTCCTCGAGATATTTGCGCCGCTTGGTGCCGGGAATCGGCACGGCGTCCTGGGCGCCTACCCACGCGAGGGCGATCTGGCCGGGAGTTGCGTCCTTCTCCGCGGCCAGCTCCCTCGCCTTATCGACCAGCTCCATGTTGGCGTCGAAGTTCTCGCGCTCGAAACGCGGGAAGCGCCGGCGGCGGGAGTCGTCCTCGGAGAGGTCCTCGGGCTTCTCGATCTTTCCGGTGAGCAGGCCGCGCCCCAGCGGCGAGTACGCCACGAAGCCGATACCGAGCGCTGAGACGAGGGGCAGGATCTCCTCCTCGACTCCCCGCTCCCACAGCGAGTACTCCGTCTGCAGGGCCGTGATCGGGTGCACCTCATGCGCGCGCCGGATGGTCTCTGGGCCGGCCTCGGACAGGCCGAGGTGGAGCACCTTGCCCTCCTTTACGAGCTCGGCCATCGCGCCGACGGTCTCCTCGATCTCGATCTCCGGGTCCACTCGGTGCTGGTAGTAGAGGTCGATGTGATCGACGCCGAGCCGGCGCAGCGAGGCCTCGCAGCACTCGCGCACGTAGGCGGCGTCACCGCGGATGCCCAGGAACTCGCCGTTCTGGCCGCGCACGTTGCCGAACTTGGTGGCCAGCACCACGCCGTCGCGGCGGCCCGCTAAGGCCTTGCCCACCAGCTCCTCGTTCGTCCACGGGCCATACATGTCGGCCGTGTCGAGGAAGGTCACGCCGAGCTCGAGCGCGCGGTGGATGGTGGCGATCGCCTCGCCCTCGTCGGAGGTTCCGTAGAACTCCGACATCCCCATGCAGCCGAGGCCCTGGTCGGAGACGGTGAGGCCTTGACTACCCAGAGGACGCTGTTTCGGCGGCATGCTCCGAGTCTAGGGAGCGGTGCCCGCCGCCCCGAGGATGCGCTCCGCGCTCGTGCACAGGTCCCTCTGGACCACTTGCGCCACGACCTCCACGACCGCGGGATTGAACTGAGTGCCCGAGTTGGCGGCCAGCTCCTCGAGGGCCTTCTCAAGGGGCATGGCATCGCGGTAGGCGCGTTCGGTGGTCATGGCGTCGAACGCGTCGCAGCAACATACGATGGCCGACTCCAACGGGATTTCCCCGTTGGCCAGGCAATCCGGATAGCCGGTCCCGTCCCAGCGCTCGTGGGAGGAGCGCACGATCCGGCCCACTTCGCTGAGCACGCCTCCGACCTGATCGAGCATCCGCTGGCCCTCGATGGTGTGGGTCTTGATCACGGTCCACTCCTCCGGGGTGAGCGGACCGGCCTTGTTGATTATCTCGGTGGGCACGGCGATCTTGCCGACGTCGTGCAGGAGCGCGCCGAACTCCACGTTGCGGCGGGCCTCGGCATCCAGCCCCATCTCGTCGGCCACGGCTACGGCCAGTGAGACGACGCCCCGGCTGTGCATCCCGGTGTACTCGTCGTCCGCCTCGAGCACATCGCCCAACAGCAGGGTCGTGCCGCGGTAGGCGTGGCTCAGCTCGAGCGCGTTGTGAATCCGGCGCTGCCGCTCACGGGCGAAGATCGCCAGCAGCGCGGCCAGCGGCAGAACCGCGAGCACCGAGAGCGGCGCGTCCAGCGCCGCGAAGGCAGCCAGCAGTCCGACCGGGGTCAGACACAGATCCACGAGGAACACCCAGCCCATCAGGCCGGGCTGCAGGCCCGGGGCGATACCCAGCGACAGCCACGCGCGAACGGTGGAGCTGACCATGTCGAACGCGAACTGGCTGCCGAGCGCCAGGGCGTAGATCGGCAGGTCTTCCCAGCCGCCGTGGCCCGCGCCGGCGAGAGCAAACACGAGCGCCGGCCCCACGCTGTGCCAGGCGTCGCCGAAGAGCAGCAGGGCGCGGTCGGGATGCCTGCGCCGTGTGATGTAGTCGGGCACGTTCGCCAGCCCGATGCCGGCGGCCACCACGAGCGGTACGACACCGGGGGCAAGCAGGAAGAGCATGGGCATGAAGACCAGCTGCGTCGGCACCGTGTACCCGTAGCCGACCGCGAAGCGAACTCGTGACACGAGCGCGTAGGCGATCGCCAGAACCACCGCAACCCCTGGCCGGAACGGCTCGCCCCCGGTGAGCAGGACCGCCATGGGCACTGCAGTGGCCAGGAAGAGGATCGCGCCCGCCCCCTCCACCTTGCGCTCGCGATCGCTGAGCGGCACGGGAGCCGTCTTGGCGAAGCCCTCCAACAGCTTCTCCACCGCGGGACTGAAGTCTGCTCGCATCACCTGATCTATCGGCAAAGACGGTCTTCTCCGCAACCCGCTGCCCCCCTGGACGAAAAGACGAGCGCGAAAACGCGCGATCGCCCCCATGCTGGTCCTCGACCGGTCGACAATCGCCAAGGAAGGCATCAATGCAAGCCAGGACCACGGACAGAGCACGAAGCACCCCAATCAGGCGCGCAGTCGGGATCGTTGCCGTTGCCATCGCAGCCTGTGGCGTGTCTGCGCCGGCGGCCAACGCGGGGCTGCTCGTGCAGTCCGCTCAAAACTGCGCCGACCAGCCGCTCGAGCGCCCGTTCAAGCGCTGGCTCGACGTGGCTTCGTACACCCTGGTGCCCGGCGGCACCTTCGAGGACGGGGCCGAGGGATGGACCCTCGGCGGAGCACGCGTCGTGGCCGGCAACTCACCGTTCTACGCGCATGGCGCCGATGAGACCCAGTCGCTGTCGCTGCCCGCGGGGAGCACCGCAACCTCGCCGAGCATCTGCGTCGGGCTTCTGCACCCCACCATGCGCTTCTTCGTGCGAGGGTCGGGCGGAGGCCTCCTGGGAGGTCTCTCAACGCTCCAGGTAGACGTGCTCTTCGAGGACGCGGGCGGCACCACGCGCGCGCTGCCCATCGGCGTCGTGCTTCGCACGGGCCAGTGGGCCCCGAGCCTCCCGGCTCCGGTGCTTGCCAACCTCCTGCCGCTGCTGGATCGCGACATGACCGCGGTGGCCTTCCGGTTTACACCGAGGGGCTCCGCCGCCTGGTCGATCGATGACGTCTACCTCGATCCGATGCGGCGCAGCTGAGCGTCAGAGCGCCCCGGTCGCGCCCGCGGCGTTGTCCGCGGCGCGCTCGGGATCGCCGGGGTTCTCCCCCATCCCCTGCCTGACCACCGGGCGCTTGGCGGCGCCGGCCTCGTCGAGGCGGCGCACGGGCGTGGTGTAGGGGGCGTTGCGGGCGATCTCGGGGTCCTGCTTCGCCTCACGGAGGATGGAGCGCACCACCTCGGCGAAGTGGTCCAGGCGCTCCTTGGGCTCGGTCTCGGTGGGCTCGATCATCAGGGCCTCGTCGACCAGCAGCGGGAAGTAGACGGTGGGCGGGTGGACCTCGTGGTCGAGCATCCGCTTGGCGATGTCGAGCGTCTTGATGCCCAACTCGTCGCGCGCGCCCTTCCCGGAGAGCACGAACTCGTGCATGCAGATGCGGTCGAAGGCGATCGGGAGGTACTTGGCGATGTCCTCCTCGCCCAGGCGCGCCCGCAGGTAGTTGGCGTTGAGCACCGCCATCTCGGAGGCCTCCTTGAGGCCCTCGCCGCCCAGCGAGCAGATGTACGCGTAGGAGCGCACGAACACGCCGAAGTTGCCCTGGAAGCCGCGCATCTTGCCGATCGACTTGGGCCGGTCGTTGTCCAGCTGGTAGCGAGGCTCGCCGCCGTTGCCGTCCAAGCCCTTGCGCACCACCTGGGGCCGGGGCAGGAACGGCTCGATGCGGTCAGACACCGCGATCGGCCCGGCGCCCGGCCCGCCGCCTCCGTGCGGCTGGGTGAAGGACTTGTGCAGGTTGTAGTGCACGATGTCGAAGCCCATGTCGCCGGGGCGTGAGATGCCCATTACGGCGTTCAGGTTGGCCCCGTCGTAGTAGAGGGTGGCCCCCACTCCGTGCACGATCTTGGCGATCTCCTCGATGTTGCGGTCGAAGAGCCCGAGCGTGTTGGGGTTGGTGAGCATCAGGCAGGCCACGTCCTCGTCGGCCTTTGCCCGCAGGTCGTCGATGTCCACGCCGCCGTGCTCGTCGGTGCCCACCTTGACCACGTCGTATCCGGCCATCGTCACGGTGGCCGGGTTGGTGCCGTGAGCGGTGTCGGGCGTGAGCACCTTGTGCCGGTTCTCGCCGCGGTCCTCGTGGTAGGCGTGCGTGAGCAGCAGGCCGGCCAGCTCGCCGTGCGAGCCCGCACTTGGCTGAAGCGACACGTGCGGCAGCCCGGCGATCTCGCCGAGGGCCCCCTGCAGGCGGTGCATCAGCTCGAGCGCGCCCTGGGCGTACTCGGGATCCTGGAGCGGGTGCAGCCGTGCATGCCCGGGCAGGGCGGCCACGCGCTCGTGCAGCTTGGGGTTGTGCTTCATCGTGCACGAGCCGAGCGGGTAGAAGCCGGTGTCGAGGTCGAAGTTCTTCTTCGACAGGCCGTTGAAGTGGCGCACGATCTCCGGCTCGGAGACCTCGGGAAGCTCGGCGGGGCGCTCACGGATGGCGCCGGCGGGGAGCAGGTCCTCGATCGCCACCGCGGGCACTTCGTCCACGGGGGCGGTGAACGCGCGACGGCCCTCCACCGAGCGCTCGTAGATCGTGATCGTATCCTCGTCGGCGCGGGGATCGAGCATCGCGTGTGTCATGCCGCAGCCCCCTCCCGCACAGAGCCCACCAGGGCCGCGAGCCGGTCGATGTCGGCCTTCGTCCGCCGCTCGGTGATGGCAACCAGTAGGCCGTCCTCGTACTCGGGATAGGTCTCGCCGAGCCGGTAGCCGGGGTTGACGCCCCCGGCCCGGGCGCGCTCGAACAGCCCGTCGAGGTCGGGCACCCGCACCGCGAACTCGCGCACGACGGGCCCGGAGTTGATCGCCTCGAGGCCGAGCGCCTCACGGGCATAGTGGGTGCGGCGCGCCATCAGCTCGCCGAGCTCCACCAGCCCCCGCTTGCCCAGCCAGGAGAGGTAGATCACGCCGGCCAGCGCGTTGAGCGCCTGTGCCGTGCAGATGTTGTGCGTGGCCTTCTCGCGGCGGATGTGCTGCTCGCGGGTCTGCAGCGTGAGCACGAACCCGCGCTTGCCGTCCACGTCCCGGGTCTCTCCGGCGATGCGGCCGGGCATCTTGCGGAGGAAGCGCTCCCCAGCGGCGAAGAACCCAAAAGACGGCCCGCCGAAGTCGAGCCGGTTGCCCAGCGTCTGGCCCTCGCCGACGCAGATGTCCGCGCCCAGCTCGCCGGGCGGCTTGAGGATGCCGAGCGGCAGCGGGTCCGCGGCCACCACGTACAGGGCGCCGGTGCGCTTGGCGGCCTCGCCGAGGGCGCCGAGCTCCTCCACGGTGCCCAGGAAGTTGGGCTGCTGCACGAACACAGCGGCGGTGTCGTCGTCGACGAGCGCCATGAGAGCGTCGATGTCGGTGGCGCCCTCCGCCGTGAGCCCGGCCTCCTCGACGGTCATGCGGTAGCCCGCGGCGTGGGTGCTCAGCGCCTCGCGGGAGTGTGGGTGAAGGCCACGCGAGACGACGAGCTTGGAACGCTTGGTCTCCAGCTTGGCCAGGTAGCCCGCCGCGGCCACCGCGGACGGACCCTCGTAGACCGAGGCGTTGGACACCGGAAGGCCGGTCAGCTCCGAGATCGCGGTCTGGAACTCGAACATCACCTGCAGCCCGCCCTGGGAGATCTCGGGCTGGTAGGGCGTGTAAGGAGTGAGGAACTCCGAGCGGCCCAGGATCGAGTCGATCACCGCCGGGACGTAGTGGTCGTACATGCCGGCCCCGAGGAACGTGACCTCCGAGTCGGCGTGACGGTTGCGAGCCGCCAATGCGGACAGGTGGTCGAACACCTCCTGCTCGGCCATCCCGGGCGGAAGGTCGAGAGGCCGCCGCAGCCGCACACCCTCCGGGATCTCGGCGAACAGATCCTCCAGCGCGCCGACGCCGATGGCGTCGAGCATCGCCGCGCGGTCGGCGTCGGTGGCGGAGGTGTAGCGGCTCAAGAGGTGGTCCTCACAACAGCTCCTTGTACGCGGCCGCGTCGAGCAGGGATTCCACCTCGGACACGTCGCTCAGCTTGACCCGGACCAGCCAGCCGTCCCCGTAGGGATCCGAGTTGATGTTCTCGGGAGCGTCGGAGAGCAGCTCGTTGACCGCCACGATCTCTCCCGAGAGCGGGGCGAACACGTCGGAGACGGCCTTGACCGACTCCACCTCGGCGTAGGCCTTGTCCCTGGACACCGTGTCCCCCACCTCGGGCGGGTCGTAGAAGACCACCTCGCCGAGAGCGTCCTGTGCGTACCAGGTGATGCCGAACGTCGCCTCCTCACCGTCGATCTGCGCCCAGTCGTGCTCGGCGTGGTACTTCAGGTCCTCGGGATAGCTCTCGTCGGCCACTCCTGTCACTCCTCGTCTTTCGGGGGATACAGCGGCTTGCTGCGCACCTCGGCCCCGCGGGGCCTTGCCGCGCACGTCGACCTCGATCGCGGTTCCGGGCTCCGAAGCGGCGACCGGCACGTAGGCCAGGCCGATTCCGACCGCCAGGCACGGTGACATCGTTCCGCTGGACACCACGCCCTCGCCTGCCTCGGTCTGCACCGGGTTGCCCTGGCGGGGGATTCCCGGTCCGGTGAAGGCGAACGGCACCAGCGTCTGATCCGGCAGTGTGGTGCGAAGCGCGTCCGAGCCGATGAAGCTCGTGTCGAGCTTGCAACACCACCCAAGTCCGGCCTCGATCGGGGTGCGGTCAAGCGACAGGTCGTTGCCGTAGAGGTGAAAGCACGCCTCGGTGCGCAGCGTGTCGCGGGCGGCGAGCCCGGTGGGGGTCACGCCCTCGCCCATCAGCGCGTCCCACAGGGCCGGCGCGTGCTCGGGCGGGGCCAGGAGCTCGACCCCGTCCTCGCCCGTGTAGCCGGTGCCGCACACCAGGCAGTCGGTGCCCGCCACCGCCAGCGTGGCCGTACGCATGCGCTTGGGGAGGTCCGCGCCGGCGATCCGGCTCACCGCCGCGCGCGCCTCGGGCCCCTGGACGGCGAGCATCGCGTAGCGATCGGCCGCGTCCTCCACCGTCACGTCGAACCCCCCGGCGTGCCCGGCCAGCCAGGCGTGGTCGCGCTCGTGGTTCGAGGCATTGGTAACGGTAAGGAAACGGTCGCCCAAGCGATACGTGAACAGGTCGTCGATCACGCCGCCGTCCTCGTTGCAGAGCACGGAGTACTGGGCGCCGCCGTCCGCGATCTTCGTCACGTCGTTGGAGAGCAGGTGCTGGAGGAAGGCCTCCGCGTCGGGCCCCGACGTGATCACCTCGCCCATGTGGGACACGTCGAACACGCCGGCGCCGGTGCGCACGGCCACGTGCTCCTGTCGCACCCCCTCGTACTGCACGGGCATCTCCCACCCGGCGAAGGGCACGAGGCGCGCGCCGGCAGCCTCGTGGCGGTCGAAGAGGGGGGTACGGCGCAACGTTTCGGCGGCTGGCGGCAAGGCGCCTGAAGAGGCTAGCGGTCCAGGCGCTGGTCGCTAGGGCCAGTCGCTAGGAGGGAGGGTTGGACGGGGCTGCGCAGCCGCTTTGGTTCCTAGCGACCGGCGACCAGCGACGCGACTCAGTCCTTCAGGAACGACGGAATGTCGATGTCGTCGTCGGAGATCTCGAGCGACGAGCGCTGGCGGTCGTCCATCTGGACATCCCGGCGGCGCGGCTCGCGGCGGCGCCCCGTCGAATCCTCCACGAACAGCGGGCTGCTGGAGCGACCGTCGAAGCCGGTGGCGATCACGGTCACTCGCACCCCGTCGCCGAGGGCGTCGTCGACCACCGCTCCGAAGATGATGTTCGAGTTCTGGTCGGCGGCGCTCTGGATGATCTCCGCTGCCTCGTTCACCTCGAACAGGCCGAGGTCGGTGCCGCCGGTGATGTTGAGCAGGATGCCGGTGGCGCCCTCCACCGACTGCTCGAGCAGCGGGCTGGAGATCGCCATCTTGGCCGCCTCGGCGGCACGCTGCTCGCCACTGGCCTCGCCGATGCCCATGAGGGCCGAACCGGCATCGGCCATGATCGTGCGCACATCGGCGAAGTCGAGGTTGATCAGGCCCGGGATGGTGATCAGGTCGGTAATGCCCTGCACGCCCTGGCGCAGCACATTGTCGGCCTCACGGAACGCCTCGAGGATGCTCGTGCGGCGTTCCACGACGGCCAGCAGCTTCTCGTTGGGGATCACGATCAGCGTGTCCACCTGCTCGCGCAGGCGGTTGATGCCCTCGTCGGACTGGCGCCGGCGTTGGCTGCCCTCGAAATCGAACGGCCGGGTCACGACGCCCACGGTGAGGGCGCCGATCTCCTGCTTGGCCACCTCGGCGATCACGGGCGCGGCGCCCGTGCCGGTGCCGCCACCCTCACCGGCGGTCACGAACACCATGTCCGCGCCCTTGAGGGCCTCCTTCAGCTCGTCACGGCTCTCGTTGGCCGCGCCGTAGCCCGTCTCCGGGTCGGCGCCGGCGCCGAGCCCGCGGGTCAGCTGGTCCCCGATCTGAAGCTTGATGTCGGCGTCGCACATCTGCAGCGCCTGGGCATCGGTGTTCACCGCGATGAACTCGACGCCCTTCAGGCCTGCGTCGACCATGCGATTAACGGCGTTAGTGCCGCCGCCGCCGACGCCTACGACCTTGATGACCGCCAGATAGCTGCCCGTGTCCATCGCTTCGATCTCGCCTCGCTACTTCGGGTCCGTTGTCTCAGGCTGCACGGGCGGAGTACATCCGTCCGGGTGTGAAGCGATCATCGAGGGTTCGCTACCCAGCGGATGGCCGCATGAAAACCGCACTGTAGGCGGATATCGGCAGCATTGTCAACACGGCCTGCAACAAATCATGCTTGCCGGCGTTCGCTAACCGTCGATCACAGCTGGAGGGTTGCCCCTAAGACTCAAGTCATGGTTGAGGCTCGGCGACCGCCCCGCCTCCGGGGTCCACGGCCTCCTCGGGAGCGGGAGCCACGGGCGCCGGCTCCGGCTCGAGCGCGCCGGGGGCGGCCTCCGTGTCGGGGACCGTCTCCGGCACCACCGGAGCGGGCTCGACGGGCACCGCCGGATCTGTCTCCGGCACCACCGGAAGCGGCTCGACCGGGGTCTCGCCGGCAGGTGCAACCGGGGCCACCGTCTCCACCGCGAGTCCCCCGGCGGCGGGTCGTTCGGGCAGGCGGAGGTCCAGATACTCGGCACCGGCGGCATCCGGATCCGCAAGCACGCGGATTGCGGCCGCCCACTTGGCGGTCAGGCGATCCGTGCTGCCGAAGATCAGCTCGGGGCCGTCCTCGACGGTCACCACGAGTCCGCGCTCGTCCTCGCGCTCGACCTCGTCGAGGCGGCTCACCAGCGAGGCGGGCGCGCCCCCGGCCACCAGGGCCGCGTCCAGCGTGGCTCCCGGCTCGAGTTGCGCGGGCGGAATGGGCACACCGGTGTGGATCTCGGGGAGCGAGCCCTCGGTCGGCAGCCCCGCCAGGACCGATCCGTCACCGGCCACGGGGATGCGCTTCTCTCCGGACACCAGCAGCGCAACGGGCCGGTGCTCGATCACGGTGATGTGCAGGCCACTCGGGAAGTCGGCCTCGACCTCGATGGCCTGCACGACGGGGAAGGGCGCCGCGGCGGCCTCCAGGGCGTCATGATCCACGTGGAGTGTGGTCATCCCGCGGGCGGCGCCGTCGAGGGCGGTGCGCACGCGGTCGGCGTCGCGGCCCGTGAGCCCGGTCACCTGCACCTCTTCCACCGCCACCAGCCCGGAGTCGCGGAGCCACAGCATGTAGGTGGCCCCGAGCAACGCGACTACGAGCAGGATCAGGCCGAGCCGG
This sequence comes from uncultured Thermoleophilaceae bacterium, assembly GCA_963825475.1. GTDB lineage: Bacteria > Actinomycetota > Thermoleophilia > Solirubrobacterales > Thermoleophilaceae > JAAYBF01. Next base: position 515,969 of record CAWGTC010000004.1, on the reverse strand, counting down.
CGTTGCATCCGCGGGCTTGGGGCGACGGCGCCACCCAGGCTGCGCAGCCTGGCGGGGTTGGCCAAGCCGACCAGCTTGGCCGGCGCGAGCCGCCGGGCGGCGGCGAACGCGCTCACGAGCCGTACACCTCTGACGCGTCGATGTCGCCGAGCAGCTGCACCTCGGGCTCCAGCTCCACCCCGAACCGCTCGCGCACGCGGCGCCGTCCCTCGGCCATCAGATCGATCACGTCGGCGGTGGTCGCATCGCCGGTGTTCTCCACGAAGTTCGCGTGCTTGTCCGAGAACCGCGCCCCGCCGACCTGGAGTCCGCGGCAGCCGGCCTGATCGAGCAGTACCCCTGCGCTGCGCCCTTGCGCACCGGGATCGTCGGGGTTCTTGAAGGTGGAGCCGAAGGTCTTGATGCCCGACGGCTGAGCCGCCTTGCGGCGCTCGCGCATTGCGGCCAGCGTGGCCTTCACCTCGTCGGGGTCCGCGGGATCGAGGGCGAACGCCGCACGGGCCACGACCTCGCGCGGGCCGAGGTTGGAGCGCCGGTAGGAGAACCCGAGCTCGGCGGGCACGCGCCGATCCGTGCCGGACGGGGTGGCCACCTCAACCCATTCGAGCGCCCGCGACAGGTCGCCCCCGTAGGCGTTGGCGTTCATCTTCACCGCGCCGCCCACCGTGCCGGGAATGTTGACGCCGAACTCGAGCCCGCTCAGACCGTCGCGGGCGGCCCGGGCGGAGGCCTGGGGAAGCCGCGCGCCGCCGCCGCAGAGCAGGCGGTTGCCGTCGCGTTCGATCGACGCGAGCGCGCCGTCAAGCTTCATGACCAATCCGCGAAAGCCTGCATCAGCTACCAGGAGGTTCGATCCCGAGCCCACCACTCCTACCTCGATCCCGTCGATATTCGTCCAGGCCAGCAGCTCGGCCAGCCGCTCCGCGCTGTCGGGACGGGTGTAGAAGTCGGCGGGCCCGCCCGTGCGCACCGTGGTCAGCCGTTTCAGCGGGAAGTCGCGCTCGACGCCGGCCGGCTGGCTCACGTCCGCTCCCCGGCGAGAGCGCCAGCGAGCCGGTCCACGTCGCCGGCGCCGAGGGTCAGCAGCACGTCGCTCTTCCCCAGCTCCGCCTCGAGGCGCTCGGCCGCCGCATCCATGGAGGGCAGCCACCACACCGGGCGCCCGCCGGCGGCGTCGGCGGTGCACTGCGCCACCAGGAGCCCACTCACCCCGGGGAAGTCCTCCGCTCGCTCCCGCGCCGGGTAGATGTCGAGCACCACGGCCAGGTCGGCCAGGGCGAGTGCGCGGCCGAAGTCCCGCGCCAATTCCCGCGTGCGCGAGTAAAGGTGAGGCTGGAAGCAGGCCACGACCCGCCCTGCGCCCAGGGTGTGCGCGGCCTCCAGCGTGGCGCGCACCTCGGTGGGGTGGTGGGCGTAGTCGTCGAACACCCGCGCGCCGCCCGCGGTGGTCCCTCGCTCCTCGAAGCGCCTGCCCGTGCCGGCGAAGCCCGCCAGCGCCGGGGCGGCTTCGGTCACGCCGACCCCCGCGGCCCGGCACGCCGCCAGCGCCGCAAGGGCGTTCAGCACGTTGTGACGGCCGGGCACGTTGAGCTCCACGGGCACGCCCTCGACCACGAACCGCGCGCCCAGCGGGCGCAGCTCGAGCTGCTCGGCGCGCAGCTCGCCGGAGTCGATCCCGTAGTGAATTGCGTCGTCCGTCTCGACCTCCGTGCCAACGATCCGAGTGGCGGCGGGGGCCATGAACTCCGCGAACGCCTCCTCCAGCTCCGACAGCGACCGGTAGGTGGCGTGGTGGTCCAGCTCCACATTGGTCACCACGGCCACTTCGCGGGCCAGGTGCAAGAAGGAGCGGTCCGATTCGTCCGCCTCCACCACGATCCACTCGCCCTCGCCCCACGCGGCGTTCGTGCGCGTGGTGCGCAGCTCGCCCCCCACCAGATAGGCCGGGTCGCGCCCGCACTCGGCCAGGACCTGGACGATCATCGCGCAGGTGGTGGTCTTGCCGTGGGTGCCGCTGACCGCGATCGGTCGCTTGAGGCGCGAGACCTCGCCCAGCAGCTCGCCCCGGTGCAGCACGGCGGCGCCCATGGCCCGCGCCGCGGCCAGCTCCGGGTTGCTCTCCGCGATCGCGGTGGACACCACGACCTCGGCCCCGGGTGGCAGGTTGGCGGCGTCGTGGCCCACGGCCGGCTCGATCCCGGCCGCGCGAAGCCGCTCCGTGTAGGACGACTGGACCTGGTCCGATCCCGTCACCCGGGCACCGAGCTCCGAGGCGACCATCGCCAGCCCGCTCATTCCCGCGCCCCCTATCCCCACGAAATGCAGGCTGCGCCCTGAGAACGGACCGTCGGTCATGCGCCGAGACCTTAGTGCCGGGCCTAGATGTCCCCTTGTGGGGCAAGCGGCCCCTCTCTACCCTCCCCGCGCATGGGGAAGGTCGCCACCAGCCTGGGAGTCGCGCTCGCACTACTCGCCTTTCCGGCGTTGGCTTCCGCGGGACCGGATGATCCGCCCGGCGAGACCGGACCCCTCCCACCCGCGGCGCCGACCCTCACAGCGGTCGTGACCACCCCCCCTCCTCCCCCGCAGGCCCCGGCCAACGTCGTCCCGCCATCGATCTCGGGCACTCAGCGCGAGGGTCAGGTGCTGACCGCCGCCCAGGGCTCGTGGAGCGGCAGCGGGCCGATCACCTACTCCTACGAGTGGCTGCGCTGCGCACCCGCCTGCACCACAACGGGCGCGACCGGCGAGACCTACCCGCTCACGGCCGCTGACGCCAAGCGGCGGATGATGGTCAGGGTGACGGCCGTGAACCAGGCGGGCACGGCGACCGCAAGCGCGACCTCCGCCGTGGTCGCCGCCCTGCCCAAGCCGCCGGCCACCCCCGCGGTCCGCCTCCTCTCCCCTTTCCCCGTGGTGATCATCACCGGTCGGATTGCGAGAGGGACAGCCGTAATCACCACGCTGGCCGTGCGCAACGCCCCGCGCGGGGCCACCGTCACAGTCCGTTGCACAGGGCCCGATTGCCCCGTCGCGCAGACCAAGCGCAAGCTCCGGCGCTCGTCCCGGATGCGGCTGCGAGCGTTTGAGCACGAGCTGCGGGCGGGTACTGTGATCACGATCCTCATACGCAAGGGCCGGGCCCTGGGCAAGTACACCCGGATCCGGATCCGGCGCAAGGCCGCGCCGTCGCGGATCGATCGATGCGTCAAGCCGGGCTCTCAGCGTCCGGTGTCCTGTCCGACGCCCTGACCGACCAACTTTGTCCGACCCCTCACGAACCCAGAGCCGCCGCGCGCGATCCCGTGCCGCAGGCTCGGCCTGCGCGCTGGCTCTGGCCATGGCGGCGATGGCCGTCTCCACGTCGTTCGCCCAGGGCACGCCGACCCCACCGGATCCGCCACAGTCACCGGCGGCCCCTGCGCCTCCCACGCCGCCCGGCACACCCGACACGCCCGGCGCCCCCGGCGACGAGCCGCCGCCTGGCGGCCAGAGCCCTTCGTCGCCGCCACCGTCGCGGGACCGGGCCAGCCGTCTCGACCCCTTCCCGGTGGTGGTCGTGGCCGGGCGCCAGGGCAAGCGGGCGACCCAGGTGACCGAGCTGTCGGTGAGGGGCCCGCGCAAGGCCCGGGTGGTGGTGCGCTGCCTGGGCGCCGGGTGCCCGATGCGCCGGGTGGCCGGCACGATCCCGCGGGCCAAGCGCCTCAGGGTCAGCAGGGCGCAGCGGGTCTACCGCGCCGGTCTCGCGATCGAGGTGCGGGTGAGCGGCCGGGACCGCGTGGGCAAGTACACGAAGATCCGCTTCCGCCGCGGGCGCACTCCCGCCCGCAGCGACGCCTGCCTTCAGCCGGGCTCGAGCAAGCCCAGCGCCTGCTCGTAGTACTGGCGCGCCCGCCTCGGTCAGACCAGCGCGAGTAGCTCCCGCGCGATGTCCTGCGCCGCATCGGGGCGCGCGGTGGCCCGAGCGGCGGCGGCCATCGCGCTCATCCGCTCAGGCGAGCCGATCAGCGCCGCCACCTCGCGCGCCAGGCGAGGGCCATCGACCTCGTGGTCGGACACCACGACAGCGGCCCCCTGCGCCTCCATGTAGCGCGCATTGGCGGTCTGGTGGTCGGCGGTGGCGTGGGGGTAGGGCACGAGGATCGACGGCAGCCCCGCCGCGGCCACCTCGAGCACCGATCCGCCGGAGCGCGCGGCCACGAGATCGGCGGCTGCCAGCGCGTCCGCGAACGGATCCACGTACGCGCAGAGCCTGTAGTGCGCCGGTGAGCCGAGGAGCTCGAGGCGCGCGAGCAGATCGGCGTGGTCGCGCCGGCCGCAAATGTGCAGCACCGCGCAGGGGGCAGCCTCGCCGAAGGCGTCGAGGGTCGCGTCGTTGAGACGGCGCGCGCCCAGCGATCCCCCGAACACCAGCAGGCACACCTCGTCCTCCGGTATCCCGAACCGCTCGCGCGCCGCGCCGCGATCGGCGGTCCCCGTTCCCGCCGGCACGGGCCGGCCGCTCACCACGTACCGCTCGCCGTCTCTGCCCTCGATCGGGAAGGCCAGGAACACCCGATCGGCCAAGCCGGCAAGCATGCGGTTGGCCACTCCGAGATGGCTGTCGGCCTCCGTGAGCACGATCGGCAGACCGAGCGAACGAGCGGCCAGGCCCACCGGCCCGGCCACGTAGCCCCCGCCGCCCATCACGGCGTCGGCGCCGATCTGGCGCAGCAGCCCGCGCGCCCGCTTGGTGGCGAGCACGGCCAGCGACACCGCGCGTGCGGCCCTGAGCGGGTTGCGCCGGTCGATCCCCACCACCTTCAGGCGGTGAAACGGGTACCCGGCTGCGGGAACGAGCTCGGCCTCCGCCCGCTCCCCCCCGATGAACTCGACCTCGGCGCCGCTAGCCCGTAGCGCGTCCGCGACGGCCAGGGCCGGGACCACGTGCCCGGCCGTCCCGCCGGCGGCTATCGCGATCTTGGCCATCGCTGCCTCCCTGGATCCCCCGCAGGGCGGGCCTGTCCTTGCCCTTGCGCACGGCGAGCCCGCCGGTGTCCGCGATGTTGAGCAGCAGTCCCATCCCTCCGAGCAGCACGATCAAATTGCTGCTGCCGTAGGAGATGAAGGGCAGCGGCACGCCGGTGAGCGGCGCCATTCCGAGGACGGCGAAGAAGTTGAGCGTGGCCTGGCACATGATCAGCGAGGTGATGCCCGCGGCCAGGAGCTTGGAGTAGGGGTCGGCGGCGGTCTTGGCGGTGCGCAGGCCGGCGTATCCGATCATCCCGTAGAGAACCACCACGCCGAGGATGCCCACCAGTCCCAGCTCCTCGCCGATGATGGCCAGGATCATGTCCGTGTGGGCCTCGGGCAGGTAGAAGATCTTCTGGACCGACTCCCCCAGCCCCACGCCGAACAGACCGCCGGAGCCGATCGCCGTGAGCGCCTGCACGGCCTGGAACCCGCTGTCGCCGGCGTCCTTGAACGGGTCCAGGAATGACGTGAGCCGCTCCATCCGGTACGGCTCGAGCACGGCCAGGGGTATGGCGAGCGCGGCCAGCCCGCCCACCATCGCCCCCAAGTGGCGGATCGGCGTGCCGGCGGCGATCAGGATCGCCCCGATGGTGAAGCAGATGACCATGGTCGTGCCCATGTCGGGCTGCTTCATCAGCAACGCACAGGAGAGACCGACCACAAGCAGCAGCGGCCGCGCCAGGCCCTTGAGCGTTAGCACCGTCTTCGGGCGCTCGGCCAGCAGACGGACAGTGAAGAGGATCAGGGCCAGCTTGAGCAGCTCCGAGGGCTGGAACTGCAGCGGGCCGGCACCCAGCCAGCGGGTCGCGCCGTTCACGGTCACCCCGAAGCCGGGCATCATCACCAGCACGCAGAGCAACAGCGAGATCACCAGGAACATCGGCGTGGCCTCCTTCACCACGCTCAATCCCTTCCGCGAGAGCACGTACATCACCGCAAGCCCGGCCAGGCCGAACATCACGTAGCGCTTGAGATATACCGACGCGTCGCCCGCCCCGCCCAGCACCGCCTCCGCCGAGCTGGCCGAGTAGACCATCACCGCCCCGGCCGCCAGCAGGCACAGCGTGGCGGTGTAGAGAATCGAATACTCCACGGGCCTCTTGCGGGCTCGCGGGCGAGCCGCGCTCCGGGACCGGCCCGGGCGGGCAGAGCTGGCGGCGGCAGCCATCGCGTCGTCCTTCGACGGCGGGTGGCGAAATCATTCCTGGGCGGGCACGAGCTCTCGGAAGCGCTCGCCACGGTGCTCGTAGCTGCGAAAGGCGTCGAAGCTCGCGCAGGCCGGGGACAGCAGAACGACGTCTCCGGCCGCCGCCCGCGAGGAGGCCTCCGCGACGGCCTTCTCGAGCGTGCCCGGCCGGTGCAGGGGCACGGTGTCCTGGAGGTCGGCCTCCAATGGCTCCGCCGCCTCCCCGATCAGGTACGCCGCCACGCAGCGGGCTGCCACCGCCTCGCGCAGACCCCTGAACCCGCCGCCCTTCAGGCTCCCTCCGAGGATCACGTGCACGCCCCCCTCGAACGCCTCGATCCCCCGCCTGGCGGACGCGACGTTGGTGGCCTTGGAGTCGTTCACGTAGAGCACCCCTCCGGAGCGGCCCACCTCCTCCAGGCGGTGCTCGACCCCCGCGAAAGTGCGCAGGGCCTCCACCACCCCCTCCTCGGGCACCCCAGTGGCCAGCGCCGCCGCCGCGGCCGCCATCGCGTTCTCGAGGTTGTGAGCACCGCGCAGCCGGAGGTCGGACACACACATCAGCGGGCGTTCCAGCCAGAGCAGCCGGCCGTCGCGCTCGGCCAGATCGGCGCCGGCGTCGCCGAAGGTGACCCGGCGCGCCAGGCCGGGCAGGTCGAACTGCGGCGGAGCCACGGCCACGGCGCCGGCCGGCTGGTGGGCGAAGGCGCGCAGCTTGGCCTCGCGGTAGCGGTCGAGGTCGCCGTGGCGGTCGAGGTGATCCTCCTCAAGGTTGAGCAGGACCGCACACTCCGGAGCGAACGCCGAGGCGTCCTCGAGCTGGAAGCTCGACGCCTCGCAGACCACCGTCGCGGACGGGTCGAGCGCGCCCACCAGCGAGCCGAGCGCGGTGCCCACGTTGCCCGCCACCGCCACCTCGATGCCCGCCGCGCGGTGGATCGCCCCCAGCAGCTCGACTGTGGTGGTCTTTCCGTTTGTCCCCGTCACGGCCAGGAACGGGTTGGGCAGCAGGCGCCACGCCAGCTCCAGCTCGCCGATCACCTCCATCCCGCGTTCCAGCGCCGCGGCCACGAGCGGGGCTTCGCGCGGCACACCCGGGCTCTTGACCAGGGTCGCCACCCGGTCGAGCACCTCCATCCCGTCGGTGCCCAGATGCAGCTCCACACCGGGCAGGTCGACGTCGGGCCGGCCGGCGTCCATCCCGATGACATCACCGTGCGCGGCGAGCATGCGCGCGGCGGAGACGCCCGACCGCGCGAGTCCCAGCACCAGGTAGGGGCCGGGCGGCAACGGTGGGCGCGAGATCACGGGGTGAGGCTCTGCTGGTACAGGGTGAAGCCGATCGCGGAGCAGATCGCGGCCACGATCCAGAAGCGCAGGATGATCTTGGTCTCCGACCAGGCGAGCATCTCGAAGTGATGGTGGATCGGGGCCATCAGGAACACCCGCCGCCGGAAGCGCTGGAAGGCGAACACCTGGATCAGCACCGACAGCGCCTCGATCACGAAGATGCCGCCGATGATCAGCAGCAGGCCCTCCGTCTTGGTCATCACCGCAAGCGCCGCGATCGCGCCGCCGAGGCCCAGGGACCCGGTGTCACCCATGAAGATCGCGGCGGGAAACGAGTTGAACCAGAGAAATCCCACGCACGCTCCCACCAGGCACGCGCTGAGGAGCGCGAGGTCGGTCTGGGCCGGGCCGGTGGTGATGAAGGTCATCGCGGTGTAGGCCAGCAGCACGATCGCGCAGCAGCCTGCGGCCAGCCCGTCGAGGCCGTCGGTGAGGTTGACCCCGTTCGTGGCGCCCAGCAGCACCAGCAGGATCAGCACCGGATACAGGTAGCCGAGGTCCACCGACGCGTCGACCACGTGCAGCTTGAGGTTGTCGCTGAGCCCGACGTACACGGCCGCCTGCCACAGGGCGACGGCGATCACCGCCTGCACGGCCAGCTTGGTCTTGCCGTTCACCCCCAGCGACCGGCGCTTGGAGATCTTGGCCCAGTCGTCTACGAAGCCGAGCGCCGCGGTGGCCAGGGCCGTGCCCAGCACGGCGATGCTGGCCGCGTAGTAGTCGCTCAGGATCAGGAAGGGCACCGTGACCGCGAGGAAGATCACCAGCCCGCCCATCGTCGGCGTGCCGGCCTTCTCGTGGTGCCCCGCCGGCCCGTCCTCGCGGATGTGCTGGCCGAACTCGCGCACCCGCAGCTCCTCGATGAACTTGGGCCCGAGGAAGATGCAGATGAGCAGGGAGGCCATGCCCCCGATGAGCATTTCGCCCACTAGGCGAGCACCCGTCTCGAGGCCCACGGAGCGCGAGCCCTTGATCAGCACCCGGTCGCCGGGAAGGGCGATCTCCTCCAGCAGGGCGCCGGCCTCCTCGGGCGATCCGGTGGCGTAGGTCTCGCCGGCGTACCCGTCGCCGTAGCCGGCCGCCTCCTCGCCCACGGTGATCAGCACGTCGATGCCGAGAGCCGCAGCATCCTCGCCGATCTCGCGGTGGAAGGCCGCCGAGCCCTCACCCAGCTCGGCCATGGTTCCGAGCAGCGCGACGCGCCGCTGGGCGGGCGTCTCGGCAAGGTGCTGGAGGGCCGCCCGCATGGACATCGGGTTGGCGTTGTAGCAGTCGTTGACCACGGTCACGCCCCCGGGCAGCTCGACGATCTCTCCGCGTAGGGCAGAGAAGCGCGGCTCGATCTTCCCTGAGGGCCGCTCCCCGAGCGCCATCGCGGCGGCCACCGCGGCCAGTGTGTTCAGCAGGTTGTGCGGCTCGTCGTAGGGCACCTCGAGATGGATCCGCTCCTCCCGCGCCTCGATCTCCGCCACGCCGCCCCGTCCCCGCGCCTCGAAGGACAGCAGCATCACCTCACCGCCGGGCCCGAAGGTGAACGTGTCCAGGTCGCTGCGCAGATGTGAGCCCAGCAGCGCTTCCCCGGCCGGTACCACGCAGGCGGCCCCTGGCCGTAGGTCGCGGATCAGCTCGGCCTTGGCCGCGGCCACCCGCTCGACCGTGCCGAGCAGTTCCAGGTGCACGGGTCCCACGTTCACGATTACCCCCACGTCGGGCTCGGCCACCCCCACCAGCTCGGCGATCTGCCCCTCGCCGCGCATTGCCATCTCCAGCACCATCGCCTCGGTGCCGCGCTCGGCCTCCAGGATCGTGAGCGGAAGGCCGATCTCCGTGTTCAGGTTCTCGTGGTTTGCGTGCACCCGCAGGGTGCGGCCGAGAACGGCCGCGAGGATGTCCTTGGTCGAGGTCTTGCCGGTCGAGCCCGTAACTCCGACCACGCGGCAGCCGAGCTCGCGCCGCCAGCGGCGCGCCAGCTCCTGCAAGGCGGCCAGCGGTGAGGGGGCTGCCAGCACCGCCGCGCCCGGCGGCGCCCCCGCCGCCGCTCGTTCGGCGTGCTCGGGACCAACCAGCACGCCCCAGGCTCCGGCGTCGAGGGCGGTGGCGGCGAACTCCCCACCGTCGACACGCTCTCCCCGCAGCCCCAAGAACAGGTCGCCCTCGGCTATCTGACGGGTGTCGATGACGGCACGGCGTGGCCCGGCAGCGCCGGGATCCCCGGCAACGAGGCGCGCTCCCGCGGCCTCGGCCACCCAGCCGGCGGTCGTGTCCCTCACGCCCGCCGCTCCAGCGCACCCAGGGCCTCGCGCGCCACGGAGACGTCGTCAAAGGGCTCCTTGCGCCCGCCCTCGAACTCCTGGCCCTGCTCGTGGCCCTTGCCGGCGATCACCACCACGTCGCCGGCCTCCGCGGTCTCGAGGGCCGCAGCTATGGCTCGGCGGCGGTCCACGCAGCGCTCAGCACCTTCGCCGATGCCGCCAATGATCTCGTCGACGATCGCCTCCGGGTCCTCCGAGCGCGGGTTGTCCGAGGTCACGATCACGCGGTCGGCGAGGCGGGCGGCGACCTCGCCCATCAGCGGGCGCTTGCCTCGGTCGCGGTCGCCGCCCGCGCCGAACACCACGTGCAGGCGGCCCTCGGTCAGGTCACGGGCGGCACGAAGCACGTTCTCCAGCGAGTCGGGGGTGTGCGCATAGTCCACCAGCACGCCAAACGGCTGCCCTCCCTCCACCGGCTCGAACCGGCCCGGCACCCGGCCGGCCTCCGACAGCGCGGCCGCGGCGGTCTGAGCGTCGACCCCCATCACGCGCGCGGTGGCGAAGGCACCGAGGGCGTTCTGCACGTTGAACAGGCCCGGCAGCCGGGTCGACAGCTCGATCGGCCCGTCGGGGGTGTCGGCGGCAAACGTGGCTCCGGACACGTTGAAGCGCACGTCACGCGCCCGGTAGTCGCCGGCCTCGATCCCGAAGGTCACGGCGTCGCCCAGCTCCCGCGCCAGGCGGCGGCCATAGGCGTCGTCGGCGTTGACCACCGCCGGCCCCGGCTCGTCGAACAGCCGCCGCTTCGCCAGGTAGTAGGCCTCCATCGTCTCGTGGAAGTCGAGGTGGTCCTGGGTGAGGTTGGTGAAGATCTTGGCCGCGAACCGGAGGCCACTCGCCCGGCCCAGGTCCAGGGCGTGCGAGGACACCTCCATCGCGCAGGCGCGGTCGCCCGAGTCGAGCATCCGCCGGAAGGTGGCGTGCAGATCGATCGCCTCGGGCGTGGTGCGCTCGACCGGCTCCTCGGTCCCCCCCACCACCTGCTTGACCGTGCCGAGAAGGCCGGTCTGGATGCCGCCCGCCTCGAGCAGGTCCCGCAGGAGGAACGCGGTGGTGGTCTTCCCGTTCGTGCCGGTGATGCCCGCCACCCTCAGCGTCGACGTGGGATCCCCGTAGAAGCGGGCCGCCGCCGGGCCCATCGCCGCGCGCACGTCCGCCACCACGACCTCGGGCACGCCGAGGCCCAGCGGGCGCTCGCAGACCAGGGCCGCCGCACCGCGCTCGACCGCGTCCGGGGCGAAGTCGTGACCGTCCGACGTGAACCCGGGCACACAGAAGAAGAGCGTCCCCTCGGAGGCGCTCCTGCTCGAATAGGCCAGGCCCGAAATCGCTATCTCGGGCGCCCCATTCCCCATCAGATCGCGAAGGGTCACGGCGCGCGGGATTGTAAGTGGCGCCGCGGAGCCACCAACGTCCTGGATAGCGGTCGCAGGAGAACCACGGGACAGGAGGGTGGCGCCCGCGCCGTCTCGCCACCGCTTTGGGGCTGTCAGGCGCTGCAGCGCTCGTCGGTGGCACTGCCCGGCGTCGAGCGCACGAGGCGGCGCATCTGCCTTGCGGCGACCTCCTGGCAACTCCCCGACGTCCAGCGGTCCTCGTCTCGCGCCAGGAACAGGCCGGTGAGCTGGCCCACCCGGCCGGAGAGGCCGCATGAAGCGTCATCCCGAGCGCTCCTGACGATCAGGCGGCGTCCCTTGCGCAACCGAGATCGACCCTTGACCACCCTGCCGGTCCGGTATACGAAGTCGGTCGGATCCGCGCTCGACGGCGCGTTGTCACCGCCCTCGACCGGCCGCACTTCGAGAAGGCGCGCCACGACCGCAGCTTCAGACTGGCGGAGCTTCTCTCCGGCCGGAACGGTCACGCAGCTGCAGGCCATCGCGGACTGCGCGGCGGCAAGTGCCGCCACGACGGTCAGGCCAACGGTGCCGAAGGCCCACCACATCCACCGGACGCCCGCTTCCCGCAAGGTCACTCCTTGAGCTGGCCCTCGGGCTTGCCCCGGCGGGCTCGCGCGACGGGCTGCGAGGTCTGGGAGGCCAGATCGGGCCCGAGGGCGAGCAGGAGGTGGCTGGTGGCGACCGCCTCGGCAACGTCGATGAGCTTGCGGCCGCTGCGCCGGGAATGGCTACGAAGCATTTCGAAGGCCTCGCGCTCGTCGATCCGATGACGCTCCATCAGGATTCCCTTGGCGCGTTCGGTGAGCGCGCGCCGGCCGAAGGCCCCCTCCAGACTGTGAAACTCGGCAAAGCGACGCAGGACGATGTCGACCGCGCTCTGCAGCTCTTCGGGATCGCCGGCGCTCACGTAGGCGAAGATGCCCCGCTTGGCCGCTTCGCTGATGAACTCCGGGTCCTTGCTCTCGAGAATCGCGATCACGGGGCAGGCCGCCTCCTGCACGATCCGTGAGATCAGATCGAGAGCGTGCTGTGAGCTCTCGCCCAACCCGACGAGAGCCACGTCCGGGAGGGTCTCGGCGGTGGCGGCCGCAACCTCGGTCACCTCGAGCTCTCGAGCGATCACGTGGTGACCCATCGCGGCTACCAGTCCGGTGGTCGTCTGAAGGCGTTCTTTTCGCTCGTTGGCGATCAGGACTCGGAGCGGTTCAAACGCTTCAGAATTCACGGACCAGGCGGGACATTCTAGGCCCGCCTGCACTTCTATTCAACCCCAGTGGTACGATGAGACACAGCTCGGGCCCCAGCTTCACGGTCCCTGCGTCCTCGACCTCAGCGCCCGGTCGGAAAGCATGTCGGCCCCAGCCCTTCCGGTCGGCGTATTCGCATCCGCGACGCGTGGAGGTCAGTGATGGAGGAGCGCCTTTCACCTGTAGGGCCGACTGGGGTTCCCTCGGCTGGGGCACTCGCGCCCCCGGGGATCGGCACCCGCGGGTTGCCGCGGCGATTCGAGCGTCGAGCGGCGCCGTGGTCAAGCACGACATTCGTCGCCGCGACAGAGTGGCTCGACAGTGGCGCGCCTGTGATCTCGGTCACGGGAGAGCTCGATCTCGCGACGGCGCCCGTGCTGGAGGAGGCCCTCCACGGTGTGTCAGACAACGGTCGGGGAGCGGTGACGGTCGACCTGGCCGGCTGCAGCTTCATCGACCTCCGCGGACTCCACGTCCTGCTCGACGCCCGCGCGCGCCTCGTGCGAACAGGCCGGCCGCTCATCCTCATCACGGGCAATCCGACTCTGCTGAGGGTCTTCAAGATCACCCGCGTGGATTGCCTCTTCGAGATCTACCCGTCACGGGCCGCCGCCGCCGAGGTGAATGACAGTGGTTAGCTGGCGCGACCGCGAGTCCGCGAAGCGGGCGCGCTGCCGAGAGCAGAACGAGGCCACGGCCCAGAGCCCCTTCCGATGTGAGTGCGGCGATGGTGGGTGCAGCCGCGCGATCACGCTCACGCAGACGGAGTACGCCGCAGTGCGGGAATACCCCACCCACTTCGCGGTTGCGCCAAACCACGAGAACCCGGAGAGCGAGCAGGTGATCGAGGAGAACGAGCGCTTCGCGGTGGTGGAGACAGTGGCCGGCAACGCGACGAAGCTCGCTCGCAGAAGCGATCCGCGCCAGAGGCTCAGCGAGCAGGTTTCGCAATGAGATACCTCCGGCCGCTTCTCGGCCCCGACCGCGGGTGGCGCCGAGCCGTGCCCGCCTGCGGCTCGGCGCTGCTGAACGCGGGCTGGCACAGGCGCCAGGGCGTCCCGGGCTCCCGCGCATGCCCCGTCTGCGGCAGCGCGGCCGTCGCGGCCGATCACGCGGTCCACCACGGCGGAGAGCTCTACCACGCTGACTGCGCGCCCTACTCCTGGGAGCAACCGTGACCCCGGGTGACAAGCCGGCGGCGCTCCTCGCGGACCCCCAGACGCGCACCGCCTGCTACGTCGATGACCTTCTTCGAGCCTGGCGCGATGCCGAGCAGCAGGCCACGGACGCCTACGCCACGTGGGGCGAGTTCGCCTCGCGTGACGGCCACCCGGCGTTCGTGGCCGCGCTCGACCGCGAGGAGAAGGCCGCCGAGGTCTACGCCGAGGCGCGGAGGAGGGCGCTCGAGTGGACTCCGTGACCTACGTCGTGCCGCCCGACATCCCGGAGGGAATGACGCGCGCGGAGTACCGCTGTGAGAGCGAGCGGACCCGTCGGGCACCGCCGGTCGTGGATGCAACGCGCACCACCCCGAAGGAGGATGACTGCAACGAAGGCTCGTGAGTCCCTGCCCCTGGGCGCGAGTCGGAACCGTTCCTTCGGCAGGGGTCCCGGGGGCCGAGACCGATGACCACACATAGCTCATGACCGAGGCCGAGCAGCTCGTCCGCGGCCTGCACCGCGCACTGCTGGACTCACGCGATGTGGCGACCTTGGACGAATACTTCGCTGAGGACTTCGTCAGCCACAACCAACCCCCCGAGGTCGAGCCCGGCGCCGCCGGCGTGAAGCAGTTCTTCGCCATGTTCCGCGACGCGTTCCCCGACGCCCAGGTGAGCATCGACGAGCTGGTCGCCGACGGCGACCGCGTGGCGGTGGCCACCACGCTGACCGGCACCCACGAGGGGGAGCTGCTGGGCATCGCGCCAACCGGTCGCCGGGTCTCGGTTACCGGCATCGACCTGGTGCGGGTCCGGGACGGCCGGATCGTGGAGCACCGCGGCCTGACCGACATGGTCGGGCTGATGCGCCAGCTCGCGCCTCAGTCCGGCGGGATGCGCATGTAGGGCAGCGCGAACTCCACGATCCGCTCGAAGGCTGGGGCGGCCACCTCGGCGCCGTAGTACGCCCCCTTGGGCTCGTCCACCATCACCGACACCAGCAGCCGCGGGTTCCGCGCGGGCGCGAAGCCGATGAACGATGCGAAGAACTTGTCCTCGGAGTAGCCCCCGGTCACGGGATCGGGCTTCTCGGCCGTGCCCGTCTTGCCGGCCAGCGTGTAGCCGTCGATCGTGGCCGCCGAGGCCGTGCCTCCTGACTCGAACACCCCCTCGAGCATCCGTGACACCTGGGTCGCCGTGGTGGCCGAGACCACTCGCCGGCCCTCGTCGGTCTCCCCAGCGATCACGTGCGGGCGGTGGATGATGCCGCCGTTGGCCAGCGCTGAGTACGCGGAGACCATCTGCATCGGGGTGACCGCCAGCCCCTGGCCGATCGGGAGGTTGCCGAGCGAGGAGCCCGAGTACTCGCCGGGGGTGGGCACGATGCCGCCCGCCTCACCGGGCAGCCCGATGCCGGGAAGCTCCCCGAAGCCGAACCTGCGCACCCACTTGTCGAAGCGCTCCGCGCCCAGCTTCAGACCGATCATCACCGAGCCCACGTTGGAGGACTGCGCGAGGATGTTCGCGATCGTCAGGCTGCCACCACCGCCGTCATGGGACTCGCTGATCGTGCGGTCGGCCACCAGGATCTCGGCAGGCACCTCGAGCAGCGTGTTGGGGCGGATCAGCTTCTCCTCCAGGGCTCCCGCCACCGTGAACGCCTTGAACGTCGAGCCCGGCTCGAAGCTCCCTCCCACCGCCCAGTTCTGCCGGGCGAACTCCGGCGACGCGCCGAGATCGTTGGGATCCACCCGCGGCCAGTTGGCCAGCGCGAGCACCTCGCCGTTGCGCGGATCCATCACCACGGCGGTGGCGGCCTTGGGCATGCTGGTCGCGCCGACCTCACCGAGGATCGCCTCCACGCGCTCCTGAAGTGTGGCGTCGATGGTCAGCTGGAGATCCTCGCCGGCCTCGGCGCGGTCGGTCTCGACGATGCTCACCACCTCCCCGAGGGCGTCCTTGACCAGACGCCGCTTGCCGTCGGAGCCGTGCAGGTCGTCCTCGTACTGCTGCTCGAGGCCCGAGAGGCCGTAGTTGTCGGTGCCCACCGCGCCGATCAGCTGCCCGGCCATCGCTCCCTGGGGGTAGGTGCGCCGCGGCTCGGTCACCGTGTCGATGCCCTCGATTGCCAGCTCCTCGACCTTCTCCCCGAGCCCCGGGTCCAGCTTGCGGCGGAGGTACACGAAGCCCTTGTCGGTGTCGGCGAGCGCCTCGAGGAGGTCCTCGTCGGGGCGCCCCAACAGCGGGGCGAGCTTGGCCGCCGTCCCCACGGGATCGTCGATCAGCATCGGGTTGGCGAACACCGTGACGGCGTCCTCGGAAACCGCCAGCTCGAGCCCGTGGCGGTCGGTGATCGTCCCGCGCATCGCGGGCACCTCGAGATCCTCGACCTGCTGTGTGTTTGCGCGCTCCTTGAGCCCGCTCGCCTTCACCGTCCCCAGCCACACGGCGCGCATGCTGGCCAGCGCGAGAAGACAGATGAAGAGGGCGAAGAGGAGTCCGATCCGGCGGTTGAGGAGCCCCGGCACCTACTGGCCCACCGGCGTCGCGGCCGGATCCGTCGTCGTCACGGGCGCCGCCTCGACCGGCGCCTCCTCCACCGGCGCGGGCTCCACGGCCACGGGCTCGACCGGCACGGTGTCCGTGACCACGGGCTCCGCCACCACGGGCTCAGGCGTCACCGCCGGCGGTATGGCCGCCCCGTTCTCGATCCGAGCGGCCGCATTGCGCGCGTCCACCGTCGGATTCGAGCGCAGGTAGCGCACCTCGCCCGGCGCCGGCAGCACCAGCCCGGCGGCGGCTGCCACCTCCTGGATTCGCTCGCTGGAGCCCAGGCGGGCGATCTCGGTGCGCAGCTTGGCGTTCTCGCGCTTCACCTCGCCGGCCTTCTCGGCGGTTGTGGCGATGTCGCGGTTCATCTGGAGCAGGTCGACGTTGAAGAAGACGATCCCGGCCAGCAGCACGAACACGAGCGCGATCCAGCCGCGGCCGTAGAGCAGCTTGTCGAGCGCGGCCGCTCCGCGCGGGTGGGCACGCCGGGCGAGCTGGGCGCGGCTCGGCGGCGCGGACTTGCGCGCGGGCCCCGGACGGCGAGCGGGGGCGGGCCTGGGCCTGGGGGCCGGCTTGCGTGCCGGAGCGCGCCGGGCGGGGGCGGCGGCCATCAGGCCACGCCCACTTCGATCCGGCGGGCCACGCGCAGGTGACCGGAGCGCGAGCGCGGGTTGTCGGCCACCTCGCCCGGCGACGGACCCACGGCGCGGCGGGTGAGCAGCTCGGCCTCGGGTGTGCGCCCGCAGCCGCACACCGGCATGTCGGGAGGGCAGATGCAGCCGCGGGCGCGCTCGGCCAGGAAGCGCTTGACGCGACGGTCCTCCAGCGAGTGGAATGAGATGGCCGCGAGACGCCCGTCCTCGCCCAGGATCTTCCACGCGGCGGGCAGCGCACGGTCCAGCGCCTCCAGCTCCTCGTTCACGGCGATGCGGATGGCCTGGAAGATGCGCTTTGCCGGGTGGCTGCCCCCGAACCGCCGGCGGATGGCGGCCGGAAGGGCGGCCTCGACGGCATCGACAAGCTGGCCGGTGGTCTCGAACGGCGTCTTCTGGCGGCGGCGGACGATCTCGCGGGCGATGATGCGAGCGTTGGGATCCTCGCCGTAGCGGCGGAAGACCTGCGCCAGGCGGCGCTCGTCCCAGCCGTTCACGATCTCTCGCGCGTCCAGCTCACGGTCGGGATCCATCCGCATGTCCAGCGGCGCGTCGTAGGAGTAGGAGAAGCCGCGCTCGCGCGCGTCCACCTGCATGGACGAGATGCCGAGGTCCAGATACACGAGGTCGGCCTCGAAGCCCTCCTCGCGCAGCAGCTCGAGCGCCTCGGAGTACTCCATCCGCAGGAAGCGGGTCTCGCAGGACACCTCGGCGGCCATCTCGTCGAAGCGCTCCTCGGCCGCCGGGTCGCGGTCGATGCAGACCAGCGTGCCACCGGAGCCGATCCGGTCGGCCATCAACCGCGCATGGCCGCCCGCGCCGAAGGTGCAGTCCACCACGTTGTCGCCCGGCGCCGGGTCGGTCAGCTCGATCAGCTCACCTGCCAGGACGGGTACGTGCGCGCGGGTCATGTCAAGAAGGATCGCCAAGTGAGTCCGTCACCTCCCCGATGCTCGCGTCGAGTGCCACCTGCTCCTCCTGCCAGCGCTCGTTGCCCCAGACCTCCAGGTGGTCGCCGACGCCGGCCACCACCACCTCCTTCTCCACGCCCGCGTGCGTCATGAGCGGCGGGGGCAGCGTGACCCGGCCGGACGAGTCGAGCTCGAGGTCGAAGGAGTTGCCCTGAAAGAAGCGCTGCATGCTCTTGTACTCCGAGCTGAACGGGTTCTTGCCTACGAGGGCGCGCTCGACGGTGCTCTCGTGCGCCTCGGGCGTCCAGACCGAGATGCAGGCGTCGGAGTCCTTGGCGAGAACCAGTCCTGATGAGAACGCCGCGCGAAACCGAGAGGGGATGCTCAGGCGGTGCTTCGCGTCCAGCGAATGTTCGTAGTGACCTCTGAATGCCATCCGTGCAGATCTCTTCCCTCGGTGCGGCCTCGGGGGCCTACTCGGACCGGAGTGGCGGAGTGGGAGGAGCCCCGCCACTCCGGTCTTCGTAAGCTTGCGCCACTGTACCCCACTGAGCCCCACTCCGCAACACCTCGTCCCACTTTCCCGTCCGAGCGGTGTGCTGAGGACCCTGCCGGCGGTCGTGAGCCCGGCCCTGGAGCGGGATCCGTGGGTGTGGAGGGTGGTGGGACGCGCCCCCAGTGGTGCGGGTGTTTTCTTGCAGCCTCGGCCCGCGGGTGGGCGATTGCTGTCAGGCGCGTGCCCTGCACGGTCTCTTGCAGTGGGAGCTAGACCGGCACAGCGCTGTGCGTATTCCAGAAGAGGACAGGCCCCGAGCCGAAGTCCCCCCTCCCCACCCCGGCCAGAAGCGCGGCGAGGGTCTTGGCGGTGTAGACGGGCTCCAGTTCGAGCCCCTCGCAATCCCGGGCCAGCCCGATCGCCTCCTCTCCCTCCCGCGTCGCGTGGCCGTAGCCGTCACCCATGAAGCCGTGCACCACCTCCAGGTCTCCCGCCCGCAGGTCGAGTCCGCCGACGTCGGCTCCGCGCGACCTCAGCAGCCCCAGAGCCTTGGCGGCCAGGCCGTAGAGCTTCTTCTCGGTCAGATCGAGCCCGTCGTTCACCAGCACGGGTCGGACGCGGGTGCCCACGCCGGCGATCCGCAGGCCCGCCAGCAGCCCGGCCGCCGATCCGCCCGAGCCCAGCGCCACCACCACGGTCTCGGGCTCCGGCAGCTCGCCCCGCTCGACCTGGTCCGCCAGCTCGAGCGCCGCCTCGACGAATCCGAGCGCACCCATCGGTGAGGACCCGCCCGGGCCGAGCAGGTACGGCGGGCGCGGCGGGCGTGCCTGTGCGTAGCGGGCCGTCAGGTAGGGCAGGCTGGCCAGCGTCCGGGCCTTCGTGTGGGTCAGGTGGACCACCGCGCCGCTGGCACGGATGCGGGCCAGCTGGCTCTTCACGTGGTCGTCCACGGGCTGGTCGACCAGTGCCAGCACGGTCCTCAGCCCCTGCTCGCCGGCGTACCGGGCGGTGGCCAGGCCGTGGTTGGTGCCCAGCCCGCCGAACGTGAGGATCGTCCGAAAGCCGCGTGCCTTGGCGTCGCCGATCACCCACTCGAGCTTGCGTGGCTTGTTGCCACCCCACAGCGGCGCGGACAGTGAGTCGTCCTTGAGCCACAGCGGATGGCCGCCGCCGGCGGCCTCGGACAGCCGTGTGAGCTCACGCACGGGCGTGGGGGTATCGAGCAGCTCGACCCGCGGCAGCATGGCTCGTGTCGCTTCGTAGCGCTCGTGGATGAGGCTGCGACCCACGCGGCGATCCTATGCATGCTCGCGACTCGGCCTAGACCGACGGCAGCCCTCCCGGGCCGAGGAGCGCCGCGGCCAGGGCGGCGGCCACCATCAGCAGCACCGACGGCACGAGCAGCAGCGCCACCACCAGCTGGATCTTGGGTCCAGCCTTGGCCGCCTCCTCTTGCACGTGGCGGCGCAGCGCCACGCGGGTGTCCCGCGCCTGGCCGGCCAGCGTGCGCCCGAGCGGTGCCCCGTGACGGCGGGCGCGCTCGAGAGCCGCGCACAGCGCGCGCACCTCGGACTGGGGCAGCCGCTCGGTGAGTGCTCCGAGCGCCGTGGCGAGCGGCAGCCCCAGCTCCACCTCCCTCCCCACCGCGCGCCACTCCGCGGCCAGCGGGCCGGAGCTGCGACCACCCACCTCCGTGAGCGCTGCCGGCAGCGATGCACCGGCCTCCACGGTCACGCGCAGCAGGTCGAGCATCGCCGGGAGGGCGCGCCGCACCGCCTGCTCGCGCTCACGCGCGCGGCGAGCCAGCCACAGGTCGGGGGCCAGGAAGCCCGCTCCGGGCGCGGCCACCGTGACGAGCACGCCCAGCCGGCCAGGCGCGATCCCGCCCACCACAAAGCCCGCCAGCCCCCCGAGCACCGCCGCCGCCAGCTTGGCGGCCATCAGCTCGCGCGGCCCGAATCCGGCCGGCCGGCCCGCCGCCACGATCCGCCGCTCCAGGTCGCGCGGGGTGCCGCGCCCCGCCGCGGCACCCGCCCCGAGGGCGGCGAGGGCGCGCAGCACCCGCTGTCCGCCGCCGGCGCGCGCTCGTCCCTCGACCGGGATCAGCCACAGGGCGCCGAGCGTCCCCAGAACGGCGGCCGCGAAGGCCAGCGCGGCAGCGATCACCACCGCACCCGGCCCAGCCGGCGGATAGCCACGGCAGCGACGACCTGGAGCACCACAGCGATCCCTACCAGCCAGGCGGTGAGGAAAGAGGTGGTCAAGCCGATGAGGAAGCCGGGGCTGGCCAGCTCGGCCAGCAGCGCGCCACCCACGGGGAGCAGGACCACGATCAGCCCGGTGAAGCGCGCCTGCGCCGTGGCGGCGCGCACCTCGTCCTCCAGGCGCGCCTGATCGTCGAAGGCCTCGGCGGTCTCGCGCAGCAGCGCGGACAGGTCGCCGCCCGCCCGGCGTTGAACCAGGCACGCGGCCACGACCGTGTCCAGGCGCGCGGAGCGCACCCGCCGGCGCATCGCCTCGAGCGCGTCCTCGGTCCGAGCGCCGGCATCCAGCTCGCCGGCCACCCGCCGCAGCTCGTGGCCCGCGGCTCCCGAGAGGCCTTCTGCGGCGCCGGCCAGCGCGCCGCGCAGCGATCTGCCGGCGCCCAGCGCGTCCGCCAGCGCCACGGCCACCGCCGCGGAGTCCGCCTCCACGGCCCGGCGGTAGTGCTCGCGCCGGGCGCGCAGCACGCGCGAGGCGGCCCAGGGTCCGCCGGCGCCGAGCACCGATCCAACCACCGGGCCGGCCACCACCGCCCCGGCCACGAACGCGAGGGCGGCGCCGGCCAGCAGCATCCGCCGTCGCTCGACGGCCCCGGGATCGCGTCCCTCCCGTCCCACCCGCACCAGCGCCTCGGCCAGTTCGGCCGCCGCCCTGGCGGCGCCGGGCAGGCGCTCGCGCGCGCCCGCCGTGCTCGCCCCCTGGAGCAATCCCAGGGCGCCGAGCGCCCCCGCTGCGAACGCCAGGACCGCCGGGCTCACCCGCCCACCCGCGCTAGCCGCTCCGCAAGCCGGCCTCCGTGCGATGGCGCGATCCGCTCCTCGTGCAGCAGCTCACGTGTGCCGGCACCGCCGGCAACTCGCAGCACCTCCGCGATCGAGGTGACCGCACGGGAGCCGTCGGCCTGGCGTGCCTGGTGCACCACCAGATCGACGGCGCTCGCCACCTGCTCGCGCACAGCCGCGTGCGGCAGCGCGACGTCGGCCATCATGGCGAGCGTCTCCAGCCGGCGCAGCGCATCCTCGGGCGAGTTGGCGTGAACGGTGCTCAGCGAGCCGTCGTGTCCGGTGTTCAGCGCCTGCAGCAGATCAAGAGCCTCCCCGCCGCGCACCTCCCCCACCACGATGCGGTCGGGCCGCATGCGCAGCGCGTTGCGGACCAGCTGACGGATCGTGACCTCGCCGCGGCCCTCCAGGCTCGCCGGCCGCGACTCGAGCCGCACCACGTGGCGCTGGCGCAGTCGCAGCTCGGCGGCATCCTCGATCGTCACGATCCGCTCCTCGCCGGGAATGGCCCCGGAGAGGGCGTTGAGCGTGGTGGTCTTGCCCGAGCCGGTGCCACCGCTCACGAGGATCGACGCGCGTCCGGCAACCCCCACGGCGAGGAGCTCCGCCGCACCGGCGGGAAGGGTGCCGTTGCCCACGAGGTCGCGCAGCGAGAAGCCCTCGCGGCGAAAGCGCCGGATCGTCAGGCACGGACCACTCAGCGAAAGCGGCGGGATCACCACGTTCACGCGCGAGCCGTCCGCCAGCCTGGCGTCACACAGCGGCGACGCCTCGTCCACGCGCCGCCCTAGCGGGGCCAGGATCCGTTCGATCGCGTGCATGAGAGCCGCCTCGGACTCGAAGCTCGCGCCGCTGCGCTCAAGCCTGCCCCTGCGCTCCACGTACACCGCCCCGGCGCCGTTGACCATCACCTCGTCCACCACCGGATCGGCCAGCAGCGGCTCCAGCGGCCCGAGTCCGGTGGCGAGCAGGATGACCCTGTCGCGCAGCGCCGCCCGGTCGGCCTCGCCGAGCGCCGCCGCCTCGCGCTCGACGAGCGCGTGCACCTCCTCGCGCACGTCCGGACCGGCGGCGCCCGAGCGCGCACGCTCGATCAGCCGCCCGCGCAGCGCCTCCGCGAACTCGTCCATCGGTCCCACACCCAGGGGAGAGACCGGGCGCCGCATTCTCGCCCCCGCCAGGTCTCCGGCATCGGGTGTCTGGCATCGTGGGCGCGATGCGCCGGCTGCTCCTGCTCGTGTCCGCCGTGGTCCTCGTCGACACGATGTTCTACGCCGCGATCGTGCCGCTGCTGCCGGAGTACCGAGACGATCTCGGCCTGTCGAAGGCGGCGGCCGGCGGGCTCACCGCCTCCTACGCCGCGGGCACCCTGATCGGCGCTCTGCCGTCGGGCTGGCTAGCCGGGCGTCTGGGCGGCAAGACCACGGTGCTCATCGGACTCGGCCTGCTCGGCCGTGTCGAGCGTGGCCTTCGGCTTCGCAAAGGACATCGTGTTGCTAGACGCCATCCGCTTCGTGCAGGGCATCGGCGGGGCGTGCTCGTGGGCGGGCGGCTTCGCGTGGCTGATGGCGGCGGCTCCGGCCGACCGCCGCGGCGAGTTGATCGGCACCGCGCTCGGCGCCGCCATCTTCGGCGTGCTGCTTGGACCGGTGCTGGGCGGCGCCGCCACCCAGACCAGCCCCCAGTTGGTGTTCTCCGGCGTCGGCGTGCTGGCCGTGGGGCTCGCGGTGTGGGCCCTAGCCACCCCCGGCGATGTGGCCCAGGGACAGGCGAGCTGGCGCATGCTGGTCGACGCACTGCGCGGCCGGCCTCTCATGCTTGCCGTCTGGCTCGTGGCGCTACCCGCGCTGTTCTCGGGCACGATCGGCGTGCTCGTGCCCCTGCGTCTCGACGAGCTCGGTGCCTCCGGCCTCACGGTGGGGGCGGTCTTCCTGGCGGCGGCGGCGATCGAGGCGATCCTCAGCCCCCTGCTGGGGCGCCTGTCGGACCGCCGCGGCCGCATGCTGCCCCTGCGGATCGGACTGGGTGCCGCCGCCGTGGCGCGCCGTCCTGCTGCCGCTGCCCGGCGCCGTGTGGCTGCTCACCGCGGCCCTGCTCTTCGCCGTTGCGTCGCTGGGCATGTTCTGGGCTCCGGCCGCTGCGCAGCTGTCGGAGCGCTCCGAGATCGCCGGACTCGACCAGGGAATCGCCTTCGGCCTGATGAACCTGGCCTGGGCAGCGGGGCAGGTTGTGGGCGGCGCCGCGGGCGGCGGCCTGGCGGACGCGACAGCCGATGCCCTCCCCTACGCCCTGCTGGGACTGCTCTGCGCGATCACGCTCGTGCTGGCCAGTCGCCGCTCAGGCGACGTTGCCCGCGACCGCTCGCCGGCCTCCGCCTAACCGCCCTGGGCCGTCTTTGCGTTGCATAACAACGCAAATGCGGCCCAGCCGCGGCCTATTGCCGGCTGCAGGCGGGCCAGGGGTCCGTGCCGCGTGCACGGTAGAGCCGCAGCGCGATTCGATCCTGGTGCGCCTCTGAGGCTGCGGCCGGGTCGCTGCCACGACCGCCGTAGGCCTCCCAGGTCTCGCGCGAGAACTGGAACTTGCCGCGGTAGCGGCCGCCGGGAGAGACTGCCGTGGGATCGCCTCCCGACTCGCACTGCGCTATCCGGACGAGCACGCGCGGAAGCTTGACCGACGAGCCCTCGTCGCCCGCCGGGGCGCCGCCGGCCGGCGCTCCGCCGCCGCTGCCCCTGCGGGGATGCACCACGCTGCCGCTGCTGAAGGGGCGGAGGCGAAGGGCGCGCCGGGTGATGGGACCGACGATGCCGTCCGCGGTCAGGCCGCGGCGGCGCTGGAACCGGCGCACCGCCCGGGCGGTCTGGGGGCCGAACATGCCGTCGGCGGTGAGGCCGAGACGGCTCTGCACCCGGCGGACCGCGGGCCCGCGGTCGCCCTTGCGCACGGTCTCCGACCTGCTCGACGCGCCCGCCTCGGCGGTGGGCTGGTCGGCGAACGCGGTCGAGGTCCCGGCCCCGGCCGTGCTCAGCACGGCGGCGGCGAGGAACAGCGGTACGGAACGGCGCAATCGGCCAGAGACTGCAATGTCACCCACGGACTTCGAACTCCTCTTTCCTAGCGCCTACGAGGTGAGCTGACGGGCTCGCGCTGGAAAGTGCGCTACGCCGCAATACTGGCGGCGATTCGCCCCGGGAACCGGAAGCACTTCCGGTCCAATTGGGTCCCCCGTTCTCCGGCGCTCAGGGCGACGGAGACTCGGCTTGGTTCAACGAACAGCGGTGTACTAAAGCAGATCGGGCCGCCTAATGGGCTCGGAGGGGCCCTCGACCACGGTCGCATCCTCGATTCGGGCGTCCCTCTCGCGATAGGGCGCGAGCAGGTCGTCGACGATGTCCGTGACGCTCGCGGGAGGCTGTTGGACGGCCGACCGCCGCTGCGCCGGCGGCTCCGCCTCCACCGGGACATCCATCGGTGGGTCGTCGACGGGAGGCTCCTCGACAGGCGGCTCCTGCACGGGCGGCGGCTCCTGCACGGGCGGCGGCTCCTGCACGGGCGGCGGCTCCTCACGGGCGGCGGCTCCTCCACGGGCGGCGGCTCCTCCACGGGCGGCGGCTCCTCGACGGGCGGAGGCGCCTCGACCTCGGCCTCCGGCGGCGGGCTCGGCATCAGCTGGGCCGGGCCGAGATCCTCCTGGCGCCGGCGCGCGGCCTTGGCAACTGCGACACCGGCGGCGGTGAGCAGAAGGGCACCCCTGACGATCCGTGCGACTCCCACGCGCCGACCATAGCGCTACCCCGGGGAGGTGGTCGCAGCAGCGAAGGCCGCCACCACCTCCCGAGGGGACGCGCCTAGGCGATTGCCGTGGTGGGAGCGGGCTCGAGCGCGAGGTCGAGCACCTCGTCGATCGTCATGACCGGGTGGAAGGTCATCAGCTCGCGCACCTCGTCGGGCACCTCGTCGAGGTCACCGCGGTTGCGCTCGGGGATGATCACATCCGTGAGCCCGGCCGCATGCGCGGCGAGCACCTTCTGCTTCAAGCCTCCGATCGGCAGCACCCGGCCCTGGAGCGTGACCTCACCGGTCATCCCCACCGTGTGCTTGACCGGCCGCCCCGAGAGCAGCGAGGCCAGTGCGGTGGTCATGGTGACTCCCGCGCTGGGCCCGTCCTTGGGGATGGCGCCGGCAGGCACGTGGACGTGGAACTCGCGTCCATCGAAGGAGTCGTCGTCCGCCCCCACCCGCTCCGCGTGGCCGCGGACGTAGGAGAGGGCGATGCGCGCCGACTCCTTCATCACGTCGCCAAGCTGACCGGTGAGAACGAGCGATCCGCCCTCCTTGCCGCCCCGCATCGAGGTGGCCTCGATGAACAGCACGTCGCCGCCCACCGGGGTGTAGGCGAGACCGGTGGCCACGCCCGGAACCGCTGTGCGCTCGGCCGCCTCCTGGAAGTGGCGCTGGCGCCCGAGGGCATCCCGCACCGTCTCGGTGGTCACGGCAACCGGCGCCTGCGACTCGTCCGCGGCGATCCTAGTCGCGGTCTTGCGCAGGACGGTGCCCAGCTCGCGCTCGAGCGAGCGGACGCCCGCCTCACGTGTGTACTCGGTGACCAGCGCACGCAGCACCTCGTCGTCAACGGTCACCTCGTCCTCGCGCAAGCCGTTGCGCTCGCGCTGGCGCGGCCACAGGTAGTCCCGTGCGATCGCCACCTTCTCCGCAGTGGTGTAGCCGTCGAAACGAACAACCTCCATGCGGTCGAGCAGCGGCGCCGGGATCGTGTCCGCCACGTTGGCGGTGGCGATGAACAGCACCTGCGAGAGGTCCAGCTCCACGTCCAGGTAGTGGTCGCGGAAGCTGTGGTTCTGAGCGGGATCGAGCACCTCGAGCAGGGCCGAGGAGGGGTCTCCGCGCCAGTCGGCGCCCACCTTGTCGACCTCGTCGAGCATGATCACCGGGTTCATCGTCTTGGCGTCGCGCAAGGCACGCACCAGCCGGCCCGGGAGGGCGCCGATGTAGGTGCGCCGGTGCCCGCGGATCTCGGCCTCGTCGCGCACGCCCCCGAGCGACATCCGCACGAACTCGCGGCCCGTGGCCCGGGCGATCGACTCGCCGATCGAGGTCTTGCCGGTGCCGGGAGGGCCGATGAGGGTGAGGATGGCGCCGGAGCGCTTGTCCTGCTCGATACCGCGGTCGCGCCGAAGCTTCATCACGCCGATGTGCTCCACGATCCGGTCCTTCACGTCCTCGAGCCCGGCGTGGTCGGCGTCGAGCACCTCACGGGCGCCGACGGGATCGAGCGTCTCGTCCGAGCGCTCGGACCACGGCACGGCGATCAGCCAGTCGAGGTAGGTGCGGATCATCGAGCTCTCGCCCGACTGCTCGCCCATGCGCTCGAAGCGCGACACCTCCTTCTCCGCCTGCTCGCGCACCTCGTCCGGCATGCCGGCCGCCTCGATCTTGCTGCGGTACTCCTCGGCCACGGAGGCGTCGTCCTCGTCGAGCTCCTTGCGGATCGACTCCATCTGCTTGCGCAGAAAGTACTCGCGCTGCTGCTTCTCGGCGCCCGTCTGCACGTCCTCGCGGATGCGCTGGCGCACCTGCAGCTCGGCCACGCGCTCCTTCTGGAGGGCGAGGGCCTTCTCCAGGCGCTCGGTCACGTCGAGGGTCTCGAGCAGGTCGACCTTCTGGTCGTAGGTCAGGTCGGGCGAGTAGCCGGAGGTGTCGGCCAGCGTGCCGGGCTCGGTGATCGAGCGCACGAAGGCCGCGACGCGGCCGTCGTCGCCGCGCAGCTCCAGCAGCTCCTCGACAACGGCGCGGTATTCACGCTCGAGGTCGCGGGTGCGGCCGTCGACGGGCTCGTCGTCGGGGTGAGGGGTGACCTCCACCCGCAGCTCGCCGGAGGCGTCGGTGTGCGCGGCGCCCGCGATGCCGCGATGCAGGCCGCTGAGGGCCACCGCACGGCCGCCGCCGGGGAGGCGTACGCGCTCCGCCACCTCGGCCACCGTGCCGACGTTGGCGAAGGCATCGTCCTTGCGCGGCACGACGATCACGCGCTCTTCGTCCCCCACGTCCACCGTGAGGGTCACAGTCATGTTGGGGAAGACGACCGAGTCGTCGACCGGAACCAGAAGCAGGGTTTCCATGGGTTCTCTCTCCATCGTTTACTTACGAGTTGTAAGTAGTGTAGCCATCGCGTTCGCCGGCGTCAGACCCAGCTGCCGCCGGGCGTGCGAGGCTAGTGCAGCGATGAGCGAGCCACCCTCTCCCGCCCGCGAGGCGGCCGCCGCGGCGGCGATCGAGCTGATCGAGCCCGGGATGACCATCGGGCTCGGGTCGGGGCGTGCGGTGTGGCGCGTCGTGGAGCTGATTCGCGAGCGCTGGCCCGACTCTCCGCCGCTGCGGGCCGCGGTGGCCTCCGACCGCACCCAGGCCCGTGCCATGGAGGCCGGCATCGAGCTGGTGGAGCTGGACGGCTCGATCGAGCTGGACCTTGCTCTCGACGGCGCCGACGAGGTCGATCCCCAGCTACGGCTGATCAAGGGCGGCGGGGGCGCCCTGCTGCGGGAGAAGATCGTGGTGGCGGCCGCGCGGCGGTTCGTGGTGGTGGCCGAGAGCACGAAGCGCGTCGAGCGGCTCGGCGGGGGCTTCCGGCTGCCGGTGGAGGTCGTGCAGTTCGCCTGGCCCCAGACGAGGCGCCGGGTGGCGGCGCTGCTGCCCGAGCCCGAGCTGCGGGCGGCCGACGGCGTCCCGTACGAGACCGACGAGGGCCACTTCATCCTGGACTGCCAGCTGCCCGCGGAGGTTGATCTGGACGAACTGGACGTCGCGCTGCAGCGCGTGCCCGGCGTGGTCGAGCACGGGCTGTTCATCGGGCTGGCCGAGCGAGCCCTGCTCGGGACCCCCGAGGGTGGCGTCGACGAGATCCGGCTCTAACGCCGAGTCGGCACGCGGACCGTGAACCGGCGGGCGATGCGCCCGTTCACGCTCTGCGAGACGTTCCTGCGACCCGGACGGCGACCTTGACCGCCACCCGGTAGCGGCGCGCCCCCGCGACGACCGCGACCGGCTGTCCGCGCACGGCGAGCCTGCGGCCAGGCGCAGCGTGCCCTGACCGGCACAAATGCGTACGCGGGTGACCGCGAACGGTCGGTCACAGCCCGCCCGCCTCCACCACCGCCCGGCCCGCGCGCCGGCGGTCCCCCGGTGGGCGGGGCAGCAGGCGCACCTCGCGGGCGAAGTTCTGGGCCGCGGTGAGGTAGACCGCCTGGTGCAGGGTCACGCGCAGGGTGGCCGTCCCGGAGGCCGCGGCCCCCGCTCCCTCGCCGTCGATCCCACCGACCCCGGCCCCGCCGCCCGCTCCGGCGCGCAGGTCCAGCAGCTCCACGTCCTCCAGCGCCAGCAGCGTGCGTCCTGGGCCCGCGCGCGCATCTGTCGAGATGAGGACGTCGACCCGCGCGCCCGGCCCCGAGCCGGCCAGCACGTGGCCTCCGGCCACGGCCACCTCGACCGCCCGCTCGCCTCGGTGCAGCGGCGCCGGGCCACGCGCCCCGGTCCGCCCGCCCGCGGCCGGACCGAACACCGCCGTGGTCACGTAGCCGCCCTTGGCGAGCGGCGCCGCGACGGGCAGTCCGGTGGCCTCCTCCTCCGCGACCAGGGCGTCGGGCGGGGCGAAGCGCTCGGGCACCTCCCGCACGACAAGGTCCGCCCCGCGCAGCTCCTTCCCCGCCGGCACGTCGTGCGCGGCGGTGAGCACCGGCACCAGCCCGCCGACCGAGGCCTCCACCTCCCTCACCCGGCTGCCGACCTCCGAGGCCGCCAGCCCCCCGCACGCCAGGGACAGCGACAGGAACAGGAAGGCGCGCCGGCGACGCGCGCGAGCGGTCACGACCCCGCAGACCCGCCATCGTCGCGCAGCGGCAGCTCCACTACGGCAACCGTCCCGTGGTCGCCGCAGTCGAGCGCCACCCGGCCACCGGCCTCCTCCGCCGCCCGAGCCGCGATCGCGAGCCCGCGCCCACGCCTGGGTTTGCCCGCCCCACCACCGCGCGGCCGGTCCTGCGCCGGCCCGGCGTCGCGCACCTCGACCAGCGCGCGCCCTCCCACCGTGCGCCGGCGCAGCTCCACCGGGCCCGATCCGTGTTCCAGCGCGTTGGCCACCAGGTTGCCGAGGGCCTGCGCCAGCCGGCCGGGATCCGCCCGCACCGCCGCCGGCTCGCCCTCCCACCGCATCCGCAGGCGCCGGCCCTCCGACTGCGCGGTCGGCCGCCAGCCGGCAGCGGCGCCGCGCACGACCCGGTCGAGGGAGACGGTGCTTGGGCGTGCTCGCGCACGCACTCCGCTGCGCGCGGCAGCCAGGTCGGCCAGCCCAATCTGCATCCGCTCCAGCTGCGACTCGAGCCCCAGCGCCCTGCTCAGCCCGCCCGGCTCTCGCCGCAGCGCGGCGACTGCCAGCCCGATCGCGGTGGCGGGCCCTCTGAGCTCGTGCTCGGCCTGCGCCACCAGCTCCAGCCGGCGCCGAAGCCGGAGCAGCGCCACGGCACAGACCGCCGCCACGGGCCATCCGGCCAGCGCCAACCCGAGGCCAAGCCCGCTCATGCCGTGTCAGTGAGCTTGTAGCCCACTCCTCGAACGTTGACCACCCAGCCGCGCCCCGAGGGACCGAGCTTGCGCCGCAGCCGGCAGGCATGGGCATCCACGGTCCGCGTCTGCCCGATCGACACGTAGCCCCACACGTCGCGCAGCAGCTCGTTCTTCGACCTCACGCGCGTGGGATCCTCGGCCAGCGCCTGGAGCAGCGAGAACTCCTTGGCCGAGAGATGGACCGGCCGTCCGCCGACGCGCACCGCGCGGGTGAGCGGGTCGAGGGTGAGCTCGCCCACTCGCAGCACACCTCGCCGCGGGCGCCCCGCCGAGCGCCGCAGTACGGCGCGCACCCGGCCCAGCAGCTCGCCGTAGTGGAAGGGCTTGACCAGATAGTCGTCCGCGCCCCGCGAGAAGCCGCGCACGCGGTCGGCCTCCGCCGCCCGCCCCGTGATCACGATCACCGGCAGGTCGGGGTCGAAGCGGGAGGCGATGCCGTCGGCGCTGCGAACGCGGTCGAGCAGGTCGAGCCCGTGGGAGTCCTCCAGGCCGAGGTCGAGCAACACGAGCGACGGGTGGCGCACCTCGATCGCGCGAATGCCCTCCCCCACCCCGCCGGCGCACGCGACCTTGAACCCGTCCGCCGACAGGTTGTCGGCCAGGAAGGCTCTGGTGGGCTCGTCGTCCTCGACGATAAGCAGCGACTGCTTCATGCCCGGTGCAGCCCCTGACGAGGAAGAATCAGCCCCCCTCCGAGGCCTTTTCGTGCAACCCACGTTGCAGTCCGTCCGCCGAGGAAGGGATCGGGGCTAGGATCCCGACGCGTTCACTGCCGACCTCGTCGTGCGGGAGCGCGACTACCCCATGGATACCACTCGACGAGGCAACTACGAATCCGGCGCCGACTACGTGCTCGAGTACGGAGAGCTGCGGTTCACCTTCAACGAGCGCGATTTCACCGAGCGCGTCGAGCAGGCCGCGGTCAAGCTCGGCTTCGTGGGCGGGTCACTCGGAGAGGACGAACGCGAGGATCTGGTCAACCTGGCGGTAAACGGCGAGGTGACCGACGCCCACTCCGAGCTGGGCGAGCACATCGTGGACTGCTGGAGCGACCTGCACGGCCCCTCCGAGCGCTCACTGGTGCACTGGCTGCGCAGGCTGGTGTTCCGCGGCGCCTGGCTCGATCAGCGGGTGATGGAGGGCGAGCTGGAGATCATCTTCGAAGAGGACACCCATTCGTTCGGCTACGCCCAGCCCGAACGGGACTACGAGCCGATCGAGCTCTCGCCTGAGCCGTCCTGGAAAAGAGTGGCGTACAGAAGGTAGGTGTGGTGCTCGCAGGAACGACGTTCCTGCTGCGCTCCTTCCCCGGCCGCTAGGGCCGTAGCGTGCTGCGCAGCATGAAGCCGGCGATGGCGGCGACCACGAGCGCGAGGAACGCCAGGCCCATTGACACCGAGCTGACGAGCGCGACCACGAACAGCACCACCGCGGCCACGCTCGAGCCGGCGGTGACCAGGCCGAGTGTGTAAGCACGCTTCTCGCGCGTCCTGCGACTCAATCCACCCATGCGCCGGAGACTAGTGCACGTGCACTAGCTGCCGGTGTGGTCGCCGGCGGCCCGGGGCCGCCGGTGCTCGACCTCGCGCACCACCTCGAGCACGCGCTCGGGGTCGTCGGTCACCTCGAGGCGCTCCACGTCCTTCGCGGAGATGTTGCCGTGCGCCAGCACGGTGTCGCGCAGCCACGCAACCAACCCGCTCCAGTAGGAAGAGCCGAACAGGATGATCGGGAAGTGCCTGATCTTCTCGGTCTGGCGCAGGGTGGCCGCCTCGAACAGCTCGTCGAGGGTGCCGAAGCCGCCGGGGAAGACCACGAACGCGCTCGCGTAGCGCACGAACATCACCTTGCGCGTGAAGAAGTAGTGGAACTGCAGTGGCAGGTCGACCGCCGAGTTGAGGCCCGTCTCGAGAGGTAGGTCGATTCCGAGTCCGATCGATGCCACACCTGCGTCCTGGGCCCCCTGGTTGGCCGCCCGCATGATCCCGGGGCCACCGCCCGTGATGATCGCGAAGCCGTCCTCCCCCAGCCGCCGGGTCAGGTCACGCGCGTGGGCGTAGTACGGGTCTTCGGGCAGCGTGCGCGCGGACCCGAAGACCGAGACCGCCTTGCCCACGTGCGCGAGGGCGGTGAAGCCGTTGCGCAGCTCCTCGGCGATCCGCTCGACGCGCGCCGGGTCGTCGAGTTGGGTGACGACCGCAAGCGACTCGGCCTCGAGCAGCTCCTCGTCGGCGCTGGTGGGGTCGCGGGGCTGGGTCAACCGAGCAGGTCGGCCCTCAACGTGCCCGAGCGGGAATCGGAGATCTTCGGCTCACCCGGCTTCTCGGGAGGGTCGAGCCCGATGCGCGTGCTGGCCTGGCGCTGTGCCTCCCAAGCCATGCCCGTAGCCGCGATCACCGTGACCGAGCCGCCTTCCTCGAGCTTGCGGGCCGAGCCGAACACCCTCCGCGAGACCCCCGGTGCCAGCGACTCGAGCGAGTCGATCACCACGACCGCGTCGCCGCCCCTCTCGGCCACCCGCTTGGCGCGCTCGACCGCGAGCTCCGCCGCCTGGGCCTGCGCCTCGTTCGAGCGCTCGAACGAACCGCCGGTCACCGCCGCCTCGCCCTCCCGGGTCCAGTCGGTGACCTCTTCCGGCCGCACACCCACGAGCACCACGCTCAGCTGGAGGTCGCCGGCCTTCTTCGCCGTCAGCGACGAGACGATCTCCCTGAGCAGGCTGGTGGCGCCGGCCCCCGGGCCGCCCGCCACCGCCACCCGCGAGCCCTTGCCGAAGGGCACTGACTTGAGCGCCTTGGGTGCGGGCAGGGCCTCCGATGGATGCACGGGCGTGAGGTCGTCGAAATGCGGCCGCTCCTCGGGCGGCTCCGCGTCGCGCCCGTTGACCTGCTCCACACGCACGAGGGAGGGGTGGCGCTCGCTGCGCCGCGCGGGACGCAGCAGCCCGCCCACCTCGTCGCCCGAGCGCAGCTCGCAGCGCCGGATCTGGGCGGGAGAGACGTACACGTCATCCGCAGGCGCGGCGCCGACCCGGACGAAGCCGCTGCCGTTGGGAAGGATGTCGAGCATGCCGGAGACGGGCTCCCCGGTGGGAGCCTCCTCGTCCGAGTCGTCCGAGTCATCCGTCTTCTCGTCGGGCTCCTCGTCACGCTTCTCGGCCTTGGGCTTGGACCGAGCGCGCGACCGGCCCCTCGACCGCTTGGGCTTCTCCTCTGCAGGAGCGTCCGAGCCCTCATCCCGTCGACTGTCGTCCCCACCCTCATCCTTGAGAATCGCCGCAATCAGATCTTCCTTGCGAAGCGAGCGGTAGCCCTCGATCGTCAGCTCAGCCGCGATCGCGTGGAGATCGGCAAGCGGGCTGTCTTCGAGCTCCTTGCGCTGGAGTACTGACACTGGGGACTGCTCCTTCAGGTGGGTTCCGGGCGGCGAAGGCTAACCGCTGGCCCGGTCTTAGCCGTGCGCAGCCGCGCCGGAGTGTTCCACCAAGCCCTCCAGCCACGCGGCAAAGCGGGGATCGGACTCCCAGTCGCTCGCGAACCGCTCGATGCCCGCGGTCGTGAGCGGATGCACGAGCATCTGCTTGAGCACCTTGCCGGGCACGGTGGCCACCTCGCAGCCCAGGGTGGCCGCCGTGACCACGTGCATGGGGTTGCGCATGGAGGCCGCGAGCGTCTGGGCGCCGGTGTCGCCCGCGGCGAGCGACTCGACGATCTCCTGGAGGACGGCGGTCGAGTCGACCGAGATGTCGTCCACCCGGCCCATGAAGCACGACACGTACGTGGCTCCCGCCTCCGCGGTCAGCAGCGCCTGCGACGCGCTGAACACCAGCGTCATGTTGATCCTGATGCCCTCGGACGTGAGCTCCCGCGTGGCGGTGAGCCCGGCCGGCGAGAACGGCACCTTGACCACCACGTGCGGGTGGATCTGCGCCAGCGCACGGCCCTCGGCGATCATCCCGTCGGGGTCGGTGGCCACCACCTCGGCCGAGGTGGGTCCGTCGACCAGCTCGCAGATGCGCTTGATGGACTCCCCCGGGTCGCCGTCCTCCTTGGCGAGGAGGCTGGGGTTGGTCGTGGCGCCGGAGAGCACTCCCCAGGCGGCGATCTCCTCGACCTCGGCGACCGATCCCGTGTCGATGAACAGCTTCATTTCGTGGCCTCCACTCTCGCGACGGAATCGAGGACCAAGCTCATCAGCCTGCCCAGCGTCTCGTCGACATTCTCGTTGTCCATGACGGTAACGCCCGCTTCGCGCGCCCGGCCCGTCAGGTCTTCCTGGAGCCCGCGTATCTCCCCGAAGCGGGCGTAATAGCGCTCCGCGGGCCGCCCCGCGCCCCGAAGCGAGAAGTGGCCGCGGTGCAGCTCTTCGTCGCCCACAACGAGCAGAGCCTCGACGGGCACGCAGGCGGCCCGCAGCTGCGGGCCCAGTGCTCCCGGCACCGCGTGCACGCCCTCGAGCACGAGTGGCGTGCTCTCCGCGCAGGCGCGCTCCACGATCGCCTCCACCCCTCTGCCCACGTGGCGGGCCTGCTCGCCGAAGCCGTCCAGGTCCAGCTCGAAGGCGGAGTGGTGCACCGACGGCATCTGATCGGGCGTGAAGAAGGTCCTCAGCACCTGACGGATCACGTCGGTGGCGATCACGCCCGTGATGCCCAGCCGGTGGGCGAGCCTCGTGGCCAGGGTCGACTTGCCCACGCCCGGCGCCCCTCCCAGCAGCACGACCAGCGGGCGGTCGAGGCGGTTGAGGCGCTGCCAATCGCGGTAGCGGCGTACCGACTCCTCGCCCTCGAAGTCGCGCACCACCTCCTCGGCCAGCGTCCGCAGGCCCGCGAGGTCGATCGACGCCGTGCCGGCGTCCACGAGCCTGCGCTCGATTTCGCGCGCCAACTCGAACGCCCGGTCGGGAGCCAGGCCGGACGCGGACAGCGTCTGGGCCATCAGGCCCTTCGAATAGGGCAGGCCGTGGCCGCGGTGGGAGACGATCGGCTCAGCCACCGTGCACGAGCCCCATCAGCTCGGCGTCCAGGTCGCCGTCGAGGCCCACCGGGCGATTGCGCACGAACGCCACCCGGGCGCCCTCGGCGCGCGCCCGCACGGCCACCATGTCCACAGCCGCCGCCTTCAACTCTGTGAGGTAGAGGTCGCAGCCGGCGGCTGCCGCCCTGTCGAGGTCTGCCGCCAGAGCGTCCCGGCGCGCGAGGTTGGTGCTCACCACATCCGGCTTCACGCCCTCGCAGCTCTCGGCTCTGGTTGTGAAGAGGGCCACCCGCTCAGCGGAGGGAAGCGGCCGCGCGGGCTCAGGGCGCATCTCGAAGCGGAAGCCGTCCACCGGCGCCCCCGGGGCCGCGAGCACGAGGTCGGCGCGCAGCAGGCGGTACTCGGCGAACGGCTCCGCATCCCCGGCGCCCACCACGCAGACCGTGCGCCCCACCCGCACCGGCGGCACGCACGCCCCCGAGCCCTCGAACAGGAGCGCGCCGGGGGCAAGCGAGACGGCCAGCCTGGCCCCCGCCGCCACGTTGGACTCGGCGGGCTCTCCCGCCGGGCCGCCCCCCACGCGGCGGCAGCCCACGGTGGGTACTCCCGCCAGCACGGCGTCCTCGAGGTAGTCAGACGCGCCGTGACCGCCGCCCCCGACGATCGCCAGCAGCTCGTCCAGCGTGGCGCCAGCCTCCGCGACGCGCGGCTCCGCCGGCCCGCCGCGGCCCATGCACACCATCGCTGGGGCCAGGCCGGCTTCGCGCAGCAGCGAGGCCCAGTGGCCGGCCACGGCAGTCTTGCCGGTTCGCTTGGCGGTGCCGATCACCGCCAGGGTCGGGCCGGCGAAGTCCAACGGCTCGTAGCGCGGGGCCTCCAGTCGCAGGCCGGGGGCCTCGTAGGCCAGACCGAGATGCAGCGCCAGCGAGGCCAGGCGCAGCCGCGCCGAGGCCGGCAGCGCGGGCTCGTCCGCGAGGTCGACCACCGCGGACGCGTCCGCCGCCAGTTCGCGTAGCGCAAGGTCTGGGTCCTCCCGCACGGGGTGCCCGAAGCTCTCCTCGAGCGGCCCGGGGGGCAGCTTCTCGCCACGGGCCACCAGGATCACGCCGGCCACCTCCCGCCGGGCGGCAAGGCGATCCAGCGCTTCCCTCACGGCCGACGGGTGATGCTCGCCATCGATCAGAGCGATCACGGGGCCGGGAGCCACCGGCGCATTGTCGACTCCAGGAGGAGCGCTGGCAAGACCGCGCTTGGCTCTAGCCGTGCCGGGTCTCGCCCAGCACGGTCCGGCTCTTCTCGTACTCGAACGTGACGGGGTCGAAGCTGAGCAGCGCGTCGCGGTCGTGAAACGGGTACTTGCGATAGATCGCGACGCGGTCCGGGGACGCCTCGATCACGTTGTAACAGGGCTTGGTCTTGCCCCTCAGGCGTGTCGTGGAGACGGTGCCGGCGTTGACCACGAACAGGTCCTCCAGGCGCCACGCGTAGGGCACGTGCTTGTGGCCCGACAGCACCAGGTGCACGCCTGCGCGCTGCAGCGTCTCGAGCGTGTCCCCCGCGTCGTGCACCACGTTGCGCTCGCGCCCGGTGCCGGGCACCGGCAGCAGGTGATGGTGGAGCACGAAGATGCGGAGGTGGGCCTCCTCGGCCCCGAAGCGCTCCTCGATCCAGCCGTAGCGCCCTCGGCCGATCACGCCATGGTCGAGGTCGGGCTCGGTGGAGTCCACCGCCACGATCGACACGCCGCCGGTGTGCAACTCCGACCTGCGCTCGCCGAACAGCTCCTCGAAATGCACATAGCCCACATTGCGCGAGTCGTGGTTGCCGGGGATCACCAGC
Organism: uncultured Thermoleophilaceae bacterium; assembly: GCA_963825475.1. Taxonomy (GTDB): domain Bacteria; phylum Actinomycetota; class Thermoleophilia; order Solirubrobacterales; family Thermoleophilaceae; genus JAAYBF01. Next base: position 479,195 of record CAWGTC010000004.1, on the reverse strand, counting down.
ATCCGCGGGCACTCGATGCGATCGAGGTACTCCCGCGCCTCCTCGAACTCCCCCCGCAGGCCATCACCGGTCAGGTCGCCGGACACGATCACCACGTCCGGGGCCAGCTCGTTGATCTCCGCCAGAGCGCGGTCGAGCAGGCTCGGCACGAAGTGCGGCGACCCGCAGTGCAGGTCCGAGATCTGCGCGATCGTGAAGTTGCTCACCCCACTGGCTCCTCGGTGCGCAGCGCGGTGTCGAGCGGGGCGTCCAGTGCATCCGCATCGCCCCGCAGCGCCCTGCGCACGCTCAGGAAGTCTGCAGTGGCCGCCACGTCGTGAACCCGCAGCACCGCACCGGCCAGCTCCAGCGCGGGCTCGATCGCACCCAGGGTGCCGGCGCCGCGGTCGGCCGGGCGGCGGCCCGTGACGGCCCCGACGAAGTCCTTGCGCGAGATCGCCAGCAGCAGCGGCCGCCCCAGCTGCTCGAGCTCGGAGAGCCGGCGCAGCACCTCGACGGTCTCCTGCGGCGTCTTCGCGAGGTCGAGGCCGGGATCGAGCAGAAGCGAGTCCTCGGGCACGCCGAGATCGCGGGCGACCCGGGCCCGGTCGCGGAGCAGCTCCAGGACGTCGGCCATCACGTCTGCGTACTCGCCGAAGTCCTTGACCTTCGGCGCCGCCCGCGTGTGGGTGACCACCAGCCCGGCGCCATGCTCGGCACACAGCTCGGCGAGTGCGGGATCGGTCAGGCCGCTCACGTCGTTCACCATCGCCGCCCCGGCGCCGAGCGCTGCGCGGGCAGGGCCGGCGCGCCAGGTGTCCACCGACACCGTGATCCCATCGGCCGCGAGACGCTCGACCAGGGGCACGATCCGCCCGGCCTCCTCGTCCTCGGTCACCGGCGCGCGGTCGGTACGGCCGGACTCCCCGCCCACGTCGATGATCTCGGCGCCCTCGTCGACAAGCCGGTGCGCGTGATGCACCAGCTCGTCGAGATCCTTGGGGCCCTGGCGGTCGGAGAACGAGTCGGGCGTGGCGTTCACTATCCCCATCAACCGCGGGCGACCGCGCTGGAAGGAGAGCGCGCTCCCACGCAGCGTGAGCCTCACGTGTGCTCGACCGCCGCGGTAACGCCCGGCACCAGCCCCTCGACCCCGGCCACGCGGCGCCAGCCGTCTAGCTGGCCCGCCACCTCGGGTTCGTCCCACCCCAGCTCGGGCGCCATCGCGCGGGCCACGGCCTCGGCCCCCTCCGACCCGGGTTCGGTGAGCCGGCGGGCGTCGAGCACGCCAAGGCGCGTACGGCGCAGCAGCACGTCGGCCACCGAGCGGGTCTGCTCCCGGCGCGCCGCAAACAGCGCCTCCGCCACGAGGTCCGGCAGCGCGGGGCTCACGCGGGCCGCCAGCTCCGGCGATTCTGCGGCCAGTGCCAGCACGTCGACCGCGGCGTGGCCGTAGCGCCCGGCCAGCGCGATCCGCGACTCGTCGTCGACTCCTTCGACCTCGGGCAGCTCCGACAGCTCGGCCGGCATGCCCAGTTGGATCTCGTGCGTGCGGCAGGGAGCCTCGCGGCCCTCGCGCTCCACGATCCGGTCGACGGCCATCTTGGCCATCCGCCGCCAGGTGGTGAGCTTGCCGCCGGTGATGGTGACCATGCCGGAGCTGGTCTCGTACAGCTCGGCCTTGCGGGAGATGTCCACCGACTTCTTCGGATCCCCCGTCGAGATCAGCGGCCGGACGCCGGCGTAGGCACCGGTCAGGTCGGCCGCGCCGAGCGACGTGCCGAAGTAGTCGTTGACGGCGGCCAGCAGGTAGTCGACGTCGCTCTCGGAGGGAGGAATGTGGTCGAGCGAGCCGTCGTAGTTGTTGTCGGTGGTGCCGATCAGCGTGCGCCCCAGCCATGGCAGCACGAAGATCGAGCGCCCCGACCCGGCCGGCACGATCGCGCCGGCCACCACGGGGAGGTCGTCCATCGACACGGTGAGGTGGGTGCCGCGGCTGGGCCGGATGTTGGGCACCTCGGCCTCGTCGTGCAGCTCGTCGGGTCGCAGGCGGTCCGCCCACACGCCGGTGGCGTTGATCACGTTCTCGCCGCGCAGCTCGAACTCCCCGCCCGATATGGCGTCGGTGCACAGCACTCCCGCGGCCCGGCGATCGCGCTCGACCAAGCCGGTCACCTCCACGCTGTTGCAGCAGACCGCGCCGAAGCGCTCCGCCTCCCCGAGGACGGTGAGCACCAGGCGCACGTCGTCGGTCTGGCAGTCGTAGAAGAGATACGACGAGGTCGGCTCCTTCGTGGCCAGGGCGGGGAGCAGCCGGAGGGTCTCCTCGGCGTCGATCGTGCGATGGCGATCGGGGCTCCACTCCTCGTCGCCGCCCCGCCGCCGGCGCAGCCCCTCGCGGGTCAGCACGTCGTACATGTTCAGGCCCAGCCCCGCGACCCGGTCCGGCCTGCGGCCCTCGAAAGCGGGGATCAGCAGCGGCAGCGGGCGCACGAGGTGTGGGGCCAGCTTGACCATCAGCTGGCGCTCCAGCAGCGCCTCCCGCACCAGCCCGAGGTCGAAGTTCTGCAGATAGCGCAGCCCGCCGTGCACGAGCTTGGAGGAGCGGCTGGACGTGCCGGAGGCGTAGTCGGCCTTCTCGACGAGGGCCACGCTGTAGCCGCGTGACGCGGCGTCGAGCGCGACCCCCGCCCCGGTGATGCCGCCCCCGATCACCAGCACGTCGTACGCGTCGCGCTCCAGTGCGGCCAGAGCGTCGGCCCGGGGAATCACGGCAGGTACGTTACGAAGTCCGCCGGGGGGACCCTGTCCGGCGGCCTCTTCTCCTCACGCGCGTGGCCCAGGTGGATCAGGCCCACGAACAGCTCGTCCGTGCCCATCCCCACGGCGGCGGCGCCGTCGGGCGTCCGCAGCACACCGGGCGTGCGCCAGTAGCCGGCCAGCCCGCGCGCGTGCGCGGCCAGCAGCACGATGTAGACGGCCGATGCCGTGGCGCAGATGTCCTCCTCGTCCTGGATCGGGTCGCCGCCGAGCACCACCGAAGCGCACACGAGGGTGGGCGCGCGATCCAGCTTGGCCGCCGCCTCCGGGCCAGCCGAGGTCTTGAGCCGGGCGAGCACCTGTGGCCCGAGCACGCGGAAGCGCCACGGGTTGGTCAGGTGGTGGTTGGGAGCCCAGCGCGCCAGGTCGAACAGCTCGTCGAGCGTCTCACGGTCCACCGGATCGGGCCCGTAGGCCTTGTGGGTGCGCCTGCCCCGTATCGCCTCGTCCAGCTCCACCCCGCCGACGCTAGCGGATAGGTTGACTGCGAATGGCCCTACGAACAGCCGTGGTCACCGGCGCCTCCAGTGGAATCGGCCAGGCCACCGCGCACCACCTCGACTCGCTCGGGTTTACCGTGTTCGCCGGCGTTCGCAGCGCCGAGGCCGGCGAGCGGCTGGTCTCGGAGGGCTCGGGCGGCGTGCGCCCGCTACGCCTCGATGTGACCGACCCCGTGTCGATAGCCGCCGCGGCCGCCGAGGTGCGCGAGGCCACCGGCGAGAGCGGGCTCGCCGCCCTCGTCAACAACGCGGGAATCGCGGTGTCCGCACCGCTCGAGCTGGTTCCGATCGAAAGGCTCCGCGAGCAGCTCGAGGTGAACGTGATCGGCCAGGTGGCGGTCACCCAGGCCTTCCTCGGTGCGCTGCGAGCAGCCGGCGGCCGGATCGTGAACGTGAGCTCGATCGGGGGCAGGATCGCCCTCCCCCTTGCCGGTCCCTACGCCGCGTCGAAGTTCGCCCTGGAGGCGATCACCGACTCGCTGCGCCGGGAGCTGCGCCACCTCGGGGTGCAGGTGATCGCGATCGAGCCGGGCGGCGTCAAGACCGCCATCTGGGGCAAGGGCACCGAGACCGCCGAAGCCATGCTCGGCCAGGCCGACCCCGAGGTTCAGGCGCTGTACGCCGATCTGACCGCCGCGCTGCGCGCCGAGGCCCACAGGATCGACACCGAGACCGGGATCGAGCCGTCCGAGGTGGCCGAGGCGATCGGCCGCGCGCTCACATCCTCACGGCCGCGGACCCGGTACCTCGTGGGCCGCGACGCCAAGCTCCGCGGCACGGCGGCCCGCGTGCTGCCCGACCGGGCCTTCGACTGGCTGATCGCGCGGACGCTCAAGCAGTGATGGCGTGCGGGGTGTGGATGCGCGGCCGGGCCAGCGATTCGGGCTCCGGCTCGTCCTCCGGCGGCGCCTGATCGAGTAGGTGGTAGGCCAGCCGCGTGGCCAGCGCCATGATCGTGATCTGGGGGTTGACCCCGAGCGAGCTGGGCACCGCGCTCGCGTCGGACACGTATACGCCCTCCACTCCGTGCAGCGCCAGGTCGCCGTCCACCACCCCGTGATCAGGACGGGCGTCGGCCCGTGCGGTACCGAGTGGGTGGAAGGCCATCAACGTGAGCCCGGACGCGCGCAGGTCGCGGCGGGCAAGTGGCCGCTGCGAGGGTGAGGTCAGCTCCGCCGCGCCCTCCACCGGCAGGTAGACCCGGCGCGCGCCGGCGGCCCAGTAGAGCTCCGCCAGGCGCTCGATCCCCAATCGGAAGGCCTCGATGTCCTCGCGCTCGAGGCGGTAGCGGATCTCCGCCCGCCCGGCGCGCTCGCGCACGGACCCGCGGGAGACATCGGACACCATCACCCCGAACTGGGCGAGGTTGCGGAACCGCAGGATCAGGTCGCGGTGGCGCTCGCCCGAGTAGGGCAGGGTCGACGCCAGGTAGTCGGGCGGCCCGGCGGCGCCCTCGAACATGATGCTCTCGTCGGCGAACTCGTCGATGTAGATAGGACTGCGGCACCCCGCGGGCCATGTCGATCTTCTCGTCGAACAGCGCGCGCACGGCGGTGGCCGGATGGATCGAGAGGTTCTGCCCCAGCTCGCCCGACCCTCCACCGAGGCCGTTGCGGCGCAGCAGCAGAGGCGTGTGCACCGCGCCGCAGGCCACCACGACGGTGTTGCACTCGACGCGCAGGCGCCCGGCCCCGGCAGTCACGGCCTCGACGCCCCGGGCATGCCCGCCCTCGACCACGATGCGGCGAGCGCGGACCGAGGTATAGGTGGTGGCGCCCGCATTCCACGCCTTGGGCACGTAGGTGATCCCCGTGTGCTGCTTGGCGCTGGTGGGACAACCGAAGACGCACACGCCGGAGCCCACGCAGCCCTTGGCGTTGCGGTAGATGAAGTCGCCCGACCAGCCCAAGGCGTCGGCCCCCCGCTTGGCCACCAGCGCGTTGTTGCCCGCCAGCTCGGGCGGCACCTGGGCCACGTTGATCTCGCGCTCCACCCGGCGGAAGTACGGGTCGAGCTCGCCGGCCGTGAGGGCCTCGAGCCCGAAGCGGTGCTGCCACATCTCGAGGATGGCGGCCGGGGTACGGAAGCAGGTGCCCGAGTTGACCAGCGTGGTGCCCCCCACCGACTGGCCCAGCGGCAGCGTGATCGGCACGTTGCCCACCGTGACGGTCTGGGCGGCGTCCCTATACAGGAGCGGCATCATCGCGCTCCCTCGCGCGTTGAAGCGATCGGTGGTGAAGTGCTCGCCCTCCTCCAGCATCACCACCCGCATGCCGCCCTCCGCCAGCTCCTTGGCCACCGGCGCCCCGCCGGCCCCGGTGCCGATCACGCACACGTCGGCGCGCACCACCCGCTCGCCGGCGATGGCGCGCCCGTCCTCCACGCGCTCGCGATGGGCCACGACCATGCCGCGCCCGTCGGTGTACGCCTCCCCCGTGGTGGCTCGGACGCTCACGGCCTGTCCTCGCGCACGCGGAGCTCGCGGCCGCGGCGCACGACCGCGTCGGCGTCGTATCCCAAGGTCCTCATCACCCCGTCGTCGCCGTAGTAAGAGAGGCAGGTGAGGCTCTTGACGAGCTTGACGAGGCCACGAACCGCCGCCGGCCCCGACCGCTCGGCCTTGTGCAGGGCCGCCGTCCGGTCTCCGGGCGCGAGGCTGCGCAGCCGGGCGCCGAAGCCCAGCAGCCAGGGCGCCACCTCCACCAGGTAGAACAGCCCGCGCAGGCCGGCGCGGTTCAGTCGCGGGGAGTGCCAGAGCCAGGTGTCGAAGCACGCCACGGCCGTGGTGTCGCGCACCGTGGGCAGCCGCGGCTGGGGCGCCACGATCGTCTCCGTCGCGCAGGCGAAGATCGAAGCCTCGCGCGGAGTCAGCACGCGCAGGGTCATCCGGCCGCCTCGAGCAGCCGGCGCTCCTGCTCTCCGGCCAGGCGGCCGATCGCCGACGCCGCGCGCGCGCCGGCCCCGGCCTCGATCGCCCGCGCGGCCTGCCGGTAGAGGGGAGCCAGCAGGTCACGGTCGGCCACGACCGCGCTGAACAGGCCCGCATGCTCGAGGTAGAGGCGCCGGACAGTGTTGAGAACGAGCACGAACACCACGTTGTGCGACGCCTCCACGAGCTCGGTCATGAACTCGAGGTCCAGCAGCTGGGCCGCTGCGGGATCGTCTTCGGCAGCGATCCGCCGCGCCATCGCATCCAGCCTCTGGGCCTGTTCCGCCGTGCGGCGCTCCGCCGCCATCCGAGCCGCCTCGGCCAGCATCAGCCGGCGAGCCTCCAGCACTGCGGCCAGCGTGGTGCGGTCGACCCCACCGGCGGCGAACAGCAGGTGCACGATCACGTCGAGACCGCCCTCCGCGCGCCAGTCGCGCACCCGCATCGCGTCTCCGTGTCTCACCTCCACCAGGCCAAGCTGCTCCAGCCGCTTCACGGCCTCGCGGACCGAGGCCATGTTCACGCCGAGGTCCGCGGCCAGCGCGCGCTGGGTGGGGAGCTTCTCCCCTGCGTCGTAGCCGCCGGAGACGATCGCGCCGCACAGCGCCCGGAACACCTGGTCGGACACGAGCGCGCGGGTGATCGGGGAAGCGGCCAACGGACCGCGAGTGTACCGGTGTTCCGAACAATTTGGTGGCGGGTCCAGCCACCTGCCGGCCGAGGTGACCCAGTCGGTGGACGACCTCGTGGTGATCGCCCAGGGGGAGCTGCGCTTCGCCTCCGGCACCGCGCTGCTGCGCCGGCGCGATCTGGTCTAAGGGCTCGGGGCGACGCGGCGGGCGCGCAGCCGCCGCCGCAACAGCGCCACGAGGACCACTGCGGTGAGCGCCCCTCCGGCCAGCACGGGAGTCGACACCGCTGGATCGCCGTCCTCCTCGCCGACCGGCTTCACGCTGGCCGGCTCGGAGCCGACCTCCGCCAGCTCGGTGCCCGGCGGCACCAATGATCCGGGCTTCGGCGCCGTCTTCGCCGCTGCGGCCTTCTCACCGGCCTTGCCGGCCTGGCCGGCCTTGCCGCCCGTGCCGCCGCTCTTCGGCTCCTCGCCTCCACCGCCCCCGGCGCCCCCGGCGCCCGCCGCGGCCGCGGCCCGCGGCTTGCGCTTGCGCGGCACGGCCGCGAGCGGGAACGGCTTCTTGCGGAGGGCGGTGAGGGCCTGGGCGGTGACCCAGACCGGTGTCTGGTCGCTGGTCTGCGAGTAGGCGATATGGCCGTCGGAGCGCTGGAGACGCAGGAGATAGCGGATTGGGTCGGCGCCCACCGACTCCGGGCGCACTCCCGCCGCCACCAGTCCCTGCACCGCCCACGCGGTGGACTGCGCGTTGGAGTCGCGCCCCTCCATCTGGCCGAAGCCTCCATCGCCGTTCTGAAGCTTCCGCAGGTAGCCCACCCCGCGGTCGCTGCCCGTGCCGGCGACGCTCAGCGCCTGGAGCACCGCGCCGGTGTCGTCCACGTCGCTCTCCGCGCCCGGGACGAAGCCCCAGCCGCCGTCGCCGTTCTGGGCTCCGAGCAGCCACCTGGCCGAGCGCTTCACGGCGGCCGCCGGCTCGCCGGCCGCGCGCAGCGCGAGGATGCCGAAGGCGGTCCAGCCCACGTTGCGCCTCCACGAGCCATCGCCGCGGCGCCGCGCGACCAGGGCGGCCACCAGATCCCGCCCGGCGAAGCGCCTGACCGAGGCGCCGGAGCTGCGCAGCGCCAGAATCGTGCGCTCGAGCTCGCCCGTGTCCTCCAGCGAACCGGTCGCGCGCATGTATCCGATCACCGACCGGCCCCCGCCGCCTGATGTCGGCGGGATTGCGTCCCGCTGCCGCAAGGCCCAGTGCCGACCACCCCGTGTGGAGCTGGCTCGAACGCTGGCCGCGGTCGCCGCCGAAGCCGCCGTCGCGATTCTGGGCTCGTACCAGATAGCTCGCCGCGCGCGCGGTGGGCGAGGACGCCGCGCCGGCGTCGGCAGGTGCAGCGGCGCCCACGCTCAGGCCGGCGGCCACGGCCACGCAGAGCACCACCGCCGCGGCAGCCGCACCCGCCGGAGCCGTCCGGGCCGGTGGCGCCCAGCGCACCTCGAACCGGCGCCGGTAGCGGCGCAGAGCACGGATGAAGACAGGGCCGATCAGCAGGCAGAACACGACGTTGCCCAAGGCGTGGGCCAGGTTGTAGGCCAGCGAGCTGCCCGAGACGGTGAGGTAGGTGGGCAGCGTCTGCTCGGCCGCCAGGGTCCACTGGTACACGTCCATGAAGGCTCCGAAGGCCAGCCCCGCGATGCCGCAGGCAATGGCCAGCGGCACGCCGCCCGAGCTCGCGCCCGCCGCGCCGCGCGGGCCAGCAGGGCGCCGCCGACACCCACCCCTCCCCAGGCCACCATCTGCCACGCCGTCCACGGCCCGTGGCCGAGGAAGACGTTGGACACGAGCGCGGTCACCGCCCCGACCATGAACCCGGGCACGGGGCCCAGCGCGTACCCCGCGAACAGCACGATGTCGGTGGTGGGCTTCACGTTGGGGATCGCCGCGAAGGCCAGGCGACCCACCACTGCGAGGGCGGCGAGCGCGGCCACGAGGGCGATCACCTTGGCGGGCGGGCGCCGGCGCTCGTACCAGCCGAAGCCGGCGAGCAGCACCAATGCGAGCACCACGAAGGGGGACGTCTGCCAGGTCACGAGACGAGCTCCTTGGTGAGCATCCGGGCGCCCGCCTCCGGGGTCAGCGCACCGCCGGCGCCGGCCAGTGTCCGGGCCACGTCGGTGGAGAAGTGCCAGCCGCCGGCCAGCACCTCGGACGGCGTGCCATCCGCGATCACCGTGCCCGGCCCCATCAGCACCACCCGGTCGGCGAACTCGGCCGCGAACTCCGTGTCGTGGGTGGCCACCACCACCGCCGCCCCGCCCTCGGCCAGGGCGGCGATTCGCTCTGCCAGCGCGATCCGGCTGGCGCGGTCCATTCCCCTGGTGGGCTCGTCCAGGCACACGGCGGCGTGGCCCCCGCCGCCCAGCGCGACCTCGAGGGCCAGCCGCTGGCGCTGGCCCCCCGAGAGGTCGCGCGGGCTCGCGCCCACCCGCTCGCGCAGCCCCGCGGCAGCCAGTCCGCGGCCGTCCGTCTCCTCCTCCACGTGTTCGTGGATCAGGTAGTCGCCCGGGTTCTGAAGCAGCAGAGCGACCGGCCCCGCGGTGTCGATCCGGCCGCGAGTGGGCTCCAGCAGCCCCTTGAGGTGGCGCAGCAACGTCGACTTGCCGGCCCCGTTGCGTCCCATCAGGGCCACCCGCTCGCCGGGCTCGATGCGCAGGTCCAGGCCCCGGAGCACCTGCGGCCCGTCCTCGATCTCATGCCACACGCCGCGCATCTCGAGCGCAGAGACCGAACGGTGCGGTGCTCGCCGGAACAGCGTTCCGGCTGCGCCCCTCCCCTGGGGATCGGCCCGGCGCACCGAATCGGTCACCGACGAAGGGACCGGGGCCAGCCCGGCGGCGCGCAGGCGGTCACGCGCGGCCTTAACCGACACCGGCAAGGGGCCCAGCCCGGCCAGCGAGAACAGGCGGGCAACCGGGGTGGCCAGCGCGCCTCCCTCGGCGGCGGCCCAGGACAGGAAGTCGGAGGGCGCGGCGTCGCACACCACCGAGCCGGCGTCGAGGGCCACCACGCGGTCCGCGGCGGGCAGGCAGCGCTCGATCCGGTGCTCGGCCATCACCACCGCCGTGCCCCACTCCTCGTTGAGGCGGCGCAGCAGCCAGATCAGCTCGTCGCCGGCCACCGGGTCGAGCTGAGAGGTGGGCTCGTCCAGCAGCAGCAGAGCTGGGCGGTGCACCAGCGCGGCCGCGATAGCCACCCGCTGCAGCTCGCCTCCCGAGAGGGTGTCGGTTCGGCGCTCGAGCAGATGCGCCACTCCCAGCGCCAGCGCCACCTCCTCCACTGAGCGCGCCACCGCGGCGGCGGACTGCCCGCGGTGCTCGACGGGCAGCGACAGCTCGGCCCGCACCCCACCCATCACCACCTGGGTCTCGGGCTCCTGGAACACGGTGCCGCACACGGCGGCCAGCTCTCCGGGCCCGTGCTCGCGCACGCTCATCCCGCCCACGTACAGGTCGCCCGACACCTCTCCCCCGTGGAAGTGGGGGACCAGGCCGCAGAGTGCGCGGAGCAGGGTCGACTTCCCCGATCCCGACGTCCCGGCGAGCACCGTGAAGGAGCCCTCGGCGAGCTCGAGGGACACGTCGCGCAGGCCCTTCTCGGCGCGCTCCGGATAGGCGTAGGAGAGGCGCTGCGCACGCACCAGGGCTTCAGGCACGGGCCACCCCCAGCCGCGCGGCCCGGCCGGCGAAGGGAAGCGAGGCCCCGATCAGCACACAGGCAGACAGAGCCAGCTCGGGCGAACCGAGTGGGATCTCCAGCGCCGGATACTCGGTCACGGTGCCCGCGCCGGCAACCCGGCCCGCCACCGCGGCTATCAGCACCACAACGGCTGCGGCCCCCACGCGCAGGTCGTGACGCGACCACGGCCGGCGATCGCGCTCGGGGCGCCCGCCCACGGAGTAGCCGCGCACCTCGAGCGCCGCGGCCACATCGACCGCCCGGTCGAGCGCCCCGGACACCGCGGCGCGGGCCACGGCCACGCGGCCGGGCGGCTCGGCCCTGCAGCGCGCGGCGTCGCCCATGCGCACTGCGTCGCGGGCCAGCACGGGCACCAGCCGGGTGGCCAGCGAGGCCGTGAGCGCCGAGCGGTAGGACACCCGCCGGAACAGGCGCAGCATCTCGTCGGGATCCACGCACGCCGACGCCAGCCCGAAGACCATCGTGAAGACGCCCACCCTCAGGCCCGCCAGGCCGCCGGCGGCCAGCGCCTCCAGCGTGATGTCGAAGCGGTGGCCGAGCAGAGTTCCCCCGCGCACCAGCAGCGTCTCGCCCTCGGCGTACACCAGTGGGTTGATCACGGTGACCAGCAGCGCCAGTGGCACGGCCAGCCAGGCGGCGCGGGCTACCTCGCTGCCCACCCCGGCCGCCAGCCCGGCTCCCACCACGGCCGCTAGCACCGCGGCCAGCACGAGTGGGTGCTCGTAGAGCCCGCACACCAGCGCCAGCGCCGCGCACAGGCCGGCGCTGGCCCCCGCGCGAGCGGTGTGGAGGGGGCTCGGGCGGGACCGGTACGACGGCACCAGGCCGCCCCTCATCCTCCCGCCTCCAGAGGCAGCTCGGATACCTTCTCACCCTCGACCGCGACGGCGAAGGCGTCGCGCAGGGAGCGGGCGTCGAAGGCCGCCGCGGCGCTGTCCACGGCCTGCTCGCTGCCGCCCGTGACCAGCCAGAGGAACTCCTTGTCGGTGGGGCGCAGCGCCGCGATGAGACCCGTCTCGGGGCTGGCCGTGCGCGCCACCTCGCCGGCGAAGTCGAGCAGCTCCAGGCTCTCGCCCTCGTCGGCGAACTTGGCGAACACGCCACTCGCGCGCGGGCCGGACTCGATCACCCGGGCCGTGTTCAGCTCTCGCGCGCGGCTCCAGGTAGCCACCACCACGCGGATCACGTTCTGGGTTCCGGTGGCGCCGAGGGTCGCACCGGTGGCCGGCACGCCCGCCTCGACCAGCACGTCCTTAACGCCGCGGCAGGCGCCGGACTCGGCGTCCTCGCACTCCACCCGCACCGGGAAGCGCTTGCCGTCGAGGCCGTGGAGGAACGGCTCGGGGAAGGCGCCCACGATCGCCCGCACGTCCATGGTCTCGCGCCAGTCGCGGTAGTCCCACTGCACCACGTCGCCGGGCGACAGCTCGTATTCCGCCGCCCCGCGACCGGACTCGATGCCGTTCACGTAAAAGAACCAGTCCAGTGTCCCGCCGGAGCCTTCGCCGGCCAGGCCGTCGATGGCCTGCACGAAGCCGCCGCCGAACTTCGTCTCCACGTCGTTGTGGGAGCGCAGGAAGCGCATTGCGGTCTGGTCCTCGCGCAGCTTGGGGGCCGTGGCCGACGACAGCGTCTCGCGCCCGAAGTCCCGGGTCACCCGCAGCGAGGCGCCGTCGCCGTCCTGCTCGTCGCCTGCCCCCAGGCCGCATCCCGCCGCGGCGACGATGGTGGCCAGCGCGACGAGCAGGCAGGCGAGGCGGCGGAACATCAGGGCACGATCACGCGCTCGCGGAAGGACGGGACCAGGCCCGCCTTCTCGGCCCGCACCCGGTACGTGCCCGGCGCCAGGACCACGGTCGCCCGCCCGGCTGAGTCGGTCTCGGCCTCCGTGCCGCCGGCGCTCACCTTGGCGCCCGCCACGGGCACCGCCTCGCCATCGTCGTCGTAGCCGCGCACGGTCACCGTCACGCCGCCCGCCTCGACCGCCGGGGCGGCGGCCAGCGTGCGCTGGCAGCTCGCGTTGCGAAGCCGGCAGTAGAACCATGTGACGCGCTGGCCCGCCCGGAGCCGCCCGTTCCCGAAGGCACCCGCCGGATCGGCGGCTCCGGCCGTGGCGAGCCTGCGCCCCACCTTGTACACCCAGCCGCTCAGCCCCTGCGCCCGCTCGGAGCGAATCGAGCGGACGTAGAGCCCGCCGCCGTCACGGGGGCGCCGGGTGCAGCTGCCGAAGTCGGCCAGCCCGATCCGGCCGGGCCGGGCCCGGATGAGGGAGGCGAGCGCCGTGCCCTCGCCAACCCCGCACCGGTGGCCCTCCACGCGCACGCGAGTCGCCGCCGCGCGAACGCTCCTCTCGACCAATGCGCCGTTCCTGAAGGCCACGAGCTGATCGACCATCGGCGCCTTGGCGGGCGCGGCGGTCACTGGAAGGGCACACGCCCCGAGGGCCGTCGCGCACACGACGGCCCTCGTCAGCGGTCGGCCTCTCATCGGCCTACCTCCGCGGAGCTCGGCGCGACCGCCGCTTGCCGTTCACGAACTCGCAGTCGCGGGCGGCGGCGTCGACACGGTCGATCAGGACCCGGTCGACGCCGGGACCACAGCGCACGAGGTCACGACCGCCACCGCGGGCGTCGATACGGTCTCGCCCGCCGTAGGCCTTGATCTCCTCGGCGCCCTTCGCGCCCTTGATCCGATCGCTGTCGGCGGTGCCGTTGACGGCGGTCACGCCCAACCGGGGGCAATCACTGAGCTTGTCCGCCACGCACACCGCTTCGGTGTCCGAGGCCACGTCCTTGCCGCGCACGGCGCGCAGCCTCAGCGTGTCCGATCCGCTGGTCACCCGGGCGACGCCCTCGGCGTCCGCCGTCACCCTCTGCCGGCCGTACACCACCTTGGCGCCGGCGGCCGGCGTGCGCTTGCCGGCGAAGTCATACGCGGACACCTTCACCTCGAGCTTGGTGAAGGGCTTGGTGCGCGCCGGGGCGTCCAGCACCAGCTCGTCACCGGTGTTGCGGCCGGTCGCGGTGTTCGAGAAGTACCAGAGCACCTCGTCGCCCGCCTTGATCTTCAGCTGATCGGCCCCAACCTCGGGCGACACGTGGTTCACCTTGTAGAGCCAGAACGCCTCGTCGGTGGCCACGGCATCCCCGACGCCGCACACGAGCAGCCCGAAGTCGAACTTGTCGCTGATGCCGAGCGGGCGCAGGGCGCGCTTCACGCCCGCCGCGTCGATGAGCAGGCTGAGGGCCGTGGGACCGTCGACGGTCTTGGCCTCCCCGCTGCCGCCGCAGGCTGGCTTGCGCGTGTCGGTGCTGATGCTCGTCTTGTCGGTCAGGTAGGTCTGTCCGGAGACCAGCGGCTTCTGCTCGGACTGCACCCGCAACTCCGCAGGGGCCGGCTTGGCCTCGGCGGCGGGCACAGCGGCAACGAGAGCGGTGAGCACGCAGGCGGACAACGTCAGCCGGCGAGCGGAACTTGGAGCGGAGATCTTCATGGATCGCCCTTTCCTCGAGGGATTGATGATCGCGGCCGGAGGTAGGTCTCCTGGCTTCGGGCTCAGATGCCGCGCCTTCCCGGTCGGCCGGTAGGCCTCCCAGTGGCTGACGCAATGTCGTGCGGCGCCTTCATCGCCCGGTCACAGTGGCGGGACCGCGCCGGATTCACACCGGACTTCCCTGGCCACCGGCCGTATGTGCAGCGAGCATACATGCGCCCGGGGCGCCCGAGGTCAGATACGACGCGACAGCACGCTGGTCAGCGCGGCGAGCAGCACCAGCGCGCTCAGGGCCAGCACTCCGGCGACCACGACGAAGGCAGTGTTGGCCTGGGCGTAGTCCACGATCTGCGGGCCACGGAGAGCCGCAATGGCCGCGAGCGCACCGGATACGAGCACACCTACCCCCAGACCGGCCGCCAGCCCGACGGCGGCTGCACGCTCGGTCCACCGGCGGACGGCGAGCCCCGCCCTCCTCCGCCCCTCTCGCTCGGGATAACGCGCGTCGGCCGCGCGCAGTCCGGCCAGTAGCACCAGAGCAGTGCCCGTGGCCAAGAGGTAGCCGGCCACCACGTCACTCGGGAAATGTCGCCCCGAGGGACACGAGCGAATAGGAGACCGCGATCACCAGGCCCACACCGAAAGCAGCGGCGGCGGGCCGCAGGCGAGCGGGCATGGTCACTACGAGCGCGATCGCGAGCGACATGATCGCTGTCGCGTGACCGCTCGGGAACGCGGCCTCGGCGATCCGCGCCGGCTCGCCCTCCGCACGCGGGTGGGCGAGCAGCGCCTTCAGGATCTGGCCCGACACGCTGGTGACCGCGAGGAACGCGAGCACGAACAACGCCACGCGCGGGCGCCCGCGCGCGAGAGCCGTGAGCGCCAGCAGAACGCCGAGGAGAACGACGGATGCCGGGTTGCCGATGTCCACGAGCGCGTTCATCAGCCCCAGCGAGCCCCGGGCGGTCGAGCCCGAGGAACCCGTCGAGCGCCGCGGTATCCACGGCACGGCCCTCGCCGGACCAATACGCGAGCACCAGGACGATCGCGAAGGCCAGCCCGCAAACGCCGCGGCGCCGGCGAGCAGGGCTCTTGGCGGTGATCCTCACCCGACCTGAGGCTAGCGAGCCCCAAGGGCCGCGCTACAATCGCTCGTCGCCCCGAGCCGCCATCGTCTAGGGGACTAGGACGCCGCCCTCTCACGGCGGAAACCGGGGTTCGAATCCCCGTGGCGGTACTGCCTCTCCCCGCTCCGCCCCTAGGCTCTGGCAGTGACCTACCTCGCACGATGATCCACATCGCGACCATCCACTTCGGCACGGAGCGGTGGATTGCTCCGCAGCTCGACCGGCTGCAGCGCCACACCTCCGAGCCCTACAAGACCTGGGCGACGGTGAGCGGCGCCGCCGCCCGCCATACCGGTGCGTTCCACCGCGCGTTTCCCTCGCGCGGGCCTATCACGGCCGACCTCGATTTCCTGGCATCGGAGGTTTGCCGCACCGCGGCCCCCGACGACCTGCTCGTCTTCCTCGACGGCGACGCCTTCCCGATCGTTGACTGGACCGAGCGCATGCGAGCCTGGCTCACCGAGTGGCCGCTGGCGGCGGCCCGCCGCGACGAAAACGTCGGCGACCCCCAGCCGGCTCATATGTTCTGCGTGACCACCGTCGGTTTCTGGCAGGACCTCGGCGGCGACTGGGGCGAGGGGCCGATCTGGTCAACCACGACGGGGAGGCCGGTCACCGACCACGGCGCGCGCCTCTGGCGCCTGCTGACCGCCAGGGAGCTCCAGTGGCATCCGATCCTGCGGTCCAATCAGGTGGACCTGCACCCGGTCTGGTTCGGCGTCTACGGCGACATGGTCTACCACCACGGCGCCGGGTTTCGCACCCCTGGTTGCCGCTGGGACGGAGCTCAATACGCGCACCTGCCCGGCCCGCTCGGGCGGGCGGCACGATGGCGGCGGGGCCGTGCGACGGCTCGCCTCTCGGCCCGGCTGGCGGCCCGAATCGCCGGGGGCGACGAGCCGATCGACGAACTCCGTGGGATCAGACCCATGAGTAAGGACCAGAGAACTGGCTGTTGACTACGGCCCGATGGACACTGCCCCCTACCGGCGCTCGCAAGATCCTGGGCGGCTGGCGCTTTTCCTAGTCTCCTGCGGACGGGCCCCTCACCCCCGCGGGTGGCGGTAGATCCACCACGCCGAGATCGGTGCGCGGGCCGAAGAGCAGCTTACGTCGCGGAAGGCGACAAGGTGGTTGGCTACTTCAAGTGCTCCGGCACCCACCCGGGTGAATGGCGGGGCCATGCCGCGACCGGGCGACGGTTCGAGGACATCGACGAGATCTACATCTTCCGGGTGGTGGACGGAAAGCTCGAAGCGGCAACCGCCGTGGTCGAAGACAACCTCACCCGGCTGCAGCAGCTCGGTATCGAGCCGTAGCTCCTTGCCTCGGCCTCCACCAAACGTCCACAGAAAGACTCCCGCGCAAGGGAAAGCTCCAATTTCCGAGATGCCTGGCATGGAAAGGCCCCCGCAAACTGCCGGAACCCTTGAACCACGGGGTGCAGACTTTGATAATGGGCCGTTCACGAGGGAGAGGTGGCCGCCTATGGGCGCGACCCAGCACGCAACGGCATTGGCCAGCTACCGGGACGAGGTCACGGAGCTGATCGAGGAGGGCACGGCGTTCGGGGACATCGAGGACACGATCGACGAATTCCCCGACGTGACGAGCGATCAGAAGGCGGCCTTGTGGCTGTTCGCCTTCACGCTTCGCGACCGAGGTCCGAAGCAGCGCGCCTCGGGTGCTCACCTCCTCGCAGTTCTGTAACGGGGACGCCGAGATGAGCGGAGCGATGGCGGAGATGAACGATCAGGTGCGGCAGCGTGAGCTCGGCCGCGCGCTGCACTTGGCTCTCAGCGAGCAGCTTGGTGCGGAGCGATACCGGCAGAGGCAGTGGCAGGCAAGAAGCGGACGCGCGGGGATTGCCCGCGGAGCACTCCCCTTGGAGTTCGACGAGAGCGGCTTTCCCATCGCCGAGCGCAACTCCGGGTTGGTCAAGCGCGTCGCCCGCCTGCTCAACCCGCTCTAGCCGCGAGAAAAGCCCTGCCTGACCGCCGGTCAGGCAGGCACGCCGTGCGCCCGCGTCTCGTCCTGCTGAATGCGCCCGATGATCTCGCCCAGCACGTCCTCGACTCGGTCGTTGTCGATCTGGCAGGTCCCGGCCGCCTGGTGGCCGCCGCCGCCGTAGGAGAGCATCAGCTCGCCGACGTCGGTCGGACTGGAGCGGTCGACGATCGACTTGCCCGTTGCCAGCACGGTGTTCTGCTTCTTGAGCCCCCAGATCACGTGGATCGAGATGTTGGCGCCCGGATAGAGCGCGTACACCATGAAGCGGTTGGTCGGGTGGATGACCTCCTCGTCGCGGAGGTCGAGCACCACCAGCTTGTCGTGAGCCGTGGAGCAGCGCCGGATCTGCTCGACCGCCTGCGCCTCGTGCTCGAGGTAGAGCTCCACGCGCTCCTTCACGTCGGGGAAGCTCGAAGATCTCGTCGATCGTAAGCCGGGTGCAGGCGTCGATCAGCTCCATCATCAGCTGGTAGTTCGAGATCCGGAACTCGCGGAAGCGGCCGAGCCCCGTGCGGGGGTCCATGAGGAACGAGAGCAGGGTCCAGCCGGTTGGCTGAAGGATCTCGTCCTCGGAGAAGCGCGCGGAGTCGGCGTTGTCGACGGCCTGCATGATCTCCTCGCCGATCTGCGGGAAGCGCTCCGCGCCACCGAAGTGGTCGTAGACCACCCGCGCGGTGGAGAGGGCGCCGGCGTCCATCACCCAGTTGTCCGGGGTGCCCTGGATCCGCAGCTCCTCGCTGGGATGATGGTCGAACGCGAGGTGTACGCCCTCCACGTAGGGCAGGTTGGTCGTGATATCCGTGGCGGAGAGCTCGACCTTCCCGTCCTGCATGTCCTTGGGGTGGACGAACTTGATGTCGTCGACCAGGCCGATCTGGCGGAGCAGCGCCGCGCACACCAGGCCATCGAAGTCACTGCGGGTCACGAGTCGGTACGGCCGGTCGTTTCTGTCGGGCATCTATTCCTCCGGTAGCGGCCCGCTGATCGTCGGGGCCGGATCGAGGAACCCATCGGCAGGAACGGCCAGTCTCTACACCCCCCGCTGCCGGAACAGACGCGATTCAGTACCGGCGCTCGGTGACCACAGGCACGACCTCTTCACGGGTGCGGTCGCGGCGCGTCGACAGGAGGAGGAAGGATGCGATCAGCCCCACCGCGCCGGCGACGATCAGGATCACACCCGCGGTCTGGATGTTGAAACCGGCCACCGTGACGGTGACCGCGAACTTGAGGATCGCGCCCAGCGCGATCAGGAAAATCGAGGTTCCGATGTACATGGTTTCGGCGCTTACCCGCAAAAGCGCACATTCATGCGGAGCTGGACGAATGTACGAGCAGCGTTCACGCGCGTTTCACAGGCCGATCACCCGCTGGTCACAGCGCGCGAAGCTTGACGGCCCACGATCTGGCCCATGAGAGAGATCACCGTGCAGAGGATGAATCGGTACGCCGGCCTCGCCTTCGTCGCGAGCGTGACGGTGTGCCTGCTCGCCTTCGTATTGGGGCAGGCGGCCCGCGGCCTGGAGGGCGTGCCGGGGATGGTGGTGTATGCGTTCGCCGCCGGATTCGGGCTCGAGTTCATGGGCGCGGCGTGGACCGGCGTCTGGCGCCGGCGCGGCGCCCGGCGACCGCTTCGCAGCTGAACCCGGGAAGGCGCTGTCACAGACTTGGCGACGGCTCCGGCCGTTGGTAGGTTCGCGTTGCGATGGATGCACACCGGACGGATGTCCTGAGAGCCTCTCCCCGCATGTTCGACTCGGACCTGCTCGACCGGCTTTCGCGCGTGCACCCGATGGTCCCGCCGCTGCTGTTCGGCCCGATCATCGCCGTCCTGTTTGCACTCGGGCAAGAGAACACACCCGCACTCGAGGTGATCGCCTGGATCGCCGGAGGCTGGCTGTTCTGGACCCTCACCGAGTACTGGATGCACCGGATCGTGTTCCACTTCGAGCCGAAGGAGGGGGTCGGCGCGAAGCTGCACTGGATCATCCACGGGGTGCACCACGACCACCCGAACGACCCGATGCGCCTGGTCATGCCGCCGTCGGTGAGCCTCCCGCTGGCGGCCGCCTTCTACGGGGCGTTCGTGCTCGCCCTCGGCACGCCCGCCGCCCACCTCTTCGGCGCCGGCTTCCTGGTCGGCTACCTGGCCTACGACATGACCCACTACCACGTGCATCACCACCAGGCGCGCACGCGGCTGGGCAAGCTGCTCTACGAGCTGCACATGCGCCACCACTTCCAGGACGACACGCGTGGGTTCGGCGTGAGCGCGCCGTTCTGGGACTACGCGTTCGGCACCCCGCAGCGCCGCCGCGGCTCGCGCTAGACGCCCGCGGGCGGCTCGTGGAGGCCGAAGCCCGAGCCTTGGTCGTCGGTGCAGAGCTGAAAGCGGCCGAACCGCCTGGCAATCTCGGGATCGTCTGCGGTGTTCCCCACCGCCTCCGCCGTGCCGCCCAGCTCGCGTACGCGTTTCACGGCCGCGTCCATGTCGTCGACACGGAAGAACACATACGGGCTCGCGCCTGAGTCGCCGCCGTGGATGCCGCCGCCCACGCCCGCGCCCTTGATGGTCGATCCTCCCTGGCCGCCCTCCACCGTCTCGAACCGCCAGCCGAACAGCTCGGTGTAGAAGGCCTGCGCGCGCTCGGTGTCCCCCACGCCGATCTCGAAGAAGCTCAGCTCGCCCGCCATCGTTCTCCCTTCGCCGGTTGCCGTGAGGCTCAGGCTACGGCGGTTAGGCTCGCGCCACGGTGGCCGAGCCCCTCTCCCCCGCGGATCTGTCTGCGATCCAAGCCGAGCGCGGGCCCGTGCACATGCACGTGGGCGGCATCTGCGTCTTCGACGGCGCGGTGGGGCGCGACACCGTGGTGCGCCGGCTGCGCGAGCGGATCCACCTGATCCCGCGCTACACGATGCGCCTCGAGCAGGCACCCCTCGGGCTGGCCCAGCCCGGGTGGGTGGAGGACGAATCCTTCGACGTCGACCGCCACGTACGCCATGCGGCAGTGGCCGCGCCCGGGAAGGACGCCGAGCTGTGCGAGCTGGCAGGACAGATCCTGTCCCAGCCGCTGGACCGTGACCGGCCCCTGTGGCAGATCACCACGGTGGAGGGACTGGCGGGAGGGCGCTCCGCGCTGGTGGCCAAGATGCACCACGCGCTGGTCGACGGCCTGGCCGCCGTCGATGTGAGCACGGTGATCCTCGACCCCACGCCCGAGGGCCTCGACATCCCCCCGCCCGAGCCGCGCGCCCCGGCCGAGAGCCACGGCTCGGCCCGGCTCGACTCACTCACGCCGGATCGCCTCCGCCCAGCTCGATCTGCCACGCCGCCTGGCGCGCGAAGCTGTGGCACGAACTGTGGACCCGCGCTCGTACGCGCGCCAGGTACGCAGCGCCGCCGGAGTGGTCGGCGAGCTTGCCCGGGTACGGCCCCAGGCTCCAGCCACTCGTCTGAACGCAGCGATCGGGCGCGAGCGCCGGGTTGCGCTGGCCCGTTGCCGGCTCGACGACGTGAAGGCCGCTCGCAAGGCCACGGGTGCGACGGTGAACGACGTGCTGCTGGCCACTGTTGCGCTGATGCTCACCGAGTACCTCGGCGACGACGCTCCAGACCACGCCGTGGCGCTGGTGCCGGTGTCGGTGCGCACCGAGGAGGAGAAAGGCGAGGGCGGCAACCGGATCTCCACCGTGTTCGTGGACCTGCCGCTGCACGGCGCACCGCTCGAGCGGCTGAAGGCGATCAACGAGGCCACCACGGCCGCGAAGGGCTCGGCCCAGGTGCAAGCCGGAGCGTTGATCGTGGGCGCCACCGGGCTCGCGCCGCCGGTGGTCTCATCACTTGCGGTGCGGGCGATGAGCGAGGCACGGATGTTCAACCTGGTGGTCTCGAACGTGCCCGGCCCGCAGCAGACCTTCTACCTGGCCGGGACGCCGCTGCTCGAGGTGTTTCCCGACCGTGCCGCTGAACCCCCGCAACCAGGCGCTGTCGATCGGGATAGTGAGCTACGACGGAGGTGTGCACTTCGGGCTGCAGGCGGATCGCGAGGCGCTGCCCGATCTGGACCGGGCCGCCGCGGGAATCGAGCGAGCGGTAGCCCGGCTATGCGGATGAGAGGACTCGAACCTCCACGCCCGTTAGGGCAATGCGACCTGAACGCATCGTGTCTGCCAATTCCACCACATCCGCGTGACAAGGGAATCTACCGGTCGTCGTCTATCGGCAGTCATTCCGAGCCTTATGGGAACATACGTTCGTATGCGACCTCCGGGGCAAGTTACACAGGTGCTCGAGCTTCAAGCCGCCGGGTTCGGCCCTTCCTCCGTCGCCCGGCAGACCGGGCTGCCGCGTTCGACGGTCCGTGGGTGGATGGACGGCCGGGTTCCGCGGCATTCGAGAACCCAAGATTCGGGAAGCGGCGCGCCAAATCTGTCGGACATGGCGGCGCCCTACGCCTACCTCCTCGGCCTCTATCTGGGCGACGGATGCATCTCGGAGCACGCCCGTGGCGTTTACAGGATTCGGGTTTACCTAGATCTGCGATACCCCGGGATAGTGGCCGAGTGCGAGGCCGTCCTGCGCGAGCTGATGCCGAGGAACCGCGTCAACCGGCTCCGCCGGCGAAGCCGGTACACGGGCTCCGACGCGATGACTCACGTCGAGGTCTCCTGCTACTCCAAGCAGTGGCCGGTGTTGTTTCCGCAGCACGGGCCAGGCAAGAAGCACGACCGTCCGATCGTGCTGGCCCCATGGCAGGAAGAAGCAGTGAGAGCCTGCCCCGAACTCTGCCTCCGTGGGCTCATCCACTCCGACGGGTGTCGCAACATCAACACGGGCACGAACTGGCGCAACCCTCGCTACGCGTTCAGCAACCGCTCAGACGACATCAGGGGAATCTTCTGCTGGGCGTGCGACCTTCTCAACCTGCACTGGACGACCGCACCTCGCACCGTCTACGTGTCGCGCAAGGCCGACGTCGCCCGCATGGACACCTTCATCGGACCGAAGGCCTGATCCCGGCCGGACGGTACCTCGTGCAGGGGGGCGGCCGGCCGGGTCGAAGCGAACGCCATGACCGTCGTGCTCATCGGTGCGGCCGGCGCGCCGGCGTGCTCGCGCGGTACGGCATCGGCCAGCTCTCGCCCTCGCTCTGGTCCACGTTCGCGATCAACGTGGCCGGGTCCCTGCTGCTGGGGATCCTGATTCACGCGGGCCGTGATCTCTCTCCGGAGATGAGGGATGCCATCGGCGTCGGGCTGCTTGGTGGATCACCACGTTCTCGACCTTCTCGGTCCAGGCCGTGTTGGAGCGCGACGGCGGCAATCCCGGTACGGCGGCGCTGTACGTGGTCGCCTCGGTGGGCCTCGGGCTCGCCGCGGCCGCCGCCGGCTTCTACGGCGCGCGGACCTTGTAGTCCTGGACACGGGTGCTTGGCCCGTGCCCGACGGGGTAGGGGAACGTCATGCGTTCAAAGACCCCCACCCCCACTCCGTTGCCCGATCCGGCTCCTCCCCCTCCGGGACCGGACCCTCAGCCTCCCACTCCCACCCCGGACCCCGCACCCACCCCAGGACCCGTGATCTGAGCCGCCGCAGACCCTGAAATACACTCGCCGTTCCGCATACGAGAGGAGACACACATGCCGTACGAGGTACCTGATCTTCCCTACGCCTATGACGCCCTCGAGCCGCACATCGACGAGGCCACGATGAAGGTGCATCACGACAAGCACCATCAGGCCTACGTGGACAAGGCAAATGGCGCTCTGGAGGGCACGGAGTGGGCCGACAAGCCGATCGAGGAGGTCGTCGCGAACCTCTCCGACCTGCCCGACGACAAGCGCGGGCCCGTGCGTAACAACGGCGGCGGCCACCTCAACCACTCGCTCTTCTGGGAGTCGATGTCGCCCGACGGCGGCGGCGAGCCCGGCGGCGCGCTGGCCGAGGCGATCTCGTCGGCGTTCGGCTCGTTCTCGGACTTCCAGGGCAAGGTCAAGGAGACCGGAGTGGGCCAGTTCGGATCCGGTTGGGCCTGGCTGGTGCACGACGGCTCGGGTCTCGCCGTGATGGGCACCCCCAACCAGGACAACCCGATCACCGACGGCAAGACGCCGCTGTTGGGCGTCGACGTCTGGGAGCACGCCTACTACCTGAAGTACCAGAACAAGCGCCCCGACTACATCGACGCCTGGTGGAACACCGTGAACTGGGCGAAGGTGGCCGAGCGCTTCGACGCGGCCGGCAGCTGACCGCTAGCCCGTTGACTTCATCCAGTCGAGGACCGCGGCGGCGATCATCTCGCCGCGGTCCTCCTGGAGGAAGTGGGAGGCGCCCTCGATGCGCACCTGCTCCCCCGCCCCGGGGATCATGTGGGTGAACTCCTCGCCTGCTCGCGGATAGGGAAACACCGGGTCGGAGTCCGAGAAGGCCACGAGCGCCGGCTTGTCCCAGGTGCGCAGGGACCCGATCACCGCCAGCATCTCCGCGGCCCCCGGAGCGCTCTCCTCGGTGGGCACCAGCAGCGGGAACTGCGCCGCTCCTGCCTTGGAGTCCGGGGTCGGGAAGGGCGCCTCGTACGCGGCCACCACGTGGTCGGACAGCTCCGTGGAGGTGGCGCCCTGCACCACCAAGCCAACCGGCAGGTCGGGATTGCGCTCGGCGAAGTCGCGCCAGGCCAGGAAGCCCTTGCTCACGCGGCCGGTAAACAGGCCCGTGTTCATGATCACAAGGCGGTCGACGCGGTCGGGGTTCTCGACCGCCCAGCGCAGCCCGATCGGTCCTCCCCAGTCCTGCACGACCACGGTTGCGCCGCTCAGGTCGAGCGTCTCGAGCACGCCGGACATCTGATCGAGGTGGCGGTCGTAGGAGTACCAGCCGCGATCGGTGGGCTTGTCCGAGCGCCCGAAGCCCGCCAGATCGGGGCATATGACCCGATACCCCGCCTCCACCAGCGGCGGCAGCATCTTGCGGTAGAGGTAGGACCAACTCGGCTCGCCGTGAAAGCAGACGATCGGAGCGCCCGAGCCCTCGTCCACGTAGTGCATCCGCAGGTCGCCGACGTCGGCGTAGTGGGGCTCGAAGTCATAGCCCGGCAGGTCGCGGAAGCGCTCGTCGGGCGTGCGGAAGATGTCCATGGCGAGAGAACCTAACCTGTACAACGTGACGACGACCGCCACGGATGGATGGACCGACCACACCCGCACGGCGCTGGCGGAAGCCGGCCACCGCGACAGCGCGCCCCGCAAGGAGGTGATCGACGCGGTGGCAGAGCTGCGCTGCTCGGTGACCGTCCGGGAGATCGCCGACCACCTGCGCGAGCGCGGCAGCACGGTGGGGCTGGCCAGCATCTACCGCACGCTGGAGCTGCTGGACCGGATGCGCCTCGTGCAGCGCTTCGACGTGGGCGAGGGGGTGGCGCGCTACGAGCCCGCGCACCCGGGCGGAGAGCACCACCACCACGTGGTCTGCGACAGCTGCGGCAAGCTCGAGGCATTCGAGGACGAGGGTCTCGAGCGGGCGATCAGCCGGCTGGCGGGCAAGACCGGCTTCGCCGTGGCGGCGCACGACGTGACGCTGCACGGCAAGTGCCCGGACTGCGCCGCCACCGCCTGACTAGGCGCCAAGACGGCACTGCACCGCGCCACCGGTGAGCCCGTCGACGATCGCCGCCGTGTTGGACTGGATCGACTCGATGTACGTCGCACCGCTCGAGTCCTCGCCACCGAGGGTGTCGGCCCACAGGGCGTCCCCCACCTCGGCGCCCGTCTCGCGCGCCACCGCCTCCTCGAGCTTGGGGTTCACCGAGCTCTCCGGAAAGATCGTCTTCACGCCCAGCTCGTCGATCTGGTCGACGAGCGCGCCGATGTCCTTCGAAGAGGGCTGGGCCTGCGTGGATAGGGAAGGGATCAACGCCCCGATCACCTCGAGGCCGTAGCGGTCGGCGTAGTAGCCGAGGGCGTCGTGGGTGGTCACGAGCTTGCGGTCGTCGGCCGGGATCCGGTCGATGCAGCGGGCCACCGCTGAGTCAAGGCGCCGCAGCCGCTCGGTGTAGGCGGCCGCGTTGCGCTCGTATGTTCGCCGGCCACCCGGGTCGGCCTCGACCAGAGCATCGCGGATCGCGGCCACGGCCTTCTCGGCGTTGCGTGGGTTCTGCCACCAGTGAGGGTCGTTGTCCCGGGGGTCGACGGAGTCGATCACGTCGACCACCGGAGCCTCGCCCCCCGCGTTCTCGATCAGCTCGCCGAGCCATTCGTCGAGATCTCCTCCGGAGCGGAGCACCAGGTCGGCCTCGGCAATCGAGGTGGCATCGCTCGGCCGCGGCTCGTAGCTGTGGGGGTCCGCGTTGGACTCGAGGATCTGGTCGACCGCCACCCTTCTGCCGCCCACCTCGCGAGCGAAGTCGCCGAGCTGGGTCGTGGTGGCCACGGCGCGAACCTCGGCGTCCGGGTTACCGGCCCCCTCCTCCCCGCAGCCGCTCAGCAGAGCTCCAGCGAGGACTGCAGCGACGGGCAGGAGGGCGGACCTCATGCCTCCGCATCCTAATGAGAACGATTCTCGTTTGCTTGGAGGCGGGGCGACTAGTCGCGGCCGCGGCCGCCGCGGCCGCCGCTGCTGCGCTCGAAGCCCTTGGTGGCGTCGACGTAGGGCAGCAGGCCCAGCTCACGGGAGCGCTTGACGGCGCGCGCCATGCGGGTTTGGTCGCGACGGCTGAGCCCGGTCACGCGGCGCGAGCGGATCTTGCCGCGCTCGGTCACGAAGCGCTGCAGGAGCGACACGTTCTTGTAGTCGATCTTGTCCAGCTCCTCGCGCGGGAGCTTGGAGTACCGACGCGCCTCGCCTCTCAGCCCGGGCTTGCGCGCACGTGATTTGTCGTTGGTCGGTCGGGCCATCGGCGACAGAGGTTGACAGACGCGGCTCGGTGGGCGTCTCGCGGTCCGCCGCGTCGCTTAGATTCGGGCCCTGCGCTGGCTGCCCTCCTGGCCCCGACGCACCCCGCCGGCGCAGCTGGCCGGCGACCGGCACGCGGGCCACTCCCACTGATTAGGCTGGTGGCGTGCGCAGGGCCGCCCTCCCGTTTCTCCTGATCGCCCTGGTCTGTGCGCCCGCCGCGGGCGCCTCGGTGGCCACCAAGCCCTGGCCGCCGGCCGACGGGCCCGGCCAGCTGTTCGTGCACTACGGCGAGGAGCACTTCAACGACGACGACGGCGCCACCCTGTTCCCCAAGGTGGTGCAGGAGTCCGGCCGCTATCGCCCCGAGCTGGTGACCACGTCCGGCGACAAGGACAACGACGGCACGGTCGACCAACTCGGCTCGTGGAAGAAGATCATGAGCGCCTACGACCCGCTCGGCGTGCCCTACCTCGGCGGCGTGGGCAACCACGACCGCACCTCTCCCCCGGGTGTGCCGCCAGGTACCGCCGGCCTGATCACGCCGGGCGTCCAGGGCAGCCTGACCAACTACAAGGAGATCTTCGCCGACCGTCCGTTCCCCTTCGGGGACGCCCCCAACTACAGGGGGATCGGCCCGGCCCGGACGGCGGCGGACCCCGCCGGCGCATCGTCTCACTACTTCGCGGACAGCGGCAAGGTGCGCTGGATCTTCCTCGACAACTCCTGCTGGGGACTCACGGACTGCGACAGCTCCCAGAGCCCGGCGTTCCCCGACGCTCAGGGCAACACCTCCCAGCTCGGCTTCCTCGAGCGCAACGCCGCCGCCGGGCGCGACGCGGGCATGACCGTGTTCGCGGTCATGCACATGCCCACGCGCGATCCGCGCGACCAGAGTTACATCGACCCCACCACGTTCACGCACGTGATGGGCAAGAACAACCCGGCGGCGCCGGGCACGCCCGACAACGAGCGCTTCGAGGCGGTGGCCGAGCGCACCGGAATCGACGGCGTGTTCCTCGGCCACATCAAGGGCCAGTTCATCTACGCGGGGCGCGGCAACGTGCCCTACTACATCGACGGCGGTGCGGGTGGGGAGCTGTACACCGAGGGGCCAGTCGGCACCGACCACGGGTACTGGCACGGCTTCCGCCTGGTGCGCGTCGACGCCGGGAAGATCACGACGGACACCGTTCCGATCTTCGTGCCCGGCGGGCTCCGGATCGAGGGGGCGGGCAGCGTGCGCCCCGGCAAGCGCTCGCTGTATGAGGCCTTCGGCAAGCAGCCGGTGTTCAACGACCCTGCCAAGGTGGAGGCCCTGGAGCTGCGCGACCCCGATCCCGTCCGCCCGGTCGAGGGCGGCGGCATGGGCGCGGTAGGCGGTTTCGTGCGCGACGGCGGGTGGGCTTTCGTGCCGGTGATCCTGCTGATGCTCGGGGGCGTGATCTTGACCCCGACCCCGATGCCCCGTCCGCGGCGGCGGGCCGTGCTGATGGCGTGTGCGGCCACTGGCGCCGGCGTGGTCGGCACCGCCACCATGTCGCTCGCTCAGCAGGCCGAGCCCACCACCACCCCACTCGCGAGCCTTCCGACTCCGGCCCGGATCTTCACCAGCGCCGATCCGCTCGTGCTTGCGCCCGTGGCCTCGAAGACCGACGATTCGCGGCGCAACCCCCGCACCCAGACCGAGGACGGCCTGTTCGAGGCCCGCTGCCCGGGTACCGCGGGCCTCAGCGTGACCTCGGGATTCGAGACCACCACCCGCTCGGTGAAGGTGCCGAGCCGACCCGGCACGCGCATCGTGCGCCGTGCCCGCGTGGCCAAGGTCCGGGGACTGCGTCCCGGCAGGCGCCGTACGGTGGCTCGGGTCAAGCTGGTCCAGCCGGCCGTGGTGCGGGTGCTCGTGCGTCGCGGGGGCCGTACGGTGCGCACGCTGCGCAGGGCCTGCCTGCAACCGGGCAGCCGGGCACTGCGGGTCGGGTGGAACGGGCGCGTGAAGCGCAAGGGCAAGCTGCGCGTCGCGCGCCCGGGCCGATACCGGGTTCAGTTGCTCGTGCGCTCGGACCGCAAGCCGGTCAAGCGCTCGCGCGTCGTGCGAGTGCTGCGCAAGCGCCGCTAGCGGCGCTCGGGTGTGGCGTCTGCGGCGTCGAAGCGAGGCGTCTGAGCATCCAGGAGGCTGGTGATCGCCTCGCTGTCGAGCGGCCGCGCGAAGAAGTAGCCCTGCCCCACGTCGCACTGAAGTCCACTGAGGGAGTCGAGCTGGTCCTGGCGCTCGATGCCCTCGGCAACTATCTGCATGTCGAGCGCCTCGCCCAGCTCTACCACCGACCGCACGAGGGCGGCGTCGCCGGCGCCGCGCGAGAGGTCGCTCACGAACGACTGGTCCATCTTCACCATGTCGATCGGGAACTCGCGCAGGTAGCTCAGGGCGGAGTAGCCCGTGCCGAAGTCGTCAATCGCCACACGCACGCCAAGGTCCTTGAGCTCGCTCAACTCGTCGCTCACGCCCTGTCGGTCCTGCATGAGCACCGACTCGGTGATCTCGAGCACGAGCATCGAGGCGTCCGCGCCGCTTTCGTTCAACGCCGTCCTCACCTGTTCGACCACCGTGCCGCGATGGCGGAACTGGCGCGCGGATACGTTCACGCTCACATAGATGGGCGCCTCGAACGGCCGGCTCAGCTTCCACTCACGCGCTTGCTTGCACGCGGCGCCGAGGATCCATGCGCCGAGCGGGATGATCAGGCCCGTCTCCTCGGCGATCGGAATGAAGTCCTGCGGGGGGACGTTGCCAAGCTCGGGGTGCTCCCACCGCGCGAGAGCCTCGACGCCCAGCACCCTCTGATCGGTGAGGTCGACGAGCGGCTGGTAGTGCACCGCCAGCTGGCCGTTGTCCAGCGCCCGGCGCAGGTCCCCGCTCAACTGCAGACGCTTCTGGGCGGCCATGTACATGGTCGGCCTGAAGGTCTCCGAGCGGCCCTTGCCCATCGCCTTGGCGGCGTACATCGCCATGTCGGCGTTGCGTAGCAGCTCCTCGCTGGTCGTTCCGTGCTCGGCCAGCGCGATGCCGATGCTCGAGTGCACGAAGATCTCGTGTTCGGAGACGTTCATTGACCGCTCCAGTGACTGGTGGATGCGACGGGCCACCTCGTCGGCTCGGTCGGGGCCTTCCGACTCCTCGACGAGCACAGCGAACTCGTCGCCTCCCAGGCGCGCGACGGTGTCGGCGGCCCGGGTGCAGGTGTCCAGCCTCGCGGCCACCTGGCGGAGGAGGTCGTCGCCGGCCGCGTGACCGAGCGAGTCGTTCACGGTCTTGAAGTCATCGAGATCCACGAACAGGACCGACAGCCCGCGTCCGTGGCGACGGGCGCGTGCCACCGCATGCCGGACGCGGTCCTCGAACAGCGACCGGTTGGGGAGGCCGGTGAGCGCGTCGTGGAAGGCCTGGTGGCGCAGCTGGCCTTCCAGCGCATTGCGTTCTCCGACGTCGCGGATGGTGAGCACGGTTCCCCGCACCGAGCGGTCGTCGCTCAGGTCGAGGCAGACCGACTCGACATCGATCCAGCTGCCGTCCATATGACGCGCGCGCCAAAGGTCGGCATGATCCTCCTCGCGCTCTCCGACCGTCGCTAGGGAGGCCAGCAGACCGTCGCGATCGTCGGGATGGACCAGGTCGAGAACGCTGAAGTTGAGCACTGCGTCGGGCGAGTATCCGAGCATCCGCTCGATCACCGGCGTCGCGTAGCGCACGCTCAATCGCCCCGGTTCGATCACCATCACCAGATCCGACGAGTTGCGCAGGAGGGCCTGGAAGCGGCGCTCGCGGCGCACCGCATCGGCCGCGCCGCGCTTGGCCCAGAACGTCCACATCAGCAGCACCAGAAGCGCAAGCCCGCCAACGAGCGTCAGCGTCAGGCGGCGGCGCGCCTCTCGTTCTCCGTCACGGCCCGCGGCGGCGTAGCGGTCGCCGACGGACTGTGTGAGGGTGCTCAGCTGCGAAAAGGCAAGCGCGCCTTGGCGCTCGGCACGGCGGCGTGAGCGGCCGTCGCGGGCCGCCGCGCTGCGCTCGAGTGCGCTCCGGGCGCTGGAGGTCTGCTGGGTCAGGGTCGACAGCTCCTCATCGTCCGGGACTTCGCGCGCGAAGCGCACAAGGGCCGAGTCGAGCTGACGAGCGCTGTCGCGCAGTCCGGCCGAGCGCCGGCCGTTGTCGCGATCGACGGACGGGACGGCCTGAAGGTTGGAGGCGCGCTCACTGGCCGAGCGGAGATCGCTGGCAGCCACCTCGGCCTCGAGCGAAGCTCCGGCGTTCTGGCTAACGCGGCGCACGTCCAACGCCGCCAGGAGCACAACCGCCACGACCAGAGCAGGCACGAGCCAGCGCCACCAGCCACGCTCACCTCCAGCCGCGACCTGCCGCGACGAAAGCGCCTTGACGCGCCCGAGCGCCCCGGCGGGTGCCGGCCGCTTGTCTTCCTTCTCGTAGCCGGGCGCAGAATCCATTCACTGCCCAAATCGGCAGACAGGGCCTGGCGCTTGACCCCATGTCGCGCGCTTGGACTCCTTACGAGCGCTCCACCTGCCAGGAACGCCCCTCCGTGGCCACCACGTCGCCCGGGTGCAGCTGCCGTCCGCGGCGCTCGTCGGGCTCCCCGTTCACCGTCACCGAGGCTTCGGCAAGCAGCCGCTTGACCTCTCCCCCGCCGTCGACAGCACCCACGAGCTTGAGGAACTGGCCGAGCCGGATCATGTCTCCCCGGATCGGCACCTGCTCGGGCGGCTGGGCGTGCATCGGCCCAGTCTGGCGCAGTTGGACAAGCCGAGCGAGCCCTGTCAGTCTGCCCACCGGATGGGCACGGAGATCTCACGACGGCGGCTGCTGCAGGACGCCGCCGGTGCGGCCGTCGTAGCGGGCGTGGGCGGCGCCCTTGGAGCCGACGCGGCGGTGGCGCGGCCCCGCAAAAGGGTGCCGGGCTCGCGCAGAGGACGGCGGGTAGCCGTGCTGGGCGGCGGCATGGCCGGCCTGGCCGCGGCGCACGAGCTGGTGGAGCGCGGCTTCTCCGTGGACGTCTACGAGCGCAAGGCGCTGGGTGGCAAGGCGCGCAGCATCCCCGTGCGCGGCACCGCCGGCGGCGGGCGCGAGCCGCTGCCCGGCGAGCATGGCTTCCGCTTCTTCCCCGGCTTCTACCACCACGTGCCCGACACGATGCGCCGGATCCCCATCAAGGGCAACGAGAACGGCGTCTGGGACAACCTGATCGACGCGTCCGAGACCAAGTCGCCGAGGACCAACGGACGCGTCGACGGCACCGTGTTCGGCATAGCGCCCGACCCCAACGAGGCGCGCACGCCCGAGGGGATGCGGAGGCTGCTGCTCGAGGCCGCGGGCGGCCACGGCGTGCCGCCCCACGAGCAGGCCTACTTCGCGGAGCGCCTGCTCGTCTTTCTCACCAGCAGCGACGAGCGCCGCTTCGGCCAGTGGGAGAAAGTCGGCTGGTGGGACTTCATCAAGGCCGAGGGCAAGTCCGAGGAGTACCAGAAGGTTCTGGCCCGCGGCCTCACCCGGGCGGTCGTGGCGGCCAAGGAGCGGGTGGCATCCACCCGCACGATCGGCAACATGGGCGAGGCCTTCGTGTACTGCATCCTGGGCCGGGGCAACGACGGCGCTCCCGACCGGGTGCTCAACGCACCCACCAACGAGGCGTGGATCACCCCCTGGGTGCGGCTGCTGCGACGCAAGGGCGTGCGCTTCCACGTCGGCCAGGCGGTGGAGGGCCTGGTGGTGCGCGGGGGCCGGATCGAATCCGCGAGCACGCGCGACCGGCGCGGCCGGGTGCGCACCATCGAGGCCGACTGGTTCGTGTCGGCGATGCCTGCCGAGCGCGCGCGCCGGCTGTGGTCGCGTCGCGTGCTCCGACTCGATCCGAGCCTCGAGCAGATGGACGATCTGTTCGTGGACTGGATGAACGGCATCCAGTATTACCTGCGCAAGCCGCTGCACATCGTGCGCGGGCACATGACGTTCATCGACGCCCCTTGGGCGCTCACCGCCCTCACGCAGGAGCAGTTCTGGGCCGGGCGGCAGTTCGAGCGCGACTATGGCGACGGCCGCGTGGTCGACTGCCTGTCGGTCGACGTGTCCGACTGGGACTCGCCCGGGATCGTGTTCGGGAAGACGGCGAAGCGGTGCACGCGCGAGCAGGTGGCCAAGGAGGTGCTCGAGCAGATCAAGGCGCACCTCAACGACAACGGCGCGCCGGTGCTCACCGACGACATGATCCACTCGTGGCACCTGGACCCCGCCATCGTCTGGTCGCGCAAGCGCCGGCGCAACAGCAACGACGAGCCCCTGCTGGTGAACACGGTGGACACGTGGGACAAACGGCCACGGGCCAAGACGAAGATCCCCAACCTCTTCCTGGCGGGGGACTACGTGCAGACCGACGTGGATCTGGCCACGATGGAGGGAGCCAACGAGTCCGGCCGCGCGGCGGTGAACGCCCTGCTCGACGCCGCGGGCTCGAAGGAGGCGCCCGCCGCGACGTTCAAGCTCTTCGACCCGCCCGAGTTCGAGGCGGCCAAGCGGGCCGATGCCGAGCTCTTCCGCCAGGGCCGGCCGAACGCGTTCGACGTGGGTTGAGCCCCGGCACGGCCGAGCGCGCAGATGCTGTGGTGGTGGGCGCGCGCCCCGCCGGAGCAGCCACGGCCATAGCGCTGGCCCGCGCCGGACGCCACGTGGTGGTGCTCGACCGGGCGGCGTTTCCCTCCGACACCCTGTCGACCCACCTGCTGTTTGCGGGCGGCGTGGCCGAGGTGGCACGGTCCGGAGCTCTCGGGCGGGTCGAGGCGCTGGGAGCTCCGCGGCTGCCGGATGCGCTGATCGCGGGCGCCGGGGCGGAGGTGCGAGCCGGCTACACGCCGGTGGACGGCATCGACCACGGCATGTGCGTCCGCCGACCCGGGCTCGACGCGGCACTGGTGGAGACCGCCAGGGAGGCCGGCGCCGAGGTGCGCGAGCGCTCGCGGGTGGGAGGACTGCTCTGGCGCGAGGGTCGCGCCGCAGGGGTGAGCTTCGAGGACGAGCACGGCCAGGCTCGTGAGATCCGTGCACCCCTGGTGGTGGGAGCGGACGGGAGGCGGTCGACGGTGGCGCGGTCGGTGGGCGCCGAGCGGCCCTACCGGTCGAACCGCAACGGGCGGGCCTGCTTCTTCGCCTATCTCGAGGATGGCCGGCCGGACTGGCGGTCGACCGCCGCGCAGTGGCGGGATGGGCACGAGCTGGGCACGGCCTTCCCCTGTGACGGCGACCTGACGCTTGTACTGCTCATGCCGCCGCGGGAGATGGGCCCCGCCCTCCGTCGGGAGCTCGACCGCGAGTGGGACGCCACCGTCTCGCGCCTCCCCGGGCTGCAACGGCGCCTCGAGGGCTCAAAGCGCGTTACGAAGGTGCGCTCGGCGATCGACACCACCTCCTACTTCCGCCGCTCCTCGGGCCCCGGGTGGGCCCTGCCCGGCGACTCCGGCCATTTCAAGGATCCCGTCACCGCGCAGGGGATTCGCGACGCTCTGCACTTCGGCCGCCTGCTGGGAGAGGCTGCGGCGCCGGCGATCGAGAGCCCGGCGGCACTAGACCGCGCGCTGCGCCGGTGGGAGCGCCACCGGGAGCGCGAATGCCTGGAGACCTACGCCTGGACGAACGTGCTCGGCCGCGCCGCGTCGATGACCGCCCTGGAGGTCGAGCTCTACCGCGCGGCCGAACGCGACCCGGAGCTCGCTCGCGGAATGCTGGACGTCTTCTCCCGCACGCGGCGTCCCTCGCAGGTGGTCGGGGTGCGCCGCGGGCTCGGCCTCGCCGCGCGGGCGCTCCGGCGGCCCGGCACCGACCGACCGGCCGTGCTGCGCGCGGCGGCCGGCGAGCTGGGGGCCGACGTCGCCGGCCGGATGCAACGGGCGCGGGCGGCCGTCGGGCCCCTGCCGAAGGTCGGCGGCGTAGCCGGCCCGAACGGCTAGCGCGTCATCTCCATGCCGGCGCCGTGGTGTCCGCCACCCTGGTGCATCCCGCCGTCCGGCTCGGTGAAGCCAGGCACGTCGGCGGGGACGAACGCCACGCCGAGCCCCAGCGCGAGCAGCAGCAGGGCCGCAGTCCTGCGCGCGGCGGCGGGCCAGGGCAGCAGCTTCTCACCGGCGATGAACGCCGCGATCAGCGCCATCCAGCCGAGGCTCATCAGCCCAACGGCGAACAGAGCCGCCATCAGTGCCCAGCAGCAGCCGAGACACCAGGCGCCGTGCCGCGAGCCCAGCTCCAGGCCACCGATCCGGCCGTGGCGCCAGCGCTCGGCAAGGAACATCATGGGGCTGCGGCACTTGATGAGGCAGGTCTGCTTGAGCGGCGTCACCTGGTACACGGCGGCGACCACGATCACCCCGCCGGTCACGTAGCGGCCCGCCTCGTCCCAGGTCAGAAACGCCGGATCGACGGCCCGTACGAGCTCGACCAGGCCATACGCGACCAGGCCGGCCGCCGTCCACACACAGAGGTAACCGGCTACGAACAGCGCAGTCGCATCGGGCGCCGCACCCTTCCCGCGCGCACGGTGGCCCGCCCGGAGACGGTCGTACATGAGCACGGTGGGAGCCACCGACGGGAACATCATCGCCGCCATCATCACGACCCAGACCGTGACGAAGAAGCCGAGGGCCCCGAGGTCCATCCCCGGCATCGACTCCATGCCGCCCATCCGGTCGCTGGTCACGAGCCAGGCCGCAACCGCGAGCACGAGCAGCCCGCCGAGCAAGGCAAGCTGGGCGCGCTCGAGCCGCGACGCGGTCGAGCTGGCGCCGAGGCGCGCCGCCTCCAAGGCTAGGCCGCCCAGGAGAAGTGGCTGGAGAACCCGGACTTGCCCTCGTGCGCGAAGTCAATCCCGAACGCGCTGAACTGCGACTTGGTCGATTTGGAGATGGTCAGCGTCTCACCCGCCGGATGGAAGACGCCGGCGAGCCGAGCCGGCTCACCGTTCTCCTTGCCGAAGGACACCACGTCCTCGACCGCAACCTCGCCGCCGTCGCCGAACTTGATGCTGTGGGTGCCGTTCTCGTGCGCGATCTCCATCGGCACTTTCTCCATGCCGAGGTTCTCCTCGATAAGCGGAGCGAGCGCGCCCATCGGCCCGCCGAGCTGGCCACCGAACACTGCCCCGAGCTTGCCCGCCTGCTCGTCGGATGCGTTCTCGTCCATCAGCACGCCAAGCCGCCAGTTGCCGTCGCTCATCACCTTCGGCGTGTCGGCCACGGCCGCCACCGTCAGTCCGCTCACGTCGACTCCCTCGATGTCCCCCGACTCGATCTGGAACACCAGGAACGCATTGCACCGGTCGTAGTCCGCCCCCAGGTCCAGGGATACGGTGCAAGGGCAGGGCACCTCGCAGGAGCAGTTCTCGAAGTACCGGCCATCCAACTTCCAAGCCATGCCTTCCTCCTCGATCGCGTACGGCCGATTCTCTTCCCCACGACCAACCAGGTCAAGGGTCCAGCGAGGTAGGTTTCAGCCGTGATCGACGGGTCCGTCGCGCCCGGCTTCGAGGAGGTCCGCGAGGCGTTCGAGGCCAACTTCGCGCGGCGGGGAGAGCTCGGTGCCGCCTGCGCGGCGTACCACAGCGGCGTGAAGGTGGTCGACCTGTGGGGAGGCCGACGCAGCGCCGACGGCCCCGAACCGTGGCGCGAGGACACGCTCGTGCTCGTGTACTCGACGTCCAAGGGCCTTGCCGCGATGGCGGTCGCCCTCGCGAATTCGCACGGATGGCTCGACTACGACGCCACGGTTGCCAGCTACTGGCCGGAGTTCTCCCAGGGCGGCAAGGAGAACGTGACGGTGCGCCAGCTCCTGAGCCACCAGGCGGGCCTGTGCGGCATCGACGAACGGATCGACGCGGCCAAGCTCGGCGATCTGGACGCCCTCGCCGACGCGATCGCGCGCCAGCCGCCCGCGTGGGAACCGGGCACGCGCCACGGCTATCACGCGTTCAGCATCGGGTGGTACGAGGGCGAGTTGATCCGCCGGGTCGATCCGCGGCGGCGCAGCCTCGGCCGGTTCTTCGCCGAGGAGATCGCCGAGCCGCTCGGCCTCGAGTTCTATTTCGGACTGCCCGAAGCTGTGCCGCGCGAGCGGGTGGCCTCGATCAAGGGGTTCTCGCTTGCGTCCGCGTTCCTGCACCTGCGAGGCACTCCGCCGCGGATGATCGCGGGGTTCACGCGGCGCAGCTCGCTCACCTATCGGTCGTTCGGCAACCCCAAGCTCCACGGCCCCGCCGACCTCGATCACCCCGACTACCGGGCGGTCGAGTTCGCCGCCGCCACCGGGATCGGCCAGGTGAGGAGCGTCGCCAGGGCCTACAGTGCCTTCGCGGCTGGAGGTGGCGAGCTGGGCCTTGCGCCGGACACGCTCGAGGAGCTGACCGGTCCCCCGCGGCTCCCCACGAAAAACGATCACGATCTCGTGCTCCGAGTGCCGGCCGCTTACTCGGCCGGCTTCGTGAGACCGTCGGCGCGTTTCCCGTTCGGATCGAGCGGCCGGTCGTTCGGACACCCGGGCGCCGGCGGATCGTTCGCATTCGCAGACCCCGACGCCCAAGTGGGTTTCGCGTACGCCCCGAACCGGCTCGGCCACCACCTGCGCGACGATCCACGCGAGAAGGCGATCCGGGACGCGCTCTACCGCTGCATCTAGCTGAGCTAGGGCGCCCCGACCTCTACCGCCTGCTGGAACGTGGATCTGTTCACCCACGGCATGAGCGGCTGGGTCACTCCGCCCAGCGGGCGGAAGAAGATCGCGTCGAAGCAGGCCTGGTCGCCGTCACGGCCCGCCTGGCCACAGACCGCGTCGCCGCCGTACAGCTCGGCCGCGTCCACGGTGAGCGCATCCCTGAGCGAGCGCGCCAGGCGGGCACGGCAGCGGCTCAGGCGCGGGGCACCGCGCCGGCCGGCTCCGCAGTACACCCGCGAGAACGGGCCGCGGACGCGCCGGCCGAGCAGCATGCGCAAGTCCTTGATCGCGTAGCCATACCAGCCGTCCTGCCAGGCGGAGCCGAGATGGTCGCCGTGGTTGTTCGGCAGGTTGGCCTGCTCATTGATCGCCTGGATGCGCTCGAACAGCACCCGTCCGAGCGCGGGCTCGAACTCGGCCCGGAGCCAGCGTGGCCACCAGGCATCCATGATCTGCACGGCCTCGGCATGGTCGTAGCGGCCGTCGCGGTCGCGGTCGACTCGGTGCGCGCCGCTGCGTACCCACGCCCGCAGGGTGCCCACGGCGGCTCGCAGCGAGGGGTCCCGGGGACGGCCGATC
Organism: uncultured Thermoleophilaceae bacterium; assembly: GCA_963825475.1. Classification (GTDB taxonomy): domain Bacteria; phylum Actinomycetota; class Thermoleophilia; order Solirubrobacterales; family Thermoleophilaceae; genus JAAYBF01. Next base: position 441,737 of record CAWGTC010000004.1, on the reverse strand, counting down.
ACCCGCAATGCCCAGGGGAGGACCTCGGAGCCGCGCAGGTCCACCGTGGCCGCGTCCTCCATTGCGTCCACCACCTGGGGCAGGGTCATCTTCCGCCGGCCCCGGACGCCGGCGGCCACCCGCTTGTTCAGCAGGGCGCTGCGATAGGTCGATCCGTAGCCCCAGTTGTCGTCAGCCGCCGCGTAGCCGAGCGCTTGCTTTCCGTTCCAGTCCGCGAGGTAGCGCTGGTCGATCACTTGGGGGTGGCGCCTCCGAGAGGTGTACGGCGCCAGGTTGGTCTGCGGGTTCCACCCGCGCCACTCGTTGCGACGGGAGGCGAGGATCGGCAGGCTGGCGTCGGTACCGCGCGCCCGGACCGGATTGGCTCCGGAGTTCTGATAGGCGATGTGGCGCTTGTCGACGTAGAACCAGTTGAAGGTGAACGGGACGAGTGACGCGATCCGCTGGAAGTCACGCGGACCGCGCACCCGGCCGGGCTCGCTCAGCCAGCGGAAGGTGAGGCCCCCGTTGGGCTCCTGGCGGTAGGTGCTCCGGAGGCGCGTGTAGATGTACGGGCGACCGCGGATCGTCGCCCGCGCCTCGACGAGTCCCATCGCGGTGCGCTGGGCGCTGAGGGTCTCGCGGCCCGCAGGCGTCGAGTCCGCCAGGCTCGGTTGCCAGTCGTTGGTGCGCTCGAGCACCTCGATCGGCAGGCAGCGGCCCCGGAAGCCGTAGTGCATCGACGCAAGGGTGGCCCGCGCGCCGCCCGGCTCGCACAGCGGCAGGGCGAAGGTGTCCACGATGTCCTGGGCCGACGTCGTGGCACTCCACGCGAAGTCGCGGCCGCGCCCGATCTGCACATAGAGGCTCGCGCCCGGGAAGGCCACCCCGCGGGCCTCGATGCCGGGCGCGTGGACGTCCATCTCCATCAGCACCTGAGGCGAGAAGTAGGCAGTCTGGGGCCCGAAGACCGCGAGCGGGCGCCCCGACGCCGACTCCCGCGCCGACACCAGGAGCGCATTCGATTGCGCTCGGGGGAACGCCAGGAGTCCCGGCGACGACGCGCGAGCGCTCGACGGAGCGGTCGTCGCGGCCATCACCTGGTGCTTGCGGGTGGAGCCCCGATCGGGAAGCGCGACGCCTCGGGGCTTGCGCGGAGGCAGTCCGTAGGGGAACCGCCCCTTGTGAACGATCCGCGGCGACTCCGGATCATCCACGCGCCGGAGGTCTCTCCAGACCCCCGTCCCCAGGGTGCGACCGAACCGCCGGCGCGCCGCCTCGAGCACCAGCGCCGCGTCCACCTCCTGGCCGCCGCCCACACCGAAGATCGCGCCGATCACCGCCGCAGTGGCCACCACGTCGGTCCCCTTCCAATCATCGGGCCCTTGCGGGCGATTCACCGCCGCGTATTCGCCGGGCACCTTGAGCGGGTTGAGCCGAGCCTCGGCGATGTAGGCGTTGATGCCCGCCACGTACTGCGCCAGATCTAGTCGCAGCTCGTCGGACTCGCGCTCGTAGCCCCGCGGCCGCGACGTGATCTGACGCTGTAGGTCGTCCTCGGTATAGGGCGCGAGCTTCCACACCAGCCGGTCGAAGGCCCGGTTTGCGGGCGCGCCCCCGGCGAACCGCGACAGCTGGGCTCGGCCCAGATGGCGGAAGATGTCCATGAAGAACAGCCGGTCCTCGGCGCTGACGTAACCCACCGCCCACAGTGCCGCCGCGCGCGAGTCGGCGTAGATGTGGGGCACGCCGAAGCCACGGTCGCGCACGATCGTCACGTCCGGCCGCGGACTGTAGGTGCGCTCCTCGTCTCCGGCCCGGACGCCGAAGCTGGCGTCTTTGAAGAAGCCGCCGACACCGGCCTGGTCGAGCCCGGGCGACGCGTAGAGCAGGTCTCTATAGAGCGCGTACTGGTCGTCGTTGTGGGGCGGCCGCGCGCCGGAGGCCTGGAAGGCCGCGAGGTCCAGGGCGCTCACGAAGCCGTTGGCGCCGGGCGGCAGGACGTTGCGAAAGCCGCCCGCGTCGGCAGTGCGGTAGGGCTGCGGCTGCGGCGCGGCCTGCGCCGAGGACGCGCATATGAGCCCCGCGATAGCCACGGCGGCCAGTGCGGCTCGCGCCCTGCACAGCACGGCGAAACACTAGTCGTCGCAGTAGATGCTCACAACGTCGGCGTTGGGCTTCTTGAGCGCGATCTCATGGGTGCCAGTGGTGGAGGTGAACCAGTAGCCCTTGTAGTTGTTCAACCCGCCGCCGCGGAAGCCGATCGAGTAGCCGAAGGCGCCGCCGCCGCTTTCGGTGCCACCGAACTTCCTGTACTTCTTCCCGGCAACGAACTTGCCGGTCTTGCCGAAGCGGCTATAGCGGTATTCGCCTCCGCCCTTGATCTTGATCGAGCCAAACAGGCTGCCCGAGCCGATCACGCAGTAGTAGGTGCCCTTGGGAGGTGACTTGGCCTGGGCGCTCGGTGCGCCCACGAGGCCGACACAGACGATGAGGGCGATTGCTGTCCGAATTCTCATCCGGCGAACCTAGGGGCGGCGCGCCGATTGCGCAAACGCGGCGAGCCCAGCGCTTTACCCTGGCTTTGCGAGGTAGCTCTTGCCGGCTTTGACGATGATGGTCTTCTTGCGGCGGAAGTCTCGGACGGCGACCTTGCCGCGGGTGACGGTGGTGAGCGTGCCGTCGCAGCGGTCGGTGGTTGTCCATTTGGTGCCGCGGACGGGTTGCGGCGGAGTGGCGGCCACGGGTGCGAAAGCGTCCGCGGGCGTTTGCGCGCAGCCGGCGAATCGTGCGCGCGGCGGACGTGTGGGCGCCGCGGACCGTCCCTTTCTGGCTTGCCCCCGCCGTCCCCGTCGCCGGCACCGCTATCCGCACCGTGCCGGAGACCACCGCCGCATTCACCGCCCTGCCCAGCACGGGGGGCGGCGGACCGGTCGCGGTTCCGTCCCAGACGCGGGACACCGAGGGATCGTCACCGTCAAAGCGCCAAGTCCCAGCGAAGGAACGCCACCGAGTGCGACGCTGGCCGGGTGAGATCGCGTGGGTGGGGTCGTTCTGGTTGTAGTGGTGGTCATGGTCGCGTCGGCACCCCTTGTCCGGGCCAGTCCCTGCTACCCGGCCCGGCGGCGACCGATCAGGGCCGCGGGCGGGCCTGGCGGATTCGCCTTTTGCGTGACCGCGATCGCGCTTCGGAGCAGGGCCCCGGCGACCAGCGACCGCTCGCCCCAGCCGACGCCGCCTGCCTGTAGATCCGTCCCACCCGTCCCGAGCGTCCCCAGATCGGGACACTGTGGACAGATGAGACGCAGCAGTCGGTGCCACGGCGGTACCACGGTCAGGCCACACGCGCGCGGTGGTGGGGCACCCCGAGCGCCCACCGGCGAGCACACGCCGGTCGACCGCTGGCTCCGAGGTACTCGCGGCAGCGAGGCAGCGGCCATCGTCCTCGGTGGCTCGTTCAGCGGCCTGAGCTTCGTCCGCAGCCTGGGAAGACGCCGGATTCCCGTCTTACTGCTGGAGAGCGAGCCCTTCCTGGGCACCTACTCCCGCTACGCGCACGTGATGCGCCTCCCACCGGTCAACGACTTCGCGGAGCGTTGGATCGAGCTGCTGGAGCACATCGGATCGCGCCTACCGGCGCCCGGCGTCGTCTTTCCGATGGGCGATCCGCACACCCTGCTCGTCGCGCGTAACCGTGCCGTGCTCGAGCGCCACTTCCACTTCCTGGTCCCCGACACGGAGACGGTCGAGAACATAGTCGACAAGCGGTCCCAGTACCGCCTCGCGCGGGCGGCGGGCGTGGCGATCCCGCCGGTCCACTTCCCCGATTCGATGGAAGAGGTACGCCGACTCTCGGGCAGCCTCCCCTATCCCTGCCTGCTCAAGCCATCCGTGTCTCACGCGGCCCGCTCGAGGCTGGGCGGAAAGCTCCTCATCGTCAGCTCGCCGGCTGAACTCGTGTCGGCCTACGAGCGCATCAGCGCCGCGGGCGTAGAGCTCATGATTCAAGAGATCGTGCCGGGCGAGGACACCGCGCTTCTGGGATATCTCGCCTTCTGGGACGGTGAAGGACGCGAGTTAGCGTGGCTAACCAAACGAAAGCTTCGCCAGTACCCGCCGCAATTCGGAGATGGAGCGTTTCAAGTAGCCGTCGACGCTCCAGAGGTCGCCGAGCTGAGCCGGCGCCTCCTGCGAGCGTTCGACTACCGGGGCTTCGTCGGGGTGGAGTTCAAGCGCAGCGCGCGCGATGGCACCTATCGCCTGATGGAGATCAACCCCAGAGTCGTGTCGGGCAATGAGCTCGCCGTGCGCGCCGGAGTCGACTTTCCTTGGATTGGGTACCGCTACTTGACCGGCTCGAACCGGCGTGACGGTCCCGCCGGTCGCATTCGTCCGGGTGTGAAATACGTCAACGAGGAGTGGGACATCCAGGCCTATCTGGCGCTGCGGAAGTCCGGAAAGCTCGGTCTCTGGACCTGGCTCGCATCACTCCGCGGCGTGCGGGCCAGAGCCGTCTGGGCGCTCGACGACCCCTTGCCCTTCCTGATCGGCCTCGGGCGGCTGACACGCCTCGCGCTCTCAAAGGCCTGGTCGAAGCCGACGTAGACGACCACGCCAGCGCGCCTCGGCCATGAGCGCGACTGTGGCCGGCGACACGTCCCGGCGATTGAAGCGACGCAAGCGGCGCCGCGAGAAGCCGGACAGCTCGAGCGCGGCGCGTCTCGGCCCACCGAGCGGCGCCTCCAGACCCTCGATCTCGTAGCCGAGCTCGGAGAGCATGTCGCCCGCGACCTCCTCGAACGCCGCCCGATCTCTCGCCGACATGGTGTGCTTCCACTTGGTCGCATTCGAAGCAGCTACCGCGGTCTGGGAAATCGGACCCGGTCGGCGCCGGTGGCCGATGAGTGGCCGCCGCGCGATGCTGGGGTGGCGTGTCGGCGTGAGGACCGCATCGTCAAAATCCTCGCCTACGAACCCGCAGACCTGCCTCATGGTCGCTCCCGGCATGGCGAGCAGGCTCTCGTAGCTCACCTCCAGGCACGACCCCGGGTGGGCGGCTGCGTGCTCGCGACCGACCGCCACCCGGCGCCTCCATCCAGCCGCCGCCGCAACCACGTTGCCTGGTCCATCGAGCTTTCGAATCCACGAGCTGGCCGCGTCACGCCCGTCACGTACGATGTGGAGCACCTTGGCACGGGGGAACATCTCGAGGAGCAGCGGGATGTCGTTGACGTAGGAGGGCGTCTTGTCGCCCCACCGTGTCCGCCCCCGAGCCGCCGCGAACGACTCGTAGAGCTGGGAGATCAGCTCGGGGAACGAGCGATGGTGGGCAAGCGCCTGCGGCTCGACCGGCAGGTCCCAGGACCGCACCCACCGCAGTCTCAGAATGCGAGCCGCCAATGCCCGCGCCTCGCGTTCGCTGCCGGGGTGGCCGAACCCGCGGTAGAAGGTCGGGATGAAGTGCGATTCGTTCGGGAAGGCTAGCCGCGGGTGTGACCGCAGAAGATCGCGCAGGAGCGAGGTGCCGCTCCCCGAGGCGCCCACGATGAAGATCGGTGACTCGACCACGGCCAGGCGATACTAGCCGCGATCCCAGCGTTGCCTTCAGCGAACTGGCAAGGGCAATCCTTCGCCGATCGCCGGCACGGCCGCGGCGAGTTCGTCACGACCGCTCGCTAGCGCAGCGCGCCCTATGACGTCGAGGTATCGCGGCACGATGGCCCGCTCCGACCATCGCTCACGGTAGGCACGCAGCCCCGCCTCGCCAAGAGCGGCGCGGAGGGATGGGTCAAGCTCGACGCGCCGCATGGCAGATCGGAGCTCCTTTGCACCGTCGAACAGGAGACCGCCGCCGGAGTCCTCCACCACCTCCGGGAACGGTCCGATACGTCGTGCGATGACTGGGGTGCCCTCGCGAAACGACTCGAGTGCCGTGATCCCGAAGGTCTCGAAGGTGCGCGATGGCAGGATGTGAGCGATGGCATGGCGATAGTAGGGACGGAGCTCCTCCGTCGCCAGGCGCCCTAGGAAGCGCACCCGCGGCGAGCACCCAGCCAGGCGCCTCAGCCCGGGCTCATGGTCGCCCCGGCCCGCCACCAGGAGGTCCGTCTCCCCACCCCCGTCGCGAAAGAGAGCGATCACATCGTCGAAACCCTTGAGCCGCTCGAGGCGGCCCGCGCAGAAGAAGTAGGGGCGATCGTGCGGCACACCCGCGTCCGGGTAGCCGGTGCCCTCGTCGTCTGAGAGCAGGTTCGGCACGACCTCCATCTCCCGCGGGAAGCCGAACTCCCTGTGCTTGGCTCGGCTGAACTCCGTCAAGGCGATGAAAGCATCGACGTGGTGCAGCCGACGCTCGAGGTAGCCGGTGTAGCGCCAGAGCTGGGGCGGCCGGCGGTAGTTCAGCGAACAGCGGATGCATTGACGGTCATCGCATGGCTCCCGCTGGTGGCGAAAGAGTGCATGCGTCGGACACACCAGCCAGTGCTCGCGCGCGGTGTAGAGCTTCAGGGCGCCGCCTGCCGCAAGGATGCCAGGACCCCCGAGCAGCGACACATTGTGAAAGTTGATGACGTCGAACTGGCCTCGCTCCAGGATGCGTCGAATCCGTCGCCCGTTGACGATCGGCCGCCCCGCCTGGTGGGTCAACAGCGGCGACAGTCCCCGCGCCGAGCTGCTCCAGTGCGACGACCTCGACACCGTCGATCGGGACCTCTGGCGCCGGCTCGGGAAGGCTGCTCAGGACCCGGTAGGCATCCATGTCGTGCACGACCGTCACTTGATGGCCTCGACGGGCCAGCGCAACGCAGAGGCGCCGCACGCTGAGCGCGTCGCCGCCGAAGGAGTACGGGGGGTAGAAGGTCGTGACCATGCAGATGCGCAGCGACCGCGCGCTCATTGCCGATGCATCCTCGAGACGAGCGCGCGTCCGCCCAGGTATGGGTGCACGGGAGCGCGCAGGGCGCGCTCCAGCGCGCCCTGCCTGCGCAGGTAGTGGGCGTCAACGCGTGGCAGTTGGCGCGGGTGGCTCTCCGCGCCGACCCAGCCCGCGCCTGCGCACGCGGCCGCGTAAGTGCGCTCCACGAGCGTCCGGCCGGATTTCCCCGGCAGTGCACCGTACGGGAACGAGAACGACTTCACTGGGGCGCCAACCACCCGCTCCAGCTCACGCCGCGAGTCCACGACCTCATGCCGCAGCGCTTCGCCGGTCAAGCCGCTAAGGGATCCGTGGGTGTACCCGTGGGAGCCGATCTCGACGCCGGCGTCGGCGACGGCGGCCACCTGCTCGGGTGTCATGAGCGGTCGACCGGGATCCGCGTGCGAGGTCTTCCAGTCGCTGTTTGTCCCCAGCCGCCCCGCCACGCAGAAGACCGTGCCTGTGAGGCCGCGTTCGACGAGCAGCGGGGCGACCACGGTCGCGACGCTTGCGCAGCCATCGTCGAACGTGAGCGCGACGGAGTCAGGTGGCAGACTCCCCGCTTGCAACAAGGCGGCCAGCTCGGCGACCTTGAGCGTGCGCGTCCCGCGCCGTACGAGGAGGTCGAGGTGCTCTCGAAGACGCTCGGACGGAATCGAGAGCGGGGGTTCGGCGTCGTCGATTCCGTGATACGCGATCACGAGGGCGCGTGGCGGCCAGGTCACCCGGGCCAGCATTTCACAGGTACAGGGGCGCCGTGCGAAGCACCCTCCTGAAGTCCGGGCGACTGGATTTGAACCAGCGACCGCTCGGCCCCCGAGCCGCCGCAGCCGAGGTGTCGATCCGTCCTTCGCGCCCCACGCGTCGCCAACGCCCCGTGGCTGAGACACCTTGGACGCATGGACACAGCACTCGGTACCACTGTGGTGCTACGGCAGCCCCCGGGCGAGGTCGGGAACCGCGACGAATCCATCCGGATCGCAGTTACCCGGGCATGTTCTCCCCTGAGGTTGCCGTCAGTAGACGAGCGTCGTGTCGGCCCAGGCGACGAGCTCCACGAGCTTCGTCGGCTGAGCCAGCTCCACCTGGCCCTCGGCCACCGAGGCGTCTACGCCGCGCGCCTTGCTCGACATGCCCGAGGCGAACACCGGCACCCTGGCTGCCACAACGGCGTCCCAATGCTCGGAAAAGCTCCCGGTGCCGACCCCCTGCACGGCCTGCGCGGTCTCCGGACGCAGCAGCTGCACCGCGTCGGCGGCGAGGAACAGCCTCACTTCGTGGCCCTCGGCCACGGCCGTTCGCGCAACGAGGAGCGCGAGAGCGGCGCGCGACGGGTTCTCGGGGCCCGTCACCAGTTGCACGAGCATCTGCGCCACACAGCGATCCTCGCACAGCCGGCGCCCAAGCGCTGCCCGGCGACTGGTCCGCCCACAGCGAGCCCATTGGGAAAGCGAAGCCTCCGTCAATCGGGGCGATGGAGCTTCCCCCGTTTCGGCGGACACTCTTGTTAAGTCGCTCCCGATTTGATGTTGATCATCTCGTATTCGTGTGGGCTCAGGTAGCCCAGCGTCGAGTGTCGGCGCTGGCGGATGTAGAAGACCTCGATGTTTTCGAACAGGGCCGAGCGGAGCGAGGACCTGTTCGGCCAGCTCTGGCAGTTCACGAGTTCCTTCTTCAACGTCGCCAGCCGGGGCTACCAAGAGGCGCGGTTCCCGAAGCGCCTCCGGATGGTCACCTTGCGGGCCGCCGTGCCTGCAAAGCGTTCCCTTCGGTCTGTACCAACTTGCTGATTTCGTGGGCGAGCGCCTGTTTCCGAAGTGGCCCGCGCGGGGTGGTGTGACCGCCTACGCGAGTACAAGACGGACTCCGCCGTCCACGCCAGCTACTGGGTCACCCAATGTCATCGCACCCACGGTCCTTTGTCCCTCGTCTCGTCGGGGTGCGCGCATTCGGGAGCCCGGCGGCACAGCGGAAGGCACGGCGCCCCGAGCAGAGCACCAGCCGCGCAAGGTACCGTTCCCGACATGACTGCGCCGCCGCCTCGCGGCACGCTCGCACCGGGGGTCGAGATCGACGGCTTCGTGATCGAGGCGGTTGCGGGACGCGGCGGCATGGGCGTCGTCTACCGGGCGCGGCAGCGGAGCCCGGACCGGGTGGTGGCGCTGAAGGTCATCGCTGCCGACCTCGCTGACGAGGCGACCTTCCGTGCCCGCTTCCGGCGCGAGTGGCACATCGCCGCGCAGATCGAGCACCCCAACGTCATCCCGGTGTACGCGGTCGGTGAAGCCGCGGGGGTCCTATACATCGCGATGCGGTTCGTCAGCGGTACCGACCTCCGGACGCTGTTGGCGGAGCAGGGTCGTATCGATCCGACTCGCGCCGCGGCGATCGCCGACACCGTCGCCCAAGCGTTGGACGCCGCCCACGCCCACGGGCTCGTTCACCGCGACGTCAAGCCGGCGAACATCCTGCTGTCGCAGGTCCGTGGGCGTGACCACATCTACCTGGCGGACTTCGGGCTCTCCCGGCACATCGAGGGCAGCAGCGCTGGGCTGACCGGGACGGGCACGTTCCTGGGGACGATCGACTACGTCGCGCCCGAGCAGGCCCGCGGCGAGCCGGTCGATGCCCGCACCGATGTCTACTCGCTCGGGTGCGTCCTGTTCCAGGCGCTGACCGGGACCGTCCCGTTCCCGCTCGACAACGACCTCGCGAAGCTCTACGCGCACGACCGTACCCCGCCCCCGTCTGCCCTCCAACGGGCAAGCGACCTGCCGGCGGTGTTCGAGACCGTGCTCGCCCGCGCCATGGCGAAGTCCCCGGAGGAGCGTTACCTGTCCGCCGGCGACCTCGGGCGAGCGGCCGTGGCGGCGGCGGCGGGCCAGTCGCTCTCGCGCAGCGAGCACAGCGTCGCCGCCGGAGCGGCAGCGCCTCTCGACGCGCGCGCCGTGCCGGCCGCCCGTGGCGAAAGCGCCCCACCGGGCTCGACCGTGCCGAGCGTACCGCCGGAGCAGGCGGCGAACACCGCGCTCGCCGTCCCCTCGTCGCCGACCGTGCGCGCTGCCGACGAGGGAACCGCGGACGGCACCGCGCCCGCGGTTCCCTCGTCGCCGACCGTGCGCGCGCCGCGCGAGGCCGCGGAACCGCCGGAAGCGAACGCCCGAGGCGCGCCCGCCGCGGCGAAGCACCGGTCTCGGCGCGCCCCGGGACCTCGTAGCGTCGCCGCCGTCGTCGGCGTCGTCGCTCTGGCCGCCGGTGGCGTCGTGGCGCTGGTGGCGGGCGGCGACGAAGAGCCCGGCGCGGGCGTATCCCGACGATCCGCGGTGATTCCCGCATCGAACCTCATGTCGAACCCCTCGTTCGAGAGCGGGACGTCGGGATGGGACAGCTTTCGCAGCGAGATCGCGCGCGTGCCCGCCACAGACGCTCCCGACGGGGGGCACGTCGCCCGGGTGACGCTGGCGGGCTCGTCAGGGGAGTACGCGATCGACGACGATCCCGACACCGTCGGCGCGTCGGTGCGGGGGCGCTCCTACGCCGCCGTCGCGTGGGTGCGCGCCACCCCGTCGACGGAAGGCGAGCCCGTCTGCATCGCGATCCGCGAGCGACAGGCTGAGAGCGACGAGTCGGAGGGCTTCGCGGCGGCATCGGTGACGGCGACCGCCGCCGAGTACCGACCAGTCCGCGTGCGCCACATCGCCGACGGCGACGGCAACCGGGTGGACGTGCACCTGTTCCGCGGGGCCCGCGACACGGGTGAGGGCGACGCTTTTCTCGTCGACGCCATCACGATGACCGAGGACGACGCCGACAGTGCGCAGTCGCCTCCCTGCCCGGACTGACGCGGGGCTGCAGGGCCAGCAGCCGCACGAGCCCTGTGCGGGCCTGTGGTCGCGCGGAGAGGGCTTCGATGGGCCTCGCTTGGCTCTTAGGGAGCCCGCGAACCGCGTGACCTGCCGGGCTCGCGCCGACGGTTCTACGACCAGAACTCGTCCCAAGCGTAGAGGTCGTGAAAGTGCTCCCGACCGTCAATGACCCGGCCGTCCTTGAGCTCGAAGACGATGCAGTTGCCGGCATCCAGGTGCTTCCCGTCTCGCTCCGCGGTGCTGCGCTGGATGCCTACGACGCGGTCGTCATCATCTGCGAGCAATTGCTGCAGCTCGGCCCGGAAGGTGCCCCCCGTCTCCTGCGCAATCTGTCCGAAGTAGGCAAGAGTCGCATCGCGGCCCTGATAGTCGTTGGCCATAGAGCTCCGCCCCGGCAAGTGCCACACAATGCTCTCGTCGAAGGTTTCGATGAGCGTGTCCATGTCACCCGTGTTGAATGCCTCGTAGGCGCGCCGCATGATCGCCGCGTTCTCACCTGCGCTCATCGTTGCTCCTCCTTGCTGGTTGGTCGAGTCCGCGCGCGACACTACACCCGTTCCGCATCCCGTGAAAGGGTGATTCAGCAGTACCGCACTCGTGGTATGCGCGGCCGCCGCGGTGGCTAGCTATAGGGTGGCGGCAACCGTCGCGCGCCGTAGGCGGCTATGTCGCAGGAGAGTTAGCTGCGGAGCGAGACCCGAAAAATGGGGTGCAGTGGCGCGATCCGTCGCAGATCGTCCTCTGGCGCATCCGCGCCCACACCCTGACTGAAAGAACGCGCCAACCTCCAAGCCCACTTCTTCAGGTAGGCACGGAGAAGCGGGACCTTCTCGTCGTCGGAGAGTTCGGTGGCGGTGAACTCCTCACGTTTTCGGCCTTTCCCGCAGGCGCCCCTCACCAGTACGGAGAGCCGCTTTAGGCGGCCTCCCTCGCCTTATCGAGCCTCTGGTGTTCCCGCAATTCGAGTTCCGCTTCTGCCAGGCGGCGTATCCGGCGACACGCCTGACGGTAGAAGTCGAGCTGCTGACGCCGGCCGAGCAGCCGAAAGCCGATGCGGGTAACAAGCGGTCCCGAGCGGGCGGGTCGGGATATCGCGTGAAGTCGAAACTCGACCTCGCCGGTGGAGAGCCACTTCCAGACCTCGTAGTACATCGTGCCCTGCTCAAAGTGGCCCTCGAGGGTGCTGTAGCCCCAGCCAAAGACGCGCACGGGCTCGCCATCGACCTCCCGCGACTCGTCGTACACCTCCCCGACCCGGACGCCTACTCGCAGCCGCAAGCCCCAGAACCTGATCGTCAGGAGCATGACGCGCCCGTCGAGTGGGGCGTCGCGGGCGTAGGTCGCTTGCACTACGTCCGGGTCGGCCACCTGATAAGCCACCATGAGGTCGCGCACCACTTCGAAGGTGCCGCCTTCGACCGGCGGCCCCGAAAGCTCCGGCGGCAACCGCTCGGTGATGTCGTCGGTCCGCCACCCGCCATTGGCGATCTCCGCAGGGCTGCCCGGCGGGTCGAAGTTCACCGAGAGCTGCGCGAGCCCGGCGAGCCGCCGTTGGTCGCGTGATGGCCGCTGTTCCTGACCTGCCTTTGGGCCGTCGTCGGCCACCACCATCTTCGTCGTGATACGCACGCCGCCGTCCATCCTTCCACCCGCGATCGCGACGATCCGCTCGAGCACTGAAGTCCACATGTGCAGCTGGACTTCCTTGGCGAGGCGCAGGTGGGTGTAGAGCAGGTCTGAGAGGCGGTCGCCGCTGCGCGCCCAGGATTCGATCACGAAGTCGAGTCCGCGATGGCCTTGCTCCGCCCTGAACTCGATCTGCCCCGCTTCGAGATGCCCGTCGAGGGTGGCCAGGCGGAACGAGGTCGGGGAAGTCGCGACGACCTGGACCGGGCCGTCCCACGGTCCCGGCATTCGCACCACGTACTCGTCCCCCACTGTCAGTGAGCCCTTTCCGCCGTGCAGCTTCTGAAAGCTCGCAAACTCCGATGGCGCCACCAGGTCGAGGTCCTCCCCGATGCGGCGGATCAACTCTTCCGAACCCAGCTGTGGCGTCTTGATCCTCGTCCGGTAGAGGCGGTGAAGCAGCGGGCCGACCCCCTCGTCGACCGTCTGGATCTCGGCCCGATCGAGCCCGTCGGGCAGGGGTGGTGCGCAGTCGCGATCCATCGTGCCGGCCATCTCCCACCGATGCACCGGCGTGGTCCGCCACAGGTACCGCAACGAGGTGAGCCCCACTCCAAGCGGCCAGCGGGTCGCGGTGCGGATCACGCGCAGAGGGCGCTGGCGGCGAGGCACCTCGATCCCCTACCCCGACGCACCGGTTGCGAATCCGTCAAGCTGGCGGCGGTGATCGCTTCGTCCCTGCTGAAAATCGGCCTCCGGCCATTGCATCTCCAGATGGCCTCTTTCGGGTTGATCGTGCTCTGTGTCTCTCTCTGGGTCCGCGCGAAAACCATCGGCGAAGACGAGCGCGGCAACGCCGAGCGCCGAGCGCTCTTCGTGGGGCTGTGGCCCCCGACCGTCTGGTTGATCGGCGAAACGCTGGCTCGGCACGAATCCCCAAGACGCGCCCTGCTGCGCCGCTAGCCCCGCCGTGCGGGCCAGCCCGCTCGTTGTCGTGCTGAGTCGGGGCGACTGGATTTGAACCAGCGACCGCTCGGCCCCCAGCCGACACAGCACAGGCGTAGATCCGTCCGGTCGCGTCCCACGCGTCCCCACCGTCCCCGCTGATGCACGATCTGGACGCATGAGACACAGCAGTCGGTACCACGGTGGTACCGCGGTCCGCCTATCGGCGGATTCGTAGCGGGTACGCACAGCTAAAGAGGTGTCCTCGAGGTCCTTTGGGGTAGGTTCGCGGCGAGGGCTAACGGCGGACGAGAGGGGAAGCTAGTGGCAACGGTAGTTGGACCCAAGGACGGCAAGGCGGGGTTTCTCGGCAGCATCGGCGTGCGGTTCATGGTTGACGGCCGGGACACCGACCAAGGTTTCTCGCTGGTCGAACATCCGATGCCGCCCCGGGCGCTAGCGGCTCCGCTGCACCGTCATACGCGTGAGGACGAATACAGCTTCGTGCTCGAAGGGCGCATGGGTGCGTTACTCGGCGAGGAAGTCCTCGAGGCCGGTCCGGGCGACCTCGTGTTCAAGCCCCGCGACCAGTGGCACACCTTCTGGAACGCCCGCGACGAGCCCGCACGGATACTCGAGATCATCGCCCCGGCCGGCTTCGAACGTTTCTTCTCTGAGCTCGTCGATCTCGGCGGATCAGCACAAGCCCAACCGGAAGTGCTGGGTGAGCTCTGCCAGCGCTACGGGTTGGAGATAGATCCCGAAAGCGTGCCAGGCCTACTCGAACGATTCGGACTCCAGATGGGTGAGCCCCCCGCCTAGGTGTCCAAGTCGGGGCGACTGGATTTGAACCAGCGACCGCTCGGCCCCAAGCCGACACCGACGACCTGTAGATCCGTCCCTTGGCGTCCCCACCGTCCCCAGCGTCCCCGCTGATGCACGATCTGGACGCTGAGAAAACAGCAGTCGGTACCACGGTGGTACTACGCCGTGGCGGACCCCGCAGAGTGCCCTAGGCGACGGGTGTTGACTCGCGTTCCTGATCAGAGGAAGCTGCATCCAGCGACCGAAGGGAGCGACCAAATGGCTCGCAAGTACGTCGACTGTCGTGAGATGCCCAGCGAGAGCAATTGCACGGTTGCCATCGCCGCGGACTCCGAGGACGAGGTCGTGGAGGCCGCGGTGCAGCACGCCGTTGCAGTCCACAGCCACGAAGACACCTCCGAGCTGCGCGACGGAATCCGACAAGGGCTCAAGGACCTCGAAGGAGCCGTCGCCTAGACGTCGGCCCGACCCTGCAGGAAGGCGGCGATCTCGGCACCACCCGCGGTGATGTCATGGACGACTCTCGCCCTGAGAGGAGTGCAGCATGGGCGTTCCCTACAAGTTGTTCTACCGGCTCGGCTTTCACCCCTGGGAGGAGCTCGCAGAGCATCCCCCGTTTGCTGAGAAGCTCTTGGAACTGTTCGAGCGCGAGGAGAGCGGGCGCGAGCCGCCATACGGGCCGGCGCTCGACCTCGGATGCGGCAGCGGTGTCTGGGGGGTTCCCCTGGCAAAGCGTGGCTGGCAGGTCACGAGTGTGGACATCGTCGAGAAGGCCCTGCAGCGCGCACGCGAGCGGGTACGAGGGGCCGGGGTCGACGTGCGGGTCGTGCACGGCGACGTGACGGATCTGCGCGAGGCGGGCGTCGGCTCTGACTTCCGGTTGGTGCTCGACACCGGCACTTTCCACGGCCTTAGCGATGCCCAGCGCGCGGCGATGGGCCGGGAGGTCAGCGCAGTCGCCGCCAGCGATGCCACGGTGCTGCTCGACGTATTTGCCCCTGGGCGCAGAGGACCGCTGCCGCGAGGCGCGAGCCGCAGCAACGTCGAGGCGGCCTTCCCCGGATGGAACGTGACCGATGTGGAGGTGGCGGACGCGGAGCCGGACGCGCTCGCGAGGCTGCTGAACTTCGACGAGCACTGGTACCGCCTTCGTCGAGGGTGACTGACGTCGAGGCCCGCGAGCGCGCCTGATCGCAGCCGGGATGCTGCTGCTCGCCGGAGCGCCGAAGACGCTGTGGGACGCGCCGGCGCGGGGCTGCGAACTCTTCGACGATGGGCACTGGGACACCGCCGATCTGCGCGCCCGCTACGTCCGAGGCTTCACAAAGTGGGAGCGCGACGGCTACAAGCCGCTGCGCGTACCCGATCAGCTGCGGACAATCCGAGGCCCGCGCATCCCAGTCAACGTCAACGGCGAACCCTGGATGCTCGCGCTGGCGCGCGTCGAGCCCGCCGGCGAGGAGTGGCTTGACTGGCAGCCGTTCCTTGCACCCAGTTAGTGCCACCCGACTGATCCGCTGATGCGGGGCCGTGGGGTTGGCGCTCGAGGATGGGGTCTCCGAGCGTTCCCGCGGCCGTTGTTGCCCTCCCGGCGCCTAGAGGCCCCACAGCCAATTCGAACCGAGGAAGGGCGGAGTGTTGCGTCTGCCTTGAACGTTTTGCGCGGGCGGCCGCTGGCGCTACCGCTCCGCGCCGATAGGAGTAGCCAGCGCTGACGGGCGATGCGCTTCTGCTTCTCGTCCTTCGACGACGTTGGCTAGGTGAGGCGGGGAAGGATTCGCTTGAGCACCCGTTTGCTCCACTCAGAATCTGGTCTGTAACGCCGGTCGGCATCGCATATAGTTGGCACGGCCCAATCCGGAGGTGAGATATGGAGTCGCAGACAGTGGACGCCGTTGAGTTCCGCGACGGGCAACGGCAGCAGTGGAAGAAGGGCGCCGAGGGCTGGCGCAAGCGGTCGGATTTCATCGATGCCGCGATCGCTCACGTCAGCAAGCGCATGGTGGAGCTGGCGGGCGTCGAGCCGGGGAGCCGGGTGCTTGACGTGGCCGCGGGCTACGGCGAGCCGTCGCTCACGGCGGCGGCTGTGGCCGGAGCCGAGGGCAAGGTCGTGTCCACCGACATCTCTCCCGAGATGCTGGCCTACGGCCGCGAGCGCGCGGCGGCGGCCGGCCTCCAGAATGTCGAGTTCGTGGAGTCTGAGGCGGCCAGCCTGGACTTCCCGCCCGAGAGCTTCGATGCGGCGCTATCGCGCTTCGGGATCATCTTCGAGCCCGAGGGGGAAGCTGCGGCCGCCCGGGTGCGGGGCTTCCTGGTCCCGGGGTCGAGGATGGTGATCAGTTCGTGGGGACCGCCGGAGCGGGTGCCCTTCATCGGGGTTCCGATGGGGACGGCGATGCGCACGCTCGGCGTCGATCCGCCCCCGCCGGGGACGCCCGGCCCGCTTTCGCGCCCGACACGGGAGGCGCTGGGGGGGCTGCTCGAGGGCGGCGGGTTCTCCGACGTCGAGGTCGAGGAGACCGAGGTCAGCTTCGAGTGGGAGTCCGCCGACGAGTTCGTCGCCATGGTCAGGGACACAGTCCCACCGCTGGTCGCGCTGATCGCGAAGCATGCGCCGGATGACCCGGACAGGGCCTGGGACGCAATCCTCGGGGCGGTCAAGGAGACGGCCTCGGACGACGGCACGGTCACGTTCTCGAACCTCGTGCTGCTGGCGTTCGGGCGGGCATAGATCATCCTGGCGTAGGGCGCACCCGCTTCCTTCGCCTCGTCACTCGACTGGGACACGAGCGACTGCTGCGCGTCGAGCACGCGCGGCGCCGCAACCCGCTACTGCGCGGGGCTGATCGCTTCCGACATTGGCGCGAATGGCTCCACGAGATTGAGTACGAGCTGAGGCGACCCTAGTCCTGGGCGAAAGCAGTCGAGGCGGTACTCAGTTCCTGAGCTGACCGGATGGCGCCGCATCTCAAGGATGCAGCCGGCCGGAAGTGCGTGCAGAAGTTCAGCTGGGATAGTCGCCCGGATATCTTGGTTTGCAGCCGTACCCACTGCGTACTGCCAGAGCTTGAGTGGATGGCTCAGGTACTGCGACGTGACAGTGCCTGACGCGTCGATGAGGCAGATGTCCACGATGGGCCGTGGATTCCGCTCAGGTTGTGGGTCACTGGTGGCTTTCTTCGGGGTCGTGAGACCGCTGAACGGATGCCCGAAGAAAGAAGGATCCTCGTTCAGTGCCGTCTTGGAAAGGTAGATCTCGGTCTTCGATGTGCCCGTCGCTGTATCGATGAAGAACGCGTTGTTTGTCGAGGTCGATGACGCTGGCGGAGTTGGTGGTGTCCCGGGCGTTCCTCCGGAAGGAGTTGATGAGGTCGCGGGCGTTCCTCCGGAAGGCGCCCCGCCCGTCAGTGGAAGCGCGACCAGTGGTGGGCCGAGCGATGGCGCGTGACTCGGTCTCGCCGGTCGTGCCACCCGGCTGAGACCAGGCGGCGGGCCCGATGACTCGGAACCAGCCCCGCGAGTCGAGCTTGCTGCGGCGCCCGACGCCGCGATAACCACCTCGGTCGGTAGAAGACCCGCAGCGTCCAAGCTCAGAAGTGCGCCGCTGTCGGCGTCGATCGCCAACCCGGACGTGGTGTCCTGCCAAGCTAGGACCGCCGAAACGGCCTTGTCCGCCGGCGGACCAGGGTGTCCTCCAGCACGAGCGCGTCCAGGCCGCCGCGCACGAAGCAGTCGACCGCCTGCTTCGGCGACTCGACTATCGGCTCGTCGCGGTTGAAGCTCGTGTTGAGGACCATCGGGACGCCCGTCCGGTCGTGGAACGCTCGGATCACGTCGTGGTAGACGGTGTTCGGGCCGGCGGTGACGGTGTGCGGGCGGCTCGACCCGTCGACGTGGGTCACCGCGGGAATGGCGCTGCGCTTCGCCGGACGGACGCGGTGGACCTGAACCATGAACGGGTCGGGGGCCGCCCCCTCGAAGTACTCGCCCAGCTCCGCCTCCAGGACCGACGCGCCGAACGGCCTGAACGACTCCCTCGCCTTCACCGTCGAGTTCAGACGGTCCGGCATCTCGGGCCTTCGCGGGTCCGCCAGGATGCTGCGGGCCCCAAGCGCTCGGGCGCCGAACTCCATCCGACCGCGAAACCAGCCAATGACGTCACCGTCCGCGAGCAGGGTGGCGGTCAACCGGGCCAACTCACCGTCCGGCAGGGAGGTGACCTCATAGTCGCCCCCCGATGCGGAGAGCGCCTGGAGGGCGCGGTCGACCTCGGGGCGCCCGTGGGCCGTACCGAGATACGCATGCTCCATCGTGCCGCGCTCACCGGAGCCGACGGAGAAGGCCGCACCCAGGGCGGTGCCGGAGTCGCCGCCGGCGGGCTGAACAAACAGCTCCTCGAACGGCGTCTGCTCGAGGATCTTGCCGTTGAGGACGCTGTTCATGAAGCAGCCGCCGGCCACGCACAGACGGGGGCTGCGCGTCCGTCGCCAGAGGTCGCGGAGCACGTGCACCGCCGCACGCTCGAACACTGTCTGGAGGGAGTGGGCGATGTCCTCGTGCCTTGCCTCGATCGGGTCCTCGCGCCCGCGAGCCGGGCCCAGCAGCCGTTCCAACCGGGGACCATAGAGGCGACGGGCCACCGGGCTTCCGTCCGCAGCGGAGTCGAGCGGTCGTCCGTGGTTCGCGAAGAAGGACGTGTCCAGCCGGTAGCCGCCGTCCTCACCCAGCTCGACGAGGCTTCCCAGCTCGTCCACGACCGCCGGTGAGCCGTGCGCTGCGAGGCCCATGACCTTGTAGTCCTCCAGGGGACGGGAGAAGCCGAGGTATTGCGTGACCGCCGTGTACAGAAGGCCCAGCGAATGCGGGAAGTAGGTTCGGTCGAGGACCCGAAGGCCCCCGCGCTCGCCGTGTGCCAGCGCTGTGCAGACGAAGTCGCCTACGCCGTCCATCGAGCAAATCGCCGCCTCTTCGAACGGAGACGCGAAGTATGCGCTGGCCAGGTGCGAGACGTGGTGCTCTACGCGCTCGCGGGCGGGGAGCTGCTCCCGCGAAAGCGAGAGTACCTCCGAGAGCGCGTCCGCGACTGTGTCTCCCTGGCGCCGCAGGTCGCGGATGCGGCTCCAGGCCTGACCGGGAGACGGCGGATGACGGGCGCCGGAGAGCGCGCGCCTCGCCGCGTTCGCCCGCGGTGACCCGTTGAGCGCGATCCGGTCGACGCCGCTGCCGTCGATGCCCGCGATCCGAAGACATCCACGGATCGCTTCAGCGGGGAAGCCGGTCGTGTGCTTGACGCGGTTGAAGCGCTCCTCCTCGAGCGCCGCCAAGACCTGTCCGTCGCTCACGAGGGCGGCAGATACATCCGCCTGGTCGTCATTGATGCCGAGAATGCGCACCCAGGCTCTCCCGCTCCAGCTCAGTCCGTAGCTCCGTCCGTGATTCGTCGACGCGGACAGCGATCAGGGGCGAGAGCGGATCGTGCTCAGGGGAGAGGCCCCACTTCCGCTTGTACCGCGCGACGCCATCGCGGTGCCACGCGCTCGTGCGCCCGAGGTCGATGTGGTGCATCCCGGTGGTCTTCGCCCATTCGAGGGTCAGGGCGTAGATCGCGGCGAGCGCACCGTTTCGCATCGTGTCCACGTCGCCGCCCGCGACCCCAAGAATTGGGACCCAGACAACGCCGTCGCAGCACACCGCGCAGGCCCCGGCCACGCGCTCCCCTCCCTTTCTGAGGAATAGGATGCGCCCCTCGCGGCGCAGTGTGCCCATCAGGGTCGGGGAGGCGATCCACGCGTCCGCACCAAACCGCTCGCGCGCGTAGGGGACGACCATCCGGTCCCTGAACTCGCGCCAGTCCTCCGACGTTCCCGCTGATTGCTCGAGCGTGTACCCACCCCGGGCAACGCGGAGCAGGTCTGTCCGCAGGCTCTTGCTCGGCGCAGCGGGCGGCATTTTGGCGAGCGAACCCTTCCAGCGAACGAACTCGGCGAGAATCAGCCAGCCCTGGCGGCGAAAGGCGCCCGCCAGCCAGGGGTGAACCTCGGCCGCAATGAGATCGGCGTCGAGCCCACGCAGCGTGCGCGGAAGGGCGACGATCCCCCTCCGCGTGGGCGACCCGACGGGCGCTCCGCCGACCGAGAGTCGCCGCATGAACGGGCGGACCCGTTCCTCGCGGCCAACGAACACCAGCCGCAGCTCCTGTGCGTCGCGCCAGACGCGGTAGCGGCGGCTTTGCGGCTTCAGCAGGAGGGGCAGCAGAAGGGCCGCGTGCCCCTTTTGCCAGAGGAGCGCGCGCGAAGAGGTCTGCACGCGGACCAAGAACCATTCGCTCACGCCCGTCGTGAGCCTGGGGAACAAACCGAGAGCGGCGAAACGGCCGTTTGCGGTGGCTGAGCTCACGGCCGCCAACGGTACCCTGCGGGTGCTGCGGTGCTCGGCATCGCGTTCTCGGGCGCAATCCTCCGGCGGCCGTGAGCGGCCTGGTACTCCGGCCGTTACCACGTGGATCGCGCGGAGCGAGATCACGGTGGCAAGCCGCACTGCTCAAGCTGCTCACGGAGCGGCGTCTCTCAAGTCGGGGCGACTGGATTTGAACCTAGCGACCGCTCGGCCCCCAGCCGACGCAGGGCAGGTGTAGATCCGTCCGGTCGCGTCCCACGCGTCCCCAGCGTCCCCGCTGATGCAGGATCTGGACGCATAAGACGCAGCAGTCGGTACTACGGCGGTACCACGCACGAGTTCACTGAATGCCGCCTGAGCCGCCGCCGCGCGCGTTCGCGGCTTCAAGACCGAGCGGTCGCAACACCGCGACCTTCTGCGCATGACGCGACGAGCTCGAGGTACCGCTGCACGTGCCGCTGCTCGCTCCCCTCGCGGCGGGCGCCAGCACGAGCCCGCGCGCCGAGGTCCTTACGCAGCGCGGGGTCAGCCGCCAAGCGGCGGACCGCGGCGATCAGCTCGTCAGCGGTGTCGAAGACCATGCCCGCGCCGATGTCCTTTACGACTTCAGGCAGCGCACCACGGCGCCGTACGATTGCAGGCGTCCCCATCGAGGCGGCCTCTAGCACCACATAACCGAAGGTTTCGTAGAAGTGCGATGGCGCCAGGAGCGCATGCGCCCCGGCGAAGAGCTCGGCGAGCGAATCGGAATCGAGCCGGCCGGTCAGTTCTACGTTCGGGAGGGGTGCGGCGACCTGTCGCAGTCGCGCCTCTAGCGGGCCCGCCCCGGCAATGCGCAGGTCGAGCTCCGGCAGCCGCCGCATCAGCCCAATCAGCTCCTCGAAGCCCTTCTCCCTCACCAAACGCCCAGCCGCCACGAGGTACGGGCGGTCGCGGGTGCCTGCCGGGCACGGGCGCGCGGCCCAGTTGTCCGGCAGCAGGTGGCCGAGTTGGACGATCGGGGCGTCGATGCCGCGCTCGCGGTGCAACCGTGCGGTGCTCGCGCTGGGCGCGATGAGCGCGTCAAGCCCGGCGACGGCGCGCCGGATACGGCCCGTCGCCCGCCAGAGCTGCGGCGCGCGGCGCGCGTTGATCGTGCAGCGCACGCATTGCGGACGCTCGCAAGGCTCGCGGTCCATCTTCCAAAGCATGCTCAGGGGACACACCAGCCAGTGCTCGTGCAGCGTCATCAACCGAACTGCCGGAGAGCGCGCCGCCGCCGAGATCGCCCCCGCCCCCCCGATCAGCGAGATGTTGTGGAAATGAATCACGTCGAACCGCCGCCGCACGAGCAGGCGACGGAGCGTCGGTCCGCTCGGTCCCGGCCCGCCGGTCTGGTGGGTCCACAGCGGTGACAGCCGGCCCAGCGGACTCCGCAGCGTGTGCACGACCAGGCCCTCGGGCGGCTGGTACGCACGCTCCCCGATTCCACCACCAGCCGCCGCGAACGCATCGCCGTCATGAACCACCTCCACATCGTGGCCGGACCGCAGCAGCGCCCCAGCGAGCCGCTCCACGTACGCAGCGTCGCCGCCGGTGGCCTGCGCGCCGAAGAACGTGGTGACCATGCAGATCCTCACGCAGCGTCGCCATTACCGTGGCCGAGGGCATGGCGCAGGTGCGCACGCAGCTCCCCCAGAGACCAACCCACCTGGCCCACGGCCTGCGTCGGGAGCGTAACGAGCCAGTCGCGCAGCCAACCGGCACGTAACGCGGCCCTTCCGCTGCGCGCGAGCACCAACCCGGGCAGCGCCGGGAATAGCAGCGCGTTCAGGACGGCCCGCGGGCGAGACCAGCGCTCCCAGAGCATGCGCACTTCGCCGAACTCCTCCCCGCGCGTGCGCCGCTCGCGCCATAACAGGCCTAAATTGCCCGAATGGTGGTGGTCCACCCGCGCGCGCGGCTCAAACCACGGCTCGCGGCCGCTCGCGCTCGTCGCGGCCCAGCTTGTCACCCCGTCGCTCGCGAACATCGACTCGTCGAACGGACCCACCTGCTCCCAGACGCGCCGGCTGTAGGCGGCATTCGCCGTCGGTGCAATCGGGCGGGGACCCGGCTCGAGCCCCGGCAGGAGCCACCAGAACTTTACGAGGTGCACACCGCGCGCGAACCGTCCTCGATCCGCTACGCCCATGCTTCCGACGACCACCTCGTGGCCCGTCGCCTGGGCATCCAGCAGGTGGGTGAGCCAGCCCGGCGCGGCCTCACAATCAGGATCGGTGAAGACAATCACCTCACCGCGCGCGTCACTTGCGCCGAGGTTGCGCGCCGCGTGCGGGAGGAGCCGCTCGTCCGATTCGACGTAGCGGACCTCCGGGAACCGGCCTGTCACGATCTCGCGCGTGTAGTCAGCTGGATTGCTGTTCACCACGATCACCTCCACGCCTTCGACCTCCTGCCCGCGCAGCGCGGTTAGGCAGTCGGCGATCCAGTCGTCCGAGCGGTACGCCGGAACGATGATCGAGACCGTGGGCGAAGTGCGAATCATCTGCGATCGGCGCGCTCGGTTGCCAGCTCCCACACGAGAAAGTCGGCCTCCGCTGCCTCGGCACTGCTGTCGAGGTAGCCGCGCGACTCGCCAGCGGCGCCCCACGCGTAAGCCGCCGCGATAACCGGTAGCGCGCCGAGCGCTTGCGCCGCAAGGCTCGGCCGCGCGACCACGCTGCGGGCGAGCCGCACGAGCTTGATCGCGGGGGCGGCCACCGGAGCGGCGGCGGCGTAGAACAGACGCCGTGTCCGGCTCCAGCCGCGCGAGCGGTGGGCCGCCATCGCGCGGCAGTAAGACTGGTTCGCGCGCGCGAGGTCGAGCACGCGCGTGTAGTTCTCGTGCGCCGCCCGCGCCGCCGGCTCGATGAAAAGCCGATCGCCACGAGCCCGTAGCGCCGACTGGACATTGAAGTCAACCAGCAGCAGGTCGTCGAGCCGGTCGCCGAAGGAGAGGAGGGCATCGCGCCGGTAGGAGACGTTGTTGCCCGAAATGAAGGTGGCCGGGCCGCGCTTCGGATCCACGAACAATCCGTAGTCCGAGACCATTGACGCACGACTGACCCAGGTGTCCGGATTAGCGTTCTCGAAGGCGTATCCGACGGCCGCCCACGGCCCGCGGTGGGCCTCGAGCAACGCGCGGGCCCACCCAGGGCGCGGGTAACAGTGGTCCTCTAGAAACGCAATCGCCGGCGCGCTGGCCCTGCGCACGGCCTCCCCCTTGCCGCGCGAGATCGTAGCCGCGGGCAGCGGGACCTGAACACCGCGTAGCGGCGCCCGGATCCGGACCGGCTCACGCCCGGGCTCGAGGTCCACGAGCAGCACCTCGAGATCCGCCGCCAAATCCTGATCCGCCAAAGCGTTGACAACCCGCTGCGCGCGCTCGCGAATCGTCCCAACGACGATTCCGACGGACAACAGCGGCTCGGTCATCTCGCTGCCACGGGGGCTGTTCGACGCACACGGATCGCACGCCGATCTCCGTCCGGCTCCAGCTCGAACCGCTCGAGCGCACGGACGGACGCCACCACGATCTCAAGGATGGCCAGGTTGCGGGCCACGCACGCCCGGGGGCCCGCCCCGAACGGGAGGTACGCCCATCGCGTCCGTGTCCGGCGTGCCTCGAGCGTGAAGCGCTCGGGATCGAAGCGCTGGGGCTCTGGGAAGAGCGAGGGTTCGCGGTGCAGCACGAACGGCGAGACCATCAGTTTCATTCCGCGCCGAACCTTGGCCCCCGATGGCAGCCGATCGTCGCTCTCCGCGACCCTCACAATGATCGGCGTTGGCGGCTGGAGCCTCATGACCTCCATCACGACCTGCTCGACATAGGGGAGCCGGCTGCGCGCGTCGTCGCTTGCCTGACCGCTGCGGCGAGCCGACGAAATCTCGTCACGCGCGCGAGCCGAGACCTCTGGATGGCGTGCCAGTGCGGTCAGCACGGAGGCGGTGCCGTGCGTGACAGCCGCGACGCCCGCGATCGCGAGGCTCATCGCCTCAGCGCGCACCTGCACGTCATCAAGTCCGGTGGCCAGGAGGCCGGATATGAGGTCCCCGGCCGGGGCGACCCGGCGTTCGCCGATGCGCTCGGCGATTGCACGGTCGAAGGCCTGCAGGGCACGCCGGCGCGACGGCAGGATGGCGAGCGGCAACCACGGCGGCAGCTGCACCGGAGCAGCGAGCGCCCGACGCTGCCCGCGGCGGCGGATCACGAGGCCGTCAGCGAGTGCGGGGGGAACGTCCGGCCCCAGCACCACCTCCGACACCACAGAGACGGCGATGCGCGCCGCTTGCGGCTCCAGCTCGACCGGCACATCGGACGACCAGCCGTCCATGACCCGGTCGGCGCACCCGGCGATCCGCTCGTCGAACTCGGACACCGCCCGGCGTCCGAAGAACGGCTGGATCGCGCGCCGGTGGGCACCGGCGCCGGCGTTCGCGGCTGTGAAGATTCCGTCGCCTACCACTCGCCGGCCGCGCGGGCCTGTCAAGCGGGGCGTCTTTTCGTAGTTGCGGTGGTTCGTGGCCAGAACGTAACCGACGTCGTCGGGGCGCTTGAGCAACAGCGTTTGGCGACCGACGAGCAGCTTCGCCACCGCGCCCGGCTCCTCCGCCGCCCGCTCCAGCAGGGCGAGCGGGTCGTGCATGTAGGCCGGCAGGTCGCCAATCAAGGGGTAGCGCCGCCGCGTCATCCCCACATGTTTACCGCCCACACGCTGATTGACGCGTTCCGGCCATGGGCGTCCCCAACTCCCGTTCCTGCACACTCTGAACGCATCCTCAAATCGGGGCGACTGGGTTCGAAACAGGTACCTCTCGGCCCTGGTAGCCCGAATATCCGCCGCCTGTTCGTGACGCCCAGACTCCTTCCGTTTCGTGCTCGACTGGGCCCTTTGTGGCTTCGTGACGCCGTCACCGTCCGTGGCGCGTAGGCGCGACAGGCGGTCAACAAATCGCTCCATGACGACGGGTCATCGTAGGCGTTCATGTCGATCCGGCGCATCGCCGGTGCAACGGCGCGGTCGGAGAGCATCGCCTTGCTGAGCGTCAGGTCCGGTGCCTTACGCGCGCCTTCTCGGCGGTGCGGGAGTCCCCCTCCAACAGCGCCAGACCACCGCGTTGGCGGCGGAGCTGGTCAACCGTCGTTGGAGCGTCCACGACAGGCACCGCTTCGCGCTAGCTTTCCGCAGTCTCATGCTCGCGCGCCGTCGCCTTCGGCTGGTCACGCTGGGAGCCCTGGCGGCCGCGGCATGGAGCGCGCCCGCAGACGCCGCGCCCGTGATCGTCGTGGACGGTGATCGCGCGCAGCGGGTTGAAGACCCGTTCGTGCCCCCAAGGGAGCAGACCGACCTCGGCCCCGCGCCCGGCCGGTCGCGCCTCAACGCCCGAATCGCGGGCCACGGTCCGCGCGCGGTCAAGCGTGCTCTTGCGCAGCAGGTCCGCAGCGGGGCGATCAGCCGCACCGATGGCTCTCGCTACCGCCGCATCTATCGCCGCGCCCGCGCGACCCGCGCGCGGCTGCGTGGCGCGCGTAAGCGCGAGCTGGCTTACGTCGTCGAGTCGGTGGAGCGCCTCGCCCTCGCCCGGCGGCTCACGCCATCGCGGATGCGCGCGGCGTTTCTCCAGCTGCGCCGGAACACCGCCTACTGGGCCGCGCAGCTGTTCCCGGCCAACGGGGACCAAATCAGCTTCCGCGGCAGCGAGCTGCTCTACGAGTATTTCCCCGGTCGCGGCCTGCAGCTTCACCCCCTGTCAAACTTCAAGAAGGCCAACCTCTTCATCAGCGCCTGTGGAACCGGGGGGTCCGGCAAGCCGGTCTGTGGCGCGCAACCGCCCGGGCCCAGGGCCGGCACCCCCTGCCGCCCAAAGCGGCTGCGCCGCCTCCTCGATGAGCTGTCAACCCTGGCAGTGCAGCGCGGCCGCGGGTTCATCGCCTGGGAGTACCAGTTCGCCTTCGGTGGTGGCTCGCCCCCGTGGATGAGCGGCATGGCCCAGGCCACGGCCCTCACCGCCCTTGCCCGGGGCGCGCGGCTGCTCGAAGAGCCGAAGTACGACGAAGTAGCCGAGGAGGCCGTTGGCGCGTTTCAGGTCCCCTCCCCGCTGGGCGTGAAGACGAAGGGCCCGCTCGGCGGGGTGCACTACCTCCAGTACTCGTTCGCTCCCCGCCTGTACATCTTCAACGCGTTCTTCCAATCGCTTATCGGGCTGCACGACTACGGCAAGCTGACGACGAGCGCTCGCGCCACGAGGCTGTTCGAGCGCGGCGAGCTCGAGGCACGGCGCGAGGTGCCCTACAGCGACAAAGGCAACTGGTCGCGCTACTCCTTCCGCGGCGCCACGTCGACCGCGGAGTACCACGAGCTGCTGCGCGAGATCCTGCAGGGCCTCGGCCGCCGGCTGGGTGTGGACGGGATCTACTGCCGCTATGCCATCCGGTACCGGCGCTACCAGCAGCGGCGCGGATGACGCACCGTCCTGCGAGGCGTGCCACGCACTGAAGGCACGGCGAACTCTCATCGGCGCCTCATTCTTATGGTGCAATCGCTCTCGTGCCGTAGACGGACCGTTGTCGGCGAGGTGAACGGGGTCGACCTCGTCCGTGACGAGGCGGACATCGTCGAGTCGACGGTCACGCGCATGGTGCGCGAGGTCGGGCTTCCGCGTGATCGGGGCGACTGGATTTGAACCAGCGACCGCTCGGCCCCCAGCCGACACCGAGTGTGTGTCGATGCGTCCGGTCGCGTCCAACGCGTCCCGTACGTCCCAGCCTGTGGACTTCGTGGACGCATGAGACACAGCAGGGCGGCAGAGGTCATAGCGCCATGGTTCGAATCCATAGCGCCCACCTCGCCAAGGCCGGGACTAGATGGAGGTGACGGGGATGGCTCCCGCGTCGCGGATAGCCTTGTTGCTGGCGCCGTCGAGCTCCCCGAGCGGGGTGTAGGTAACCCCGTCCGGGTCGACCCCAGTCGCCAGTGCATCGGCGGGGTCGAGTCGTTCGACCAGATCCTTAGACGCGAGGATCTCGCCGCCCTTCGCGGCGGCCTCGATGCGCGCACACTGGTTCATCTGATCGCCGAGTGCGGTGACCTCCAGGCGTCCTCTCGTAGCGACCTGGCCGACCATCAGCGTGGCACCCCAATGCACGCCGATCTTGAGCTTCACGGACGCGTCTTCGCGACCGAGCAGCTGCGCCCCGTCGCGGATTGCCCCGGCGGCCTCGATCGCCGCACGCGCGGTCGTCGACTCCGAGGCGTCGAAGTCCCCGGTCAAGAACAGCGCCGATCCGCCGTCGCCGGCGTGCTTGCCGACGATGCCATCGCGAGCGACGACGCACGAGTCGATCAGGTCTGTCAGGTCGCGGATCAAGTCGAAGTAACCTCGGGATGACAGCCGCTGCGAACGGTCGCCCGACGCTTCGAGGTCGGCGAAGAGGATTGCCGCCGGGCGACGTGCCGGCTCGCTCACACGCTCCATTCGCTCGTACAGGCGCTGGTCGCCGCGCCCGAGTCGGTGTAGGAGGCTCTCCGGCAGCGTGCCGCGATAGAGGTACAGGACCCCGATGAAGCGGCCGGTGTCATCGTTGATCCGCACCTGTGCCTGCTCCTGGTCGCCGAGCATTGTCTGGCGCAGCCGCAGCTCGAGCGGAAAGGAGACAGTGTCGTGCCAGGCACGGGGCGCTGTAGATACCGGTTCGACCCGCCTTGCGTACGGCGCGACGGCGCCGAAGACCTCGTCGAAGTCGGGATCCTCCGGTTGCACGTAGTGGCGCATGATCGGCACGTTGTGCCGCGCCCAGGACGCGCCGCTCTCCTCGGTCAGGCGCACCACCTCGGTGTAGGCTTCGTCGAACGTCCGGCCGATGAGCGACATGCCGCTCAGCCCGTGCGCCTCCTCGGCAGACGCCCCCATCGCCCGAGCCCCCTCGCTCGAGAGGAACACCGAGCGAAACCTGTGATCGAGGATCTCGCCGACCATCCCCATGCGTTCGATCACCAGCGCGATCTCGCGCAACTCGGGATGCTCGGGAAGCTGCGGGACGTATGCCGCGCCGTCGCTGATGTGCGCAGGCTAACCGGACGAGGTCAGGAGCAAGGTTCGGTGGTGATGGGTCTGCAGTCTCCCGGTACCACGCTCGGTACCACGGAAGACCCAGTCCTTGTGGGGCAGCCGCGACAGATGCAGAGAATGCGAATCGGGGCGACTGGATTTGAACCAGCGACCGCTCGGCCCCCAGCCGACGCAGCAAGGGCGTAGATCCGTCCCGTCGCGTCCCACGCGTCCCAAGCGTCCCCGCTGATGCACGATCTGGACGTATAAGACGCAGCAGTCGGTACCACGGTGGTACTACGAGCGTGGGGCGTGACCCAGATCCCCTCCGAGTATCTCGTCCCTCGGCCGGATCGTGCCCGCATGCGGCGGACGTTCCCGATTGATCGCGGGCAACTACCAGGTCGCCGGACTTTCACCGCCGGGGGGTAGCCTCAGGTCGAATCTCCGTCGGAAGGAATAGGCGATGACGCACCGACAGGCGATGGACAAGCTCAGGGAGCTGGGGGTCGAGGTTGAGGGCCCGATCGCGTACAACGAGGGTCTGGTTGGATACCTCTGCGGCCAGGCACTTGAAGGCGGCGCTGACCCGGCGGTGGTGACGGAGATACGCGACGCGCTGACGGCTGACGTCGCGTTGCGCAAAGCGGCCGGGCGAGTGGAGTTCGAGCAATGGATGCTCGGGGAGGACGAAGGGGGCAGTTGAGAGCGCAGAGGGCGGCCCGCCCTCACCGGCATCCTTGGTTCATACGATCCGGTCACGCGACCGGCAAGCCCTCGAACGCGGCTAAACGCTGCCGCCTATATTTGAGTTGCGCCCCGCCAGATCGAGGAGCCCAGAGCCCGCGCGCGGCGGAGTCCGTATAGCTGCACCGTTCCCAGCCCGGCGCTGCCCTACGGCTGGAGGAACTCGCGCTCAACCGCTCCCAGCAAGTCGCGCGGCGTGCCGGCCGCGACGATGCGTGATCCCGAGAACCGATGAAACCAGTTGTCGAAGGCACCGCACGAGACCTCCCAGCCGCGCCGCGCGTAGATCACGTTCGTGCCGCCGAAGTAGCTCGCGAGGTAGGAGCTTCCACCGAGCACCGAAACGAATCGCTCAGAGCCCGCCAGCAGAGTGAGCTGGAGTTCGTTGAAGCTCAGATCGGCGTTGTCTGAGTGCAGATCCTGGATGGTGAGGACGTCGGGGAAGCGGGTCCGGACCGCCTCGATGTCCCCGGCTTCCCGAACTCCCTGGTGGTCACCGACGATGTCGGCCGCACGCGGGCGACAGTAAACAACCTGGTATCGGGTACGCAATCGGCCGACCACCGCCAGCGTCAACTCGGTGTTCATGAAGTTGACGGCGAACCCGCGACGCAGGTACCGCTCACTGTTCGCCTTGTTCGATACGACACACAGCTCGCGGTCGAAGCGCAAACGGGTGCTCCGAAAGCGCTCCTTGTACGGCGGCGGCGTCCAGCGGGACGTATCGAGGCGGGCGGGGAAGGCGTGCCGGTCGTACCGGAGCTGCCCGCCCTCCCCCACCGGGTACTCGGTGATCGGGACGTAGCGCCGCGGGCCGGGCCGCTCCTCGTGGCGTGGTGAGAAGTAGTAGAGCGCCGCGGTGTCCGCGCTGGAGATCGTGAAGTCGAGCCGACCGTTTGTGTGCAGCCAGTACGCGTAGGGCACGACCGCGAGCAGCTCGAAGGCAAACTCGCCGAAATACTTGGTCCCGCGGGCGAGGAGCTCGTCGGCCGGGCTGCCGACCCGTTCGGCCAGCACATGCGCGAGGGGGAAGTCCTTCGCCGAGAAGACCGTGAGCCGGTCTGCCTCCCCAGCCTCGGCCCGGCGCCACAGGTCGGGCGAACTCACCAGCGCGCCGAGCCGCGCTCCCCGCGTCGCGAGACACGCCCGCAACACCCTCCGCCGCTCCCTCCGTGGGATTCCACCGCCCAGCCAGCCCATCACCGCCCCGGGCACCGACCGTACGAGCGCCGCCAGGTCGTTCATGGGGCCGGGCAGGTTCCACTCCGTGGCGTCGCCCGCCGGCTCACACCTGCGGGACGGGTCGGAGAAGCGCTCCAGCAAGGCGACCGTCATCGACGTGGCCCCAGGGCCCGGCTGAGAGAGCGCGCGGTCCATGGCGCCAGAAGCCGGCGCCGCTGTCGCCACGCCCAGCGCAGCCGGAGCCGGCGGGTGTTGAAATGCTCGATGCGCCCTGTGCTGCACGGCTCGAACCGGGTCCGCACGGCGTGGGGCTCCGCGAAGTACCGCGTGCGGGCACCCTCCAGCGCAGTCACCAGCGGGTCGATCGTCGCGTCGAACGAGTAACGGCGGCGGACCGCGCGGGCATTGTTGCGCCGGCCGCGCGTCGCGACCTCCTCCTCCAGCCGTGCCCGGAGCGAGTCGTAGTCGGAATCGACCAGCTCGACTTCGACTCCGAGCCGGCGCATCTCGTCGTAGCGGTAGAAGCCTGGGCGGCGGTCGGCAATCACCGGCAGGCCGGCCAGGAGGTAGGTTCCGAGTCGGTTCGGGATGGCGGCGCGATCCTCCAGCGGGTCCCACGCGAACGGTGTGCCGACGTACGACCATGCGGCGTCGTAACGGGAGAACTCCTGGACCCACCGCGCCTTCGTCTCACGGACCTCCGCCCAGCTGGCCCCGACCGGCTGAAGCGGCTCGTGCACGTGGAGGTAGCGGCCAAGCGCACGGGCCCACCGACGGGCTCTCGTGGTAGACAGGCTCCCGGCAATCGTCCGATAGACGTCGTCGACGCTGTTCGAGTAGACGTGAACGTGGATACCCCGCCGGGCCGCGGCGAGGAGGTCGACGTTAAGCGGCCTGCCGACGCAGACGGTGTGGATCTCGCCATCAATCCCGGAAAGCGGCTCGGTGAACCGCTCGTTCATGAATTCGAGCTTCGGCAGGTCGCTGTCCAAGAAGAGGTGGCCGGCCTCGTCGCCGAAGACGGCAAGACCGCGGCCCCCCTCTGCCGCCGGCCGCGACCAGTAGTCGAGCTTCTCCCGGTTGCAGAAGACGTGGCCGTCGAGCGCCTCCACAACCCGCGGGTCGAGGTTGTGCACGTCGAAGCCCCAGTGGCGCACGATCGGCGCATCGAAGCGGCCGCGGCGGCGCTCTTCGAGCAACGCGTGCAGGAGTGTCCAGACGTCGTGCTCGACCCCCGGCGACGGTGGCCCCCACAGCCGCCTGTCGTACACCTGGAAAAGGGAGTAGACGCAGTCGATCCCCTGGTCGCGGACGGTGGTAGCGGCGTCGGCGAGAGCGACCGGTCGAACGCAGTCCTTGGTGACTGGATAGGGCCCCTGGTCCCACGCGACGCTCCGCGACCACAGCCCCCACAGCTCATGCCCACCTTCACATAGGCTGCGAATGCGCTCGGGATTCCACGAGAGCGCGCCGACCAGTAGGAGCTTCATGGCATGAGGGTCGTGGTAATTGGAGCCGGCTTCGCGGGCGCTTGCGCCGCGCGGATGCTGCGTGAGAGGTTCGACTGCGATGTCACAGTCCTCGAGGGGAGCGCGCAGCCGGGCGGGATGCTCCGCACGCTCCAGACCGAGGAGGGCGTGCCGTACGAGTACGGGCCGCGAGTCGTCAGCGTCTTTCGAGGCACGGCGGACATCCTTCCCTTCCTCGAGCAGTTCGTGGAACTCGAAGAGCGTGACATCTATCAAGGGACACGCCTGCGGCCGGATTATCCCGTCATCCCCTTTCCGGTGGACCTCGAGAGTCTCCGCGATCTTCCGTGCGGCGCAGCGATCGAGCGCGAGCTGGCGGAGATCCGCAGCGCCGGCGCCGCACCCGCCGAGGGGAATCTCAGGGAGTACCTGGAGTCGTCCGTCGGCGCGACGCTGACCGAGCTCGCCTTCGAGGGGTTCAACCGGAAGTTCTGGGGGCGACGGCTCGACGACATGCCGGCGGAGTGGGGCAAGCTCCGCCGCCTGGAGCGGATCGCCGACGTGGGCGAGTTTCGCCTGCCGAGTCGCGCGCCGCACCACTATCCGGTGGGCGGCTTCAATCCGCTCTTCGAGCGGATGCTCGCGGAGCTCGACGTACGGCTGGATACCCCCGTTCGTCAGATTCGCGGGAACGGACGCGGGGCCGTCGTCGTCACGGGTGGCGGCGATCTGCAGTTCGACCTCGTCGTGGCCACGGCTCCGATCGATGCCCTCATGGACCATCGGTTCGGGCCCCTGGAATGGCGCGGCTACAGGATCGAGCCCGAGGTGGTGGACGGATCCGAAGAAAGCGAGCTCGGCCGGGCGCCCGACGACACCCCGTTCGCCTGGCTCTACACGCCCTGGCCCGAGACGCCCGTCTGCCGCACAACCGACTTCGGAGTCATTCACGACGGTCCCGAACGCTCCAACCCGGCGGTGATCCTCAGAGAGATCGTGGACGAGTCAGTGTCGATGTATCCCGTCTGGTGGGAGGCGGAGCGGTTCTACCGCTACCTCGAGGAGGCAGCGCAAGTCGAGCGCCTGGTACCGCTGGGCCGGCTAGGGCTCTACAAGTATGTGACGATGGACAGCACGCTCTCGATGGTGCAGCGACTCTGCGACTCCCTGGAGAGCTATCTGGGTGCCGGGCCGACGAAGCGCGTCGAGATCCTGCGTGCAGTACGAGGCGACTGGGACGACTGAGCAACGAAAGTCGGGGCGACTGGATTTGAACCAGCGACCGCTCGGCCCCCAGCCGAGTGCGCTACCAGACTGCGCCACGCCCCGTGGTCGGTCGAGTCTACGTGAAGTTCCGTTTGAGCCCCATGCGAACACAGGCCGGCGACGGCTCCTCGACGAGATGACGAAATGTGAGGTGGTGTGCGCGAACTGCCACCGTCGGCGCACTGCCCGACGGAGCGGGTCGGTCCGCATGATGCTCGCCGAGGGAGATGGCGCGCCTGGCAGCTAAGCGGGTGTCGGGACTCGAACCCGAACTCAGACCTTGGAAGGGTCTTGTGCAGCCGTTACACCACACCCGCGTGAAAAGCCCCGCCGATTCTAGGCGGCGGGCGGTCAGCCGCCCAGCCAGCGCTTCGGATTCTCTTCGAAGATCGTCTTCTCCTGCTCGGGAGTAATCCCTCCCTCCCGCAACGCGGGCACGATCTGGTCGGGCACCAGCGTGATCGTCCAGTCCTTGACGGCGCCCTCTTTCATCAGCAACTCGACCGTCTCGTCAGGAAACCAGTCCAGCGTGCCGCAAGAGTCGGCGGAGATGAAGATCTGCTCGGCGTACCCGCGCTCCAGCAGCGCCAGGGTCGTGGCGTTGCGCCTGTCGGTGGGCAGGTACATCTCGATTCCGTAGCGGTCCAGCCCGATGGACACCCCCTTCTCGAGCAGCCCCTCGATGTAGTCGAGGTCGTCGGTGTCGCCCGTGTGTGCGATCTGGATCTTCTCGGGAGCCACTCCCTCCTCGAGCAGGATCTCCACCTGCCGGGGGCCGGTGTTCGACGCGGGCCTCGAGTGGGCCATGATCGGCCGGCCGGTGCGCAGGCTCGCGCGTGCGCATGCGCGGTGGATCTTCTCCACGTTCTCGGTCACCCCTGGCTCGTCGGCGGCACACTTGAGAAATGCGGCCTTGATGTCGGTGCCCTGGATGCCCTGCTCGATGTCGTGCACGAACGCCAGGGCCATCGCGTCGGGCGACCGGCTGTGCCAGTACAGCGGCAGGTAGTCGTAGGTGTATATGCCGGTGCACGCGATTGCCTGAAGCCCGGCCTCCCTGGCCACGCTCTCGATGAAGCTCACGTCGCGGCCGAGCAGCATCGCGGTGGGCTCGCCGATGGTCTTGACACCGGCAGCGACGGCGGCTTTCGCGGCCTCGACGGCGGCGGCACGGATCGCATCCTCGTCGTAGAGCTGCGGGAACTGCATCGCGTTCGACTCGTCGCGCGCCCGCAGGTGCTCGTGGATCAGGGTGTGCCCCAGGTCCTCCGCGTCGAGCGGCCCGGTCACGCTCTCGATGGTCGCCATCGCTCTCCTCCCGTGGTGAGCGCCGAGTCTATGCCGAGCCCACCGGCGCTACCCTTGCCGATCTCCGGGGGACTGGTCTAACGGCTACGACGCGGGTCTCCAAAACCCGAGATTGGGGTTCGATTCCCTGGTCCCCCGCTTCACCGGCCCCGTCATAGCCGCCCTACGGGCGTGCCCCGCTGACAGGGGCCACAGTTCGCGCTACCGTTCAGTGAGCAGCACACCGCTCGCCTGGTTCTCGGTTTCCTCCTCCTCTCGGCGCGGCACGGATCTCAGAGGGACGCGAGAGTGAAGGCCCACATGAAGGTTCTGACCCAGGATCGGCCAACGGACTCCCAGAAGTCGTCGGAGTCGCAGGACATCTCCAACGCGATGGTGCACCTCTACAAGGAGATGTTCGGTCGCGGCCCGACGAAGGCTCGAACGAACTACGCCGGCCCGGACACGATCGTCTCGACGCTCGAAGAGACCTTGACCCTGGCCGAGCGCAACATGGTCAAGGCCGGGGAGCTTCAGCGCCTGCGCGACGTGCGGCTCTGCTTCCAGTACGCGAGCGAGGATGAGTTCCGAACGGTGATCGAGACGATCACCGGCCGCCAGGTCCGCGCGTTCGTGTCAGGCATGGACGTCCGCATGGACGTCGCGACCGAGGTGTTCTACCTGGAGCCTGTCGTCGTCTAGAGCGAGTCGCGCTCCATACGGCGCAGCAGCACCAGCGCCGCGGGCACCGCCGCCAGCGCGGTCAGCGCGGCAACGAGGAAGATCACGTCCAGCCCTGCCACGAAGCCGGCTCGCGTCGCCTCGGCTAGCACGGGCAGATGACCGTCGGCCAGCGAGGCCGCAACGTCGTCGGCCCGCCCCTCGCCCACCGCCACCCCAAGGCCTCGCGCACCAGGCTCACCGGCGCCGGCCAGCGCGGTCTCGACCTCCCCGGCGATCCGGTGCTGAAAGACCGCGCCGAGCCCGGCGATCCCCACCGCGATGCCGAGTTGGCGGAAGGTGTTGTTGATGCCCGAGGCCAGACCGGCGCGGTCGACTGACAGGACGCCGACCATGGCCGCCGCGAGCGCCGGGCTGATCACCCCGATGCCCAGGCCGCCGACCACGAAGCCGGGCAGGAGCGCCGTCCATTCCGAGCCTGGCTCCAGCCCGCGCATGAGCAGGAGCCCTGCTCCGATCAGGCCCAGGCCGGCCGCGAGCATCACCCGTATCGGGATCCGCCCCGTGAGCTTGCCCGCGACGGGCGCGACCGCGAAGAGCACCAGGGTGACCGGGAGCAGGCGCAGCCCCGTCTCCCACGCCGTGTACTCGAGCACCTGCTGGAAATAGAGGGCGAGGAACAGGAACATCGGGTAGAGCGCAAACGACTGCGCGAAGGCCACGACCGCCGTGCCGGTGAACGCCGGGATGCGAAACAGGCGGGGGTCGAGCATCGGGTGCCGGGATCGGCTCTCGAGCACCGCGAAGGCCACCAGTGCCGCCGCGCCGGCGCCGAAGGAGGCGACGATCGGCGCACTCCCCCACCCCTCGGCATTTCCCCGGATGAGGGCGAAGGTGAGCAGGAAGGCCGCGACGGAGAAGGTCACGGCGCCGGGCCAGTCCGCCGGCCTGGCCCGGTCGTCGCGGGACTCGCCGACGTACCGGGCGGTGGCCACCAGCAGGATCAGCCCGAGTGGCACGTTCAGCAGGAACACCCAGCGCCACCCCGGGCCGTCGACAAGCGCCCCTCCCACCAGCGGCCCCACCGCCAGTGCGCCCCCGCTGATGGCGCCCCATACGCCGAGCGCCAGGCCGCGGTCCTCGGGCGGGAACTCGTTCGGCGAGCAACGCCAGCGAGGTGGCGAACATGGCGGCGCCGCCGACTCCCTGGACGGCCCGCGCGAGGTCGAGGACCACGGGCGAACCGGCTGCCGCGCACAGCAGCGACGCCAGGGAGAACACCACGAGGCCCACGGAGAAGACCTTCCGGCGGCCGATCCGGTCGGCCAGCACCCCCGCCGTGAGGAGGACCACCGCGAGCGCGAGGGCGTAGGCGTCGATAACCCACTGCAACTCGCCAAAGGATGCGTCGAGGTCCTCGCCGATCACCGGCAGCGCCACGTTGACCACCGTCACGTCGAGCAGCAGCAGAGCGGTGGCGGCAGAGACCACGCCAAGCGTCCAGCGGCGGGTCCGCACTCGCGCGCTGCTCATGGCCGGGAGCCTACGGCTGGGAGTCGAGCTCGCGCAGGAGCACCTCGACGCGGCGCGCGATGTCGTCGCGGGTGGCCCGGACCTCCTCGACGGGCCGGCCCTGCGGATCGGGCAGGTCCCAATCCACGTAGCGCTTGCCGGGGATGAACGGGCATTCGTCTCCGCAACCCATCGTCACGATCACGTCGGCCTGTTCGGCCAGCTCCCGGGTGAGCCCGCGGGGGCGGCGATCGGCCAGGTCGATGTCCAGCTCCCGCATCGCCTCCACGACCTCGGGATGGACCCGCTCGCCCGGCGTCGTTCCCGCCGAGAGGCCCACGTGGCGACCGGCGGCGGATCGCTCGAAGAGCGCCTGGCTCATCTGCGACCGGCCGGCGTTGTGCAGGCATACGAACAGAGCGGTGGCCATGATGCGGGCGGAGGGACTCGAACCCACACGCTCTTGCGAACACCGGGACCTAAACCCGGCCTGTCTACCAATTCCAGCACGCCCGCGGGGACCACAATCGTACGTTCGACGGCCTACCTGCTGCACCGCGCCGTCGCAAGAACTAGACTGGCGCGGGCATGGCGCAGACGCGGATCGACCATCCGAACCGAGACAAGGCGGGGTCCAAGGCGACGAAGGCGATCGTCATCCTGCTGCTGATCGCCAGCGCCGCCCTGATTGCGATCATCACGATCGGCGGCTGGTCGGAGCTGCAGGGTGCGCAGCCAGTCGCGTTCGCCTACATCCTGCTCTACCTCGTGATGGCCTTCTACGTGGCGCGCTGGAACCGCGGCGTCCTGCCGGTGGCCGCCGCGCTGGCCGTGCTCTTCGCGGTCGTTGCCGCAGTGGCGGGGCCGGCGTGGTTCGATCGCGACAAGGCCGGATTCGACGATCCGATGCTCGATCCCGCCATCCTGGGGCTGTTGACCCTGATCCTCGTACCGGTGCAGCTGCTGCTGCTGGCGTTCGCGATGCGCGGCTTCTCGCAGAAGTGGAACGTCGAGGTCGAGGTCAGCCGCGACGACGGCTACCCGCCCGCGGGGGCCCACGACCCGCAGCCCGCCGGCGCTTAGCGCCGCCCTCACTCACCGCCAGCGCCGCTCGGGCACCTAGACTCGCTGGTCTGCGGCGGTGTCGAAACTGGTAAACGAGACGGTCTCAAACACCGTTGGCCGCAAGGCCTTGTGGGTTCGAGTCCCACCCGCCGCATTTGAACGCTCCTGAGCCGGGACGGATCTGTGGCGAAGTCTGCGGGTCTTCCCTACGGTAGACCCACCGTGGCACCCGAAGGGAGTCCCCCATCGTCCTCCCCATCCGGGACATCCGGCTCCTAGCCGCCCTCCTGGCATGCGTCCTCATGGGCGCACTGGCGGCCCGCACGGCGGGCGCCGCGGTCGTGCTCAACGAGGTCAACTGCGAAGCCACGGACTGGGTCGAGCTGGTGAACACTTCGGACAGTGCCGCCGACCTCTCGGGCTGGCTGCTGACCGATGATCCGCTGACGTCCACCCGACCCGATCACCGCCTGCTGTTCCCGGCATCCAGCAGCATCGCCCCGCACGACGACCTGGTGGTCGAGAAGGGGGCGGGCGGATTCCCGTTCGGCATCAGCTGCGGCGCCGACACGATCCGACTGGCGGACGGCGCGGGGACCCTCGTCGACGAGATCGCGGTGCCGGCGCTCACCTCGCCCGCCGATACGTGGGGCCGATACCCAAACGGCACCGGATCGTGGGCACAGACCGTCGCGACGCGCGGCGCGCCCAACGAGCCCTCGTCCGACACCGGAGCTCCGGCCGCCGACGCCGCGGCGTGGATGTTCGACCCCGGTGAGGTGGTCGAGATCGACCTCACGCTCCCGCAGGAGTCCATCGATGCGCTGGCGACCGCACCCACCGGGTACCAGGACGGGACGTTCTCCCTGATGACCACCGGAGGGACCTATGGACCCTTGAACGTCGGCGTACGGCTCAAGGGCGGGATCGGGTCGTTCCGCCCCCTGACCGGAAAGGCGGCGTTCAAGGTCAAGCTCAACCACTCCGTTCCCGGCCAGCGGTTCCTGGGGCTCAAGACGCTGACCCTCAACAACATGATCCAGGACCCCTCCATGACCCACGAGGTCTTGGCATACGAGGCGTTTCGGTCGGTGGGTGTGGCCGCACCACGCGCCGGCTACGCGTACGTGCGCGTGAACGACCAGGACTACGGCGTCTATCTGAACGTCGAGACCCTCGATGACGTGTCGCTGCCACGCTGGTTCGCCACGACCCAGCACATGTACGAAGGTGAATACGGCACCGACGTGGTCGCCGGTGGCGCCGGCGCCTTCGAGGTGGACGAGGGCAGTGAGACGGATCGCGCGGACCTCGAAGCACTTATCGCAGCCGTCGCCGAGGAAGGTGGCGATTGGTCGGATCGGGTCTCGGCCCTCGCCGACCTGCAGCAGCTCACCCGCATGTGGGCCGTGGAGAAGTACATCGGGCACTGGGATGGCTACGCCGGCGTGTCGGATGCGCTGCGTCCCAACAACTTCTACCTCCACAGCGACTCCGCCGGCAGGTTCCGGATGCTGCCCTGGGGAACGGACCAGACCTTGTCGTGGCCGCTGCCGTTCGACGGGCCCGGGGGTGTGTTGTTCGACGAGTGCCTGGCCGACGACAGCTGCCTCGCCATGTATCGCGAAGCCGTGCGCGACGTGAGCTCGACGATCATCGGGCTGGACCTCGACGCCCGAGCGCAGAGCCTGGCATTCCTGCTCGCGCCCTGGCAGGAGAACGATCCTCGACACGGCACATCCCCCGGGAGCATCGAGGCGGCTGTGATGGCCACCCGCGCCTTTATCGGCCGACGTCCAGGTGACGTGGCGGCGTGGCTGACCCCACCGTCGTCGAACCCGCCGCCAGCCCTCTCGCCCACACCAACGGGCTCGCCGTTGCCGGCGAGTCCGCCATCACCGCCCGCCGCGCCAAGCACGGAGACGGCCCGCCTCCGCTTGATCGGCGACGTCAAGGCGGCAGCCGGGCGTCTGCGCCGCCTCGGTATCGGACACATCCGGAAGCGGCGCACGGTGTGGCTCGAGGGCGTCCACGCGTTCGACGCCGGCACGGTCACGATCACCGCGGGCATCTCGGCCAGCCAACGTGCGGGCGGCTCCAGGAGAGCAGTCGTCCTACGGGGCGAGCGCAGCTTCGACTCAGCGGGACGCGGCACGCTGCTGCTGCGGCTGACCAGAGCCGGCCGACGCCTGCTGAACCATCCACGGCGCACGCGACGGCTGGCGTTGACCCTCCGCGGCACCTTCACGGATCGCAGCGGCGGGACGATCTGGACGCCGGGGCACGCAGTGACGATACGTCGCAGGTGACGTCAGGCGGGCGGTGCCTGCCCCGAGGCGCGCTCGTTGCTGGCTGTGTAGCCGCCGAAGGCGATTCCCGCCGCGGCGATCAGGCCGAGGAAGATGCCGATCTTGCGGCTCAGGTCGACGGCGTCACCCGTGATATCGGGGTCGGGTGCGCTGACCAGACGGAACAGGATCAGCAGGACCGCCAGGGCACCCGCGGCCGCGACGATCGTGCCGGCCGGCGCGGGCAGGTCGGAGGGCATCGCGCCCGCGGCCCGCGCCACTGCCATGCCCACGGCGAGCACCACCACGAGGAACAGGATGATGTCGATGAAGCTGAAGGACTCCCAGGCGTTGCCGTTCACGCCCTCGATGTCTCCGAGCCCCTCGAACTCGGTCTTGATCCCGTACCACGGGAAGAACATGAAGATGAAGAGTGCGAGTCCGCTTGCGCCGGCCACCATCTCCCCAAAGCTGATCTTTGACGTATCCACGATCGGTCCCCCCTACTAGGTGAGTGCGTGCGCCCGGCGGCCCCACTCTAACCTGCCCGTGCGGATGGACTCGATACGAGAGATCGCCGGTCTCGTCGCGCATAGGGGCCGAGCGGCGGGTACCGATGCCGAGCGGCGCGCCGCCGTGTACCTGCGCGACCGCCTCGAGGATCTGGGGCGCCCCGCCGAGCTGCAGACGGTGCAGGTGCGTCCGCGCTTCGGCCTCACCCATACCCTCCACGCCCTGCTGGCCATCTTCGGCAGCGTGCTGGCGGCCACGAACGCTCCGATCGGCGCGGCGATAGTGCTGCTCGCCCTGCTGTCGACCGCGCTCGACGCGACGGGGATCGTGCACCTCATGCGGCGGCTGACCGGCCGGCGAATGTCTCAGAACGTGGAGTCCCGGGTGGACGCGGGCAAGCCGGGCACGCTCGTGCTCGTGGCCCACTACGACGCCGCGCGCGAGGCGCCGTCCTTCGCCCTGGCCATGCGGCTCCTTCGTGACCCGTGGCTGGCCATGGTGGTGGCGATGCTCGTGGTGCTGGCCTGCAGCGGACTGCGGGTGGCCGGGCTCGAGGGCACGGCCCTCACCGCCGTTCAGTTCGCGCCCACCGTGTTCCTCATCCTCATGGTCCCCGCGCTGGTCGACATCGAGCTCTCAGCCGCCGGCGCCGGCGCGACCGACAACGCCGCGGGCGTAGCCGTGGCGCTGCGGCTGGCGGACGATCTGGGCGACCGGCTCGACCACTTCGACGTCTGGGTGTTGTTCACCGGCGCGCAGAAGCCCTTCGCGCTCGGCATGAAGGCCTGGCTGCGCCTGCGGCGCCCCGAGCTCGAGGCCGAAAGCACCGTGATCGTCGACCTCGACACCGTGGGCGACGGACCCCTCACCTACAGCCGCAAGCAGGGGCCGCTCTATCCCCTGCGCACGCACCGTCAGCTCACTCGGATCTGCGAGCAGATCGTGGAGGACGGCGGGCACGAGGCCCGTCCGGCGGTGGTCCGCTGGGCCGGCGATGCCGGGGCCGCGGTGATGCGTGGCATTCCGGCGATCACGGTGTCCTCGGCGGGCGCGATGCCCGACCCGGCGTCCCTTGATCGCGCGTTCGAGTTCTGCCGCGAGCTGACCGAGCGCGTGGACGCTGAGGTGGGCCCCCGGCTGGCGGCCGGCGCTACGAGCCCGGAACGCTCAGCCGCGTGAGGCGCTTCTCGGCCGTGTCTATCACCGAGCGCCGCTTCCGTCCGAAGCCCTCGTAGAGCACCACCGCGGCGAGCGTCTCACGGTCGGCGGCTGCCAGGCGGGCCTTCAGGTCAGCCACCTTCATCGCGTCGTAGCCGTCCCACGGCGCGTCAACGTGCACCTCGGCGCCGGCGCCGTCCTGGGCGCCCGCTTCGCCGAACTCGGCCACGGGCACGGGCCCGTCGTCGATGGTCTTCACCTTGTCGGACACGGGGCGCGGGGGCCGCGATGCCGGCCGCGAGCGCGGGCGGGGCTTGCGGCGAGGCATGGGGCGCTCGACTTCGACGGTCGTGCCGGCCGGCTTAGTGGGCGGGTTGTGAGGCACCGCCTCCTCGAGCGCCGCGCGGGCCTCCTTGACGAACGAGAGAGCCACCTCCAGTGCGCTCTCGCCGATCGCGGCGACCAGCCAGAGGGGCCGCCTGAGTGGACCGATCAGGCGCACGCGCTCACACCGGGGTGACGGCGTTGTGCTTGGCCGGCCACTCGCGCTGGCGACCCGCGTAGAACGCGTACCGGCGCACCAGCTCGTCGCGCAGATCCTCGGGCTGGATCACCGCGTCGACCACCAGCTCCGAGGCCAGGTGCAGCACGTCGATCTCGTCCTTGTACTCCTGCCTGAGCTTGTCCACGAACGCCGAGCGCTCGTCCTCGTCCTCGATGGCCTGCACCTGGTTGAAGAACACGGCATTGATGGCCGCCTGGGGACCCATCACGGCGATCTTGGCACTCGGGAGCGCGATGCACGCGTCCGGATCGAAGGCGGGCCCAGCCATCGCGTACAGCCCGGCCCCGTAGGCCTTGCGCACGATCACCGAGACCTTGGGCACAGTGGCTTCGGAGACGGCGGAGATCATCTTGGCGCCCGCGCGGATCATGCCCTGGCGCTCGACCTGGGTGCCGATCATGAACCCTGGCACGTCGGCGAGGAAGAGCAGCGGCACGTTGAACGCGTTGCAGGTCCAGATGAAGCGCGCGGCCTTGTCGGAGGAGTCCACGAACAGCACTCCCCCCTTCTGGCGCGGCTGGTTGGCCACGATCCCGACCACCCGGCCCTCCAGGCGGGCGTAGCCCACCACGAGCTCCTTGGCCCAGCGCTTGTGCACCTCGAGGAAGGACCCCTCGTCCACCAGCGAGTCGATCAACCCGAGGATGTCGAAGGGCTTGTTCTCGTCGGCGGGGATGAGATCGCGGATCGCCGCGTCCGAGCCGGGCGCGGCCGGCGGCGCGGTGGGGGGAGCCTCGTGCCAGTGCCGCGGAAAGTAGGAGAGGTAGCGCTTGGCCAGGTCGATGCCCTCCTCGTCGCTCTTCACGAGGAAGTGGCCGCAGCCAGACACCCCTGTGTGCATGCGCGCGCCACCCATCTCCTCCAAGGTCACCGTCTCGCCGATCACCATCTCCGCCATCCGGGGCGAGCCCAGGTACATGGAGGCGTTGCCGTCACGCATGATCACCACGTCGCAGAATGCGGGGATGTATGCGCCGCCCGCCGCGCTGGGCCCGAAGAGCACGCACACCTGCGGGACGACGCCCGACATCTTGACCTCGGTGTGGAAGATCCGCCCCGCATGGCGCCGGCCGGGGAACATCTGAACCTGCTCGGTGATCCGCGCCCCCGCGGAATCCACGAGGTAGATCATGGGCAGCAGGTGCTCGAGCGCCTGCTCCTGGATACGGATGATCTTCTCGACCGTCCTTGGGCCCCACGAGCCGGCCTTGACGGTGGGGTCGTTGGCCATCAAGCACACCTGCCGCCCGGCGATCGTGGCCATCCCGGTGACCACCCCGTCGGCGCCGAAGCCGTCCTGCTCCCAGTTGGCCAGCAAGGCGTCCTCGGTGAAGGAGCCCTCGTCGGTCAGGCGAGCCACCCGCTCGCGCACCGGGAGCTTGCCCTGCTGCTCGGCCTTGGCGTGGTGGCGGTCGGGGCCGCCCGCACGAGCGCTCTCCAGGGCTGTTGCCAAGTCGGTCACGGGCGGCAGTCTCTCATGCGCCCGCTGGGCTAGGGTTGGCCCATGCCCACCTGGGAGTACTCGACCGTCGTGATCACACACGGCCTGCTGGGCCGCAAGGAGGAGGAGCTCGAC
This sequence comes from uncultured Thermoleophilaceae bacterium, assembly GCA_963825475.1. Lineage (GTDB taxonomy): Bacteria > Actinomycetota > Thermoleophilia > Solirubrobacterales > Thermoleophilaceae > JAAYBF01. The sequence continues at coordinate 397,808 of CAWGTC010000004.1, read as the reverse complement.
CGCGAGGCGCTAGACAAGGTCCTGGCCGAGCGCGGCGCCCAGGGCTGGGAGCTGGTGAAGGTACTGCTCCAGCAGAACCTTCACCACGAAAAGGACGGCCATGTGCTGATCTTCAAGCGCGCTACAGCTGCGGGTTCATGACCGGCTCGTCGCCCGAGTAGTCGTAGAAGCCCTTGCCCGTCTTCTGGCCGTACCAGCCGGCCGCCAGCATCTTGCGCAGGGTGGGCGGCTGGGCGAAGCGCCGTTCGCGGAACTCGTCGAACATCACGTCGCAGATCGAGCCCATCGTGTCCAGGCCCACGAAGTCGGCCAGCGTGAGCGGGCCCATCGGGTGGCCGGCGCCGGCCTTCATGGCGGCGTCGATCTCCTCGATCGAGCCCACGCCCTCCTCGTAGGCCCGGATCGCGTCGAGCATGTAGGGCACCAGCAGCCGGTTCACGATGAAGCCGGCCTTGTCCTTGGTCTTCACCCCGAGCTTCTTCTGGCTCTCGGCAAACGCCACGCCGATGTCGAACGTCTCGTCGGACGTGGTCACGGCGCGCGCGACCTCGACCAGCTTCATCACCTGCGCCGGGTTGAAGTAGTGAAGGCCCAGGAAACGGTCCGGGCGCTTGGTCACCGCGGCCTGGTCGATCACGGGGAGAGAAGAGGTGTTGGTGGCGAAGACGGCCCCGTCCTTGACGATGCCGTCCACCTGCTTCCACATCTCGAGCTTGGCATCGAGGTCCTCGACGATGGCCTCGATCACCAGGTCGCAGTCGGCCAGGTCGCCGTAGTCGAGCGTGGGTGAGATGCGGCCTCGGACGTCGTCGGCGTCGGACTGCTCCATGCGACCCTTCTCCACAGCCCGGGCCAGCTGCTTCTCGATCCGGCCAAGGCCCTTGTCCAAACGCTCCTGATCGACCTCGCGGAGAACCACGTCGTATCCGGACTGGGCCGCGACCTGGGCGATGCCGTGGCCCATGAGGCCGGCTCCCAGCACTCCAACCTTCTTGATGTCCACTACCTTCTCCCGGTCCGGGTCAATCGAGCGCGGGAGCCTACATGCCACTCGTCGGAATCGAGGATCGCGGCGCGGTCCGCCATATCGTCCTCCAGCGCTCGGAGAAGCGCAACGCCTTCAACGGAGAGCTGATCTCCGACTTCGGGCACGCGCTCGAAGAGGCCGCCGCCGACTCCGACGTGCGCTGCGTAGTGGTGCGCGGCGACGGCGCGATGTTCTCCTCGGGGATGGACCTCAACGACCTGCGCGAGCTGTCGGAGAACCCGGCGAGGCTGCGCCGCTTCCGCCGGCCGATCCTCTCCTGGTGGAACCTGCTGGAGGAGATGCCCAAGCCGACGATCTGCCAGATTCACGGCGCGTGCCTGGGCGGCGCCTTCGAGCTGGCCCTCGCGGCCGACTTCCGGGTGATGGCCGAGGATGCGATGGCCGGGATCATGGAGGTGCGGATCGGGCTGCTGCCCGACGTGGGTGGCTGCTCACGCCTGCCGGCGATCGTCGGCTTGGGCAACGCCAAGGAGCTGATCATGACCGGCAAGGTGATCGACGGGCGCGAGGCGCACCGGATCGGCCTGGCCAACCGGATCGCTCCGGCCGAGGAGCTCGACGCCCTCACAGAGACCTTCGCCAACGAGCTGCTGGCGTGCGCGCCTCGGGCGGTGGGGCTGGCCAAGCGGGTGATGGACGCCGCCGCCAAGCCCGCTCTGGCGCTGACCCTGGAGCAGGAGGTGCAGGCCCAGGAGAGCCTGGCGGCCAGCGAGGACTTCGCCGAGGGCGCGCGCGCCTTCCTCGAGAAGCGCCCGCCGGAGTTCGCCGGCCGTTAGTCGAGGGACGAGAGGAGCCAAGCGCCCAGCAGCGCCGATGTGACCGCGATCGCCGAGACGGCCACCGCGCCCTGCTGGGGCAGCTGGTCGCGCACGGCCAGCGTGGCGCCCAGGTCGACCACATCGCCTACCACGCATGCCGCCAGCCACGGCTTCGCGGCCTCTGGGTTCCCGAGGGTCCGCAGCACGCCCAGACCCAGTACCGAGTCGCGCACTCCGAGCCCTCGCGCCAGCGCGGTGACCGGCGCGCGGTGCGCGTCGTTGCCGATCCAGCCGGCGGTGGCGGCCCGCGGGGCCGCCATGAGAGCCGCACCGATCGCCGTCCTCCCGGCCGCGTGAATCGTCGCGATCCGCTTGGCGTCCATGGCGGGCAAGCTACCGCTCCGCCCAGTTGCGCGCCACCGCCTCGGCCAGCGCGGTGCAGGACTCGACGCAGGCCCAGTCGACGCGGTCCGGAGTGTCGGTGGGCAGGTGGTAGTTCGTGAGCGCGTTGGCCTCGCCGATCGAGAGCATCGAGAGCGCGTTGAGCCCGGCCAGCGCCGCCAGCACCGGATCCGTCCAGCCGCCGAGACGAAACCGCCGCGGCGGGTCGAGGCCCACGCGCTGAGCGGCGGCGTCGGCCAGCGCCAGATCCTCGCCGCGGTAGCGCACCCGCCAGAGCGGCCCCTCGGCGCTCACCACGATCGGCTCGCCGGCGCCGAGTGTGTCGAGGCCAAGCACCAGCGTGCTCTCCGGATCCAGCTCCGCGCGGGCGACCCCGAGCCAGGCCGCCATCCCGCCCATGCCCGGCTCCTCGGCTCCGGGCAGCACCACGACCACCTCCGTGCGGTGCAGCGGATCGGCGCTCAGCCGCTCGACCAGCGCCATCACGGCCGCCACGCCGGTGGCGTTGTCGCTGGCGCCCGGCACCGTGGCGCCGCGTGCCACCTCCAGGCAGAGCCCGGCCGCCCCCGCCAGCACCGCCCGCGCCGGCGCCCTCAGGCGGCGGGGGCCGGCGGCCATCAGCGCCATCGCCAGCTCGGGCAGCAGCGAGAACGGCGGCTGCCCCTTCCGGCCGCCCTTCGGCGCCAGGTGCGGGTTCCACATCAGGCCGGTGTTGGCGGCGTCGTGGTGCGCCACCAGCACCAGTGTGGAGCGGCGCTCCTCGCGCGCGGGCAGGCGGGCCACCACGTTGGCCCCCTCCCCCGCGGGCAGCAGCCGCCGCAGCGGCTGGGCGCGGCCGGAGTAGTCGAGCTCGAACGACGCCAGCGCCGCCGCAGCGGGCAGGCGTCCGAGGGCCGCCGCGGCGAAGTGCAGGGCCTGCCCCACGCCGAAGCTCTGCTGGTAGCGAAACGGCTCGACCCGCACGTCCTCCGCCCCGGCCTCGCGCAGGCGCCCCGCACACCAGTCGGCCGACGCGCGCTCCCCCGCACTCGCCGAGCGCCGCTCCATCGCCGACAGCGCCTCGACGTCGGCGCGCAGGGTCAATCTCTGTGCCAGTCGACAGGTCCGGCACTCAGGAGGTGGCTGCCGAGTGGCCGGCCGAGCACTCGCTGGGCCTCTCGCGCGGCGTCCAGCAGCGCGGCCAGGTCGATACCCGTCGGGTGGCCCATCTCGTGCAGCATCGAGACGAGATCCTCGGTCGCAACGTTGCCGGTGGCCCCCTTGGGCACGGGGCAGCCCCCGAGCTCACCGAAGGACGCCTCGAAGGACCCCACCCCCACCTCCAGCGCCGCAAGCGCGTTGGCCAGGCCCTGGCCGCGCGTGTTGTGGAAGTGAGCGGTCAGCTCCACGCCCGGCAGCCGCCCGAAGGCCTCGCCGAAGAAGGTGCGCACCTGGGCCGGGTTGGCCATGCCCGTGGTGTCGCCGAAGGCGATCTCCTCGCACCCGGCGGCCACCAGGCGCTCCGCGATGGCGAGCACGGCGCCCGGCGCCAGCTCGCCCTCGTACGGGCACCCGAAGGAGACGGAGATCACGCCCTCGCAGCGCAGCCCTTCAGCCAGTCCGCGCGCGATCACCGCTTCGAGTCCCGTCAGTGACTCCTCCACCGACCTGTTCACGTTCCTGCGGTTGTGGGTCTCGGATGCCGACAGGAAGAGGTTGATCTCCGAAAACTGCTCGCGGAAGGCCAACGCGTTGTCGAGCCCGCGCTCGTTGGGCACGAGCACGGAGACCGCCACCTCTTCGGGGATGTCGGCCCGGCTCAGTACGTCGGGCCCGTCGGCCAGCTGGGGGATCACATCGGGGCGCACGAAGCTCGTGACCTCGAGCCGGCGCAGGCCGGTGCGGGCGAGCATCTCGACCAGGCGCACCTTGTCGGCGGTGCCGATCACCTCCGGCTCGTTCTGAAAGCCGTCCCTGGGACCTACCTCGCGGATGGAGACTGGCGCTGCCGGCACCGCTACATCATGCCGAGGCCGCCGCTCACCCCGATCGTCTCCCCGGTCACGAACGACGAGTCGTCGCTGGCCAGGTAGGCGATCGTGGCCGCCACCTCCTCCGGTCGTCCCGGGCGCCGCATCGCCGTGGAGGCCACCATGCCCCTCACGAAGCGCTCGCCGAGCTCGCCGAGGGCCTCGGGCGCCACCTTCAGCATGGGGGTCTCGATCGGGCCGGGGGCGACGGCGTTCACCCTCACTCCGAACCGCGCGGACTCCTTGGCCAGTGCCTTGGTGAAGCCGATCACGCCGGCCTTGGTGGCCGAGTACACGGTGGACAGCTGAGAGCCCACCCGCCCGGCTTCGGAGGCGATGTTCACGATGCTCCCGCCGTGGCGGTCGTGCATGCCGCCCAGCACGGCATGGGTCACCGCGAACACGCCGCGCAGGTTGACGGCGATCACCCGGTCCCACATGGCCTCGTCGGTGCGGGTGAAAAAGTCGTCCTCGGCGATTCCGGCGTTGTTCACGAGGACCGAGATCGGCCCGAGCTCGGCCTCCGCCGCCTCCACGGCGGCCCCCACGGACGCCGTGGAGCGCACGTCCATCGCCACGCCGATGCCATCCAGGCCCGCCGCCACCTCGCGGGCGCGGTCCAGGTCGAGATCGGCGACCGCAACGCGGGCGCCCTCCCCCGCCAGCCGCTCACATGTCGCGGCGCCGATGCCGCCCGTGCCGCCGGTCACGAGCGCGATCCTGCCTTCGAGCCTCATGCCGGAGCACCCTATCCCGTGAGCTAAGGTCGCGGCCGTGGCGGATCCGATCCCGATCGTGGGCGGCACCGGCGCGCTGGGCTTCGGCCTGGCGCTGCGCATGGCGGCGGCGGGCCGGCCCGTGGTCATCGGCTCGCGTGACGCGGGTCGCGCCGAGGAGGCCGCCCAGAAGGTGCGCGAGCAGGTGCCCGCTGCCGAGGTCGAGGGCGCCGAGAACCCCGAGGCCGCCAAGCGCGGCCCGATCGTGTTCCTCACGGTGCCCTTCCGCGCGCAGTCCGAGAACCTGACCAACCTCAAGGGAGCGCTCGCCGAGGGCCAGATCCTCGTGGACGCCACCGTGCCGCTGGCTGCCGCGGTATCCGGCAAGGCCACCCGGCTGCTCGGGGTGCCTCAGGGCTCGGCGGCCGAGCAGGCGCAGGAGATGGTCCCGGACGGCGTCACCGTGGTGAGCGCGCTGCACACGGTGAGCGCGGCCACCCTCGGCGATCTCGGCGCCGAGCTGGACGAGGACGTGCTGCTGACCGGGGATCCGAAGGAGGCCAAGCGGCGCGTGGCCGAGCTGATCGCATTGATCCCCGGGCTGCGGCCGGTGAACGCGGGCGCCCTCGAGACGGCCCGGCTCGTGGAGGGCCTCACCCCCCTCCTCATCTCGGTGAACATCCGCAACAAGGCTCACGCGGGCGTCAAGCTCACCGGCCTGCCCGATGAGCTCTGGTAGCCGGCGGCCGTGCGGGTAGCCCTGCTCTCGGGCGGCACGGGTGGCGCCAAGCTGGCGCGCGGACTGCTGGACGTGGTAGGCCCTGAGGGGCTCGCAGTGATCGCCAACACCGGCGACGACACCGAGATATACGGCGCTCACGTCTCTCCCGATCCAGACCTGGTGACCTACTGGCTGGCCGACGCGATCGACGAGCGGGGCTTCGGGCTCCGGGATGACACGTGGGGCGTGATGGATGCGTTCGAAGCCGCGGGACACCCGGCGTGGTTCCGGCTTGGGGACCGAGACCTTGCGATGTGCCTGCTGCGCACCGACCTGCTCGGTGAGGGGCGGCGCCTGACCGACGCCCATCGCGCGGTGGTCGAGAGCATGGGCGTACAAGCCCGCGTCCTGCCCATGTCCGACGAGCCGGTGCGAACCCGGATCGAGGCGCGGGGGCGGACCATGCCCTTCCAGGAGTTCATGATCGTCGAGGGGGCCAAAGGCCCGATCGACGGCCTCGAGCTCGCGGGCGCCGCGCAGGCTCGCCCGACGCCCGAAGTCGTGGCCGCCCTCGCGGAGGCCGACGTCGTGCTGATCGGACCCAGCAATCCGGTGATATCCATCGGTCCCATCCTGGCTCTGCCGGGCGTGCCCGAGGCTCTGCGCGCCACCGCCGCCCCGGTGGTGGCCATGAGCCCGTTCGTGGGCGGCGAGGTGGTGAAGGGACCCACCCGCCTGTTCTGCGAGTACGCGGGGCTCGCGCCGGACGCCTCGGCCATGCTCGGTTCGTACGGCGACCTGCTGGACGGGGTGGTGGCCGACGAGCCCGTGGCGGGTGTGGCCGCCCTCGAGACGGACACGCTGATGGACTCCGCCGACGCACGCCGGCGGGTGGCGGAGTCCACTCTCGAGTTCGCGCGCGGGCTCGCCCCGTAGGCTCTGGTCGCACGCCGTGCGCACCCTCGCGATCCTGCCCATCAAGAGCTTCGACGCCGCCAAGCAGCGGCTGGCCGGCCTCCTCCCCGGCGCGTCGAGGGAGGCCCTCGCCGAGGCGATGTTCGCCGACGTACTGGCCACGTTGAAGAAGGTGCCGGCCATCGACGAGATCGTGGTGGTCACCTCCAACCGGCTGGCCGCGGACGCCGCGCGCGGTGACGGCGTCTCGGTGATCCATGACGCCGAGGAGGCGGGCCAGAGCGCGGCGACCGGCCTGGGTATCCGCCACGCCCTCGACGCGGGCCATGACCGTGTGCTGCTGGTGCCCGGCGACACGCCGTTGCTCGACACCGCCGAGCTGAGCGGGATGCTCGGCCGTGCCCAGGCCGCGGGGACGGCCGCGACGATCGTGCCCGACCGCCACGGCGAGGGCACGAACGCCCTGCTGCTGCGCCCGCCGACGGCAATCGCGCCCAGCTTCGGTCCCGGCAGCCTCGCCCGTCACCTGGCCGCCGCCCGGGCCGCGGGGGTCTCCCACCGCGTGGAGGAGCTGGCCGGCCTGATGCTCGACATCGACACGCCCGATGACCTGGCTGCGCTGTCCGCGACGCTCGACGGTCTTGATGGGCCCGCGCCCAGGACGCGCGCGGCCATCGCCCGCCTGACGGTGTCCCCATCGGCTCAGGTCCGCCACTGAGCTCCCCGCTCACCCTGCTCGCGCTTCCGGGCCTGCCCGAGGTGCGCCCCGGCGACGACCTGGCCGCGCTCCTGACTGCTGCCGCGCCTGAGGACCTGGCCGACGGCGACGTCCTGTGCGTGGCCCACAAGGTGGTGTCGAAGTCGGAGGGGCGGATTCGGAGGCTGGCGGATATCGAACCGGGGGAGCGGGCCAAGAGCCTGGCGGCCGATCAGGGCAAGGACCCGCGCGTGGTGCAGGCGGTGCTCGACGAGTCGGCGTCCGTGCTGCGCGCCGCGAACGGCGTGCTGATCTGCGAGACCGGCCACGGATGGGTGTGTGCCAACGCCGGAGTCGACCAGTCGAACGCCGGCAAGCCCGGTGAGCTCGTGCTGCTACCCGAGGACTCCGACCGTTCGGCGCGGGCGCTGCGGGCCGAGGTCGCCGGCGCGCGAGGCGTGAGGCCGGCGATTGTGATCACCGACTCCTTCGGCCGCGCGTGGCGGCTGGGACAGACCGACGTGGCGCTCGGCGTGGCCGGCCTCGCGCCGCTGGATGACCGCCGCGGGCGCCCCGATGCACGCGGCCGGGAGCTGCGGGCCACGATGATCGCCGTGGCCGACGCGGTGGCCGGGGCCGCCGATCTCGCCCGCGCGAAGGACTCCGACGAGCCGGTCGTGCTGGTCCGCGGCCTGGAGCGTTTCGTGACGGGCGAGGACGGCCCGGGTGCGGCGATGCTGCGCCGGCCCCCGGACGAGGACCTCTTTCGCTAGGGAAGTTTTGCGCGGTGGGTCGCGCGGGGCCGCCTCCGGGCGGCCCCTGGTCGTTCCGGTCAGGCTGCCAGCGGCACGGGGTGGCGGCGGCGGATGTCGTACAGGGTGGTGCGCTCCGCCGCGGGACGGCCGGCCGCGTGGGCGGCGCCGATCAACTGGTCGGGGGTCAGCATCACCCCGTGCTGTGAGCCCGCGAGGCGGCTGATGGACTCCTCCATCAGCGTGCCACCGAGGTCGTTGACCCCCCAGCGCAGCGCCTCCGTGGCCGCATCGAGGCCCATCTTCACCCAGCTGGCCTGCAGGTTGGGCACGGCGTGGCCCAGGGCCAGGCGAAAGGCCGCGGTGTGCTTGAGATTCTCGTCACGCGAGATCTCCTCGATCCCGTGGGTGCGCCCAAGCAGTGTCAGGTAGGGGATGAAGGACAACGGCACGAACTCGGTGAACCCCTCGGTGCGCTGCTGCACCTCACGCACCACGCGCATGTGCTCGGCCAGTTCCCACGGCTCCTCGATGTGCCCGAACATCACCGTCACGGTGGAGCGCAGACCGGCGGCGTGGCTGGCCTCGATGATCTCCACCCAACGCGCCACGGGCAGCTTGTTCGGGGAGATGCGCTGGCGCACGCCGTCGTGGAGCACCTCGGCGGCGGTTCCGGGGGTCGAGCCCAGGCCCGCGTCGCGCAGGCGGTGGAACACCTCCACCGGCGCCAAACCGGAGGTCTCGCACATGTGGTCGACCTCCATCGAGGAGTAGGCATGCAGGTGCAGCTGGGGCGCCACCTCCCTGGCCAGCTGCAGCCAGCCTTCGTAGTCGGCCAGGCCCCAGTCGGGATGGATCCCCGACTGCATGCACAGCTCCGTGGCCCCGAAGGCCACGGCATCCTCCACGCGCTTGACGAACTCGGCGCGGTCGTGCTCGTAGGCGTCGGGCGAACGCCGTCCCTGGCCGAAGCCGCAGAAGGCGCAGCCCACCACGCACACGTTGGACACGTTGATGTTGCGGTTGACCACGTATGTCACCGTGTCGCCCGCCAGCTCGGCACGCAACTCGTCGGCCGCCTGGCGCATGTCCTCGATCGCCTCCGGCCGCGACTCGGCGAACAGGGCCGTCAGCTCCTCTTCGTCCAGCTGAGCGCCGTGGCGAGCCCGCTCGATCGCTGCCGGGACGAGGTCGGAGCGGATCGCGCGCTCGGTACGACGCCCCGATCCCTTGCGCGGAATGAAGCTCCAGTACTTGGTCTTGATGACGTCGAGCACGCCCTGCTCGAGCCACCCGCCGTCCATGTGCTGGGGGTAGACGCACAGCCGTTCCGTGAGCGCGTGCCCGCCGGCCTGCAGCGCCTTGCGCATCCGGTGGGGTGAGGGGAAGGGGTGCTCGGGCGAGATGTGGTCGCCGTTGGCCGACAGCCCGCCGAGGTCGGTGGCGCCCTCCTCGACCAGCGGCAGCCACCAGTCGGAGAGGTTGGGCGGGATCTGCACGCCGACGTCGGGCATCAGGCGGCGCGACTCGCGCACCAGCACGCGCATGTCGTCCAGGGTGATCTCGCTCCCCCAGGAGGGCATCTCGGCAGGCTGCCCATGGGTCTGCTCGCGCTGGGCGTGGTCGGCTATGGCGGCCGGCTCGGCTCCGTAGTAGCGCGGGTGCGGTACGAAGTTCTGCAGGATCACCTCCTGGAGGTGGCCGTACTCGGCATGCACCGCCGCGAGGGCCTCGAGCGCCTGGACCCGCTCCTCGGACGCTTCACCAATGCCCACCAGGATGCCGCTCGTGAACGGGATCTTCAGCTCGCCCGCTGCGCGGATCGTGTCCAGCCGCCGGGCGGGGTGCTTCGTCGGCGACCCGCGATGAGCCTCGAGGTCGGGGTTCACCGACTCCAGCATCAGCCCCTGCGAGGCCGTGACCTCACGCAGCCGGGCCAGGTCATCCTTCGACAGCACCCCGAGGTTGGTGTGGGGGAGCATGCCGCGCTCCAGCGCGCGCTCGCAGGCCCAGACCACGTAGGCGGTGAAGTCGTCGTGGCCGTAGGACTCCAGGCGCGCGGCCACCACGGGGTTCACCTCGGGCCGCTCGCCGGTGAGCACGAGCAGCTCCTTGGCGTTGCGCCGGGCGGCGTCGTCGAGCAGGCTCTCCACCTCCTCGGGCGCATAGAGATGTGCCCGGTGGGTGGCGAACGCGCAGTACTTGCAGTAGCAGCGGCAGGTCCGCGAGAGCGAGAGCGTGAAGTTGCGCGAGAAGGTGACCCGGCGCACGCTCGGCAGTCTAGGCGGCGGACGGGTGAGACCCAGCCCCCGGAGCTTTCAGCGAGGTTTTGCGTGGCCTGCGTGCAGAACCTCGCTCAACCGGCGGCCTGACTGGTTTTCGTGCGCGGCGGTGGTGGTTGGTCGGCGTCGGCTTCGGCGACTTTGGCGGGGCCCCACGGCGGCTGGGTAGGGAAGCCGGGCCTGCCGCGTTTCGCCACCCCGTCCATCGAGGGGTCGTCCTGCGACCCCTGGATGGATCGGATCGTCACGTTTACTTGCCCGCGAGCAGTCGGATAGCGCGTCCGCTCGCGCGTGAATCGCGCGCTGGGCGGTGGTGGTTGGTCCGCGTTGGCTTTGCGTCTGCGGGTCGGATCCCACGGTGGCTGGGTAGGGGGGCGCCCGTCCTGTGGCGTTTTTTGTCAGCCGTTCCATCTAGAGGTCGTCCTGCGACCCCTGGATGGATCGGATCATCGGTTTCCCCGGTGGCGAGCGGTCACGCGCGGCGATCGGCCCCGAACCCTGTGCGGGCGGGCGCCACTGCGGCTGGGGCGGGGGACCTGGGCGTGAAGTGCGGCCACTGCCCTGCTTGAGGGTCGTCCTGCGACCACAGACCAGGGCTGCACCCTGATTTCGGCTCCGGGGCCGTGGCCGTGACCGCTTGTCGCGCGCGGCGGAGCCGGCTGGGTCCGCGGTCCAGCAGCGCCTTCAGCGGATCCCCCGGCGGCTGGGTAGGGGTGGGCCGAGCGTCGGCGGTCGGTGCCGCCGTCCTGCTCCACGGGGGTCCTGGCCCTACAGAGCAGGACAGTCCTCCAGCTGCGGCCGCTTCTCTCGCGCGACGCCGGGGAGTCGGCGCAGTCGCTCGGTGGGGACGATCTTGGTCGCCCGCCGACCAAAAGCGACCCCAACGTAGCCCGCCACCGCCCCCGCGCGAAAGCGGACGCGCGCTCGGCGCCTAACCCACCGGCTCCATACCGCCCTCGCCCTTCCTGCCCGGGGCGATGTACAGGTTGAAGTAGACGACGGCTGCCAGCACGGCACCCACCACCGGCGCCACCACGTACACCAGCGTGAACTGCCCTCCCCCGCCGAACTCCCCGGACACCAGCGAGGGGCCGAACGCGCGGGCGGGGTTGAAGCTGCCGCCGGTGAGCGGCCCGAAGGCGAACACCGCCAGCCCCAGGGCGGCCGCAATGGAGAGTGCGGCCCAGTCCTTGGCCGCGCGCGGGTTGACCGCCACACCCACGATCACGAACACGAAGAAGAAGGTGCCGAGACCCTCGGCAAGCATTCCGGGCAGCGTGTCCCCTTCGAGGATGTCCCCTACGGCGGGCGCTCCGAAGTTGTTGAAGTCATCCGCGTCGCCGAGCATCGTCTTCGTGACCAGTGCGGCCGCGACGGCTCCGGCGAGCTGGATCACCACGTAGATGGCGGCGTCGACCGGCTTGATCTGCCGCAGAGCGGCCATGGCTACGGTGACCGCCGGGTTGAAGTGCGCACCCGAGGCCACCGCGAGGGCCTGGATCAGCACGAACAGGGCGAACACGTGCACCAAGCCGATCACCGAGAAGTCGATGAACGCCCCCGGCACGTCGCTCACGTACAGCGATGCGGCCACGGTGATGAACAACACGAGTCCGAACGTGCCGATGAACTCGGCGATGTAAGCGGCTGGGCCTCGGTCTTCCACGTCTACCTCCCGGTTGGCGGAGGTCGAGTCTAAGTTCTCCGCATGCGGAAAGGGCTCATGAGTGCCGTGCTGGTGGCAGCTGCCGTCGCAGGCTGCGGCGCGGGCGACGCCGAGAACCCGGGCCCGGGCGGCACGCAGCCCGTCACGCTCGCCCTCGACTTCCAGCCCAACGCCGTGCACGCCGGCGTCTACACCGCGACCGCCGAGCAGCTAGACCGCGAACGGGGCCTCGAGCTGACCGTGCGAGCTCCATCCGCCTCCACCGACTCGCTCAAGCTGCTGGCCGCCGGGCGGGCGGACCTGGCGGTGGTCGACATCCACGACCTGGGGCTGGCGCGGGAGCGCGGGGCCGACGTCGTGGGGGTCGGGGCACTCGTCCAGCGCCCTCTCGCCGCGGTGATCGCCGCGCCCGAGGTGCGCCGTCCGCGCGACCTCCAGGGCCGGCGCGTAGGGGTCACGGGCCTGCCCTCCGACGACGCTGTGCTGTCCGCGGTGGTCGCCGCCGACGGCGGCGACCCCGACCTGGTGCGCCGCGTGACGATCGGGTTCGCCGCGGTGCCCAGCCTCGTGGCCGGACGGGTGGACGCCGTGGTCACCTTCTGGAACGCCGAGGGCGTCGCGCTGCGCAGCCGAGGGGTGCCCACCCGGGAGTTCAGGGTCGACGACTTCGGGGCGCCGCGCTACCCCGAGCTCGTGCTGGCTGCCACGGCCGAGACACTGCGGGAGCGACCCGGACTCGTGCGTGACACGCTGTCCGCCCTGGCCGCGGGCACCCGCCTGGCCTTAGCCGACCTGCCGGCAGCCGCCCGGCGGATCGGCGTTGCCTCGGCCGGCGACCCGGCGCTGATCGGCGCCCAGGTCCGCGCCGTGGCGCCGGCGCTGAAACCGGCGCTGGCGCTCGACCGGGCCGTGCTGGAGCGATGGGCGCGCTTCGACACGCGCTTCGGGATCCTGGACAGCGCACCTGACGTGGACGAGGCCTTCGCGTTCGATCCGTAACGCGCCAGGAGTCCTCAATGCGTCCAGCGCGGCCGGGGTGCGCTTTGCCGGCGGCGGTGGAGGGCCGAGAGGCCCCAGGTGCTACGCCGTTGCCTGCCCATCGCCGCCCTTCTCGGCGCTCTGCTCGGAACGGCCCCCGCCCAGGCGCGGGAGGCCCCCGTGACCATCGTCCAAGACGATGCCGAGTTCCTGTTCCGTTCCGACGAGCGAGTGGCCCAGAGCATGCGCCAGCTCAAGGAGCTGGGAGTGGACCGTGTGCGCCTGAACGCGGGCTGGTCCGCCATCGCTCCCAACCCCGGCGCCCTCGAGCGGCCCGACCTGGATCTCGCCGACCCCGGCGCGTACCCGCGCGCCAACTGGCGCCGGCTTGACCGCGCGGTCCGCGCCGCTGAGGACGCGGGCCTTCAGGTCATGATCGACATCGCCTTCTGGGCCCCGCGCTGGGCCACCACAGGCAACCCAACGGGGCCGCCGGAGCACGAGCGCTACAACGTGGACCCGGTGGCCTTCACCGAGTTCGCCACGGCGGTGGTCAGGCGCTACTCGGGGAGCTTCGTGCCCGAGGCCGACGCCGTCATGCCGGGCGACTCCGAGTCGCTCGAGCACCAGCTGATGGAGAGCCCCCTGGGTCTACTCCTGGGCGACAGCGGTGCATCGCCGCCGCCTCCTCCTGCCGCAGACCTCGGCCCGCTTCCCAAGGTGAGCTGGTGGACGGTCTGGAACGAGCCCAACCACGGCGGCTTCCTGCAGCCGCAGCACACTCGGCTGGCCGACGGCAGCCTGCAGCCCAACACGCCCCACGTGTACCGGCGCATGGTCGAGATGTCGTATCCCATCATCAAGCGGCTCCAGCCCGACAGCCTGGTGCTGGTAGGCGGTCTGGCCAGCTTCGGGTCCAAGAAGCCGACCAACATCACCCACGGGATCCCGCCGCTGCGGTTCGTCCGCGAACTGGCCTGCGTCGACCAGAAGCTGCGCCCTCTGACCGACGCTCGATGCGCCAACTACCGGCCCCTGCAGGGCGACGGCTTCGCCCATCACCCCTACTCGCTGCTCAACCGCCCCGACTTCCAGGACCCCTTCCATCCCGACTCGGCCCGGATCGGAGCGCTTAACCGCCTCTCGAACCTGCTCAACCGTCTGATCCGCATGCGGCGCATCGACCCCAAGCTCGCCAACCTCTACCTCACCGAGTTCGGCTACGAGACCAACCCGCCGGATCCCGACAAGCCCTACGGCCTGGCGCAGCAGGCCCGCTTCATCAACTGGGCCGAGTACCTGGCCTACAAGAACCCCCAGGTGCGCAGCTGGCCGCAGTTCATGCTCCGCGACCTGGGTGTGGTCAGCGCGGAGAAGGCCGCGCGCGGCGCCCGCCCGTTCGGCGAGTGGCAGAGCGGTCTGCTCTTCGAGGACGGCAGGCCCAAGCCCTCGGCCACCAGTTTCAGGCTGGCGCTGTTCGTGGACTGCGTCAGGCCGAAGCGCCGGTCGGCGAGGCGACGTCTGGTGATCTGGGGGCATGTGCGTCCCGGAACGAGCGCAAGCCGCGTGGTCCTCGAACAGAGCCGAGCCGGCGCCCAGAACTGGAAGAAGGCCCGGACCGCTCGCACGGCCGGTCTCCGCAAGCCGGCGAGGCTCTCGCGCCGCGCGTTCGCAACGTCGGCCAGCGGCATCTTCGTGCGCCACGCGCCATGGCGCCCCGGCGTGCGCTTCCGGCTGCGGGCCCCGGGCCCCGGAGGGACGGCGGCGAGCGGCCTGTCGGTGCGCCCCGTGCCCTGTGGCCGCAAGCCCGAGACGAAGCTCCGCACCGACGGCGAGTACTGAGCCGGCTAACCCGGCGGCCGGACGGGGGGCAGGAGGCCCTCGACGAGCGCGGCCGTCTCGCGCGCCATGCGCGACCGCGGCACCACGCGGCTGAGCCCGGCTTCCTCCGCCCGGCGCCGCATCTCCTGGTCGACGTGGGAGTAAAAGCCAAGGGTGGGCACGGCCCCCAGCTCACCGTTCTCACGCATCGACCGCACCACGGACGGGCCATCGATCCCCTCCGCCGTCAGGTCCACGATCAGCAGGTCATGGAAGGCGGCGGCGGGGCGTACCTGCGCTTCGGTGTCGAAGCGGTTCACGTCGTGGCCCGCGACGGCGAGGGCACCCTCGACCTTGGAGCCGAACAACAGGTCGGGCGAGAGCAGGGCGATGCGGGCCACGACGTGGGAGCCGGCGGGCTACTGCGCCCGGCGGCGGGCGAACTCCTGGCGCACCGATTCCGGGCGGCCCCACATCTCACGCACTTCGACCCGCCCCGACCGGGCCTCCCTGGCCTCCAGCCGACCCGCTATCCGCTGGTCGTCGAGCAATCCCAGCGTGGCCCGGACGGTGGGCGCCGCCGCGGCGTGCCCGAACGTGTTGGCCACGCGCAGCCGGAAGTGCCAGTCGTGCTCCGAGTAGGGCATCGCGTTGATCTGGGTGAGCAGCGTGGCCGTCTCGATGTAGCGGGCTTCGTCGACGATGCGGAAGTCGAGCTCGAGCTGCGTCCAGTCGGGAGGCAGCGAGTCGACGATCGTCTGGAATTCCTCAGCCAGCGCCACGGGGCAAGAACCCTACCCGGCCGTCTGCACCCGCATCATCCGGACCAACGACCCGCCCAGCGCATGTTCGCCCGAGCCGAAGCGCACCAGGAGCGGTCCGTCGAAGGGCTGGCGCTCGAGCACCTCGAGCCGGTCGCCCGGCGCGATGCCGCGCTGGGAGAGGTAGCGCAGCATCTCGGGATCGGCATCGGAGACCCGCACGAACGTGCCGCGCTCGCCCGGCTCGAGCTCGCTGAGCGGGCGCGAGCTGGCTTCCACCAGCTCCCCGTCGGCGGTCGGGATGGGATCGCCGTGGGGGTCGTGGGTGGGATGACCGAGCTTGTCGGCGATCAGGGCGGACAGCTCGGGCGAGATCGCGTGCTCGAGCTTCTCCGCCTCCTCGTGCACCCGGTCCCAGGGCATGCCGAGCGCCTCGGCCAGGTAGAGCTCGAGCAGGCGGTGGTGGCGGATCACCTCGAGCGCCACGCGCTCCCCCGCGGGGGTCAGCTCCACCCCGTGGTAGGGCTCGTGGCTGGCCAGGCCCATCGACTCCAGCCGCTTGACCATCGCCGAGGCCGACGCCGCCGACACGTGCATGCGCTCGGCCAGCGCCGAGGTCGACACGGGTTCCTCGGCGCGATGGTGCAGCGAGTAGATCGCCTTGGCGTAGTCCTGGACGGCGTCGGAGACACCCGTGTTGTCGGGCATGGCGGCCATCGCTACAGCGAGATCAGAAGTCCCGTGGCGTACATCAGGACGACCCCGGTGATCAGCCCGGAGACGGCGAGGGGATGCAGCAGGCGTCCCGCGGAGTCGCGCACGCTCGGAGCGATCTGGACGATCACCTGGGCGATAGCGCCGGCGCCGAGCCCAAACATGAACGCGGCCAGGCTGGGATTGAAGGCCGATGCGCCCACCCACGCGCCGAGTACGGCCGGGAGGCCCGCCAGCAGGCCGAGCCCCACCAGCCGGCGCAGGCGCCCTCCGGCGGCCATCTCCGCTTCCTCCCCACGGGCCACAGGAGCGATGATCGCGAGCCCCTCGGTGGTGTTGTGCAGGGCGAAGCCCACGATCAAGGTGGCACCGAGCGCGAGGGAGCCGATCGCGTACGACGAGCCGATCGCCAGCCCCTCCCCCAAGTTGTGCAGCCCGATGCCGAGCGCGACAAGGAAGGCGAGCCGCCAGGCCCCGGCGCCGGCCGTCTTCTCATGTCGAGTGCGCCCACGCAGCTTGCCGTCGACTCCGACCAGTGCCAGGTACGCGACCGCCGCACCCAGGTACACGAGCGCCGCCCCCCCGAAGGCCTGCGAGCCCTGCCCCGCAAACTCGGTGCCTTCGAGCAGGGCATCGACGCCCAGGAAAGCCAGCAGCCCCACGGTGAGCGCCAGGAGAAACTGCACGTAGCGTGGATCGATGCCGCGGATCCAGGGCAGCCAGAGCATGCCGATGGCCACCGGGATGACGCCCACGTACAGCCCCACGAGCGCCATCAGGCCGAAGAAGCCGACGCCGGTCTCGGGTGTCTCGGCCGCCACCTCGATCGGGGTGGCAACCGTGCCTCCGGTAGCGGTCACGAGCGCCACCTCGTAGGCCTGGCCCTCGATCCACGGGTAGTCGATCGTCACGGAGCTCGCTCCGAGCCGTCCGATCTCGTCACTGGTCTGGGTGAACTCGGTGAAGGCGTCGTTCACGGTGGTCTGGCGGATCTGCACGGCGTCCGCACCGTCGTTGCGCACAGTCAGCTCGATCTCACCGGGGCGCAGAACGGTCTTCTCGACCGCCAGCTCCTCGACGGGCACGCCGTTGCGCTCGAGCCCGGGCGCGTCGAGGGCCACGAAGATACCGATGGCCGCGCCGAGCACCAGCAGGGGCAGCAGCCCGGCCAGCCACGAGGGCAGCCGCTGCGCCGACCGCCGCGGAGGAGCCGTCATCTGCCCGGCGCCCATCAGTCGGTCACCTCGAAGAAGCCCATCCATCCCAAGTCGGCGAACTCCGACACGTGGGCGTGGAACATGTACTTGCCGGTGTAGGGGAAGCGCACCTCGAGAATGCCGCGCTGGCCCTGGCCCTGTATGACCGTGTCCGTGAAGTCGGTGGGCTCGAGGCGCGTGCCCGTGGGGTAGTAGTCGAAGAAGTTGGCGTGCAGGTGGAACGAGTTCATGAGATCGAACTCGAGGATGTTCACCAGGTACACCCTCACGAGCTCCCCGCGCTTCACCTTGATCGGCTGGTCGTGGTAGGCGAAGGCCACGGTGTTTACGGCGTAGACCTCGTTGGACAGGTCGAAGTTCGTGTCGAACCCGTTCATCACCATCACCAGCTCGTCCGCCTCGGGCCGGCCCTTCTTCGGATCGATGATGAACGCGCCGTAGAGGCCCTTGGCGATGTGCTCGGCCAGCGGGGTCGAGTGACAGTGGTAGAGGTGCAGCCCGAACGGGAAGGCCTCGAACTCATAGACGGTGGATCCGCCGGGGTCGATGTTGCCCGCGCCCAGCCCGGGGATGCCGTCGCTCAGGTCCCGGTGAATGCCGTGGAAGTGGATCGTGTGGGGGTGATTGGAGGCGTTCACGAACTTGACCCGCACACGCTCGCCCTCGGTGGCGCGCAGTGTTGGCCCGGGCACGCGGCCGTTGTAGGCCCAGGCGGCGAACTTGACGCCGGGGGCCACCTCGATCTCACGGTCCTCAGCCACGATCTCGAACTCCCGGATGGTGCGCCCGCCTTCCCGCACGATCTTGCCGCGGTCGTAGTCACGCAGGATCTCCTGCGGATCGAAGCCGTTCACTCGTGGGTCCACCCGCCCTACCGTGCCTCGGTGCCCGGCTCCCTTGTGGGCCTCCGAGGGCACCCCTCCGCCGCCGTGCGCACCGTGCTCTTCACCTGCCGCAAGCGCCAGCTGGTCGTGCACCCCCTGGTGGGGCACCGACTCGTGCAGGAACGGGATCGCGGCGGTGCCGGCCGCGGCGCTCCCGAGCAGCTTGCGCCGCGAAATCTTCTTCTCGCCAAACTTCATCCTGTCAGGAGGCTAACAGAGAAGTTAGACGAGACTAAAAGCGAATGACTTGCATCGCGCCCTCGGCTCCGTGGTAAATCTGCTGGTCAGGCCAGCCGAGGTTGGACACATCCCAGGGGATCAGGATGCAGCTGTACGCGAAACCGGGCGACGCCTTCGAAGCCGTCGGGCTGCCGGAGTCGGCGATGGCGCCCGGACGACTCCCGAGGGCCACGGCCTGGAGGGCCTCGACACGCTCCTGGTAAAGGGTGGTCCAAACCACCTTGCCATCACGGCAAGACCAGGACAGCACCCGGCCCCGTAGATCACGACACCGCTGCCTCTACCTCGCTCGCGACCGTGGAACACGGAGACCACGTGGTCCCCGGCGTCGCCACCAGGCGGGGACGACGCCGAAACCCCTGGCAGCGTCAATAATCCACGCGGATGGCGCACACGAACGTGGACGTGGTGGTCAAGCAGTTCGAGGACACCAACGCGCGTGACTTCGCGGCCGTGATGGAGGCCTACGCAGAGGATGTGACGCTCGTGGTGCACGGGGAGAAGGTCGGCATGTTGGGTCAGGCGGCCACCGGGAAGGCGGCCGTCGGGGAGTGGTTCGGCGACTGGTTCAGGCAGTTCGCCCGGGGCTACCACTTCGACATCGAGGAATCGCGCGGCATCGGTGACCGCGTGTTACTCATCGCCAATCATCACGGGCGGGGGCGGGACAGCGGGGTGCCGGTCGAGGAGCGCTGGGCGTACGTCTACACGGTGCGCGAGGGCAAGGTGAGCCGAGTGGAGCTCTGGGGCGACCGCGACGCCCGCGCAGCCGCCCTCGAAGCCGTCGGCCTGTCCGAATAGCTACAGCGCGGCCTCGACGGCGTCGCGGAACTCCTCGGTGCCGAACGAGCCCTCGAGCCGCGCGGCCACCCGGCCGTCAGCGTCGATCGTGAACAGCCACGGCTCGGTGACCAGGCGGAACGCCTCGAGCGGAGGCCGCAGGCCCTTGGACACCTCGTTGTCCACGTAGACCTCCTGGTGGATGAACTCCATCCGGTCCCCGAACTCCTTCTTCATCTGGGCCGCGATGTCCACCACCGGCCCGCACACGCGGGTCTGGCACAGCCTGGGCGTGGCGAAGAGCAGCGCCACGGGCTTCTCGCCCAGCACGTCACGGAAGTCCATCTCGTGCATGTCGCTGGGCGGCACCCGGGTGTCGATCGACTCGATGTCGCCCCCGGCGGAGGCCACGGTCTCGGTTTCGACGCGGGGCGGCTCTTCGCCCACGGCCGGGATCGAATCGTCGCGCTTGACCTCGAGCATGCTGGGAGCGCCGAAGAGCTTGCCCTGGCTCTGGGTGACCGCCAGCACGTACCACTTGCCTGCCCGGGGAAGGTCGACCTGGGCGTGGTAGATCGCCGCGATCTCGCCCCTTGGGTCCGCCGCGCCACGGCTGCGAAAGGGCGGCTCCACCACGAGCGGATCGGCCGGCGCGGGGAACGGTCCCTGCGCTCGCCCGTCAGGAGTGCGAGCGAGGTAAACCCCGGTCTTGCCGTACACGAAGGCGTTGGCCTGATCGAGCATCCCGAAGGCCAGGCGGTTGCTTCCTGGCGTGTAGACCGACGTGGCCAGGCCGAGCTGGATCGCCGGGAGCCGGCCGGCGATCTGCTGCAGCGTGCGGCCGCGCGTGGCCGGCAGGTCGGTCGCCCGCACCGCCTGCGCCTCGCGGATGGCGGCGCCGAACTCCACTCCGGCCAGGTCACCGCCGCCCTTCGAGCCCTCCTCCTGGTCCTTGTCGCCGCCACACCCGGCGAGGGCGAGGGCGACCAGCGAAGTGATGACGAGGCGGCGCACGCGGTGCACGGTAGCTGCGGCTCGTAGGCTGGTGCCCGGTGAGCCACGAACACGACCACGGGCACTCCCACGGTGTCACGACCGCCACGCGTCCGGGCTGGCTCGCGGTGGCCCTGGCGATCAACGTCGTGCTGTTCGTGGTCGAGGTCGTGGTGGGCCTGCTGGCCAACTCGCTCGCGCTGCTCTCAGATGCCGCGCACCTGCTCACCGACGTCGGCGCGATCGGGCTGGCCCTGTTCGCCTTCCGGCTGGCCAGCCGGCCGCCCTCGGGCGGCTTCACCTTCGGCCTCCGCCGCAGCGAGATCCTGAGCGCCCAGCTCAACGGCGTGACCCTGCTCCTGCTGGCGGGCTTCATCGCGTGGGAGGGCGTCGGGCGGCTCGGGTCTCCGCCCGAGGTGGCCGGCGGCGCGCTGATCGCCGTCGGCCTGCTGGGCGCCGCGGGCAACGGGGCGGCGGCGTGGGCACTCTCGCGCGCCAACCGCGCGAGCCTGAACGTGGAGGGCGCCTACCTGCACAACCTCGCCGACCTCTACTCGTCCCTCGCCGCGGCGGCGGCCGGCGGGGTGATCCTGGCCACGGGATTCGACGAGGCCGACGGAATCGCGGCGCTCACGGTGGCAGCACTGATGATCTACGGTGGCTGGGGGCTGCTGCGCGACTCCGGGCGCGTGCTGCTGGAGGCCGCTCCCAAGGGCATGGACCCGTCGGAGATCGGCCAGGCCATGGCTGGTCACCCTGGCATCGAGCAGGTGCACGACCTGCACGTGTGGGAGGTCACCTCCGGCTTCCCAGCCCTGTCGGCTCACGTGGTGGTGGCCTCGGGCGCCGACTGTCACGGCAAGCGACGCGAGCTCCAGCAGCTCCTGCGCGACCGCTTCGAGATCGAGCACACGACCCTTCAGGTCGACCACGCCCCCCGCTCCGGGCCGCTCGAGATCGACCTGCCTCACCGCGAGCCTGGTTGACGTGACTGATCGCGCGGCCCCGGTGGTCCTGCTCGTCGGGCGGGCGCGGTCGCGGTCACACGGCTGCGTTGGGGAGTCTTTTGGTCGTCACGCGACCAAAATCGACCCCAATGCGGGAAAGCGGGTCCGCGGCCCGCGCCTCCACTACCCGGCGGCCGTGGGATCCGTCAATGCGGGCGAAGCCCACCCCGAACCAACCAACCACCGCTCCGCGCGGCGAGCGATCGCAGCACGCGCCTAAACTCGGTGAGCAGTGATCGCCACCACCGAATACGAGATGCTGACCACCGACGCCGGCCTGCTCGACCGCCCCGGCTGGACGGTGCTCGAGCTGGAGGGCGGCGAGGCAGCGGAGTTCCTCCAGGGTCAGGTGACCAACGACGTGGAGGCGCTGGACCCCGGCGAGGGGTGCTACGCGGCCCTGCTTGACCACAAGGGCAAGCTGCGGACCGACATGCGGGTGCTCCGCCTGGCGGCCGACCGGCTCCTCGTGGACGCAGAGCCCGTGGCGCAGGCCGTGCTCGCGCACAACTTCGAGACCTACAGCCTGGGGCGCGACGTGCGCTCCCGCGACCTCACCGAGGAGCGCCGGGTGCTGTCGCTGATCGGCCCTGCATCAAGGGCGCGGCTGGACGCCGAGCCGCCGGAGCGCGAGAACTCCTTCGTCGAGGGCGACCGCGGGCTGTACGTGGCCACCCACCTCGGCGTGGATCTGATCGTGGCCGCCGGCGAGGGGGAAGCCGCCCGCGAGGTGGCGCCCGGGGTGTCCGAGGAGGCGGCGGAGTGCGTGCGCGTCGAGGCCGGCCGCCCCCGGCTGGGGCACGACATGGACGCCACCACGATGCCCCAGGAGGCAGGAATCAACGAGCGCGCCGTGAGCTTCACAAAGGGCTGCTACGTGGGCCAGGAGACCGTGGCCCGCCTGCATTACCGGGGCAAGCCGAACCGTCATCTGCGCGGACTGCGCCTGTCTGAACCCGCCACGCACGGCGATCCGGTCCTGCTCGGCGAGAAGCAGGTGGGCACGGTGGGATCGGCCTGCGTCTCCCCCACTCTCGGCCCGATCGCACTGGCCCTCGTGCGCCGGGAGGCGTCGCCTGGAGACGAGGTCACGGTGGCCGGGCACGCCGCGGCGGTGGCCGAGTTGCCGTTCGCGAAAACCCCCTAGCGCTGCCAGACTCCCCGCGGGGAGGACGGGTGCGTGCGCTGATCACATTCGCCGTTGCGATGGCCGTGCTCGGCATGCCTGCGAGTGCGCCGGCCGCCGACCCGGTCGCGCTGCGCTCCGGACCCCTCGAGGCACGCGTGGCCCCCGAGCCGTTCGCCCTCTCGTTCGTGGACTCCGGCGACGGCGACGTGCTGCGCACGGTCTCGGGCGTGCCGCGCCCCGACGAGCGCAACGCGCGCTACGGGCCGCTCGGCTTCTCGATGGACCTGCGGGTGCCCGTGGTCAACAACGCCTACCTCGGCTACTACCAGGCGGCCGAGGCGTCGACGGTCTGGTTTCACGCGACCCGGCTGGTCGGCTCCCGGCGTGCGGGCGACGCTCTCGTGCTCGACGTGGCCACGAACGACCCGCTCGGCCCACCGACTCGAGGTGACGCTGCGAGCGGTGGGCGACGGCGCGGTGAACACGACCTCGCGGATCGCACCCGGCTCCGGCCCGATCGCGGATCAGGCCTCCGTGTCGGGCGCAGCGTTCGCCGCCGCTCCGGGCGAGCGCTATCTGGGCTTCGGGTCGCGCTCCAACGCCGTGGACCAGACGGGCAACCGCGTGTTCAACTGGGCCGAGGAAGGGCCGTTCTCCTCAGGCCGTGGCGAGGACGTCGCGCGGCCGCTGCTACCGGACTTCACCTTCCCCACCGGGCCGACGGCAAGCAACTTCCCCATCCCGTGGCTCGTATCCACGCGCGGGCTCGGCTTCCTGATCGACCAGACCCAGCGTTCGTCGTTCAACCTGCTCAACGAGCGCGGCGATGCCTGGCAGGCGGAGACCGAGGCGCCCGCGTTCAGCTTCACTGTCTTCGCCGGCCCTGGGCCCGCTCAGGTGGTGCGCCGCTACTCGCGCTATGCCGGCCGCCAGCCGGGTCCGCGCGCATGGTTCTTCGGGCCGTGGGTGCAGTTCGCCGATCCGTGGCCGGAGCGCTTCCGGGAGCGCGACGTGCCCACCACGGTGGCGCAGACCTACACCCACTACCTCCCGTGCGGCGCGCACGTGGGCGAGCAGGCCCGTGAGCGGGCCCGCGTCCAGCGCCATCACCAGCTCGGGTACAAGATCACCACCTACTTCAACCCGCACGTTTGCACGAGCTACTCCGCGGTATACGACCCGGCAGCTCGTGACGGGCTGTTCGTCAAGAACGCGCAGGGGGAGCCTTACCTGCTGACCAACCCCTTCACGCGTGACCAGACCGTGTCCGAGATCGACTTCACCCATCCGGGAGGGCGTGCCCTGTTCGGCCGCCTGCTCGATGATGCGATCGATGACGGCTACGACGGCTGGATGGAGGACTTCGGTGAGTACACGCCTACCGACAGCGCCTTCGCCGACGGCAGCCGCGGACTGGAGATGCACAACCGCTACCCGGTGATCTACCACGCCGCGTCCACCGAGCACACCGCGCGCCGGGGTGGAGACTTCGCGGCGTTCGTGCGCTCGGGCTACCACGGCGCACAGCGCCACGCGCGGATCGTGTGGGGCGGCGACCCAACCGAGGATTGGAGCTGCGCGGACGGCCTGTGCGCGGCGCTGCACCAGGCCGTGAACATGGGCCTGTCGGGCGTGGCCTACCAGGGGTCGGACATCGGCGGCTTCCACGCGCTCGTGAACGCCCGCACCGACCACGAGCTGAACGTGCGCTGGCTGCAGCTCGGCGCGGTCAGCGGAATCATGCGGACGCAGGCCAACGGCCTCAGCCTGCGCGACAACAAGGCCGAGCGCTCGCAGGTCTGGAGCCCCGAAGTGCTTCCGATCTGGCGCCGCTACGCGAAGCTGCGCACCCAGCTCTACCCCTACATCTCGGCGGCGTCGCGCGCCTATCAGCGCACCGGAATGCCGCTGGTGCGCCACCTGGCTCTGGCCCACCCGGGCGACCAGCGAGCGTCGAAGGCGCACACGGAGTTCCTGTTCGGTCCCGATCTGCTGGCCGCCCCGGTGATCGAGCCGGGTGCGCGCACCCGGCGGCTGTACCTGCCGCGCGGACGCTGGGTCGACCTGTGGCGCTCGCTCACCTACGACGGGCGTGACGGGCGCCTGCGGATGGGCCGCACGCAGGTGCGTCCCGGCGGCGGCGACGTGACGCTGCCCGCCCCACTCGACGAGCTGCCCCTGCTGGCCCGCGCGGGCTCGATGATCGCGCTGCTGCCCCCGGACACGGACACGCTCGCCGGCGAGGGCACGGGCGACGGTCTCGTGCACCTCCGCGACCGCCGCTATCGCCTCAACGTGCTGGCCTTCCCCCGAGGCCGCCGCCGGGCCGACCTCGGCACCGGCGTGCGCGCGCTCTCGGTGGAGCGCCGCGGCCGCTGGACGCTGCGCCTGCGGGCGGCCAGGCGCCGGCTCCACTCCTTCCGCATCCAGGCCTCGATGGCCACGCTCAAGCGGCCGATGCGGCCCTGCCGCGTGGCGATCCGCGGGCGGCGGCTGCCGGACAAGGCCTGGCGCTTCAACCGGCGCACGAAGGTACTGCGCGTGCACTTCAGAGCGCGACGGGCCACCTTGGTCGTGAGCGGCTGTCGTCCGCGGCGGGGTTAGCCTCCACACGGCGATGGCCCCTCCGCAGACTCAACCACCCACCAGACGCCGGCGGCCGGCCACCGGTCGCCTGAGCGAGGACAGCCCACTGCTCGGCGGACCGCTCACCACGGCGGCGGGTGCGGAGGAACCGCGTGCTCCGCAGCCGGAATACGACCCGCGCCGTGACGAGCTGGGGTTGCCGCGCCGCACCCCCGGTGCAAGTCCCGCCAGCGCCCCCAACCCCCGGCAACTGCGCGAGCTGCTGCCCGCGCTGGAGGGTGCCCGCGACCTCGACGACTGGGGCCGGTCGCAGCGGGTGTTCGATCTGATGCAGCCGCTGCTGGACTTCTACTACCGCTACTGGTTCAGGGTGGAGACCGAGGGCATCGAGCACGTGCCGGCCGACGGTGGCGCCCTGATCGTGTCCAACCATTCGGGAGCGCTCCCGCCCGACGCCCCGATGATCATGCAGGCCATCCGCCACGAGCACCCCGCGCCGCGCCCGCTGTACATGCTGGCCGAGCACTGGTTCAAGGGCTACCCGGGCGTGAGCATGCTCACGAACAAGATCGGGGTGGTGCCGGCCCATCCCGCCAACGCGCAGCGCCTGCTCCGCGACGAGCGCCGCCTGGCGCTCGTGTTCCCCGAGGGCCAGAAGGGCAGCCGGAAGCTGTACTGGCAGCGCTACAAGCTGCGGCGCTTCGGACGCGGGGGGTTCGTGCGCACGGCGATGCGCGCGGAGGTGCCGATCGTGCCGGTGGCCGTGGTGGGAGCGGAGGACGCGATGCCGATCTTTGCGCACGTGCCCCTCATGCAGCGCCTGACCGGGCTCGTCTACTTCCCCGTGAACCACGCCTTCCCTCACTTCGGAGCCGCTGCCGGGCTCATGTACCTGCCCGCGAAGTTCAAGATTCGCTTCCTGGAGCCGGTCGACCTCTCGGGTTACGGACCGGAGGCCGCAGACGATCTCGCGCTCGTGCAGACCGTTGCCGAAGACGTTCGCGGGAGGATCCAATCGGAGCTGGATTCGCTCGTAGCCTCGCGTACGTCCGTCTGGTTCGGTTAGGGTTCGCCGCCGAGGGATGAGGATGCACAGGAAGACGCGGGCTCACTGCTTGGCTTTGCTCCTCACCGGAGCGGCCGGAACCTTCGCGGGCTGCGGCGGGGACGACTTCGAGAACGAGCCCCGGCCAGCCTCGGCGGTGACCCTCACCGGCGTGGTGCAGGCGACGGGGGTCACCGTGTCGCCCAACAACCGCGGCGCGGGCCCGTTCCTGATCACGATCTCCAACCAGACCAAGATGGCACACACGCTGACGCTCGAGGGCGACTCCGTCGAGGAGACGGTCGGCCCCGTGCAGCCGCAGGACACCGCCACGATCCAGGCGACGCTCGAGCCCGGCACCTATGAAGTGCGTGCCGGCTCGGCCAGGGCGGTGGCGAAAGAGATCCCGCCGGCCGAGCTCACAATCGGCCCGCCGCGCGACTCCTCCTCCGACGAGCTCCTTCTCCCCTAGCGCTTCAGCTCGCGCTTCTTGTCGCCGGCGCCGAGGCCGGCCGACTCGCCGACGGCGAGCAGGCCCACCGACGCCGCCACCGCCGCCACGAAGCCGATGAAGTTGAGCTCGAAGATGTCGCCACTGTCGAGAGCGCTCGCGATCGTGCCGCCGATGAGCGCGCCGGCGACCCCGAGAAGCAGAGTCAGACCAAGCCCGATCTTCTGACGGCCGGGCAGGAGCAGGCGTGCGAGCGCGCCGATGATGAGTCCGACGATGAGAAGTCCAAGGATTTGCATGCCGCTGAGGCTAGACGCCGAGCGTGGGCTGCGCTTCATCCACGTCGTCGTCCGAGATCTCCCGGGCCGTGGGCAGCACCAGCGAATCGATCTCCTCGAGATGCGAGCGGACGCGGGCGGCGATGGTCTCCACGATCCCGTACGCCTTGTCGATGCTGGTCTTGGCCCCCGAGAGCTGGCTCTTGACCTTGCGCACCTCGACCATCTCGGCCAGCGCGCGCTCGACCTGGGTGTGCACTGCCTCCGAGTCGACCTCGCCGCCGGTGGCGCTGGCCATGAGCACGCGGGCGCGAGCCAGCCGGTAGCCCACCTCGAGCGCGAGACGCGAGCCCTCCGCGGGGTCGTAGGTCACGATCAGGCTGTCGCCGCCCCACTCGCGCAGCGGATGCATCTTGGCCGGCACCTCGTCCTCGCCCGGCACCACGAGCACCGCGAAGTCCGCGTCGCGCTGCTCGAGCGCGCGGGACAGCTCCTCGCGTGCCCCGGGCGCGGAGAGACGGCGGTCCTTGGCCTCGAACACGATCCGCCCCCGCACGGGACCGGCCGCGGCGTCGATGGAGATCACCGCGTCGCCCGTGCGGCCCGACGCCCCCGCCAGGTCGCCGACGGCGTCGCAGCAGTCGCCTTGGCCCGTCGGCGATCGCGTCGAGGGCCTCGACCACCTGCTCCTCGTAGGTGCGGCCCTTCGCGGTGCCGCGCTCGCGTTCGGCGCCGAGCTGCTCCAGCTTGTCCTTCTCGTCGCGCAGGCCCTGAAGCTGCTTCTCCAGCGCGCGCCATCTGGGCGAGCAACGCCCGCTGCGTGTTGTGCTGGCGCTCGTCGGCCGCCTTGATCAGGTTCATCGTCCCGGTCTTGAAGTCGGCCAGCGGGTTCTTGTCACCGCCCGAGGAGAACTGGCGCAGCAGGTCCTCGCGTGAGCGCTGCATCGCCTCCCCCACGATCTCCTTCACGCGGTTCTGGACCGCGCGCGAGCTGCCGTCGGAGAACAGCTCCTCCAGCGACTTCGCCAGATGGCCGCTCTCGGGGTGGAACACCTCGTCGACCTTGCGGCCCAGCTGCTCGGCCACCTCGCGGGCGTTGTCGCCGAACTCGCGCTCGACCTCCTTGGAGACCTTCTCGAACTCGCTCTTGACGAAGTCGGCGTTGGCGCCCGTCTGCTCGCGGTCGAGCACTCGGGCGCCGATCTCGATTGCGTCGGTGATCGTGGCGCGCCGGGTCGGCCCCCGCCTCCTGGCGTTCGCGCACGAGGCGCGCCGCGGCCTCGTCCTCGACGACGAGGCCGTCGATGGCCACGTGGTTGCCCGCGGCGCGGACGTGGGGCTTGCGTAGGGGGGTGGCGGCTTCCATGTGGCGTGTCGTCGCACGCTACGCCTCGCATCTGACGGAACGCCAGAGACCAGTCGCTGGTCGCCGGTCGCTACAGCTAGGGCGTGCTTCGCAGCGCTGTCAGCCACTCCGGTGGGAGGCTCGCTGGCATGTGGCCTGCGTAGCGCGGGCAAGGTTCGGGTCGCATGCTCTGCCGCGGGCCTGCCCTCGATTGCCGGCTCGAGGTCGTCGAAGAGCATCATCAGGCGGACGCTCGGGGCGATCTGGAAGTCCGCCGCGTTGGGCTCCGCGCCGCCGATCACTCCCTCCGCCAGCAGGGCGTCGACGTGGTCCAGCAGCGCCGGCAGCGCTTTCGACGTCCGCTTGCGCACCGCCTCGTCGCCCGCCGCGTTGATGCGCGAGCCCATGGCCGACGATCGGGGCCGCCGTGGCGACCGCGGCCTTCGGGGGACATGCCCAGCATCGGCCCTTCGAAGAAGCTGGCCATGCCGGACCGGTCGCGGCGCATGATGGCGTAGGCCAGGCGGCGGGGCACCGGCTGGAGCACCTCGTCGCCCCAGCGCTCGGCCTCCTCCACGGCCGCCCGCGCCTCCGGGTCCTCGGGGAAGAGCGGCGGGTGCGGGTGGATCTCGTCGAGCTCGCGGGCGATCGCGCGAGTGGTCTGCAGCTTGCGCGTCCGTCGATCTTCATGGCCGGGACCGTGGGCCCCGGGAACCCCATCGCCCGCAGCGCCGGGCGGCAGAGCACCGTGGGCACCTGCACCACCCGGTGCTCGATCCCCTTGTGGTCGAGCATCAGCAGGCGCGCTCTTCACCGGGTGGGAACCGGGGATCCCGTAGACGGTGGCGCGCACCACGGCGATCCTATGCCAAGCGGCGAGCAGCTTGTGTAATACTTGCGTGCATGCAAGCAACCCCTGCGCCCACGCAAGCATCGTCGACGCGGTCGCCCTCCCCCTGGCCGGGCTCATGCGCCACCTCGTGACCCGCACCAGCCCCGACTTCTTCAAGGAGGTCGAGCGGCTCGAGCTGTCGTTCTCGCAGGTCAAGGCGCTCAACCTCCTCACCGACAGCGGCCCTCTCAGCGTGAAGGGCCTCAGCGACGCGCTCGGGCTCTCGGTGGCCGGCATGAGCCGCGCCGTCGACGGCCTGGTCCAGCGCGGCATGGTCAAGCGCACCGAGGACCCTGACGGACCGCCGCGCCCGCTGCCTGACGCTCACCGCAAAGGGAGCGCGAACGATGGAGGGCCTGGTGGCGCTGCGGCTCGCCGGCATCCGCGCTTTCGTGGCGGACCTCGACCCCGCCGACTCGCGATGCCCTTCTGCCCGGCCTGAAGCTGCTGGCCGAGCGACCCGAGATCTCCCCCGTGACTGCCCCGGAGGCCCGCCGATGACCGACCGCATCCGTCTTACCGAGGAGAACCGCCGCTGGTGGACGCTCGGCGCCATGTGCTTCGCCCTGTTCATGATCATGCTCGACAACACCGTCGTGAACGTGGCGCTGCCGTCGATCCAGGCCGACCTGGGCGCGTCGCTCTCGGGCCTGGAATGGACGGTGAACGCCTACACGCTCAGCTTCGCCGTGCTGCTGGTCACCGGCGGGCGGCTGGGCGACATCTTCGGCCGGCGGCTCGTGTTCCTGTGCGGCGTCGTGGTGTTCGCCCTCTCGAGCGCGGCGATCGGCTTCGCCCCGACCCAGGACTGGCTCGTCGCGGGGCGCGCGGTGCAGGGCATCGGCGCCGCCTTCATGATGCCGGGCACCCTCTCGATCATCACCAACGCGTTCCCGGCCGAGGAGCGTGGCAAGGCCATCGGCACGTGGGCCGGGGTGTCCGCGCTGGCGCTGGCGATCGGGCCCGTCGTGGGCGGTGCTCTGGCCGAGTACGTGTCCTGGCGCGCGATCTTCTTCCTCAACCTGCCCGTGGCGGCCGGCGCGGTGGCCGTGACCCTGTTCGCCGCCCACGAGTCGCGCGACGAGACCGTGGCGCGCACCGTCGACTGGGCCGGCATCGCCTCGCTCTCGACCGGTCTCACCGCCCTGGTGTTCGCGCTCGTGGAGGGCAACGCCTGGGGCTGGGGCTCGCCGGAGATCCTGGCGCTGTTCGCCGTGGCCGCCATCGGCCTGACCACCTTCGCGGTGCTCGAGCGCCGCGTGCGGGTGCCGATGCTGGACTTCGCGTACTTCCGCTCGTCCACCTTCCTCGGGGCCAACATGGTGGCCTTCATCGTCACCTTCGCGATGCTGGCGATCTTCTTCTTCACCGCCCTCTACATGCAGAACTTCCTGGGCTACAGCGCGCTGGAGGCCGGCGTTCGCTTCCTGCCGTCCACTGCCCTGATCATCGTGGTGGCGCCGATCGCCGGCCGGCTGGCCGACAAGGTCGGCCCGCGGCGCCTGATGATCGTCGGGCTGCTGTTCGTGGCCGCGGCGCTCTACGTCCAGACGCACATCTCGGTGGACAGTGGCTACGAGCATCCTGCTTCCCGGCCTTCATGCTGCTGGGAGTGGGCATGGGCCTGGTCATGTCGCCGATGTCCACCGCGGCGATGAATGCGGTCGATCCGTCGAAGGCCGGCGGCGCGTCGGGCATCCTCACGATGAGCCGCATGGTCGGCGGAACGTTCGGCGTGGCCGCCTTCGGCGCGCTGTTTCAGCACCTGAGCTCGGCTCGGCTCGAAGAGCGCCTGGCCGGCACGGGTGTCATCGTCCGCGCAGCGCGAGCACATCGTGGAGAACATCGGCTCCGGGGCCGGCGGCGGCAACCGGGTCCCCGGTCTCGACCCCGCGGCGCGCCGCGCAGGTGGCCGGCGCGGTGAAGGAGTCCTTCATCCACGCACTGTCGAGCGGCATGTGGCTCGCGACCGGCGTTGCGCTGCTCGGCGCGGTGATCGCCGCCGTCACGATCAAGGACCGCGTGGCCCAGCGTGAGCCGGCGCCCCACCGCGCGCCGGGCTGAGCGCGCGAGCCGAGCCCATCGGCGTCTACCTGACGGCGCCTGCCGGACTCCGGCAGGCTCCGCAGCGCGCGCGCCGAGACGACGGCCAGCAGGCAAGGGCCACGACGACCAGCAGGCCGAGCGCAGCCCGCGGCATCTGGACAGGAGCCCGATCGCCGCCGGCCCGGCCATCAGGCCCACGTAGCCGGCGCCCGAGACCGCCGCGATGGCGGGCGCCTCGGACTCCCCGGGCGTGCGCGCGGCCGCCGCCACGATGCAGGGGGAAGGTGGCGGCCAGCCCCGCGCCCATCAGCGTCAGCCCCGCCAGCCCCGGCCACGGCGCTGCCGTGGCCAGTGTCAGGCCCAGCCCCGCCGCGGCCAGCACCCCGCCGGCCCTGCACCATCCGCGGGGGCCCGAACCGCTCGGTCACGCGGTCGCCGTCGAGGCGTCCGATCGCCATCGCAAGCGAGAACACCGTGAGGCCCGGCAGCGGCCGCGCCCTCGCTCGGCACCGGCCACGTCGTTGAGGAACACCGCGCTCCAATCCGTCACCGAGCCCTCGGCCAGCAGCACGCAGAACGCCGCGGCCCCGAGCGCGGCAAGCCGTCGGGAGGGCCGCGCGAAGGCGGGGCCCGCGCGCGTCCCCGGTCCCCGCCGGCAGACCCAGGGCGGCCAGCCCAGGTCGCCAGGCCCACCACCCCGCCACAGCGCCAGGTGGACCTCCGGCTGCGGCTCCGGCCACGGCGGCCAGCGCGCCGCACCCCGGCACCGGCCATCACACCGAACGAGAAGGCGGCGTGCATCGAGGTGAACATGCGCCTGCCGGCCCGCCGCTCCACCGACACCCCCATCACGTTCATCGCCACGTCGAGCACGCCGTTGGCCAGCCCCATCGGCGAACAGCACGAGCGCCAAGCACCTCCACCGACGGCGCGAGAGCGGCCAGCGGGAAGCCCGACCGCGTAGAAGATCGAGCCCGCCGATCGCGGCGGCCCGGCCACCCCGGCGCACCACGATCAGCCCCGCCAGCGGCTGGGCCACCACCAGCCCGGTCGTGGCGAACACGAGCGCCAGGCCCAGCTCCCCGTCGCTGGCGCCGAGGTCGGACTTGATCGCGGGCAGGCGGGCGAAGAACGAGCTGAAGGTCGCGCCGTTGAGGAAGAACAGCGCGGTGACGGCGGCCCGCTCTCGCCTCATCCCTCAGCACTCTAACCAGTCACCGGCCGGTACGATCCCGCCCCCGCCGCAACCGACCCCGGAGGATCTCTCTACCCCATGGCTTCCGTCGACGTGACCAGCGTGGCCGACATCAGCGTCGAGCCCGGCACGCTGCCCGAGACGCATGACCGCATGGGTCATCCGCCAGGAGCGCGAGGGCGAGCCGCATCGACGCCTTCCAGCTCGAGGAGATCGAGGTGCCCGAGCCCGGCGCCGTTCGAGGTCACGGTGCGCGTGATGGCCGCCGGGGTCAACTACAACAACGTGTGGGCGGCGCTCGGCGCAGCCGGTGTCGGTGCTTCCGCTACCACCCCGAGGAGGACCACCACATCGGCGGCTCCGACGCCTCGGGGATCGTCTGGAAGGTGGGCACCGGGGTCACGCGCTGGGCGCCCGGCGACGAGGTGATCATCCACTGCAACCAGGCCTCCTACGAGGACGTCGAGGTGCACGGCCTGGACCCGCTGGCCGCGCCCAGCCAGAAGATCTGGGGCTATGAGACCTCCTGGGGCTCGTTCGCCCAGTTCACGAAGGTGCAGGCCCAGCAGCTGATCCCCAAGCCCAAGAACCTCACCTGGGAGGAGGCCGCCTCCTACGGGCTCGTGTACTTCACCGCCTACCGGATGCTGATCGACCAGTGCGATCTCCAGGCCGGCCACAAGGTGCTGATCTGGGGCGCCGCCGGTGGCCTCGGCGTGTTCGCCGTGCAGCTGTGCGCCGCGGCCGGGGCCGAGTGCGTGGGCGTGGTCTCCAGCAAGGAGAAGGGCGACCTGGTCGATGCAGCTGGGAGCCACCGGCTACATCGACCGCAACGAGTTCACGGGCATGATGCGCAAGGGCGGCGAGTCGCCCGACGAGGAGAAGGAGCGCTTCAAGGAGTCGCGCCGCTTCGGCAAGGCGGTGAAGGAGGTGCTCGGCGATGCTCCCGACATCGTTTTCGAGCACGTCGGCCAGGCCACGTTCCCCACCTCGGTGTTCGTGGTCAAGCCGTTCGGCAAGGTCGTGATCTGCGCCGGCACCACCGGGTTCAACCTGGACTTCGACGTGCGCTACCTGTGGATGCGCCAGAAGCAGATCATCGGCTCGCACTTCGCCAACGCGTACGAGTGCATGAAGGCCAACGAGCTGATCGAGCAGGGCCGGATCCGCCCCGTGCTGTGGCGCACGATGGGCTTCGACGGCGTGGGCGAGGCGCACCAGCTCATGCGCGACAACAAGCACCTCGGCAAGATCGCGATCCTGGTCGGGGCCGAGCAGGAGGGCCTGGGCCGCACCGAGGACGGGCCCGGGGCGATCAAGGCGGAGGTGGGCGCATGAGCCCGACGGTCGAGAGGGACCTCGCTGTGCTGGTCCCCTGGGTGGCCAACCCGTTCCGCGGCGACAAGTTCGAGGCGGCCTGGCTGCCCGCGGCCGAGGCGGCGCTCGACTACGGCGCCACCGGCTGGGCGTTCTTCCGCTCCAAGGAGGGCCTGCTCGACTTCGCCCAGTGGGCATTCTTCGACACCAAGCTCGACTTCGAGCGCTACTGGTACTCGGAGGAGATCTCCGCGGCGCGCGAGGCGGCCAGCGGGCTCTACCAGGTGCCCGTGCTGCCGCTCTACTACGGGATCGCCGGCATGGGCTCGCTGGCGCCTGCTCAGGCCGGCGGCGGCCGAGCTAGCACCGTCGCCGCACGGCGGCCTCCCCGTGGCTACTCTGGCCGCAGGGATGGGCTCTGCGCTTCGATGGGCACGACTGCTGGCGGCGCCGGTGTTGATCGGCGGTGCGCTGACCCTCCCTGCGCCCGCGTCGGCCGACCCTGCCGACGCTGCTGGGCAGCTGCGCACGCCAAGGACGCGCTCGACGACGACCCGGGCAACGGCAGCGAGCTGCCGTTCTCCTTCTGCGACGACGGCGTGCCCACCACCGGGGGCACCACCCCGAACCTGGGCGCGGTCAGCGCGGTGCCGGTGCCCGCCGCCTACACGGGCCCCGGACAGCCGGCCAAAGACCTGGCGGCCGTCGCTGCTCGTGCCCGGCAGCGACCCCGCCGGCGACATCGCCATCGACGCCGATCTCTCGCTGCCCGACCCGGATCGCCACCCGGTTCCCGCCGGCGGGCTATCCCGCTCGTGGTGATGATGCACGGCTGCTGCTCGGGCAGCAAGACGAGCTGGGAGGGCAGGACGATCGACCCCGGCGGCAGCGAGAACTGGCACTACAACAACGCGTGGTTCGCGTCGCGCGGATACGTGGTCCTCACCTACACCGCACGCGGATTCGTGGACGGTCAGAACCGCGGCTCGACAGGGCAGACCCAGCTCGACTCGGACCTCTTCGAGATCAACGACTACCAGCACCTGGCCGGCCAGCTCGCCGACACCGCGGACCTCAACCCGAGCACCCCGCAGGTCCGAGACGATCGATCCCCGGCGCGATCGTCCCCACGGGAGGCTCCTACGGCGGCGGCTTCACCTGGATGGCGCTCACCGACCCCACATGGCAGAGCCCGGGCGGCAAGGACATGAAGGTGGTGGCGGTGGCCACCAAGTACGGCTGGACCAACCTGGTCGAGTCGCTCGTGCCCAACGGCGGCGACCTGCGCGACGCGCTGCCACCCGACCGATCCCGCCGAGGCAGGCCGAAGCCCGCTCGGCTTCCCCAAGCGCACGATCGTCGCCGCGCTGTACGGCTCGGGCAAGACGGGCGTGCCGCCCGGCAGCCCCCACACCACGTTCGCGCCCGAGATCGACCAGGCGATCGCGTGCCTGGAGTCCGCCGACCCCTACGAGCAGAACCCGCTCTGCGCGAGCACCCTCGCCACCGACGCTCCCGCGCTTCATCGAGGAGCGCTCGGCCTACTACCAGAACGCGTTCTTCGCCGGCCTCGGCCTCCGGCGACCTCGCTCCGGTGCCGGTGTACAGCGCCGGAACGTTCACCGACAAGCTGTTCCCGGCGCCCGAGCACCGGCGCATGGTCGAGCGGCTCAAGGCCACGGTGCCCGGCTATCCGGTGCAGGAGCACTACGGCGACTACAACCACTTCGTGCAGAACAAGCGCAAGGAGTGGGCCGACCTCTGCGGCGCCGACCGCCACGTGTGCGTCTACGAGGACTACCCGACGGGCACTCCCTCGCGGGACCTCAACGCCGCGCCGCCGTCCGCGGCGCGCGAGCCCGGGGTCACCTCGCGGCTGAACCGCTTCATCGACCACTACGCCAAGCCCCAGGGCAACCCGAGCGAGCCCGCAGCCCGCATTCGACGTGACCGGCGCGCTGCAGGTCTGCCCGCAGAACGGTCCGGCCCTCGGCGATACCGCTCGACGAGCCCGGCCCGCGCTTCACTGCCTCGAGCTACGACGCGCTGGCGCCCGGACGGCTCACGGTGACCGCGACGGGCGCCCAGGCCACCACGAACTTCGCCGGGGCCAACCCTCACGCCAAGAACGCCGACCCGGTGGGCAACCAGGCCGCCAACGGCAGCGCGCTGCCCGGTCGAGCGCGCCCCGGGGGCGTCGCCGACGCGGGCCCGGGAGTGGCCACCTACGACTCCGACCTGCTCCCCTCCGACTACACGATGCTCGGCAGCACCCGGGTGGTCGTGGCCCACACGGGCACGGGTCCGAGCCTCCAGCTCAACGCCCGCCTCTACGACCTCTTCCCGGACGGGACCCAGGTCCTCGTGGACCGCGGTGTCAAGCGCCTCACGCAGCGCCATGGGCCCGACCACGCTCGACCTGCACGGCGCCGGCTGGCGCTTCGCGGAGGGACACCGCCTGCGCATCGAGCTGGCGCAGGACGATGACCCCTACGTCAAGTCCTCGGTCGCGCCCGGGTCGCTCGTGATCGCCGGCGTGGAGCTGTCGGTGCCCGTCCGCGAGGCCTCGGCGGCGATCGGCGGAGCCGCCGCCGGGCGACCGCCGCCCCGGATCGACGTCTCCTCCCCCCGGCTGGCCAGCGACCGCAGCCGCACCCGCCGGTTCGCCATCGCGATCCGGTTGCGGCCCGGCACGGCGCGGGCCAGCATCGGCGCGTACCAGCTGCAGATCCGCGACCGGCATCCCGGCAGGCGGTCGCTCAAGGTCCGCACGGCCAGGGTGAGGGCGTCGGCTTCGCGGGCGCCGGCTGTTCCGGTTCCGCGGCCGCGCCGGCCACACCTACCGGATCCGCGCGCGGGCGATCGACAAGGCCGGCCGCAGGGGCGCGTGGGACGCCACGCGCACGATCGTCCCCTTCGACGACGCCCGCCGCGCCACGCCGGGCGCTGCGCTACGGCGGCGGGTGGTCGCGGCAGCGCTCGAAGCGCGCGCCTACGCCGGCCGGCTCAGCCGCTCGAGCCGCCGCGGGCGCGCGTCTGGGCTTCCGCTTCCGCGGCGACCGGCTGTTCGTCGTCGGCCGGACGAGCCGCCGCGGCGGCAAGGCGCTGGTGCGTCGTCAACCGCCGCCGGCGCGTGATCAGCTTCTACAGCCGCCGCACGCGCAACCGGAGGGTGGTCGCCATCCTGCGCGCCAAGCGCCGGGGGGTGAACCGGGTCCGGATCGTGAACCTGGGCCGGAAGGGGTCGCGCCGCGCGCGCGGCACCCGGGTCGAGATCGACGCCCTGGGGGTGCAGGCGCCCGTGACGCGAGGGCGGCCGTCGGCGTGCTCACGGCCGTCGTGGCCTTCGGCGCCGTCGCCCGCCCTGGCGGCCGTTCAGGACGAGGAGCCGGCCAACTTCGCGAAGACCAACGAGCGCTACGAGCTCCAGACCGCCGACCCTGCCTTCCAGGCGCTGCTGGTGGAGAAGAGCCTGGAGTCCAAGGCCGAGGAGGCGGAGATCGCCATCCTCCGATCCCGAGCGCAACCCGTTCGCGAGCCTGTGCTTCCAGCACGGCGACGGGTGCGCGGGCGACGTGCGCTTCTATGACTGGGACCGGGAGCCCGGCAACATCCGCCGCGGCCCGATCCTCTGGACGGCCCGCTCCGGCGCCACGATCTCCGGCCACGTCTGGGCGGTCAAGGACGGGCCGGCCAAGCGACCCGGCGTGGTGATCACCAACGGATCGGTACAGGCGCCCGAGCAGCTGTACTGGGCGCAGGCCGCCGCGCTCGCACGGGCCGGCTATGTGGTGCTCACCTGGGACCCCCAGACCCAGGGCCGCTCCGACGGCCCCGGCGGGCCGGGCACCGAGGGCGAGAACCGCCAGCCCCAGACGCCCGAGGCCTTCACCGAGGGCACGGTCGACGCGCTCGACTTCTTCCTCTCCACCCCCGGCAAGCCGTTCCGTCCGCGCAACAGCCGCACGGTGCCTTCGATCAACCACTCCGCAAAAGCAGAACCGGCGGGTGGCCGAGAAGCGCAACGCCGCGTTCAACCCGCTGCACGCGATGGTCGACCCTGACCGGCATCGGGATCGCGGGCAACTCGCTCGGGGCGTTCGCCGTGTCGAAGGTGGCGTCCGAGGACCCCCGCGTCGACGCCGTCGTGGCCTGGGATCAGCTGAGCACCACCGAGCGCGGCGGCACCGGCGGCGGCACCGGCGCGTCGCTCAAGCCCAGGGTCCCCGGGCCTCGGCATGTCGGGCGACTACGGCATCGGGTCGCCCAACGGCGCGGCCGGAGTCACGCCCAAGCCGCGCGAGTCCGCTCCCGGATCCCCAGGGGGCCAACGGCCCCTCGCGCGACTTCAGCAAGGCAGGCGTGCCCACGATGCAGGTGAACACCCGCGCCGGCACCCACTTCGAGTCGGCGGTGATCCCCAACGCGCGGCTTTCCCGGCCACCCTGCGCGGCAACGATCAGACCGCCTGGTACACGCTGGCCTGGTTCGACCGCTACGTGAAGGGAGACGCAGACCGCCGACCGCCGCCTGCTCACCAACCGCTGGCAGAAGGATGCCGCGCGACGCGGAGATCGACCCCGACGGGCAAGGGCAACCTCTTCTCCCCCACCCTGCGCTCGCGGATCGACATCGTGACCCGGGAGGGCGCGAAGGCGGTGTGCGAGGACCTGCGCACCGGCTGCGGGTGCTGGTGGACGACCGCTCCGGCCCGTTCTCGGCCGCTCGAGTTCGGCATACGGGCGCCAGACGCTCGCGCCCGGTGCGCCCAGGCACCTGCGCCACCGCCGTGCGAGTGCGCGCGGCGGCTCGACCTGTCGCGCTCGGGACGCCGGCTGCGGGTTCGCCTGCGGCTGGGTCAGCGCACACGCGTGCGCGCCCATCTCAAGCGAATCCGCCCGCGCGTGCGGGGCTTTCGCCGGATCCGGACGTTGGGACCCGGGCGGCGCGGCGGGTGGTCGTGCGCGTGCGGCCACGCGGGCGACCCGGGGCGCTACCGCGTCAAGGTCGGGCTGCGTTGCGTGAGCGGCCTGCAGGTGCGGGTGCTGCGCCTGCGGGTGCGTGCGCTGAGTCAGCCCTGCTCGAGCGGAGCCATCGTCAGCCCCGACGTCGCGCAGCTGCTCCCAGTAGTGCTCGGCCGGCTCCTTCGGCCCGGTCCAGACGATCGCCTGGCCCGAGTTGTGGATCTGGTCGGCGATCGCGTAGCCCTGGTCGAGCGTGACGCCGGGGATCACGCGGGCCAGAGCGGCGGCCACTCCGTCGAAGGTGTTGTGGTTGTCGTTGAGCACGATCACGCGCCAGTTGCCGTGGAGGCCGCTCCCGGGGCCGTCGATGCGCGGGCTTGCTCGACGGTGCACGGGGCTCACGCGGCCACCTCTCTTGTCCCAGTAACGCCGCAGGCCCAGGCCCGAGCTGATCGGGCGGCGCGGCCTGCACCAGGGAGTCGGCGGTAGCGGCGGTCGAGCGCCGCCCGGGTCTGGGCCTCCGACCACGTGGCGAACTCGGCTGCGCTGAGGTCGTCGCGGCCATCTCGGCCTCCACCCGCAGCGACTCGCGCACCCGCGCGAGCTGGTCCCCCACGTCCTCGTGGCGGCCGAAATGCGTCAGGCAGAGCGCGCTCGGCTTCCATTCCTCGATCGTCGTCGACAGACTCCAGCCACGCCTCCACGTCGATGTCCGGCGGAGGCGTGGGCGCCACGGTGTACGACTGGCCGGGCAGCCGCACGCCGGCCATGTCGCCCACGTAGGCGTCGCCCGTCTCCTCGTGCAGGAAGCACACGTGGTGCGACGCGTGGCCCGGCGTGTAGGCCACCCGCATGCCCTCGACCGTCTCGCCTCCCCGCAGGGTCTGCATGCGCTCCGCATCGGCGACCGGCGCCACCTCGCCCCACAGCCGCTCCATGTGGTCGCCGTACAGGCCGCCCGGCGCTCTTGAGCAGCTTCGCGGGGTCGGCCAGGTGTGGGGCGCCGCCCTCGTGCACGTAGACGGTGAGGCTGGGGATAGCGGCGGCATCAGCACGCCGGTCGCGCCGGCGTGATCGAGGTGGATGTGGGTGAGCAGCAGGGCGCGGGGCTCGGACTCCAGGCCGGCCAGAAGCGTGTCCAGGCAGGTCGTCGGGCCCCGGGTCCACCACCAGGCCGTCCACCTCGTAGGCGCAGATCACGTGCGGGCGCCCGAGGTGTCTGCACGTCGATCTGAATGGCTCATCGCAACCGCGTGAACATACAATTCCGATCTGTGGACGAGCCCAAACCTCATCGTCTGCCCGAACGCGACAGCCCGTGGGTCATGCGCACCTACGCCGGCCACTCGACCGCCAAGAAGTCCAACGAGCTGTACCGCGGGAACCTGGCCAAGGGCCAGACCGGCCTCTCGGTCGCCTTCGACCTTCCCACCCAGACCGGCTACGACCCCGACCACGAGCTGGCGCGAGGCGAGGTGGGCAAGGTGGGCGTCTCGATCGCGCACAAGGCCGACATGCATGCGCTGCTCGACGGCATCCCGCTCGACGCGATGAACACGTCGATGACGATCAACGCCACGGCGGCGTGGCTGCTGGCGCTCTACATGACCGTGGCCGAGGAGAACGGCGTGGACCGCGGGGCGCTGGCCGGCACTACGCAGAACGACATCATCAAGGAGTTCCTGTCGCGCGGCACGTACGCGTTCCCGCCGGAGCCGTCGATGCGGCTGATCTCGGACATGATCGCCTTCACCGTCGACGAGGTGCCCAAGTGGAACCCGATCAACATCTGCAGCTACCACCTGCAGGAGGCCGGGGCCACACCGTCCCAGGAGATCGCGTACGCGCTGTCCACCGCGATCGCCGTGCTCGACGGCGTCCGCGAGCGCGTGCCCGAGGAGACCTTCCCGCGGGTCTTCGGCCGGATCTCGTTCTTCGTGAACGCCGGCATCCGGTTCGTCGAGGAGCACGCCAAGCTGCGCGCGATGTGCCGGCTCTGGGAGGAGCTCGGCCGCGAGCGCTACGGCGTGGAGGACCCGAAGTTCCTGCGCATGCGCTACGGCGTGCAGGTGAACTCGCTGGGGCTCACCGAGGCCCAGCCGGAGAACAACATCATCCGGATCGTGCTCGAGGCGCTTGCCGTGACGATGGGCCGCGACGCCCGCGCGCGCGCCGTGCAGCTGCCCGCGTGGAACGAGGCGCTTGGGCTGCCGCGTCCCTGGGACCAGCAGTGGTCGCTGCGGATCCAGCAGATCCTCGCCCACGAGACCGACCTGCTCGACTACCCCGACATCTTCGAGGGCTCGGTAGTGATGGATGGCCTGGTGGACGAGCTCATCGACTCCGCGCGGGCGGAGATGGCGGTGGTGGCCGAGCATGGCGGCGCCGTGGCCGCGGTGCCCTACATGAAGACGCAGCTGGTGGAGTCCCACCGCGCGCGGGTCGGGCGAATCGAGCGGGGCGAGCAGAAGGTGATCGGCCAGAACGTGTTCACCGAGCACGAGCCCTCCCCGTTGCAGGAGGGCGAGGACGGGGGGATCCTCACCGTTGACCCGGCCGTGGAGCAGGGCCAGGTCGATGCGCTGGCTGCCTGGCGGTCTTCCCGTGACACGTCTGCTGTTGATGCTGCGCTTACGGCGCTGGGTGAGGCGGCCGCCGATCCGGGCGTGAACATCATGCCTTCTACGTTGGCTGCCGCTCGGGCAGGCGCCACCACCGGTGAGTGGGCTGCCGCCCTCCGTGCGGTATTCGGTGAGTACCGCGGGCCCACGGGTGTCGCGGACGCTGCTGCCGCCGTCTCCGATGAGGCGCTGGACGATCTGCGCGACCGTGTGGAGCGGGTCTCGGACGCGCTCGGGCGGCGGATCAAGATCCTGGTCGGCAAGCCCGGCCTCGACGGACACTCCAACGGCGCCGAGCAGATCGCCGTGCGGGCGCGCGACGCGGGCATGGACGTGGTCTACGAGGGGATCCGGCTCACGCCGGCCCGGATCGCCGCCACCGCGGTCCAGGAGGGCGTGCACGTGGTGGGCCTCTCGATCCTCTCCGGCTCACACGCCCAGCTGATCCCCGACGTGCTCGACGAGCTGCGCGAGGCAGGCGCCGACGTGCCGGTGGTCGTGGGCGGGATCATCCCGCCCGCCGACGAGCGCGCCCTGCTGGCCGCGGGCGTCTCCCGCGTCTACACCCCGAAGGACTTCGAGGTGTCCAAGATCATGGGCGACATCGTCGAGCTCGTGGCCGAGCGCTACGGCGTCGGCACACCCGCGTAGCGGCTTCGTCACCGTAGTAGCCATGCTGGCGGTCGCCGACGGCCATGGTGGCCCTCATGGCTTCGGCAGCTGCGCAGCCTAGGTCCCAGCGACCCATCGAGGCCGACCTGGTGGCGGCCACGGTCAGAGCGGCCCTCGGCGAGCCTCACTAGGTTTGACGCCCGTGACCATCGAGGGCCGAGACCTGGGCGTGCGCCTGCGAGCCGGCGACCGGAGCGCCGCGCCGGACGCGCTGAACCTGATCGAGGATCGTTCCCCGGGCGCTCGTGAAGCCACCGCACGACTGCTGGCCGAGGTCTCCCCTGCCGCCCTCGGGGGCGAGGCGCCGGCCCACCTCGTGGGCGTGACCGGGCCGCCGGGGGCCGGCAAGTCGTCGCTGCTCGGCGTGCTGGTGAAGCAGTGGCGCGAGTCAGGCCGCACGGTGGCCGTGCTGGCGGTGGACCCGTCCTCGCGACGCTCGGGTGGGTCGCTGCTCGGCGACCGCGCCCGGATCGACCACGACCCCAAGGACGAGGGCGTGCTGATCCGCTCCACCGCCGCCGGCGGGCGCCTCGGCGGGCTGGCCGCCCCCACGCGCGAGGCCGCGCAGGCGCTTGCGGCGGCCTACGACATGGTGGTGATCGAGACGGTGGGCGTCGGCCAGTCGGAGACCGACGTGGAGGAGGTGTGCGACACGGTGGCGGTGATCGTCCAGCCCGGCTCGGGCGACACCCTCCAGTTCCTCAAGTCCGGGATCATGGAGGTGCCCGACGTGCTCGTGGTGACCAAGGCCGACCTCGGCGAGGTGGCCATCCGGGCCCGGCGCGACCTGAGCGCCGCGCTGCGCTCGCTCGAGTCGCACCAGGTACCCGTGGTGGCGGTGTCCTCGGTCCCGCCTGCCACGGGCGTCAACGAGCTGGTCGAGGCCCTCGACGGCCACCGGGCGACGCTGGACCTGGCCGCGCGGCGTCTACGCTCGCGCCGCATGATGGCCCTCGGGGAGCTCGTGGCCGAGCATGGCGACAGCGCGCTGCGGGCGCTGGGGGGCCGACGGGCCGCCGAGCGGCGGCTGACCGATCAGGATCCGTCGGCGGATGTGGCCAGCCTGGTAGGAGCCCTGCGCGCCGAGGCCGGGCTCCCCGAATGAGCCTGCCCGCGCAGATCGGGGCGCTCGCCGCCGTGCTGGCCGCGGTGACCGGCCTGGCCCTGGCCGCAGGAGCGGCCAACCTGGGCACCGCACTGGGGATCGGGCAGATCGCGTTCGCGATCGCATTGATCGCCCTCTTGCTGCGCCGCTGATAGGAGAAGGTGCGGTGCTCGCCGGACACCCATCCGCGCGGTGCTCGGCCGATCGGCGATCGGCCTGCGCTCCTGCGGCAACGTTTCCGGCTGCGCTCCTCCCCTAGCCGAGCTCCGCTTCGGCCGCGACCAAGTCCGCCGGTGTATTCACGCTGCGCACCACCGAGGGCGCCAGCCACACCCGCGCGGGCTCCAACCCCTCGACAACCCGGGTCAGCGGCTCATCCCCCACGGCATCACCCAGCCTCCATCGGGCAGCGTGGCGGTAGACCGCGAGCGCCGGCTCCAGCCGCTCACCATCACAGGCCACGACCGCCAGCGCATCCGGGGCAGCGGCCGCAGCAGCCACCAGCGCCCGCAGCGCCCCCACATTCACGAACGGCATGTCGGCGGCGCACACCAGCACGTCCACCCCCGCCGTCTCCAGCGCGAACACGATGCCGGTCAGCGGGTGGCGAGGCTCGTCGGGCTCGTCCCAGCGCTCCACCCCATGACGCAAAGGTGGTAGGTCGGACGAGGCCTTGCACACCACCGCCACGCGCGCACACACGGCCTGAAGAGCATCGAGCGGTCGGCCGATCATGGGACGTCCCCCCAGCGGGACAGACGGCTTGGCAAGCCCGAGCGAAGCCATCCGGGACCCCGAACCCCCGGCGAGCACCACGCCCACCACGGTGTCAGCCTTCCAGCGCGGCTATCCGGTAGCCGTCGCCCTCGCGCACGAGCTGGATCGTCTCCTCCACCGGGGCCTGGCCCTCCGCCGTCGTGCGCACCCAAACGTCCGCCCGCTCGCCGTCGATGCGGATCGACAGGACCGTGATATCCGGGCTGCGGACGTCCCTTGCGGTGGAGCGCAGCAGCCGGATGCAGTCGCCGCCGCCTGCCCGCTCGCGTGCCTCCTCCGCCAGCAGCTCGTTGCAGATCGCGGCGAAGTCGTGTCGCCGCGTGGCCCGCTCGAGGCGGTCGATCGCCTCCGCCACCTCCCGCGGTGCGCCCTCGGCCGGGGGTGGATCGCCCTCGGACCCGCTGCTCGAACAGCCCGCCAGCGCGGCCAGAGCCAGCAGTCCGCAGAGGCCGCGCTTCACGCCTGCGAGCATAATGAGCGGATGGAGGGCTCAGCCGCGGACTCAGTCGGAACCCGTTCGAGCTGGCTTCGCTGCTACCGCTGCTGGTCGCAGAACCTCGAGGTCCAGCTCCACTACGAGGGAATCCTCAAGGTCGATCCGGAGACCGGTGAGGCCGTCGAGCCGGTCGAGGAGGTGCAGGAGGCGGTCGTGCAATGCCTCGAGTGCATGCACGATCAGCCCCATCTGAGCCTTGCCTTCTACGAGGAGGACGGCCGCAGGATCAGCCGGATCGAGGCCGTGGAGGACCGCTGGGAGCGGATGGTGACCGGCACCCCGTGGGTCGCCTCCTGCACGGTTGCGGTTGACGGCGACCAGGTCGAGTCCTGCTCGGGCCCCGAGGCCGCCGACTCACTGGCCTTCGCC
Organism: uncultured Thermoleophilaceae bacterium; assembly: GCA_963825475.1. GTDB lineage: Bacteria > Actinomycetota > Thermoleophilia > Solirubrobacterales > Thermoleophilaceae > JAAYBF01. The sequence continues at coordinate 353,159 of CAWGTC010000004.1, read as the reverse complement.
GCCTTCGGCGAGCACGGCACCCGCGAGTTCTTCACCCACGTGCGCTTTCACAAGCACGAGGACGAGACTCAGATCGTGATCCACATGCTGGTCGAGCTCTACGCCCGCTCTGCGGAGGAGGCCAACGAGGTGCTGCAGTCGGCCGCGCGCGGCTCGCTCACGATCACGTCACTGGCCGAAGAGTCCCGCCCGCCGGCCTCGAGCGCCGGCGGCTCGCACTAGTCGCACTAGTCCCGATTCTGCCTCCTACACTGCCGGCATGACGAAAAGAGTTCTGCGTTTCGTCGGATCCGTGCTCACCGTGAGCGGCGTGCTCATGCTCACCGACGCCGGGGCCACGCTCCTGTGGCAGGAGCCGGTCAGCTGGCTGGTAGCAGAGCGTGAACAGGGCCGACTCGAGGAGGCGTTCGCCAGTCCGCCGGTGCGCAAGCGGGTTATCGATCGCGAGCCGCTGAAGGGCGACGCGATCGGCAAGATCGAGCTCCCGACCCTCGACCGCGAGTACTTCGTCATCGAGGGAACGGAGACCGAGGATCTGCGCAAGGGCCCCGGTCACTACGACGACACGCCGCTGCCGGGTGAGCGCGGCACCGTGGCCATCGCCGGCCACCGCACCACCTACGGCGCCCCGTTCCGGACCATCGACGAGCTCGACCGGGGCGATGAGATCACCATCGAGATGCCCTACGGCACCTTCACCTACGGGGTGGAGAAGACGCGGATCGTCGAGCCGACCGAGCTTTCGGTTGTGCGGAAGGTGGGCTACGACCGGCTCATATTGAGCGCTTGCCACCCTCTCTACAGCGCGGCCCAGAGGATCATTGTCTTCGCACGGCTACAGAAACGCGCCAATCGGTCGACTGTGAAGTGATCCGGGGTCTTGGAGCGATGAGTCGTCGCGGGACTCGAAGAAGAGGATCAGTCCCACCACCAGCGTCAGCGAGATGGCCACAACGACGACCCAGTAGAGGATCTTGCCGAGAATGCGCACGACCGAGACCCTAGCGCCGGTTAGCCGGCGCTTAGAGCGTCCGCTGGAGCTCCTCAGGTCCAATCCGACGCTGATTCCGACCCTCGCCGCAATTACGATCCTGGTCGGACTTGGAGGCTCGGAGGCGGGGTTCTACGCGATTGGCAACCGCCAGCATCCCGGGCTGGGCTGGTACCCGGCAGCCGTACTCCTGTTCGCGCTGCTGGTGGTGACCGTGATCGCCGTCCCCCCGCCCGGCCCTCTCCCTCGACCCGTCGTTGCAGCCGTCGCGGCGCTCGGCGGCTTCACCGCATGGAGCTACCTCTCAATCGCCTGGGCCGAACAGAAGGGAGTGGCTTGGGACGGCGCAAACCGAACGGCGATGTACCTGCTCGTGTTCGCGCTGTTTGCCCTCTGGCCGAACACCGCCCGGGCCGGAAGGCTGCTGCTGGGAGCGCTCGGACTCGGCATCGCGGGGCTCGGGGCCGTGGAGCTGCCTGAAGGCAGATGCCTCCCCGGAGCCGCTCCTCTACTTCATCGGAGCGCGTTTCGCGGAGCCGGCCGGCTACAACAACGCCAACGTCGCACTGTGGACGATCGGGCTCTGGCCCTGCCTGTTCCTGGCCTCGGCGCGGGAAGTGAATCCGGTTCTCAGGGGGCTCGCCTTGGGGGGTGCCGGGCTCCTCGGCTGCCTGGCCCTGATGGGCCAGAGCCGCGGATGGGTGTTCGCCGTGCCTCTCGCGGCGCTGGTGTTTGTTGCGTTCATGCCGGGTCGCGCACGCGCCCTGGCGACTGTCGGCGTCGTGGCGGTTGGGGTCTTCCTCGCGCGGGGGCCGCTGCTCGCGGTACACGACGAATTCTCGGATGAGGGCTTCGACGGTCTGCTCGCAAACGCGACCAGAACCACCCTTCTGCTCGCTGGGGCACTGACGTTGATCGGTCTCGTGGGCGCGCTCGCCGACCGTCGCCTGCGCCTGGCGGGCACCAAGGCCCGCACATTGAACCGCGCCGCCGTCGTGGCGGTCGGGAGCGTTCTGCTGGCGGGCGGGGGGGCAGCCGTAGCCGCGACGGGCAACCCGGTCCCCGAGTTCTCCGACTCCTGGGAAACCTTCAAGAAGGGCGGTGAAGCCGAGCGCGCGGGCACTTCGCGCTTCTCCACGGTCGGCACCAACCGCTACGACTTCTGGAGCGTGGCCTGGGGCCTCTTTCGCGAACAACCGATCAGGGGAATCGGAGCCGAGAACTTCCAGCAGGACTACCTCGCGCAGGGCGATAGCACCGAGCAGCCCCGCTACCCGCACTCTCTCGAGCTGGGAGTCCTGTCCCAGACCGGTCTGGTGGGCGGGGTCCTGCTCGCCGCCGCGCTCATCGCGGCTGGGTTTGCCGGGGTGGTGGCGCGCCGAAAGTCGGGCCCGGAGTCCGCAGCGGTCGCGGCGGCGAGCGGCACGCTGTTCGCCTACTGGCTCCTCCACGCTTCGGTCGACTGGTTCTGGGAGTTCCCGGCCCTCACCGCCTCCGCCTTCGCGGCGTTGGGACTCGCCGGGGCAGTCGGCCGCCGCGAGGGCGTGCGCAACGGGCTCCCGGCCCCTTCGCAGCGGGGGCGGCCTGCTGGCGCGGCGCGGAAGCGGGCCTTCTCCCGCGTGATCGGCCCCGGCCTCGCGACCGTGATCGGCGCATTGCTTGCCGTGAGCTTGATCGCGCCCTGGCTCGCCGAACGCGAGATTGAACGAGCGGTCAACACTTGGCCGACGTCCCCGTCACGCGCCCACGAGCACCTGGACAGAGCCCAAGAACTCAACCCTCTGTCACCCACGGCCCATCTCGTGGCCGCCACCATCGCCGTCCGGGGCGAGGACGAGGTGCGCGCCGTCGAGGAGTTCGAAGAGGTGCTGCGGATGGAACCGCGCACCCCGTTTGCACTCGCTGAGCTTGGCGCGCTGGCGTCCGAGCGAGGTGATCGGAGCGAGTCCGAGCGGCTGCTACGCCGCGCGAGCACCTACGCGCCACACGACCAAGTTGTCGCCGACGCGCTTAACCGAGTACTATCCGGCAGGCCGCTCGATATTCGGAGGTTGAATGCCAGTTACCTCCAGAAAGCGCGCAGCAGGGTTGGTCGGAAGTAATCCGTCTGCAACGTCCGGCATACTCACTGGCGGAACTGGGCATGACGTGGTACTAAGGTGTGAAGCCGCCGCCGATCCACGGACGGAAACAGGCAACTTAGCTAAGGGGTATCGATGAAGAATTTGCTGAAGACGTTCCCGCTTCTACTCATCCTGGTGCTGTCTCTGGCACTAGCCGCTCCCGCTGCTTTCGCCCAGTCCGGCGAGGGTGGCTACATCCAGGAAGGCCCCTCGATCGTCGATCGGACGGGCGGCAACGCAACTGATCCCGCCGAGGCGAACAACGCGGGCGCAAGCGCTGAGCTGCCTTTCACGGGGCTCGACCTCGGTTTGCTTGGTATCGCCGGAGCGTCGCTGCTCCTGATGGGCGCGGGCATGCGCAGGATGACGCGCGCGCACGACTCCGTCTGAACTTCGCGAAGCCAAGGAGCGAGCGACGGAAATACGGCTCACGGAGCCGTATTTCCGCCGTGCATGTCTCAGCACCGCCCCCAAGCGGGCCCCAGTGCCCCACGCGAGCGGCCGATAGGTCTGCGAGAGTGAGTGTGATGAAGGCGTACGCGTCCGACCGCAGCTCGCTGCCCGCCGGGGCCCGCGACGAGCGGTCAGCCGCCGCGATCCCAGCGAGCGCATCCTCGGCACGCCTGCGCCTGGCTGCGGTGATGCTCCAGGGCAGGGGCTGGCGGGCGGTGCGCCTAGGCTTCGACACGGCACTGCTCATGCTGGCGGTAGGGGCCGCACGGCTCGGCGCCCCGGCCGCCCAGGTTCCGGCGGATGGCAACGCCCTCGTCTGGCTCTTCCCGCCCCTGGTACTCGCGTTCTTCGGCCTCCGCGGGCTGTACAGCGGCGAGCTTCAGGTACGCGTCGTGGACGGCTTGACAACAATCGCCGCGTCCACGTCCCTGGCCGCCGCCGCACTCATCGCCCTCGCCGCTTTCACCACGCCAGCCGCCGATCCGGCCCCGCTGATCGCCCGAGGCTGGCTTTTTGCCACCCTCTATCTGATGGGCGGCCGGCTGCTCCTGGCTTGGTCTCAGCGACGTGCGCGCGTAGGGGGACTGATCGGCAAGCCCACGCTCGTGGTCGGGGCTGGCCGGATCGGCGCTCAGGTTGAGCGGCGCCTGCGCGAGCAGCCCGAGCTCGGGCTCAGGCCGCTGGGCTACCTCGATTCCGACCCTCCGCCGGCGGAGATGGTGCCCGACCGTCGCGCTCCGGTGCTCGGCGATCCGTCAGAGCTGGAACGGATCGCCGAGGAGACCGGCGCCCGTCACGTGGTGCTGGGCTTCACCTCGGGCCCCGACAGCCAGTTGATGCCGCTCGTGCGCGAATGCGAGGCTCGTGGACTCGAGGTCTCCCTCGTGCCTCGTCTGTTCGAGAGCATCAACGTCCGAATCGGGCTCGAGCACATCGGCGGCCTGCCGCTCTTCGGCCTGCACGCCGTGAACCCCAAGAGCTGGCAGTTCGCCGTCAAGCATGCCTTGGACCGCACGGCTGCGGCGCTTGCATTGCTGGTGCTCTCCCCGCTGCTCGTGACGATGGCGATTGCCGTCAAGCTCAGTTCACCCGGTCCCGCGCTGTTCGGACAGCGGCGAATCGGCCGTGACGGGCGCGACTTCGAAATGCTCAAGTTCCGTTCCATGCGGCGGGCGCGCCGGAGCCCGCTGCGATGCCCTCCGGCCCCGTGGAACTGGCCGTGCTCGGAGCGGACACCGCGCCAGGCGGCGTGGAGGGCGCTGACCGCCGGACACGGGTCGGCACCTTCATACGCTCGCACGTCGCTCGACGAGCTTCCCCAGCTCTTCAACGTCCTCTTCGGGCAGATGAGCCTCGTCGGGCCTCGGCCGGAGCGCCCCGAATTCGTTGAGCTCTTCGGCCGCAGCGTGCATCGCTACGACGACCGTCACCGCGTGAAGTCGGGCATCACGGGCTGGGCGCAGGTGCACGGCCTCCGCGGCAAGACCTCGCTGAGCGACCGGATCGAGTGGGACAATTACTACATCGAGAACTGGTCACTGTCACTCGACCTGAACATCCTCCTGATGACGATCTCGACGCTCTTTCATCGGGCGAGTGAGGTCGGCAGGACAGTGACCCGGCGTCGCTCGGTAGGCGCCCGCCTGTGCGCACGAACCGGTAACTCACACGGCCGCGGCGCAGCACCAGGCGCAGCGCTCCGTGGTGGCGGTCGTCGAAGGCCGCCAGCCGGGGATCGGAGCTGTCGAGCTCACTCGAGCCCACGCCCCCCACTGCCGACCACGAACTGCGTGATGCCCCGCCGCGGGCGCAGGCGCTGGTAGTTGTGGTCGTGGCCGCTTAGAAGCGCAACCGACCGCCCGGACAGCCGCCGGTAAAGCGGCTCCAGGTCGGGCGAGTCCCCGTGCCCCCCGGCGCTGTAGCGCGGGCGATGGTCGAACGCGATCGTGCAGGTGCCCCGGTATTCGCTTCAGATCTCGCCTCAGCCACGCGGCCTGAGCCGAACCCGGACCGGAGTGCTCGTGGCTGTTGAGGCTCACGAAGTGCCAGCCGCCGATGTTGAAGGAGTAGTAGTGGCCGCCACGGTTGCGCGGGGCCAGTGAGCCCCAATAGCGGTCATAGCCTTCCGCGCGGTTGTCCCACTCGTGGTTTCCGGGCGTGGGGCTTGTGATCCCCTTGAACCGCCCCCACGAGGGCGCGTAGTTCTCGGCGTAGTCCGTAGCCGTGCCGGTCTCGTACACGTCGCCCAGGTACAGCAGGCGGTCGATGCCCTCGCGGGCGACCCTCGCGGCCAACCTGTCGTCCGCGGGTCCCGCCACTCCCCCGTCGCCGACCGCCCACACGCGCGGCGCGCCCCAGGCGGCAGGAGCGATCGCCATCGACGCCGCCAGGACGGCGAGAGCTCCCGGCGCCCCCCCGGCTAGGCTTCCCCGCTGCTTGCGCTCGCGTCGCCTTCACCCCCACGGCATCTCCATCGGCCCTGAGGGTAGCTACCTAAAGGCGCCTGTCCGGCCGTGACGGTCGACCCGACACGGACCCTGTTGGAGGAGATCGGTGCGCTCCTCGGCTACCGCGTGGTCCTCTGGCGCGGCGCAAATCCCGGCTCCGATGTCGACCTGCTGGTGTTCGACGCCGCTCTGCCTGAGCTCTCGCACCTACTCGCCGCCGCGGGCTTGCGCTCGGAGGCCGGGGACCCCGGACATGTCGTCTGGACGTCCTCCTCGAGCGGCGCCCCGCTTCCACTGGACATCCTTCCCTTCTCTGCCTGGCCTTCCTACTACCCCTCGCTTCCGGGCGTGATGAGCCGCCTGCACGACAGCGAGGCCGGCCCACCTGCGACTTCGGCGGCCGACCGTGCCCTCATCTTCGCGGTGGAGGCGGTGGCCGGCCGGCCGATCGAGAAGGTTGTGGGCCGGCTTCGCCCGCTGCTCGAAACCCCTCGTTTCCTGGACGACCTGCGCCAGGTGGCCGCAGGCGAGGGGTTCGAGGCGCTCGCGGACCTGATTCAGCGTCCCAACACCCTCACGGCGCTCGCCCGCCGGGGACGGCTCCCCTACCCCAGGGCCGCCGCGCTGGCAAGCCGCTCGGCGCCCGCCCGAGCGGCGTTGGGGGCCCGGCTGGTGGGGCGTCTCGGCGCCATCGCCGGCAGGTCTTTACCGGCACGCAGGCGGCGCACCCGCCCCGCGCCGCTCCTGGTCACCGTCAGCGGGATGGACGGGGCCGGCAAGTCGACGGCGGCCGCTCTGATCGAGAAGCGGCTCAACGAAGCGGGTCTGGCCGCAGAGATCGCCTGGGCCCGGATCGGCGGCGAATCGGCGCTGCTGAACGGCCTGGCGAGTCCGATGAAGCGGGTGCTCCGGCGCAGCGGGACCGTGGCTGACCCCGTGGCCGCCGGCGGCCCCGGAATCCGGAAGGTCCAGGACCCGCGGGAAGCCCAGGGCCGGCGCCGGCTTGTATCGTGGGCCTGGATAGTCATCGTGGCCACGGCCAACGCGCGGTCCTACCGTCGCGCCGCGTCGGGTCGGCGGCGTGGTAGGCATGTGATCTGTGACCGCTGGGCCACCGACGCCTTTGTCGACCTCGAGCTCCGCTACGGCCGCCACCGCGTCGCTGAAGGCATGTTGCGGCGCCTGTCTCCCGCCCGGGACCTCGGGATCCTGCTGGAGATCGACGCACCTACTGCCGCGCGCCGCAAGCCCGGCGACCAGGCCGAACACGTGCTGGCCGCCATGGAGCCGCTGTACGCGCAGCGGGCCACCGAGGAAGGCCTCGTGCGCATCGACAGCAGGCGCCCCCCTGCCGACATCGAGCGGACGATCTCAGCCGTCGTGGACGCGCTGCTGTCGACGCGCTGAGCGGGGCCTTGGCGGAATTGGGGGCTAAGCCCTATCTTCGCGGGGTGACCCGCACCTCATCGATGCGCGAGCGTTCCGGGACGCTCGCAGCCGCCGTGGTGTCCGCGGTCGCCGTGCTGGCACTGACCGTCGCTCCGGCGGCGGCGTCGGCGGCCCCGCAGACATTGAGCTTCGCGCCCGAGGCCGACACGTATGTCGACTCCGCCACTCCCACCAGCACGCATGCCCTATCGACCGGGATGAACGCAGACGCAAGCCCCCAGAAGCAGTCGTTCATCCGCTTCCGGGTGAGCGGGCTCGCGGGACGGCATGTCACCGGCGCGAGGCTTCGCCTCCAGCAGGTCGACGCGTCGCGGCTGGGAGGTCGTGTGTTCTCGATGTCGAGTACCATCGTGGAGCGAGTCCGTCAGCTGGAACACCCGGCCCGCGATCGACGGTTCCCTGCTGGGCAGCTTCGGCGCGGTCGCGGCCGGCAACTGGTACGAGGTCGAGTTCGGCGCCGCCGCCGTGCGCGACGGTGTCGTCTCCTACGCGATCGACTCGACTTCCGGCGATGGCGTCCGCTGGGCCACGCGCGAGAGCGCAACCCCTCCGCGCCTACTGATCGACGTGGACGACCCTGCCGGACTCTCGTCGATGGCCTCACCCGGTGGCCGCCACCGATGCCGGATCGAGCGAGCCAACCTACTTCGCCGCGAACCACCGGCTCGCCGTGACCGCAGGCGGACGCTTGCTGGCCGTTCACGGACGCCACCAGAGCGGCGTGCAGCTCGCCTGGCGCGACCCGGCAGGCAGCTGGCAGAGCCGTCACAGCACGGGCGCCAGCGCTCAACGGGTCGGTGCTCTCGGGTACAGGCACGGGCGATTGGCCTGCGTCGATCGCCGTGGCTCGCGACACCACAGGCCGCGAGCACGCCTGGGTCGTCTGGAGCGGGACCAACGTGGGCGACCTCCGGCCCGTACAGATGCGCCGCATCACCAACCTCGACTCGGCCGACGGACCGCAGCTCGGGCCGCTCGTCTCGGTCGACCCCGCTCCGCTCGGGGCGTATAAGGTCCGATGTCGGCTTCGAGCGGGCTCCTGACGGCAGTATGCGGGGCTGCATCCTGTACTCGCGCCGGGTAGGGACTCGGCGTTTGAGCTGACGCCGTCTGGTTCACCGACCTCGCCTCCGAGACCCCCGAGCTGGCCGACCGCGCGACGCTCGAGACCAGCGCCACAGCAGCGCTCACCATGGCAGCCTCGTTCAGAGCACCGCAGGGCTTCGTGCTGTCACCCGCGCGGGCAGCTACGGCGGGTCGCTCAGACTGTACGGGCACAACGATCGTCACCGCTCGCGAGCTGGTTCACCGGCGCCACCGGCCCGGCTATTCCCCCGAACTCCTCGCCAACCGGAGTGGCGCTCGCGAGCGGCGAGATCCTCGCCGTCGTCGAGCATGACGTGGCCAACCATGCGTCGACCGCCTACCGCTTCTCCGCCTCCGGCTCGACCGGCGTCACCGCCCTGCGCGTGGACGGGCTGGCCCAGCCCTCGGTGGCCAGCGACGGCACCGGCGCGTGGTTGGTGGGGGTACGCCAGAGCGACGGCCTGATCGTGTCGAGGAGCTATTCCCCCTCCGCGGGCTGGAGCACCTCCGACCGACTCGAGATCGGGGCCGAAGCCGGCGGCCCGCTGGCGTGGCCGAACGCCCTGCGCGACGCCGATGGGCGCCTGAGGCTCGTGGCCGAAGGGCCGGGCGCCTCTACCAACACCAGCTCGGTGTGGGCCTTTCAGCGCACGCTGTGAGCTGCCTGCGAGCCCTCTGAGCCGCCTCTGCCACCATCCGGCGGGTGTTCCTCCGCCGCGCGACGCAGCTGACCCTCGGGTGCCTGAGCGCCTTCCTCATCGCCGGCTGCTCGGCGAACAAGCCGGACGCTGACCCGGCGGCGGCAGCCCCATTCGTGATCTCCGGCGGCCCCGGCCCCGCCACCGTTTGGGCCGTCGGCGATGCCGGCCACCTCGGGGAGCGGGAACGTCCGGTGGCCCGCCTGATCGCGGGCGCCAACCCCGACCGGCTGCTTTACCTGGGCGACGTGTACGAGACGGGCACCGCCGAGGAGTTCAAGGCCTACGACGCCCTGTACGGGCGCCTCGCTCCCCTCACGGCGCCGACGCCCGGCAACCACGACTGGCCGAACCACGCGAAGGGCTATGACCCCTACTGGGGGACCCGCAAGGGCCGCACGCCACCTTCGTACTACTCGTTCGAGTTGGCGGGATGGGAGATCATCAGCCTGAACTCGCAGATCTTCGGCGACGAGGGCTCGAGCAGCTGAGCTGGCTTCGGGAGGAGGTCGACGGGGCCCGGCAACTGCCGGCTGGCCTTCTGGCACGAGCCACGCTACAGCGCCGGCACGGCTGAGGGGCACGGCGACGAGCCCGGCATCGATCCGTTGTGGCAAGGCGTCCGGGGCAAGGCTGTGCTGGTCGTGAACGGCCACGAGCACAACATGCAGCGGATGAAGCCCCCGCGACGGGATCGTGGAGGTGATCGCGGGTGCCGGCGGCCACGGGTTCCGCTATCCGCTGGCCGAAGACGACCCACGGCTCGCATTCGCCGACGACGAACACGACGGCGCGTTGCGCATACGGCTGAGCCGCGAGCAGGCGAAGCTCGACTTCGTGGCCGCCGGCGGGCGGGTGCTCGACTCGAGCGTGGTTCGCTGCAGCGAGGGCTAGCCCAGGGTTACTCAGCGGCGCAGCCGCCGGCCGGCGATCCCGGCCGCGAGGCCGGCGCCGAACATCACGCTGGCCAGCGGATCGTCGGCCGCCCACACTGCACCGACCCTGCGCCGTGAAGGCGGGCGCAGCAACGCCTGCGCGAGGCCCGACACTGGCCGCCCCGACGAGCGCGTGGCCAGCAGGGCCTCGCCCTCGAGCCAGTGAAAGAAAACGCCGGTGCGGTAGCCGGAGGCATCGATCACCGGCCCGTCGGTCGCCGAGGCATGCCACGCGGCGGGCAGGTTGACCCCGCAGGCGGTGGCCAACGGCAACGAGCCGTAGAAGCGCGGGTTGACGTCGATCAGCGCACTGCCGTCGGCAACCTCCACGAACTGAAGCTGGGCGAGCCCCGCGAAGCCGACGTTCGCGAGCATCTGCGCTGCTCGGCCCGCCAGTCGCTCGTCAATCCTCACGCTTTCGGCCACCGTGCTGACGCCGGCGTCCGAAGGCCAGGTCCGCCGGGTGACCTGCTGGAAGCGGGCGACGCAGGCGCCGCTTCTGTCGAGCACAAGCGCGATGGCCGTGAGCGGGCCACGTGCCCGCTCCTGGATCAGCAGCGACTCGCGTTCGGGTAGTCCCGTGACGATCGTCTGAAGCTCGTCCGCCGACCTCGCGACCAAGGCGGTGGGTAGAGCCCCGTCGGGGCGGGCCGGCTTGACGACACAGGCACCGGGGGGCGCCCACCCGCGCAGCTCGCCCGCGGCGGCTTCGACCAGCGTCTTCGGGGACGCCAGACCGGCGTCGCCCGCCACCACCGCCAGGCGTCGCTTGTCGCGGAGCGTCGCGAGCGCGTCGAGATCCGGGTAGGGAAGACGAACCCCGGCGGGCAATGGGCCTTCGAGCAGGGCGTCGATGCTGCTCTCCTGCCCGGGATACGCCAAGAGCGGCCCATGTCGCTCGCCCATCTCGGCCAACCGCCTCGTAAGTGCCTCCCGGTCCCCGTCAGGCGCGACCGCCCGGCTCGCCGTGTAACGCGACCACAGGCCGGCGGCGCTGAGGCGCGGACCGACCGCGAGCACATCGTTGCCGGCCGTCCCGAGCCCGCGAATCCCGGCCAGGACGCTACGTAGGTGCGCATCTGTGACGAGTGCTCTCACAGGCGAAACCCTACGGACCGTGGCGAGATCGGCGAACCGCGTGTAGCTTGGGGGCAACCGGCCCGCCGGATGAAAGGACTCATGAACGCGGACCAACACCTAACTTCCCGGCAGTCCGCGGGCGCACTGATCCGGCTCACCGTCGCCGCGCTGGCCGTCGGCCTCACGCTCTCCATAGCCGCACCCGCCGCCGCGACGACGCTCCCCAGCGGCTTCGGCGAGGTCGATCTCAGCAGCGGCTCCCTGAACGCCCCGACCGCGGTGGCCTTCGCTCCCGACGGTCGCAAGTTCGTGACCGAGAAGAGCGGGCGAGTCAGGGTGATCGCCGCCAACGGCGCCGTGGTGTCCACGCCGCTGCTCGACATCCGACCCAAGGTCAACACCTACAGCGACCGCGGCATGCTCGGCATCGCCACCGACAAGGACTTCGCGACCAACGGCTACCTCTACCTGCTCTACGTCTACGAGCTGAACCCGATGGTCCAGGACACCGACGCGCCGATGGTCTCCCGCCTCACCCGGGTCACGGTGAGGCCCGACAACACGCTCGTGAACCCGAGCGCCCCCGAGACCCCGATCCTCGGCAAGGATGTGAGCGGGCCGTGCCCTCTGCCCGACAACCTGCGCGACTGCATTCCCGCCGACTACAAGTGGCACACGATCGGCACGGTGCGCTCGGATCCGGTCGACGGCACCCTCTGGCTCGGCAACGGTGACACCCACCCGCACAGCGTCAACAGCACGTCATACAGGCCCTACGACGAGCAGTCGCTGGCAGGCAAGCTGATCCACATCGACCGAGAGGGACGTGGCCTGCCCGGGCACCCCTTCTGTCCCTCGAACGCCAACCTCGACAGTGTATGCACGAAGCTCTACGCCAAGGGCTTCCGCAATCCGTTCCGCTTCACGCTGCGGCCGGGCAAAGGCCCGGTCGTGGGAGACGTGGGGGCCTCGGACGAGGAGGAGCTCGACCTCGTCCAGCCGGGCAAGAACTACGGCTGGCCGTGCTACGAAGGCAACCTCCGCACGCCCCTCTACCGGAGCCAGCCCCGGTGCCTCGAGGAGTACGCCAAGGAAGGGACGGCTGCCGCCGCGACCCTGCCGAACTGGAGCTACCCGCACGGCGACGGTGCGTCGATCACGGCGGGAGCCGTGTACAACGGCACGCGCTATCCCTCCGACTACCGCGGCGACATCTTCGTCGGGGACTACGTCCAAGGCTGGGTGAAGCGCCTGGACGTGGACTCGAGCGATCGCGTTACCGCGGTGAACGACTTCGCCGGCGACTGGCCGACAGGAGTGGACATCCAGGCGGTGCCCGGGAGCGGGGACATCGCCTACGTGGACCTGGGCTTCGGCGCCACGCCCGCGGGCATCCGGCGATTCGACTTCACGGGCGCCACAAACGCTGCGCCCACCGCCGTCTCGAGCGCCACGCCGACGTCTGGCGCCGCTCCCCTTGCCGTCTTCTTCACGGGCACCGACTCCACCGACCCCGACGACGATCCGCTCACCTACCTGTGGGACTTCGGCGACGGCAGCGCTAGCTCCGACATGGCGAACCCCTCGCATTTCTACTCCGTGAACGGGACGTACACGGCCACGCTCACCGTCGACGACGGGCAGGGTCACACCGACACCGACACCGTGACGATCACCGTAGGCAACGACACTCCGACAGCCTCTATCACCGCCCCGGCCGACGAGTCCCTCTACCGCGACGGCGTCGCCGTGGCCCTCCGCGGCACGGGCACCGACCGCGAGGATGGTGCGCTGCCCGAGTCGGCATATGCCTGGAAGGTGCTGCTCCACCACGGCAGCCACATCCACGAGCACTCGACCGCCACCGGCTCGTCGGCGAGCTTCGTGCCGGCCACCGACCACGACGCCGACTCCTACTACGAGATCCGCTTGACGGTTACCGATTCCGGCGGCCTCACTCATACGGCGACAGTCGACGTGCGCCCGCAGACAAGCGCCGTCACGCTGGCCAGCTCGCCCCCTGGGGCGCCGGTCGACTACTTCGGTGGCCAGTCGGGCCCTGCGCCGTTCACCCGCAGCGCGGCGGTCGGCTACCGCGCCACCATCGCCGCCGCCGACAGCTTCGTACGGGACGGCCTGACCTACCGCTTCGCGGGCTGGTCCGATGGCGGCGCACGCCAGCACGAGGTGACCGTCCCCGCGTCCGATTCCACGCTCACGGCCGCCTACACCGCCGAGGGCGGCACGACGCTGGCCTTTACCCCGGAGGCCGATACCTGGGTCGACGCGACCCGGCCCACGTCCAGCTTCGGCAGCTCTTCCCAGATGCGAGTTGACACCAGCCCGATGAGTCAGTCGTTCCTGCGCTTCAGGGTCGCAGGACTCGCCGGCCGCCAAATCAGCGGGACGCGCCTTCGTCTCTACCAGCGAGACGCGTCGCTGACCGGCGGACGTGTCTTCAGGATGAGCTCGAACTCGTGGCTGGAGTCGATGACGTGGAACACCCGGCCCGCGATCGACGGGGCCCAGCTCGCCGCCTTCGGGGCGGTACAAGCCGGCAACTTCTACGAGGTCCCCCTAGCCCCCGGGGCCGTCACCGGCGAGGGCGCAATCTCGCTCGCGATCGATTCGACGAGCGGCGACGCAAGCGCGTGGGGCACACGTGAGTACACCCAGAAGCCACAACTGCTGGTCGACGTTCAGGGCAACGCCGCGCCGACGGCGAAGGCCGCCGTCACCCCGGGCTCGGGCCCGGCCCCGCTCGCCGCCTCATTCTCCAGCGCCGGATCAGCCGATCCCGACAACGATCCGCTCAGCTACCAATGGCAGTTCGGCGACGGCAGCGCCCCGTCCAGCCTGGCGAACCCCTCACACACCTACACCACGAACGGGACCTACACAGCCACACTCACCGTCGACGACGGCAAGGGACACACCGACACCGACACCGTCGCGATCACCGTGGCCGACGCCCCGGCCGTCGAGACGCTCACCTTCACCCCGGAGGCCGACACCTGGGTCGACGCGAGCCAGCCCACCACGAGCTTCGGCACCTCCTCGCAGATGCGTGTGGATACGAGCCCCCAGAGCCAGGCCTTCATGCGCTTCAGGATCGCGGGGCTGGCGGGTCGCACAGTGCGAGGGGTGCGGCTGCGCATGTTTCAGCGCGACGCCTCGAACGTGGGCGCACGCGTGTTCAGGATGACGTCCAACTCATGGCTGGAGTCGATGACCTGGAACACGCGGCCAACGATCGACGGGGCGCAGCTCGCCGCCTTCGGCGCAGTCGCGGCCGGCAACTACTACGAGGTGAACCTGGGTGCGGGTGCGATCACCGGTGAGGGCCTGACTTCGCTCGGCCTGGACTCGACGAGCGGCGACGGCAGCACGTGGGGCACCCGCGAATACACCCAGAAGCCACAACTGCTTGTCGATGTGGAGCGCTCGACCGGCAACGCGGCGCCGACGGCGAGGGCGACCGCCACGCCCAGCTCGGGCCCGGCTCCGCTGGCGGTCTCGTTCTCGGGTTCCGGGTCGACCGATCCCGACAACGATCCGCTCACCTACCGGTGGCAGTTCGGTGACGGCAGCGCCGACTCGACGGTCGCCAACCCGACGCACAACTACGCCGCGAACGGGACCTACACTGCCACCCTCACCGTCGAGGACGGCAAGGGGCACACCGACACCGACACCGTCGCGATCACCGTCGCGACCGCGCCCGCTATCGAGACGCTGACATTCATTCCCGAGGCCGACACCTGGGTCGACGCGACCAGGCCCACGACCAGCTTCGGCACCTCGTCGCAGATGGAGGTGGACGCCAGCCCACAGAGCCAAGCCTACGTGCGCTTCAGGGTCGCCGGACTCGCCGGGCGCCGCGTGCGCGGCGTGCACCTGCGGATGTACCAGCGCGACGCATCGTCGCTGGGCGGACGGGTCTTCGCGATGAGTTCCACGTCATGGCTGGAGTCGATGACTTGGAACACCCGCGCGCCGATCGACGGCAGCCAGCTGGCCGCCTTCGGAGCAGTCGCGGCCGGCAACCACTACGAAGTCAGCCTCGGAGCCGACGCCGTCACCGGCGACGGGCTCGTGTCGCTCGGGCTCGACTCACCGAGCACCGACGGCAGCACGTGGGGCACCCGCACCTACACCCAGAAGCCACAACTGCTGGTCGACGTCGAAAACTAGCAAGCGTGTGCTAGACGCAAGCCCGTACCGCCGCGACGATCCGGTCGATGTCGGGTGGCCGGAGCTCCTGATGCACCGGCAGGCCGACGAACCGGCCGCGCCTGGCCGCGGCACCCGGGAAGCGCTCCACGGGCAGCGACGGGTGCGCCACCGCCCACAGGTCAAGGCCACCGACCCCATGCCCTTTCAGCCTGTCGAGCACTCCCGGCTTGCTGTCCACCTCGATCGGGAACACAAACGGCGAAGCCCCTGCCGGAAGCTCGGCGAACGGTTGAGCCACGAGATCGCCCAGCTCGCCCAGGAGTGCGGTGTAGTTGTCCCGTCGCTTCCCGGCCGCGGCGGGGTCGCCGATGCGGCGAAGCACGAAGGGCGTGTGCGCCCAGGGTGCGCTGCTCGGGTCGCGCAGCTCGAAGTCGAGGGCGGGATCGTACGGTTTGGGGCGCCGTAACGGGGCGCTCGCGGCGTAGGCCAGGCTCGAGCGCCCCGCAAGCCACATGCCGTGGCGGCGAGCGAGCTCGAGCGCCCCGAGACGGCGGTCCAGCCCCACAGGCGGAGGCGGCGAGCGCTGGATCATCGCGGCGCCCTCCGGCAGTCCGACGGTCTTGTACAGGCAGAAGAAGGCGAGGTCTCCGGTGGATCCCACCGGATGGCCGTCGCGGGCGGCCAGCCACGCCTGGGCCGCGTCCTCGATCAGCAGCAACCCCCGTGAATCGCACCACTCCCGCCACCGGCCGGCGTCCTGCGGGAACCCGAGCGCGTGGGTCAGATACAGGGCGCGCACCCGCTCGCCCAGCAGGCCTTCGAGCTCAGCGGGATCAGGCGCGAGCGCCCCCGCCGCGCAGTCGTAGAAGCGGGTGCCCACGCCGGCCCGAGCCAGAGCCTCCACCTCCGAGCCGTGATGCCAGGCGGGGGCGAGCACCTCGTCGCCCCGGGTGAGCCCGAGCCCCTGCACTCCGTGCCAGACGCCGTGACGGGCCCAGGCCACGATCCTGCAGTCCGGCTCCTCGAGCGGGAATGGGAGCCGCCCCAGCGGGCGCCGGAAATACACGTCGGGCGGAAGCGGCGCCCAGATGCTGAGGCGGGGATGCATGCGACTCGAGGATAGGCCGCCGCCGATAGGGTCACCACCTCGATGCCGACGCGCGAGGAGTGGATCACGGACCCGGGGCGCCTGGCGGAGATCGCCCGCGAGTGGGACCTGCTGGCCGAGTGGGACCCCGCTCCCTTCTCGCGTCACGCCTGGCTGGAGCCGTGGTGGCGGGCGTTTGGTGCCGGACGGGAGCTGCGGATCTGCACGGTCTGGGACGGCTCGGAGCTGACAGCGGCGCTGCCGCTGTGCGGCGACGGCCCTCGCCGCCTGGTGGGGACCTCCAACGCTCATTCCCCCACCTACCGACCGCTGGCCCGCGACGCCGCCGCGCGGGCGAGCCTCGCTGCCGCGCTCGTGTGCGGTGGCGAGGGACTCGTGCTCCGCGGTGTGCCAGCAGAGGAGCCGGACACGCGCGACCTGCTCGACGGGGTCGCGGCATCCGGTGCGCGCACCGTGCTGGAGCCCGACTTCGTCTCGCCGATCACCGACACGAGCGGCTCGTTCGAGAGCTATCGGGCGGAACTGAAGCCGCGCTGGCGAGAGCTCGAGCGCCGTCGGCGGAAGATGGTGCGAGAACACGCTGTCGAGACCTCGGCGGCGGCGGACCCGGCCGACTTGGAGCGCGAGCTGGCCGAGGGCTTCGGGCTCGAGGCGGCCGGCTGGAAAGGCCGGGAGCGTACGGCCGTGCTCTCAGCGCCGGACACCACGTCGTTCTACCGCGAGATGACCCGTGCGTTCCACGACCGCGGCGAGCTGCGCCTCTCCTCCCTGCGGATTGACGGGCGGCTCGTGGCTTTCGATCTCGCGCTGCTCGACCGAGGCCGCTACTTCCTCCTCAAGACGGCATTTGACGAGAGCCTGCGCACCCTCGCCCCCGGGCTGGTGCTCCGCCGAGCCGTCGTCGAGCGGTGCTTCGAGCTCGGGCTGGACGCGCACGAGTTCCTCGGGACCGACATGGAGTGGAAGCGCCTGTTCGCCACCAGCGACCGCGAGCACTTCGTCTGGCGGGCCTACCCCCGGGGAGTCATGGGCACGGCACACTACCTCTACCGTCGGCGCGCGCGTCCTCGCCTGCGCAGCGCGTACCGGCGCGTGCGCCGAGCGAGCTGAGCAGCGCTCAGGTCGAGCAGACCACGCGGAGGGCGCGGGCAACGGTGTTTGGCCCGGTCGCGTGCCAGCCCGGCCTGAGCAGGCGATCGCCGATCCGGGAGCCGAAGTAGCACACCTCGAGCGCGTCGAGATCGCGTTCGGCCGCTCCCCCCGCCAGCGCCGCACGCCGGGCGGCGGCGCGTCCATCGCGCCAGAACGGTGAATCGTGCCAGGACCGCGTGAAGGTCTCCACGACGAGGTCCTGCGACCAGCGTGTGAGCCCCACGCCGTACTCCATGTACGACAGCGCAAGGTTCCAGACGTCGAAGCCGGGCGCCCCGCGCGGCACCGCCAGCTCCCAGTCGACCACCCCGGAGAGGCGCCCGTCCAAGACGAGACAGTTCTGAGGCGAGGTATCGCGGTGGCGCAGCACGCTCGCGCCTGACCGGCGGACATCGGCCCACGCCGCTGACAGCGCTCGCCGGGTCGTGGCGTCGAGCCCCTCATGCGCGATCGACATGTCCATGCGCCGGGCGATGTCGTCGGGCGGGCCGCTCCTGGCGGTTGCCGCCCCGAGGCGCCCAATCCCATCGGCTACGTCATCCAGGGTAGGGCTCCAGGTGAATGTCGCCGCCCCGCGCGGCGTGAGCGGCTCCACCCGCAGGGGCGCCCCGGCCAGTCCCTCCTGGACACGTGCGTCACCCAGACGGCCCAGGAAGCGAGGCGCCGCTCCCGCGACCTCCACCTCGCGCAGACAGTCGGCCTCGAGATCCACGCGCCGGTCGTCGGCGCCGGGCACCTTGAGGACCACGAGCGGACGCGGACCTTCGCCGAACAGGAACACGGTAAGGGCGGCCGCGCGTTCGAGAGCGAGAACCGAGACGCGAGCCGGCGGCGAGGCGGGCAGCCCGTTCGAGCGTGCCGCCAAGTCAGGCCAAGCCTCCCGCGCGGCGGCGACGAACCCGTCGAGCTCGGGCCGTGGACTACCCGGAAGCCGGCGGATGGCCGCAGCGAGGGCCCCCTCCGGGAGCCCGGCCCGGCCGGCAAGCGCCCACAGGGTTCCGGGCGTGCGGCTGGCCGGCAGCCCGTACCGGAGCGCCTGGCCGATCACGGCCGTGTAGAACCGCGCAGGCGGTGCCGCGCCCCGCTGGACAGCAGCGCTCCAGGGGTACCGCACGTGCGCGTAACGCGCGGTGGGGTCGGGCGCCGGCGGGGGCACCGAGGGCACACTAACGAGCCGCCCGACGTGCCACCATCGCCCGGTGCGCTCCTCTCACCGCGGCTTTGAGCCCAGCTACTCCTGGCTTGTCCCACTCCTCCGGAGCCTGCGGGCACGTCGCTCGCTGCTCCTCGCCTACCACGGCGTGGCCCCCTCCGATCCCAGGGAGGACCCGCACAACCTACGCGTGCCGCCCAGCCGCTTCCGGGCCCAGGTCGAGCTGCTGATCGATGGCGGGTTCGAGATGGTCACCGTCGCGGATCTCGCCGAGCGGGCGGCGGGCGGCAAGCCCCCTCCGGGCCTGGCCGCGCTCAGCTTCGACGACGGCATGGAGGACAACCATTCCATCCTGCTGCCGATTTTGCGCGAGTACCGGATCCCTGCCACGGTCTATGTGACCACCGGCCTGATAGGCCGGGCCAACCCGTGGCTGACTCCCGAGTCGGGGGCGCGGATGATGACCGAGGACGAGTTGCGCGAGATGGCGGCGGCGGGGGTCGAACTGGGCGCTCACACCGTCACCCACCCCGACCTGTCACTCCTGGACCGTGCCGCATGCCTGCGGGAGATGGCGGAGAGCCGGGACGCGCTCGAGCGCCTGGGCGGCACTTCGGTGAAGACCTTCGCATACCCGTTCTGCCGGTACGGCGAGGCGGCCCTCGCCGCGGCGGCCGACGCCGGGTTCGTCGCCGCCGTGACGTGCGAGGGACGCGGGGGCTGGAGCCCTTACGAGCTCAGGCGGGCGATGATCACCGGCAAGGACGGCCTCCCCAGCTTCCTGCTCAAGGCAAGCGACGCCTACCAGCCGCTGTTCGACAGCCGGGCCGGAAGGCTGCTGCGGGCGGGCACCCGAGCGGCCCGCGCCCGGGTCCACGCGCGGCGCTCCGAGCATGCCTGACGGCGGCAGCGCGGGCGACCGAGCGGGCCGGCGCGCGCTGCGCAACACGGGCGTCCGCGCGGTCGCCGAGGTCGTCGGAAAGCTCTCCACCTTCCTGCTGTTCGCCGTGCTCGCGCGAGAGGTCGGTCAGGAGGGCATCGGCGCCTTTGTGTTTGCCTTCGCGTTCCTCGGCCTCGGCATGGTGCCGATAGCGCTCGGCTGCGACAGCTACATGCTGCGCGAGGTCGCGAGGGACCGCGTGGCCGCGGACCGGCTGTTCTTCAACGTGATCGCCCTGAAGCTGGCGATGTCGGTGCCGGTACTGGTCCTCTGCTTCGCGGGGGTGATCCTGCTCGGGTACGAGGGACGCACGCGCGATGTGGTCTTCGCGCTGTCCGCCGGGCTCCTGCTCGACCTCCTCGGCAAGTCGCTCAATGGGATGTTCAACGCCACCGAACGCAGCGATCTACTCGCCAAGAGCCTCGTGATCCAGCGCGTCAGCACCGCAGCTCTGGGCATCGCCGCGCTGGCAGCCGGCTATGGCGTGGTCACCGTAGCCGCCCTGTACTCGGTGGGCTCGGCGCTGGGATACACCGTCGCTGTCAGCTCGCTCAGGCGCCACGTCGGGATACCCCAGCGCACGATCGATCCGAGGGGCTGGCGCCGGCTGGTCGCCACCAGCTTCCCGTTCGCGATCCAGGACGTGTTCACCGCCATGCTGTTCAAGCTCGATGCGGTGATCCTCTCCCTGATCGCCACCCAGGCCGCCGTCGGGCGCTACGGGGCTGCGTACCGGCTGCTCGAGTCGACCATGTTCATTGGCTGGGCCCTGAACGGCGCGTTCGTGGCGATGTTCGCCTATCTCGGCCGTGACTCCGACCCGACGATCGGGTCGATCTTCCAGCGGTCGGTCAAGTTCGCGCTGGTGGCGCTGGTGCCGGTCGCGGTGATCATGGGTGTGCTGGCGGAGCCGATCGTGCGGATCGCCTTCGGCAGCGACTTCGAGGCCGCCGCGGGCGCTCTGCGGCTGCTGGCGCCGGTGGTGGTCGGGCTCTGCCTCGTCACCCTCTGCTCGTCGCTGATCGTCACGCGCCGCAGCCCGCAGACGATGATCCGCATCACCGCGCCGATCGTGGCCGTCAACGTGGCCCTCAACCTGGCCCTGATCCCATCGCTCGAGGACCGCGGCGCAGCTCTGGCGATGCTCGTGACCGAGGCCCTCTTCGTGGCCGTGGCCATCCGGGTGGCGGCCGACGAGGTGGGCGGCCTGCCCTGGGCGTCGATGGTCGGGGCTCCGCTCCTGGCCGGCGCGGCGATGGCCGTTCCGACTGTGCTGCTGGCCGGCCTGCCCGTGGCGGCGGCGGCCGCTGGGCTCCTGGTGTACGGCATTGCGTTCGTGCTCCTCGAGCGGGCGATCAGCCCCGGCGACCTGAGCTTCATCGCTGCCACGTTCCGGCGGCTTGTGCCCGCTCGCCTCGCTTCCCGCCTGGGATAGGTGCTAACGGGTCGTGCTGCGTGTGGCGCTGCGCCGTGGCGCCGTCTTGCGCAGACTGACCTTGGCGCCGTTGGGCGAAGGCGCCGCGGGCCCGTAGTAGTCGTACGAGCTGGGAGTGGCGGAGCGGTCGCGGTTGATCACGATGCCCAGGAGCGGAGCCCGGACGGCCTCCAGTTGCTGAAGCGCCCGGCGTACGGCGTGCTCGGTGGAGCTCAGCAGGTCGACGACCAGAATTACGCCATCGACCCGGTCGGCGAGGATCGACGCGTCCGCGCCGACGTTGAGCGGGGGACAGTCGAAGATCACCAGGTCCGCCTGATCGCGGAGCACGTCGACGGTGGTGCGCGCACGGCGCGACTCGAGCAGCGCCGACGGACTCGGAGGCAGCGGACCGGCCGGCAAGATGCTAACTCCCGGTCGACCGGTCTCGTGGATCGACTCCTCGACCGTCGAACCCTCCACGAGATAGTTCGTGAAGCCCGGGCGCAGCGGCTCATGCTCTGATGGCATCAGCTCGGCCTGCAGCGCGGGCCGGCGGAGGTCACCCTCCACCACCAGCACCGACAGGCCCACCTCGGCGCTCGTGACCGCGAGGTTGGCTGTGGTGGTCGTCTTGCCCTCACCTTCGCGCGCGCTCGTGACGAGGATTGTCTTGAGCTCGCGCTCCACACTCGCGAACTGCAGGTTGGTCCGGAGTATCCGGTGCGCCTCCATGAACGCGTGGCCAGATCGCTCGGCCCGTCCGCGACGTGGGATTCGCGCCAGCACCGGCACGTCGAAGTGCGCCTCGACATCCTCGGGAGTGCGCAGGCGGCGGTCGAGCCGCTCGCGCAGCAGGGCCAGAGCGAGGCCGAGGGCGAGGCCGAGGATGGCCGCCACCGCCACGTACAGCCTGGGCTTCGGGCGCGAAGGCGAGCCCGAGAGGGGTGCTGAGTCGGCGAGGGTGATCGAGGCCTGCGTGGTGTCGCTCAGGCTGGTGCGCGCGTAGTCGATGAAGACTGTCGCGTAGGCATCCGCGATCAGCTTGGCGCGCTCCGCGGTGGGAGCCTCTGCGTTGACCTTCAGCAGCTGCGTCTCCGGGATCGTCTCAAAGGTCGTGGCGCTCTTGATCTCGCCCTTCGTGGTCCCCGCGCCGAGCTCTTCCGCCACGTCGGCAGCGATGTTCGGGCTCTCGATGATGTCCGCGTAAGAGCGCGCTATGGCCTGGCTAGCCTGGACGGTGTCGAAGCTCTGGCTGTCCGAGCGCAGCGCCACGAGCAGCGTGCTGCTCGTGGAGTAGACCCTGTCCACGAGTTGGGAAGCCACGGCGGCTGTCACGATCGCGACCGCGACGGTGGCAACTATGAGCCACTTGCGGCGGTTGAGCGCGGTCAGCGGCGAATTCTCTGCTCCCATTGGCGCCGGATGCTAGCTGGCGTCTGCGGACGGAAGGCCCGGCGCGGCGGATGGCTACGCTGGACCCTGCCCTTGATCGACCTCCACTCGCACATCCTGCCGGGGTTCGACGACGGGGCCACCGATCTCGACGCGAGCCTGGCCATCGCGCGGGCGGCAGTGGCGGACGGGACGACGACGATCGTTGCCACCCCCCACGTGAGCCTCACCTACGACGCCCGGCCGGAGGCGGTCACGGACGGTGCCGAGCGGCTGAGAGGCGCCCTGTCCGAAGAGGAGATCGACCTCACCCTGGCCACCGGCGCCGAGGTCGCCGTCCCCAGACTGGGTGCGCTCGACGACGAAGCATTACGGAGCCTGTGCCTGGGCGACGGCGGGTACCTCTTGGTGGAGAGCCCCTACTCGGCTGCCCCCTTCCTGGAGGAGCAGCTCTTCTCCGTCCGCACGCGCGGCTTTCATCCGCTGCTCGCCCACCCCGAGCGCTGCCAGCTGTTCCAGCGCGACCGCGGGCGGCTCGAACGGATCGTCGCCCAGGGCACGGTGTGCTCGGTGACCGCGGGCTCGCTCGCCGGCCGCTTCGGATCCCAGGTGCGGAGGTTCGCCTTCGACCTGCTCCGAGCCGGCCTCGTGCACGATGTCTCCTCCGACGCCCACGACACGGTGCGGCGCCCGCCAGGGCTGAGCGTGGGCATCGAGAGCCTGCTCTCGGCAATGCCCGAGCTCGCGAGCCAGGTGGACTGGTTGGCGCGCGATGCCCCTGACGCCATCCTCCGGGGAGAGCCGGTGCCGAGGCGCCCCCAAGCCCACGCGCGCAGCGCCTCGCGGCGATGGCGTCGCTGGCGTAGGTGACAGCGTGGCCGGGCCGAAGCGCTCGAGACTCTCACCTCTGCGGCGTCAGGGGCTCAGGCGCTGGGGAAACCAAACGATCAGCGGCCGCGCGCGAGCTGGCGCAGCTGGTAGGCCACGGGGCGTGGATCGCGGAGGCTGAGGCAGCTGTGGGCGGAGCGTGGAGCGTAGGCGAAGGTATCGAGCACATCGCGTAGGAGTCCCCCGCGACGCTCGGTGCGAGCGCGTCGCAGATCGGTCTGCAAGCCTTGAAAGCGGGCGCCGGAGCGCGCCAGGACTGGCTCGGCCGGAGGTCTGCCGAGGGCCAGATCCGCCCAGATGGCGGGCAGGTTGACGCCGGCGTCGATCGCGAGCGCGATGCTGCCGTAGAAGCGGCCGTTTAGGTCGATCAGCTTCGGCTCGCGGCCTTCGGGGCGCAGGAACTGGAGGTTCGCGAGCCCGTACCACCCGAGATCTCCAAGGAGGGCGGCGACCCGCCGTGCCAGGTCGCCGTCGAGCGGGACCGTCTCGGCGCGCGCGCTCGTGCGGCGCAGCGAAGCGCGCAGGGTGCGCTGCTGGGCCCAGGCCAGCGCGTTCCCGCCTTCGTCGATCACGGTGCTCAATGCCATCAGCTCGCCGTCGATCGGCTCTTGGAGGATGGCCTCGCCCCCCGCCGCGGCTATCTCTGCCACCCGCCGATCGGTTTCGGCGCGATCCTCGCAGCGGCGCACGAGCAGGTGGCGAACGCCGGTGGCGCTACCCGGTGTCCAGTGAAGCCGCGACTTGGCCATCACCGGCAACGACGTCTCGGCAACGGCCTTCGCGGTCGCGCCGACCGTGCGGGGGGTCCCGACCCCGGCCCGCTCGGCGGCGCGTGCAAGCTCGAGCTTGTCGACCGAGCGCAGCACGGCCTCGTGGGCCGCGTGAGGGACGAGGCACGGCAGGCCCTCCCGCACCGCAGACAGCGCCAGCATCTCGACGTCGTCGGCACCGAAGGCAAGGTCGTAGGAACCGTCGCGCACGGCGCCGGCGAGGGCTGCGGCGAACTCCTCCACGCCGCGTTCAGGTCCGGGGACGTGGTGGATCGCACTCACCCAGCGCGACCGGCTCGCGCGACCGCCCTCGGGGCTGCCGAGACCCACCCCGAAGCCGGCCCGGCCCAGCGCTCGCACGGCGGGCAGCACATATGGGGTGTGGCCGTCCTCGACGATCAGAACCCGACCGCGAGCGGTCGATGCGCCCGCGTTCACGGGAGCCGCCGCCAGGTCTCTCGTGCGATCTCCTCGCAAAGCTCCTCGACCGGACGGGTGCCGTCGAGGCGGATCGCGCCCAGCCGGTCGAGCTCCGCCTCATACAGGGGCCGCCGAGCCGCGAGCCGCTCGACCGGGAACTGCTCCGGCTTGCGTGCGTAGGCGACCTCCGCCGGCACGTCGAGCCAGAAGCTTGCCACCGCCGGCGGAGAGATTCGCTGCACCAGCCGGATCGCGAAGTCCACGCCGTGACGATGGCCGTAGAGCTGCCGCAGCTGCACTGCCGAGTCCAGTACATAGCGGTCGCGCACGACCACTCGCCCGCGCCGCAGGTGGGCGGCCAGCGTGCGCCGCTGACCCGATGCGTGCACCACCGCCACGACCGCGGCCCACGCCTGGTTAAGCAGCGGATAGCGAGCCCGCAAGGCGCGCGCCGCGGCGTCCTCGGGCGTCCCCGGCGGACGGGTGGAGGGATCGTCGGACGGCGGGGCGGGCGCGCGACCGCCCAACCGGGAGACCGCGCCCAGCGCGAGCTTCACGGGTCGGGCGATGACCCGCAGGCCGGCGTCATAGGTGATTCGGCTCCACTCGACGACTGGGTCGTGCCCGAGCTCGCGTAGCGTGGCGGCCAGTGCCTCGGCCTGTGTGCTCTTCCCCGAGCCGTCCATGCCCGAGAGCGAGACGATGGCACCGCGTCGCCGGCGCGAGGACAGCACTCTGCGCACGGCTACCCGCGCTGACCGAGGCGCCGCCCCGTCCCCGCGATGGGCAGAGGCCAGCGCGGCCAGGGCCTGAGACGTGCCCCAGGCCGGCGCGCGCCCGCGCGCCGTGCGCCAGGCCGAGGGCTCGGCGGCCAGCGCGGCGTCGATACGCGCCCGGTGCCGGGTTGACAACGGGCCGCCGCGCGGGCCGAGGCGCCTCGCGAGGATGAGCAGCTCGTCCGCCGGGGCAGGCCGGGCGAGGTGGCGAAATCCCTCGAGCGGGATCCCCTGGTCGAACAGCCGCGCGACCTCCTCACCGGGCAGGGCCCACTGCGAAGCCGGCACGATGTCGAGTGCCGCCACGGTGGCTCCGGTGAAGCGCACCCACTCGCCGTCCTTGCATTCGAAGCCCTCGCGGGCGAGCGCGCCGGCGAGTGCTGGCACATCGGCGTCGCGGGCGAGCACGTCGAGGTCCCGTCCCCCCGGGGGTAGGCTCCCGAATACCAGCACCCGTCCTGGAGCGGCCCGATCCACGAGCTCGGCCTGGGCGGCATTCACTAGACCGCCGCCCTCGCCGGCACCCGCCGGCGCACCAGGTCGACCATGAACCGCAGGTCGTCCGGGTTGATCAGTCGTTCGACCGCCAGAAACACCCCGACGTAAGCGATCGAGCCCGCCGGCAATGCCGCCAGCAGCCCGTCGCGGAGCGGCCACATGGCCCCCGCCATGCCTGCGGCCGCGGCGGCCGGCGCCGCCAGTGTGGCGACGAGGCGCGGCCGCCCGACGGTCCGCGCCGCCACGCGCATCGTTCCCGCGAGCAGCAGCAGCTCGGTACCGAGCATGGCGAGCGCCGCGCCGGTCGCCTCCAGCGGTGGGATGAGAACGAGGTTGAGGACGAGGTTGAAGACCATCGCGATCCCGAAGAGAGGCAGGAGCACCCTCGGGTCGCGCCTGGAGACGACCAGCGAGCTGGCGATCCGGACGACGCCGAGGAGGACCACCACCGCGGCCAGGACGCGCAGCGCCCCGGCAGCCTCCTCGAAGCCGGAGCCAAAGAACAGCGCCAGCAAGGGCTCGGTGACCAAAGCCAGGGCTACCGCGCACGGCAAGAGCAGCACGATCGTGGCCTTCAGCGCCCGCTCGAAGACAGCGCGGATGGGAGGGTCGGTGTCGGCACCAAGGTAGGTGAACATCGCCGAGAACGCACCTGCCAGCGCACTCGAGATGAAGAGTGTGGCCTCCAGCAGCCGGTAGGCGGCCCCGTAGAAGCCAATCACCGCTTTCGTGGCGAGAGCCGAGAGCATCACCGTGTCGATTCGAGCGATCCCCACCGAGAAGAGGTCCTGGGTGGCGAACGGCAGGCTCTGGCGGCGCAACTGCCGGCGCTCTCCCGAGGGCAGCTCGAGCTTCGGCCACCGGATCCGCCGCGCGAGCAGCCACACCGCGACCGCCAGCGCCGCGGCGGCGCTGAGCGCGTAGGTCGCGGCCACAGCGACGACGCCGTAGCCGAGGGCGAGCGCGGCGATGCCGAGCCCGGCCGCGAGCAGGCGATGCGTGAGCAGCGCCGTGGCCACGAGGTCTCCGCGCTCGAAGGCGTTGAAGACCGAAAAGACGGTGTACCGCAGCGACTCGAGCAGCAGGGCGGCCGTGAGCAGGTAGATCGCGTCCCGCGTCGTGGCTCCCTGGTCGGTGACCCAGACCAACAGCCACGAGATCGCGACCACCGGGACGGCCCGGGCCAGCTTGAGCACGAGAACGTTCCCGAACAGCGACTCGATCGTCGAGCGATCCGCGGCGATCCGGCGCAGGAGATAGCGGTCGAGCCCCATGTCGATCGGTGTCGTAGCGGCTCGCACCAGGCGAGCGCGAGCACGAAGATCCCCAGTCCGACGGGGCCCTCCGTCCGCGCCAGGACGGCCATGAGCGCCAGCGACGCGAACTTGCCGATCAGCTCGGCCACCGCGCGAACGATCGTGTTGTGGGCCGCCCGTCGCGTCGCGGCGGCGGCGCCGAGCTGCGGCGAGGGCTGCTCGGTCACACGTCTGGAGGCTACCTCCCGTCTCGGTCGAAAGCGGCCGGCTGCGCGCACACGATGTCGAGAATCCGTGCCGTCGTGGCAGCCGTGGTGGGCTGCACGCCGGGCTCCTGCAGCCGCTCGATCACACGGTGGCCGAAGAACGCCACCAGCAGATCCCCGAGCAGGTCCTCTGGCACCCCGCCCGCGCGCGCCGCGGCGACTCCGGCCTCACGGCCCGCGCTCCAGAAGGGCGAGTCGGGCCAGCTCGCGTGGAATGCCTCGACAACCGCGCCCGGCGACCAGCGCACCAGGCCGAGCCCGTGCTCCTGGTAGGCCAGCGCGGCGTTCAGGGCATCGAAGCCCGGAGCGGCGAGCGGCCACGCATCCTCCCAGTCGACGAGACCTCGTAGGCGCCCGTCGAGGAAGATGCAGTTCTGGGCCGAGGTGTCGCCGTGGCGGAGTACTGCCGTGTACAGGCCCTTCAGGCGCTCCCAGGCCACCGAGAGCCGGCGCCGAGCGGGGTCGCCCAGCACCCCCGGGGCGAGAGCCAGCTCCACCGGCAGGTCTAGCTCCTCGGCACGCTCGTGCTTGCGAGTGGCGGCGGCCAGCCGGGCGAGCGAGCCGGTTAGTTGTTCGAGCGCGTCCGGCCAGGCCGCCGAGGCGGCCCTGGCCGACCGCAGCGGCGCGACGCGCAGGGTGCGCCCCGGAAGTGCCTCCTGGACGCGCGCGCCATCGAGCTCACCCAGGTCGCGTGGCGCGATCTCCAGCCCGGCGGCCTCCGCCAGGGCCGCGGCCTCCCGCTCGGCGCCCCGGTGTCCGGCGTGGGCGATCTTCACCACCAGCAGAGGCGCCGGGTCAGAGCCGAAGGCGAACACCACTCGCCCCGCCGAGCGCTCGAGAGCGAGCAGCGCAAGCGTGGGCGGGGCCTCCCCAGGCAGTCCGGGCGCCAGCTCGGCGAACGCGGGCCATCGTCGGCCGAGCGCCGTGCCCAAACGATCGAGCTCGGGATCGGTGACGCGCGGAAAACGGCCGACCGCGCGAGCGAGGACTCGCTCGGGAAGCCCCCTGCGGGCGACCGCGGCCCACACGGCGCCTGCCGGCCGCGCGGCCGGCAGGCCCTCGCGCAGACCCTGGTTCACGAGCGCCGCGTAGTGGGCCGCCGGCCCGGAGGCGCGCGGATCGATCACGGCCTGCCACGGCCGGCTCACGTGGATGTAGCGGGCGCGTGCCATCGCGGCATCATCACAACCGGCGGACACCGGCGGTCTTTTGGTGCCTGGCCGCCAGTAGCATCAGCGCGGTGCGGGGTCTCGTGCTCCCTTTCGCTGAGCTCGATGCAGAGTCGCTGGAAGCTTGGCGTTCGCTCGCGACCCGCGTCTCCGAGCCCAACCCGTTCTTCGAGGCCGACTTTGCGACGGCGGCGGCTCGACACCTCGGGCAAGAGGGGGTCAGCGTTCTCGTCGCGGTCGAGGGGGACGAATGGCGCGGCTGCCTGCCGATTCGTAGACAGATGGGCTGGCGCCGGATGCCCGGGCGCTGGCTGGTGGGGTGGCGGCACGTGTACGCCTTTCTCGGCACCCCGCTGCTGGAGGCGGGCGCCGAGCTGCCCGCACTCGAAGCCATCCTGGCGGCGGCCGATCGGCGCGGCCCCCGCGTGCTGGTGCTGGAGTGGCTCGGTCGTGACGGTCCCGTCGCCGCGGCCGCCACCGAGGCGTGCGCCGCACGTGGCGGGGCCGGTCCGATCTACGACGCCTTCGAGCGCGCGGGCATCGATCACCGTCCCGGCGCGTCCTATCTCGACGGTCTCAGCTCGGGCCGTCGCAAGGAGCTGCGCCGGTTGGGCCGGCGTCTGGGGGAGGAGGTCGGTGGCGAGGTGACGACGGTGGACCACGCCGGCGACCCGGACGCTGTGGAGCGCTTCCTCGCGCTGGAGGAGTCGGGATGGAAGGGGCGCGCGCGAACGGCCATGGCCTCGGACGCTGCGCATGCCCGCTTCCTCCGCGACGTGTGCGCCACCTTCTCATCGGCCGGGCGGCTCGAGCTGCTGGCACTCGAGGGAGAGGGTCACACCCTGGCGATGCAGTGCAACCTCCTCGCCGGCGGTTGCCTGTTCAGCTTCAAGGTGGCCCACGACGAGGCGTACGCGCGCTACTCCCCGGGCGTGCATCTCGAGATCGCAGCGATCAAGGCCTTCCAGGATCGTGACGATGTCACGCGGATGGACTCTTGCGCCGACCCGGGCAACGATCTCATCAACCGTCTCTGGCCTGACAAAGTGCGGCTCATCACGGTTGCCGTGCCGCTCGGCCCCCCCACCGCGCGCCCCGCGCTCCGAGCCGTTCTGGCGGCCCACCGCCGCCTAGACGCCGGCTGGCGATGACGGCATGGCCCTGACCGCGCGATTGGTCGACCGTCCGGAGGAGCTCGCATCTGCGCTCGAGGCGTGGGACGCGCTGGCGGTCGCAGCGCAGCGACCCTACTGCGCCCCTGCCTGGATGCTCGCCTGGTGGCGCCATGCCGCGCCGCCCACGGCTGCCGGCCTGCGGGTCGTTCTGGTCTTCGACGGGAACGAGCTCGTCGGCGTGGGCCCGTTCTTCATCGAGTCCAGGCGCGGGCGGCTCCCCCGCCACCGGATCCTCGCGGCCGGCACCTCCCACAGGGTGGAGCCGCTCGCGCTCGGAGGCAGAGAGCGGGAGGTGGCACGCCTCCTGGCTGAGGTCCTTGCCGGCTCGCGGCCGCGCCCGCGGATCGTCGTCTTCGAGAGCGTGGACGCGGCGGCTGGATGGACGAAGCTGATCGCGGACGCGTGGCCGGGACGGGCCGCGTGGCACACCCGTGAGTGGTCGGGCCCGGCGCCCACGCTCGCGCTCGACGGCGCCTTCAACGACTGGCTGGCATCGAAGAGCCGGAACTTCCGTGACCAGGCGAAGCGGCTGCGGCGGCGCCTAGAGGCTCGTGGTGCGACCTTCCGCATCACGGCGGACGCCTCCGAGCTGCCGACCGACATCGCCGCGTTCGCGCGGCTGCACCACGGACGCTGGAGCTCCCGCGGCGGTTCCATGGCGCTCGACAGCGGAGTGGAGCGCATGCTGGCCGATGCCGGACGCGACCTGGTGGCGCGCGGCCGCTTCCGGGTGGTCATCATCGACGGCCCGGAAGGGCCGATCAGCGCCCACCTGTTCGTGGCCGCCGGCGGCGAGGTGGCCTACTGGAATGGAGGCTTCGACGAGGTATGGGCCTCCGAGCAGCCGGCCATGCGGGCGCTCGTCGCGGCCATAGAGGACGCATTCGGGCGAGGTGATCGGCGCCTGGACTTCGGCGGCGGCACCGAGCGCTACAAGTCCCGGATGGCCGATGGCGAGGACCTGCTCGAGTCGACGCTCGTCGTCCCGCGCGACGCGCGCTACCCACTGACCCGGCTCGGGCTCCTGCCCCGCCGGATTACCCGCGGGCTCATCGGCAGCAGGCGCGACCGCCCGCGTAGCAACGCCTAGCCCGCAGAGGCAGCCCCGCCGGGCGCTACATTGCCGGGCCAGGCCATGTCAGCCACGACGCTCAACCGGCTGGAGCCGGTCGTTCCGCTTGCCGCCGCCGCCCTGCTGGGGCTGGCAGTGGTGCAGATCTCCTACCGCACCCACCCCGTGGTGCCGCTCGTACTGGCTGCCGGTGCCGCGCTCCTCGTGCTGGGGGTGGTGCGGCCGATCCTCACCCTCTACGTCGCTGTTGCGCTCGCGCCGCTCGAGCTGTTCTCCTTTCAGCTCGGCAGCGCCGGCGTGTCCCCCGCGGAGGGCCTGCTTGCGCTGAGCGGCTTCGGTTGGGCCGCGTCGCGACTGGTGCGCGGCGAGCTGCCCTTCGCCCCCTCACCGCTCAGCTGGCCGCTGGGGCTCTTGGTGCTCGCGCTGGTACCGGGCATCGCGGTGGCGCCCGAGCCGATCGGCGTCATAAAGGTGCTGGTGCTCTGGAGCGCGTTTTTCTTCGTCTACCAGATGGTGGTCGTGGAGGGTCGCCGTGAGATGGTCCGCACCCTGCTGTTCGTGCTGGCGGTGTCCGCTGCGGTCGTGGGTGTGATTGCCGTGATCGGCGCGGGTGGCGCCGCGCCCGACCTGCAGGGAGCGGGTGACACGGCCACCGGCCGGGCGAGTGGCTCATTCGGCCACCCCAACACCCTGGCCACCTTCGAGGCGCTCGCGCTACCGGGTGCGCTGGCGCTCGGGCTCGCGGGGCCGGCGATCCTGCGCCCCGCCGCGCTCGCCTCGTTCGGAGCGATCTTCGCCGGTCTGGCGTTGTCGCTCTCGCGTGGCGGCCTCCTCGCGGTGGCTGGAGCGCTGCTCATGATGCTGGCCTGGGCCCCCTTCCGCCGCACGGTCCTCGTGACGGGCGCGATCGTCGTCGTGCTCGGGTTCAGCGGCGCCAGTCCGCTGGGTGACACCGAGGAGGTGCAACTACTGAGCCAGCGGCTCGAGTCGATCAGCTACTCGGCGGGCGGCGTGGACCCTCGCTTCCGCCTGTGGGAGGTCACGCCACAGATCATTGCCGACCACCCGGTGATCGGCATCGGCCAGAACGCGTTCCCGGTGGTGGCGCAGCGCTATGGGCTGCTGCTGGGCAACTCTGCCGCGACCTACCAGCATGCCCACAACATCGCGCTGACGATCGCCGTCGAGCTCGGGCTGATCGGGCTTGCGATCCTCGCCTGGCTCGTGGTGGCGCTCGTCCGGGTCCTGACCCTCGGCTATCGGCGCCAGAAAGCCGACCGGGGCCTGGTGCTGGCCGTAGCGGCGGCGTTCGTGGCGCTCGCCCTCCAGGGCATGGTCGACTACACGCTGCGCTCGGCGATCATCGTCGGCGTCGTCTTTGCGCTGGCCGGGTGCGCCGTGGTGCTCGCGCGCGAGGACGACGCCCAGGGCTCCGCAGTCGCGGACCAGACCTGATCGGTCAAGTGTCCAGCCACGGCCTCAGTGGTTCACCCTGCCGTTGGGGGAGTCGAGGAAAAGGGCATGGTCTCCGCCGCCCTACGCCACTGGCGCCGTCTGTTCGCCGGTGTGCTGGTGTTCTCGTGCAGCCTGGGCGCCCTCGGTGCCGCGGGTGCAACCCCGGCGTTCGCCGCCGAGCAGACCGCGGGTGTGCAGGCGCACCTCCTGTGGAGCCGCTACGAAGCCGCGGACCGGGAGCGCATGCTGGACCAGGCCAAGGAAGCCGGAGTGGGGATGGTGCGCGTCGACCTCGGCTGGGCAAGCCTGGAACAGGAGGGCAAGGGCCAGTACAACGCCTGGTACCTGAAGCGAATCGACCACGTGGTCGAACAGGCCGGCGCGCGGGGGATCAAGGTGCTTTTCACATTCTGGGAGACGCCGTGCTGGGCCTCCACCGCACCGGCGGCGAGCAAGCAGGGCTGCGACGGCAACTGGTGGGAGCGCGACGTGCAGCGCTATCCGCCGGCCGATGCCTCCGACTTCGCTGACGCGCTCGCGTTCATGACTAGCCGCTACGGGCGCCGGGTGGCGGCCTGGGAGATCTGGAACGAGCCCAACCACGACGACTTCTTCAAGGCCCGCGACAAGGTGTCGGCCTACGCCTCGCTCGTGAAAGCCGCCTACCCCGCCGCGAAGGCCGCCGACCCCGGCGCCACCATCATCGCCGGCTCGCTGGCCGACGCCGACTACCAGTTCACCCGGGCGCTGTACTCCCAAGGCGTCAAGGGCAACTTCGACGCCTGGTCGGTACACCCCTACAGCGAGGATCGCTCACCGCTTCACCCCGGCATTTCCGGCTGGGAGAAGAAGAGCTTCGCCGGCGGAGTGCCACGCGTGAGGGACACCATGCTTCGCCACGGGGACAACAAGCCGATCTGGCTCACCGAGTTTGGCTGGAGCACCTGCACGATCCGCGGCCAAGCCGCCTATGACAACTGCGTCGACCCCACCACCCAGGCCAACTATCTGCAGCTCGCCTTCAAGCAGATGCAGACGTGGAGCTACGTGCCCGTGGGAATCACTTTCAACCTGGCCGACACGAGCGCCGACCCGGAGGACCGGGTCGACAACTACGGGCTCATGCACGAAAGCGGCGCGGCAAAACCCGCCTACGCGGCCTTCCGCACCGCCGCAGCGGCCATGGCGCAGGGGTTGACCGTGCCCCGTGCCACGAGGAGGCAGCCCCGCCCCAAGCTACGCGCGTTCCGCCGTCAAGGCCGCCGCTACGCGGCGGGACAGCTGCGGGTCGGCAAAACCGTGCGCATGAAGCCTCACCGTTGGTGAAGCTTCACGGGCCGAAGGCAGCGTCACCCGCTGCCGCGACGGGTCCGGCCGTCTCCCGGTAGGCCTTCCGCATCGCCTCCACGGTCGCCTCCAGCGAGTGGCGAGCTCTCACCCGCTCCCGGCCGCAAGCTGCCGCGCGATGACGTTCGCTCTCGTCTTCGATCAAACCGACGATCGCCTCCGCAAGCGCTGGCCTGTCGCCCTCGGCCACAAGCCGCCCGCAGCTCCCTAGCACCTCCGGGATGCCACCGCCGGCATACGCCACCACCGCGGTTTCCACCGCCATCGCCTCGAGCAGCGCGAACGGGCACGCCTCCCTGCCGGCGCCGCGCTCGTCGGGCACGCTCGGGAGCACGATCACCTCGCTACCGCTCATCATCCGCAGGGGGTCGGAGCGATGGCCGGCAAAGACGATCTCACGCTCGACTCCCAGCTCGGCCACCCGGCGCCTCACCCCCTCGGCGTAGGCAAGCTGGGTGGGATCCTCGTCGCCGAGCAGCACGAAGCGCACGTCGGGTCTGCGCTCGAGCACCAGCGGTGCGGCCTCCACCAGCTCGTTCTGGCCTTTCGCGGGGTGAAGCCGTCCGACCAGCAGGACCGTCGGCGCCCCCGGCGAGCCGGTCAGCGCGGCAATCTCCTGCCGGCCGGCCTCGCGGTCACGGACCAACTCCGGGACGCCGTTCGGCACAACCCGGACACGGCGCCTCAGCCGTGGTCCGAAGGTCGCGGTGATTGCGGTGCTCACGGCCACGACGGTGCGGCAGCGCCAAGCCACCAGGCTGGCGAGCGGGCCATCCCAGCTGAAGTCATGCTTGAGCCAGAGCACCGGGATGCCCGTGCCGGTCACTGCGATCCCCGCCACCAGAGCCGCCTTCACCCCGTTTGCGTGAACGACCTGGGGGGACTGACGCACGAGCGCGCGCCGCAGCCGCAAAGCGGCGGGAAAGATACCGGCCCGCGCGGGGGTACGCACGATCTCGACGGGGTAGCCGAGCGCGCGAAGTCGCTCCGCGAACGGGCCCTCCTGCAGAAGGACCACCCCGCGCACCCAGTCCTCGCCCAACCGCTCCAGCAGCAGCTCGAGGTAGCGCTCGGACCCTCCTCCCAGTGCATGCGAAGACACGAAACTGACGCCCACCGGCGCCGCGCCAGGTGCTATCGGTCGCGCCCGGTCGCCCCAGGCCTCGAGCGAGCCCTCGACCAGCCCGCGCACGCCCTCCCACTCCCCATTGAGCGCCCTGTGCATGACCAGCACCAAGATGAGCCCCCCGAACTGCAACCGGGCCAGCGCGGTGCGCCGGAAGTTCTTACGAAACAGGTAGGTCCGGTTGACGGCCACATCGCGATTGAACCTGCGCGTGCCCGTGGAGCGAAAGCCCGTGTTCTTGTGGTCCACCCTTGCATCCGGCAGGTAGCGCACCCGTCCGATGCGCGACAGCCGGTAGGAGAAGTCCTCGTCCTCGGCCAGGGCGTAGCCGGTGAGCCGCTCGTCGAAACCCACGCGCTCCACGGTCTCCCGGCGGCCGCTCATCAGGCACCCTTGCATGAGCTCCACGTCGCGCTCGCGATCCAGATCCTGCAACCGGCGGGGGTAGCCACAGCGCGTGAGCGTGCCCTCCTCCCCGCGGAACAACAGTCGCCGGACGGCCGAGCGCTTGTTGCCGAACCGGCGCTCCCCGCCCTCGATCACCTGGCCGGTCGCGCCCACTACCTCGGGGTCGCGATAGCCACGCTCGAGTGCGGCGAACACGGCAACATCCACCTCGACATCGTCGTCGAGGAACACCACTATGTCGCCGCGCGCCTCCCGAACGCCACGATTGCGTTGCAGCGTGAGCCCTGGCGGGCTAGGCAGGTAGCGAACCAAGGGGTTGGCGCCGCCAGGGCGCATCGCCGCCTCGACCACGGCCTGCGCCGATCGTCCTTCGTCGCCGTCCACAACCAGCACCTCCATCGGTGCCGGGTCGGCACGGGAGAGGCTCGCGAGCGTCTCGGCCAGATCGGCGGGCCGCCCCTTGGTCGCGATGATCGCGGAGAAGCTCAGCGGATCCGGGCTCATCTCGCCGCCCCCAGCTGCGCGTAGAGCTCAGCCACCGCGTCGATCATGGGGTCGAGGCGAAACCGACGCTCGAAGGTGGATCGCCCGGCCGCGCCCCACCGCCGGCGCACGTCGGCGTCGCCCAGCACCTCGGCGAGAGCGCCAGCCAGCGCCCCTGCGTCGCCAGGCGCCACGAGACGGCCCGTGACGCCATCCTCGACCGCCTCTGGCACTCCGCCCACCCTCGTGGCCACCACTGGGAGCCCGCAGCTCATGGCCTCGAGCACCGCGAGGGGAAGCGCCTCCCACTCCGAGGGCGACACGAGCGCGTCGAGGGCCCTCAAGTACGGCTCCACCCTGCCCTCGAAGGGAAACCAGCGCACGCGCTCTTCCAGGCGGAGCCGGCTGATCTCCTGCTGCACCCGCTCTGCCAGCTCGCCGTTCCCGACGATCGCAAGCCGCCCACCGAGCTTGCCTTCGTCCGCCAGCCGGGCTGCGGCGCGCACGGCGAGAAGCGGGTCCTTCTGCGGCCTCAGCACGGTTACCACTCCCGCCAGGGGCTCGTTGCCTCGAAAGGCGAGCACTTTCGGATGCGGATCGTCAGGCTCGCAGTCGGGCACGCCGTTGTGGATCATCCGCACGCGAGCGCCGGCTCCCCGCAGGTGCCGTCGAGCGAGTTCTGCCTCCCACTCGCACACCGCCAGAATGGCTCCCGAACGTGGAACGAGCGCCTGCTCGATCGCGGTGTACGTAAGCCGGCGCGCGGTTCCGGACGCAGCCGCGAAGGCGAAGCAGTGCGGTGTGTACACGAGCCGGCGCGGGCGCCGCAGGGCGCCGCGAACGAGCGCACCGGCTTTCGAGCTATGTCCGTGCACGATCGAATAGCGGCGCTCCCCGTCGAGCTTCCGCAGCGCCCGCGCCACCTGAAGGTCTCGGGTACCGGGCTCTCGCGTCAGCGGCAGCTCATGTACGACGACCCCGGCTTCCGCGAGCCCCGGCGCGATCGTGCTTTGAGGCGAGACGGCGGCCTCGACTGGCCATCCCCTGTCCACGAGCCCGCGAGCGAGCCTCAGGACATGCTCGGCTACGCCGCCGTCCTCCGGCTGGCACACCTGAAGGACCGCGCCACGCTGCACGGCGGCGACTATAGATCACGCCCACCGCCGCTCCGGGGCGCTCCCACAGACCCCTTTCGGAGCCGACAGCACGGGATCCTTCCTGCGCCTCATGTATGGTTCGCGTCGCAAACGCCGAGCTTCCGCTGCCGATGCGGAAGACGGGGGAACCATGTAGCAGGGGCTAACCACCGCTCTCCGAGAGGGCGACGGCGCGCAGGCTTCTTCAGCGCGAGCCCGTCAGCTAACCCCGTAGGCCGACGAAGGAGATGAATGAGCTACCGAGCGACCCTCACGCTCGCAATCGTTCTTGCGATGCTCGCCGTTCTCGTACCCGCCGCCTCCGCCGAGGCGCGGCCAACTGAGGACCGCCTAGAACGGCTGGCGCGAGCAAAGATCAACGCGTTGCGTGCACAGAATGGGATCAGGCCACTGCGCATATCGCGTGGGCTTACCCGGTCCGCGGCATCCTACGCCCGCTACATGATGCGATCGGGCTACTTCGGCCACCAGTCCACGATCCGCGCTCCGCGGCGCTACCGCAGCGTCGGGGAGATCATCCTGCTCCATCGCGGGCTTCATCCCCGACCGCGAATCGCCGTCAAGTACTGGGCGCGGTCTTCGGGCCACCGCTACGTGATGCTAAGTCGCAAGTTCGGCTCGGTCGGAGTAGGCAAGGCCAGCGGGCGCTTCCAGGGCCGCAGGGTCACCCTCTGGGTGTCGCACATGGGCCGGCAGTAGCTCCCGCGTGCGCCGGCCGCGCATCAAGCCTCGCCCGGCGTCCTGCGCGGCACGAGCACGGAGCGCTTGAACTCCGCCACTAGGATGCCGTCCTGGTTGAGCACGCGCGTGTGCACTCGCACGACGCCGCGGTCGGGCTTCGAACGCGACTCCTTCACGTCGAGCACCTCGCTCTCACAGAAGAGCGTGTCGCCGTGGAAGACCGGAGCCGGGTGAGAAAGCTCGTCGGTGGCCAGGTTGGCGATCGCCTTGCCGGACACGTCGCCGACAGACATGCCTAGCGCGAGCGAGTAGACCAGCGGCCCGACCACCACGTTGCGTCCCTGCTGGGACTGCCCGGCGTATACGTCGTTGATATGCAGCGGGTGGTGGTTCATGGTGATCAGGCAGAAGAGGTGGTCGTCGGACTCGGTGACCGTCTTGGCGGGCCAATGCTTGTAGGTGGCGCCTACCTCGAACTCCTCGAGGTAGCGGCCGTACTGGCGCGCGCCGGAGGCCTCGCGCTCGGCCTGGTCGGTGGTGAATTCGTCGCTCATAGGGCGCGGCACTCTAGTAGACCGCCTGCGACCGATAGATTCCCGCGCCGTGCGAAACCCCCGTGACTTCCTCAAGCCCCTGGCCATCGGCGCCCCCGAGCCGGTCCGCGACGTGCCGCTGACCCCCTCGCGGATGATCCACTTCTTCGACCCATCCAACGAGAAGATCGTGGGCAAGCTCGGAGACATCGCCACCAAGGCGGACGTACTGCTCGGCAACCTCGAGGACGCGATCGCGGTGGAGAACAAGGAGGCCGCGCGGCAGGGCCTGGTGAAGGTCGGCAAGGAGATCGACCTCGGCGAATGCGCGCTTTGGACCCGGGTCAACGACCTCGCCAGCCCGTGGGCGCTCGATGACCTGACCACCCTGGTCACCGAGATCGGCGACAAGCTCGAGGTTGTGATGGTGCCCAAGGTCGAGGGTGCGTGGGACATCCACTACGTGGACCGCCTGCTGGCCCAGCTCGAGGCCAAGGCGGGCCTCGACCGCCCCATCCTCGTGCACGCCATCCTCGAGACCGCCCAGGGCGTCACCAACCTCGAGGAGATCGCCGCCGCATCCCCGCGCATGCAGGGCATGAGCTTCGGCCCCGCCGACCTGGCGGCATCGCGGCGCATGAAGACCACCCGCGTGGGCGGCGGCCACCCCGGCTACCTGGTGATCTCCGACCCCGACCCGGAGGATCCCGAGGCCAAGCGGCCCACCGCGCAGCAGGACCTCTGGCATTACTCCATAGGGCGCATGGTGGACGCGTGTGCCGCCACCGGCACTCTCCCCTACTACGGGCCATTCGGCGACATCAAGGACCTGAAGGGCTGCGAGGCCCAGTTCCGCGCCGCCTTTCTCATGGGCTGTGTGGGCGCGTGGTCGCTGCATCCCGCCCAGATCGACGTGGCCAAGAAGGTCTTCTCGCCCGACCCCGATGAGGTGAAGTTCGCCAAGAGGGTGCTCGAGGCGATCCCCGACGGCCGCGGCGTGCACATGATCGACGGCAAGATGCAGGACGACGCCACCTGGAAGCAGTGCAAGGTGATGGTGGAGCTGGCCGAGCGGCTGGCGGAGAAGGATCCCGAGCTGCCGAGAGTCGTACGGCCTGTGAGGTTCTTCGAATTCGAAGCCCGCCGGATCGTCGAGGACGCCGGCATCCCGGTGACCAAGTACGGCTTCACGCAGAGCGCCGAGGAGGCCGCGAAGATCGCCAAGGACATCGGCGGTCCTGTGGTGATCAAGTCGCAGGTGCTCACCGGCGGCCGGATGAAGGCGGGCGGCGTGAAGTTCGCCGACACGCCGGCGGAGGCCGCGGAGCACGCGGCGGAGATCCTCCAGCTCGAGATCAACGGCCACCATCCACGCGGGGTGATGGTCGACCCTAAGGCTCAGGTCAAGCATGAGTTCTACGCCAGCGTCGTCTGGGACGGCACCCGCAGGCAGCCGATGATGCTGTTCAGCGACATGGGCGGGATCGACATCGAGGAGGTGGCCGAAACCCACCCCGAGCACGTCGGCCGCGGGCACTTCTCCAACCTCCTCCCCCTGTCGGACTTCCAGGCCAAGCAGACGATCGCCGCCACCGGGGTCACCGGTCGGGCGCTCACGCGTCTCACCCCGATCCTCACCGCTCTCGCACGCCTCTTCTGTGAGCGCGACATGACCCTGGCCGAGATCAACCCGCTGGCCGAGCTCGAGGACGGCTCCTTCGTCGCACTCGACGCCCACATGGAGATGGAGGACGAGGCACGGCCGCGCCAGAAGGCCCTGCTGGCCAAGCTCGACATCCCCGAGGACGACTTGCGTGCGGGCTACGAGCCCTCCCCCTTCGAGGCCGCCGTCAAGGCCATCGACGCGGCCGACCACCGCGGCGTGATCCAGGGCAAGGACACGGGCTTCGAAGGCAATCTCGGCCTGGTGATCGGCGCCGGCGGCGGCTCGCTCACCCTCACCGACGCGGTGCGCTCGCAGGGCGGCAAGCCCGCCAACTACTCCGAGATCGGCGGCAACCCTTCGGTGGCCAAGGCCTGCGGGCTGGCCAAGCAGGTGCTCCAGAAGGACGGCGTGGAAAAGATCGCCGTGATGATGTCGATCGTCTCCAACACCCGGGTGGACATCGTGGCCCGCGGCGTGATCAAGGCGTGCCTCGAGCTGGACAAGGACCCGGGCGAGACGATCGCCATCTTCCGCATCCCAGGAGCCTGGGAGGAGGAGGGCTTCAAGATCCTCGACAAGTACGGCATCGAGTACTGCGACCGCTCCGTCTCCATGCACGAGGCCGCTCAGCGAGCGGTCGAGAAGATCCAGGGCGCCCCCGCATGAGCATCCTGATCAACGAGGACACGACGTTCATCGTGCAGGGCATCACCGGCCGGGAGGCCGTGAACCTGACCCGGGAGTGCCTGGACTACGGCTCCAAGATCGTCGGGGGCGTGACCCCGGGCCGCAAGGGCCGCGAGGTGCATGGCGTGCCGGTGTTCGACACGGTGCAGCAGGTGGTCGAGCACAATGCGGGTCAGGTGCCCGACGGCTCGGTCGTCACGGTCCCCCCCGGTTTCACGAAGGACGCCGTGTTCGAGGCGATCGAGGCGGGCATCAAGATCATCGTGATCGTGACCGAGCGCATCCCGCGCCGGGACGTGGCCCAGATGGTGGAGCTGGCCAACCTGCGCGGAGCCCGCATCATCGGTCCCAACTGCCTCGGCCTGATCGTGCCCGGAGTGGCCAAGATGGGCGGCATCGGCGGCCCCGCGCGCAACGCCGCTCAGGCCTACCAGCCCGGCTCGGTGGGCGTGATGAGCCGCTCGGGCGGCATGACCACCGAGATCTCCTCCACCCTCACCGCAGCCGGCCTGGGCGTGTCCACGGCCGTCTCAATCGGCGGCGACGCCATCATCGGCTCCGCCTACGCCGAGCTGATGCCCCTCTTCGAGGCTGACGAGCAGACGGAGGCGATCGTGATCTACACCGAGCCCGGCGGCCGGATGGAGGCTCAGCTGGCCGAATGGGTGGCCGAACACGACTCGCGCCTGCCGATCGTGGCCTTCATGGCGGGCCGCTTCATGGACGACGAAGCGATGAAGGGCATGTCCTTCGGGCACGCGGGCACGATCGTGGAGGGCAAGGAGGACACGGCGACCGAGAAGATCGCCCGCCTCGAGGCCGCCGGCATCCCGGTCGTGGAGCGGATCGACGAGATCCCCGACGCGGTCAAGCGCAAGCTCGAGGAGAGGCGGGCGGCCTGATGGCAGATGGGGAGGAGCGCAGCCGCAACGCTGTTCCGGCGAGCACCCGACCACTCTTCATTGATGTCGAGGTGTCCGACGAGGTCCGCGGCGACGAGGAGCTGGCGAAGAAGCTCGAGGAGGTCTGCCCGGTCGACATCTTCGCCGCTGGCAACGGCAGCGTCGAGGTGGTCGAGCGCAACCTCGACGAGTGCATCCTCTGCGAGATGTGCGTGCGCACCGCTCCTCCCGGGGGAGTGCGTGTGGTCAAGCTCTACGACGGCTCAGCGCTCGAGCGCTGAACGCAGCCGCTTAGTCAGCGGTTGAGGACCTTGCGCCAGAGCGGGCGCTCGGCCTGGTAGACCAGGCAGCTGAGCTGGTGGATCTCGTCCCACTGACGCTGGTTCTCCAGCCGCTGGCGGCGAACCTCGGCGCGCTCAGTCTCGAGCCTGTGCTCCAGCTCGAGCACGGCCGTGAGCATGGCCGCTCCGGCGCTGCGCTCGGTCGTCAGCTGCATCCGCAGCTCGTCGAGCTCCTCGAAGGGGGGCTCGGGCCGCACGTGGAGCGCGCGGGCACTGTCCAGGCAGGCGATTTCGGCCGGCTCGGCCGCGGTCGGCGCGCTGTGGCGAAGGGCGTCAACGGACATGTTCCTTGGATCGGCCGCCAAGCCGACGCCTTTATACCCCACCCCTAGCGGCTGGACGAACGGCTGAGGTGGCGCTCGAAGACGTTGGCCAGCAGCTTGATCACGGCGGAGTCGCCGCTGACCTTCACGTGGCCCTTCTCGTAGGCGCGCGCCCACTCGCGCAGGCCGCCCTCGACGGCGAGGGTGTTGAACTGCTGGCGCTGGACTATCACATCGATCCGCGCATCGCCCGCCGGGTCGCGCTCGATCTTCGGACCCGGCACTTCCACGCGCCAGATCGGGGCGTCACCGCCACGGGCGGCCAGCTCGAGGCGTATGACCAGCTTGAGCTTGCCGATCGCGGGGACGTCGGCCGCCAAGCGCTCGACCGCCTGGCGGATCAGCTGCTTGGTATCGGCCGCGGACACCCGTCCACCCTAACTGGCCTAGATTTTGTGCCGCTGCAGGAGCTTCTTGCCGATCACCATGCGCTGGATCTCGGACGTGCCCTCGCCGATCAGCAGGAGAGGAGCGTCGCGGTAGAGGCGCTCGATCTCGTACTCCTTCGAGTAGCCGTAGCCGCCGTGGATGCGAAAGGACTCCTCGACGCACATGCGTCCCGCCTCCGAGGCGAACAGCTTGGCCATCCCGGCCTCGAGGTCCGAGCGCTCCCCGGCGTCCTTGAGCCGCGCGGCGCGCAGGGTCAGCAGGCGAGCCGCCTCGACCTGGGTGGCCATGTCGGCGAGCTTGAACTGGATCGCCTGGTGCTGGGCGATCGGCTTGCCGAAGGTCTTGCGCTCCTGGGAGTAGCGCAGGGCCAGCTCCAGGGCGCGCTGGGCGATGCCGACGCCGCGGGCGGCCACGTTCACGCGGCCGACCTCCAGCGCGTCCATCATCTGGGAGAAGCCCTTGTTGAGGCCCTCCTCCTCCCCACCGAGGATGTTGCCGGCCGGACAGCGGTAGCCGTCGAACACCAGCTCCGTGGACTCGACGCCCTTGTAGCCCATCTTCTTGAGCTGCGGAGGCACGGTGAAGCCCGCGTACTCACCGGTGTTCTCGCTCACGCCGGGCTCCTTCTCGGCGATGAAGCAGGTCATGCCCTTGTGGCGCGGATCGGCCTCGGGGTCGGTCTTGACCAGCGTGAAGACCAGGCCCGCGCGCAGGCCGTTGGTCACCCACATCTTCTGCCCGTTGATCTCGTAGTCGCCGTCGCCGGTCTTCTTGGCCGCCGTCTTGATGGCCTGCACGTCGGA
The DNA here is from genome assembly GCA_963825475.1 of uncultured Thermoleophilaceae bacterium. Lineage (GTDB taxonomy): Bacteria > Actinomycetota > Thermoleophilia > Solirubrobacterales > Thermoleophilaceae > JAAYBF01. Next base: position 309,967 of record CAWGTC010000004.1, on the reverse strand, counting down.
GCCCAATTCGGGCTCGGAGAGCGAGAAGGCGGCGCGGATCTCGCCCGTGGACATGCGCGGAAGGTAGTTCTGCTTCTGGTCGTCGCTGCCGAACTTCATCAGCAGGTAGGAGCCGATGAAGTGGGTGTTGATGATGCCCGAGATCGAGATCCAGCCCCGTGAGAGCTCCTCCACGATCATCGAATAGGTGGTCAGATCGAGGCCCATGCCGCCGTATTCCTCGGGAATCGTCACGCCGAAGAGCCCGAGCTCCTTCATCTGCTCGACGATGTCCTCCGGGAACTCGTCCTCGTGGTCGAAATGCTCGGCGTTCGGCAGGATCTGCTCGTCCGCGAACTGGCGCACCATCTCGGTGATCGCCTTCTGCTCGTCGGTCTTGTCGAGGGGGCTGGCTACGGCTGCCATTCGGTCGGCGCTCCCGGTTAGATTGATTCACGAGTCAATACGGGCCGGAGGATACCTGTGGCCACCGGGCTGGCGACTTTGCGTCAGTGCGTCTAAGGGAGCGGGTGGCGACGGCATGGGCCCGACGGCCGCATGTTCATCGCCGAGAAGTTCGGCGAGGTGAGGGTGGTCCAACCCGGCGCAGGGGTCTCTACTCGCCTGGTCGACAGTCAGGCCTGCGTGAACGAGGACGGCGAGCGCGGGCTCGAAGGCATCGCGGTGGACAAGGACTTCAGCGCCAGCGGGGGGTTCATCTACCTGGCGTACACCGCCGAGGTACAGCCACTCATGCCGGACGGCGACGGCCCGATGGTGTCCCGAGTGACCCGCATCACGGTGAGGGCGGACGGTGCCGTCGCGAGTCCGACGGCTCCGGTCGAGACGGTGATCCTCGGTAAGCGTGACCCCATGAGCGGACCCTGTCCCGCACCGGCGGACAACGCCGTGGACTGGATGGGATTTCGGAACCCGTGCCGGTTCCACTTGCGTCCCGGCGGCGGCCTCACGATCGGCGACAACGTGGCGACATCCGCCTGGGAGGCAAGCTCCTGCTCGGCCACCCCGCAACGGGCCTCCGCGGCTGGGGCGGGGTCTTCAGGGGCCGCCTGGACGACGTGGCGCTGTACCGGCGCGCCCTGAGCGCGGCCGAAGTGCGCAAGCACTGGGCAGCACGGCTGCCGTAGCGCTCAGGGACCCCGGGGGTGCTACTGAGGTTAGTAGCGCGCGGGGTGGCGGGCGGTGAAGCCCGAGGGCGAGCGCTTGTAGGTCCGCCAGCGAGGGCCCCTGCCGGAGCGTCGGTCCTCGACGGATGCGCGTTCGCCCACGCTCGTGTCGAGGCGCAGCCCGGCGATCACCACGTAGGCGTGACCGGGATTCGTGTACACCGTGATCCAGCGTCCCTCGCCCCTCTGGCCCCAGCTCATGAAGCTGCCGGAGTCGAGTGCGGTGCGGAGGAAGCGTCCTCCGTAGAGCGCGAAGCTGATGGTGCCCGAGCAGTCGTAGCCACGGTCCAGAGCCGTAGTTCTGGGGTTGCCCCTGTAGGTGGTATGCCCACCGCCGTAGACGTACGGCTTGCGAATGATCCGGTTGGCGGCCGCGATGGCGTTTTTGACCCGCGCCGGCGCGCCGGCGGGCGGAATCGCGATGCCGTCAACGATCTTCGCCCGCTTGGCGGGCGGCGGCGGAGGCACGTAGGCGGCGCCACCGCTGCCGGCCGCGGCTCCGGAAGGAGCGAGCAGACCGATGGCGGCGGCGGCGATGACCGCGCGCAGAATTGTGGAATGAAGGCGTCGCATACTCTTTCGAACGCCTACGGGGTTAGCTGACGGGCTCGCGCTGAAAGAGCTTGCGCGTCTCGAATTTCGAGATTTGCCCCAGTGGCCGAAGCCACCTTGGGTCCCCCGTTCCGCGGCCAGCACGGATTCGGCGTGAGGCGAAGCTAGCAGATCCCTGCGGACGATTTCAACCCGGGCCATGCCTCCACTTCGACCCGGGGGCCGGAATCCGGTGCAGGATCCCGTGCGAGACAATCGTCTGAATGAACTTCACCAGGGATGTCGTGGACGCCGCGCAACCGTCCCGCAAAGCGCTCATATTCCTGTCTACAGAGGGAACTCGCGGCGAGTTGACCTTCGGCGAGATCGCCCACCGCGCGGCTCGCCTTGCGGGCACTCTGCGAGTCCGCGGTGTGGGCCGGGGGGACGTGGTGATGACCGTGATCGGGAACCGTCCCGATTGGGTGCTCAGCCTCCTCGCCTGCTTCCGGATCGGCGCCGTCGCCCTGCCCTGCACCCTTCAGCTGCGCGCCGCGGATCTACGGTCGAGGATGGACGCGGCGGAGCCCAAGGTGGTGATCGCCGACGCCGACGACACGGAGACCGTGCGCGCCGGCGGCTTCACCGGGCCGGTGCTCACCGTGCCCGACGAGCGGCTGTTCGAGTCGCCGGCCGCGCCGGCGGCCGAGCTGGCACCCGACGACCCCGCGCTGATCGTGTTCACGTCGGGCACGAGTGGCTCCGCCAAGGCCATCCGCCACGGCCAGCGCTACCTGACCGGCCAGAGCGTGCAGGCCGAGCACTGGTTTGGCGCCCGGGAGGGCGACCTGGCGTGGTGCACGGCCGCGAGTGGCTGGTCGAAATCAGCCCGCAACTCGTTCATAGCGCCGTGGCTGCGAGGCGCCACCGCGCTCCTCCACGAAGGCCGGTTCGACCCCGGGGAGCGTCTCGACATCGTCGAGCGCGAGGCGGTCGACGTGCTCTGCATGGCGCCCACGGAGTACCGCACGATCGCCAAGCGGGCGGGGCTGCGCGCACTCCCCTCCCTACGCCACGCCGTGGCGGCCGGCGAGGCGCTCAATCCGGAGGTGGTCGAGCTGTGGCAGCAGGAGGTGGGCGTGGCGGTGCACGACGGCTACGGCCAGACGGAGACCGGCGCGCTCACGGGCATGCCTCTCGGCGAGCCCGTGCGTCCGGGGTCGATGGGCCGGCCGCTGCCCGGCTTCGGCGTGTGGGTGGACGACGGCGAGCTGGTTGCCGACCCCGCCACGGTGCCCACCTTCCACCTGGACGGCGGAACTGGGCCGTGGCACACAGGCGACCGGGTCGCGGAGGACGAAGATGGATACCTCTGGTTCGAGGGCCGGGCCGACGACGTGATCATCTCCGCGGGCTACCGGATCGGCCCGTTCGAGGTGGAGTCGGCGCTGGTATCGCATCCCGCCGTGGCCGAGGCCGCCGCGGTGGCCGCGCCCGACGAGGAGCGCGGCCAGGTAGTCCGCGCCGTGGTGGTGCTGCGCGAGGGGTCGGACGCCGGTCCGGCGCTGGCGCGCGAGTTGCAGGCCCATGTGAAGGAGCAGACCGCTCCCTACAAGTACCCGCGCATCGTGGATTTCGCGGCCGAGCTGCCGAAGACCGCGAGCGGAAAGGTCCGTAGGGCCGACCTGCGTGGGTAGAGCGCCTTGCGGCCGGCTCCCAGCGAGGCCGCAAGGGGCCATCTAGCCTTCCGACCATGGCCAACCGCCTCGCCGAGGAGACGTCGCCCTACCTGCTCCAGCACAAGGACAACCCTGTGGCGTGGGAGCCGTGGGACGAGCGCTCGCTGAGCCGTGCGGGTGACGAGAGCCTGCCGATCCTGCTGTCGATCGGCTACTCCGCCTGTCACTGGTGCCACGTGATGGAGCGCGAGTCCTTCGAGGACGAGGCCACGGCCGAGTACATGAACGAGCACTTCGTGTGCATCAAGCTCGACCGCGAGGAGCGGCCCGACCTCGACTCGATCTACATGGAGGCCTGTCAGGCGATGACCGGCCAAGGGGGCTGGCCCCTGAACGTATTCCTCACCCCCGAACAGGTGCCCTTCTACGCGGGCACCTACTTCCCGCCCGAGGAGCGGCACGGCATGCCTGGCTGGCTGGCTGTGCTGCGCGCCGTGGTGGAGGCGTGGGAGCAGCGCTCGGACGAGATCCGAGCGACCAGCGATCGGGTGTCCCAGCGCCTCCGGGGCGGCGCAGGGCTGGAGCCGTCGGCAGACCCGATCGTCCCTTCGGTGCTCGACCACGCGGTGGAGGCGCTGCGCGCGATGTACGACGGCGGCTTCGGCGGGTTCGGCGGGCCGCCGAAGTTCCCCCCCGCGTCCACCATCGACTTCCTGCTGGGGCGCGGCGAGACCCACATGAGCGCCGGCACGTTGCGGGCGATGGCGGCGGGAGGCATGTACGACCTGGTGGGCGGCGGGTTTGCGCGCTACTCGGTCGACGAGCGCTGGCTGGTGCCCCACTTCGAGAAGATGCTCTACGACAACGCGCTGCTGGCCCGCGCATACCTGCACGGCTGGCAGGTGACGGGGGAGCCGCTGTTCCGGCGCGTGACCGAAGAGACGCTGGACTGGGCGCTGGCGGAGATGCGCGGCCCGGAGGGTGGGTTCTTCTCCGCCCTGGACGCCGACTCCGAGGGCGAGGAGGGGCTGTTCTACGTGTGGACGCCGGAGCAGCTGCGCGAGGTGCTCGGCGACGACGGCGCCGCCGTGGCCGCCGCCCACTATGGGGTCCATCCGGGCGGGAACTTCGAGGGACGCACGATCCTCACGCGCGGCGCCGAGGAGCCCACCGGCCTGGAGGACATACGCCGCCGTCTGTACGCGGGGAGGACCAAGCGGGTGTGGCCGGGGCTCGACGACAAGCGGCTCACCGCCTGGAACGCCCTGATGATCACCGCGCTGGCCGAGGCGGGAGCCGTGCTGGAGCGCAACGACTTCCTCGACGCCGCGCGGAGGGGCGCGGAGTTCGTGCTGCGCGACCTACGTGACGAAAACGGTCGCCTGCTGCGCACCTTCAAGGACGGCAAGGCCAAGCTCAACGCCTACCTCGAGGACCACGCCTTCCTGCTCGAAGCGCTGCTCGTGCTCTACGAGAGCACGTTCGAGCCGCGCTGGTTCGCCGCCGCGCGCGAGTTGGCGGACACCATGATCGAGCGGTTCGCCGACGAAGAGCGCGGTGGGTTCTATGAGACCTCCTCCGACCACGAGCAGCTGGTGGCGCGACGCAAGGATCTGGAGGACCACCCCATCCCCTCGGGCAACTCCGCCGCCGCGCTGGCACTGCTGCGTCTTGGCGCGCTGACCGGAGAGCACGCCTACGAGGACCGGGCCGTGGGGGTGCTGAGGCTGCTCCACCCCCTCGCTGCCCGTCATCCCCAGGCCTTCTCCCATCTGCTTCAGGCGATCGACTTCCACCTGGCCTCGGTGCGCGAGGTGGCGCTGGCCGGTGAGGACACTCGCGAGCTCGAGCGCACGGTGCGAGCGGAGTTTCGCCCCCATGTGGTGGTGGCCGGCGGCGAGCCCGACGGCGTGCCCCTCCTGGAGGGCCGGGGCCCGGTCGACGGCCGCGCGGCCGCCTACGTGTGCGAGGGATTTGCCTGCAAACAGCCGGTTACCGAGCCGGCCGAGCTGCGGGAGCTGCTGGCCTGAGCGGCATGGCCGCGGTGATCGCCGCGAGCGCCGCGGTCGCCCTCCTCGCCGGTCCGGGCCCATCGGGCGAGAAGCCGAGGGGTGCGTACGGCGACGCGATCCAGATCGCGTCCATCGGCCCCCGTCCCGCCGCGAGCCGCTCCGAGCGGCGGGCTCATCGCGCGGTGGCAGATCGGTTTCGGTCCGCCGGCCTCGAGGTGCACGTGCAGCGCTTCCCGGTACCGGGGCGCGGGCGCTCGCGCAACGTGATCGGTGTGTTCGACGCGCCGCGCCGCTGCCTGCGCGTGGTGATGGCCCACACCGACACGACGCCGGCCGGTCCGGGAGCCAACGACAACGCCTCGGGCGTCGGTGTGGTGATGACCCTCGCCCGCCGGCTCGAGCGTGTGCGCCCGGGGTGCGACGTCTGGCTGGTGGCCACCGGAGCGGAGGAGCGCATCTACACGGGATCGCCCGACCATCTGGGCGCGCTGGCCCTCGCGCGACGCGTGCGCGCCCGCGGCCTGAGTGCCCGCCTGCGCTGGGCGCTCTCGCTCGACGAGGTGGGCCGAGGCCGGGACTTCTGGCTGCGCTCCCCCGCCTCCGGCGTGCGCCCGCCAGTCGAAGGAGCACTGCTGCGTGCCGCCCGGCGCGAGAGCACCCCGGTCCGGTGGGTCCGCGACGAGACCACCGGTAACTCCGACCACCGCGAGTTCGAGCTCGCGGGCCTGCCCGCCGCGAAGCTCGGAGCGGGAGCCGCCGGCGAGCCCTGTCGCCACACGCCGTGCGACCTGCCGCGCCGCCTGGAGACCGGAGCGTTCTCCCGCGCCCGGCGCACCGTCGAGCGCGCCCTACACGCCCGCTGACTGGTGACTCAGGGACTGTCGTGGCTCGGGGTCGCGGGACGGGCCGCAGCCGGAAACCAATGATCCGATCCAACCAGGGGTCACAGGACGACCCCTGGTTGGAACGGGTGACGAAGGATCCCGAGCAAAGGAAAGCCAGCGGCAGCGACGGCTCCGGAGGCCGAACCGGGCGGGATCCAGCGACGGCGCGATCAGGCTCGCGCGGGCTCGGGCTCGCTGCCCTCGCGTGGCGCGGGCGGCTTCCGGCCGCTGGCGCCGTCGTCGCGCGCAAGCGCCGACGGCCACCAGAAGCGCGGGCCGATGCTCAGCGCCAGCGCCGGCACGAGCACGCTGCGCACGAGGAACGTGTCCAGCAGCACGCCGAACGCCACCACGAACCCGATCTCGGTGAGAAACACGAGCGGCAGCACCGCGAGCACCGAGAAGGTCCCCGCCAGCACGATCCCGGCGCTGGTGATTACCCCGCCGGTCACGGCAAGCGCCCGCAGCATGCCCTCCCGCGTGCCGTGCTCGAGAGTCTCCTCGCGAGCACGGGCCACGAGGAAGATGTTGTAGTCGACCCCCAGCGCCACCAGGAAGACGAACGCGAACAGCGGCAGCGATGGGTCTGAGCCAGGGAAGCCGAACACGACATCGAACACGAGGTACCCCACGCCGAGCGAGGCGAGGAAGCTGAGGATCACGGTGCCGACCAGCACCAGCGGTGCGATCACGGAGCGCAGCAGGAGCACGAGAATCAGGGTCACCACCAACAGCACGATCGGGGGGATCAGGATCGAGTCGCGCGCAGCCGCCTCGCGAACGTCGAACTCGACAGCGCTCGGTCCTCCCACCAGCGTGGCTGGCGCGGCGCCGGAAGCCGCCTCCCGGATCGGGTCGACGAGGTCGAACGCCTCGGTCGAATAGGGCTGGGGCTCGAGCGTCGCCTGCACCAGCACGCCACGCTCGCCCTGGGCCACCGGGGGCGAGACCGATTCCACGCCCTCCACGCCCTCCACGGCCCGCGAGACCGCGACCACCTGATCGGGCGACTCGACGATGATGTCCGCCGGCGCGCTCGCTCCGGCCGGGAAGCTCTCACTGAGGATCTCCTGGCCCTGGACGGACTCCACCTCGGTGCGGTAGCTGTCGTTGGTGGTGAGGTCCGTGGAGAAGAACCCCAGTCCCGCGCACAGGACGAGCAGCAGCGCGACCGAGCCGGCGATCACCCGCCTCGGACCCCGCGCCACGCCGTCGCCCACCCGCTTCCAGAAGCCGTGGGTGGCGTCGGCCTTGTGCTCGTGGCGGTAACGGCGCAGCTCGTAGGGCGTGAACACCCTGCGGTCGAGCGGCCCGACGATGAGCGAGGGGAGCACCCCTCGCGTGGCACGCCTCAGCAGCGCGTTCACAAGCACCAGCGGCAGCAGCAGGAACACCAACAGCGAGGCCCCGATCACCCTCAGCAGGGCGCCGGGACGCCCGCCCTCGACGATGGCGGTGCTCGTGGCGGCCGCTGCGTCGGGAGCCGTGGTGCGCGTGTGGGGAACGAACGGCCAGAATGCCCGCCGCCCGAACACGGTGAGCAGCGCCGGAAGCAGCGTGAGCATCGACAATGCCGCACAGGCCACGCCGATCGCGCCGATCGGGCCGAGTCCCGCGGTTCCGTTGACCTTCGCGATCGTCAGGCACAGCAGCGCCGCGATCACCGTTGCCGCGGAGGCGAACACCGCCGGCCCGGCGGAGGTCATCGCGGTGCGCATCGCCTCGTGCTTGTCGTCGGTCTTGTGAAGCTCCTCTCGATAACGCGAGACGATCAGCAGCGCGTAGTCGGTCCCCGCCCCCAGCACCAGGATGGACATGATCGAGCTGGACTGGCCGTTGATCGTTACCCCCAGCTCCGACACGCCGTAGCCCACCGAGCGCGAGAGGGTCTCAGCGAACATCACGGCCGCCAGCGGGATGAAGAGGAAGATCGGCGACCGGTAGATCGCCACCAGCAGCACGATCACGAGGCTCACGGCCGCCAGCAGCAGCGTGCCGTTGATGGACGTGAAGACCTCGATCGCGTCCGCGGCATAGCCCGCGCCGCCGGTGAGCTTGACGTCGAGCCCCCCTCCCGGGTCCGAGACCGTGTCGCGCCACTCCTGGATCGGGTCGAGCAGCGAATCCGCCTCGCCGTCGCCCTTGAGGTAGGCCGTGATGATGGCCGCCTTGCCGTCGGCCGAGCAGATCGGCCCGACGAACGGGGAGTACCCCTCGGGCTGGCCGGGGACCGGCGTCGTCGGCCCGCCGCAGCCCTCGGCCTGGCCGGCCCGTGGAGTCCGCTGCGAACTCTCCGAAGCGGCTGCCTCGTTGCCCCCGGAGGCCGCCGTCGCCCCGTCGGCGACCACCGCGGGGAAGCGCTTCTCGTCCAGCCGCCCGACGTCCTCGGCGATCTTCGCCCGGTCCTGGGCGGTGAGGCCCGAATCGCGCCGGTAGACGATCACGGCGGGAGCCAGCTCGCCGCCCTGAAGCTCGTCCGAAGCGGAGAGCACGGCCGTGGACTCCGCATCCCCGGGCAGGAAGGACGTGGACTCGTTGTCCTCCGCGTCGGTGAACTTGGCCGGCAGCTGTGCCGGGCCGGCTGCGACGAAGATGCCCACGAGCCAGACCAGCAGCACCACCCACTTGGCGCGTGGGCCCGAGACGGCGGCGAACAGCGAAATACGAGAACTCATTGGGACCTTTCGAGCGCGCGGGTGGGGCAGCCGCCGCGCATGCTTACACACCGCGTCGCTCAGACATTGCCCGGCGCGTTCCCATTAGGCTGGGCAGCTGTGCACGGGAGCGCAGCCATTCGCCGCCTGCTCGCCTTGACTCTGGCCGCCTCCCTGGTCGCGCTCGCAACCGTGGCTGAGGCCCGCCGCATCCCCGGCACCGGCGGCGCCGACCGCCTCTCGGGCACCCCTCGAGCCGACACGATCCGCGGCGGCAAGGGAGCGGATCGCCTCTTCGGCCGGGGCGGCAGGGACCGTCTGCTCGGCCAGCGTGGGAATGACATCCTCCGGGGCCAGAAGGGCCGCGACCGGGTGAACGGCGGGCCGGGCCGCGACCGGGTGAGCGGCGGGCCGGGCGCGGACAGGGTGAGCGGCGCGGCCGGGAACGACCGCCTGCGCGGTGGGGCCGGCGGCGACCGTCTGCGCGGCGGGGCGGGCCGAGACCGGCTCAACTCCGATGCGGGCAACGACGTGCTGCGCGGCGAGGCCGGGCCCGACAGCCTGGCCGCCGGCCCCGGCGACGACCGCCTGTTCGGCGGCGCCGGCAACGACCGCCTCTTCGCCGGCCCGCCGTCGGGGCCCGAGGGCGGCGACGACCTGTTCGGCGGCGCCGGCAACGACCGGCTGAGGGGCGACAAGGGCATCGACCGCGTCGACGGCGGCGCGGGCAACGACAACATCACCGGCGGCGACAACGAGGACGACCTCATGGGTGGATCGGGCAACGACCGCATCGACGCCAGAGACGGCTCCGAGGACACGATCGACTGCGGCGACGGCGAGGACACCGTGCTCGTGGACGAGGCAGAGGACGGCGTGATTGGCTGCGAGAACGTCGCCTTCCCGCCCGGGGTCTGAGGGCCTGAGGGACTACCGCGCGGTACGCGCGCCCTGCAAGGCGGCCTCGCGTGCTTCCTTGGCGCGCTGGCGCCGCACCGCCCGCTCAACAGTGTCGGGCTTGGTGAAGATGTTGAAGGCCTTGCCCTCGTAGACCGGCACTCCGAAGCGCTCCGCCGCCTGCTCCAGCTCGGCCAGGTCGCTGGCGTGAGCCTGCTGGGAGTCCTGCACGTCCTGGCCACCCTGCGCGCACTGGCTCGTCACGATCTCGGGCGGATCGGGCAGGCCGACCGGCGTGAAGTCGGGGCTGGCCCAGTCGAAGCTGCGGCCGATGTTCCGCGCGTAGCGGTGGCGCTTGTTGAGAAAGCCCAGCCCGAAGCGGTGGCTGATCAGCTTGAGGATCGATTCGTGGCCGTACACGCCGTGATCGACCCGGAAGCCGCCGTTGCGCTTCTTGCCCCGGGTGTACGGCGACACGGTGACCGCGGGTACGCGGAAGCCCATCTGGCCGAAGTCGTTGAGCAGGTCCCGCGCGTTGGCGCGGTCGTCGATGGTGCGCGGGGGGCGCACGTGGTCGAAGAACCCGCCCCACTCGTCGTAGATGATGAACAGCGCGCCGCGCCGGTAGTTGGGTGAGCGCACGAACGCGTTGACCACGTCGGCCATGAATGCCTGCCCCAGACGCACATCTCCGAGCGGGTGCTCGTCGGCCGACAGGCCGTCGCCGCCGCCACCGTCGCGGAAGGGCGGATCGACGAAGGAGATGTTGGGCAGCGTGCCCGCGGCGCAATCGGTGTAGAAGCGGCTGACCGGGTTGGTCCAGGGCACCGCCCGCGGCCCGTACAGAGCGGCGAAGGGCAGGTCCGAGTTGTAGTAGCGCGCGCTCACGTTGCGTCCGAGTGCGCGGTCGAAGATCGTCTCCCACTGCTCGCCCGCCGAGTCGGCCGGAATGCGGTTGTTCTTGTTGCCACCGCACTGGGCCCCCCACTTGTAGTGGCGGTTGGGATAGGTCGAGGCCAGGATTGAGCAGAACCAGCGGTCATACGTCGTGTAGTTCTCGGCCGCCTTATGGATGAATCCGAGGTCTCCGCGATTGAAGTAGGTGAGCGCGAACTCGTCGGTTTCGGCGCCCTCTGCGATGAACCCCTTCTCGAGCTGTACCCGGCCGGATTCCCATCCGTGACCGGGGTCGGGATGACCACACCCCTTCCACTCGACTCCACCGGTGCCGAGTGTGGAGTGATGCCTGGTGGGAACCTGCTGACCCTGCGCGTTCGGGTAGCTGGTCTTTTGGACCGCGTCGGCCTCGGCGCCCAGCCAGCCGAAGTAGTGGTCGAAGGACCGGTTCTCCATCATGAGGACCACGAAGTGGTCGATCTCGATGTTGCGCGGGCTCGGGATCCTGTTGCGCCGGCTCTGCGCCTGCGCAGCCTCGGCGATCAGCGTGTTGGCCGGCAGCACCCCGGCCATTCCGGCGAGCCCGGCGGTGTACGCCGTGCGCTCGAGAAACTCCCGCCTGCTGAGGTCAGCCTCCGACACCGCGTGGCGAGAGTACCTCGTCAGAGGATGGACATGTAGCGGTCAAGCTCCCACTGCGTCACCTGCACCCGGTAGTCGTCCCACTCCTGCCGCTTGATCTCCACGTAACGGTTGAAGATGTGCTCGCCGAAGGTGCGCAGCACCAGCTCGGACTCGGAGGTCAGCTCGATCGCCTCCCCCAGGTTCTCCGGCAGCTGCTCGATGCCAAGGCGCCTGCGCTCTTCCGGGGCCAGGTGGTAGAGGTTCTTGTCCATCGGCTCGGGCAGCTCGTAGCCCTTCTCGATGCCCTCCAGGCCGGCCGCCAGCAGGATGGCGAAGGTCAGGTACGGGTTGCAGGCCGGGTCCGGGCAACGCAGCTCCATGCGCGTGGCCTGCTCCTTGCCCGGGTGGTAGAGCGGCACCCGCACGAGCGCGGAGCGGTTGCGCCGCGACCACGCGCAGTACACCGGCGCCTCGTATCCCGGCACCAGGCGCTTGTAGGAGTTGACCCACTGAGCGAAGATCGAGGAGATCTCGCGGGCATGCTTGAGCTGGCCCGCGATGAACGCCTTGCCAACGTCGGAGAGGTAGTACTGGTCGTCGGCGTCGTAGAAGGCGTTCCGGCCCTCGTTGAACAGCGACTGGTGGGTGTGCATCCCCGAGCCGTTTTCACCGAACAGCGGCTTGGGCATGAAGGTGGCGTGCCAGCCGTACTTCATGGCGTACTCCTTCACCGTGATCCGGTACGTCATGCAGTCGTCGGCCATCTTGAGCGCGTGGGCGTAGCGCATGTCGATCTCGTGCTGTGAGGGACCCACTTCGTGGTGTGTGTACTCGACGTGGATGCCCAGCTCCTCCAGGGCCAGCACCGTCTCGCGGCGCACGTCCGACCCCGCGTCGAGCGTGGTCAGGTCGAAGTAGCCGCCCTCGTCGAGGACCTCGGGCAGACCCGACTCCGGGCGCGCGTTGCGAAAGTAGAAGTACTCGAGCTCGGGACCGACATTGAAGGTGTCGAAGCCCATCCCCTCCGCGCGCTCGAGCACCCGTCTGAGCACCTGGCGGGGATCGCCCTCGTAGGGCTCGCGAGCAGGGGTCTGAACGTCGCAGAAGATCCGCCCCACGCCCTTGTCCTCCGGGCGCCAGGGCAGGATCGCGAACGTCGCGGGATCGGGCATGGCGATCATGTCCGACTCCTCGATCGCGTTGAACCCGGTGATCGACGAGCCGTCGAAGCCCATCCCGCCCTCGAAGGCGTCCTCCAGCTCAGCCGCGTTGATCGAGAAGCTCTTCAACTGGCCGAGGATGTCGGTGAACCAGAGCCGGACGAAGCGGATGTCGCGCTCGTCGACGATCGCCCGTACGTCGTCAGCGGTCTGCGGCTGGTCGGCCATGGATCCTCCGGGAGGTGGGTGGGCTGCCGAGAAGCCGCTTAGGCTACTGAGCGGTTATCAAAGGTGGGCGTTGGCCCACGTCTTCAGCGCCCGCACGGCCGGCTCGAGGGCGCGGCCCTTGGGCGTGAGCGCGTACTGCACCCTGGCGGAGCTGCCGCCCTCCTGGTCACGAGTCACGATTCCCTCGCTCTCCAGCTCCTTGAGCCGCTCCGAAAGCAGCCGATCCGACAGGTCCGGCACGAGCTGCTTGATCTGCGAGAAGCGCAGCGGCCCGTCCATGAGCACAATCAGGATCGCGCCGGTCCAGCGCTTGCCCACCAGCTCGACGGCACGGTGGTAGAGCGAGCAGCAGGCGGACCGGCCGAGGGTCTCCCCCGGATCTGCCTCGATGCTCCCCCTGGTTGCCGCGTGCGTCCCGACGACCATGAGCACAACGATAGAAGACCAGGGGGGCAAGACGCTAGGCCGCCTGGAGCAGGCGGGCCTCCTCTGCGGACCCGTCCTTGGGCACGTTGCCCGCTCGGGTGATGAGGTTGGCGAATGAGTTCAGTGCCACGTGGGCGACGGCCTCGAGGATCTGCTCGTCCTCCCAGCCGGCTTCGCGGGCCTCCTCGTGGAGGTGCAGCGGCGGCGGCCCCTCGGAATCGAGCAGGGCTCGCACGTAGCGCAGCAGGGCGGCCTCGCTCTCGACACGGGAGTCGAATTCGCGCGCGAGGGCGACCTCGTCGATCCCGAGGCCGGCGTCGCGAGCCGTGCGCTGGAGAGTGGCGAGCGCGTACTCGCTGCCCTGCTGCTCGGCTACCGCAAGACCGATCCGCTGCTGGGTGCCGGCGGAAAGTGTTCCGTGGCGCAGTTCGGACCGAAACCGGGCATAGGCGCGGAGGGTGGCCGGGGCACCGGCGAGAACGCCGATGATGTTCGACAGCTGGCCGCCGCCGGCGAGTGCACCCTTCAAGACGGGGTGGCTGCGCTCCGGCGCGGTCAGCTCATCGTGTACCTGGAACCTGCTCTCCTTGGTCTTCATCAGGGCGCTCTTCTTTCTTAGGACTTACTGAGTGTAAGTGTAACGCTGGGGATCCGTTGACGGATCACCCTGGAGTACGCACCGGTGACCCTCCTCGGATCTATCCGGAGCGGCAGATCTCAGGTCCTGCGAAGGCGGCGGTGCTAGAGAGTGGCGGCGTTGGCGGTGGCCACCGCCATGAAGACCAGGAACAGTCCGAGCAGCACGGCCCAGAGCGCAATCCGGTCGGGACGGGCCTCGATCCTCGCCGCGGTGGCCGAGGGACGGCGCCTCGCGGGCACCGGATGACCGGTGATCTTGACCGTACGGCGGCCGTTGGCCGCGTACGTGGGCGCGTAATCGGTGTCGCCGGCCTGCTCCACGAGGTGCAGCCGGCGCGGCGCGGGCACTCGATCCTCGTCGTCCCGCAGCGAGCGGGCGGTGGCGTTCTGCATGGGCTCTCTTTCTATGCCTGCGGAGTTAGCTGACGGGCTCGCGCTGAAAGAGCTGCGCTACATCGCGGCGTTGCGATGATTCGCCCCCGGCCGGACGGCCTTTGGTTCCCCCACGCCCCTGGAACGGGGCTTTGGCTGGATCGCGCGGCATCGTAACAGCGGGCGCGGCGGAAGCAAAGCGATCTGATGACTCGAGTTGTCAGTCCTCGCGCACCTCCTCGGCGTCTGGACACGCCTGGGGCCACCCCGTCACGCCCGGGCGCTCGAGAATCTGAAGCGGGACCTACGACTCAGGTCCCTAGCGGGCGGCGACCTTCGAGACGTACTCGCCGATCAGCTGGGCGTCCTCGCCCTGCACGAGGTTGGCGGGCATGCGGTCCTGGCCGGTGCCGCCGCCCTCGATCGCGCCGGTGATCCGCTCCGGGGTGATCTGTCCGATCTCGTCGAGGTCGGGCCCCGTGACCCCTCGCGCGTTGACCGCGTCGAGGTTGTGGCAGCTGGCGCAGTGCTGGCGGAACAGGTCCTTGCCCTGCTCCTCCTTTTCGGTGAGGTCGGCGCTCTGGAGCGAGCCGTTGCCGCCTGCGGCCTGGCCGCGGCCGGCCAGGATCAGCGCCGGTACCACGACCCCGAGCGCGAGATACAGCACGGGAATGGCAATCTTGAATCCACGCCCTCCGCGTGTGAGGTAGGCCTCGCGCGCCTTTCCTGGACCGCCCGAGAAGGCGATGAAGAGCACCGCCCCGCCGAGGAGCAGGAAGGGGATCAGAACGGCGAGGAGCAACATGGTGGCGGCATGCTAATCGACCACGCGGTCCGCGCCTCGACCCGGGGCCGGGGCGGGCAGAAAATGGGAAGGGCCCCGCCGAGGCGGGGCCCTTCCGGTAGCCGGCCGGTAAGCCGGATCCTGTCGAGGACAGTCATCCATCTCCCCCGTGGCGAGACGGGGTGGGCCTCTCAGCCCTGCGGCCTACCTGGGACTCGGCGGGCAGCGTCATCGTCCCTGCTTGGCCTTGCACCGGGTGGGGTTTGCCTGGCCGGCGTGTCACCACGCCGCCGGTGCGCTCTTACCGCACCATTTCAACCTTGCCGGCGACGAGGCCCACGTGCAGCCCCGCCGCTTAGGCGGTGTATTTCTGTGGCACTTTCCCGCGGGTTTCCCCGGGTCGGTCGCCCAACCACCCTGCCCTGCGGTGTCCGGACTTTCCTCGAACGCCGGTTTTCTCTCCGACGCCCGCGACTGCCTGGCCGGCAACTCCACAGACTACGCGCGTCAGGGCTCCGTGCCAATGCCGCACGGCCTCGTGCGCGTGGATCAGTGCAGGGAGGTGCCGCAGTCGCTGCAGGTGGCCCCGGACTCTGCGGCCCTGGCGGCCATCCGCCCCCGGCACACCGGGCACTCGGCCGCCCCGTCGGCGCCCAGGCCCTCCCATACGCCTTCGAGCCTCTGCTCGAGCGTGAGCCTGCCGCCGTCGGAGCTGTCGAACGGGCGCCGCACGCCCGCCGAGCCGAGCTTTCGCGGAGGGTCGACAAACAGCCGCGGCGGGCGTTCGACCAGCGCCGTGGCACTCATGTGACCCTCCTCAAGACGCCTACCACCTTGCCGAGCACCGATACCTCCGTGCTCACGATCGGCTCCAGCGCGTCGTTCTCGGGCTGAAGCCGCACGTGGTCGGCCTCCTTAAAGAACCGTTTGACGGTGGCCTCCGCGTCCCCGACCAGCGCGACGACTATCTCGCCGTCCTGCGCCGTGTCCTGGCCGCGGACCACGACGTGATCGCCGTGGTGGATGCCGGCGCCGATCATCGAGTCGCCGATGATCGCGAGGATGAACTGGCCCTCGTCGCCCCCGGCAAGCTGCGGGATCTCGACGTACTCCTCGATGTTCTCCTCGGCGAGGACCGGCTGACCCGCTGCGACCTGGCCGACCAGCGGAAGGCCCGGCGCTGCACCCGCCCGCGCCGCCCGCTTGGCCTTGTCGACGAGCAGTTCGATCGCGCGCGGCTTGGTGGGATCCCGCCGCAGCAGTCCAACCTTCTCGAGGTTGGCGAGGTGCGCGTGCACGGTGGAGGACGACGTGAGGCCTATCGCCTTGCCGATGTCTCGGACCGTGGGCGGATAGCCGTGTCCGGCCGAGTACTTCTTGATGAAATCTACGATCTCCTGCTGACGCTTCGTGAGGTTCAGGTCGGCCATCGGGCACCCTCTTCCGTCGCGGTCGTTGGCAGCGTTGCGAACATGTGTTCGTAGACTAGCGAGGCATCGGACGGAAGGAGGGAGGCCGCCCGGGCCGCTCTATACTCGGCCCGGCTACGCGCCTGTGGCGGAATTGGTAGACGCGCAAGGTTGAGGGCCTTGTGGACCATTTGGTCCGTGGGAGTTCGAGTCTCCCTGGGCGCACTGGAGGAGCACCCGCACCCGGCGGGTTTCTTCCCTGCCCGCTGGGCAGTCGGTTAGTTCGGCGGTGGCGGCGTGGCAACGGTCGTGGCCACGGGTTCCCCTCTCTCGTCGGGGCGGCTTGTGGGCGCATCGTCGCACCCGTCCGCACGGAGCGGGGCGCCTGGTCGGAAGAAGCGATAACGAGCCGCGCCAGCGCTACTGGTTCGCGCCCGGAATCAGTCACGAGTAGCTTGGGTGCCAACCCTCCCTTCACTCGGGAACGATGGTCGCCGCACCGGTGGTGCCTGGGTCGATTGAGCATTTTTGGTCCCCATGGGACACCAAACTGCGCAACCGATTCCAGTTCGCCCTTGCCACCGCTCCGCGCGAGAAGCAGTAGCTCGGCCAGCCCCAGTCCCGCGACACCTTCAGGCGCCAAGGGTTTGCGGCCGGGCCTTCGAGTTTGGGGGCGGGGTGGTTATGCGGGGACGTGTTGGTCTGGCCAGGCGCCGGTTCGGACGCGCTGGCGGGAGCATGAAGCGGGGCCGGCGGGCGGGCGCTCAAAGCGCCCGCCCGCTTCCGCGGCACATCCTTCAGCGGTCCTTCGCAACGCGGTCGCCTGTGGACAGCGCCGCGACGCCACCGTGGCAACGAACGCATCGTCCGATGTGTCCAGATCGTCCACGCTTCCGGACGAACCCGCCCGCCACGGACACATCGGACGGGTCTGACAAGCAGATCGCAAGGTTGAGGGCCTTGTCCTGCTTATGCGGGGTGGGTGTTCGAGTCACCCCAGGCGCACAGGAGACGCCCGCGATCCGCGGGGCGTCTCCGTTCTGTCAGGCCCGCCGCTAGGCCGGCGCTAGCGCGTCGGCCTCGAAGCTGGCCACGCGGTGGCCGCCGTCGAGGATGTCCGCTGCCGTGCGCATCGTCGTGCCGCGCTTGCGGGTCACGATCGCCTCCGCGCGCAGCGTGCCGCCCGCGCCAGCCACGGAACCGTGGTACTCGGCGGACAGGCCACACAGCGCCACCTTGTCGGTCACCGTGAGCGCCGCGCCGCGCATCGCCTCGCTGGCGAGAGCGACCAGCGCGTCGCTCTGAACTTCACCCTGCACCGCCATCTCGTAGACGGCGACTCCCATCGCATTACCTAGCTTGAACGTCATCGTGGCTCCCTCCTGGATCAGCGAACGACCAACTGCCCCTTCATCCCTGGGTGCGGCTGGCAGAGGAACTGGTATGTCCCAGGCTTGAGCTTCTCCGTCCCGGTCACAGGCACGGTCTCCCCCGTCCCCGCAAGTGCGCTGCTGAAGAGGCCATCCGTCGACACCACGTTGTGCCTCAGAACGTCGCCGTTGGTGTAGGTGGCCTTCCCGCCGGCACTAATCGTGGCCACCGGCGTCAGGTAGCCGTAGCTCGCAGCACCCGGACCGGTCGCGATGGCGCCGTCGGGCGACGGCATGTCGCCGCCGTCCGGAGGCGGCGGTGGGTCGCCATCATCGGGGGGCTCCTCCCCGCCGCCGCCCCCGCCCTGCTTGAGGGCGAACAGCGTGCTGGTGCCGTCCCACTGCGAGGTCGCGAACACCATGTTGCGCGCTACCGACACTCCGCTCGAGTTGCCCTGATCGTGCATGGGTGTCTGGTTGTCCTGCAGGAACGGGTGCGCGAACAGCGGGCTGCCGTTGGAGGCGTCGAACGCCTGCAGGGTGCCGGCGGCGTCGTTCAGGCTGTAGACGACTCCGTTCGCGACGGCAAGGCCGTTGTAGCGGAAGCTGCCGGTCAGCGGCGTGGCCCACTGCACCGCGCCGGTGTCGCGGTTAAGCGAGTAGAGGTTGCCGCCGCTCACCGCGACGTAGATGCCGTCCTTGTCGACCGCGGTCGAGCTGAGGTTGCAGCTGAAGCACGGCGGCCCGATCGTTGCCTGCCACGCCCGCTCCATGGTGTCGGTGTAGACCGCGGTGTACACCCCCGACTTCTGCAGGCCCCCGAACATCTGGCGCCCGTCGGAGTTCGTCCAGAGGTTGGGCGACGCCAGGAAGTTGAAGTCGAACTGCGCGCACGTGAAGCGCCCGATCGGCCACTGCAGGTCGCTCTGGCATGTCGGCGAATCGACGTCCTGCGGGGCGGGATAGCTGTCCGAGGTGCCGCGATGCGACGACAGGATCTTGCCGAACGTCGGCGAGGCCGGGTCGGCGTCGATCTTCAGCAAGGAGTTCGTGATCGGATTCTGCTTCTGGCTCGCCGGGTTCCCGGTCCCGGCGAAGATCAGCTTGCGCTCGAGGTCGACGGTCGGGGTGTTGACGATTGAGCTGCCGCGGTCGCCGGCCTCGAAGTCCTTCGCCGGGATGTTGTGGGTCTTGACGAGGATCTCGCCGCCCCCCTCGCGCGACCCGTCGACGATCACGAAGCCCGGGTTGGAGTGGTTGCTCGACTCGTCGCCCTTGAAGGCCTGGAAGACCATGCCGTTGAACGGCACCGGGCTCGAGTCGAGCCCTCCGCCGTCGTCCTCGTCGACCACGCGCTTCCAGACGATCTCGCCTGTCGCCTGATCGAGTGCGGACAACACCGAGGCCTCGGGGGTGGTCGCCGCCATGTAGACCAGCCCGCCGGCGACGGCCGGCGAGCCGACGATGCCCGCGCCTTCGGCGAAACCGCTGCCGTGCCGCCCTCGCCCAGCGACTGGCTCCAGACGACCTCGCCGGTGTCGGCGTTCAGGGCATAGACGTTGCCGAGGTCGGTGCCGGTGAACACGCAGCCGTCGACGATCACCGGGGTCGAGTGGATCACGCCTTCGTCCGGTGTCGTCTTCTTCCATGCGACGCCGAGCTGCGAGGCGTTGGCGGCACCGATCGTGCTCTCCTGGAGTTGCTCTCGGTGGCCGTCGAGCGTGCCGCTGTAGAAGCGGCCACTCCCCGCCGGCATGGTCGGGTGCGGCGCACGTCGCGGCCTGCGCGGAGCCGGCCGGCGCGAGCAGCGCGGTGGCCGCGCCGGCGATGACGACGAGCCTGGCGATCCTCATGGTGCCCACGGCCCCTCCTTGAGCTCCTTCAAGATTTCGCGCCGTGTTCGGGCGCCGTGCATCTTGTTCTCCCGCAGCGGCGCGCTCTCGGTGAGCTCGCCGACGTCCTTCAGGTAGTCGGACTTGCGCAGCGCGTTGACGTCGTCGCACTCGATCCTCGCCCGCTGGAGATCGGGATCGATGTTGTAGGCGGCGGCCGCGTTACGGCCGAGGATCCCGTTGCGGATCGTCCGCTCGGGCGAGGGCGCCGGCTGGGTTGGATCCTCGACGTCGCCGTCGAGCCCGTATGGCAGCTTGTAGAGCTCCTTCGCCTCGTTCGTGAACTCCAGCTTGCGCAGCGCGATGATCTCCCGGTGCGGTGAGCCGTACCAGAGGCTGTCGGTGCCCCAGGCAATCCGCTTGGGCCCGACATGCGTGATGAGCTTGCCGAGCAGGTGAGCGCCCGCGTTGGGATCGCTGATGTGCTCGCGCCAGACGGACCCGAGCTCGGCCCACACGTTCGGCACGTTGCCGAAGGTCTTTCCGCGATCGACGAACCGGGACGCGTCGTAGTCGTTCTCGCGCAGCGACTTGATGAACGCGTTGACCGAGCGAGTTGGACGAGTCCACCTTGTCGTCGCCGGGGTACGGGCCTTCCTTCTGCCCGCCCACCGGCACGCCGCTCTCGAAGATGTCGTAGCCCGAGTGGTAGATCATGAAGCGCACCCCGGGGTTCGCCTTTGCTGCGGGTCCGACGTCGCGGGGCGCCGCGCCGCGCTGGTCGAAGCCGGGAAGGGCGAAGCCCTTGTGGGTCGCGACCACCGGCGGGATCTCCGGATACTTGTCGCTGATCGCCCTGACGTTCTGGAGGAACTCCATCCCGTAGTCGGAGTCGAGCTGCCAGCCTGATGCGTACGGGACGTCCCCCCAGGCGCAGTAGGTCTTCCAGCCTCCGAGGATGTCCTTGTAGTGCCCGGCGCGCTTCCACATCAGCTCCATCTCCTCGTCGAGGAAGAGCGGACGCGGCCCCTGAACGCCGGCCGCCCCGGTCGCCTGGTCCTGCGTCATGCCGGCGCTGCCGCGGTTCGGCATCACGAAGGCGTGCATGATCGCCCGTTGGGCGGACCTCGAGATCGAGTTGGCCGTGTAGACCGTCTCGGCCGCCTCGGCGAGCGGAAGCGGGTTGTCGGTGTCGGGCGACGTCGGAGTGCACGACAGCACCGTCATCGTGGTGGCCGAGTCGAGGTACAGCTCTTTCATGTAATGGAACCGGGAGAGGTTCTCCATCGGGTCCACCTCGCCCGCACCGCCGCCGCGGATCGACCCGTCCTCGCGGACCGCCGGCTGGTCGCCGGTCGCAGGTGACGCCTGCGGCCAGATGCCGGTGAAGAACGCTTGCATCGCCGGATTCGTCACGCGCCAGTCGCCCTCGGGGTCGACGTGGTGCGACTGGATGTCGAACACGAACTCGCCGGGGAGGTTCATGAGCGTCTCGAGGCCCTCGCGCCCCGACCACTCGAGATCGCACGCGTCCAGCGTCTTCGTGTTGTGCGCGGAGGCGTAGTTGCCCCAGCGCCCCGCCATCACGACGTCGATCGCCCAGAAGCCGATCGCCATCGCCGCCGAGGTGCGGACGAACTGCCGCCGGCTCATGTTGAACTTACGCCGCCAGCGCTCCACCTCGCGGTCCTGCAGATCCATGATCCGGACCTGATGGGGCATCGGCGGCGGCGGCAGGAACTCACCGTTCGAGCACGGCATGACGTCGACCGGAAGTCCCTCGTACTGGTCCGGCCACGTCTTCTTCCATTTCATCATCTGCATCCCCTCCCTGAAATGTCCAGCCGCTAGTCGGTGACGGCGAACGCGCCGCGCATCGACGGATGGATGCGACAGAAGTACGTCACGACCTCTCCGGACTTGTAGCCCTCCTGCTCGTTCACCGGGATGGTCCAGTCGAGCTTGTTCTTGGCCCCGCTGATCTCGGGCACCGAGTAACCGAGCTGGCCCGAGTCGAGCTCGACCGGCCGGCCCTGGCTGCTCTCGCCGTCGGCGAGCGGGAACGCCGCGCCCTGTCGGGCCGAAGCACGGGAACTTGCAGCTCGTGATCGTGTGCAGGACCGCCGGGCCGTCAGCGTTCGTGAACCGGAGATCGGTTCCCAGTGGGACCTTCGGCACGCCGAGGCTGTTGGCCGTGCTGAGGTCCCCGGGCATGTAGAGGAAGTCGGCGATGGCGATCTCGCTCGTCTCCCGCGTCAGTGGTCCGTTCGCCGCCGCCTGCCAGTCGCCCTGGGGGCCACCGCGGTACGCGTTCTCCCTGTAGTGCCCGTGGGTTTCCAGCATGCCGTTCGGGCACAGCGTCGGCGTCGAGGCCTTGAGGCCACCCGAATCGCAGCGCTCCGAGTTGTCTACCGGTGCCGTGAACGGGTTCACGCCGGGCGCCTGCTTGTCGCCGCTCTCGTCCTCGGGCACGAGCAGCGAGACGACGATCCCCATGTTCTCGTACGTCGATTGGAGCTTGGTCTCGTAGGCGACGTTCGAGCGCAGGGTGTCCCCCGGCTCCACGTGGACTCCGTAGTTCGGCAGGCCGTTGACGCGCATGGAGAAGTCCCACGAGTCCGGTGGGCCGCCCCCCTTGGTCTTGTCGTCCGGGTCCCAATAGGTCGGGATGCCGGTGTAGATCCGTTTGGCATCTCCACCCCGCACCAGATCGATCTCGTTGCGCACGCCGCCCGGGTGCACGTGTCCGCCGAGGCCGATGATCGTGCCGCCGGTGAACTTTTCGTCGAGCCCGAACGACTCGCCTTCGGCCGGGAGCCGATAGTCCTCGCCGATCCCGTTGCCCGGCTCGCCCTGTCCGACCTCCTTATTGCCGAAGGCGTTGAAATCGGCACACTTCTCCGTCGGCCAGGTGCACTCGCCATCCGCGCCCCCGAACGGCCGCTGGACGTTGAAGACCGGATAGCTCGAGGGCCGCACGTCAAGCCACAGCGGCAGGGCGTCGGTCATCTCCTTGCCGGCCGGCGAGCTCTTGGGCACGAAGTCGATCTCGTAGGTGATGTACACCTCCATCGGCTGCTGCACCGCCGAGTGGACCATGTAGAGCAGCTGCCACTGGTCGGTCGCCTTGATCGGCATGCCGTAGCCGCGCGGGAACGGGGCGATCGTCTTCTCCTCGCCCGAGGCGAAGAACGGGCCCGAGCCGTACTCGTTCGTCAACGCGAGCCACGTGCCGTGGTGGAGGTGCACCTCGTGCACGGGCGGGACGCTGCCGTCGACCCGCGTAAGATCCGGTTTGAAGCGCGTGATGTACCCATCCTGGAGGGGCTTCTCGATCGTCACCGGCCCGACGAGCACGTCGTTCTGGCCGGGCTTGACCGCGATCGGGCCATACGAGAAGCGCATGCGCTGGCACGAGCCCGGATAACGCGCGTAGTCCTGCGCCGGGTCCCATCCCTCCGTCTCGTAGGACTTGCGCTCGACGGGATCCTTCGAGTCGAAGGCGCACGGCTTCTTGACCACCGTGGCGGCGAAGTTCGGATCCGGAAAGGCCGGTGGGTTGGGTGGCCGCTCGTCCTGGGCGAACGCCTGCGTCGGAACGACCAAACCCGCGATGAAAATCGCCGCGACGAATATGCGCATTCCAGCCTCCCTGCCTGACCCGTTTCTCCCGGGCCAGGTTGTCCGTACCCCTTACGTACCCCTGAAAGTACGCCCTGGTACCGATGCTACCTTGGTCTCGTGGACGATGTCAAGATCGATGACGATCTGCTGATCCCGGCGGGTCGCCACACGCTTCCGCCCGAGCAGGTTTCCGCGCTGCAGAAGGAGCGCCTGCTGCGGGCCATAGCGCACTGCACAGCAGCGCAGGGCTACCAAAGCACAACTATCGCCGACATCGTCAAGGTCGCCCGGACCTCGCGCAGCTCGTTCTACGAGCACTTCGCCGACAAGGAGGAATGCTTCCTCGAGGCGTACGAGCAGATGACGCGGGCGTTCATCGACGCGTCGCTTGAGGCTGCTGCGCAGACGGCGGACTGGCGGGCCAAGCTCGACGCCGGCATCGCGACCTACTTCCGCTGGATGGCGGAGCGCCCCGAGGTCGCGATCAGCACGATCGTCGAGGTGCACAACGTCGGCCCCCGGGGGCTCGAGGCACGCTACCGCGCCTTGCGCGACTGGATGCGAACCGTCGAAGGCGCCGCGGTTCTGGCCCGGCGGACCGGCGCCGACATTCCGGAGCTCGACGAGGTGGCCTATGCCGCCATCATCGTTACGGCGGAGGCCTACGTCCACGACTACGCCCGCCGTGGCCGGGTCCAGCAGGTCGAGGAGATTGCCCCGCGCGTGCAAGCGCTCGCCCGCACCGTGTTCGGCCCGGGCGGGCCGAGCTAGATCGACAGGCGCCACAGCCGCGGACCCCGACTAGCGGCGGCGCGCCGTTGGTCACGTAGCTCTTCCCTGCGGAGAACGTCACATGAGAGCCCCTGACCCGCGGCCGAGCGGGCACGCCCGAGCGCGCCGAGGCCGGTCGTGACAACACGTTTGGCCTGCGAGTTGCGCTTTTCGTCGGACCTCGCGCATCCGCCCCTTGGCCACGAGGTCCTCCGATACTCCAATACCGTCTCGCCAGTGAATCTGATCCGCCGCATTGATGCCGGCCAGGGCGAGTTCCTGCTCTTTGCTCTCACCCCGCCTCGGCTCGCGACGGATCGCGAACGAGCACAGGAGATCGCCGACGTCACCGTCGCTCGTCTTCGTCCGCTCGGCCTGGACGGTCTAATCCTTTACGACGTCGACGACGAAGCCGAGCGAAATCCGGTCGAGCGTCCGTTTCCGTTCATGCCGACGCTAGACCCCGCCGACTACCGCGCCAAGCATCTCGAGACCTGGCCAACGCCAGTGATCGTCTATCGCGCGGTCAGCAAATACGCTCCGGCTGACCTTCGCGCCTGGCTATCGGCGCAAGATCCCGAACGGTTGATGACGGTCCTGGTGGGAGCAGCCTCAAACGGCGCGCAGGTTCGGACTTCATTGCGCGATGCTCAGGCGCTACGACGAGAAGTCAACCCCGGGCTGTTGCTGGGCGGCGTGGCGATACCGGAGCGCCATACCCGCCGCGATGATGAGCATCTACGGCTCCTCGCCAAGCAGGACGCGGGCTGTCGCTTCTTCGTAACCCAGGTGGTCTACGACATCAATGCAGCCAAGAACCTCGTTTCGGACTACCACTACGAGTGCAGCGCGAGAGGCATCTCACCAGCGCCTTTCGTCTTCACGTTCTCGGTATGCGGATCGATGAAGACGCTGGACTTTCTGCGGTGGTTGGGTGTCGATGTGCCGAGATGGATCGAGAACGACCTCAAACACGCTGCCGACACGCTCGAGGCCTCGTACCAGCAAGCCCTGACGACGGCCACCGAACTGATGACGTACTGCCGCACGCTCGGCCTGCCGTTCGGAATCAACGTGGAAAGCGTCTCGATCAGACGAGTGGAAATCGAAGCGTCGGTGCGACTGGCACAAGAACTCCGACCGCAACTAAAGAGCTGACTACGCCACAGCTGAGGACCGAACGACGTCCGCTCGCCCGCTCGCAGGCAGAACCGGGACTCGTCGCGACACCGGGACCCGACCGGCAGCAGCGACATGTCGGTCGACGGCGGCACCCCCATCACACAGGGTCGATGACGCCGGTCATCGAGATGACCAGCGAGTAGGTCCGTAGGCGCAGAACCGCTTTTCGCGCGAAGTGGTGGCGGCTGGTCCGCGGTCGGGCGGCGCTCGGAGCGGACTCCACGGCGGCTGGGTAGGGGATCTGGGTGCCCGGGTTGACCCACTGTCCTGTTCTGTGGGTCTACTGCACCCACAGAGCAGGACAGTGTCATGACTTCCGCGTCGGCCAGACCCGTGCCGCGCTGCTTCTCGCGCACGGCGGTAGCCCACCAACGCAGAGATTGAGCGAGCCTTGGTTTTCGACTGAGGTCCCGCGGCGCAACAAGCGCGGATCTACCGTTGCGCTTCAGCGCGGACGCGGTTGCCGGTTGTTTCCATCGGGGTCAGCGACCGCGAGCTTCGCGCCGCTGCCGGCGCGATCCCGGAGGGCGAAGGCCACCTTCGTGCCGTCGGGTGACCACACGTCGGGGGTCAGAAATCCCTCCCTCGGGCTACCAGCTCGTCCGGGAGCCCGAAGCGGGGAAGCAGCTCGGGACCGAGGAACGTGGTGATCTCGGCGATCCCTTCCGGGTCCAGCGTGAGCACGGAGATGCTTCGCGGCTCGAAGGCCTGCCGCTCCTCATGCCAGCGGTAGTTGCCGAACGCCAGCTGCCCGTTCGCACGAGTCGGAACGACTCGCCAGCGCTTGTCGCTGCTCAGCACATCAGCGGTCAGGAAGGCGCTCACCGCCTCCCGTCCGCGGTACCAGGTGGGCAGCGGCGGCATCGTCATCGCCCCGTGGGCGGCCAGCATTGCGACGACGGCCTCGACGTCGGCGCGCTCAAAGGCGTCGACGTACCGGTCGACGATCTCGCGCAGGCCTCGGTCGTCGAGTGAGCGAAGCATCTTCTGCTGGCTGCGATCTGGAAGCCGCTCGTCCACCGCCTTGTGGGCACGTTGCAGCGCGCTGTCGACCCCGGCTGGCGTCGTCTCGAGCACTCCGGCCGCCTCGCGCGCCGAGAAGCCGAGCACCTCACGGAGAATGAGCACGGCGCGCTGGCGCGGCGGCAGCCGCTGGAGCGCCGCGATGAAGGCGAGCTCGACGCTCTCGCGCTGCTCGTAACGTGCCTCAGGACCTGCGAGCCCGTCCTCGAGGCCGAGCGCCTCGTCGGCATAGGGCTCCACCCAGACCGATTCGACCAGGGGCTCGCCCAGGCCGTCGTGGGGGTCGGCCGCAGGGGCGTGATCGATCGGGAGCACCCGCTTGGGCCGCCGCTCGATCGCCCGCAGGCTGGCGTTGGTCGCGATCGCATAGAGCCACGAGCGCAGCGAGCTTCGCCCCTCGAAGCTCCCGAGCCCACGCCAGGCGCGCAACAGTGTCTCCTGGAGCGCGTCCTCTGCATCGGCCACCGAACCGAGCATCCGGTAGCCGTGGGCGTGCAGGGCGCCGCGGTAGGGCTCCACCAGCCGAGCGAAGGCATGCTCGTCGCCTCGACGGGCCGCCTCCAGCAGCTGGCGCTCGGTCACGCCGGTCCCCCCACCGACGGGCGCCGGGCCTTGGGCTGCCAGAACGCGATTTCGCCGCCGGAGGGGGTCGCGACGACGCTTCGCCACCCGGCCGGGCCCTCCCGTGGCTCCAAGAGGACCGACGCCCCGAGCTTGCGGGCCTGGCCGGTGGTCTCGGCGATCGCCGAGACCTCGACGTAGGGCAGCCAGAGCGGGCGCCGGGTCGCGCACTCGACGATGCCGCCCCCGAACGCTTTGCCGAGCTCCAGGGAGAGGTAGGAGCCGGCCCGGGTCTCGATCAACTGCGGGTGCCAGCCGCAGAGCTCCGCGTAGAGGTCGCGGGCCTGCGGGAGGTCACCCGTGTGGAGCTCCAGATGGACGACCGGGTTGGAGCGCGGAAGTGGCATCGTCTTCTCAATCCTCGGGCGCATGGCCTCGTAGGTGCAGCATCAACCAACCGCGCGCCAGCAGCACGGTGGCCACCAGCGCCGGCAGCGTCTCCTCGACCGGCACGGCGCCCACGTGAGCGATCACGCATCCACCGCCTCGTCGTACCGGTCGTGGAGCTTCCACCAGAAGTGCGAATCCTGTGGGTAGCCTTCGGGGCTGTCCTCCCAGTCCTCCTGCCGTCCGAGCGCGGTGATGTCCAGGTAGCTCCAGGTGCTGCCCAGGTGCTCGTCTCCGCGGCCATCGACGAAGTACGTTCGGAAGATCCGGTCGTCGTCGTCGCGGTAGAAGACGTTCGTGCCGTGCCACTCGTCCACGTCGAAGTCGGCGTCGAAGTCATCGGTGATCGTGTACCACGGAACCAGGTCCCAGCCCATCCGCGCCTTCCAGCGCTCGATGTCCGCCTGCGGCGCGCGCGAGGCGCGCGCGAACGTGGTTTCTCGGGCGTTCAGATGGGACGGGTGGGCGTCCTGGTCGGCCATCATCGAGCAGCCGCTGCAGCCCCGCTCGGGCCAGCCCGACACCTCCGGCTCGAAGAAGAACCGGTACACGATCAGTTGGCGCCGCCCCTCGAACAGGTCGAGCAGGCTCGCCGGCCCGTCCGGGCCCTCGAAGGCGTAGTCCTTGTCGACGGCAAGCCGCGGCATCCGGCGGCGCTCGGCGGCCAGCGCGTCGCGGGCTCGTGTCATCTCCTTCTCCTTGACCAGCATCTCCTCGCGCGCGGCCTTCCACTCCTGCGGCGACACGATTGGCGGCATGTTCATCTCGGCTCCCATCTCGTTAAGATCATTCATTGCCAGTAGAGATACCGCGACCCCTCAGAATCCATCGCCCGCGGCCTCGAGCGCGGGGCCGGACCGACGGGGACCGGCCGGCGACCCGGCAGGATCTCGAGCTCCCTGGCCCCCACCTCCGGACGTTTCGGCGGCGGAATTGCCGCTTGTGAGTGGGATACCTGGGCGGTTGGAAATCAATCGCCTGGCCGGACGAGTCCGGATCCTTCACTCGCCGGGGGGAGGGCTCGGCGACCCTCCCGCGCAGGGCCGCCCGCGCCGCCCAGTAGCCGCACATGCCGTGCACGCCGCCGCCGGGAGGGGTGGCTGAGGGTTCCGCGAGCAGAATCGGCTGCTGCTCGCCGCGGGCCATGCCCCAGCCTTCCCCGAGCGCTTCCTCGAGGACGCCGAGCTTCAGCCGGTGCGCGAGGCGCTCGACGTGATCCTCCATGGCCATAGCCCTACCCGGCCGTAGTCGTCGACCGGGCTTGGAACCTGGTCGCCGCCAACTCGCCGATGTATGCGCTGGCCGCCGTCGTCGACATCGATACGGCGCTGCTCGAGCTCCCCGATCAACGTGATGCGCGTCGGTCTCCACCCGCGGGGACTGGGGCCGCTGATGGTCAACCTCGGCGACTGGCATGCGCACTGGCTCGAGCGGCTCGAGCGGCAGCTCACGCTCACCCGCGATGAAGAGCTCGCTGCGCTGATCGAGGAGATCGCGGGCTACCCCGTGCCGGAGCCGGAGCGCGATCCCGCCTCCGGGCTCGGCGGTAGCGAGATCCTTGGACCAGTCAGGGTGCACGGCCCCGGCGGCGGCAAGCTGGCTTTCTTCGGCATGTTCGCCACGTTCGACACCCCGTTCGAAGTGACCACCTCCGAGCTCGCCCTCGAGCTGCTGTTCCCCGCTGACCGGGCGACCGCGGAGGTGCTCGAGAACATGCCGACCGACCCTGACGACCTGCTCGCGCTGGCGCGAGAGCCGGGAGGGCGCAACGACCAGTCAGAGGCGTGACACCGAGACGAACCCGGCCACCAGCCTTTCCACGTCCTCTGCGGTGTGCGCGGCCGACAGCTGCGTCCGGATCCGGGCCTCCCCGCGCGGCACGACCGGAAATGAGAACGGGATCACGTAGATGCCCTCCCCGAGCAGCCGCTCGGCCACGTCGGCCGCCTTCTGCGCGTCCCCGTACATGACGGGGACGATCGGGTGCTCACCGGGCAGGATGTCGAACTCGTTCTCGGTCATCCGCGAGCGGAACAACGCGGTGTTGGCGCGCAGCCGTGCGCGCAATGTCTCGCCCGTATCGCTTTCCAGCAGATCCAGAACCTTGAGGGACGCCGCCACGATCGGCGGGGCGATGGTGTTCGAGAAGAGGTAGGGCCGCGAGCGCTGGCGCAGCAGCTCCACGATCTCGCGCCGGCCGCTCGGTGAAGCCGCCGCTGGCTCCGCCCAGCGCCTTGCCGAGCGTGCCGGTGACGATGTCGACCCGATCGCTCACACCAAAGTGCTCGGGCGTCCCGCGGCCGGTCGGACCCACGAAGCCGACGGCGTGGGAATCGTCGACCATCACCAGGGCACCGTGGCGGTCGGCGAGCTCGCAGATGTCATCGAGGGGGGCGAAGTGGCCGTCCATCGAGAACACGCCGTCGGTGGCGACCACGATCCGGCGCGCCCCGGAGGCTTCGCGCAGGCGCTGCTCCAGCTCGTCCATGTCGGCGTTGGCGTAGCGATGGCGCTGCGCCTTGCAGAGGCGGACGCCGTCGATGATCGACGCGTGGTTGAGAGCATCGGAGATCACGGCGTCCTCGGGTCCCAGCAGCGTCTCGAACAGCCCGCCGTTGGCGTCGAAGCAGGAGCCGTACAGGATGGTGTCCTCGGTCCCGAGGAAGGAGCTGAGTCGTTCCTCGAGTTGCTTGTGGATCTGCTGCGTCCCGCAGATGAAGCGCACCGAGGCCAGGCCGAAGCCCCATTCGCCGAGCGCGTCGCGCGCCGCGGCAAGGACCTCCGGATGGTCGGCCAGCCCGAGGTAGTTGTTGGCGCAGAAGTTGAGCAGCTCTGCACCGTCGCGAAGCTGCACTCGCGCGGCCTGCGGCGAAGCGATCACCCGCTCGTGCTTGTAGAGCCCCTCGCCGCGGATGGCATCGAGCTCAGCGGTGAGCTGATCGGCAATGGCGGAGTTCACGTCAGATCGCCTCCCAGTCGAGTAGGACCTTGCCGGCGTGGCCGCCGGCGGCCGTGGCGAAGGCCTCTGCGAAATCGGCCGCGGCGAAGCGGTGCGTGATCACCGGCGAGATGTCCAGGCCGGATTGCAGCATCACCGTCATCGCGTACCACGTCTCGTACATCTGGCGGCCGTAGATGCCCCTGATCGTGAGCATGTTGAAGACCACGGTGTTCCAGTCGATCGCAATCTCCTCCGAGGGGATTCCGAGCATTGCAATACGCCCGCCGTGGGCCATGTTGGCGAGCATCTCGCGCAGGGCCTCGGGCCGGCCCGACATCTCCAAGCCGATGTCGAACCCCTCCTGCATCCCGAGCTCTCGCTGCACGCCGTCCACCGCCTCCGAGCGCACGTCCACTGCGCGGGTGGCTCCCATCAGGCGGGCGATGCCGAGGCGATGGGGATTCACGTCGGTGATCACCACGTGCCGCGCGCCCGCGTGGCGGACCACCGCGGCGGCCATCAGCCCGATCGGGCCGGCGCCGGTGATCAGCACGTCCTCGCCGAGCACGGGGAACGACAGCGCGGTGTGCACGGCATTGCCGAACGGGTCGAAGATCGCGGCAACCTCGGGATCCACGCCGTCGGCGTGATGCCAGACGTTGGTCATCGGGAGTGCGATGTACTCGGCGAACGCTCCGGGACGGTTCACACCCACGCCGTGGGTATCGGCGCACAAATGCCGGCGACCAGCCATGCAGTTGCGACATCGCCCGCACACCAGGTGCCCCTCGCCGCTCACGATGTCCCCGGCGTGGAAGTCGCTCACGTTCGATCCCACCTCCACCACCTCGCCCGCGAACTCATGCCCGACCACGAGCGGGGTCGGCACCGCCTCTCTTGCCCAGGCGTCCCACTCGTGGATATGAAGGTCGGTCCCGCAGATCCCGGTGCGGTGGACGCGGATCAGCACGTCGTTGATCCCCACCACCGGCTCCGGGACCTCCTCCATCCACAAGCCCGGCTCCGGGCGCGCCTTGACGAGTGCCTTCATGTGGACTGCACTATCGCGCCTCGCGTGCGCCTCCACAATGCGCCCCACCGGGGGTGGGGCGGTGACGCAGCGCTTCGCGCGAGGAGCGTCGACTGCATCTCGTCGAGGCTCACGGCCAAAGGCGCCGCGAGGAGGAAACCGGGAGCAGCATCCTGCCCTGTGGTCGCAGGAGAACCAACGGGCAGGACAGTGAGCCAAACTCGGGCGCTGGGCTCCCCTACCCAGCCTGACCGTGGGCCAGCCGGCAATGCGGCCAGCAGCCAACGGATCGCCAGCTAGGACAGACGGTCCCCGGACGGCAACCCCTCCGGGGAACGCGCTGGCTCCCGGGGCTACGGACCTGCCCGGCGGGTGCTGCTTGGATCGGAGTCGAGCGAGTTGATCAAGGACGCGCCCTGCCCAGTCGTTGTGGTGCCACGTGGAGCGGGTGCTGCGACCGACGACCAGGGTGCAGCCAGCCGGTCCTGAGCGGATCTGCTCCGGATCTTGTCGATTGCCAGATCGTGGGTGATCCCCAGCAGCCAGGAGCGGACGGTGCCCCGGTGGGGCTGGTAGCGATCACAGGTCCGCCACACCGACATGAACACGTCCTGAGTCACTGCTTCGGCGATCGACCTCTTTCTCACAATGCGGCGCGCCAGCCCGAACACGGCGGCCGCGTGACGCAGATAGATCAGCTCGAAGGCGTACATGTTGCGTTCCTTGACCAGCTCGACGAGCTGGGCATCCGGGGAGGGGGTCCAGCGGGCACGCGCCCGCGCGGCGGCTGGCGCGGGCCTCATGCCGTGTCGGCCAGATCGGAGCTGGGCCGGCGGGTGACCGCCTCCGCAACGCTCTCAACCACGTCCACGTCGGTGTTGGGGGGGACGAGGTCCAGCAGGTTCCGGGACCGGCGACATGTCAGCACCACGGACAGGTTGCCGCCGGAGGCGCAGGCGAGGCGGCTCAGCCTCTCCATAAGGTGGACGGCAGCGGTGTCCATGAACGTCGTGCGTGACAGGTCCAGCACCAGGTGGACGCCACGACGTTCGATGTATGCGCGTGCTTCGCGCTCGACGCCCGCGGCGGTGCCTCGGTCGAGGTCGCCAGCCACTCTCAGGATCGTGGCGCGGTCCATGACTCCCCGACGAGACTGAGCGGGCGTGGCGTGGGTCCCACCTGCGGGTCGAGGACGAAGATCTGAGAAGTCACGCGCAGATCGGGCTCGCTGGCATCGACGAACTCGGCGACGGGCCGGCACGTCAGCCCTTCGATGGCATCGATCAATTCGTGGTCCAACGGGGTTCGCTCTTGGAGGGCGGACGTCTGCTGATGGGTGCATACGACCAGGTCGTGGTCGAGAAAGGTCTCCACGGGCGCGCATCCGTACAGGTCCCCCATCGCTCGTGCGATGCGAGCACGCAGCGCGGGCGGAGCGAGACGGGGCCTCACGCCACCTCGCTCCGTTTCCCGCGCTGGGCGTCCGCGTAAATCGTGATCAGGGCCGGCCGAGATGGTGCTCGTGACGACCGGGACGCTGCGACCGACGCCACCCGGAGCAGAACTACGGCCTGCGTGACGCCAAGACCGAGAAGGCCGCGGCCGGTCCGGTGAGCCAGAAGCAGAAGACCTGAGAACAACGCGTCGAAGCTCCTCATCGAATGACAGAGAAGTCCGACGACCCGGCGGCCAGTTGTATCGACCGCCGCGCGCCCCCTTCGGGCGTTACACACCTGGAGAACGCCCAGTGAGCGTCCCGGCGTGCCAAGACGGTACCACCTCGGAACTGCCGTTGCCAGGGGGGAATCGACGCAATATCATGGAGCGCGTGTCAGACGTGCCCCGACACTCTGCATGGGGGCCAGTTGCTTGTGGCCCTCTCGAACAGGATGGTCACCCTGTTCCGCGACTTTCTCGGCAAGGGGCCGGAGCGCTGCAAGAGCTACTGGGCGGGTACGGATCTACTGGTCATCGTGCTCGACGGCGGCTACACGGTGGCCGAGCAGACCCTTTACGACGCCGGTCAAGGCCAGGCGGTGCAGGACTCGCGCCACATGTTGCAGAGGACGCTGGCCTCACGGATGAAGACGGTGGTCGAGGAGCTCTCGGGGCGCACGGTGGTCGCCTTCATGAGCGCCTCCCATCAGGGTCCGGACCTCAGCGCGGAGCTGTTCGTGCTCGAGCCCGAAGCCACCGAGCACTCCGCTCGCCTGAGCAGCCGTCAGCGCGGCGCCAGCACGAACACCTCGCTGCCCATCTCCTTGTCGAGCTCGAGCCCGCTGATGACCGCCAGGACCTCCCGCCCTGTGGCAGCGCCGACCGCCTCCTTGAACATGGACTCGGTGGCTTGCTGCCAGAGCATCCGGGTGGTGAGCACGCTCACCTGCCGGCCGTCGGCGATCATCACCCGCTCCCCGGGATTGAGCAGATCGCTCATGAGCGTGGTCAGCACGTCGCCGTTCACGAACGTCTCGATATGGAGCGGCCCCTTCCCGAACTTCTCGAGGAACAGCCGCGACACCGCCTCCGAGACGGCAGCTGCTGTCTCGTCGTCAGTGGGCGCACCCGTCATCAGAAGAACTCCTTCAGTCCTCTCCGCAGAAGTCGCACCGCAAGGTGGAGAGGGCATGAGCTCCCAGCGAGACGCAGACTCAGTCTAGCGCCGCGAAGCGGTGAATTCGAAAGCTCCGAGATCTGGGTCCCCCCCACGCGCCACGCCGCGCTGATCGCGACGGGCGGTAGGTGAGGGCGCGGCGGCCCCGATCGCGGGGCTGCCGGGTAGGAGCGCGATCGTCCGGGTGGGGCCGCCGTTGTCCGCCAGGGGGCCTAGGCCTGGCGTCGGGGCGACGATCGCTCCGCCTCCGCACCCTCCCCCGGCGACCGTGGTCACGAGGTTCGGACCCGATCCGGCGAAGGTGCTGCCGCCGCAGTCGGCCGGAGCGCCGCCGCTTCCCGTGTTTAGGGCGATGATCGAGTTCGCGACCTCGAAGGCCGCGGAGTCGGGCTGGATGCCGCCGCTGCTGCCCAGCCCAAACCGGGCCCCGGCCGCTCGGTTGCGCGCAACGGTGGCGAAGGCGATCGTGGCCCGGCCCCCCTCCTCCCCGAAGATCCCAGCGCCCCTGTTGATGGCGTGGTTGCCGGCGATCGTTGAGTTGGTGACGCCGAGGATTCCCTGATCGTCGACATAGATCCCGGCGCCGTCGCCCAGCTCGCCGTCGCCTCCCGCGACCGCTCGATTGCCGGCGATCGTGCTCGCCGTGATGGTCACGCGACCGACCGCCATCACGCCACCGCCCTCGCCGGCCTCGTTGCCCGCGATCGTGCTGCGATCGATCACCATCGGCCCGTCGAGGGAGCCGGTGATCCCGCCGCCGTCGCCGGCGGCATCGTTGTTGGCGACCGTGGTCCGCACGATCCTGAGCAGGCCCGCAATGTCGGTGTCGATCCCGCCGCCGTTGCCGTCGACAGCGGGCGCACGGTTGTCCACGATGCGGCTGCCCACGATAGTTAGCGGAGCGTCCCCGAGGTCGCCCGCCGTGATCCCGCCGCCGTCGCCGCCGGCATCGCGGGGATTGGCCCTGCCGCCGCGAATCGTCAGCTTCTCGAGCCTTGTGCGAGCCGCACCGATGTCGAAGATCCGGTCGATCCTGTTCGCGTCGATGGTCGCGGTGCCACGGCCCGGGTGCACCACGTTGAGCGGACCCGCGGTGACGTCGAGGTCGCCGTCGGCGGCGGCGTCCTCACCGGTGCTGCGAATTGCCAGCTCGTAGCGTCTGCGGCTGCTGAGGACGATGGTGTCCGCTCCCCGGCGCCCGTTGGCCGCGATCACGGCCTCGCGCAACGTGCAGTCGGCGCGCGTGCAGGCACCGGGCGCGTGATCGAAACGGTCGTTGACACCGAGGCGGCGCGCCTCGGCGCTCGCCGAAAACAGCAGCACGACCAGGACAGCCGGCAGAGCACGGCTCAACACGCGACAGGTCATGCGGGAAGTCTCCCGCGGGCCGGTGCCCCGGGGCAAGGGTCCGCCGCACGGCACCGGCGACAGCGACGAGCCCCCGCGGCGCGGGCCGCGACTACCCCGGTGGCAGGGAGGTGTACGGCAGGGGGTCCTCGGGCGCGTCGACCTCGACTGCGCCGTTGGGGTCCACAATCGTGAGTTCGAGGGTCACCTCAGCGCCGCTCAGCTCACCCAGGCCGCCTGCCAGCTCGCGCGCTTCCACACCGATGTCTAGCTCCAGTGTGAGGCGGCGCAGCAGCTGGTCGTCCGTGCCGATGAGCACCTCGAGCCGCGACGAGCGCACCGCTTTCTCGAGCAGATCGGCATCGTCGCCCCCGAGCGGGCCGACCTTCGCTGCCTCGCCGGCGCCCAGGTCTTCAAGGGTCCCGAGGAGAGCATTGAGCGCCTCGACGACCTCGATCTCCGAGTGCACCTCGTCGGTCTCGTCGCCGGCGATCGACGGGCCCTCGCGTAGCTCCGCGTCTCGCGCCCACGACGCCAGCTCGAGCTCAGCCAGCGGCCCCCCTCCACTCCCGCCGTCGCCGGTCAGGGCCTCGACGCGATCGGCGGGCAGCTCGTAGGCCTGGCCCTCGACTTCGACCCAGGCGCCGTCCTTCGTCGAGATGAACTGGACATCACCACGGTTCTCCCCGGCGATCTGGGTGTAGCGCAGATCGGTGGTGGGGAGCTCGCCCTCGCCGGGTAGAGCGAACGGGCCCTCGAGCTCGAAGCCGATGTCCGAGCCCGGGGTGTTCGGGCTCACCACTACCTTCATGTCCAGCTGCCCGCTGCGAATATCGCCGAGCCTCGACGCGGTCTCGTCGAGCGCCTTTTCCGCGTCGCTCTTCCCGCAACCGACCAGCGCGGCACAGATCACCAGCGCAGCAACGGCGCCCGCCCTCACGGTGTGGTCGGAGCGTTGGGATCCTCCTGCTCAGGGGCGGGCTCGACCGCAGCCGGCTCCTCGGGCTCGGGCTCGGCGGGTGGTGGCTGCTCGCTCGGCTCCAGGGGATCGGCGGGCACGTCGTCCTCAGGCACCTCCTCTTCGGGCACCTCCTCCTCGGGCACGGTCGGATCGCCCTCGTCGGTGCTGCTGTCCTCTTCGAGGGGATCGACCTCCTCTGAGCCGAGCCCGCCCGACTCCTCGCCGTTCGTCGAATCGTTGTCGTCCTCCTCGCCGCCACGGGGCACGACTTGCGTGGCGAGCAGATTCTGGATCTGCAATCGCAGCTCCTCGGCGCCAGCTCTGATCTCGTCCACCGTGAGCCCGGACTTGCCCAGCTGCTTGAGCTCCTTGCGGATATCCCTGAGCATCCGGCGGCCCTCCCTCGTGAACTCCAGCACGTCGCCGGTTCCGAACACGAACTGGTAGGCGATGGCCAGCGTCTGGCAGGTGGTGCAGTTCTCGTTGAGAGCGACCGCGACATTGGTAGGGGTGACCGTGTCGGGGGTACCCGACACGAGCACGATCTGGATGGCGATCGCCACGGTCTGGCAGGACTCGCAGTTGGCGTAGGCCACGGCGGTGTTGGTCTGGTCGACCACCCCGGAAGAGACACGTCGGACCTCGAACGCGACGTCGAAGACCGATGAGCCATCCTTCTCGTTGACTGCCTCGGCGACGTTGCCATCGTCGGTCTCCTTTGCAGAGGAAGGCCCGGCGAGCAGCGGCAGACACAGCAACGTCGCGAGGACGATCGCGACCAGCCGGCTTCGGCTGCTGATCAAGAGACGGGTCATGGCGTCGTGGGCGCCGGCTGGGCCGGAGCGGATTCGTTCGGGAACGGGTTCGGCGGGACGCAGGTTGGGGCACCGGCTCCTCTTCGGGTATCGGCTCCTCCTCAGGCACGGGCTCCTCGTCGGCGGGCACGGGTTCCTCCTCGGGCACCGGCTCTTCCCCGGGCACGGATTGGTCCGTGGGCACGGGCTCGTCCTCAGGGACGGTTTCCTCGCCCGCCCCAGGCTCCTCGCCCGGCGCGGCCTGGTCTTGAGACTCCTGGCGCTCGCTGGCGCCGGCTGCGCTGCCGCTCGCGGCACCCTCCACGTTTCGGAAGTCACCGCCCTGTTCGCGAACCGTTCTCGCTCCCCCGAGCTCCTCCTGGCGCTCGGGGGTCAGGCTCGGGCGTCCGCCCGGGCACTGACCCGAGACTCCTCAGCCCGCCGCTGAACCGTGCCCTTCTCCCCGGGTTGGATCGGCCGATACTCCCCGTTGGGCCACCAGGTGAAGGCGGCAAAGCCGACGATAGCGGCCGCCATCGCGGCGACGCCGGTGCGGCGGAGGGGGCTGTCATCCGACCACGACCACGCTCCTTGGCCCACCCGCGAGCCGATGCCGTCCCGTGGTGAACATCATCCCGAGGCAGGGCAGCGCCACGGCGGCGATCTGCAGCACGCCGGCGGCCACGTTGAATCCCTTGCCGCCGTCGAGGGCGTCGCCCACTTTGTCGTACTGCACGCCGATTGAGTCGTACGCCGTAGCGAACACGCTCGGCGCGCTCAGCAGCATCAGCACGACCGCGATCGCAGGACGGGGATGAGCGATCAACACGTAGCCGCTCACCACGACCCGCACCCAGGGCTTGAGCTCGTTCACCTTGTCCTCGGCTTGCGGCCCGGCACGAGGCTGCGGAGGATCGGCCGGATCCGGGTGAGGATGTCGGGCACGCCCGTGAGATCGCTCATGATGTAGTAGCCGTCGAGGCGCAGCAGCGGCATGAGCTGCTGGAGAATCGCGAAGTGCTGAAGCAGCACCACGAGCAGGATCGGCTCGAACCCGTCGCGAAGTAGACCCCGACATGATCAGAGCAAAGATGACGTTGAAGTAGACGCCACCGAGGTCCGTTCGAAGCCGCCCCACCTTGTTCAGGCGGTACGCGTCGGTGACGTCGCAGTAGAAGACCGGCCACACGACGTAGATGCCGGCGCCCAGCACTCCGGGCCTTGCTCCCCCGTAGCGGCACGCCGAGGCGTGCCCGATCTCGTGGAAGGCCGTGGCGACGACGATGAGACCGAAGAAAAGGACGAGCAGAACCGGCTGGTAGACCGCCCCTCGCACTCCGGCCCCGAGGCCGTGCATGAAGAAGAGCCATACGTCGAGCGCCACGATGCCCGCCAGCACCGCCACCACGATTGGGGGCAGGAACAAAGGCTTGAACAGCGTGGTAACCGGCTGCACGGCGCGCTCGGGAACGAGCGCGACCCGGAACTTGAGGGCCAGCAGTGGGTCGGACTTCTTGGGTCTCGGGGTCGACCCGTCCGCGGCGGCGAGGACACCCAGCGGGCGGAGCTGCTTCTCCACCAGGAACTGCACGTTGCCGGCACTCACGCGCCGGCCGAATTGCTCGCTCACCTCGGCCGCGATCTCGCGATAGCCACGGCGCCCATCGACCGCGGTGGCCACGAGGTGAAGCAGGTAGGTGAGTTGGATCACCTGGCCATCGGCGCGGCGCGCGATGTAGGGCGCCTCCTTGAAGCCCGAGCCGTCGTACTCCCCGATCAGCTCGATGCCCTCGCCCAGCCGGGGCGCGGGTCGGCGCGGCGCAGCAGCATCGCCGGTGTCCTGCTGTGGCTTCGGTGGGTTTGCGGTCGTTGCCATGGGCGCACAGAACGGGGCGGCCCGTGGGCCGCCCCGTAATCACATGCTGAAACCGGAGCTAGTTGCCCTGGTCGATGTCCACGTCCTGGGTCGCCTCGGCCGTCGCGGTCGAGTTGTCCGACAGCACGTTGGCCGCCACGGCGGCATTCACCGGCGCCGCCAGGTTGGCGTTCACCAGCGACATAGCCTCGCGGTCGGGCAGCTCCTCGGCGCCCTGCGCCTCCAGCTCCTCCGCCGTCAGCTCTTGATCTGCCTGCTTGCTCTCGTCGGTCATCTCGTCTCCTCCTAGTTGCTCTGGTCGATCGCCGCGTCCTGTGTCGCGTCGGCGATGGCACTCGAGTTGTCGGACAGCACGTTGGCGGCCACGGCGGCATTCACCGGAACGGCCACATTGGCGTTCACCAGCGACATAGCCTCGCGGTCGGGCAGCTCCTCGCCGCCCTGCGCCTCCAGCTCCTCTGCGGTCAGCTCGCGGTCCTTGTCGAGCTTCACGTCCTTCTTCTCGTCGGTCATGGTGCCTCCTAGTTGCTCTGGTCGATGTCGGCTGTCTGGCTGGCCGTAGCGGTCGCGTCCGAGTTGTCGCTCAGCACGTTGAGCGCGGCCCCGGCGTTCACCGGCGCCGCGACGTTGCCCGAGATCAGCGACATCGCCTCGCGGTCCGGTAGCTCCTCGGCGCCCTGCGCCTTCAACTCCTCGGGCGTCAGCTCCCGGTCCGTACTGGTGTCCTCACTCATCTTCACCCTCCTTGCTCGATTCCGTGTCTTGCCCACTGCCGAAGGAGTGAGTGCTCTCGAAAACCTCCGTGCGCCCGTTTCGCTGAACGATGCGCTGGCGGCTCGAGACCCTGGTGTGGCTAGGTCCCGGCTCGTTCACGTTTGCCGATACCGCCGCGTTGATCCCGCCAGCCACGTTGACGTCTTCGTCCGTATGACTGAACGGCTTGCTGATCACCTTGCGGATCTTCATCACTCACCCTCTCCCTCGACGACTGCCAAGGATCTGCCCCGCCACCCCGGCATTCCAACTCGTTGAACCGCCGTGTGATTTGTGCACGGAGCGCTTTGCCGCTTTTAGAGGCGGGCTCACGCCAAGGCACGCGTCAGTCGCCGTTGACGCGGTCGGCAACGTTGGCTGACGCTCAGTACTCTGTCGCGATGGCCAAGCGGAGTGTCGAAATGGCCAAGCGCGCAGCCTCGCTCGGCGACCCGGGCGGAGGACTGGCGGCCGTGTCGGCTCTACGCCGCGAAGTGGAGACGCTCGAGGTCGAGCAGGTCCGTCTCGCCCTCGATAAGGGCTGGTCGTGGCGACAGATCGCGGAGGCTCTCGGCGTGTCCAAGCAGGCCGCCCACCGCAAGCACGCCGCCCGTCCCCCAAGGGCCATCGAGCCGGCCGGCGAGAGGCAGCGACTGGTTATCACCGGCCAGGCCCGCAGGGCAGTCGAGTACGCCCGCGACGAGGCTCGCCAGTTGAACCACTCGACTGTCGAGCCCGCGCACCTGCTGCTGGGTCTTCTGCGCAGCGGCGATGGCGCCGTCGGGAGTGCCCTGCGGGAGGCCGGGATCGACCTGGACTCCACTCGCCGAGACGCCCGAGCCGCGCGCCCGGCGAGCGCCGCGGATGCTGGCCCCGGCGCAGCGCGTACCAGACTCCCCATCTCGCCCCGCGCGCGCCAGGCCTTCGAACAGGCACTGCGCGAGGCGGTCGCCCGCGGCGACGACCACCTGGGCATGGAACATGTTCTACTTGCGCTGGTGCGGAACTCCGAGGGCGGGGCCGTCGAGACATTGGGACGCTTGGGGGTCGCCCCAAGGCGGCTGCAGCGTCTGCTGGAGCGGGCGATCGTCAAGGCAAGCGAGCGCTCACCCGGCGCCTCGGGCCAGCCGGGCTAGTCGCGCTCGCCGGCCTCGTCGCCCTTGGGCGTGTCGCCCTCGGCGTCGTCGTCCTCCGAGTCGTCGCCTTCGGCCGTGCCCGAGAGAACGTCGGCAGCCAGCGCCGGATTGACCGGAATCGCGACATCGGCGTCGATGGTCGACATCGCTTCACGGTCGGGAAGCTCCTGACCTCGTTGAAGCAGCAATTCTTCGTCAGAGAGCTCGTCCTTGTCGCTGCTGGGGTCTTTCCCCCGTCTATCGAAGCGTCGTGACATCGCGACGACTCAGTCTAGGGTCAGAGAGGTCGGGGAGCGTCAAGAAACGCCTGCATACGTGAACCGTTCGACGGGACCATGTAGGACTGCTACCCGGCCTGCCGCCAAACGACGCGTAATCGCTACCGTGGAACCCATGGCTGAGACAGACGACGAGCCCACCACCGGGGAGCTGCGTGCGGTGCAGGTCGACCGCGAATCCACGGCCCGCAAGGCTGCCGAGCAAGCCGACTCCGACGAGGAGACTGCCCAGCACGATCGCCGGGCGGAGAAGTCCGCGTACCTGAAGGAGAAGCTCGAGGAGCGCGAAGAGGCCGAGCGCCGGAAGGAGTAGGCCAGACCGGCCGGCGATAGCCTCGTCCGCTTGCGCGAGCTGCTTCAGGATCTGGTCGGCGCGGCCTCGGGCCGTGTGTCCTATGCCGACGCGCGGCACGTGCGCACGCTCGTCGAGCGGGTTTCGCTGCGCAACGGAGAGCCGGTCCTGCTGGATCGCCGCGAGGAGGACGGCATCGGCGTGCGCGTGCGCGTGAACCGAGCCTGGGGCTTCGCCGCGGCGCGGGGGTCGAGCCGCAAGGCCGGCGAGGACGCGCTGGCCAGAGCGCTCGAACTGGCCGCGGCCCAGCCCGGTGCCGGCGGCGAGCCGGCGCTCGCCCCGGAGCCACCGGCGGCCGGCTCACATGCCTCCCGGTGCGAGATCGATCCGTTCGACATCTCGCTCGACGACAAGCTCGGGCTGCTGGCGAAGGCCGATGCTGCCATGCGCTCCGAGCCGCGCGTGTCCGTCGCGCGCGCCCATCTGTTCTCCCGGGCGGAGGAGAAGACCTTCGCGTCCAGCGAGGGCGCGCTGTGCGAACAGACGGTCACCGAGTGCGGCGGCGGGCTGGAGGCGGTGGCGGTTGACGAGTCGGGTGCGCAGGTGCGCTCCTATCCGGGCTCGCATTCGGGCCACATCGCCCAGGCGGGTTGGGAGCAGGTGCTGGCGCTCGACCTGGTGGGCAACGCCCCGCGAGTGGCCGCCGACGCGGTGGCGTTGCTCAGCGCGCCGGCCTGCCCCTCCGAACGCACCACGCTGGTGCTGGCCAAGGAGCAGCTCGGCCTGCAGCTCCACGAGTCGGTGGGTCACGCGCTCGAGCTCGACAGGGTGCTAGGTGGCGAGGCCTCCTATGCGGGCACGAGCTTCGTGCCCGCGGACGGCATCGGGTCGATGCGCTTCGGCTCGGAGCTGATGAACGTGACCGCCGATGCCACGCTGCCCGGCGCCCTGGGGAGCTTTCGCTGGGACGACGAGGGCGTGGAGGCCCAGGCTGTGCCGCTGGTCCGCGACGGGATGCTGCGCGGCTTCCTTTCCTCGCGCGAGAGCGCGGCAGACGTCGGACTGGGCCGCTCGGGTGGGTGCATGCGCGCCGAGGGGTTCGCTCGCCAGCCAATCGTGCGGATGACCAATGTGAGCCTCGACCCCGGCATGGCGGGCACCCTCGACGACCTGATCGCCGACACGCGCGAAGGGATCTATGTGGAGACCAACCGGTCGTGGTCGATCGACTCCCGCCGCCTGCACTTCCAGTTCGCCGGGGAAGCCGCGTGGGAGATCTCCGACGGGCGGCTGGGACGGATGCTGCGCGATCCGGTCTACGCCGGCACCACTCCCCGGTTCTGGGGCGGACTGGACGCGGTGTGCTCGCCCTCCGACTGGGCCCTGGTCTCCGTGACCGACTGCGGCAAGGGCGAGCCGGGGCAGCTCGCCTCCGTCTCGCACGGCTCCGCACCAGCCCGCTTTCGCGACGTGCTCGTAGGGTCGGGGTGAGCGCGTCCGGGGAGATGGCGGAGCGTGCGCTGGAGGCCGCCGGTGGGTCGCAGGCGCTGGCCACGGTGACCCGTGAGCGGTCGATGGCGCTGCGCTTCGCCCGCACTCGGCCGACGCAGGCCACCTCGGTCGACGACCTCACGGTCGAGGTGGCCGCGGTGAGGGACGGTCACGTGGGCCGGGCGGCCACGAACGACGTGGAACCGGATGCGCTGCGGCGCTGCGCCGACGCTGCAGTGCTGGCCGCCGAGACCGCCGCCCGGGCGGCCGGTTCCGGGGCATACCCCGGGTTTCCCGAGCCCGGCGCCGTGCGTCCCCACCACGGTCACGACCCCGAGACGGCGCTCCTGGACGCCGAGCGAGGTGGTGACGCTCTCTCGGCCGCGTTCGAGGTGGCGGCCGAGACGGGGACGGAGGCGAACGGGCTGTGGACTGCGGGCGAGGTCGAGACCGCGATCGCCGGCCCGCACGGCCCCGTGCAGGTCGACCGGGTGACCGACGCCTTCATGAAGGTCGTGGCCTTCGGCCCGGGTGGGCGCAGCGGGTACGCGGCGCGGACCGCCATGGGCCTGCGGGACATCGACTCGCGCGCGGTGGCCGCCGCTGCCTCGGCCAAGGCGGTGGCCGCTGCTCCCGAGCCGGTAGAGCTGGAACCCGGCCGCTACACGGTCGTGATGGAGCCGCCTGCGGTGCGCGAGCTGCTGTGGGTGCTCGGGCAGGCCGCCTTCAACGGCCTCGCGCACGCCGAGGGGCGCGGCGCGCTTGCCGGTCGGCTCGGTACCAGGGTCGTCGCGGCGGCGATCAACCTGTCCGACTCGCCCCGGTACGCGTCCACGCTGCCCCGCGCCTTCGATGCCGAGGGGGTGCCCAAGGCTCCCCTCCCACTGATCCAGGACGGGGTGGCTCACCGTGTGGTGCATGACGTGCGCTCAGCCGCGCTCACCGGCGGTTCGTCCACCGGGCACGCGGCGGCGGCGGGTGGGGATCCATCCGGACCGATGCCCGCCAACCTCGTGCTGGTGGGCGGAGGGGCCGCGGACGAGCGCGAGCTGTGCGCCGGAGTCGAACGCGGGATCTACGTGACCCGCCTCTGGTACACCAACGTGTTGCGGCCTCAAGAGGCGCTGTTCACCGCCGTCACCCGTGACGGCACGTTCCTGATCGAAGACGGTCGTGTGACCCGCCCGGTGGCGGACATGCGCGTGACCGACTCGGCCCTGGCCGTGCTCTCGCGCGTACAGGCGCTGGGAGCGCGGTCGGTGCTCACGTCCGACGGTGAGCTGTACGGACGCCGCTTCGCAAGCGGCTCGGTGTGCCCGCCGCTGCGAGCGAGCGCGGTGCGCTTCACGGGATCCGCGGGCTCGGGCTGAAAGGGGAGGAGCGCAGCCGGAACGTTGTTCCGGCGAGCGCCGGACCTAGATCTTCAGCAGGACGATCACGTTGACCACGAAGGCCAGCGCGAATCCGACGGTCCAGCGGTTGAGGTTGCGCTCGACCAGCGAGCCACCGCCGAACGGGCCGCCGGCGGTTCCCACTCCGAAGGCGCCGGACAGGCCGGCGTCCTTGCCCGAGTGCAGCAATATGAGCACGATCACGCTGACCGCGAGGATGATCTGGAGGCCGCTGAGAATCGCTTCCATTGGCGGCGGAGACTAGCGGGTCAGCCCTCGGGCGACCTGCCTTCGAGGGCATCGAGGGCGCGCAGGATCTCGATCGCCTCCGCGCGCAGCTCGCGGTCCACCGCCCGGTGATC
This sequence comes from uncultured Thermoleophilaceae bacterium, assembly GCA_963825475.1. GTDB lineage: Bacteria > Actinomycetota > Thermoleophilia > Solirubrobacterales > Thermoleophilaceae > JAAYBF01. Next base: position 265,529 of record CAWGTC010000004.1, on the reverse strand, counting down.
CTCCACCGACAGCTTGCCCATCTCGAGGTCCAGGGCGGCGTCGGTGATCTCGCGGTACTTGGCCTCCTTGGCCGCCTCCAGCTCGGCCTTGCGGACGCCGTCCACCACATCGTCGCGCTCGCCGCGCACCAGCGGCCGGATGACCACGAACGCCACGAGCGCGGCGAGGAAGATCAGAGCCAGGGCGTACTCCACGCCGCTGACCCTAGGGCTCTACGCCTCCGACAGGTCCTTGCCCAAACGCGCGGAGTAGAGGCTGCGCACGCGCCGCACCCGGGCCTCGGGCGCGGGCCACACGGCGATCAGGGCGCCGAGCAGCACTATCGCGCCGCCGATCCAGATCCAGGAGACCAGCGGCGAGGAGATCGTGCGGAAGGTGGCGGGCGGCGGGTCCTGGCGATAGCGCTCGACCAGGAACCCGATCACGGCCGCCTGGACGCCGTCGGGGGCGCCCTCGAAGCGGCGGTTGGCTTCCTTGATCGGCCCGTCGAGCGCGCTGATGTCCGGACGCACCGCGGTCCAGAAATCGCTGCGCAGGCCCCAGCGCACGTCCACCTCGCTGGTGGCCTCCCCCTCGAAGAAGCGCCCGATCGCTCCCTTGGACGCATCGAGGGTCGGGTAGTAGTTGCGTTGCGGGTTGAGAGTGAACTGCTTGCCGTTGCCCTTCGCCTCGAGCACCGCGCCGAAGGAGATCGGCGCCCCGGTGCCCGCGCTGTCGCCTCCCAGCGTGGCGGTGGGTCGCACGTAGGTCACGGTGTAGTCGCCTGCCTGGAAGCTCTCCCCGGGCGAGACGCGCACATCCCTCTGGTCGATGAAGGCCGACGATGCAGCCACGCCACAGAACAGCACCGCCAGGCCGGCGTGGGCCACGAACCCGCCGTAGCGCCGGCGGTTGCGCCCCACCAGCGCCGAGAGCGACCGCAGCCGGCTCTCGCCGGTCATCACCCTGCGGGCCGACGCGCCGCGCCAGAACTCCTGGCTCACCACCCCCACCACGAACGCCACCAGACAGAACATGACCAGCGACGGGACGCTCTCCGGCGCCTGCGTGAACGCCACCAGCACCACGAGCACCACCATCGCGAAGCCCACCGGCACCAGCAGCGCCCGGCGCAGCCCCGCAAGCGTGATCTTGCGCCACGCCATCACGGGGCCGATGCCCATCAGCAGCACCAGCGCGAGGGCGAGAGGCGTGGTCATGCGGTTGAACCAGGGCGGTCCCACGCTGCGCTCTGCGCCCGCGGCCTCGGAGATCAGCGGGAAGAAAGTGCCCCAGAAGATCACCAGGGCCAGGCCCACCAGCACGAGGTTGTTGAGCAAAAAGAACGCCTCCCGCGATAGCAGCGAGTCCAACCTGGCGTTGCTCTGGAGGTCGGGCAGCCGGGAGACCACGAGCAGGGCGGAGCCCACGATCACCGCGGCGATGAAGATCAGGAACTGGGTACCGATGGTGGAGGCGCCGAACGCGTGGATCGACTCGAGGATGCCCGAGCGCACCAGGAACGTGCCCACCAGCGCGAGCACGAAGGTGGCGATGATCAGCGACACGTTCCAGACCTTCAGCATCCCGCGCTTCTCCTGCACCATGATCGAGTGGATGAAGGCGGTGCCGGTCAGCCACGGCATCAGCGAAGCGTTCTCCACCGGATCCCACGCCCAGTAGCCCCCCCAGCCGAGCTCGGTGTAGGACCACAGCGCTCCGAGCATGATCCCCGTGCCGAGGAAGGTCCAGGCGACCAGGGCGAAGCGGCGGGTGGCCCGGATCCAGTCCGCCCCGGTGGATCGCGTGATCAGCGCGCCGATGGCGAACGCGAAGGGAATCGAGAAGCCCACGTAGCCCGTGTAGAGCATGGGCGGGTGGATCATCATCGCGGGGTGTCGCAGCAGCGGGTTGAGCCCCGCGCCCTCGGCCGGCACGGGACCCGTGACGGCCGTGAAGGGGTTCTCCCACCCCACCATCAACAGCAGGAAGAAGCTGGCCACCACGCCGAGCACTGCGGTGGCCCACGGGGCGATCTCGCGCAGCGAGCGCCGCGTGAGGAACAGCACCGCGCTGGTGAAGATCGAGAGCAGCAGCGCCCACAGCAGCAGCGAGCCGTCCTGGGTGGCCCACATCGCGGTGGCCTTGTAGAAGGTGGGCGTGTCCGTCGACGAGCCCTCCGCCACCAGCTTGAGCGAGAAGTCAGAGCGCAGGAACGCCGACTGGAGGATCGCGGTGGCCGCGAGCAGCAGCCCCGCCATGCAGTAGATCGCGCGGCGGCCGGAGACCACGAACTCCCGCCTGTTGCTGCGCGCCCCGTACACCGACGCCGCGGCGGCGTACAGCGCGGTCATCAGTGCGATGACCAGGCACGCCGACCCGACGCCAGCCATCCGGCTAGGTGTTCTCTTCGCTCGTGAACTTCGACGGGCACTTGGTGATCAGCGAGTCGCGCTCGGCCACGAACCTGCCGTCATCGAGCTCACCCGACACGATCACCTCACGGCCCTCACGGAACGGATCGGGCACGACACCCTCGTAGACCACGGGCACGGAGACCGTGCCGTCGCGGTCACGCACGTCGAAGCGCAGGCTCTCACCCGCTCGCGCCACGGAGCCGTCGACCACCTTGCCGGTCAGCTCGTACGAGCGCCCGGGCTCGGCCGAGGCCTTCAGATCGGAGGGGGTGCTGGCCTCGGTCGAGGCGCTGAACGTGGTGTAGACCAGTGCGCTGGCCAGCAGCACGGCCACCGACAAAGCCAGCACCAGCCGGATCTTGCGCTTTCGGGAAGGATCCACTCTCTGCGATTATGACGACGCGCGCCCGCGCGCGTCCGAGACTGGCGCGGATGGGCTCTACCCTCTGCCACTCTTTTCGAGGTACGCCACAACCGCAGGGGGGTCAGCGAGTTAGATGCAGCGAGTGCCTCGTACGTGGAGCAGGGGAGTCGTCGCGGTGTGGGCCGTCCTGGCGGCCGGGCTCTGCCTGCCCGCCGCCGCCTGGTCCGCCAAGCCCATGCCCCCCAAGGCGATCCCGCTGAGCACCGGCTGGCAGATCCGCGATGCGGGCGCGGCGCCGCCGGCCCCCCAGCCCCCGCCTCCGGACGAGAGCGAGGAGGGTCAGGAGAACGCCGGGGGCGGCAAGAAGGTCAGGGGTCGCCCCAGCCAGGACGAAGCACCCTGGGCCCCGGTGTCCGTGCCCGGCGTGTTCGACCCCGACGCCACGCCGGAGCTGTTCGGGGGCACCGTCAAGCAGTACCGCCTGCGCTTCGTCGGCCCACGGGCCAGGGGCTTTCGCTGGGCCTTCCGCTTCGGGCAGGTGCGTCGCCGAGCCACGGTGTACCTCAACGGCCGTCCGATCGGCGTGAACGCCGATCCCTACACGCCCTTCGAGAAGGAGGCCGTGGGCCTCCGGCCCGGCCGCGTGAACGAGCTCGTTCTCACGGTGGACAGCCGCAAGGACCCGCGGCTGGCCGAAGGCTGGTGGAACTGGGGCGGAATCACCCGCCCCGTCACGCTGGTGCCTCGGGGGCGAGCCCGGATGGCCGATCTCGGGCTGCTCTCGGAGGTCACCTGCAAGCGGCGGGCCACCCGCTGCCGGGCCGGCCTGCTGATCGACGGGATCCTCTCCCGGCTGCCCAAGGAGGCACGCCGCAGGGCCCCCGCACCCAAGCCGCGGAAGGGCGAGAAGCGCGAGCTCGGGCGACTGCTCCCTCTCCCCCAGCCCGAGCTCGCGGTGACCCTGCGCTCGCCCGGCGGCCGCGTGACCAAGGGCACGTTCCCCCTCGTGGGCGGTCGCGGCGCGCGCCGGCGGGTAACCCTGCGGATGCCCGTACCGCGACCCGAGCTGTGGTCGCCCGAGGCCCCCAACCTCTACCGCGCGAGGGTGCAGCTGACCTACAAGAACCGGGTGGAGCAACTGCAGAGGCTGCGGATCGGACTGCGGTCGGTGACCGTCAAGCGCGGTCTTCTCCACCTCAACAACCGCCGCATCCAGTTGCGTGGAGCCTCGATCCACGAGGACTACCCCGGACGCGGCGCCGCGCTGACCGCGGCCAACATGAACACCACCGTGCGCGAGCTCCAGGAGCTCGGGGCAAACGTCACACGCTCCCACTACGTGCTCGAAGAGGCGATGTTGAGGCGCCTCGACCGCGCGGGCATCATGGTGTGGAACCAGGCTCCGGTGTGGCAGCGCGACCGCAGGCCCAGCCTGCTCGAGAGCGCGCAGAACAGGGCCTATGCGGTGAACCAGGTGGACCACACGGTCAAGGCCGCGCGCAACCATCCCTCGGTGATCACGCACTCGGTGGCCAACGAGCTGACCTTCACACCCGACCGCAAGCCGGCGACCCGCCGGTTCCTGCTGAGCGCGGAGAAGCGGGCGCGCGACCTGGATCCCACCCTGCCGATCGCCATCGACATCAAGGGGCGGCCCTACTACGGCGAGCAGCTCACATACGGCCGCTTCGACCTCATCGGCATCAACCAGTACTTCGGCTGGTATCCCTGGGTCGCGGACTTCACGCTGCTGGAGCCGTTCCTCCAGGAGATGCGCGACCACTATCCGGACAACGCCCTGGTGATGACCGAGTTCGGCGCCGAGGGACGACCGGACATGGCCGACGCTCCTGCCGACGAGAAGGGCAGCTACGGATTCCAGAGCCAGCACGTGGCCGCCACGATGGACGTGGTCGATCGTCAGCCGTTCCTGTCGGGCGCCATCCACTGGACGCTGCGCGAGTTCGAGATCTTCCCCGGCTGGCGCGGCGGGGCGGTGTCGGGACCGGGGCCCAACACCCGTCACCACAAGGGCGTCCTCACCTACACGGGCGAACGCAAGCCGGCCTGGTCGGTGCTCCGCGACCACTTCGCCCGCAGTCCACTCTACCCCTGAGAGCACAAACCGGGACCGCAACTTCAGCTCCCCAGGCGTGTGTACTATCTCGACACCGCAGACCTTGAGCCCTCGACGATTGACCGGGCTCCAAACGAAGGGACCGCATGCCGACCGCAACGCGATCTGCCGCGGGCTCACTGGCCCCGGCCCCCCGCCCACGCGTGGGGACCAGCAGCACCAAGAGCCTCCGACTCCTCGCCTGCACGCTAGTCATAGTCGCAGCGGCGCTGCTCGCCCCGGGAGCCGCTTCGGCGAGCAAGAGCCAGCTGTCACTGATCCAGGACGACCGTGAACTACTGAGTGGTGGGAACCCCGGTGGCTCGATGGCGGAGATCGCCAACCTCGGCGTCGACGTGGTCCGCACCAACATCATCTTCTACAAGATCTACAAGACCCCGAGCGACCGCAAGCGCCCCGCCGGCTTCGACGCCGCCGACCCGAACTCGCCCCAGTACGACTGGTCGAAGATGGATACGCTGGTGCGGCTGGCCAATGACCACGGCCTCCGGATCCTCGGGACCATCACCGGTCCGGGACCGCACTTCTCGACCCGAAGCCCGAAATCGTGCCGCGCGGTGCCGTGCACCAGGAACCCCAGCCCCCGCGACTTCGGCAAGTTCGCCGCCGCCGTGGCCAAGCGCTACCGGGGCCAGATCGACTACTACTCGATCTACAACGAGCCCAACCTCGAGAACTGGCTGACGCCGCAGCAGAAGCGGCCGGGCATCGGCAAGGTCCAGACCGAAGCCGTGCTCTACCGCAAGCTGTTCATTGCTGCGTATAACTCGATCGCCAAGTTCGACAGGGCGCGCCGTAACAAGGTGATGTTCGGCGAGGTCGCAGCGATCAGCGAGCCGCTTCCGCTACTGAACGCGGCGCTGTGCCTCGATGTCCGCGGCAACAAGTTCCGCGGCAGGCAGGCAAGGCGCCACGGCTGCTCAGGCAAGGTGAAGAAGCTCAACATCGGCGGCTTTGCCGTGCACCCCTACAACTCCGGGGCATACGGCACTCCGCGGAGCAAGACCCGCAGCAAGTACGCCCTGCCAATGGCATACATGCCGCGCCTGCACCGGCTGATCGATCGAGCGAAGAAGCTCGGTCGGATCACACGCAGGGCTCCGATCCTCAGCACGGAGTTCGGCTTCCAGAGCAAGCCTCCGGATCGCCTCGCGTCATCGCTGGCCAAGCAAGCGCAGTTCATCAACGAGGCCGACCGGTTGTTCTACGGCGACAAGCGCGTGATCATGGTCGGGCAGTACGAGCTGTCCGACGAGCCCAGGGTCGACATCTTCAACACCGGCTTGAGGTTCGCCGACACCAAGGGTCGCGGCAAGAAGCCCTCTTATGAGGCCTATCAGGTGCCGCTCGTGGTCACCCGGCTGTCCTCGAGGAAGGTCGAGGTCTACGGGCAGGTGCGTCCCGGCGGGGCGGCGTCGGTGCAGCTACAGGTGCTGACGGGCGGCGACTTCCGTCGGGTGCGCTCGGTGAGGACGAGCCGTCGCGGCATGTTCAAGGTCAACGTGACGCGCAAGAATGCCGGCAGGTCGGTCTGGCGACTCGCGTCCTCCGCTCCCAGTGGGGCAGCTCATCACGAGCCGCATCACGAAGCCCGTCAAGAAGCTGCGCTACTACAAGAACTAGTACCGAGTAGCAGCGCGAGGGTCGCCGCCTAGCGCGGCGACCCTCGTAGCCGCCTTCGCATCACCGCAACGGCTTCGGCGTTGTCGTCGACCAGCACGTAGCGGCGCCCCAGCTGCGCCGCCACGGCGCCGAGCGTGCCGCTGCCCGCGAAGAAGTCCAGGCACCAGTCGCCCGGCGCGGTCGACGCCTGCACGATCCGGCGCAGCACGCCCTCGGGCTTCTGAGTCGGGTAGCCCGTCTTCTCGCGCCCGTTGGTCGGCACGATCGTGTGCCACCAGACGTCGGTTGGCAGCTTGCCCCGCTCGGCCTTCTCCGCGGTCACGAGGCCCGGCGCCATGTAGGGCTCGCGGTCCACGGCCTGGGGGTCGAAGTGGTGCCCACCGGACGTCTTCACATACACGAGGATCGTGTCGTGCTTGGCCGGCCACCGGCGCTTGGAGCGCGCCCCGTAGTCGTAGGCCCAGATGATCTCGTTGAGGAAGCAGTCGCGGCCGAACACCTCGTCGAGGGCGAGCTTGCAGTAGTGCGCCTCGCGGTAGTCCACGTGCAGGTAGAAGGTTCCGCTGGCGGTGAGCAGGCGGCGCGCATGCTCGAACCGAGGCATCAGGAAGGCCAGGTAGTCGTCGAAGTGATCGGCGTAGGAGGACTCGGCCAGCAGCCGGGTCGTGTACCGGCGGCCACCGAAGCCCGTCCGATCGCCTCCCTCGTCTGCCGTGGTCTGGAGCGTGCGCCGATCCTGGCGCTTGCCGGTGTTGAACGGCGGGTCGATGTACACGAGCTGGAAGCTCTCGCCGGCGAACGACTCGAGCACGGGAAGGTTGTCGCCGAGGATCACCTCGTCGCGGGTCGGGCGGCGCAGCGGCATCGGTGCGGGCGATCGTAGGCACTGGCTGTCCGCAACGTTCCGTTCAAGCCGTCGGAGGCCCCCCCTAGCGTCCTCGCGCATGCTCAGAGAGGACAAGCGAGCGGGGTTCAGCGCGGAGGGCGCCTGGTTCTGGAGGCGTCATCGGTTCGGATCGGGAACCCTCGTGGCCGACCCCATCCGACCGTATGAGCTGACACAGGCCGAGCAGTACCAGCGCGCGTCTCCGTGCCCGGTCATGCGGGACGGCGCGCGGCAGTGGTGGTGGTTCCACGACCGCTTCTACTGGGAGGACGACGGCCTCGCCGTAGAGGACGTGATGGCGCTCGTGATCGAGCGCGAGCGCCGTCAGCAGCGAAAGCTCGAGCGCGCCCACGCCGCGATGCACCGGGAACGCGCCTCCGCCCCGCGCCGGCAGCCAATCCCGCGCGCGGTCCGGCTGGCCGTCTGGCAGCGCGACGGAGGCAGGTGCGTGGAGTGCGGCGGCGAGTTCGACCTCCAGTACGACCACGTGATCCCGTTCTCGATGGGCGGCGCGAGCACGGCGCCCAACCTGCAGCTGCTGTGCGCGGAGTGCAATCGGGAGAAGGGGGCGGCGCTCTAGGCGCACCGTGCGACCATGGGAACGATGGCGACGAAGGCTGCCGAGGCGCTCGACCGGGTCCGCGCTATCTGCCTGGGCTTCCCGCAGAGCAGCGAGAAGGTCAGCCACGGCGCACCCCGCCTTCTTCGTCGCGAAGAAGGCGATCGTCTACTTCCACGACGACCACCACGGCGACGGACGGCTATGCATCTGGTGCGCGGCGCCGGAGGGCGCCCAGGAGATGCTCGTGGAGGCCGCACCCGACCAGTACTTCCGCCCGCCATATGTCGGCTACCGCGGTTGGCTCGGCGTGCAACTCGACACCGGGATCGACGAGAACGAGCTCGCCGGGGTGATCGAAGACGCGTTCCTCACGGTGGCGCCGAAGCGGCTACAGGACGCCTACGAGGCGTAGTCCTTCAGCCGAAGAGCCGCTCGCTCGTCTCCACTACTCGGGCAAGCGCCTCCTCCGCCTCCCGCACTGCGCCTTCGATCGCCTCGGTGAGGCGGCGCCGCCCGTCGCTATCCATCGCTAGAAGAAGCTGCTCTGGAGGTCGTGGCGCAAGCCGCTCTGGTGCAGCCGCCGGTGAATCGCGCGAAGCTCGTCGATGACCTCGGCGGGCGCGGCCACTTTCTCAGCGATCCGAAGCGCCGCCTCGATCTGAGCCAGCACCCGCTCAGCCTGGTCCTGCGCTGACCTGCCGGGCGGCAGGTCAGCGCAGCCTTCCCACCAGGGGCAGGAAGCGACCCACGCGGCGGGCGTACTCGCGGTAGGCGCTCCCATGGACCTCCAGCAGATATGGCTCCTCGACCAGGCGGGTCTGGGTCTCCAGCGCCGCGACGAGCAGCACGAGCGCGACCACGGCCAACGCGTTCGGAACGAGCAGGGCTATGCCCAGCGACGTGGGGATCATGCCGGCGAAGATCGGATTTCGCACCGCCTGGAACGGACCGTCAATGACCAGCGCGGTCCTCTCCTCCTGGTCGACCCCGATGCGCCATGAGTCGCCCATAGCGAGCTGCGCGACCAGGATCGTCGTCAGGCCGCCGAAGAACAGCCCGGTGCCGGCCTGGTGTCCGAAGTCGCCGTCGAGGGCCTCAATCGGATCCAGGACGCCCGCCAGGTCGAGCACCGGAGCGATAGCGCCGAGCACCACGGCGACGACGAAGAGCACGCCGCCCCACCACTCCGTGGAGCCGGGCTTGCCACTGATCCCCTTGAGGCCGCTCGACCCGGTACGGGCGCGCATGACGAGGGTTCGCAGTCCGACGGCCAGCAGGAGGTAGACGCCCAGAAACAGGAGGGCCGATTCAGCCATCGAAACGCTCAGGCAGACAGTCTAAGGCTCAGCCCCAGGCCACGGGCAGGCGCGGCAGGCCGTAGACGCCTAGCGGCGTGTCGAACTCGGGCTCACCGTCGAGTCTGAGATCGGGCATGCGCGACGCGAGGAACGTGAACGCCTCCGCCAGCTCGGCCCGTGCGAGGTTGGCGCCGGGGCAGAAGTGCGGGCCCGCCCCGAAGGTCAGGGGGCGCTCACGCCCGCGGTCGGCCTCGATGTTGAAGTCGTGGCCCGAGTCGCGGTTGGCCGTGGCCGCCGACGCGAGGATCAGGCTGCCCTCCGGGAAGGTGACGTCGCGGAACTCGATCTCCTCGAGCGCGATCCGCGCGGTGAACGGCGTGATCGGCTCGAAGCGCAGAACCTCCTCGACGGCCTGGGCGACGAGGTCGGGCTGCTCGGCCAGGCGCCGCCACTGGCCGGGGTGCTCGCAGAAGAGGCGGATGCCATGCGCGAGCTGACTCTGGGTCGTGTCGACGCCGCCGACGAGGATCGCGCTCACGAGGTGGATCAGCTCGTCCTCGGTGAGCTGTTCCCCCGCGCCCAGCAGGTCGGTGAGCAGGTCGTCCCCCGGATCGTCGCGGCGGCGGCGCAGCAGCTCGCGCGTGTAGTCCATGAACTCCTCCGCCGCACGCTCGAGGCGCTCCAGCTCGTTCGCCACCTTGACCGGGTCGAACTGGCCCTGGATGGCGTTCGCCCACTTGTGCAGCCGCGGCCAGTCAGCCGTGGGCGCGCCCATCAGCTCCGCGATCAGGATTGCCGGATAGGGCGCGGCGAAGGCACGTACGAACTCGCACCGTCTCTCCTCGGCCACAGCGGCGAACAGCTCCTCGAGATGGCGTCGCATCGATGCGCGGCGGCGATCCGCCGCCTGGGGCGTGAACGCCGGCTGCACCAGCTTGCGCAGCCTCCGGTGGTCGTCGCCGTCGAGGTCGAGCAGGTTGCCCTTCAGGCGGTCGTACAGCGGGCCCGAAGTGACTCCCTGAACCTCGAGCATCTTGCGGCCGGGGAAGGTGGCGCTGCGGCTGCGCAGCACGTGGGCGACGGCCTCGCGATCGAGCACGATGAAGCCGACGGGCTCTGCCCGCGCCACCCAGCTGCGTTCGGCGAGCTCCGCGAGAGCCGCGTGGAACCGCGGCCCCGCCAGCGCCTCGTCGGTGTAGTCGAATACCGGCAGATCGAGCTCGGAAACGGGTGTGGTGGAGGTCGATCTCATACCCGGTCGTATTATCCTGCTCGCCACACGAAACACTCCCGCCGTTGCGGGGAGCCCGGCGAGGTGGTCAGATCCCGCCGGGGAGATGACGACGCAGCAGCAATCTCGCGCGGAAGCGCTACCGGAGCTGGCAGACGCCCTATTGCTTCCAGCACCGCTGGACGCGAGGGGCGCTCTAGGCCGAGGACAGGCCGGTCGGCTGGTCAGCGGCTCTCGGTGGCCACTCGCACACCGAGCGCGATGAGCACCGCCCCCGTCGCTCCCTCGATCGCGCTGCGAACGCGTGGGCGGCGGAGCACCTCAGCCCCCTTGGCCACCACCATCACGTAGGCCGCGAGCCAGGCGAGGGTCATCAGGGAGAAGAGCAGACCGAGTCCGAGCATGGGCCAGAACGAGGGCTCCCCATGCGGCGCGAACTGCGGCAGGAGGCTCGTGAAGAAGGCAGCCATCTTCGGGTTGCCGAGATCGCTCACGAGACCCTGGCGGTAGGCGACGCGCGGCTCCAGCAACGGCCTGTCCGAGTCTCCCCGAAGGGACGCGTCGCCGTCGCGGGCGTTGAGGCCCAGCGCGGACGACAGCGCCTGAAGCCCCAGAAAAACGAGGTACGTCGCACCCGCGATCTTCAGCGTGACGAAGGCGGGCTCGGACGCCGCCAGCAGGGCTGCGACTCCTGCGCTCGCCGCGATCGCCCAGCACGCCTGACCTGAAACTGCGCCGAGTGCCGTCGAGAACCCGGCTCGCCGCCCTCCCAGCAGCGCGCTGCGCATCGTGACGACCGTGTCGGGGCCTGGCGTGACGATCACGAGGACCGAGACACCGACGAACGCGAGCAGCTCGCTCATACGCGCCCTAGGTTACGGGCGCGTACCGGCCGTGCAGCATCAGGTCGTTGCCATCCGGGTCTGAGAAGAACGCCATATGGCAGACCCCGGTGTCCAGGATGTCCCCGGTGAACTCGACTCCCTTGGCCTCGAGCTCGGCGCGGGCGGCCGCGACGTCGTCGACGTGCAGTGCGGGATGCGCGTTCTTCTGCGGGGTGAACTCCATCCCGAAACTGGCGGGCTCCCAGATGCCGAAGCACGTTTCGCCGACCCATACCTCGTAGTTCGACGACTCGTCGGGCCGGAGGCCGAGCGTGTCGACGTAGAAGGCCCGTGACCGGTCGGCATCCTCTGACGGAATACCGACGAAATCGAGCTTGCTGATCATGGTGTGTCTCCTCTCTGCTGCGGGTTGTAGCTACTGACGGGGAAGCTGCTGGAGAGACCAGCCGTTGCCATCCGGGTCGCTGAAGTGGACGAACGAGCCCCACGGGAACTCCTCGACCTCGCTCACCTCGACGCCGCGCCCTACGAGCTCGGCCCGCGCCGCCTGGACGTCTGAGACGACCATCTGCAAGCCCTGGGCTGACCCCGGCGGCGTGCCAACGATGCCCTTGCCAAGAGCAATCGAGCACGCCGACCCTGGTGGCGTGAGTTGCACGAAGCGGATGTCATCGCTCACGGTGTGGTCGTGGTCGACGACGAAGCCGGCCGCGTCGGTGTAGAAGGCCTTCGCGCGGTCCACGTCCGAGACCGGGATCGCAATCAGTTCTAGCTTGTAGTCCATGCAGCAACCGTAGGCGGGATTGCGGTCAATCGCGGTCCGCATTGGATGCGAGACTGCTTGCGTGCTGGCTACCTCCGTGAGGCTGCTCGAGCTGCTGTCTCAACTTCAGGCGCGCCGTGAGTGGTCCGGCCCCGAGCTGGCCGAGCGCCTGGACGTGGGAGTGCGAACGGTGCGGCGGGACGTCGCGCGGCTGCGACGCCTCGGCTATCCGGTCGATGCGACCCCCGGCGTGGCGGGCGGCTACCGGCTCGCGCCCGGCGCATCGCTCCCCCCGCTCCTGCTCGACGATGAGGAGGCGATCGCGATAGCCGTCGGCCTGCGTACCTCTGCGCGGAGCTCGGTGACGGGCATCGAGGAGACGTCGGTACGCGCTCTGGTCAAGCTCGAACAGGTGCTTCCCAGCCACCTCCAACGCCGCGTGAGCGCGCTGGCCGCCACGACGGTCGCACTCCCGGCCGGTGGGCCGACGGTCGACCCGCAAGCGCTGATGGTGATCGCCGCGGCGGCCCGCGACGCCGAGCGGCTCCGGTTCGCCTACGCAAGCCGCGACGGGACCGAGAGCAGCCGCCACGTCGAGCCGCACTCCCTCGTGAACCTGGGTCGTCGCTGGTATCTCGCGGCGTGGGACTGTGACCGGACCGACTGGCGCACCTTCCGGGTCGACCGCCTCTCCTCACCCGCGACCACGGGGGTCCGCTTCGCCGGCCGCACCCTTCCGGCCGCCAACGCCGCTGAATACGTGTCCAGGAGCATCTCGACAGCACCGCACCGCTACGAGGCGCGGGTCACTGTGCACGCTGCGGCCGAGACGATCCGAGAGCGCTTCTACTCCCGGTGGGGAAGGGTCGAACCGATCGACGACGACACCTGTGAGTACCGCACCGGAGATGACGACCTCGAGTGGCTCGCGCAGCGCGTTGCGATGCTCGGCGTGGACTTCGAGATCCACGAGCCGCCCGAGCTGATCGAGCACGTGGCGGTGCTCGCGGGCCGCCTGACTCGAGCGGCGCAGCGCGGCTAGCGCTGGGCACCGACTCGTTGCGCGCGACATCGGAATCGGGTAGAAGAACCACGGTGGCACTGGAATGACAGCCGCGTGAGCACCGTTACCGAGATCAAGCTCGATGAGGCCGCCCTGCGCCACCTTGAAGGAACGTTCCGGGGACAGCTCGTTCGCCCGGGGAACCCCGCCTACGATGAGCACCGCAAGGTCTGGAACGGGTCGATCGACCGCTCCCCGGCCCTGATCGCGCGCTGCGCCGGGGTCGCGGACGTGGTCTCAGCCGTCCGGTTCGCGAGGGACGCCGGTCTCGCGGCGGCGGTCCGAAGCGGAGGCCACAGCTTCCCCGGCCTCTCGGTGTGCGACGGCGGGATCGTCATCGACCTTGGCGCGATGAAGGGGATCCGGGTCGATCCCGAGGCGCGCACCGCGAGGGCTCAGGCCGGCGTGCTCTGGGGAGAGCTGGACCGCGAGACTCAGATGTTCGGGCTCGCGACGACCGGAGGGATCGTCACGCACACCGGAGTCGCGGGCCTGACGCTCGGCGGCGGAATCGGCTGGCTTCAGAGAAAGCACGGACTCACGATCGACCAGCTCCTGTCCGTGGACATGGTTACCGCCGACGGCGAGTTCGTGAAGGCGAGCGAGACCGAGAATCCCGACCTGTTCTGGGGCCTGCGCGGCGGCGGCGGCAACTTCGGGATCGTCACCGAGTTCGAGTTTCGTCTCCACCCGGTGGGCCCGATCGTATTCGCCGGACCGATCTTCTGGCCGATGGAAAGAGCGACCGAGCTGCTGCGCTTCTACCGTGATTGGAGCGCCGAGGCGCCGGACGAGCTGATGACGATCGTCATCCAGCGCAAGGCTCCGCCGCTTCCCTTTGTCCCTGCGGAGCTCCACGGTCAGCCCGTCGTGGCCGTCGCGTGCTGCTATGCGGGACCCGTCGACGAGGGCGAAAAGGTGGTGCGACCGCTCAAGGCGTTCGCACCGCCCGTGCTGGATCTGTGCGAGCCCAAGCCCTACATCGATCACCAGGCGATGTTCGACCCATCCTTCCCCCACGGCCGGTGGTACTACATGCGCGCCTGTGACGTGGCGGCACTCAGCGACGAGGTCATCGACATCGCGGTCGACCACTCGCTGGGGATCCGCTCCGAGCTGACCGCCTTCCCGATCTGGCAGATGGGAGGCGCAGTCGCGCGCGTGCCCGAGGAGGACACGGCCTTCAACGGCCGCGGCGCGGGACATACCTTCAACATCACGGCGACGACGGCGACGGCCGACGGCTTCGACGCGGAACGGGAGTGGGTCACGGACTTCTGGTCAGCGCTCGAGCCCCACCACACGAGCGTGTACGTCAACTTCCTCATGGACGAGGGCCAGGACCGGATCCGCCAGGCCTACGGCGCCGAGAAGTACGGCCGCCTCCAAGCGCTGAAGCAGAAGTACGACCCCCACAACTTCTTTCGTCTCAACCAGAACATCCCGCCGGAGTAGCGTCGACGCTGGTCCCTGTCGGGGCGCTGGTGCTCGGCCCGGGCACGGATGCGATGCGCACCGGCGACGGCGGCGCCGAGGGGGGCTCCGGGTGAAGGAGTCGGCCGATGAACTAAGCCGTCTCGGGGCTCGTCCACTGGACGACGCCGATGTCTGATCTACGGAGTTGGAAATGCGCCACCATCGCCCTCACGTCTTGCATTAGTTTCCCGGCTTCGTCGCTTCCGCCCGCGGGAGCCGCAGTCGCTTCAGAGCGACCGCGTTGACCGCCACGATGATGCTCGAGCCGGCCATCGAGATGGCGGCGACCTCGGGGCGCAGGACGAAGCCCAGCGGCTCGAAGACGCCGGCGGCGATGGGCAGCGCGAGCGAGTTGTAGCCGACGGCCCAGGCGAGGTTCTGGTGCATCTTGCGGAGGGTTCCGCGGCTGATCGTGATGGCGATGGCGACGTCGAGCGGGTCGGAGCGCATGAGCACGATGTCGGCGGTCTCCACGGCGACGTCGGTGCCGGCGCCGATGGCGATGCCGACGTCGGCCTGCGCTAGCGCCGGCGCGTCGTTGACGCCGTCGCCGACCATCGCGACCTTGCGCCCTTGGGCCTGGAGCTCGGCGACCTTGGCGGCCTTGTCGGCGGGAAGCACCTCGGCGAGGACCTCGTCGATGCCGACCTCGGCGGCGATCCGCTGCGCGGTGGCGCGGCTGTCGCCCGAGAGCATCACCGGCCGTACGCCAAGCTCCTTGAGCGCGCTGATTGCCTCCGCGGCCGTCTCGCGCGTCGCGTCGGCGATGGCGATCACGGCGACCGCCTTGCCGTCGATTGCCACCTGCACGTCGTGCGACCCTGGCCGGCCATCTCGGCTGCGCGCGGCGCCAGGCCGTCGAGGCTGACGCTCTCGCGGGCGAGCAGGCGGTTGTTGCCGACGGCCAGCCGCCTGCCCTCGACGACGGCCAGCGCGCCGTGGCCCGGGACCGCCTCGAAGGACTCGACCTTGGGCAGCGTGAGCGAGCGCGACTTGGCCCCGTTGACGACCGCCTCGGCGAGTGGATGTTCACTCTCGCGTTCCGCGGCGGCGACGAGACGCAGCACCTCGTCCTCGGAGAAGCCGCCTGCCGTCGTGATGGCCACGACCTCCGGCTCGCCGCGCGTCAGCGTGCCGGTCTTGTCGAGCACGACCGTGTCCAGCGTGGCGGCCCGCTCCAACGCCATCGCGTGCTTGAACAGCACGCCGCGCCCGGCGCCTAGCCCGGTGCCGACCATGATGGCGGTCGGTGTCGCCAGTCCCAGCGCGTCGGGGCACGTGATGACCACGACAGTGATCGCGAACAGCAGCGCCTCCTCGAGGTCGCGGCCTACGACGAAGTACCAGACGGCAAAAGTCAGCAAGCCGCCGAACAGCGCAACCAGCACCAGCCAGAAGGCGGCGCGGTCGGCCAGACGCTGGCCCGGAGCCTTGGAGTTCTGCGCCTCCTGGACCAGCTTGACGATCTGCGCGAGCGCGGTGTCCGCTCCAACCGCGCTGGCGCGGGCGCGGAGCGTGCCGTTCTTGTTGATCGTCGCGCCGATGAGCTGGTCGCCTCGGCCCTTGTGAACCGGCAGGCTCTCGCCCGTCACGGTGGACTCGTCGACATCGCTCTCACCCTCCTCGACGACCGCGTCGACGGGCAGTTTCGTTCCCGGGCGGACGAGTAGGAGGTCCCCGACGACGACCTCGGCCGTGGGCACCTCGACCGGCTCGCCGTCGCGCAGCACCACCGCCTTGGGAGGGGCGAGGTCGAGCAGCGCGCGGATGGCGTCGTTCGCGCCGCCGCGGGCACGCATCTCGAACCAGTGGCCGAGCAGCACGAACGTGGCGAGCATTCCTGCCGCTTCGTAGAAGACGTCGCCTGTGATGAAGAACGTCGCGGCGACCGAGTAGACCCAGGCCGTGCCGATCGCCACGGCGACGAGCACCATCATGTCCAGCGTCCGCGCCCGCAGCGCCACCAGCGCGCCGGTGAAGAAGATCGAAGAGGCGTACAGCACGATGGGCAGACTCAGAAGCAGCAGCCAAACGTCCCGGTCAACAGAAAACGGCGTGGCGAGCTCGGTGCCGAGCAGCTCGGTTCCCACCATCGACCACAGCACCGTGGGGACCGTGAAGACCAGCGCGACCAGGAACCGGTTGCGCATGTCACGAGCCATCGCCGCCATCGACATCCCGGCGTGACCGCCGTCGCCGTGACCATGCGCATCCTCGGTCCGCTCCGCCGCGGCAGGGTCGTGGACCTCGTCGCGCCCCTCCTCTGCGAGCGGGTCGCAGACATGCC
Organism: uncultured Thermoleophilaceae bacterium; assembly: GCA_963825475.1. Taxonomy (GTDB): domain Bacteria; phylum Actinomycetota; class Thermoleophilia; order Solirubrobacterales; family Thermoleophilaceae; genus JAAYBF01. Next base: position 248,597 of record CAWGTC010000004.1, on the reverse strand, counting down.
CCGGCACCGACTGGCCGGCGCAGTGATAGCCGCACTCCTCGACCCAGTCCCGCAACCTGGCGACGGACGTCTGCTCGGGGTCGAACGTCACCGTGGCGGTCTGCGCGACCGGGTTGGCTTCGACCTCGAGCACCCCAGGCCGGTGGGCGAGGACGCCCTCGACTACCGCCTTCTCGCTGGCGTAATGCAGCCCGCCGACGTGCAGAACGGTGGTGACCCGGTCCGCCTCGGAGTGACTCTGGGGAGCCTCAGCGGCTGTCGTGGTCATGCCTGCTTGGCCTCAGCATCATCCACATCATCGCGCTCATTATCAGCATGCACGCCCCGAACGGAAGAAACGCCGCAGCGCCCGCTCCGCCGGCGAACAGGTCGACGCCGACGACTGGAGGACCCGGCCTACCTGGGTTTTGATCGCGTCCCGCGACGGAGGCCGCACCTGAAAGCCGCGCTCGCTGCAAGGGACGCGCACCGGCGCCGCTGATCTCCGTGGCGCTCGACCCCGCCGAAGGACCGCCACCTGATGCTTCCGGGGCGGAAGCCGGTATACGTGCCGCGCGAGATACGCCCACCGCTCGTCCCGAGCGGGCGGGCGTCACGCCGCTTCGAGACGCTCGCTCCCGATGCGACGGCCGAGGGTATCGGCGTGGGGCGGGTGCGTGGAGTCTCAACGGGCTGGGCTCGTCCGGCGTGCCTACCGGGGTTTCGCGTGGGATTGCCCGGCCGGGATGTGCTCGCTTAGGGGTCCGCGGATAAAGGCTTGCTCGACGGGCGCGCCGAGTCTGATTGGATGCCGCGGTGCCACCCGTCCGCAGCCGCGTCCTGATGGCGACGGTGACGCCGCTGGCCTCGATCTTCGGCTCGGGGTTCTTGATTATCGTGCCGGTCCTGGAACGCACGTTGGGCGCCCTCGCGGTCGTGGGCGCTGTGGGGGTGTGCGCGGTCGCTTGGCTGGTGGGAACCGCGATCCGCCATTGCGTGCGGGTGGTCGAGCCGTTGGCCGCCTCGGGCGACCTGGATCGGGCAACGCGCCGGCTGGAGCGTCTGGCCGACGCGGTGATCGTCGTGGCCTACGTGATCTCGGTCGCCTTGTATCTGCGGATCATGGGCGAGTACGTCGTCTCGTTCGCAGTCGACGGAGGTTCGGCCTCGGCCGAGCGGATCCTCGCGTGCGCGGCGGTGGCGCTGATCGTGGCCGTCGGCGTACTGCGCGGCTTCCACGGGCTCGAGCTACTCGAGCGCGCGGCGCTGGCCGCGGTGCTCGTCCTGACCACGTTGCTCGGCGCAGCGCTGCTGATCGACGACGGGCGCGCGCTGTTTGACACGGGTCTGCGGCTACCGCCGGTTCCCGACGTGGGCTTGGGCAGCGTGCTGCTGATCCTCGGCGGGACCGTGATCACCGTGCAGGGATTCGAGACGATTCGCTACCTCGGCGACGAATACGACGCGCAGACGCGGATATCCGCTTCGCGCGTGGCTCAGGCCGTGGCGGCCTCGATCTACATCGGCATCGTCGCGGTCGCGACGCCCGCGATGGGGCTCGGCACGGCCGCTGGGCCCGACGACACGCTGCTGCAGGTGACCGACCGCGTCGCCCCGATCTTGGCGCTGCCGCTAGTGATCTGCGCCGTGCTGAGCCAGTTCAGCGCTGCGATCGCGGACACGGCCGCCGCCGACGGCAACCTGCGCGGACTGGCCCACGCGATGCGCGGCCCCCGCCCTTACCTGGCCACCGGCGCCGCGGCGATCGCGCTCGCGGCGACGGTTGACACGTTCGCGATCATCGCCATCGCCTCGCGCGCCTTCGCCGCCTACTACGCGATCCAGGCGCTGATCGCGCTACGGACCTCCGACGGCACGACCCGCCGGGTGGGCTACGGGGCACTGGCGGTCGTGATGACTGCCATCACGCTGCTCGCCGAACCCGCCGGGTAACCGCTCCAGCGCAGGCTCCGCAGCCGACGCGCCGCCCCTGAACGAGGCCGAGGGTTTCGGGCCCGAGTGCCGCTGGGGCGACTACAGCGGCGTCGTTCGCCCTGCCTTCCGGTGAAGTGTGGTCGGCGACGGAGTTCATCGGCGACAATGCGGGGAAGGGCGTTCGCCAACTGGACCAGTGCGTCTGGTCCGTCACACGAGAAGCAGAAGCGGAGGCGGCGGCACGGGCGACCCCATTACTGCTCTTACGCGCGAGCGATCGCGGGCACGCCGCGAGGTTGGGAACGATCTTGGTCGGTATGCGACCACAATCCTCCCCAACGCGGGAAAGCGGGGCCGCGGGCCGCGCTTCCCTACCCAGCGGCCGTGGGGTGCGCCGCGACCCGGCGTCACACCGCGGACCGACTACCACCGCCTAGCGCGAAGAGCGCTAGACGGGCGTGGCTGACGTCGCGCTATCGCTAACGGCGCGGAGCAGTAACTGAGCCACCCTCCAGACGGCTACGACTGCGGGGCGAGGCTCGGGCGCATAGAACTTGCTTGTAGGCCTTTCGTGAAGCGGACGACGGGGGTCGAACCCGCGACCTTCGGCTTGGGAAGCCGACGCTCTACCAACTGAGCTACGTCCGCGCGGAACCCCGAGAGGATACCCTGAGGGGTCGGCTCATGAAGCGCACCCTCTCCCCTTTTGCCGTCGCCGTGCTGATCGGCGTGCTCGCCCTCGTCGGGCTGCTCACCTACGGCCTCGTGCAGAGCGAGCCCGACCGCGGGATCGACGAGGCCCTCGCGCGCGGCGACCGGGTGAAGGCGCCGGCTTTCGAGCTGAATCGGCTCGATGGAGAAGGGCGCGGCTCGCTCGCCGACTACGCCGGCAAGGTCGTGGTGCTCAACTTCTGGGGCTCGTGGTGTGAGCCCTGCCGCACGGAGTCGCCGCTGCTCCAGCGCTGGCACGAGCGCCTTTCGCAGAGCGGACGTGGCAGCGTGCTGGGCGTGGACGCTCTCGACGTGACCAGCGACGCCCTCGACTTCGTCGGCGAGTTCGACCTCTCCTACCCGATGCTCAAGGACAGCGACGAGGAGGTCTACCCCGACTACGGCGTGGTCCAGTTCCCGGAGACCTTCGTGATCGACGCCGAGGGCCGCATCGCGGCGATCCGGCGGGGGCCCGTCGACGAGGAGTTCCTGCGCGACGAGGTCCTGCCGCTTACGAAGGAGGGCGCGTGAGGGGGCGCGCCGCCCTCGCGCTCGCCTGGCTGGCCCTCGCCGCGCCGGCCGCCGCGACCGCAGCCGAATGCCCGAAGACCACCCTGGCCGATGTGGAGAACGAGGTGATGTGCCCCGTGTGCGGCACGCCGCTTGGCCTGGCCACCGAGGCACCCCAGGCCGAGCGCGAACGCGAATTCATCCGCCGCCAGGTGAACGACTGCCGCTCCAAGGACGAGGTCAAGGCCGCGCTCGTGGACGAGTTCGGTGAGAACGTGCTGGCCCTTCCAGGCGGCGACGGGTTCGATCTGGCTGCCTACCTCGTGCCCGGCCTGGCCGTGCTGCTTGGCGCCGGCACGGTGGCCGGGACGGCGATCGGCTGGAGGCGGTCGCGCGCCCGGGCGGATGCCGATGCTGCGGCGGCAGGAGGCCCTCCCCCACCCGGCGCCGCCCAGGCCGACCGCCTCCAGGCCGACCTCGACCGGTACGACCTGTGATCGCCCAGGACCTCGTGGACACCACCGTCGTCGCCGCGTTCGGGGTGGGGTTTTTGTCCTTCATCTCCCCCTGCGTACTGCCGCTGGTGCCCGGCTACCTGTCCACGATCTCGGGCGTCTCGTTCGCCGACCTCCAGGCCGGCGAGGGCCGCAGCAAGGTGATCGGGCCGGCCCTGCTCTTCTGCCTCTCGTTCACGGTGATGTTCGTGGCGCTGGGCATGACGGCCACCGGCATCGGCGGGTTCCTGGCCGAGCACCGCCTGCTGCTGCGCAAGATCTCCGGGGTGATCATCATCGCGCTGGGGCTGCTGTTCATCGCCACCCTGTTCGTGAACCGGCTGAACCGCGAGTGGCGCCCCGAGGCCCTGCTGTCGCGCGCCTCCACGGGCGGTCCGGTGGTGGCGGGCCTGGCCTTCGCGGTGGCCTGGCTCCCGTGCACCGGCCCCACGCTCGGCGCCATCTTCACCGCCGCCGGGAACGAGGAGAGCGTGGGCGAGGGCGGGGTACTGCTCGCGTTCTACGCACTCGGGCTGGCCGTGCCCTTCCTGCTCAGCGCCCTGGCCTTCTCGTCGGTGTCCGGCTTCTTTCGCTTCTTTCGCGACCACTACACGGCGATCACGGTGCTGTCGGGCGTGATCCTGGTGGTGATGGGCGTGCTGCTCTACACCAACGAGCTGACCCGGCTCAACTCCGAGGCGTTGTCGCTGATGGACGACCTCGGCATCAACTTCTTCGGCGATATCTAGCGCGCCGTCTTCCTGAGGAAGGGCACCACGGTCTTCAGGAAGACGTTGCGCTTCGGCGCCGCCACCAGCGGGTCGAGGTGGCTCGCCGCCGGGTCGGTCACCAGCCTCGACGCGTCGATCGCCGACCGCTTGATCAGCCTCCTCGCGCCCCGCAGCACGCGGCCGCGCGTGAGGTCGGTCTGGTAGGCGTACAGCGGCACGTCGATGTCCGCAGCGTGGAACGGGCGCAGCCCGAGCAACCTCGTGACCTTGGTGGCGCGCAGCGGGCTGGTGGCATCCACGTCGAGGCGCAGGCGGCGCGGGAAGTACCAGTCGATCGCGTTGGGGCGCTCGCTGCCGAACACCGTGGCGAAGCGCTGGATCGGCGTGAGCTCGCCATCCTTCCACCGGCGGGGATCGCCCGAGGCGGCCAGCCCGCCGGCGTTGATGCGGATCAGGTCGAACCCGGGCGGAGTGGTGTCCTTGTCGAAGGCGTGGCCAAGGAAGGCCTCGTTGGTGACATCGAAGGTGGGCTTGAAGGCCCTCGGCACGAGGGGGTTCTGCTGGAGCCGCGAGCGCACCTGCGGCCGCCTGCGGGCGTAGAGGGCCCCCAGCTCCGGGAAGATCCCGGCGATCTCAGGGATGCCCAATCCGAGGATGTCGTCGAACACGTCGCCCTTCCGGTACTCGCGCAGCTCGGCCTTGGCGCGCTTCACGTTGGCGCCGGAGAAGGTGCCGAGCAGGCCCCCGTCGATCAGCACCAGCCCCTCCACGTCGCGGTAGCCGGGACGCCCGGCGAAGTCCCACGAGGCGTAGGCCACGGCGGTCGAGGCGCCGAGCGAGTGGCCGCCGAGGATCACCTTGCGCCTGCCTCCAGCGCGGGCCGCGAGTACCACGCGCCGCAGGTCCTCGAGCGCCAGCTTCAATCCCCATTTGCCCACGAAGGGCACGTCCTAGCCCAGCACCCGCTTGTACTTGAAGCCCAGGTAGTGCGCCTCGGCCTTGGCCGGGTCGCCCTTCTCGAACATCGCGGTGTCCTCGAACGCCTGCTGGCGGCGGTCCAGCGCCCAAACCTGCAGGCCGGGCACCCGCTGCACGATGTCCTTGGCGATCAGGCGGAAGTCACCGGCGCCGCCCAGGAAGCCCGGCACCAGCACCATCACCCGCTTGGCGCGCGCGGGGCCGAACTTCTGCACGAACACGCGGTCGTACTTGGCGGGACCCGCGCCCGGGGCGCCCTTCACACCCACGTAGGGAGCGGCGGATGCCGGCACAGCCGCCAGGAGGCTGCCGAGGATCAGCGTGGCTGTGACATGGCGAACTCTCATCACCCGAGCGACCGGATGAACCTACCGGCTCGGGCGACCCGGCTGCGCATCAGCTCGCCGGAGGGGGCACGCCACACCAGGCCGTAGCGCAGCCGGTCGGCATCGTCTCGGCGCACGCGGATCTGGAAGAAGCCCGAGCTGTTGGTGCGCACCCTCCTCACCGCGAAGCGGCGCCCGCCCCTGCGGCGGTTGGCCTTCACGAGCGCCGTCACCCGCCCTTCGCCAGGCCGTACGTGGCCCCAGACGTCCACCACCCCCGGCGCGATCCGCTCCGCGGTGAGCGGCAGCCGGTAGGCCCGCCAGGAGGGCTTGAGGCCTCCGTCGAGGAACCGCAGACCGGTGTTGAAGATGTCGCGGTCATCGGGTTCCGGGGCGTCGTAGAGCTGGAACTGGGCGACCGACTTGATCCGGCGGTCCTTGTAGAACAGGCGGTCCGCCTCGTTGAGCGCGCGGGCCTGTCCGCCCAGCGACAGGCCGTTGAAGCGGTCGGGGGGCGCGGACTGAAAGCCGAACTCCGAGAGGTAGATACCCCGCCTGGGCGGGATACGCCCGCGGCGGGCGGCTCCCTGGATCACGTTGCGCAGCCGGCCGAGGTAGGCCATCGTGATCGAGTCGCTCGAGCCCGAGCGCTTGAACACGCTCCCGGCCGCGTACTGACCGTAGGGATGGTGGGCGAACCCCCCGACCGGCAGCTTCTGCGGATCCTTGCAGCCCTGGAGCGCTCGCATCCGGCCCCTGAAGGGACGTCCGTCGGGAGCCAGACAGAGCGCTCCGCGGAGGGTGTCCACGGGCGAGCTGATCGCCGCTGTCTCGCCGAACAGCACCTTGTTGCGCATCGGCGGGTCGTAGCGTGCGATCTCCCTCCAGCCATGCAGCCACAGGCTGCGGTAGCGCTTGGCGGCCACATCGACCACGCCGAACCGCGTGCGCTTCTGCTGGGGATAGAGGTAGTGCTCGAGGTTGGGCTCGTTGTACAGCGAGTAGAGGCTTACGCGGCCCGCGTACCGGAGTGCGACGGCCTTAACGAACTGGGCGAACTGGAGCGTGCTTGGCTTCCAGAAGCAGCCCTCTCCCAGCTCCGGGCGCCCGCCGATGGGATGCGGGCACTCCTCGGGCTCCTCCGAGGCCCAGTTGGGCAGCGGCGGCGAGATCGTGAAGTAGATCTGGAGGCCGTGCGCCTCCGCCCGGTTCACGAACGCGTCGTAGTTGTGCCAGTCATATTCCGGTGAGTTGGGATCCCCGGGATCGAAGCCCTCCGGCATCACGGGCGAATCGACCTGCGGCGCCACGTCGCGCCAGTGCACGAAGGTGCGGACCATGTCGGCGCCGAGGTACTCGATCTCGGCCATCGAGGCGTCGGCGTTCTGGGAGGAGAGCCCCCGCAACACCGGTTCGTCGTGGAAGATCGACAGCTGGTGCGGAGAAGCGCCCGCGTTCGCAGGCAGCGCCAGGCAGGCCACTCCCAACGCCAGCCGCATGACCAACGGGCTACATCTCATCGGGCGCCTCTACCCCCAGCAGGTCCAGGCCCTGGGCGATCACCCGGCGGGTGGCCTCGCACAGGGCGATTCTCAGGTCCTCGTCCCCGCCTTCGTCGGCGGCGCCCACGACCTTGCAGTCGCGGTAGAAACCCGAGAACGCCTGCGCGGTTTCGGTCACGTAGGTGGTCATCCGGTGCGGCGCCCGCTTGCCGGCCGCGTCGCGCACCTCCTCCGGAAACTCGAGCAGGCGCTTGACCAGTGCCCGCTCCGACGGGTGCCACTGCTCGGGGCTGGCGGCCACGTCGGCGGCCACGGCCGCCTGAACCCGTTCCGGGCCCGCCTTGCGCAGGATGCTTGCGATCCTCGCGTGGGCGTACTGCGCGTAGTAGACCGGGTTGTCCTGGCTCTGCTTGCGCGCCAGGTCGAGGTCGAGGTCGAGCGTGGTCTCATGGCTGCGCTGGAGCAGAAACCAGCGGGTGGCGTCGATCCCGATGTCCTCGACGAGGTCGTCGAGGGTCACGAACTCGCCCTGGCGCTTGGACATCTGCGCCCGCTGCCCGCCCTCGATCAGGTTCACCAGCTGCATGATCAGCAGCTCGAGGCGATCCGGGTTCGGCCCCCAGCGCCTCCCACGCCGCCTGCATCCTCCGTACGTAGCCGTGGTGGTCGGCGCCCCAGACATCGATCACGCGGTCGTAGCCGCGTGCGCGCTTGTCCTCGTGGTTGGCGATGTCGGGTGCGAAGTAGGTCATCTCCTCCGTGGACCGCATCAGCACCCGGTCCTTGTCGTCGCCGAAGGTCGTGGTCCGCAGCCACACCGCTCCATCGAGCGGGTACACGTGCTCGCGCGCCTCGAGCCGGTCGAGGATCGCGGCGATCGCCCCGGAGTCGTACAGCGCGCGCTCGTGCGAGAAGCGGTCCATGCGCACACGGAAGCGCTCGAGCGTCTCGCGCACGCTCGCGAGCACGATCTCCACGCCGCGGCGGCCCAGCTCGTCGGCGTCCATGTCGGCAGCGCCCTCGATCGCGTCGGCGATCGCGCTCACGTATTCGCCCTGGTAGCCGTCGGCGGGTGGCTCCTCGCCCTTCGCCCGAGCGCGGATCGAGTCTGCGAAGCGCTCGATCTGCGTGCCGTAGTCGTTCACGTAGTACTCGCGGTCGACCCGGTTGCCCGCGCGGGAAAGGATGCGGCACAGCGAGTCGCCGTAGGCGGCGTGGCGACCCGCCGCAACCGTGATCGGTCCGGTGGGATTCGCGCTCACGAACTCCACGTTGATGCGCTCGCCCGTGTCGGGGTCCCCGGCGCCGTAGTCGTCGCCCGCGGCCAGGATCTCACCGACGGCGGCGGCGAACCAGGAATCGCTGAGGAAGAGGTTGAGAAAGCCGGGCCCCGCCACCTCCACCCGCTCGACGCGCGCCGCTCAGGCGCTCTCCAAGCGAGTCACCCAGCCTGGCCGCCACATCGCGCGGCGGCTGCCCTAGGCCGGGGGCGAGCAGCATCGCCGCATTGGTCGAGTAATCGCCGAACTCGGGCTTCTTGGGCCGCTCGAGGCTCGTTTCGCCGATCGGTCCATCCCCCCGGAGCGCGGACGCGGCAGCGGCCACGGCCTGAGCCAGCTGCAATAGGGGATCGGCCACCATCCGGAGCCTAGGGACTGTCGACTGCCGACTGTCGACTTCAGTAGTGGTAGGGATGCCCGGCCAGGATCTTGTGCCCGCGGTAGAGCTGCTCCAGGAGCACCACCCGCGCAAGCTGGTGGGGCAGCGTCATCGGGCCGAGCGACAGCTTCATGTCGCAGTCGTCCATCGACAGTCCGCGCGGGCCGCCGACAACGAAGCACAGATCCATGCCCGACTGGCGCCGCTGCTCCAGGAAGCGGCTGAAAGCCTCCGAGTCGCAGCTGCGCCCGTCGGCGGCCAGCAGCACCGTAAAACAGCGCTCGGGAATGCGCTTGAGCACCTTCTCGTCCTCGCTCACCTCCACGAGCTCCACCCGCGCGAAGCCGGCCAGAAGCTTGCGGTAGTGCTGCACGTCGTCGGCGTACGGCGGGCGCAGGCGTCCCACAGCTAGCACGAGGATCCTCACCCGGCGGCCTCCACGGAGGCTGCGATACTACGCCGGTGGCTGACACCGAGAACGACGAACGGCACTTCGACATTCACGCCGACCCCGAGGTGATGGCCGGCCACTACGCGAACTTCGCCAATGTGAGCCACTCGGACTACGAGTTCACCGTCACCTTCGCGCGCGTCGACCACGAGGTCGAGGAGGAGGCGATTCCCGGCGTGGTGGTCTCGCGAATCAACCTCTCCCCCCGCTTCATGCGCGAGCTGATCGACGCGATGCAGGACAACTTCTCGAAGTGGGAGACGCGCGAGGGCATCAAGAACCTGCCCGAGTTCGGCGACGGACCCGCGGACGCCTCAGACGACTGAAGGTGCGGTGCTCGCCGGAACGGCGTTCCGGCTGCGCTCCTCCCTCGGGGCCATTTAGGGACCTTCCCGCCGCACGGCCTCGCCGAAGCCAATGCGTTCTGCCGTGGTCGGGTGGGTGCCGAACAGGGTCTGGAGCAGCGCCGGGGGGTCGGGGTCGCCGATGTTGCGCAGGGTCAGGCTGCGCTCGAGGGCGATGAACGCCTCCGGATCGCCGGTCAGCTCCAGCGCGTAGGCATCAGCCCGGGCCTCCACGGGCCGCGACAGCGCGTTGCCGGCGCAGGTCAGGCCGAAGCTCACCACCCCGAGCGACAGCGCCAGGGCAGGGAGCGCCGCCGGCCGCCCGGCGCGTCCGCCGATCGCCTCGGTCAGCCTCTGCACCAGGAGCATGCCCGGTAGGGCGACGATCGCCACCCACAGCAGCCCCCGCGGCACGTCGCTGTTCTTCACGTGTCCCAGCTCGTGCGCCACCACGGAGCGCACCTGCCCCTCGGGGAAGTCGTCGATCAGGTTGTCGTAGAGCACCACCCGCTTGGTGTGGCCCAGGCCGCCCACGTAGGCGTTGATGGCCGTCGTACGCCGGCTGGCGTCCACCCGGTAGACCTCGCCGACATCGACGTCCGCCTGGTCGGCCAGCCGCAACACGTCGGTGCGCAGCTCCCCCGCCGGCAGCGGCTCGAAGCGGTTGAAGATCGGGTCGATCAGCACCGGAGACAGGTAGAGCACGAGCACCGCGAAGCCGGTTACCACGCCAGCCGCCGGTATCCACCAGCGGGTGGGGTAGCGGCGGATGAGCGCCATGCCCACAGCTCCGCCGACCGCCGCGATCACCACTGCGATCGCGCCAGACTTGCCGACATCCGCGAACCACGCGCCGAGCGATTGGGTGGAGAGGCCGTAGTCCACGGCGCGTTCGTGGGCCCATATCGACAGCGGCAGCCCGGTCACCGTCAGGGTCGCGGAAATCCCGGCCGCCACGAGGGCTCCTCCCCGTAGCGGCTTCTCCCCCACCCGCTCGAGCAGCCCGCGTATACGCGCTGGGGGCCGGAGGGCCAGCACGGCCAATGTGCCCCCGCTCACCAGCAGGCCCCCCACTCCGATCAGCCTCTGGACGCCGCGAAAGTCCTCGGCCCGTCGAAGTTCGGCCTCGCTGAAGTAGGCTCTCGGATCGATCGCGGCCGGATCGATCAGGCCACTCCGGGGACGGAGGATCACCGTGGCCGCCCCCGCGGCGACGACCGCCACGGCGACCGCCAACCCCGTTCTAGAGCGATCACCACCCATGCTCCTGACAGTAACGGCGACCCGTTGAAAATCGCGCTCCTTTCGGACGTGCATGGCAACCTGCCCGCCTTCCAGGCCGTGCTCGACGCCGTCGACGCCGCCGAACCCGACGCCGTGTGGTTCCTGGGCGACCTGGTGGGCTACGGCGCCAACCCCGACGAGTGCGTGGAGCTGGCGGCCGCGCGGTGTGATCTGTGCCTCGCCGGGAACCACGACCTTGGCGTGCTCGACCGGATCGAGATCGCGGACTTCTCGCCGCCCGCCGCCGCGGCGGCACTGTGGACACGTGAGCGAGCCGGCAAGGCCACGCTCGAGTTCCTCGGAGGCCTGGAGCCGCGACTCGACGGCGAGGCGATCGGGCTCTACCACGCCAGCCCCCGCGACCCGGTGTGGGAGTACGTGCTGTCCACCTCGCAGGCCGAAGGGTGCATGGACCATATGCCCGAGCGCGTGGCTGCCATCGGGCACTCCCATGTGGCGCTTCGCTTCACCCGCATCGACGGCGAGACCGACGGCGAGGCGATGCTCGACGGGGCCCAATGCGACCTCTCCGAAGATGAGTGGCTGATCAACCCGGGCAGCGTCGGCCAGCCTCGCGACGGTGACCCCCGGGCCGCGTGGCTGCTGCTCGACACGGAATCCTGGACCACGGAGTGGCGGCGTACCGACTACCCGATCGAGCAGGCGGTCGCGGCGATCGAGGCTGCCGGCCTGCCCCGCAGCCTCGGCGAACGGCTCTACATAGGTCAGTGAACCCGCGTGCGCGACACCTGCTCGGAGTGCTCGGGATCTGCTCGGCCTTCGCGCTCGCGGCCTGCGGCTCCTCCGACGAGCCGAAGGGCGATCCGCTTCCTGCCGACGCCGTAGCCGAGTTGCAGACGCGACTGGACGAGATCGAGCGCCGCTACCAGGATGCGGTGGACAACAGCAACGTCGGCGCGTGCGAGGACATCGGCAACGACTCCCTGCCCGCGGTCGAGGACGTGATCGCGGCCTTGCCCGACAGCGTCGATCCTGAGCTGCGCACCGCGGTGGACCGGAGCTTCGCCCGCCTCGCGGAGCTGACCGAGACCGAGTGCGCAGACATCGAGCCCGAGCCGGTGCCCGAGGAGACGGTGCCCGAGGAGACCGTCCCCGAGGAGACCATTCCGGAGGAGACGGTGCCCGAGGAGACCGCTCCCGAGGAGACGGTGCCCCAGGAGACCATCCCCGAAGACGTGGTACCACCGGGCAACAACGGAAACGGAAACGGCAACGGCAACGGCGGCGGCATCGAGGTCCCACCCGGCCTGGACGAGGGCAACGGCTGATGGCCACTCCGACCGAGGTCGCAGGGCGCTACCGCGTCGACCGCCGCCTCGGGGCCGGCGGAATGTCCACCGTCTTCCTGGCGATGGACTCGGTGCTGGAGCGCCCGGTGGCGGTCAAGCTGCTGGCCGAGCACCTGGCCGAGGACGACGACTTCGTGGCGCGCTTCCGGCGTGAGGCGCTCGCTGCGGCACGCCTCCAGCACCCCAACATCGTGCAGGTGTTCGACTCGGGCGAGGATCCCGGCTCGCACCGGCACTTCATCGTGATGGAGTACGTGGAGGGGCCCTCCGGCGCCGATCTCCTGCGCGACCACAAGCAGCTGGAGATCGACGACGCAGTGGCGATCGTGCGCGATGCCTGCCACGGCCTTGCCTACGCCCACCGCGCGGGCGTGGTGCACCGCGACGTGAAGCCCGGCAACCTGCTCCTGGCCGACGACACTCACACCACCAAGCTGGCCGACTTCGGCATCGCCAAGGCCGCCGAGCAGACCCGCATCACGCAGGTCGGATCGGTGCTCGGCACCGCGGCGTATCTTTCACCCGAGCAGGCTCGCGGTGACGAGGCCGGACCTCCCTCGGACATCTACTCGCTGGGCGTGTGCGCCTACCAGTTCCTCACCGGCCGGCTGCCGCACGAGTACGGCTCGCTCACCGAGCTGGCCCTCAAGCAGCAGCAGGAGTCGGTGGAGCCGATCACGGTGCACCGGCCCGAGGTTCCGGCCGCGCTTGACCGGGCGATCCGGGTTTGCCTGGAGCGCGACCCCGGGGACCGCTACGCGTCCACGATCGAGATGGCGAGCGCCCTCGACGCGGGCGCCCAGGGTCAGGACACCGAGGCCACGCAGCGGCTGGTGGCGGGCGCCGGCACCGGGGCGCTCGCGGGCGAGGACGCAACGCGCGCGCTCGGCGAGGTGACGGCGGCCACGCAGGCTCTGCGTACCCGCCGGCCGACCACGCCTCCGCCCGCCCGGCCCTCGGGGCCCGCCGGCACGGATCGCGGTCAGGCCGCGCGGGCAGCGGAGAGACGCCAGCCACGCAAGAGGCGCTTCGGCGCCTTCCTCGCCACGCTGGCCGCGCTGCTGGCCGTGGCCGCCGTGGCGATCGCCCTGCTGGCTTCAGGTGACGACGGAACCGGGGGCATCAGCCCGATCGACCGCGGCGACGTGGAACGTCAGATCGAGGATCTGCGCCAGTTCCTGCAGGAAAACAGCCGCTAGCGGTCGGGATCCACGTCGTCGGCGTGGGCTAGCCGTTCCTCGGCGATCCGGCGCTCCTCCTTGGCCGCGGTTTCGTGCTCGTCCGCGATGGCCTGCTCGCGCCGGGCGCGCGCCGCGCGCTCTTCGGCCTCGGCTTCGCGGGTATCCGCACGCGCCGAGCGGATCCTGGCCTCATCACGGTGCTCGCCCGCCTCCACACGGCCACGCTCGCGCTTCTGGATACGCGCCTTCTTGCTCACGGTCAGCAGCACCGCGATCACGATCACGGCGATCACTATCAACACGATCAAGAGTCCTGTGCTCATCGGTTCCTCCTCCTCCTTGGGGTCTGCTAGGGCTACCCCGGCCCCGCGACCGGAAAACGCGGTGGATCCCACGGCGCCGCTCCCGCCAGGATCCGCTCGGCGTACGCCGCGAACGAGCCGGCGGCGATCGCCTCGCGGATGCCGCGCATCAGCTCCGCCATGAAGGTCAGGTTGTGCAGCGTGATCAGCCGCGCGCCGGTCAGCTCTCTTCCGCGGGCCATGTAGTGCAGATAGCCGCGGGTGTGCTCACGGCAGGCCGGGCACGGACAGCCGTCGGCGATCGGCTCGCGGCTGCCTCGGCTTTCGGCCTTGCCCAGGTCAAGGCGAAAGCGGTGCTCGGGATCGGGGATCAGGGCCGTGCCGTGGCGCGCCAGGCGCGTGGGCGTGGCGCAGTCGAAGCTGTCGATCCCCTGCCCGACGGCGTGGAGCACGTCGTCGACGTCACCGATCCCCAGGAGATGCCGAGGCCGCTCGTCGGGAAGCGGCTCAAGGGCCCAGCCCACCACCTCGCGCATCTGGGCCTTCTCCTGACCCAGTGAGCCCCCGATGGCCACGCCGTCCACGGCGGCACCGCCGATATAGGCGGAGGACTGCGCGCGCAGGTCGTGGTGCACCCCACCCTGCACGATGCCGTACACCCGCTGGTCTTGGGGCCCGTGCTCGGCGTGCCACGCGATGCAGCGGTCGAGCCAGCGGTGTGTGCGCTCCATGGAAAGGGCGGTGTACCGCTTGTCTGAGTGGTAGGGCGTGCACTCGTCGAAGGCCAGCGCGATATCGGAGCCCAGCGCCGCCTGCACCTCCATCGACGTCTCGGGGCCCATGAAGCGCTCCGAGCCGTCGCGGTAGGAGCGGAAGGTGACCCCGTCCTCCTCGATCGAGATCACGCGGCTCTTGCTGTCACCGCGCCGGTGCTTGATCTCCTCGGCCACCGATCCGTGACCCATCGAGAACACCTGAAAGCCACCCGAGTCGGTGATGATCGGACGGGGCCAGCCCATGAACTCGTGAAGGCCGCCCATCTCCCGTATCTGCTCGTGCCCGGGCGAAATGAACAGGTGGAAGGTATTGCCCAGCACCATGTCGTAGCCCAGGGCGGCTACCTCCGACGCACCCAGTCCGCGGACGCTGGCGTTGGAAGCCAGCGGCACGAACGCCGGGGTACCGACGTCACCGTGCGCGCAGCGAAGGACGCCTGCGCGGGAGGCCCCGTCGCGGGCGCCGATCTGGAAAATGGGGGGCTTCATAGGGGAATCCCCCGTCGCAAAAGGGGCCTCTGGGGTCGAGCATATGCGCACTACAACGGGAAAGGATCCGTCATGAAGAAGGCATTCTCGACACTCATCCTGGCCGGCCTGCTGGCGCGGCCGGCCCCGCGGCGGCCAAGCCGATCTCCTACGCCGGCAAGACCAGCGGCGGGCACAAGATCGCTTTCAAGCTGAACGGGAACAAGATCGTGAACCCGGAGGCCGGGATCCCCATCACCTGCCTGTCGATCCAGGGCGGAGGCAGCCTGCTGACGGGCGCCGACTACATGCACCCGCTCCTGAAGGTGAAGCTGGGCAAGAAGGTCAGGTTCACGACCAAGCAGACCCCGGCCTTCTACTTCAACGAGGTCGAGGTCAATCAGCAGTTCTCGTCGCGCAAGACCCGTAACGGAACCATCAAGGGCAAGCTCCGGATGCAGTACTCGTACCTCGTCTCGAAGTACCCGATCGGCACATTCATCATCTACAGCTGCCTCGGCAACGCCACGTACGAGGCGCGGCCCAAGGGTTAGCGCGGGAGCAGGCTCTCGCCGGTCATCGCCGGCGGCTGCTCCTGTCCGAGCAGGGCCAGCACCGTGGGCGCGACGTCGGCCAGCCTGCCTCCGTCACGCAGCTCGCCCACTTCGGCGGTCACCACGAGCGGCACCGGATTGAGCGAGTGCGCGGTGTTGGGACTGCCGTCGGGCTCGAGCATGTGGTCGGCGTTGCCGTGGTCGGCGGTCACGATGCACACTCCCCCGGCCTCGTGCACGGCAGACACGACTCGTCCGAGGCAGGAGTCCACGGTCTCGATCGCGTCCACCGCGGCGTCGATCACCCCCGTGTGGCCCACCATGTCCGGGTTGGCGAAGTTGATGATCCCGAAGCCATAGTCGCCACCCCGCCACCGCTCGACGAATGCATCCGCGGCCGCACGGGCGCTCATCTCGGGCTTGTGGTCGTAGGTGGGCACGTCGCGCGGGGAGTCCACCAGGCAGCGCTCCTCGCCGGAGTACGCGTCCTCCTCGCCACCGTTGAAGAAGTAGGTCACGTGGGCGTACTTCTCGGTCTCAGCCACATGCAGCTGGCGCATGCCCCGCTGGGAGAGCACCGAGGCCAGCGTCACCTCGGGCCGATGAGGCGAGAAGGCCACCGGGTAGTCCCAGCCCTCGCGGTACTGCGCCAGCGTCGTGAAGCGCAGGTCGAGCTCTCGAATTGAGCTTCTCGGTGAGCTGGCGGGCGCGATCGGGGCGGAAGTTGAAGAAGAGCACGGCGTCGCCGTCGCGGATCCGGCCCTCGCGGCCCACCAGCGTGGGCTTGATGAACTCGTCGGTCTCGCCACGCTCGTAGGCCGCCCTCACCGCCTCCTCGCCACTGCCGGCGTGGCGATCCTCCGCCGCACCATGTACCAGCGCCGCCACCGCGGCGCCGGTGCGCTCGGTGCGCCTGTCGCGGTCCATCGCGTAGTAGCGGCCGGTCACGCTCGCAACGCGCCCGCCGTGCTCGGCCAGCCAGGACTCCACCTTGACCAGGTACCCCGCCCCGGAGTCGGGCAGGGTGTCGCGGCCGTCGGTGAACGCGTGCAGCACCACGTCGGGCACCTGCTCTCGCCTGGCCAGCTGGATGCACGCGCGCAGGTGGTCCATGCTCGCGTGCACGCCGCCCTCCGACACGAGCCCCAGCAGATGCAGCCTGCCGGAGTCGCGGCCCGCCGCGCAGGCTTCGCGCAGCACCCGATTCTCGAAGAACGAGCCGTCGGCGATGGCGTCGTCGATCCGCTTGAGGTCCTGCGGCACCACGGCGCCGGCGCCCAGGTTGAGGTGGCCGACCTCCGAGTTGCCCATCTGGCCCTCGGGCAGCCCGACGGCCGGACCGCAGGCCGTGAGGGTGGTGTGCTCGCAGGTGTCCCACAGCTCGTCGAACACCGGCGTGCGGGCGAGGTCGACGGCGTTGCCGGGTCCCGGCTCGGCCAGCCCCCAGCCGTCGAGGATCACCAAGCACACCGAGCCCACTGGTGTGGCCCCGGGTCCCGGCGCAAGCGTCATTGCGCGGCGGCGGCGATCCGAGCGAGGCTCCCGGGGTCGAGGCTGGCCCCGCCGACCAGAGCCCCGTCCACGTCGGGCTGGGCCAGGATCTCCCCGGCGTTGTCGGGCTTCACGCTGCCGCCGTAGAGCACGCGCACCCTCTCGGCCGCCTCCTCGGAGCGGCTGGCCACGAGCGCCCGCACGAAGGCGATCGCCTCCTGGGCCTGGCCGGGGCTGGCCACGTGTCCGGTGCCGATCGCCCAGACCGGCTCGTAGGCCACGACCACGTCGGCCAGGCGGTCGTCGGTCACGGCCTCGAGACCCTCGCCGATCTGGTAGCGCAGCTTGCGCTCCATGTCGCCGGCCTCGCGCTCGGCCTCGGTCTCGCCCACGCACAGGATCGGCTGCAGCCCCGCGGCAAGCGCGGCCGGGACCTTGTCCTGCAGCGCGCGGTCGGTCTCGCAGTTGTACAGCCGGCGCTCGGAGTGGCCGAGCACCACGCTCTGCACACCGGCTTCCACCAGCATCGCGGCGGAGACCTCACCGGTGAAGGCGCCCGTCTCCTCGGCGTGCATCGTCTGGGCGCCCACGAGCACGTCCGAGTCCTTCAAGCAGCTCGACACAGGTATCGAGCGCGGTGAATGGCACGCACAGGGCCACATCGGCCGGCCTGCGCGAGGCGTCTGGCAGCAGGGTGAGCAGGCGCCGGCAATACTCGCGGGCCTCGGCGCGGGTGCCCCAGAGCTTCCAGTTGCCGGCGATGTAGGGGCGCCGCTCAGGCATCGTCCAGCGCCTCCACGCCCGGGAGCGCCTTGCCCTCCAGCAGCTCGAGCGCGGCGCCGCCGCCGGTCGAGAGGTGGGTGACCCGGTCGGCCAGCCCGAAGGAGGCCAGTGCCGCGGCGGAGTCGCCGCCTCCCACCACGGTAATGCCAGGTGCGGCCGCCACGGCCTCGGCCAGGGCGCGTGTGCCCGCCGCGAAGGGCTCGAGCTCGAAGGCGCCCATCGGCCCGTTCCAGAAGACGGTGCCGGCCGCGGCCACCTCCTCGGCGTACGCCTCGGCAGTACGCGGGCCCACGTCCAGGCCCATCCAGCCGTCGGGCACGGAGGTGCCGTCGACCTGCTCGAGCGCGGCGTCGGCGGAGAAGCTGTCGCCCGCCACCAGGTCCACCGGCAGCAGCAGGCGCGCCGTGTCGCCGGACTCGGACTTCTCCAGCGCCTGGCGGGCCAGGTCTACACCCTCCTCCTCGACCAGCGAGTCGCCTGTGGGGATGCCCTGGGCGCGGAAGAAGGCAAAGCACATCGCGCCGCCGATCAGGATCGAGTCTGCGGCATCGAGGAAGCGGTCGATCAGCGCCACCTTGTCGGAGACCTTGGCGCCGCCGAGCACCACCGCCAGTGGACGCTCGGGCGCCTCGACGATTCCGCGCAGCGTGACCACCTCGCGCTCGAGCAGCAGGCCGGCCGCGGACGGCAGGTGCTCGGCCACCCCGGCGGTCGACGCATGCGCGCGATGGGCGGCCCCGAAGGCGTCGTTCACGAAGACGTCGGCCATCGAGGCGAGGTCGGCGGCCAGCTGCGGATCGTTCTGCGTCTCGCCGGGCTCCCAGCGGGTGTTCTCGAGCACGAGCACCTCGCCCGGGCCGATGGCGCCGGCCTGACCACGCACCTCGTCGCCGACCACAGCGCCGGCCTGGGTCACCGGTGCGTCGATCAGCTCGGCGAGCCGCCGCGACGCGGGAGCCAGCGACGTCTCGGGCTCGCGGTGCTCCGGGCGGCCGAGGTGCGAGCACAGGATCAGCCGCGCGTCGCGCTCGAGCAGCAGCTCGATCGTGGGCAGTGCCGCCCTGATGCGGGCGTCGTCGGTCACCTCGCCGTTCTCGAGGGGGACGTTGAAGTCCACCCGCGCGAGTACGCGTGTGCCCGGGCTCAGCTCCAGGTCGCGAACCGTCCGCTTCGCGAAATCCAACAAAGGGGGGGCACCGCCCCCGCTTTTCAACCCTCCGGCCCGGTCCTTCGACGCGCTCAAGCTACGGGCTGGGCCAGGCCGGTGAGCACACGCTCTGCGAGATCCACCACGCGGTTGGAGTAGCCCCACTCGTTGTCGTACCAGGCCACGACCTTCACCAGCCGCCCGTCGATCACCATCGTCAGCTTCGAGTCGAAGATCGACGAATACGCGCGACCGCACGATGTCGCTCGACACGATCGGGTCCTCGGTGTACTCGAGGATGCCCTTCAGCCGTCCGTCGTCGGCCCGCTCGGCCACCGCGGCGTTCACCTCGTCCACGGTCACGTCCCGGGAAGCGATGAAGTTGAGGTCGACCACCGAGCCCGTGGGGATCGGGGCGCGTATGGCGATGCCGTTGAGCTTGCCCTGGAGCTCGGGCATCACGAGGCCGATCGCCTTGGCCGCGCCGGTGGAGGTGGGCACCAGGTTGATCGCGGCGGCGCGGGCGCGGCGCAGGTCCTTGTGCGGGGTGTCCTGCAGGGCCTGATCCGCCGTGTAGGCGTGGATCGTGGTCATGATCCCCGACTCGATCCCCACGGCGTCGTGCAGCACGCGGGCGACCGGGCCCGAGGCAGTTGGTGGTGCAGGAGGCGTTGGACACCACGTGGTGGCTGTCGACGTCGTAGGCGTCGTCGTTCACGCCCAGCACGAGGGTCACGTCCGGCTCGGTGGCCGGAGCGGAGATGATCACCTTCTTGGCGCCGGCGTCCAGGTGCTTGGCGGCGTTCTCGCGGTCGGTGAAGAGACCGGTGGACTCCACCACCACCTCGGCCCCGACGTCGGACCAGGGCAGTGCGCCCGGGTCGCGCTCGGCGAACACCTTCAGCTCCTTGCCGTCCACCACCAGCCCGCTGTCGCCGGCCTCGACGGTGCCCTGGAAGGGGCCGAGGATCGAGTCGTACTTGAGCAGGTGGGCGAGGGTCTTGGTGTCGGTGATGTCGTTCACGCCGACCCAATCGATGTCGGCACCGCGCTCGTGGGCTGCGCGGAAGACGTTGCGACCGATGCGGCCGAAGCCGTTGATTCCGGCCTTCAAGGCCATGCTCGCCGTCCTTTCGTGGCTGCTCAGGGGACGGGAATCTACTACGGAGTGCGCGGCGGCTTGTCGATGTCGCGGTGCACCACGTCCACGAGGTAGCTGCCCCTCCCCTCGTACTCCCGAGCCAGGCGCTCGGCGATCACCACCGACCGGTGACGGCCGCCGGTGCAGCCGATGCCCACGGTGAGGTGGGCCTTGCCCTCCTGCTCGTACTGGGGCAGCAGGTAGTCGAGGAGCGGCATCAGGTGCGCGTAGAACTCCTCGATGCCCTCGGACGAGGCCACGTACTCGCGCACCGGCTCGTCGAGGCCGGTGAGCGGGCGAAGCTCCGCTTCGTAGTGCGGGTTGGGCAGGAAGCGAACATCGAAGAGCAGGTCGGCATCGCGCGGCGCCCCGTGCTTGAAGCCGTAGGTGATGAAGGTGACCGCCAGCTTGCCGATGCTCCCGCGCGGGAGCATCTTGTCCGCCACCACCTTGCGCAGCCGGGAGGCGCTGAAGTCGGTCGTGTCGATCGAGACGGTGGCGCGGTCGCGCAGCGGCTCAAGCAGCTGGCGCTCGGTCTCGATCGCGCCCGAGACCTGGCCCGCCCTCAGCAAGCGGGTGGCGCCGGCGAGTCTCCTTGTAGCGGTTGACCAGCACGTCCTCGGCGGCCTCGAGGTAGAGCAGCCGATGCGGGACCCCGCGCGCAGCCAGCTCGTCCAGCACCTTGAGCAGCCCCTCGAAGTACGTGCCCCCGCGCACGTCGGAGACCACGGCGGCCCGCTCGACCTTCGACCCCTCGTGCTCGAACAGCTCGGCCAGCTGTCCGATCATCTCGGGCGGCAGGTTGTCCACGCAGAAGTACCCGGCGTCCTCGAAGCAAGCCATGGCCTGCGATTTGCCGGCGCCGGAGAAGCCGGTAATGACGACGAAGTCCTGCATCAGAACCTTTGTAGCGCCTGCGTCGGAAGTCGCTGGACGCCAGTCGCTGGGAGTCGCTCTCGTTGCCCTTCCTGGCCACTGGCGCCTAGCGCCTCAGTCCACGCGATGCACGTGCCCATGTATCTCCCTGGCCGTCTTCCCCGGCAGCCCGGGCACACCCTCCAGCTCGTCCCGGCTGGCGGCCAGGAAGCGCTCCGGGGTTCCGAAGTGCTGGAGGATCGCCCGCTTGCGGGCGGGGCCCACGCCGGGTAGGTCGTCGAGCACCGACCGGGTCATCGCCTTGTCGCGGCGGCCGCGGTGGAAGTCGATCGCGAAGCGGTGGGCCTCGTCGCGGACGCGCTGCAGCAGCTGGAGCGGCGGTTGGTCGGCGCGCAGCAGCAGCGGCCTGGGGCGGCCCGGCACGAACACCTCCTCGAGCTGCTTGGCGAGGCTGATCACGGTGGTGCCGAGCTCTCGGAACTCCCCCAGCTCGGAGATGCCGGCAGACAGCTGGCCCTTGCCGCCGTCGATCACGATCAGGCTGGGCAGAGCGTCGAAGCTCGCGTCGTATGCCTTCTCGTGGGGCGAGAGCTCCTTCTGCGCGCGGTACTGCGACATCCGCCGGCCGAGCACCTCCGTCATGGCGGCGAAGTCGTCCTGGGCGGCTCCGCGAATGCCGAAGCGCCGGTAATCGGACTTCTTGGGGGCTCCGCCCTCGAAGACCACCATCGACGCCACGGTGTGCGTCTCTCCGAGGTTGGAGATGTCGAAGCACTCGATGCGCATCGGGATCTGGGCCATGCCGAGTGCGCGCTGGAGCCCGTCGAGCGCCTCGATGCGGCGGCTGCGCCGATGCTCGGAGCGCAGGCGGTCCTGGTCGAGGGCCAGCCGCGCGTTGCGCTGGGCCAACTCGAGGATCTTGCGCTTGTCGCCCCGCTCGGCCGAACGCACCTCGACGGCGCCGCCGCGGCGCGCGGCGAGGGCCTCGGCCAGGCCCGCCGTGGAGACGAACCCGCGGGCCACGATCACCTGCGGCGGGATCGCCATCGCGCTGCCGTAGTACTGCAGGATGAACTCCTCGAGCACCTCGGACTCCTCGCGCCCGCCGGCGTTCTCGAGGTAGAAGGACTGGCGATCGGCCAGCACCCCGTCGCGCACCTGGAACACCTGGGCGTTGGCGTCGGTGCCCTCGGCCGCCACGGCGATCGCGTCCAGCGTGCCCACCGCCTCGTTGGCGATGCGCTGGCGTTCCAGCAGCGACCGCACGGCTCGCAGCCTGTTGCGGAACCGGGCAGCCCGCTCGAACTCCTGCTCCGCCGCCGCCTCCTGCATCTGCTCCTCCAGCTCCCGCTCGATCTGGCGGTAGCGCCCGGACAGGAAGTCGATGATCGTGTCGATGTTCTCCCGGTACTCCCGGGCGCTCACCACGTCGATGCAGGGGGCCTGGCAGCGCTTGATGTAGTACTCGAGGCACGGGCTGCCCGACAGCCGCCCCGGCTCCTTGCCCTCGCAGGTGCGGTACTGGAACACCTTGCCGAGCAGGTCGAGCGTCTCGCGCACCCGCTTGGCGCTCGAGAACGGGCCGAAATACACGCGGTTGCGACGATGCTTCTCACGCGTGAAGTAGACCCGCGGGTAGGTCTCGTCGAGGGATATCGCGATGTACGGATAGCTCTTGTCGTCGCGCAGCCGCACGTTGAAGCGCGGCCGGTGGCGCTTGATGAACTCCTGCTCGGCCAGCAGCGCCTCGGCCTCGGTCTCGGTCGCGACGAACTCGATCGCCTCGACCATCGAGATCATGTCCGCCCGGGGCTTGGAGAAGTGCCCGCCGACCCGCTTGCGGATCGACTTGGCCTTGCCGACGTAGAGGACCCTCGACTTGCTGTCCCGGAACAGATAGACGCCCGGCGAGTCGGGCAGCGACTTGCGCTGCTCGGCCACGCGCTCCTTGCGATTGGTCGAAGTGGGCGGCTCCGCCGCGGTGGGAGGCACCCCTTCGAGGATAGGGCCGGGCGCCCCACGCGGGGCGCCCGGCGCTGGACACGTTCGGTAGCCGGCTTAGTTGAACGCGTACTGCTCGTACTCGTCCACGTTGTCCTGGGTGACGACGGCGGCGGGCACGATGATCTGACGAGGCACCTCCGGGGGCACGAGCTCCGGCAGGCCCTCTCCAAGGCCGATGAGCCGGGCCATGTTGACCGCGGTCGCCGCCATGTTGGGGTTGTACAGGAAGGTCGCCCGGTAGAGGCCACCCTGCTTGATCTGATCCATGGCGTCCTTGGAGCCACCGACGCCCGTGAGGAACATCTCGTCGTCACGGCCGGCATTGCGGATCGCCTGGACCACGCCCTGAGCCATGTCGTCGTCGTGCGTGTACACGCCGTCGATCTCCTTCTCGGACTGCAGGATGTTCTCCATCACCTTCAGCCCTTGGTCGGGGTTGAAGTCGCCCGGCTGTGAGGCCACGATCTCTATCCCCCCGTCCGGGCACCGCTTCTTGAGCTCCTCCTCGAAGCCCTTGGTGCGGTCCTCGGTCACCGAGATGCCGGCCAGACCCTGGATCTCGACCACGTTGCCTTCGCACTTGAGCTCGTCCGCCATGTAGTCGGCCGCCAGGACGCCGATCTGGTAGTTGTCGCCGAGCACTGTGGCGGTGGCGGCGTCAGGCGCGGTGAAGAGCCTGTCGATGTTCACCACCGGGATGCCGGCGGCTTCCGCCTTCTGTGCGACCGGCGTGAGCGCCGCGCCATCCTGCGGAAGCACCACGAGCACATCGGGCTTCTGCGCGATCGCCTGCTCGACCTGCTGAGCCTGCGAGTCGGCGTCGGCCGCCTGAAGCAGCTCGAAGTCCACATCGCTGTGGGCGTCGGCCGCCTTCTTCGCGTTCTTGGAGATGGCTCCAAGCCAACCGTGATCGGTCGGCGGCACGCTGGCGATGATCTTGACCTTCTTGCCGCTGCCGCCGCTGGCCGGACTGCCGGCAGCGCCGCCGGCCGGGGCCTCCACGGTCACCGTCTCGGTGTCGTCGCCGCCACAGGCAGCGACACCCGCCGCCAACAGCACTGCTGCGACGGTCGAAATGCAAAGTCGCCTTAGCGACATGACATACCTCCTGTTGGGAATCGTCCGCTCGGTTCGAGCGGCTTGGGAACGACGGGTCATCAGTAACGGGCCTCCGGCCGTTGGAGCAGGACGGCACCGAGGACGATCACGCCCTTGGTCACCTGCTGAACCTCGGTCGAGAGGTTGAGCTGGGTCATCAAGCTGAAGATGAGTGCGAACGTGAGCACGCCGAGAAAAGTCCCGACGATGCTCGCGCGGCCTCCGGCGAGGCTGGTGCCGCCGATCACCACGGCGCCGATCGCGTCGAGCTCGTAGAGGTTGCCGCTGACCGGCGATGCGCTGCCCAGGCGCGCGCACAGCAGCACGGTGGCGACGCCCGCCAGCAGGCCCATCAGCACGTAAACGCTGAAGATGGTCCGGCGTACCGGCACACCGGCGATCCTGGCCGCCTCCCGGTTGCCGCCCACCGAGACCACGTAGCGCCCGTAGCGCGTGCGGTTGAGCAGTACCCACCCGGCGATCGTGATCGCGAGGAACACGTACACAGACACGGGGATCCCGACGATCCGGCCGTTGCCGAACCACAGCAGCGAGAACGTGGCCGGATCCCCGAAGCTGCCGCCGTTGAGGTCGAGCAGGCTCACGGGCAGCTTGTCGTTGAGCAACAGGGCGATCCCTCTGCCTATCGAGAACATCGCCAGGGTCGCGATGAACGGGACCACGCGTCCGTAGGCCACCGCCACCGCGTTGATCATGCCGAGCCCGGTGGCGAAGGCCACCGCCGTGACCACGAACACGAGCGTGCTGGTGCCCTCGTCACCCAACATGATCCCCCCGAAGACGCCGGCCGCAGCCACCATCGAGCCTACCGACAGGTCGATCCCCGCCGTGGCGATCACGAAGGTCATGCCGATCGCCAGCACGCCGATCACGCTGGCCTGCGTGAGCATGTTCCGGACGTTGTCCCAGGTGGGGAACGTCTCGGGCTTGAGGATCGCTCCGACCAGGAACAGCACCACCACGACGATCGCCAGGGCGTACTCCTGGAACTCGAGTCGCTTCAGGCGATCGATTGTGGACGTCATGCAACCTCCTCGGCGAGATCGGGGGCATCGGTGGGCGCGACCGCGTGGCCGAGCAGCTCGCGCTCGGTGGCGGTCTTTCCGTCGACTTCCGCGACGATCTCCCCGTCGCGCATCACGAGGATCCGGGAGCAGATCCCGACCAGCTCCTCGAGCTCGGACGAGACCACGAGCACGCCGATGCCCGACTTGGCCAGGTCGCAGATGGTCCGGTACAGCTCGGCCTTGGTGGCCACGTCGACGCCGCGGGTGGGCTCGTCGAGGAGCAACACGCGGCACTCACGCAGCAGCCAGCGGGCGAGCACGACCTTCTGCTGGTTGCCGCCTGAGAGCAGGCGCACGATCCGGTCCGGGTCGTCGGGCACTGTGTTCAGCGCCCGCAGTTGCTCTCCCGTCTTCTCGCGCTCTGCCCGGATGTTCAGCAGCGGGTGCGCGAACCGATCCAGCGTCGCCAGGCTCACATTCTTGGCCAGGCTCCAATCGAGCATGAGCGCCTGGGACTTGCGGTCCTCGGGCGCCAGCCCGAGGCCGGCCGCGATCGCCGCGCTCGGATTGCCGCGGAGCCTCTTGCCGTCCATCCACACCTCCCCCTCCTCGGGGACGTCGATGCCGTAGATCAGGGCCAGCAGCTCGGTGCGGCCCGAGCCCACGAGCCCGCCCAGGCCGAGGATCTCGCCGGCGTGCACCTGGAGGCTGGCGCCCCTCACGGCCGGCAGGCGCCTGACGCCGCGGACGTCAAGCAGCACCTCGCTCCTACCCACGGGCCGCTCGGGATAGAGCTGGTCCACCTTGTGCCCCACCATCAGCTCGACCAGCTCCTCGGTCGGCGTGGTCGACGAGATGCCGCTGGCGGTGGTCCGCCCGTCGGCGAGCACCGTGACCCGCTTGCCGATCCGGCGGATCTCGTCGAGGCGGTGGGAGATGTAGACCACGCCCACGCCATCGGAAGCCAGGCGCCGCACGACGTCGAACAGGGTCTCGATCTCGCCCTCGTCGAGGATCGCCGACGGCTCGTCCATCACCAGCAGGCGCACGTCGACCGAGAGCGCCCGCGCGATCGACACGATCTGCTTGGCCGCGGGGCGAAGTGCCCTCACCTTCGTGCGCGGAGCGATGGCCTCGTGCCCCAGGCGGGCGAGCAGGGCCGTCGTCTCGGAGTGCATCCGGTCGAAGTCGAGCAGCGGCCCGCGGCGCGGCTCGTGCGCGAGAAAGACGCTCTCGGCCACCGTCAGGTCCTCCACCAGGTCCAGCTCCTGGTAGATCGTCGCCACGCCGCGCCCGAGCGAGGCGGCCGGATCGCCCACGGGCAGGGGCTCGCCCCTGAAGAGGATCTCTCCGCTCGTGGGCTCGTGCACGCCCGATATGCACTTGATCAGCGTCGACTTGCCGGCCCCGTTCGGACCGAGCAGGCAGTGCACCTCGCCCTCGAGCACGTCGAAGTTCACACCCTGGAGGGCCTTCACGCCCGGGAACTCCTTCACCAGGTCGCGCACCTCGAGCACCTTGTTCACGCGACCACCAGCCCCCGAAGGTTCTGGTGCGCGATCCGCAGCCCGGCTTCGACCCGCTCCGGGCTGCCGCCCCACACCGGGTCCTCGTGCTCAACCGACAGCGCACCTTCGAAGCCGCCCTCGTGGAGCGCGTCGACGTAGTGGGAGAAGTCGACCTGGCCGAGGCCCGGGATCCGATAGCGCCACCACCCCATCCCCCACGGATCCTCCTCGCGCGTCGAGGTTCGCCCGAAGAACCCATAGCGATTGCGCCGGGCAGGGAAGGTCTCGGCGTCCTTGGCGTGCGCGTGTGCGACGCGGTCCACGTAGGGCCGCAGAGCCTCGACCGGATCGATGCCCAGCCACAGGAGATGGGAGGGGTCGAAGTTGAGGTAGAGGCCGAGCTCGAACATCCACTCCCATAGCTCGGGCGAGTAGGCGAGGTTCCCGGGGTAGCCGTCGGGGTGCCAGCCCTCCATCACGCAGTTCTCGATCATCAGGCGCACGCCGCGTTCGCCGGCGTAGTCCACGAGCGGCGGGAACACGCGCTCGGCCTCGCGCAGGTTTTCGGCCACGCTGCGGCCGGGGTCGCGGCCGATGAAGGTGCCCACTGGCACGCCGCCCAGCGCGCCCGCCGCGTCTATGCACGCGCGAACGTGTACGTGCGCCGCCTCGCGCTCCGACGCGTCCGGATGGAGGTTGTTGTCGTAGTACGCGAGGGCGGACAGGGCCAGGCCGTTGGTGTCGAGGGCGACTCGGACCCGCTCGGCCTCGGCGTCGTCGAACGCGTCGGCCGCGACGTGACTGGCGGTGAAGGGCCGGTCGCCCAGCTTCGGCCAGGCAGCCAGCTCGAGTGCCTCGTACCCGTTGGCCCCAGCCCAGGCGGCGATGTCCTCGAGGCTGCGCTCGGGCATGCACGCGGTCAGGAAGCCGAGCTTCATGTGGTGGCCACCACCTGGGGTGCGGCGGCCACATCCACCCACGCCCCCGTCGCCGCCGACGCCAGCACCGCCTCGGTAACGCGGGCGGCGCGCAGGCCGTCGGCGAACACGGGCAGCCCGTCGGGCGCGTGGCCGGTGCGAATGGCCGCGTAGAAGTCGGCGACGAAGGCGTCGAAGCAGTCGGCGTACCCCTGGGGGTGGCCGCCCGGGAGGGTCGCGTAGCGAGCGGCGGCGGGCGCCAGCGACTCCGGATCTCGCCGTACGATCGCCTCCGCCTCGCGACGGCCCACCCACAGCTGCTCGGGCTGCTCCTGGTCGAACGCGAGTGCCTCGTCGGAGCCGTCGATCTCGATCCAGAGCCTGTTCTTGCGCCCGGCCGACACCTGGCTGATCACGGCGGAGCCGAGCGCGCCGGCGTCCGTCTCGAACTGCACGACCGCGGCGTCCTCGGTGGTCACGCGTCGCGATTGCCCCGTTCCATCCCCACCGGCGAATGCCTTCCGCCCCTTGGCGCTGATCCGCTCGGAGACGGTGGTGAGCGTACGAGCCGAGAGCCGCGTCAGGCGGTGGCCCGTGATGAACTCGGCGAGATCGCACCAGTGCGAGCCGATGTCGGCGAAGGCCCGCGAGGCGCCGCCGAGGTCCTCGTCGACGCGCCAGTTGTCGTCCCCGGGCCGCAGGAGCCAGTCCTGGAGATAGGTGCCGTGCAGCAGATGCAGGGCGCCCGCCTCGCCGGCCTGCACGCGCTCGCGCGCCTCCCGGACGGTCGGGTAGAAGCGGTAGACGAAGGGCACGGCGGCGTGGCGACCCGAATCGGTGGCGGCTGCCACCAATCGCTGGGCCCCCGCCGCGTCCAGGGCGAGCGGCTTCTCACAGACCACGTGCTTGCCGGCGGCGAGGGCGGCCTCGGCGAGTGGGAGGTGGAGATGGTTGGGGGTGCAGATGTGCACGACGTCCACGTCGGCGTCCACCACGAGCTCCTCGGCCGAGGCGAGCGCCCGGTCGGCGTGCAGCAGGCTCGCGGCCTCGGCCGCGCTGCGGGCCGAAGAGGCCGCGACGGCCACCAGCCGGGCGCCCGCGAGGCGCGCGGACCGGGCATGAACGCCGCCGATGAAACCGGTTCCTGCGATGCCGACTCGAAGCTCGGGGTCCATCGAGGCGACCGTACCCCGAACTTAGTGCGATTGTCAAGCAAAAGTCGGGATCCGATAACACGAAGCGCCGGTACTTCCGCTTTGAGGCCGTGGTTTACTTGATCGGTGAGCACCGCGGGCGATCTCCTGAGCTTGATCCGAGAGGGGGCCGCCGTGACCCGGGCGGACCTGGCGCGCCATACGGGACTTGCACGGTCAACGGTGGCGCAGCGGGTTGAGGCGCTCCTGGCCAGCGGCCTCGTGCTCGAGGCCGGCGGCAGCGCCTCGACCGGCGGCCGCCCGCCAACCGTGCTCGCGTTCAACCACCAGGCCGGCGTCGTGCTCGTAGCCGACCTCGGAGCGACGCACGCACGCGTCGCAATCAGCGACCTGGCGGGCACGCCGCTGGCCGAGCGCGCCGGCGACCTGGACATCGGACCGGGACCCGAGCACGCACTGACCTGGGTCTCCGCGCGCTTCGACGAGCTGCTCGAAGAGAGCGGGAAGGCGCCGGCCGAGGTGCTCGGGATCGGCATAGGAGTGCCGGGCCCGGTCGAGTTCGACACCGGCCGCCCGGTCAACCCTCCGATCATGCCGGGCTGGGACGGCTTCGACATCCCGGGATGGTTCGCGGACCGATACAGCGCGCCCGTCCTGGTCGACAACGACGTGAACATCATGGCCCGCGGCGAGCACTGGGTCCACTGGCGCAGCACCCCCCACCTCCTCTTGGTCAAGGTGGGCACGGGAATCGGTTGCGGGATCGTGGCCGAGGGGCAGATCCACCGGGGCGCGCGCGGTGCTGCGGGCGACATCGGGCATATCCGCGCGACCATGAGCGAGGAGGTGATCTGCCCCTGCGGCAACGTCGGCTGCCTCGAGGCGATCGCCGGCGGCCAGGCCCTCGCAAGGCGGCTGAGCGCCACAGGCGCGAAGGCACGGAACAGCCGCGATGTAGTCCGCCTGGTGCGCGAGGGCAACACCACCGCGTTGCGCATGGTGCGCGACGCCGGCCGCACGCTCGGCGAGGTGCTCGCCGGCACCGTGAACTTCTTCAACCCAGCAGTGATCGTGATCGGAGGGGACATCGCGGAGGCCCACGCGCAGCTCCTCGCCGGGGTACGCGAGGGAATATTCAGCCGCTCGCTCCCCCTCGCCACGCGCGATCTCCGCATCGTCCCCTGCCGCCTGGGCGATCGCGCGGGCGTGACCGGGGCCGCGATAACCGCCATCGAGCACGTGCTCTCGCCCGCTGCCGTCGACCGGACGCTACAGGCGGCCGCCGCGTAGCTCGGGTCTTACGCCTCAGACGAGTGCGCGGCCTACGGCGTCCGCGACGCAGCACGGCTTCGTGGAGCCCTCGACCTCGACGGTCCAGCGCTGCACGACCTGCCACCAGCCCCCGCCCACGTCGTCCACCTCGACCGTCTCGATGCTCGCCCGGATCCGGGACGCGGCGGGCACCGGAGCTGGAAAGCGCACCTTGTTCCAGCCGTAGTTCACGCCGAGCTTGAAGCCCTCGGACACCAGCAGCTGGTCGCGGAAACCGTCGATCATGGCGAGTGTCAGGTTGCCGTGAGCGATCGTGGTGCCGAACGGACTCTCCTTCTTGGCCCGCTCCACGTCCACGTGGATCCACTGGTGGTCGCCGGACAACTCGGCGAAGGAGTCGATCTGGTCCTGGGTCACCTCGCGCCACTCGGTCGGGCCGATCTGCTTGCCCACGAGTGCCTTGAGCTCCTCGATTCCGTTCACGGTCGTGGCCGCCATCGGCCAGGAGGCTACCCGTCGACGTCGGTGCGCGATCTCCTGCACCCTCCGTTGCATTCGTTGCGAATCCCTCAGCGGCGAGCATTGTTTGCCGAGGAGATGTGGATGCGGGCAATCAGGACCTTGGTGGCGGTTGCGGCGGTGACGGTGGTCGCCGGCGCGGCAGCGGCGCCCGTTGCGCAGGCTCGCAGCGGCAATGTGGCGGCCCTGCAGGTGGCCCTGAAGGCGGTGGGCCTCTACGGGGGCGCGATCGACGGCATTCGCGGGCCGGGCACGCGCGGCGCCGTGCAGCGCTTTCAGCGCCGCCACCGGCTGGCCGTCGACGGGGTGGCCGGGCCGGCGACCCGGCGCGCGCTGGGGCGCCGCGGCGCCCCGCGCCTCGGCAGCCGCGCCATGCGGCGCGGCAACCGGGGCTGGGACGTGGCGGCGCTGCAGTTCATGCTCAGCCGCCGAGGCCACTCCCCCGGGTCCATTGACGGCGGCTTCGGCGGCGGAACCCTGGCCGCCGTGCGCAGCTTTCAGAGGGCGGCCGGCCTCGTGGCCGATGGTGCGGCGGGGCCGGCCACACTGCGGGCGCTGCGCGGTGCGCGGCGCGGCGGTGGCGGACGTGGCGGTGGCACCGTTGGCGGGCCCGTGGTCTTCTTCCGACCCGTGCGGGCGCCCATCACCGATGGGTTCGGCAAGAGGTGGGGCCGGATGCATACCGGGCTCGACTTCCCGGCCGCCACCGGCACAAGAGTCGAGGCCGCGGGCCGCGGCGTGGTGAGCTTCGCGGGCTACAACACCGGTGGCTACGGCAACCTGGTGATCGTCGATCACCGCCTCGGCTACCAGACCTGGTACGCCCACCTCTCGGTCGAGACCTCCTACGTGGGTGAGCCGGTGGTGGGCGGCACCCGTGTCGGACTGGTGGGCTCGACGGGTCACTCGACGGGTCCCCACCTGCATTTCGAAGTACGCCGCAACGGAACTCCGATCGACCCGGCGCCGCGCATGCTGGGCTCGGCGGCGGGCGCCTCGGTCCGGCCACCGCGGGTTGCCCCGGCGTGTGACCGGCAGGCACTGCGTGCCAAGGAGCGGCCCGCGGACGCTCGGCGGTCGCCGGGCGTCTGCTGATCGCGGCGCTGGTCGGCGGAGTCAGGCGACCGGCCGGTCGGCCGGCCGCAGGGCGCTCGCCCGGGGCCGATCCTTCCGGCGTGATGCCGTGCCCGCGGGAGAAGCCGGTCCCGGCATTGCCGTCCCGAGCCGGTGCAGGCCCCAGGCCAGCAGCGCGAGCAGGGCCAGCGCAATCGCCACCACCACGGCGTAGGCGAGGCCGGCGAGCGCCGGCGCGGCCGGCTGCTGCTCGCGCTGGAGCACCTCGTGGTCGGCAACGAACGCGCGCTCGAACCGAGCGGTCGCCGGAATCTCCTTTGCCGGGATTGCGGCGTCGGACGGCATGAAGATCGGCAGCGTGGTCAGCGAGTTGCCGGCGTGAAGGCGGATGAGCGCCTTCCAGTTGCCGTGCACCGGGATCGGCTCCGTGGTCCGGTAGCGGCCCGGGCCTACGCGCTCGAGCCGGTCGACGACCAGGCCGTCGCCCTGCCAGGCGGTCGCGGTCAGCCACTCGGCGTCGTCGGCGGCGTCGCGGGGACTGAGAGTCAGCTCGGCCTGCACGGTGCGGGCCCCTCCTCCGGCGATCTCGGTGAGGGCGACGTCCGCGCGCACGCCCTCGTCAGCCGGCTTGTACAGCGCGAACCCGACGGCGACGGCTATCGCGGCGGCGCCGACGATGGCGCCCGTCCGCAGGCTCCGGCCGGTGGCCACCGGCTTGACACTCAGGCGCGCGCCGATCCATGCGCCCACCACCGAGCCGGCCACGGCGGCTATCAACCCGAGGATCACGGCCTCGGGCACCAGCTCGGCCGGCCACGGCAGTGGCATCCAGGCGTGCGACCAGGCCCACTCGGCGCCGAGGCCGACGGTCCCGATGCCGAGACCCGACCACAGTCCGAACGCCAGAGGACGGTCGCGCGGGATGCGCAGGGCGATCGCCTCGACTATCAGCGCCTCCACGATGTACAGCGGCAGATGCGGCGTGGTCTCCCCCAGAACGGGACCCACGAGCACGGCGAGCGTGCCGCGGACGAGGATGAAGAACCCCACCGCGCCCAGCGCCGCGCCGCGCCCGCCCCACTGGCGGATCGCGACCAGGCCGATGCCGGCGGCGAGCATGATCATCATCGGCTGGAATACGAAGCGGAACTGCGGGACCCCGAAATCGAACTCGGCCTGGAAGGTGGACAGGCCGAGCATGAGACCACCCGTGAGCGCCACCACCCGAGCCTTCATGGCCCAGGAGCGCTCGCGCTCGGGCTCCCCCGCGGCGACGTTGGCTCGCAGGCCCTCCACGAGCAGGACGGCGAGACCCACGAGGGTCATGGCCGCGCCGCCGATCAGCATCAGGTGTGTGGGGCCCCAAAGCGTCACGTCCTGACCGAAGAGCCGGTGCCACATGTCGTCGAGCGGGAAGCCCAGCAGCGAGAATGCGCCGCAGGCGCACACCAGCACTCCACCCAGCGGGGCGTACCAGTCAGGACCCAGCCGCACGGCGGTCGCACTCGGCCGTTGGGTCGGCAGGACCATCGCGAAGAAGCCCGCGCTGAAGATGCCGAACAGGCCGAGCAGGATGAAGTAGTGCGCCGGGTTGGCCAACGGTCCCTCGTCGCGGCCAACGCCGATGTGCAGGGCGATGTCCCAGTACATCCCGAACACGGCGGTGATCAGCGACACGGTCGCGATCCCGGAGGGCAGCGCTGCCCATCCCGGGAGCCCGCTGATCCGTTCAGCCAAGGCGGCCCAGCGGCCGAGCACCGCGATCCGGCCCGACCGGTGACCCATGCCGAGCACCAGCAGGGCGGCGGTGAGCAGCGACGCCCCCGCGGTCGCGATCAAGATCTGCCCGACGGCCGCTCCACCCGCGGGCTCGGTGCCCTGGGCGTAGGCCGGCGTCGCCCCCACGAGCAGGACGGCGAGAGTCAACAGCGGGACGAGTCGCGATGCGGGCTTCATGGGCCTCCTGGGATCGTTACCTCAACTGAGGGTACATCATTTCGAGGCACCTGGGTCTAGGTAAGGTTCAAGTGTGTCCGAACTCACGGTGGAGCAGCTCGCGCAGGAGACAGGCATGTCGGTGCGCAACATCCGCAACCACCAGTCGCGCGGCCTCCTGCCCCCGCCCGAGGTGCGGGGCCGCACCGGCTACTACGGCGACGAGCACATCGCCCGGCTGCGGCTCGTCCAGGAGCTGCAGACCGAGGGCCTCAAGCTCGACGTGATCAAGGGCCTGATCGGAGGCGGCGGGGCCGACCGCTTCGTCGGCCTGCGCCGGGTGGTGACCGCGCCCTTCGAGACCGAGTCGCCCGAGGTCCTCACCGCGGAGCAGCTCGCCGAGCGCTTTGGCGCGACCGACGAGAGGGTGCTGGCCAAGGCTCAGAAGCTGAAGCTGCTGATCCCGCTGGGGGACGGCCGCTTCGAGGCGCCCAGCCCGGCACTATTGCGCGCCGCGGCGGAGGTGACCGCGCGCGGGATTCCCCTGTCCGCCGCGCTGTCCGCCATCGCCAAGGTCCAGCGAAGCTGCGAGGCCGCCTCACGCGCGTTCGTCGAGCTCTTCCTCGACGAGCTGTGGACGCCCTTCGAGAGGGCGGGCCAGCCCGACGAGCGCTGGCCCGAGATCACCGAGACGATCGAGCGGGTACGTCCCATAGCCGCCGAGGCCCTGCTGGCCACCTTCAAGCAGACGATGGCGCGCGAGGTCGAGGATGCCTTCGGCAAGGCGCTGGAGCGCCAGGCCAAGGGAACTGGTCAGCGCCGCGACTCCCGCTGAAGGTTCTCACTCAACGAGCCTGACCTCGAACGTGTCGAGCACCAGCTCACCCGCCCCGCCGAGCAGACCGAGGATCTTCGCCACGTAGGCCAGGGTCTCGGAGTAGGGCGGAATCCCCCCGTAGCGCTCGACCGCGCCGGGGCCGGCGTTGTAGGCGGCCAGGGCAAGAGCCACCTCGCCGTCGAACTGCCCGAGCAGATCGCCCATCAGCCGCGCCTGGGCGTCGATGGCCTTCTCCGCGTCGAATGGATCGGTCAAGCCGTATGCCTGGGCGGTGCCGGGCATGAACTGGGCGATGCCCTGCGCCCCCGCCGGGCTCTGGGCGAACGGATTGAAGTTCGACTCGGCGTAGAGCTGCGCCGCCAGCAGGTTGACCGGCACGTTCCAGCGCAGGGCCGCGCGGGCGATCGGATCATGGAAGTGGAGCGGGACGAAGCTCGGCAGCCCGTGGCGGATCCGGCCGTGGTCTCCTCCCGGTGGCTCCCAGGAGCCGCGCTCGTACTGCGCCGGATGGTCCCGGTCGCGGGGGTTGGCACCGAAGCCGTAGTGCCAAGCTTCCCAAGCGTACCTGTGGATAAAGCCGAACTGGCGGGCGTTGGCCTTCAGCCAGGCGTAGGCAGCGGGTGGCCCGAGGTCGAGCTCGGTGGCGTAGCGGTGCAGGCTGGTGCCCGGCGGCGCGACCCACTTCGGGTTGGGGTTGGCGGCGAACAGGCGCGCCTGCTCGGCGTCGGAGCGAAACGCGGACGTGATCGACAGCGCCAGCCCGTCACGACGGGCGGCGGCGGCCATGCGGTCGAACGCCGCCGCGACGTCGGGGCGCATCGACTTGCCCATCCGGTAGGCCAGCGGGCCGTCGTAGCCGCCGCCACTGCCGAACGCCGGCCCCCCGAGCGGGTTGCCCAGCGACGGGCTCAGTCCTGCCGAAGCCTTCGCCTGCACGTCGACGCGGCGGGTGCGCTCGCCGGCGTCCCCGACATCGATCGCCACCTCGCCGCGGGCCCTCACATTCACACGGACCGGCGCAAAGCCCACTCCGAAGGTGACGTCCCCAGGACCGAGCTTCACGCCGTTGCGCGCACCTCCCCGAATCGCCGCCCCGCGAGCCCGCGCCAGGTAGGCGGCCGTCGAGAGATGGCGCGGGTTCGGCAGCCCGTTCGCCAGCACCGGCGGCTCGAACAGCCGCGGATAGTCATCGCGCATCGACAGCGCCGCCGACATCGCCGCCAGGTCAACGCCGCGCTGGTGCGCGCTCCTCCCACCGAGCGCCTGCCCGAACCCGACCAGAAACAGCGTGCCCACCAACAGCGCCGCCACCATCCCCAACAGCAACACAAGCGCCTGCCCCGAGTCACCGTCCCTGTCGTGCGCGTCGGTCATAGATGGCACGCTCCCTCGCGGCCCGTAACCGAACAAGGCGCGTGACGCTCCAAGCGGCGACAAGAGCGCTACGAAACGGTGCGTCTGCCCCTACGAGGCGCGTGCCGGCTAAGAGCGATGTCTATTCGGGCAAGCCGGCCGCAGCGAGTGCTTCTCGGTGCGATTGAAACCAGCTGAACCGCACAGCAATCCCATCATCGACAGTCCACACATAGCCGTGCTCGCCTGCTACAGGTACACCGCTGCCCCGACCGGACCCGGAGTAGTGAGCAAGTACGACGACTTTGTCCGGGCCCGCGTCGACGAAGCGCTCGACATGAACCTCGAAGTCCTCGTAGGTTTGCCGCACGATCGAGAAGCTCTTGCGCCCGCGCCGGGTGCCCGGCTCGACCGCGTAGCTCGGGAAGATGACCAGCCGCGGTCCGTACGGCTGGAGCTTGGCCTCCAGCAACGTTCTGCCGCGCTCGTGGCGATCACGACCACGCCGACGACCTTGGTCGGGGCCCGCGGTGGATCCCGGTCTCGCGAACGGCCGTGTGCCCTTGCCGCGCGCGAGGAGGTTGCCTAGAACGGTCAGGTTTCCCTGGGGGGTATCTCGGCAGAGGAGCGCCGGGGATCCGCTCAGGGATCGATCACGTTGTCCGGACTCGGGCGGCGCTCCGGGGGCGCCTGGCTGTAGTCGCCGAAAGGTGCGTCTCGGTCGCTCACGGCCGACCGGACCCCGTCTCGATCGGCGCGGTCGATGAACCGCAGCGCGTCGGGCGTGTTTCGCATCAGCCCGTCGAGGATCGGCCCGAGGGTCTGCGTTGCCGTCAGCCCCATGTTCTCGTAGGCCTGGTTCACGATCAGCTTCATCGCGGCGAGCTGGGAGGACGGTATGCCGGCCAGATCGCCGGCCAGGGATGCCACCGTCTCCTCGAGCCGGTCGAACGGAACGGCCTGATTGACCAGCCCGGCTTCGGCTGCCTCGCTTCCGGAGAGGGAGCGACCGGTGAGGGCGTAGTACTTGGTCTTTGTCAGCCCGAGCCGGTAGATCCACATCCCCGACAGGTACGCGCCCCACATGCGCGAGTAGGGGGTGCCGATCTGCGCGTCCTCCGAAGCGATCACGAGGTCGGCGCACAGCGCGAAGTCGCTGCCGCCGCCAACGCACCAGCCGTGCACCTGCGCGATCACCGGCTTCGGGGAGCGCCACACGCTCATGAACTTCTGGGTGGGCGAGATCTCCTGGGCCGTGGCGAACGCGAAATCCTTGCCCGGGTCCCAGGCGCCATCGCTCTCGATCAGGTGGTCCCACTCGGTGAAGCCCCCGCCGAAGTCATAGCCGGCGCAGAACGCCCGGCCGGCGCCGCGAAGCACGATCACCTTGACGGCCGTATCGCGGATGGCGAGGCCTACCGCGGCCTCCACCTCGTCGGGCATCGGCGGGACGATCGTGTTGAGCTGCTCCGGGCGGTTGAGGGTGATCGTCGCGACAGGACCCTCCGTTGCGTAGAGGATCGTCTCGAAGGGCGCCATCGGCGCGAGCGTACTTGCTTCGGCTCGCTCCGGGTGAGAGGGTCGGTGACGACAGGTTCGGCGCCCTGTCGGACCGAGATCGGAAGGAGACGGCATGGCCGATCGCATGCTGTTCATCAGCTGGGGCTCGCCCATTCCGGGACGCGAGGAGCGTGGACTCGAGGTCTTCAACGAGGCCCTTGGCCTCCACGGCCGCCTTCAGCAGGAGGGCCGCACCGACAGCTTCGACGTGGTGCTGCTCGGAGCTAACGGCAGCGGCCTCAGCGGTTACATCGAGGTGCACGGCTCGGCCGAGCAGCTCGCGGCCGTGCGCGAGGACGACGCCTTCGCCCGCAACCTCGTCGACGCCAGCCTTGTGGTCAAGGACCTGCAGCTGAGCGAGGGCTACACCAACGAGGGCATCGCCAGCCAGATGGAGATCTACCAGGAGGCGGTCGCAAAGGTGCCGCAGACCGCCTGAGCTACGCACGGGCTTGCATCGGTGCCTCGCGGCCGATGGCGAGGCACCGCAGCCCAGGGCGCGGTTGATCGTCCGTCCGTCCGTCCGGGTATCAATCAAGCGTGCCCATGGACGGGAAGCCTGCCGAAGCGTTCATCGCAGCGCTCGTCGAATCGATCTACAGTCGCACCGACTCCGAGGCCGACGGCCTGGCGTCCGCAGCGATGCGCCGCAACTGGCCGGACGGTGGGTCGGACCGCACCGACCCCACGGCGCTTGGCTGGGTGCGCCGCTGGGGGCCGAAGCGCTCGGCACACGTGCTGCCCGTCTGCTCCTGCGCGGTGGGATCCTGCGGCCTGTGTAACTAGTCGTAGGCCGCGGGGCTCTGTCTAAACGACGGCCACGCGTCGGGATCGTGGCCGGTCACGACGGTCGCATCGCTGCGGCGTGCGATGTGGTGCAGCTTCTTGACCGAGCGCACCGTCTCCACCGCTGAGGCGAGGAAGCCGGGGAGCGCCTTCTCGTTCCAGTGGTCGGTCGTGTATGCCGCATCGATCGTGAGCAGGAAGACGCCGCTGTTCGCGAGCTTCACCTCGAACGACTGGTGCCCCGGGGAGTGGCCCGGGGTGCGCCAGCAGCGGACGGTGCCGTCGCCGAACACGTCGTAGCCGTCCTCGGTCTCGTCCAGTAGAGCCCAGCGCACGCCGGGTTTGATGAAGTCCTCGTCGATGTAGACGGCGTCGGCATACCAGTCCGGAGCGTGGCCGTACTCGTACTCGGTCCGGGGCACGATCACCTCCGCGTTCGGGAACCGGTCGATCGCGGCCAACGCGCCGGTATGGTCGAGATGCAGGTGGGACTGGAGTACGTAGCGCACGTCCTCCGGGTCGAGACCCGCAGCCTCCATCGCCGGCACGCACGCCTGCTCGGGCGTCATCACCGGCCAGTAGGTGTTCGCTATCTCGCCCCAGGCTGCGAGCGGGTTCTCGGCGCAGCCGGCCGCGATGCCGCCGTCGACCAGGGCCAGGCCGCGCGGATGCTCGATGACGAACCAAGGAACCGGGAACTCGAACGGCTCGCCCTGCCCCTGTCCCGCCTTGACGTTATGTACGCGGCACTTGATCGAGCCGCCCTCGAACATGTGGAGCCTGACGGGGTCAGGGCTCAATCGCCCGAGCCGATCGCCGCCTGGAATCGGGTCATGTTGCGCGGGATCGCCGTTCCGAACAGTCGCTCGAGCGCGGCCTCGGCGATCAACCGCGCGTCGCGGGTGAACGCCGACCTCGCCCCCGGCTTGCCGCTGCCGACCTGGGTGAACCAGTTGGTGTGCTCCGTCGGGATGCCGAGCGCGAACAGGTCGTCGTGTACCCGGCCGTTCGAGTCGATGATGCGGTAGGGCGCGTGGGACACGTTCAGGCCACCCGTCTGCCGGTCGAGGCCTCCGTCGGCCGTCGGGTTCAAGTGCTCCGACACCACCCCGTCCTCGCGCAGCTGGGTGTAGAGCTCCGACGCGTTGCGTGGGAGCTGCGGGTCGGGTGACGAGGCCTCGACCAGCCACGTGGCCTCGTGAAGCGAGTCCACGACGTGGGGCGACTCGACCGTGAACTTGCCCACCGACTCGTCGCCGTGGAAGCGCGTCTCCGGCCCGACCACGTGAACGATGCCCGCGCGCATAAGCGCCACGCACTGCTCCACCCGGAACGCCGGCGGCCCCGCCGACAGCAGCGAGTTGCGAGGGGTGTACCACTTGTCGAACCACTCTTGGGAGTCCGGGAGCAGGCCGTCGTGCTCAACCACCTTCCGGATCACGCCGCGAAGGTCGCGCAGCACGTCCAGCGACGCCTTCAAGGGACCGTCGCGGTTGCCGAGCTCCGCCTCCTTCAGATCGTGCTCGAGGTGCCCGGTCAGGTACTTGTTGAAGTCCGCGGGGGTCTCGTAGCTCATCCCCTGGAACGGTCGCGCGAGCTTCTCGAGGTCGGGAAGCTCGTCCGAGATGTCGCCCACGTCGAAGTGCTCGCGCAGCTGGTCGAGCCCCTCGATCGTGCACGAAAGACTGTCGAACAACCCCATGAACTCGTCGGAGCGCTCGTTGCCGAAGCGCTGCCGGATCACGTTCGCCGTGTAGGAGCGATGCACGTCGAGCATCAGCAGCGGAAGGATCTCCTCCTTGAAGTCCAGGCGGTCGTCCTGGTGCTCCTCCTTCCGGCGGGCGCGCAGCTCGTCGACCTTCTGCGCGGTCGAGCACACGGGCTGATAGCTGTCGCCGAGCTCCTTCTGATTGACGCCGCGGGCGGGGAAGGGGAGACCGCTTCGCGATCCGGCGAAGATCTGCGGCTCCTCTCCGCTCGGCTCGTACACCACCGTTCCCGTGTCGTCGCGGACGAACTTGCCACCGCGATCCGCGGTGAGCCGAGCACACACGTCGTAGAAGGTCAGGCCGAGGCCGCGGATGGCCACGACGTCGTCCTTGGTGACCTGGTCGAGCGGCATGTCCGACGCCGAGTCGCCGGGCACGTAGTGAAGCCCGTGCTCGCCGGCAAAGGTGGCGAGCTTCTGCTCGTGCTCGCGCAGCGTGTTGCGCGGATGGCCGGTGGTCAGCACGACCGTGTCGGCGTGCCGGGCGCCGCCCTCGCGCAGGGTCACCGAGTAGCCGCCGTCGTCGGCTTCGTCGATCCGCACGACC
The DNA here is from genome assembly GCA_963825475.1 of uncultured Thermoleophilaceae bacterium. Taxonomy (GTDB): domain Bacteria; phylum Actinomycetota; class Thermoleophilia; order Solirubrobacterales; family Thermoleophilaceae; genus JAAYBF01. The sequence continues at coordinate 208,303 of CAWGTC010000004.1, read as the reverse complement.
TCGTCGCGGATCGGTTGTACCCGCACCCATTCGGGCACTCTGTCGAGCACCTGCCTGAAGGCGTCGGCGAGGTACTGGCCGTACACCCGCCGCGGCGAGTAGCCGTTGGGCGCGAGATCGCCGTGCTCCGGATCGGCCTTTTCCTCGAGCCACTGCCAGAACGAGGGACCTGCGTCCTCCTCCGGCTCTTCGGGGTCATGCCCGAAGATCGTGATCTGGCCGATCACGGTGTTCATCAGCAGGGCGCCGCTCTGATCGCTGCGCCAGATCCGTCCCGCCCCCGGCTCGTATGGATCGACGATTTCGACCAGGAGATTCGATGCGGGGGCGTCGATCGTGCTCGCGATGGTGACCAGACGCTCGAGGACCGAGAGCCCGCGCGGCCCAGCGCCCACGATCACGATCGTCGGGTCGGCATTGGCCAGCTTGTCCGTCATGAGGTCTCCATGGTGGGCGATTGGCCCGGGCCGGCTAGCGCAGGCACAGCCTGCCCTCGGTCCAGGGCGTTGTCGTAGCGCGAGGCCGTGTAGTTGAGGCTCGCCAGCAGCCCGTCGGCGGTCAGCGAGTCGGCCGCGTGGTGGGGCTGCGGAAGCGGCATCTGCCCGGTGTCGAGCCACTGCAGCCGGCCATCGGGCGCGATCAGGCTGCGCGACTCGTTGCGGTTGTCGGGATGGAGGCAGAACGGGATGTCGAGGATCCCCCGTTCGAAGGCCTTCAGCAGCGCCGTGTCTATGTCCGCGTCGAGCTCGAGCACCGCCTCGATCAGGCCCCGGGCCTCCGTGTAGGTCTCGCTGTCGGAGTCGTACATGTCGAAGTAGAGGCCGTCCGCCATGCTCATGCGCCTCACCTGGAGCGCCAGGTCCGCCGAACGCTCGAGCGCTTCGACGTTCTCCTCGATCGTCGGGATGCGGAACGCCTCGAGGGCGGTCTTCACGATCAGCCGCTCGGCACCGCTCTCGCTGGCCAGCCGGACGCTTTCGTCGAGCAGCGCCTGAGCGCCCTCGACGGTGGACGGGAAGAGCCCCATGTACGTGTAGATCACGACGTGCCAGTCCACGCCGGGGAGGAACTCGTCAGCCAGCCGGCGAAGCGCGGCTACCGCCTCCCGGTCCTGGGCGGGGCTGGTCTGCTGGGCATAGCTGAGCGACAGGTTCGTCAACCCGTGGGTGCGGAAGAAGACGCCCTCCAGAAGCGAGACGGCCACGAGCAGGCTCGGTGGGCAGAGCTGGCCGAGGAGGCAGCCGCCGAACGTCTCCATGTGCACCGGGCTGCCCGCGGCCTGCGCCTCCGCAAGCGTTTCGGCGCTTTCCCTCCATGCAGGCACCGCCTCGGCCAGCGGCTTGCGGCTGTATGGGAGGCAGTAGGAGATCGGGCCGCCCTCGGTGGCGTACAGCCCCGAGGCCAGCATCGCGACGAAGATCTCGCGTGGGTCGGCCGAGCCGTGGCGGACCTGCACCGGGAAGTCGGCGCCCTCCACACCCTCGAGCATCGCGCGCGTGGCATCTGGGCCGTAGGCCACGATCGGGAACCCGTTCAGCGTCAGCTCCTCGTCGAGGTGGCGCAGGGCCGAGGCGTGGCGGCCGATCCGGGTGAAGCTGTCCAGCGTGATGGTGCCCGCGGTCGAGCCCGCCGCGCGCTTGACGGCCAGCAGGCCCTCGCGCATGCGATCCGCCGCGCTGAAACCCATGCGCGGCTGCACCACGAGGTGCCCGGCAGACGCCTCGCGCGCTACGTACTGCCCAAACCCGGACACGGGCCCCGAGCCGCTCACCTCATGCCACCATCTCTGCTCGCCGTGGCGCCTCGATGAAGCGCCCGAACGCCTCCAGCCCCGCGGCCTCCATGAACACGGCCGAGTAGCCCGCCGCGATCAGCGGCTCGACGAACTCCGAGTTGTTCGCCCCGAGCGTGCCGAGCTTGCCGCCGATCACCACGGGCAGGTAGTCCAGCTCCGACTGGCTCCGGATCTGCCCGATCAGCTTGCGGCCGCCGATGTGGCCGTGACCGTTCACGCTCGAGACCACGAGCATGCCGGGGCGCTCCGCCAGGCAGGTCTCGACCACGAGCTCAGCCGGCGTGCAGGCGCCGAGGTTGTTGACATCCCAGCCGTTCTCCCTGAGCACCAGCTCGATGTAGACCATGTTCCACATGTGGGAGTCCGACGGGACGGTCGCGATGACCGCCCGCTTGGGCTTCGCCGGGTGCGATTCGAGCGCGTCCCCGGCGCCTGCGTCGCTCATTTCTTGACGTTCGCGTCGAACGGCTGATCGGTGTACGGCTGTGCGGGCCGCTCGCGCACGGCCAGCAGTGTGCAGCCTTCGTGGGAGAGCGCCTGATGGATGCTGTTCTCGCTCTCGACGATGACCGACCCCTTCGGGAAGTAGCCGTCCTTGTCGTCTTCGAGCACGCCGTCGAGCACGAACATCAGCTCGGCACCTCCGTGCTTGTGGAAGTCGCCGTGAGCACCGGGCCGGAAGCGCAGCAGCAGCGCCGCGGCGCCGTTGGGATCGCCCCCGAACAGCGGGACCATGTCCACGCCGTCGCGTCCGTTCTCGACCCACGGCTGCCACGGCAGGTCGTCCCGCTTGAAGCCGTCGCCGATCAGGTCTGTGTACATGAGCTCCGGCGGCACCTTGCGGACCGCCGATTCGGGCGGGGTTTCATCGATCGTCTTAGCCATGGGAGGGCCTCCTTGGAGCTGTGGGTTTTCGTCCGTTCGGTTCTTACTTCGTCCTCGTGATCGTGACCTTGGCCACGGGGTTCGTCCACGCGAATGCGGCGATGTCGCCACCCGTGATGCCGGGGTGCGGTGCGATCGCCTGCGCGGTGGGCTCGCGGACGAAGAAATTGCCGCACGGCGGGCCCGGGATGAACGCGCAGCTCTGGTTGTTGTTCTCGGTGCCGCCGTCGTAGGCGCGCAGCATGAGCGTCTTGGTCTTGCCCTTGCCCGTGCCGCTGCCAATGACCTTGGCCTTGCTCTTGCGCTTGCGCCTTGCCCTTGTACTCGCCCTTGCCCCCGTTCAGCTTGTAGGAGTCGAGACCCGTGAAGGCGTCGTTGGTACGGACGAGCATCCAGAGCATCGACAGGTACTTGTCGTCGCCCTTGGAGGTGATGTCGAACTCACGGATGCCGCCCGGGGGGATCGGCCCGGCGGGCGCTCCCGTCTCGGTCTTGGCCTCCCTCACGTGCCGGTTCGAGCTGAGGTAGGACTGCAGCGGCGCGTTGGACGCGTCCTCCACAATCGGCAGCACGCCGCTGGAGGCCAGCTCCCCGACAGACCACACGTCGAGCTTGTGGTCGTGCACCGCCCATAGCGGCGGCGACATGGGCTGGCCGGAAGTGGCGACCGGGCCGGCCGTGAGGTTGGTGATCTTCACGTGCCACGTCTTGGCCGAGTTCGACTGTGCAGTGCCGGTGAGGCCTACCACGAGCAGACCGGTGACCAAAGTCAGGGCTGAGAACCGACGCATTGCTTGACCTCCCTCTGGGCCTAGGGGAGCTGCGGTGGGGCGAGCATAACCCGGCAGGAGTAGGCGTTTCAACCCTTGGAAAAACCGTGGGTTGCATTCGACCTTCTCGCTCGGAGATACTCGGCCCGTGGCGGATCAACAGCGCGACCTCGACCAGATCGCCGAGTTCGTGAACTCCACCGTTCGGGCGCCCATGCCGCCCAAGGCGGCTGCGGCCGCACGAGCCGGCTCTCTCCCAGGCATCACAGGCCGCCGCGGCTTGAACGACTGGCTGTATTCCCATTGGGGCAACCGAGGGAACGCGATCTACACCGGCATCGCCGCCCTGCTGGCAATGCTGCTGAGTGGCGGCGCGGCGTGGGCGTTCGACGAGCCGCTGCTGTTCCCCAGCCTCGGCGCCAGTGCCTTCCTGTTCTTCGAGACGCCGATGGCGCTGGTCGCGAGCCCGCGGAACACCGTCATCGGCCACTACGTCGGGGGCGCCGTCGCCTTCTTCTGGCTGTTTGTGTTCGACCTCCTCGATCAGCCCACCGCCATCGAGGCCGGGTTCAGCGAAGAGCGCTGGATTGCCGTTGCGCTCTCGCTGGCCTTCACCGGCCTGATCCTGCGCCTCCTGCGCGCAGCACACCCGCCCGCCGGCGCCACCACGGTGATCGTCGCCCTGGGCCTGCTCGACACCCCCGAGCAGATGGTGGTGCTCGCCCTCGGCGTGCTGATCGTGGCGATCCCCGCGGGCATCATCAACCGGCTCTGCGGGATACCGTCGCCTCTGTGGGTCAAGCCCTATCCCGGCCTCAGGGCCCTTCTGGGCGGCGGTCCGCCACCGCAGCCCACGGTGACGTTCATGGGCGGGCTGCTCAACACATGGGATGCCCCGCCGCCCGGTCAAGGCGGGCCGCAGACCCTGCAGTAATCACTTCGAGGGGGACGCTCGTGCGATCAGACATCAAGCCGGGCGCGGTCTTTCCCGACTACGAGCTGTCCGATCACGAAGGGAACCCGCGCGTGCTGTCTGAGCTGCAGGGCTCGATTCCGATGGTGCTCCACCTCTCGCGCGGCGGCTACTGCCCGAAGGAGAACCGCTTCGTCCGCCGCCTGGTGGAGGCCTATCCCGACTTCCGCGTCGCACACACGCGGATAGTGCTGATCTCCACCGACAACCAGCTCGACACCAACGAGTTCCGCGATACCCAGGCCGCGGAGTTCCCCTTCCTCTCAGATCCGGACCGAACGGTGCAGCAAGATCTCGACATCCAGGAGTACACCGATCCGGTGCACGACCCGATGATCCCGCACACGTTCGTCCTCGAGCCGGGCCTGCGGATCTACAGCATGTACATCGGGTACTGGTTCTGGGCGCGGCCCACCATCGAGGAGCTTCACGTCGATCTGCGCGAGGTGATGAAGAAGATGCGACCCGATTTCGATCCGACGGCTCCGGGCGTGCGTGAGGCGTGGGAGAGCGGGAAGCGCGAGACGTTCCTGGTGGAGCCATCCGCCGGCGCGCCGATTCGCTACACGGAGGGTGAGCAGGTGGGCGTCGAGCGCTAGCTCGGCGGCCATTGCACTCACCGTTCCCGGGGGTTAGGCTCGCGCCGTGGCCAACGAACTGCTTCGAATCGTGAGCGGAGCGGCCGCCGGAACGGAGGTCGTGCTCGACGGTGAGTTCGTGGTGGGACGCGGCGAGGCGGGGCAGGGAAACCTCGCCAACGACACCGAGATCTCGCGGCGCCACGCGCGCTTTCACCGAGTCGACGGAGGGCATTTCGTAGTCGAGGACCTCGGATCGACGAACGGGACGCTCGTGAACGGGCGCCCCGTCAGCAGCCCGACGACGCTCAAGCCGGGGGACGAGATCACGCTCGGGCAGACCCTCTTGCGGTTCGACGGCGGGGTGCAAGAGACACGAGCCGCCGCCCCTGTCCCGCAGACCAGCGAGCAGACCCGGGCCGGCGCCGCCGTGGTGACCCCGGCCGCCGCCCCTGCGGCGGCGCCCGCTGCGCGAGCCGCGCCAGCCGCGCCGCCGCCGGCACCCGCCCCGCCCGCGGCGCCGGCCAGGCCGCCCGGGCCGCCCAGAGTCCCGGAGCGCAAGCCCCGCATGTTGTTGGGCGCGGGGCGCGACCTGCTTACGCTGCTCGCGTGCGCCGCCGTCGTGGGCGCGATCACGATCGCCGACGACGATGCCGCGGTGCCGGTCTCCTCGAATTGCGGCGCGAACATCGGCGAGAACGGCCCGGTCCAGTTCGTGAGCTATGTCGCGTCGAACATCACGGAGTCCGGCGAGAACAGTGTGCTCGCCATCCCGTACGGCCCGGACATGAAGGCGCAGGAGATCTCCCAGTGCTCGACCGGCGGCTCTGGCGCGACCCAGCTGATGGCGCCCGGGGTCGTCGACGGCAACGACCAGGTCATCGTCAACCCCGACAACACGCTGCTGTTCGCCGTGAACCAGGGGTCGGATTCGATAGCCGTCTTCAAGATCGAGTCCAACGGCGGCCTGGACCGGGTCGAGGGATCCCCGTTCCCGTCGATGGGCAAGGCACCGTCGAGCCTCGGGCTCTCCGGCGACACGCTCGTGGTGGCGAACAAGGCGCGCGACGGCGTTCGAGAGCTCGAGGAGGAGACGCCGAACTACACGACCTTCACCGTGGCTGACGACGGCAAGCTCACGCCGGTTCCCGGATCGAGCGTGCCCTCGGAGCCGACCTTCGCGCCCACGTCCGCAGTGGTGCCGGACAGTGGCGGAGTGGCGTTCGGACTCGAGGACGGGGGGCCGATTCGAGGCTTCAGCATCGACGAGTCGGGCGTGCTGAAGCAGGCCGAGGGCTCGCCCTTCGTCGCACCCGACGCCGCCTATGCGGCCGGAACTCCCCCGCCCAAGAAGTTCGCGCTCGGAGTGAGGGCGCACCCGACAGAGCCCCTCGTGTACATGGCGCTGCCGACCTCTCCGGGACTCGCCGTCTTCTCCTACGACGAGACCGGCAAGCTCACCTTCGTCAAGGCGGTTCAGACCGTGGGCGCGTTCCTACCCTGCTGGATCCAGATCACCAAGGACGGACGCTGGCTCTACGTGTCGAGCGCCGGCACGAACAACATCACGGCGTTCGACATCGAGAACCCGCGCGACCCCGTCCAGATCCAGGATCTCCCCTTCATGGAGCCCGGCAACGCCTGGAACCTCCAGCTCGACCCCAACGACGAATTCCTGTTCGCGATCTCTCCACGTGCTGTACCCGCGGTCCCCTTGGGCATGGGCAACCTCCAGCACGTGATGAGCATCGGGCCCGACGGCCTGCTCACCGAGGTGGGTACACCGACCAAGCTGCCCGTCCCCGACGACGCGACTCCGTTCGGACTTGCCGTCGTCGCGCCGGGCAGCTAGGACGCCGGGCGCCGTGACGCGGGAGTGCACCCATCTCGACCAGGTCCGCGACGTGACCCCCGTGACGGAGGGCTGCGAGGAGTGCCTGGGCAGCGGTGAGGGTGTCTGGTTTCACCTGCGGCTCTGCCTGACATGCGGCCATGTCGGCTGCTGCGACTCGTCGCCCGGAAAGCACGCGTCCGCGCATTTCGAGGCGACCGGCCATCCGATCGTCAGGTCGTTCCAGCCGGGCGAGACCTGGCGCTGGTGCCTCGAGGACGACGCGCTGCTGCTCTGATCCCGTGGGGAGCTCAGCCGGCTTGGGTCGCCTGGGGGCCAGCGGGCACGGCGCCGCGCGTCACGGCGACGAGAAGCGCCCTCCGCGCCGCGAGGACCGTTCGCGGCGCGAGCAGCAGCGCCGTGACGGCGAGGATCCCGAGCCCCGCAGCCATGTAGACGGCCCGCGCCGACGCGAGGGTCGCGATGGCGCCGCCCGCCAGGAAGCCCAGTCCGGTACGCGCACACCACCTCGATCGAGCCGGCGCTGCCCATGCCAAGGTAGGAGACGGCGCAGAAGGCGAACGAACCGGCAATCAGCCGCCGCCAGGGACCATGAACAGCACAGCCTGGACCGCGAGGAGCGCCGGCAGCACCACAGTGGTGCGGGCGCCCTCCAGGCGCGTCACGAGTAGCGGGCCCGCCAGCGAGGGAACGAACAGTCCCAGCAGCCACACGGCTGCCACCGCGGCGGCGCTGCCCGTCTCGTGGAATACGAGGATCGAAAGCGCAATCTCCCCCAGCCAGGTGCCGAGCGAGTTGACGCCGTAGGCCGCGATCAGCCGGCGGAAGGGTCTGAGCCGGAGGGGCGCTTTCACGGGTCAAAGGGGGACGGGGATCCCGGCCCGCGAGCAACAAGGACATCGCCGACGCACTGCACCTCACGGTGGCAGCGGTGAAGACCCACCTGCGCACCCTGTTCGCTGCCTTCGGGGTGGCGGACTTGCCGCAGAACGAGAAGCGCGCCCGGCTGGTCGAGAGGGTCTTCGAGGAGGGTGCGCTCTCCCCGGCCGACCTCGACGCATCCTTGAGGATCAGCTCTAGCCAGAGGCGACGGCCGAGACGATCCAGGTCGATGCAGGGGCCGTGACGCCCTCTGAGCCGACCCACTCGGCGAGGCCCTCGCCCAGCGCTTCGGCAACCTGCTCGTGCAGATGCTCGGCGCGCTCGCCGGCAAGGCGCAGGATCTCCCCGGCCGGCCCGATGCTCATGACGAGCGCCACCGCCTCGTCGATGTCCGACCCGATCATGATCGGCACGTCACAGCGGCGCAGCGAGATCCCCTCGAAGCCCGCGCTCAACAGGATCCCGCTCGTGGTGTCTGCGTTGCCCATCGAGAACGGCCCCGGACCACATGTCGGCTCGTCGTAGTCGTCCGGCTTGGTCACGAATCGCTCCGTGATGGTCTGGGCGCGATAGACCCAGTCGTTCTCCATCTTGTTGCGCCACACCACCATCACCAGCCGCCCGCCCGGAGCGAGCGACGCGCGGACGTTGCGCAACGCGGCGACGGGGTTGGCGAAGAACATCGTGCCGAATCGCGAGAACACGAAGTCGAAGCTCTCGTCGAAGGCTGCCGTCTCGATGTCGGCGACCGCAAACCTCACGTTGGGAATGCCCGCCGCCTCCTGGGTCGCCGCCTCGATGAACCGAGGTGACGCGTCGACACCGAAGGCAGACCCCTCCGGCCCGACGAGCCTCGCCAGTTGCTGCGTTGCGTCGCCGAACCCACAGCCCACGTCCAGCACTCGGTCGCCTGTCGCAGGCGGGTGCAGTCGCATGGCCTCGTCCCCGTGGGACGCGAGACCGGCAACCAGCACATGCCGGTACTGCACGAACCGCTCGAACAGCGGGCCATCCCAAGCCTCGATCGCTTCGGCATTGGCCAACGAGGCGGGGGCCTGGTCGGTCTGGGTCATCCGGCACGCCCCTTCTCGGCATGGCTATGACGCTCAACGGTGAGAGTGCGTTACTACCACGCGGCGCCACCGCCAGCAAGGCCGTCTCGGGTGCTGACGCCGTTTGACAATTCCGACCGCCGGGCGCAGGATGGCTGTAACGCGGCGACTGGACACGCGATGGCCCCACGCGGCAGCAGACTCAACCGGGCGTCTCTCCATTCGAGGGAGTTGGCAGGCGCCACCGCGGGCGCCGGCGCCAGCAGGCGTATGGGGGGCTACAGCCTGGAGTCGGTGCTCGGGCGCCTCGACGCACTGGCCGTATCTGCGGCCCGGCGGCCGGTGGCGGCGCTGACGGCGCTGCTCGCCCTGAACCTCGCGCTGCTGCCCGTGTTCATCGGTGCGGGACTCGCCGTCGGCGATCAGGCGTTCTTCCTCCGCGAGGGCGCACCTGGCACGTGGCTCAGCTTTGCCGAGCTGCTCCTCGTCGCCGTCGCGGCACGTGCCGTCGGCATGCGCGACGGAGCGCCCTTCTGGGGCCTCAGCGCGGCAGTGTTCCTGGTGTTCGCGGTCGACGAGATAACGCAGGCGGGCCTCATCCTCTCGAAGTGGCTCGAGGCTCAGTTCGCCGTGGCTCCGGCAAGCGGATTCAACGATCTCGATTCGGTGCTGCTCACCGTGCTGTTCGCGGGCTGCGGCCTGCTGCTCGCGAGCCGTGCGCGCGTCTTGGCCGCCCATCCATGGACGCTGGTGCTACTGGCCGGCGGGGGCGCGCTTGGGGCGGCGTCGCAGGCGCTCGACTCATTCGTAACGCCGACCCGTTGGGAGTTCGTGATGGAAGAGTCGCTGAAGCTGGCCGCCGAGCCGTTCTTCATCGCCGCCTTCCTGGTGGCGCTCGCCGCCGTCCTGCAGCGTCCGACGGAGGGCGCGCCGGCAGCCTAAGAGGCTGCCGCTAAGCCGGTGCCGGGCGGGCGGCGACGCGTGCGAACAGCGCCCACGACGCCAGCACGAGCGCCCCACCGGTGAGCCAGCCGGCAAGCACGTCGACCGGGTAGTGCGCCCCGAGCTGGATGCGGCTGTAGCCCACCGCGAGGACTACCGCTGCGCCCCCGGCCAAAGCCGCGATTCGGGCCGGGCCAGTGCATTGCCGAGCGGCCAGGAACGCGAGCGTGGCGTAGAGCGCGACGGCCGTGGCAGAGTGCGCGCTGGGAAAGCTATGACCCGCGGCCGTGGCCACCGCGTCGTTGGCCTCGGGACGGGGGCGAGCCACGGCGAGCTTGATCAGCGCCACCACGCCTTGGGTGGCCAGCACGGCCACCACCAGCGTCAGGGCCCCGTGCCAGTGGCGGACTACAGCGAGCAAGGCTACGGCTCCCGCGGTGACCGGAAGGATCAGGTCCGTTCCGGCCAGCATGCTCACGTTCCAGCTGACCGCGGTGAACCACGCCAGCCCTCCCACCCGGGCCAGCTCGCCGGCTGCCGCATCCAGCCCCGCCGCCATGCCACTCGCAGTGACCGCGCTCCCCAGAAGGACGACCGTCACGGCCATGGCTCCCAAAATCGCCCACGAGCGTGAGTGCATCTTGTATTGAAGCGTTCGATGGTGCATGGGAGGTCCCCCGCCAACACGCCGCGCAGCGGTGGGCGTCGGTCTTTAGCCCTGATCGGCATCCCACGGCCGCGGCGTGACCCGCTTATACCCGCTGGCGCGCGATGCAGAACGTGGCGTGACTCGGCGGCGGTGAGCGATCGCTCAGGCGATCCGGTCGGCAAGCAGGGCGACGGCGCGACCGAGCTCACCTCGCGGCTCGCGGCCGGCCAGGGCCAGCCCGGCGCCCATTCGCGAGTCGGGAAGCGCGGCTGCCGCACGGGCCGACCACGCCTCGTCCTCCTCCACGAGCCGGTTGACCACCACCACCGGCTCGGGTCCGACCCGGCCGAGCGATTGCGCAACGACAGCGGCCAGCGACGGCTCGGTGCGTGGCCCCGCCACCAGCAGCACCCGATCCGCGAGCGATGCCGCGGCCGGCGCTGCCTGGGGATCGTCGACGTCGATTACGAGCGGGGCCAGGTACAGGATGGCTCCGGCCAGCGCCGCCCGATCCGCGCACTGCACCAGGCAGAGGCGCCCGCATGCGCGGGTCGCGCCGCCGGCGACCGGCGCCAGCGTGCGGGCCAGCCGGCCGGCGGCCGGCGCCCCGAGGGGTAGAGCCCCGCCGCCCGCGCCGGCGGTGACTGCGCACGCGCCGCAGGAGTCGCGGACCGCCAACTCGGCACCCAGCGCCCGGGCCACGGTCGTGGTCCCGCACCGCGGAGCCAGCCCGACCACCGCTATCACCGGGCGCTCCTGGATCGTCGCTGCCGCCTCCGTCTGTTGCTCCACGCGGTCCGCGGGCTCGACCAGCCAGTCGGCCGCGGCACTGAGCACTCCGGCCAGCGCACCGCGGGCCCCGAGCGCGGGCTGAGCGCTCACGAGCCCTCCACAGAAGCGTCGGCGCCGATCTCCAGCTTCCGGGCTACGACCGCGAGCGGCGACAGCGGTCGCAGGCGCACGTGGACGGTGCCGCCCGAGACCGACACGCGGGCGCGCACGCGGGACCAGCCCGGCAGGGCCTCTCTTACCCCCGCCTCGGGATCGGAGCCCGCTGCGAGCGCGAGCGCTCCAGCCTCGGCCGCCGAGCCGGCCAGCACGGCCGCGTAGCCGACGGCCAGCACCTGGAAGATCACGAGGCCCAGCAGGAGCAGCGCCGGGATCGCCCCCAGCAGCTCGACACTGGCCTGGCCGCGTTGGCCCTGCCGCGCCCTCACTTCTCGGCCCTGCCGAGTGATGACGTGGCACCCACGCTGAGAGGGCTGCGCCAGCGATCGAGCAGCAACGGCACCCGCACCTCGACGCGCACCCCGCCCTCGCCAAGGCGCTGGACCTTCAGCCCTCGCTCGAGAGCCGCCGGCAGGGCGCTCCGGGCCGCGGCGCCGACGTCGGCGCCCACCGCGTCGGCGCGTGCTCCCGCGCGCGCTGCGTGAGCCGAGAGCCAGGCGGCGTGCCCCGCGAGGGCGAACTGCCAGCAGACCGCTCCCACCAGCAGGACCAGGGGCAGCACGGCAACCATCTCGACGCTGGCCTGGCCACTGTCGCCGCGCAGGCGGTGGATGCGGAGGGGCATGAGGACACGGTCCCTGGTCGCGCGTGACAGGACAACGGTCCTGAGTTCGAACTGCGCTACGGCATTGCGACGGGACTGGCTCGGCATCCGTTCTGGGCGCCGCTGCCGCTCTCAGGCCCGGCGTGATTTCCGCGTGCGACGAACAACGCCGCTTGTCGCGCATGGCGGTGGTGAGTCGTGCTCGGCGCGCGGCGGTTCGGAGCGAAACCCACGGCGGGCTGGAGAGGGATCCGGGGCCGGAGTTCGCCTACGGTTCCACCTAAGGGTCGTGGTGCCACCCCTGGGTGGATCGAATCGTCACTTTTCGCCCCCCAGCCCGTGCCCGCGATCACTCCCGCGTGAAACCAGTTGCGAGGAGCGTCAGGAAACGCTGCGGTACTGAGTCCACACCCAGTAGACGCCGTAGGAGCAGAGCGCAAGCAGCGCCATCCACGCCACCGCGCCGGCCCCGCCGGTGTCGAACAGCCGGCTGGTGGCGGAGAAGGTGAGTAGCGCAAGGCCGATCGAGCCGTAGAGCACCAGCCGCTGGCGATCGTCGAGCGACTCGAGCTCGAATCCGAACTGCCTGTAGAGGCGATACCCGAACACGGCGATCACGGTGAAGAAGAAGATCGACAGCATCGCCAGCGCCACCCCCAGTGCGGGACCGCCGCCCGGCAGGACGGTGAAGGCCAGCGCGATGAGCGCGACGATCCCGAACTCGCCCGCCAGCTTCAAGCGCCAGTTCACGCACCCAAGGCTACCGCGGTGTCAGGCGATGACTCCCGCGGCCGACAGGACCAACACCGTCGCGCCCAGCACGACCCGGTAGCCCACGAACACGTAAGTGGAGTGGTTGGCCAGGAAGCGCAGCAGGAAGGCGATCGAGGCGTAGCCGACCACGAAGGCGAAGAACGTGGCCACGATCAGGGCGCCGGCCCCGGTGTCGTCGCCCCCCTCCCCCACGAACTTGCGCATCTCGAACAGGCCGCTCAATACGACCGCGGGGATCGAGAGGAGAAACGAGAAGCGCGCGGCGGCCGCCCGGTCGAGTCCGAGGAAGAGGCCCGCGGTGATGGTGGAGCCCGAGCGCGACACTCCTGGCACGAGAGCCAGCGCCTGCGCCAGGCCCACTACGAGACCGTCACGCGGCGTGATCCTGTCCATGTCGCGCTCTCGCGTGCCCACCTTCTCTGCGGCCAGCAGCACGAGACCCAGGACGATCAGTGCGGTGCCGATCACGTACAGGTCGCGGGCTCCGCTCTCGATCTGGTCCTTGAAGATCAGGCCAAAGAACCCGATCGGAACGGTGCCGAGCACGATGTACCAGCCCAGACGCGCGTCCTGGTCGCGGTCCTCCCCTGCCTTCAGGCTCCGGACGAATGACCGCGCGATCCGCCATAGATCGTCGCGGAAATAGAGCAGGACGGCCGCCATGGTGCCCAGTTGGGTGACCGCGGTGAATGCCGACCCGGGATCGTCCCAACCCAAGAAGGCAGGGACGATGCGCAGGTGCCCCGTGCTCGAGATCGGCAGGAACTCCGTGAGGCCCTGGACGATCCCCAGGACGATGGCTTCGATGATGGGCACAGCCGCGGAACCCTATTGGCCCGCACGGAGGCCGATCAGTCCTCGTGCTTCTCGGCCCCTTGGCGGAATCGCTCACGGGAGGCGTCGATCTCCTCGATAGCGTCCTCGCGGGAGTACCACCCGTCGACCTTGACCGCCTTCTGCTCGAGGTCCTTGTAGATCGAGAAGAAGTGGGCGATCTCGTCGCGCAGCCGCTCGGGGATGTCCTCGAGCCGCTCCATCGAGTTCCAGCCCGGATCCGACAGAGGCACGCAAAGCACCTTGTCGTCGATCCCCTGGTCGTCCTCCATGCGAAAGAGGGCGATCGGCTTCACGTCGATCATGCATCCGGGGAAGGTGGCCTCGGACACGCAGCACATCACGTCGAGCGGGTCGCCATCCTGGCCGAGCGTCTCGGGGATGAAGCCGTAGTCGGTCGGATAGACCACCGACGAGAAGAGAAACCGGTCGAGCACCAGCCGGTCGCGCTCGTGGTCCCACTCGTACTTGTTGCGGCTCCCCTTCGGGATCTCGATGATGCAGCTGAAGGCGCCCGAGTCCATGCTTGGCGGCGAGCCTACCCGGTAAGATCGCCCGCGATGCGGACCCGCCTTCTCGCCACCTCGATCTTCGCGCTCCTGCTCGGCCTCGTGTTGGCCGCGCCCGTCATGGCCGAGCCCAACAACGGTGAGGGCCTCGTGGGAGAGACCGACGACAAGATCATCACCTTTTTCTCCCTCGGCGTGGTCATCTTCTTCTTCCTCGTCGTCTGCCTGGGGTCGTTCATCCAGGCTCGGCTGGAGAAGCGCAAGAACGAGCGCAAGGCTGCGGATCTGCGCTCCCGCATCGGCTGGTAGCGCCCGCGGATCTAGCCTTCCACCACCTGCTCGAAGCCGCCCCAGAACATCCGCTGGCCGTCAAAGGGCATCTCCATATTCATCATCTCGGGGTCGGCGGCCATCTTCTCGTTCGCGGCGTCGCGGCTCGCCTTGTCCGGATACTCGACCCAGCTGAAGATGACGGTCTCGTCGTCCTTCGCCTGCGTGGCCCGGAAGAAGTCAGTCACCTCGCCCCGCGGCACGTCGTCTCCCCAACATTCGGTCACGCGAGTGGCGCCCAGTTTCTTGAAGTACTCGGCGCCCTGCTTGGCGTTCTCGATGTAAGCCCCCCGGTTGGCGGTCGGCACGGCCGCGACGAAGCCTTCGATGTAGGGCATGGGACCTCCTCGTGTGGATTGATGGCGTCGTGGACGCTACCGCGGCGAGCCGGTCGGCCGGGTTCCGACCGCCTCGCGGCGTTTTGGTGAAGCGGGCTCGCCTCGGAGCCCGCTACCGTTGCCCTGTGAGCAGCCAGGGAGTGCCCGGCGGGGTGGTGCACAAACTACCCGCCGACCTGCGCAAGGCGCTGATCGCCAACACCACGGCACTCGATGCGTGGAAGGACATCACGCCCTTGGCGCGCAACGAGTTCATCTGCTGGGTCGAGGACGCCAAGCAGGAGATGACCCGAGAACGCCGCATTCGCCGGACCCAGGAGGAGCTGGAGGAAGGCCAGCGCCGGCCCTGCTGCTGGCCGGGGTGCAGGCACCGCGACCGCACCGGGAGGTAGCGGGACCGGCGTCTGGCACGCCCGCGGTAGCGTCCATCGGATCGGGGTCAGGCGGGCTGGTGATTACACGTGGGCCAGCACGCTGATGACGACACCCTGTGGATCGCGAACGAAGAAGCGGCGGACGCCCCAGGGCTCGTCAACGGGACCGTAGATCACCTCGTGCCCGGCCCGCACTGCTTCGGCGTGTGCCGAATCGACGGCCTCGTGGGAATCGAGGTCCACGCCCATGTCGGGCAGGACTGGCTCCACGCCTGACGGCGCAAAGACGACCTGCGCCTGCCCGGATCCGAAGCCGATGTAGCCGCCGCCGAAGGTGCCCTCCTCGAGACCGAGAACCTGCGTATAGAAGGCGCGCGTGGCCTCGAGGTCCGCGGACTCGTGGTAGGGCATGATGCGTCGGACGGCCATACGGAGCAGTGTCGCAGCCTCGCCTCAGCGCCGTTGAACGCATCGGTCGACGCCCCGCCGCGGTCACGGGCAGTAACGATGCCGGCATAGTTCTCAGACTATTCACACCATCCCGGCGCCCACTCGGCAGCATGACCGGTGCAGATCCTCCTCGCACGCGGCTCCGGCGCTCCCCGCTCGGGGCCGCGCGCTGTTAAGGGGTGGTGCGGTGCTCGCCGGAACAACGTTCCGGGCTGCGCTCCTCCCCGGGGCTGGTGCGGTGCCCGCCGGAACAACGTTCCGGCTGCGCTCCTTCCCGGGAACGTTCCGGCTGCGCTCCTTCCCGGGAACGTTCCGGCTGCGCTCCTCCCCGGGAACGTTCCGGCTGCGCTCCTCCCCGGGAACGTTCCGGCTGCGCTCCTCCCCGGGAACGTTCCGGCTGCGCTCCTCCCCGGGGGACCGGACTAGGATGGCGTCGTGGGGCTCGACGCCGACCAGGTGACCTACGAGCGCCGGGGTGCCGCCGCTGTCGTGACCATCGATCGCCAGGCGCGCCGTAACGCGATCGACGGCCCTACGGCGGCGCTCTTGACGGAGGCCTACGAGCGCTTCGAGGCCGATCCCGAGGCCCGCGCGATGATCCTCACCGGCGCGGGCGGGGAGGCGTTCTGCGCGGGCGCGGACCTCAAGGCGATCGAGACCTTCGTGCCCCGGCTCGAGCTGGACGACGGGCCGCTCGGCTTCAGCCGCCGGACGCCGACGAAGCCCACGATCGCGGCGATATCCGGCTGGTGTCTGGCAGGCGGTCTGGAGCTTGCGCTGTGGTGCGACCTGAGGATCGCCGCCGAGGGCTCGAAGCTGGGCTTCACCGAACGCCGCTTCGGCGTGCCGCTGGTGGACGGCGGAACCCAGCGCCTGCCTCGGATCGTGGGGCTGGGCCGCGCCCTGGACATGATCCTCACAGGCCGCATCGTCGAGGCCCAAGAGGCCCATTCGATGGGCCTGCTCACCGAGATCGTGGGACCGGGCGCGCACCTGGAACGCTCGCTGGGGCTGGCCGAGGCGCTTGCGCGGTTTCCGCAGGACACGATGCTGGCCGATCGCCGTGCCGCGATCGAAGGCATAGGGCTCACCTTCGAGGAGGGCATGGTCCTGGAGGCCAAGAGCGGCCCTGAGACCTTCGGCACAGCCGCCCAGGGAGCGATCGCGCTTCGCTGGAGGAGAGGGGCGCGGCGGAGAGGGCGCCGGCGCCTGAGGGTCACTCGACCCTGAATTCGCCTTCCATGTTCGCGTGGATCGTGCAGCGGTAGCGCACCTCGCCGGGCTGGTCGAAGGTGTGGCGGTAGGTCTGGCCGGGCTCGATGTCGCCCGAGGTGAACTCGTTGTAGACACGGTTGCCCTCGGTCACGTCGTGCGCCACCTGGTCACGGTTGGTCCAGGTGACGGTGGCGCCCCGCTCGAGCTTGACCTGGCGCGGACTGAACTCGATGTCCTTCATCTTGATCCGGACATCGGTACGGGCGGGGCCGTCGAACTCCTTGCCGCCCAGACCGGGCACCGAGGCGTAGCCCTCCTCGTCGCCTCCGCAGCCCGGAAGGGCCAGCAGAAGCGCGAGCACGCCGGCCGCGCACACCAGGCGGGCCGCCCTCATCCGCCCTCCTCGGCGATGAACGGCGCCACGCGCGCGTTGATCTGTTTCATGGTCAGTCCGCGGTCGAACGCCCCCGCGGTGATGTCCTCACCCCGCTCGAAGCGCACCCAGGCAGCGTGGCGGCCCTCGATCTGCACGATCTGGCCGGCCGCGGTGAGGATGTCCTTCTGCTCTATGAGCGGGCCCGGCCCCGTTGTAGGCGCTCACACCGGTGTCCTCGAGGGTCTGCGCGGTGGCGAGGAACCGGTCCTGGCTGCGAAACGAGTCGCCGAAGTCGAACTCGGGCGTCTTGGGCACCGGCGACCCGAGCTGGCGGATCAGCTGGCCCAGCGTCTTGGCGTGCTCTGCCTCGTTGCCGGCCAGCTCACGGGCGATGCGCAGCGCCCCGCCGGACAGGCCGGGAACCTCCTTCAGGGCGCGCTCGTAGAAGGTCTGCTCGAGCCGCTCCAGGACGTAGGCGAACTGCGCGACCTCGGTGTCGATCCGCCCCGACTGGGCGAACGCGGTGCGCACCAGCGGTCCGGCCGCGGCCGCGCCCCCGAGCGCGACGGCCCCGAACACCCCGCGCAGCAGCAGCTCGTGCCGAGTGAGGCCGACCACGCGGATGGGTGGGCTCACGCCAGGAACCCCGCGATCCGGCGCTCCACGTCGGCCCGCTCGATCGGCGTGGCGAAGGCGCCGTCCGGCACGGGCGAACGCCCGGCCATCAGGTTCAGGATCGAGGCGTGGCGCGCCTCCACGCTGTGAATGGCGAGCGCCGAGGCCAGGATGTCGTCGCTGGTGATCTTGGAGGCCTCGGCCAGGTAGGCGCCGGCACCCGTGTTCTCCAGGTCGGCCGCCACGCGGATCACCCGGCCGCGCCCGCCCGACAGCGCCGAGTCGAACGTCGTGGTGGGCCGGTCGACGGGCTTGCCCAGCTTCTTGGCCACCGCTGACAGGGCCTGCACGTGCTCGGTCTCGTTCTGGCCGATCTTCTTGGCCAGCTCGGCCTCGCGGCCCTTGAGGATGCCCGAGTCGACCACCGCGGCGTAGAAATCCTCCTCGAGGAACTCGAGGGTGAGCGCGTAGTTGACCACGTCGAGGTCGCCCTCGGGCGGCCCCTGCCGCGGCTCCTCCTCGTCGTCGCCGCACCCGGCCGCCAGGGCAGCGGCGCCACCCGCGCCCGCGGCAACCAGGGAGCGCCGCGTGAGCCTCACGGCCGGACGGGCTCCGTGCCCTCGAGGCCGCGTGGCCCGTCGACCACCGGCGCTCGCCCGGTGCGCAGGCGGGGGTACTTCTGACCCTGGAACAGGGAGGGCGGCGCCACGAAGCAGGGCGGCTCGGCGTTGATGCCGAGGAACGCCAGCGGCTCGGGCGCGGTCACCACGCCGCCCAACCCGAGCGGGGCCAGCAGGGGCCCGACGCCGATCGGATCCAGGATGTCGGTCAGGTTGATCAGCTTGGTGTCCTCCGGATCGGCCTGCGGCTGGCCGCCCGGGCACGAGAAGCTCTCGATCACGCCTGCCGCCGCGGCGCGCTCGTAGGCGTTGGGCGCCACGTAGGCGTTGCCGCGGTCATAGGACGGCCGGGTGGAGTTCTGCTGGAAGGACTGGGAGTCGATCAGCGCGATCTGGGGCAGCCAGTGCTCGTCACCGCGCGGCTTCCCGCCCTGGTACCCACCGGTGCCCTGGCCCGCGAGGGCGGCGCCGCCCACCGTGAGGAACTGCGCCACCTGGAGCTTGCTGAAGCCCAGGTAGGAGAGCACCGGGTTGAGCTCGGGAAGGAACACGTGCAGCGACTCGAACAGCGGCTCGGCTCCGGCGAGGAAGCGGGCGCCCTGGGGCAGCCCGCGGTTGGCCGCCTCGATCAGCGGGTCGAGGTCGTCGAACAGGCGCTCGAGGTCGGGCGCGAGGTTCCCCGAGGTCGCGGACCGTCGGTCCGAGGTCGTCGACCGGGCCCTTGAGCTGGTTGACCAGCGGGCGCGTGTCGCGCGAGAAGGTCTCCAGCCGGGCCAGCGTGGACCGGCTCTCGCGCAGGAAGGTGGGGAACACCTCGAAGGTCTCCGCCAGCGAGTCGTCGCGCGAGGCGATGGCGTCGAAGGTCTCGTTGCCGTTCTGGATCAGCCCGCGCAGCTGGCCCTCCTCGGCGGCGAGGGCGTTGAACACCCGGCCGGTGTTCTTGATCGTGCCGCGCACGGCCGCCCGCCTGGTCGTCGAGGATCCCCAGCAGCTTGGCCCCGTCGGTGGCGAAGGGCGCGAGGTTGCCGATCGCGTCGTTGAGGTCCTGCCCGTAGTCGCCTGAGACCACGACCGATCCCTCCTGGATCCACTTGGCGAAGTTCCGGCGCGTCCGCTTGTCGAAGATCCGGTAGATCTCGTCCAGCTCGACGGTGATGTTCACGTTGGCCTTGGCCAGCTGCTCGCCGTCCTGGAGCATCCCCGCCTTCCGGGTTGCCCGGTGCCAGCTCGACGTAGGTCTCGCCCAGCAGGGTCTTCTGGCGCAGGATGGCGCGTGTGTCGCGCGGGATCGGCGCGTACTTGGAGTCCAGCTCCATCTCCACCATCGTGCGCCCGCCCGCCTTGTCGAGCTCGCTTCTTCACCTTGCCCACGTTGACGCCGGCCAGCCGGACATCGGCCTGCTCGACCAGCGTCGACGCCTCGGGGAACTTGGCCGTGAAGCGGTAGCCCTCGGGGCGCAGGGGGATCGAGCCGCCGAAGGACAGCCACAGGAACAGCAGCAGGCCGAAGCAGGACAGCGCGAAGCCCACCATCGCGGCGATGCGCCCGAGGCTGGGAGTGTCCTTGACCACTGTTAGCTCGCCGTCCTCATCAGAAGTTGCAGATCCCGAATCCGGACGCGATCACGGAGTTGAGCTGGGTGGTGATGTCCGCGAGCGGGACCCCCTCGAGGCCCAGCTGCGCCGCCGCGCCGTTGAGCTGCGAGACCGCCGACGGGATGCTGACCCCGCACAGGGTGAGGCGGCGGAAGGGTCCCGTGGCGTCGGAGGTGTTGAACAGCGAGACGCCGTTCTGCGCCGTCCAGGCGAGCCAGTAGAGCAGGCCCTCCTCGCGATCGCGGTCGCGGGCCAGGTTGCCGCTCAGGCCCTCGGCGCCACCCGGGTTGTAGGCGCCGATGTTGAAGAAGCGGTTGAGCTCGTCGAGGGACTTCGTCAGGTCGGGCAGCGCGCGCACCGTGCTCTGAGCGGCCCCGCCGAGGCTCTTCACGTACGGGCGGGTGGCGCGGGTGAAGGGACGGATCTGGTTCTTGACGATCGGGGCGGCCTCGCTCACGAACGGGCGCACGGCGGCGTTGGTCTCGTCGAGCCGGCGGAAGGGCGGGCGCAGGGCGTCGAGCGCCGGCCCCAACCGGTCGCCAAAGGTCTCGACCTTGCCGAGGGTGGACTCGGTCTGGCGCAGGGCGCCGGGCAGCTTGCGCACCGTGGCGGCCACATTCACGTCTTCCTCGGCCAGGGCGGAGAACACCTGGTTGGAGGCGGTGACCAGCTGCGTCAGCTCCTCGTCCTTGCCGCCCAGCTCGTCCACGATCTCGCTGTAGTCGTGCACGAGGCGCTTGAGGCTCGTGCGGCGAACTGCCACCGCAGTGTTGAGGCGATCGAGGTCGCGGTGCAGCGGCTCGAGGCGCTGGAAGGTCTTGCGAAGATCCTCGCCCCGCCCGTTCAGGCCCTGTCCGCCGGAGGAGATCAGCAGCTTCAGGTAGTCGCGGGTGTCCGCGTCGAGCGCGGAGAACACCTCGTCGGGGTCGATGTCGGGAGCGGTGTTGGCCACCGGGATTCGATCGTCCTCACCGAGCTTGCTCCCCTGGCCGGGCTCCACCTCCAGGAACATGTCCTTGAGCGCCGTCTTGGGCCGCAGGAGGACCGTGGCGTCGTCGCGGATCAGGCCCTCGTACTCCTTGTCGATCTCCATGTCGACCACGGCCACGCCGTCCTCCACCTGCACGTCGCCGATGGCGCCGATCTTCACCCCGGCCACGCGCACGGTCTGGCCCTGCCCCGGCGTGACCGCCTGGGCGTTCTCGAGCTCGACCTGGATCACCTGGGGCTTGTCCTGGATCAGCGGGAACCGGAACCTCTGCTGGGTCAGGATGTAGCTCCCGATCCCGAGCGAGAGCACGAACAGGGCGAGGACCGCGAGGAAGTCGCGGAAGTACTTTCTGATCGCGCGCGTCATCGGCCTTCCTTTGCCGCCGCGGCCCTGCGGGCCCTGCCCTCTTCGAGGACCGTCTCGAAGCTGTCGCTGTTGAGGTAGCGCCGCACCCGGGTCTGGAGCGCGCGGCTGTCGCTGGGGGCCGCGCCGGGATCCGAGAAGTCCGCGGTGGCGCCGCTGGGAGCGTTGAGGTTGGGCGGCTCCTGGGTCTCGCAGGGCACGTCCGGGCGGTGGGCGGGGGGCAGGTTGGGGTCGGAGGGCGGCACCGGCTGCACCTGGCCGAGCGAGAGCTCGTTGGGCGAGACCGCCTGCACCCGGAAGTACGGGGTGTTGGCGTCGTTGCTGCGGCTGTCGCCCGAGAGGCCCACGAAGCTGCGGTTGATCTGCTCGCGCACCAGCTCGCCCGAGTTGCCGCTCTCGCCGGAGGGGATGGCCGAGTCCGAGTAGGGCACCAGCACCTCGTTGGTGCAGGAGGCCAGCTGACGCTGCGAAGCCAGGAACGGGATCAGGCGGGTATTGAGGCGCACCAGGTTGGGGACCTGCCGGCGCAGCTCGGCGGCCGTGCCCTGGAGCTCGGAGGGGCGCATCAGCAGGCGCGTCTGGCGGAGGAACGGCAGAGCGGCATCGAGGGTCTCGGGGTGACGAGCGCACGCCCGGGAGCGCCTCCACGGCGAAGGCCCGCAGCGGCGGCAGGGCGTCGTTGAGCGAGGCCAGCGCGGGCTGGCCCGCGGCCAGCGTGTCGCGCAGAGCGGGCAGCGACGCCTGCAGGGCCGTGTCCTCGCTGGCCAGCGCGCCGGCCGTGATGTTGAGGTTGGTCACCAGATCCTTGAGCGAGGCCCTGTCGACGGTGAGCGCGGCGGCGGTCTTCTGCTGGCCGCGGAGCAGCCGCTGGACGTCCTTGGTCGGCTGTGTCCCCAGGAGCGCGTCGTTGACCTGCGACGAGCTGCGGTAGGCGCCCTCGAAGAAGGGGATGGCGTCGTTGAACGACTCCGCGCCGCCGCCGCCGAGGCCCTTCAGCGAGAACTCGGCCAGCAGCGTGCGCAGATCGCTCCGCACGTCGGACTTGAGCACGTTGAGGATCTCGCCGAGCTGGACCGGCTGGGCGGTCTGGGCGATCGGAATCGGGTCGCCGTCGCTCTCGCGCACCGGCGCGTTGGGCGTGCCCGGCGACAGGTCCACGAAGAAGTTGCCCTCGAGCAGGATCCTCGGACGGATCTTCATCTCGGCGTCGGTGTGGATCGGCAGGCCGGCGTCCTCGATCTCCATCGTGAGCCGGGCGGCGCCCGTCTTGCTATCGATGGTCTCGACCTTCTTGACCTTGCCCACGTCCACGCCCGCGATGCGCACCGGGGACGAGGGCTTGATGCTGCTCGCGTCCTTGAACACCGCCTCCAGCTGGTAGGGGCTGGCGAACGGGTTGGTCTTGGTGAAGCCGAAGTAGGACCCCACCACCAGCAGCAGGATGGTGATCAGGCCCGCCTTGAAGGGGGATATGCCGCCCTCTCCGGGCCGGCGGCGCTTGCGGGAGAAGATGCCCATCAGGGCACGTCCTCGAGGTTGTCGATGCCCAGCTCACGCGACTTGAACGTGCCGCCGCGGTTGGTGCCGAGGTTGTTGGGATCGAGCACCACGTTCATGCCACCCAACTCGTTGGGCCCGTAGCGGTTGTTGGCCGACAGCCGCCCGGTGGGGTAGCCCGTCTGGCCTGCCGCGCAGTTGGCGTCGCCGTTGGGGTCGATCGCGGACCCGCCGTACTGCGTGTGCAGCGCGGCGGGCGGGTTGGGCCCGGCCTCGCCGGGCGTGGCCGTGTCCACGGGACGGGAGTTGTTGCGGCTGGTGAGCCCGTTGCGCTGCTCGCGGTCGGCCTGCTTGAGCAGGACCCGCTCGACCGTACCGCCGCCGCCGGGCTGCGAGATGTGGGTGCCCAGCGGGTTGAGGAAGTAGCTGGCGTAGTTGCACACCGTCTGGAAGGGGGCGATGAACTCCACCCCGGGCCGGCCGACGTCGACCGTCGTGCTGAGGTCGCGGATGGCGAGCAGAGTGTTCGGGTTGTTGCCGAGATCCTCGAGCTCGCCGAAGAGATCCGAGAGGTCGTTGGTGAGCGAGGGGACGCGGACCAGGACATCGGTGCCCGCCAGCAGTGCCGAGTTGAGCGGGGGCAGGGACCGCCGCAGCTCTCTGGCAGCCGGGCGCAGCCGCCGCGACAGGTCGGCGAAGTCGGCCAGGAACGGGACGCTGGACGCGGAAGGAGCGGATCGCGGTGATCTGCGTCTCGGGGCCCTCGTCGATGGTCTGCTGAAGGGCGCTCGGGTTGCGCGAGAAGGCGTTGAAGGTGTCGGCCATGTTGGTGAAGATCTGGGCCTGCTGGAGCGCCACGGGGGCGGCCTCGCCCGCCGCTCGCCCGAGGCCCGCGGAAGAAGCCGGCTCAGCTCGGTGTCCGGATCGCTGAGGTTCTCCATCACCGGCTTGAGGTCGCGCAGGAACGGATTGAGCGAGGCGATCGCCTCGTTGAGCGACGAGCCCCGCGGCCGGCGAAGGCGTCGCCGAAGCCCTACGAGCCCCACCCGCGAGGCCTCGCGCGTCTCGGCGTCGAAGGTCGCAAGCACGTCCTCCAGGTCCTCGGGCTGCCTGGTGTCTGCTGGCCCCGCTGGCCAGCGGGATCGTGCCGCCGGTGTCGATCGTCTTGCCGCGCTGCCCGGCGTCAGCTCCACGTACTTGAGCCCCAGCGCCGAGCGAGGCCGGACCGCCAGACCCGGGTCCACCGGCAGCGGCTACACGGTCTTGTCGAGTCGAGAGCCAGCACCGCCATCGAGCTTGCCGCCCTCGCGCCGGGCGGTGATCTTGTCCACCGCGCCCGACGCGGAACCCGCCCAGGCGGACCTCGTTGCCCTCCACGAGCTTGGCGGCGTTGGGCACCTCCGCCTTGAGGTCGTAGGTGGGCACGAAGGGCAGGCCGGAGTTGGCGTTGTAGGCGATGAACACCGCGATCACCGCGATCAGCACGGTGACCGCGCCCACGAGCACGGGGCTGGCCACGATCGATGGTCCTGGACGCGTTCTGCTCATGGCGAGAGGAGGTAGTCGAGGAGCGTTGCCGGTGGACTGGTCCGGTCGGCCCGCTGGGCGCCTTCGGCGCGACCTGGGCGGACCCGGGACCCCGGGCGTCGCGCCCGTCTCCCGTGACCGCGGGCGGCAGCGTGGGCGCTGCGCCCGGGACCGGAGCCGCCGGTCGGGCCATCCGACACCCGGGCGCCGCCGTCCTGCGCGCGGCGCCTGGCGTGTCGCGCGCGTCACGCGCGATGTCCGCGCCGCGGCCTGGGGGTTGTCGGCCAGCGGGTCCGGGGTGGTGATCCCGGGCTGGTTGGGGCCGAGGAACTGGTTGCAGCGGGCGAAGGTCTGCCTCCTCGCCCTCGTCGCTGGCGTAGTAGGGCGTGCAGTCGGAGTCCTCGACGCCGATGATCTTCAGCACGTGGCCCACGTCGTCGCGGCCGTTGATGGCCAGACCCTGCCAGTAGAAGTAGTTCCAAAGTGCCTCCATCGCGGTAAAGCCGCCGGTGCCGGAGATGTGGGTCTTGTCCGGCGCGGGCGGCCCAGTGGCCTTGGCGCGCGGATCGGGCTCGGCGGCCCGCTTGCGGTCGTCGAGGGTCTGAAGCAGCTGACGCAGCGGCTTGGCCAGGCCGGGCACGTCGCGGCGAGGTCGCGCAGCTCGTCGACCTCGTTGCGGGCTGGCGCGGAAGGCGCTGCAGGCCGGCGTCGGAGGCCTTGCCCAGCCCGCGGAAGGCGGGGCGCGAAGCTTCCGAGAAGGGGCCGAGCCGGGCCAGGAACGTGTCGAGGTCGGGAGCCGCGGCCTGCAGGTCGGCGAGCGTGGGAATCTGCTCGTCGGCCAGTTGCCCAGCTGCACCATGTAGGGGCGCAGCTCGTCGAGGAAGCCGGGCAGCAGCTGCGAAGTTGCGCTTGAGCTCCTCGCGGCGGGTGGCGGTGATCGCCGCGGTCTGACCCGCCTCGTCCACCCAGCGTCGCCACGTCGGCCTTGCGGTTCTCCAGCTGCTCGGTCACCACCTGGGCGTCGCCGATGAACTTCTGGATGGTGCTGGTTCTGGTTGGCCAGGATGCGCAGCGTGCGGCTGGTCTCGCGCAGGCCCGGGATGGGCGCGGCGCAGCACCTCGCCGAGGTCGGCGCTCGCGGCCGGCCAGGCCCGTGCCCAGCTCGGCGATGATCAGCCGCAGCCGCTCGCGGTAGGGGCGGCGCAGGATGTTGTTGACCAGGTCCACCGGGATCGTGGAGCTGGTCTGCTCCACGGGGATCGTGCCGCCCTCGGCCAGCTTCTTCTCGGAGCTGCCCGGCTGGCAGTCCACGAAGTACTCGCCGATCAGCGACTGCGGGCGGATCTCGCAGCGCGCATCCTCCTGCAGCTCGCCCACACCCTGCTCGCTGATCTCGAACTCCACGACCGCCTTGTAGGGGCTCTCCCTGGTGACCTTGAAGCCCGTCGTCGCCCCGGCGCGGACCCCGGCGATCTTGAGGTCGCCGCCCTCGGTCAGACCGAACGCGTTGTCGAACACCGCGCTGGTATGGCTCACCGGCCTTCTCGCCTCCGGCCGCGGCCAGCGCCGCCGCGCCGGAGAGCACCAGCACCGTGATGGCTATCACCGCGAGCCGCCTCACGGCCCCGCCGCCCGATGGGAGTCGACGCAGTCGAGTTGCTCCTGCTCCGCGGACGACAGTACGTTGGAGCCGTCCTCCGCGGCGACCTCGGCGCCGCCCGGGCAGCGCTTGTACTGGTCCTGGCGGACCGGGGTGTTGCCGTTCAGGATCTCGTCGAAGTTGATGCCGGCGCGTGAGAAGCCACCGAGCGCGTCATACGCGCCCGAGGTGGAGAAGTCGTCCATCCAGCCCACGAAGTCCGGCGTGTACTCGCGTCCGAAGCCGATCGTGGGTGCAGCCGCCTTCAATGCCTCCACCGATTCGGGGAAGGCGCCACGGCGCTTGGCGCCGTGAATCCGGCGCGCATCGAGTGCGGTCCTCGCCAGCGGCGGGAAGCTGTCGGCGAACTCGATCAGGTCGTTGCCCGAGCCGCTCCGGCGGATGGTCAGGCTCAGGTCTCGTACGGTCGGCCGGGCGTCTCGTGCCAGCCCGCGCGCCGCGGCCAGGAACGGGCCCAGCCGCTGGGCCACCGGCTCGGAGGCGTCCACGAGCGGGATCCACATCGTCGAGCGCCGCCCGGAGGTTCACGAACGTGGTGTTTGCGCGGCGCATGAACGGAGGGAGCCGATCGATCGATTCGGCCAGGGCGCCCTTCTCGTTGCGCAGCGCACCGAAGGTCGCGTTGAGGTTGCGCACCGACGCCGGTCAGGTCCGACCGCCGCTCGGCCAGCGCGCCCACGAGCTACGACGAGTCCTTGAGGAACCGTGCGAGCAGCACCTCGTCGCGGCTCAGCTCGCGGAACAGCCGCCCGCCCGTGGACAGCGTCGGGTTGAGGTACTTCGTGCCGTTGTTGAGCTGCTGCCCGCGGCCCTCGATCATCTTGCGCGACCCCTCGAGGAAGTCCTGCACGGAGACGCGGGCCACGGGGTCGAAGAGGTCGAACAGCTGGTCGAGCTCGACCGCGGTGTCGGTCGAGTCCTCCCGATCATGCCCCCGTCCTCGATCTTGGCGCCGTCGCCGTCGCCGAGCTGGATGTCGACGAAACGGTTCGCGATGCCCGACAGCGAGCGCTGCTTGATCACGGCGCGCGTGCCCACGGGCAGGGGCACGAACTCCTCCTTGACCTTGAGCGTCACGTCGGCGCGGCCGTCATCGGTGATCTTTATTTCGTCGACCGTGCCGGCGTTCACTCCGCCGAGCTGCACCTCGTTGCCCTTCACCAGCTGGCCCGCGTTGAGGAACCGCGCGGTCACCTTGTAGCCGTCGCCACCGCCGAAGATGCAGGAGGGCCACCAGCACCGCACGCCGCGACTACCGCACCCAGCGCGGCGATACGCGCCACCCGAGACCCCTTCTCACCCCTCTCCCTCCACTCACCCGCGCGAGATTACTGGTCCAGCTCTGCGGTACGACCGCGGTGCAACGGTCCTTAACGGCAGCGAAATCTTCGTACTCGCGGGCAGAAGCGCCCAGGGAGGGCCCTGGCATAGTCCCTGGAGTGGGTGAGATGGCAATCGAGGTGTCCGGGCTGCGCAAGAGCTACGGTGCGATCGAGGCGGTCAAGGGGCTGAGCTTCGAGGTCCGCCGGGGCGAGGTGTTTGGCCTTCTGGGCCCCAACGGCGCGGGCAAGACGACCACAGTCGAGATCCTCGAGGGCTACCGCGCCCGCAGCGGCGGAAGCGTTCGCGTGCTCGGGCAGGACCCCGCCATCCGGGACCGCCGCCTCCAGGAGCGGGTGGGCATCGTGCTCCAGAGCTGCGGCTTTCATTCCCACATCACCGTCCGCGAGGCCGTGCGGCACATGGCCAAGGCGTACCCCCGCCCGCGAGAGGTGGACGAGACGATCGCGCTGGTGGGGCTCGAGGACAAGGCCGACGAGCGCTCCGGGCATCTCTCGGGGGGCCAGCGGCGCCGCATGGACCTGGCGCTCTGGCCCTCGTCGGCGACCCGGACCTGGTGTTCCTCGACGAGCCCACCACCGGCTTCGACCCCGCCGCGCGACGCACGGCGTGGACTGCCGTGGGAGCGCTCAGGGACCTCGGGAAGACCGTGCTGCTCACCACGCACTACCTGGACGAGGCGCAGGCGCTGGCCGACCGGGTGGCGATCATCAAGGACGGCAATCTCGTGGCGCAGGGCCCGCCCGTCGGAGCTGTCGCCCACCAGTGCCGGCTACCGCGTCTCGTATGTCTCCGACGGCCGCCGGGTCGAGCACCAGACCGACGACCCCACCGATCTCCTCCACCGCCTGACCGGCGACGCGCATCGCCCGCGGCGAGACCGCTCCAGGGCCTCGAGGTGGCCCGTCCGACGCTCGAAGACGTGTACCTGGAGCTGACGGCCGAGGACGACCGGTGAGCCCGGCCACCCTCGCCTGGGAGCAGTTCCGCCTCGAGCGCAAGCTGTTCTGGCGCAACCCGAGCGCGGCGTTCTTCACCTTCGGCCTGCCGCTGATGCTGTTGCTGCTGGTGGCCTCGGTGTTCGCCTCGGCGCCCGACGAGCTGCGGATCGTGATCCCCGGTATCGCCGCGATGAGCGTGATGGCCACCACCTTCAACGCGCTGGCGATCAACCTCACCTTCCGGCGCGAGGACGGATCTCTGAAGCGGGTCCGAGGCACGCCGATGCCGGCCGGCTCCTACTTCGCCGGATTCCTGGGCAACGCGGTCGCCAACGCCTGCGTGCAGGTGGCGCTGGTGATCCTGCTCGGCCACCTGCTCTACGACGTGACCTGGCCCAAGGACTGGCTCGAGCTGATCGTGTTCACGCTGGCCGGAGTGATCACCTTCGGCGCGCTCGGGATCGCGATGTCGCACGTGATCCCCAACTTCGACTCCGCCCCCGCCTACGTGAACTTCGTGTTCCTGCCGGTGATCTTCATCTCCGGGGTCTTCTACTCCTCCGACGCCCTTCCGCCCGTGCTCGATGCCGTCGCCCAGGCGCTTCCGCTCAAGCACGTGGTCGATGGGCTGTCGGGGGCGATCGTCGAGGGCTCCGGGATTGGCGCCGACCTCGGCTCGCTGGCGGTTGTGGTGCCGTGGGGGGCGGTGGGGTTGGTGCTCGCTGTGAGTGGTTTTCGGTGGGAATAGAAGTCGACAGGACTACAGCCGCAGCGACTGGCCGTGGCGCTTCAGCCACTTCTCCCGGATCTTGTAGTCCGGAACGCGGTTTTTCAGCTCCGCCCAGAACTCTGCTGAGTGGTCGTGGACCTCGAGGTGGACCACTTCGTGCTCCACGACGTAGTCCAGGACCTCTTCGGGGGCCAGTAAGAGCCGCCAGTTGAAGCTCATCGCTCCGGTCGAGGAGCAGCTGGCCCAGCGGGTGCGCTGGCCGCGGATCTGCAGGGTCGTGTAGCGGGTCCCTGCACGGGCGGTGGCTGCGTCGAGGCGGGGCGCGACCTGGTCACGGGCCTGGCGGCGGTACCAGCGCTCGAGCGCGTCGCGCAGCGCGCCGGGGCCGGACTCGCCCACGCTTCACGTGCAGGGTGTCGCCCCGCCGGGCCACGTGCGGGCGGGTCCTCGCCGGCTCGACTCGCACCCGCAGCCTCAGCCGCTCGCCCATGAAGGGCACCTCCCCGCCGTCCTCGAGCAGCGACGGCGGGTGTTCGGCACTCGGCCTCCCGCATTCGGCGCAGCGTGCGCTCGATCCACGCCCGCTTCTCCTCTACGAAGGGCTCGACGTCCTTCATCGCTAGCCGCCGGGGGACCACCACCTCCACCCCCTCGGCGGACACCTGGATGCGAGCGCGGCGGGCGCGATCGGAGCGGCGAATGCGGTAGGGCACGGAAGTCACCCGGGCACATGTTCGCGTACGGCCTCCGACGGGCAAGACGTGTCGCGCCCTCAAGTTCGGGCGCCCGCCCGGCCGATGAGAGAAAGGTGTGTCAGAAACGGTTCATCGCGCGCGTGCTCGTGGCGGTCGGGGTCGTGGCCCCCGTGACCGTGGCGGTGGCGCTCGCCTCCACGGGCGAGGATTCCTCCCCTGACGCCGGTCCCCGCCCCCACGCACGAGCCATGGACGGCGCCTTCTCGGACTCACCCAAGTCCGGCGAGGCCGTGTTCCGGGCCGCAGGTCTCGAACCTGGCGATACCACCGATGGCACGGTGCTCGTGACCAACAAGGGAACCTCGCGCGGCATGTTCTGGCTCGCACGGACCGGCTTCTCCGACCGCCAGGGACCCGCGGGCGGCACGCTCTCCGAGCGCCTCCAGGTCACCGTGCTCGACGTGACCGCGCCCGATACTCCGCTGCTTGTCTACACGGGCGGGCTCGAGGAGATGAGCGCGCGTCCCCTCGGCTTCGTCGCACCGGGCAAGTCACGCATCTACAGCGTGGCCGCCACGCTCCTGCCTGACCTGGTCTCGTACGTCTCCGCCGTGGGCAACCCGTACGAGGGGTCGTCGACCACGATCTCGCTGGCGTGGGGAGCGATCGAGGGAGAGCCTCCCACGGCCTCGAGCGGCGCCGAGCCCGAGCCCAAGGCGCCGAAGGCCGACGAGACGGCGCCTCGCCTCCGCCTCGACATCCCGGCGCCGCCAGCGTCTGCTCGACACCGGCAGCCTGATGGTAAAGGTGAGCTGCCACGACGCCTGCCGGCTCGACGCCACCGGCCGCCTGCGCGCGGCGGGGCGCCCCGCTCCGCGGCCACGACCACACGCCGCGGGAAGGCTGGAAAGCCGGCGGCGGTACGCATCACATTCGGGCCCGCCGCTCGTCAGGCGATGAGCGAGGCGCTGACGGCCGACCGGTCCGTGCCGGTCAGGTTCGCGGTCATGGCACGACGACGAAGCCGGCAACGAGTCCGTCGCCACGCGCAAGATCTGGCTGCGGCCGGCTCCTAAGGCACCAGGCGGCGGCGCGTGAGCGCCTGCAGCACCAGCCCGGCGGCCAGCAGACGCAACGCCTGCGGCCCATACGAACACCACTTCCAGGCCTGTGCGGGGGAGGCCGTCGAGGGCCTCCGCCGTGGGCTGCGGAGCGGGCTGGGGATCGTCGCCGGGCAGGGGCACCTCGACGTCGACGCCTCCCTGGTCTCCCCCGCCGCTGTCGCCGTCCTGCTGTGCCAGTCTGGCGAACAGGCAGCAGCGGGGACGCGGTCACGGCCACGTCACCGGCTCGCGGTCCCGACCTCGGACGGCGGCGCCAGCGCCGGCGCGACGGCCGGCAGCGGTCCAAGGTCCGGGTCCCGGTCCGGCGACTGCTGCTCGGGCTGCGGCGCAGCGGCCGGGGCCGGCTCCGGAGCGGGCTCAGGCGCTGGACGCGCGGCCGGAGCCTCGTAGGCGGGCGCGGGAGCCGACGCGCCACCGCCCTCGGCAACGGGGGGCGCCGGGGCGATCGCGGGTTGGGGGGCCGAGCCGGATTGGGGCGCAGGCGCGCCACCGGCGGGCGCCGGGGCCCCACCTGCGGGCTGAGGACTCGAGACGCTTCCGGGCTGGGGAGCCTGGGCTCCGCCCCCCGATGCAACCGCGATAGCCGTAGGTCCGGCGATGGCCAGCATGATTGCCGCGCACACGAACCTCATGCTGCAGGCAGTTCGCCCCCGGCGGCAGCTGTCCTGCTCTAGCCAGGCTTCGAGGACAGGGCTAGATGATCACCGGGACCGCGCCGCCGTCCACGGACCAGGCCGCGCCGGCCACGTTGGCGGCGGCCGCGGAGCACAGCACCACGACGATCGCCGCCACCTCGTCCTCGGTGCCGAACCGTCCCAGGGGGATCTTCGCGGCCTGGGCCGCCAGCGCCTCGGCGCGGGAGATCCCCTTGCGCGGCGGCCTGCTGATCCGCAAGGCCGCCCTCGCCGAGCCACAGGCCGGTGTCCACGGGGCCGGGCGCCACGGCGTTCACCAGCACCCCCTTGGCGGCGTAGGCGTCGGCGAAGGTGCGCGAGAGCGACAGCTGTGCGGCCTTGGTCACCGAGTACGCGGCGTTGGTGAGCGACGGCCGCTTGCCCGACGACGAGCACACGTTCACGATCCGCCCGCCGCCTCGGTCGGCCATCCCCGGCGCGACCGCTCGCATCAGCCGCATCGGCGCCATCACGTGCAGCTCCCACTGGCGCTGCCAGTCCGCGTCGGTCAGCTCCTCGAGCGGCTTGACCTCGCTGGTGCCGGCGTTGTTCACGAGCACGTCGAGCGGGCCCAGGCGCTCGGCGCACTCCTGCGCGATCCGCTCCGGCGCGTCGGGGTCGGTCACGTCCAGCTTCAGGTCGGCTCCCGTGCGGGACACGGTGAACACCCGCGCGCCCTCCTCCGCCGAGCAGGCGTGGCCACCGCGGCGCCGATCCCGCGCGTGCCGCCGGTGACCACGCACACCTTGCCGTCCAAGCCCAGGTCCATGGGTGCATCATGCCCGGCCATGACCTCCCACACCGTCTACAAGACCTTCAACACCTCGCAAGCGGCGCGAGTTCGTGCGCCTGACCGCCGGACGTGCAGGCCGCCGTCGACGAGTCCGGGATCGCCGAGGGAATGGTGCTCGTGTCCGCCATGCACATCACCGCCGGCGTGTGGATCAACGACGACGAGCCCGGCATCCAGGAGGACGCGCTGGAGTGGCTCGACAAGCTCGCGCCGCCTTCGTGGAAGGAGCCCGCCAACGACGTGGCGCGGCGAGCTGTCGCCGGATCCCGGCGACTACCGCCACCACCGCGGCGGCGAGGACAACGGCGACGCCCACCTGAAGAACCTGCTGGTCCACCACCAGGTGATCGTGCCCGTGACCGAGGGCCGGCTGGACCTCGGGCCCTGGCAGGCGATCTTCTACGTGGAGTTCGACGGCAGGCGCGACAAGCGGCTGATCATCAAGGTCCTGGGCGAGTAGTCCGTGATTCACGCAGTGCGGCATCGGCGTCGCCGGCGAGGGCGGCCAGCAGGTTGTCCACGGCCAGATCGGCCATCGCCTCGCGGGTGGCGTGCGTGGCCGAGCCCACGTGGGGGACCACCAGAACGCCGGGGGCGCTCAGCAGCGGATGGCCGGCGGGCAGCGGCTCGGGGTCGGTCACGTCGAGCGCCGGCGCCCGCGATCTCGCCCGCGCGCAGTGCGCGCTCCAGCGCGTCGGTGTCCACGATCGGGCCGCGAGCGGTGTTCACCAGCACCGCCGTGGGCTTCATCGCCGCCAGCTCGGCGGCGCCGATCAGGCCGCGTGTCTCGCTCGGTGAGCGGGCAGTGCAGCGACACCACGTCGGCCGGCGGGAAGCAGGGCCGCGCAGCGGATCGTCGCGGCCGGCCACCACAGCCCGGGCGCCGAACCCCTGCAGCCGGCGCGCGACCGCCTGGCCGATGCGGCCGCCGCCGACCAGGAGCACCGTGGCGCCGTGCAGGTCGCGGCCGAGCAGGAAGGCGGGCTCCCACGTGAGCCAGTCCCCTGCTCGCACCGCGGCCTCTCGCCTCCGGCAGTCGCCGGAGGCTCGGCGAGCATCAGGGCCAGCGGCGAGGTCGGCGGTGGCCTCGGTGAGCACTCCGGGGTGTTGCCCACCGGGATGCCGCGGGCGGTGGCCGCCTCGACGTCCATGTTGTCGACGCCCACGGCGTAGTTGGAGATCGCCCGCAGGTCGGGGCAGGCGGCGATCAGCTCGGCGTCGACGGGGTCGGTGAGCATGCAGAGCAGCCCGTGAGCCGACCGGCCGCCCTCCAAGAGCAGCTCGCCGCGGCCGGCGGCAGCCGTTCCGGCCACACCTCGACCTCGTGCTCGGCGCGCAGCCGATCGAGCGCGCCGGCCGGGCAGCGCACGGGTGACGAAGCAGCGGCTCACCCGCCGATCGGCCACCAGGTCTTCGATCACCGCCCGGGCCGCCAGTAGCCCCGGGGCGCCGGTCACCGCCCCGCCCGGATGGGCGCCGGAGCCCGCCAGGTAGAGCGCCTCCACCCCGCCGAAGCGGCGCCGGTCGGGCCGGTCCTCGAGCAGCTGCCCGGGCAGCATCTCGCCGTGGAAGATGTGGCCGCCGGTGATGCCGAAGCGCGCCTCGAGCTCGCGCGGCCCGAGCGCGAGCCGGTCGACTGCACCCGGGCGGGCAGGTCCGGGCACACCTCGGCGAACCGGGCGATCGCCGTGTCCGCCGCCGCCTCGGCGTCCACATCGGCCGGGAAGCACTGGCAGAACATCGACAGCACGTGCCTGCCCGGGGGAGCGAGCGAGTCGTCGGTGGCGGTCTGGCACGCCGCCTCGATCCACGGTGCCGCCGCGGGGCGGCCGGCGCGGGCGTCGTCGGCGGCGGCCGTGAGGTCGCCGAGCGTGAACCCGATGTCGATCGCCCCCTGCCAGGGCTCGGCTCCGGGCCAGGACGGGAAGTCCGGCAGCCCGTCGAGCAGCACCATCACCTTCACCACCGGCCCCGCCTGGCGCCAGCCCGGCGGCGGCTCCGCGCCCGCCAGGCCGGCGGTGCGCACGGGATCGGCATTCGAGAGCACCACCGCGCGCGCGCACCTCCTCCCCGCCCTCGAGGACGACACCCGCCGCGCGCCCGTCCTCGACCAGCACACGCTCGACCGGCGCCGCGAGCCGCACCCGCGCGCCGGCTCGCCTCGGCCGCCGAGCGCAGCGCGCCGCTCACCGCGCCCATGCCCCCGCGCGCGTAGCCCCAGGCGCCGGGCACCCCCGCCGCCTGTCCGAGGTCGTGGTAGAAGCCGACGAAGGCCGTGCCGGGGTCCTCGGGGCCGGCCAGCGTGCCGATCAGGCCCTGCACCGCGAACGGCACCCGCACCTGCTCGGACGGGATGTCGCGCAGCTCGTCGGCCACCGACCCGTCGAGGATCCCCTCGCCCACGGCATCGAGCCAGCGCTCGCGGTCGGGAGGCTCGCTCATCAAGCGGCCGCGCCCGCTCGGCGGCGCGCTCCCACCGCTCGGCGAACGCCGCGTAGCCGTCGGCGTCGGCGCGCGACCAGTCGCGCTCGAGCTGGGCGTGCGTGCGCTCGCGGCTCGACCAGGTGACCACCTTGCGCCCGTCCGGGAAGGGAGCGAAGAGGTAGGGCTCGTGCACCGCCACCCGCAGGCCGTGGCGCTCCAGGTCGAGATCGCGGATGATCTCCGGGCGCAGCAGCGACAGCGTGTAGGCGCCGGGGGACGCCCCGCACGCCCGGCCACAGCTCCTCGGTCACGCAGGCGCCGCCGGCGATGTCGCGGCGCTCGAGCACCTGCACGGACAGGCCCGCGCGGGCGAGGTAGGCCGCGGCGGTCAGGCCGTTGTGGCCGGCGCCCACGATCACGGCGTCGAGGGCAGCGGAGGCTCACAGGGCGCTCAGCACCTCGCGTGCGGCCGTCTCTCCCGACCGCACCGCGCCGTCCATGTAGCCCGACCACACCTCGGCCACCTCGGCCCCCGCCCAGTGCAGCGGCCCGATCGGTGCGCGCAGCGCCTCTCCGTAGCTCGTCCACGCGCCGGTGGGCAGGTGGCAGCCGTAGCAGCCGCGGGAGAACTCCTCCTCGGCCCAGAGACGTCTCGACGTAGTGCTGCGGGTTGCGCGCACGCTCACCGAACAGGCGGCCGAAGCAATCCAGCACCACTGCGGCGGCGCTCGTCGGGCGCCATCCGGCCCGCCTGGCGGGCGCGCTCGCCCTCCAGGAACCCGAGCAGCACACCCGGCGAGCCGTCGGGCGGCGAGTTGTCGAAGGTGAGCTTGACCGGGCCCGTGTCGCTGGTGGCCTGGCCGCTGAGACCCTGCGCGCGCCAGAACGGCTCGTCGTAAACGGCCATGCACTTGGCCACCGTGCCCAGCGGCATCCGCTGGGTCAGCTGGTCGCGGTGGCCGGGCAGCGGCGGGTCGTAGACGATCCGGCCCGCCAGCGCCGGGGCGATCGCCACCATCGCCCTGCCGCGCCCGGACCGCCGTGCCGCCGTCGGCGTGCAGGGTCACCGCCCCGTCACCGTGCTCGATCCGGCGCACGGGGCAATCTGTGACCACGACCTCGTCGCCGAGCCGTTCCGGCCAGCGTGATCGGCACGAGCTGCGAGCCGCCCACGAAGCGGTCCTGCTGGGCGCCGCCCTCGGTGTCGAGCAGCAGCTCGAGGCTGCCGGCGGAGTGCGTGTAGAAGAGCATGTGGAGCAGCGACACGTCCTCGGGCTGCGCGGCCCACACCGCCTCGATCGCGAGCCCGAGCAGCTCGCGCGCCGCCTTGGTGGCCACGTTGCGCGACAGCCAGGTGTGGGCGGTCATCCCGTCCCAGCGGCGCGCCTTGGGCGCGGTCCACGGCCTGTCGAGCGGCACGGTCCGCGCCATCCGGTTCAGGCGCATCTGGGCCTGCTGCACGTCCGCCAGCACCGCCGGGTTGATCTTCGGGATCGTGCCGCTGTAGCGGCGCAGCGCTCCACGCCACTCGATCAGGTTCTCGCCCTGCGCGTGGGTGGGGAAGGTGTCGACGCCCATGTCGCGGGCGAGGGCGGCCAGCCGGTCCTGGGTCGGCCCGATCCACTGGGCGCCGACCTCCACCACGTTGCCGTCTCCGATCGGCTCGTTGAGCACCCGCCCGCCGACCCGGTCGCGGGCCTCCAGCACCACCGCGCGAGCGAACCCGCGGCGAGCACGTCGCGGGCCGCCGCGAGGCCGGCCAGCCCGGCCCCGACGACCGCCACGTCGACCTCGCGCAGTTCATCCGCCACGGGCCCACCGTACCCTCGCGGGACCCTCGGTGAACCGCCGCGCTCGCTACCCTGTCGCGTTCGCATGTCCTCGCAAGCGAGAGATTCTCGCGCGGAGGAGCGCCGCCTGTCGATTCGCACGCTGGCCATCGCCAGCGTCTCGTCAGCCATCGCGGCGATTGTGACCTCCCGCTTATGGGCCGCCGGCACGCCGATTGCCGCCGCGATCACCCCTGTGATCGTGACGCTCGTGAGCGAGATGCTCCACCGCCCCACGGCGAAGATCGCCGAGCGCTTCACGGTCGGAGACCGATGCCCTGCCCGAGGCGGCCGGCCGGGTGCTCCACCGCCGCGGGAGGCGGAGGACGATGCGAGTCCCAGCCCGCGCGCGAGACCCTGCCGACGACAGCGTGCGCGTCTATCGCTCCAGCGGGTCCAGCGCGCGCGAGCGTCGCTGCTGCCCTGGAAGCTCATCGCCACCACTGCCGGCGCTTGCGTTCGTGATCGCCGTGGCGGTGCTCACCCTCCCCCAGGTGATCGCCGGGCAGTCCCTGCTCAAGGGCAACCCCCCGGGCTACGGCAGCGCCAGCGAGAAGAACGACAAGTCCGAGCCCGCCGAGCAGGACACCCGGCCGGCGCCCACCGAGACCGAGCAGGAGCCCGAGACCACGGCGCCCGAAAGCACGACCACCACCGAGGAGCCCGACAAGACCGTCCCCGAGTAACGACTCCGGAGGAAGAACCTCCAGCCGCTCCGCCCGGGACGAGGACGACGCCCCGGACCACACCCGAGCCGGCCCCCAAGAGCCAGAGCGAGCCCCAGCCCTAGGCGGGCGGGAAGGCCATCAGCTCCACGAGGTTGCCGGCAGGGTCACGGACATACGCCGGGGCGAGCCCCAGTGCTCGCGCCTCGGCTCGAGCTCGTGGCCGGCCTCAGCCAGCGACCTGCCGCAGCCTCGTAGTTATCGACCACGACCGCCACGTGCCCGCGGGGCAGCGAGACGGGCTCGTCGACCCACATCAGGTGGATCTGGGTCGCGCCGCCCTGCAGCCAGGCGGCACGGTCGGCCAGCGAGCGCGGCGGCTCGACTCGCTCGAAGCCCAGAAGGGAGTAGAACGGCACGCAGGCGTCGAGCTGCTCACGGCGGATCTCGAGCGTCGCGTGGTGGAGCATCAGGGCCGGGGCAGGCGGCGCGTGTCGACCACCTGGAAGTCGCTGCCGCGCACGCGGCCGAGCGAGTGCAGATCGTCGTTGTCCCAGCCCTTGGACGGCGCACCGGACACGTACCAGGCCGAGCCGTTGTCGGCCACGAGCGCTCCGTAGCGCTTGAGCGCGCGCAATACCACCCGGGACTGGGGCGGGAAGCCCGACACGTCGAAGCCGCGCCGCAGCCTCACCCGCTGCC
Organism: uncultured Thermoleophilaceae bacterium; assembly: GCA_963825475.1. Classification (GTDB taxonomy): domain Bacteria; phylum Actinomycetota; class Thermoleophilia; order Solirubrobacterales; family Thermoleophilaceae; genus JAAYBF01. Next base: position 170,386 of record CAWGTC010000004.1, on the reverse strand, counting down.
CCATGGCCGGCAGGTTCGGGTCGCGGGAGTCCGAGGCGAAGTGCCGGGCGGGGTAGATGAACGCCCGCCGCGTGCGGGGCACGGTGATGCGCAGCGCGTGGTCGATGTGTCCGCGCCGGACCTCGTCGTAGCGGGCCAGCCCTGGCAGGATGGGCAGGCCGGCGGCATCGGCGGAGGTCCAGCCGCGCGGGCGCAGGCGGTTCGAGCGCAGGCTCCAGATCGCGCCCGACCCGGCCCTCCAGCTGCGGCCGCCGTTCTGGGGGTACGCCGCGAACAGCTCGTACAACCGGCAGCGAGACCGGTCGACCACGATCACGTGGCGGTCCCCGTCGGACGAGCGCCCGCCCTCGATCGGCACCCCGGGCGGGATCGGATAGGGCCCCTTGTCGGACTCCGAGGCGTACTGGAACCGCACGGCCACCCGCTTCTGAGTGCCCGGTACCACGCGGTAGGGGATGCCGATCGGCCGGCCCCGGTAGAGGCCCGAGCCGAAGTCGGCGTGCGAGGTGGCCGAGCGCCCGACCGCGGACACGATCGCCGCCGAGCGCGGGTGCAGCGGCAGCCGGTCGACGCGCCTGTTCCAGTGGCTGCTGCCGGGGAAGATCGGGCACTTCTGCGCGCCGGGCAGCTTGGGCGTGCGGCCCTCGCCGGGCATGGCCACGATCGCGGTGAGCACGAGCACCACGGTGGCGAGAGCGGCGGCGACGCGGCGCATCGGCCGAGGGTACCGGCGCGTTCAGCGTGAGAGGGCCCGGCTGACCACCTGACGGTTGCCAGCGGCGTCCACTGGCGTCAACACAAAGGCGAGCCGGCCCCCTCGCCGGCGAGCCATTCGCCGCAGCCGCGACCGCCTGGCCCGCGGCACGGCGAGCCTGCTGCGGCCACCGTGTCAGTGCGGGCCGGGCAGGCGCTCCTCGTCGTCGGGCGCGTGGCCGTCTCGCCCCACGTAGCCGCCCTTGGCCCCCACGATCACCAGCACGGCATCACCGTCTCCCACGTTCTTCATCTTGCGGTGGGTCGCCGCGTCCACGCGGGCCAGGCCGCCGGCGGTCAGTGTGTGCTTGGAGCCGTCGCCGAACTCCATCTCCACCGTGCCGCGGTGCACGAAGTACAGCTCCTCCTGCTCGTCGTGGAAGTGGAAGCCGCCATCGAAGCCCGCAGGCACGACGATCCCGTTCACTCCCATCTCCTCCACCCCGAGCTCCCGGCGGATCTTGCGAAAGCCCGGACCGTCGCCCATCGCGTCGAGGCTGCCGACCGCGAATCCCTCGCCCGGTTTCGACGTCCTCGGCCATCAACCGCCCTCGTCACCGGAGTCGGGGACCGCGCCGGGCACGCTGTCGTCCCCCTGCTTGCGCTCCCAGTCGTCCTTGGCCGCCTCGATCTCCTCCTCGAGCTTGTCGCCCTGGTTCTTGAGGTCGTCGGCCTCGCGCTCGGCGTCAGCGGCTAGCTCCTGATGGTCGCCTTCGGTGTCGTCGCTCATGTGTGAAAGCTACCCGCCCGCCGCCTCCGCGCGCCGCAGGCCGCGTGACCCCCCAGCCCCGAGCAGGAGCGCCAGGCCGGCCGCCGCCCCGAAGGCCAGCATCACCTCGGTCTCGGCGCCCGAGATGAAGCCCCGGCCGGCCTCGATGATCGCGGTGAGCGGGTTCACGCTGCGCCACCGTCTCGACCCATCCGCTCAGCAGGTCGATCGGGACATACACCGGGGCCAGGAAGATGATGAGGAACACGGGCGTCTGCATGAGCGGGCCGGCCTGGATCGACTGGAACCGCAGCGCGATCCCCGCGGCCCACATCAGCGCCGCGAAGTTCACGATCCCGGCCAGCGCATAGAGGCCGAACAGGTCGACCGCGTTGCCGCCCACCCCCATCCCCACGGCCAGGGCTATCGCCGTGAGCACCACCCAGATGAACACCGCGCGGGCGAAGGCGGAGACCGCGTACCCGCCGAGGATTCCCAGCCGGTTGGGCGCCGCCAGCATCATTCGCCGCCCGAAGCCCGACTCGAAGTCGCGCGCCATCGCGAAGCCGGTGAAGACGCCGCCGAACGCCGACGCCTGCAGGAGCACGAACACGAACTGGAAGGCGGTGTAGTCGCCCGCGAACTCGAAGCCCGGTGCGCTGGCCACGCGCGACAGGCCGCCGGCGAACGCGATGAAGAAGAACAGCGGGAACAGCAGCGGCGGGCACGATCAGAGCGGGGTTGGTGAAGAAGTTGTGCAGGTTGCGCCACGCCACGGCCAGCGCGATGCTGCGGCTGCGAGCGGCGCGGGTCACGTGCGCACCAGCCTCGTGCGCAGCCGGCCCACGGCGAGCGCGAGGAAGACGGCGCCGATCGCCACTCCGCAGCCGAAGGCGAGGGCCAGCGCCTCGCCGTCGAAGCCCACGATGAACAGCGAGCGCACGCCCTCGATCAGGTAGCTCACCGGGTTGTAGGTGGCGATGGTGCGAAACCAGTCCTGCCTCGATCAGGTCGCGCGGAAGGGCCATCGAGGAGAGGAACAGGAAGACGAACAGCAGCGGGAACAGACCCTGCACCGCCTCACCGTTACCGAAGCGAAAGGCGGCATACACGCCCATGCAGCCGAAGGCGAACATGATCACCAGGGAGAGCGCGAACAGCACGAGGGCTCCGGCCACGCCCGCTTCGAGCGTGGCGCCGGCGGCCAGACCCACCCCCAGGTACACCACCGCATTGAGCAGGCCGAGTGCCACGACTCCGGCCAGCTGGCCGGTGACCAGCGCCACCCCGCTCATGGGCGTCAGCGCCAGGCGATCGAGGAAGCCGGTCTCGATGTCGCGGGCCAGATCGGCTCCGCCGTTGGACACCGCGAAGATGCCCGACTGGATGAAGGGCACGGCGAGCGCGAAGGTGAGGTAGGAGTCGGTCGGGAAGCCCGGGATGTCGGTGGTGGCATCCAGCCCGCCTGCGTTGATCGCCAGCAGGAACAGCGGGAAGGTGATGGTGGGAATCACCTGGGCGGGCTGGCGCAGGGTGCGCACCAGCGAGCGCCGGGCCAGCTCACGCGTCTGGATCCAAACCGGGCTCAAACCGCGGCGGTCCGCGCGGTGGCCGCATCAGGAACCGTCTCGGCCTCGCCGTCCTCGCCCTCCTCACCGGCGCCCTCGAGGGTGCGGCCGGTCTTGGCCAGGAACACGTCGTCCAGGGTGGGCGCGTGCAGCTGGAGGTGGGCCACCGCGATGCCCTCGGCGTCGAGGGCGCGCACCACCTCGGCCAGCGAGGCCGAGCCGCCCTTCAGCCGCACGGCGATGCTCTCGTCCACGTAGTGCGGGCAGTCGCCGCCTCCGAAGCGCTCCAGCACGCGCATCACGTCCTCGTTGCGGGCGGGGTCGGCGGGCACCGCCTCCACGCTCGGGTCGCCGATCTCCTCCTTGAGCGACTCGGGCGTGCCCTCGGCCACGATCACGCCGTTGTCGATGATCCCCACGCGATCGGCCAGCGAGTCGGCTTCCTCGAGGTACTGGGTGGTGAGGAACACCGTGACGCCCTCCTGCTTGGCCAGGCGCCGCACCTCCTCCCACAGCGAGCTGCGGCTCTGCGGGTCGAGGCCGGTGGTGGGCTCGTCGAGAAAGAGGATGCGCGGCCCGTGCACGAGGGCGAGCGCCAGGTCCAGGCGTCGCTTCATGCCGCCCGAGTAGCCACCCACCTTGCGGTCGGCAGCGTCGGCCAAGCCGAGCCGCTCGATCAGGTCGTCGCCGCGGCGGCGGCGCTCGGCCTTCGGCAGACCGTGCAATGCGGTCTGCAGGCGCATGTGCTCACGCGCGGTGAGATAGGGATCGAGCGCGGCCTCCTGCAGGGCGGCGCCGATGTTCTCCCGCACCCTGGCCCCGTCCTCGCGCACCTCGTAGCCGGCCACGCGGGCGGTGCCCTCGTCGGGCGGGAGCAGCGTCGTGAGCATCAGGACCGTGGTGGACTTCCCGGCGCCGTTGGGGCCGAGGAACCCGTAGATCTCGCCCGGATCCACGTGCAGGTCGATGCCGTCGACGGCACGCGGACCCTTCGTGAACTCCTTCACGAGGCCCTCGACTTCGATGCTGGCGGGGCGTTGCTCGGACATGAGAGCAGGCTACTGCGACGTCACCGGCGGCTCGCGCATCACCGCCGGGAGCTACGCTGGGCGCCGCATGATGGCAGGCGACGAGGCACCCGAGCAGGTCATCCGGCGCTGGCTCCACCGGCACGGCCCGATCACGGTCGGGATCGGGGCTCTGGCTCAGACCTGGAAGCTCCAGCGGATCGACGCCGGGGACCGGCGGGCGATAGCCGAGGCCCTCGAGGCGGCAGGCATCGTCGTGGACCCGCCGCTGCGACATGCAGGGCGCAAGGACAAGCTTTCGCTGAGCCTGGCGGAGCCCGAACCCGAACCCGAACCCGAACCAGAACCAGAACCAGAACCCGATCCGGAGCGAGAGCCAGAGCCAGAGCCAGAGCCCGAACCGGCCGCCGACCGGGGCCGGACCCGGAGGGGATCGCTCGGGAGGTTTCGCCGCCCACCGCCCGAGACCGAGCCACCCGGCCCTCCGACGCCGCCCCCTCCTGCCCCGCCCGCCGAGGTGGCGCCGCGCTACGACCTGCCGGCGAGCCCATGGAGCCCGCGCGCCGAGCCGGAGGTGTCACCGGAGCCAGAGGCAGAACCCGAACCAGCGCCCGAACCAGAGCCCGAACCCGAACCCGAGCCCGAACCCGAACCCGAACCCGAACCCGAACCCGAACCCGAACCCGAACCCGAACCCGAACCCGAACCCGAACCCGAGCCCGAACCCGAACCCGAACCCGAACCCGAACCCGAACCCGAACCAGAGCCCGAACCAGAGCCCGAACCAGAGCCCGAACCGCGCCCGGCGACGCGTTCACGGCGGCGGCGCCCGGGGCTACGCGCGACGACGAGGATGCGCGCGCGGCGCCGCGAACCGGCGGCGGAGCTGGACATCGAACGCCCGCCGGAACCGCCCGAGCCTGACCCGCCGCCGGAGCCCGAGCGGGAGATCGAGCCGGCGCCAGAGCGCGACGAGCGCACGCGCGCACGGGCGCTGAGGCGGGGCTCGGGCAAGACGAGGTCCAGCCCGACACGCCGGCGGCGGCCGGATCTCGACCATGAGCCGCCGCCCGCGACGGCTGTCTCCCCCGTCGTTCAGAGTGTGCCCGCCCCGTTCGGGATCGAGGCAGAGGCCACCGAGACCACAGCGCGTCCGAGGAGAGACAGCGGACCCCGGCCGGAGTTTCCCCTTGCGATACGGCTCGTGCCGATCGCGCTCGCGCTGATGGTTTTCGGCTCCCTTGGCCCGTGGGCCGAGAACATCTTCGTGACCGACTACGGGATCGACCGGTCCGGCTACGTGATCCTGGCGATCGCCGTTGTGGCCGGCTTCCTCCTGGTGCTTCACGCCCGGAGTGGAAAGCGCTCCCCCCTTCCGGTCCTGGCCGCCCTCCTGGGCACCGCCGCGCTCGTGATCCTGGCGGCCGAGTTCCGCGAGCTGGTGGACGACCAGTTCGTGGGTCCTGCGTGGGGCCTATACGCCGCGTTCGTGGGCTCGGTGGCCCTGGTGGCGCTGTCGATGTCGCTGCTCAGCAAGCGCCGCTGAGCGACCGCGGTCGCGGCGCGTCAGCCGCCAAGCCACTCGTCGAGCGGAAGGCGAACGCGCAGCGCGGAGAAGTCACCCGCGTCGCGCATCTGCTCCGCCGCGGCCGCCATCGCGCCGGCGGCAACCCAAGCGAGGGAGCCCCCTACGCTGACCCGCCGCGCGCCGGCGTCCACGATCTCGCTCATCGACAGCCCGGCGTGCGCCAGCACGTTGACCGGCTTGGTGGTTGCCTGGCACACCGCGCGAACCTCCTCGCCGTTGCGCAACCCCGGCGCATACAGCACGTCGGCCCCGGCCCGCTCGTACGCCTGCAGCCGCATGATCGTGTCGTCCAAGTCCGGATTCCCCCGGATGTGGTTCTCGGCCCGGGCCGTAACCGTGAACGGGAAGCTCAGGCGCCTCGCGGCCTCACACGCGGCGGTCACCCTGTCGACGGCGTCGTCGACGCCATAAAGCCCGTCGTCCACCGGGTCGTAGTCCTCGATCGAGCCGCCCACCGCCCCGGCTCCGGCCGCACGGGTGACCGCGACAGCCACGTGCTCAGCGTCAGGTCCGTGCCCGTTCTCGAGGTCCACCGAGACCGGAAGGCTCGTGACCTGGTCGAGGAGACTCACGTGGTCGATCAACTCGTCGAGGGTTGCGGCGCCATCGGCCCGGCCCAGCGTGAAGGCGAAGCCTGAACTGGTGGTGGCGAGAGCCTCGAAGCCCAGGGCCTCGAGCGCCTTCGCCGATCCGGCGTCCCAGGGGTTGGGGATGATGAACGCCTTGCCGTCGTGAAGCGCCCGGAACCGCTCCGCCTTCTCCGCCTGCGCCGGCCGAGCGCCCATCAAGCCGCTGCGGCGGTGGCCGCACCCGTTGTGCGCACGATGTGCCAAGGCCACTCGCCGGGGCCCTCGAGGGCCAGCGTCCAGCGCTCGGTGAACGTGGTGGCCGCGGTACGGCTGCCCGACATCACCGTCGCGGTGTCGCGGTCTTCGACATAGCGAACGCCGCCCAGCTCGACGTCGATCGTCATGGTGGCCGGCGAGGTCCCGGCATCCAGTTCGGCGATCCGTATCGAGCGCACCCGCGGACCGCGAACCACCAGGCGCGTGCTCTGACCGGCGTCGCCGGGGTGAAGCAATTCGACAACCGCGCTCGGGCTGGCCACGGCTTGAAGCTGAGCATCCTCGCCGTCGACGGCCTCGGCCCAGGCCTGCACCGCGCGACGCGCCGCCGCCTCGAGCACGTCGGGAGCGAAGCGCGGATCGGCCACGCTGAGGTCGAGGGCCGCGGCGCGGGCATCGCCATCGAAGTCGAGGTCGGCGACGTCCGCGGGCGTGAACCCGTCGGGCAGGCCATCCGCCACCGCGGTCTCGACCACAGCCTGGTCGGCCACGCGGGAGTCCGCCCACGGCGTGGCCACGATCTCGCTCTCGTAGTGATGCGCGCCCTCGGCGTCCTGCTCGATCGAGATCACGATCCAGCGGCCGTCACGCTTGCCAAGCGTCCAGAACTCCTCGCACTGGGAGAGCTTGCTCGACGAGTCGTTGCGGTTCACCTGGCGACCGAGCCGGTCCACCACGTAGTCCTCCAGCGAGGCCGAGATGTGAACCACGGCCCGGTCCTCCTCGTCGCGCTCGCGATTGACCAGCCCCACGTAGCTGACCTCGGGCGCCTGCAGCAGCTTGACCCGGTTGTGCCACTTCTTGCGGTCGAAGTCGTCGAGGCGCCGCGACCACTCCACGAAGAGGTCGTTGCCGACCATCCGGCGCAGCTTGCTGCGATCGCGCGCGTCCCAGGCCTTCTGGGCGTCCCCGTAGAGCCTCACCGCGGCCGGAACGAGCGTGTCGGGAGCAAACGCGATGTCGTCCTGCGCCGCCTCCGCGGCGGCCAGGCGAACGCGAGCCACTCGGTTGCGGCGCTTACGGGACAGTCGCCAGGCGGAGATCGCGCCCGCCAGGAAGACGAAGGCGATCAGCGCCACGATCACCAGCGCCCCGACCACCGAGAAGCCGCCGCTGCCGCCCCCGGCGCCACCGCCCCCACCGAACCCGCCTCCTCCTCCACCGCCGCCGCCAAATCCGCCGCTGCCTCCGCCCGCCGCAGCCAGTGCCGCATCGGCGTGAAGGAGGGAAACGACGAGGACGGCCACGAGCAGGCGCACCCGCCAATCGTAGCCGTGGACCTCACCTTCACCTGAGCATCACGGCCCGGCAACAGGAGGCCCCGGCGCGGCCCATCGAAGCCTCGTGCATGCATTCCACCAGCCGCGGCCGCGCCTGGCCATCAGCCGGGGTCTCATCCGTGATCACCGACACCGACGCCGAGTTCCGCGCCAAACTACGGCAAGGACGAGCCGGACGACATCGAGGGCCGAGCGACTGACACCGGGGGCCCCTCGCGACGGCGGGCCCCCCGGGTTCAGGCCGGGCGCCAGGTGCGAATTCGCTCCGCGAAGTCCATCGCACCCGACGCCGCTTGACGCATGAGCTGCCGGAGGCTGTCGTCGCCCCCGAGCTCTATCTCGAGCTCCATCAGGCCGGAGCCGGCGTGGTGCGTGGAGGTCGACCCGAGGCGGCGCAGGATGTCCGACGAGGCGCGGTTCTCGGCCAGCACGGCGGCCGTGAACACCTCGACGCCGTCCTCGCGCGCCCGCTCGGACAGACGGTCGAGCAGGGCGGACCCGACACCCTTGCCCTGCCAGTCGTCGATCACCGCCACGGCTACCTCGGCGCGGGACCCGTCGTGTTCGAGTCGCACGTAACGAGCCACGCCGACGCCCGAGCCTTCTCCATCGATGGCCACGATCGCCTCGTGGTCGTGATGGTCGATCTCCGTCAGGTAGTCGAGCTGGCGCTCGGTGAGCTCGTCGATCGGGGAGAGAAAGCGCGTGTAACGGGAGTCCGGGCCCATGCGCTCGAAGCTGTCACGGATCGCCTGCCGGTCGCCAGGCTCGACCGGGCGAAGCGTCACCTGGGAGCCGTCGCGGAGCTCGGCGCTCTCCATGACGCGAGGCTACCCGCGCTTGCGCAGGCGGTGCACCGTCACGCGGGGGTCTTCGCGGGTGCTGACCTCGCTCAACTCCCAGTCCGAGGCCGCGCCGTCGAAAAAAGCCTGGGCGGGCGCCCGGCCGGGCTCGGCCAGGAGCACCGTGTCTGACAAGCGCGGCAGGAGCTCGAGCAGCGTGCGCGCTTTGGGCCGCTCGTACAGCACGTCGGCCGCGAGCACGAGATCCCAGGGGGCCTGCTCGATGAGCGGCCCGGGATCGGTCCAGTCGGCCACCATCGTCTCAACCTCCACACTGTTCAGGTCCGCGTTGGCTGCCGTCGCGCGTACCGCATGCGCGGACCAGTCGGTGGCGGTCACGTGCCCTCCAGCCTGGGCTGCGGCGATGCTCGGCAGCCCCAGCCCGCATCCCAGCTCGAGCACGCGCCGGCCGCCGACCTCCTTGCCGGCCACGGCCTCGGCCAGCGCCACCGCGCTGCCCCACAGGTGCGCCCAGTAGGGCAGCAGCTCCTCACGGTGGAATGCATCCTCGCTGAGCAGGCTCTCCCATTCGCGCGGACGCAAGAGGAGGATGTCGCGTCCCGCGATGGAGATGCGTTCCTCGACTGTCTCCTGATTTGCGCCCACGGGGTATCTTCCCTGAGGGGATGCGTGCGTTGCGAACAGGGCTGGTGTCGATCCTCGCCTTGGCGTGCGTCCTTCTCGCGGCCGCCCCCGCGCAGGGCGCCAAGTCCTGTGCCGAGCCCGGCGCCGACTGGGAGCGCGCGACTCCCGGCGAGGCCGGCCTCGACGCGGCCAAGCTGCAGGACGCGATGGACTACGGCACGTCGCAGCTGGGCTTCGCCGTGCGCGTATACCGGCGCGGCTGCCTCGTGGGCGAGGACCGCGCCGCGGCGGCCAACCGAAACGTGCAGTTCGAGAGCTGGTCGATGGCCAAGTCCGTGACGGCGCTGATGTTCGGGCGGGCGATGCAGCTCGGCCTGATCTCGCCCGACGACCCGGTCGGCTCACTGGTGGGAGAGGCCGACCGCGCGCACGGCGCGGTGAAGATCCGCGACCTGCTGACCATGAGCTCGGGCCTGCGCTGGAACGGCTTGCGCGACTACAACATCTTCACGATGCCCGACCGCGTGAGGGATGCGCTCACGCTGCCCATCGCCAAGCCCCGCGGCACCTACTTCGAGTACGCGCAGAGCGCCGTCTCGCTGCTGGCGGAGGCGATCGGCCGCTCGGCAGGTCAGGACGCCGGCGCATTCGTGCAGAAGGAGCTGATGGACCCGCTCGGCATCCGCGCCGATTCGTGGCGCTGGACGCGCGATCCCGCCGGGCACATCGGCGGCTTCTACGGCGTGAACATGCGACCCGACGATTTCGGCCGCCTCGGCGAGCTGATGCGCCGTGGCGGGGTCTGGCGCGGGCGGCGTCTGCTCTCGAGCGAGTTCACCCGCCAGGCGGTCACCCCGAGTGAGACCAACGGCTGCTACGGCTGGCTGATCTGGGTGAACGCCGGTGCGCCCTGCATCGGCCCCACGATCACCGAGCGCCCGGTTACGCCCACGCGGGACTTCCCCGACATGCCGGCGGACATGTACCGCTTCTCGGGGCTCTTTGGCCAGCTCGTGACCGTCTTCCCCTCCCAGGACATCGTGATCGTGCGCACCGGCCAGGATGGCGGCCTCGTGTTCTCGGGCGGCACGTCGTGGGAGCACCAGCTCTACAGCAAGGTGCTCGGTTCGGTCACCGACCAGCGCATCGCGCCGCCCGGGCCTGCCCCCAAGGGCTCGGATGACCGCACCAACCCCGACTACGGGTTCCAGACCGCGCTTCGCGAGCCCGCGGAGTACCGCCAGGGCGCCGTTCAGGACCCGCTCCCGCCCGCCGGCCCCGCCAGAGCACGCGCCGCGCTCCTGCGCCTGGCGGCGCCTCGTGCCGGCAAGGGCGGGCTCGTGCGTGTGCGCCTGGTATGCCCGCCGCGGTGGCCCGCGGGCATCGACGCCGCCTGCACGGGCGTGGCCCGCATGCAGGGGATGCGCCACGGGCTGCGCTACCGGACTGCCGCGGGCGCCGCGAAGGTCCTTCGGTTCCGCCTGACCGAGCGCCGGCTGGGCAAGCTGCGCCGCGCGCGCAAGCTGACGCTGGCGCTCTCGGCCACCAACCGAGACGCCACCGGGGGCACGTACATGCGGGCGGCCTTGCTGGTCAAGCGCGCCGCACCCCGCAAGCGCTGACCTGCGGACGCGCCGCGTTGAGCCGGCGCGCTGTTGCAAGACCCCTGCCGCCGATCCGCACCGCCGCGACACCGGTCCAGGGGCCGACCTTCTCACAGGGGCTCGGCGGGCGTTAACGTGCGCTCATGGCCGCCATCGTCTGGGCGCTTGCCGGGTGACGACTCCGGAACGCCCGCCCTCCCAGCTGGTCGACCAGCGCCTATACGAGTTGTACGAGCGGCATCTGGCCCTGGGGACGGACACCATCGCCAAGTGCTACGAGCCGGGCCGCGAGTACTACCCACCGGAGCTTGCCGGGGATGCGCCCGGAAAGTTCGGTATCTCGCTGTGCACTCTCGACGGCGAGCTCCACAGCGCAGGCGACCATGCCGAGCCGTTCGCCCTCCAATCGCTCTCGAAGGTGTTCGTCTACGCGCTGGCGCTGGAGGACCACGGCCGCGATCGGGTTCTCGAACACGTGGGGGTCGAGCCGAGCGGTGACGCCTTCAGCTCGATCGCCTTCGACGAGCTCAACCACCGGCCCTACAACCCCATGGTCAACGCCGGAGCGCTCGTGACGACCGACCTGGTGTCCGGCAGGGATCCCGCGGAGAAGCTCGAGCGCATCCTTGCGCTCCTGCGGCTGTACGCGGGCAACGAGAGCCTCGAGGTGGACTGGCACACGTTCGAGCGCGAGATGCAGACCGCCGACCGCAACCGCGCCACCGCCTACCTCATGCGCAGCCAGGGCATGCTCTCCGGGGACGTCGAGTCGATCCTCGCCCTCTACCTCCAGCAGTGTTCGGTCAAGGTGAGCTGCGATGACCTCGCGGTGATGGCGGTGACGCTGGCCAACGGATGCGTCAACCCCGTGACCGGCAAGCGCGTCCTCTCCCGTGACCGGGTGAGGGACGTGCTCACGATCATGTACACGTGTGGAATGTACGACGCCGCCGGCCAGTGGGCCTTCGAGGTGGGCGTGCCCGCCAAGAGCGGTGTGAGTGGAGGGATCATCGCCCCCATCCCCGGCAAGATGGGCCTCGCGGTCTTCTCCCCGGGGCTCGACCACCACGGCAACAGCGTGCGCGGAATCCGGGTGTGCGAAGAGGTGTCGGGCCGTCTCGGATTGCACGTCTTCGCCACCGAAGGCGAAGATGCCGTGCTCGGGGCTGCGCCGGCAGCCGGCTGAGGCGTCGGGCGAGCACGGGCACGGGCTCGGGCTCTTTCCCCGCGACAGACAACAAGAGCTATACCGGTGCTCGGAGGCAAGACCTGTAGCTGCCGGACTAGACCCTCATACGGCCTCGCCGTTCGCGGTGAGCGCCACGTCGATGTTTCCGCGGATGGCGTTGGAGTACGGGCACACCCTGTGGGCCGCGCGCACGAGGTCGACCGCCGCCGAGGTCTCCTCGATCGAGGGCAGCTTCACGTCGAGTTCGACGGCCAGCTCGAAGCCTCTCTCCTTCGTGGGCAGCAACTTGACCTTCGAGTCGATCCGGGCTTCGCCGACCTCGACCCGCGCCCGCCGCGCCGTCACAGCCAGCGCACTCTCGAAACAGGAGGCGTAGCCCACGGCGAACAGCTGCTCGGGATTGGTGCCGCCGCCCGGACCGCCCATGTCCTCGGGAATCCTCAGGTCCACCTCCAGTGCGCCGTCGCTGGTCCTCCCGTGCCCCTCCGCACGGGCCCCGATCACGGTGGCCTCGGCGGTGTACAGGACCTTCGCCATGATCTCTCCTCGATTCGCTTCGCAGGGTGCCGGTGCAGTCTCGCTTGTACGCTCGCAGGATGGGTAGCTCCGTGGCGGTGCGCGTGCTCGGGTCCGGGCCGGCGGTGATGTTCGTGCATGGCGACGTGGGGCCCGGGCCGACCTGGAAGGCCCAGGAGACACTTGCGGACCGGTGGCGCCTGATCGTCGTGACCCGGAGGGGCTTCCGCCCGAGTCCGCCGGCCGAGCGCCAGGACTTTGCGGTGGACGCCCTCGACCTCGAGAAGCTGCTCCGTCGCGAGCCGGCGCACTGCGTGGGGTGCGGCTACGGGGCGCTGGGCTTGGTACTCATGGCGGCGGACGCGCCCGAACTGGTTCGCTCGCTCGCCCTGATCGAGCCTCCACCCTTCGAGGACCCACCCGCCGACGTCACCGCGGTGGCGCGGACCGGCTTGCCCTCGCTGGTGCTGTCAGGCGACCACGACCCCGCGGTGGAGGCGGCGTGCGACACGATGGCCGAGCGAATCGGGGCGCAGCGCGACCGCCTGCCCGGCGCCGGGCACGCAGTACAGCGAACGCCGGAGTTCAACCGCCGTCTCGAACGGTTCCTGTTCGGGGCCGAGACGACCCGCTCGTAGCCGCCGCCTCAGCGCAGGCCGGCGAGGCGCAGGTAGGCACGCAGCGCGGGACGCCTGCGTGCCAGCGGCCGGGGCACCACCGCGGCGTAGCGCACGCGCTTGGCGCGCACGCCGTAGACAAAGCTCTGGCTCTTGCCTGCCTTGCGGATCAGAAGCCCGTTGCCCAGGCGGCGCACCAAGCGCCTGATCTTGCCGGCGCGCTTGCCCTTCACCAGCCCGAGCGTGCGGCCGCGGTGGCCGCGCGCCGTGCTGGCCACCAGCTTCGCCTTGTGCTTCTTGTCGAACACGACAACCACCTTGGCCCTCTTGCTGCGCTGGCCCCTCACGCACCACCGGTAGACCCGCCCCGTGCGCCGCGCCGGCTGGCCGGCGCGCCTGAGCATCGCGACAGGGTTGAGGCCCAGACGCACCCGCGAGAGACCGCCGCCGGTCAGGCGCCCGCGCGAGGGGCGGCACTTGTAGGCCGCTCGCACGCCCACGGAGCGCTCCCACATCTGCAGGTATGCCTCCGAACCGCGGGCCATGTCCTTCACGATCTCGTCGCCGGCCTGCATGCGCAGGTCTTCGATCCAATCGGGGTAGAGCCCGTAGTTGGCCACGCCATCGGCGTTGATGTCCCACAGCCGCGAGCCGCTCTTGCCGCGCTGCAGCGTGACCTTGCCGTCGAAGGACTTGAACGGGTACTTCACCGGGTTCGGCCCCTTGCGGGGATCGCCCTGGGAACCCAGCCCGTTCATGTCCGCGCCGTAGCCGAAGCCGAAGTAGTAGCGCGGGTCGCGCTGGGGCTTGGTCTCCTTCCATGCCTTGACGAAGCTCTTGGAGTTGCCCGCGTACGGGGTCACGACCCCGCCAAGCTTGTAGATGCGCGGGATCACGTCAGGTGAGCTCCACGTGTGACTCGATACCGCTCCCCCGTGCCGGGCCGCCTCGAGGATCGACATCACCTGCTTGCGCGAGAGCACGCTCAGGTGGTCGGGATCCACCACCATGCCCCGTTCGATCGTCCGGCGGATCAAATGCTCTCCGAGGTTGGTGAGCCCGCGGGCGTTGCACTGAGCGCCCTTGGGATAGACCGGCGCTGCGCCCGGGGGCAGGAAGGCCTCGAGGATGTTCGAGCCCAGGTCGTTGTGGTCGTGGTCGTAGACGCCGGGAGACTCCTTGTCCTGCTCGTCCTCCGGTCCGTCGCAGGCCTGCATTTGCCAGTACTTGCCGGTGCTCGCCTTGTTGCCCTGGTTCACGACCAGACCCGTCTCGCCCCCGTCGCCCGCGACGCCCGCCAGCGCATTGTCGAACTTGTTCACGAGCTCCATCTGGCGAACGCCGAGCTTGTAGATCTGGTCGAGGCCGGCATCGATCTGCTTGGCGTCGCACATCGGCTCGTCGTTGAAGACGCGACAGCCGAAGGGCTCCGACACCTCCATGCCGAGCACCACGGCCAGCTTGCCCTGGTTGATCACGCGCCGGGCCTGGAAGGGGTCGGTCACGATCCGGAACCAGCCCTTGCCCGGTCCCCCGTTCTGGGCGTCGATGTAGTCCTCGAGCTCGCGGATGTTCCTGGCCTGGAGCCGCACGGAGTCCATCTCGTCACAGGAGTTCTGCTTCAGCGGGTACAGCTCGCACAGCACCCGGTTCTCCACGAACAGGTTCACGAAGAGACGCTGACCGCCCATCCAGGACCGCTCCAGCCACTTGTAGTAGCTCTGCTCGTGGGTCAGCGACTGGGGATTGGGCCAGTCCTTGAACGTGGGCCAGCCGACCACGTCGTGTGTGGCGGTGCCGCCGTTGAGTGCCGTCTCCAACGCTCCCGACGCGCCGTTGGGGCCGTGGTCGGGACAGTCGACCAGGGCGTACTCCACGCCGTACGCGTGCCAGGGACGGGCGCAGTGAGCCTTCCCGCCGAGGAACTGGTAGGCCATCATGTGCATGTGGGCGTCGATGTAGCCCCGGGTCTCACCGTAGGACGTGGGACCGGTGCCGGGCGTGCCCATGGCGCTTGTCTCCACCTCGGGGAAGCCCGGGCAGCCCTCCGCCCGCACGAAGGTGAACAGCGCGTTGTCGCCGGCGCCCGCGGGATCGGCCAGCACGAGCTTGCCGCCCTCGCCCAGCGCCAGCACCTTGTTGGCTGACGGAAGCACGATCTTGAACGCGCTGCCGGCGTCGTCGACGCGCCAGTCGGCCGCGGGGCTGGCGTTGTCGTCAGTCCTCACGCCCTCGCCGTCCAGGCCGCCCCCGCCGGCCATGAACTGGCGGGCGGGGCTGTAGAAGAGGTAGCTGCCCAGGCGCGTGGCCTGCATGCGGAAGGGCTCGGCGGCCGCGGGGGCCGCGGCCGACGCCGCGTAACCGTCGGCCGTCTTGACCACGTGCTGGCCGAGCGTCTGCGACCTGAGCGCGAAGCACGCGTTGGCCAGGGCGTACCGCGCGTTGGCGCCCTCGGTCTGGGCGGGCGTGCCCACGGGAGGAGCGCCGGCGTCACTCGCCGGTACCGCCGGCGAGTACGAGTAGGTCTTGGGCTCGGGACCCTGCCGGGCCTCGTGCGAGTGCGCGTCCTCCTCGCCGGTGCCGGGGTGGCCGGCCTGGGCCAGCGCAACGGGAACCCCAAGCGCGACCGCGCACACCAAGATCAACCCCGGACCCCTCATCCCTGCGGCCATCTAACCACGGGTCAGCCGCCGGCGCGCCGTATGTAGGTGCGCAGCGCCCGGCGGTTGCGCAGCAGCCCGCGGTCGGCCACTCCCACGAAGCGTACCTTGCCGGCTCGCACCCCGAAGATCCGCGGGGTGCGCGGGCCGGTGCGATAGATCCCGGTGCCCGCGCGCCTTGCCTTCGGAAAGCGCCGGAGCAGGCGGGCCAGGCTCGCACCGCGGCCGACGGTGCGCATGCGGTGGCGAGGCGAGGTGCTCAAGACCAGGCGCACGCGCCCGCGTGCGCCGCGGCCCGAGAACACGGAGGTCACGCGACCGCCGGAGCGCCTCACGCACCAGCGGTACACGAAGCCCCGCCGCTGCACGGGCTGCGGTCCGATCCGGAGCAGGGCACGCTTGCGCGTGTAGCCCAGGCGCACGCGACCGACGTTACGGGGGCCGATGGGAGACCGCCGCGCCAGGCACTTGCCTTTGCCGGTGCCCGCGCCCTTGAACGGCCACACCCTCTCCGCCACGCGCAGCGCGTAGAAGCCGGTGTTGCCGTCGGAGTACCAGATCTCTCCGCGCTCGGTCGCGAACGCCGGGCTCGACATGGCGTAGTTGCTGGGGCGGCCGGCGGTGGAGCTGGGGCCCACCGGAGCGACGAAGTAGGCCACCTCCTTGGGCTGCTCGGGGTCGCGGATGTCGAACACCCTCAGCCCGGACGCGATGAACGAGCACGCCACGATCCCCGGGTCCTTGCGCCGGGGCACCGAGCAGTAATGGCCGGCATAGCCCTGGAGTGCGTTGTCGGCCCCCGGGTCGCCGCCGATCTCGGCGCGGTTCTCGGGCTGGTGCACCGCCATACGGATGTCGGACACCACCTTCGGCTTGGTCTCGTCGGAGATGTCGATGATGCGTGCCGCCCCCACGCGGCTGCCGTTGGCCACCACCGAGCTGCCTTCGCCGTTGTCGGAGTACTCGTCGATCTCGACCAAGTAGGGCTTGCCGTCGATCGTGACCGGGTGGGCCACCTGCGGGATCGTCAGCGTGTCCCAGGTCAAGCGGCTGATCTCACGCATCTCGGGGTTCGGCCTGCGGCCCTGGATGTCGCTGAGGTCCACGATGATCAGCCCGGACGATGCCGCGATGTAGCCGCGGTTGCCGTCGTCGCTCACCGTGAAGCCGTGCGAGTTGTACTCGGCGACAGCCAGGGTCTTCGGCAGCTTGGGGTCGCTCAGGTCGACGGCCGTCACCTGGCCGGTGCCGAGCGAGGTGGCGTAGAAGGTGTTGCCGTCGGGGGCGAAGCCGCTCTCGTGTCCGAGCAGACCCACCGGCAGGCTCGACTGCAACGCCGGCTTGCGACAGTCCTCGTTGAGGTCGTAGACGTCCACCACGCCGGGGGCGAAGAGCGGGTTGCCCATCACCGCCACCAGCAGCCCGCGCTTCTCGTTGAGCAGGACCGACTCGTGGGGTGACTGCATCGCCGGCGTGGTCAGCGACGCGGTCTGCACCGGCTTGGCCGGATCGGCCATGTCGAGCACGGTGACACCGGTGCGCTCGGCGCTGAGGAATTGCGCGTTGCTGGGGAACAGCAGCGTGCTGTCGTAGTACGCGCATTCGTGGCCCGCCTTGTCCACGAACCGCAGCACCTTGAAGCCGCCCGCCTTGCCGTGGCGCGAGAGCAGCGTGGTGTTGCACGTGAAGCCCGCATCCGCCTGGCCCTCCTGCACGCGGCCCTGCATGCCCGTCTCCGGTCTCGAGCCGGGACCGCACACGGGGCGAGGGGTGGTGGGCGGCGTGCCGGCGGCGTCTACCAGTCCCTGGCCTCCGCCCTGGGAGGACTCGGTTACGCGCCAGAACAACCCGCCGCCCGAGCCGTCACCCGGATGCGCCGCGCTGGTCCCCGCGCCGGCCAGCACGACCATCACGGTCAGCGCCAGTCCCACCCTCCAGCGTCTGGCGAAGCTCACCCGCCGAGGCTACAACGGCGCTGCGCGGTCGTGTCGCGCTCAGGCGCGATCAGCGTGCGCGAGCTCACCGGCCTCGCCCGAGTTCGCGGAGCGCTACGCCGAGCAGCTCCGAAGGATCGTTGAGCGTCTGGCCTAGCATCTGACCCATGATCACCAAACTCGACTTCATTGGCGTCCCCTCGCAGGACGCGGAACGCTCGCGCAGCTTCTACGTGGAGACGCTCACATGGCGTTCTTCACCGACCCCGACGGCGACGACCTGATGCGGCACAGCCGCTACGCGCCTCAGAGCTGAGCGGCCGCCCCAGGCGCCCGCTTGACTTCAAGCACACTCGAAGGTCCACCATGGCCCGGATGAACGCGCTCGACATCACCGGCCTCGGCAAGCTCTACCCCACGGGCACCGAGGCGCTCAAGGATGTCTCCCTCGAGATCGAAGAGGGCGAGTTCTTCGGGCTCCTGGGCCCCAACGGGGCCGGAAAGTCCACGCTCATCCACTGCACCACGGGCCTGGCCCAGCCGACCTCGGGTGACATCCGCATCTTCGGCCACGACGCCGTCCATCACTACAAAGAGGCACGCCTGGCCGTCGGACTGGCTCCCCAAGAGCTGAACCTGGACTGGTTCCTCACGGTGCGCGAGTCGCTCGACTACCACGCCGGCTACTTCGGGATGCCGAAGAAGGAGCGCAGGGAGCGTACTTCCGAGCTGCTCGCTGTCTTCTCCCTAACCGGGAAGCAGGACGAGCGCACGCGCACGCTCTCCGGGGGGATGAAGCGCAGGCTGGTGCTCGCGCGGGCGCTGATGCACCGCCCCAGGCTGCTCATCCTCGACGAGCCCACCGCCGGGGTCGACGTGGAGCTGCGGCTCGAGCTGTGGGAGTACATCCAGATGATCAACGCGGAGGGCACGACCATCCTGCTCACCACCCACTACCTCGAAGAGGCCGAGCGGCTCTGCAGCCGGATCGCCTTCATCAACGACGGCCAGATCGTGGCCCAGGGGACGAGCCAGGAGCTGGCCGGCGAGTACGGCGTAGCGAGCCTCGAGGACGCCTACCTCTCGCTCGTGGGGCGCAACGAGCTGTCGCGGGCGCACATCGCGGGCGACGCGGCGTGAGCCCCGGGCAGATTCGCTTCTTCTCGCTGGTGCGGCGGGAGGTCAACCGCTTCTTCAAGATCAAGCGCCAGACGCTCGGCGCGCCCCTGCTCGAGACCTTTCTCTACATCTCGGTGTTCGGCGCGGCCCTGGGCTCGAGGATCGACACGCTGCACGGGATCGACTACGTGGTCTTCATCATCCCCGGGCTGATCATGATGGCCCTGGCGATCAACGCCTTCTCCAACAACTCGTCGTCGATCCTGCAGCAGAAGTTCCAGCGCTCGATCGATGACCAGCTCTCCTCCCCCGCCTCCCCGGTCGAGCTGCTGCTGGCCTTCACCTTCGGCGGCTTCCTGCGCGGGATGATCGTGGCCACGCTCACCTTCTGCGCGGCGTCGGTGCTTGTCGACATTCCGGTAGAGCATCCGCTGGTGCTGGTGCCGGCTCTATTCCTCGTCGGGTTCTTCTTCGCCCAGCTCGGGGTGCTGGTGGGGCTGCGGGCCGAGCAGTTCGACGACGTCTCCTTCTATCAGACGTTCATCCTGCAGCCGCTGATCTTCCTGGGCGGCGTCTTCTACTCGGCCTCGCTGCTCGACGAGCCCTTTCAGACCCTCACCCACTTCGACCCGGTCTACTACATGATCAGCCTCGTGCGCTACGGGTTCCTGGGCTATTCGGAGGTGAGCATCCCGCTGTCGCTCGGCCTGCTCACGCTGGCCGCGCTCACGCTTTTCGCGGTCAACTACCGGCTGTTCCTGAAGGGCTACCGGCTGCGCGCGTAGCGGACTTGCGCAGGTGGGGTGCACGCGCTAGCGTTGCAGAGACGTCGCGGAGACACCATGGCAGAGACAACGGTCACCAAAGCAGTCACGATCGCGCGCCGGCCGTTTCGCCTGTCGGCGAGCGAAGTGGCTCGTGCCCTGCGCTCAGTCGACCCAGAGCCGATCAACAGCCACTACGTGGTGATCGAGAGCCGGCGCTTTCCACCGAAGCAGGTGATCAGCGTCGTCACGGGCCTCGATCGGGCCGATTTCACCTCCCACCAAGCGCGCCGCACGCTCATGCGGCTCGGCTTCACAGCCGGGCGTAACAGGGTCCCTTCGAAGGCGCGCTCCGAGGCGGAGAGCGGATCCCCAGAGGAGGCGGAGCCTCTGGCCGGGCGACTCTTGCCGCTCGCGGGTCAGTGGGTGGCAATCAGAGATGCGGATGTGCTCCACGCGGCGAGTTCTCCCCAGGACCTCGTCGGATGGCTCACGCGCCACGGCCAGAAGGCGGACACGATGTTCCGAGTTCCCGAGGACACTCTCGCGGCGACCGGCCTCGCGCCGCTGTGAGGTTCGGCTTCCGGCAGATCCCTGTCCCCGGTCAGGCCTCGGTGCGTGCTCGACCCCTTCTGGACGTGGTGGTCGAGGGGCTCGATGTTGCGCCTCAGGCGTGCCTCATCGACAGCGGCGCCACCGCGGTCCGATTCGGGGCTCACGTCGCGGACCTCTGCGGCATCGATCTAGCCGATTCACCCCAACAGCAGATCGCCGTGGGCGGGACGGTTGTCACCGGGTCGATGGCTGAGACCGGCATGCGGTTGGACGACGGCCAGGAGGCGTACGAATGGTCCGCTCCGGTGTGGTTTTGTGATCCGTGGATGCCCTCCTTCGGGCTATTGGGCCTGAGCGGATTCTTCGACCACTTCGAGGTTACGATCGCTTCGTACGAGGAGCGCATCGACCTCCGTCCCATCAGCCGGTGAAGCTACCCCCACTCCCTCGCCGGTGGCAGTCGGCGAGGTGGCTGTCCACCAGCCCGGTCGCCTGCATCAGCGCGTACGCGGTGGTGGGTCCCACGAAGGCGAATCCGTGCGAGCGCAGGTCGGCCGCGAGCGCCTTGGACTCGGGCGTGGTTGTGGGGATCTCGGCCTGGGTGCGCGGCGCGGGGGTCGCGCCGGGCGCATACGACCAGATCAGCTGGTCGAGTCCGCCCTCGTCGCGCAGGGCGATCGTCGCCTGGGCGTTGGCGCGGGCGGCGTGGATCTTGGCGCGGTTGCGGACGATGCCGGAGTCGTCCATCAGCCGTTCGAGGTCGGCGTCGGTGAAGGCCGCGACCACGTCGGGGTCGAACTCGGCGAAAGCGGCCCGGAACGCGGGTCGCTTGGTGAGGATGGTCAGCCAGCTCAGCCCGGCCTGGAACGCCTCCAGTGAGATGCGTTCGTAGAGCGCCTGCTCGCCGCGAACGGGCATGCCCCACTCGGTGTCGTGGTAGTGGCGATTGACCGGATGCGCGGCGGCCCACCGACAGCGAGCGAGCCCGTCCTCACCCACGATCACTTCCCCCATGTCAGCGCTCTTGCCCTGATTCCGCCGCGCGTACGCCCTCCAGTCTCAGAAGCTGGGCCTTGGTCTCCGGGCCGCCGAGGTAGCCGCCGAGGCCACCGCCGGAGCGCAGCGCGCGATGGCAGGGCACCACGACCGGCAGCGGATTTCTGGCCAGCGCCGATCCCGCCGCGCGAACTGCGGCCGGGCTGCCCGCCCGGGTGGCAACGTTTCGGTAGGACGCCGTGCGCCCGTGCGGGATCCGCGCGGTTACACGCAGCACATCGCGGTGCAACCCGCCGGCCAGCCGCCAGTCCAGGGCGACCTCGAACCGGTGCCGCAGCCCCGCGAAGTACTCGTCGAGCTGCTGCCGCGCGCTGGTAACCGAGTCGCGGGCGCCCGACGGACGCGTCGAGATTCAACGCGCGCGGCGACCAGTTTCGTGAGACGATCGCCGGACCCGAGCTTGGAGGGCCCCATGAGCATCGTCGTTCGCTACAACCCGGCCGGTCTGACCGCCGAGCTGTACGACGCAACCAATGGCCTACTCGAGGACGCCGGGGTGCAGTGGCCGCCGGCCGGCCTCGACTACCACGTGTGCTTCGGCTCGGAGGGCGACCTCCGGGTCAGCGAGATCTGGGACTCACGGGAGCAGTTCACAGCATTCGGCGAGACCCTCATGCCGGTGCTGAAAAAGGCCGGTGTCGAGTTCTCGGGAGAGCCGGAGATCTTCGAGGCCCACGCCATCCTGAAGCCGGACAGGAGCTGAAGCCTCAACGACGACGACGACGAGACGTGCACCGGCACGGCCGCGAGCCCCACCGCGCCCGCCGGCAAGGCGTGCCTCTACCACATCGATACCCCAGCCGACGCGTCGGTTGTCCGGGGGGCTTCAGCGCCAACACAGGCGGAAAGCGCCGGGCTTCCGGGCGGTCTGGACCGACTCGAATAACGCAGCAAATCTGCCCGACGACGTCTTCCTCGAGTTCACGTGGGCGTACACCGCGCCGTGATGCGCGGGCCGCTTGACGCGGCTGAAACGCGGAAAGCCGCTCAACCGAGCGGCTTTCCGGAGAGTCATGGAGACGGTGGGAATCGAACCCACGTCCGCGGCCGCGTGAAGAGCAGCGTCTACGAGCGTATCCGGCCCTCTGATCTCGTCCCCAGGTAGCCTGGCCGGCGGGGTTGCTGGGAACCAGCCTCTGTGAAAAGTCCCCCCTTCGCCAGAGGCGCGCGAAGGGAGCAAGCCCACTGATTGATCTCGAACATCTCCCCCGTAGGCGAGGGGAGGCCGAGAGCACCGCTGGCTAGCTTTTGCTAGGCAGCGAGCGCGAACGAGTGATTCTCATCCGCATTTGTGTTTTTGCCGGTTGTTTTACGAGGCCGACCGGCAACCTCGACTCGCAACTGCCCCCACGAAAACGTCCACGTCGAAGCCTGTCGTCCCCGTGTAGAGCACGTGTGAGTCTAGCCGCCTGCCCGCAGCCGGGTCAGCGGGCCGCGGCGATGGACGCGGCGGCGGCGTCTGAGATCACCCGTTGATCGAGCGCCGCGAGGAACGCTTCGACCACGCGGGCGTCGAACTGCTTGCCCGCGTTGTCGAGCAATTCCCTGCGAGCGGCCTCCGCGCCGATCGCGCGGCGGTACACACGATCGCTGGTCATCGCCTCGTAGGCGTCGCCCACGGCCAGGATCCTGGCCTGAAGGGGGATGTCGTCACCGGTGAGCCCGTAGGGGTAGCCGTGGCCGTCGGGACGCTCGTGGTGGGCCAGGATCCAGCCGCGAATGTCGTCGAGACCCGACCCGCCGAGGATGCGCGCGCCGGTCTCGGGGTGCTTCTTCATCGCTTCGTACTCCTCGCCGGTGAGCGGGCCCGGCTTGCAGAGGATGGAGTCGGAGACCCCGATCTTGCCGATGTCGTGCAGGACGCCGGCCACGCGCACACGATCGATCTGCTCGCGAGTCAGCCCCAGCGCCCGCGCCATCAGCTCGCAGTAGCGACCCACCGTCTGGGAGTGGCGAGCCGTGCCGGTGTCGCGCATGTCCAGCGCCTCAGCCAGGTTGAGCACCGTCGCGAGCTGAGCCTGGTCTCGCGGGTTCATCGCGTCGCGGTCGGCGGAGAGGATGCCCGCGATCTCGGGGCTGTGGAGCACGCAGCGGTCGCGACCGAGGGCCTTGGCGGCGTAGAGAGCGTCGTCGGCGGCGCGCAGCAATCCGTCGTCGGTGGCGGCATGGGCCGGGTAGGTGGCCACACCGAAGCTCATCGTCAACTGCTCGGGCTGATCGGCGAAGGCCTGGGAGATGCGTGTGCGCAGGCGCTCGGCCACCACGTAGGCCTCGTGCTGGTCGGTCTCGGGCAGCATCACGGCGAACTCCTCGCCGCCGATCCGGGCGGCCACGTCGAAGCGCCGTCGGTCGCCCTCCAGCAGCCAGCCGATCGCCACCAGGGCCTCGTCACCGGAGTTGTGGCCAAGGCGGTCGTTGAGGTGCTTGAAGAAGTCGCAGTCCCCGAGCACGACGCTGAAGCACTGGTCGCTGCGCCCGGAGCGGGCCAATTCGGTCTCGACCGCGTGGTGAAAGCCGCGGCGGCTGAGCAGGCCCGTGAGCGGGTCGGTGCTGGCGGCGTCGCCCAGCTGGCGGATCAGTCGCCCGACCCGCTCGCGCAGCAACACGATGAAGGCGCCCGCCACGAACACCGTGCCCGCCATCAGCACCAGAGCCGGGATGTCCTCGTTGACCTGAACGCCGGTCGCTCCAAACCCGCCGATGCGAAAGGCGCTCGTGACCACCGCGTAGCTCAGGATCGTGAACGTGGCGAGGGCTATGGCCTCCCGCCGCGACAGGAAGTAGAAGGCGTAGAAGGCGACCCATAGGTAGAACAGGAGGTACGCACTGGTGGCGCGGCCGCTGAACAGCAGCACGACCGACGTTGCGGTGGCGGCGCCGTAAGGACCCACTCGCGTGAACCACTCCGGCGACTTCTCGTGGAATGCGAACAGGAGCGCGCCCGCGGCCACCGAGCTGATCTGCACCGCCAGCATGCCCTGCTCGTGGAAACGGTCGGGGTGAGGCAGGAACACGCCGAGCGCGCCCAACAGCCCCGCGGCGAGGAAGAGGTAGGCCTGCGCCTTTGCGGCCAGCTCGGGCGTCAGCGACCGGACACCCAGGGCGTTTTCGCGCAGCGTCGGCTCTTGATCCTCCGGGCATCCCTGCCGCATCCGCCGTCCGAGTAGTGACATCGCGTCAGGTATCGGCCGATCGGCGCAATTCCCTTACCCGCCGTGACGTCGTTTCCGGCTCGTACGTTGGTCCAGATCGCTCCACCGGCACAGGCCGCCGGCCGACTACTCAGGGGTGACCCCCTTTCCCCAGCACTCGTTCGACCTGTTCCTCGGCTCGCTGTTCGCGGGCGCGGGACGTGTGGCGCGTTGGCTCTCGCCGCGCCGATCTCGCTAGAGGCGCTTCGTAACCACCACGCGCGCGCCCTTGCCGGGTGAGAGCGTGAACGCGCGCCGGGCCATCTTCTCGCTGCGCTTCGTCAGCGGCTCGAGTTCCACGCGCGTGAGCACGGTCTGCATCACCGCGCGCATCTCGGCGAGCGCGAACCCCGACCCTGGGCAGCGCCGCGCTCCCCCGCCGAACGGGATGTACGAGTAGGGCGGTGGCTGCTCGCCACCGAGGAAGCGCTCGGGCCGGAAGGCCTCCGGGTCGTCGTAGATCGCGGGATTGCGGTGCAGCAGGAAGATGCACGGCATGAGCACGGTGCCGGCGTCGTAGGGGCGGCCGACGGCCTCGAAGGGCTCGGTGAGCTTGCGCGCACAGATGGGCACGGTGGGACGCAGCCTCAGCGTCTCATTGATCGCGGCGTCGAGGTAGGTGGTGTCGTTTCGCCGGAGCTCCTCCTGGATCCGCTCGAGCACGTCGGGGTGCCTGAGGACGCGCTCGAAAGCCCATGCCAGAGCCGTTGCGGTGGTCTCGTGGCCGGCCACGAGAATCGTCAGCAGCTGGTCGCGCAGCTCTGAGTCGGACATCGGCACGCCGTCCCCGTTTCCGGCCTGCAGGAGGAGGGAGAGCACGTCGGCAGGGCGCTCCTTGGCCTCCCGTCTTCGGCTCGCGATCTCCGCGTACAGCGCGCGATCGACCTCCTCCGTGCAGCGCATGAGCTTGGCCCACGGCGTGCGCCCGCCGAGCTCCACTCGCAGCTGCGGGAGCGTGGTGGCCAGCGTGGTGTTGAGCTCGAGCAGGCGGGCCAGGAGGCGCTGCAACTCGTCCCGCCGCGGGCCCTTCGTCAAGCCGAAGACGGCACCCAGGATCACGTTGAGCGTCATCGCCTGCATCCGCGGCTGGAGGGCCATCGGCTCGCCGACCGGCCACGTGGCCACGTCGTCCTCCGCCGCTTGCAGCATCGCCCCGTGGTGGCGCGCCACGGCGTCGCCCTTGAACGGCGCCAGGAGCAGGCGGCGCTGGCGGAGGTGCGCCTCACCGTCGAGCACCAGCAGCGAGTTGTTGCCCAGGACGCGGCGAAAGAGGCCGTTGATGTCCCCCATGTTCATGATCTCGGGCCAGCCGTGGAACACCGCCCTCGCGGCCATCGGGTCCGACAGGAAGACCACGTTGGCGCCGGGGCCCATGCGCACGGTGAACGTGTCGCCGTAGCGCTTCGCGCAGCGGCGCATGAAGCTCTCCGGTGCGAAGACCCACTCCAGGGTCTGAACGAAGGCCGGCCGGCGGGGACCTGGCGGGAGAGTTGTCGGTGTCACGCGGTCGGAGAGTCTGCCGCAAGGCTCGTTGCAGCGAGCCGCTCGTGTGACCCACGTCACGGTTGGAGCCCTTTTTCGCTGCTGATGTAGAGGAAGTGCGAAGCGCCCTCGTGGGCGTTTTTCGCTTTCACGGACCTCCTTCCCGGCCGGCTGGCTCATGCCGGCGCCGGGGCATGGAGTCGGCGCTGACGCGCGACCCGGAGGGCGTGACCGATCTCGAGACACCTGGAGGTGTTGACCATGCGCGGATCTTCTACGCGCGCAGTATCCGTTCGATCTATGTTCGTATTGAGTGTTCTGGCCGTCTCGGGCGCCGCCGGTGTGGCGTCGCCTGCTCAGGCCCAGACCGAGGCTCCCGCGGCACAGCAGCCCGCAGACGCCGCGGCCCCCGCGCACGTGACCAAGGTGCGGTCAGACCGCCCCGCCCGCCGCAAGGTCGTCCGCAAGCGGTTCACCCCTGCCGCCACGCCGGGCCCTCGGAAGGTGCGCCGGATCATCCGTCTTGAGGCCCGCCGCTGGAACATCAGCGCCGCCAGCCTCTCGCGCCGCGTGGCGTGTGAGTCGAACTACGAGTGGTCCGCCGGCAACGGCTCCTACCAGGGCCTCCTGCAGTTCGCCTCGGGCACGTTCTACCGGGGTCTGAGCTCCATCCGCAGCCGCAAGGTCAAGTTCACGCGCGAGCGCAAGCGGATGGTGCGCGGCACGAAGGTCATCCACTTCTCGGACGGCTCGGTGAAGCGCAAGCGCGGCATCAAGCGCTGGCAGAAGGTCGTGACCGTCTACCGCGGCACGCTCCCGCGCAACCCGTCGGTGACACACGCGTGGACGCAGCTGCGGATCGGCTCGCAGGCGATTCGCGGGCTGAGCGCCGTGCAGCTCCTCGGAGTGGAGCTGCCCGGCCTGAACGATCAGGCCTCGGCCAAGAGCCCGCTCTCGGCCTCGCCCGACTCCAGCCGGCCGGTCAGCACCAGCGCCAGAGCGGCTATCGCGATCAGGGCGGCTCCGTAGATCTCGGCGGTCTCGCGCAAGCCGATCTGGTCGACCGCGACACCGGCTGCCACGGCGGGGATGCTGAAGGCGATGTAGGACACCGCGAGCACCGAGGACACCAGCTCCGCCCTGCGATCCGAGGGCGCGAGCGTAGTGAGCACCCGGAAGATCCCACCGAACGCGGGCCCGAAGCCGAGGCCGCAGATCGCAGCAGCACCCAGGAACAGCGTGCCGGACTCCGTGGCCAGCGCCACCAGCGCCAGCGAGATCCCGGCGATCAGCGCCGCCAGGCCGGCCTGAGCGGTCAGCCGGGCGTTCACGTGGCGCACCCGCACGGAGGCCACGGCGCTGATCCCGGCCATGAGGAAGATCGGGAGCCCGCCCGCCACGTGGCTTTCGTCGTTGAACACGGTCGCGGTGATCGACGGACCCAGTGCCAGGATCAGCCCACCGAGCGCCCACGTGGCCGCGAGACACGGAAGCGCGGCCGCGAAGGCCGCTCGCATGGGCGGCGGCACTCCGATCCGGGGTCGCAGCGAATGTCGCCAGGCACCGCCGGCCCTGACCGTCTCCGGTATGGCGGCCGCCGCGGCAGCCGCGGCGGCGAACACACCGAGCAGCAGCCAGAACACGAGCTTGGTGGGAGCCGGGCCGTAGTCCACCAGCACGCCGGTGACCAGGGCGCCCGCGGCGAGTCCGGACATCGGAGCCACGACGCCCATCAGCGACCCGAGGTGAGGTCGTGACGGTGGCTGGAGATCGAGCAGCGCCGCGCTGACCGCTCCCATCGCTATGCCGGTCGCGATGCCCTGCAGGACGCGTGCCGTGATCAGAACGCCCACACCGCCTGAGACCGCGAACGCATACATCGCCAGTACCTCGATCAGCAGCGCCACCAGAAGAGCCGGCCGCCTGCCCACGTGATCGGAGATCGAGCCGAACACGAGCAGCGTGAGCAGGAGCGCAAGCGCGTAGACGGCGAAGACGGCGGTGAGGGTGAGCGACGAGAAGTCCCACTGGCCTTGGTAGACGACGTAAAGGGGCGACGGTGCGCTCGATGCGAACAGAAACGCGGCCAGGGTGACGACGAGGATCCAGAAGGCGGTTGTCCTGCGCACCCGCAACACTTACTAAGTGTTAGCAGGCTTCGCCCCCAGCAGCGCCCGTACCCCCCGCTTCGGCACGAAGGTGATCCCTCGCCGCACTCCTCGCTCCGGCCTCCGTCCCACCGGCTGAAGCTCCGCCCGCTCGAGCACGCGCCGGATCACGGTGCGCATCTCGAACTCCGCGAAGCTCGCCCCAAGACACCGCCGCGTGCCGCCGCCGAACGGCAGCCACGTGTAGGTGTCTGGCGGGTCCGGGCCCAGGAAGCGTTCCGGGCGGAAGTCGGAGGCCGAGGGGTAGCGATCGGCGCGGCGGTGGATCGCAGCGATCGAGGGGTTGATCTCCACCCCGGGCGGGATGGCGAAGTCGCCCACCTCGAACGGCTCCTCCCCCCGAACCACGCGACCGATGCCCGAGATCACGGGCCGGATGCGCAGCGTCTCCTTCACCACCGCCGCGAGATAGGCGTCGTCGCCCGCGGCCAGTGACGAGCGCAGGCGAGCCAGCACCTCCGGATTGCGCATCAATAGCTCGAACGCCCAGGCCAGCGCGGTCGCCGTGGTCTCGTGCCCCGCCACCAACAGCGTGAGCAGCTCGTCGCGCAGCTCCTCGTCGGTCATCGGGCTTCCGCCCTCGTCGCGGGCCATCACGAGCATCGACAGCACGTCCTCGCGGTCCGGCAGGTCCGCCGCATCGCGACGAGCGGCTATCTCCTCGTAGATCAGCTCGTCGACCGCGCGCCGCTGACGAGCGAACTCCTCGCCCGCCCCGCTTCCGCGGCGGCCGCCGGTGAACACCAGCATCAGCACTCCCCGGCGCGAAGCCACCGGGTCGATCATCGCCCGCAGCCGGCGCTTCAGCTCGGCAGAGCGCGTCTCATCGGTCACCCCGAACACCGTCCTCACGATCACGTCCAGCGTGAGTGCCTGCATCGATCCCAGCAAGGTGAACTGCGCCCCCACCGGCCACGACTCGATCGTGCGGTCGGCCGCCTCGACCATCACCTCCTCGTACGCGCGCATGCGCTGCCCGTGGAAGGGCGGGAGCAACAGCTTGCGCTGGCGCAGGTGCTCGGCCCCGTCGAGGAGCAGCACCGACCGCTCACCCACCACCGGCCCCAGCAGCGCGTTGGCCTCACCGGCGTGCAGCCGGTCGGGCGAGCCGCGGAAGACCTGCTTGACCAGATCGACGTCGAAGACCATCACGAACTGGGGGTCGAAGAGGCTGCGGAACGTGACCACGTCTCCGTAGCGGCGGCGGCAGAAGTCGATCCACGGCGCCGGGAAGAAGAGGAAGCCGGCCGTCTGCATCCAGCGTGGCAGCCCCGGCCCGGGAGGAAGAGCATGGGAACGCAGGGCAGAAGTCATGGGCAGCCATCCTGACACCCACCCGGCCTCTAGTCTCGATCACATGGACCACAGAGATCTCGGCCGCACCGGCGTACAGGTCAGCCCCCTCTGCCTCGGCACCATGATGTTCGGGGCCTGGGGCAACACCGACCACGAGGACTCGGCGCGGATAATCCACCGCGCCCTCGACGCCGGCATCAACTTCGTGGACACCGCCGACGTCTACTCGCGGGGCGAGTCGGAGGAGGTCGTGGGCAAGGCGCTGAAGGGCGCGAGGCGCGACAACGTGGTGCTCGCCACGAAGTTCCACGGCAAGATGGGCGACGATCCCAACGAGTTCGGCAACTCGCGCCGGTGGCTCGTCACAGAGGTGGAGAACAGCCTCAGGCGCCTGCAGACGGACTACATCGACCTCTACCAGGTCCATCGTCCCGAGCAGAACACGGACATCGACGAAACCCTCGGCGCCCTCACCGACCTGATCAGGCAGGGCAAGGTGCGCTACGCCGGCTCCTCGACCTTCCCGGCCAGCCAGATCGTGGAGGCGCAGTGGGTCGCCAAGGACCGCAACCGGGAGCGCTTCGTGACCGAACAGCCGCCCTACTCCCTCCTCGTGCGGGGGATCGAGAACGACGTGCTGCCCACCACACAGCGCTACGGCATGGGCGTGCTGCCCTGGAGCCCGCTCGCCGGCGGCTGGCTGTCCGGCAAGTACCGCAAGGACCAGGAGGTGCCGAAGTCCCGGCGCGAGCAAATGATCCCCAAGCGCTACGACATGTCGCTCGAGGTGAACCAGCGCAAGCTGGACGCCGCCGACGCCCTGGCGCGAGTGGCCGAGGACGCCGGCATCTCGCTGATCGAGATGGCGCTGGCCTTCGTGATCCGCCACCCGGGCGTGACCTCGGCCATCATCGGGCCGCGCACGATGGAGCAGCTCGAGAGCCAGCTCGGGGCATCGGATGTCGAGCTGTCCGGCGACGTGCTGAACCGAATCGACGAGATCGTGGCCCCCGGCACCGACGTGAACCCGGCCGACGGTGGCTGGGAGAACCCGTCACTGGCACCTGGCGCGCGCCGGAGGTCCGGCTGACTTCCTGGCGTGCGCGCTATTGGGGCCGCGACAGCGTGCAGAAGCGGTCCCCCACCGCACCCTCCCCGGGGACGGCGTAAACGTTGAGGTGCACCTTGTTCAGGTTCACGATCAACCCGAGTAGGTCCAGGTCGAGCGGCCCCACGACGAGGTCGAGCACCGGGCAGCGATTTCCCTGCCCCTGGCTCTGCTGCGCGGGCGAGATAGTTGCCGTGAAGGCCACCGGCCGCATCGGGCGCTTGCTGATCCGCGCGTTCAGCGACCGGGCTGCAGCCCTGCGCTCGGAGGTGCGCACGTTGGACCGAGCGAGCCGGCAGAACAGGCGGCCGAGCACGCCGCCACGAGGGTTGCCGGTCACGTCGAGCTTGACCTGATCGAGCTCTGCGTGAAGGCCGAGCAGATTGAGCTTGAGCTCCTCGAGTGTGAGCTTGAGGATCCGGCACGAGCCCTTACGCTGGGCCACGAGCGTCACGTCCTTGCGCACCACGGTGGTGCGGCCGTTGGCGTCGGTGAGCCGCGCGGTCACGCGAGCACGCGCGCGAGTGCGCCCCTGTGCCACACCGAACCTCTTTACCTGGGTGTTCACCGACAGTTTGGCGGGCCCATCGTCCCCCTTCTTGTCGGCGGCCTGCGCCCCGCCTGGGGCGACGAGAAGGATGGCCGCTCCGGCCACGGCGAGTGCGGTGCAAGGAGAGCAAGGACGGTTCAAAGGAAGGCCTTTCTTGGCGCGTTGGCCAGCTGGGGCGGGTAACTCTACGCAGACGGGTCCGCGCCCGCGCTAGGTTCCGGCCATGAGCACGAACTGGAGCAGCGACGACATCCCCGACCAGGGCGGCCGCACCGCCGTCGTGACCGGCGCCAACAGCGGCCTCGGTCTGGTGACAGCGCGCGAGCTGGCGCGCAGGGGTGCACGCGTGATCATGGCCGTGCGCAGCACGGACAAGGGCGAGACCGCGGCCGGGGAGATCCGTCGCGTGGCTCAGCAGGCCGACGTCGACGTGCGGCCACTCGACCTCGGCAGCCTCGAGTCGATCCAGGCATTCGCGAACGATCTCGACCTCGACGCCGGCAAGCTCGACCTGCTGATCAACAACGCGGGCATCATGATGACCCCGCAGCAGACCACCCACGACGGGTTCGAGCTGCAGCTGGGCACCAACCACCTTGGGCACTTCGCCCTCACGGGCCTGCTGCTCGACATGGTGCAGAGCGCCCCGCAGGGCCGCGTGGTCACCCTGAGCAGCATCGAGCATAAGAGCGGTCACATCGACTTCGGCGATCTGCAGTCCGAGAACGGCTACGCCCCGCGTAAGGCCTACCGGCAGTCCAAGCTGGCCAACGCGCTGTTCGGGGTGGAGCTCGACCGACGCCTGCGGGCGGCCGGGTCACCGGCAATCAGCGTGCTCGCCCACCCCGGCTACACCGCCACCAACCTCCAGAGCACCGGCCCCACGGGTGTGATGAAGCGCCTGATGAGCGTGAGCAACCGGCTGGTGGCCCAGGGCGCCGACAAGGGCGCCCTACCCACGCTCTATGCCGCCACGGCGCCCGGCGTGGACGGCGGCGACTACTACGGACCCGACGGCTTCATGGAGATGCGCGGCCACCCCACCCACGTCGACGTGATCCCCGAGGCCAAGGACCCCGAGGTGGCGAGACGGCTGTGGGAGGTCTCCGAGGAGCTGACCGGGGTGCGGTACCCGCTGAAGAGCGCCAAGGCCTGAGAGGCCCAAGCCGTGGCCACCATCGAGGAGGCCGGGGTCGAGCAGCGGGTGACCCCGCTCGAGCTGTTCTTCGACCTGGTGTTCGTGTTCGCGATCACCCAGGTGACGCAGTTCATCGCCGACGACCCGACCTGGCAGGGGCTGGCCCGCGGGCTGCTGATACTGGCCGCGGTTTGGTGGGCCTGGGTCGGGTTCTCCTGGCTCACCAACTGGCTGGACACCGAGGAGGACCTCACGCGCGTAGGCGTGTTCGTCGCGATGGCGGCGATGTTCGTGGTGTCCCTGTCGATCCCCACGGCATTCAACGACGACGGCCTGCTGTTCGCCGCCGCCTACGCGGTGGTGCGGGTGACCCACGTAGTGCTCTACGGCTACGCCGCCAACGACGCCGACGTCCAGGAGGCGGTACGCCGGTTCGCGCCCCCGGTGACGGTGGCGGTGACCCTGCTGGTGGTGGCCTCCTTCTTCGACGGCGCCGTTCAGGGCGGCATCTGGGCCGTGGCGATCGCGCTCGACTTCAGCGCGGGGCTGGTGGGCCGCGGCCGGAAGTGGAAGCTGCATCCGAGCCACTTCGCCGAGCGTCACGGCCTGATCGTGATCATCGCTCTCGGTGAGTCGATCGTGGCCACCGGCCTGGGCGCGCAGGGCACCGGCCTGACCGCCGAGGTGGTGATCGCCGCGCTGCTGGCCATCGTCCTGGCCGCCGCGCTGTGGTGGGCCTACTTCGACGTCGTCGCGATCGTGGCCGAGCGGCGCCTGAGCCAGGCCGGGCGTGTGGAGCAGGCGCTGATGGCGCGCGACTCCTACAGCTACATCCACCTGCTGATGATCACCGGGATCGTGCTGGTGGCGCTGGGGGCCAAGAAGACGATCGCCCACGTGGACGAGCCGCTGAAGATCGTGCCCGCCGTGGCGCTGTGCGGCGGCGTGGCCCTGTACCTGATCGGGCACATCGCCTTCCGCTGGCGCAACGTGCACACCTTCAACCGCCACCGCTCGATCGCCGCGCTGCTGGCGGCGCTGTGCATTCCCGTCGCCGTCGAGGTGGACGCGCTGGTGAGCATGGCGATGATGGCCGGGCTCACGGCGGGCCTGATCAGCTTCGAGGTGATCCGCTTCCGCGAGGCTCGCGGGCGTTTGCGGTCCACCGTGCACGGATAGCGCCCCTGCCACACTTCACAGGGCATGGCATCTCCCCGCGTGCCCGTCACCGACCCCCAGTCCCCCGCCGGCTACTACCCGCCGAGCTACGCCCCCGAGCCGGCAAGCAAGCCGCCGATCTGGAAGCGCGCCGGAGGGCTGATCCTGGCCGGCGGGCTGATCGCCTTCAAGTTCGCAGCCAAGCTCAAGGGGCTGCTGCTGCTTCTGCCCAAGCTGAAGATCCTGACCACCAGCGCCTCGATGCTGGTGTCGATCGGTGCCTACACCCTGATCTGGGGCTGGAGGTTCGCCGTGGGGTTCGTGGTGCTGCTGTTCGTGCACGAGATGGGGCACGTGTTCCAGCTGCGCCGCGAGGGGATCAAGGCCAGCGCGCCGATGTTCATCCCCTTCCTGGGCGCGCTCGTGGCGATGAAGGAGCTGCCCAAGGACGCCGCGGCGGAGGCCCGCGTGGGCCTGGCCGGGCCGGTGCTGGGCTCCCTCGGCGCGCTCGTGCCGCTGGGGATCTACGCGCTCACGGGCAATGAGCTGTTCCAGGCGCTGGCCTTCGTCGGGTTCTTCCTCAACCTGTTCAACCTGCTGCCCGTGCTGCCGCTCGACGGCGGCCGCGCGATGGCCGCTCTCTCCCCCACCATGTGGCTG
Organism: uncultured Thermoleophilaceae bacterium; assembly: GCA_963825475.1. Classification (GTDB taxonomy): domain Bacteria; phylum Actinomycetota; class Thermoleophilia; order Solirubrobacterales; family Thermoleophilaceae; genus JAAYBF01. Next base: position 136,423 of record CAWGTC010000004.1, on the reverse strand, counting down.
GTGGGCTACGCGCTGCTGATCGCAGTCACGTTCGTGGCCCCCGAACCCGATCATGATCCTGATCCTGCTGCTGGGCGGATTCGAGACCTACCGGCGATGGAAGGCGCGCAAGGATCCCGCGGCCCAGGAGTACCACCGCGTGTCGCGGGCCACGCGATTCAAGGTGGCCGGCGTGTACATCGGCCTGGCGGTGCTGCTCGCCGTCGGCATGGACGCCACCTTCCTGGAGCGCGACTTCGACGACGTCTAGGGCCGAGGCGGCCTAGCGCTCCGCCAGCGCTCGCTGGATCTCCCGCTTCTGGTCCTTGTCCTTCAGGTCGCGGCGCTTGTCGTAGTGGTCCTTGCCGCGCGCGAGGGCGATCTCGACCTTGGCGCGCGGGCCCTTGAAGTACAGCGCGTGTGGGCACCAGCGTGAGCCCCCGCTCCGTGAGCGATCCCGTGAGGCGCTCGATCTCCCTGCGGTGCAGCAGCAGCTTGCGCGTGCGCTCTGGCTCGTGGCCCTCTCGGGCGGCGGGCTGATAGGGCGCGATGTGCACGTTGTGCAGCCACAGCTCGCCGTCCTCCAGCGCCGCGTAGCCGTCCTTGAGCTGCACGCCGCCCTCCCGGATCGCCTTGACCTCCGAGCCCTGAAGCTGGATGCCGCACTCCCACCTGTCGAGCAGGTGGTAGCGGTACGCGGCCTGGCGGTTGCTGGCCACGTCGCCGGCCTCCGCCTTGCGCTTCTTGCCCTTCTTGGCCATAGCCGGACTCTAGTCCGGCGGCTCTAGCCCGCGGCGGGCACGAGATCGACGCGCCCGCGAGGGGCGTCGACGCGATCGACGCTCACGGTGATCGGGTCGCCGATCCGCAGCGCGCGCCCGGAGTCCTGCCCGACCAGGGCGGTGCCCTCGTCGTTGAGCTCGTACCAGTCGCGCAGGCTCCGGGCGGGCAGGAAGCCCTCGAAGCCCTGCTCGCCGAAGCGTACGAAGGCGCCCTTGCCCACCAGGCCCACGATCTCCCCCTCGAGCGCGGGCGGCTCCTCGCCGGCGGATTCCGCAAGGAAGCGCTCGAGGAGGAAGGCCAGGCACACGTCGTCGGCCGAGCGCTCGATCTTCATCGCCTCGCGCTCGCGCGCGCTGGCCTCGCTGCCCGTCTCCTCCAGCTCACCGGCCTTGGGCGCGGTGGCGTCCAGCCCGATCGAGCTGAGCAGCGCGCGGTGCACCACGAGGTCGGGATAGCGGCGGATCGGGGAGGTGAAGTGGGTGTAGGCGGTGCTGGCCAGCCCGGCATGGCCGAGGTTCTTGGGCGTGTAGTAGGCCTGCTTGAGCGAGCGCAGGACCAGCGACCCGAACGAGAAGCGCCCGCGCCCGGTCGAGCGCACGAAGGCGGCGGCCATACGCGAGGCCTCCGCGGCCACCTCGGCCGCCTGCTGAGGGCTCATCGGATTGGGCACCGCCGGGGTGGGGACGTCGAGCGAGGCCAGCCGGGCGACCATGAACTCCACCGACTGGGGATCGGGGCGCTCGTGGACCCGGTAGAGCGCGGGCAGGCGGCGCTGGGCCAGGTGGCCGGCCACCTGCTCGTTGGTCAGGATCATCAGCTCCTCGATCAGCGTGTGCGACTCGGTGGCCTCCTCGTAGGTCACGCCCGTGACATGGCCGTCCTCCGTCCCACTCGAAGGCGGGCTCGAGCGAGTTGACCTCGAGCGAGCCGCGTTGCTCGCGACGCTCGCGCAGGGCAGCGCTCACGCCGCGGGCCGCATCGAGCGGCCCTGCCCAGACGTCCTCGGCGCGGGCGCGCCCGGCGAACACCTCGTCGACCTGCGCGTACGTCAGCCGGGCGTTGGAGCGGATCAGCGAGCGATGAAAGCTCACTCGGCGCACGTCGGTTCCGAGCGATGTCCATCTCGACGGTGACGGCCAGCTTGTCCTCCCCCGGCCGCAGCGAGCACGCGCGGTTGGACAGCGCCTCGGGCAGCATCGGCTCGACGGCACCCGGCACGTAGACGCTGGTGGCCCGGCGCTCGGCCTCCTTGTCGATCGCTCCGCCCGGGCGAACGTAGGCCGACACGTCGGCGATGTGCACCCACATGCGCACGAAGCCGTCATGCTGCTCGGCGGAGATCGCGTCGTCGAAGTCCTTGGCGTCGTCGGGGTCGATGGTGAACGTGGCGAGATCACGCAGGTCCACGCGCGAGGCCTCGTCGCCGGCCGGGGCCACCTCCGCAGCCTCCGCCTCTGCCTTGCGCGGGAAGCTGCGCCGCAGGCCGCGGTCGAGCATCAGGCCCTCGAGCACATCACGCGCCACCCAGGGCTTGCCGAGCGGCCGCAGCACCCGCGCGCCGCGCTTGCCCGCGCCCACCAGCACCAGATCGCCAACCGAGCCGCGGCGATCGTCGAGCGCCACCTTCGCCCCGTCGCGCCCGAACAGCGGCTCCGCCGCCAGGAAGCGTCCCTGCTTGCGCAGGACGCCGACCATCGGGAAGTCGAACCGCGCCGGGCGCCGCTGCGCCCGGGCGCTCACGTCGCCGCGGCCTTGGCGGCCAGCGTGCGCAACGCCTTCGGCAATGCCTCGTCGCGATCGGTCTCGGGATCGTCGGAGGCCTTCACCGTCGGCACCACGCCCTTCTTGCCGATGTTCTCGCCGCTCGGAAGGAAGTACTCACCGACGGTGATGTCGAGCACCCCGCCGTTGGACAGCGTCTCGACCTCCTGGAACACGCCCTTGCCGAAAGTGCGCGTGCCCACGACGGTGGCGCGCTTGGAGTCGCGCAGGGCGCCGGTCACGATCTCGGAGGCCGACGCGCTGCCGCGGTCGACGAGCACGACCACGGGAACGTCACCGTCGATGGCGTCGCCCTCGGCGTCGAACTCCCGCCGCGCGCGTGTGCGCCCCTTGGTGTACGTGATCAGCCCGTCCTCGATGAACTGCGAGGACACCAGCACGGCTTCGCTGAGCAGGCCGCCGCCGTTGCCGCGCAGGTCCAGCACGATGCCCTCGGCGCCGTCGTCGAGCAGGCGGTCCACCTCCTGGCGCACCTTGCCGTGCGCGCCGTCGCTGAAGGTGGTGAGCGCCACCACGCCGTACTTCTCACCGCCCACCTCGCGCATCCGGCCCTCGGCCACGGGCACCTCGATCTTCTCCCGGGTCAGCTCGATGGTGCGCGGGGTGCCCTCGTCGGGATCCACCACCTCCAGCTCGACCTTCGTGCCGGCCTCGCCCTTGATGCGCGAGGTGGCCACATCGCTCGAGACGCCGGCGATCGACCTGCCGTCGACCGCGGTTATGAAGTCGCCCTGCTTGATCCCGGCTCTCTCGGCCGGCGAGCCTTCGAAGGTGCGGGTCACGCGCAAACCGCGGCGGTCCTCCTCCACGTTCATGCCCACGCCCTCGAACTCGCCCTGCACGGACTGCTCGAACTGCTTGGCCTCCTCGGGGGTGAGGTAGTGCGAGAACTGGTCGTCGAGGCCTTCGACGATGCCCTTCAGCGAGCTCTCCTGGATGTCCGCCTCGTCGGTCTTCTTGTAGAAGTTGTCCCTGATCGAGTCCACGATCTCGGCTCGCAGGGCGCGCTCATCGTCGACGAGCGCATCGCGCGCCGCGTCGGGCAGCTCCTCGGGGTGGCCGCCGAGCCAGATGCCGCCCACGAAGAGGAGCAGCCCGCACGCGATCGCGATCGCTGTCTTGGAGAGTGATGTCATGAAAACGGGCCGCGAGCACGGCCCACGCCAAGGGTAGCCGGAGCCGGGCGGCTGCTAGACCCGCAGGAAGCGGCGCAGCGTGATCGCGCTGCCCGCGGAGGACACCGCGACGCAGGCCAGCAGCAGGACGACGATCAGCAAGGGGAAGTCGATCGTCTCGGGCGCTGCCAGGAGGGCGAAGCGGTCCTCGAGCGGGTCGATGAAGGTCTCCTTGGCGATCGTGAGCAGCAACACGGCGAGCACGCCGCCCATGAAGCCCACGAACACGCCCTCGATCACGAAGGGCCAGCGGATGAACCAGTTGGTGGCGCCCACGAGCTTCATCACCTCGACCTCGCGGCGGCGGGCGAAGATGGAGAGGCGGGTGGTGTTGGCCACCAGCGCCACCGACGCGAAGATCAGGAGCGCGGCGAGCCCGGCGGTGAGGATCTTGACGAGGCTGGTGGCGGAGAGGATCTTGGCCGTGTCCTCCTCCTTGTTACGCACCTCGTCGATCGCCGCGAGCGAGGGCACGCGCACGCCGTCGGCCTCTTTGGGCGCCAGCCGGTCGACGATCCCAGAGACCTCCCCGGGGTCCTCGGGCACGACCCGGAAGGTGTCGGGGAGCGGGTTCTCGCCCAGCAGCTTGGCGCCCTCCTCGAAGGCCTTCGGGTTCTTCTCCTTGGCGGTGGCCAAACCCTCGTCCTTGGAGATGAACTCGACCGACTTCACGTTGGCGGTGCCTTCGATGGCAGTGCGCAGCTCGGCGCGCTCGGCCTCGGTGGCCCCGCTCTTCACGTACACGTTGACCACCACGCGGTCGCGCACGGTGTTGGCGGTGCCGGTGGTGGCCTGAACGATCGGGATGAACACGCCGAGCACCAGGGCGGTGAGCATCACCGTGAGCAGGGCGGCCAGCGCCGGCGCCGAGTTGCGAGAGAGGCCACGGATGGCCTCCTTGAGGAAGAACCCGAAGCGCATGGTCAGATGGCCGGTCCGCGGCCCGTGTGCTCGCGGGGGCGCCGAGCAGCGACGGTTATGGGCGTCATCCGTGAGTGCGGGGGTCGCGGACCGGCCATCTCAGTTGGGGTGTCCCTCGGCGCCCACGCCCAGCTCGCCCCGAAGGCGGACGGCGAACTCGGTGGTGGACTCGTCCGGGCGGTAGAGCCCCGACAGCTGATCGCGGATGATCCGGCCCTCGCGCAGCTCGATCACGCGCCGGCGCATCTTGTCCACCATCTCCTTGTCGTGGGTGGCCACGATCACGGTGGTGCCCGTGCGGTTGATCCGGTAGATCAGCTGCATGATCCCGATGGAGGTCTCGGGATCGAGGTTGCCGGTGGGCTCGTCCGCCAGCAGCAGCGGCGGATGGTTCACGAAGGCGCGGGCGATCGAGACGCGCTGCTGCTCGCCGCCCGACAGCTCGTCCGGGAAGTTGTGGAGCTTGGTCGACAGGCCCACCAGGCGCAGGATGTCGGGCACCTTGCGGCGGATGTCCTGCCGTGGCTCGCCGATCACCTGCAGGGAATAGGCCACGTTGTCGTAGACCGTGCGGTTGGGCAGCAGCTTGTAGTCCTGAAACACCGTGCCGATGTTGCGGCGCAGGAGCGGCACCTTGGCCCGGCTCACGTCGCCGAGCATCTTGCCGGCGATCAGGATGTCTCCGGCGGAGGCCTCGAGCTCCTTCGTGAGCAGGCGGATCGCGGTGGACTTTCCGCAGCCCGTGGGGCCCACGAGGAACACGAACTCGCCGCGACCGATCTTCATCGAAGCCTGATCGAGGCCCACCGACCCGCCGTCGTAGACCTTCGACACGTCGCGGAACTCCACCACGGGCACGCTGGCGCTCGGCGCGCCGGCGGGCGCGCGCTCGGCGATGGGTCGAGTGCGTAGACGAGAGGCCACGAAGAGTTCACTTCTTAGCGCACGGGTTGGTGAAGGCGAAGGCGTGCAAGGCCGTATGCAGGGGTTTCCCGGTGTTATCGGAGCAGACGCCAGCGGGCGAAGAGGTCGCCCTCGGCCTCGTGCAGCCACACCAGCTCTGCCTTCGCGGGCTCCAGCAGGGCCCGGCCCTCCGCCATCACCGGCTCCCCCCCTCCACCCACGATCTGTGGCGAGGTGGAGTGAAAGAGCTCGTCCACCGCGCCCGCGGCCAGCAGGTAGGAGTTGAGCGTGGGCCCGCCCTCGCATAGCACCGAGCGCACGCCGTGCTCCTCGCGCAGGAGCGCTAGGAGGAGAGTCAGATCGTCGCCGGTGCGCAGGTACTGAACCTGGGCGCGGACCCCCTCCAGCTCGTGCTCGGCCGCAGTGGCCACGATCACCCGGGCCTCGGGCTCCTGGAGAATCGGCAGGCCGGCCGGGAGGTTGAGGCGGCCGCTCACGATCACGGTCACAGGGTCCGGCTCGAGGCCCTCCTCCACTCGCTTTGCGCGCAGCTGCTCGTTCTTGGTCGCGCGCCCGTAGCGCTCCGCCCGCACCGTGCCCGCGCCCACAAGCAGAGCGTCGGCCTGGGTGCGCAGATGGTGGAAGATGAGCCGGTCGGCCTGACCCCCGAGGGCGCGGGTGGCGCCCTCCAGGGCGGCGCGTCCGTCGATCGATGTGACCATGTTGAGCACCAGGTAGGGCCGGGTGGCGGGCGCTCGGGACCCGAGGTCGAGCCCCGAGATCAGCTCTTCGGGCGTGGTCTGCCCGGGGCGGGGATGGAGACGCTGAAGTTGCACAGGATGCCTGAGGCTATTGGGCGTGACCGAGCCGGTAGGGTCGCGGCCCATGCGAGCCCTCCAGGTCCACGAGCTGACCGGTCCCGACGCCCTGCGCCTCGTCGACGACGCGCCGGTGCCTCCGGCCGGCGACGGCATTCTGATCGAGGTCGACGCTGCGGGGGTCGCCTTCCCGGACCTGCTCCTGAGCAAGGGCCTCTACCAAGTCAAGCCCGAGCCGCCCTTCATCCCCGGCACCGAAGTGGCCGGCACGGTGCTCGAGGCCGCAGCCGAGTCGGGCTTCGCCGCGGGCGACCGCGTGATGGCGCTCCTGTTCGCGGTGGGCGGCTGGGCCGAGCGCGCGGCCTCGGCCCCCTGGGCCACCTTCCGGCTGCCGGAGTCGTTCAGCGTCGAGCAGGGCGCCGGGTTCGTAATGAACTACCACACCTCGCACTTCGGGCTGATCCACCGCGGCAAGCTCCAGAAGGGTGAGACCGTGCTGGTGCACGGCGCCGCCGGTGGCGTGGGGACGGCGGCCACCCAGATCGCAAAGGCCACCGGCGCTCGGGCGATCGCCGTGGTCTCCTCCGACGCAAAGGAGGCGGTCGCGCGGGAGGCCGGGGCCGACGAGGTTGTGCGCTCCGACGGCGAGTGGCTCGCTCAGGTCAAGGAGCTGACGGGCGGACGCGGCGTGGACGTGGTGTACGACCCCGTGGGCGGCGACCGCTTCACCGACAGCGTCCGTTCGCTCGCGCCGGAGGGGCGTCTGCTTGTGATCGGGTTCACCGAGGGCCAGATTCCGTCCGTGGCGGTCAACCGCCTGCTGCTCAAGAACGTGGCCGTGGTGGGCGTGGGCTGGGGCGCCTTCGTGTTCGACAAGCCCGATCTGGTGGCCACGATCGCGGCCGATCTCGAGCGGATGGCGGCCGAGGGCTTCGTGGTGCCGATCGTGGGCGGAAGCTACCCACTTGAAGAGGGCGCCAAGGCCCTCCACGAGCTCGAGCAGCGCCGGGCCACCGGCAAGCTCGTGCTCACGCTGCGCTGAAGCTGCTCTTCTGTCCACATTCCGCCCGCCGGGGTGGCGCGCCGCACCCGCTCTGCCGAACGGAACGGCATGAGCAAGATCTTCCTGACTCTCACCCTGATCCTGGCACTTCTGGTGCCCGCCGCCGCGCAGGCCCGCGACCGTGACCGCGACGGCATGCCCGACCGCTGGGAGAAGCGGCACGGGACCCAGGCCAAGAAGAAGAGCGCCGCCAAGGATCCCGACGGCGATCGCGTCTCGAACCTGGGCGAGTTCCAGGCGAAGACCGACCCCAAGCGCAAGGACTCCGATCGCGACGGCGTGCGCGACGACGACGAGGACCGTGACCGCGATGGCGTGGACAACGGCAACGAGGATCGCCAGGGCACCCACTCCCGCAGGCGCGACAGCGACGCGGACGGCGTCTCGGACGCCGCCGAGGATCGCGACCGCGACGGGCTGACCAACGGCGGCGAGGACCTCACGGGCAACGACCCGCTCGACCGCGACACCGATGACGACGGCACCCGCGACGGAGCGGAGCAGGTGGGCGTGGTCGCCTCGTCCGAAAACGGCGTGCTGACCATCGATCTGACCAAGGGCGGGCAGGTGACGGGCATCGTCGACGACCTCACCGAGATCGACTGCAACTCCGAGCGGGCCGAGGAGTCCAGCCACAGGTCGAAGCTCAGGCGGGCCCGAAAGTCCGGGCGCGCGTCGCTGGCCCAGGAAGAGGATCCAGGCGACGAGGAGGGCGACGACGAGGAGTTCGAGGACGAGGAGTTCGAGGACGAGGAGTTCGACGACGAGGAGTTCGACGACGAGGAGTTCGAGGACGAGGAGAAGCTCCGAGGACGAGGAGGACTTCGAGAGCGATGGCGATTTCGAAGACGACGAGGAGTTCGAGGACGAAGCCGACGGCATGGGCAGCGACGGCAAGCGCTGCTCCGCGGCCGAGCTGCGCCCGGGCGTCCGGATCCACGACGCCGAATCCACTCTTTCCGAAGACGGTCTCGCCTTCGACGAGATCGAGCTGCTGCGCTAGAGCCGTCGACACGCCCAACGTTTCACGACGCTGGGTGTCCGGTCAAATCCGCCTACCAAACCCCCAAGCGTTCCCGAAGGGAGCTGACCGAGGTCTGGTGGGGTTAGGCTCGCGCTTCGGCACGAAAGGAGCGCGATGAATTCGACCTTCAAGGACGACGCAGGAACCGAAGCGCTGCGCCGGTACTTCCAGCCCTACGCCGAGCTCGAGAGCCCAACCTGGCGCGCGAGCCCTCGATGGGCCGCCGAGATCGGATATCGGAGCAGGAGCTCGACGCGCTGAACCGCAAGGCGATCCCTCAACTGCACCCGCGTCCACCAGGAGCCATGCCGAGCTCGACACGGGAGACCCGCCGACCTAGGCGCTCGATATGCCGCCCTGGCGAGAAGCTCTGCGAGGCATTGCCGGCTAGGGCGTGATGGAGACCATGCGCTCGATTGGGACCCGGGCGCGGTCGGCGATCTCCGGCGCTACCTGAACCACCGGCGACAGATCGCGTAGGCAGTCGCGCAGCTTGGGGAGGGTGATCATCTTCATGAACTGGCAGACGGCCGCGGGGTTGGCCGGCACGAACCGCTTGCCGGGGTTCTCCTGCTCGAGCGGGTGCAGCATGCCCGTCTCCGTCGCCACGATGAACGTGTCGGCGTCGGACTCGCGGGCGTGCGTAAGCATGCCGCCGGTGGAAAGCATGTGGGTGTTCTCCGCGTCGACGTCACCGGCGGCTACGTACTCCATCACCGAAGTCGAGCACCCGCACTCGGGATGGATCAGGAAGTCCGCGCCCGGGTTGTCCTCTCGCACCTGCGCGATGTCCGACGGCCGGATGCCGGCGTGCACGTGGCACTCGCCGGTCCACACGTTCATCCGCCGCCCGGTCACCTTCTCGACGTAGGCGCCCAGGAACATGTCGGGCCCGAAGAGGATCTCCGTGTCGGGGCCGTGCTCGCGCCAGATGTGCTCGACCACCTGCACCGCGTTGGACGACGTGCAGCAGTAGTCGGTCTCGGCCTTTACCTCGGCCGTGGTGTTCACGTACATCACCACGACGGCGCCCGGGTGCTGGGCCTTCCAGGCTCGCAGCTCGTCCGCGGAGATCGAGTCGGCCAGCGAGCAGCCGGCCTTCAGGTCGGGCAGCAGCACGGTCTTCTCGGGACAGAGGATCGAGGCCGTCTCGGCCATGAAGTGCACGCCGCAGAAGGCGATCACCTCGCCGCCGGCCTCAGCCGCCTGGCGGGAGAGCCCGAGCGAGTCGCCCACGTAGTGCGCCACCTCCTGCACCTCGGGCACCTGGTAGTTGTGGGCCAGGATCACGGCGCCGCGCTGCTCGGCCAGCGCGCGTACCTCGCGCCTGAGCGCAGGGATGTTCTCCAGCTCCAGAGGTGCGTTGGCGAGCCCCGCGGGGGAAGGTGTCTGGACCGGCATGTTTCGAACCTCGCTCGGTGTCGAAATGATGCCCGCGGCCACGTGACCGGCAGGCGCTTTACAAAGTGTAGCCGCCGCGCGGCTACCCGGTGGGCGCCGGTGCACCCGGGATGAGAAGCTCGGAGAACGCGTCCGCCCCCACGGGCCGCGCGAACAGGTAGCCCTGCCCCAGCCCATACCCGAGGCGGGTCAGCTCGGCCCGCTGGGTCTCGTTCTCGATGCCCTCGGCCACCACCTCGAGGTCCATCGCCCCTGCCATCGTGCCCACCGCGACCACGATCGCATGTTCCGGGGAGCCCTCCTCCATGTTGGCCACGAAGGAGCGGTCGACCTTCAGGCCGTCGATCGGAAAGCGGCTGAGATAGCTCAGCGACGAGTAGCCCGTGCCGAAATCGTCGAGGACGACTCTCACGCCATGGTCCTTGAGGGCCATCAGGGTCCCGTGCGCGCCCTCCTGCTGGATGAGCACGCTCTCGGTCAGCTCGAGCGAGAGCCGTTCCGGCGCCACTCCAGCGTCGCCAAGCGCCGCAAGCACCGTGTCGAGCAAGCCGGGATCGGCGAATTGGCGAGCTGAGACGTTCACCGACAACACGAAGTCCGCGGGCATCCTCTCGCTCCAGACCGCCAGCTGGCTGCAGGCCTCACGCAGCACCCAGCTCCCGATGGCGACGATCAGGGAGGTCTCCTCGGCCAGGGGGATGAACGCCGCGGGCGACAGCAGGCCCCGCTCGGGATGCTCCCAGCGGATCAGCGCCTCGGCACCGATCACCGTGCCCTGATCGAGTGAGACGATCGGCTGGTAGTGCAGCTCCAGCTCGCCCCGGCTCAGCGCGCGCCGCAGCTCATGCTCGGTTTGCATTCGCTCGACCGAGCGGCGGCGCATCGCCGCGTCGAACAGCTCGTAGCGCGCGCCCCCGAGCTCCTTGGCCCGGTACATCGCCACATCGGCGTCGCGAAGCAGGCTCTCCGCGGTGTCGTCGATGTCGGAGAACGCGACCCCGATGCTGACTGTGGCGAACAGCTCACGCCCGTTGAGGTCGAACGGCCGGCGCAACGCCTCCATCACCCGCTCGGCCACGTGGACGCCCGCGTCGCCTTCGATGTCTTCGCAGAGCACCGCCAGCTCGTCTCCGCCGAAGCGCGCGACGGAGTCGGTGGGCCGCAGGGCGTTGTCCAGCCGCGCAGCTATCTGGATCAGGAGCTGGTCGCCGGCGGCGTGGCCGAGGCTGTCGTTGACCATCTTGAAGCGGTCGACATCGAGGAAGAGAAGCGCCAGCCGCGAGCCGTCCCGCTGGCCGCGCGCCAGCGCATGCTGGAGACGATCCTGCAGGAGCGTGCGGTTCGCAAGCCCGGTGAGGCTGTCATGGAGGGCCTGGTGAGCCATCGCCTCCTGAGAGTCCCTGACCGCATCCTCGGCCAGCTTGCGGTCGGTGATGTCGACAAGCGTGCCGAGCAGGCCCGAGACCGCTCCGGAGTCGTCTACGAGCACCTCCCCCCTCGAGAGCACATGGCGGAGCGTCCCATCAGGGAGGGCGATGCGATGCTCCAGAGACTCGAAGGCACGGGTCTCCACTACGTGCGCAATGTGTGCGCCCACCCTCGCCCGATCCTCGGGATGCACCAGCCCGAGGTAGGAATTGAAGTCTCTCTGAAACTGGTCCCGGGTCAGGCCGAACAGCCGGTAGAGCTGGTCCGACCACTCGACGAGGTCGGTTGCGGCCTCCCACTCCCAGTTGCCCATCTGGCCGATCTGCTCGGCGTGGATGAGCCGCTTGCGCTCCAGCCGCAGCTGCTCGGCCGCCTCCCTACGTTCGGTGATGTCGCGCACGATCGCAGAGGCTCCGACCACCTCGTCCCCTTCGCAGAGCGGCGAGGCGCTGAGGCTGATGGGAATGCTCCGGCCTTTGGAGTCGAGCCACTCCGATTCGTAGTCGTCCACGTGCTCGCCGCCGAGCACGCGGTTGAACACCGCGCTGTCTTCGGTGGCGCCCTCGGACTGAAGCAGGAAGGCGAACGGAGAGCCGAGCACCTCGTGCGCCTCCCAACCGAAGACGCGGGACGCGCCACCGTTCCAGCTGCTCAGGACGCCGTCTCGAGAGACGCTGAGAATGGCGTCCTGGGAAGACTCGACGATCGTGGCGAGCTGCCGGAGGTGCCCGCGGGTCTCCTCGTGCAGGCGCCAGGCCAGAACGTTGGCCGCGCCTGCCGCGGCTACGAATCCGGCGTGGATGAGCGCCCACTTGAACGGGTGGGCGATCGCATCGGCATGGTTGAAGACCGACTCGGGCTCGAGCAGGCCGACGGCGACGTGATGAAGCAGCACGTAAGCGAACGCGGCCAGGAACGGCAGCCAGTCCTCGTACAGCGTGAGCACGGCGATCATCACGAAGAAGTGGAAGTGCGCCTCGATCGCGCCGTTGGAGAGATGCACCGTGACCGCCGATGCCGTGAGCAGGCCGAATGCAGCCGCGGTAGACCCGAGCCTGCGGTCGCGCCGGCCCGCGGCTGCGAGCACGGCAAACACTCCCACCGCTGAGGCCTCGAACAGGCTGTGGCCGGGCCCGGCCCCCTGCACCAGGCCGAACGCGAAGACTCCAACGGCATTGGCGCACACCAGCAACACCATCCAGCGGTGGCGGCGAGCCCAGTCGTCCCCGGACAGGGTGCGTCCCCGCGGCAGAAACTTCGTCACGGCTTGTCGCGTGCGGAGCCGGGGACGAGCCCCGGCGGAAGATGGAAGGAGCACCGTCTCCCCTGTATCGGCCGCGATCCGCCGTTTCCTTAGCGTGGCGGCGGCCGCGGAGGCCGGCGCGTGGTTGGTTCGCCGTGTTGTCGGCTCGGGGCGAACCCCACGGCAGCGGGTAGGAAGGGAGCCGGAGCAGCGGACCTTCCAACGTTGGGGCCGATCGTGGTCGGATACCGACCACAAGGCTTCCCACGGTTGCCGCGTGCCCGCGACCCCGGTCGCGTGAAAGCGGCGGCCGCGCCCTTCGCGAGGCCGCCTACCGGTAGCGGCCGGTGTTGCGGCGGTCGTGGCGCAGGCTCGGCCACTCACGCAGGGCGGCGCGGGGAGCCGGGGTGTCCCAGGCGAAGAGCCAGCCCTCGCGCGTGACCGCCACCACCTCGAGCTTGCGGTCGCCGTCGATGTCGGCGACCGCGGGGGCGGCGATCAGCCATCCGCCGGTCTGCTTGGGCCAGCCGGGCGGCTCGCCGCCGGACTCCCCGAAGGCGTGCAGGCGGTAGCCGCTGGACCCGGCGATCGCCTCCGACGAGCCGTCGCCGTCGACGTCGGCCAGCGCCGGCCCGGCGAGGATCGTCCAGCCCTCGAGCTGGCGCGGGAAGGCGGGCAGGTAGTCGCCGGACCGCGCGTCCCAGCCGCCCAGCAGGTGGTCGAACGGGACGCGGGAGGCCGGCGAGACCTGGGCCTGCGCCAGGCGGGCGTCGAGCATGCCGCCGAAGAGCCGCAGCGGCCCGCCCCTCGACGTGCGCCCGAACGCGGCGTTGGCGCCGACCGCGATCGCCGCCGGGGCGCCGCTGGGCGACGAGGCGCCCCCGCCGAGGGACTGGAAGTGGTTGCCCTCCCCGGCCCGAGACATCCGCGTGCCGTCGCCGCGGTAGAGCTCGAGCCGTCCGGTGAAGGCGGCCACCGCCACCTCGTCGCGGCCGTCGCCGTCCACGTCGGCCAGCGAGGGCGACATCGGCACGCCCTCCCCCGCCAGCGGGATCCCGTCGGCCGCCAGGGCCTCGGGCTTGACCGGCCAGCCGGGCAGCGGCTGGCCGCGGGCATTGAATGCGTAGACCCGGCCGGTGGTGCTCGGGGTGGAGCCGTAGACCTCGGCGGTGCCCTCGACCACGTCCGGGGAGCCATTGCCGTCGAGGTCTCCGATCGCCGGCGAGGAAAGGATCTTGGTCGCATCGCCCTCTGGATCACGCGCCGGCACGGGCCAGCCCGGGAGGCGGCGGCCGCGCCCGGTCCACGCGTAGATCTTCTGATCGGTCGCGCCCACCACGATGTCGAGTCGCTTGTCGGCGCCGAGGTCGGCGAGCGCCGGGGTGGCGTAGATGCCGGTGTCGCGCTTGCCGTCGGCCTCGGGCCTGCGCGCGTCGATACGCACCGGGAACCCCCGCACGCGCCGGCCGCGCGGGGTCCAGGCGTACACGCGGCCGTCGAGGCCGGCGGCCACGATCTCCGGCCCCTTGCCCCCAGCGATGTTCCCCACGGCGGGGGTCCCGGCGAAACCCTGGCGCAGCGCGCCCAGCCGCCGCCGGGCCACCCGCGCGCCGTAGCTGCGCATCACCCGCGGCCAGCCCCGCAGCGGCCGGCCGGTGCGCCCCGAGCGGACGGTGAGGACGCCGTCGCTGGTGGCCGTCACTATCTCGGCGCGGCCATCGCCCGTCACGTCCGCCACCTGGGGTGAGGCCTCGCCCGAGCTGTTCATGCGCACCGGGTACCCGCGTTTGAGCGTGGGGTCGCGTAGCGCGAAGAAGAAGGCACGGTCCTCGCCCGTGTCGCCGTTGGCGTCGGTCGCGCGCAGGCGCAGCGTGTGCCCTCCCGCTGGGAGGCGACGCGGATCGAGTCGCGCCAGCCGCCGCACCTTGCGGCTCGCCCCGCCTGTGGCGATCGTCCGCCACCCCGCCGGCTCGTCCCCCTCCCCCAACTCCAGCGTCCAGCGCGACGGCGACCGCCCGCGGACCAGCCCCCGCACCGCGAGCCGGGCCCGGCTGGCCGGCTCATACCAGGAGGGCGACGTGATGTCGACCTCCGGCGGGATCCGGCCCGGCGCCACCCGGGACACCGCGGCGAAGGCATCCACCCGGCCGTAGCCGGTAAGCCGGTCCCAGCCCGGCCGCGTGTCCTTGGCCGGGTCGTCCAGGTCCTGCGCGGTGCCGTTCACGATCTGGCGCACCTCGCGCGCGCTCAGTCGCAGGCCGAGCGCCTTGCCGCGCGCCAGCACCAGCGCCGCGACGCCGGCCACGTGCGGGGTGGCTGCCGAGGTGCCGCTCCAGTTGAGCGTGTAGCCGCCGCCGTACTCCGCGGCGGGCACCTGGGTGGGGGCCACCACGTCGAGGTGGGGCCCGTAGTCGGAGTAGGCGGCGCGCACCTTGAAGTCGGCGCCGATCAGGGCGAGCGAGCCGTTCAGGGCAGTCGAGTTGGCGGTGTCGGGGTTGAGCCCGCCGACGGTGATCGTCTCGTCGAGCACAGCCGGGTAGTTGTGGTGGAAATGGAACTCGTTGCCCGACGCCGCCACGATCACCGCGCCGCGCCGGGTGGCGTAGCGGGCGGCGCGGTAGAGGGCCGAGGACGCGGAGTCGGTGCCCAGGCTCATGCTCATCACGCGCGCGCCGCGGTCGGCGGCGTAGACCATCGCCTCGGCCAGGCGGCTCGACTGGTGGAGGATGTTGTCGGCCGAGCGAATGGGGAGGATCGAGGCTCCCGGCGCCACGCCAGCCATCCCGATGCCGTTGTCGGCGGCCGCTCCCAGCACGCTCGCGACCTGGGTGCCGTGGCTGGCGCGGGCGTCCGAGCGCGGGTCGGAGTCGCGCGCGTAGAAGTCGTACCCGCGCCAGTCATCGACGTATCCGTTGCGATCGTCGTCGACTCCGTTGGTGCGGCGGTCTCGGCCGCGGCCGTCGGTGCCCGACTCGCGCGGGTTCAGTGCGAAGCGCCCGGCGAGGTCGGGGTGGTCGACATCCACCCCCAGGTCGATGTCGGCGATGATCACTCCGGCCCCGGTGGTGAGCGGCCAGGCGCGATCGGCGGAGATGCCGCGATCGAAGCCCGCTGCCGGGCTGGCCAGGTCCCATTGCTCGTTGGTGGCGTTGGGCAGCGGGCTGGCGTCGAAGAGGGGGTCGTTGGGCGGGTCGGCCGGGAACGCCGCCAGCGCCGCGGGGGCCGGCAGGGCCGCCGCCAGCACGACCGCGAGCAGGCCGACGCGCACGCTCACCTGCCCGGCAGCACGAGCCGCGCCGAGTCGATGGTGGCCGACCCCGGGAAGTTGTCGCGGCGCAGGTAGGGCGAGTCGTCGGCGGTCACCTCGAGCATCAGTCCGTGGCCGGGCTCGAAGCGCCAGTGGTTGCCGTCCAGCTCGTAGCCCGGCCGCGCCGCCGTCGAGCGGAGGGCTCACCACACGATGCGCACCCCTGGTCACGAGCGTCTGGGTGCCATCGGGGGCCACGTCCCACAGCCGCGAGTTGAGCTGCAGGTCGGCGGCCAGCGCCCGGTAGCGCAGCTCCAGGCGAGGGGCGCCGATCAGCTCGAAGCCTGCCTCCACGGGCACGGTCCACGTCGCCACACCCGGCGTGGCGGGCAGATCGGTGACGATGCAGCCCCTGCCCTTCTGGGTCGAGGCCGCCACCGGATCGGCCGCCACCGCGCGCGGGTCCGACAGCGGCGAGGTGATCTGCTGGGGCCCGGCGAGGTCGAACGCCGCGCGCCGGAGGCCGAGCCCTCGCCAGCTGCGCGCCACGGTGACGGGCCCGAAGCGGTCCTTCTCGCAGCGTGTGCGCGCGCTGCGCACGTCGAACCGCGGCCGCTTGCCGCGGTGGCGCAGGTAGCGGTCGAGCATCCGGTTGCCGAGGCGGTGGTAGTAGGCCATGTCGGCCACCTTCACCTGCGCGCTGAGATGCTCGAGATCACCGAAGTAGAGCTGGATCGGGTAGCGCGGCCGCACCGCTCGCAGGCGCTCGTACATGCGCACGCTCTCCGAGGCGGGAAAGATCGGGTCGGTCCAGCCCTGGGCGGCCAGCACCGGGATCGAACGCTGGCGCCGGCGGCTTCGCAGTGCCCGGAAGAAGTCTTCCTGGTAGAGCCCCGAGCGGTCCTCGGTCAGCGCACGCCTGGCCTCGGGCACGACCGGGTCCGACGGGGAGTCATAAGGCTCGCCGGCGTCCAGACGAGCTATCCAGCTGACCACCTTGGCGGGCAGCTTCGCGTTGGCGCCCGCGGTGAGCCCGTTGACGATGCTGAGCTTGGCGATGCCGATCGGTGATTGGCCGGGCGCCGGAGGAGCGCAGGCCGATCGCCGATCGGCCGAGCACCGCACGGATGGCTCTCCTCCCCCCGGCGCGAGCGAGGACAGCAGGTCCGTCCAGGTGAACTGCGGCACCACGGCGGCCAGGCGCACGCCCCGCCCGCCGGGACTGCGCCAGGTGCCGTACTGGCGCACGCCGCGCCCGCGGGTGGTGAGCAACAGCCACGTCTGCCCCCCTCCGTAGGAGCCCCCAAGAACCGCCACGCGCCGGCGGGCCACCCGCGCCAGCCGATCGCGGCGGGCGATGTCGTCGGCGAGCAGACCGGTGAGGTGGTGGGTGTCCCGGACCTCGACGCCCTTGCTCGCCAGGTCGAGCGTGCCGCCGGACTCCCCGTGTCCCCGGGAGCTGTAGTTGAGGACCGCATAGCCGCGCGAGGCAAACCACACGTTGTTCCACCGCACCATCTTGTAGGCCTCGGCGGGGCGGTCGGTGCCCTCGCGGGTGTCGCTCATGTACTCGCGCTTGCTGCTGAGGAAGCCGTGGAGGAAGACCACGAGCGGGAGGGCTCGCCGTGTGCGCCGCGCGGGCAGCGTGACGCTCACGTCGAGCGGGGTGCCGTCGAAGCTCTCGACCTTGCCGGTGCAGATGCGGTACGGCACCGCGCGAGCGGGAGGGGCATCGGCGCTCCGCTTGGCCTCGCAGCCGGCCTTCAGTGCTGCCAGCGGGTCCGCGGCGTGCGCCGGTGACACCGCGCACAGCGCGGTGGCGGCCGCGACCGCGGCCAGGATCGCCGGCGTGGTGCCCCTCACCTCAGCCGAGTCTACGGCGGAGGGACTATTGCGGCTGCAGCAACAGCGACAGGTCGAGCGCAGGCGCCGAGTGCGTGAGCGCGCCCACGCTGATGAAGTGCACGCCGGTCTCCGCCACGTCTCTGATGCTGCCGAGGGTGATGGCGCCGGAGGCCTCCAGCGTGACGCTCGTGCCCCGCACCCGCTCAACCGCCTCGCGCAGGAGCACGGGCTCCATGTTGTCGAGCAGCACCCGGTCGACGCCCGCGGCCAGCACCTCGTCGAGCTCCTCGAGGGTCTCCACCTCCAGCTCCACGAAGGCCGCGCCCGCCGAGTTGGCCACCGCCAGGCGCGCGGCCTCCCCCACCCCGCCCGCGAGCAGCGCGTGGTTCTCCTTCACGAGGATCGCGTCGTAGAGGCCCGCACGGTGCGACACGCCGCCGCCGTGGGCCACCGCACGCTTCTCGAGCGCCCGTAGGCCGGGGGTCGTCTTGCGGGTGTCGAGGATCCGGGCTCCGGTGCCGTCCACGGCGCGCACGTAGGTTGCGGTGATCGTGGCCACACCCGAGAGGCGGCCCAGCAGGTTGAGGGCGACCCGCTCGCCGGCCAGGATCGCGGCGGCGTCCCCTTCGATCACGGCTACGTCGCCGGGCTCGCGCCAGGCGCCCTCCTCGGCACGCTCCTCGAAGCGCAGCTCGGGACCGGTCTGGGCGAACACCTCGCGGGCGGCGTCCAGGCCTGAGAGCACGCCGGGCGCACGCTGCTCGATCCGAGCCACGGCCCGAGCGGCCGCCGGCACGACTGCCGCGGTGGTCAAGTCGCCGGCGCCCACATCCTCGTCCAGGGCCCTGGCCACGATGTCGCGCAGCGTGGCGGTCACGCCGGGGTGGGCATGCGAGCGATGTCGGCGGCCCGGTAGGCGTCGGCCTCGTCGAGCGTCTCCTCGGTGAGCAGCGCTTCGGCCAGGGAGTCGAGCCGGTCGCGCTCGCGCCCGAGCAGGTCGCGCACCTCCTCCTGTGCGCCGTCGACGATCCGGCGCACCTCGCGATCCACCAGCTGGCGGGTGGACTCCGAAACCGCCTCGACCCCGGGCATCAGCGCACTCTGGGGGTCTGCGCCCTGGACGGCCACGAAGCCGATGGCGTCGCTCATGCCCCAGCGCGCCACCATGCCGCGTGCGATCTGGGTGACCTGCTGGATGTCGGACTCGGCGCCCGTGGAGATCTCGCCGAACACCAGCTCCTCCGCCACCCGCCCGCCCAGCGCGACCTTGATCTTGCCCCGCAGGTAGTGCTCCTCGTAGTTGAAGCGGTCGGCGTCGGGGGCCGACAGCGTGACGCCCAGCGCCTGCCCGCGGGGAATGATCGACACCTTGCGCACGGGATCCGCGCCCGGGGTGAGCATGCCCACGATCGCGTGGCCGCCCTCGTGGTAGGCGATGCGGCGGCGGTCGTCCTCGGACTGCAGCACGGTGCGGGCGGCGCCGAGCACGATCTTCTCGATGGCGTCGGTGAAGTCGGGGGGCTGCACCTGGGAGTGGTCGCGGATGGCGGCGAGCAGGGCCGCCTCGTTGACCACGTTGGCCAGGTCGGCGCCCACCATGCCAGGCGTCGAGGCGGCCAGTGCATCCAGATCGACCTCGTCGGAGACAGGCACCGAGCGGGTATGCACCTCGAGGATCTTGCGCCGTCCGGGCCGGTCGGGAGGCAGCACCGACACGCGGCGGTCGAAGCGGCCCGGGCGCAGCAGGGCGGGGTCGAGGATCTCGGGGCGGTTGGTGGCCGCCACCACGATCACTCCGACGCTGGTGTCGAAGCCGTCCATCTCGGTGAGGATCTGGTTCAGCGTCTGCTCGCGCTCGTCGTGACCGCCGCTGGAGAACGACCCTCCGCCCCGGGCGCGGCCGATCGCGTCGAGCTCGTCGATGAAGATGATCGCCGGCGCCGCCTCCTTGGCCTGGTTGAAGAGGTCGCGTACGCGGGAGGCCCCGATGCCCACGATCGCCTCGATGAACTCGGAGGCCGAGATGGAGAAGAAGGGCACGCCGGCCTCGCCCGCCACCGCCTTTGCGAGCAACGTCTTGCCGGTGCCGGGCGGTCCGGCGAGGAGCACCCCCCGCGGCATGCGCGCCCCGAGCTTCTGGAAGCGCTCGGGCTCCTTGAGGAAGCTGACGATCTCGTACAGCTCGTTCTTGGCCTCGTCGATGCCGGCCACGTCGTTGAAGGTCACGCGCTGCTCGGAGCTCTCGGAACGACGGGCCTTCGAGCGGCCGAACTGGCCCAGCATCCCGCCGCCGCCGGACTGCTGTGCGGCGCGCCGGATGAAGTAGATGAACAGGCCGACCAGCAGCAGGGTGGGGCCGAAGCTGAACAGCAGGGTCTGCAGCAGCGAGCGCTCTTCGGGCGGCTTGGCGTTCACCGTCACGTCGTTGTCCTGCAGGAGCTTCGACAGCTCGTCGCTGTTGGCGAACGTGGGCACCTCCGTCTCGAAGAGGTTGGCGCCATCCACCTTCTTCTTGAAGTCGCCCTGCACCGTCTCGCCCTTCGAGGAGATCTCCTCGACGTTCTTCTTCTCGATCTGCTCGATGAAGGTGGGCGTGTAGGGGATGCGCTCGCGTTCCTCGGCGGGCGCGAAGATCGCGACGAACAGGTAGTTGGCCACCAGCAGCACCCCGAGGATGACCACGAACCGCCGCAGGCTGAAGGGGAGCATCGGCGGCTTCTCGGGCTTGGCGCCGCGGCCGTCGGGCGACGGGTCGACACGCCACCCAGGTGGCTTGGCCGGCTCGTTGGCCTTGGTCCTTGGGTCAGCGGTTCGGCGGTCGTCTGCCATCGGTTCAGATCGTAGGGGAGCGTCAGCCGGTGCCGGTCTCGGCGCCGGAGCGGCGCAGCAGCTCCGCTCGCACGAACTCGTCGAGGTCGCCGTCGAGCACACCCTGGGCGTTGCCCACCTCGACGCCGGTGCGGTGGTCCTTGACCATCGTGTAGGGGTGCAGCACGTAGGAGCGGATCTGCGAGCCCCACGCCGCGTCCTGGGCCTCGCCCTTCTCCTTGGCGATCTCGGCCCGGCGGCGCTCCTCCTCGAGCTCGATCAGCTTGGAGGTGAGCATGGCCATGGCGGTCTGCTTGTTCGCCCCCTGTGAGCGCTCGTTCTGGCACTGGACGACTGTCCCCGTGGGCTTGTGGGTGATACGCACGGCCGAGTCGGTCTTGTTCACGTGCTGGCCGCCGGCGCCGGACGCGCGGTAGGTGTCGATCTGGAGGTCGTCGGGCTCGATGTCGATGTGGCCCGTGCTCTCCAGGAACGGAGCCACCTCGAGCCCGGCGAACGCCGTGTGGCGCCGGGCGGCGGAGTCGAACGGGGAGATCCTCACGAGCCGGTGCACCCCCTTCTCGGCTGAGAACAGGCCGTAGGCGTTCTCGCCCTTGGCCAGGAAGGTGGCCGACTTGATGCCCGCCTCCTCGCCCGGCGAAGCCTCCATCAGCTCCACCTTCAGGCCGCGGCTCTCGGCCCAGCGCATCTCCGCGCGGAGCAGCATCTCGGCCCAGTCCTGGGAGTCGGTGCCCCCGGCTCCAGCGTTCACGGTGACCACGGCGTGGCCGGCGTCGTAGTCGCCGGCGAACAGCCGCGCCTCCTCCAGCGCAGCCAGGCGGCTCTCGATCGAGGAGCGCTGGCTCTCCACCTCGGTGGCGATCGAGTGGTCCTCGGCGGCCATCTCCTCCAGCTCGGAGAGGTCCGCCACCTCACTCTCCAGCGAGCGGAACTCGTCGAGGCGGCGCTGGGTGCGCGAATGCTCCGCGGACACCTTGGCCGCGCGCTCGGAGTCGTCCCAGAACCCGGCCTCCCCCATCTGGCGCTCGAGCTCGGCCGCGCGGGCCTCTAGCCGTGCCGGGTCAAAGGTAGTCCGCGAGCAGCTTCAGCTGGTCGCGGAGGTCACTGGCGCTCGCGGTGCTAGGCGCCATGGCACTTCTTGAATTTCTTGCCGCTTCCGCACGGGCACGGATCGTTGCGGCCCACCGTCTCCTCCACGCGGCGGGGCTCTATGTGGAGTGGGACCGCCACCTCGTCGCCGGCGTAGTCCGCGGCGTCCTGGACGCCCTCGGGGACCGCGCCTCCGCCGGCGCGGGCGGCGGCGAGCGCGCTTGGCTGGTCCTCGGCACGGCCGCCGGCGTAGCTGAAGGACGAGGTGGAGCTGTTGTTCGGCGAGCCGCCCCAGTTGGCCCTGGCCGCCGGAGCCGGCGCGTCGCCGTTGGTGGCCTCGGTCTCGACCTCGACCACGAAGATGTAGCGCCCGAACTCTTCCCATACGGAGTTCATCAACCCGGTGAACATGTCGAAGCCCTCGTTCTTGTACGCCACGAGCGGGTCGATCTGGGCGAACCCGCGGAGGTGGATGCCCTCGCGCAGGTAGTCCATGTCGTGCAGGTGCTCGCGCCAGCGCTCGTCGATGATCTGGAGCAGCATGAACCGCTCGAGCGCGCGCATCAGCTCGTCGCCCAGCTCCTCCTCGCGTTCGTCGTAGGCCTCCACGATGTCCTCGCGGAGGCGGTCGACCAGCGTCTGACGGTCGAGGTTCTGCGTGTCGAGCTCGTCGAAGTCGATGCCCACGGGGTACATCTGCTCGAGCTGGGTGTACAGCTCGGACAGGTCCCAGTTCTCGGGGAAGTCACCCTGGAGGTACTCACCCGCGAGACGCTCGATCACGTCGGACAGCTGCGCGCGAGCGGTCTGCGACATGTCCTCGCCCTCGAGGATCCGGTCCCGGTACTCGTAGACGATCTCGCGCTGCTGGTTCATCACGTCGTCGTACTCGAGCACGCGCTTGCGGATCAGGAAGTTCTGCTCCTCGACCTTCTTCTGGGCGCCCTCGATCTGCTTCGACAGCATCTTCGCCTCGATCGGCTCCTCCTCGCCCTCCTCGTCCTTGGGGCCGAGGCGGTCGAGGATCCGGTAGATACGGTCGCCCGCGAACAGCCGCACGAGGTCGTCCTCGGCGGAGAGGTAGAAGCGCGACTCGCCCGGGTCGCCCTGGCGACCCGATCGGCCGCGGAGCTGGTTGTCGATCCGCCGGGACTCGTGGCGCTCGGTGCCGAGGATGTAGAGGCCGCCGGTCTCCATGACCCTCTCGCGGTCGCGCTCGACCTGCTCCTCGATGGAGGGGTACAGCTCGTCCCACGCCTTGTCGTACTCAGGCGTTCCCGGCTCGTGCTTGGACTCGCGCAGGGCGACTTCGGTGAGGTGCTCGGGGTTGCCGCCGAGCTTGATGTCCACGCCGCGGCCGGCCATGTTGGTGGCGATCGTGACAACGCCGGGCCGGCCTGCCTCGGCGATCGTCTCGCCCTCGACCTCGGCGTACTCGGGCTTGGCGTTGAGCACCGCGTGCTTGATGCCCTGCTTCTTGAGCACCCCGGAGAGCACCTCGGAGACCTCGACGGAGATCGTGCCCACGAGCACCGGCTGGCCCTTCTCGTGGCGCGCTGCGATCTCGCGCGCGACGGCGGCCCACTTGCCTTCCTTGGTCTTGTAGATCTGGTCGTTGTTGTCGTTGCGGATCATCGGCATGTTGGTGGGGATCTCGACCACCTGCAGCTTGTAGATCTTCATGAACTCGGTGGCCTCGGTGAGCGCCGTGCCCGTCATGCCGCCGAGCTTGTCGTAGCGGCGGAAGTAGTTCTGGTAGGTGATGGTGGCGACCGTCTGGTTCTCCTCCTGGATCGCCACCCCCTCCTTGGCCTCGATGGCCTGGTGCAGTCCCTCCGACCAGCGCCGGCCCTCGAGGATGCGGCCGGTGAACTCGTCGATGATCTTGACCTCGCCGTCGATCACCGCGTAGTCCTTGTCGCGGCGGTACAGCGACTCTCCCTTGAGCGCCTGCTGCAGATGGTTCACGAGGTTGCCGTGCTCGGCCTTGTACATGTTGTCGATGCCGAGGAACTTCTCCGCCTTGGCCACGCCGCGCTCGGTGACCGCCACCGTCTTGTGCTTCTCGTCGGGCTCGAAGTCGAAGTCCGCCTCGAACTCCTTGGACTTGGCCTCGATGCCCTCGGGCTTCTTGCCCGGCTCCATCATCGGGGCCAGCTTGGCGAACTTGTAGTAGAGGTCGGCGGCCTGCTCGGGCGAGCCGGAGATGATCAGCGGCGTGCGCGCCTCGTCGATGAGGATGTTGTCGACCTCGTCGACGATGGCAAGGCTGTGACCGCGCTGTGACTTCTCGGCCATGTCGGTCGCGAGGTTGTCGCGCAGGTAGTCGAAGCCGAACTCGGAGTTGGTGCCGTAGGTCACGTCGGCCTCGTAGGCGGCGCGTTTCTGCTCCCAGTCGCGGTCGTCGGACTGGAGGATCCCGACGGTGACCCCGAGCAGGTCGTATATGGGCTTCATCCACAGGGCGTCGCGGCGGGCCAGGTAGTCGTTGACCGTGACCAGGTGCACGCCCTTGCCGCGGGCGGGCTTGCCCTCCTCGTCGCGTGACAGCAGCGAGTTGAGCACGATCGGGAGAGTCGAGGTGAGGGTCTTGCCCTCGCCCGTGCGCATCTCGGCGATCGAGCCGTCGTGCAGCACCATGCCGCCGATCAGCTGGACGTCGAAGTGGCGCTGGCCAAGGCTGCGCTTGGCCGCCTCGCGCGTGACCGCAAACGACTCGTAGAGCAGGTCGCTGACGCTCTCGCCCGCGAGTGCGCGCTCGCGAAGGGCCTCGAAGCGCTGCCTCAGCTCGTCATCGGATTCGAGCTCCAGTTCGGGCTCGAAGGCATTGATCCGCTCGACGTTCTTCTCGAACGCCTTGAACTTCTTGCCCTCGCCGACACGCAGGGCCTTCTCGAAGATGGCCATTGGATCGAGACTAGCAACGGAAGCCCGGCGCCAGGGCCTACTCGCTAGGCGCTAGTCGCTGGTCGCGAGAGCCCAGGCTCGGGCCGTCGTGGCGGGACCGTTTCTACGCCACGCGCGGTGATGCGCTGTGCGCTTCGCGGCGCTTTCGGCGCTTGTCGCGGTGGCGCTTGACCTGCCGGGCCACGTCCTCGGACACCAGATTGATCGAGTGGGCCATGTCCTCGGACGCCTCGCGGGCTCGCAGCGTCACGCCCTTGAGGTGGAGGGTCACCTCGGCCACTTGCGATTCGCGTATCGAAGGGTTGCGCTCTTCGATCAGCTCGACCTCCATATCCGCGAGCGAAGACACCTGCCTCGCGATCTTGGCGAACTTCTTGTCCACCCGTTCCCTTAGCTCGTCGCTGACCGGAACGTTGCGGCCCTTCACGCTGATGCGCATGCGATCTCCTCGGGTGTCGCTTTCTTGCTCCCGCGGCGGATGGTAGACGCGCGAGCGGCGGACTGTCCAAGGGCCTCTCATCTCCCCGGCGTGCGGGCGAACGCGACTGCCACCACACGCTTGACGCCCGCGGCGTGCAGCGCGCCCGCGCAGGCGGCCAGCGTGGCGCCCGTGGTGGCCACGTCGTCGACCAGCACGACGCAGCCCGGCACCGGCCGGTCCGGTCGAAGCGACACGGCACCGGCAGGGCGCTCCAGGCGCTCGCGGCGGTCGCTGCCCACCTGGCGGGTGGCGGGCCCATGGCGCTGCAGGCAATCGCAGACCGCGAGGCCCGTGCGCACGGCCAGCGCCGTAGCCAGGCGCTCGGCCTGGTTGAACCCGCGGCGGCGCATCCGGGCCGGGTGCAGCGGCACCGGCACCAGCGTGTCGCCCGGCCGGAACAGCCCCGGCGGCGCGTTGGCGGCGATCTGCGCGGCCATCGGGCCGGCCAGCGCCACGGCATTGCGGAACTTGAGGCCGCGCACCAGCGCCCGCGCACCGCCCTCGTAGGCCAGCGGCGCCCACGCCTCGCAGCCGGCGAGCGGCACCGGCTCGGGACCCAGCCGGCGCAGCCCCGCCCGGCAGTCCCCGCACAGCGGGTCCCGCGGGCGAGCCCCGGCCCCGCACGACCAGCACAGCGGCGGCGACACGACGGAGAGCAGCTGTCCAAGGGCGCCGGCCACCGGCGCAGCTTGCCGCGAGGCGGGTGAAGGGCGGGCACCCGCTGCGACAATCGGGCGCGTGTTCGGTCACGATCCGGTGACGCTGCTGCTGGCGGCGGATCCCCATCTCCATTGGGATCCCCTCGTGCTCGCGCCGATCGCGGTGCTCGTGGCGATCTACGTGCGTCGCTTCCGTCATGCCCGCACCGAGGGGCATGGGCCCGACCGACGCGTGCGCGGGGCGGGCGCGGCCCAGGCCGCTGCGTTCGCCGCGGGCGTGACAGCCCTCGTGCTCGCCCTGGCCACGCCACTCGACGGCCTCGGCGAGGACTACCTCTTCTCCGCCCACATGCTGCAGCACGTGCTCCTCGGCGACATCGCGCCGGCGCTGCTGCTGCTGTCGCTCTCGAGGGTGATCATGCGCCCGGTCACCCGCAGGCTGATGAACGTCGAGCGGGCGCTCGGTCGGCTGGCCAGCCCGTGGACTGGGATCGCATTGTGGATCGGGCTGATGTACCTGTGGCACCTGCCCGCCATGTACGAGGCGGCCCTGCGCCACCCCGCCGTCCACCTGGTGGAGCACGCCTCGTTCTTCACCGCCGGGCTGGCCGTGTGGTGGCCGCTGATCCAGCCGGTGCCGATGCGCCGGCGGCTCACCGGGCTGGCGACCGTGGCCTACATCGGGACGGCCAAGTTCGGGCTCGCGGCACTGGGGCTCTACCTCACCTGGTCGAACAACCTGCTCTACGACTACTACGCCGAGGTGCCGCGGATCTGGGGCCTCAGCCCCGTGAGCGACCAGAACGCCGGCGGGGCGATCATGATGGTCGAGCAGTCGCTCACGTTCGTGATCGCCCTCGTGGTCCTGTTCACCGCGATGCTCACGCAATCGGAGACCGACGAACTGCGCAAGGAGCGCCTCGAGGAGACTCCTCCGGCGCCGCGGCCGACGTCTGCGTGAGCCTCAGGCGTTGGGAGCCCGCGCCCGATACCAACCGGACAGATGCAGACGCAGCCGAACACGGGCGGCCGCACGCCCTGCTGCGGGTGCTTGCCGGCCAGGCCGCCGAGCCAATGCCGGCCTAGCCGTAGACTCGCGCTCAGTGAGCTTCACCCTCCACACTGTCGGCGAGGGCGATCTGGCAGGGCTGCTGCCGCTCATGCGGCGCTATGCCGACTTCTACGGCGTGTCGCCGTCCGACGAGGGGCTGCTGGCGATGTCACGCACCCTGATCGGCGACCCCGAACGCGAAGGGGTCCAGATCCTCGCGCGTGACGACTCGGGAGCCGCCGTCGGCTTCGCCACGATCTTCTGGAGCTGGTCCACGCTCAGCGCGCGGCGCCTCGGCGTGATGAACGACCTGTTCGTGGCGCCGGACGCGCGCGGCGGCGGGCTCGCGGAGGCGCTGATCGCCGAGTGCGTGGAACGCTGCAGGATCCGCGGCGCGGACTCGCTCGGGTGGCAGACGGCGAAGGACAACGTGCGCGCCCAGGCCGTCTACGAGCGCGTGGGGGGCAAGCGCGAGGAGTGGCTGGACTACTCGCTCGAAGTAACTCCCGGCTGACCCGGCCCGGGCCGGACGAGCGGCTCGTCGCGCGCTGGGCGCTGCTGGGTTCGCTGCTAGCTGTGGTGCTAGACGTGCTGATGCTCTCGGCCGGGCGCGCCGGGCTGCTGCTCGACCGCGGCCAGCTCGGCAGCTTCTTCGACATCCAGGGCCGGGCCTTCCTCGACGGCCACCTGTCCGTGGACCCGGGCGCGGTGGGGTTCGAGGGCTTCCTGATCGACGGCAGCACCTACCTCTACTTCGGCCCCGTGCCCGCCCTGCTGCGGCTGCCGGTGCTGCTCGTGACCGACAGCTTGGACGGGCGGCTGACCCAGGTGTCCATGCTGCTCGCGCTCGTGGTGCTGCTGATTGCCGGCGCGCGCGTGCACTGGCAGGTGAGGCGCATGGTGCGCGCCGGCGCGCCGGTGGATCGCGCCGACGCGGCGGCCGCTTTCCTAGGCCAGGTGGCCCTCGGGGCCGGGGCCGTGCCGCTGTTCCTGGCGGGCCAGGCGGTGGTCTACCACGAGGCCGAGCTGTGGGGAGCGGCGCTCTCGCTCGCCTCGGTGAGCGCGATCCTCGATGTGATCGCCAGGCCGGCGGCCCGGCGGGTGGTGGTGGCGGGAGCGCTGGCAACGCTGGCGATCAACACCCGCGTGTCGGTGGGCCTGGGCCCGGTGCTGGCGCTGGCGGCGGTCACCGCGGGGGCGATCGGCGTACCGAAGCTGCTGCGCGCGTTCGGGCCCGCGGAGCGCGTCGGCAGCAGGATCGTGGCCCTGCTCGTGGCCGTGGTGCTCGTGCCGGTGGGCGTGTCGGCCGCCATCAACCAGGCCAAGTTCGACCAGCCGTTCGGAATTCCCCTCGATCGTCAGGTCTACTCGAGCCTCGACCCCAACCGGAAGGCGGTGCTGGCAGCGAACGACGGCAGCCTGTTCGGCGCGAAGTACGTGCCCACCACACTGTTGCAGGCCGTGCGCCCCGACGCCATCGGCGCCACGCGGGCCTTCCCGTTCATCGGCCTTCCCCGGGAGCGAGCCGCGGTGGTGGGCGACGTGCGCTTCGACACCGTGGAGCACAGCCTGAGCGCGCCCACGTCGATGCCGCTGTTCTGCCTGCTCGCCCTGGTGGGAGTGGTGGCAGCTGCCAGGCGCCCGTCCCTTCGCCCGCTGCTCGGCGTGATGGCCGGCACCGCGGCGGGGGCGGCCACCAGCCTGACGATCGCCTACGTGACAACCCGCTACCTAGCCGACTTCCTGCCGTTCCTGGCGCTCACGGCGTTCGTCGGCCTACAGGTCCTGCTGGGGGCGCAAACGCACCGGCGCCTGCTGCTCGGTCTCGCGGCGGCGCTCACGCTGGCGGGGATCGCCGTGAACGGATCGGCCGGCCTGGTGACCCAGCGCCTGCTCGGCCCGGAGACCCCGGAGGCCGACCGCGCCGGCTTCGTGGGCTTTCAGGACGACGTGGACCGGCTGCTAGGGCGACGCCCGGGAGGCACCGAGTTCGGCGAGGAGCTGCCGCCCGAGCCCGCGACTCCCGGCGACCTGTTCGTGCTGGGGGACTGCGACGGCCTGTACGTGGCCGGGAACGGTCTCTGGCTGCCGGTGGAGCGCACGCAGCGGTCAGGCGTGAGGAGCTTCGACATCCGGCTGGCGCAGCCCGGCCAACCTCCGCTCGTGGCGCTGGGATCCGGGTCGCAGCGGGTGACGGTGACCCTCGACGAGCGCGGCGCCGAGCTGCTGCTCGGGGTGGGCGGAAAGACCGTCGGGCGCGGGACGTTGCCGCCCGCGGACGGCGGCGACCGCGTGCGCCGGATGAAGATCTCCTTCGACCCGGTGCTGGCGGGCTCGTACTTCGCGTCTGTGCAGGTCGACGGAGAGCGGGTGGTGGCCGCCCCCGCTCCCTATGACCGCAGAGCGGCCCCGCGGCTCTCGGGCTCGGTCACCCCCGTGGAGTCACCCGCGCCCTCCGTGTGCCGCCGGCTGGTGGAGCGGGGCGCCAGCTCGTAGAGCAGCTGGTAGCCGAACAGCGTGGGGCGAAGCGCCACAGCGGCCCGGTCGAGCGCCTTCACCGCGCGCACGACGGCGTGTCGGGGGCGAGGGCTCTTGGGGGGTTGCAATGGGGGGTGGTGCCCCCATTTGATGTCCTCACCCTCGGACGCACTGCGGTCCAGCACTTCGAGAGGGAGGCCGGTTGCTTCGCTGCGTAGCACCTCGAAACCCACTTCGCGCACCAGCCGCTCGAGGCTACGGCGGGTGAAGAACCGCAGGTGGGTGGCGTCGAGGATGCCGCGGCGGTCGTAGTCGAAGCGCCCGAGCGCCACTCGCGCCCTGGGGTACCAGTGGGCGAAGTTCGGCACGCTGGCGATCAGAGTGCCTTCTGAGCCCAGGTGGTCGCGGGCCTCCGCCAGCAGCGCGGCGGGATCGGACATGTGCTCGAGCACGTCGGCGGCCAGCACGAAGTCGAAGCCCGTGCCGGCCTCCTCCGGGATGCCGCCTTCGAGATCCGCGGCCACGAAGGAGTGCAGCCGCCCGCGGACACTGGGGTGCTCGGTCAGGTCCACTCCGGTCACCTCGTGGCCCGCCGCGCCCAGAAGGGCGCCGAGCGCGCCGTCGGAGCAGCCCAGGTCGAGGATCCGTCCCGCGGGGCGCCCCGCCAGCCACGCTGCGATCCGGCCGTGCGACGTCTCGTCGGAGTGCTTGAGCTCGTAGGCCTGGGAGGCGAAAGCGGTCTTGCCCGTACCGAAGCCCATCTTGTGCGCCCGGTAGCGCACCACGTCGCGCACGACGTCGCGGGCGTAGCCGATCCCGTTCACGTGGCACACCTCGTCGCCGTAGTAGGTGGGGATCGGCACCTCGGTCACTCGCTTGTGGGCCTCGAACATCTGCACGATCACCTGGGTGTCGAAGTTGAAGCCGTCGTCGTTGGACTCGAACGGAATGTCGCGCAGGGCGGCAACGCTGTAGGCGCGGTAGCCGCTGTGCCACTCGGACAGGTCGGTGCCGACCACAGCGTTTTCGACCGTTGACAGGATGCGGTTGCCGACGTACTTGTAGAGCGGCATGCCGCCGCGGCGGGCCTCACCGGAATGCAGCATGCGCGAACCGAACACGGCGTCGCTCGCTCCTCGCTCGAGGGGCGCGACCAGGGCCGGCAGCGACTCCGGCGCGTACTGGCCGTCGCCGTGCAGCAGTACCACGATGTCCAGGTCCTGCTCGATCGCCCAGCGGTAGCCCACCTTCTGGTTGCCGCCGTAGCCGAGGTTGCGCTCGTTGCGGATCACGCGCACCGGCAGGCCGGCGGCACGCGTCTGCTGATAGCCGACTCCCACCAGATAGGTGTCGTCGCTGCTGCAGTCGTCGCTCACCAGCACCTCCGCGATGCGCGGCCGGAAGTCCTCCGGAATCCGGTCGAGAACGCGCGCCAGGGTGGAGGCCGCGTTGTAGGCCACCACGAGGATGCCGATGCGGGACTGCCCGGTCACGGGCTGAACACTAGGCCCAGCTATGGAGATAGAGGCGCTGTGCCTCGGTCATCTCGTCGATGCTCACGCCGAGGGAGGCCAGCTTGAGCCTGGCGATCTCCTCGTCGATGGCGCTCGGCACGTCGAGCACGCTCGGTGGGAGCTCGCCCGCCTCGCGCACCAGGTGCTCGGCCGCCAGTGCCTGTGTGGCGAAGCTCATGTCCATCACCGCTGCGGGGTGGCCCTCGCCCGCCGCCAGGTTCACCACCCGGCCGCCGGCCAGCAGGTTGAGGCGGCAACCGCCGACGTCGTACTGCTCCACCAGCGGCAGCACCTCGCGCGGCTCGGCGCCCGCCGCAGAGCGCAGATCCTCGAGGTCGATCTCCACGTCGAAGTGCCCGGCGTTGGCCAGCACCGCGCCGTCCTTCATCCGCTCGAAGTGCTCGCGCCGCAGCACCGAGCGGGAGCCGGTCACGGTCACGAACACATCGCCGCGCTCGGCCGCCTCGAGGGACGGCATCACCTCGTAGCCCTCCATCCGCGCCTCGAGCGCGTGGGCGGGGTCCACCTCGCACACGATCACGGCGGCGCCGGCGCCGCGGGCGCGCTGGGCGATCCCCTTGCCCGCGTAGCCGTAGCCCAGCAGCACGAGTGTGTGACCCGCCAGCAGCAGGTTGGTGGCGCGGAGGATGCCGTCGAGCGCCGACTGGCCGGTGCCGTAACGGTCGTTGAAGGTGCGTTCGGTGCGTGACTCGTTCACCGCCAGCACGGGGCACCGGAGGCCGCCCTCGGACTCGAGCTTGCGTAGGCGCAGCAGTCCGGTGGTGGTCTCCTCGGTCCCGCCGATCAGGTCATCGGTGGTGTCCGCGGCATGCATCACCGTGAGCAGATCCGCGCCGTCGTCGATGGTCACCTGCGGAGCAGCCTGCACCAGGGCACCGACGTGGCGCGCGTAGGTGTCGAGGTCCTCGCCGAAGCGCGCGTGCACTTCGATCTCCTCCGCCAGCGCCGCCGCCACGTCGTCCTGCGTGGACAGTGGGTTGGCGGCGCACAGCGCCCCCTGCGCGCCGCCGGCGGCGAGGCAGCGCATCAGGTTGGCCGTCTCGGCGGTGACATGCAGGCACACAGCCACCCGCATCCCGTCCAGAGGCCGCTCCTCGGCAAACCGCTCGGCAATACGGCCGAGCACGGGCATCTGGCCGGCGGCCCAAGCGATGCGCGCGGCGCCCTGAGGCGCGAGCTTGGGATCTGCGACGTCGCTCATCTCGGAGGCGCCAGTCGCTGGTCGCTAGTCGCTAGGAAAGGCATTTGGGCCCGGCCTAGCTGGTTGTTCCTAGCGACCAGCACCTAGCGACTAGCGACTAGTAGCGATAGTGGTCGGCCTTGTACGGCCCTTCCACGGGCACGCCCAGGTACGCGGCTTGATCCGCGCTCAGCTCCGTGAGCTTCACGCCGAGCGCGTCCAGGTGCAGCCGGGCGACCTTCTCGTCGAGGTGCTTGGGCAGCACGTAGACCTGCTTCTCGTAGTCGTCGTTCTTCGTGAACAGCTCGATCTGGGCGATCGTCTGGTTCGTGAACGAGTTCGACATCACGAAGCTCGGGTGGCCTGTGGCGTTGCCGAGGTTGAGCAGGCGGCCCTCCGAGAGCATGATGATCGAGTGGCCGTCGGGGAACGTCCACTCGTCCACCTGCGGCTTGATGGTCAGGCGCTTGAGCTTGTCGTCGCGCTCGAGGCCGGCGATGTCGATCTCGTTGTCGAAGTGGCCGATGTTGCCCACGATGGCCTGGTGCTTCATCCGGGCCATGTGGTCGGCGGTGATGATGTCCTTGTTGCCGGTGGCGGTGATGAAGATGTCCGCCGTCTCGATCACGTCTTCGAGGGTCTTGACCTCGTAGCCCTCCATCGCGGCCTGCAGCGCGCAGATCGGGTCGATCTCGGTCACGATCACGCGGGCGCCCTGGCCCTTGAGGGAGTCGGCACACCCCTTGCCCACGTCGCCGTAGCCGCAGACGACGGCGACCTTGCCACCGATCATCACGTCGGTGCCGCGGTTGATGCCGTCGATCAGCGAGTGGCGGCAGCCGTAGAGGTTGTCGAACTTCGACTTGGTCACCGAGTCGTTCACGTTGATGGCCGGGAACAGCAGATCCCCGGTCTCGGCGAACTGGTAGAGACGGTGCACGCCGGTCGTGGTCTCCTCGGTCACGCCCTGGATGTTCTGGGCGATCCGGGTCCACTTCTGCGAGTCGGCCTCGAGGTTGCGCTGGAGGGTGCTCAGGATGATCTTGAACTCGTCGTTGTCGGCCGACTCGGGGTCGGGCACGGCACCGGCCTTCTCGAACTCGACGCCCTTGTGCACGAGCAGCGTGGCGTCGCCGCCGTCGTCGAGGATCATGTTGGGTCCGTCGCCACCGGGCCAGTTGAGCGCCTGCTCGGTGCACCACCAGTACTCCTCGAGTGTCTCGCCCTTCCAGGCGAACACCGGGACGCCGGTCGCGGCGATGGCCGCGGCGGCGTGATCCTGGGTGGAGAAGATGTTGCACGAGACCCAGCGGACCTCGGCGCCCAGCGCGGTCAGGGTCTCGATCAGCACGGCGGTCTGGACCGTCATGTGGAGCGAGCCCATGATCTTCGCGCCCTTGAGCGGCTGCTCGGCGGCGAACTCCTCGCGGGTGCGCATGAGGCCGGGCATCTCGTGCTCGGCCAGGCGGATTTCGTTGCGGCCGTAGTCGGCCAGGCCGATGTCGGCGACCTTGTAGTCCTGCGTGGTGGTGTCGGTGGCGCTCATGGGGTCCTCTCAGGTGGTGGTGGTCGTCAGCTGGGTCGCCTCGTCGAGCAGGCGCTGGTGCTTCTCCTGCTCGAAGCGCAGCCATTCCTTTGCCGGCACGTCGTCCGGCCGGCTCGGTTGGGCCTCGAGCCACGCCTCAACCGCCTGTCCCGTGTCCGGGTCGCGGCTCAGGCGAAGCGCGAAGCCCACGTCGCCCAGGTTCAAGTCGTGCTCCGCCAGCAACTCGCGCAGCGTGCGCAGCCGCTGGAGCTCCCCCGGTCCGTAGAGGCGATAGCCCGCGTCCGAGCGCCGCGGGGCGATCAGGCCCTCGCGCTCGATGTAGCGCAGCATTCGAGAGGACCACCCGGTCGTCTCGGCTGCCTCCTGGATCGTGAGGCCGTCCATTCGGGGACCAACCTTACCACGGTTGTGTCAAGGTTGAGGCGAGTGGCTGGGCGCTGGTTGCCAGGGCGAAACCCCCGGCCGCCTCATCCCAGCTGGCGCTTGAAGTCCTCCAAGGCCTCGACCGGTGTCGCCTCCACCCCGGCCAGGTCCGCCATCTCCACCGAGACCAGGTCGCCCAGCATCACCAGGGAGAGCACGCAGTCGACGGGGGTCTCCCCGCGCGCGGCCGCTCGCACTACGGGCACACCGGCGCGCTCGACCAGCTCGGCCGTCAGCGCCATCCTGCGTTCGATCCTCGGGTGCAGACCCGGCGCGGAGAGCAGCACGGCCGCCACCCGGGCGTTCTGCCCCGCCCACTCCCAGCCTTCGATCTCGTTGTGGTTGGCCTCTGGCAGCTCGCTGGCAAACGCCGCCGCTTTGGCGTTCTCGTTGATCTGGGTCTTCCAGCGACGGGCCGGAGCTGCGGTGAGCTCGGCGCCGTGCACCACCACCGTGCGCTCGTGCAGCGACTCGGCGATGGAGCGCGCCTCGCCGGGGTCGCCCGCGAGCGCGGTGAGCGTGTCGACCGCGCCCTCCAGCTCGTCACGCAGCGACGGGGCCGCCCCGCAGGCGGCCGCGCACTCCAGCGCCGCCACCGTCATGTAGATCACGGCAGCCCGCGGCTGCATCCCTGACGGCACGCCGATCACGGGGACGCCCGCCTCGCGCGCCCGCTCGGCCAGCGCGCCGCCGGTGGTGAGCGCCACCCTTGGCGCTCCGGCCGCGCCGGCGGCCTCGAAGCAGGAGAGCGTTTCCTCGGTCGAGCCCGAGTAGCTCGCGCAGAGCACGAGCGTGTCCGGGCCCACCCACGGCTCGGGTGCATAGCCCCTGACGGTGCTCAGCGGACGCAGCGCGCGAGGGCCGATCGCGGCCGCCGCCAGGTCGGCGCCCACCGCCGAGCCGCCCATGCCGCAGACCATCAGCCCCGCGGGCGCGTCACGCTCCGGCAGCTTCGCGGCGTCCACGCGCCACAGTGCGTCGCCGATCTGGTGGGGCTGGGCCAGGACCTCGTCTCTCATGCCACCCGCTCCCCCGGGGCGACCACCGTGTCGGGATCGACGCGCGCTTCGGCCGCCACCACGGCGCCGTCGCCGATCGCGGCGCCGGCGCCCACCAGCGCTCCCGCCTCGATGCGGGCCCGGTCGCCCACCTGCACGCGCTCGGCCAGCACGCTTTCTCGCACGTGGCAGTCGGCCCCGATCCTCACCCGGTCGTGCAATACGGAGCGCTCAACGGTCGAGTCGCTGCCCACGGAGCAGTGCGACCCGAGCACCGTCTGCGGACCGATATGCGCGCCGGCGGTGACGCAGCCCTCGCCGATCAGGGAACCGGTCACGTCCCGAGGGGGCAGGCTGGACTCGGGCCTGCCGCTGAGCAGGTCGTAGGTGGCCTCGAGATAGCGGTCGGGCGATCCGATGTCCACCCAGTAGCCCTCCGCGGCCCAGCCGTAGAGCCCGTTCTCGACCAGCTGCGGAAACACCTCGCGCTCGAAGGAGACGGCACGGCCGGCGGGCACCGCCGTCTCGATCACCTCACGCTCGATCACGTAGGCGCCGGCATTGATGCGGTTCGTGGGGGCGGCCCCCTCCGACTTCTCGAGAAAGGCCTCCACCCGGCCCTCGGAATCGGTGGGCACCACGCCGTAGCTCGCCGTGTCCTCGACGGCGATCAGGGCGAGGGTGGCGCGTGCGCCGGTGCGCTCGTGCTGCGCCAGCTCGGCGGTCAGGTCCATGTCGGTGAGCACGTCGCCATTGAGCACCAGCAGGCGTTCGGCCAGCACCCCCTCGTCGAGCGCCAGTCGGACCGGACCGGCCGTGCCGAGTGGCTCCTCCTCGATCACGTAACGCAGCCGCATGCCCTCGTAGATGTCACCCAGCACGTCGTGCACGCCGTCGGACATAAATCCGCAGGAGAGGATCGCCTCGGTCACTCCGTGACCGCGCAGCCAATCGAGCATGAAGGTGAGAAAGGGCCGCCCGGCCAGCGGCATCACCGGCTTGGGCGTGGTGTAGGTGAGCGGGCGCAGGCGGGTGCCCTGGCCGCCCGCGAGCACGAGCGCCTGCACCGCTAGCGCCCGATGCCCTCGTAGGTGAAGCCGGCCTCGCGGAGCCCTTCGCGGTCGAGGAAGTTGCGCCCGTCGATCACCAGCGGGGTGGCCATCCGCTCCTTCGCGGCGCCGGCCCAGTCGAGCTCGGCGAACTCGGGCCACTCGGTCACGAGCACCGCGGCGTCGGCGCCGTCCAGCGCCTCGAGGGCCGAGGTGCAGACGCTCGCCCCCCAGCAGCTCCGCGGCGTTCTCGGCCGCCACCGGGTCGTACACGCGCACGTGGGCGCCCTCGCCCTGCAACCTCGCCGCCAGCACGAGGCTGGTGGCCTCGCGCACGTCGTCGGTGTCGGGCTTGAAGGCCACCCCCAGCAGCGCGATCTCGCGGTTGACCAGCGAGCCGAGGTGCTTCTGGAGCTTGCCGATGGTGCGCCGCTTCTGCAGCTCGTTCACCTCGATCACCGCCGTGAGCAGCTGGAAGTGGTAGCCCGAGTTGCCGGCCAGCTGCTTGAGGGCGGAGACATCCTTTGGAAAACAACTTCCGCCATAGCCGATGCCCGGCCGCAGGAACTTGTCGCCTATGCGTTCGTCCAAGCCCATCCCCCGGGCCACCTCGGTCACGTCGGCGCCCAGCTCCTCGGACACGTTGGCGATCTCGTTGATGAAGGAGATCTTGGTGGCGAGGAAGGCGTTCGAGGCCAGCTTGATCATCTCGGCGCTGGCCACGTCGGTCCGCACGATCGGGGCGTTCAGCGGCTCGTAGAGGCCGACCACGCGGTCGGCGACAGCCTCCGAGCCGGCGCCCGCTCCCACCACCACGCGGTCGGGCTTCATGAAGTCCGCGACCGCGGTCCCCTCCTTGAGGAACTCGGGGTTGGAGACGTAGTCGAGGCCCTTGCGCTTGCGTTGGATGGCGCGCCCGGTGCCCACCGGCACGGTGCTCTTCATCACGATCGCGTGCTCGCTGGAGTCCCCGAGCTCCTCGATCACCGCGTGCACGCGCGACAGGTCCGCGTCACCGGAGTAGGTGGGCGGCGTATCCACGCAGCAGAAGAGCAGGCGGGTGCGCTCGAGCACCTCCTCCATGGAGGTGGTGAACGTGAGCCGGTCGGCGTTTCGCTCGAGCAGGTCGCCTATGCCGGGCTCGTGCATCGGCACCTCGCCCCGCGAGAGCGACTCCACCTTCTCCGGCAGGATGTCGCGCGCCACGACCTCGTGGCCCAGCTCGGCGAAGCAGGCGGCCGTGCACAGGCCGACCCAGCCGACGCCGATCACTCCGATGGGTTCCTTCTCGGTCAAGCGGCGCAGGGTACCCCGAGTGGGGATGTCAGGGCAGTCGCGTCGACCGGGCGATGGCCAGCATCTGCCGCTCGGTGAGCGTCTGGCGCAGGGTGTTCGACACCCAGTAGACGGCCTTGGAGGTGCGCCACGCAACCAGCCGCACGCGGTCTCCGTCGTAGTGCACCTCGAACGTGCGGCCGCCCTGCTTGCGCTCCTCGGACTGGCTGTCGAGAATCGGCGGGTCCTTCCAGGTCGTGCCCTGGATCCCGTAGTAGTCGCCGAAGAGGGGGGCGCTGACCGGCATCCGGTAGGCCCGCTCCACCTTGCCGCCGGGCGTCTTGATCCTGTAGTTGCGCGTGGTCTGATCCGCTGAGGCGCCCTCGAGGAAGACGGTCGGGTAGTACACCGGCAGCCGCCCCGCATCCTTGCGCTTGGCCTTCTGGATAGTGCTGACCGCGAGGGCCTTGCCGGATCCGGGGTCCTTGAACAGCCCGCCGTCGGGATCGCCGGCCGGGGCCCGCTTGCGTCGCGCGCCGCCGTCACCGCGCGGGCCCTCGGTGTCCTCCACTCCGAGGAACTGCTGGGTCAGCTTCTTCACAGTCGCGTTGCTGGCGGTCACATAGCTCGGAAGGCCGGCGGCCACGTCACCCGAAGTGATCTCACCCTCGAAATGCACCTCGCGCAATGGCTGGTCCACCGAGAACACCGCCAGCTTGAGCAGGCGAAGGATTCCCTGCCGGGACTTGAGCGCCTCGTCGGAGCTCGTGTACTTGCCGAAGATCTTGATCAGCTTGTCGCGATCCTCGACGAGCTGCCCGGTGCCGATCTGCTGCTTGGCCTCGCGCAGCACCTCCTGCTGGCGGGCGGAGCGCACGAGATCGGTGTCCTCGTGGCGGAAGCGCGCGTACTCCAGCGCCTCCTCCCCGCACAGCTTCTGGTATCCGGGGTACACGTTGATATAGGCGAACTCGGCGCTGTCGTTGAAGTAGCGCCGGTCGATGTCGAGGTAGATGCAGCCGATCGCGTCGACCGCCTTCTTGAAGCCCTGGAAGTCGACGTTGATCACGTGGTTGACCGGCAGGCCGGTGAGCCGGCGCACCGTCTTGAGCGTGAGGTTGGGGCCGCCAAGCTCGTAGGCGGCATTGATCTTGTCGACGCCGAAGCCCGGGATCTCGACCTTGAGGTCGCGTGGCAGCGACATCAGCGCGGTGCCCTTGTCGGGATCGAGGCGCACCAGGATGATCGTGTCCGAGCGCGCGCCGGTGCCCGCGCCGCCGTCGGTGGCGTTGTCGGGACGGCGGTCGGAGCCCAGCAGCATGATCGTCTGCGGCTTGCCTGGGTCGGTCTCCGACAGATGCTGGAGCTCGAGGCTGGGGTTGTCCTTGAGCGCGTCGACCACCTTGTCGACCTCGCGGAACGCGGCCACGGCGGTGGCCGACGCTGTGGCGAAGACCACAAGCGCGCAGCCCAGGAGCATGCGCTTCCACAGGCCCGTCTTGGGAATGTCCTCGAAGGCGGGCGTCACGGCGTCAGGCGATCTTCAGGTCGGGCTTCCGGGCTCGCTGCGGGATCAGGGTCACGAACTCGACGAGGGCTTCACGGTAGCTGTCGAGCGACTCGATCGACACCCACTCCTCCGGACCGTGGTGACCGTCTCCCGAGGGCCCGAACTCGACCCCGGGAATCCCGGCGTTGAGGAAGGAGATGACGTCTGAGGTGCCATCGCGGCCCACGGCGATGCTCTCTCGCAACGGGATCACCTTCGACACCGCCTCCTGGAGCACCTGCACGAAGTGGTTGTCGCGGGCCACCACGATCGGCTGGCGGTGAAAGACCTTGACGATCTCGACGTCGGGCTGGGAACCCACCGCTTCGATGATCGCGTCGGGGTCCTGCCCTGGCAGGTAGCGGATGTCGAGGTCGATCTGGCAGATGTCGGGCACCCGATTCACGGCGTCGCCGCCCATGATCCGGCCGAGGCTGATCGAGGGACGGTCGAAGAGGTCCGATGACTCGCGCGTGAAGGGCAGCGACTCGATGGCGCGGTACACATCGACGGCCTTGACCACGGCATTGTCGCCCAGCCACGGGGTGGCCCCGTGGGCCGAGCGCCCGCTCACCCGCACGCCGAGCGCCAGCACGCCCTTGGCCTGCACGCCGATGTGGAGGTTGGTGGGCTCGCCGGTGATGGCGAAGTCGCCCACGTACCCCTTCTCCACCACGTAGTCGGTGCCGCGCTTTCCCTGCTCGTCTGACTCCTCGTCGAACACGCACACGAAGTGCACCTTGACCTCGCGCTGTGCGGCCAGGTCGCGGACCGCGCACATCATGGCCGCCAGCCCGCCCTTCATGTCGTAGGCACCGCGGCCGTAGAGGCGGTCGCCCTCCACGCGGGGCTCGAACTGCTCGGCCAGGCCGGGCACCACGTCGAGGTGGCCGTGGAGCACCACGGTGGGGCCGGTATCGGCGCCCACAGTCGCGGCCAGCACGGGCAGGCCGTTGTGATCGTCGCCCTTCACCTCCACGTCGCGGGCCTCCAGCCAGCCGTAGACGAAGGCGGCGGCGGCCTGCATTCCCTCGGGAGAGGACGTGTCGTAGGTGATCAGGCGCTCTGTCAGAGCGCGCTCATCCACTCGGGTCAGCTTAGACGCCTGGGTCGCCAGCCGCTGGGCGCTAGTCGCTGGGAAAGGTCTCGATCACGTGCTGCACCGCCTTCGCCAGCTTCGCCAGGTGGGTCAGCTCCACGTACTCGTTTGCCGCGTGCGCTCTCTCCATGCCTGGAGTTCCCGCCATCACGCAGGGGATCTTTCTTTCGGTGAACAGCCGCATGTCGGCGCCGTAGGGCACTCCTACCGTTTGTGCCGGGTGCCCGGTCGTGTCCGTGAAGGCCTGCTTGACGAGCTTCGCGAAGGAGTGGCTGTCGCTGGTCTCCCCGGGGGCGAAGCGGGCCCCTTTGAAGGCAAGCGTTACCGGCAGGCCTTTCAGCGCGGCTCCTAGTGCCGCTTCCGCCTCGTCGAGCGTCTCCCCCACGCGCACGCCCAGCCTTCCTTCGAAGGTCAGGCGGTCGGGTACCGAGCTCGACCACTGGCCGGCCTCGAGGCGTCCCACCGAGAGCGGGTAGGGCAGGTCGAGGGGTTGCATCAGTGGGTGCTCGACGTCTGCGTTGACCGCGCGCTCGTAGGCGGTCAACGCCTCGTGCACGGCCAGGTAGGCGTCGATGGCCGACTCGCCCTCCAGGCGCATCGCCGCGTGGGCGCCACGACCCTGCACCTCCCCGGAGAACGTTAGCGCGCCGGCCTGGGCGCAAACCACGTCGAAGCCGGTGGGCTCGGGGATCAGACAGGCGCCGATACGGTCGTCGCGCTCCAGCGCGGCGAACGTGCCCAGGCCGCCGTCCTCCTCCGACGAGACAGCATGGAGCACCACCTCGCACTTCACTGCGTCGCGAGCCGCGGCCATCGCGTGCAGCACCGCGACCACGGCGCCCTTCATGTCCACCGAGCCGCGGCCGTGCAGGCGGCCCTGCTCGATCGCTCCCGACCACGGCCCGTGGCGCCAGTGCTCGGTGCCGGGCGCCACCACGTCGACGTGGCCGTCGAGGGCCAGCCGGGGAGCGCCCTCCGGGCCCGGCAACCGGACGGTGAGGCCGAGCAGCTCGCTGCGCTCGGTCTCCTCCCCCGGATAGCCCGGGAGGGCGCGCAGAGCCTCGAGGTCGTGCACGTGCAACTCGGGCTCGAAGCCGAGCGCGCCGGCGATCTCGCCCAGGCGCTCCAGGGCCGGGCGCTCGGCGCCGGTCACGCTTGGCACCTGCACGAGAGCCGCGGCGTCGCGTGCGATCGCATCCGGGTCGAGAGTCACATGAGTAGCCTGCCGGAGGTGCACATCCTCGTGCTGACAGACCGCGACTGGACCCACCCCCAGGGCGGCGGCACGGGTGCCAACCTCTATGGCCAGGTGTCGCGCTGGCTCGACTGGGGGCACCGCGTCTCGATCGTGGCCTGCGGCTACGAGGGGTGCAAGCGCGAGGAGCAGCTCGGCGACCTGCACATCCAGCGCCTGGGTGGGCGCTCGACGGTCTTTCCCCGCACGATCTGGCGCGGGATCCGGGGCCGCCTGCCCGATGCCGACGTGGTGCTGGAGGTGGTCAACGGAATCACGTTCCTCTCGCCCCTATGGCTGCGCAAGCCGCGCGTGACCCTGGTGCACCACATCCACCGCGAGCACTACGTGGAGGAGATGGGCCGCCCGGGCGCGCTCGCGGCGCTGCTGCTGGAGACCCTGCCGCTCAAGCTCCTCTACAGCGGCTCGCGCTTCTCCACCATCTCCGAGGCCACTGCCGGCGAGATCGCCGAGCTGGGCATCTCGCGCGACCAGATCGACGTGAACTACATCGGGGTGGAGCTGGCCGCCTTCGAGCCGGGCGAGCGCACCGCGGAGCCCACGCTGCTCTTCCTCGGACGACTCAAGCGCTACAAGCGCATCGAGGTGCTGCTCGACGTACTCGAACACGTGCCCGAGGCCGTGCTCGACGTAGCCGGCGAGGGCGACCACCGGTCCGAGCTCGAGGCCGAGATCTCCAGGCGCGGGCTGAGCGAGCGCGTGCGCATGCACGGCCACGTGAGCGAGGAGCGCAAGCTCGAGCTGCTGCAGCGCTCATGGGTCAACCTGACGGCCTCCTCTGCCGAGGGCTGGTGCCTCACGGTGATGGAGTCCGCCGCCTGCTCGACCCCCAGCGCCGCCCTGGCGATCGGCGGGCTGCCCGAGTCGATCGCCGACGGCGAGTCCGGCCTGCTGGCGAAAGACACGGAGGAGCTGGCGCTCAAGACGGCATCGATCGTTCGGGACGAGAATCTGCGCGAGCGCCTGGGCAGCCGCGCCATGGAGCGCGCGGGCCAGTTCACCTGGGAGGCCTCGGCACAGCGCTCGCTCGACACGCTCGAGACAGAGAGCGAAGCGCAGGCCGACCGCCAGCCGTTGCTGCGTGCCATCGCCGCCTCGGACACCGGCCGCGCCGCGGGCCTGGCCTCCGCGGTGATCGCGACCAACGTGATCTCGCTGCTGTTCACCATCGTCTTCGCGCGCGCTCTCGACGCGGGCTACGGCTCGCTTGCGGCGCTGATGTCCGCCTTCATCATCCTGATGGTCCCCGGATCGGCCCTGCAGATCGCGGTGGCTCGCGAGGTGAGCCACGCGACGGCCGAGGGAGACGAGGCGGCGGCGGCCGGAGTCCGGCGATGGCTGGGCCGGCTGATCTTCGCCACCCTGCTCGTGGCGGCAGCCGCGATCCCGCTGCGCGAGGCGCTCGCCTCCGCGATCGCGGTCGATCAGGAATGGGCCGCGGCGGCGGTGCCCGTGACCAGCATGCTGTGGATGCTGCTCTGCGTCGAGCGGGGCGCGCTCCAGGGCTTCGAGCAGTACCGGACCGTGGGCCTGAGCCTGGTCGGCGAAGGCGGCACGCGCCTGCTGTTCGCCGGAATCCTGGTGGCGATCGGGCTGGATGTGACCGGCGCGTTCCTGGGCACCGCGCTGTCCATCGCGGCGATGGCC
Organism: uncultured Thermoleophilaceae bacterium; assembly: GCA_963825475.1. GTDB lineage: Bacteria > Actinomycetota > Thermoleophilia > Solirubrobacterales > Thermoleophilaceae > JAAYBF01. The sequence goes on along the minus strand of CAWGTC010000004.1, from coordinate 93,761 downwards.
CTCCTGCTGCTCGTGCCGCTGGTGCGAAGGCTTCCCCACGCTCAGAGCACCGGCCACGACTCCCGCCTGCGCGACCTGCTCGCCGGAGCGTGGGCGCCGGTGCTGGGCCTGACCATGCTGTTCGCCCTGCAGGAGGTGCACGTGATCGTGGTCAAGCACGAGGCCACCGAGACCGCGGCCGCATCCTGGGGGGTGGCGGCCGTGGCCGCCAAGGCGATCATCTGGGTGGCGGTCGGGCTGGGGCTCTACCTGCTGCCCGAAGCTGCCCGCCGCGCCCGCACCGGTATCGACGCCCGGCCAATCCTGATACGCACCCTGGCCCTGATAGGGGCCGCCAGCGTGCCGATGCTGCTGATCTACGCCGTGGCCGCGGAGCCCCTGCTCGCCGCCGTGTTCGGTGCCGACAAGACCCAGGCCGCCGGGGCGCTCCCCTGGCTCGGGCTGGCGATGGCTCTGCTGGCCTGCGCGTACCTCTCGGTGCAGTACCTGCTGGCCCTCGGGCGGTCGAGCTTCATCTGGGTGCTGGGCGCCGGCGCGGCGGCCGAGGTGCTCCTGCTCCTGGCAATCGGGGCGGACCTGACGCAGATCGCCATTGCGCTGTCCGCGCTGCAGTTCGCCTGCGCCGCGGCTGTGCTCGCGATCTCGCTGCGCAGCGCCGCGGCGGCACGCGAGGGCCTGCACGCGCCGGCGTGAGCGACCTGAGCGAGACGCTGGCCGCGATCGACGGCGTGGAGGGCTGGATGAGCGACGACCAGGCGCGGTCGCTCTGGGCCCGTGCTGCCGCGCTGGCGCCCGGGGCCCAGATCGTGGAGATCGGCAGCTACCGGGGGCGCTCGGCGATCGTGCTGGCCCGGGCGGCGGCCGGTTCCGGGGCGCACGTCACGGCCATCGACCCCCACGCCGGCAACGACCGCGGACCGCAGCAGATCGCGGGCAGCCCCGGTGAGGGCGAGGAGGACAACCGCGTTTTCCGCGAGAACCTCGACCGGGCCGGTGTGGCCGAGGCCGTGCGTCACGTGCGCCGTCCCTCCCAGGACGCTCTGGATTCCGTGGAAGGCGCACTGGACCTGCTCTACGTGGACGGCGCGCACCGCTACGGCCCAGCGCGCGACGACCTCGCCCGCTGGGGCCGGCGCGTGCGCCCGGGCGGCCACATGCTGGTGCACGACGCGTTCTCGTCGGTGGGCGTGACGCTGGCGCAGGCGCGGCTGCTGTTCGCGGGCTCGCGCTTTCGCTACCTCGGCCGCGCCGGGTCGCTGGTCGACTACCGCCGCGAGGACCTCGACGCGCGCGGCCGGGCGCGCAATGCGCTGCGCCAGCTGGCCGAGCTGCCCTGGTTCGCCCGCAACCTGGTGGTCAAGCTTGCGATCGTGGCGAGGCTGAGGCCGGTGGCGCGTGCTCTCGGGCACCGCGACGGTCCGTGGCCGTACTGAGCGCGCTGAGCGACCGCGCCAGGGCGAGAAACAGCAGCACGAAGGCGGCTACGCCGACCCAGTGGGCGCCCAGGATGTCCTGGGCGTAGCCGGAGTTGTAGCCGCCGCGGTCCTCGGCGGGAAAGATCACGTAGATGGCCGGGACCACGACGGCCAGCGCGACGACCGCCGCCGCCACGAGGGCGCGGGAGCCCACGCCGCGCCACAGGACCAGGCCCACGCCGAGCCCGATCGGGGGGCCGGCGCGCAACGCGAACAGGAAGCCGAACACCACGGCGGCAGCCAGGCCGGCAAGGGCCGCCCGGCGCCACGGCCATGGCTCGGCAGCATCGGGTGTGACGGTCCAGAGGGCGCCGGCGCTCCGGCCGGCCACCGCGGCTCGCCGGCGCAGCCGCCGGCCGCCCACCAACAGGAGGCCGAGCAGGGCCGGGCAGGCGAGGGCCGATACCGCGTAGCCCACGGCGACCGCGCGCTGGGGCCCGAAGGTCAGCTCGACCGCTCGGCAGTCTTCCGGCGGGTGCCAGCCGTTGGCGTACCCGTCGACCACCTCGGGCTCTCCCAGGTCGCGGCCGTCGCACGCAGCGCGCCAGCCGGAGTTGTAGCTCTCACCCAGCACCAGCCAGGCGGGTCCGTCCACGCGCACCCGCACGCCCTCGTGCCTGCCCCGCTCGGCGTCGCCGGGGTCGAGCACGGCTCCCCCGCCCCGGGCCGGGCCGATGCCGTCGGGGGCTTCGGAGCGCAGCCGCAGATGACCCACCCGCACGAGACCGGCCTCCGTGGTCAGGCGCTGATCGCCGGCCTCCAGCCTCAGCTCTTGCGCGCCGCAGGCCGAGGCACGCAGCGGCAGTCCCTGCTCGAGCGCGTCCACGGTTCCCGTCACGCGCAAGGCCACGTCGCGGTCCGCCACACGCACGGTGGCGTCGCCGCAGCGTCCGGCCAGGCTCCCGGAGGCCGGAGCCTCGATCCGTGGGACACCCACCCCTTCGATGTCGGCGATCGCCACCGTCGCCGGTGTGTCTCCACGGTCGCCGGGCGGCTGCTCCACCTCAAGAATGTCGAGCCGGAAGCTCGACGCCGTCAACGTGCGCGGCAGCGATACCGCGCCCGTGGGCCCAACCCGCAGCCGGGAGGTGGAGGCGCCGGCGGTGCTCACCCGTACCACGGTGGGACTGCCGGCCGGGAGGTCAGCGGTGATCAGGCGCAGGCTCTGCAGCGACGCCGGCCGGGGGGTCTTCCACTTCACGTACGGGGTGCTGCCGTCCAGGCGGTCGGCCACCCAGGCGCGGCCGCGGTCGCCGTCGAAGGCGCTCGATGCGCGGTGGCGGGCCAGCCCCTGGAAGCGCCCGGAGGAGCGGAACTCGGCGGCGCCGCCGATCCCGGCCAGGCGGTCGATCTCCGAGTCGGGCGCGTCGGGCGCGATCGACGTCCATGCATCGAGCGTGTACGAACGCGCGCCGGGTGGACGGAAGACGCGATCCAGCTCCAGCTCGGCGTCCTCCGCGTCCCGGATCCGCATCGCATCGGGGTCCTCGCGGTCACCGGGCTCGACCGTCCGGACCGGGCGCGCGGCCCGTCTCGCGCCGGTACGGGCGATCACCCGTGGTGCGCGAGAAGAGGTAGCTCAGCCCGGCACGGTCGAGGTCCTGCCCGCGAAGCGCGGTCTCGACGAGGGTCGGCGGGCGCAGCGCCTCGCTCACCTCCAGGCCGGGCACCCGAAGCTCGGCCAGGCCGTTGCCCTGGGACACGTCGTCGCGCCTCAGGTCGCTGGCCATCAGCAGGCGCAGCGAGTCCACGTCGCGCAGGCCGAGCTCGATCCGGTTCCAGCCCGGCTCGACCGGATGGAATCGCCCGTCGATCTCGACCCCGATGGTCGCGGTCTTCGTTCCCCCCGCGGGAAGCACGTCGATCGCGGGCACGTCCCGCGGCTCGTCGAAGCCGATCTCGATCCAGCGCCGGTCCTCCTCGAGGTGGGCGTCGGCCAGCCACTCGCTGCGTGCGGAGCCGTCGAGTGCCGCGAACGGCCGGCTCTCTGGGAACTGGGCGAACCCGGGCGAGAACGGGGCGCGCACGTAGCGGGCGCCGTCGAGCTGGGCCACGGTGCGCGCCTCGTTGCCGCGGTCGGCGAAGGGATCGAGCAGAGCGGCGTCCTCGCTGATCGGGTCGCCGGGGCCGAGCGTGGCCCCCGCGTTCTGGCGCAGCCGGGCCGGCACGAAGACCCGGCGCCGGTTGGAGTCCGACACCACCAGCTCGGCCCCCTCGCGCGCGGCGGCCCGGAGCTGCTCGGCGTCGCGGTCGGCCGCATACTCGATCGGGAGGCCGGCGGGCAGCGCCCCGAAGGCCGCCAGACCGGCAAGGGCGTCGGCCGAGCCGTCGATGATCGTCGCCGGGCCGGCGGGCTCCACGCGCACGATCCCGCGGGCGCCGGCCAGGTCGTGCCGTCGCACCTCGGGCAGGCGCGCGGCGGGCTCGTAGCCGCCGTCGAGCCCGGTGAAGCTGCGCGTGCTCCCGTGGGCGGCGCCGGGCGCGCCGAGGCCCTGGCCCGCGAGCACCCGCGCGGCATCGGCGGCAGGCAGGGCGCCGCTGCGCTCGGGCTCGTCGTCGGTGCCGGTAACCACGGCGCCCGTGCCGATCAGCGCCAGCAGCGGCCTCAGCTGGCCGGGCACCAGGCGCTCCTGCTGCACGAGGGCGTCGATCGTCCACAGTAGATCCGCCGAATGCAGATCGGCGCGAGGGACGAACGAGCGGGTGGCCACCGGCCTGTCGGTCAGGGCGGGGAGGATGGGATCCACGGTGTTGCCCCACTCATAGAAAGCCAGCAGCTGGCCGGGCAGGACCACGGCCCGCGAGTTGGGAGCCAGCCGGCGGTCGAGGTCGTCAGCTGTGCTCTGCCACGACTCGGGCACGCCGTCGACCACCGTCTGGCCGTCGATCGCGCGGCCCGCGGTGAGCGGCCATACCGACACCGCAAGCAGCACCGCCCCCGCCACGGCGAGCGCCACCGCGGCAGGTCTCCTGACCCGCGCGACGAGTGCGGCCGTCCCATATCCGGCGAGGCAGGCCAGGCCCACCACCACCAGCGGCCCCGCCTTGTGGGTGGTGCGCAGGAACTGCACGAAGGAGAGGTGGTTGTAGGTGAACGTGGCGCCCTTGCGCAGCGGCGTGCCCGGCGGGAAGCCGGCCGACATCACGATCAGTCCCAGCAGCACGAGTGCCAGGAAGAACGGCCCGTAGCGCCACCGCCGCGCCCACGCGAAGCCGCCAAGCGCGAGCGCGGGCACCACCAGCGTGCACACCAGCACGACGGGGTCGTAGAGCAGGCTGGCCGAACTGTCGTAGTAGGGACGGAAGCTGCCGAACCCGAGCCCGAGGTAGCTCGGCCAGTAACCCATCCCTCGCAGGCTCTCGGTGATCGCGGTGTTGGACCAGATCGCTCCCGGCTGCTCGGTGAAGCGCAGGAAGTCGATGCCGTAGAGGGTCTGGACGAGTACCGGCACGACCCACCAGGCGCAAGCCAGCAGCGAGAGCGCGCCCGCGCGCAGGCCGAAGTCACGCAGGGCCCTCGTGTCGACCGCCCCGGTCAGGCGCTCGTAGAGCGCGAACGCCAGGGGCCCCACCAGCACCCACGCCGTGACCGCGGCGTTCACACCCGCGCCCGCCGACGCGATCAGCAGCGCCACGGCGGCCGCCCACCACCACCCGCGCGGATCGCGCAGGCCCCGGTGAACGGCCAGCAGGAGCCAGGGCAATGCCGCCAGCCCGAGCAGCGTGACCGAGGTCCGCTGCAGATAGGTGACGGTGTACGGGTTGAACATGACGAGCAGGCCCGCGACCACGGCGGCGATACCGCGCGGCCGGTCGAGCAGGGCATCGAGCAGGCGCACCGTGCCCCATGCGGCGAGCGCCAGCAGGGCGCCCGCGAACAGCCGCTGGACCAGCCACTCGGGCAGCCCGAGGGAGTCCCCCAGGGAGAAGAAGGGACCCATGGGGAACAGGTAGCCCGCGTACTGGCCGCCCTGGACCTCGCCGAGCGCGCCGGTGTTGGTCCACACCGATGTCACGTCGCCCAGGAAGCCCCACGGGTCCACGTGCAGGTCGATCTTCGTGTCCGAGGTCATGTCGCCGGGCCGCTGCAGCAGCGAGGCGAGCAGGCCGGCCAGCGCCAGGCCGAGCGGTATCGCCCGGGACGCGGGGGTGGGGTCGAGACGTTGGCTTGGCTGCTCGGACACGGGGCGGGCGCAGGGTAGTCTGGCCCGCGACGATGACGCCCTCGCGCACAGCCGTACCTGCGCGCGTCGCGCTCGTGGCACTGGCGCTGGCTGTCACCGTGTTCCTGGCCGTAGGGCTGCGCGCCGCCAAGCCCCAGGCCGAGGGCCGCGAGCTTGCCGCGGGCAAGCTCGACGAGACGACCTATCGACGAGCGCTGGATCTCTTCCGCGACGCCCAGCGCGCGAACCCGGACACCGACGCCGAGCTGCTCGAGGGCGGCCTGCTGCTGGCCGGAGGGTCCCCCCGCGAGGCCGCCCGGGTGATCGAGGAGGTGGCGCGCGAGGAGCCCGAGAACTCGAAGGCCTGGGCGCTGCTGGCCGCGGCCACCCGCGAGATCGATCCCGCGCGGGCCACCGAGGCACGTGTCCAGCTGCGCCGCGTGAAGCCGCCGATCGATCCATGAGGCTCATCGACGGCCGGCGCTTTGGCCGCGCGCTCGCCGCGATCGCCGCTGGGGGACTGGCGCTGCGGGTGGCGTACGTGCTCGTGCTCTCTCCCGACACCGAGGGGAGGGGCGACTCGCTGTTCTTTCACCTGCAGGCCAACCTGATCGGCGACGGCCGGGGCTTCATCGAGCCGTTCGGCCTCCTGCTCGAAGGCGCCAGCCGCCCCTCCGCCTTCCACCCTCCGCTCTTCTCCTACCTGCTGGGTGCCGTCTCCGCCCTGGGCGGCGAGAGCTGGACCGCCCAGCGCCTGACCGGGTGCCTGTTCGGAGTCGTCACGGGGGTCTTCGTGGGCCTGGCGGCCCGGCGCTACGCCGGCGCCCGGGCGGGACTGGCCGCCGCGGCGGTGGCAGCTCTCTACCCGGTGCTGATCGCCGCCGACGGCGCGGTGATGAGCGAGTCCCTCTACACCGCGCTGATCGCCGCGGTGGTGGCGGCAGCGCTCTGGCTGCACGACGAGCCCGACGTGCGCCCCGCGGCGGCGCTCGGGGTGGCCATCGGCCTGGCGGCGCTCACGCGCAGCGAGGCGCTGGCGCTGGTGGTGCTGCTTGCCCTCCCGCTGGCCTGGCGCGCCGGCCCTGGCGCCCGACGCGCCCCCGCCCTGGTGGCCGTGGCCGCGACGCTGCTGTGCGTGCTGCCGTGGACGGTGCGCAACTACGTGGAGTTCGACCGCGTCGTGCCCGTCTCGGCCAGCTACGGCACGCTGATGGCAGGCGCCAACTGCGACCGCACGTACTCCGGGCCCGAGCTGGGCGCCTGGGACATCCGCTGCGCCGCTCGCCGGGGCGATGTCGCCGACGAACTGGAACGCAACGACGACAACTTCGACCGGGCCGTCGACTACATCGGCGACCACCCGGGCGAAGTGCCCGGCGTGATGGCGGTCAGGCTGCTGCGTACCGCCGACCTGTGGCAGCCGCTGCGCCAGGCGCGCCGGGCGGAGGGCCGTGAGCCGCGCTTTGCGCAGGCGGGTGTCCTTGCGTTCTACCTGCTCGTCCCGTTCGGCCTCTACGGGGCGGTGCTCCTGCGCCGCAGGGGCAGGCCCCTGCTGCCGCTGGTGGCCCCGATGGTGCTCGTGGCGGCTATCAGCCTCACGGCCTGGGGCATCCCGCGCTTCCGCGCCGCGGCGGAGGTGCCGCTGGTGATCTGCGCCGGGGTTGCTCTCGCCGCGCTCAGCGGTGCGGCTCGCCGAGGCCAGCGTCGACGGTGGTCGAGGCGGGAAGCGCCTAACTAGTCCGCCCGGCGCGGCCCTTCAGACGCAGCGCCGGTCGCTCCAGCGCGAACCAGCTGACCGTGGCCACCACGGTCGACGATGCGAGAGCCACCAGCAGCCACTCTATGTAGGGGTGCACGGGCAGGTCGTCGCCGAAGCCCCACTGGTCGAGCTTGGTGATCAGGGCCAGGTTGTAGAGAAAGATCCCGTAGGAGATCAGGCCCAAATACACCAGCACCCGGTTGGCAAGCAGGCGCCTGACCAGCCCGCGCTCCGGGTCTCCGATCACCGCTGGCAGGAGCACGCCGACGCCGACCACCGCGTACAGCAGGTGACGCACGAAGTATTGGTCGCGCTCGACCGGGGCGAAGAAGCGCGTATCGATGCCGAGCTGCGTAGCCGAGGCCCAGAAGGCGATCAGCGCCACCAGCCACGGCAACCACGGATGGCGCTCGACGATCGCCAGCGGGGCGGGCAGGCTGTCACGGCCGGCCAGCCCCACGGTGATCACCGCAAGCAGCATCCCGAGGCCGAACTGGTCGAGGTAGGCGGGCAGCGCGATGAGCGCCGGCGTGATCCGCACCGCGTCCGGGTCCGCGCCGGCCAGCACGACGAGCTTGTAGAGGACCCCGAACGCGATCAGCGCGCCCACGGCCACCAGCTCCGTGCGCAGCAGCGCCTGCGGCGTGGCGCGCCGCACCCGCGTCATCGCGTAGGCGAACAGCGGCAGGAAGGCGTAGAAAGCAACCTCGATCGTCAGCGTCCAGGCCTGGGCCATCCCGCCGCCGATCGTGCCGGTGGAGTAGGCCTGCGCGATCCCGTAGTAGGTGATCACGCCGTCGGCGCTGAACACCCCGGGCAGCGAGAGGGCGAGTGCGATCAGCGTTAGCGCCACCCAGTAGCCGGGCGCGATCCGCAGGAAGCGCCGCCAGGCGTAGGCGCCGGTCCGCGGGCGGGCTCGGCCCTCCACCCGGGCCCTCACAAAAGGGCGGTAGAGCAGGAAGCCGGAGATCAGGAAGAAGATCGCCACGCCAACGTCGAGGCGCGCGACGTAGGGCCCGAGCAGCGTGTCGCCCGTGTACAGACCGGCCGCCGCACCGGCGTGGGTGCCCAGCACCCCGAGGGCCGCGATCGCCCGCAGGGAGTCCACCAGCGGGAAGCGCGTGCGGGCGGCCATGTTCACGATACTGACGCCAATGCTCGACCGATTACGGCCATTCGGGGTCCGGCTGGCGGCCCTCGCGGCCGTTGGCGCGGTCGTGCGAGCCTTGTACACCTTCGCCTACGCACCCCACCAGCGAGGGTTCGGCGACTGGCTCTACTACAACGGCGTGGCCAACGCGATCGCCGACGGCCAGTGGTTCATCGACCCCTTTGCCGCGGCCACCGGGCAGGAGGTGGCCAGCGCCAGCCACCCTCCGCTCTACCCGCTGGTGCTGTCGGTGATCTCGCTCGTGGGCGGCACCGGATGGCGCTCACACCGCGCGCTGGGGGTGGTGCTCGGCGCCGTATCGGTGGTGCTGATCGCCCTGCTCGCGCGGCGCGTGGCCGGCGACCGCGCCGGGCTGGTGGCCGGCGCCATCGCCGCGCTTCACCCCCTGCTCGTGGCCGCGGACGGGGCGCTGCTCAGCGAGACGCTCTACACGCCGCTGTTCGCGGGCGTGCTGCTGTGCGCCTACCGCCTTCTGGACGATCCGCGCGCACGGTGGGCGGTGGCACTCGGCGCGCTTATCGGGCTGGCGGCGCTCACCCGCAGCGAGGCGCTGCTCCTGATTCCTCTGCTGGCGGTGCCCGTGGCCCTGCGCACCCGGCCGGGCTGGGCGCTGCGGGCCGGCGCCGCGGCGCTGGCCTGCGTCGTGGTGATCGCACCGTGGACGATCCGCAACTGGGACGCTTTTGGGCGTCCCGTGCCGATCTCCACCCAGGACGGCGCGCTGCTCGCCGGGGCCAACTGCCCCGACACCTACCACGGCCCCGACACCGGCGGCTGGAGCTTCGCCTGCCTGTCCGAGCGGACCGATCTCAACGAGGCGACCCAGAGCGACACCTGGCGCACGGAGGGGGTGGACTACGCCCGCGACCACGCCGGCAGGATCCCCGCGGTCGTGGGAATGCGGGTGCTCAAGCTGCTCGACTTCTACGACCCCGGCTACCAGCTCCAGTTCGCGGAGGGGCGTGACCTCGGCGTGCAGAGGATCGGGGTGGGCGTGTACTACCTGCTGTTGCCGCTGGCCATCGCGGGCGCGGTGCTGCTGCGCCGGCGCGAGCAGCCGCTGAGGGTGCTGATGGCGCCGGTGGCGATGGTGCTGATGTCCGCCGTGCTGTTCTACGGCGTCACGCGCCTGCGGCACGCGGCGGACATCGTGATCGTGGTGCTGGCCGCCGTCGCCCTGTCCGAGCTGGCCGGCCGCGTGCTCGCAGGGCGCGGCGACCGCGCGGGGGTGGTCGCGTGAAGCGCGTGCGCGGATGGAGCACCGAGCGCTGGATGGTGGTCCTCTTCCTCCTCGCCCTGGGGCTGCGCGTGGCGTTCGTGCTCGCCGTGCACCGCGAGTCGCTGGGCTTCAACGACACGCTCTTCTACCACGTGTCCGCCACGCTGATGGCCGACGGCCACGGCTACTCGGACTTCAACGGCGCGCCCACCGCGCGGTGGCCTCCGGCCTACACCTTCCTGCTGTCGATCGTCTACCGCGTGTTCGGCCCGGACTACCTCGGGGGCGAGCTGTTCAACGCAGTGATAGGCGCGGCCGCGGTGCCGCTGCTGATGCTGATCGCGCTGCGGGTGTTCGGCCGCCGCGAGGCGATCGCGGCCGGTGTGATCCTCGCGCTCTTCCCGGCCCAGATCCTCTACACCGAGGTGCTGCTGGCCGAGACGCTCTACGCCACGGCGCTGCTGGTGGTCTTCGCGCTGGTCACCGTGCTGGCGCCCGAGCGGCGCACCACCGTGATCGCGATCGGCGCCGCCATCGGGCTCGCCACGCTCATCCGCGGCGAGGGACCGCTGCTGCTGGCCATACCGCTGGCGGTGTGGTGGCCGGAGCTGTCGAAGAAGGACCTGGCCAAGCGCACCGCATTGCTGCTGGCGGCCACCGCGATGGTGATCGTGCCCTGGACGGTGCGCAACGCGATCGTGATGGACGACTTCATCCCCCTCTCCACAAACGGGGGCACGACCTTCTGGTCGGGGCACAACCCGCGCGCGAACGGCGGCCCCACCTACGCCACGCCAGAGCTGCTGGCCCGCGCCGGCCCCGAGAGCGATCCCGGCACCCCGCTGGCGCAAGAGTCGCTGCTACGGCGCGAGGCGCTCGAGTTCATGTTCAACAACCCGGGCCGCGAGCTCGAGCTGATCCCGCTCAAGCTCCTGTGGCTCAACCGGGGCGACTCCGCGGCCATCGACATCTGGATCAACACCGTGCAGGAGGGCCCAAAGCCGCTCTCGGCCGACAACCGGGTGGTGATCGGCGCGGTGGCGGACTTCGCCTACTACGGGCTGCTGCTGCTCACGATTTTGTCGGTCGTGCTCCTGCCCGAGCTGCGACGCCGGCGGGTCACCAGGGGGGTGCTCGGCCTGTTCGCCGCCAGCCTCGTGCTGTACGGGTTCGTGCTGTACGGCAACTTCCGGTACCGGGCGCCGCTGGAGCCGTTGATGATCCTGCTGGCGGTGCCATTGCTGGTGCGGCTTGAGCGGGTGCGCGGTCCGGCCTCGGCCTAGGCCGGCCGGGCGGGGGATACTGGGGCCCGATGGCGAGCGATCGAATCGTGCGCAAGCCGCTCACAGCGAGCGATCGAATGAGCCGGACGCTCGATCAGCGTCTGCTCGTGCGCTCCCCGCGACTGGCCGCCGCGAGCGCTCTCCTCGTGAGCAGACTGCCGCCCGGCTCGCGTCTGCGACAGGCGGCGCTCTGGCGCACCGCCCGGCTCGCGGTGGAGGCCTATAACCGCCGCGACCTGGACGCGGTCACGATCAGCTACCGGCCGGACTTGGAGTACTACCCCTACCGCGAGTTCGTCGAGGCTGCGCTTGCGGAGCCGTGCTACCACGGGCCGGCGGGCTACCGCAGGTACATCGAGGCCACATATGAGGTCTGGGGCGCCGACGTTCGCTTGGAGCCCACCGAGCTGATCGACCTGGGTGATGAGCTCGTGCTGCTCGCAGACATGCCGATGCGCGCTCAGGCGAGTGGCGTCGCGCTGCTGCAGACCTACGCGGGTGTCTCGACGCTGAAGGACGGCAGGGTGATTCGCCAGCGCGACTTCCTCAGCCATGCCGAAGCCCTCGAGGCCGTCGGCTTGTCCGCCTAGAGGCCGGGCAACTCCTGCTTGAGGTCCAGCGTGCTCTCATACAGCGCTATCGCCAGTCCTGCCAGCAGGATCGCGCTCAGCGTTGCCGCCGGCATCTCCCACAGCCAGTCGAGCTGAGCGTGTACCACCCACGTGGCCATGCCGGCCGCCACGCCCGGGGCCAGCACGTGGCGCCCACGTACCGCCCGAAAGGCAGCCAGACCAATGCCGCCGAGCACGAGCGCGAGCAGGGCCAGTCCCACCAGCCCAAGCTCGGCGCCGGTCTCGAGCACGAGCGAGTGGGCGTCCTGCACCGCCTCGCGGATCGTCCGCTCCCGCAACCAGACCACGCGGAAGCTGCCCGAGCCCTCGCCCGCGAGCGGGTCGCCCGCCACCATCCCCAGCGCCACATCCCAGTACTCGTAACGGTTGCTGCCCGCGTTCTTCAGCCGCTCGGCGCCCGAGGCCGAGCCCTCGGGCGGGCTCTGGTTCGCACCCGTCACGACCACGGCCGCCAGCACGAGCACGACCAGGCCGACGGCGGCGACGCCGACCCCGCGCGGCAGCCGGTAGCGCTTGCGCCGCGCGCGGTCGCCGGCCTCGTAGCGCGCCAGCCCGCGCTGGATGAGCGCAGCCACAGACGACAGTGCCGCCAGGCACACCAGCATTGCCAGCCCCTCGCCCGTCCCCGTCGGCGGAGTCTGCACCCCATCGAGCAGCCAGCCGGCGAGGGAGGCCACCGCTCCCGTCCCCAAGGCGAGCGCCGCGGCGCAGAGCTGAGGCCGTGCCGGTGCCGCCAGCAGGAGCACGAGCAGTCCCACCCCCAGCGCCGCCAGCGCGCCCCGCGACAGCGTGAGGTAGAGCCCCGCGCCCAGCCACGGAGCCACGGCGGCGGCCGCCAGGCGCATCCGCTCCGGGCGCTGGGGGGTGCCGGCGAGGCGGATGGCCAGCACCAGCCCCACCGCCAGCACGCTGCCCTCCGCGTTCCAGTAGGTGAGCGGCTGATCGAGCCGGCCCTGGCCGGAGCGGCTGTCCATGAGGTCCACCAGCCCGGGCAGCAGGCGCTCCGACAGCCCGTAGAGCACGATCGCGAACCCCCCCGCCACCAGCGCGGGCTCCACCATCCGCGCCGCTCCCGGATCGCGCAGTACGGCGGCCGCGGCGATCAGCGCGGCCGCGTACAGCGCCACTCGCTGGGCGTCGTGCCAGGCCTCGCCGGCCAGCGGCGCCCAAACGGTGGACAACAGCACCCACGCCGCCAGCCCCAGCAGGCCCCCGACCGCCGCCCGTCCGGGCGCCCCCCGCGGGAGCGGCCGGTCGGCCGCCACGGCCACCACGATCACCAGCAGCCACGCGAGGATTGCCGCCACCAGGCGCGCCCGGTCGAAGAAGCCGCCGGAGAAGAACGCGAGCACCGTCGGCCCGGCCAGAAGGGCCGCGGTCGAGATCCGGAGCACGGCAGGCCTCATCCCCGCGGCACCCTACTGGCGCCCATGCGGGGGTTGCAAAGGGGGTTTCCCCCTTTGATGTCATTACGCTGAACGCGTGCCCCGGCCGCGGTTGCTCGCGCTCCTCTACGCCGCGGGCGTCCTCATCTCGGCCTTCACCGTGCTGCGCGGCATCGATCCCTTCGACGAGGGGCTGATCCTCTCGGCCGCCGCCCGCGTGGCCGACGGCCAGCTGCCCTACCAGGACTTCCCGTGGCCCTACGGGCCGGCGCACCCCTATCTGCTCGCCGGAGCATCGGAGCTGTTCGGGGAGTCGCTGCTGTGGTGGCGGGTCGCGCGCGTGGCCTGCGATGCCGGGGTGGCGCTGCTGGTGTTCGTGCTCGTGCACCGCACGGTGGGCCTGCGATGGGCGCTGGCGGCATGGCTGTGCGCCGCCTGCGCGATGGCCCAGCCGGTGAGCGCCAACCCGTTCCCGCCGGCTCTGCTGCTGGGGCTGGCGGCCTTCGCCGTGGCCACCGCCCACCGGCCGCCGCGGCGGTGGTGGCTGTGGGCCGGCCTGCTCACTGGCGCCGCGGCCGCGTGGCGGCTCGACTTTGCGCTGTACGCCGGCGGGGCGGTCGCGCTCGCGGCGCTGGTGCGCCCGCCGGGCGACGTACGCGCGCGAGCGATCGAAGCGGCCCGCTTCGCGGCGGCCGCGAGCGTCGCCGGCCTGCTCGTCTACGCCCCTTTCCTCGTCGCGTCAGGCCCGGCCGAGATGTACGACGAGCTGATCGGCAAGAGCGCCAGCGAGCGTGACTACTGGACCCTGCCCTTCCCGTTCTCCTACGACGGGTCGTTCGGGCTGTGGCCCCCGGGCGGCCTGGCCGAGGACGCCAAGGACGTGCTCGGCTTCTACGTGCCGCTGCTGTCGGTGATCGGCTTCGCCCTGGTGGCGGCCGGCGCGGTCCTCGCCCTCCGCCGGCGCGAGGCGCAACAGCCGTGGGCCACGGCGGGCCTGCTCGTATTCGGGGCGGGCACGTTGCTGTACCTGCTCTCGCGCACCGACGAGTTCCACGCCAACCCGGCGATCGTAGTGCTCGCGGTGGGCCTCCCGCTCTGTGTTGCAGGGGCGCGCTCGCTGGGTACGCCTGGGCGGGGGGTGGCAGGAGCCGCGGTGGCCGTGTTCGCCCTGCTGCTCACCTACGGAGTGGCCAACCGCGCCTCGGCACTCGTGCAGCCGCAGGCCTACGAGACGCTCTCGCTCGACGTGGCCGACGGCGTGAAGGCCGGCCCGTCCGACGCGCGCGCCCTCCCCCCGGTCGTGGAGTACGTGCAGGACGCGGTACCTCCCGGCGAGCCGATATATGCCGCCACCGCGCGCTCGGACCTCGTGCGGTTCAGCAACCCGCTCCTGTACGTGCTCACCGACCGCCCCAACGTGCTCGACCGCGACGTGGGCCTCTTCGCACTGCCCTCGGCGCAGCGGGAGATAGTCGACGCCCTCGAGCGCGAGCAGCCCCGTGCCGTCGTGCGCTGGACCGACCCGATCTCGTCGCGCGCCGAGCCCAACCTGCGCGGCAAGCCGAGCGGCTCACGGCTGGTGGACGAGTACCTGGGGGCCGAGTACCGCGTGGGGCTGAAGCGCGGCGAGTACGAGGTGCTGGTGCCCCGGAGGTAGGGGAAGGCAGCGCTCGCTGCCATTTGCCCCGCATATGGGGCCAAATCGCACCCCCCACGCCTATCGCAGCGGGCGCGCCAGGCCGCCGCGCCGCCTCGGCGTCCGGCGGGCCGCGATCGCGCGGGCGTCCACGCCGGGCGGCTCCTCGCTGCGGACCGCTATGGCGGCCTCGACCTGGCGCGGGAACTCGCGGCGGAAGGCGGACACGTCGAAGCGGCGCGCGTTCTGGACGCATGCGGCCGGGTCCACCGACATGACGTCGAACGAGGCAACGGCTTCGACCAGCTCGTCCACCCCTCCGGACCACAGCTTTCCGGTCACGCCGTCGGCCACCGTCTCGATGGCGCCACCGGAGCCGGCGGCGATCACCGGGCGGCCGGCGGCCTGCGCCTCGACGGCCGCGATCCCGAACTCCTCGACCGAGGTGACCACCAGCGCCCGGCAGGTGGAGAGCAGCTCGCCCACGTGCTCGTCGTCGACGCGCCCCGTGAAGCGGATCGTGGGGCCGGCCATCGCGTGCAGGCGGCGCCTGTGCGGTCCGGCCCCCACCACCACGAGCGGCAGCCTGAGCCGGTTGAAGGCCTCGACGGCGATGTCGATCCGCTTGTGGGACATCAGCTCGGAGAGCACCAGGTAGTGGCCGCCGACGTGGCCCGGCCGCAGCCGGCCGGTGTCCACGGGCGGGTAGACCACCTCGGACTCGCGGCCGAAGTAGGTGCGGATCCGGGCCTGGGTGGTGCGGGAGTTCGTGAGGTAGCGGTCGACTCGCTGAGCCGCCACCCAGTCCCACACCCGCCAGCGGCGAAACAGGGCACCGAGAACCGCGCGGCTGAACGGGTCGAAGGTCTCCTCCAGCGCCCGGCGGCGCTCGTTCCACGCGTACCGGAAGGGGTTGTGGCAGTAACACACGTGCACCGTTCGCTCCTCGCAGATCACCGCGTGGGCCCAGGCGCTGGAGCTGGAGATCACCAGGTCGTACCCGCGCAGGTCGAAGGCCTCGATCGCGGCCGGGTAGAGCGGCAGGAAGGCGCGGAATGTGCGCGAATTGGGGCGCAGTCGCTGGAGGAAGGAGGTGTGGATGTTGCGGTGCGCCAGCCGGCCCTCGGTACCCCGCTCGTCATAGACGGGGGTGAAGATGTCCGCATCCGGATACAGCTCGCAGATCTCGAGGAAGACCCGGTCGGCCCCCCGGAGGCTGAGCATGAAGTCGTGGACGAGCGCCGTCCGCGGCGCGGACGTCTGAGATGCGTACAGATCCACCTCGCCGAGTCTATGGCTAGGCTGTCGAGCATGCTCCGTTCGCTCGCGATCCTCGTGCTTTCGCTGGGCTTCGCCGTCGTATCGGCGGTCGCCCTCCCCACCGCCGTGCTCGCTCAGGGTGCGGGGGACGACCAGTACGCCGACCCGTTCGGCGACATGCCCGTCGAGGACCAGACCGACAGCGGCGGAGGCGGCACTGGCGAACCCGCCCCAACCGACACGGGCGAGGCCGCACCGGACGCCGCCGGCACTCCCGTCGCCCAGGAGGACACCTCTGGCGAGATCGAGGCGACCGCGGCCGCACCGGGGGAGGAGCTTCCCCGCACGGGCCTCCCCGCCGGGCTGCTGGCGCTCACCGGCCTGGCGCTGCTGGCCGGCGGCACGCTCGTCCACTTCTCGCTCGTGCGCTTCGCCCCCAACTCCGGCTATGCGCGTGCGCTGCAGATGGGCCCGCTGCACCAGGCCCCCCGCCCGCCCGGGTTCGAGCCGCTGGGCAAGACCCGGCGCATCAGGCGCTCGCGGAAGTGATCAGAGGGGGGCACCGCCCCCCTCTGCAACGCCGTCGGGCAGCAAAGCTGCCCTCCCTCGCACCTGGGCCGCGAGCTCTCCGAGCAGGCGGCGCTCCACGGCCCAGATGAGCGCTGCCGTGACGGTGGCGAACAGCGCCAGCTCCGGCAGCGTCCCCGGGTCGAGCAGCTCACGCAGGGCCAGCGTGGCCGCGGCGGCGGCGACCACGGGGGCGAAGCCGCGCAGCGCCAGCCCGCCGAGCTCGACGTTCTCGAACAGCCGCAGCACGTAGCGGCGGCGCACCACCAGCATCGCGAGCGAGGTGGCCACCCGGCCGGCGATGAAGCCCTCCGCGCCGTAGAGGAACAGACCGGGCACCGCCAACCCCAGGAACGTGGCCGCCATCACGGCGGACTCCACCGCCTGGGGCCGCGAGTCCCCCCGGGCCCGGTAGAAGGAGAACCACCCGTAGCCCACCTGCTGCAACGCGGCGGCCGCTGCCAGGCCCTGGATCAGCAGCACCGCCGGCTCCCACTCCGAGCCCAGCACGTGCTCAACCAGGTCGGGGGCGAAGAGGGCCAGCCCCGCGCAGAAAGGCACCGTCCAGATCATGGTCACGCGGCTCGACTTCACGAACAGCTCCCGCTGCGTGGCCGGCCGGTCCTGGACGGCGCAGATCGCCGGGTAGATCGTGGTGGCCACGATCTGGTCGGCGCGGTCCGCGTAGCGCGTGAGTGTGGCCGCGAGCGTGATGAACCCCGCGGCGGCCAGCCCGTCCTCGAGATCGAAGACGAATACCTGCCCCTGGAGCACCAGCAGGGTGGCGAGCGCGGTGGCGAAGATCGGCCAAGAGAAGCCGAGGTAGCGCCGCGCGGCCTCCCGGTCGAAGCGCGGCCTGAGCCGGTATGGGGAGAGCGCAAGCGCGGCAATCACCGCCACGGTGTTGCCCACGAAGGGGCCGATCACCAGCGCCCACACGCTGTCGGTGGCCGCCGCCAGCGGCACGGTGACGGCAAAGGTGACGGCGGGGATCGAGAACTGCAGCAGCCGCAGCCGCAGGAAGTCCATCCGGCGGAAGAACACCCACTGCGGCGCCTGGAGGGCGAAGGCGGTGGGCAGGTAGGCCACGGCCAGGGTGAGGGCCAGCAGCCGGTCGTCGCCGTACGCCAGCGCCAGCACAGGCGCCAGCGCCACGATCAGCAGCGAGAACAGGATCCCGATCGACAGCTCGAGAGCGAACGCCTTCTGGAACTCCTCCCCCTGGTGTTCCTCGGTCTGCTGAACGAACGCCTCGTCGATGCCCACCCGGCGCAGCTGCACGATGGTCATCGCCGTGGTGGTCACGATCCCGTAGAGGCCGATCGCCACCGGCCCCAGCAGCGCGGTGACCACCAGCCCCTGCACCAGCGCGAGCCCCTCGCCCCCGCCGAGGAAGAGCGCGTTGAGCGCCCCGCCCCGGGCGGTGCGCTCGCGCAGCTCCTCGCGGGGAAAGCCCAGCCGATCTGGCGGGGCTTCGCTCACCAGCGCGTCCGCAGGCCCGCGATCGAGCCCTCAACCAGGCCGCGCAGCTTGGCCCACGCCAGCCCCGCCCGCAGCCGGGAGCGCCGCAACAGGGCGCTCTTGGCCATGTGCGCGACGTCGATCACCCCCCAGCTCCACAGCCACATGCCGCCGGCCAGATCGCCCGAGCGCACGTGCTTGGCCGCGAAGCCCGACCAGGCCCGCAGGTATCCGCGCTGCAGCACGGCCAGCTCGCCGGGACTGCGCCACTGTTCGTGCACCGCCCTGACCCGGGTGCTGAGCACCGCCACGCCGCCGGAGCGCAGCAGGCGGTAGTTGAAGTCCATGTCGTCGGCCGCGGGGAAGGCCGCGACGCCGGGACCGAGGCGCTCGTCCCAGCCGCCCAGGCGCTCGGCGGTGGCGCGGCGTACGGCGAACAGCACGCCGAAGCCGATGCTCCCGGGCAGTGTCCAGCGTCCGGACAGCACCTCGTCGCGCTCCACGCGGAAGGTGGTCACCAGCGGCAGGTCACCGTTTCGAGCCCGGTTGCCGTCCACGTTCCCACTCAGCCAGTCGGCCTCCGGGTGGGCCGACAGCTCGCCGAGCAGGGCGCGTCCGAAGCCTTCCTCCACGGTGCAGTCGTCGTCCACAAAGGCGATCCACTCCGAACCCGTCTCGCGCAGCGCCACGTTGCGCGCCCGCGACAGCCCTCGGCCGGCGTCGGCGATCACCCGCACCCCTCCGTCCGCCACCGGCCGATCGCTCTGGTCGACCACCACCAGGTCGAAGCCGGCAGCCGCCTCGCGCTGGAGCGCCGCGAGGGTGGACCGCAGCCGGTCGGGACGCTCGCGGGTGCACACGGCCACCGTCAGGCTCGGGGTCGGCTGCGCCACACTGGTAGTTTCGCGGTTCTTGTCCGAGCCCCCGCAGGCGCTGTTCGTGAGCTACGCCGCGGTGCTCGGCGGGGCGGAGCGGATCCTGCTCGACCAGGCGACGGCACTCGAAGGCCCCGTGGCGGTGGCCTGCCCGCCCGGCGCCCTGGCCGACGCTGCCCGCACCGGCGGGCTCGCAGTGGTCACGCTGAGCGAGCAGCGAGCGGAGCTGCGCGGATCTCCCCGCGACCGGCTGGGAGCCCCCCTGCGGCTGGCCGCCCTGCGACGGGAGGTGCGTGAGGCCGTGGTGGCGATGCGGCCACGATGCGTGATCGGCTGGAGCATGCGCGGCGTGCTCGTGGCCGCCGGCGCCCTCGCCGGGATGAGAGGCGGGCCTCCGCTCGTGTTCTGCCACAACGACCTGGTGCCGTCGCGTGGGGTCGGCATGGCGGTGCGCGCGGCGGCCTCGCGCGCACACCGCGTGGTGGCCCTGTCCAACGCGATCGCCGAGGATCTCGACCCGACCGGGCGGCTGGCCGTGGAGGTGATCCACCCCGGTGTGGATCTCGGGCGCTTCACGCCCGCGCCCCTCCCCGATGGTCCTCCGGAGGCGCTCGTGCTGGGCGCCATCGTGGGCTGGAAGCGCCCGGACCTGGCGCTCGAGGTGGCCGAAATGGCCGCCGAGCGGCTGCCGGGGCTGGGCGTACGCTTGGCTGGCGCCCCTCTGGGCGAGGCCGGCGAAGAGCTGCGCCGAACGCTGGAGCGACGCGTGGCCACGGTCGATTTTGCCCGCGTGACCGGAGCAGTCGAGGACGTGCCGGGCGCCCTGGCGCGGTCCACGTGCCTGCTGCACTGCGCGGACACCGAGCCGTTCGGCGTCGCGCTGACCGAGGCGCTGGCCTGCGGTCGTCCTGTGGTGGCGCCGCGCGCCGGTGGTCCGCTCGAGATCGTGGACGAGAGCTGCGGCGCGCTGTACGAGCCGGGCGACGCCGCGGCGGCCGCCGCCGCGCTGGTGCACGTGATCGGGCGCGCCGCCGAGATGGCCGGGCCCGCGCGCGAACGGGCGGAGCGGCTGTTCGATCGCCGCACGTCCAGGCGCCGGTTCCGCGCGCTCGTGGAGGAGCTGACGTGACCGCTCCCGTGGCAATAAATGCCCGCGCGGCCGTCCGGAGCCAGATCGGAGGCGTCGAGCGGGTGGCGCGCGAGCTGGCCGTGCGCCTGCCGGCGCTGCGACCCGACCGCTACCGGGTGATCGCCCCGAGGCCGGCCCTGGCCCACCGGCGGGGCCAGGTGTGGGAGCAGGCCGTTCTGCCGGTGCTCACGTGGGACAGCGAGCTGCTGCTGTCGCCCGCCAATCTGGCCCCGGTCGCGACCCGGCGCAATGTGGTCTCGATCCATGACGTGGCCCCCTTCATGGGCGACTGGTACGGATCGCTGTACGGGCGCTGGCACCGCGCGCTGCTGCCCCGTGTGGCGCGGGGGGCGCTGCGAGTGATCGCGCCCTCGGAGGCGGTGCGAACCCAGCTGGTGGAGCTGCTGCGCGTGCCGGAGGAGCGCACGCGGGTGGTGGCACTCGGTGTGGAGCCCGCGCTGGGCGAACGGGCCGACCCGGAGGGCGCAGCGGCCCGTCATGGTCTGGCCGGGCCCTACGTGCTGGCGGTGGGCACCGACCTTCCGCGCAAGAACTTCGACCTGCTCGACCGGGTGTCCGCACCCCTCGGCCGCGAGGGCATCGACGTCGTGCTGGCCGGCTCGACACGCCACTACATGCCGCGTGGCTCCTACTCCGTGCGCGAGCTGGGATACGTGCCGGAGGACGATCTGCCCGGCCTCTACGCAGGCGCTGCCGCGTTCGCGATGCCCTCTCTCTATGAGGGCTTCGGCCTGCCGTGCCTGGAGGCGATGGCCTGCGGCACCCCCGTGGTGGCCTCGAACCGAGCGGCCCTGCCCGAGACGTGCGGAGACGCAGCCCTGCTGGTGGACCCCACCGACGACCAGGCGTTCGCGCAGGCGTTACTGGCAGCGGCAGGCCCCGGAGCGGCCAGGGCAGCCCTCATAGAAGCGGGGACCGAGCGGGCTGCGCATCTCACATGGCAGCGCACGGCGAGAGAGACGGACGCGGTGGTGGGCGAGGTATTGGCCGCTGGCTAGCGGCACTTCCCCAGCTCGTTCTTCGCACACCCCTGCAACCGCCGCGCGATCAAGCGGAATGCCTTCAGCGCCGGCTGGGTCTTGAAAGTGAGCCCGTCCGGCGAAGAAAGCAATCCGGCGTACTCGAAGTTGCTCCTCCGGTGCTCGTAGCCGCTGGCCCACGTGTACCAGTACACCCGGTCCAGCTTGAGCCCGGCGCGGGCGTCGGCAAGCAGGGTGAAGATGCCTTTCACGCGCTTGGCCATGCTGCCCGGAGTCTCCTGGCGCTGTCCCCGGATCGCCTTCACCCGCCCTCGGGAAGCGGGGAAGGCGGTCTCTGTGAGGTAGATCCGCTTCTTGGAGTCACCCGCGTCGTCGAGCGCCTCGCGCGTGAGCCGCAGCGCCCCGAGGACCCGGCGCTCGGTCTGGGTGTACACATGCAGCGCCATCACATCGAAGTACGGGCGTGCACCCACCGCATAGAGGCGTCGAAGATCGTTCCACGGCGCCCCATTCAGACCAGCAAGAACCGTGCGTGCCCCCGGGTCGCCGGCCTTGATGGCGCGGTCAGCCGCGCGGAGAAGGCGGGCGTATCCCCCGGGCCAGCCGTAGCGCATGTTGCGCCGGGACACGTCCCAGAAGGCGGGGATGGCCGGCTCGTTCCAGACCTGCCAGTCGCGGATGGCCCGCTTGGGCACGTCGGGTTTGTCTTTCCAGAACGATCCCTTGGGCCCATACCGGCGGATCGAGGCCCGGAGGTATTCCTGGTAAGCCTCGGTGCGGGGCGGGGAGTAGAGCCGCTTGCGGTAGATCCGCGCCCACGGTGGTGCGTAGAGCATCACCGGCAGCACGCTGATGCCGCGGGCCGCCGCCAGCTCCACGATCTCGTCGGTGCGATCGAAGTTGAACTCGGAGTCGCGGGTGGGCTGCATGAACTCCCAGATGAAGACGACCCTCACCGACTCGACGCCCGAAGCGGCCATCAGGTCGAACTGGCGCCCCTTCACCGGCGCCGGCGAATGCAGCGAAGGGCCGTCGTACATCACGCCCTGGAAGCCTCGGGGCACGTCACGGGGCACCGCCGCGGAAGCGGCGGGGGAGAGACCCAGCACGGCAGCGAGTACCAGCAGGGCGAGGAAGGGTCGCACGTGATTCACAGCACGGCAGGGTAGTGGGAGTTGCGGCGAGCCAGGCGCCAATCTTCCTGCGGTTTGGCTAGCGCTGGTGCTTCAGCACGAACGGCCCGCAGGCGGTCGGTCCGCCCGCCCCGCCACTCGGGTCCTGCTTGAGCGGCCGGCCGTCGATCCCCTTGGGCGTCACGGTCAGACGGTTCCGCGTGACCTTGACCTCGCCGTAGCTGAACGCCGCCACCGCCGAGCACTCCATGCCCGGGCCGTTCGGCGGCTCACGCTCGAGGAAGAGGTCGTCCACCAGCCGGCCATTGCCATCGCCCACGAATTCGTCGATCTCGAGCTCGAAGTTGGCGGTCGCGGCTGGACCGACGGTCACGTCCATGAGACCTGAGTCCACCGGCCCACCGGACTCGAGAGTCTTGAAGCGAGCGTCGTTTACGAGGGTCGCGTGAACATCGGTGGTGAGGAAGATCAGGTTCTTCACCTTGCCGCTCAGGGCGCTGAGCACCCTCTGGCGGTCGGCCTCGTAGCCCTCCCAGCGGTCGTAGGGGAGGGCGTAGTACTGCTGGATCGGCAGCTCGTTCATGACCACCTTGAAGCGAGCGTTGGAGCTCTTCACGGCCTTGAGGAAGCGAGCCATCTGGCGCTTACCGAGGTAGGTCCGCGACGGGCTCCTGATCGTGTCGAGGCACTGCTGCGAGACGGGCTGGTTGAGGGAGGGCGACACCAGACCGAACAGGCTGCGGGTGGACTGAGGCGCGGTCGGCGCGATGTCCGGCTCGCCCGTCTCGGGGTTGTCACAGACTCCGCCGCTCGAGGCGAGCTTGGAGCGGAACGAGCGCTGATCGAGGAAGAAGAGCTCGAGGTTGTTGCCCCACCGCCGGGTGCGATAGAGGCCGTTCCGCTTCGAATAGGAGACCGGGGCGTAGTCACGGAACGCGCTCACCCCTCGCTTGTAGAGCGTCCGGCCGTTGATCTTCACGTTGTTCGAGAAGGAGTTGTCGGCGGGCGAGAAGTCGTTCACGAACTCGTGGTCGTCCCAGTGGGAGTAGAAGCCGGCCGAGCCGCGCAGGCGCGTGAGCTCCTTCTGGCCGAGGTTGGTCTTGTACTTGCCCCACTTCTGCTGCACCGAGAGCGCGATCGGCCTGAGCCGGCCCGGCACCTCGCTGTCCGAATAGATCGTGTCCCCGAAGTGGATGTTGAAGTCGTTGCGCTCGGCCTGCATGCGGCGGAAGATCGAGAAGTCGTTCCAGTACGGCTTCTTCTTCCCGGGAGCGGTCGAGGCGTCGGAGTCGCCCGTCCAGGCGAAGCGGATCGTGGCATTGGCCCCGGGCTTCGGCGCTGTCTCGAACGTGCCCCGCGCGCTGCGCCGCCGACCCTGCAGGAAACGGAAGTAGTACCTACGCCCGGCCGCCAGACGGCGAACCTTGCGCTGCACTGTGTTGTCGTCGCCCTTGCGGGCCCGAAGGGCGAACCGGTCGACGTTGCGCCGGAAGCGGCGGTCGCGCGCCACCTCGAGAGTCACTGCGCCGGCGCGGTCGGAGCGAGTCCACAGCATCGCGCTCGAGGAAGTGACCTCGCCCGCGGTCACGCCGAAGGAGAAGCCGCGCGCCGAGGCCGCCGGCGCGAAGGCGAGTACCAGGGCCAGGCAGGCCAGAACGCGGGCAAAACGCTTCAAGGTGGCTCCTCGGAGGTCGACGCGACGGATTCTGAGCGCACGCTAACGGCCTCGCACCACCGACGCAACAGACGTCCCTTGCGCCAAGGAATGAATCGTGGTTCACTTCTTAGCTATGGCGTACCGGCCCACGGAGAGGACCGAGGCTCGCAGGACGGCATCGCGCGAGCGGATCGCGGCCGCCGCGCTCGCACAGGTGGCCGAGGGTGGCTACTCGTCGGCCAGCGTCCAAACGGTCGCCGGCCGAGCCGGCGTGGCCGTGGGCACCCTGTACCGGCACTTCCCCTCGAAGGCTGAGCTGTTCGCCGAGGTGTTCCGGCGAGCGTCCGAGCGCGAGCTGGCCGTGGTGGCCGAGGTGATGAGCGGCACCGGCCGGCCCGTCGAGGAACGGGCTGCAGCGGGCGTCGAGGCGTTCTGCCGCCGCGCCCTGGCCGGCAGCGTCCTGGCCCACGCGCTGCTCGCCGAGCCCGTCGATCCCGCCGTGGAAAGCGAGCGCCTGAGGCTGCGGCGCGGCTACCGCGACGTGTTCGCCGCCGCACTCGAGGACGGCGTGGTGGCTGGGGAGCTCGAGCCCCACGACTCGACCACGGTCGCCGCCGCCCTGATCGGCGCGTTGGGCGAGGCCCTCGTGGGCCCCCTCTCCCGCCACGAGGCCCACAGCGAGGCCCTCGTCGCCACCCTTGTCCAGTTCTCCATCCGTGCCCTACCGATCAAGGAGCGCAGCCGTGACCCTGCTCGAGCACACGCATGATGTGACCAACCAGGCGCCGCCGATCGCGCCGTACAACGTGTTCGAGGCCGACGTGCCCCTGCGCGAGGCGATCGACCGCGAAGGTGCGGGCTGGGGCGTGGACCGCCTACGTGACATCGGTGCACTGGCCGGCAGCCCGGAGACGCTCGAGCACTCCGAGCGCTGCGAGCGCAACGAGCCGGTGCTGCGCACCCATGACCGCTACGGGCACCGCGTGGACGAGGTCGAGCTGGACCCCTCCTGGCACTGGCTGCTGCGCCAAGCCGTGGAGCGCGAGGTGCACTCGCTTCCGTGGCGCGACCCCCAGCCCGGCGCACACACGGTGCGGGCGGGGCTGATGTACCTGTGGAGCCAGGCAAACTCGGGGGTGATGTGCCCCGTCTCGATGACCTACTCGGTTATCCCGGCCCTGCGCCAGAACGAGGAGGCGGCGGCCGAATGGGAGCCGCGCCTGGTCAAGCCCGACTATGAGGCCGGCGCGCTCGCCGGCATGGCCATGACCGAGAAGCAGGGCGGCTCCGACGTTCGCGCCAACACCACGCGCGCCGAGCTGCAGTCCGACGGGACGTACGAGATCACCGGCCACAAGTGGTTCTGCTCCTACCCCCCGTGCGACGTCTTCCTCACCCTTGCCCAGACCCCCGAAGGCCTGTCCTGCTTCCTGTTCGAGGGCCGCGACCCGGGCTTCCGGATCGAGCGCCTGAAGGACAAGCTGGGCACCCGCTCGCTGCCCTCGTCCGAGGTCGAGTTCCACGGTGTGCGCGGCCGCCTGGTGGGCGATGAGGGACGCGGGGTGCCGGCGATCCTGAGGATGGTCAACCACACCCGCCTGGACTGCCTGATCGGGTCGGCCGCCGGGATGCGCTGGGGCACGGCGCAGGCGGTGCACCACGCCCGGCACCGCTCGGCGTTCGGGGCACCGCTGGCCGAGCAGCCGGCGATGCGCAACGTGCTGGCCGATCTGGCGATCGAGTCCGAGGCCGCCACCGCGACCGCCATGCGGGTGGCGCGGGCCTACGACGAGGACGACGGCCCCTTCCGGCGCTTCGCCACCGCCGTCTCGAAGTACTGGGTGTGCAAGCGCGGCCCGGCCCACGCCGGGGAGGCTCTCGAATGCCTCGGGGGCAACGGCTTCGTGGAGGAGTCCGGGCTGCCGCGCCTGTTCCGCGACTCGCCGCTGAACTCGATCTGGGAGGGCTCGGGCAACGTGGCGGCGCTCGACGTGCTCCGCGCGATGGTCAAGGAGCCCGATGGGCTGCCGGCGTTCTTCGCCGAGGTGGAGCAGGCCGCGGGCGCCAACACCCACCTCGACGCCCATGTGGGCAGGATCAAGGAGACCATCGGGGGCTTCGTGAACTCTCCCGACGATACCCAGTGGCAGGCCCGGCGCACGGTCGAGGACCTGGGAATGGCGCTGCAGGGCTCGCTGCTCGTGCGCCACGCCCCCGCGGCGGTGTCCGACGCCTTCTGCGCCGCCCGGCTGGGCGGCCACGGTGGCCGCGCCCTGGGCACCCTGCCCCCTGGCGTGGATGCGCAGGCGATCATCGACCGGGCGCTGGCCGCGTGACGACGCCCGCCAGGATCGAGGCGCCCCATACGCTGACCTACGAGGTGGACGGGCGGATCGCCCGGATCACCCTCGACCGTCCCGAGCGGGGCAACGGGATCACGCTGGCGATGCCCCCCGAGATCGCCGCGTGCGTCGAGCGCGCGAACCTCGACCCGGCGGTGCACGTGATCGCGCTCGCCGGCAACGGCAAGGGATTCTGCGGCGGCTACGACCTGGCCGCCTCGGCCGAGGGAGGGATGGCGGGCCTCGGCCATGACGGGCCCGACCGATCCCCGCTGGACCCCGCCGTGCAGGCCCGCAACCACGATCCCTCGCAGACCTGGGACCCGGTCGTGGACTACCAGATGATGAGCCGCAACCTGCGCGGCTTCATGTCGCTCTTTCACTCCGACAAGCCGGTGGTGTGCAAGGTGCACGGCTTCTGCGTGGCCGGCGGCACGGACATGGCCCTGTGCGCCGACCTGCTGGTGATGGCCGAGGACGCCCGCATCGGCTATCCACCCGCGCGGGTGTGGGGCGTGCCCACGTCGATGCTATGGGCCCACCGGATCGGTCCCGCTCGCGCCAAGGAGATGCTCTTCACCGGCGACCTGATCGACGGGCGCCAGGCCCATGAGTGGGGCCTGGCACTGGCCGCTCCCCCCGCCGAAGAGCTGGACGAGCGCTTCGAGGCACTGCTCGGGCGGATCGCTCAGACGCCGATCAACCAGCTGGTGATGATGAAGCTGGCCGTGAACCAGGCCCTCTACGCGCAGGGCCTGCAGGCAACCCAGGCCCTCGGCGTGGTGTTCGACGGCATCGCGCGACACACGGCGGAGGGCTACGGCTTCCAGCGCACGGCCGCCGAGAGCGGCTGGGAGCAGGCGGTGCGCGAGCGCGACGAGCCGTACGGGGACGCCAAGCCGGAGCGGTGAGCTACGCGCCCGTCCCGCGGGCCAGCTGAGCGGCCGGGCCTGTCAGCCACGGCTCGTCGGCCCCGGCGACGAGAGCGACCAGCGTGCGCCTCACGTTGCCTCCTTGGTGACCGCCAGCCGGTTGACGAGGTAGAGCAGGGCGCCGCCGGCCAACAGGAGGCCGGCACGCAGGCCCACGACGGGATCGTCGATCAGCGTGTCGGCGAGCAGAGCCACCGAGACCACGGCGCCCAGCGCCGGCAGCACGCTCGGCGCGGTGAAGTGATCGTGGTCCACGTCGTCGCGCCGCAGCACGAGCGCGGTGACGTTGACCACCGTGAACACCGCCAGTAACAGCACCACGGTGGTGTCGGCCAAGTTGGCCAGATCGCCGGTCGAGATCAGCACCGCCGCGATCAGCGTGGTGAACGCGATCGCCATGTGAGGGGTGCGGCGCTCCGGGAGCACCCGCTCGAACACTCGCGGCACGATGCCCCGGCGCGACATCCCGTACACCAGCCGCGACGCCATGATCATGTTGATCAGCGCGCCGTTGGCCACGGCCAGCAGGGCGATCCCGGAGAACAGCTTGACCGGCACGTCCAGCGGCCCCTGGCGCACGACCTCGAGCAGCGGGCCGTCGGAGCCGCTCAGCTCTCCGGTCGGCACGACCATCGACGCCGTGAGCGTTACGAGCAGATAGATCACGCCCGCGATCGCCAGTCCGCCGAACAGGGCGCGGGGAAAGACCCGCGACGGGTCGAGGGTCTCCTCGGCCACGTTCACCGAGTCCTCGAAGCCGATCAGGGCATAGAAGGCGAGGGACGCGCCTCCCACGATCGCGAACACCACGCTCTCGCCTGCCTTGAACTCGAAGTTGCGCCCGAAGTCGGCGTCGCCCTGGCCGAGGGCCGCCACGCCTATCACCACGATGAGGAGGAGCCCGGCCAGCTCGATCACCGTCAACACCACGTTCACCCGCACGGACTCCGCGATGCCGCGCAGGTTGAGCGCGGCCACCACGACGATGAACACGAGCGCCACCAGCACGAGGGGCAGATCCACGAACTCGCTGAAGTAGTCGCCGGCGAAGGCGCGCGCCAGCGTGCTGGCCGAGGCGATTCCCGACGCCATCACGGCAAAGCCGACCATGAACGTGAAAAAGGAGAGCCGGTAGGCCCGATCCACGTAGAGCGCCGAGCCGGCGGCCTGCGGGTACTTGGTGACCAGCTCGGCGTACGCGAAGGCCGTGAGCACGGCCAGCAGCAGCGCGGCGGTGAAGGCGGTCCAGATGGCCCCGCCGACCTCGGCGCCCACCTCGCCCACAAGCGCGTAGATGCCGGCGCCCAGCACATCGCCGACCACGAACACCAGCAGCGTGCCGGCACCCAGCGCACGCCTCAGCTCAGTGGGCCTATCCCCCGCGGCGGTGGCTTCCATCCATCAGGGGTCTACCCGGCCTTCGAAAAGGGCGAACACCGCACCCTGGGGGTCCTGCGCAACGGCGATCCGCCCCACGCCGATCGGGGTGATCGGCACGAGCATCCGGCCGCCCAGCTGCTCGATGCGGGCGGTCGAGACATCCAGATCCTCGGACGTGAAGTAGGCCAGCCAGTGCGGGGGCGCCGGCGCGCCGGGCGGTAGCGGCTTGATGCCCCCGTTGAGGCTCTGCCCGTTGTTGATGCCCCAGTAGGACTGCTCATCGGTGCCCGTGAACTCGTAGCTCCATCCGAATAGCTCCGCGTAGAAGCTCTGTGCCGCCTCCGGGTCATCCGTGTTGAGCTGGTTGAGCGAAAGGGCGCCCGCCTCGTTGACCACGGACGCGCCGATGTGCTGCCGGGGCTGCCACACGGCGAACGCCGCTCCCTGCGGGTCGACCAGCACCGACATCCGGCCCGCCTCCATCGCATCGAACGGCCCGGCGACCACCGTTGCGCCGAGGTGACGCGCGCGCTCGACTCGCAGCGTCGACGTCGTCGACCGAAACGTAGGAGAGCCAGTTCGGGCGGCACCTCCGCCCGCTGCGCCTCGGTCTGCTCGTACATCGCGCCCACCTCCTTGCCGGAGAGCGTGAGCATGTCGTGGGGGCCCACCAGGGTCTCCGACTCCCAGCCGAACAAACCGCCGTAGAACTCCTTTGCCGCCGGGCCGTCGGTGGTCGCAAGCTCCACCCAGCAGAACGTGCCCGGGGCGTAGCTCGAGCGCTCGCCCATCAGCTACGAGCTCGAGTCGATCTCCAGGAACGCCTGGGCCCGGGCGATGTCACGCTCGGCGCGCTTGCGCTCCTCGCTGTCCTCCTCGGCGGCGTCGCGTGCCTGCTCGGCCTCCTTCAGGCGCGACTCGAGCGCCGACCGGTCGATGTCCTCGGGCCGGATCGCGTCCTCAACGATCAGGAGCGCCGAGTTGTCCACCACCTGCAGGTAGCCCTCGCCCTGTGCGAAGCGCTCGACGTCGCCGCCGGCGCCGGGGTTCTCCGAGCCCGACTTGTACAGCCGCAGCTCGGTGGGCTCGAGCATGGCCATCAGCGGCGCGTGATTGGCCAGCACGCCGATCGATCCGGTGAGCCGTGCGGGTGGAGACCATCTCCACCTCGCCCTCCCACACCTGGCCCTCGGGCGTCAGCACCTCGACGGGGAAGCTCGAGCGAGCCACTAGCTCTTCTCGCCCTCGTCCTTGGAGTCCTCGCCCTCGTCCGTGGAGTCCTCGCCCTCCGCCGTGGTCTCCCCGTCCTGCTCGCCGGAGCCCTCGCCGTCGTCGGGCGCATCGGCCTTGGCGCCCTTGCGCCCGGAGCCCTTCATCTCCTCGAGCACCTCGTCGATCGTGCCCTTCATGTAGAAGGCGCGCTCGGGCA
This sequence comes from uncultured Thermoleophilaceae bacterium, assembly GCA_963825475.1. GTDB lineage: Bacteria > Actinomycetota > Thermoleophilia > Solirubrobacterales > Thermoleophilaceae > JAAYBF01. The sequence continues at coordinate 63,872 of CAWGTC010000004.1, read as the reverse complement.
GGTCGTCGTGCTCGCCGTCCACGATCTCCTTGAAGGAGCGCACGGTCTCCTCGACCGGCACGTACGTGCCCGGGGTGCCGGTGAACGCCTCCGCCACGAAGAACGGCTGCGACAGGAAGCGCTCGACCTTGCGGGCACGCTGCACCACCTGCTTGTCCTCGTCCGACAGCTCGTCGATGCCGAGGATGGCGATGATGTCCTGGAGCTCCTTGTAGCGCTGCAGGATCTCCTGGACCTGGGTGGCCGTGCGGTAGTGCTCCTCGCCGAGGATGTCCGGCTTGAGGATCGTGGATGTGGAGTCGAGCGGATCCACCGCCGGGTAGATCCCCTTCTCGGAGATCGACCGCGACAGCACGGTGGTGGCGTTGAGGTGGGCGAACACCGACGCGGGGCCGGGTCGGTGAGGTCGTCGGCCGGCACGTAGATCGCCTGCACCGAGGTCACCGAGCCCTCGCGGGTCGACGTGATCCGCTCCTGAAGCTGGCCCATCTCGGTCTCCAGAGTGGGCTGGTAGCCCACCTGGGAGGGCATGCGGCCAAGCAGCGCCGACACCTCCGAGCCCGCCTGCACGAAGCGGAAGATGTTGTCGATGAACAGCAGCACGTCCTGGCCCTGCTCGCGGAAGTACTCCGCCATCGTCAGGCCCGAGAGCGCCACGCGCATGCGGGCTCCGGGCGGCTCGTTCATCTGGCCGAACACGAGCATGGTCTTGTCGATCACGCCCGACTCGGTCATCTCGACCCACAGGTCGTTGCCCTCGCGGGAGCGCTCGCCCACGCCGCAGAACGCCGACAGTCCGCCGTGCTCCTTGGCCAGGTTGTTGATCAGCTCCTGGATCAGCACGGTCTTGCCCACGCCGGCGCCGCCGAACAGGCCGACCTTGCCGCCTCGGGCGTACGGGGCCAGCAGGTCCACGACCTTGATGCCGGTCTCGAAGATCTCGCGCGTGGGCGTGAGGTCCTCGACCTCGGGGGCCGGGCGGTGGATCGGCCACCGCTCCTCGTACTCCACGTCGCCCTTCTCGTCGATCGTGTCGCCGAGCAGGTTGAAGATGCGTCCCAGGGTGCCTTCGCCCACCGGCACGGTGATCGGGCCGCCGGTGTCGCGCACCTCGGTACCGCGGGACAGGCCGTCGGTGGCGTCCATGGCCACGCAGCGCACGCGCTCGTCGCCGAGGTGCTGCTGCACCTCGAGCGTGAGCTTGGTGCCCTCGCCCTCGCCGTCCGCCGCCGGGATCGTGGTCTCGAGCGCGGAGTAGATCTCCGGCAGCCCCTCGGCGAACGCCACCTCGATCACCACGCCGGTGATCGACTCGACGGTGCCGACGTTGGCGTCGGAGCCCTTCGATTCGGTGCCTTGCTGTTGCTGTTCGGTACTGGCTTCCATTTCAGGCTCCTCTTTGCAGTTTCCTAGCGACTGGCGACTAGCGGCTAGCGCCTCAAGACAACCCTTCCGCGCCCGCGACGACTTCCATGATCTCCTGCGTGATCTCCGCCTGGCGCTGGCGGTTCATCTCGAGCGTGAGGTCGTCGATCATCTCGCCCGCATTCTCCTGCGCGTTGCGCATCGCGGTCATGCGGGCTCCGTGCTCGGACGCCGTCGACTCCAGCAGCGCCCGGTAGATGGATATCTCGATGTAGTCCGGCACGAGCCGCTTGAGGATCTCCTCGGGGTCCGGCTCGTAGATCCACAGCGTCTTGTGGCCGCTCTCGCGCTCCTCGGACTCGCCCTCCGCGTCGTCGTCCTCCTCGAGCAGCTGCTCGACCGCCTTGAGCGGGAGCAGGACGTCGGTCGTCACGTCCTGGGTGAGCGGCGACACGTAGCCGTTGTAGATCATCTCCACCCGGTCGACCTTGCCGTCGATGTACTGGCTTGCGATGTCCCCGGCGATGTCGCGGGCGTCGGAGAAGGCGGGACGGTCGGTGAAGCCCTGCCACGAGCCCGCCACCTCGACGGCCGCGGAAGGTGAGCGAGGACACGCCGCGCCGCCCGGAGGCGTACCAGACGATCTCCTTGCCCTCGTCCTCGAGCTCCCGGGCCGCGCGGCGGTTGCCGGCGCGGATGATCTGCGAGTTGAACGCCCCGGCCAGTCCGCGATCGCCGGTGACCAGCAGCAGCCCGACCCGCTTCTCCTCGTCATGGGACTCGAGCAGCGGCAGGCTGGGGATCTTCTCCACGGCCTCGACGGTGCGCCGCGTCATCCGCCGGATAGCCCGCGCGTACGGCCGCAGGTGCTCGATCCGCTGCTCGGCACGCCGCAGCCTGGCCGCCGCGACCATCTCCATGGCGCGCGTGATCTTCTGGATGTTCTTGACAGAAGAGATCCGGTTCTTGACGTCTTTCTGCGTAGCCATCAGCCCCAGTCCCCAGTCCCCAGTCCCCAGGACGGCTAGGCGGTCGTCGCCGCCTCTTCTTCCTTGTCCTCCGACGTCCTCGTCGTCGTCGGACGTCGTCGGTCGTCCGGATCATCGTCGTCCTGCTACTCGTCCGGCCTTCCTTCTTGCGCTCCTCCTCCGACATGATGCGGTCGGACTCGCCCTCCTCGAGGGGGTTGCCCTCCTCGTCGAAGTCGGGGCCGAAGTCGTCGATCGCCTCGGCGATCGCGCTGCCCAGCGTCTCCTCGATCGAGTCGTCCCAGTCGCCCTCGCCGAGCTTGTCCATCAGGTCGGACTCCTCGGAGTCCAGGCGCTGGAGCATCGCCTCGTGGAACTCGCGGATGCGCTCGACCTTGATCCGGTCGAGGTAGCCGCCGGTGCCCGAGTAGATGGCCGCCACCTGGTGCGACGGCTTCCAGGGCTTGAGCTCGTCCTGGTTGAGCAGCTCAACCAGCCGCTCGCCGCGGGCCAGCGTGGCCTGGGTCTCCGGATCGAGCTCCGAGCCGAACTGCGAGAAGGCCTCGAGCTCGCGGTACTGCGACAGCTCGAGGCGCAGCTTGCCGGCCACCTTCTTCATGGCCTTCGGCTGGGCGTTGCCGCCCACCCGCGACACCGAGATGCCCACGTTGATCGCCGGGCGGACGCCCGAGCGGAACAGGTCTCCCTCGAGGAAGATCTGGCCGTCGGTGATCGAGATCACGTTGGTGGGGATGTAGGCCGACACGTCGCTGGCCTGCGTCTCGATGATCGGCAGCGAGGTGAGCGAGCCGCCGCCCAGGTCGTCGTTGAGCTTGACCGCGCGCTCCAGCAGGCGGGAGTGCAGGTAGAACACGTCGCCCGGGTAGGCCTCGCGCCCCGGCGGGCGGCGCAGCAGCAGCGACATCTGCCGGTAGGCGTAGGCGTGCTTGGTCAGGTCGTCGTAGATCGTGAGCGCGTGGCCGCCGTTGTAGAGGAAGTGCTCGCCGATCGCGCAGCCCGCGTAGGGGGCCATGAACTTGATCGGCGCCGCCTCGTCGGCCGGGGCCGCCACGATGATCGTGTTGTCCATCGCGTCGTGGTCGGACAGCGTCTCGGCCACCTGCACCACGGTCGACATCCGCTGGCCGATGGCCACGTAGATGCAGACGAGGTCGGAGTCCTTGTTGTTGATGATCGTGTCGAGCGCGATCTGCGACTTGCCGGTCTGGCGGTCGCCGATGATCAGCTCGCGCTGGCCGCGGCCGATGGCGGTCATCGAGTCGATCGCCTTGATGCCGGTCTGCATCGGCTCCTTCACGCCCTGGCGCTGCACCACTCCGGGCGCCTTGAACTCGGCCGGGCGGGTCTCGTCGGTGTCGATGTCGCCCTTGCCGTCGAGCGGCTGCCCAGGGGGTCGACGATGCGCCCCTTCAGCGCGTCGCCGACCGGTATCTCGAGGAGATGCCCGGTCCGCTTGACCGTGTCGCCCTCCTCGATCTTGTCCCAGTCGCCGAAGAGCACGGCGCCCACGTTGTCGGCCTCGAGGTTGAGCGCCAGGCCCGTCACGTCGTGGGGCAGCTCGAGCATCTCGAGCGACATGCAGTTGTCGAGGCCGTGCACGCGCGAGATGCCGTCCGCGATCGAGAGGACGGTGCCCACCTCGGAGAGGTCGGCGCTCGCCGTCGTCGAGGCCCTCGATGCGGCTCTTGAGGATGCTGGTGATCTCGTCTGGCTTGATCTGCATATCGGTTTCGACCTTTCTCGCGCCGCGACCTATGCGGCCTTCGCGACCTGCTTTCGAAGTTGGTCCAGCCTGTTGCGCACGCTTGCGTCCAGCACCATGTTCCCCACCTGGAGCTTCAGCCCGCCGAGCACGTCGGGGTCGACCTTGCTCGACAGCTCCACACTCTGCCCGGTCTGCTCCTCGATCCGCTTGCCGATGCCCTCCACCAGCTCCGGGTCGAGCTTCACGGCGCTCGTCACGGTGACCGGCAGCAGCTTGTTCTCCTTGCGCCACAGATCGTCGAACTCGCGCCGGATCCGGAAGATCGCCGGCATCCGGTGGCGCTCGGCCAGCAGCTCGAGGAAGCGGACGAAGTTCTCGTCGGCCCCTTCGATCATCCGGCCGATGCCCTCCTTCTTCTCCTGCGAGGAGAAGTAGGGCGAGAAGAAGAAGACCTGCATGTCCCGGTCGCCGGAGAGCGCGTCGGCGAACTCGCCCAGCTCCTCGTGCACGCGGTCGAGGTCGCCCTGCTCGGAGGCGACCTCGAACAGCGAGCGCGAGTAGACCTCGGCGATCTCCTCCACGCCTAACGCGCGTCCCTTCTGCCGCCCGCGAGCGCGGAGAAGTCCACCTCGGACAGGGCGTCCTCGATCAGGCGGCGGTGGTCGTCGTCGTCGAGCGACTTCCGCGTGACCTTCTCAGTGGCGATCACCGTGAGGTCGGCCACCTCCTTGCGGATCTCGTCGAGCGCCCGCCGTGGTCTCCTCCTCGATGTCGCGCCGCGTGGACTCCATCAGCTCCTCGCGGTACGCGCTTGGCATCCGCCTTCGACTGGTCGGCGAGGGAGTCGGCGGCCCTGCGCGAGCGCGCCACGATGTCGTCCGCCTGCTCGCGCGCCTCCTTGAGCCGCGCGCGGTACTCCTCGAGCAGCTGTCCGCCTCCTCCTTGGTCCGCGATGGCCGACTCGATCGACTCGTCGATCGCCTTCCGCCGCTTGTCCAGCGCCGTCGGCGATGCGCGGGAAGGCGAGCTTGGAGAGCACGTAGTAGGTGATCCCGAACGCGATCAGCGTCCACAGCATCAGCCCGAGCCCGGGCGTGACCAGGAAGCTGCCGCCCCCGCTCTCCTCCGCCGCAAGGCAGCAACGCCGCGTCCATTAGAGGAAGAACGCGATCAGGCCGAAGATGAAGGCGTAGAAGACGATCGCCTCGGTGAGCGCGAACCCGAGCCACTGGATGCTCGTGATCTCCTCGCGCATCTCCGGCTGGCGGGTGACCGACTCGATCACCTTGCCGAAGATGTAGCCCACGCCGATGCCCGGGCCGATCGTGCCGAGCCCGGCGCCGACGCCGAGGGCGATCGACTTGAGGCCCGTCGGATCCGCGGTCTCTGCGCCACCTTGGGCGATCTGGAGGATGGTTCCGATGTCGGCATTTCTAGCTCCTTTTTCAGTGGCCCTCGGCGGTCGCGGCGCCGAGGTAGATGGATGTAAGAGTCGCGAAGATGAACGCCTGCAGGCCCGCGATCAGCACGATCTCGAACATGAAGAAGCCGATGGCCAGCGGCAGGGTGAACACGCCGAGCGCGGCCAGCCCGAGCAGGACGACCAGCCCGCCGCCCATGAACAGGATCAGCAGGTGCCCGGCGAGGATGTTGGCGAACAGTCGCACGGAGAGCGAGATGATCCGGACGAACTGCGAGATCGCCTCGATCGACGAAGATGGGACGGCCGCCGGGCCCTCCGACCCCGGCCGGCATCCAGCTCTTCAGGTAGCCGACGAACCCGTGCGCCCTGACCCCTTCGCAGGTGGTAGGCGACCCACACCATCAGCGTCAGCATCAGGGGGATCGGACAGGTTTGCGGTGGCCGCAGTAGATGGCGAACGACGGGATCTCCAGCCCGAACACGTTGACGGTCTCGGTGGTTGGTCGGCAGCGGGATGTAGCCGATCAGGTTCGAGAACAGGATGAAGAAGAACAGGGTGCCCACGAAGGGGAACCACTTGAGCGCCATCCGGTCGTCCATGTTGCCGCCGCTGATCTGGTTGCGGGCGAGGTCGTAGGCCGCCTCCACCGCCGTCTGGACACGGTTGGGCCGCGCCTGCATCCGGTTGGCGATGTAGAGCATCACCGCGCACGTGAGCCGCGCAGGCGAGCACGAGGTAGAGCACCGCCTTGTTGATGCTCATGTCGAACGGCCCCAGCTTCAGCGAGATCCACGGCTCCAGCTTGAACTCGTTCTGGGGCTGGAACTCCTCGTTCTTGCCCTCGCTCGGGACCAACAGATTCACGATCAGGCCAGCACGAGCATGCCGCCCACGGCGAGCAGAACCTTGCTGCGGGTCTTCATCGCGGGGGCGCCGGCTGGTCGAAGGGGCGGACCACCATCTGGGCCGAGAAGAAGATCGCTGAAGAGCGTGATCGAGAGCACCGCTGCCGCGAGCCCGTCCTCACGTGCTCCGGCCAGCCCGACGGCGAAGATCGATCCGGCCACCAGCTAGCCGCGCCCGATCATGCTGCCCGCCAGCAGGCCGACCACCGTGCGGGGGTCCTCCGAAGCCTTCGCCTCCGGGTCGCAAAGGCGTTGATCCCGCGCTGCGCGAGCCATGCGGCGGCGGCCACGGCGTAGCCGAGCAGCGGGAGGTCCGCGAGCAGGAAGAGCGGAAGCGCAAGCGCCAGCACGAGCAGGTCGAGATAGCGACGGAGGCTCGTGAGGCCGATGCCAGCCTCGGCGTCGTTGTTTGTGTGTTTCCAGAGCGTGTGTCGTCAAGGGGGGCCCGAGCGGGGCGACTGACTCTATATGAGGAGGAGCGGGCCTCGCGACAACGTGGCAGGTGCCTCGTGAGCCGCAGGCGGGGGTTGCAAAGGGGGCGGTGCCCCCCTTTACTGACTTCGCTTAAACGACCCGCAGGAGCGCGTCGACCACGCGCTCGTCGAACTGGCGGCCGGCTCCCCGGCGCAGTTCCTCGCCTGCGGCGCGCGGGTCAAGCGCGGCGCGGTAGGGGCGGTCGGCGGTCATCGCCTCGTAGGCGTCGGCCACGCCGAGGATCGCCGACTCCAGCGGCACCTCGCCCGCCGATCGCTGCCGCCGGGTAGCCCGTGCCGTCCGGGCGCTCGTGGTGGAAGAGGATCCACTCGCCGATGTCCCCGAACTCCGTGGTCTCGAGCATGCGGGCGCCGGTCTCGGGGTGGGAGCGCACCCATTGCCACTCCTCCTCGGTCAGCGGACCGTTCCTTGAAGAACAGCTCGTCGGGCACGCCCACGCGCCCGACGTCGTGGAGGATGCCGGCGATCCGCACCCGCTCGACCGCCTCGGGGGAGAGCCCGAGCTCGCGGGCGATCAGCTCGGCGTAGCGGGCCACCCGCTGACAGTGGGTCGAGTTGCCCGAGTCGCGCACGTCGAGCGCCTCGGCCAGGTTGAGCAGCGTGGCCAGCTCGACGTGGGAGTCCTCGCGGACCCGCGGCGCGCGCGCGAGGATGCCGGGCACCTCCGCGCTCGAGATCACCGTTCGGTTACGGCCCAGGCGCTTGGCCGCGTACAGCGCCTGGTCGGCGGCCTGCAGCAGCGCGCCGCCGCGTCTGACCGTGGACCGGGTAGCGTCACGATCCCGAAGCTGGCGGTGAGCGGGCGCGGGGCCCGACTCCTCGAACACGGCCTGAAGCGCGGTGCGCATCCGCTCGGCCAGGATGTACGCGCCGTGCTCGTCGGTGTCGGGCGCGAGGATTGCGAACTCCTCGCCGCCGATTCGCGCGGCGGAGTCCCAGCTGCGCTTGCTGTCCAGAACGGAGGCGCCCGACGCGGCGCAGCGCGGCGTCGCCCGCGGCGTGGCCGAAGCGGTCGTTGATCTCCTTGAAGCGGTCGATGTCGACCACGATCACGCTCAGGCTCTGCTCCGTGCGCCTGGCCCGCTCGATCTCCACGTCGAACACCTCCTCGAACCCGCGCCGGTTGAGCATGCTCGTGAGCGGATCACGGCGAGCGGCGTCGGACAGGTGCGCGATCAGGCTCAGCAGGCGGTCGCGGACCAGGGCGACCGCCATGCCGCTGCTCACGAGGGTCCCCACGGTCGCAAGCCATGCCGCCACCGTGGCCGATTCGTGATTGCGGATCAGGAGCACCGCGGCGAACATCCCCCCGAGTGCCCCCACCTGGAAGAGGGCCGCCCTCAGCGAGAAGAAGAAGAAGGCGAAGAGGGTCGGCCAGAGGTACGCGAGGGCGCCGTAGTACGACCCTCCTCCCCACAGGTAGATGCCGGTCGATACCGCGGCCGAGGCGAGCAGGCAGCCGATGTAGAACAGCCAGCGCGGAAGCCGCTCGTGGCCGGCGAAAGCGACGAGAGCCAGCGCGCCCAGGAGTGCCGCGAGCGCCGCCAACCCCGCCTCGTCGACTTCGTCCGGATGTGGCAGCGCGAGGCTGGCAAGTGTCAGCAGCGCAGCGGTCGACGCGAACCACACCGCGGCGCTCGCCATCGACGCCGGGCCCACAAGCGGGGAGGATCCACCCACCCTGGGGCTTCGCCAGCCGAGACGCTCCCGCATGTTCGGCTTCATGGCTCCTCCTCTCTTGCCCGGTGCAGCATGATGGCGATCATCCGGCTCGCCACCGGCACGGCAGGAGGGGCCTGCCCGGAATCCATTCCTCGGCCAATATAGGTCCGGTCAGGCTTTCTCGCCAATGTGGGTACAGCGCGACATCACGCTGCGAGCGCAGCCTCGTGGCTTTCACCTCGTGACCGAAGAGGTCGTGTCGTCGATGCCCGAGATGCGCGATCTGAGTGCCGGCCTCCTCCACGTGTTCATCCGGCACACCTCCGCGTCGTTGACGCTGAACGAGAACGCCAGCCCCGACGTGCGCCGCGACTTCGAGAGCTGGTTCGACGAGGCGGTCCCGGAACGGGCGTCGTACTGGACCCACACCGTCGAGGGGCCGGACGACATGCCCGCCCACATCAAGGCCGCGCTGCTGGGCTCCTCGCTGTCGCTGCCGGTGCGCGACGGGTCCCTCGCGCTCGGGACGTGGCAGGGGATCTACCTGGGCGAGCACCGCGACCGCGCCTCGGCCCGAACGCTCACCGCGACGCTGGCGGGCGAATAGGCGCCCCTTGGCTAACCGCCCCGGCGCGCGCGCTCGAGCGTGGTGCTCAGACCGGCCACCGGTCCGAGGTGGGCGAGCTTGTCGGGGTTGACCACGGAGCGGATCGACTGGATCCGGTCCTCGGCGATGTCGAGCGACCAGACTGCGATCAGGCCGCCGTCCTCGTCGGTGACCACCGCGCCGGGCTGGCCGTTTACCTCAGTCCGCCGGACCTCGAGGCCTCCCGCACGGGCGCCCACCTTGATCCAGTTGGTAAGCGTGCCCGCCACCCGCCGCTTGCCGTATAGGGCGCGGGCCAGCGCCGGCGCCCGACCGCCCCCGTCTCCGTGCAGCTCAACGTCCTCTGCGAGCAGGGACTCGAGCGTGTCCAGGTCGCCCTCGCCGGCGGCGGCGAAGAAGCGCTCCGCCAGCTCCTCGCGACGGCGCCGGGACGCCTCGTAGCGGGGCTTTCCGTCCTCCACGTGGTGGCGGGCGCGCGTGGCGATCTGACGCGTGGCCGGCTCGCTCTTGCCGAGGATGGCGGCGATCCGGTCGTACGGGTAGTCGAACACGTCGCGCAACAAGAAGGTCGCGCGCTGCTCCGGGGAGAGCTTCTCCAGCAACACCAGGAAGGCCAGCGACAGAGAGTCGGCCATCTCCGCGTGGCCGGCCGGGTCGCCCTCGTCCGAGGTGATCAGCGGTTCCGGCAGCCACTCCCCGACGTAGGACTCGCGGCGCACGCGGGCCGAACGCAGCTCGTCGATCGCCAGGCGGGTGACGATCGTGGACAGATAGGCCCTCGGGGACTCCAGCGGCTCGCCGTCCTCGAGCGCGCGATGGAGGCGCAGGAGGCCCTCCTGGACGACGTCCTCGGCCTCGCTCACGCTGCCCAGCATGCGGTAGGCGATCGCGAAGGCTCCGGGCCTCAGCTCCGAGTAGAGCTCCTGCGCCGCCACCGTTCAGCTCAGCCCCGTGGCGAAGCCCTCGCGCCAGCTCGCGTGCCGGGGCGTCCAGCCCAGCTCGCGCTTGGCCTTGGCGTTCGACGCGCCCCGGGACTCGGTCATCATCACCGTCGCGAACTCGCCCGCGAACAGGCGGCCCAGCCAGCGCGGCACGTGCCGCGGAGAGGCGGCGCCGACGGCCTCAGCGGCGGCGGGCAGCCACTCGGCGACCGGGGCGGGCTCGTCGTCCACGACGTTGTAGATGCCGCGCCTGCCGCCCTCGATCGCGCTCACCGTCGCCTCCGCGGCGTCCTCGATGTGGATGAAGGACCACACGCCACCGGCCTCGCCAACGAGCGGGAGCTTGCGCTTGCGAATGGCCTCCACCATCGTGCCCTCGGGCCCGACGCCGAACGAGGTGCCCGGGCCGTAGAAGCCACCGTAGCGGAGCACCACGCCCTCGGTCCAAGTCGCCTCGCTCACCGCATCCTCGAGGTAGCGAATGGCCTCGACCGTCGTTCGGACCTGCTCGGGCGGGCTCTCGTCCAGCGGGTCTTCCTCGACCTTCACCGGTCCGCCTACGCGGGCGAAGATGGAGGGCGCGTAGCTCTGGGCCACGAGGCGGTGCACGCCCGCGGCGCGGCCGGCGGCCAGCAGGTGATCGGTGCCCTCGGTGCGCAGGCGGTTGGTCTGAGCGAAGTCGCGCGCGAAGTGGCGCATGTCCAGGTCGGCCGGGATGGCGGTGAGCTGGTGCACGATCACCTCCGGCTCGGCCCCCGCCACGGCCTGGGCGACCGCTTCGGGGTCGAGCGCGTCAGCGACCACCGGGCGCCCGCCCAGGTCGAGGACGAGCTGCTGCTTGGACTCGCTGCGCGTCATGCCCGTGACCTCGTGCCCCCGCTCCACCAGCCGGGGAAGCAACTGCCGCCCGAGCGCGCCGGTCGCTCCTGCAAGGAAGATCTTCATGGTGTCTCCTTTCGGGTTCTACAGGGGAGACGAGATGGCCGGCCTGCCTGTGACACCCGAGCCCGACTCGCTAGCCGGGGAGCGCCAGCAGCACCGCCGCCCCCCTCGGGGACAGGCGGTAGCCCCGCTCGAGGCTCTCGGTGAGCCCGAGCTCCTTGAGCTTGCGTACGTCGCGCTTGAAGGCAAGCCTCTCCATGTTGCGCGTAGCGGCCAGCTCGGCGGCCAGTGTGGCCGGTCGCTCGGCGATCAGCTGGAGCACGTCTCGAGTCCACGGACCGTGCCGGCTGGCGGCGTCGTAGCGGTCGAGCCGAACGCGGATGCCGTCGAGCTCTTCGGCGTCGATGTCGGCGCGCTCGCGCAGCGCCATCCGCGGGTCGGGCCCCGCCAGGCGCAGCTCGACGCGGTAGATCCGGCCGTCGGAGCGGCGGTCCAGCACCCGCAGCAGCTCGGCCCGCGAGGAGTAGCCGGCGCGGACGGCCTCGGCCGCTGTGATCGCGGCCCGGGCGACCGGGCGCACATCGCCGATCGCCAGCTCGCCGATGCGCGTGCGCAGGCGCCCGCCGGCGCGGACGGTGGGCCGCTTCCAGCGCCGGAAGGCGAGGTCGATCGACCCGTCGGCGACTCCGTCGAGGAAGCGGCGCGGCAGCAGCACTCGGCCAAGTATGTCCTCTAGATATGCGAACATGTGTTCGTGCGCTGGGATGAGCTGAAGGTCGATGAGGAGGAGCGGCGCGCGCTGACGGGATACAAGGAGCCGGCAGCCGTGCGCACCTTCGACGCGCCCGAGGCACTTGACACCCGTTTCTACGAAGTGCGGGCGAAATCGGTGCTCAACCGGGTGCCGGCCAAGTCACGGATGCCGTTCGAGTGGACGGTCAATCCGTATCGAGGATGTACCCATGCCTGTCTTTATTGCTTCGCTCGCCCCACCCACGTATATCTGGGCCTCGACGCCGGCCGCGACTTCGAGCGCGAGATCGTGGTCAAGGTCAACGCGCCCGAGGTGCTGCGCGCGGAGCTGCGGCGGCCGTCGTGGAAGCGCCACCACGTGGCCATGGGCACCAACACCGATCCCTACCAGTGGGTCGAGGCACGCTACAGGCTCATGCGCGGCATCTGGCAGGCGCTGATCGACACGGGCACGCCCGGCTCCATCCTCACCAAGTCGCCCCTGCTGCTGCGCGACATCGACCTGATGAAGCAGGTGCCCGGGATCCACGCCAACCTGTCCATCCCCACGATGGAGGAGCAGGCGTGGCGGGCCACCGAGCCGCACACCCCCAGCCCCATGAAGCGGATGGAGGCCGTGGCCGAGCTCAACCGGGCGGGCATCCCCTGCGGCATCCTGATCGCGCCGCTGATGCCCGGCATCAACGACTCGCCCGAGCAGGTGGCGCGCATCATCGAGCTCGCCGACCAGGCCGGCGCGGTGGACATCGGGGGCATCGCGCTGCACCTGCGGGGCGAGGTCAAGGGGCTCTTCTTCGACTGGCTGCGCGACAACCGGCCGGATCTGCTGGCGCGCTACCAGCGCCTGTACGCGCGCAGCGCGTATGCGACCGCGGAGGAGAGGGAGCGGCTGTCCAAGCTCGCCAACCCGGCGGGGCGGTCGCGCCGTTGGCCGCGCGGCATCGAGGCGCCCGCTGCGAGCCCGCGTGACCGGGATACCCCCGACAGGCAGGAGAGCCTCTTCTAGGACTGCACCCGATCCCGCGAGCGGTCAGTAGGGTCGAAGCCGTGGAAGGCCCGCTCCAGCGCCCGATCGACCGCCGCCAGCTGATCGGCTACGCGGGCATCGGCACCGGCGCGCTGATCCTCGGGGGTGTGGCCGTGGATCCAGGCGCAGCCAGCCTCGCGCGCAGGCGCAAGGTTCCGCTGGCGCGAGGCGGCACCTTTCCGCAGGGTGTCGCGTCGGGCATGCCCTCGCAACGGGCGATCACTTTGTGGAGCCGGCTCGAGGGGTTCAAACGCGACCGGTTCGTGAACCTCGAGGTGGCCCGGGACCCGGGCTTTAGCAAGGTGGTCGCGCGGAGGAAGCTGAGGGCCCGCGCGGGACGCGACCACACGGTGGAGACCCGCCTGCGCAGCAAGGCGCTGAAGCCGGGCCGCGAGTACTTCTATCGCTTCGAGACCCGCAGCGGCTCGAGCCCGGTCGGGCGCTTTCGCACCCTGCGACCGGCCGACTCGCGAGAGCCGTTCCGGATCGTCTTCTTCTCCTGTCAGGACTACCAGGCCGGCTACTTCAACGCGCACCGCGCGATCGCCGCCGAAGACGCCGACCTCGTGGTCTGCCTGGGCGACTACATCTACGAGCGCAGCTTCTACGAGGGCCCTCGCAAGGACACGCTTGGAGCCAACAAGGACGGCGAGGTGCAGACGCTGGCCGAGTACCGCTCCAAGTACCGGCTGTACAAGGCCGACCGCGACCTCCAGGCGATGCACGCGGCGCATCCCTTCGTGGGGATCGGGGACGACCACGAGGTGGAGGACAACTACGCCGGCAGCAACCCCGGCGACGCCGCGGAGAACCGCCGCGGCCCGTTCGTGGCGCGCCAGCGCGCCGCCTACGACGCCTTCTACGAGTACATGCCGTTCAAGCCCGTGACGGGCAACCCGGAGAAGGGCAGGGACGTATACCGCCGGCTTCCGCTGGGCGCCAACGCCGAGTTGTTCCTGCTCGACGAGCGCCAGTACCGCGACGACCAGCCCTGCGACGACGAGTTCTTCGTGCCCTGCCCGGAGGCCGAGTCCGAGCCCCGGGACTTCCTCGGCCGCACCCAGCTCGAGTGGCTCAAGCGCGGCCTGCGCAACTCGGGCGCGACGTGGCGGCTGGTGGGCAACCAGCTGATGATCATGTCCCTCGAGTTGAGCCAGGGCGCGCAGATCACCAAGGACTCGTGGGACGGCTACGGGGTCGAGCGCAGGGAGCTGATGTCCCACATCGCCTCCAACGGGATTCCCAACGTGAGCTTCCTCACCGGTGACATCCACACCTTCTTCGCCGGCGACGTGGGAATCGACGGGCGCGGGCCCGAGAGCCACGCCACCGAGTTCGTGGGGGGATCGATCACCTCGCTCGGCGTGCCGGAGACGGTGCAGGGCGCCACCGGCGCTCCCCTCTCCAAGGAGCAGATCCTGCTGCTCAGCAACAACCTCAAGACCACCAACCCCCACCTGAAGTACACCGAGCAGCAGAGCCGTGGCTACGGCATCGTCGAGGCCAGCCGCGACCAGCTGCTCGTGGAGTTCAAGGGAGTGGACGCGCTCGACAAGGGGGCGGGCGCCCGCAGCATCGGTCGCTTCCGGGTCGCGGCGGGCCAACCCCGCGTCGAAGTGATCTAGCGCGGGTTCTGGAGCGCCTCGAACTCGCCGGTCTCGACCTCACGTTCGATCTCCGCCTTGATGTCGCTGTCCGACAGTGACTCCTTGCGCAGCTGGCGCTCGCGCCAGCGCGAGAACTTGAGGATCTCGAGAACCAGGACGAGGTAGAGGCTGGCCGCCATCGCGGCCAGGCCGAACGACGCCATCACGATCGCCCATCCGGCGTTCAGGTGGCCGTCGCTGTCTGAGTAGGGCACGAAGCGCAGGGCCAGTGCGAGCGCCGCCAGCGAGACCGTCCAGCCGTAGAGGTAGAGCACGGTGCGGCGAGCCGAGAAGCCGATGTTGGCGAAGCGGTGATGGAAATGCCAGCGGTCGGCCGAGTAGACGGGCCGGCCGTACTTGATCCGCTTGGCCACCACGAAGGTCGCGTCGAGCGCCGGCACGGCAAGGATCACCAGGGGAAAGAACAGAGCCACCACGGCGGCCGTCTTGAGCACGCCTTGGATGGCGACCGCCGCCAGCAGGAGGCCGAGCAGATTGGACCCCGAGTCGCCCATGAAGATCGAGGCCGGGTGGAAGTTGTGACGCAGGAAGCCCAGGCACGCGCCCGCGACTGCGGCAGACAGCACCCCGGCGTCCACCCGGTCCAGCGAGAGCGCTATCACGGCGAACGTGATCGCCGCGATCGTGCACACGCCGGCCGCCAGACCGTCGACGCCGTCCGTGAAGTTCACGACGTTCATCACCGCGACCATGCCGAACAGCGTGAGCGCCACTCCCCAGTCGCCGAGGTCCAGCGGCTCGACGAACGGCAGGGTGATGTTCTCCACCCGCACATCGGCGGCCACGGGAATCGCGGCGGCGGCGAACTGTCCCGCGAGCTTGACCACCGGGGGCAGCCCGCCTTCGAGCGTGTCGTCGATCGCCCCGATGATCGCGATCGCCGCGGCACCCCCGAGAATGCCGCGGGTCTCGGGGCCCCAGGGCAGAAAGGCCGCGCCCGCCGCGAGCACCGCGGCCAGGATCGCCAGGCCGCCCAGGCTCGGCGTCGGGCTGTCGTGCAGGCTGCGCTCGCCCGGCAAGTCGATGGCGCCGATGCGGTACGCGAGCCGCGCGGCCACCGGCGTGAGCACCAAGGCCACGGCACCCGCCGCGAGAAACGCCCAGAGCGCATCGAGGTCCTGCATCCGAGCGCACTGTACCCGTGCGCCGGGAGGCCCCTAGCTGTAGTTCCTCACGCCGCCCATTCGAGAGTCTCGCCCGGCTCGAGCACCCGAATCGCGACCCCCCGCTCGCCCGCGGCCATCTCGAAGGCCTCCACGGGCCGGTCCACCTGCTGGTAGACCGGGGGGCGGTTGATGGTGTCGTAGTGGATGGGCACGGCGAGCCCGGCGCCGAGCAGATGGGCCGCGGTGGCAGCCTGAACCGGATCCATGGTGCAGACCAGGGTGCTGGGCGGCTGGCGGTGGGGAAAGTCGCACACGGCGCCGTTGGTGGGCAGGAACACCGCGTCGAACGGACCGAGGCGCATGGCGATCAGCCACCAGAAGCCATGGAAGACGGTGTCCCCGCCGTGGAAGATGCGCCGCCCGCCGGCCTCGACGACCCATGAGATCTGCGGGTCTCCGAATCCGTCGACCGCCGGTACGGCCGTGATCTGGAAGGGCTCAAGCTCGACCGACTCCCATGGCTCGAGCACCCTCGTCTCGACAGAGGACTCCTGCAGGCCGTCCTCGGCGTAGAGCGTGGCGACTGTCTCGAGCCCCTGGCCGCGGGCGCGCTCGGGCCGAAGCACCACGCCGTCGCTCGCGAGGGCCCGGGCCAGCGCCGGGGGATCGGTGTGGTCGGCGTGAAGATGCGTCACCAGGGCGGCGGCCGCGCCGGGCCTGTCCGGTGGCGGGAGCGGCTCGTGGGTCTTGCCCAGGAACGGCGCCATCGAAGAGGCGTCCTCGAGCAGGTCGATCACGAGCGAGCGGCCGTCGCAGACGAGCTCCAGGCCGGCCCACCCCAGGCGGCGCACTTCCATGTCTGAGGAGCTGTGGTTCATGGCTCGTCTTATAGCAAACGATCGTTCGTTGAACAAACGCTCGTTCGCTAAGATGCCACGGCATGAGCCCTCGGCGATCGGCAACGGCAGCACAGGCCACCCGCACCGGCGTGATCGAGCAGGCAGTCGACCGGGCCTCGCTGGAGGGCCTCGAAGGCGTGACGATCGGACGGCTCGCCGAGGATCTCGGCATGAGCAAGGCGGGCGTAGTCGGCCCGTTCGGCAGCAAGGAGGGCCTTCAACTGGCTGCCCTCGAGAATGCGATCGGAGTCTTCCGGCGCGAGGTCTGGGAGCCGGCGAGCTCAGCCGAGCCCGGGCTGGCGCGACTGGAGGCCATCACCGAGGCGTGGCTGGACTATCTCAGGCGGGACGTCTTCCCCGGAGGGTGCTTTCTCACCCAGGCCGCATGTGAGTTCGACGGCCGGCCGGGTCGGGTGCGCGAGGCCATCGACGGCGCGCTCTCGCTGTGGCATTCGACGCTGGCGCACGAGGCCGCCCGAGGCGTGCAGGCAGGCGACCTACCCGACGTGGACCCCGAGCAGGTCGCGTTCGAGCTCGGCGCGATAGCGCAGGGCGTCAATCAGGCCCGGCAGCTGCGGGGCGACCCGGAGGCCGTGAAGCGAGGCCGGCGCGCCATGCGGCGCGCCCTCTACCTCGACGACGCGCCAGGCGCCTGAGGACGCCCGTTGTCAGGCGCCGGGCAATACCCAGAAGGCGACCACGGCGTACTGAAGACCGGCCGCCAGGATCACGAGCACGTGGAACACCTCGTGGTAGCCGAAGACGGTCGGCACCGGGTCGGGGCGATGGCGCGCGTAGACGATCGCGCCGACCGTGTAGAGGATGCCGCCGAGTCCCACCATCCCCGAGGCGGTGAGGCCGAGCTCGGAGACGAGCCCTGGCGCGGCGGCCACGGCCACCCAGCCCAGGAGCACGTAGATCGTGGCCACGAGCCAATTCGGGGCGTCGATCCACACCAGCTTGAGCACGATGCCGCCCAACGCCCCGGCCCACACCACGGCGAGGATCACATCGGCCAGGGTTCCGTCGAGGGCCAGGAGCGCGAACGGGGTATAGGACCCGGCGATCAGCAGGAAGATCGCCGAGTGATCGAGCCGGCGCATCCAGCGCCGCGCGTTCGGGCGCTTCCAGTTGATGCGGTGATAGAGGGCGCTGCTGCCGAACAGCATCGCGACGCAGCCGGCGTAGACAGCCGCAGCGGCAGTCGCCTTACCCGACGGAGCGGTGATCACGAGCGCGATACCCAGCCCGACGGAGACGAAGAACGCCCATTGATGGGAGACGCCCCTCAGGCGGGGCTTGACCAGGAGAGGCGGCTGGGTGGCGTTGGGCACCGCACTCAGGATAGAGCGCCAGTCATCACTCACCCGCCGGCTGTACCTCCTTCAGCTGTTGCGCCTCGGTGAAGAAGCCGCGGTAGCCCAGCGAGGTGGAGATCAGACCCGCCAGGGCCACGCTGCCCAGCAGCAGCCACAGGAGGATCAGCTGCAGCCGGACCGCATCGACGGGCTCGGCCCCGGCCACCAGCGCTCCGACGAGCGTGCCCGGGAAGGCCACCATCCCCGTGGTCTTGGTCTGGTCGATCAGGGGGATCAGGCCCGAGCGCAGGCTGCTGCTCACCAGCGGCTCGGCCGCCTGACGGGCCGTGGCCCCCAGCGCGAGCGTGGCCTCGAGCCGGCCGGCCTGGGCCGACACCTCGTCGGCCACGCGGTTGAGCGCCACGGCGGCGGCCGTCATGGCGTTTCCGATCACCATCCCCCCCACCGGCACCAGATAGCGAGGCTCAGCGGGAAACACTCCAAGCGCCAGGACGAGTAAGAGGGTCACGGCGGCTGCGGTGCCCAGCGCCAGGGCGATCGCGCCCAGCGCCCCCGGCACCGCTCGTGCGCGTCCACGCGCGGTGAAGGTGCCGACGGCCACCATGGCCGCCAGCAGCAGGGCCACGAGCCACAGGCTGTCGGAGTCGAAGATGGCCTGGATCACGTAGCCCACCGCGGCCAGCTGCAGGAACGACCGCACGACGGCCACGCCGATGTCCGTCTCGAGATCGGCCCGCCGCCAGCGCGACACGGCGGCCGCGATCGCCACGAGCGCAAGCGAGGCCAGGACCTCTGTGAGGGTGATGTCGACGGGTGTCATTCCGGGCTCGGGGCTGTCAGGTCGATCGTGCGCCGCGCCAGGCGGCGAGCCTGATCCGGATCGTGGGTGACCACCACCGCCGACACGCCGTGCTCGTGCACGAGGCGCATCAGGGTGGCCTCCACCCCGGCCTGCGCCCGTGCGTCGAGGGCCGACGTGGGCTCGTCGAGCAGCAGCACCTGGGGCTTCAGGGCCAGCGCGCGGGCCAGCATCACGCGCTGCTGCTCGCCCACGGAAAGGCGCTCGCCTTCCCGGTCGGCATAGGAGGGATCGAGCCCGGCGAGGCGCAGGCTGCGCGGCACGTCAGCCTCCTCGCCCCGCAATGACGGGCCGTAGCGCACGTTGTGCTCCACGCTGCCCGGCAGCAGTGCCGGAAGCTGGGGAACCAGGCAGGCGCGACGCCGCAGGTCGAGGGGATCGAGGTCGCGGACGTCGCTGCCGGCGAAGCGCACCGTTCCCCTGTCAGCATCGGCCAGGCGGTTGAGCAGCCGCAGCAGCGTCGACTTGCCCGCCCCCGAGGGCCCGACCAGAGCGGTGGCGCCCTCTCCGATATCGAGGTCGACGTCGCGGAGGACCGGCCGCCCGCCGCGCGAGGCATAGACGCCCTCGAGCGCGAACAGGCCGGCGGTCATTGGGTAGGAGCGCAGCCGGAACGTCGTTCCGGCGAGCACCGAACCGGGATGCTCATGCCTGCCGCGGGTGCTCCGCTCAGGCGTTTGCTGGGGCCGTGGCCAGGTGCGGGTAGAGCGGGTACCGCCCGGCCATCGCCCGGGAGCGCTCGGCCAGCTCGGAGCGCGTGGCGTCCGAGAAGTCGCCGGTGAGCGCCTCGACGATCGAGCGGCCGATCTCGCGGAAGTCGTCGACTCCCAACCCGCGGGTGGCAAGCGCGGAGGTGCCCACCCGCAGACCCGACGACACCGCGGGCGGGCGCGGATCGAACGGCACGGCGTTGCGGTTCACGGTGATGCCGATGTCGTGGAGCCGGTCCTCGGCCTGCTGGCCGTCGAGGTCGGACTCGCGCAGGTCGACGAGCACGAGGTGAACGTCGGTGCCGCCGGTGAGCACGTTCACGCCCCCGGTGGTCAGCTCCTCGGCCAGTGCCTCCGCCCCGGCCCGCGTGCGCCGCTGGCGCTCGCGGAACAGCTCCGACTGGGCGATCTTCAGCGCCACGGCCTTGCCGGCGATCACGTGCATCAGGGGGCCGCCCTGCTGGCCGGGGAACGTGGCGGAGTCGATCTTCTTCGCGTACTGCTCCTTGCACAGGATCATCCCGCCACGAGCGCCGCCGAGGGTCTTGTGCACCGTGGTGGTGACCACGTCGGCGTAGGGCATCGGGCTGGGATGCTCGCCCGCGGCCACCAGGCCCGCAAAGTGCGCCATGTCGACCATCAGCAGGGCGCCGATCGAATCGGCGATCTCGCGGTAGCGCTCGAAGTCGAGCTGACGCGGGTAGGCCGACCAGCCGGCGAGGATCAGCTTGGGCTTGAACTCGTCGGCCAGCCGCTGGAGGCCGTCCATGTCGATCCGCGAGTCCTCCTCGCGCACGCCGTAGGCCACGATGTCGTAGAGGCGGCCGGAGAAGTTGATCTTCATCCCGTGGGTGAGATGGCCGCCGTGGTCGAGCTTCATCCCGAGGATGCGGTCGCCAGGCTCGAGCAGCGCGTGGTAGGCGGCGGCGTTGGCCTGTGCGCCGGCGTGGGGCTGCACGTTCACGTGCTCGGCGCCGAACAGCTCCTTGGCACGTGCGATCGCCAGGTCCTCGGCCACGTCCACGTACTCGCAGCCGCCGTAGTAGCGCCGCCCGGACAGCCCCTCCGCGTACTTGTTGGTGAGCACCGAGCCCTGGCAGTCGAGGATCGCCTGGGGCACGAAGTTCTCGGATGCGATCATCTCGAGCGTCGACTCCTGGCGCGCGGCCTCGTCCTCGAGCACCTGCGCGATCTCGGGATCGACCTCCGCGACGGGCTTGAGGAAGTGGTCCGGGCCGAGCTCGCTCACTCCCTCCACGGTACCAGCGCCCGCGGTTGGCCCTTGCCTTCGGTGGGCGATCCGATTAAGGTCGTTTCAGCCCTAAGTGCGACCGTTCGCAACTATGCATCGTCGCGTAAAGAGCCCCGAATGACACACGCCCACAACGTCCCTCCGGTCGACGCCCCGGACCTCGATTCCGCGCTGGCGGCGCTGCGCAGCCAAGGGCTACGGGTCTCGGCCGCCCGCCGTCTGCTGCTGGAGTCGCTCTACCGCACCGACGACCCGCTCACGGCCGAGAGGCTGGCGAGCGGCCTCGACGGGCAGGTGCCGCGCTCGGACGTGGCCTCGGTCTACCGCAACCTCGAGACGCTCGAACAGGTGGGGCTGGTGAAGCACTTCCACCTCGGCCACGGATCCGGGCTCTATGTACGCGCGGGGGCCACGGTGCGCGAGTACCTGATCTGCGACTCGTGCGGCACGGTGCGCGCATTGCCGCCGGCCGAGCTGGACCGCGTGCGCGATGCCGTGCGCGAGGACACCGGGTGGGAGTCGCGCTTCACCCACTTCCCCATCTCGGGTCTGTGCCCCGACTGCCGCCGGCACCTGGAGGAGGTCGTGCCTTGAGCTTCGAATGGCTGTTCGGTCCCGTCGGGGATGTCGATGCGTGGCTCACGGGTCTGTTCGAGGGGGCTCCGCTCCTGTTGGCCCTCGGGTTGGCGTTCGTGCTCGGCCTGCGCCACGCGTCGGATCCCGACCACCTCGTGGCCGTCACCTCGCTGGTGGCCGCCGACGACGGGGACACGCGAGCGGCAACGAGGCTCGGTGCCTGGTGGGGCCTCGGCCATGCGACGGTGCTGCTGGCGATCGGGATTCCGCTGATCGCCTTCAAGACCGAGCTGCCCCCGTGGCTGGAGAGCGGCGCCGAGAAGGCGGTGGGCGTGGTGATAATCGCGCTGGCCCTGCGAGTGGCGGTGAAGTGGGCGCGGGGCGACTACCGGGCGGCGAGCCACGAGCACCAAGCAGGCGATGCCGGCGACACCCACGCCGCACGTCTGCGCCATCTGCGCAAGGGAACCGAGGAGCATTCCCACCGCCACCTTCGCACGCCCCACCAGGCGTTCGCGATCGGCACCCTGCACGGCCTGGCGGGCACCGGCGCCGTGGCGCTCCTGCTGATCGCGGCGCTGCCAACCCAGCTCGAGGCGATCGCCGCGCTGGCGGTGTTCGCGCCCATGTCGATCCTCTCGATGGCGCTGTGCACTGCGGCGTTTGCGTGGGTGCTCACGCGGCCGGTGATCGAGCCGCTCTACCGCTCGGTGATCATTCCCTGTCTTGGAGCCTTCGGGTTGATGTTCGGGCTCTGGTACACGGGACTTACGTAGGCTCGGCCGATCGTGCGGCCGCCGAAGCGGCCTGGCCGTAGGAGATTCCGCCGTCGCCCGGCGGCAGCTTCTCGGGCAGCAGCACGCGCAGGCCACGCTCGGTCAGCAGGGCGTGCGTGCGCTCCACCAGCAGGCGGTTGTTGAACACGCCGCCGGAGAGCACCACGAGGTCGGTGCCCCGCGCCTCGGCGATCCGGGCGCAGGCTTGCGCGGTGGCCAGCGCCACGGCGTTGTGGAAGCGCGCCGACACCAGCGCAGTCGAGATGCCCCCGGCTACATCTTGTGCCACCGCCGTCACGGTCTCGTGGGCCTCGAGCACCACGCTCCCACCGGCCTCGCGCAGCCGCAGCGGGTAGGGCTCGCCCTCAGGCGCTGCCCCGGCGGCCGCCTCCAGCTCGATTGCAGCCTGGCCCTCGTAGGTGACCGTGGCGCGCAGGCCGCACAGCGCCGATACGGCGTCGAACAGCCGCCCCATGCTCGAGGTCGAGGGCGACGCGAACCCGCTGCGAGCCAGCTCGGAGACCTGCCCCCACCGCCCGCCTTCCACCTCGCCCGCCAGCGCGTCCGGCAGGACCGGCTCCGCCCCGCCGGCCACCAGCCACGAACACGCCATCCGCCACGGCTCCAGCACCGCGCGCTCACCGCCGGGCATGGGCACCGGCGAGAGAAAGCCGGCCCGCTCGCAGGACGCGAGGTCACCGAAGAGCAGCTCCCCGCCCCACACCGTGCCGTCGGTGCCGTATCCCGTGCCGTCGTAGATCGCGCCCACCGCCGGCCCGTACTCGCCGTGCTCGGCCAGGCAAGCGGCCAGGTGAGCGTGGTGGTGCTGCACGCCAATCGTCTTCACGCCCTCGCGCGCGAGGGCGTGACGGGTGGAGAGGTAGTCGGGGTGGAGGTCGTGCACGACCACCTCCGGCGTGATCGCGAGCAGCCGCTCGAAGTGCTCCACGCCCTCCTCGAAGGAGCGCAGCGTCGCGTAGTTCTTGAGGTCGCCGATGTGATGCGACACCCACGCCCGCGAGCCCTGTGCGAAGCAGAACGTGCTCTTGAGCTCGGCGCCGCAGGCCAGCAGTGGCGGCGACTCGCCGGGCAGGCCGATGCTCGCGGGCACATACCCCCGCGAGCGGCGCAGCATCAGCGGCGCCGTGCGCAGCCGGCCCAGCGAGCGCACGACCGAGTCGTCGGCGCGCACGTGGATCGGCCGGTCGTGGGTGAGCAGCAGGTCGGCGATGCCGCCGAGGCGGTCGAGGGCATCCGCGTCCTCGTGGGCGATCGGCTCGTCGGACACGTTGCCGCTCGTCATCACCAGCGATCTGCCCACCGCCGCCAGCAGAAGGTGGTGCAGCGGCGTGTAGGGCAGCATCACGCCGAGGTCGGGCGAGCCGGGCGCCACCGCGCCGGCCACCGGGGCTTCGGGGCGGCGGCGGGCGATCACGATCGGCCGTTCCCCACCCAGCAGCAGTTCCTCCTCCGCGGCGGTCAGTTGCACGAGCTGCCGGGCCGACCCCAGGCCGGCGGCCATCAAGGCGAACGGCTTGTCCTCGCGGTGCTTGCGCGACCGCAGCGCCGCCGTCGCATCCTCGTGGTCGGCGCGGCAGGCCAAGTGGTAGCCCCCCAGGCCCTTGATCGCCAGCACCGCTCCGTCCTGCAGCGCGTGGGCCGCCGCCGCCAGCGGGTCGTCGGACTCGACCCGCTCGCCGCCAGGGCCGAGCAGCACCAGCCGCGGGCCGCACTCGGGGCACGCGTTGGGCTGGGCGTGGAAGCGGCGGTCGGCCGGGTCGTCGTACTCGGCCGCGCAGAGCGGGCACATTTCGAACGCCGCCATCGTCGTGAGCGGCCGGTCGTATGGGACGCCGCGAACGATCGTGAAGCGCGGGCCGCAGTCCGTGCAGTTGGTGAACGCGTAGCCGAAGCGGCGGTCGGCCGGATCGGTGATCTCCGCGAGGCAGGCGGCGCAGGTGGCCACGTCCGGGGAGACCAGCGCCAGTGGCGTGCCGCCGCGCCGGCTGGCGACGATCTCGAAGCCGGGCGCGCCGGTGACCGCCACCTCGCTGGGAGAGACCTGCTCCACGTTGGCCAGAGGCGGCGCCTCGGTGGACAGACGCTCCACGAAGCGTTCGACCGCCGCGGCGTCGCCCTCGGCCTCCGCCAGGACGCCTCGCTCGTCGTTGAGCACGAAGCCCGCCAGATCGAGCTCGCCCGCCAGGCGGTACACGAAGGGGCGAAAGCCCACCCCCTGCACCGTGCCGGTCACCCTCACACGGACCCTGCGGGGACCGTCCAGCGCTACTCCCGCGCGCGGCGGCGGGTCTCCGTCAGCACCAGCCCGTACAGCAGGTGGTCCACGGCGAACGCCGCCCGCTCCACCGGGCGTGCCTTCTTGGCCTGCTCGAGTCCCAGCAGCGGCGCCTGTACCAGCTCGAAGCTGAGCCACAGGACCAAGCCGTACAGGGGCCCCGACCAACGTCGCAGGCGCAGGCTCTCGGGCAGCATCGCGAACAACGCCCCACCCGCGGCGCCGTAGCCCCAATGCATCAGCTCGATTGCGGCGCGGCGCTGGCCCTTCGGGACGACCCGGATCAAGCCCCTCGAGGTCTGTCTGACGATCGCCCGAGGCGGCGTCTCCTTCACAAGGCCGAGGCTCACGGTCAACTGGCGCATGCCCGTCATCGCCATCGCCGCGATCGCCCCTCGCGTGGCCGCGTGGGCCACGCGCTCGTCCGCGTCCGGGTTGCCGCCCGCCGTCGCCGTGTCGTCGGTCACGCCGCCTCCTCGATCAGCTCGCGCAGCACGTGCCACGCACTTGCCTGGGCCTCCTGGATCCGCGGGATGTGCTCCGAGCGCGTGACCACCACGTGGTCCGCCAGCCGTTCCGCCGACACCCGGCCGCCGTCGTAGCCCACCATCGCGATCGTGACCAGCTTGCGACGGCGGGCCTCCGCCAGCGCATGGATCACGTTGGCCGAGTTGCCGCTCGTGGACAGCACGAGCAGCGCGTCCTGCTCGCGGCCATGAGCGATCACCTGGCGCGAGAACATGGCCTCGGTGCCGATGTCGTTTGCGATGGCCGTGAGTATCGCCGCATCCTCGGTCAGGTCGAGAGCCCGGCGCGCCGGCCACGAAGCCGGCGGCAGGCGCATGTCCGCCGCCGCGTCCATCGCGTCCGTGGCGGAGCCGCCATTGCCCAACACGAGCATCCGGCCGCCTGCGTCGAGGCGGGTGCGCAGCACCCGCGCGGCGGCGGGCAACACGTCGCGCCCCTCGCGCAGCGTCTGGGCGCGCAGCGAGGCGATCTCCTCCGCCTTCATCACCACCGAGGCGCGGACGTCGGCGAGCACCTCCTCGAGCCCGGTCTCGGTCTGCCCCAGGAACGGGTAGAGGAAGCTCGACCCGCCACTGTCGTGCACCGGCCGCGCATCGCGGCCCTCGAGCAGCCCGCGGTGGTCGAAGAACACGTGCACGAGCTCCCACAGCAGGTGGTAAGCGGTCTCGGCCAGCTCTTGGCGTACGAACGGATCATCTGCGGGTGGATCGAGCTGCCAGTCGGCCCCCGCCGGCTCGAACGCGATCGTCAGGCAGCCTCGCGCCCGGGCTGCGGCGATGCCCGCCACGGTGGCCTCGGCGGCCTCGAAGGCCATCACCATGTCCTCCGGCTCGGCCGCGAGCTCGAGTTGCGCGCCCAGCGGCCCGCCCTCCGCGGTCAGGCCGAGCGCGGGCAGTGCACGCTTGCCCACGATCACCGGGTGCACGAACTCCACGGCCACGTGGCGAGCGTCGGACCGCGCCTGGGCCGACACACCCAGGGCGAGCAGCCGGCCGCCGCGGGCGAAGCGCTCGGCCATCCGGTGACACAGCTCGGCCAGCCGTCGCGCCTCGGCCCCGAAGTAGCGGCGGTCGGCCTCCATCCTGGTGTCGATCAGCTCGTCGATGCGCGCGCCCGCGCTGGCCACGGCCTGCGTCACGCCGGCGCCGCCTCCCGGTCCGCGGCCCGGATCAGCCAGTCCCGGAAGCCCTCGACGCCCTCGCCGGTGCGAGCGCTGAGCTCCATCACCTCGGCGTCGGGATTCACGGACCGGATGTTGTGATGGAGCTTCTCGATGTCGTAGTCGAGGTGGGGCAGCAGGTCGACCTTGTTCACCACAACCAGCCCGCAGGTGCGGAACATGAGCGGGTACTTGAGCGGCTTGTCCTCGCCCTCGGTGACAGAGCACACCATCGCCTTGGCGTCCTCACCCACCCGGAACTCCGCCGGGCAGACCAGGTTGCCCACGTTCTCGATGATCAGCAGGTCGATCTCGTCGAGCGGCACCTCGCCAAGCGCCGAGCGCACCATGTTGGCGTCCAGGTGGCACTCGCCGCCGAACCCGCCGTCGGTGTTGATCTGCGTGACCGGCACGTGGAAGCGCGCCAGCCGGTCCGCGTCGAGCGAGCCCTGCACGTCGCCCTCCAGCACGCCCGCCCGCAGGTCGCCCAGACCCTCCCGGAACACGGCCTCCAGCAGCGTCGTCTTGCCGGCTCCCGGAGCGCTCATCAGGTTGACCACCCGGACCGACTCGCGATCGAAGTCCGCGCGGTTGGCCTGCGCGATGGTCGTGTTGGCGTCGAGGGCGTCCTCGGCCACCCTCACCCTCGTACGGTGCATGCTTCCTCCTCCACATCGATCGATTCCACGAAGAACTCGGTGCCGGTGAGGACCTCGACGTCGGAGTCCTCGCACGACGGACAGCGAAAGATCGGATCGTCGAGGGTCCACGCGGTGTCGCACGCCTTGCAGCGCACCCGTGCCTCGACCATGTTCAGCTCCAGCCGCGCACCCTCGCAGGGGGTTTCGCGGGTAACGATCTCCCAGTAGAACTCCAGCGACGACGGCACAACCTGGCGCAGCGCGCCGATCGTGAGCTCGACGGCCTTCACCCTGTGGCCGTCGGCGTGCCGGAGGGCGGTGTCGAGCACCGCGCTGCTCAGGGAGAGCTCGTGCAACGCAGCTCCTCCACCTGCTCCAGCACCACCTTCACCGCCTGGTCCACCGAAGCGGCCACCTCTGCGGTGAGGCCCATACCCATCTGCTCTACCTCGGCCGGCTCGCAGGCCACCACCACGACCTTGCCGGGCCAGCCGCCCACAGCCTTCACGAAGCGCAGCACGGTCTGCGGGTCCATGCCGTGGGGATCGATGTTCTCCCCGTCCTCGATACCGCCCCCGATGTCCTCGGGGTCGGGCTCCATCACGTACAGCGTGCCCGGCTCGCCGCCCTGGCGGCTGGCGTCGACAAGCACGAGCGCGTGGTAGCCGCGCATCACCTCGTAGGCCAGGTCCAGCCCGCCGGCGCCGAAGTCGTACACGGACACGCCCTCCGGGAGCTTCTCGGCCTCGAGACGCTTGGCCACCTCGGGGCCGAAGCCGTCGTCCTGAAGCCAGGCGTTTCCGATCCCGGCCACGAGGATCTGCGGTATGCGCCCGGTGGTGTCTGGTTCTTCGGTCATAGCGGCTCGACCTCCCCCTTGAAGAAGAACAGGAACCGGCCGGTCTCGCGCAGAAGCTCCTGGCCGGGGTCATCGTCGATCGTGACGGCGAAGTAGAGCTTGTCCTCGACGTCGAACAGGATGCGCTCGATGGTGGCCATCCGGCCGTCCACCATCGTGTCGTAGGGGTCGCCGCCCTTGCCCGGGCGCAGCCGTACGTGCTCGCCGCGGCGGAAGGTCACGCCCTCGACGGTGACCTCCTCCTCGCCGCTGCGGTCGGGCATCCCGGCAGGCGCCGGACGCGGTCCGCCGGCCATCAGGCACGCTCCGGAGGGTCGTGCATCTCGAGCCGCCCGTGCAGCCGGAGCATCTCCTCGGGAGTGGCCGCGGCGGCGCGCTCGACCATCGCGCGCACCGCGGGGTCGGCGTCCTCGATCGCCTCGCGCTCGCAGTCACTGAGGGCGTGCACGTGCAGGAGCAGCGCCTCCTCGATCTCGGTGCCGTCGAACAGGTTGCCGCGGCTCTCGGGCGCCAGCTGCGGGTGGTCGGGCAGCATGATCGTGGCGCCGAGCACGGTGTCGTCCTCTGGAGTGGCGAGCACCGGGAAAGTGTTCACGCTGCTCAACTCGGGGGTCTCGAGGGGTGAGCGGAAGCGGCATCCGGGGGCGCTCACGATCACGTGGGTGGACATGAGGCTGGCCGCGAGGGCGTCACCGCGTCCCACCTGTCCGTCCTCGAGCGGCGTCGAGTTGTGCACGCACACGCGAACTCGCACCGTGTCCTCGGCGAGCGGATCCACGCGCAGCCGGACCCTGCCCTCGAGCCCGTCGAACGAGAAGCTCGACCCCTCACGTGTGGCCGTCAGCCGGCGCTCGGTGGCCCTGCTCTCACCGTTCCCCGCCGACAGGAAACGCACCGTGGCCTCCACAGGTGCGTCCTCGCCCGCCTCCAGGGCGCATTCCAGCCGGACGTGATCGAACGCGGCCGGGTTTGCGGCAGCGTACGCAGGCGGGTAGACGATCCCGAACGGAGTGGGCGTCGAGTTCTTCGTCGCGCCGGGCGTGTAGGGGTAGAGCGCGTAGCCCTCGTAGAGCAGCGACTCGACGAGTTCCTCGAGCTGGGCGGTCATCCCTCGGCTTCCTTCAGCAGCTCCGCCACGGTGGCGTCGAAGGAGGGCAGGCCGAGCCGCGCCTTGTGGCGCCCGAGGCTGTCCAGGGTGTCGTTGCGCAGCGCCACCCAGCCCGCGCTGGGGTAGTGGTGGTCGATCATCTCCTGCCAGACCGAGGCGGACATGGGGTAGCGCGTGCTGCAGTCCCAGGGCACCTTCACGATCTGCATCCGTCCGCCGTCGCCGCGGTAGAAGATCGTGCCCGTGAAGTTGAAGGTCAGCGGCACCTCGCCGCCGGGGAGTGAGTGCAGGTACTTCGTGGCGGCGATCTCGAGGTCGTAGTTGGCGGCCATCGGCAGCCGGAAAGCGGTGGCCCCGGTGAAGGCGGGTAAGAGCACGTCCAGCTCGGCCCAGAGAAAGGTCTGCGTGGTGGACGCCCAGCGCTCCGGCTCGCCGAACAGCTCGACCAGCCGCGTGCGCGTCTCGTCGTCGTACTCGCGCCGGGCGGGGTCGATCATGATCTGCGCCGTCAGCGCGATCGTGTACACCTCGCGCCCCGCCTTCTCGGTCACGTGACCGGTGAACTCCAGCATCGGAGCCGCCGAGTGGAGCACCGGCTCCACGCCGAGGATGGTGAACTCGGGGTCGGGCTGGGCCTGCGGGGCGACCGTGGGATCGAGCGCCGCGTTCTCGTTCATGCGGCCACCCCACGTTCGCGCAGGCCGTCGAAGAACCCGGCGATCGCCCGCTCGAGGCCCACGCCGCCCGAGATGCCCTCCCAGCTGGCCTTGACCAGGCCGACGAGCGCGTAGCACTGGTCGATCGGCGCGATCGCGAACTGGGGCGGATCCGCCAGCCGGTTCACGATCAGGCCCTCGCCGTCCGCCTCCAGGCTCGTGAGCACCGGGTTGGACTCGACCAGTGACTCCCACGAGCCGAGATCGAGCTCCGACTCGGTGGCGCCCGCCGGGCTCGGGTAGAGAGCCACCACCTTGCCGGCCGTGCTGCTGCGCATGAAGAACGCGAGGCCGATCGGGATCCCGAAGCTGGCCCAGCGCTCGTCGGTGAGCACCAGGTCGGGCAGCCACGCGGTGCGGGTGCCCACCGGCCGGTACTCGGGATCGCCCGAGCGCATCGCCCAGCACGGCTCGCAGGAGCAGTCGATGCGCCGCTCCTCGAGCTGGAGCAGGTGGCGATGGTCCTCGGGCAGCGACGTGCCGCACAGGTCGCAGCGCTCGCCGTCGCCGCGGGGCGGCGCGCCGTTTTTGGGGGGCGCCTGCCCGCTCTGCCGCCCGCCGGGCGGCCCCGCCAGACGGCGAAGCCCTCCCACGAGCCCCGCCCGGCGGCGCGCGGCGATGGCCGCGTCGATCCCTCCGTTCCCGTCGGCGCTCACGCGGTGAGCGCCACCCTCACCTGGGTGGGCCCCTCGCGCAGCAGCGGCACCGGTCCGAGCTGCAACGTGGTGTCCTCGACCCCGCGCCCCGCTCGCGGCAGGTCGAACCGCGCAGAGCACGAGGGACACACGAAGATCCCCTCGTCCAGCCCGCCTCCGTGCAGGGCCGAGCCGCAGCCCGCGCACTCGTCGCGATAAGCGAGCAGCGTGCCGTTCACGTTGGCCACGAGCAGGTCGACTCCGCCCGCGCTCACGGCGGCCTGGGCGCCCGGCGGCAGATCGGCCACGCCGTCCACGCCCAGCCAGCCCGACACCGGCGGCACCGCGGGGGCCAGCGGCAAGGGCGTGCCGGGGATGTCCGCGGCGGCAGCCGGCGGCTCAACCGCACCCTCGACCTCGAGCTCCAGGAGATCCGGAGCGGCCTCCATCAGCGCCTTCTTGATCGCCAGCTCCAGGGTGGCCGAGGACGCGGCGCACCCGTCGCAGCTGCCCTCGAGGCGCAGGCGAAGAACCCCCTCGTCGAGCGACAGCACCTCCACCCCGCCCCCATGCGACTCCATGTAGGGCCGCACCTCATCCAGCGCCGCAGCCACACGCTCCTCGAGGGGCACCGGATACAGGCCGTGGATCAGCAAAAGGCTGCCCACGAGGCCGTCCTCGGCAAGCTTCCCGGCAGCCTCCTCCCCGACGAGCTCGAGCGCGCGCGCGAGCCCCTCCCCGTGGAACTCGAGCAGCGCGCCGATGAGCTCCTCGGCAACGCCACGCGCGTACGGATCAGGCAGCTCCTCGAGCTCAGAAGTGAGGCGCTCTACACGTTCTTCCAGATCCTCTTCCTGTTGACCGTCGACTGTCGACTGTCGACTGTCGTTGGCCTCCTGCTCCGACATCGGCCCAGGCGGCGGCCCAACCGGCGCAGGCCCCGGCGTGCTCGCCGAGGCCTCCGCCATCAGGTCCAGGACGGTTACCCGATCGCCGTCCACTACGACAGCGCCGTGGGCGTGTGCATCACCTTCTTCACGCGCCCCTTGCCGGTGTACATGTGCACGCCGCACGGCAGGCACGGATCGAAGCTCCTCACGGCGCGCATGATGTCCACGCCCTTGAAGTTCTCCGGTCCGTTCTCCTCGAAGATCGGCGTGTTCTGCACCGCGTCCTCGTAGGGCCCCGGCGTGCCGAACTTGTCCCTGGAGCTGCCGTTCCAGGGGGTGGGCGGGAACGGCTGGTAGTTGGCCACCTTGCCGTCCTCGATCACCATGTGGTGCGAGATCACCCCGCGAGCGGCCTCGTGGAAGCCCACGCTGACGGCCTGCTCGGGCACCGTGAAGTCGTTCCACGACTTCGTGCGTCCCGCCCGCAGCTCGCCGAGAGCCTTCTCGAGGTTGTAGAGCCCCACCAGGGCCGAGTAGGCCTGGTGGTAGGTCCGCGCCCGGTCACGCTCAATCGCGTTGGACTTCTCCGGCACGTGCCACTCCAGCTCCATCTCCGGGTGGTTGGAGGTCTTCGGCAGCACCATCTTGATGCTGTGGCCCGTGGCCTCCAGGTAGTCGCCGAGCTTGACCAGCCCGGCCTTGGCCGTGACCCACTGGCGCGCGAACGGGCCGCCGCCGGTGTCGCAGGACACGTGCGTGTCGGTGCGCTTGTCGTAGATCCGCGGCGAGGTCACCCAGCTGTACTTCTCGGTGAAGTCGCGCTTCTGCGGCTTCGGCAGGGTGGTCTTGTTCCACGGATGATCCTTGGAGACGTCGTTGCCAAGGGGATCCTTGGTCACGTAGGCCCGCTCGTCGGTCCACTCCTCGAAGTAGGAGCTGCCGAGCAGGATCCTGATCATCAGGTTGATCTCGACGAGGTCGGTCGTGATCAGCTCGCCGTTGATCGCCACGCCCGGGGTGACCATGCGCTTCTCGCCCCAGTCGCTCATCGTCTTGTAGTCGTAGTCGATGAAATCGGGGTCGTCGAAGGCGCCCCAGCAGACCAGGTTGGTCTCCCGGAAGCCCACGTCGTCGTAGCCCGGCAGCGCCTCCAGCCAGAAGTCGTAGAGGTCGTCGTGCATCGGCACGCTGCGCTTCGTGTAGTCGATGTACTTCATCAACCGCACGTAGTAGTCCGTGCACGTCTGGTGGGTGATGTTGGCGCTCACCCCGCCTGGCATGATCGTGGACGGGTGCGTGTGCCGGCCCCCGAAGAGGCAGTACATCTCCCGCGTGTAGCGGGCCACGTGCAGCGTCTCCAGGTAGAAGTCCCCGGTGAAGGGGTTGAGCGCCCGCATGATGTCCGCGATCGTCTTGTAGCCGTGGATGTCCGAGTGCGGCGCGGCCGTCTGCTCCGCCTTTGCGAGCACAGAGGGGTTGGTCTCGGCCACCATCTGTTCGCAGAAGTCCACGTTGGCCATGCAGTCGTTGAAGATCGCGTGGTCGAACATGAAGTCCGCGGACTCGGCGATGTTGTAGGAGTAGTCACCCAGCTTCGGCGGCTTGACCCCGTACGCCATGTTCTGGTTGAGCACCGAGCACGTGCAGTGGTTGTCTCCACAGATGCCGCAGATGCGGCTGGTGATGAAGTGCGTGTCCCGGGGGTCGATCCCCTTCATGAAGATGTCGAACCCGCGGAAGATCATCGACGTCGAGTAGCACTTGTTCACGACGCCGTTGGTGAAGTCGATCTCCGTGTGGATCCCGAGCGACCCGACGATGCGGGTGATCGGGTCCCACGACATCTCCTTGACGACGACCTTGCGGTCCTGAGGTGTTTCAACGGTTGCCATGCGTCCTCCCTAGACCTTTGTGGTGCTTCGCGCGATGTGCTTGTGCGTGTAGCCGGACGTGAGCTCGGGCCGGTTGTGTCTCCACTCCGGCTCCTTGTCGTACTTGTTCTTGATCGACCACCGCCGGCCCATCCTCAGAAGCGGCCCGTAGGTGAACTTGGCCAAGTTCGACGAGAGCTTCGCGTTGCTGTCCTCCTCCATGAACGGCATGTACTTGTCGGGGAAGCCCGGCATCGTGCACGCCATGCAGATGCCGCCCACGTTGGGGCAGCCGCCGATGCCGTTGACCCAGCCGCGCAGAGGCACGTTGCACTTGACCACCGGACCCTTGCACCCGAGCTTGACCAGGCAGCGGTGGTCCTGGCCGTACTCGGTGGCGAAGTCGCCGTGCTCGTAGAACGCCGCGCGGTTGCAGCTCTCGTGCACCGTACGGCCGAACAGCCAGGTGGGCCGCAGCTGGTCGTCCAGCTCCGG
Source organism: uncultured Thermoleophilaceae bacterium (assembly GCA_963825475.1). GTDB lineage: Bacteria > Actinomycetota > Thermoleophilia > Solirubrobacterales > Thermoleophilaceae > JAAYBF01. Next base: position 30,755 of record CAWGTC010000004.1, on the reverse strand, counting down.
CACCGGGGCCAGCCCGCCGAGGTGCAGCACGAGGTACAGCAGCGCCTCGGTCATGTTGTCGGGCTGCGCAGGGCAGCCGGGGATGCAGACCACCGGGAGGCCGGCGCCGGACTTGTAGTCCCAGCCCAGGTAGTCCGGCACGCCCATCGCGCCGGTCGGGTTGTTCTTCATGGCCGGGATGCCGCCGTAGGTGGCGCAGGTGCCCACGGCCACCACGGCCGCCGCCTTCGGAGCCAGGCGGTCGAGCCACTCGTTGGTGGTGATCGGCTGGCCGGTCTCGGGGTCGTTGCCCAGCCCCGTCCAGTGGCCGTCGCCGTTGATCTTCTCGTTGGGGATCGAGCCCTCGACGACGAGCACGAACGGGTCGAGCTCGCCGGCCTCGGCCTTGTACCACGCGTCCATGAACTCGTCGCCCACCTCGTAGGCGAGCACGGGGTTGTGGACCACGACCCGCGGCATGCCGGGGATCACTCCCTGGATGATGTCCTCGAGGCTCGGATTGGTAGCCGACGTCATGGCCACCGAATCGCCGTCGCACGACAGCCCCGTGGTCATCCAGATGACATGGGCGGTGACCGCCTCCGTTGCGTGCTGGTTGGGTACGAACTCGACTTGCGTGGCCATCTATGTGGCTCCTCTCTATCCCTCACTCAGCAAATTCGCGGCAGGGGATCCCCCACCAATTGGTCCATGACTCGCTTGCCGCCAAACCCTGTCTCCACCAGGACCATCCCCGGTGGCTCCGTCTTCACCTCGCCTATCTCCGCTGCCTGCTCGCAGCCCGGCACCGACCTCAGCGCGGCCAGCGCCGAGTCAGCGGCATCCGGCGCAACGAAGGCGACCAGCTTGCCCTCGTTGGCCACGTACATCGGGTCGATGCCAAGGATCTCCGCGGCGCCCGCGACGGCCGGCTGCACCGGCACCGCGGCCTCGCGGACGACCATCGCCACGTTCGAAGCGCGGGCAAGCTCGTTGAGCACCGAGGCCACGCCTCCGCGGGTGGCGTCGCGCATGCAGCGCAGCGACGGCCCCACCTCCTCGAGCAGAGCGTCGGCCACCGGCCACAAGCTGCGGGTATCGGATTCGATCTCGCTCTCGAGCTCGAACTCGCCGCGGGCGAGCATGATCGCCGTGCCATGGTCGCCGACGGTGCCGGACACCAGCACGCGGTCGCCGGGCTCGAGCGCTGCGGGCGACAGCCGGGCCCGAGGATCGACGCGCCCCACGCCCGATGTGCAGACGTACATCTTGTCGGCGTGCCCGCGCTCCACGACCTTGGTGTCGCCGGCCACGATCTCGACGTCCGCGGCAGCGGCTGCCGCTGCGATGGCCTCCACCTCGGCGCGCAGCTCGTCGGCGGGCAGCCCCTCCTCGAGGATCAGCGACAGGCTGAGCGCGACCGGGCGGGCGCCGCTCACCGCCAGGTCGTTGACGGTGCCGTTCACGGCCAGGTCGCCGATCGAGCCGCCGGGGAACCGGATCGGCTTGACCACGAAGCTGTCGGTGGTGAGCGCGAGGCGCGCACCGTCGACCTCGACGGCGCCGGCGTCGCCCATCGCCCCCAGCGCGTCCGAGGCGAATGCCGGCACGAACAGCCCCTCGATCATGCTCTGCGTGGCCTTGCCGCCCGCGCCATGGGACATCGTGACCTGCGTGTCGCGGAACTTGCCGCGCTTGGCGCGCGCGGTCTCGATGATCCCGAGCACTTTCTCCTCGCGCTCGGCAACTGGATCGCGTTCGGCGAGGAGCGCAGCGCGGGCGCCGGTCGCGCGAGCACCGGAGCCCTTCATCACACGACCTCCCTCTCACGCGCGAAGCGGCCGTAGTTGTAGTAGGCGGCGCAGGCGCCCTCGGAGGAGACCATGCAGGTGCCGATCGGGCGCTCGGGCGTACACGCCGTGCCGAACACCTTGCACTCGAACGGCTTGATCACGCCCTTGAGCACCTCGCCGCACTGGCATGCCTTCGGGTCGGCCACACGCACGCCGGGAACGGAGTACTTGAGCTCCGCGTCGAAGTCCGCGTAGGCCTCCGAGATCTTCAGCCCGCTCTGGGAGATGAAGCCCAGGCCGCGCCACTCGAAGTGCGGCCGCAGCTCGAACACCTCGGCCAGCACCTCCAGGGCGCGCGGGTTGCCCTCGTAGGGAACCACGCGCTTGTACTGGTTCTCGACCTCGCAGCGCCCCTCGGCCAGCTGGCGCAGGATCATCTCGACCGCCTGCAGCACGTCGAGCGGCTCGAAGCCGGCCACCACGATCGGCTTCTCGTACTCCGCGGGGATGAACTCGAACGGCCGGGCGCCCACGACGGTGGACACATGGCCGGGGCCGACGAAGCCGTCGAGGCGCATGTCGGGCGAGTCGAGCAGCGCGCGCAGCGGCGGCACGATCGTCACGTGGTTGCACATGCAGAAGAAGTTGTCGACGCCCTCCATGCGGGCGCGCTTGAGCGTCAGCGCCGTCGACGGCGCCGTGGTCTCGAAGCCAATCGCGAAGAAGACGACGTCACGGTCGGGGTTCTGCTTGGCGAGGCGCAGGGCGTCGAGCGGCGAGTAGACCATTCGGATGTCGGCGCCCTCGGCCTTGGCATCCAGCAGCGACCCGTTCGAGCCCGGGATCCGCATCATGTCGCCGAAGCAGGTGAAGATCACCCCGGGCTGGTGGGCGATGGCGATTCCGTCGTCCACACGACCCATCGGAATCACGCAGACCGGACAGCCCGGGCCGTGCACCAGCTCGACGTTCTCGGGCAGCAGGTCGTCGATCCCGAACTTGTAGATCGAGTGGGTGTGCCCGCCGCACACCTCCATCAGCTTGTAGTGGCGCCCCGGCTCGACCAGGTTCACGATCTGGCCCGCCAGCACGCGGCCGAGCTCGGGGTCGCGAAACTCGTCGACGTACTTCACGCGGTGGCCTCCCGAGGTAGCGGAGCGATTGCCGTGCCCGCGTGGGCGAGCAAGCCGTCGCCGGGAGCCACCGGCGGGATCAGGGCGATCTCGATCGTGGTGTGGTCGCCGGATTCGCTCTCGCAGAGGGCGAGCCCGCGCTCGTCGTCCACCCTCAGCACGCGGAGTGGCAACGGCCTCGTCGCCACAGGTTATGCAGTGAGAGTCGTGGTCGGTCTCACAGCGCATCCCGGGTCGGTCGTCGGCGTCATTCGATCACGCTGGCCTTCAGCTCTTCGAGCTCCTGCTCGTAGTCGTCACCCATAGCCACGAGCTGGCGCCGAGTGGCCATGGCCTCCTCCTCGTCGACCTTCGACATCGCGAAGCCGACGTGGATGAGCACCCAGTCGCCCGGGCCGACCCCGACTCCGTCGGAGTCGAGCAGTCCGATGTTCACGTTGCGCTGCACCCCCGCCACGTCGACTCGAGCGAGCCGTTTCGACTCGTCGACCACTTCGACGATTTTGCCCGGGATGGCCAGGCACACGGTGGGGACGTCCTCTCCTCGACGACTTCGTTAAGAGATAGTGTGGTCTACCACTTTTGGGTATCTCCCCGCAACTCCCCACGACAAACCTAAGCCGGCGAGGAAAGAACCTGATCGAGCCGCCCGGTTCACCGGCGGCGCCTGAAGGCCCAGGCGTTGGCCGCGGCACCGATGAGTGGCTAGAGTCTCGTATCAATCGATACGAGGGAGCGCATGAACGTCGGTGAGGGAATGAACGAGATCGTCGTGACGGTCGGCCCCGACCACACGTTGCGAGAGACCGCGCGCCGGATGACCGTGCACGAGGTCGGCGCCGCGGTGGTCATGGACAACGAGCAGGCCGGCCCCGGGATCATCACCGAGCGCGACCTGCTGCGATCAAACGGCACCGGCCAGGACATCGACGAGGAGCGGGTGCGCGACCACCTCTCCCCGAGGATGATCTATGCGTACGCCGACTGGTCGCTCGAACAGGCCGCGGAGGCGATGACCAACGGCGGCTTCCGGCACGTGATCGTGCTCAGCCCGTCCGGCGATCCAGTCGGAATCCTGTCCATGCGCGACATCGTGCGCTGCTGGATCGGCGATGGGGCGAGCTGTGACGTTCCCGGCGAAGCCGCGACCAGCTGACCACCGCCGGTGTGGCCGCCCACGAGCGCACGATGTCGCGCATCGAGAGGATGACCGGGGCGCGAGGTGATCGCGCACCCGCCCTTTGCCGATATCCTGCCCGTGCCCGGTCGCCCGCAGCCGATCGCGCTCGGTGACGATCCCCGCGGTCGCGGCGATCTCGTTCATCCGCTCGTAGGTCTCTTTACAACGAGAAACCATCGCACGTTCGCGTGCACCGTTAGCGCAGCGGCTATGGCAGCAGCAGGGAACCCACCGCGGCCGCGCTCACAGCCCCCTCACGGACGATCCGATATTCCGCGCCGGCCTCATATCGCGTCAGGTCCACCACCGTGGACGCGGTGCCGGGCAGCTCGCCGCCGTCGAGCTGGACGTCCACTTCGCGGCGGATGCCCTCGTCGACGTCGGACAGGCGGCGGGCGTCAGGACCGCCGCTGGGGTTGGCGCTCGACTGCAGCACGGGCCGGCGCGTGACCGCCAGCGGGGCCAGCGCCCCGGTCAGCTCGGGCACTCGCAAGCCAAGCCGCTCGGGCTCAGGACCGCAGGCGAGCGGGTAACGGCGGGCGGGGTTTCCCAGCAGCACGGTGAGCGCTCCGGGCAGAAGGCGTTCAACGGCATCCCGGGTTCGCGGCCCCACCTCCTCCAGCTCCGCAAGCGCCAGACCGAGGTCGAAGAACATGACCGCCGCGGGGCGCTTCGCCGGGCGGCCCTTGATTGCGTAGAGGCGCTCGACCCCCTCCTCCGAATCGGGCCCGGTGGCCAGCCCGTAGACGGTGTCCGTGGGAAACAGCGCCACCCCGCCCTCCGCGATGCACCGGCCGAAGGCGGTCACGTCCTCCTCGGTCACGCAGGGTCTCCGGTACGGACCGTCCCGGCCGTGACGCGCTCGCGCCCGGCGAGGTCGCGATGGGTCTCGGCCGCCTCGAGCAGCCCCCTCACCGCCTGGGCCTGGTGGGGTGAGTGCTCGAGCGCCACCCGCGTGCCGCCGGGGATCTCCGCTACGACGTCCCGGATCGCATCGAGGCCTTCCCGGCCCGACACCAGGGCTTCGTGAGGCTCGTGGCTGCGTATCTCGGGAGCCAGCGTCGCCATCTCGCCGATGCTCACATAGGGCAGGTTGGCCAGCACCAGGTCATAGGGCCGCATCGGCCCGCCGAGAACCCCCGGTTCGGTGCTCGCCGGAACATCGTTCCGGCTGCACGCCTCCCCAAAAGCGATCGGGTCGGGCAGGCCCTGCGCAACCGCCAGAGGCAGGTCGAGGCCCAGCGCCCGCGCGTTTGCGCGAGCCACATCCACTGCATCCGGTGACGAGTCCGACGCGGACACCCGCAGGTCGGGGCGCTCGGTCATCAGCGCCAGAGCCACGGCGCCGCTGCCCGTGCCCACTTCGTGCACCCGCGCGCCGTGCGGAGCCGCCAGCGCCACCTCCACGAGCAGCTCGGTCTCGGGCCGCGGGATCAGCACCCGCGAGTCCACGGCCAGCTCGATGTTCCTGAACCCCTTGCGGCCGACGATGTAGGCCACCGGCTCGCGCATCACCCGCCGGCGCACGCGCTCTCCGATGTCCCGAGCCGACGAGGCGGGCACATCGGACGAGGCTCCGGTCACCAGCGCGCCCCGGTCGACCGCGAGGGCATCGGCGATCAGCACCTCCGCATCGAGTTGCGGCGTGTCGCACCCCGCGGCGGCCAGAGCATCGGTCGCCGCCGCGATCGCGTCGCGCACGGTGCCGGCGCCGCTCACCCGGAAGGACTCGGCAGGGATGCCGAGTCCTTCGCATCCGTTGCCACCAGGGATCCCGCCTCTAGTTTGAGGCGCTTCTCCTCGGCCTCCAGAGCGGCGGTGAACTCGTCGAGCTCTCCCCCAAGCACCCGCTGAACCTCCCCCTTCGTCAGCTTCACACGATGGTCGGTCACCCGGTCCTGCGGGAAGTTGTAGGTGCGGATCTTCTCCGCCCGCTCGCCGGTGCCCACCTGGGAGCGGCGATCCTCCGCCAGCTCGGCCTGCTGGGCCGCCAGCTCGCGCTCGTAGAGGCGTGCGCGCAGCACTCGCATGGCCTTGTCGCGGTTCTGCAGCTGGGACTTCTCGTCCTGCATCGACACCACCAGGCCGGTCGGCTTGTGGGTGATCCGCACGGCGGAATCGGTGGTGTTCACCGACTGGCCGCCGGGTCCCGAAGAGCGGTAGACGTCGATCTGGAGGTCGTTCTGGTCCACGTCCACCTCAACGTCCTCGGCCTCGGGCAGCACCGCGACGGTGGCGGTGGAGGTGTGGATGCGGCCCTGCGACTCGGTCTCGGGCACCCGCTGCACCCGGTGGGTGCCGCCCTCGTGCTTGAACACGCTGTAGGCCCCGGATCCCTTGATCGCGAAGGTGTAGTCGCCGTCGGCCAGCGAGAGCGGCTCGGTCTTGAAGCCGCGCCGCTCGGCGTAGCGGTCGAGCATCCGGTAGATGTCACCGGCGAAGAGGCCGGCCTCGTCGCCGCCCGCGCCGCCCCGGACCTCGACGATCACGTTCTTGTCGTCGTTGGGGTCGGGCTCGACCATGGCCAGGCGGATGGCCTCGGCCAGCTCGACCAGCCGGGCCTCGGAGCCCTCGAGCATCTCGCGGACCTCGGGGTCGTCGCCGTCCTCGGAGAGCATCTCGCGGGCGCCCTCGGCATCGGAGGCGGTGCGCCGCCACTCGACAGCCAGCTGGTGCGCCGGCTCGAGCGTGCGGTAGGCGCGGCCCACCTCGGCGTAGCGCTCGCGATCGGAGATCACGTCCGGGTCGGACATCTGCCCCGACAGCTCGGCGAAACGGCTCTCTATCTGTTCGACCAGCCTCTCGATCATTCGAGAGAAGGGTACGCGCGGGCGCTAAGCCTCCGCGGGCTCTTCGGCCGAGTCCAGGATGAAGATCTCCACACCGAGGTCGGGATCGATGTGGTTGTCGCTCATGAAGCCGATCACGGAACGGCCCGTAAGGCGTTCGACTTCGTTGCTGAGGTCCTTGCGCATCGCACGCTGCCAGCGCCTGCGCAGGTCGAGCACGGCCTCGTGCTCGCCGTTGTCGACCAGCGAGCGCTCACCCCTCGTCATCGTGTCCTGAAGCACCACGAACACGGAGTCCGCACCCATGATCGTACGTGCCTTGGTGGGTCCACGGCCGGTGTACTCGGCCACGACACGCACCACTGAGTTGGATATCGCCGCAGACAACTGCCCACGACGGAGGCCTTCTTCCTCGGACATGCTGTCTCCTTCTGCCTCCGATATACGAAGGCTGAAGGCCCAGCCGGGGAAGTCGCCAACCCTCGCCTCCGATGATGCAACGCCACTGACGCAACTGTCGGCTGGGGAGTCGGCCGCCCAAAGACAGGCCACTTGAAGTACCAACTCTAGCTGCTCAGGCCACGACCTCCATGCCCACCATCTCCTCCTCGCTCGCCTCCGCCGGGTTCTCGACGGCGAGCACGGCCTCGAGGGCGGCGATGGCAACCGCCAGCTGAGCCGGGTCCGGCTCCCTGGTGGTCAGGCGCTGCAGCTGCAGGCCCGGCCACATCAGAGCACGCGCCCAGGTCTTGGTGCGGTTGCGGCCGAACCACTTGATCACCTCGAAGGCGATCCCCGCCACAAGCGGGATCCCGACCACCCGCGACACGAACAGCCACTGCCAGTCGAGCTTGCCGAGCGGGGCGAAGACGAAGATGGCCACGATCATCACGATCAGCAGGAAGCTGGTGCCGCAGCGGGGATGCAGGCGGGAGAACCGCTGGGCGTTCTCGGGGGTGAGGTCCAGTCCGGCCTCGTAACAGGAGATCGTCTTGTGCTCGGCCCCGTGGTACTCGAACACGCGCTGGAGGTCGCGCATGCGCGAGATCAGCCAGATGTACGCAAGGAAGATCGATATCCGGATCACCTTCTCGATCACCAGGAAGGTGAACGAGTTCGGGATGTCGTCCTTGAAGATGTTCGTCAGCCCGGCCGGCAGCAGGAAGAACAGGCTGATCGCGAAGATCATCGCGAACACGATCGTGCCGGCCCAGGTGCCCCCGCCGATCTCCTGCTTCTTGCCCTCCTCGTCGTCGGGCAGCTGGGCGTTGGCCGAGATGCCAAGCGCCTTGAAGCCGATCTTGAGTGACTCGCCGAGGGCCACGACGCCGCGGATCAGCGGTAGGCGCAGCACCTTGTGGCGCTTGGCCGCCGATTCCAGCGGCTCGGTGTGGATCTCGATCTCGCCGTGAGCCCCCAGCGTGGGGTCGAGCTCGCCGCCGGCCAGCTCGTCCTCGGTGGGCTTGCGCACGGCGACGGCCCAGGTGGAGACACCGCGCATCATCACGCCCTCGAGCACCGCCTGACCGCCAACGGGCAGGTCGCGCGGAGCCTCGAGGGTGCCGTTGCTGCGGGGCTCGGCGTCGGCGCTCACGTTGATCATCGTATCGGCGGCATTTCGCGGAACCGTGAGGATCAGCGCGGCAGCGGGCAGGGCGATCGGAGCACGTTGTCGGACTCCGAGCTCTCGCCCACGGTGTCTGCCGGGTCAGCCTCCGCTCGCGCCCATTTCTTGCAGGCCGGCCCGTTCACCGACACCTGCCGTCCTTCGCCGGGCTCCAAAGCGCCGACGGCCACGGTGTCGAGCGCCGCCGCGTCGACGGCCAGGGCAAGCTCGGCACCGTCCACCGCGGCACGGCCGCGGTTGACCACCCGCACCTCGTAGCGGTCGACCCCCGGCGGGCCGGCCGCCGGGTTGGCACGAATCTGGTTGACGACCAGATTGGGCAGGTTGCCCTGCTGCCGACAGGACGGAGAGCGCCGCACCGTCTCCTTCACCAGCTCGCCATCGGCGTCGTACCAGCGGAAGTGCACTCGCGCGCGGTACTCCGAGCCTTCGGCCAGGGCGAGCACCTGCTGGCGGTGCACGAAACGAAGCACGCCCGGGCGCGACTTGCGCCACATGCCGAGGCCGGGAACGCGCGTCCGGGCGAAGGCACGATCGCCCAGGCGTTCCTGGAGCCCGAATCGCATCCACATCGTCTCGCTGCCCGCCGTCTGCTGCATGGCGCCACGAAACTCCACGAACCGGTCGTTGGCCTCAGGGCCCGTCGAGCACTCGCTCACCCGCACACCGGCCACGGGAGCCTTGGCGGAACCGGGCACGGCGAGCGCCGCGGGCACCGCCACGGCGGTCGCCGCGACCAGCGCGGCAAGGCGTGGGCTCAAATGAAGCATGGGATCAGAGAACAGCCCTCGCGAGCCCGAGTTGCGGGGAGTTTGGACCGCCCGTGCGGAGCGGGGCTATGCCTTGCCGCGGCGTGCTGCTCTGCGACGGAAGCGTTCGACTCGCCCTCCCGTATCGACCAGCTTCTGCTTCCCGGTGTAGAACGGGTGGCAGTTGGAGCAGATCTCCACGTGGATCTCGCCCTGGGTGGCGCGGGTGGTGAACTCGTTGCCGCACGTACAGCGGACGTGGGACTCGATGTATTCGGGATGGATCTCGGTCTTCATCGTTCTTCTGAGTGTAGTCGCCGCGGGTCCCCGGCCGGGAGCTCGTCGTGGTCCCTTCGGAGGCGGCGGCGGACCCATCCGCGCAGCCGTGCCCACCACGTGGCGGCACCACGAAAGCGGGCCGGCGGCGGCTGCTTGGCCCGCACCAACTGCACCCACTCGTCGAGCGGCAGGCTGCCGTCGATCAGGCGCGCGAGCGCGGAGGTCACGGGCGCCTCGAGCCCCGCCTGTTGGATGGCGCGAGCCAGCAGCCGCACGGTCTCCAAGGCCTCCACGGCCTGGCCCAGCCGGTCCGGAATCTCCACGGCCGGCACGCCCTGGGCCAGCAGCTCGCCGGCGCTTCGGTTGCGCGACGTGGGCGCCAGGGCGGTGGCCACGAGGTCACCGGTGCCGCCGCGGCCGACGAAGGTACGCGCCATGCCACCCGACAGCTCGGCCAGGGAGAGCACCTCCAGGAAGATGTCGGCCGCGGCCATGCCCGCCGGCGTTGAGCCCCTGGGCCTGGGTGGCGCCCACCGCCACCGCCGCGGCGTTCTTGGCCACACCGGCCAGCTCGACCCCGACCGGGTCGTTGGACACCTCGCACACCACCCCCGCGCTCTGAAACACCTCGGCCACGCGGTGGGCCAGCGGCTCGGAGTGCGACGCACACACCAGCCCGGCGCCCGTCTCCACCATTTCGCGCGCGTGAGCGGGCCCGCCCACGCAAGCCGTGCGCTCGGCGCCGAACGCCCGCTCCAGCGCGACCGTCGGCGGGACGCCGTCCGGCGAGACGAGCCCCTTGGCCAGCGAGACCACGCCCGCGCTGTCGGACACGCCCAGGCGCTCGACCTCGGCCAGGGCCTCCCCCAGCCCCTTCGACGGCACGGCCAGGAAGATCAGGTCCGCGCGGTGGAACTGCTCCCCGTGAGCGCCAAGGGTCCGCACCTTCAGCGCCTGGGGAATGGGCACGCCGGGGAGGTAGTGCACGTTCTCCTCCGCATCGACGATCGCCTGCATCTGCTCGCTGGTCCGGCACAGCAGCGTGGTGCGCACACCCGCCCGCTCGAGCAGGAGCGCGACGGCGGTGCCAAAGGAGCCCGCGCCCACCACGGTGGCGCGCCGGGGGGCATGTCCGGGGTAGCGGAGCTTGGGCGCGATGGCGGCAAGCTATCTCAGGCGAGCCGCCGTCTTGCGCAAGGTGTCCTCCACGTACGGCCGGTCGTAGACGACCTGGGCGTGGGTGAAGCGCAGCGGCTGCAGTCCGGCCGCCAGGTGGGTCTGGTCGCGGACGTGCGCACGCGCCTGTTGTGCGGGCGTGCGGTGGTAGCGGAGGCCGTCGGTCTCGACCACGAGCCCGAGGTCCGGCCAGAAGAAGTCGACGCGGTAGCCGTTGACCCACCGCTGGGTGAGTGGCACGGGCAGCCCGGCGGCGCGGGCGATGGGCTTGAAGCGACGCTCGAGCTTGGAGTCGGTGAGGGTGAAGGTCTGGCGGTCGAGGAGGGCGCGGAGCTTGGCCACGCCCCGGGTGCCCTTGAGGGTCTCGAGGCTCTCGCGTAGCCGCTCCGGGTCGATCAGGTCCAGTCGATCCGCCTCGTTCACGGCCCTCTCCAGGAGGTCCTCTTGCAGGTAGGGAGCCCGGTCGACCAGCGTCCGCGAGGGGTCGTGAGAGGGATGCCGCGGCGCAGCGTCTTGTGCACCGGGGAGAGCGCCGCGCGATGGACGGCGATCCCGGTCGGCGCGGTGCTCGGCTGGGCGGGACCGTGACCTCGAGCCGCGACCGCGGGGCCGATGCCCCACGCTTCGGCCGCGGTCCCGTGGCTCAGCACCGACCCCTCGCCACACGCCAACACCGCCGCCATCAACTCCCCCAGGCGGCTGAGTTCACGCCGGCCGACGGCGTAGACGCCCGCGTGGATCACGTGCAAACGCCCGGTGGCGATGCGGTGCTCGATCGCATCCGGGTGCAGCCCGAGCCAAAGCAACTGCCCGCGGGTGATCACGAAATGCTGTCGCCGGACGAGCGCCCACACCTCTCGGCCAGAGTTCTGAAGCATTTGGGGGCCCATAGACCCCCAAAGTGCGCAAACGGCTCAGATTCGCCCCCTACCCGGCCGCCGTGGGCGCGGCCCGCGCCGAGGCGCGACGCCCCGAGCCAACCCCTACGTGTTGCGGTACAGCGGCCCGTCGCCGCCCTCGGGCGTGGTGAGCCGCCCGCCCTTCGCGGTAATCGCCCCGCACTGCACGCAGTTCGTGTAGTTGACGATCACGTCCACGTCGCCCTCGGCCGGCGCGTCCTCGGGGATCTCGTACACCGCCGCGGGGCACATCCACTGTCCACGTCTCCGCGATCTCGCGCGGAACATTGGTCTGCACGCGGATGTGGTTCGGGGCGTCGTCGCGGGTCGCGTTGCCCGAGATGAAGACGCTCGAGAGCTTGTCGAAGATGTACTTGCCGTCGGGCTTCGGGTAGCCCTTCTTGGTCTTGCCGATGAACATCGGCTTGGCGTCGTTGCGGTGGATCTTCCAGCGCCCGCCCGGGAAGCGGCCCTTGGTGGCGATCATCAGGTTCACCGAGCGGCCCGCCGCGGATCAGGCCCATCTGGAACGGCTGGCGCGTGTTGCGCTGCTCGTAGAGGTCCTTGCCGATCACCGAGCTCCTCCACCATCTGCTCGTAGTCAGAGAAGTCGGAGGAGTCCTTCTTCAGCGAGGCGTAGATCGACTCGGCGGCCAGGATGCCCGACTTGATCGCGTAGTGCACGCCCTTCAGAGCGGCGAGGTTGACCATGCCGCCCGCGTCGCCGGTGAGCACCGCGCCCGGCATCGAGAGCTTGGGCATCGCCCAGTAGCCGCCGGCCGGAATCGCCTTGGCGCCCCAGGACACGCGCTCCCCGCCCTCGAGGATGTCGCGCACCATCGGGTGCGTCTTGAACTGCTGGAGCAGGTCGTGGGCCGAGGTGGTGGCGTCGGCGTAGTCGAGGTCGATCACGAAGCCGATCGAGACGAGGTCGTCGCCCGTCTTCTCGTCCTTCATCGGGTAGATCCACGATCCGCCGATCTGCCCGTACTTGGCGGAGATCTTCAGCGGCCAGCCGGCGAGCGTGTGGATCACGCGGTCCAGCGGCTTGGGGACCTTCCAGACCTCCTTCACGCCGAGCTCCCACACCTGGGGCTCGCGGTCCTCGCCCAGGTCGAACTCGCGGATGGCTGCGCCTGTGAGGTGCCCCCAGCAGCCCTCGGAGAGCACGGTGGCCTTGGCGGCGATGTCGGTGCCGGGCTCGAAGTTGCCCATCGGCTCGCCGTCCTTGCCGCGACCCTTGTCGCCGGAACGCACGCCCTTCACCTCGCCGTCCTCGACGATCAGCTGCGTGGCCGAGGTCTCGGTGAGCACGTAGGCGCCGGCGTCCTCGGCCTGCTGCTGCATGTAGCGGCACATGGCCGCACACCGAGACCACCTCGTTGCCCTTGTTGTGCTGCGGGGGCGGCGGGGGGATGCGGATCTTGCGCTTGCCGTTGGGCAGGAGGTAGATCGACTCCTTGTCGACCTCACCGAACGCGAACCCCGCCTTGCGCCACTCCTCGCGCGAGAGATCGGGGAACAGCTCCTGCAACGGCTTCGGGCCGCATGACCGCGCCGGACAGGTTGTGCCCGCCGCACGTCTTGGCCTTCTCGATGATGGCGACCGGCACCTCGCCGAGCTGCTCGAGTCAGCTGCGCGTCCTCGGCCAGCAGCTGGAGGAGGCGGTTGGCGCAGGCGAGGCCGGCGGTGCCGCCGCCCACGATCGCCACGCCGACCTCGATCAGCTCCTCCGGGTCGTCTAGACCGCGCTTGACGAACTCGTCGGGCGACTTGACGGGCGGCGGGTAGTCAGCCGGCGCTACCCCGCCGCCGTTGCCGTTGGCTCCGGACATCAGCCCTCAGCCGCCCTTCTTGGCCTTCACGGCCTCGGTCAGCTTCGGCAGGATCTTGTTCAGATCGCCGACGATGCCGAGGTCGGAGAACTCGAAGATCGGGGCGTTCGGATCCTTGTTGATCGCCACGATGTTCTCCGAGCCCTGCATGCCGACCTTGTGCTGGATCGCGCCCGAGATGCCGGCCGCCAGGTACAGCTTCGGGCGCCACGGTCTTGCCCGTCTGCCCGATCTGCGCGGCGTAGGGGTACCAGCCGGCGTCGACCACCGCGCGGGTGGCCGCGACGGTGCCGCCGAGAGCCTTGGCGAGCTCCTCGCAGAGATCGAAGCCCTCGGCCTTGCCCAGCCCGCGGCCGCCGGCCACCAGCAGGTCGGCGTCCTCGATGTTCACGTCGGCGCCGCGCTGCTCGCCGCGCTGCACCATCTTGGCCTTGGTGGAGTGCTCCTCGAGCGTCACGTCCACGTCGATCACCTCGGCCTGCCCGCCGCCGGACTCCTCGATCTCGAACGCGTTGAGGCGGCCGATGATGATCCCCGGCTCGGAGACGTACTCCACGTCGACGATCGCGGAGTCCTGGAGGATCGGCCGCACGGCGATCAGCTTGCCGTCCTGGGCCTTGACCTCGGTGACCTCCATCGTCACGCCGGCGTTCAGCCGAGCGGTGAGACCGGCGCCGATCTCGAAGCCGAGCAGGCCGCCGCCGAACAGCGCGTAGCCGTAATCCTCGTCGGTGAGCACCTTGGCCATCACGTCGACGACCGGCGCGCCCAGGCCCTCGGGCGCGTTGGCGCGGTAGACCTTGGTGGCGCCGTAGGAGCCGAGACCGGCACACATCTCGTCGGTGAGGTCGTCGCCGCCGACGACGACGACGCCGGCCTCGCCGCCGAGCTCCTTGGCCAGCTTCGCGCCCTCGGAGACCGCTCCGAGCGAGTTCTTGTTGAAGGCGCCCTCGTAGTGCAGGGCGTAGGTGAGAATCCCGCTCATGCCAGCAACTTCCTTTCGTCGAGCCAGGCGACGATCTTCTCGACCGTCTCGTTGGTGTCCTCGTCCTCGATGATCTCGCCCGCCTTCTTGGCCGGCGGGGGGTTGATCGCGAGGACCGAGGTGCGTGAGCCGCCCTCGCCGACGCGGTCGGCCTCGATGCCGACGTCGCCGATCGCCTTCGTGTCGAGCTGCTTCTTCTTCGCGCCCATGATCGCCTTCAGCGACGGGTAGCGGGGCTCGTTGATGGCGTCGCCGACCGAGATCACGGCCGGAAGCTCGATCTCGACGGTGTCGTAGCCGTACTCGGCCTGACGCTCGCAGCGCAGCTTGCCCTCCTCGACGTCCATCTTGATCACCTGCGTGAGCGAGGGCATCTTGAGGTGGTCGGCCACGATCGCGCCCATCGTGTAGCACTCGCCATCGTCGGACTGCTGGCCTAGCAGCACCAGGTCCGGGCTCTCCTCAGCCAGGACCTTGGCCAGGGCGTAGCCCGTGGCGCAGCAGTCCGAGCCGGCGAGAGCCTCGTCGGTGAGGTGGATGGAGCGATCCGCACCCAGCGACACGGACTTGTGGAGCGCGCGGAAGGCGCTCTCGGGTCCCATCGTGACTGCCACGACCTCCTCGACCTCGACGGCGCCGCCCTCCTTCACCTGCATGGCGGCCTCGATGGCGTGCGTGTCGAAGGGGTTCAGGTTCTTCTCACCGCTGCGGTCGATGCGCTTGCTGCTCTGGTCGATCCTCTTCTCGACTGCGGCGTCGGGTACCTCTTTCACGAGGACACAGATCTTCAAGGGTTCTCCTTCTGTTGACCGGCGGGGCCGGCCGCGCGGCAGCGGCTTCGGCCCGAGAGGTGCGCCTCCGCGGCGAACCGGCGGAGATTGTACCGGCATGTTGACTGACGAGTCAGTCGCCTCTAGATGTAGGCGGATTCAGGCCCGGACCGCCCCCCGGATGTAGTCCACGATCTCGGCGACCGCCGAACCCGGCGTAAAGATCTCGGCCACGCCGAGCTCCTTCAGCTCGGCGATGTCGTCCTGGGGGATCGTCCCTCCCAGCACGAGGATCACGTCATCGGCCCCCTGCTCTCCGAGCAGCCGCGCGATCTTCGGCACCAGGGTCATGTGGGCGCCGGAGAGGATCGAGAGCCCCACGGCGTCTGCGTCCTCCTGCAGCACTGTCTCCACGATCTGCTCCGGGGTCTGGTGCAGGCCCGTGTAGATCACCTCCATGCCGGCGTCGCGCAGGGCGCGGGCGATGATCTTGGCGCCGCGGTCGTGGCCGTCGAGGCCGGGCTTGGCCACCACCACGCGGATCTTCTTATCGGTCGCTCTGGTCTGTGGAGCTGTCTCGGCGTCGGCGGGCATGGCGCGGGGAGTCTAGAGCCGTGACCCTGAGCCGGCCCGCTTGTTCTTGACCCTCACCGTCATCTTCATCGTCCTCGGGTGCACCGAGCAGTAGATCCGGTAGGGCTCGACGCGCGGCTGGCTGAAGCGGCGCCGGAACTCGAACGGCGCCTTGGCGCGCGAAGAGCGCAGGCCGTCGGGCGTGACCACCCGGTGCTCGAGCACGCCGGTCCAGGTCCAGCGCACGCACGCGCGCTTGCCGATCGTCACCTTCTCCTTCGAGAAGAACAGCCGGGCGCCCTTGTCGCCCACCGTGACGCCGACGGTCTTCAGGCAGCCGAGGGGGACGGACGCAGGCGCGCTGAAGGCCTGGGCGCCCGACGGGGCCGCGAGCGCCGTCACGAGGAGGACCAGAGCCAGGCGCCTCATCAGAACACCGGAGTCTCGGTGTAGGTGCCGAACACCCGCTGCAGTGATTCCACGATCTCTCCTTCGCTCGCGTGGGCGCGCGCGCACTCGATCAGCGGGCCCATCAGGTTCACGTGGCCGGCGGCGGCCTCGCGCAGGTCCGACAGCGTGCGTTCGAGCTGCTCGCCGTCCCGCCGCGCCTTGACCGCCTCCAGGCGGCCCATCTGCTTGCGCTCGAGCGCGGCGTCGATGCGCAGGGTCTTGATCTGGCCCTCCCCGCCCTCGGTGTATCCGTTGACCCCGACCACGATCCGCTGCCCGGAGTCGACCTCCTGCTGGTAGGTGAAGGCTGCGTCGGCGATCTCCCGCTGTGGGTAGTTCTGCTTGATCGCCTCGACCATCCCTCCCAGCTCGTCGATCTTGGCGAAGTAGCCGTAGGCCGCCTCCTCCATCCGGTCGGTGAGCGACTCGACGAAGTAGGAGCCGCCCAGCGGGTCGATCGTGTTGGTCACGCCCGTCTCCTCCGCGATCACCTGCTGGGTGCGCATGGCCACGCGCACCGCCTCCTCGGTGGGCAGGGCGAGGGCCTCGTCGTAGGAGTTGGTGTGCAACGACTGGGTGCCCCCCAACACCGCGGCGAGCGCCTCCACCGTGGTGCGCGCGATGTTGTTCAGCGGTTGCTGGGCGGTGAGCGACACTCCCGCCGTCTGGGCGTGGCTGCGCATCAGCAGCGAGCGCTCGGACTTCGCGCCGTAGGTGTCGCGCAGCTCGCGCGCCCAGATCCGGCGGGCGGCGCGGAGCTTGGCGATCTCCTCAAAGAAGTCGATGTGGGAGTTGAAGAAGAAGGACAGGCGCGGTGCGAAGTCGTCCACGTCGAGCCCGCGGGCGATCGCCTCCTCCACGTACGTGAAGCCATCCTTGAGCGTGAACGCCAGCTCCTGCTGTGCCGTGGATCCGGCCTCGCGGATGTGGTAGCCGGAGATCGACACCGGATGCCAGCGGGGCATGCTCTGTGTGCAGTACTCGATCATGTCGGTGACCAGGCGCATGGCCGGGTCGACCGGGAAGCACCACTCCTTCTGGGCGATGTACTCCTTGAGGATGTCCGTCTGGATCGTGCCCGCCAGCTGCTCGGGCGCCACGCCCTGGCGCTCGGCCGCGACCACGTAGTAGGCCAGCATCACCGCGGCGGGGGCGTTGATGGTCATGGAGGTGGAGACCTCCCCCATCGGGATGCCCTGGAAGAGGGTCTCCATGTCGTCGGGCGTGTCGATGGCCACGCCCTCGCGGCCCACCTCGCCCTCCGACTTCACGTGATCGGAGTCGTGGCCCATCAGCGACGGCATGTCGAACGCCGTCGACAGGCCGTGCTGGCCGTGGTCGAGCAGATAGCGGAAGCGCTCGTTGGTCTCCTCCGCGGTGCCGAAGCCGGCGAACTGGCGCACCGTCCACAGCCGGCCGCGGTACATCGACGGGTACACCCCGCGCGTGTAGGGGAACTCGCCGGGCAGGCCGATCTCGGCTTCGAGGTCGGCGGGCAGGTCATCCTCTGTGTAGAGCGGCTCCACCGGCTCGCCGGAGATGGTGGTGAAGAGGGCGTCGCGCTCGGGAGTCGCGGCGTAGCGCTCGGCGCGCCAACGATCCTTTGAACCATTCGGCACGGATGCCGAATTGTTCGCAAGGATCTCGCCTCTGTCGGTCAGCTCCCGGGGCGGCGTGGCCATTGCGCAAGGGTACGCCAGCCCCGTTTTGTCGGTCGCCGCACCGGGAAGGGTCCGGAGAATGGCGCGTAAGCACAGGCACCATGGGTGGTACTGGCTGCTCTTGGTGCCCCTGATCGGGCTGCTGATCCCGCCGATCTACAACAGCTCCGATCCGACGTTCATCGGACTGCCGTTCTTCTACTGGTACCAGCTGGCCTGGGTGCCGATCAGCGTCGCGATCACGGCGCTCGTCTACCGCAAGACGCGCGGGTCCTGACGATGGATCGCGAGGTCAACGAGCTTCAGCTCGCGATCGTCATCGCGCTGTTCCTGGTGGTCAGCGTGCTCGGCTTCGCGGCGGCGCGCTGGCGCAAGGCCGAGTCGCTCGACGACCTCGACGAGTGGGGCCTCGGCGGGCGGAAGTTCGGCGGCTGGATCACCTGGTTCCTGCTGGGTGGCGACATCTACACCGCCTACACGTTCGTGGCCGTGCCCGCGCTCGTGTTCGGGCTCGGCGCGATCGGCTTCTTCGCGGTTCCCTACACGATCATCGTCTACCCGATGGTGCTGCTCGCGGCCGTGCGCATGTGGTCGGTCGCACACCGCCACGGGTTCGTGACCCCTGCCGACTTCGTCCGCGGCCGCCACGGCTCCTCCACGCTCGCGCTCATGATCGCGCTCACCGGCATCGTCGCGACGATGCCCTACATCGCCCTCCAGCTCGTGGGTATCGAGGCGGTGCTGAAGACGATCGGCGTCGAGGGCCACCTGCCGATCATCCTCGCGTTCATCGTGCTCGCGGCCTACACCTACTCGTCGGGGCTGCGGGCGCCGGCGCTGATCGCCTTCGTCAAGGACTCGCTGATCTACATCGTGGTTATCGCCGCGGTGATCGTGATCCCGATCCAGCTCGACGGGTTCGACGACATCTTCGCCGCCGCCGAGGAGAAGTTCGCCACCGACGACGCTCCGAACGACGGCCTGCTGCTCACCGACGCCGCCACGATGGGCTATTCGACGCTCGCGTTCGGCTCGGCGCTGGCGCTGTTCCTGTACCCGCACACGATGACCGGTGTCCTCGCCGCCAAGGATCGCAACACGATCAAGCGCAACATGGTTGCCCTGCCCGCCTACACGCTGGTGCTGGGCCTCCTCGCCCTGCTGGGCTACATGGCGATCGCCGCCGGCGTGGAGCCGATCGGCGACGACCCGAACACGATCGTGCCGGTGCTCTACGACGACCAGTTCCCGGACTGGTTCGCCGGCGTCGCGTTCGGCGCGATCGCGATCGGCGCCCTCGTACCCGCCGCGATCATGTCGATCGCGGCCGCGAACCTGTTCGCCCGCAACGTTTTCAAGGAGTACCTGAAGCGCGACGCGACGCCGGAGCAGGAGGCGCGGGCGGCCCGCATCTCCTCGCTCGCGGTCAAGGCGGGGGCGCTGCTGGTGGTCCTCTCGCTCGACCCGCAGTTCTCGATCGACCTTCAGCTGATCGGCGGGGTGATCATCCTCCAGACCCTTCCTGCGCTCGTGCTCGGCCTGTGGCGGACGTTCGCCCACCGCTGGGCGCTCCTGGCCGGATGGGCGGTGGGCCTCGTCGGGGGGCTTCTGATGCTCTACGACACGCCGAACCCGGCGACCGGCAAGGAGCACTTCGGTGGCGCGCAGTACGCGCTGTCGAACTTCGGCTTCGACACGGACGTCGTGCTGTACACGGGGTTCATCTCGCTGGCGCTCAACCTGCTCGTGGTCGTGGTCGGCTCATTCGTGCTGCGCGCAGCCGGGGCTCCGGACGGAGAGGACATCACCTCGGACGAGGACTACGAGGTCGAGGCGGGCGACCCGGGCGTGCGGCCCTTGCCTCCGAGCCCCGAGGAGAAGGCCGCGACCTAGACCCTCATCGGAGCAGCAGCCCGCCGGCAACCGCCGTCCCGAGGATCACGATGCCCCACCTGAGCACCGCCTCCGGCATGCGCCGCGCCGCGCTCACGCCGGCGTGGCCCCCGACGTAGGACCCGGCCGCCATGATCCCGGCCGCGGACCACGCCACGGGACCGACGACCGCGAACGCTACGGCGGCCACCGCCCCGATGATCAGAGACAGGACCCCCTTCAGCGCGTTGAGCCGCTGGAGGTCCTCTCCCGGGAGCAGCAGACCGAGCACCGCGAGGAGGAGGATGCCGAACCCGGCGGCGAAATAGCCGCCGTAGAAGGCGGCGGCGAACTGCCCGCCGTGCAGCATCGCGGGACGGTCGCCGCCTCCGCCACGGTCTTCGAGAAGGCGCGTCAGGCGCGGCTGCAGGGCGAGCAGCGCGCAGGAACCGAGGATCAGGACGGGAACCACGCCTTCGAAGACCGACTCAGGAGTGGTGATCAGCACGACGGCGCCCGCGAGCGCGCCGAGAATGCTCGTGAACGCCAGCCTGGCGACCCGCCGCCCCTGGCCGCGGAGCTCTGGGCCGTAGCCCACCGACCCGCCGAGGTAGCCGGGCAGGACGCCGAGAGAGTTCGTCACATTGGCGGTCAGGGGCGAGTAGCCCACCGCGAGCAGCGACGAGAACGAGATCAGCGACCCGCCTCCGGCGATCGAGTTCACCGCCCCGGCGCTGACGCCCGCCGCCGCGAGCAGCGCTCCGTCGCCGAGCGTCACGGCTTCCGGGCGTCAGCCGCGGGTGCGGCGGGCGACCAAAGTGAGGATCCCGGCGACCACGAGGATCGCGGCGAGGATCACGAGCACAATGAGCAGGACTCCGCTGCCTTCGTCGGGGTTCTCGCCCCTGCCGGCCGCCAGCGGGAGGAGCGTCGCGAGGAGGCTCGAGGTTGCGTCGGTGAGCATGAGCCGACGCTTACCCGAGCGTGGCGGACGCTAACCCGGCGGCCACGCCGCGGGCCCCGAGCTGCTTGCGCACCCTCAGCAGCGCCAGATCCTTGCCCTTGGCCTCCAGCATCACGTCGAAGTCGGGCAGCCCGTCCGCGGTCCCGAGCAGGAAGGCCTCGAACGCCATCGGGTCGATGAGATCGGCATGGGCGCGGAGCTCGGGGAAGACGACGGTGCGCTCGACCCGCCGGCCGACCTTCTTCTTGCGCTCGACGAGATCAAGCCGGGGCGAAGAGAAGTGGATCTTCGGGGTGACCTCGTGCCAGGTCGCGAGAGCGAGCTCGAGTGCGTCGCGGTCGCCGATCCCGTCCGGATCGTGGCAGTGGTGGTGCAGGAGATCGAAGACCACCGGCATCCCGGCCCGGCGCGCGAGCTCCTCGACCACTCCCACGCCGTAGACGCGGTCGTCGTTCTCGATCACGATGCGCGCCCGCGCCGCGGGGGACAGCCGCTCGAAACCCCGCATGAAGCGGTCGGCCCCCGCGTCGAGGCCGCCCGCCGCGCCGCCGACGTGAACCACGACCACCGACTCCGGCGGGAGCCCCATGGCGTCCATCAGGGCCGCCTGCACCTCCAGCTCGGCGACCGCGTTGGCCACCACGGCGTCGTCCTCGGAATTCAGAACGGTGTACTGGCCCGGATGGCTCGAGAGCCGGATGTCGAGTGTGCGCGCAATCTCGCCCAGCCGCTCAGCTCGTCGGCACACTCCTCCACCTGGCGATGGAACTGGGGCAGATCGGGATGGCTGGCGTAGGGTGCGAGCGCCGTGGCCATCCGGTACATCCGGATGTCGTGCTCGCCCGAGAACTGCAGGATCGCCTCGAGGTACTCGAGCGACACCCGCAGGTGGGGTCCGGACTGCCACCGCCGCGTGTCGTGCGAAGGCAGCCCGCCGGCCCCCAGCACCTTTACCGCGAATCCCAGCCTCACGGGAGACTGGGTACGGGCTATTCGTCCCCGGTCCCGAACGGCCCGGGCGCGTCGGAGTGCTCCTCGGTGTCCCAGGTGGTCGAGTCCTCCTGAGCCTGCTTGGGCTCCTGGTCCTGGCCCTCGTCGGCCTCGGCCGCCTCTTGCTCGTCGGTCTCCTTCTCCTCTTCGATCATGCGTGCCTCTTTCCCGACGATCGGCGTTCTACTCGTCGCCAGTCCCGAAGGGGCCGGGGGCCTCTGAGTGCTCATCGGTGTCCCACGTGGTCGAGGAGTCCTTCCGGGCCTGGTCGGGTGCCTGGTTCTGGCCTCGTTCCCGTGAGCAGCCTTCTCCTTGGGCTTGGGGTCAGGGTGCGTGGGGTGGCGTTTGTCGTTCGTGATCACCCGGGAGTACGGGCGGGGGGTGCACGGGAGACCAACCTCAGTCGTAGCTCAGCGAGTCGTTGGACAGGGCCAGCACGACGATGGCCAGGAGCAACACGCCGATGATCGCCGCCGTGACGGCCGCGGTGCCGATGGAAAGCAGCACACCGG
Source organism: uncultured Thermoleophilaceae bacterium (assembly GCA_963825475.1). Lineage (GTDB taxonomy): Bacteria > Actinomycetota > Thermoleophilia > Solirubrobacterales > Thermoleophilaceae > JAAYBF01. Next base: position 8,538 of record CAWGTC010000004.1, on the reverse strand, counting down.
CCACGGGCCCCCTTCCCCGGCGGATCACGGCCAGCCCCGTGGCCAGGGTGGCCGCCGACAGTGGGGCCATGTAGGCGACCGTGACCCACGCGTCGCTGCTCGCGCCGGCGACCGCGAGCGCGAGGAAGGCGAGCGCCGTGCCGGCCACCGCCAGGAGAGGGTGCAGGAGCAGCCCCCTCACCCACGGGAGTCCCGGCGCTCGATTCACGGCGCAAGGCTAGCCCCTGGGGCCGGAGCTCCTGCGAGCGCGTGTCTCGCGGCCGCCCAGGTAGCCGCCTCCCCCGCCCACCGCGCCCCCCCCCGCCGATGGCCCGCGGCGATGCGCAGGCGGCGCCCCAGCTTGTCGAAGCGCATGATCCGCCAGCCGTTCTCGCTGGCGATCTTCTCGAGCTCCGAGTCGGGGTTCACCGCCACCGGGTAACCCACCGCCTGAGCATCGGCATGTCCGACTCCGAGTCCGAGTACGCGTAGGACTCGGAGAGGTCGATCCCGCGCTCGGCGGCCACCTGCCGATGGCCTCCGCCTTGCCCCTGCGGTAGGTGAACGGCCCGCCCGGCTGACCGGTGTACACGCCGTTCTTGATCTCCGAGCGCGTGCCGATGCCGCCGTCGAGCACCAGCACGTGGGCCATCAGCTCGGCCATCTCGTGCGAGGCTGCGGTCACGATGAACGCGGGCCGGCCCGCGTCCTGGTGGTCGTAGGCGGTGCGCAGCACCTCGGGGTAGATCCGCGGCAGCACGCCCGCGAGCACGCTCGGGCCCAGCCGCTGCAGCTCCTTCACCGGCGTGCCGGCGATCGCGTCCAGGATCCGCGTCGCGGATGTCCTCGCTCCCGGCGTCCGTCGAGCCCTCGAGGCGGAACTTCACGTTGGCCCACAGGTCGCCGACCAGCTCCCTGCGGCCGATCATCCCCGACTGGTAGGCCGCCCGCGCGAAGTGGATGCCGGACGACCCCTCGATCAGGGTCTTGTCGAGGTCGAAGAAAGCGGCGCCGCGGATCCGCAGACTCCGCGGGGTCTCGAGCCTCAGCTGCCGTTCACCTCGACGATGAGCGCGTCGCCCTGCCCGCCGCCCGAGCAGATGGCCGCCACGCCCAGGCCGCCGCCGCGGCGCCGCAGCTCGCGCACGAGCGACCCGAGGATCCGGGCGCCCGAGGCGCCGATCGGGTGCCCGAGGGCGATGGCGCCGCCGTTCACGTTGACCTTGGCCTCGTCCACGCCCAGCATCCGCATCGAGTTGATCGCCACCGAGGCGAAGGCCTCGTTGATCTCGAACAGGTCGATGTCCTCGATCTTCAGGCCGGCCTTCTCGAGCGCCAGCTTGGTGGCGTTCGCGGGCGTGCGCGCGAGGTAGGCGTAGTCGTCGGCCACCGCCGCCTGGCCCACGATCGTGGCCATCGGGTCTTGCCCTGGGCCTTCGCCCACTCGTCGCTGGAGAGCACCAGCGCGCCGGCGCCGTCGTTGACCCCCGGGGAGTTGCCCGCCGTGTGGGAGCCCTCCTTGCCGGTGAGCCCCGGGAGCTTGGCCAGCGACTCCAGCGTGGAGTCGCGCCGCGGGGCCTCGTCCACCTCCACCACGGTGTCGGCCTTGCGCGAGCTGATCGTCACCGGGACGATCTCCTCGGAGAGCCGGCCGTCGTCGGTGGCCTGCACGGCGAGCTCGTGGCTGCGCAGCGCGAACTTGTCGAGGTCGGGCCGGGCCAGCTCGAGCTCGTCGCCGACCTCGGTGGCCTCGTCGAACATCTGATGGTCGGTGAAGGGATTGGTCAGCCCGTCGTGCACCATCGCGTCGAGCATCTTGGCGTCGCCCATCCGGTATCCGAAGCGGGCCTTCTCGAGCAGGTAGGGCGCGCCCGACATCGACTCCATGCCCCCGGCCACGGCCACGTCGAGGTCACCGGCGCGGACCGCCTGGTCGACCATCCCGGCCGAGCGGATTCCGGAGGCGCAGACCTTGTTGATCGTCTCCGAGGAGACCTCCTTGGGGATTCCGCCCTTGATCTGCGCCTGGCGCGAGGGCACCTGCCCCTGGCCGGCCTGCAGCACCTGGCCGAACACCACGTGCTGCACCTGGTCGGGCGCGACCTCGGCGTCCTCGAGGGCGCCGGCGATCGCCTGGCCGCCCAGGTCGGTGGCGTCGAGCGAGGAGAGGGCGCCGCCCATCTTGCCGAAGGGAGTGCGCGCGCTGCCGAGGATGACTGTCTTTGGCATGTGGGTGGATCGTCTCCTTCAGAGGGTCCGGGGGGCCGAGAAGAACTCTATTGGGCGCGCCGCCCTAGACTCCCCGCCATGTCCGATCTCACCGTGAGCGCCCGCAGCGGCGCACCCGAGGAGACCGCCGCCGACACCCGCGTGGTCGCGCTTTTCGAGGGAGAGGAGCTCACCGAGACCGCCTCCAGGACCTGGTCGACCTCGGCGAGGCCAAGCCGGGCCTGAAGAAGGTGGCCGTGGAGCACGAGGAGGCCCCCGGCGGCGGCCGGCGGAGGGTCCTGATCGCCGGGCTCGGCAAGCGCGAAGAGCTCGACGCCGAGAAGGCCCGGGTCGCGGCGTCCGCTGTGGCGCGGAGGGCGAAGGAGCTGGGCGCCGTCTCGCTCTCTTGGGCCGTGCTCCCCGGCCTCGAGCAGGCGCTCGTGGAGGGCACCCTGCTCGCGCTCTACAGCTTCGACCGCTTCAAGACCAAGAAGCGCGACGACGAGCCCGCAGCGCTGGAGTCGCTCGAGATCGCCGGCGACGGGGTGACGAGGACGCGGTGCGAAGGGCCGTGACTGGCCGTCGCCCAGAACGCCGCGCGCGACCTGCAGAACCTGCCCGCCAACGTGGCCGACCCGCGTTCCTGGCCGGACGGGCGCAGGAGATCTCCGAGGCACGAGCACCTGGAGCTGGAGGTGCTCGACCGCGCGGCCATCGTCTCCCGCGGCATGGGCGCCTTCGCCGCCGTGGCCCAGGGGACCGACGTCGAACCCCGTCTGATCGTGATGCGCTACCGCGGCGGCGAGAACGGCCCGCACCTGGGCTTCGTGGGCAAGGCCGTGACCTTCGACACCGGCGGCATCTCGCTCAAGCCGGGCGCGAAGATGAGCGAGATGAAGTTCGACATGTCGGGCGGCGCCGCCGTGCTCGAGGCGATGAGCGCGATTGCCTCCCTAGGCCTGCCCGTGACGATCACCGCCGTGGTGCCCGCCACGGAGAACATGCCGAGCGGGCACTCGGTGAAGCCCGGCGACATCGTCACCGCGCTGAACGGCAAGACGATCGAGATCAACAACACCGACGCCGAGGGACGGCTGATCCTGGCCGACTCCCTCTCCTACGCCATCGAGCAGGGCGTCGAGCGGATCGTGGACTTGGCCACGCTCACCGGCGCCATCATCGTCGCTCTCGGCTCGACTCACGCGGGCCTGTTCTCCAACGACGACGCCTGGTGCGCCGAGGTCGAGGCCGCGTGCACGGCCACGGGCGAGCTCGGCTGGCGCCTTCCCCTCCACCCCGAGTACGCCGAGATGGTGAAGGGCAAGTACGCCGACCTCGACAACGCCCCCGAAGGCCGCAAGGCCTCCTCGATCACGGCCGCCGAGTTCCTGAAGGCCTTCGTGGACGACGTTCCGTGGGTTCACGTGGACATCGCCGGCACGGCCTGGGACGGCGGGCGGGCCTACGTCGGCAAGGGCGCCTCGGGCTTCGGCGTGCGGACGCTCGTCGAGCTGGCCTGGCGCGCGGCCGGCCGTCCCTGATCCGCGCCCTTGCGCGCGGGGCGTTCCTCGCCGCCGTGCGGTCTCCGGGCGGCTCCTGGCCGTGGCGCTCGCCGCGGCGGGCGGCTGCTCGCGCTGCTCTTGATCCCGCCCGACCCCGGCCCCCCCGACCTGGGCGCACCGGACGAGCTCTCGCTGAAGGACTCGCCGCGCTCCCGCGCGCGCCGGACCTGGCGCGGCGCTCAGACCCGGGGCGCGCTGAGCGACGGCCAGGGCCGCGGGCAAGCTGCGTGGCGAGGTCCGCGATCTGTCCGCGGGCTCCTTGGAGTCCGAGGAGCTCGACGACTTCGGCATGGCCGCGCTGGGCGGCTCGGCCTCTCGCGCCGAATCTGGTGGAGGCGGACGCCGACGGCGTTCCCGTCTCGCTCGACAGCGAGGCCACCCTGCCTTCCTGCGCTACGGCGAGCGCGACCCCGCTCGGGCGCTGATCGTGCGCGCAGACGAGTCGTGGCGCTCATCGAGCGGACGGTCCAGACGCAGCGTGGCCGGGTGCCACGCGGATCCTCCCCGACGGGCCGCTTGCTCGACCTGCCGGTGGCGGCCTACCTCCAAGGCGTCGAGGACGACGCGGAGCCGCTGGCCCGACCTGCGGGCCGGCTGCACGTGGTGCGCGAGGGCCTCTGGGTCTCGCGGTTGAACCCCGGCCGGGTCGTATTTTTTTTTTTTTTTTTTTTTTTTTTAAAAAAAAAAAAAAAAAAGCATCCCGGCCTGCGCGATCCGGGGCACATCGCGGTGGGCACGTGGAGCGGGGGCCGGTTCATGCACTCGGCGAGGAGCTCGACGAGGACCGCCTGGCCGCGCTGATGCGCCCCGGTAACGCCATCGACACCGTGATCACCGCCGACACCTACGGACTGGGCGCGCCGACCGCCTTGTGGGCCGCGCCCTCGCAGGGCTGCCCCGCGAGGATCTGCGCGGTCGGCGCGATGGGCCACGACTTCTACGACGGCGAGCGCGACGGCGCACGGGCTTTCCGCGCTTGACCGACCCCCGCCTTCGCGGCCCCGATGGCTACGCCGGCTATCTACGCAGCGCCGAGGGGCACGCCTCAGCGCTGCGGGCTCGACCACTTCGACCTGCTGCTCCTCCACAATCCCGACCGCACCGGCTACACCAGCCCTGCCGTCTGGGAGGGGATGGCGGCGCTGCGCGACGCGGGTCTCACGCGGATATCGGCGTAGCGCCCGGCCCGGCCAACGGCTTCACCCTCGACCTCATCGACTGTATCGAGCGCTTCGGCGACCGGATCGACTGGGCGATGGTCATCCTGCCCGCTAGCTGTGGCCGGGCGAGCTGCTGCTGCCCGCCGCCGGAGAGGGACGTGCGCGTGATCACCCGGGTCGTCGACTACGGCGGCCTCTTCTAGGGCGACCTCCCCCCGGCCACGATTCCCCCGCGCCGACCACCGCGGCTTCGCGCGGCGGGTGGACCGAGCGCGGTCAGCGAGCGGATCGAGCGGATGAAGCCGATCGCCGGCCGCCACGGCCTCACGCCGCTCCAGCTGGCCTGCCGGTGGAACCTGGCTCATCCCGCGGTGGCCTGTTGCGCGCCCACCCTGATCCAGGAGACCGCGCCGGGAGCCCGCCCGGTCGAGGACAAGCGCGCCGAGCTTGCCGCCACGCCTGCCGAGGTGGAGCTGAGCGCCGAGGACGTGGCGCTGCTGCGCGAGATCGGCGACAACAGCGGCACGATGACGCTGAAGGGCGGGGTGCCCGACCACGAGGGCGAGGAGCGGCCCGACCGCTGGGCGCTCTCCCCGTCGCTGGTGGCCGCAGGCGAGCGCTGGGGCATCGAGCCCGAGCGCGATCTGGTGGCTGTCAGCGGCTGAGCTTGCGGCGCAGGCGGGCGATCACCGCTTGCGGGTGGCGTTCGAGCTGGTTCCAGCTCACGCGAACCACGCGGATGTCGGCATCGTCGAGGTCGGCGTCGCGGGAGTGGTCGCGTTCGAAGGCTTGGCGGGTGTGGTGGTGGGTGTACCCGTCGACTTCGGCGACCAGGCGGTGCTCTGGCCAGTAGAGGTCCACTTCGTAGCCGGCCACCCATGTGTTGACGCTGGGGCTGGGTAGGGAGGCGTCTTCTATGAGCTGCAGGAGGCGTCGCTCGGCTTCTGATCGGGTGAAGGCGGGCTCGGTCCACTCGGCCAGGGCTTTTCGCAGCCGGCCGGTTCCTCGGCTTCCGTTCGCACGGTTCAGGACGCGGTCCATTTCTGCGCCGTCGAAGAGGCGCAGGCGCTCGAGCTCTTCGATCGCGCGGGCGAGCTCCCGCGGGCGGGCCGTGGCCGCGAAGTCGAGCAGGGTGCGGGCGACGCTGGTGCAGGGGATGCCGTCGACGATTGCTCTGTCGTCCGCGGTGAGGGTCCTGCTGGCGCGCAAGTCAATTCCCGTTCTCGCCTGACAGGTTCTCGGCACGATCACCTCCGGGCGGCGGCCAGAACGCGGAGCCGCTCCCCACAGCTCGAGTGCGGCGCGATGAGAAAGCAACGCCCCGGGTCCGCACGCGAGCACGGCAGCGAGCCAGCGCCCATGCCGGGACACCTGCCGGCGCCCCACAGCGAACACCCCGCGGTGCAACCGGTGCAGCCTGCCCGTCGCCACACGGCTCCGGACCGTGCTCCCCGCAAGCCCCAGATCCCGCAGCTGGCCAATCGAGACGACCCCGTGCTGGCGCTCCGCGAGTTCGGAAATCGCCCGGTCCGCAGACTGAGACTGCGTTTCCGTCCAGTATTTCGTCGCTTTCGCGTTCACCCCCCGCTACAGGGCCGCGAAGAGCGAGTTTCGCCCCCGTCAGCGCTTCAGGCGTGTGCGGACGACCGCCTTGCGCACCGTGCCCCAGGGCGATGGCGACGAAGCCACGAGCCGCACCCGCGGGCGGGCGCTGCGCGCCAACACCTTCCTGCCCAGCGCCGTTCTGCGCAGGCGCACCACCTTCGACCGCCCGGAGGCGAGCGCCACGACCTTCGGGCGGGTGAGCCTGCGGCCCTTGCGCATCACCGTGATCGTGGGACGGCAGTCGCGCACCGGCCCGGGACACAGCACCCGCACCCGCGAGCGCGGCCTGGTGGAGACCGCGCGCGCCAGGCCGCCCGTCTCGCGGTGCGACCGGCGGTAGGCGGCGCAGTGCGCGTCGCGCGCCGACGAGTCCGAGATCGTGGTGGCGCCCTTGATCTGGCGGGCCACGCCGAGCGAGTACTCCTCGATGTAGTCGGCCACGACGCGGCGCTGGCCCAGGCTCTCCGCCGCGCTCAGCCGCTCGGCGTTGCGCCACACGTCCTCGCGCCAGCCCTGAAGGATCTGGAACACGGTGGCGTCGTCGGCGGTCAGGCCAGGCGCGTTGGCGTCGTCCACGCCCGGGTCGAAACGCGCCGCCAGCTCGGCGAGCACGTCGTCGTAGAGCTTGTTGAGCACCACGTTGCCGCGGTCGTGGTCGGGCTTGCGGCTCTTCCCGTCTGGCATCGTCAGCCCCAGCGCGTCGAGCATGAACGGCATGTCGCGGTTGATGTGCGCGTTCATCGACATCAGCAGGTTGCCGGTGCCGCTCACCGACCGCTCGCGACCGGCGTCGAAGGCCTCCCGCCACGCCGGGGGGACCGTCTCGAGGCGACCGTCGCGCCAGGCGTCGTAGCTGTCGAAGTACATGCGCGCGAACACGCGGTCCTCGTGGGCGAGGAACGCCGGCTCCTCGTACAGGCCCTCGGCGATCGCCTTGCGGATCGCCTCGGTCACCCGGATGTAGGTGATCCCGAAGGCCGCGTTGTGGTCGCAGGTGGAGTAGCGCAGGTCGAAGCGCTCGTACATGTCGGCCAGCGTCTTCTCGATGCAGGCGGGCGAGCCGTCGGTGCAGTCGCGCTCGCGGCTCGGGTGGAAGGGCGTGGCAAGGCTGGGCAGCAGCGGGTTCCAGTCCACGAACGGCGGGTCCTCCTGGGCCGCGGCCGGCCCAGGCAGCAGCGACACGGCAACCGCCGCCGCGAGACGACCGACGAGGCCCCCGCCTCTTCGCACCGCCGTCGCATCAGGACTTGCTGCGGCGCCTCCTCGATCTCCTTCAGCTCGCGCTTGAGCACCTTGCCCGTGGCGTTGCGGGGCAGCTCGTCGAGGAACCAGATCTCGCGCGGCACCTTGTAGTTGGCCAGGTTGGACTTCACGTACTTCTTGAGCTCGTCCTCGCTCGGGCTTCTTCGCCGCTGCACGGCACCACGAACGCGCGCAGGCGCTGGCCGAACTTCTCGTCGTCCACGCCGATGGCGGCCACCTCGGCCACGTCGCCGTGGCGCGAGATCAGGTCCTCGACCTCCTTGGGGAACAGGTTCTCCCCGCCGGAGACGATCATCTCGTCGTCGCGGCCCTCCACGAACAGGCGGCCGGCGTCGTCGATCCGGCCCACGTCGCCGGTGGCCATCAGGCCGTCGATCTCGTCCTTCGACCCGCCGCCCGTGTAGCCCTCGAAGAGCATCTCGTTGCCCACGAAGATGCGGCCCGGTCTCGCCGCGGGGCACCTCGCATGCCCTTCTCGTCGTAGAGCTTGAGGATCGTGCCGCGCGGCGGCTTGCCCGGCGGTGCCCGGCGCGGCGCGCATGTCCTCGGGCGTGGCGATCGTGGCCCAGGCCACCTCGGTCGAGCCGTAGAGGTTGTAGAGGTTGTCGCCGAACTCGTCCATCCACTTCGTGGCCAGGTCGCCCGGGCAGCGCGGAGCCGCTGGCGGCCACCACCTTGAGCGAAGACACGTCGTAGCGGCGCGCGCGTCTCCTCGTCCAGCTCGAGGATGCGCTGCATCATCACCGGCACCACCACCAGCG
>CAWGTC010000003.1:0-69021 GCA_963825475.1 uncultured Thermoleophilaceae bacterium | reverse complement strand
CCCGGGTGCACAAGCATCCGAAGACAGTCGAGCGGGCCATCCGAGCCGGCCGGCTGAAGGCCGCCCGGCTGTCGGGCACCGAACACGGCCCCTACGGCGTGCTGCACGAGTGGGTAGACGAGTGGATCAGCAGCGCGGTCGTTCGGCCGGCCCCACAGGGACGCCCGATTCCGCCGCTGCCCCCCTCCTCGGCGCAGCCGACGGCCGGTAAGTTGCGCCTCACGCCCGAGATGGGGCGAGACAGGAAGGCCGCATGATCGAGAGGCGCGAGCGGACGGACCGGCACGGGCGGACCTATGTCGTCTACCGCGTGCGCGCCGCGGGCATCGACCGGACCTTCCGCGCGGGACGTCTCGCAAGCAGGCCGAGACGTGGGAGACGCGGATCAAGCAGCTCGCCCAGACCGGGCAGCTCGACCAGCTGGATGCCGGCACCGAGACCCTGGCCGAGTTCGTCGAGGAGTGGTGGACCACCTACGCGGACACGAACCTCGCCCACTCGACCCTCGTGACCTACAGGGTGATTTGGCATCGCCACCTGCTGAGCCGCGTCGGCGGCCACCAGCTGCGCGAGCTGCGCCCGCAGGTGATCGCGGTGCTCGCCTCCGACCTCGAGCGAGACGGCGTCGGCAAGCCGACGATCCGCAAGGCGCTGGGGCTGCTGCAGGGAGTGCTCGCCCGAGCCGTCGAGTGGGGCCGGCTACCGGCCAACCCCGTCAGGGCTGTCCGCAAGCCGACGGTCGTACGCCAGCACGTCGTGCGCGTGCTGACGCCGCGGCAGGTCGAGGCGATCCGCGCGCAGATGGACACGCGCGACGCGACGATCGTGTCTTGCCTCGCCTACTCGGGCCCGCGGCCGGGAGAGCTGCTGCAGGCGGCGCTGGAGTGGCCCGACGTGCTCAAGCAGAGCGTGCTCTACCGCCAGCCGAAGACCAAGCCGGCCGCCGCGGACCGTCCGCCTGGTGGCGCCGCTCGCCAAGGACCTGGCGGCCTGGCGGCTGGCCCAGGGCCGCCCGACCACCGGGCCCGGTGTTCCCGAACGCAGACGGCGAGCCGTGGACGCCCGAGCAGTGGAAGAACTGGCACCGCAAGCACTTCAAGCCGGCCGCCGAGCGGGCGAAGGTCGACATCAGCCGCGCCTACGACCTACGCCATACCTGGGCCTCGCTGCTGATCCAGGAGGGCAAGCTGACGCTGGTCGAGATCGCCGCCCAGATGGGCCATTCGGTGCAGACGCTGCTGGACAACTACGCCCACGTGATCGCCGAGCTGTCGGGCTCCCAGCGGCCGGTCGAGGACCTGATCCGCGACGCGAGGCATCCCCATAACGTCCCCACGAGAAGAAACGGAACCGGACGCGATGAGCCAAAATCCCGCGGATTCCGCTTTACAGAGGAAAGCCCTCTTCCGGACTCGAACCGGAGACCCCTTCCTTACCATGGAAGTGCTCTACCAACTGAGCTAAGAGGGCGTGGCGGGAGAGCCTAGCGCGGTCGCGGCTCGGCGCCCGATCGGCGCCGCGTCACGGTCGGGCGCGGTAGGGTCGCCACGGGATGAGGGCCGCCGGCAAGCCGCATCGGACAGTGCGTGTACTTCTCGCGGCGGCGCTCACCACCGTGGCGTCGATGGCGCTGCCGGCGCCGGCCCAGTCCCAGCAGCCCACGCGCTACTCCCTCGCCGGCGGCTGCTTCACGCTGGCCGGCCCCGACGGCGCGCCGATCCCCGGGGCCGATCGCGTGCGCATGCAGGCATCCGCCCTGGGGAGCTACCTGCTCTATCGCCCGGACGGGAGCTTCCTCGCGGCTACCAGTGGGGGCGCGCCGGCGCCCGCCGCGCAGCCCAGCGCGGCCGCCGACTGGCGCGTGGAGGAGAGCGGCGGCGGAGCGTTCACGCTCACCCCCGGCGGCGAGGGCCGGCCTCTCGAGGGGGTCCGCTTCACCGCGGCCGACGGCTGCGCCCGGTTCCCCGAGGCCCAGCTCAACGCCACCGGTGCCCCGCGCAGGAGCGCGGTGTCCTACGGGCGGGTCGCCGGCCTCGTGGAGGGCCACATGCACTGGATGACCTTCGAGTACTTCGGCCGCCGGTTTCACTGCGGGCGGCCCTGGCACGCCTTCGGCATCACCCGCGCGCTGCCCGACTGCGCGGAGATCGAGGGACCCCAGGGGACCGCGGCTTCCTTCCAGAACACCCTCAACTACGGCAACCCGGCGCAGCCACACGACACCCGCGGCTACCCGCAGATGACCGAATGGCGCTCGAGCAACCTCACCTACGAAGGCACCTACTGGCGCTGGATACAGCGCTCGTGGCTCGCCGGGCTTCGGCTGATGGTGATGGGCGTGAACGAGAACCGCGTGCTCTGCGAGCTCCAGGAGAACAGGGAGACCAACTGCAACGAGATGGACACCGTGCGCCGGGGCTTCAAGGCGGTGCGCGACCTCCAGGACTACGTCGATGCGCAGGCCGGTGGTCCCGGCAAGGGCTTCTTCCAGGTGGTCACGAACCCCTTCCAGGCGCGCCGCGTGATCAACCAGGGCAAGATGGCGGTGGTCCTCGAGATCGAGATCTCCGAGCCGTTCGACTGCCGCGGCACCGAGCAGCCGAGCTGCGACCGCGCGCAGGTGGACCGCCAGCTGGACGAGATGTACCGGCTCGGCGTGCGCTCGTCCCTGCTGCTGAACAAGTTCGACAACCCGCTTACCGGCGTTCGCTTCGACAGCGGGCCCATCGGAGCCGTGATCAACGCCGGAAACCGCCAGAGCGCCGGAACGTTCTGGGACGCACGCACATGCGAAGGCCCCCTGCACGACAACGAGATCGACTCGGGCTCGGCAGAGGGCAGCGCGTTCCTCGACCCCATCTTCGCGGCGCTCGGGGTGCAGGGCGGGACCTTCCCGAGCTATCCGCCCGCTCCCCACTGCAACACCCGCGGGCTGACGCCGCTCGGCCGCCACGTGGTCAGGCGGATGATGGAGCTGAAGATGATCGTGAACCCCGACCACATGAGCCAGGCGGGAGTCGACGAGACCCTCAGCCTGCTCGAGGCACGCAGGTACTCCGGCGTCATCTCCCCGCACGGATGGATGGATCCCGGCAACTGGCCACGTCTGTGGAAGCTCGGCGGCCTGGCCTTTCCGGGCCACTCCTCGGCGCCCAGCTATGTCGACGAGTGGCGCCAGTACCGGCCGCGGCAGACGCCGTTCGAGTTCGGCTGGGGGTACGGGGCCGACCTCGGCGGCCTCTCCCAGCAGCCTCGCCCCCACGACAAGGGCGACATCGCATATCCGTTCAAGAGCTACGACGGCAGGGTGACCTTCAGTCGCCAGCGCACCGGCGAGCGCACGTTCGATTACAACCAGGAGGGCGTCGCCCACTACGGCCTCTACCCCGAGTGGTTCGAGGATCTCCGCAGGCTGGGCGGCAGGCGGATGCAGCGCGACATGTCCGACGGCGCGGAGGCCTACATCCAGATGTGGGAGCGCGCGCAGGGCATTCGTCCTCAGCGCTGTACGCGCCAGCGCACCAGGTTCAGCCCACGGGGACACCGGCGCTCTCGCCTGGGGATGGGCTGGCAGCGCCTGCTGCGACGCGCCGGCCAGCCGCAGCAACGCACCCGCGCGTGGAGCTGGTGCGTGCGGGGCAAGCGCAACCGCCGGGCCGCCGACGTCGCCGTGCTCAATCCCCGCGGCAGGGTCGAGCTGGTGGGCAGCACCGCCTACAACCGCAGAGCCGGCGGAGTCACCGTCGGGCGCCGCATGCGGGGGCGCGGCATCCGTGTCCGCCGCACCCTGCGCGGCGCCTGGGTCTACGCGGTGCGCGGCGGACGGGTGCGCGCCGTGGCGGTCACCACCCGCCGGCTCGCCCGCCGCCCGCGCGCCCTGCGGGTCGCGATGCGCCGGGTGCGCCGAGCCAAGGTCACGCAGGCCAAGCGCCGCTACATCCCCGGGGCAGAGGCGGCCGCCTCCGGCGGTCGGCTGGCCGGCCGCACCCTGGCCGGAACGAGAAACACGCGACTCAACCGCCAGCTGGAGCTGCTGTGCCGCCTCCAGGTGCAGGGGTAGCTCCGACGATCCGAGTAGTGGCGGGAGCAGGATTCGAACCTGCGTAGGCATAGCCAATCGGTTTACAGCCGATCTCCTTTAACCACTCGGACATCCCGCCCTGAGCAGGCGTGCAGTGTAGACATCAAAAGGGGGGGCACCGCCCCCCCTTTGCAACCCCCCGACCGCGAGCTAGGAGGCGTCGCGCAGCCGCTGCGCCTCCGGCAGGCACTCGAGCTTCTTCAGCGTGTTGTTCTCGATCTGGCGGATGCGCTCGCGGGTGACTCCGAAGGCGCGGCCCACCTCCTCGAGCGTGCGCGCCTGGTGGCCCTTCAGGCCGTAGCGCATCTCGATCACCTCGCGCTCGCGCTGGGGCAGGGCGTCCAGGGCGCGGCGCACGTTCTCGCGGCGCAGGTTCTCGGACGCGGTCTCGAACGGTGACTCGGCGGTCTCGTCCTCCACGAAGTCGCCCAGCTCGGAGTCCTCCTCCTCGCCGATCGGCTTCTCGAGCGATATCGGCAGCTGCGCGATGCGCAGGATGTCCTTGACCTCGCGAGCAGTCCACTGGAGCTCGCGGGCGATCTCCTCGGGCGTGGGCTCTCGCCCGAATTCCTGCACGAGCTGGCGCTCGACGTGCACCACCTTGTTGAGCTTCTCGACCATGTGCACCGGGATCCGGATCGTGCGCGCCTTGTCGGCGATGGCGCGCGTCACGGCCTGGCGGATCCACCACGTCGCGTAGGTGGAGAACTTGTAGCCGCGGCGGTAGTCGAACTTCTCGACGGCGCGGATGAGTCCCAGCGACCCCTCCTGGATCAGATCGAGGAATGAGAGCCCGCGGCCCAGATACCCCTTCGCGATCGACACCACCAGACGCAGGTTGGCCTCCACCATCTGGGTCTTGGCTGCCATGTCGCCGCGCTCGATCCGCTTGGCCAGGGACACCTCCTCCTCGGCGGTCAGCAGGTCGACCCGCCCGATCGAGCGCAGGTACAGCCGCAGCGAGTCGAGGCTGGGCTCGACCGTGAGGTCGATCTCCGGCTTCTTGGTTGCCGTGGGCTGACCGTCGCTCACCTGCGGCTGGGCGCCGTCGGCGGAGGCGGACGCCGGCCGGCCGTCGGTGGCCACCACGTCGATCCCGCTTTCCACCAGGTGCGCGTGCAGGGACTGCACCTGCTCCTTGGTCACGTCGACCTCCTCGAGGCAAACGGCTATCTCGTCGAAGGTCAGATACCCGCGCTCCCGTCCCTCCGCAAGCAATCCGCGCAGCTCCTCGACCTCGAGGAATGGCGCGTCCGGTTGCTCTACCAGTAGGGCTCCTGCGTCAACCTTCTCGCTCACTCGTTCTCCCTCTGCGGACGCTTTGCCGGTCCGGCGTGGGCTCTCCATCCCTCGCCGTCTTTTCCCGATTCATTTGTCTGCGACCGCAGCATCTGCTGCGAGGGGCTGAGCCTTGAAGTGGAGCCGTTTGGGCATCCAGGCATCCAACCGCGGCCAGCCTAGCAACGATCGTGCGATTCGGCACACCGTTGTGGACGGGTATCGTCAAGGGAGGTCATGGCCTCTCTCGACACCGCCCGCCACGACGACGTCCAGGCACGTCGCCCGACCACGCGAGTGAGCATCTCGCGGGTCGGCGTGACCGGCGTTGAGAAGGTGATCCGCATCTCGCTCGACGGTCGCGAGCAGCTCTACTACGCCGAGCTCGAGTGCTTCGTGGATCTCTCTCCCGAGCAGAAGGGCGCCCACATGTCGCGCTTCGAGGAGGTGGTCAACGAGGCCATCGACGCGGTGGTGCTCGGCGAGGCCTTCAAGGCGGAGACGCTGGCCCAGCACATCGCGGAGCGCGTGCGCGACCGCCAGGGCGGCGTGCGCGCCGAGGTCACGATCGCCGCGCGCTATCCGGAGAGCAAGCTGGCTCCCGCATCCGGGGCGCCCACCCAGGAGATCTACACGCTGCTGGGCTCGGCGGTGGCCTCCGAGCGGGGCACGCGGCGCCTGGTGGGCGTGGAGGCGCACGGCATGACGGCGTGCCCGTGCGCGCAGGAGATGGTGACCGCGCGCTCGCGGGTGCGCCTGGAGGAGCGAGGGATTCAGCGAGGACGAGATCGAGCGCGTACTGCGCAGCGTTCCCGTGGCCACGCACAACCAGCGCGGCATCGGGCGCCTGCACGTGGGCTGCCCCGAGGGCTGCACCGACGCCGCTGGACGCGGCCGCTCTCCTGCGAATCGTCGAGAGCTCGATGAGCTCGGAGATCTACGAGCTGATGAAGCGTCCCGACGAGGTGGAGGTGGTGGAGCGCGCGCACATGCACCCGCGGTTCGTGGAGGACTGCGTGCGGGAGATGGTGCGAATGGCGGTCGACGAGTTCTCCGGCGCTCGGTGAAGGGGCATTCGTCTCCGCCCGCCAGGAGAACCTCGAGACGATCCACAAGCACAACGTGGTGGCCGAATGCCACGGATTGCTCGCGGACCTGGGGCAGGAGCTCCGAGGCGGAGCCGCCCCGCGCCGGCACATGACGATGCGGGACTGGCTCGAGGGCGGATAGGCGGCGGGCCGGTCGCCGAGTGGCCAACGTTTCAAGTAGGGGCTATTGCATCGGCCCCGGCTGCCGAAAAGGGACTCATGGACCCCTTTCGGATGGAAGACCACCTACGGCTCCCGCTCTCACAGGACGCCGCTCTGGTAGCGGCGCTGGCGGGCACCGCCATGGCGTTCGCCCACTCGTCCGAAGACCAGGTCGAACGCTGGCTGCGCGCCCTGCGCCTTCACGGCCACGTGGGCACCGCCTTGCAGGCGCTGGGCGTTGGCGAGGCTCCGCTGATGACCCGCGCGGAGCCGCCGCCGTCCCGCCCCGGCGGCACCGAGCGGAGACGTCGCCCAAGCCGTGGTGGTGCGGGCCGGCGAGCTGGCTTCGCGCGCAGCGTACCGTGCGTGGGCACCGTCGATCTGCTGTTCGCGCTCTTCGAGATCTACGGCGGGCTGATCGACCGGGCGCTGTACCTTCGCGGCGCCTCCCGTGACGAGCTCGTGGCGCACCTGAGCACCATGGGCAAGCCCGCCGAGATCCGCGTTTCGGCCTAGGGTGTCGCGTGCTCGCCGGAACGACGTTCCGGCTGCGCTCCTCCCCCACGGCCTAGGCTTCCCGGGGCTGGCGCGACAGCTCCTCGATCCGGCGCCTGAAGTTGAGGAAGTAGTCGGCGCCCGAGGCGACGTGAGCAGCACCATCGCGTAGACGAGCACCACGACCCAGACCGCGTCCTCGTCGGGCGCCGCGATCAGCGCGAGCACCGCAGCAGACTGGACGATCGTCTTGAGCTTGCCGAGCAGGCTGGCCGGGATCACCACACCCTGCTGGCCGGCCGCGATGCGCAGACCGCTCACGGCGAACTCGCGCGTGACGATCACCATCGCCACCCAGGCCGCCACGCGGTCGAGGCTGACCAGGGCCATCAGCGCAGCCGCGATCAGCAGCTTGTCGGCCACGGGGTCCATCACCTTGCCGAAGGTGGTTATCGACTGCCGCGAGCGGGCGATGTAGCCGTCGAGCCCATCTGTGAGCGCCGCCAGCACGAACACCACGGCGGCGATCGTGGGGCCGTTCTCGATCTCCACGGTGAGGGCGGCCACCAGCACCGGCACCAGCAGGATGCGCAGCAGCGTGAGGAGGTTGGGGAGGTTGAGCGGGAACATGGCCGCGGCGCGCCTGCGCCGCCCCAGGCTACCCCTCGGCCACGGCGCGGTTGCGCCGCGCGCTGAGGTACTCCAGGCCCACCGTGGAGCCGACCGGGCCCAGGGGCGACACCGTGGCCGCCAGCAGCGGCCACGGGAACACCTTTCGCGCTGCAGCCGATCGCCACCGCGATGCACAGGAGGATCCAGCCCACTCCGTGCGACCACCCGAGCACCTGCTCGGCGCCCTCGCTGTACCCGCGATCGCCACCACCAGCAGACGAGGTGAACAGGCCCAGCTCGAAGAGCGAGAAGAGGCGGATCGCCGTGAAGTAGGACACTCGGACGAGACCTAGGGTGCCCGGCCCGCTGGGAACTGGCGCCGGGCGATCACCAGGCCCACCGAGCGCCAGCGCCACCATCACGCCGATCGCCACCTTGGCCTCCGGCCGAGTCGAGGTCCTCGAGGTTGCCGCCCAGCGCCACGTAGGCGAACACCTTCGGAGTGCCGCCCACCACCGTGGCCAGGAGGAGGTCGCGCAGCCTGCACCCGCGACACCCCGCCGCGTAGTTCACGGTCCCCCACGCGACACCGGGGATGATCCGGCTGTAGAAGATCGTCAGGAAGCCGTTTCGCTCCAGCATCGCTCAGGCGCGGCACGCGCTCGAGCACGCCGCCGGCGCAGGTCGCTCGCCCGCGCCGGCGCGCGCGAGTCGAGAACTGGATCACGGCCAGCAGGAGCACCCCCACGAGGGCCAGCGGCGTGCCGCCGGCCGTGCCGAACAGCAGCCCGGTGGCGCCCGGCAGGATCCCCCACGGCACGAGCATGTTGAGCAACGCGAACAGCGGCGGCCAGACGCAGGGCGCGGCGCCGCCCAGGCTCTCCCCGAAGTCGCGCACCCGGCCGGTGGAGGGCACCGAGCCGGTGAGCACGAGAGCCACCAGCGTGCCCACGCCGGCGAGCAGGACCGCAGCCGCAGGACGAGCACGCTCCGAGCGGGAGCGCCGGGCACGGCGAGCCGATCGTCAGCGCCCTCGCCCGCGAGGTGCTTGCGGCGCATCGACCACATCTGCGACGCCCGCTCGAGCTCGAGCGCCGCGGGCCACGGCAGGCCGGGCGGACCCAGCTCCGTGCGCAACGACCGTGCCGTGCGCCGGCCAGCTCCGGGTCGGCCCGCGGGACCGCGCGCCAGGGCCGCGGCCGCCGGTCCTCCACCTCGGGTCCTCCACGCGCCGCCCAGGCCAGGCCCGAGCTCGGCGGCCCGGGCACCGTCGATGCCGCTCGCCGAAGAGGGCCATCGCGGCCGCCGCCTCGCGCTGACCCGTGCGACCGAGCAGGACGCCGTGTCCGCCGCCCGGATGCAGGCCGATGGGCAGGAAGCCCGACACGATCTTCGCCTCGCGCGACACGATCGCAGGTCGGTCGCGAAGGCCAGGTTGACCCCGGCGCCCACGGCCCCGCCGCGCACGGCGGCGATCGTGGGCGGCTCCAGCTCGCCCACCCGCTGGAACGAGCGGTACACGTCGCCCAGCCCGGTGTAGGAGTCCGGCTCCGCGGGATCGGCCCCGGCCGCCGCCAGCGTGCCCCGGTCGCCCCCGGCGCAGAAGTAGCCGCCGGCCCCGCGGACGACCACCGCGCCGATCTGCCGCGTCGCCGTCCACCTCGTCGCACACGCCCACGAGCTCACGCGCCATCGCGCGGGTGAGCGCGTTGCGGCGCTCCGGCGCGTCAAGCGTGATCGTGGCCACACCGTCCGGCGCGCTCGAGACTGATCTCTTCGGCCATGCGGAAAAGCTACTAGCGCGGGAGGGCTCAGCGGCCAGCGCAGGCGCGGAAGCGCCGGCTCGAGTCGCACCAGGCGGCCGCCGCCGAGACGTACGCCGGCCCGCACCCGGTGGATGTGGCTCGCGCCCCGGTGGCGATCGCGGTAGACGCGGCTGAGCGGCGGCTTGCGGTCACGGAGCACGCGCCGGCCGATCCGGAAGGTCGCCCGCTCGGCGAGGCCGCGGTCGGCCCCCCGGATCGTCACGCGCACGCGCGAGCGAGCGCAGCGCTTGCCGGACGCCGTACGGGCGGCGCGGAAGCGGAGCTTGAGCTTGAGCCGCGGCTTCGAGCCGACGTTCGGTCCGCCGCCGCCGCCGCCGTTGCCGTTGCCGTTGCCGTTGCCGCCGCCGTTGCCGTTGCCGTTGCCGCCGGGCAGGGGCCCCGGTGGCGCCACCGCGTCCTGCTGGACAACCACGGCGGGCGGGCCCAGGTTGGACGCCTCGCCCTCGGCGCCGTCGGCCGCCCGGACGGTCACCAGCCGTTGCCCGCCTTCCAGCTGGATGTCCTTGGTGAACGTCTGGCCACCCGCCACGGGGGCCCCGAGATCGAGCTCGACCCCGTTCACGTCGGCCACGTAGCGCTCCGCGGTTGCGCAGAACCCGTCGTCGCCGGGCGAGACGAAGGTGAGCCGGTAGGAGTTGCCACCGAGCGGGACGAGCGTGAGGTTGCCGGGGGCGGCGGGAGCCGTGCCGTCGGCATCGTAGTTGCCGGTGCCCTGGGCATCGTGGCGGAAGGAGGGCCACTCGGACTGACACTCGGCCGCACCCGGCACGTCCCACTCGAACAGGTAGCCCTCGCGGGTGATCGCCGCCACCCGCTCGTCGTCGCTGATCGCCGCCGGGGCAAACAGCCAGCCGCCCGTGACCTTCGGGAAGCCGGCGGTGTCGAGGCCGGTGAGGCCGTCATAGGCGTGCAGCAATCCGAGGCCGGTGCCCGTGAGCACCTGGTTGGACGTACCGTCGGCCACCTTCGCGACCGTCGAGCTGGAGAGGAACTGGTAGTCGTCGGTGATCACGGGGAAGGGGGGCTTGGTCGCGCCCGAAGTGGGGTCGAACGCGCCCATGCGGTGGCTGTAGGGCACGTTCTGCCCCACGAGCAGGAGGTTGGCCGCCTGTCCGAGGTCGACCTGGTACTTGACGACCTCGGGGCTCCCGGCCCCGTCGATGTCGCCGACCGCCGCCGACTCGAACAGGTTCAGCGCGCCCTCGCCCGGGGCGCCGCTCTGCTGCAGCTCACGCGTGAGCGTGCCGTCGACGCCGTACAGCGCCAGCGCGCCGCCGGTGACCGACACCACTACCTGCTGCTCGTCGTCCACCCGCACCAGCGCCGGATCGTGGCCGGGCCCGACCAGCGGCAGCACGTTCTGGATGATCCCGCCGGGCTTGATCGGCCAGCCGGGAAGGAACGGATCGGCGTCACCTGCCGGGCCACGGCCGCTCGCCTTGACCGCGTACACGCGCGACGTGGTGCCGGCGGCCGCTAGCGCGTCGCCGAAGCTCACGTCGCCGCCCCCTCCCCCGTCGCCGCCGTAGACCTCGTTGGTGGCGACCACGATCTCGTCGCGACCGTCGCCGTCGAGGTCACCGATCGCCGGGTTGTTGATCGACTCCGCCGTCATGCTCTGCTCGCCTGGCACGTCGGGGTCCCGAAGCCGTACGGGAAAGCCGGGGGCGGGCGTGCCGTTGCGCTCGTAGGCGCGCAGCCGCCCGTCGAGCCCGGGGACGACGATGCTCGGCGGCTCGTCGGGACCGCCCAGCCGCGCCAGCGCCGGACTCGCGATGAAGCCGCACTTGGGGTGCTTGAGCTCCTTCTGCTGCTCGGACAGGGCGCAGTTCTCACGCCCGGGATCGGGGCGGACGGGCCACCCGGGCAACAGCTCGCCGCCCGAGCCCCAGACATAGATGCGCTCCCCCGCGGTGGTGATCACCTCGGGAACTCCATCGCCGGTGAGGTCGGCGACCGTCGGGGCGCGCGGCGGCTCCAGCGGCGGCTCGAGCTCCTGCAGGGCGGGCGACTCCAGGTGGGCCCGCGCCGCGAACTGCGTCTGTGTGCGCACCGGCCAGCCGGACAGCTCCGAGCCGTTGGGACGGTAGGCGTGCACCGCGCCGTCCTGGGCCGGGACGATCAGCTCCTGGGCGTTGTCGCCGTCGATGTCCCCGTAGCGCAGCGGGCCCTCGCCACCGGTCCCGAGGCGCTTCGGGAATCCGGGCCGCAGATCCTGCCCGTCGGGGAGGGCGGTGAGCACCTGGCGGTCCATTCCGGGAAGCACCGCCCCGTCCTCCGAGGCCACGACAAGACGGACGGTGAACTGACCGCGGAAGGGGTCCAGCTCGGGGTCCGTCGTGTTGAGCGTCGGACCGCCTGAATCGTCGCGATCCGGATGGCCGGTCGGCAGTTGCTCGCGCGCGGCGAGCTCGTCGCGGATGTCGTCGAGAGGCAGCGCGCCGAAGTCCGTGACCTGGGTGCCGCCCGACACGCCGGAGCTCACAGCTTCCCAGGTCGTGGGCGCCAGGCCGAGCCCGTACTCGAGCGTCCAGGTGAAGTCCCCGTCGTACACGTCGATGTCGTCCCCGCGCGCCCGTGCACGGCCCGTGATCGCCACCGAGTCCCCCGTCACCGGCGCGTACCAGTCCGGCGAGTCGATCGACGCCTCGGGCGGGATGCGGCCGTCCGCCGCGGCGCCGACCGCCTCGCCCACGTTGGCGCGGCCGTAGCCGAAGTGCGTGTCGAAGCCGGTCTGGGCGGGGTCCGGGTTGCCCAGGCCGGTGGTGTCCGGAGCGGTGATGTCCTCGGCGGTCTGCTCGAGCAGCTCGCGCGTCTCGTCCGGGGTCAGCGTGATGTCCTGCTCGCGGGCCGCGGATATCACGAGCGCCGCGGCACCGGCGGCCTTGCCGGTGTTCGTCGAGCCCGTGGGCCCCTGCATCGAGATCGACGACTTGCCGCCGAACTGAGTGGTGTTGGCGTTGCGGAAGTAGGTCTGCAGCGGCAGCATGGTGCTCAGGCCGGCGTCACCGATCAGTTCGATCAGCTGCTCGCGGATTCCCGGATCGTCCTCCTGCTCAGGCAGTTCCGTGCCGAGCCCCTCGGCGTCGGCCACCACGCCTTCGATCAGCATCGCGTGGTCGTAGGCCGCCGGGTAGTTGTGGTTGGCGGTGTTGAGGTCATCGCCCGAGTAGACCTGCGCCACGCCGTGGTCGTAGGCGTACTGGGAAGCCTGTTCGGCGAAGGCCGAGTGGTAGAGCCCGCCGTCGGCGCCCTCGATCACCTCCGCGCCGTTGTCGGTGGCGTAGACCACGCCCATGAAGAAGCTGTTCTGGTCGGACACGAAGGTGTCCCAGACCCGCACCGGTATGTACTGGCACTTCGGACACACGCCGATCGACCCCGCGCTGTCGTTGCCCTTCTCCACCGCTTCGGACGTGCGGCCCGACCCGTGGTTCTCGGCCGCGAAGTAGCTCGAGGTGTCGGCAGGGTCGTTGTCGTCGTCGAAGAAGTCCCACCCGGCGATGTCGTCGACGTAGCCGTTGCCGTCGCCGTCGTCCCCGTTTTCGAAGGCGGTGATCAGGTGCTGACCCGTTGGAGTCGCAGCACTGACGCGCGGGTCGTCGGTGTAGTCGTCCACGGTGAACGCGCCGTCGCCGTCGAGGTCGTAGGTAGCGGCGGGAGTGCCGTTGGCATGCTGGGGAAGAGGCAGCTCTCCCTGGTTGAGCGCCACCTTGTCACGCACACCGCCGTTGTTCCAGTTGATGCCCGTGTCGAGGATCGCCACCGAGACCCCGGGGAGCCCGCGGGTGATCTTCCAGCCACCCGCCGCGTTGAAGCCCGACACCACGCCCCTGTTGAAGTACTCCGGCTTGGCCGGATCGCGGTACCGAACGTCTGCCCTGGTCTTCTCCGAGGCGAAGCCGAAGAGGTCGAAGCGCTCCTCGAACATGCTCGTCGCGGTGTTCTCGGGCGGCTCCGCCCGGTCGTAATCCGGGTCGTCCGGAGTGTCGTCGCGCTGCACGTTTTCGTAGGGCAGGATGGGCAGCACATCGTCCAGCTGCTGCGACGGGTCGCTGGACCCGGGTTCGTCGAACGTTGCCAGCGCCGCGGTGGGAAGGGCAAGCGCGACGGCAGCCAGCACGGCTCCCGCCGTACCCCGCCACCGAGCACTCCCACGCCCTCCCCGCACAGGGCGAGTGTAGGGCCGCAACGGCGAAGGGGCGGCACCAGGCCGCCCCTTCGCGCGCTCGCCGAGGTTACGGTCGAGGCCCGCCGGCGTGGCCCGGAGGGGCTCCGGCAGGCGGAGCCGGGAAGGCCTTACGGACGCGCTCGACGGAGATGCCGAGCCTGTCGGCCAGCGCCTTCTCGAAGGCCTCATGGCGCGCCTCGAAGTCGGCCGTCTGCTTCTTGCGCAGGCGCTTGAGCGCGGCCTCCACCTTGCCCTTGCTGACCCCCAGCTCCTGCGCCAGGTCCGCCGCGAAGCGCTCGCGCGGATCGCCGGCGGGACCCCCGTCCACCTTGCGGATCTCCTCGAGAGCGCTCTCCAGCTCGTCGGCGTCGACGCCCAGCCGCTGGGCCATACGGTCTGGACCGAAGCCATGGTGAGCGCGCACATCGGGCGCACCCCGGGCGACGGCAGATCCATCGTCGACTTGTGTGCCGAGCGCATATGCGCCCGACGTGAGTAGGACGGCGCCCGAGAGCACCCCAGCCAGTGTCTTCGCACGTGGGTTCATGCGGCACGAGGATGGCCCCCGTGCGTATGACCAGCGTAAGAGGCGTGACCGGGTACGTCAGCCGTGGGGCCATTTCTCTCACTAGCATCGCCGCCGTGGTGCGCGAGGCAACCGCCGAGGACGCCCGCGGCATGGCCGAGGTCCACGTGCGCGCGTGGCGAGCCGCGTACCGGGGGATCCTCACGGCGCAGCTGCTCGATGACCTGTCGATAGAGCTGCGCGAGAAGTCGTGGCGCTCGGCGGTGGCCGCAGCGAACTCCGCGATGCTCACGATTGTGGCCGAGGGCGAGACCGATTCGATCGCCGGCTTCTGCTCGGTCGCTCTCCCCAGCCGTGACGAGGACGCCGGTGAGCGCACCGCCGAGATCGCCGCCACCTACGTGGATCCATCGCGCTGGGGGTCCGGTGTGGGACGGGCGCTGATGGAGCAGGCCCTGGCCCGCCTGCAGGACGGACGGTGGGACGACGTGACGTTGTGGATCTTCATGCGCAACGCCCAGGGCCGGGCGTTCTACGCCCGCTCCGGCTTCCGCCTGGACGGCACGAGAGGGGTTCACGAGGCCAGCGGGGTGACCACGACACGGATGCGACTGGCTCTCGTTTGACGCCGCGGCCTCCGACCGCAATGCTCTTGGGGCGGATGGTGCAGGGGAGACGACCGACGGCGCGGCTGTGCGCGCTCCTGATCTTGGCGGCGACGGCGCTCGCCGCGCTACCCGCGGCAGCATCGGCAGCGAAGGGCTCGCTGCCCTCGGTGGCGTCCGGTCACCGGCCGGGTCCCGACGTGCTCTACGCGCCCGCGGCCGGCGTGCCCCAGCTGCAGAACGCCGGCGTGTGGAAGGCGCCGCCGATACTGATCTCGGGAGCGTCGGCCTACCGCCGGGGCGAGTTCCTCTACCAGGACTTCCTGTACGACGACCACGGCGCCGCGGGCGCGACCGACCCGTCGGATCCGTTCAACCCCGTCGAGTTCCTGTTCTCGCCCAAGCACGGCACGGCCACCTACCCGACCGACCCGGCGTTCGCCAACAACTCCACCGACCTGGTCGAGCTGCGGGTCAAGCGCGACGGCGGCGCAACCGCGTTCCGGGTGACGCTCAACACGCTCAGGGCCCCCGAGCGCACGGCGTTCACCATCGCGCTGGGATCGTCGGCGGCCCCCCTCCCTTGGCCCCACGCGGCGGGGGTGCGCTCGCCGGCCCAGCTCTTCCTCACCGTTCACGGCGCCACGGCAGAGCTGCGCGATGCTCAGACCGGCAGCGTGCAGGCGCCGGCGCCGAACGCCGTCATGGACACGCGCCGCCGCCAGGTGGAAGTGCGAGTTCCGCATGCCGCCTGGAACCCGGGTACCGGCAAGGTGCGCATGGCCGCCGGCGTGGGCCTGTGGGATCCGGCCGCGGGCGCCTACCTCACCCCCACGCCGGGCGCCGCGTCGGCTGCGCGCCCGGGCGGTGGCGCGCCGTCGGGTGCGGCCCTTTTCAACATGGCCTTCCGCTTCGACGAGCCGATGCCCAAGATCAGCGAACCCGGCGTGATCAACACCACGGCCGAGGGCGGCGCCGGGGCCGACGCGGACGGCAGCTGGTGGCGCGAGCGCGCCCAGGGCGATGCCCTGGCGACCGGCGACGTGAGCCGTTTCAACGCCACCGTTGACTTCGGCAAGCTCGCGGCCGGCGCCACCGACGAGTCTGGCGTGCCGAGGACCGGCCCGATGAACCGGATACTCGGCTCCCGCCTGAGCTTCGGCGACGGCGTGGACCACGAGGTGAAGTGCGCCACCGGCGGCATTGGCCGCGACACGCCAGTCGCCACCGGCGAGGTGTGCAACGGGCGTTTTCTCGGGCAGCTGCAGCCCTACGCCGTCTACGTGCCCAAGAAGCCAGCGCCCGCGCGCGGATTCGGGATCACCCTGCTGATGCACGGCCTGTCGGCCAACCACAACGAGTTCCTCGACAGCAAGAACGCATCCCAGTTCGGCGAGCGGGGGACGGGCTCGATAGTGGCGTCGCCCTACGGCCGCGGCCCGGACGGCTTCTACGCCAACGCCGCCGAGACCGACGTGTTCGAGATGTGGGCGGACCTGGCCCGCCACTACAAGCTCGATTCCGGCCACGCATCGCTCAGCGGGTACTCGATGGGAGGCGGCGGCACCTACCGCCTGGCCTCCCGCTACCCCGACCTCTTCGCCCGCGGCTTCCCGATCGTGGGGATCCCACAGGCTGCGCTCGTGCCCAGCCTGCGCAACATTCCGATCATGGCGTGGAACGCCGCACAGGACGAGCTGGTCAACGTGGCGCTGTCGGAGAACGGGCGGCAGGAGCTCTCCGACGCAGGCATCGGCTACGAGCAATGGCTGTTCAACCCCGCGGGCCACATAACCCTCGGCAACAACGACGAATACGGGCCGCCCGCCGACTTCCTCGGCAGCCACCGGGTCGATCGCAACCCGCCCCACGTGACCTACGTCTCGAGTCCTCGAGATGACTTCAAGCCCGGAGGCGCGGTCGGCGACCACGCCTACTGGGTGTCCGAGGTGCGCCTGCGTGACGCAACGGCCGAGCGCGCGACCGTGGACGCTCGCTCGCTGGGCTTCGGAGTCGGCGACCCCCCGCAGAAGCCGCTCGATACGAGCTCCGGCACACTCGAAGGCGGTTCGCATGGGCCGCTGCCCTATGCGCGGCGAGCCGAATTGCGTGGCCCAGCCCCGACGACCGCGAAGGTCAACCGGCTCGACGTGAAGGCGACCAACGTGGCCTCGGCCACCGTCGACGTGCGCCGTGCCCGGCTGGGCTGCGGCGCAGACGTGCGCATCGAGAGCGACGGCCCCACCGTGATCAGGCTGGCGGGATGCGGAGTGAGCGTGGCGGCCACGAGGTGCCTCTCGCGCAAGGTCTCCGTGGGGGGGCGCGGGATCGGGCGCGTCCGGCTGGGCCGCACCCGCGCCCGGCTGGTGCGCGGCAAGGTCAAGCCCCGGCGGCGCGCCCGCCTCAGCGTGCGCTACTGCGTGCGCCGCTCACGCGGCACGGTGCGCAGCCGTGTTCTCGAGGCCCGGCCGTCGCGGCAAGGTGCGACTGGTGGCGAGCACCGCCAGGACGCACCGCAGCCGCCGCGTGGGCGCGGGCACCTCAGCCCGGCGAGCGGCGCGCGCGTTCCCCCGCCGGCGGCGGCTGGGCCGGGGTCTGTTCCGCGCCGGTCCCCGCAGTACGCGGGTGGTGGGCACACGGCGCGGCAAGGTGCGGTTCGTGGCAGTGGCCGACCGCCGGCTGCTCGGCCGGCCCCGGGTGCTTCGGCGCTACCTGCGCCGCGCCGGGCTCTAGCTGCTCCAGTCCACCGGGTACACGGTGTGGGTCCCGCTCAGCCCCTTCAGGGCCAGCTGCTGCGGCGGCAGGAACTGCGGGGCGAGATCGTCGCCGGCCGTGTACTCCCTGAGCTGCTCGGACACGATGATCTCGCCCCCGCGCGCCCGGTCGGCGATCCGCGCGGCGAGGATCACGTTGCGCCCGAAGTAGTCCTGGCCGTCCTGGATCATGAAGCCGGCGTGCAGCCCCACCCTCACACGGAGGCGCTCGTCGGGATTATCGAGCGCGTAGCCGTCGAGCGCATGCTGCATCTCGATCGCACAGGCCAGCGCGGCGCGCGAGCTCATGAAGGCGAGCATGAAGCCGTCGCCCTGCGCCTTCACCTCCGTGCCGTCGTGCGCCTTCACCAGCTCGCGCACGATCCGGTTGTGCTCGCGGAGCAGGGCGAACCACGCCTCGTCGCCGAGGCGCTCGACCATCTCCGTCGAGCCTTCGATGTCGCTGAACAGGATCGTGACCGCCCCGTCGGGCGAGCTACGCCCACCGAGGTCCATGTCCGACATCTCGACGAGGTCGGCTATCTGATGAATGGATGAGTGGTCGCGGTCCATTGCTCTGACGAAACCCAGCGCTCAGTGCCAGCGTCCGAGTGGAGTTATCACGTGGCTGCGGCGCAGCGCCCGGCGGGCGCGGTCCTCGCCCATCCACTCGGGATGAGGAACGCTCGGCGGCGGAGCGCCGTCGGAGACGAGGTCGGCGGCGTGACGCTGCACCGCCAGCTCGGCCATCAGATAGCCGTGGTTCTCGAGCACGCCGATCTCACCCTCCGAGAACGAATCGAGGTCGATCCTGACCCGGGCGATGAACCGCTCTACCAACTCGTCCGAGTAGAGCGGAGCCTCCACCTCCTGCTCGTAGCTGGTGGGGCGGCTGGCGATGCCCCAGTAGGCGCCGCCCATGTCGCCGCGCACGAACGACGAGATGATCCACCGCTTGCGCACCTCGCTGGACTGGTCGAGCAGGATCACCAGGTTTCTCGCCAGCTTCCAGCCGATCCAGTCGTTCTGCATCCCCGCGTACGTGGGCGCCCCGTCGGAGACCAGCACCACCTTGTGGTCGCGCCAGACCGGCTCCACCCCGAGGTTGTCGTACATCCCCCCGTCGGTGAGCTCGCCGCGCTCCGCCGGACTGCTGCCGTTGCGGTCCGCCGAGAACCAGTCGCCGTCGAGGCGCACCGCGCTGAACACCGCGGGAACGCACGAGGACGCCGCGGTGGCCCGGGCCAGCGTGAGGTCCGAGGGGATCGGCTGGAAGCCGGCGCGATCGCTGCCCATCTCGCGCCGTCCGCTGTCGAAGACCCACTGCGAGCCATAGCGCATGTCGCTCGCGCAGAACACGAAGCTCGGACGGCTGGGCAGCTGCGCGAAGCGGAGGCTCGAGAGCTCGTTGGCATAGCGCTCGGCCAGACCCTCGATCGACGCTCCGGGGTGGAACCACATGCTGGGCTTGAGGCGCGAGAGCACCGCACCGGTGCGCACGTTGTGACGCGCCAGGCGGCGCAGCGGACGCGCCACACCCTGCTCGAGCCCCGGCACGATCTCCCCCGCGGCCGGCGCGTGCGCAAGCCCCGCCCAGTGCCTGGCGAGCGCGGCGTTCGCGATGCTCCCCCCCGAGACCGATGTGAGCGTGTCGACCTGCGACAGGATCCCCAGCTCGTTGAGCCGCGTCAACGCGCCCGCGTGGAAGATGCCCGCCCGATACCCGCCGCCCGAGAGGCAGAGCGCGATCCCGTCTCGCTGCTCCTTCGGTAGCGGCAGGTACGCGTCGAGGCCGTGGTCGGTGGCGGTGCCGACGACAGTCACCGCGTTGCTTCGACTTGCTCCGCAGGTCGCTCCGCATCGTCGAACGGCGGCGGGTCGTAGACGGACAGGATTTCCTCGACCATGGCCTCGCGCGAGGGATAGCGGCGCTCGTCGTAGCAGCCCAGTGGGTTCTCGAGCGCGTTGAACAGGCACTTGTTGCAGTAGCTGCACGGTCGTGGCGCCCTGTCCTTCCCGGCACGGAACATCTCGACCAGGTCGTTGTTCGCCACCAGGGGCCGGGCGATCGACACCGCGTCGCAGGAGCGGTCCTCGATCGCGTTCCTGATCACCGACGCGGTCTGGAAGCCGCCGGTACAGATCACGGGGATCGTGACGGCGGACTTGATCGCTCGCGAGTCCGACAGCACCATGCCCTCGTAGTTCTTGGGGCTCTGGCGCTCCCACGACCACTGGAAGACGCGGGCGGCCGGGGGCGTGCGGAACATCAGGTAGTTGCGCAGCGTGTACTTCCCGCTGCCCAGCATCGTGTGGTAGGTCTTCACGGCATCCTCGACGGGGAACTCCCCCGGCGGATTGCGGGGGTGAGGGAACGAGCTGCCGGTGGACACGTGGATGGCGTCGGCGCCGGCCTCCTCGAGCCACCGGGCCACCTGCACCGAGTCCTCGATCGTGTTGCCCTTCTTGCTCCAGGGGTAGACCGTGTTGGCGTACTCGGTCGCGCTGATCTTGACCTGCACGTGGAAGTCGGCTCCGACCTCCTCGCGGATCCTGCGCACCACCTCGAGCAGGAACCGCGCGCGGTTCTCCAGCGGCCCGCCGTATTCGTCCACGCGGTCGTTGATGGCGGAGCTGAGGAACTGGGTGACGAGGTAGCCGTTGGCGCCGTGCACCTCGACGCCGTCGAGGCCGGCCTCCCGCGCACGGCGGGCGGCCTGGCCGAACAGGTCGACGGTGTGCTGGATCTGCGCGATCGTCATCCGCTCGCAGGTGAGCCCGTGGACGGGCTCGGGCTTGTCGGTCGAGCTGAGCGCCGGGGCCTGCTGGAAGCCGCGGACATCGCGCTGGCGGCCGGCATGGAAGAGCTGCACGATGTAGCGGCAGTCGTGTTCGTGCACCTCCTCGCCGAGGCGCCGCCAGAAGGGGATCGTGTCGTCGCGGTCGATGAACGCGTAGTTCGGCACGTTGAAGGCGCGCGGCTCGATAGGGGCGAGCGCCGAGACGATCGCGGCAACCCCGCCGCGAGCGAACTTCAGCTCCCAGTTGATCCGGGTCTGGCTGCCGGAGCCGTCGTAGTTGTCGAACCGGCCCGAGATGCTGGAGCGCAGGACGCGATTCTTCAGCCGCAGGTTGGGGAGGTCCAGCGGCTCGAAGATCGGATCGCCGGCTCGGGTCTCCTCCATGGGCGGGCCAGCCTACATCCTTGCGGAGCCTGAGTCCCGTGATTAGGGTCTCGCCATGTTGGGGCTGGGAGCCGGCAGGATCGCGTGACGCGGAGGTTGGCCGCCGCCGTCGCGGGACGGCGCTCTCGCTGGGTCGTCATCGGCGTCTGGGTCGTGCTCGTAGCCGTGTCCGCACCGCTGTCGGCGAAGCTGCCGGACGTCACCTCAGACAGCACCGCCGGCTTCGTCCCCTCGGACTCCCAGTCCGCTGAGGCGAGCCGGCTCCTGGCCGAGCGGTTTCCCGGCGGTGACACGTCGCCGATCCTGCTGACCTACAGCCGCGAGGGCGGGCTCTCGCCGGCTGACCAGAAGGAGATCGGCCGTCACGCGGGGCTGGCCTCGGAGGTTCCCCTTGCCGGGACACCCGTGGCACCGTTTCTCCCGCGCTCGCCGCCGGGGCTCGTGGCGGAGGAGGGCGACGTCGCATTCACCCTGGTTCCGCTGCGGGCGGCTGACGAACGCAAGCTGAGGGAGTCGATCGAGGGGCTGCGGGGGATCGCGCACAGCGGGCCCGCGGGGCTCACGGCCCACGCCACCGGCGCGCCGGCGATCGAGAGCGACGAGATGACCACCCGCGAGGACGCGGAGGGCCCGCTCTTCCTGGTCACGGCGGTGCTGGTGCTCACGCTGCTGATCGCGGTCTACCGCTCGCCGATCATCGCCCTCGTGCCCCTGACGGTGGTGGGCGTGGCCTACACCGTGGCCACGGCGATCCTGTACCTGCTGACGAAGGCCGGGATGGAGGTGACCGGCACCTCCCGCTCGCTGTTGGTGGTGCTGATGTTCGGTGCGGGCACCGACTACTGCCTGCTGCTGGTGGCGCGCTACATCGAAGCGCTGCGCCACCAGCGCGACCCGCTGGACGCGATGGCGATCGCGGTGCCGCGATCGGCACCAGCGATCGCCGCAAGTGGCGCAACCGTGATGGCCGCGCTGCTTACGCTCGTAGTGGCCAAGGTGAGCCTGATCTCGACCCTCGGCCCGGTGAACGCGATCGGAATCGGAGTGGGCCTGATCGCCAGCTTGACGCTGCTGCCGGCGCTGATCACCGTCGTCGGGCGCCGGGCGTTCTGGCCGAACGCGGCGAAGGTGGCCTACCGGCCCGAGGCGGCGGCGCCCGCGCCCGGCGGGCGCGAAGGTGTGTGGCGCCGGCTCGGGGAGCGGGTGCTCGCACGCCCGCTGGCCGCGATCGCCGCAGTGCTCGTGCTGCTGGCCGTGGGATCGCTCGGGCTGCTCGGCTTCGAGACGACGGGAGACCTGCGCGGCAGCATCCTGAGAGACACCGACGGCACGCGCGGCTTCGACCTGCTGGCCGACAGCTTCCCCGCCGGGGCGCTGGCGCCGGCGACCGTGGTCGTGGAGCGTCGCGGAGGCCGGCTGGCGCGGGCCGACCTGGACAAGGTGCGGACAGGCCTGCGGTCGACTCCGGAGCTGGGGACGATCCTGCCCACGGTGCGCCGCTCGACGGACGGCGGCGCCGCCGCGCTGAGCGTCGTCTTTCCGGTCGACCCCTACAGCGATGCCGGATACACGCGCGTACGGGGGATGCGCACTGCCCTCGAGCGCCTCGGTCCGCCGTACCGGGGGGTGGTGGGCGGAGCAACGGCGGTGTCGCTGGACTTCAAGGACTCCACGAACTCCGACTTCCGTACCGTCGTGCCGCTCGGGCTTGCGGTGATCTTCTTGACGCTCGTGGCGCTCCTGCGCGCGCTCGTGGCCCCGCTGTATCTGATCGCCTCGGTGGTGGCGTCGTTCTTCGGCATCCTCGGGCTGTCGGTGTTCCTTCTCGAGAACGTGCTCGACATCACCAACTTCAATGCGGCCTACCCGGTGTTCGCGTTCATCTTCCTGGTGGCGCTGGGGGTCGACTACAACATCTTCCTCATGGACCGCGTGCGCGAGGAGGTGCGCGAGCACGGGACCCGGGAAGGGACCGTCCGCGCCCTGGTGGCCACCGGTCCGGTGATCACGAGCGCGGGGCTGATCCTGGCCGGCACGTTCGCCGCCCTGCTCGTGGTGCCGCTCTCCACCCTCAAGGCGCTCGGGTTCACGGTGGCGCTGGGCGTGCTCGTGGACACCTTCCTCGTGCGCACCGTGCTGATGCCGGCCGTGATCGCGACCGTCGGCGCTCGGAGCTGGTGGCCGTCGAGCCTCGGCCGCGGGACCCCCCCGGGCCCCCCGCCGCCGACCCCGCTGGACGTTCGCAACCAGCCCACCGTGTTCCATGACCGCCACCGGGAGACCCTGTGAGCGGCGAGCGGGACTTCGACGCGATCGTCGTCGGCTCGGGCTTCGGGGGGTCGGTGAGCGCCTTCCGCCTGGCCGAGGGAGGTCAGAGCGTGTGCGTGCTGGAGCGCGGCCGGGCCTACCCGCCCGGATCCTTCGCGCGCAGCCCCTACGAGACACGGCGCGCGTTCTGGGACCCGACCAAGGGGCTGTACGGGCTGTTCGACTTCTGGTCGTTCAAGGGGATCGACGCTCTGGTGTCCAGCGGCCTGGGCGGCGGCTCGCTGATCTACGCCAACGTGCTGCTGCGCAAGGACGAGCGCTGGTTCGTGCGCGACGACGCGGACATGGACGCCGACGGGCACGTGGAGTTCTGGCCGGTCACCCGCG
Organism: uncultured Thermoleophilaceae bacterium; assembly: GCA_963825475.1. Taxonomy (GTDB): domain Bacteria; phylum Actinomycetota; class Thermoleophilia; order Solirubrobacterales; family Thermoleophilaceae; genus JAAYBF01. The sequence continues at coordinate 45,584 of CAWGTC010000003.1, read as the reverse complement.
AGGAGCTCGATCCGCACTACGACCGCGTCGAGGCGATGCTCGGCCCGCAGACCTACCCAGTCGGGCACGAGCCTTACTCACAGACCCCGAAGACACGCGCGTTCGCAGAGGCGGCCGAGGCCAGCGGCCTGGAGGCGTTCCAGCCACCCCTGGCGGTGACGTTTGCCAACGACGGCGACGACCCGGTGACCGGTGAACCCATCCGCGAGCCGCACGCCAACCTGCACGGGCGCACGCGCTACACATGCCGGCTCTGCGGCGAGTGCGACGTGGGCTGCAACTTCGGCAGCAAGAACACGCTCGATTACAACTACCTCACCGAGGCGGAGCGGGCCGGCGCCGAGTTGCGCACGCGTGCCGACGTGCGCTCGCTCGACCCGCTGCCGGGCGGCGGGTGGGCCGTGCATTACGTCGACTACTCGTCGAGGCCCGACGGAGAGGCCACGGACCTCTTCGACCCGGCGCTCGACTTGCGAACGGTGACCGCCGACCGCGTCGTGCTTGCCGCGGGCACCCTCGGCACCGTGCGCCTCCTGCTGCGTAACCGCTCGGCGGTGCCCCGCATCAGCCGGCGGCTGGGGACACGGTTCTGCGGCAACGGAGACCTGCTGACCTTCGCGCTGAACTGCTCCGAGGCCTCGGGTTCGGGACGCCGGCCGCGGGTGGTCGATCCGAGCTTCGGGCCCGTGATCACGAGTGCGGTGCGCGTACCCGACGCGCTCGACGGCGGGCAGGGGCGCGGCTTCTACCTCGAGGACGCAGGCTTCCCGGCCTTCGCGACCTGGATGCTCCAGATGTTCGAGATGCCCGGCGATCTGTGGCGCGACCGGCGGGACCTGATCCGCCTCATCCGCGAGCACTTCCGCCGCGACAACTACCGGCAGACGGGGCGCAGCGCGCTGCTCGCAGGGCTGTTCGGCGAGGCCCAGCTCTCCGCCGGGCTGCTGCCGATGCTGGGCATGGGCCGCGACGTGCCCGACGGGCGGATGTACCTGCGCCACAACCATCTTCGGGTGGACTGGGCGAAGGGCAAGTCGGCGATGGACTTCGGCCCGGAGGCCCGCTCGGGCCCGTACTTCGATCGGGTTCGCGACCTCTCGCGAAAGTTCGCCGACGCGCTCGGAGCCGATTTCCGCGACAACCCGATGTGGTTCCTGAGCCGGGTGATCACCGTCCACCCCCTGGGGGGCTGCCCGATGGGCCGCCACGCAGGCGAGGGCGTGGTGGACGCGAACGGCGAGGTCTTCGGCTGCCCCGGCCTGTACGTAGCGGACGGCTCGGTGATGCCCGGACCAGTCGGCGCCAACCCGTCGCTGACGATCGCGGCAGTGGCCGACCGCTTCGCCGACGCGATTCTTGCGAAGGTGGCGACGTGAGCATCCACGTGAACGGCGTCTCGTTCGCCTGCACGATGCGGGGGCGCATCTGCTTCGGCGACGAGGAAGGCGCTGCGCGAGCCGCCGAGGATGGCTGTCCGATCGAGATCCGGGCGCGGATCAAGATCGACGACTCCGAGCGCTTCGCCACGGGAGGGGAATCCCAGGCCACCGTGACGGGGAGCGTCTACTGCGAGGACCTCGGCGGAGATCGGCCGGTCGAGTCGGGCGCGGTCGCGATGATCGCACCGAGCAACGGGGACGATCTCGGCGAGCAGTGGCTTCTGCACTTCAGCGACGGCGTCGGACACCCCCTGACGCTCACCGGGCACAAGGAGGGCCTGACGATGCCGGTGCGCGTGCAGTCCGGCACGATCCAGCTCGGCACAGAGGCCGGCGCGCCGCTCGTCGCCGCCGGCACGGTGGCGCCCGCAGGCCGCGATGTCGTGCGGCAGTTCGCGTCGATGCGCGGCGAGGGGGCCACCCTCGGCGAGAGCGCCGCGTCCGTTCGCCGCGTGGTCAAGCCGTACGTCCTACTGCTGCGCAACGCCTACCGAGGGAGATCCGAGGAATGAATCTGGACCGTCGGTTTCGCATCCGCAGGAAGCAGGTGGCGGACGCGGCATCGAAGGCGAAGGTCGAGCGCAGGACCCGCACCCTCGCCGTAACCGCGGGCGCGAGCTCCGCCGGCCTGGTGGTCTCCGAGATCATCCGCGTGTGGCGGCTCGGCGTGCTGCCGCTCGGCCGCGAGGAGCTCGGCGGCTCCGGCCGAGCCCATCGCCCGCTGTTGCAGACGTTCCGGATCATGAGGGAGGGCTATCAGCACAGCTCGACCCGCGACAACGCCGTGTTCAACATGCTCGTCTCGTTCGTGCTCGCGTTCGCTGTCACGCGGTACATCACCTGGGCGATGAAGACGAAGGGCAAGCTCGGTCCGATCAAGGACATCGTGGTGGGCGACCGTCACATCCACCACTTCGTCCCGGGCGCGGCGCTCTCGCTCATATCGGGCGGAGTGTCGATCGGCATGCGCCGAGAGGACCTCGACACCCTGCTGGCCATCCCCTTCGGGGTGGGAGTGGCGCTGGTCCTGGACGAGTCCGCGCTCCTGCTCGAGCTAGAGGATGTCTACTGGAGCGAGGAGGGTGTGCTCAGCGTGCAGATCGCCTTCACGGGCATCTCGTTGCTAGCCGCGGGCGCCTTCCTGATCCGCATGCTGGTCAAGGGTCAGGGGCACGTGATCGAGGACGACTGGCAGCTCGCGGCGAGCGCGTTCGACAGCCTGCACCAGACGTCGCGCTGAGAGTCACCCGCGGCCGGCCGCGTCGATGGCGAGCTGCTCGTCGAAGAACACCCGCAGCCGGGCCACCTTGCCGTCCCGGATGTCGAACACGATGCCCAGGGGTGTGCCGAACCGGGTGCGCTTGTGAGGCTTCGCCTCCCACCAGCCGGTCATCAGGAAGCGTCCGCCGCCGAGATCGCGGATCTCCTTCGACTCGACGTGAAGCTCGTCGTACTCACGCACCGTCTGCTCGAGGTAGGTATGGACCTCGTCGTGGCCGTTCAGCCTGAGGGCCGCCTGCTTCATCACCGACGGTGCCTCGTAGCGGACGTCGGCCGAGAGGAATGCGATGAAGGCGGCGGTCTCTCCGTTCGTGAAGGCGCGCCCGAAGGCGGCGGCGGTCTCGCGCGCCACCTTGGCCTCGTTGCTCTCTGCCTCCGGCGCCATCGTCAGACCTAGTCTCCCCGATTCAGGCTCGGGCCGGAGCGGGCGCCGGCGAGCGCGCCGTGCCCGCGGGGGAAGCGGAGCGGCGCGTGCGGGAGGTGCTGCACGTGGTGACCGGTCCGGGCGACGTGCCAGTAGGCGTATCCAGCGCCTACCTGCAGCACAACGAGCAGCTGCGATTGCAGCTCTGGTACTACCGCCTCTTCGTGGCGCAAGCCCACCGGACGAGCAACGTCGCCGCGGCGCTGGCCCTGACGGGCCGCGATCACCTCGAGAACCTGTTCGTCACCGGTCAGGATGCCCGCGGTGCGGGGATCCTCTACGTGATGGAGAACGAGGGGCTCAAACACCGCTTCAGAGATGTCCACATGCTCCCGGCCAACGTCACGTTCATCGGCCAGAACGCGCGCGGTGATCACGTGCGCGTGCGCTACTTCCGGGGTGCGAGGGCGGCGGAGCCGCCCGGCGGGCGATAGGGCGACTCTACGTAGCAAAGCGGGTGGGGGTGCGGGACACTGGCGGCGATGTCGCGTCTTTCCTGTCCCTCCTGCGGCACCGAGAACCCTGCAAAGGCGCGCTTCTGCATGAGCTGCGGCGGCGCTCTGGCACGGCGGTGCTCTGCGTGCGGTGCGGAAGCGCCGGCCGAGGCGCGGTTCTGCATGGCCTGCGGCGCCGGGTTCGACGCGGCGGCACCGCCGGTCGTATCCGCGGAGCCGCCCGATGAGCGCCGACAGGTCACGGTCCTCTTCGCCGACCTGTCGGGCTACACCGCGGTGGCCGAGGCGATGGACCCGGAGGCGGTGAAGTCCCTCGTCGACCGCTCGCTGCGGCGGCTCGGCAGCGAGGTGCAGAGCTTTGGTGGCACCGTCGACAAGTACATCGGCGACAACGTGATGGCGCTGTTCGGTGCGCCCGTGGCTCACGAGGACGACGCCGAGCGAGCCGTGCGCGCCGCGCTGCGGATGCAGGAATCCATGGAGGAGATCAACGAGTGGCTCCCCGGCGACACAGCGCTCGCGCTGCGCGTGGGCGTGAACACGGGCGAGGTGATGGCCGGCGCGGTGGGCGACCGATACACGGTGACCGGAGACACGGTGAACGTGGCCTCCCGCCTCCAGTCGGCAGGACGCCCCGGCACGGTCACGGTGGGCGAGCGCACGGTGCAGGCCACCCGGCAGGCCGTGGGCTATCACGAGCTCGCGCCGCTCACGCTGAAGGGCAAGGCCAAGCCTGTCCCCGCCTGGGAGGCCACCGGGCTGATCGCCGCCCAGTCGCTCCGCCGCGCGGCCTCCCTCGAGGCCCCCCTGATGGGACGGGAACGGGAGCTGGACGCGCTGGAGACGGCCTACGGCCGAGTCGTGCGCGACGGCCGCGCGCACATGATCACGTTGATCGGCGAGGCGGGGGTGGGCAAGTCCCGCCTGCTGCGCGAGCTCGAACACCGCCTCGCCAAAGCGGAGCCGCCGGCGGGCATCCGCACCGGCCGCTGCCTTCCCTACGGCTCGGGAATCGTCTACTGGGCTCTGGGCGAGGTGGTCCGCGGTGAAGCCGGAATCGTGGATTCCGACAGCTCGGAGGAGGCCTGGTCGAAGCTCACCGCCTACGTAAGCCACGTGCTGTCCGAGGCGCCCGCCCTGGCCGAGCGCCGCGCGGCGCAGATCGGCGGCTCGCTGGGGTTCGACGTGCCCGAGGCGCTGGAGCCGTCAGAGACCGCGGACCCTCAGCGAAGGCGGGAGACGTTCTTCTCCGCGTTGCGCACGGTTATCGAGTCCTCCGCGCGGCGGACCCCGCTCGTGCTGGCCTTCGAGGACATCCACTGGGCCGACGACGGGATGCTGGACGCGATCGAGCACCTGGCGCGGTGGGTGCACGCGCCGCTGCTGGTGGTCTGCCTCGCGCGCGACGATCTGCTGGAGCGCCGCTCGGGCTGGGGCGGTGGCCGGCTGGGCGCCACGCAGCTCGCGCTGGAGCCACTCAGCTCGGCGAGCTCGCGGGAGCTGGTGACCGCCCTCGTCGGCGGCGGGGACGGTCCGTGGAGCGACCTGGTGCCCCTGCTGGCCGAACGGTCGGGAGGCAACCCCCTCTTCGCCGAGGAGATGGTCCGCCGGTTGGAGGACGAGGGCACGGACGGAATCACCGAGCTGCCGGACTCGGTGCAGGCCGTCCTCGCGGCTCGCATCGACGCCCTCGAGCCCTTCGAGCGCCGGCTCGTGCAGCAGGCGGCGGTGGTGGGCCGCACCTTCTGGGAGGGCTCGCTCGCCGCGCTGGCCGAGGCCGAGGGCCGCCCCCTCGCGCCGGCGCTCAGCGCGCTCCAGGAGAAGGACATCCTGGCTCCGGAGGCGGAGAGCCGGCTGGCGGGCGAGCAGGAGCTGGCCTTCAAGCACGTGCTGATCCGCGACGTGGCCTACGGAATGCTCCCCAAGGCGGTCCGCTGGCGCAAGCACCTGGAGGTGGGCCGCTTCATCGAGGAGCGGGCGGGTGACCGCACCGACGAGGTGGTGGCGCTGCTCGCCGAGCACTACGGGCGGGCGGCTGCGCTGGGCACCGAGGCCGGTGGTGAACCCGGCGAGCTGGCCGAGGTGGTCGGGCGCGCCGTGCGCTTCCTGGAGGAGGCCGGAGACGCCGAGGCCCTCCTGTACGCCAACCGGGAGGCGGTCGCTCACTACGGCCTCGCGCTGGACCGCGTGCGAGACACCGACCCCGCGGCGGCCGCACGAATCGGCGAGAAGCAGGGCGACGTGGCCCTGCGGCTCGGGCGCGTGGATGCCGCGATGGACGTCTGGCACGCCTGCCTCGCGTTCCAGGAAGGCGAGGAGAACCTCGACCGCATGGCCGACCTGCGCCGCAAGGTGGGCGCGGCGCTGGCCGTGAAGGGTGAGCGCAAGGCTGCGATCGAGAACTACCAGCGGGGAATCAACCTGCTCAAGGACGGACCGCCCAAGCTCGAGCTGGTGCACCTCTACGAGGAGGCGGCCTGGCTCTATCTCCAGACGGGCGACAACATGCTGGCGATCTACGCCTCGGAGAAGGCGCTGCGCCTGGCCGAGCGGCTGGGAGAGACCGGCGCGGCCAGCCGCGCCCACGGGATCTTCGGCCGGGTGTTCGGGCGCATCGGCGACAACGAGAAGGCGCGGGTGAACCTGGAGCGCTCCGTGGAGCTCGCTCGCGGCTCCGACCCGGGCGAGACGATCGTGGCCCTGCTGGCCCTCGGCCGGCACCTCGAGCTGTCGCAGGCCGATGCGAGCGGCGCCGGGGATGCCTACGCGGAGGCGCTCGCGCTGGCCGAGCAGGTGGGAGACCTGCCCAACCAGGTCGAGCTGCACGCGGCGGTGGCTCAGCTCGCCGCCTACCGGGCGGACTGGGACCAGGTGCTGCGTTCCACCGACGCCGCCACCGAGCTTGCGGAGCGGGAGGGGCTCGTGTCCAAGCTGTGCGTTCCCTATGCGCTGCGGGGACTGTTGAGCTGGCGAGACGGTGAGCTCGACCGCGCCGAGCGGCGCTTCGGCGAGGCGCACGGCCTGGCCGAGCAGGTGGGCTGGTCCGAGCTCTCGTTCCAGTCTCTCTACGGCAAGGCGCTCGTGCTGCGTGATCGCGGTGCCTACGCGGACGCCGCGATCGTCCTCGAACAGGCGGTAGCGGTGTGCGAGCGGGCCGGACTGGCCGCACAGTCGGTGCAGGCGGTGGCCATGCGTGCGGTGGTGCTGGCGTTGGACGGCCGCGGCGAGCAGGCGCGCGAGGCGGCGGCCGAAGCGGAGGCCCTCGCCGAGCCGCTCAACTACCCGATCGGCCGCGCGGCGAGCCTGGAGGCGCGCGGGGCGGCGACCGAGGACCCCAACGACGGCGCGGCCCTGCTGGCCGACGCCCAGTCGCTGTGGACCGAGCTGGAACGCCCGCTCGAGGCCGCACGCTGCGGCTTGACCGCCGGCTTCCGCCTACGCGACCACGATCCCGCTCGGGCCCGTCAGTTCCTGGACGCCGCGGGCGCGGAGTGCGAACGGCTGGGGGTGGCGCACCTGGCGGAGCGGACCCGGGCGCTCATGGTCGACGCCTAGGATCCGGCAGATGCCCGCCGAGCCCATCGTCGTGATGCCTGGTGGGGGTCACCGAGTGGGCAACGTCGAGTTCCTCGCCCGCACCGCCGACACGCCTCGCTTCACGTTCGGGATCATCGAGATCGCCCCCGGCCGCGAGCTCGAAGCACACGTCCATGCCGACGAGGACGACGCGTTCTACATCGTCGAGGGAGAGATGACGTACTGAGTGGGCCGGCGCGGGCTGATCATCTTGATCGCGTGCGCGGCGCTCGGTCTGGCGCCGGCGGTCGCGGACGCCCGAACTTGGTTCGTGCGGGCGGGTGGCACCGAGGCCGGCCAGGGGACGCGCTCGGCGCCCTTCGCTCGTCTGGCCTCCGTGGAGGCGCGCTCGCGGCGAGGGGACCGGATCGTGATCCTGGCGGTGCCGCGCTCTGTCAATCCGCTCGACGGTGGGCTGAAGCTCAAGCGGGGTCAGCGCCTGGTGGGGCGGCGCTCCGCCGATCGCGCCTCGCGCCTGACCAACACGAACCCGGCGCGGCTGGCGGGTGACGCCGTGCGGCTGGCCTCCGGCGCCAAGGTGCGGAGGATCGAGGTGGCGGGTGCCGTCCGCGGCGGCATCTACGGACTCAACGTCCGTGGCGTCGTGATCCGCGGCACCGACGTGTCCGGCCACAACACCTCGTGCACGCGCGGTTTCCACATCCCGCCGTTCAACGTGCCGACCACGGCGCCGGGCGTAGGCGTCCCGATCAGCGACGGCCTTCACAACGGGTGGGCCGGGATCATGGTCGACGCGTCGCGGGGGCGCGGCCGCCTCGTGATCACTCGCAACCGCGTGCACGACGGCGACTGCGGCGACGGCATCGACGTCCGGCTGTCGGGCACGGCTCGCCGCCGCGTGGTCATCACCCGCAACCTCGTGGCGGAGCTGCAGCAGGGCGCGGAGTTCGAGTCCGTGCTGGCTTTCGGCCTGCAGACCCGCGAGCGCTCCCGGCTCAGCGCGCGCCTGGACCGCAACCGCCAGCGCGGCCTGGGCAACGACGAGGACGCCGGAGCGGGGCCCGAGGGCGCCGACTCGGAGGGCGTGTTCATCAACCCGACTGGACCGTCGACGCTCACGGCCCTCATCACGCGCAACAGCTACACCCACACTCCGGGCCGCGGGGGGTTCTCGGCCAACGGCCTCGAGTTCGTGAGCATGGGCGAGGGATCGCGGGGGGACGTCACGGTCCGCGACAGCTCGTTCACGGGGACCCCGGGCGACGTTCTCGAGCAGCTCGCCCTCGGCACCGAGGCGCGGCTGCGGCTACGGCTGGAGCGGGTCGTGGCGAGCGGGTCGACGGGCTTCGCCGGCAGCGGCTTCGGCAACACCGTGGTCATTCCCGGCAACAACGGCGACTGCCTGGTCTCCGCAAGCGGCGGGGCCGGCAACTCGATCGACCTCGTCGTGCGGCGCACCGCGCTCACCGACTGCGCCAACAACGGCCTCACCTTCGGCTCCGCCGTCGCCAACGGGTCGGGCCCGACCACAGCCCTGCGCCTCGACCTCGCCGGCTCCCGTCTCACCGGCAACCGAGGCAACAACTTCCGGGTCGGCAACATCAGCGATCTCGACCTGCTCGAGGTCAAGGTGCAGGACACCGACCTCGCTGACTCCCGCGGCGCCGGTGCGACGCCCGCCAACGCCAGCTTCGAGAACATCGGCACCACGGAGCGCGCGACGATCGATCTGGGCGGCGGCGCGCTCGGCTCGCGGGGCGGCAACTGCCTCGACGGCGGCTCCCAGGCGGCGGCCCTCCTGCGCTACGACGTGACCGCCCGCGGCAACTGGTGGGGCCAGCCCGGAGGCCCGGAGGCCGGGCAGACGGTTTCGCTAGGCGGCGCTCTCGATGCCGGGGCCGCGTTGGGGACTGCGCCGGCTGGTCGCTGCTGACCGCCAGTTGCGGCCGATCTCTCGGATCATCGGCGGATACACGATCAGGTACCGGAACGGCGCGATAGCGGCCATGTAGGCGGTCCCAAGCAGCCCGTGCGGCTTCACCAGGACGGCCATCTGGCCGCGGTAGCCGCCGGCCCCGTCCGGGACCCAACCGAGGTGCATTACCCCGTGCACGGTCCGGTTCGCGATCTCCGCCGCGAACTCGGCGTCGAGCAGGTAGAGCGGGCTGAACGGGAGCGCGTCGAAGTCCGGGCCGGATGGGCCGTCGCGCAGATCCGCAGGCAACCGGTCGCGGAGGGTCGGCACCCTGGAGCCGAGGCCGGCGTCCGGGCCGTCCCAGCCGAGCAGCTCCCCGATCTTCCACCGGATCGCGAAGAGCGCGCGGACGGCGCGGGAGGGGTGCGTCGACGGGTCGCCCGCGGCCATCGCCTGCAGCAGCCGAGGGAAGTCGTCCGGGCCGCCTGGCGTCGGCAGCGCCCACACGTCCTCGAGCCGGAAGTCTTCGGTGAGCTCGTGGATCCGCCACGGCCGGGAGGTGTGAGCAGTGTTCGGGAGCCTCATTGCCACCATACCGTAACATACATACATGGCTGTACGCATTCGTCCCCGCCCAACGCAGGCCGAGCGAAGCGCGCGCACGCGCAGCGCCTTGCTGGAGGCGGCCGCGCGGGGGCTGTCGCGTTACGGCTACGGCAACCTCGTCCTCGAGCAGGTGGCCCACGAGGCCGGCTACACCCGCGGCGCGCTCTACCACCAGTTCAAGGACAAGGAGGACCTTGCTCTGGCCGTGATCGAGTACGTCGACGAGACATGGAGGCGCGAGGTCGGCCGGCTAGTCGAACAGGAGCCGGATCCACTCCTAACGCTGATCGCCCTGGCGCGCGGTCATGCCGTCTACTGCCGGCGCGACGTGGCCCGCGTGGCGATGGCGCTGAGGCTCGAGTTCAGCGGTCAGGATCATCCGGTGGGGCGCCGGCTGGAGCGGGTCTCTGAATCGCTTGTCAAGCGCTGCGCCCGCCTCATCAACGCGGGGCGCAGAGCGGGGACGATCCCCGCGGGCCCGCCGGCCAGAACCGTGGCGCTCGCATTCGTCGGGGCCTTGGAGGGCGCCGTCATCGAACTCGCCGGACAGGCGCCGCATGACGAACTGCTCGCGGCCCGCGCGGCGGTAGGCGTGCTCGGGCTCGATCGCCTTCCGGACGGACTGGCCGGGCTCGGCCATTGATCGGTCGCTGGCCGCGGCGGGCCCCGATTGACAACGACATCGCTGTATGCAGGGCTTTCCCCGAAGCCGACGCCCGGATTCGAACCGGGGACCCCTTCATTACGAGTGAAGTGCTCTACCAGCTGAGCTACGTCGGCAAATGCCTGCTATTGACGCTACGGGCGCTATCTGGCTCCCTGCAGCCGGGTTCATGGCACTCTTATGGCAGCTAGGAAGCCCCTGACAGCGCGTTCTTAGCGCAACTGAGGCTCCGCCATCGTAGCCCAGGGCGACAGAGACCTGGAGTCGCTCGGCGCTTCGTCTGTCTGCCAACCCACCTAGCCTCCACCCATGCCTGATGCTGACTTGACCGAGGCCGTCATCGAGACATCACGCGCCTCATCAGCACCAGCCGCACTGGCGACGTTGACGGCCAGGACGTAGCGCGTGAGCTTGGGCGGACTCCTGACGACACCGACGTGTACTACGCCTTCCAAGAAGCCAAGCGGCGCGGAGCGCTAGAGGTTCACTTCCGCGGAGGGATGGGTCTCCCAGCGCTCGTCCGGCTCCCGTCCGCCTAGGTCAGCTTTGCGGCTCTGAGGTCGCTTAATGCTTCGGCACGGGTGCGGCGGGTGCGGTCTAGCGGAACTACCGAATCACCGTGGCGGGTCACTGGCTCGCGCCACCGGTCGAGGAACGGCTCTATCTCGGCATCAACGGTGACAGCGGGGGCCGGTCGGCGCCGCAGGTAACCACAAAGGCTGTGCCACGCACCCTCCCGAGCCCGGATGCGAGCGAGGTCCATGCGGGCTTGCCAGTGGTGATCTCGATATTCGCGGAGGGCGTCCGCTTTCGCCATCGCGAGGGAGAGGCCATGACCGCCGCTGTAGAGAAGTCCACGCTCATTGCTCTGTCCTGTACGCCTGCTCATCTCGGCTTCCAGCTCGCGGGTGCGGTCATCAACCCACACGCTCAGACGCAGATTACGTTCGGCTGCATCATCGTCGTGTACGGCGATTGCGCCCCACGCGGCGAGGGCTCGAGCGCTGACGGTCGCCGCAACCGTGAGCGCTGCGCCAACGCTTCCGCCCAAGAGCGCGATGGCGAGGTCAGACACGCCTAGCCTGTCGGTAGGCAACTATGCGGCACGACGTAGAACTTACGTAGCCACCGCGCTCCTCTAGCCAGTGCGTCACCAACGCATGATTGCCGCCGGCTGCTTCGACGCGAGAGCGTAATAGGACCACCATGCCGTCAGGCCGGGGAACCATGCTCGACTGCTCAACCGACGCTAGAAGGGCGCCGACATCGTCTGAGTTCTCGATCATCCGTGTCAACGGTAGAAACGGCGACGGACGTTCGGTGCCCTCCCGATATGCAGCACTACCCCCTACCGAACCTGAAAGTCCGTCTTGGCGGTGTACTGGTCAAACCTGGACACACGGACATCGACCTGTGCTTGCCACGTGCCAGGAACGCCGAGTGGGGGGCCGAGGAGTTCGTAGTGCGCCGGTCCCTTGCGTTTGATTCTTAGCTTGATCGGACCGATGTCCTTTTCTGGTTGCGTTAGGCGCAAGGTGACCTCGCGAACACGGTCGATCTGAGCACCGGTACGTCGGTTGAAGAAGTAGAGGTGGTAGTCGTTCGGACCAACTTCAGCCGGCTCGATGTCCATTTGCAAACGTAACGGGCCAAGGTCGAGTTCGCGCACCACCGTGCCCTGATTGGTCGCCGGAGGTGCGGCCCGGACTAGCGTCGCTGTTGCGGCAAGCACGAGCACCGCGACCAAGACCTCAGCGCGCATCGAACGGCGCAGCGTTTCAGCGGAAGCCCCACCCAAGCTGAGCCCCGCGAGGCGGCGTCGGTTACCGGCGGCCAAGGCGATGATGCCGACGAGCAGGCCGATCTTGGCCAGGAGCGCCAACCCGTAGGTGGTGTCGAAGAAGGCACCGACCGAGCCCAGGTAGAACCAGGCCTGAACCGAGCCGGCAGTGACTACCAGGGCAATCGCCGGTAAAGCCAGCCGGGAGAAACGGGTCGTAGCGTCGGAAGCCCCCGAAACCGAGTCGGCGCGCCTCCAGAAGGCGACCAGCAGCAACACCAGGCCCCCGAGCCAAGCCCCGGCGGCGAGCACATGCACGACATCAGCAGGTATCAGGACTCCCTGCGGCGACTGTGTTTCGGCGTGTCCGGCATACGGCAGCGAGCCGACGAGAATCGCCGTCGGTAGCGCGAGCACTAACAGCTCCAGACGAGCCCAGGCACGCCCGTACAGCAGCAGGCAAGTGGCGATCACGAACCAGGCACAGGTGCGGGCAAGCCAAGCTTCGCCAGTCCGTGTAGAGAGCGAACCCGAGAGCACCTTCGAGTCGAAGGCGTCGAAGAGCGATACCCCGGCACCGAGCGCTCCCTGGAGCAGGATGCCGCTGGCAGCGGTGACCAGTCCCACGAGTCCTGCGGCGCCGAGCGTGCGGCCGGGCCAGGTCGAGGTCGAGTGCTTCGGCCAGACGAACAAGCGAAAGGCGAAGGCGCCGATCAATAGCAGGAGTGCGGCGTAGTGCAGACCGCGGGCTACCCCGTAGGTGCCCTCGACCAGGGGACCAGCGCTGGAGCGCTCAAGAAGCTCTGCGACATCGTTGCCTCGGCCTGGGCCAGTCTCAACCGGCTCGCCGACACCGAAGGAGAAGCCACCCGCGACCGGATGCCCGTCGGCAGAGACGACGCGGTAAGTCGTGGTGTAGATCCCTTGCTCAAGCCCGTCGCGAAGAGATACGGCGACGCTGGCTTGCTTGTCGTCAGGGTGGCTGACTTCGCCCCGGTCGACCCTTTGCCCGTCCTTATCGAAGACGCGTACGGCACCGAAGCTGACCTCGACGGGCTCGTTGAAGTCGAACTGGACCGCACTTGGGGCGTTGTCAACGGCCGAGCCCTGGTGCGGCGTCGAGTGAGTCAGGACGGCATGCGCCGAAGCGCTCGGTGCCATGACCAGGGCGCCGAGTACAGCCATAAGCACGACAGCGAGGAGGTGGGCCGAAGCCCACCTCCTCTCCGCTGCCATGCGGTTGCTCACGCGGCTCTCCGCCCGCGCCGTGAGGCGGCCAAGGCCGCGAGCCCGGCGAGTAGTCCCAGCCCGCCTACGATCAAGGCGATCAGGGCCAGGGTGTCGCTGCCCTCATCTTCCTCGTCCTCAACCTCGGCCTCAGCTGGCGCCGACACCCCACCGGGGTCAGCAGAGCCACCCTCACTCTCAGCTGCGGTCAGCTTGACCTGCGGGGCCGGTTCGTCGGCGTCGGGTGCTCCGATCCAGCGCACGACTTCGCCGTTCGAGTAGGTCTGCAACGCCTTGAACGTCAGCGTCGTTTCCTTCTCAGGTAGTCCGACCGAGAGGCCGAAGTCCAGGAATTGTCCAGGCCCGACACCTGGCCCGCTGGTCGAGAAGGTCACAGTGTCGACCTCCTCAGAGTGCTTCTCGCCGAAGGCCTCGACCGGCTTGGCCAGCTTCTTCATCTTGACCTTCGCCGTCCAACCGGGCACGGGCTCGGTCGAGATGAAGATGAACCCGCTCGGGAACTTCACCTCGACCTTCTTCGTGCTCGCCTTATCACGCTCGTTCGGAACGCGCACATCCAAACGAGAGAAGCCACCAGCCGGCACTTCCTCTGGCTGCAAGGTGACGTGGGCTTGGGCTATCGGGGTGATCAGAAGTGCGACAGCCAGAGCCAGTGCCGCGATCGTGATCGGTTTACTCATGTCGAATCCTTTGTAGTAGTGGTTGGTGTGGCCACAGGCCACGGGTGCCCCGGCGTTTCTGCGCCAGGGACAAGCGCGCCTCTGAGAGGCGCTACCGCACGAGTGAGCGGCGACTACGCCGACCGCGGAGGGGCGCGACCGGCTAGATGGCGCGCGAGGAGAGAGCGGCGCTCAGCACGCAACAGCGTCCGGGGCCTAACAAGGCGGATGCTGCGGTGACGCGGAACGCGGCGAGGGGCCAGCCGGCGTACTACCTCGACCGCACCCCGAAGGATCAGGGCAAGCAGGCCGCCGACAGCGAGGGCCAACGGGACGAGCTGCCAGCCCAGATGCTGCAACAGCTCCAAGGCCCCAGGTAGCTCGCCGTGGGCTGCCGTCAACTCCAGCGTTTCCTGAGCGGCGAACACCAGCACCAAGCTCGTGCTCGCGGCCACCCACAAGACTCGCACCGGCGGAAGTCGAGGCCCCTCGTCCGGGGCGCGCAAGCAGACGATGAACTGCACGACTGCCACGAAGACCATCGCCGCCACGATCGGCATCAACCAGACCAAGTAGTGGTGCACCTTGGCCAGCTCGTGGACGTGCTCCGGGGGCGCAATCAGGTATCGCGCTTGATGGACGATCGCTGCACCGATCAGCGTCAGGAGCGCGGCGCGAAACTTCCATATGCCGGTCATGCCAGCGCCATTCTGCCGCACAGGGGCATCGCAGGCCGGTAGAGGGCCCTACCCCTGCTCCGACGAGCCTCCCTCGGCGTGCGCTTCATGGTTAGCAAGGGGCAAGACACCGGCTGCAGGTCGCGGTACGGTCGGCGCATGATCGCGCCGGCAGCAGCCAGCGTCCTCTCGCTTGTCCTGACCGTGCTTGTCGGATGCGGTGACAGCGAGCAGACTCGCGCGATCAAGATCGATCAAGTCCCACTCCCCGACGGAAAGATCGACTTGGTCCTCACCGTCACCGAGGACCTGAACACCCTCGACACGACGAGCGGTTCCGCGCAGGTCCTGGTGACATGCGGCGACAACAGCGGAACGCCGACGGTTAGGTCGCGCCAGCGGTGGCCGTTGCTCAAGGACGGCGACCCCCCATTACCCCACGTCCACCTGATCTTGCCTCCCAGCAAAGCAAGGGCAACTGCCGTGTGCACCATCGGCGGAACTTCTCCGAAGCTCGTGGGTCGCCCGGGGCTAGGGCGCTAGAACCTCAGCGACGGCGGAGCCTGAACCCGGCGACTGCCTCGTCGGTGCGCTCACCGGTGGGGTCATAGGCGCGCACGAGAACGCGGTATGAACCCGGCCGCAGCTTCTCCATCGGTAGGGCGACACGGTTGACGCCGCGACGGGCGTTGAGCGACAAGGTCCGCACAGTCCTCCACCTTGGGAGGAGGGCCCCAGGTCGGGTGCCTCTGCGCTGCACGCGTCCGACAACCTCCGCGCTCGCGGACAGTTTGACTCTCAGTACCGCGCGAGACTCGCGACAGCCGCGACCCGCCCTGCATACCTTTCCCGGTGCCACTCTGATCGCCGAGATGCGTGGTTCCGTCGTAACGGGATCCCCGCCGATCGCTGGGTCGTCCACCACAACCACCTCCCCCCGCATCGTTGAGGGGTGCACCTTGCAGTGATAGCTATATGTGCCCGGTGTCGAAAACGTGTGCGTAAAGAAATCGCCACTAGCGTGCTGTACGTCATTGGCCGCAGTGTTCGCGTCGGAGTCGAAGCTTTCGGCCTGGTCTGGGTCGGCAGTAACCGAGTGCCGACGGTCAACCTCCTGCTCACCGGTCCAACGCCAGATCACGGGCCGGCCCTCTGCGGTCAGCGCGCTGCTCGGCGCGAACCCGAAATGCTGAATGCGAACAACGGGGGGCGAGTGCCCGGGATGTGCGGAAGCGAAGGGCCCGATCGACAGCGCCCCAGCAAGGACAGCTCCAGCAGCAGCAGCACAACGCACGATCCGGTCAGGTCCGTTCGGCCCAGTAGTAACGACTACCCCGTGAGCAATAGAAGACCGTCTCCCCGCTCGTCTTCGTGCACGAGAAACCCGGCCCCTCTGCGCGCCGACTAAACCAGGCGCGCGTCCACCTCCGCGCCCTGCGACATCGGACGCCCCGCGAGCGGACCAGGAAATCCCGAGACCCCTTAGCGACTATCCCGCAGCGCTTTGGATGTCCCGCGACCATGCCCTGCACCCGGTCCCCGGGGATCTTCGCCTCCGCGGAGGCGGGGGCCACGACAGCAGCCCCCGAAACCACAACCACGGCGAGTGCCCTCCGCGCTCTCACACAACGCATCCTACGACGCACGCGGCTACCGCTGCACCGGTGGAGGAGGCGAGGGGCAGCCGCAGACTCGCTAGTAGGCAGCGGCGACTAACGCTGGGGTGAACCGGTCCCCCAGGCCGAACGGATCCCGGCGAGCAGCGCTCCCAGGTCTAGCTCCAGCAGCGGGTGCCGTCAGCCGCCTCATAGCGCTGGATGCTCAACGGCTAAGCGGCGGCGAGTTGCGATGGCACATCTGTGGCACTCTACCCGCTTCCTAGGACATATAGCCCTCGCCAGAGCTGTCCCTGTCAAGAATCACTCAGATGATCGTTACTTACGAGTGAAGTGCTCTACCAGCTGAGCTACGTCGGCGAAGGGTGCAGGGTACCCAACCATTCGGCCCGGGCGAGGGGGGCGAGAATCGCGTCGCGCGTCCCTCTCTCTGGGCGTGGTGCCCAAGCGCCTGAACCGCCTCGAAGTGCACAGCGACGCCGCCGGCGCCCGCGTCTTCGTAGCTCGCTCCTTCCGGGCACGGTTGGTGGGACTCGCACTCCTCGGCGACCTCCCGCGGAAGTGGGCGTTGTTCCTCCCCCGCTGCTCATCGGTGCACACGTTCGGCATGCGCTTCCCCCTCGAGATCCGCTTCCTCGATGAAGACGGAGAGGTGATCCGTCGCGAGAGCCGTGTCCCCGCCGGGCGGATGCTGCGCGAGCCGGGCGCCGTGGCGGTGCTGGAGTGGCGCTCAGCCGACTAGCTGGAGCCGACCAGCGCGAGCAGCCGGTAGCCCAGCGCCTCGAGGGCCAGGTCCTCGGTCACGTTGATCGAGAGTGACAGCCGCACGTCCTCGCAGCGCTCGGCCGCCTCGCGCAGGCTGCGCGGGTCGCGGGGGCCGACGGCCGCGGCGAGCGCCGTGGCGCGACGGGGATCCATGGCGGCGGCGTCCGCGCCCTCGGCGATGCACACCAGATCGCGAAAGCCCAACGCGGCCAGCGACAGGCCCAAATCGAGCACCTCGGTCTGCGCACGCCGGCCCTCCCTCCTCGCCGTCTCCTCGAACTGGCGCTCCAGTGCTCCCCGGTCCCGGCCCTTGGGCTCGGTCTCCAGCCGCGCGTCGCGCGTCTCCTCCACACGCGCCTCGGCTTCGGCCTTGCGCTCCTTGGCCCGGTCGAGCAGACCCTCCCAGGCCGCGTCCTCGGCGCCCCGATTGCCCGTGCCAAGGGCGGCCGCCAGCATCCGGTCCACGTCGGCGCGCAGCGCCTCGCCCTCGTCGGAGGCCAGGAAACGCGCGCGGGCGCCATTGCCCATCGCCAGCCGGGCACAGGCCGCAGCGCGGTCGGGGGGAACGCCGTCGGCCTCGAGGGTCGCGGCGATCCGGGCGGCGGGCAGCGGGCCGAACCGAACGAGTTGACAGCGCGAGATCACGGTGGGCAGCACCTGACCCATCGCGTCCGTGAGCAGGATCAGGTGCACGAACGACGCCGGTTCCTCCAACGTCTTGAGCAGCCGGTTGGCCACCGAGTCGTTCATCGTGTCCACCCGCTCGAGCACGAAGACCCGGCGCGCGGACTCGAACGGGGTGCGGGTCGCCGCGGCCACCACCGGCACGTCAACATCCTCGATGCGCATCTGCGCCGCACCGGTCGGGCGGACCCAGGTGAGGTCGGGGTGCACCCCGTGCTCCACCCGCCGCCGCACGCCGTCGGGATCCTCGCCGCCCTCGGCCAGCAGCTCGGCGGCAAACCCCCGCGCGACGGTGCGCTTGCCAACGCCCGCGGGCCCGTGGAACAGATAGGCGTGCGAGGGGCCGGCGGCCAGCGAGGTCTCGAGCGCCATCCTGGCCTGGGGCTGGTCCTCGGCCCCGGGGATCACGCCACACCCGCCTCGCGCGCGGCCCGCACGGCGGCCAGCACGTCGTGATGCACCTTGGACGGATCGCGGTCCGCGTCGATCCGCCGCCAGCGGCCCGGGTTGGCCGCGGCCAGCTCCTCGTACGCGGCGTGCACCTTGCGCTGCAGCTCAGCCTGCTCGAAACGGTCTTCCTCGCCCGCGCGCGAGGCCGCCACCGCGAGATCGAGGTCCAGCAGCAGCGTGAGATCGGGCTCGAGGCCGCCGGTGGCGAAGGCGTTGATGGCCTCGATCGCCTCCACCCCCAGCCCGCGGGCCGAGCCCTGGTAGGCCAGCGAGGAGTCGAGATAGCGGTCGGAGACCACCACGCGACCCTCCGCGAGAGCGGGACGGATCACGTCGCTCACCAGCTGGGCCCGCGCGGCCGCGAACAGCAGCGCCTCCCCTTCCCCGGACAGGTCCACCGCGGGGTCCTTGAGCACGTCGCGCACCCGCTCGCCCGCGGGGGTGCCGCCCGGCTCGCGCACCCCCACCGCCTCCTCGCCGAGCGCTTCGAGCAGCAGCGCGGTCTGTGTGGTCTTGCCGGAGCGGTCAATCCCCTCCAAGGTCACGAACAGTCCGCTCATCGCAGCGAAGCTACCAGCGGCTAGCATGCCCGCCTTCATGAAGGCACTCGTTACAGGCGGTTCCGGCTTCATCGGCTCCAATCTCGTCGACGCCCTCCTCGAACGCGGCGACGAGGTGACCGTGATCGACAACCTGTCGACCGGCCGCCGCGAGAACCTCGACGGAGCGCTCGACAACGGCGCGGTTCTGGAGGAGCTCGACATCCGCGACGCCGCCGCGGTGGCCGAGCTCACGGCCAAGGTCTCACCGGACGCCATCTTCCACCTGGCGGCGCAGATCGACGTGCGGGTGTCCGCCGACAGTCCGGCCTTCGACGCGCGCGTGAACGTGGAGGGCACGATCAACGTGCTCGAGGCCGCCCGCCAGGCCGGCGTGGCCCGTGTGGTCAACACCTCCACGGGGGGCGCCATCTACGGCGAGGGCCGCGTGCTCCCCGCCACCGAGGACCACCCGGTGGCCCCCGAGGCCCCCTACGGCCAGTCCAAGTTCTGCGCCGAGGGCTACTGCCAGCTGTTCCGCCGCCTGCACGGGCTCTCCACGGTCTCGCTGCGCTACGGCAACGTGTACGGCCCTCGCCAGGACCCGCTGGGCGAGGCGGGGGTGATCGCGATCTTCTGCTGGAAGCTGCTCGACGGCGGCACGCCCACGGTGTTCGGCGACGGCCTGCAGACGCGCGACTACGTCTACGTGGGCGACGTGGTGAGGGCCAACCTGCTGGCCGCCGAGGCCAAGACCGGCGACGCGATCAACATCGGCACGGGGGTCGGCACCTCGGTCCTCGACCTGGTCGAGTCGCTCGCCGGCCAGTCCGACTCCGCCTTCGAGCCCGAGATGGCGCCGGAGCGCCCCGGCGAGGTGCGCCACATCCACCTCGATGCAAGCCGCGCGCAGGCCGAGCTGGGCTGGGAGCCCGAAGTGGGGCTCGACGAAGGCCTCGAGCGCACGCTCGCTTCCTTGCGATAGCGCCCGCCCCGCCGGTCAGGCAGACTGCGCTTGATGGACCTCTCGCTCATCAGCCTGGACGAGCCGGGTGAGGTCCGCAGCTTCGAGAAGGGCCGCTTCGAGGTCTACGAGATTGGCCCGATGACCGTGGGCCGCGCGACCTACGAGCCCGGGTGGGTGTGGTCGAAGCACGTGGGCGCGGCGTCGGGCGAGTCCTCTTGTCAGGTCGAGCACGTGGGGCTGGTGGTGAGCGGCCGGGCGGCGGTCAAGATGGACGATGGCGAGGAGCGGGTGATGGCCCCCGGGGACTGGTTCTACGTGCCGCCCGGGCACGACAGCTGGGTCGTGGGCGACGAGCCATACGTGTCGCTGCACATCCTCGGCGGCGAGACCTACGCCGGCTCGTGAGGTCGAGCTAGCCCTCGAGCCGGAACGGCTCGCCCTCCGGCGGCGGAGCGGGCTGCTCGCGCGGCGGGGCCGGCTCCGGAGCGGTCGGAGGAGCCGGGGCGGGAACGGGAACCGGCACGGGGGCCGGCGGCGGTGCGGCTCCGGGTACCGGCGGCGCGGGAGGGGGCACAGGCGGCACGCGGACCGGGTCGGGAAGGGGCAGCGGGAGCGGGGTGCCCGTGGCCGAAGCGGAGCGGCGCTCGTCGAAGGTCGCGAACGGCGCCAGCTGGTAGGCGGCGCCGGTGGCGGGATCCAGCCGGATCGCAGTGATCAGCGAGCGCCGCGCTCCGCGCGGATCGTCGATCAGCAGCTGGAAGCGTGCCAGGCGCGACCACGTGGCGGGATTGTCGGGCTGGCGCTCCACCGCCTCCACCAGCAGGCCGGCCGCCGCCGCGGGCTGGTTGCCCCTTTCGGCGATCGCGGCCTGGGCGAACACGGCATCGACCGAATAGGGGTTCAGGCGCTTGGCCAGCGCGGCCTTCTCCCCGGCAGCCGTCAGATCGGCCCGGGTGTTGCTGGACGCCTGGCTGAGGGCGTCGCTGGTCAGCTCCTTGGCGATGGCCGGCAGCGCCGCCAGCGCGATGACCACCACCGCGACCACACCTCCGAGGGCGAGCGCCGTGCCGCGGCCCAGCGGGGCTCGCACCGGCCCGGCCTTGGCCCGCGGCGTGCCAGGCGGGCGGGCGGCCAGCACCCCGAGGAAGATCAGGGCCGGCAGGGTCACCCCGGGGATGTCCCAATCCCAGTCCACCAGCGTGTGCACGCCCCACGCCGCGGCGCCCACCAGCAGGGCGGCCGCGTAGCCGTGCTCGCGTCCCGGCGCCCGCAATCGCCGGGTGCGCGCCGCGGCCACGCCGAGCAGTGCGAGCCCGCCCAGCCCGAGCAGGCCGCCCACCAGCCCGGTCTCCGACAGGAACTCGAGCGGCACGTTGTGTGGCTGGCGCACCTCCAGAGCGTTCTCGCGGTAGAGCCGGTGCACCAGCGGGAACGACCCGGCGCCGTGGCCCACCAGCGGGCGGTCCCAGAACGCCCCCGCCGCCTCCTCCCACCACACGTAGCGGTTGCCCGAGTTGGTCTGCAGGACCCGCGCGGGATCGTTCTGGCGGTCGAACTTGGGCTCGGAGAACTCGTCGAACTGGTGAGAGACAGTGCCGGAGATGCCGCGGTCCGACAGCGCGAGCCCGGCCAGCAGCAGCACGGGCACGGCCAACGCCACGGCCAGCGAGACACGGCGCACGCGCCGGCGGCTCTCCGGTGACGCCGGGGGCCGCTCACGGTCCCTGCGCGCGAGCGCGCGCGAGAGCACCAACGCGGCGGCGAAGCCCGCAAGCAGAAGCAGGGCCAGGAGGAGGCCGTCGCCGGTGCGGTCGGAAACCGGCACGCCGTTGGCGGTGAGGTCGTCGCTCGCGATGGCGAACAGGAACGCGGGCAGAGCCCCGACGAGGCCGATCCCCGCAGTGGCGGCCAGCCGCCAGCGCTCGGGCCCGATCGCCACCAGGATGCCCACCGCCACCACCAGCGCCAGCAGCCCTCCGCGCGAGTAGGTGAGCCCGAGCGTGAGCAGCAGCACCACCAGCGCGAAGTGGGCCGCGGCGCGGGCGCGCAGACGGTCGCGCGCCTCCACAGCCGCCCGCAGGGCGAGGGGAACTCCGAGCACGCAGACGATTCCCAGCGCGTTCCAGTACTCGAGCGGGGCACGCAGGCGCGAGAACTGCTGCGTCTGGTTGAGCTCGATCAGGCCGGGGATGTCGACCCCGGGAAAGAGCTTTCCGCCGAGGGCGTAGAGCGCGGCCGCCGTCGCGATCGCCAGGTAGCCGAGCGCCACCCGCTCTGCCGCCCGAGGCAGGCTGGAGCCCAGCGCCAGGGCCAGGCCCACCACCAGCGTGTAGGCGATCCCGCGGTTGAGCTCGAGCCAGCTCTCGTCGGGCGCCACCGACCAGGCGATCGACAGCCCCGACCACACGGCGAATCCGGCAAGCAGCGCGATGCCCGGCACCGCGAGCGAGCCGCCGGCCACGCGCAGGTCGCGGCCGAAGAGCAGCGCGGCAAGGGTGGCGAAGGCCAGCGCGGCCACGCCGATCTGGAGCCTGCTCTCCTGGGGGATGCCGATCGCGCCGCTGGCGAACGTCGCGTAGACCACGGCCGCGGCCAGCCCGGCGCCGAGCAGGGCGGGCGTCCGCGGAGTGCGTACGGGCGGGTCGCCGGCATGGGCGCGCGCTTCTGTTCGAGCGCGCGCGCCAGAGGCTGACCTGGTGCCGGTGGCGGCCATCGCGGCCATTGTGACGGGCGCCGGCGCGACGGGGGCCGACGGGCGGGCGCGCTCGCTACGGTAGGGCCGTGCCCAGGTTGCCCCTGTCAGCCCTCCTCGCATTCGCGGTGGCCCTGCTCTGCGCCACGCCGGCCGCCGCCAGCCCGTACGACGACTACCGCGACGACGGTCAGATCAACCCCTGCGACTACTCCGACGGCGAGCTGCGCGAAGGCCTCGACGGCCTGCCACCCGACGTGCTCCAGTACTCGCCCGGGCTGGCGGACCAGCTGGCGGCCGGCCGCGAGGGGTGCGGCGGCGGCGCCCCGGGCAGCACCACGGACCCACGCCAGTTCGAGACCGTTCCCGTGATCGGGGGCACCGCCGGAGGTGGTCGCGGCGGTGACGGCGCTCCCGCCAAGGCCAAGATCCCGGACCCGCCGGCGCCCGGCGCGGCCGCAAAGTCCCGCCTGGCCGAGATCACCGCGCCGCCGGTGTCGGCCACGAGCAGGGCGGACGTTCCGGGGTGGGTCGTGGCCCTCCTCGTGGCGGCGGGAATCGCCGGCATCCTCTTCACCCTCGTCCGCACCAGCGGCCTCGGAGCGGACCGCGTCATCCGTCCCCTGCGAGCGTCGTTCGCAGAGGCCGGCGGGCGCACCGCAGACGCCGCCGCGCAGCTGCTCGACAGCGTCCGTCTAGGCCGCTGATTCCAGCTTTTCGGTCCTCGCGGGACCAACGCAGCGACTACAATATGTAGTGGTTGTTGGAGGAACTCGACACAAGATCTCGTAGGTAGAGGGCATGCGCTGCCCTCTCTGCTCATTCGATTCCACGCGCGTCGTGGACTCCCGGCTCTGCGAGCCCGGCGATGCCGTGCGGCGGCGTCGCGAATGCGCCGGATGCGGTGGGCGATTCACCACCCACGAGCGCGCCGAGGCGGTGTCGCTCGGAGTGCGCAAGCGCAGCGGCGCCCGTGAGGCGTACGACCGCCAGAAGCTCCTGGGAGGCCTGATGCGCGCCGCCACCAAGCGGCCCGTGACAGTGCCGGAGCTCGAGGCGGTCGCCGACGCGATCGAGGCGCAGGTGCGCCGCGAAGGCGGCGAGACGGATGCGGAACGGATCGGCGAGCACGCGCTCAGGGCCCTGATCGGGCTCGACCGCGTGGCCGCCATCCGCTTCGCCTCCGTCTACCGCAACTTCGAGGGCCTCGACGACTTCGAGGCCGAGCTGCGGCGGCTCGAGCTCGAGCCTCTGATCGTGCCCGAGCAGCTCCCCATCGTCCCCGCCGTAGGCGGGGACGAGCAAACAACGGTTCCGTCCGACACGGCAGGCAGCATCGCCTCCCCCGTCGCCTCCCGGGCCACGGGCCAATCTGAAGAGTTCGATGTAGTGAGGAGAGGTCATGCCGAGTAGCCGCAGCGCGTCCGTCGAGAGCACCCCGAGCACCGAAGGGGTGACCGTCGCGCGGCGGTTCACGCAGGTCGGGAAGCACCCGTTCGACGCCGTCGAGTGGGAGGTCCGCGACGCGCTCATCGGCAACCCCGAGAAGCCCGCCTTCGAGCAGCGCGGGGTCGAGTTCCCCAGGACCTGGTCGCAGAACGCGACCAACATCGTGGCGCAGAAGTACTTCCGCGGGCGCATGGGCTCCGACGAGCGCGAGAGCTCCGTGCGCCAGATGGTCGGCCGGGTGTCGGGCACGATCGCCGGCTGGGGCCGCGAGAGCGGCTACTTCGCCACGGCCGAGGACGCCGACACCTTCGAGGCCGAGCTCACCCACATCCTGCTCAACCAGGTGGCGGCGTTCAACTCGCCGGTCTGGTTCAACGTCGGCTTCGAGGAGCACCCGCAGTGCTCGGCCTGCTTCATCCTCAGCGTCGAGGACACGATGGAGTCGATCCTCGACTGGAACACGCGCGAGGGCCGGATCTTCCGCGGCGGCTCGGGCTCGGGCATCAACCTCTCCAACATCCGCGGCTCGATGGAGCACCTCTCCAAGGGCGGCACCGCCTCAGGACCGGTCTCCTTCATGCGCGGCGCCGACTCGTGGGCCGGCACGATCAAGAGCGGCGGCAAGACCCGCCGCGCGGCCAAGATGGTCGTGCTCGACGTCGACCACCCGGACATCCTCAGCTTCGTCTGGTGCAAGGCCAAGGAGGAGGAGAAGGCGGCCGCGCTGCGCGACGCCGGCTTCGACATGTCGATCGACGGTGACGGCTTCACCTCGATCCAGTACCAGAACGCCAACAACTCGGTGCGCGTCTCGAGCGAGTTCATGGAGCGCGCCGAGCGCGGCGAGGACTGGCAGACGCTGGCTCGCGCCGACGGCTCGGTCGTGGAGACCCACGACGCCGACGACGTTCTGCGCCAGATCGCCGACGCCGCCTGGCGCTGCGCCGATCCGGGCATGCAGTACGACACCACGATCAACGACTGGCACACCTGCCCGAACTCCGGGCGGATCAACGCCTCCAACCCGTGCTCGGAGTACATGCACGTGGACGACTCGGCGTGCAACCTCGCGTCGATCAACCTGATGAAGTTCCGCCGCGCCGACGGCACGATCGACACCGAAGCCTTCGAGCACACCGTCGACGTGATGATCCTTGCGCAGGAGATCGTGGTCGGCCCGTCGAGCTACCCGACCGAGGAGATCGGCGACAACGCCCGCGCGTTCCGCCAGCTCGGCCTGGGCTACGCCAACCTCGGCGCGCTGCTGATGAGCAACGGGCTGCCGTATGACTCCGACGAGGGCCGCTCGCTGGCCGGCGCGATCACCGCGCTGATGACCGGCCGCGCCTACCGCCGCTCGGCCGAGGTGGCCGCGGCCATCGGGCCCTACGAGCGCTACGAGCTCAACCGCGAGCCGCACAACCACGTGATGCGCAAGCACCGCGACGCGGCGTGGGACCTCTCGCAGGAGCTGGTCGAGACCCGCCTGCTCGGCGCCGCCCGCCGCTCGTGGGACGAGGCCGTCGAGCTCGGCGAGGACCACGGCTACCGCAACGCGCAGGCCACGGTGCTCGCCCCCACGGGAACGATCTCGTTCCTGATGGACTGCGACACCACCGGCATCGAGCCGGACTTCTCGCTCGTCAAGTTCAAGGAGCTGGTGGGCGGCGGTCAGATGACGATCGTCAACCAGACCGTGCCCCGGGCGCTGGAGACCCTCGGCTACCCGGCCGAGGCGATCAGCCAGATCGTCGCCTGGATCGACGAGAAGGGCACGATCGTCGGCGCCCCCGGCCTCACCGATGAGCACCTGCCGGTGTTCGACGTCGCCGTGGGCCAGCGGGCCATCTCCCACATGGGCCACATCCGGATGATGGCCGCGGCGCAGCCGTTCATCTCCGGCGCGATCTCGAAGACGGTGAACCTGCCGGCCGAGGCCACCGTCGCAGATGTCGCCGACACCTACCTGCAGGGCTGGAAGCTCGGGCTGAAGGCGCTCGCGATCTACCGCGATGGCTCCAAGACCGCGCAGGCGCTGCGCACCGAGGCGCAGGCCGAGAAGGAGGCCGCCCTCCCCGCCGAGGAGGTCGTCCAGGCGCGCATCGACGCCGCGGTCAAGGAGGCGCTGGCCTCCGCCCCGCCCCGGCGCCACCGGATGCCCCGCGAGCGCCAGTCGATCACGCACAAGTTCTCGATCGCCGGCCACGAGGGCTACATCACGGCCGGCGCCTACGAGGACGGCACGATCGGCGAGATCTTCCTCACCGACGTCGGCAAGGAGGGCTCGACCCTCCGCGGCATGATGAACGCCTTCGCCACCTCGGTGTCGATCGCGCTGCAGTACGGCGTGCCGCTCGAGACCCTCGTGCGCAAGTTCTCCTACATGCGCTTCGACCCGGAAGGGATCACGGGCAACCCGGAGATCCCGTTCGCCAAGTCGATGCCCGACTACATCATGCGCTGGCTTGCCAGCCGCTTCCTCGACGCCGACCTCCAGGAGGAGCTGGGCATCCTCACGCCCGAGGTACGGGCGCGGAAGATGTCGCAGGAAGCGCTGATGCGCGGGGACACCGCGGGTCCGGCCAACGGTGGCGGCAACGGCGGCTCCGGAAACGGGGGCAACGGCGGCGCGGCCAAGGCGAAGGCCGAGACCCCGATCCAGCCCGGAACGACACGACCGGCAGCCGACGCGATGACGGACGAGCCGCCCAACGTGCCGGCTCAGCTACAGGGCCTGGACCTCGGTCCGGCGTGTGGGCAGTGCGGCGGGATGATGCAGCGGACGGGCTCTTGCTACACGTGCTCGTCGTGTGGCAACAACACTGGCTGCGGCTGATCTAGAAGGTTGGTTGCCCCGGAACGGCTTGCTCGGGCTGTTGCAGTCCAGAGTTCTGAAGCCTTTGGGGGTCCATAGACCCCCAAAGTGCGCAAACGACCCAGATTCACCTCACGGCGTACAGTCAAGCCATGGACGACAACGGTGGCACCTCACGCACCCAGGCTGAAGACCGGCGCGAGGCGCCCGAGGCGACGTTCCCGGACGCGACCCGCGCGCCGTCGGTTGGCACGGAGCTGCCCGGCGAGGAGCTGCGCCACCCGGCCAGCTCGATCGAGCCGCCATCGGTTCCCGACGGCACGTTCGTCAAGGTCGCGCCCAAGGACCACCCGCTCGCCCGCGCATGCGAGGTGGCGGTCTACATGCAGGACTACCACCGCTCGAGTTCGAAGCTCGGCCGCTTCGGCAAGATCGTGGGCATCGACCCCGAGGGCGGCGAGTACCTCGTGATGCTGGACAACTTCGAGTGCCTCGCGGTGCCGATGCGCCGCTGCGAGTGGCGCAAGGTCGCTACGTAATCCTCCGCGTACCAGCACCTCGATATCTGGTGGGCCGCATTTGCGTTGCATGACAACGCAAACACGGCCCAGCGCCCAACCTCGCCCCCAGCCCGCCATCATCCGAAGCGTGCCGACCGACGACGCTCCCGCATCGACGCCCCACGGCCCTCCCAACCTCCTCGAGGCGGTCGGCGGCCCGCTCGGGATGGCCGAGAACGTGCTGCCGGCGCTGGCATTCGTCGTCGCCTACACGGTGTCGGGCTCGGACACGAACCTCTCCGCGATAGTTGCCGTCGGTCTCGCGGGGGCGCTTGCCGTGGCCCGGCTCGCTCGGCGCGAGACGCCTCGGCATGCCCTGTCGGGCCTCATCGGGGTCGCCTTCGCCGCGTTCATCGCCACGCGCAGCGGGCGGGCCGAGGACTTCTTCCTCCCGGGGCTGGTCTTCAACGCCGGTTACGCCGCCGCCTTCGCCGGATCGGTCTTGATCGGGCGGCCGATCGTGGGCTACATCGCCACTCAGCTCGACGGTAGCCAGGGCACCGCCTGGCGCCAGGACCCAGTACGGATGCGCGTCTTCAACCGCGCGACCTGGCTCTGGGTCGGTCTCTTCGGCACCCGCCTGCTGGTTCAGCTCCCCCTCTACCTCGCGGGCTCCGTGGTGGCGCTGGGCGTCGCGCGCACGGCCATGGGCCTGCCGGTCTTCGCGCTCGGTCTGTGGCTCACCTACCTGCTCGTGAGACAACGGCCGGGGCCCGCCGCAGCGCAAGCCTGAGGCTGGGCTGGGCGCCTCACGCGAAGTGGTACCGCAGTGGCGGCACCGGCGCCTGATTCAGCCCGTCGCGCTCCAGCACACGGTGCGCTCCGGCGTCAGCCGCAGCAGCGGACCCTGTGGCGGCCGCTCGCGGTACTGCGGGTAGCGCTCCGCGAGCGCTGAAAGGACGCCGTCGTGGCCGCCGACGCCGACCACAGCGACCCTGCCGATGAGCTGCACCCAGGCGAGCCGGGTCCAGTCGTCGTCGTAGCGGTCGATCGCCAGCGTCGACTCCGGCCGCGCGCGCAGCCACCGCACCCGAGCGAGGTCACCGGCCGGACGGCGCTTGGGCTTGTGGTCGATCGCGCTCCACGCAGCGCCGTCCAGGACGGCGAAGGTCACCCCTAGGACGCGCGGCCGGTGATGGTCGTCGAGGAGTCCGAGATGGCCCACACGCGCCTCATCCAGCAGCGATCGAGCCCAACGGGAAGCTCATCTAGAGTGGCGGTAGTCGCCATCGTCGGCACCCTACGACCTGTGAGAAGAGGAGCGAGAGCATGGATGTCGGGATCGGATTGCCCAACGCGGTGCGGGGCGTGGACCGCCGCGGCATCGTCGACTGGGCCCGGCGGGCAGAGAAGGCGGGCGCCGACGACGTGATCTGCTTCCCGGCCTCCCCGGATCCGGACCAAGTCGAGCTGCGGGCCGCCGCGGCCGGGCTGTAGCCGTGCTCACCGGCCACTGCGGCTGCGGCGCCGTCCGGTTCGAGATCTCTGAGCCGTTGGCGGGCGCCGCCTACTGCCACTGCACCCGCTGCCAGCGCCGCTCGGGCACCGCCGCCCAGGCCTCGGCCAAGATCGTGCCCGGCTCGCTGGAGCTGAAGGCCGGCGAAGAGCACCTGCGCGACTGGAGCCCGCCGGGCGGGTTGAGCAAGACCTTCTGCGGGCAGTGCGGCTCCGCGCTCTTCGGCCGCGACCCCGAGACCGGTGAGATCGTGGTCGTGCGCCTCGGCGCCATCGATGGGGACCCGGGCATCCGGCCCCAGGCGCGTCAGTTCGTGGCCTACGCCGCAGCGTGGGAGCCAATCCCCGACGACGGCCTGCCGCGCTTCGACGAGCGGCTACCGGG
Organism: uncultured Thermoleophilaceae bacterium; assembly: GCA_963825475.1. Taxonomy (GTDB): domain Bacteria; phylum Actinomycetota; class Thermoleophilia; order Solirubrobacterales; family Thermoleophilaceae; genus JAAYBF01. The sequence continues at coordinate 16,522 of CAWGTC010000003.1, read as the reverse complement.
ATGAGCACCGAAGAGCCGCCCGTCCCCTTCGGCAACTACCAGTACGAGATCTACCTGCAGGGCCTGGCCGACCAGCGACCGGCCCAGCCGATCGACTACGCCGACCTCGAGGCGATGTCGAAGGAGAAGCTGCCGCCCGAGGCCTACGAGTACGTGGCCGGCGGCGCCGGCGAGGGCCACAGCATGCGCTTCAACCGCGAGGCGTTCGACCGCTGGCACCTCCTCCCCCGCATGCTCGGCGACGTGAGCCGGCGCGACCTGAGCGTGACCATCGCCAACACCCATCTCAAGGCGCCGATCGTGCTCGGCCCCGTCGGCGTGCTCTCGATCATCCACCCCGAGGCCGAGCTGGCCGTGGCGCGGGCGGCCGCGGAAACCGGCGTGCCGATGTGTCTCAGCACCGCGGCCTCGAGCACCATGGAGGACGTCAAGGCGGAGCTTGGCGACACGCCCGGCTGGTACCAGCTCTACTGGCCCAACGACCCGGAGCTGGCCGCAAGCCTCGTGCAGAGAGCCGGGGCCGCCGGCTACGAGGCGATCGTGATCACCCTCGACACACGCATGCTCGCCTGGCGCCCGCGAGACCTCGTCGGCGCCTACCTGCCCTTCCTCCGCGGGGAGGGGATCGCCAACTACATCTCGGACCCGGTCTTTCGCTCCAAGCTCGAGAAGCCGCCCGAGGAGGACATGCAGGCCGCGATCGGGCAGTGGGCGATGGTGTTCCCGAACCCGACGCTCGACTGGGACGACCTCCCCAGCCTGCGCGAGCACACCGACCTGCCGATCTTCGTCAAGGGCGTGCTCCACGCCGACGACGCGCGCCGGGCGGTCGATCTCGGCCTCGATGGCGTGATCGTCTCCAGCCACGGCGGCCGCCAGGTGGACGGCTCGGTCACGCCGCTCGGGCAGCTGCCCTCGGTGGTCGAGGAGGTGGGGAACGAGGTGCCGGTGCTGATGGACAGCGGCGTGCGCACGGGGTCCGACGTGCTCAAGGCAGTCGCCCTCGGAGCGAAGGCCGTGCTCGTGGCCCGCCCGTGGGTGTGGGGACTGGCGCTCGGCGGCCAGGAGGGCGTTAAGGCGGTGGTGCGCGGCCTGCTGGCCGACACCGATCTGACCATGGCCGGTTGCGGCAAGAGCAGCCTGGCGGACATCGGCCCGGACCTGCTCATACCTGCACCCTTGACCCGGTAGGCTCGGTTAGCCGCGTTTTCATCGGTGCTCACGCTCCCGGCATCAGTGGCACCAATCCCTGGGAGCACAGAGGACCTGACATGCCTGAAGCAGCAGACGGCCGCGGACCCAAGCCGGACGGCTCCGCGTACACGGCCCACCTGGCCCGCATCACCGAACGCAACATCGCCTCCAAGAAGGCCGGCAAGGCCCGCCGCGCCGAGCACGAGCTGGCGCAGGCCAAGGGCCGCATCGAGACCGAGCGCCTGCAGGAAGCTGGACTGCGCAAGAAGCACTGAACCCCGGGCTGGATGAGCACCCACACGCAGACCGCCACCCTGCAGCACTGGATCGGCGGTCGCGCCGACGCCACACCCGCCGACCGTCACGGCGAGGTGACCGAGTCCGCCACCGGTGAGGTGATCGCCCGCGTGCCGTTCGCCACGGCGGCGGTGGTGGACGGCGCCGTGCAGGCGGCACGCCGCGCAGCCGACGGATGGAACCAGAGCTCTCGTCAGCGAGCGCACGAAGGTGCTGTTCGCCTTCCGCGAGCTGGTGAACGAGCACCGCTGAGAGCTCGCCGCCACCATCACCCGCGAGCACGGCAAGGTGCTGTCCGACGCGATGGGCGAGGTGCAGCGGGGCCTCGAGGTGGTCGAGTTCGCCTGCGGCATCGGCGAGATCCTGAAGGGCGACATGTCGTCGGGCGTCTCGCGCGCAGTGGACTCCTACTCGCTGCGCCAGCCGCTCGGCGTGGTGGCCGGCATCACGCCGTTCAACTTCCCGATCATGGTGCCGATGTGGATGCACCCCGTGGCCGTCGCGTGCGGCAACGCGTTCATTCTCAAGCCATCCGAGCAGGACCCGTCGGCGTCGTTGCGGGTGGCCGAGCTGTGGGCCGAGGCCGGCCTTCCCGAGGGCGTGTTCGGTGTGGTCCACGGCGACAAGGAGGCCGTCGACGCGATCCTCGAGCACCCGGGCATCGACGCGGTCTCGTTCGTGGGCTCGACCCCGATCGCCAAGTACGTGCACGAGACGGCCACGAAGCACGGCAAGCGCGTGCAGGCGCTCGGCGGCGCCAAGAACCACGCCGTGGTGCTGCCCGACGCCGACCTCGACCTGGCGGCCGACGGCCTCGTCTCCGCCGGGTACGGCTCGGCGGGCCAGCGCTGCATGGCAGTGTCGGTGGCGGTGGCCGTGGGCGACTGTGCCGAGCCGCTGCTCGAGAAGATCAAGGAGCGGATCGCCGCGCTGCAGGTGGGCGACGGCAGCGACGAACGCTCGGACATGGGGCCGCTGGTGAGCGAGAAGCACAGGGCGAAGGTCACGGGCTACATCGACGCCGGCGAGGGCGAGGGCGCCGCGCTGGTGGCCGACGGTCGCGATCTGGTGGTCGAGGGACGCGAGGGCGGGCACTTCCTCGGCCCCACCCTGTTCGATCGGGTGACGCCCGGCATGAGGGTCTACGACGAGGAGATCTTCGGACCCGTGCTGGTGGTCGTGCGTGCGGAGACCTATCCGGAAGCGCTCGCGCTCGTGAACGAGAACCCCTACGGCAACGGCGCGGCGATCTTCACCAACGACGGCGGCGCGGCGCGCGCCTTCGAGCACGACGTAGCCGCGGGCATGGTGGGCATCAACGTGCCGATCCCGGTGCCGATGGCCTACCACTCCTTCGGCGGCTGGAAGTCCTCGCTTTTCGGCGACGTGCACGTGCACGGTCCTGAGGGCGTGCGCTTCTACACGCGCGCCAAGGTGGTCACCCGCCGGTGGCCCGACCCCAGCCACCGCGGGGTGGACCTTGGTTTTCCCACCGCCTCCTAGGCCTGTCCTCCGTTCGGGTGAGCGCGTTACACTTCGTAGACCCGAACGAGCGAGTTGAGGGCAGATGGAAGCGTTGGCGCAGGAGGCGGCGCACGAGGAGTTCCGCCACGAAGCGTTTTTTTACGCCAGTCGGGAAGAGTTCCTGAGCGGCACCGCTTCGTTCATTCGTGACGGCCTGGCGAGTAACGAGGCGACGATGGTGGTATTGAGTGCCGAGAAGAACGACGCCGTGCGCGAGGAGCTCGGCGCCGTCGCCGACCGCGTGCATTTCGCAGACATGGACGAGGTGGGGGCCAACCCGGCCCGCATCATTCCCGCGTGGCGCGAGTTCGTGGCCGCGCACCACGCCGTGGGCAACCGCATGCGCGGCATAGGCGAGCCGATCTGGCCCGAGCGGTCCGCCGCCGAGCTGGTCGAGTGCCAGCGCCACGAGGCGCTGCTCAACCTCGCGTTCGAGGGCAGCGCGGGCTTCTACCTGATGTGCCCCTACGACATCGCGGCACTCAACCCCCGGGTGCTGTTGCAGGCACGCCGAAGCCACCCGCATCTGGTGGTCAACGGCCACGAGCACGTCAATCGCGACTACTGCGGCCTCGAGGAGATTGCGGCACCGTTCTCCGACCCACTGCCCGCCCCTTCGGTCCAGCCAGAATGGAAGGTGTTCGGCCTGCGGGCGCTGGGCGACCTGCGGCAGTTCGTGGCCGAGCGCGCTGAGCGCTTCGGTCTCGACGACGAGCGCACCGGCGACCTTGTGGTGGCGATGAACGAGATCGCCAGTAACAGCGTGGTCCATGGCGGCGGGGGCGGCACGCTCCGGGTCTGGCACGAGGACGACGCTCTGATCTGCGAGGTGAACGACAAGGGCATGCTCAACGAGCCCATGGTCGGCCGTGAACGCCCGGCCCGAGCGCAGTCCGGCGGCCACGGGATGTGGATGGCCAACCAGCTGTGCGACCTCGTTCAGGTGCGCGCCTTCCCCCACGGCAGCGCCGTGCGGCTGCACATGCACCGAGGCTGACGGGCCCTGCCGAACCGGCTCTGACTGGGCGTACCGCCCCGCGGGGGCCGGCCCCGCGATGATGGGGCGAGCGATGCCTTCTCCACTCGACTCCGCCCGCCCTCCCCTCAGGCGCAGGCTACTGCCCCGGTTCGGCGGCCTCGACATCGCCATCGACCTGGGCACCGCCAACACGCTTGTCTACGTTCGCGGGGAGGGCATCGTGGCCTCCGAGCCCTCCGTCGTGGCAATGGACACCGACACCGGAGACGTCCACGCGGTGGGCGAGGAGGCACAGCGGATGATCGGTCGCACCCCCGCGCGGATCTCTGCGGTGCGGCCCCTGCGCCACGGCGTGATCGCCGACTTCGAGGTGACGGAGAAGATGCTGCGCCACTTCATGGGCCGCGTTCACGGCGGCCGCCGGGCGCGGCCGCGGGTGATGATGTGCGCGCCGTCGGGAATCACCGACGTGGAGCGCCGCGCCCTGATCGAGGCGTGCGTGGCGGCGGGGGCGAGGTCGGTGCACCTGATCGAGGAGTCGCTGGCGGCGGCCATCGGCGCCGGGCTGGCCATCGACGAGCCCCGCGCCAACATGGTCGTAGACGTGGGCGGAGGCACCAGCGAGGTGGCGGTGATCTCGCTGGGCGGGATCGTGGTGTCTCGCTCGCTGCGGGTGGGCGGCTACGACCTCGACGATACGGTGGCGGCGTGGCTGCGCGGCACCCACGGCCTGGCCATCGGCGAGACCACCGCCGAGCGGGTCAAGCTCGAAGTGGGCAGCGTGGCGCCCGACCTTACCGACGAGCTGTCGGCGGTGAAGGGGCGCGACCCGGTGTCGGGGCTCCCGCGGGCGGTGAACGTGACCAGCGAGGAGATACGCACCGCTCTCGAGGATCCCGTGGCGGAGATCATCGTGGCCGTGAGGGAGGCCCTGGAGACGACCCCGCCGGAGCTGGCCTCCGACGTGTTCGAGCGCGGGATCCTGTTGGCCGGTGGCGGCAGCCTGCTGCGCGGCTTCCCCGAGCGGATCGAGCTGGAGACCAACGTGCCGGTGAACGTGGCGGCCGACCCCCTCACCTGTGTGGCCCTCGGCGCCGGCCGAGCGCTCGACGAGATGGAGACCCTGGAGCGCCACCGCTAGACGACTGACCCGCGAGGCTCCCGGGTAGTACGGAGGAGCATGGCTGCCAAGCCCCAGGCCAAGCGCTACGCCGAGGAGGCGGCAAAGAAGGCCGGTGCTCGCCGCGAGGAGGCGTCTGGAGGAGCGTCGGGATGGGTGGCCGAACGCGCCGGGGACTGGACGCTCGATGGCCTCGACAACGAATTCATGGAGCGCCAGAAGTACTTCTGGAACCCGTTGATCGACTACTGGTTCCGGATGGAGATGGAGGGTTGGGAGCGCCTGCCCGACCCGCCGGCACTGCTGATCGGCATTCACTCGGGCGCCCCGTTCGTGTGGGACGCGTGGACCGTGGGCATCCAGTGGTGGCGCCGATTCGGCGAGGAGCGCCCGCTGCACGGCACCGCGCACGACGCGCTGATGGCGGCGCCGTTCTTGGGCAGTTACTTCCGCAGGATGGGCGTGCTCCCGGCGGCGCCCGACAGCATCAGCGCCGCGCTGGCCAAGGGCCACGACGTGGCGCTGTGGCCCGGCGGCGAGGTCGACTCGCTGCGCCCGTGGACCAAGCGCGACGAAGCGGTCCTCGCGGGCCGCAAGGGATTCGTGCGAACCGCCATCAAGGCAGGCGTGCCGATCGTGCCGATAGCCACGGTGGGCGGCCCCGATTCGATGCCCGTCCTGTTCAGCGGCCGCCGCCTTGCCAGGACACTGCAACTGGACAAGCTCGCACGCCTGAAGACGTTCCCGATCGCGATCAGCGCGCCGTGGGGAATCGGCCCGGCGCTGCTGCCCGAGATCCCCCTGCCGACGAAGATCCGTACGGCCTTCCAGGAGCCGGTCGAGGTGGCGCGGGATCCCAAGCGCGCGAGCGACGACGCCTATGTCGACAAGAAGTACGACGAGGTGCTGGCCAGCATCCAGAGCGGCATGGACACCCTCGCTCGCAGGCGGAGGCTGCCGCTCTTCGGCTGAGGCCGGCGAGCCCGCGTACGGGCCTGCTTAGACTGGCGCGTCCAACGACCGGAGGGCGGCGAATGAGGGCGACGGTGATGTACGAGGCGGGCGACGTGCGAGTCGAGGAGGTGGCCGACGCCAGGCTGTCCGACCCGACAGATGCGCTCGTGCGCATCACCCACTCCTGCATCTGCGGCAGCGATCTGTGGCCCTACAAGGCGATGGAGGCCGGCAGCGGCGGCCGGCGCATGGGCCACGAGTTCGTGGGCGTGGTGGAGGACGTGGGCACCGGCGTGACCGCCGTCGCCGCCGGCGACCTGGTGATCGCACCGTTCATGTGGTCCGACGGAAGCTGCGACTTCTGCCTGGAGGGCCTGCACACGTCCTGCCGCCACGGCGGTGCATGGGGCAACGAGGACAACGGCGCCCAGGCGGAGGCCGTGCGAGTGCCCTGGGCCGACGGGACCCTCGTGAAGGTGGACACCGAGCCCGACGACGCCCTGCTGCCCTCCCTGCTCACGCTGTCCGACGTGTTCGCCACCGGACACCACGCGGCTGTGAGCGCCGAGGTGAGGCCGGGAGCGACGGTGGCCGTGGTGGGCGACGGAGCCGTGGGCCTGTGTGGCGTGCTGGCCGCCAAGCGGCTGGGCGCGGACCAGATCATCATCCTCGGCCGTCACGAGGATCGCACGGCGCTGGCGACGGAGTTCGGCGCCACCGACGTCGTACCCGAGCGCGGGAAGGAGGCGGTGCAGCGGGTGCGCGAGCTGACCGGTGGCGACGGCGCGCCCTCCGTGCTCGAGTGCGTCGGCACGGTCGACTCCTTCCGCACCGCCGCGTCGATCACCCGCGCCGGCGGCACGGTGGGCCGCGTGGGCGTGCCCCAGGACGGCCAGCTGCCTCGGGCCGACGCGATGTTCATGCGCAACATCTCAGTACGCGGCGGCGTCGCCCCGGCCCGCGCCTACATCCCGGAGCTGCTGCCCGACGTGCTCGAGGGGCGAGTCGAGCCGGGACGCGTGTTCGACAGCACCATCGGCCTCGATGACGTGCCGGAGGGCTACCGCGCGATGAACGACCGCGAGACGATCAAGGCTATGGTCAAGCCCTGATGGCGATCCAGCGGATCGTTCCATACCTGGAGTCGGCCGACTTCGACGCCGTCAAGGAGTTCTACGTAGGCGTGCTGGGGCTGGAGGTGGCGATGGAGGAGCCGGGATTGGACTTCCTGGGCCTGTCGTCCCCCGACAACAGCAGCGCCCAAATCGTGGTGGCGGCCGCGGGCGTGGAGAAGCCGCAGCCCCACATGGGTATCGACCTAGGCAGCCCGGAGGCGGTCGATGCCGCACACGACGCGGCGGTCCGGGACGGGCTGGAGGTGGTGTACCCGCTGACCGACGAGCCCTGGGGAATACGGCGCTTCTTCGTCGAGGACCCGACGGGCGCGGTGATCAGCGTGCTCGCGCACATGTGACGAATGTCCGAGCGGACGCTGACGCGGGCCGAGCTCAACCGGGCCGTGCTTGCCCGCCAGATGCTGTTGGAGCGCTCGAAGGTGGGCATCCCGCGGGCGCTCGAGCGGATGTGCGGCCTCCAGGCGCAGTATGCGCCGTCGATGTACATCGGGCTGTGGTCGCGGGTGGACGGGCTCGAGCGCGCCGCTGTGACACTGTCGCTGGAGCGGCGCGCCACGGTGCAGGCGACGCTCATGCGGGGCACCATCCACCTCGTGGCTCGCGGGGACTACTGGCCCTTCGAGGAGGCAGTCCGGCGCACGCGCCAGGGCTGGTACCTGCGTGCATCGCGGAACGCGCCGAGCGATCCCCGGATGGCCGCCGCCGCGAAGCAGCTGCGCTCGCACCTGGCCGGTGGCTCCATGCGCCGCGCCGAGATCGAGGAGTTGCTCGGCAAGGGCGAAGCGCGCGGGATCGGGATGTTCCTGAGCCTGGTGCGGGTGCCGCCGGCCGGCACCTGGGAGCGCCGGCGCGCCGACGTTTTCCGCCTGGCCGATGATTGGATCGGCCCGTCCGGATTCGACGAGCAGAGCGGCACGGCTCGCCTGATCGAGCGCTACCTGCGCGGCTTTGGGCCGGCCACCCGCGCCGACATCCGCGACTTCACCGGCCTGGCGCTCGGCCAGGTGGACTCGGCGCTCGAGCGGCTCACCCTGCGGCGCTTTCGTACCGACGACGGCCAGCCCCTCCTCGACCTGCCGCGGATGCCTCTGCCGGCCGGTGACACGCCAGCGCCTGTGCGCTTCCTGCCCACTTGGGACGCCCTGCTGCTGGTGCACGCGCGCCGTGCCGGGGTGCTGCCCGAGGAGCATCGCGGAAAGGTGTTCAACACGAAGATGCCGCAGTCGGTGGGCACGTTCCTGGTCGAGGGCGCGGTGGCCGGAACGTGGCTCCATGACGACGGCGGGGTGGCCTTCGAGCCTTTCGAGCCGCTGACCAAGGCCGTGCGCGGCGAGGTCGAGGCCGAAGCGGCGCGCCTGGCGGAGTTCTGCGCGTGAGCGACGGTGGCCTTCAGCGCTCGCCGTCGTAGTAGTCGACCGAGCTCGAGCGCCGGACGATCACGTTGTCGCGCCTGCCGGGCGTGTACACGCCGATCTTGTCGCTGTCGGGGTAGACGGTGACGGCGGGGTACTCGACCTCGGAGAACATGAGCACGCGCACGGTCTCGTCCGTCTCGTTGCGCACGCCGTGCGCCCCCTCAGGCCCGACCGGAAAGCACACGACGTCCCAGGGAGAGAGCTGCTCGCTTCCCTCGGCGTGGCGCACGGTCGGACGGCCTTCGAGCACCAGCAGCCACTCCTCTTCGCTGTACTCGTAGTGGTAGGGACACACGGCTTCGCCAGGCGGAAGCTCGTAGACGGTGGCGCCCAGCCGCGACGCGCCGACGTCCGGCCCGCAGCGAAACGTGCCCGCCCGGAAGCCCTCGGCATCCTCCGGGTCGTAGGTGAACTTCGGTGAAGCGACGTTGACGTGGCGCACCGGTCGAGGCTACCCCGCGGACCCGGGCTCGCCCGGTGCGCGGGTGCGCTCGAACAGTGGCGTCAGCGCGTCGCGCATCCCCTGCGGGCGTGCGCTCGGCCGGCCGTCGCCACCCTCGAGGGCTGCGATGCGCCTCCGTGCCTGCTCGAGGTCCAGCCGCGTGGCCGACAGATCGCGCTCGAGGCGCTCGACCTGCGCGCTGTCCGCGTTGCGTCGCGCGCCCAGTTGCTCGCGCAGCGTGGCCACCTCGACCGCGCGGGTCTCCAGTCGGGCGAGCAGCTCGTCGACCGGATGCTGCTCGGGTGCGTCATCCACGGGTGCGGGCGGCGGCACCTCGGTGAGTCGTGGGGGTGTGGGCTCAGCCACGGGCTCGGGCTCGGGCTCGGGCTCGGGCTCGGGCTCGGGGGACTGGAGATGCTGAAGGTCGGTGGGGTCGACCAGCCAGCGCCCAGCGCGCTGAAACGCCGGCAGGTCGCCGGCCTCGATCGTCAAGCGCAGCTCGCGGGCAGTGAGTCCGCTCTGGCGCGCCGCCTGTTGGAGTGTCAGAGCTTCCATGCTTCCAAGCGGTTCGCCGTGGCGGCCGAATTCCCTTGGATGCGCGAGCGGCTCAAACCCGGTAAGGATGCCCCCGTGGCCGAGGAGTTGAAGGTCGGAAGGCGCACCGTGGCGATCAGCCATCCGGACAAGGTGCTGTTCGGCGCCTCGGGGATCACGAAGCTCGACCTCGCCCGCCACTACGAGCGTGTGGCCGCCGTGATGCTGCCCTACGCTCGCGGACATCCACTGGCCCTCCAGGGCTTCCCGGGCGGCATCGACGAACCGGGGTTCTTCATGAAGGCCGTGCCGCCCCACTTTCCCGACTGGATCGAGCGGGCCACGCTCGACAAGCGCGGCGGCACGGTGACCCATGCCCTGGCCGAGAATGCGGCGACGCTGGTCTACCTGGCCGGGCAGAACGTGATCACGCCCCACTTGTGGCTCTCACGCGCCGGTCGGCCGCGCGAGCCCGACCGCCTGATCCTCGATTTCGATCCCTCGGGGGGAGGCTTCGCCGAAGTTCGGGCGGCCGCCCGCGACGCCGGCGAGCGCCTGCGCGACGCCGGGCTGGCCACCTACGCCATGGTCACCGGGTCGCGCGGCATCCACGTAGTCTGCCCGCTGCGCCGGGCGGCCGGTTTCAAGGAGGCGCACACGTTCGCGCGCCGGATCGCCGAAGAGATGGTGCACGACGATCCGCGGCGGCTGACGCTCGAGTGGAAGAAGGCCAACCGCGGCAGCAAGATCTATGTGGACGTGAACCGCAACAACTACGCTCAGCACGCGGTGGCGCCGTACGCGGTAAGGCCGCGGCCGAAGGCGCCCGTGGCCGTGCCGGTGCTATGGGAAGAGCTGTCGGACGGGCGCCTGAAGCCCGACCGGTGGACTGTGAAGACGGTCGGCGACAGGGTGGGCGAGGTGGGCGACCCGTGGAAGGGAATGGCCCGCCACGCTCGAGCCCTGCCTCTGTGAGCGGGGCGGGGGGTTGCCAAGGGGGGGCGGTGCCCCCCTTGGTGCTTTTCAGCGCTTGCCGCGCTTGCCCGCTCCGCCCACCCGGCTGGCCACCGACCTGCCGGCCTGCTGGGCCGCTCTCGTCGCCGACTTGGCCGCGGAGGTGACGCCTCCGGCCGCGGACCTGGCCGCGCTCTTCGCATCCTTGGCGCTGGACTTGGCTTCGGTGGCCTGACGGGTCGAGGCCGCCTTCTTGCCCGCGGCCTGGGACTTCGCCTTCGCCTTCGCCGCGTTGCGCTTGCGGGTGGCCGCCGCCTTCTTCGCCGCCGCCTGGCGCTGCGCCTTCGTTTGTGCCATGGGTTCTCCTTCGGCTTGGGGACCGCCAGCCTACCCCGGCGGCGCCAGGTGGTTGAGCACCCAGCGGGTGTGGTCGAGGATCCTCGCCACGGGATACTGGCCGGGGTCGGTGAGGAGCAGGCGCGCTCCCTCGTCTGCGAAGGCCGACAGCATCCGCGCGGTCAGCTCTGGGTCCGGCGGCTCGCCGCCCGAGCCGAACCCCGGGCCGATGGCGAGCGCCAGCCGGCCCACCACCGCGGTGCGCCCGTGGGCGATCCGCTCGCGCAGCGAGGCGGGCGCGCCCTCCTGGGGCATCAGCACCAGCCGCCAGGTGTCGGGGTCGGAGCTCACGGCCTCCATATAGGCGCGCAGGGAAGCGAGCAACATCTCCGCCTGGTCACGTCCGGTCAGGTCGTAGTCGAGCACCGTCTCCAGCTGGGCGAGCGAGCGCGCGGCCTCGCGGTCGACCAGGGCGTCGAGCAGGCCCGGCAGATCGTGAAAGTGTCCGTAGACCACTGGCCGCGTGATTCCCGCCTCCCGCGCCACCGCTTCGATCGAGACGGAGTGAAAGCCGCGCTCGAGGGCAATCCTCTTCGTGGCGTCGAGCAGCTGCTCGCGCCGCTGGGCGGCGGTCATCCGGCCGGGCTTTTCGGTGCCGGTGGTCACGTGACAGGCCAATACTGGTCCCCGGGGAACATAAGTTACAGTACTGTAAGTACCTGACCGCTACTAGGAGGGCCCCCCAAGGATGAGCAGCGCAGCCGACATCCCCGCCGAGGCGGACATCGCAGTGATCGGAGCGGGCTTCTCAGGCCTCGGCGCCGCGATCAAGCTCAAGCAGGCGGGCTACGAGGACTTCGTGGTGCTCGAGCGGGGCGAAGAGCTGGGCGGCACCTGGCACTGGAACACCTATCCCGGCTGCGGATGCGACGTTCCCTCTCACCTCTACTCCTTCTCGTTCGCGCCCAACCCCGACTGGACGCGCACCTACTCGCGCCAGCCGGAGATCCGCGCCTACCTGCACCGCCTGGCCGACGAGTTCGGCCTGAAGCCGTACGTGAGGACCGACACCACGGTCGAGTCGGCCGCCTGGGACGAGGAGGCCGGTCGCTGGGACGTGGAGACCAGCCGCGGCAAGCTGCGGGCGCGCGTGCTCCTCGCCGGCATGGGTCCTCTGTCGGAACCCAAGACGCCCGACATCCCCGGGCTGGAGAGCTTCGAGGGCCACACGATGCACTCCGCCCGTTGGGATCACGACTACGACCTGAAGGGCAAGCGGGTGGCCTCGATCGGCACCGGCGCGTCGGCCATTCAGTACGTGCCGACGATCCAGCCCGACGTCGAGCAGATGCACGTGTTCCAGCGCACCCCGCCGTGGATCATGCCCCACAGCGACCGTCCCACCACAGCCTTCGAGCGCCGGCTCTACCGGCGCTTCCCGGCCCTGCAGCGGCTGGTGCGCGGCGCGGTCTACGGCGGCCGGGAGATCAACGTGCTCGGCTTCGTGAAGAACCCCCGGATCATGGCCGGCGCGGAACGCATCGCGCGCTGGCACATGGGCAGGCAGGTGTCCGATCCCGAGCTGCTCGAGAAGGTAACGCCGGAGTACACGATCGGCTGCAAGCGGATCTTGCCCTCCAACCGCTGGTACCCCGCGCTCGCGGAGCCCAACGTGGAGCTGGTGGACGGAGGCGTGGCCGAGGTCCGCGCCAACTCGGTGGTGGGCAGCGACGGCGTGGAGCGCGAGGTGGACACGATCATCTTCGGCACCGGGTTCTCCGTGACCGACATGCCGCTGGGCAAGCTCGTGACCGGCCGTGGCGGACGCACCCTCGACGAGTACTGGCGCGGCAGCCCAAGCGCCCACCTGGGGACGGCCATCGCGGGCTTCCCCAACCTCTTCATGCTGCTGGGTCCCAACACCGGCCTCGGCCACAGCTCGATGATCTACATGATCGAGTCCCAGCTCGCGCATGTGATGGACGCCCTGCGCGTGATGCGTGACCGCGGCGCGAAGACGGTGGAGGTGCGCGAGGAGGTGGCCGACCGCTTCAACGAGGGCATCGACCGCCAGCTGGAAGGCACGGTGTGGAACACCGGCTGCGCGAGCTGGTACCTCGACGACACCGGACGCAACGCGACGCTGTGGCCCGACTGGACGTTCCGGTTTCGCCGGCGCACCGCCCACTTCGATCCCAGCGAGTACGACCTGACCGGCGAGCCGGCGGAGCGAGAGGCGGTGCCCGCGTGAGCAAGCGCGTGCTGATCACGACCAGGCCCCGGCTTCGCGCCACGGGTCAGGCGTGAGCGCGCCCCAGCCGTCGGGTGAGCGCTTCGTCGAGTTGGACGACGTCACCCTCTGTTACGAGACATTCGGCGACCCTGCCGACCCGCCGCTGCTGCTGGTGATGGGCCTGGGGATGCAGCTGATCGCCTGGAACGACGACTTCTGTGCCGGACTCGCCGCCGAGGGCTTCCAGGTGGTGCGCTTCGACAACCGCGACACCGGCCGATCGACAAGCGCAAACGGCCCCCCGCCCGGTCTTCTCCAGCTCGCCACGCGGCGCTTCGGCTCACAGCAGTACGCGCTGGAGGACATGGCCCGCGACGCCGCGGGCCTGCTGCGCGAGCTGGATTTGGCCCCGGCCCACGTGGTCGGCGCCTCCCTGGGCGGGATGGTGGCCCAGACGCTGGCTGCGCGGCATCCGGAGAGCGTGCGCACGCTCACCTCGATCATGTCGACGACCGGCAGCCGCTTCCGCGGCCAGCCCGCGCTCGGCGTCTACCGCCATCTGCTCGCGCAGGCACCCAGGGAGCGCGAAACGTTCATCGAGCACGTGGCGAAGATCTTTGGCGTGATCGGCTCGCCCGGATTTCCGACCGACCCCGATGAGGTGCGCGACCGGGCGGCACGGAGCTTCGACCGCGGCCTCAACCGCGCCGGCACGGGCCGCCAGATGGCGGCCGTGCTGAAGTCGGGCGACCGCACGCGCGACCTGCGCCGGATCACGGCGCCGACGCTCGTGATCCACGGATCCGCCGACCGCCTGGTGGCTCCCTCGGGCGGCCGGGCCACGGCGGCCGCCATTCCCGGCGCCGAGCTGATGGTGATCGACGGCATGGGCCACGACCTGCCCCGCGCGCTGTGGCCGCGGATCATCGCCGCGGTGGCGGAGCGCGCGCGGCGCGCGGACGGCATACTGCAAGCGGTCTAGCCGCTCGAGCGCTCCCAGCTCTAGGTGGCGCTGAGACGCTCGATCAGCTCGACCAGCAGGGGGCGCAGCTCCTCCAGGTCGCGCCCGGTGGCCAGAAACTGGAGGATCAGGCCGTCGATTCCGGCGCAGAGAAGCTGTGCCCGCCGACCGGGGTCCGGGGCGCCCAGGCGCTCCAGCGCCGCCTCGTGCAGGGAGTGCCAGGCGCTGTCCCAGCGCTCGGCCGCGGGGCGCAGCTGCACTCGCCGGGCGCCCTCCAGGTAAAGCTCGTACTGGGCCAGCAGCACCACCCGGTCGGCGAAGGCCTGGTCCATCGCCCAGTCCACGAAGCGCGCCGCCAGGCCGTCGGGGTCCTCGGTCCGGACGACCTGGACCTGCTCCTCCACGCGTTCGGTCTCGCGGTCGGCCACATGGTGCAGCGCCTGGGCCACCATGTCGGCCTTCGAGTCGAAGTAGTAGGTGGTGGATCCCAGGGGCACACCCGCCTCGGCGGCGACCGCCCGGTGCTCGACCGCCGCCACCCCACCCCGGCCGATAACCCGCACCGTGGCCTCGAGGATCGCGCGGCGCCGCGCGGCGCCGCGCGGCTCAGTGGGCACTGGAGAGGTTGAGCCCGACGACGCCCATGATCACCGCGCCGATGCTCAGCACCTTGATGGCGCCGGCCGGCTCACCCCAGGCCAGCACGCCGATGACGGCGATCAGCGCGGTGCCGACGCTGGCCCAGATCGCGTAGACCAGGCCGATGTCGAGCTGCTTGAGCACCGGCGCGAGCAGCGCGAAGGCCAGGACGTAACCCACGACGGCGCCGGCGGAAGCCAGCGGCTTGGAGAACCCGTCCGACATGCGCAGGGCGACGGTACCGAGCACCTCGGCGGTGATGGCGAACGCGAGTAAGACTGGAGCGAGCATGGGGACCTCCCGGCTACTTCCTGTACGACAGTACATGTACGAGTGTACACGTTCAGAGGTCTGGATAGTCCGTAGCCGCGTCCGCTGCGTCCGCCCCCGTCTTCGTCGTCAGCACCGCCGCCGCGCGACCCGCCCCACGCGCCTCAACATCGTCGGCGCCAGGACCCTCAGCGCGGCAACCAGCGCCCACGGCCGCGGCACGTACCGCTCGGCCCGCCGGCCGACCCCGGCCTCGAAGATCGCCTCGGCCGCCACGTCCGCCGAGGACACCATCCAGCCGGTGAGACGACGGCCGGTCAGCTCGGCCGCGGGGAAGCCCTCCGTCTCGATGAAGCCGGGCAGCACCAGCCCCACGTGCACACCGTGCGGCTGCTCCTCGGCGTAAAGGGAATCCGTCCAGCCCGCGAGCGCGAACTTGCTGGCCGAGTACGCCCCCGATCCCGCACGCGCGACCCGGCCCGCCGTGCTCGACACGTTCACGATCGCGCTGGGCGCCGACTCGCGCAGCAGAGGCAGGAGCGCCTCGGTGACGCGAACGACGGCATCGAAGTTGAGGTCCATCGTGCGGCGCACGTTGGCGTAGCCGCCGTCGGCAAAGGTCGCGCGCCAGGCGGCTCCCGCGTTGTTCACGAGCAGGTCGAGGCGGTCGTGATGCTCGCGCACGTGCGAGAGGATCCGCTCAGGAGCATCGGCCGCGGTCACGTCGGCGGCCAAGTAGGTGGTGGGTGCACCAAGTCCGGCGGACAGCTCGCGCAGGCGATCCTCGCGGCGGGCCACCAGCACCAGCCGCGCACCCGGCTCACGCGCAAACCGGCGAGCGGTGGCCTCGCCGAGGCCGCTGGAGGCACCCGTGATCACGGCGACGAGAGGAGGGCCGGACGTGGTGGCGGAGGCGGTCACCGCAGCGCATGATGACCATCCGCCATGCTCTGCACATGTCAGAGACCACCAAGATGACCGCCCAGGCCTACGAGAAGCTGCAGGTCGACATCGAAGCGCTCGAGGGCGAGAAGCGCCGCGAGCTGGCCGAGCGCATCGGCATCGCGCGCGAATGGGGGGATCTGAAGGAGAACGCCGAGTACCACGCGGCCAAGGAGGACGCCGCGATGCTGGAGGCCAAGATCGCGCGGATGCGCGACCAGCTGCGCACCGCCGAGATCCTCGAGGCCGCCGACGGGTAGACCGCGCATGGGTTCTCCACCGTGACCTACACGGACGGCAGGACCGGCAAGGACGTCAGCTACAAGCTTGTGCCCGCGCGCGGAGGAGAGCCTGGCGACGGCCTGCTCTCGATCGACTCGCCGGTGGGCCGGGCGCTGGCCGGCGCCAAGGCGGGCGCGAAGTGAACCCTCGACACGCCCTCCGGCCCGCGCACGCTGACCGTGAAGTCCGTCCAGCAGTCTGACCGGATCCCGCGTGAGTGCGACGATCCGTCGTGCACGAGCTTCGCTCAGCTCGACTACCCGATGTTGATCGTCACCGTGGCCGCCGGTGGAAGAGGGCGGGATGCCTG
>CAWGTC010000002.1:0-544595 GCA_963825475.1 uncultured Thermoleophilaceae bacterium | reverse complement strand
CTGCGACCTCCGCCGTGCTCAGCAGCACCGTCACGGGTGCCGCCTCCTCCTGCTCGATCGGTCGCTCGGGTGCCATCAGGCCGTCTCCACGTTGCGGGGGACGAGCGGGCCGGATGTGAGCACGTCGACGGTTTGCGCGCGGTGGGGGTTCTTCTCGACGAGCAGCATCCGCTCGACCGGCAGCGCCTCGATCTCGTCGGGCGAGACGACGTATGGACGAGGAACGGAGACCGCCCAGCTCAGCGCGGGGCGAGCGTCCGCGTGCTTCGGACACTCTGGCTCGCGGATCTTCTTCTGGAGCTCCTTCTCCGCTTGGCGCTCGTCCCTGCCCGCGAGCGCGGCCCGGCCGCCCTCGAGCAGTGGGAACGCCGCTCTCAGGCTGAAGAAGCGCCGCCCGCGGGCTCGATGTTCTGGTTCATCCGGAAGAGGTTCCCGGGGTCGTATCGGCGCTTGACCTCCGCCAGCCGGTCGTAGTTCCCGCGGTAGTTGTCGCGGATCCGGCCCTGGTCGTCGGCGGCCATGAAGTTGACGTAGCCGCCGAGCTCGGAGTGGGGGTGGATCGCCTCCCAGTAATCGCGCACCCACGCGGTATTGCGCTCGTTGTCCGAGGGGTCGGGCCACATGCCGGCGATCACGCACGCGAACCGCGCGTCGCGGTAAGCGAATGCCGTGTCATCGCTCGCCGTCCGATGGCAGGCCCCGTCGATCGGATACAGGTGCATCGTCGATTCCACGCACGGCACCCGCGGACCGCATTCGACATGGGCCGCGATCGCGTCGTCGGTCAGCTCGCGGACGAAGTCCGCCTTCCAGTAGTGCTGCAGCCCCGGCGGGAGCAGCGCGTCGAACGCCCCGTTGAGCGCCGGGTAGGGCATCGGACCGACATGCTCGGCCGCAACGGGAGCGACCTCCATGAGGGGGGCGATGGCTTTCTTGCCCTCCTCGACCGGCCCCGTCCAGCATGTGACCACTAGGCACATCGTCTCGCCGTGCCGGTCCTCAGGGATGAACGGGAGCGGCGGCGCAATCTGGAACGCGAAGAACGCGCCGAGCTGCTCTGGAGCCTCGGCGATGAACTCGCGGTAGAAGCGCATCACGTCGCCGGCGCGGTCGACCGGATAGAAGATCGGCCCGCCGTAGATCTCGCCGACCGGGTGTAGCCGGTACTCGAGGGAGGTGACGACGCCGAAGTTGCCGCCTCCGCCGCGCAGTGCCCAGAAGAGATCTTCGTTTTGATCCTCGCTCGCCGTCACGAGCTGGCCGTCCGCGGTGACCACGTCGGCCGAGATCAGGTTGTCGCACGAGAGCCCGCACCCCCGAGCCAGATGACCAATACCGCCGCCCAGGGTCAGCCCGGCCACGCCCGTGGTCGAGATGATGCCGCCGGTCGTCGCAAGACCGAAGGCATGGGTCGCGTGGTCCAGGTCCCCCCACGTGCAGCCGCCCTCTGCGCGCGCCGTGCGACGCTCAGGATCGACGCGGACCCCGCGCATACCCACGAGGTCGCAGACGACTCCGCCGTCGTTGGTCCCGAAGCCGGGCACGCTGTGGCTGCCCCCGCGCACCGACAGGTCGAGCCCCTCCTCGCGGGCGAGTGTGATCGCGGCGATCACGTCGGCGACGTCGGTGCAACGGACGATCGCGGCGGGCCGGCGGTCGATCATCCCGTTGTAGACCTTGCGCGCCTCGTCGTAGTTCCCGGCGCCGGGGGTGACCACCTCTCCCCTCACGCTCGCATGCAGGGCCTCCGTCGTCTCTGCCGAAAGCCCGGTGTTGGTCGTTGCCGTCGTTGTCACCTCGTCCTCCCGTTTCCGCTCTTAGATTACGGTGAGGTCTAGCCAGGTGGGCGTTCTGGAAGCGTTCGGTCAGCGTGCGACTGCCCGCAGCCGATGCAGGCTCGCGGCTGCCCGCTGCACGAGCGCCGGAGCGGCCTGGCGGCGGGCGACCTCGAGCGCCGCGGAGAAGTGGGTCTCCGCATCCGCCCGGCATCCCCCGGTTGCCAGGATGAGTTCGCCCATCAGCAAGTGGAGATCGGCGTCGCGGCACCGCTGTCCGATTCGCTCGCTGAGCTCGAGCGCCTCGAGGATCGCCGCGCGCGCATCGTCGAACCGGCCCGCGCCGAGACACACGCGGGCGAGCAGGCCGAGGCCGTGGGGCTGGTAGAGGCTCCACCCGCTGCGGGCGTACTCGTCGAGGCCCATGCGGATCAGGTCGACCCCCTCCTCGCTCCGCCCTGCCTCCGCGAGCATCCAGCCGCGAAGGATCGCTCCCATCGGCTGGAGGAACCCGAGCTGCTGCTCCTCCGCCAGAGGCGCCAGCCGTTCTGCGCGCTCACGTGCCCGGGACTCGTCACCGAAGTCCAGCGAGAGCCAGGCTGCGAAGTGGAGCGCGTACGCGAGGCTGAACGGGTGCCCGAGTTCTTCGGCGAGCCGCACCGCTTCCTGCGCCGTCGTCTCCGCACGACCCGGCTCGCCGAGGTAGCCGAGCGTGTAGGCCAAGCGGCTCAGGCAGATAACTCGCGGGTCCTGCGAGTACAGGGCGAGGTGCGCGTGCGCGGTGGCGGGAACGTAGTCCGTGATCGCGCGCTCGAGCTGATCTCGTGAGGCGCCGAACTCCCCCAGCCAGAACGAGGTCACCCCCATGACGTAGTTGCCCTCGACTCGCACCATGGGCTCGTCCTCCTGCTCGCCCAGTTCGAGCAGCTGCTCGCCGAGCCCGTACGCGCGCGCGAGGTCGCCGCGCGAGAGACTCACCAGCGCGAGCGCCCGCAACACCGGCGGATCGGGACGCGTCCCAAGCCGCTGGCACAGCTCCAGGGCTCGTTGGTAAACGTTGTGAACCTCGGACGCGCCGTAGCCCTTGTTGGCCACCAGCGGCGCTCCGAGCGCCGTCCGAAGCGCCAGCTCACGCTCGTCGCGCTCCCGCGTCGGGGGCTCGGCATCCAGCAGGTCCAAAGCCCTCGTGTAAAGGTAGATCGCCCGCTCGTTCGCATAGACGCGCAGAGCCACCTCAGCCGAACGGGCGTAGAACCCGATCGCGCGGCCGTGCCAGCCGGCGCGCGCGTAGTGCGCGGCCAGCTCGCTGCTCACTCCGTCGAGGTCGGCCGCGTACAGGCGCTCGAGCGCCTGTGCGACCCGCCGGTGCAGCATCCGTCTGCGCGCGGCGCCGGTGCGGAGGTAGGCCGCGTCGCGCAGCTTGTCGTGGCTGAAGTCGTAAGCCTGGGCGCCGCGCTCCCGGACGATCCGCCGTTGCCACAGCTCGTCGAGCGCATCGACCACATGTTCCTCACTCCGCGAGCTCGCTCGCACCAACACGTCGAACGTAAAGGCCCGGCCGACGGTGGCGGCGAGGCGGGCGAGCTCCAGTGCCCCCGGCGATAGCTGGGTCAGCCGGGCCTCGATCACGGAGTGTGCGCGCGGCGGCAGCTCGCCTCCCCCGACGAGCCCGGCGCGCACGAGCTCGACGACGAACAGCGGGTTGCCCTCGGTTTCGCGATAGACGAGCTCTCGGCGTTCCTCGTCGAGCTCACTCCCCGACACGTTGCGCGCCAGCAGCGCGACGTCGGCGTGGCCGAGCGGCTCAAGCTCGACCTCGACGGTCTGGCCGCTGCCGCGCGCCGCTTGCAGGAGCGCTTGGGCCGGATGGTCTGGCGCGAGCTCCTCCGAGCGTGCCGTCGCCACCACCAGGAGCTGGCTCCGCGGCCGCGAGCGCAGCATGTAATGCAGCCAGCCGAGCGTCTCGCCGTCGCACCATTGGAGATCGTCGATCACGAGCAGAAGCGGACGGCCGTCGGTGTCGATCGCGTGGGAGATCGCATCGAGCAGGCGCGTGCGCTGCCAGTCGTCAGTAAGCGGCGCAGGCGCACGGATCTCCGGCCGCTCGTCGAGCAGCTCCGGCAAGATGCGCGCGAGCTCGCTGAGCCATGCGTCGCCGAGGAGCCGCAGGCCGGAGCCAATCGCCTCGGACCGCAGCAGCTCGATGATCGGCGCGTAGGCCAGGCCCCCGGCGGCCGAGTAGCAGCGCGTCGCGGCCGTGGCGATCCCCTGGTGGACGACCCAGTCGAGCAGCTCCTCGGCCAGGCGCGACTTCCCGATTCCGGCCTCCCCACCGATCACGGCGAGCAGCGCTCCACCCTCCGCTGCGCGCCGCCACGCGGTGCGCAGCTGCTCCCATTCCTCGCTCCTGCCGACGAGCGGCGACGCATCGCTTGCCGATCCGACCGTCCTGTTGGGCGCTCGCGTCCCGTCCGACTCGAGAAGCCGCTCGTAGGTCTCGCGGGTCTCGACGCTCGGCTCGACTCCGGTCTCGCGGGCCAGGGCGGTGGCGTACCCGTGATAGACGCGGAGCGCCTTCGCGCGATCGCCGCACAGCGCGTGGAGTCGCATCAACCGCCGGCACGATTCCTCGTTGAGTGGGTCCTCGTCGAGTAGCTTCCGCGCCCACGGAATCGCGGCGCGGTAGTCACGCCCGAGCTCGAGCAACTCGGTCAACCGCTCGGCCGCACCGAGGAACGCCTCGTGCAGCCGGTCGCGCTCGGGCACGACCCAGTCGTCGTAGCAGTCGGGGACTAGATCGCCCGCGTATAGGGCGACGGCGCTCTCCAGTGCCGTGCGGTGATCGTCGGTCGCGCCAGCCCCGCGCGCCTCTTCGGCGCGTGCCAGGGACTGTTCAAACTCGGCAACGTCGAGCCAGAGCGGAGCATCCGCGCGCCAGCGAACGGCTCTCGTCTCGATCGCCAAGAACCGATCAGATTCGGGCAGCGCGCGACGAAGGAGATGGAGGGCCTGTCTAAGGTTGGTGCGGGATTGGGATGCCCCGGACTCCGGCCAGAAGAGGGAGGCGAGGCGCTCGCGGGGATGGGCCACGTCTCGGTGAAGCACGAGGTGGGTAAGGAGCGACTGCAGTCGAGGGGCATCGATGGTGGTGATGCGGAGGCCGGCGACGGAGAGGCCGAACCCGCCGAGCAGCCGCATCTGCAAGGTCGCCGGTTCCGCATCGCGCGCGTGCTTCCCCGCCGCCATACACCGCATGTTGGCACGGGCGCGCCCGTGAGTTCGTTGCTGCGAACGATGCAGAGACAGCCGAGTAGGCACGCTGCGCTCGCATCGCTCGCTCGCGGCGCCAGGGGGTGAGCGTTCGCTCTCGGCAGCGCGGAGCGACTCTCGCCGTGGACGGCGGTCTGGCCATCTGCCGCGCCCGGCCGCTACGGTTGCCCGGCGGGTGACCCGCGCTATCGAAGGAGCAGGAGCACCCGTGAAACGAAAGTGAGTAGACCGCGCCGCGTATGGACCCGCTGATCATCGCCTTCGGCCTCGGCGTGGGCGTCCTCATCGGCCTGACAGGGGTCGGGGGCGGTTCATTGATGACGCCGCTTCTTCTCATCGTCGGGGGCTACTCGCCCGTGGTCACCATCGGCACCGACGTCGCCTACGGCGCCATCACCAAGACCGTGGGCGGGTGGCGCCATCTCCGTGCCGGACACGTAGACCTGCGCCTGTCGTGGTGGCTGGCCGCCGGGTCGGTGCCCGGGTCGCTGGTCGGGGTCCTGGCCGTAGATCGACTACATGCGGCCTACGGCGACGACTTCGAGAGCTATCTCCTCGCCGCCGTTGCCGTCTCGTTGATGCTCGCCGCCTCGGCCACCCTCTTCCGTGCGCTCTTTCGCCCCGGCCTGGTGGCCAAGGAACGCGACTCGGCGTTGCTGGGGCGCCACGTGAGCAAGGTCGGGACCATCGTCATCGGCTTGATCCTGGGGTTCATCCTCGGGCTCACCTCCGTCGGCTCGGGAGCGCTGGTCGGGCTGGCACTGATCACCCTCTACAAGCTCAAGCCCCGCCGGGTCGTCGGGACAGACGTCTTCCACGCGGCGGTGTTGCTGTGGACGGCCGGGCTCGCCCACCTCGCGAGCGGGAACGTGGACCTCGGGCTCATGGGCACGATCCTGATCGGGTCGCTACCCGGCGTGTGGATCGGCACCGCGCTGGTGCCCTACGTCCCCGCGAGCGGTCTGCGCCTGGGCCTGGGGGTCATCCTGTCGGCCGCCTCACTTGGAGTGCTGTCCAAGGCAGGGGTGGACGTACCCCCCGTGGCAATCATCGGCATGCCCACACTGATCGCAATCCTGGCCTTTCTCGTCCACCGCCGGCAGCCCTCCGTGCCGGCAGGTGCCGAGCCGGCCGAGATCTGAGCCCGAGGGCGCCTACTGCTCCCACCCAAGGTCTGCGGCCGCCGTGCGGACCGCCCCCAGCAGCGCCTGGACGGAGGGGCGCTTGACATCCGCCGTGCGGGTGGCGGTGAAGATGGTCCGGTGCACGGAGCCCTCGGCGATGGCTCGCACTGCGACGCCGGGATAGGCGTGGGGAGCCACGAGGTCCGGTAGCAGCGTGACGGCCTGGCCATGGGCGACGATGGCCAGGGTCGTGACGCTGTCGTTGGTCCGATGACGTATGTCGGGGTCGAAGCCGCCGAGCTCGCGGCAGGTCCGCTGGGTGATCTCCTCCCAGCCGGCTTCGGGATGGCCGGTGGTCCAGGCTTCGCCCGCCAGCTCGGCAAGCGGCACCGCGTCGCGATGGCGGCGCACGGCCGGGTGATCCTTCGGCAGGACGAGGCGGACCGGGTCGCGGTGCAGGTCCTGGCGGTCCACGCCCGCGGGCCGCGGGTGCGGCTGGCGCTGCCATTCGTCGGCAAGGACGAGATCGATGTCTCCGAGAGCGAGCGCCGGCAGCGACTGCTCGGGTTCGGCCTCGAGCAGCTCGCAGCGCAGGCCGGGAGCCTCGCGCGCGAGCGTCCGGATCGCTGGGACGGCGAGCCAGATCGCGGCCGACTGGAACGAGGCGATCCGTCCTCGTCCGGCGACGCTGCCCGTGGCCGCGGCCAGCTCGGCCTCCGCGAGCTCGGCTCGCCCCAGCAGCGCCTCGGCATGGCCCACGAGCACGATCGCGGCGTCGGTCAGCCGGACCCCTCGTCCGGCCCGCTCGAGCAGCGGCAGCCCGGCCTCGCGCTCGAGCACGGCGAGTTGCTGCGACACCGCGGACGGCGTGTACCGCAGAGCGTCGGCCACCGCGGCGATCGTGCCGCGTGCGTGCAGCTCGTGCAGAAGGCGCAGGCGATGGAGGTCGAGCATGCCTAAGCAAAGCTACCGCTTCACCGTTATCAATCACAGTCGCTTCTGAAGCGTGCGCGAGGCAGGATCGGCCCATGCCCTCGATCGGCGCCCTCCTTTGTCTCGCCTCCGCCGCCGCGTTCGGCGCGATGGGCATCTTCGGCAAGCTCGCCTACGACGAGGGCGCCACGGTCGGAACGCTGCTGGCTACCCGGTTCGTGCTCGCCGCCGCACTGCTGTGGCTGTTCGTTGTCGTGTCGGGCTCCGCGCGCGAGCTGCGCGCACTGCCTCGGCGCGATGTTGGCATCGCACTCTCCCTCGGCGCCATCCTCTACAGCGCCCAGGCCGGCGGCTACTTCGCCGCCCTGCATCGAATGGACGCCTCACTGCTGTCGCTGCTCCTCTACACGTTTCCCACGATGGTCACCGTGGCGGCGATCCTGTTGGGGCGCGAGCGCGCGAACCGCCGCACCACCCTCGCCCTGGTGCTGGCGTCGACCGGGCTCGTCCTGGTCTTGGCAGGGGCCGGCGCGGGAGCCCTGGACCCGATCGGAACGGGGCTGGGGCTGGCGGCGGCGGTCATCTACAGCGTGTACATCCTCACCTCGGAGGGCGTCGTCGCGCGCGTCGGCCCGCTCGCCCTGAGCACACTGGTCTGCACCGGTGCGGCGACGACCCTGGCCGTCGGCGGGGTTGTCAGCGGCGATCTGGACCTGGGCGGTGTAAGCGCTGCGGGGTTCGGGTGGCTGGCCGGCATCTCCGTCGTCTCCACGGTCGGCGCCGTCGGCCTCTTCTTCGCGGGCCTGCAGCGCGTGGGCCCGACGGCTGCCTCGATCCTGTCGACGCTGGAGCCGGTGGTAACCGTCGCGCTGGCGTTTGTCGTGTTCGGCGAGTCGCTCGGTCCCGCTCAGCTGGCCGGCGGAGCGCTCACTCTCTTGGCGGTGCTCGCCGTCCGGACTCCACGAAATCGTCGAGCCCGACCGAACATCACGATCCAGGAGGCAGCATGGGAAGTGCACTGACAGGGAAGGTGGCTCTCGTCGCGGGCGCCACCCGCGGTGCCGGGCGTGGCACGGCGGTCGCGCTGGGAGAGGCGGGCGCCACGGTCTATTGCACCGGTCGTACCACGAGACGGCGGCGTTCGGAGTACGACCGGCCGGAGACGATCGAAGAGACCGCCGAGCTGGTCGATGCCGCGGGCGGCGAGGGAATCGCGGTCGAGGTCGATCACCTGCAGCCGGCGCAGGTCGAGGCGCTCGTCCAGCGCATCGACTCCGAGCAGGGCCGGCTGGATGTGCTGGTCAACGACATCTGGGGCGGCGAGAAGCTGGCCGAGTGGAACGCGCCGGTGTGGGAGCAGGACCTCGACAAGGGCCTGCGGTTGCTGCGCCTGGCGATCGACACGCACCTGATCACCAGCCACTTCGCCCTCCCGCTGCTCATCCGGCGGCCGGGTGGCCTGGTGGTCGAGATGACCGACGGCACGCTGGAGTACAACGCGCAGAACTACCGGCTCTCCGCCTTCTATGACCTGGCCAAGACGTCGGTCATCCGGCTCGCGTTCGCGCAGAGCGAGGAGCTCGCTCCGCATGGCTGCACCGCCGTGGCGCTGACGCCGGGCTGGATGCGCTCCGAGATGATGCTCGAGATCTATCGGGTCACCGAAGAGAACTGGCGCGACGCGGAGGGCGGAAACCCGCATTTCAAGGCCATCTCCGAAAGCCCGCGGTTCGTGGGCCGCGCGGTCGCGGCCCTGGCTGCCGACCCCGACCTTCACCGCCGCACCGGCGGTTCGTTCTCCTCCGGCGGCCTCGCGCGCGAGTACGGCTTCAGCGATCTCGACGGCTCCCAGCCGGACTGCTGGCGCTACATGGTCGAGGTCCAGGACCCGGGCCGGCCACCGGACGCGACCGGCTACCGCTGAACGAAGGCGCTCGTCTCACGCTCGTCTCATGGGTGCTTCCTACCTTGCTCCGAGCTTCCGCCAACGACGCAAGGAGACAAGCGATGACCGAACGACTGAAGAAGGCAATGATGGGAATCGCCGCGCTCGTGGCGCTCGCCCTGGGCGGCGCCGCTCTGGCCCAGGCCGGTGACTCCGGCGAGACCGACAAGGGCGCCCGGGTCCAGGAGCGCTCCGATGACGGCGACCGTGGCGAGTCCAAGTCCGAGTCCGAGTCCGGCGAAGAGTCGGTCACCGGATCGGGCGCCGACAAGGCCAAGGCCGCGGCGCTGAAGATCACAGGCGGCGGCACGGCGAACTCCGTCGAGCGTGACAACGAGAACGGCGCGGTGTGGGAGGTCGAGGTCACCAAGACCGACGGCAGCACCGTCGACGTGCGACTCGACCAGGGCTACGACCTGGTCGTGGCCGAGGGCGACAGCGAGTAACGCCTCGGTTCTCATCTTCCGCTCATCCTCTGCCGTCAGACTCGTGTCATGCGGGTCCTGGTGGTGGAGGATGAGGTGAAGATGGCGGGCCTGATCTTCCGGGGCCTGCGCGAAGAGGGCCTGGCCGCGGACGTGGCGGTCAAGGGTGAGGACGCGCTGTGGATGGCCGCCGCCACCGAGTACGACGCGATCGTCCTCGACGTGATGCTGCCCGGGCTCGACGGCTTCGAGACCTGTCGCAGGTTGCGGGGCGACGGCGTCTGGGCGCCCGTCCTGATGCTCACCGCGCGCGACTCCGTGGAGGACCGCGTGGCCGGGCTCGACGGCGGGGCCGACGACTACCTCACCAAGCCCTTCTCCTTCGCCGAGCTGTTGGCCCGCCTACGCGCCCTGGTCAGGCGCGGGCCCCTGGAGCGCCCGGCCGTCCTGGAGGTCGGGGACCTGCGGCTCGATCCCGCGACTCGGCAGGTCTGGCGGGGCGAGGCGGAGATCGAGCTGTCACAGAAGGAGTTCGCGCTCCTGGAGACGTTCATGCGCCGCCCGGGCGAGGTGCTCTCGCGCTACCAGCTGCTGGAGCACGCCTGGGACTACGAATACGAGAACCGGTCCAATGTGATCGACGTCTACGTGCGCTACCTGAGGGAGAAGGTGGACCGCCCGTTCGGCGCGCGGTCGATCGAGACCGTGCGCGGTGCCGGGTACCGGATGCGCGGGGCCGGCGCGACTTGAGCCGGCTGCCCATTCGGCTCCGGCTCACGCTGGCGTTCGCCGGGGTGATGGCGGTCGTGCTCGTCGCGGTCGGCGCCTTTCTCTACCTGCGCCTCGAGAGCGACCTCGAGGCGTCGATCGATCAGCGGCTTGCGATCCCGCGCCGGAGACGTGGCCGCGCTCGTGCGCCAAGCGGGCCCGGGCTCCACCGACGCCGGGCGCGCGACCCTGATCGAGCAGGAGGAGAGCTTTGCGCAGGTGTTGGAGGCCGACGGCCGCGTGGTCGACGGCACCCCGCAGCTCCGCGGCCGCCCGCTGCTCAGCGCGGCTGAGGTTGCCGCGGCGAAGGCGGGCACCCTGTTCCTTGACCGGTGCCAACCTCATCGAGGACGGCGAGCCCACCCGGCTGCTCGCGGCGCCGGTGAGCGCGGGAGGCCAGGAGCTGGTCGTGGTGGTGGGCGCCTCGGTGGAGGACGACGAGGACGCTCTGCGCAGCCTGCTCACCCTGCTGGTGATCGGAGGAGTCGGCGGCGCTGGTCGCTTGCCTCCCTCGCCGGCTACGGGGTCGCGGCCGCGGCGCTGCGGCCGGTGGAGGCGATGCGCCGCCAGGCTGCGGAGATCGGTGACGCCGACGCCGGGCAGCGGCTGCCGGTGGCGGGCAACGGCGACGAGATCGCGCGTCTGGGCGCGACCCTCAACGCCATGCTCGACCGCCTCGAGATGGCCTTCGACCGCGAGCGCACCTTCGTGGCGGACGCCAGTCACGAGCTGCGCACGCCCCTCGCCATCCTCAAGACCGAGCTGGAGCTGGCGCTACGAGCGGGACGCACCCCGGATGAGTTGGCCGCGGCACTGCGATCGGCCGCCGAAGAGACCGACCGTCTGGCCCAGCTCGCTGAGGACCTGCTGGTGATCGCCCGCTCCGATCGCGATGGCCTCCCGGTCCGTCTCGCCCCCGTCGACGTCGGCGCGCTGCTCGGTCGGGTGGCCGAGCGCTTCACGGGGAGGGCGGAGTCTCAGGGGCGGTCGCTGACGGTCGACGCCCAGCCCGGGATCGCGTCCTGACGCCGACGTGGTGCGTCTCGAGCAGGCGCTGGGAAACGTGCTGGACAACGCCCTGCGGCATGGCGCCGGCGTCGTGCTCCTTAGCGCTTACGCGCACAACGGCACCGTCGAGCTGAGCGTCTCCGACGAGGGAGAGGGCTTCGCCATCCCCGTTCCTCGACCATGCCTTCGAACGTTTCACGCGTGCCGACGAGGCCCGGGCCCGCGGGGGCGCCGGTCTCGGTCTGGCCATCGTCGACACCATCGCGCGGGCCCACGGCGGGAGGCCGGGGCCGCCAACGGAGAGCGCGGCGCCTACGTGTGGATCGCCCTGCCCGCCGACGGTGAGCCGGCGGGCTAGAAGATCACTGCCTGCCGCACCGCGTCCCCTGACGCCAGCCGGTCGAATCCCTCGTTGATCTCCTCGAGCGATATCCGATGCGTGAGCAGGCGCTCGACGGGCAGGCTGCCCGCGCGGTACAGGCCGATGAAGCGCGGCAGGTCGCGCTCGGGCACGCATGAGCCGAGGTATGACCCGCGCAGGGTCCGCTCCTCGGTCACCAGGCTCACCGCAGGGATGGACAGCACGCGGTCGGGGTGGGGGAGCCCCACGGTCACGGTGGTGCCGCCGGGCCGGGTGGCGGCGTACGCATCGGCCAGCACCCGTTCGCTGCCCACGGTCTCGATGGCATGGTCGGCTCCACCTGAGGTGGCCGCCCTCACCGCCTCGACGCTGCCGTTGCCGGCCAGCACGACGTCGGTGGCGCCAAGCTCGCGGGCCAGGTCGAGCTTGGCCTCGACCACGTCGACGGCCACGAGCGTCTGCGCTCCGGCCACGCGCGCGCCGAGCAGCGCGGCGAGCCCGACGCCGCCCAGGCCGAAAACCGCCACCCGGTCGCCCGCCTTGACGCAGGCCGTGTTCACCACCGCCCCGACCCCGGTGAGCACCGCGCAGCCGAACAGTGCGGCGATCTCCAACGGCAGGGCACGGTCGACGCGGACAGCCGACCGGGTGGACACCACCACGTGGTCGGCGAACGCCGAGACACCGAGGTGGTGGTGCAGCGGCTCAGGCCCGCCGTCGCTCCAGCGCCGGCCGCCGGCGAGCAGCGACCCGGCCGTGTTGGCCGCGGCGCCGGGTCCGCACAGCGCGGGCCGCCCCGACCGGCATTCCAGGCACGCGCCGCAGGAGGGCACGAAGGCCAGCACCACGTGATCGCCCCGGGCGAAGCCGTGGGTGCCCGGACCGAGCTCGACGACCTCGCCCGCCGCCTCGTGGCCCAGCACCATCGGCATCACCCGCGGCCGCGAGCCGTCGATCACGGACAGATCCGAGTGGCACAGGCCGGCGGCCCTCACGCGCACCAGCAGCTCGCCGGGCCCGGGAGGGGCCAGATCCAGTTCAACGATCTCGAGCGGGCGCGACTCGGCGTATGGCCGGGGCAGGCCCATCTCACGGATGACGGCGCCGCGGACCTTCATTCGCCGGCCACCGCCAGTCGCTCGAGCGCCGACCGCAGCGGCGGTGGAATCTCCACCGAGCGCCGGTCCTCCCGCTCTACGAACACGTGCACGAACCAGCCCGTCGCGGCGGCCTCATCGGCGCCCTGGCGAAAGAGGGCGATCTCATAGCGCACGCTCGACCGGCCGAGATGCCCCACCCTCAGGCAGGCATCCACCGTCTCTGGGAAGGCCAGCGCCGCTTTGAACTCGCAGTGCGACTCTGCGCACAGGCCGATCGTCTCCCCGGCGTGGATGTCCAGCCCGCCCTCGGAGATCAGCCAGGCGTTGATCACGGTGTCGAAGAAGGCGTAGTACTCCACATTGTTCACGTGGCCGTAGACGTCGTTGTCGTTCCACCGGGTTGGTATCTCGAGCAGATGTGGATAGTCGGCGCGGCTGGTCACGCGGGTACTCCGAGTGCGGTGCCGAGCACCCGCTGCACGTAGCCGTTGGCGAACAGCCCGTCGGGGTCCATGCGGGCGCGCACCGCGGCGAAGCGGTCCCACTCGGGGTAGCGCCCCGCCAGCGTTCCAGCCGTCTGGAAGTGGCGCTTGCCCCAGTGCGGGCGTCCCTCGAACCCGTCCATCACTACCTCGACCGCGCGGAAGTAGGGCTCCCACTCCATGCCCTCGTACGAGTGCACCGCGATGTAGCACGTGTCCCGCCCTCCGGCGGGGCTGAGGAGAGCATCGTCGCGTGCCACGAACCGGACCTCGATCGGAAAGCACACGTCGAAGCCGCCCTCGTCGCTCACGGCCCGCACCGCGCGCACCGCCTCCGCCGCCCGCGGGCGGGGGATTGCGTACTCCATCTCCGTGAAGCGCACGCGCCGGGGCGAGGCGAAGATCGCGTAGGAGCGGTCCACGCGGGTGGTGGTGCCCGACGCACGCGCGATGGCGCGGTTGATGCGCGGGATCAGCCGCGGCCGGGCCCGCCCGACGCGACAGCAGGCGCCGAAGAGGTGGTTGCGCACCAGCACGTCGTCGACCCACTCGCGGGTGCGCGACCGGGGTTGCGGCGGCCCCTCCACGCGGTTGTTCGTTCGCGTGAGCGCGAGGTCGGAGTGGGGGAACGTGAAGAACTCGAAGTGGTCGTTGCCGTCCACAAGCTCCCCGAGGCGGTCGAGTGCCTCCTCCAGCGGCAGCGAGGAGTCCACGCCTTCGAGGGTGAACGCCGGCACGGCCCGCAGCGTGACCGCCGTCACGACGCCCAGCGCCCCCAGGCTCACGCGGGCGGCGCGCCAGCCGTCGGGGTCGTCGGCCTCGTTGCACTCGACCGTCGATCCGTCGGCAGTGACCAGCTCGACCGATTCGATGGCGGCGGAGAGGTTGCGCAGCCGCGCGCCCGTGCCGTGGGTGCCCGTTGCGGTGGCCCCGGCCACCGACTGCACGTCGATGTCCCCGAGGTTCTCGAGCGCCAGGCCCAGATCCCAGAGCGCGTGGTTCAGCACGTGGAGGGTGATGCCGGCCTCGACGCGCACGAGGCCGGTGGCGGGGTCGGCGTCGAGCACGCGCCCCATCCGTTCGAGCGAGAGCAGGGTGCCGTCGGTGAGCACGGCGTCGGTGAACGAATGCCCGGCCCCGGCCACCCGCACGCCGCGGTCCTCCCCGGCCGCTCGCACGACAGCCGCCGCCACCGCGTCGACGTCCGCGGGCCGCTCCAGGGAGGCGGGTGAGCAGGCCTGATCGCCGGGCCAGTTGCTCCATGCGGTCACCTGCCGAGGGTACCTCTCGCGCACGCGATCGAGCGAGTGCGCGACGGTGGGAGGCCCGCGCTATCCTCCGGTCGAACCTCGCGGCCGGCGGGGTTTTCCTTTGCCCCCGGCCAATCACGACCCCTTTCAGGAGCCATGGCTCGCGGAGACGTAAGAATCGCCGTCACCCTGGAGTGCCAGGAGTGCAAGCGGCGCAACTATCAGACGCAGAAGTCGAAGCGGAACAACCCCGACCGCATCGAGCTGCGCAAACACTGTCGCTGGTGCGGGAAGCACACTCCGCACAAAGAGACTCGATGATAGGAAGCTGCGGTACTCGCGGGAACGACGTTCCCGCTGCGTTACTCGCCCGCACCTAGCTGGCAGATGGCTCGCAATCGGCAACGCGCGAAGGAGCGGCAGGCACGGCGTAAGTCCGGCCGGCCCGAGGCCCCGCGTCCCGAGGGCGTCCGGGTCGAGCCCGCGCCTTCCCCGCCCGAGCCCGTCCCCGAGACCGACGGGGCCCGCGAGGAGGAGGAGATCCGCGACCAGGTCGACCTCGAGGTCGGAGCCCCGCCCCAGGACCTCGGCCGCTCCGACGAGGTGCTCGCAGACGAGCCCGACCTCGACGACGACGAGCACTTCGATCCGGCCGCCGACCACCCCGAGGAGGACCTCGTCTCCACCTCCTCCGGGCCCAAGGGCCGGCGCGGCGGGTCGGAGGCGGACCACAAGGACCGCCCGCGTCTCGTACAGTTCCTCTTCGCAGTCAGGGCCGAGTTGGCCCGCGTGCAGTGGCCGGATCGCCAAGCCCTCACCACGCTCACCGGC
Organism: uncultured Thermoleophilaceae bacterium; assembly: GCA_963825475.1. GTDB lineage: Bacteria > Actinomycetota > Thermoleophilia > Solirubrobacterales > Thermoleophilaceae > JAAYBF01. Next base: position 529,323 of record CAWGTC010000002.1, on the reverse strand, counting down.
GTAGTTCTCGGTTTCGTCTTGATCGCAGGCGGCTACCTTGGCCTGCTGGACGCGATCTTCTCCCGCGTAATCCAAGCCATCCTCTAAAGAGAGTCTCTAGGAAGCCCCCATGTTTCGCTGGTACGCCGTCAACACCTACTCAGGCCACGAGAAGAAGGTCAAGCAGAACCTCGAGCACAGGGTCCAGTCCCTGAGCCAGCAGACCACCGTGCGCCAGGTCGTGATCCCCACCGAGCAGGTGCAGGAGATCAAGGACGGCCAGAAGATCCAGAAGGAGCAGCGCACGATGCCGGGCTACCTCCTGGTGAACATGAACCTCACCGACGATTCGTGGGGCCTCGTGAAGAACACCCCGGGCGTGACCGGCTTCGTGGGCGCCTCCCAGAAGCCGGTGCCGCTGTCCCAGCCCGAGGTGGACCGCCTGCTCAACCGCGAGACCGCCGAGCGTCCCCGCGCACGCGCGCAGTTCTCGATCGGCGAGTCCGTCAAGGTCGTGTCCGGGCCGCTCTCGGACTTCTCCGGCGAGATCTCGGAGATCAACGAGGACGGCGCCAAGCTCAAAGTGCTTGTATCCATCTTCGGCCGGGAGACCCCGGTGGAAGTCGGCTTCGACCAGGTGAAGAAGATTTAGATGGCCAAGAAAGTCATGACAGAGATCAAGCTGCAGGTGCCCGGCGGGGCCGCCAACCCGGCGCCGCCGGTCGGTCCTGCGCTGGGCCAGCACGGCGTGAACATCATGGAGTTCTGCAAGGCGTTCAACGCGCAGACCCAGGGCGACGCCGGCACGATCATCCCGGTGGTGATCACGGTGTTCGAGGACCGCTCCTTCACCTTCATCACCAAGACTCCGCCGGCCGCCGTGCTGATCAAGCAGGCGATCGGCATCGAGAAGGGGTCGGGCGAGCCCAACCGCGCGAAGGTGGGCACGATCAGCAAGGCTCAGGTGCGCGAGATCGCCGAGAAGAAGATGCCCGATCTGAACGCACACGATGTCGACCAGGCCGCCAAGATCATCGAGGGCACCGCGCGCTCGATGGGCGTGGACGTTCGATAAATGCCCAAGCACGGGAAGCGCTACCGCAACAACCTCGCAACGGTCGATCGCGAGCGCCGCTACGCGCCGCGGGAGGCGGTCGACCTGATCCGCGGGTTCGAGCCGGCCAAGTTCCCGGAGACCGTGGAGGTCCACATCCGTACCGGTCTCAACGTGCGCCATGCCGAGGAGCAGCTGCGCGGCACGATCGCCTTCCCCCACGGTCTCGGCAAGGAGATGACGGTGGCCGTGTTCGCCAAGGGCGACAAGGCCCGCGAGGCGGAGGAGGCCGGCGCCGATCACGTGGGCGACGACGATCTTGCCAAGAAGGTCGAAGAGGGCTTTACCGACTTCGACGTGGCCATCGCCACCCCGGACATGATGTCCGTGGTCGGCCGCCTCGGACGGGTGCTCGGTCCGCAGGGCAAGATGCCGAACCCGAAGGTGGGCACCGTGACCAACGACGTGGCCAAGGCCGTGTCCGAGTCAAAGGCGGGCAAGATCGAGTACCGCACGGATCGCCACGCGATCGTGCACCTGCCGATCGGCAAGGCCAACTTCGAGGCCGGCGCGCTGCTGGACAACTACTCCGCCCTGATCGAGGAGATCCACCGAGCCAAGCCGGCCGCCGCCAAGGGCCGCTACATCCACACGATCACGATCTCGACCTCGATGGGGCCGGGCGTGCGGGTGGACCCGGGAGCCCGGGCCGACGCCGAGGATGCCGCCGCCTGAACCATTCGGCACGATGCCGAATGGTTCGCACGTGTAGCCTGATCGAAGAACTTCCTGCCCCAGACCACCGGCATGTAAGACCGGTGCAGGCGAAGGCGAGAGAGCAGTTCCTCCTCGAGCCCGCCTGCGTGCGGGCTCTCTTCTTAAACGACGAGGATCCAATGAACAGAGAACAGAAGGCTGCGGTCATCGATGAGGTGGCCACCCAGATCAAGGATTCGGACGCGGTCTTCGCGATCGACTACCGCGGTATCTCGGTGCCCCAGGCCGCCACCCTGCGCCAGCGCCTGGAGGAGGCCGACGCGACCCTGCGGGTCGTCAAGAACACGCTCACCGAGCGCGCCGCCGACCAGGCCGGGGCCGAGAGCCTGAAGGAGCTGCTCGAGGGTCCCACCGCCTTCACCTTCGTCCGCGGCGACGCCGCCCTGGCCGCCAAGGTGATCGCCACCTTCCGTCGCGAGAACCAGGTGCTGGAATTCAAGGGCGGCACCATGGACGGCGCGGTGGTCTCGATCGAGCAGATCGAGGCGATCTCCAAGCTGCCCGGGCGCGAGGTGCTCCACGGTCAGCTGGTCGGGGTGCTCGCCTCGCCGGTCACCGGCCTCGTGCGCGGACTGCACCAGCTCATCCAGGGACTCGCCTCGCAGCTTGGGCAGATTGCGGATCAGGGCCTCGTCACCGGGGAGGCCCCCGCGGAGAGTCCCCAGTCCCCAGACCCCCGTCCCGAGGAGGAGGCTCCGGTTGCTGAGGAGGCTCCGGTTGCTGAGGAGGCTCCGGTTGCTGAGGAGGCTCCGGCTGCTGAGGAGGCTCCGGCTGCCGAGGAGGCACCCGCCGCAGAAGACACTTCGGGCGATCAGCCCGCTGAAACCGAAACCGACGCGCCCTCCGAGGACGCGGACGAAACTAAGGAGGGCTAGATGGCAGCCACAACCACCGATAAGTGGATCGAAGAGCTGAAGGGCATCTCGGTACTCGAGCTGTCCGAGCGGATCAAGGCGCTCGAGGAGGCCTTCGGCGTCTCCGCGACCGCGGTCGCGGCGGCGGCTCCGGCCGCTGCCGGCGCTGGCGACGGCGCTGCCGCCGAGGAGGAGTCGAGCACGGTGGATGTCGTGCTCACCGGCCCCGGCGACAAGAAGATCCAGGTGATCAAGGTCGTCCGCGCGGCCACGGGCCTCGGCCTCAAGGAGGCCAAGGCGCTGGTCGATGAGGCGCCCAAGCCCATCAAGGAGGGCATCGAGCGCGACGAGGCCGAGAAGCTCAAGTCGGATCTCGAGGAGGCCGGCGGAAGCGTCGAGCTCAAGTAGGTCCCGTTCCTTTTGCATCGCGAGGGGCCGCCTGCGTGCGGCCCCTCGTCGTTCTCAGGCGCTGCTCGAGGAAGGATTGTTGGACCGGATTGGTGGCGAGCTCGATCGCCCGGCCATAGGACTCGGCTGCCTCCTCGGAGCGCCCCGTCCTCGCCAGCAGATCGGCGCGAGCCGAATGGAGATGCAGGTAGGAGTCGAGGCCCTCGATCAGTGCCATCGCCTCGAGGCCTCGCTCCGGAGTCTCGGCCATGGCCAGTGCCACGGCCCGGTTGAGCTCGACAACGGGGGAGGGGTTCAGCCACAGCAGCCACTCGTAGAGACGCAGGATCCGCCGCCAGTCGGTGAGCTCGGCGGCCGGCGCCTTGGCGTGCTCCGCCGCGATCCCGGCCTGCAGGGCGTAGGCCCCCGGGGGCGCCGCCAAGGCCCTCCGCGCAAGCTCGAGCCCCTCCTCGATCGCGCCACGATCCCAGGTCGATCGGTCCTGATCCGCCAGGAGCACCATCTCCCCGGCGGCGTCGACCCGCGAGGCGCGCCGCGAATGGTGGAGCAGCATCAGCCCGAGCAACCCGTCCACCTCCGGTTGGCCCGGCATCACCTCGCGCAGGATGCGCGCCAGCCGGATCGCCTCCACACACAGCTCCCGGCGCACGAGCGAGTCCGATGAGGTGGCCGAGTAGCCCTCGTTGAAGATCAGGTAGAGCGTGGCGCAGCACGGAGGGCAGGCGCTCGGGCCGGCGTTCGGGATCGGGCACCTCATAGGGAATCCCGGCATCGCGGATCTTGGCCTTGGCACGGCTCAGCCGGCGGGCCATTGCGCTCTCGGAGACCAGGAACGCCCGCGCGATCTCGAGTGGGGTGAGCCCGGCCAGCGAGTTGAGGGTGAGCGCCACGCGGGCCTCGGGCGCAAGCGCGGGGTGACAGCACGTGAACACCAGCCCGAGCCGGTCGTCGGGAATCGACTCGAGGTCCGCGGCGTCCTCCGGCGGAGGCCTGAGCGCCTCGAGCCCCGCCAGCACATCGCGCTTCTGCGCCAGCGTCCGTTCGCGGCGCAGGCGGTCGATCGCGCGGTTGCGCGCCACCCGCGTGATCCACGCGCCCGGGTTGAGCGGTGTCCCGTCCTGCGGCCAGCGCTCCAGCGCGACCACGAACGCCTCCTGTACGGCCTCCTCCGCCAGGTCGAAGTCGCCCAGCACGCGGATGAGGCTGGCCACCGCCCGTCCCGACTCGCGCCGGAACAGGCGGTCGACCGCCTCCACGGGCGTCCCCTCTACTCGGCGAACTGCGAGTAGTCCATCACCGGCCGGACCTCGATAGACCCCCCGGCGGAAAAGGGCACCTTCTTCGCCCAGTCGAGCGCCTCGTCCAGATCCGCGCACTCGAGCAGGTAGAAGCCGCCCAGCTGCTCCTTGGTCTCCGCGAAGGGACCGTCGGTGACCATCCGGTCAGACCCCTCGCCCACCTTGACCGTGGTCGCGGTGGCGCTTGGCTGCAGCCCTTCGCCGGCGATGTAGGCCCCCGAGTCCACCGCGTCGCGCTGGAAGGCCTCCCAGAGCTTCATGCCCTCGCGCATCTGCTCCGGGGTCACGTCATCCCAGCGGCTTTCTTCACCGAACAAAGTGAGCATGTACTTCATGTCGAACCTCCATGGTTTGCCGCGGCGCCGGTCGCCACGCGCACCCTAACGACGAACAGGCGGGCGGAAAAAGGACAAGCGGCCGCCAGGAATGAGTCGACTCTCGACTCTCGACTTCGCTCAGGTGAGCACGGAAGCGAACACGAGCTCCCAGAAGGCGGCGCCCAGCACGGCGGCGGTGAAGCCCCACAAGAGCATCCAGCCCGCCTGCTCGTGGGGCTTCATCTGTGGGCGCAGGCTGCCGATGAGCAGCAGCTCGAGCACGACGCTCAAGCCTACGAAGAGCAGGAAGGAGAACTGGCCTGTGAAGGCGCCGACCAGGAGCAGGAACACCGGTACCACGAGGCAGGCGCCAACCGCGGAGACCACGAACACCACAAGCTCGTTGAAGGGATCGCGATAGATCCGCTGGCGTGGATCGAACGCCGCCCGGAGCGAGCCCGGTGCCGTCCTGCCGTCCATCACGCCTGCGTCTTCCTCGCGCGCCATGGCCCGGCACGCTACCCTTTCCACCGGCCCATAGTCGTAGCCGTCCCTCGAGCAGCGCTCCGCCACATATCGCGGAGCCTCGGGACGGGGTCCGTGACGGCCACGCCCTCCCTATACGGGTGGCACCCGCCCTTTTTGGGGGCGGATTTTGTTGTGCTATTCTGAGCGGTCGCGCTTTGCGCCCCTCTCGCTGCCCCGCCGAACCTCGAAGGAGTCGCTCCCTTGGCACGTGTTGATGCCGCCCGTCTTCGCCGCAGTTTCTCGCGGCTGGAGAACCGTCTGGAAGTCCCCAACCTGATCGACATTCAGCGCCGCTCTTTCGAGTGGCTCGTCGACACGGAGAAGGGGGGCCTGAGGGAGACGATCGACGATGTCTCGCCGATCGAGGACTACACCGGCAACCTTGCCGTTGTCTTCGAGGAGATCACCTTCGACGATCCGGTGGCCACGATCGCCGAGTGTCGCGAGAAGGACCTCACCTACGCGCGTCCGCTGACCGTCAAGGTCGCGTTCCAGAACCGCGAGACGGGTGAGATCCGGGAGCAGTCCGTGTTCATGGGCGACTTCCCGTGGATGACCGACTGGGGCACCTTCATCATCAACGGCACCGAGCGCGTGGTCGTCACGCAGCTGGTGCGCTCGCCGGGCGCCTACGTGATGGAGCCCAAGGACCGCGAGAAGCAGGTCTTCGTGGCCAACCTGATGCCGGCCCGCGGCTCCTGGCTCGAGCTCGAGATCGACAAGAAGGGCAAGGTTTTCGTCCGCATCGACCGCAAGCGCAAGCTGCCGGTCTCGGTGCTTCTGCGCGCGATGGGCGAGGTGCTGCGCGAGTCCGGTGTGGCATCGAGCTGGACCGGCTCCGACGAGGACATCGTCAACCTGTTCGACGACTCCCTCTACATCCGCAACACGGTCGAGGCGGACACCGAGGTCACCAAGTCCGAAGAGGGCGCGCTGATCGAGCTGTTCAAGAAGCAGCGCCCGGGCGAGCCGCCGTCGGTCGACGCCGCCAAGAACCTTCTCAACCAGCTGTTCTTCGACGCCAAGCGTTACGACCTCACGCGCGTGGGGCGCTACAAGCTCAACTCGCGCCTGCGTCTCGACGAGCCGCTCGGCATTCGCACGCTCACCCCGCGCGACATCGTCGAGCTGATCAGGGAGCTGATCTCCCTGCCCAAGATGCTCGGCATCCCCGAGACGGGCGAGTACGACGGCGAGCCGATCAAGGACTACGCGGCTGAGGCCCAGACCCTGCCGCGCGAGCCGATCGAGGAGAGCCTCGACGAGTACGAGCACTTCGGCAACCGGCGCCTGCGCACGGTGGGCGAGCTGATCCAGGAGGCCTTCCGGATCGGCCTCTACCGCATGGAGCGGGTGGTCCGCGAGCGGCTCACCACCGAGGACTCGGACACCATCACGCCGCAGACCATCATCAACATCCGTCCCGTCGTGGCGGCCCAGAAGGAGTTCTTCGGGTCCTCGCAGCTCTCGCAGTTCATGGACCAGACCAACTCGCTGTCGGGTCTCACCCACCGCCGACGCCTGTCGGCGCTCGGCGCCGGCGGGCTCACCCGCGAGCGCGCACCCATCGAGGTTCGCGACGTGCATCCGACCCACTACGGCCGGATGTGCCCGATCGAGACTCCGGAAGGGCCGAACATCGGCCTGATCGGCACGCTCTCCTCCTACGCGCAGGTATCGGAGCACGGCTTCGTCACCACCCCCTACCGCAAGGTCGAGAACGGCGTGGTCACCGACGAGATCGTCCACCTGGATGCCAACCAGGAGGAGGAGAAGGTCATCGCGCAGGCCAACGCCGACTTCGACCCGAAGACGATGAAGCTCAAGGGCTCAGGCGTCACCTGCCGCTCGCGCGACCGCGAGCTGGCCCTCGTGGCCCCCAAGGACGTCGACCTGATGGACGTCTCACCCGACCAGATCTGGTCGGTGTCCACGTCGCTGATCCCGTTCCTCGAGCACGACGACGCCAACCGCGCGCTGATGGGCTCGAACATGATGCGCCAAGCCGTTCCGCTGCTGAAGACCGAGGCTCCGCTGATCGGCACCGGCATGGAGACCCGTGCCGCGGTCGACACCGGCGACGTGGTCGTGTCCGAGAACTCGGGCGAGGTCACCTACGTCGATGCCGAGCGGATCGTGATCGACAAGGCCGAGTACCCGCTCCACAAGTTCCGCCGGTCAAACCAGGGCACGATCATCCACCAGAAGCCGCGCGTGCTGACCGGGGACAAGGTCAAGACCGGTGACGTGCTGGCCGACGGCTCCACGACCGCTCAGGGCGAGCTGGCGCTGGGCAAGAACTGCCTCGTGGCCTTCATGTCCTGGGAGGGCTACAACTTCGAGGACGCGATCATCATCTCCGAGCGCCTCGTGAAGGACGACGAGCTCACCTCGATCCACATCGAGGAGTACGAGATCGACGCCCGCACCACGAAGCTCGGTGACGAGGAGATCACCCGCGACATCCCGAACCGCTCGGAGGAGTCGCTGCGCAACCTCGACGATCGCGGCATCGTCCGCATCGGCGCCGAGGTCCGCTCGGGCGACCTGCTCGTCGGCAAGGTCACGCCGAAGGGCGAGACCGAGCTGACCGCCGAGGAGAAGCTGATCCGCGCGATCTTCAAGGAGAAGGCGCGCGAGGTCCGTGACACCTCGCTCAAGGTCCCCCACGGCGAGGGCGGCGTCGTGATCGACGTCAAAACCTTCTCGCGCGACGACGAGGACGACCTGTCCCCGGGCGTCAACGACCTCGTGCGCGTGTACGTGGCCAAGAAGCGCAAGATCGCCGAGGGCGACAAGCTGGCCGGCCGCCACGGCAACAAGGGCGTGATCTCGAAGATCGTGCCAGTGGCCGACATGCCTCACCTCGCCGACGGCACCCCGGTCGACGTGATCCTCAACCCGCTCGGCGTGCCGAGCCGCATGAACATCGGCCAGATCCTGGAGACCCACCTCGGGTGGGCCGCGGGCATGGGCTGGTACGACGACGGCTCGGAGGGCTACAAGCACGCCAAGAGCAACGGCGGCCGCGTGAACATCGCCACACCGGTGTTCGACGGCGCGACTCTCGAGGACGTCGACGAGGCTCTCGTCAAGTGGCAGGAGGAGCACGCCGATCGCGGCATCGACCTCGGGATCGACCGCAAGGAGATCCCCGGACGGCGCTCGACTGGCAAGGCCCAGCTCTACAACGGCCGTACCGGTGAGCCCTACGAGGAGACCGTCACGGTCGGCTTCATGTACATCCTCAAGCTGCTCCACCTCGTGGACGACAAGATCCACGCCCGCAGCACCGGCCCCTACTCGCTCGTCACCCAGCAGCCGCTGGGCGGCAAGGCGCAGTTCGGCGGTCAGCGCTTCGGTGAGATGGAGGTGTGGGCGCTCGAGGCATACGGCGCCGCGTACACCCTCCAGGAGATGCTCACGATCAAGTCCGACGACACGGTCGGGCGCGTGAAGGCCTACGAGGCGATCGTGAAGGGCGAGAACATCGCCGAGCCGTCCATCCCCGAGTCGTTCAAGGTGCTGCTGAAGGAGATGCAGTCCCTCGCCCTCGACGTGGACGTTCGCTCCGAGGAGGGCGGCGGAGTCGAGATGCGCGACGAGGACGACGACCTCCTCCGCGCTGCCGAGGAGCTCGGCATCGACCTCTCCGGGGTCCGCGCCACCGACGGTGACGCGGCCGACGAGTCCGAGGAGAAGGTGGAGGCCCAGGGCGAAGGCGGCCAGACCGACGAGACGAAGGCCGAGCAAGACGCAGAAATGATCGAGACCGACGGGAGCAGCGCCTGATGATTGACATAAACAACTTCGACAAGATCTCGATCGGCCTCGCTTCTTCGAAGCAGATCCGTTCCTGGTCCAGCGGCGAGGTCACCAAGCCGGAGACCATCAACTACCGCACGCTCAAGCCGGAAAAGGACGGTCTCTTCTGCGAGCGCATCTTCGGTCCCACCAAGGACTGGGAGTGCTACTGCGGCAAGTACAAGCGGGTCCGCTACAAGGGCATCGTCTGCGAGCGCTGTGGCGTAGAGGTCACCCGCTCCAAGGTGCGCCGTGAGCGCATGGGTCACGTGGATCTCGCGGCCCCCGTCTCGCACATCTGGTTCTTCAAGGGCGTGCCGTCGCGAATCGGCTACCTGATCGACATGGCTCCCAAGGAGCTCGAGAAGGTCCTGTACTTCGCGGCTTCGATGGTCACCTGGGTCGACGACGAGGCGCGGGAGAAGGACGTCCCGGGCCTGGAGAAGGAAGTTACCAAGGTCATCGACGCGTACGACGCGGAGAAGGAGCAGCAGGTGATGGAGCTGCGCGAGTCGCTCGCGCGGCGCCTCGAGTACCTCAAGGCCGGGAAGCAGACGAGCTTCTCCGACGAGGACCACCTGTGGGCCGAAGCCCTCGACCTCAACATCAAGAAGGTCTCCGACGAGGACCGCGAGAAGCTCGAGAAGGAGATCACGAAGAGCTTCGAGTCCGACATCCAGGACACCGAGGCCTACATCGAGGACGCCGCCGAGCGGATGCGCCAGGTCTGGGATCTCTTTCAGGAGATGAAGCCCCAGGACGTGATCACCGACGAGACGCTGTTCCGCGAGCTCAAGGACCGCTTCGGCTCCCCCTACGGCTTCGGTGAGTACTTCCGTGGCGGCATGGGCGCGGAGGCCGTGCGCGACCTGCTCGAGCAGGTCGACCTCGACGCCGAGCAGGAGGAGCTGGAGGACCAGGTCAAGACGGCCAAGGGCCAGAAGCAGAGCCGCGCGGTCAAGCGCCTGAAGGTGGTGTCGGCGTTCCAGAACTCCGACAACAAGCCCCAGGACATGATCCTCGAGGCGATCCCGGTGATCCCGCCGGAGCTGCGCCCGATGGTGCAGCTCGACGGCGGCCGCTTCGCCACCTCGGACCTCAACGACCTCTACCGGCGGGTGATCAACCGCAACAACCGCCTCAAGCGGCTGCTCGACCTCGGCGCGCCCGAGATCATCGTCAACAACGAGAAGCGGATGCTGCAGGAGGCCGTCGACGCACTGTTCGACAACGGCCGCCGCGGTCGTCCGGTCACCGGACCGGGCAACCGTCCGCTCAAGTCCCTGAGCGACATGCTCAAGGGCAAGCAGGGACGCTTCCGCCAGAACCTGCTCGGCAAGCGCGTCGACTACTCCGGGCGTTCGGTGATCGTCGCCGGCCCGGCACTGCGGCTGCACCAGTGCGGCCTGCCGAAGCTGATGGCTCTCGAGCTGTTCAAGCCGTTCATCATGGCCCGGCTCGTCGAGCGCAAGTCGGTGCAGAACATCAAGGCGGCCAAGAAGATGGTCGACTCGATGATCCCCGAGGTCTGGGACGTGCTCGAGGAGGTCATCAAGGACCACCCGGTGCTGCTCAACCGCGCGCCGACGCTGCATCGCCTGGGCCTCCAGGCCTTCGAGCCCGTGCTGGTCGAGGGCAAGGCGATCCAGGTGCATCCGCTGGTGTGTCACGCCTTCAACGCCGACTTCGACGGCGACCAGATGGCTGTCCACCTCCCGCTGTCCGCCGAGGCTCAGGCCGAGGCGCGCCTGCTCATGCTGTCGTCCAACAACATCCTGTCGCCGGCACATGGCGAGCCGCTCGCCGTGCCCACGCAGGACATGGTGCTGGGCGCCTACTACCTCACCTACGGCCCCGGGCCGGAGGAGCTCGAGGAGACCGAGAAGCGGGTGCAGCGAGGCAACTGGGACGAGAAGAAGGAGGGCGCAAAGCGCCCGCACGTCTTCCGCTCCGCGCAGGAGGCAGAGCTCTCGTATGAGCTCGGCATGGTGCAGCTGCACGACCTCGCCGAGTACCGCCGCCTGCACGGCCAGGGCCACATCCTGACCACCGTCGGCCGGATCATCTTCAACGAGAACGTGGAGCGCGCGCTCGAAGAGGTGCTCGAGGACAAGTACGACCCCGCTACGAGCTACACGTTCGTGAACGAGCCGCTCAAGAAGCGCAACATGGGCGACGTGATCGGGGCCCTGGTGGAGCAGCACGGCCCCCACGCCACCGCACAGGTGCTTGACGCGTTCAAGGACCTCGGCTTCAAGTTCGCGAGCCGGGCCGGCATCACGGTGTCCAAGAACGACGTCGTGATCCCGCCGAGCAAGGATGAGATCCTGGAGCGCTACGAGGGCGAGGTCGGTGAGATCCTCGACCAGTACGACACGGGGCTCATTTCCCAGGAGGAGCGCCACGAGGCGGTCGTCGAGAAGTGGAACGCCGCGACCGACGAGGTCGGCGAGGCGATGCAGAAGAACCTCGACGTCCTGAACCCCATCTTCATGATGGCCAACTCGGGCGCACGTGGCTCCTTCAAGCAGATCCGTCAGCTCGCCGGGATGCGAGGCCTGATGGCCAACCCGAAGGGCGAGATCATCGAGCGCCCGATCAAGGCCAACTTCATGGAAGGCCTGACCGTGCTCGAGTACTTCATCTCGACCCACGGGGCCCGGAAGGGACTGGCCGACACGGCGCTTCGCACCGCCGACTCCGGCTACTTGACGCGCCGTCTCGTCGATGTCGCCCAGGACGTGATCGTCCGCCAGGAGGACTGCGGCACCAAGGAGATCATCGAGATGCCCCTCATGGGCGCCGACGGTCAGCCCAACGACAACCTCGTCGGCCGCTTCTCGGGCGCCGAGTTCGCCACCAAGCGCGGGAAGAAGCTGCTCGCCAAGGACCATCTCATCACGCAGGCCGATCTCGACGAGATCGTCGACGCGGTGGGCAAGGACGAGCCGCCGGTCCCCGTGCGCTCAGTGCTCAAGTGCGAGGCCCCGACGGGCATCTGCCAGCACTGCTACGGCGTGGCTCCGGCCACGGGCAAGCTGGTGGCGATCGGCGACGCGGTGGGCATCATCGCCGCCCAGTCGATCGGCGAGCCGGGCACGCAGCTCACGCTGCGGACCTTCCACACCGGTGGTGTGGCCGGTCTCGACATCACGCAGGGCCTGCCCCGTGTGGTGGAGCTGTTCGAGGCGCGCAAGCCCAAGGGCTTGGCCAAGCTGTCCGAGGTCGACGGCAAGGCCGCCATCGAGCGGACCGAGAAGGCGCTCAAGGTCACGGTCACCGACGCCGCGGGCGAGGAGCACGCGTACACGTTCCCCGTGCGCACGCGCCTGTTCGTGGACGACGGCCAGAAGATCGACGCCGGCTACCAGCTCAACGAGGGGTCGATCTACCCGCACGAGCTGCTGGAGATCCGCGGGCGCACCGACACCGAGGTCTACCTCGTCAAGGAAGTCCAGCGCGTCTACAAGTCACAGGGCGTGGACATCAAGGACAAGCACATCGAGATCATCGTCAGGCAGATGATGAAGAAGGTGCGCGTTGACCAGAAGGGCGACTCGGCCTACCTGCCGGGTGCGTTCATCGACCGTCACGACCTGGCCAAGGAGAACGCGGCGCTGAAGAAGTCGAAGAAGGAGCAGGCTCAGTTCGAGCCGATCATCCTCGGCATCACCAAGGCGTCGCTGGCCACGGACTCGTTCCTGTCGGCGGCCTCCTTCCAAGAGACCACCAAGGTGCTCACCGACGCCGCGCTCGAGGGCAAGACGGACCGCCTGCTCGGGCTCAAGGAGAACGTGATCATCGGCAAGCTGATTCCGGCGGCCACCGGTCTCAAGCGCTACCGGCGCCTGGAGATCGAGCCGACCGAGCCGATCCGCCGGCACACGCCGGACGAGATCGGGCTACTCGACGAGGGCGACCTTGCGGCGGAGCTCGGCTTGACCGAGGACGGCGAGCTGGAGGGCTTCGGCTTCGGCAGCGATTCCGGCAACGGCGGCGAGGCCGCGGCGGCCTTCGGCGACGAGCTGGCCGACGTGCCCGCTCCCGCGCCTGCTCCGGCTGACGGCGACGACAAGTAGAGCCGGTTCTTAGCTCCAGGTAGGGCCCGCGGCGCTGGTGGCCGCGGGTCCTGTCTGCGGTTCGGCTGTTCGGACCAGGCACTTCGCTTCGACACGGCGGGACCTCCGGCTACCGCCTCCGGTAGCGCCTCGCTCGCTTCGCGCCCGATCCGAACAGCCTCTCCGCAGCCACCCGCGGGTGGGGCGTCGGCGGTGGACGCCTATGGAGATGCGTCGCGCAGCATGGCGATCGCTGTCCCGAGGATCCAGAGGAAGAGCGTCGCCGGGACGACGGTGATGACCTGCCCCTCGAGCGAGAAGAAGCCATCGCTGACGAGAAACGAGGTAAGCAGGAGGACGTGGGCGACCGCGCCTACTGCCCCGAGTGCCGCTGTCCATACGGGGAGGTGTGGAGACCGAAAGGTGAGCCACGCGTACGAGCCCAGCGCGACCGCGGTGGGCAGACCGGACATGGCGAGGAGCGCGAACGCCATGTCGTACAGCAGTCGCGGGTCCGAAGTCTGCTCGCCTCGGTAGGTGAGCACCAAGAAGCACACGAAACCCGCGAGGAGAAGCGTGACGAAGGAGATGACCCCGAAGAGAAAACCGGCAGACAGGTAGCTCTCTCCGCCCACTCGGCGTAGCCGTAGCCAGACGCCGACGCCGAAAAGCCCCCAAAGCGTCACGCCGATGGCGTTGAGGAGGACTCCGGCAAGCAGCGCATCCCGATGCTCGACGACGTAGGCCGTGATCGCGGCGCCTGTTGCGTCAGTCGCCGGGAAGTCCCAGGTCGGCGCGAAGAGGGCGCTCCCGACCGCAGGCAGTGCGAATCCGACCACACCGACGGCGCCGATCAACTTCGTCGAATTCAGTTCATCCTGCACGGCTGCCCCCTCGCACAACGGAAGGTTACGCTGACCTGACCAACGGCAAAGGACGTGAACGATGCCCGACCACAAGATCGGAACCCGCGAGGACTGGCAGGCGGCTCGCGATGACCTTGCGAAGCTCGAGGCCGAGCATGCCCAGCTCGGCCAGAAGGTGACCGAGCAGCGGCGTCAGCTTCCGTGGGTTCCCGTGGAGACGGAGTATCAGTTCGACACCGAGGACGGGAAGAAGACGCTCGCCGAGCTTTTCGACGGGCGCTCGCAGCTCCTCGCCTACAACATCATGTTCGGCCCCGATTACGAGCTCGGCGCCTGCCCCGGGTGTTCGAATCTGGGGGACGAGCTCGACGCCACGCGCGTGCACCTGAACCACCGAGACGTGACGCTGATCTGCTTCTCGCGTGCGCCGATCGACCGGCTCACCTCATACAAGCAGCGGATGGGATGGCAATTCCCCTACGTCTCGACCCATGAGACGGAGTTTCCGTTCGACTTCGGGCTCGCCCTCACGCCCGAGCAGGCGCAGGAGATCCCCGAGGTCCAGCAGATGGTCGACAACCCACCCGAGTGGCTCGAGGTCTGGGGGCGGCAGATCGGAGCCAAGCTCGAGGACGGCCTGCGCGAGGCCCCGAGCTTCATTGCCTTCGCGCGCGACAACGGGAGCGTGTACCACACCTACACGGTGTCGGCGCCCGATCCGTTCGTCGCCCCGTACAACTCGTTCCTGCTCAACCGGACGCCGAAAGCCCAGCCCGAGGAGCCCCGCGTCTGGCGCAAGGACGAGTACCCGGACTGATCGCGTTGGTCGAAATGACGACTACGGCTCACGCGGCACCGCCGAGCCCCTTCTCGTACATCGCCCAGCCGAGCACGGGCGTCATCCCGGCGCGCTCGTAGAGGCGGAACGCGCCGGAGTCGCTCGCCGCGTCCACGCTGAGCCCCACGCCGTGCTCACCGCGCCCCCAGAAGCGCCCTAACGAGTCGCCTAGGAGCGCCGCGCCGACCCCCTGCTTGCGCCACGGGCGACGCGTGAAGAGCGCTTCCACCCAGCCGCCGCCGTACGTGTCCCCTGTGCAGATCGTCCCGGCGGCGATCTCGTCCCCGGCGCGGACGACGCCCCACAGCGTCGGGTCGAATCGCTCGCTCTCGAGGTGGCCCTTCGACCACGCCTCGAAGTCGCGCGGCGTGTGGTCCCAGACATCCACGAACGCCTCCTGGTGCGCGGCGTGGAACTCGAGCGCGTCCCGCTCCGGGTCGAACCCGACGACGCGCAGCCCGTCCGGCCACTCGGGTGTGGGCGGGGGCGCCTCGAGCTCGATGCGCAGCTCGCGGAAGAGGCGCACGGTGGAGTAGCCGAGCGACTCGAGCAGCCCGCGCGCGGCGGAGTCCGCCTCCAAGACGGCGTTTTGGATCCTGCGGGCGCCGCCGCGGGTCGCGTCCTCCTCGAGCGCGGTCGCGATCAGCCTCCCGATTCCGCGCCCGAGCGCGTCGGGATGGACGTACCCCTCGACGCGCCAGAGCTCGCCTCGCTCGCGCACCACGCAGTAACCGACGATGCGGTCGCCGTCGCGGAAGACTCGCGCGTCCTGCTCGAGGTCGAGGTCCGCCCAATCGTCCTCCAGATCGGCCTGCGAGAAGCCCGCGGTCTGGCCGCACAGCGACGACTCGAGAGCCGCGACAATCTCGGTGACCGCCGCAGCGTCGGCGGTGGCGGCGGGAGTGGCGAAGGCACGCTGCATGTTGGCGGCACGCTACGTCATCAGTCGCCGCTGCCGGTACCGTGACGACCGGTGCGGATCGCTACCTGGAACGTCAACTCGGTCAAGCAGCGGCTGCCGCGACTGCTGCCCTGGTTGGACGAGCGGCGGCCGGATGTGGTCTGCCTTCAGGAGACCAAGGTTGCCGATGACGCGTTCGCCGCTCTGCTCGCCGACGAGCTCGCGGAGCGCGACTATGCCGTCGCGGTTCACGGCGAGGCGACGTGGAATGGCGTCGCCATTCTCTCGCGCGTGGGACTGGAGGACGTGGTGGCGGGTATTGCAGGCTCGCCGGGCTTTCCGCATCCGGAGGCGCGCGCCGTGTCGGCGACCTGTGGCGGGATCCGGGTGGTTTCGGTCTACGTGCCGAATGGGCGCGAGCCCGGCTCGGAGCACTACGAGTACAAGCTTGCCTGGCTGGCTTCGCTGCAGGAGATGGTTGCCTCCGGTCCGGAGGCGACGGTCGTATGCGGCGACATGAACATCGCGCCGACCGACGACGACGTGTTCGATCCGGACGCCTACGTCGGGCAGACCCACGTGACTGCGCCCGAGCGGGCGGCGCTGGGGGAGCTGCAGTCGCTCGGCCTGCGAGACGTCATGCGCGATCGCTGGCCCACCGAGCGAGTCTTCACCTACTGGGACTACCGGGCGGGGATGTTCCACCAGGATCTCGGGATGCGGATTGACCTGATACTGGCCGGCGAGACCGTCGCCCGGCGAGCGCAGGCCAGCTGGGTCGACCGGCAGGCCCGCAAGGGCAGTGGGCCGAGCGATCACGCCCCGGTCATCGTCGACCTCGACGAGGCGCCTGACGGCGACATCGGGCCGGTCGTGCCGCCACCATCCCGCCCCGTGGTCAGGCGGGGCGCGAAGAAGCTGCCGCAGTCGCCGTAGCGCTCTAGAGCTGCGGGCGGTCGCGGTCGCGCGAGGGCTGTACGCGCTTCGGCTCTCCCGGCATCTTCGGGTAGTCGGGTGGGTAGGGCATGTCGTCGCGTCCCTCGGCTTCGTCGCGCTCGTACATGTCCAGCAAAGGCTGCAATGAATGGGCGGCGTCGTCGATCGCGGCGTGGCGGTCGCCCAGCTCGGCGAAGCGGGCGGGCATCGTCTCGACCGTGAAGTCCTCGGGCGCGATCTCGGCCAGCTCGTCCCAGGTGACCGGGGCCGAGACCGGCGCCCCCGGCTTGGGCCGGACGCTGTAGGCCGAGGCGATGGTGCGATCGCGCGCGTTCTGGTTGTAGTCGACGAAGATCCGCTCGCCGCGCTCCTCCTTCCACCAGTTGGTCGTCACCTGGCCGGGCAGCCGCCGCTCGAGCTCACGCCCGAAGGCGATCGCGGCGTGACGGACGTCCGTGAACGTCCAGCGGGGCTCGATCCGTACGTAGATGTGCACGCCTCGCCCTCCCGAGGTCTTCGGGAAGGCGGCGTAGCCGAGCTCGCCGAGGAGCACGCGTGCCTCGGCGGCGACGCGCACGGCGTCGGCGAAGTCGGTTCCCGGTTGCGGGTCCAGGTCGAGGCGCAGCTCGTCCGGGTGATCGACGTCCTCGCGACGCACCGGCCAGGGATGAAACGTGATCGTGCCCATCTGGGCTGCCCAGCCGACGACGGCCACCTCCGTGGGACAGATCTCGTCCGCATGCCGGCCCGACGGGAACTCGATCCGCGCTGTCTCCAAGTAGTCCGGAGCTCCACGCGGGACGCGCTTCTGGAAGAAGGCGTCGCCGCCGCCCTTCTCGCGTGTCGAGAGGACGATGCCCGGGTGAACCCCCTTCGGCCAGCGCTCGAGGGTGGTCGGCCGCCGCGCGAGGGCACGCATGATCCCCTCCTCGACCGAGAGGTAGTACTTCGCGATGTCGAGCTTCGTGATCGCGCCGGAGCGCTCCGTCTCCGGGAAGATCACGCGATCGGGGCTGGACACGCGCAGATCCCGCCCACCCGCTTCGATAATCGTTGCCTCGGAGGCAGCCATGCGGGAGTTCTACGGGAACCGCGTTCTTGGTGTCCCAGCCAGGGGAGAAGCCGATTCCGGATCGCGTAGGTTCTGCGGGTGCGTCCTGAGGGCGAGATCGCGACCGACGACCCGCGGGCGGAGGACGTTTGCGCGCTGCTGGAGCGCCACCTCGCGTTAGCCAACCAGCACACCCCGCCCGACGACATTCACGCACTCGATGTGGACGGCCTCGTCGATCCCGCCGTCACGTTCTTCAGCTTTCGCATCGACGGTGAGCTCCTCGGCGTGGGAGCGCTGAAGCGGCTTCAGGGGAGCCACGCAGAGCTGAAGTCGATGCACATTGCTGAAGAGGCGCGCGGTCGCGGGCTCGGCCGGGCGATGGCCGATCACCTCATCGGCGTCGCCCGCGATCGCGGCTTTCGCCGGGTGAGCCTCGAGACGGGGGCCATGCCGGCGTTCGCTGCGGCGCGGTCGCTCTACGCCAGCTTGGGATTCGCGCTGTGCGAAGCGTTCGGCGACTACAGCCCGAGTCCGAACAGCAGCTTCATGACGCTGTCGCTTATCGAGCCCTAGCGCCGCTCGTCGCGGAACATCGCCAGCGCGTGGGCGCCGGCGGGGTGCTCACGGAGCTCGTGCACCGTTGCTGCCATCGCCTCGGGGAGCTCCTCGACAGTAGGGAGGGGGGTGCCGTACTCCGCCGGCGCGATCAGCGGCGCGGCGAGCGCGGCGAAGGTGAGGTCCGCGGTCGTGAAGCGGTCGCCGACCAGGAATCGGCGGCCATCGCGCAGGCGATCTCCGACCTCGTCGAACACTTCGCGCATCGCCCGGTCGGACTGGGCAGCGGTCTCCGGGGTGATCTCGAGCATCTTGTTGACCAGCGCGTTGATCGGCGCGTAGGTGATCGTGAACGAGCGCCGTTGCCAGGCCGGCACGCCGGTGGTGAGGTACCGGGCAGCGATGTCCCGTCGCCCGCGCAGGCCGTAGTAGACCCAGCGCCGGGTGTGCGGCCCCAGGGCCTGGTCGAACCGCGCTGCGAGGTCCTGCGCCTCGCCGGCCAGCGCCGGGTCGTCGAGCCGCATGCGGCGCTCGGCCGAGGCGAGGGAGTCGGCGTACTCGACGATGTCGGCCGACTCCCCGAGTACGCGCTCCGGGCACACGAGCACCGGAACGGTCAGCTTGCCGCCCGCCCGCCGCACCGCGAGGCGATGAATCCCCGGCAGGTGCCGGTGCTCCACGTAGGGCAGCCCGGCGCGGTCCAGCGCCCACCGCGCCTTCTCGCAGTAGTGGCTGATGGGGATAGTGATGAGAACGCGCGTCCTGATACACCGATCATCGCCCAACTGGCGCGACTTTGGGAGCGCTGGGGTGTCCCGTTGACATGCGACTCGCACGATCGGTCCCTCTGGCGGCGGCGCTCGTGCTCGGCGGTGCCGCGCCGGCGGCCGCGGCTGACGGGTTCATGAGCCTCCAGGACTTCCAGTTCGCGCCTACGACGGCTGAGATCCGGCCCGGAGAAAAGGTCGACTTCAACTTCGAAGGTCCGAGCCGGCACAGGGTGAAGCTGCGCTCGGGCCAGACGGATCGCTACGACTCGGGCCTCACGGGTCCGGGGTTCACGAAGACCCACCGGTTCAGGCATCCCGGTCGCTTCCGCCTCCATTGCAGCGTGCATCTGACGATGACCGCGCGGGTGCAGGTAGGACCGTCCGAGACGGTCAGGCCGCGGATCACGGACCTGAAAGCCACCCCCGGGGCGGGCAAGGTGAGGATGACCTTCCGGATCTCCGAGCGGGCGGTGGTCCGCCTCGTGGCCGGCGGGAAGCGAGTGCGCAGGGTGTTCGGCCGCGGGATGCGCTCGGTCACCATCGCGAAGCTGGACCGTGGCCGGCACACCGCGACGCTCGAGGCCCGCGACGGCTGGGCCAACAAGAGCAGCAGCGCCAAGAGGTCCTTCCGGGTCCGCTGACGGAGTGTTAGCGTCGCGTCGTGGCGCACGCCGGCCAGGAGATTCGCGGCACCGACGGCTACCTGCTCCGCCTGGTGCGGACGGGGGCCGAGACCGGCGGCGATCTGCTCGAGATGGAGGCCACATACCCCGGTGCCGGGGCGATGCCGCCCGAGCACTTTCACCCTGAGCAGGACGAGCGGTTCCAGGTGCTCGAGGGCGCGGTGCGCACGATCATCGCCGGCATCGAGCGCCGATACGACTCGGGAGAGACGTTCGAGGTGCCGGCCGGGACGCCGCACCAAATGACCGGTGACGGTCCCGCGCGTGTGCGCTGGCTGGTGACCCCGGCCCTTCGCACGGCCGAGTTCTTCGAGCTCCTCCACAGCGGCGGGCTGGAGAGCCTCGACGAGTTCCGCCGCGAGATCCGTTTCAGCGCCGCGTAACCTTCTCCGCCCACTCGAGCAGTTCTTCCACGTGCGCGTCTGACATCCCCGTAGCGGGCTCGGTCTGGACGAGCAGTGTGGGCGCGCCCCGGTCCTCGGCCCAGGCCCGACAGTGCTCGTCGAGGTTGTCGTCGATCCACGCCGCGGCCCGGTTGCCGGCGTAGTCCTCGATGGCCTCGAGCTTCCAGTGGGCCGTCCCGAAAATGGCGCGTCCGTCGAAGGTCAGCGATGGCAGCGTCTTGAACGGCAGCCCGAGGATCAGAGGCAGGTACTGGTTCGCCTTCTCCTCCCAGCCCGTGGCCCAGACGAGCTCGAAGTGCTCGTCGAGGCGGCGGAGACGCTCGCCGCACTCCGTTGGGATGCAATGCAGGATCCCGTCGACCGAGTGAAACTCGCCCGGGAAGTTCTCGCCCGGCGCGAAGCCGAACAGGCTGATCACCCCGTCGACATCGACGAAGAGCACGGGTTTGTGTGTTGCGATTGTCACGAAGGTGCAGTCATCCCGTCGCGTGGGTATAGCTACTGTGGCCAGGACGTCGCTATCAATTTATGCAGGCAGGCTCGGGAGCCGATAGCCCGAATAGCGACCGAGGGGCAGCAGGGCAGTCCCTCAAATCTTATCTATGACCATTCAGATAGGCATTCTGCTGGCGCTCGCCTGCGCCCTCACGACCAACCTCGGCTTCCTCCTGAAGCACCGAGGCGCCCGCGCGGCCCCGGACGTGAACTTCGGCCACCCGCTCAAGAGCGGCGCCGGGCTGTTCCGCTCGAAGTGGTTCGCGATCGGCATGGCCGTCGCCTTCGGCGCCTGGATCCTCCATGTGGGCGCACTCGCGCTCGCCCCCCTCTCGACGGTGCAGGCGGTGATCTCCGGCGGACTCGTGTTCCTCACCGTGCTCGCAGACCGGGTCTTCGGCTGCAAGGTCGGGCGCCGGGAGTGGCTCGGCGTCGGCCTCACCGCGGTCGGCCTCTCCCTATTGGCCGTCACGTTGCCCCACGGCGGCGACGCCAACGCCGGCTATTCGGTGACGGGCATGATCGCCTTCGAGGCCGGGCTGCTCGCGGTCGGGACGCTCCTCATCCTCTCGCCTCGCTTCGGCGCCCCCCACGAGCACCACGGCGTGCTGATGGGCGCGGCGGCCGGCATCCTCTTCGGCGTCTCCGATGTGGCCATCAAGGCCCTCACCGGCAGCGTCGGCAGCGAGGGCTTCATGGGCCTGGCGTCACCGTGGCTGCTCACCTGCATACTCGGCTCCATCATCGCCTTCTACGCCTCGGCCAAGGGCCTCCAGCAGGGCGAGGCCGTGCCGGTGATCACCATCACGAGTGCGGCCGCCAACGTCTCCGCCATAACCGGCGGCTTCGTCGTCTTCGGTGACCCGATGCCCGCCGATGCCCTGGGCATCGTGATCCAGAGCCTCGCCTTCGTGCTGGTCATCGTGGCCGCCACGCTCACGCCGGCGCCGCTGCGCGCAGCCGAAGCCCAGGCGTAGGCCTCAAAGGGGGGCACCGCCCCCCTTTGCAACCCCCCACGGCCCGCGCCCACTGCGCTGCTAGGATCCCGCGCCGCATGCCAAGCATCAATCAGCTCGTGAGGAAGGGACGCAAGTCCCCCAAGAAGAAGGTGGCCACCCCTGGTCTCAAGTCGGGGCAGGGCCGCAAGAAGCGCAACGCCGCTCCCCAGCGGCGCGGCGTGTGCACCCGCGTGTACACCGTCACCCCCAAGAAGCCGAACTCCGCGCTGCGCAAGGTCGCGCGCGTCCGGCTCACCAACGGGATGGAGGTCACCTCCTACATTCCCGGCGAGGGGCACAACCTTCAGGAGCACTCCGTGGTGCTGGTCCGCGGCGGCCGCGTCAAGGACCTTCCGGGCGTGCGCTACAAGGTCGTGCGCGGCACGCTCGACGCCGCCGGCGTGAGTGACCGCAAGAAGGGCCGCTCGCAGTACGGCGTGAAGGCCCGCTAGCGCATGCCCCGCCGCGCACCCGCAGGGGCACGCCCCATCGACTCGGACGCCATCCACGGCTCCAAGCTCGTACAGCAGCTGATCAACAAGGTCATGGTCGACGGCAAGAAGTCCACTGCCGAGAAGATCGTCTACGACGCCCTCGACATCGTCGCCCGCAAGACCAACGAGGAGCCGGTGGTGGCCCTCGAGAGCTCGATCAAGACCCTCACTCCCGTCCTCGAGGTGCGCTCCCGCCGGGTCGGCGGCGCCACCTACCAGGTGCCCGTGGAGGTACCCCCGCCCCGGGCCCGCACACTCGCAATCCGCTGGCTGGTGGAGTTCTCTCGCCGCCGCCGCGAGAAGTCGATGTCGGAGCGCCTGGCCAACGAACTGCTGGACGCACAGTCACAGCAGGGACTGGCCTACAAGCGCAAGGACGACATCTACCGCATGGCTCAGGCCAACAAGGCTTTCGCCCACTACCGCTGGTAGTGCCGCCAGCGTCGCGATAAGCGGCGCCTGACGCGGTCCTCGGTCGGCCGTGTGCGGAGCACTACGGCCTCCCTGCGTCCCACGTCATGCTTGCTTCTCGCGCCGCTGGCGGCACTACCCGCCCGGCTTCAGGGACGGGACTTCGTCAGGTACATCGCCGACGTCATCGCCGTCACCAGCAGCTGGTTGCGGCAGTAGGTGGTCTGTGTTCCGAACGGGTCGTCGCAGATCACTTCGCGCTCGGCCGCCAGGTCGGGGTCGAACAGCTCGGCCCTCACCCAGCTGGTCTTGCGGGGTAGGCGGAAGCGGTGCTCGAAGCGCCCCGCCCCGACGGGCACGGGCGCGAATGCCTGGCGGCCGCCGTCGGTGATCACGCGCACATACGACCCCGCGGCGCGGCGGGCGCGCACGCGGAACCGGCTGCCGGGAGGCACGGTGTCGCCCACCAAGGACTCGAAGCGAGCGCCGCCGCGGCCGTCGGCCTCCAGGAACAGGCGGGGACCGCCGAGGCCGGGGGGCTGGTGCGAGATCGACGTGCGGCCGCGGCGCAGGCCCGCCAGCACGCCGCGCACGCCTCGGCCGCGGCTGTGCACCCAGGTGGTGGGCTGGCCCACGCCCTGGATCGCCGTGGTGGCCAGGAAATGGTTGTCGCTGCCGCCGGTGGCGGCCACCCGCGCGCCCCGGTCCAGCCAGCCCTCCCAGAAGCGCACGGCGTCGTCGTTGGAGGACGCCGAGGGCAGCGGAGGCTGATAGAGGCGGGAGATGTTCCAGACCTCCACCGTGTCAGGCTTGATCGCATAGCCGTACTTCCAGTCCAGGCCGTCGGGGAAGCCGGTCGCGCCCTCGGCCGGGTGGTTGATCTGGAACACGCCGCCGTCGCGGCGCAGTGTCCGTGCCAGGGTGGCCACGGCCGCGGCGGAGGAGTCCCCGTTCGAGTACACGCGACGGGCCCCGAGCATCTGCGCGTGGCCCATCAGCGAGTTCTCATACCCCGGGAGCCCCAGGACTCCGAGTGACCCGAAGCCCGAGTCCGCCTGGGAGCGCAGGTCGTTGTGGTCGGTGATGGCGAGAAAGTCGAGCCCGCGCCCGCGCGCAACCCCGAACTGGCTCGCCACCGTGTGCCCGAGGGTGTGGATCTCCTCGATGCCGGTGTTGTCGTCGCCGGGCCCGCCATAGGAATCGTGCGAGTAGGTGGTGTGCGCGTGCAGGTCGCCAGCCAGCCATCGGCCCGACTCCGACGCAGCGGATGGAGCCGCGAGCAGCATCGCCAGGACAGCCACCGCCGCCGATACCGCTCCTCCCGAGAGCCCCCTCGCCGCCACGGGCCGAGGGTACCCCCTCAGGCTGGGCCGCGGGCCAGGCGCAGGGCGCCGGCTGCTGCGCAGAGCGCCGCGCCCACGCACTCCAGGTACAGGCCGGCGCTGGCGCCCGCGTGGGCCTCCTCGTAGCGCAGCCCCACCAAGCCGGTCTCCCCGGCGGCGGGAATGTCGCGCGTCACCACGATCACCACCACGATCAGCGCGATCACGATCAGCGCCACGGACGCCGGGCGACTCGAGCCCCGGCCGGCGCCGATCGCCATCAGGATGGCCGCGAGCCCGAGCAGGATCAGCGCCCCACCGTGCTGCTCGAAGCCGCTCACGCTGCAGGCGTCGCGCACCTCGGGATCGGCGATCTCCTCGCAGGTTCCGGTGGTGAGCACGTCGACGGTCACGATCGTTGACAGCTCGGCCACCACCAGGAGAACCCCGCCTGCGGCCCCCAGCACCAGGACGATCAGGGCCAGCGGGCCCGCCGATTGAAGGGCGCCCCCCGCCCACAGCACCGCACCACGGGCGCGCGTCGCAAAGGTCGGGGAGGCCTCCATGGCGGGGCAGCGTATCCGCCTTCCGCAAACCCGCTTGGCGACAGGGAGCGCTCGCGATCCTCTGCTAGTATCGATCGACGTTCGAGGCACGTAGTCGTGCCCGAACTGGGCTCGGCGCGGCTCTCACCGTTCGTCGCCCGGCCTGCCGCACCACGACCTATGGAGACGCCGACCGCATAGACCTCACCCGGGCGAGAACCACCGTGCAGCACGGGCCCGGAATGGGCCTTTTTTCTGCCCGTAATCCAAGACCAGACCAGGACTTTCCATGCCACGCAAGGTTTCACTAGAGAAGACGCGCAACATCGGAATCATGGCCCACATCGATGCGGGCAAGACGACGACGACCGAGCGCATCCTCTTCTACACGGGACGCACCCACAAGATGGGAGAGGTGCACGAGGGCGCGGCCGTCATGGACTGGATGGAGCAGGAGCAGGAGCGCGGAATCACGATCACCTCCGCCGCAACCACGGCCTCCTGGAACGACCACCGCATCAACATCATCGACACGCCCGGCCACGTTGACTTCACAGTCGAGGTGGAGCGCTCGCTGCGCGTTCTCGACGGCGCGATCGCGCTGTTCGACTCCGTCGCCGGCGTGGAGCCCCAGTCGGAGACGGTGTGGCGCCAGGCCGACAAGTACCGCGTGCCGCGCATCGCCTACATCAACAAGATGGACCGCATCGGCGCCGATTTCGACTTCTCGGTCCGGACGATGAAGGAGCGCCTGGGCGCCGACGGCAAGACCGAGGGCGCGGGCAGCGCGATCCCGATCCAGCTGCCCATCGGCGCGGAGGGCGACTTCAAGGGCATCGTGGATCTCGTGACCATGAAGGCCGTCGTCTACAAGGACGACCTCGGCCAGGAGTGGGGCGTCGAGGACATCCCGGCTGACATGCAGGATGCCGCCACCGACGCGCGCACCCATCTCGTCGAGGCTCTTGCCGACTACGACGAGCAGCTGATGGAGGACTACCTCGAGGACAGGACGATCGAGGCCGACCGCCTGCGGGAGGACATCCGCAAGGCCACCCTGGACATCTCGATCTTTCCGGTGATGTGCGGCTCGTCGTTCAAGAACAAGGGTGTGCAGCCCCTGCTCGACGCCGTGGTCGACTACCTGCCAAGCCCGCTGGACGTCCCCCCGATGGAGGGCCTCGAGCCCGCCCCCAAGGGCTCCGACGGCGAGGAGACGCTCGCCATCCGCGAGCCCTCCGACGACGCGCCGTTCTCGGCGCTCGCCTTCAAGGTCATGTCAGACCCGTTCGTGGGCAAGCTCACCTACTTCCGCGTCTACTCCGGATCGATCGACGCCGGCGGGCGCATCCTCAACTCGAGCAGCGGCCGCACCGAGCGCATCGGGCGCATCCTGCAGATGCATGCCAACCACCGCGAGGAGGAGGAGACCCTCTACGCGGGCGACATCGCCGCCGGGGTGGGCCTCAAGCAGACGTCGACGGGCGACACGCTCTGCGCGCCGGACGCGCCGATTCGCCTGGAGACCATCACCTTCCCGGACCCCGTCGTGCACGTGTCGATCGAGCCGAAGACCAAGGCCGATCAGGAGAAGATGGGCGTGGCTCTGGGTCGCCTCGGCGAGGAGGATCCCACCTTCCACATCCGCACCGACGAGGAGACCGGCCAGACCGTGATCTCCGGCATGGGCGAGCTGCACCTCGAGGTGATCGTCGACCGCATGAAGCGCGAGTTCAACGTCGAGGCAGGCGTGGGCCGCCCCCAGGTGGCCTACCGGGAGACCGTGCGGGGCGAGGCCAAGAAGGTCGAGGGCAAGTTCATCCGCCAGACCGGCGGCTCGGGCCAGTACGGCGTGGTCTACATCGACATGGAGCCGGCCCCGGGCGAGGGCTTCGAGTTCGTGAACAAGATCAAGGGCGGCTCGATCCCCTCGGAGTTCATACCCGCGGTGGGTAAGGGCATCGAGGAGGCGCTCGAGTCGGGTGTCAAGGCCGGCTTCCCCATGGTCGATGTGCGTGTGACCCTCACCGACGGCAAGTACCACGACACCGACTCGTCGGAGATCGCCTTCAAAGTGGCCGGCTCGCTGGCCGCCAAGGAAGCCGCCAGGCGCGCCAAGCCGGTGCTGCTCGAGCCGATCATGGCGGTGGAGGTGACCACCCCCGAGGACTACGTGGGCACCGTGATCGGTGACCTCTCGAGCCGTCGCGGGCGGGTGGAGACCCAGGAGCCGCGCGGCAATGCGATCGCGGTCCAAGCCAGCGTTCCGCTGTCCTCTATGTTCGGCTACGCGACAGATCTGCGATCCAACACGCAGGGCCGGGCGAACTACTCGATGCAGTTCGACCGCTACGAAGAGGTTCCCGGCAGCATCGCCGAGGAGATCGTGGAGCACCGCACCGGCGAGCCCGTCGGAGCGGGCGCCTAGCAGCCGCATAGCAGGCAGATAGGACAGAGAGTATGTTTCGGAGGTTCGCCTTCGCCCAGCGCGACAGGCCGGCCTCAAAGAGTTTCTGAAAGGAGCAGTCCCAGTGGCGAAGGAGAAGTTCGAGCGCGACAAGCCGCACTGCAACGTCGGCACCATCGGTCATATCGACCATGGCAAGACCACGCTGACGGCGGCCATCACCAACGTCCTGGCTGAGTCTCAGGGGGGCGAGGCCAAGAGCTTCGCGGAGATCGACAACGCTCCGGAGGAGAAGGAGCGCGGCATCACGATCGCGACCTCCCACGTCGAGTATCAGACCAACGCGCGCCACTACGCCCACGTGGACTGTCCCGGCCACGCCGACTACATCAAGAACATGATCACCGGCGCCGCGCAGATGGACGGCGCGATCCTGGTGGTCTCGGCGGCCGACGGCCCCATGCCCCAGACGCGCGAGCACATCCTGCTGGCCCGCCAGGTCGGCGTCCCCTACATCGTGGTCTTCCTGAACAAGGTCGACATGGTGGACGACGACGAGCTGCTCGAGCTCGTCGAGGTCGAGGTGCGCGAGCTGCTCTCCGAGTACGACTTCCCGGGCGACGACGTTCCCGTGATCCTCGGTTCCGCGCTCAAGGCGCTCGAGGGCGAGGAGGAGTACAAGCAGAAGATCCTCGAGCTCGCCGAGGCGCTGGACTCCTACATCCCGCAGCCCGAGCGTCCACTGGACCGGCCGTTTTTGATGCCGGTCGAGGACGTGTTCTCGATCACCGGCCGCGGCACGGTCGCCACCGGCCGCATCGAGCAGGGCATCGTCAAGACGGGCGACACCGTCGAGATCGTCGGCATCCACGAGCAGACGAGCCAGACGGTGATCACCGGCGTCGAGATGTTCCGCAAGATCCTCGACGAGGGTCAGGCCGGAGACAACGTCGGCTGCCTGCTGCGTGGCACCAAGCGTGAGGAGATCGAGCGCGGCCAGGTGCTGTGCAAGCCGGGCTCGATCACGCCTCACAAGAAGTTCAAGGCTCAGGTCTACTGCCTGAAGAAGGAGGAGGGTGGTCGTCACACTCCGTTCTTCAACGGGTACCGGCCGCAGTTCTACTTCCGCACCACCGACGTGACCGGCGTCGCCAACCTCCCGGACGGCGTCGAGATGGTCATGCCGGGCGACAACGTCGAGATGACGGTCGAGCTGATCCAGCCGATCGCCATGGACGAGGGGCTGCGCTTCGCGATTCGCGAGGGCGGCCGGACCGTCGGCTCGGGGGTGGTGTCCGAGGTCGTCGAGTAGGACTGCGACGGTCGCACGAGTCTCTCGGGGGCGGACCGGTCACTGGTTCGCCCCTATTTGCGCTTCAGGACCCCAATAATCCATGGCAACACTCACTCAGAACAAGATCCGGATCCGGCTCAAGGCCTACGACCACTCGGCGATCGAGACGGCGGCCCGTGAGATCGTCGAGACGGCCCAGCGAACCGGCGCGAGCATCTCCGGTCCGGTGCCCCTCCCCACGGAGAAGAACGTGTACTGCGTGATTCGCGGGCCGTTCAAGGACAAGGACTCCCGCGAGCACTTCGAGATCCGGACGCACAAGCGCCTGATCGACATCCTTCAGCCGACGCCCAAGACTGTCGACTCGCTACAGCGGCTCGACCATCTCCCGGCTGGAGTGGACATTCAGATCCAACTGATCTGATGGGCGCACTGCTGGCACGCAAGCTGGGCATGACGCAGGTCTTCGACTCGGAGGACGGACATGTGGAACGTGTGACCGTGCTCGAGGCCGGCCCCTGCTGGGTCACCGGCATCCGCAGCGAGGAGCGCGACGGCTACGACGCCGTTCAGCTCGGCTTCGGCGAGATCCGCGAGAAGAAGCTCACCAAGGGCCAGCTCGGCCACCTCGCCATCGCCGACGCACCGCCGCTGCGCCGTCTCGCGGAGTTTCGCGACGAGGCCGGCGAGCACCTGGTGGGCGACCAGCTCAAGGTGGGCGACGTCTTCGAGAAGGGCCAGACGGTGAAGATCGCCGGCACCTCGAAGGGCAAGGGCTTCCAGGGGACGGTCAAGCGCCACAACTTCAGCCGCGGACCGATGTCCCACGGCTCCCACAACAAGCGGGCCCCTGGCTCGATCGGCGCCTCGGCCACCCCCTCGCGCGTATTTCCCGGCATCCGCGGACCCGGCCAGATGGGCAACAAGCGCGTGACCCAGCGCGGCCTCGAGGTCGTCGACGTGCGGCCGGAGGACAACCTCCTGCTCGTCCGCGGCTCGGTGCCCGGCCCCACCGGCGGCATCGTCGAGATCAGGACGGACGGCTAGGCATGGCCGCCCCGAAGGCCCCCTACATAGGGTCCAAGACCGGCGGCGTCGACCTCGACGAGGCCGTCTTCGGCGAGGACTTCCACGAGCCGCTCGTGCACCGCGCGGTGGTCGCAGAGCTGAATGCGCGCCGTCGCGGCACGGCATCCACGCTCACCCGTGGCCAGGTCGCGATGACCGGCGCCAAGGCTTGGCGCCAGAAGGGCACCGGACGGGCCCGGGTAGGCGCCCTGTCGAGCCCGCAGCGCACCGGTGGCGGCATCGCCTTCGGGCCCAAGCCGCGCGGCTACACGGTCAAGCTCAACCGCAAGGAGCGTCGCCGGGCGATGCGTGCCGCGCTGTCGGTGCACGTGGAGCGGGACTCGCTGGGCGCGCTCGACGCCGGTGCCTTCGAGGGCCCCTCGACCAAGCAGGCCTTCGAGATCCTGTCGGGCTTCGGGGACGGTGGCCGCGCGCTGGTGGTCCTGGTGGACGGCGAGGAGAACGCCGCCCTGTCGTTCCGCAACATCGAGGGCGTCACCGTCCTGCGCGCCGACGCCAGGTCGGCGTGGCCGACGTGATCGGATCCGCGCGCCTGGTGGCTTCGCCCGCCGCGCTTCGAGCAGCTCACGCAGGCCGCCGTGGCGCCCAGCCGCCGTGGCGGCGGCGACACCGCTGACGAGGAGTCCTCGTGAACGCCCGCAGCGTGATCATCCGGCCGGTCATATCCGAGAAGAGCTATGCGCTTCTCGCGGCCAACAAGTACACCTTTCGCATCCACGACCGCGCCAGCAAGACCCAGGTCCGCCAGGCGATCGAGGAGATCTTCGGCGTGCGGGTGCTCGGCGTACGCACCCAGAACGTGAAGCCCAAGCCCAAGCGGCGCGGGTACTCGGTGGGCAAGCGGCGCCAGTGGAAGAAGGCGATCGTGACCCTCCACGCCGACGACAGCATCGAGCTCTTCGAAGGCCAGGAGGCCTAGGCCATGGCCATGAAGAAGCACAAGCCGACCAGCCCAGGGCGCCGCTTCGCGACGTACTCCGACAACGCCGAGGTCACGAAGAAGGAGCCGGAGAAGTCACTGCTGGAGGGTCTGAAGAAGTCGGGTGGGCGCAACGCCAACGGCCGGATCACCTCGCGCCACCGCGGAGGCGGGGCCAAGCGCCAATACCGCAAGGTCGATTTCAAGCGGCGCAAGGACGGCATCCCGGCCACGGTGGCCGGGATCGAGTACGACCCCAACCGCACCGCCTACATCGCCCTGATCCACTACGCCGACGGCGCCAAGGCCTACATCCTGGCTCCCGCGAGGCTGACGGTAGGGGACGTGGTGCAGTCAGGCGAGGGCGCCGAGATCCGCGCGGGCAGCTGCCTGCCGCTGTCGGCCATCCCCACCGGCACCACGGTGCACAACGTGGAGCTGGCGCCCGGCCGCGGCGGCCAGATGGGCCGCTCCGCCGGCACGTCGATCCAGCTCGTGGCCAAGGAGGGCGACTACGCCACCCTGCGCCTGCCTTCCGGCGAGATGCGCATGGTGCGGTCCGAATGCCGGGCGTCGATAGGCGCCATCGGCAACGCCGAGCACCAGAACATCGTGCTGGGCAAGGCGGGCCGCTCGCGCCACAAGGGCCGCCGCCCCCAGACGCGCGGAACGGCGATGAACCCCGTCGACCACCCGCACGGCGGCGGCGAGGGCTCGACCACGCCCGGCCGGCACCCGGTCACCCCCTGGGGAGTGCCCACGCTCGGCTATCGCACACGCAAGAAGAACAAGAAGTCCGACCGATACATCGTCCGCGGCCGTCGCCGCGGCAAGAAGGGTGGCCGTTAGACGATGACCCTTCCTCGCCCCGCGCATCCACGGATGACGCGCCATACCGGCGCTGGATCGCAGCCCGCGACCTCGCGGGCAGTGCTGCTACCCGCTTCGGCCCCGTTCGACGCCCACCTTGGTCTGGCGCGCCCCCGCGGACACGCGGTTCGAGAAAGGATCATCTGACATGAGTCGTTCCTCCAAGAAGGGTCCGTGGGTCGAGGATCGCCTGATGGGCCGCATCGAGGCGATGAACGAGTCGGGCACCAAGCAGATGGTCAAGACCTGGTCGCGGACCTCCACGATCTTCCCCGAGATGGTGGGTCACACCATCGCCGTCCACGACGGCCGCAAGCACGTTCCCGTCTTCGTCTCCGAGTCGATGGTCGGGCACAAGCTCGGCGAGTTCGCGCCCACCCGCATGTTCCGCGGGCACGCCGGTGGCGACAAGGTGAGGATGCGCTGATGGCCGAGGAGACCAAGTACGCGGAGATGACGGTCGACGAGCTCAAGGCCGAGCTCGAGAAGCGCGAGCTGACGAAGAGCGGCAAGAAGGACGAGCTGATCGCGCGGCTCGAAGATGACGATGTCGCTCAGGGTGGTACGGCGCCTGAGGATGAGTCGACAGTCGACAGCCGACAGTCCACAGAAACGACCGAGGAAAAGCCTGCTCGCCGCCGCGGCGCTGCTGAAACGACAACCACCAAGCGCCGCGACTCCGAGGCGCGGCCGGCTCCGCTTGCTGCCGACGGCTCCGTCGCCGTTCGTGCGCAGGCCAAGTACGTGCGCATCGCTCCGCGCAAGGCGCGGCTCGTGATGGACCATGTTCGCGGCAAGAACGTCGGCGACGCTCGCGCGCTACTCAAGCACACGCCGCGCGCTGCCGCCAGCGACATCTCCAAGCTGCTGGAGTCCGCGGTGGCCAACGCGGAGAACAACTTCGAGCTCGATCCGGATGAGCTCAAGGTGGCGCGCGCCTTCGTTGACGAGGGCCCGACGATCAAGCGCTTCCGGCCGCGGGCCCTGGGTCGCGCGACGCCGATCAAGAAGCGCACGAGTCACATGACGATCACGCTTACGACCACAACGAAGGACGGAAGGTAGCCATGGGGCAGAAAGTCCATCCCGAGTCGATGCGGGTCGGCTACATCCACGACTGGAAGTCGACCTGGTTCTCCGAGAAGGAGTTCTCCGACTATTTGCTCGAGGACATCCACATCCGCGACCACATCGACAACAAGCTCTCGCACGCCGGCCTGTCCAGCATCACGATCAAGAAGAACAAGGCCGAGGTCGAGGTCAACATCCACACGGCCCGGCCGGGCATCGTGATCGGCAAGTCCGGCAGCGAGGTGGACGCTCTGCGCAAAGAGCTCCACAAGATGACCAACAAGGCCGTGAAGGTGAACATCCTCGAGATCAAGCGGCCCGAGCTCGATGCCAAGTTGGTGGCCCAGTCGATCGCCGAGCAGCTGGTCAACCGCGTCGCCTTCCGGCGCGCGATGAAGCGCTCGCTGACCTCGGCCATGCGCTCCGGCGCCAAGGGCGTGAAGGTGCAGGTGTCCGGTCGCCTGGGTGGCGCCGAGATGGCGCGCACCGAGGGCTACTCCGACGGCCGGGTGCCGCTGCACACGATTCGCGCCGACATCGACTACGGCTTCTTCGAGGCCAAGACCACCTTCGGCCGGATCGGCGTGAAGGTGTGGATCAACAAGGGCGAGATCATGCCCAAGGGCTTCGCTCAGGACCTCACCGAGCTCGAGGCGCCGCAGCAGGCCAGTGCAGGCCGCGGTGGCGGTCCCGGCGGCGGTCGTGGCGGTCAGGGCGGTGGCGCCGGCGGTCGTGGCGGCCGCGGTGGCGGAGGCGGCGGCCACAGGGTCGCGGCGGAGCGGGCGGCGGTCCGCGCGGAGGGGGTCGCTGATGCTTTCCCCCAAGCGCGTCAAGCACCGCAAGCAGCACCGGGGCCGCAGGGCCGGCTTCGCCAAGGGCGGCACCACCGTCGAGTTCGGCGAGTACGGCCTGAAGGCGCTCGATCGGGGCTGGGTCACCAACCGCCAGATCGAGGCCGCCCGAATCGCGATGACCCGCAAGATCAAGCGCGGTGGCAAGGTCTGGATCAACATCTTCCCCGACAAGCCCGTGACCCAGAAGCCCGCGGAGACGCGCATGGGCTCGGGCAAGGGCTCGCCCGAGGGCTGGGTGGCCGTGGTCAAGCCCGGCCGCGTGATGTTCGAGCTTTCCGGAGTGCCCGAGGACCTGGCCCGCGAGGCGATGCGGCTGGCCAGCCACAAGCTGCCGATCAAGACCAAGTTCGTGCAGCGTGAGGGGGCCGGACAGCAGTGAAGGCCGTGGATGTGCACAATCTTGATGACCCGCAGCTCGTCGAGTTCGTCGACCGGTCGCGCCAGGAGCTGTTCAACCTGCGCTTCCAGCACGCGACCGGACAGCTCGAGAACACCGCGGGAATGCAGGCCGCCAAGAAGGATCTGGCACGAAGCCTGACGATCGCCCGTCAGCGCGGGCTGGACGTGGAAGCCGAGCTGAGGAAGCAGAAGGCAGCGCAATGACCGAGGAAGACGTGAACGAGACTCCAGAAAACACAGAGGACCAGTCCCCAGACCCCAGTCCCCAGGCCGAGGGCTTGGACGCGGCTGCCGCAACGGCCGAGGCCCCGGCCGAGCCGGAGGAGCAGCTGTCTCCCAAGCAGCGGCGCGGCCGCAAGCGCTCGGTGCACACCGGCGAGGCAAAGCCGGCGATGACGGCTGAGGAGCGCAACGCCGCGCGCCTGGAGCGCCGGCGTCAGAACGCCGCTTCGCGGCAGCGCTGGCGTGCGTCACGCCGTGAGAAGCGCAAGGCCGCCGGCCCCGGCGAGGGGACTCCCCCCGCGGAGCGCACCGGTACCGGCAGGCCTCGTGTTCGCCAGGGCGTCGTGATCTCCGACAAGGGCGACAAGACCATCTCGGTACGCATCGATCTCGCGCGCCAGCACCGCACCTACGGCAAGATCGTGCGCACCACCTCGACCCTGCACGCTCACGACGAGCAGAACGAGGCAAACACGGGCGACACCGTCCGTGTCGTCGAGAGCCGGCCGCTCTCGCGTAGCAAGCGCTGGCGCCTGGTCGAAGTGGTGGAGCGTGTCCGATGATCCAGCAGGAGACGCGACTGAGGGTGGCCGACAACACCGGCGCCCGTGAGATTCTCTGCATCCGCGTCTCCGGCGGGTCCAAGCGCCGCTACGGCGGCGTGGGCGACGTGATCACGGCCACGGTCAAGCAGGCCATCCCGCACGGGTCGGTCAAGAAGGGCGAGGTGGTGAAGGCGGTGATCGTGCGTACGCGCAAGGAGTTCGGGCGCGACGACGGCACCTACATCTCCTTCGACGAGAACGCTGCCGTGCTGATCGACGCCGCCAACAACCCGCGCGGCACCCGCATCTTCGGGCCCGTTGCACGCGAGCTGCGCGACCGCAACTTCATGAAGATCGTCTCCCTCGCACCGGAGGTGCTTTAGCCGTGGCCGCGAGCATGAAGGTCCGCAAGGACGACATGGTCAAGGTGATCTCGGGGAAGGACCGCGGGAAGACCGGTCGCGTGCTCCGCACCGAGCCCGGCCGCGGACGCGTGTACGTGGAGGGCGTGGCGATCCAGAAGCGCCATCAGCGCCCGACCTCGCTGCGCGACACCCAGCGCGCACAGGAGATCGGCGGCGTGATCGAGGTCGAGGGCCCTGTCCACGTGTCCAACGTGATGCTGCTCGATCCCAAGTCCGGCGACCCGACCCGCGTGGGCATCAAACGCGAGGGCGGCCGGCGCGTGCGTGTCTCGAAGAAGTCCGGGACGGAGGTCGACTGATGGCGGTGGCAGAGGCAGCCGTCAAGCCGCGCCTGAAGGACCGCTACCAGGCCGAGATCGCCCCTGCGCTCAAGAAGCAGTTCGGCTACGCCAACGTGATGGAGGTGCCCGGGGTCGAGAAGGTCACCCTCAACATGGGCGTCGGCGAGGCCAAGCAGGACTCCAAGATGCTCGACGCGGCCCAGGAGCAGCTGGCCACCATCGCCGGCCAGAAGCCCAACGTACGCCGGGCGCGCAAGTCGATCGCCGCCTTCAAGCTGCGCGAGGAGATGCCGGTCGGGCTCTCGGTCACGCTCCGCGACGCGCGCATGTGGGAGTTCCTCGATCGCCTCATGTCGATAGCGATCCCCCGCATTCGCGACTTCCGCGGCCTCAACCCGCGCTCCTTCGACGGGCGCGGCAACTGGACGATGGGCGTACGCGAGCAGGTCATCTTCCCCGAGATCGACTACGACGCGATCGATCAGGTGCGCGGCCTCGACATCACGATCACCACCACCGCCAAGACCGACGAGGAGGGCTTCGCTCTCCTGCTCGCGCTCGGCATGCCGTTCCAGGCCGAGGGGCGCCCCGGGCAGGTCGACGAGGCTGCGGAGGCCGAGGAGGAGGAGCGCCGGCACGAGGAGGCCCGCGCACGCGCCGAGGCCGAGCAGGCGGCCCTCGACCAGCTCAAGGAAGAGAACCCCGAGGCCTACGAGAAGCATGAGCGCCCGGAAGAGGGCGAAGAGGCCGACGGAGATCCGGCGGCAAAGACTTCGGAAGAGAGCGAATAGATGGCCAAGACCTCACAGAAGGTGCGCCAGCAGCGCACCCCCAAGTACAAGACCCGTGGATACAACCGCTGCCGCAAGTGCGGTCGCCCGCGGGCCTACCTGCGCAAGTTCGGCCTGTGCCGGATCTGCCTGCGCGACCACGCCCACGAGGGCCACATCCCCGGCCTGACGAAGAGCAGCTGGTAATGAGCCAGACCGATCCCATATCCGACTTCCTCACCCGCATCCGCAACGGCCTCCAGGCCGACCACGACGACGCCGTGATGCCGGCCTCGAAGCTCAAGATCGAGATGGCCCGCATCCTCACCGAGCAGGGCTACGTGGAGAGCTACGCGGTCGAGCCCGGCCGGGTGGCGCAGGACCTCCGGGTGACGCTCAAGTACACGGAGGACCGCAAGCCCGTGATCATGGGCCTGCAGCGCGTGTCCAAGCCCGGGCGGCGCCGGTACGTCGCCGCCGGCGAGGTGCCCAAGGTCCAGGGGGGCATGGGCACCACGATCGTCTCCACCTCGCACGGGGTCATGACCGGCCACGACGCCCGCCGCAGCGGTGTTGGCGGCGAGCTGGTGGCTAGGGTCTGGTAGGCGTATGAGCCGCATCGGAAAGCAGCCGATCCCCGTGCCCGAGGGCGTGACCGTCGTGGTCGAGCCCGCGCTCGTGCGCGTCAGTGGTCCCAAGGGCGAGCTGTCCGAGCGCGTGAGCCGCGACCTCACCGTGGAGCAGAGCGACGGCGAGGTCCTCGTCTCGCGCTCGTCGGACCGCGGCGAGCACCGCGCCCTGCACGGCCTTACGAGGAGCCTGATCTTCAACATGGTCCACGGCGTCACGCAGGGCTACGAGAAGCGCCTGCAGATCCAGGGCGTCGGCTATCGCGCTCAGCTCAAGGGCAAGAACCTCGAGCTGGCGCTCGGCTACTCGCACCCCGTGCCCGTCGAGCCCCCCGACGGCATCGAGTTCGAGGTGCCGGTCCCCACCGAGGTGGTGGTTCGCGGCATCTCCAAGCAGGCCGTCGGCGAAGTGGCCGCGCAGATCCGCGACAAGCGCCCGCCGGAGCCCTACAAGGGCAAGGGCATCCGCTACCGCGACGAGCACGTGGTCCGGAAGGTCGGCAAGCGCGCATGAGCGTCAAGACCAAGCAGTCGTCGCGGCTGCGCCGGCGCCGCCGTGTGCGCGCCAAGGTGCGCGGCAGCGCGGAGCGCCCGCGGCTGTCGGTGTTCCGCTCCAACCGCGGAGTGGTGGCTCAGCTGATCGACGACAACTCCGGCCACACCCTGGCTGCGGTCTCCTGGACCGAGTCCGAGCTGCGTGAGCTCGCCCGCATGGACCAAGCCACGAAGGCGGGCGAGGTGCTCGCCGGCCGTGCCAAGAAGGTCGGAGTGGAGACCTGCGTGTTCGATCGCGGCGGCTACCGCTTCCACGGGCGCGTCAAAGCGCTCGCCGACGGCGCCCGCGAGGGCGGCCTGGAGTTCTAGCTACCCTCGACAGAGACTGAGATGGCCAGAGAAAGCAACAGACAACAGGGCGGACGCCGGGGCGACAGCGACCTTCAGGAGCGCGTGGTCGAGATCAACCGCGTTGCCAAGGTGGTGAAGGGCGGCCGGCGCTTCTCCTTCACGGCACTCGTGGTCGTAGGCGACGAGAAGTCGAAGGTGGGCGTGGGCTACGGCAAGGCCAACGAGGTTCCGGTCGCGATCCAGAAGGGCGTCGAGCGCGCCCGCCGCGACCTGTTCGAGGTCCCGATGCACGGATCGACCATCACCCACCAGGTGGTGGGCGTTCACTCGGCCTCCCGCGTGCTGCTCAAGCCGGCCTCGCCCGGCACCGGCGTGATCGCAGGCGGCGGTGTGCGCGCCGTGCTCGAGCTGGCCGGCATCCACGACGTGCTGTCCAAGTCACTCGGCTCGCAGAATCCGATCAACCTCGTGAAGGCCACCATGGCGGGACTCCAGGCCCTTCGCCGGCCCGAGGACGTGGCCAAGCTGCGCGGCCTCTCCGTGGCTCAGGTGCTGGGGCTCGACGACGGTCCGGTGCCCATCAACGGCGCGAACGGGCAGCGTGAAGCCGTCGAGCCCGCGCCCGTGGAGGCGGAGAGTCCCGCCTGATGGCCGGCAAGCTCGTGATCACGCAGGTCAAGTCGCCCATCGGCTCCTCCAAGAAGCAGCGGGCAACGCTTCAGTCCCTCGGACTGGGCCGGATCGGCAAGCAGGTCGAGCACGCCGACGGCGACGCGCTTCGCGGTCAGCTGCATTCCGTGCGCCACCTGCTCGAGGTCAAGTCGTGAAGGGCCTGCACAACCTCAAGCCCGCCAAGGGCGCGACCAAGCGGCGCAAGCGCATCGGGCGCGGCGAGGGCTCGGGCTGGGGCAAGACCTCTGGCCGCGGCCACAAGGGCGCCGGCGCCCGCTCGGGCTCCAAGAGCCGCGTGGGCTTCGAGGGCGGGCAGAACCCGATCCAGATGCGGATGCGCAAGCTGCGCGGTCCGCACATGAAGAAGTCGATGCCCTTCGAGAAGTTCCGAACGCACACCCAGCCGGTCAATCTCGACGACCTCGAGGCCCGGTTCGACAAGGGCGCCGAGGTCACTCCGGCCAGCCTCTCGGCCGTCGGCCTGGCCACCCGGCGCGACGTGCCGGTCAAGATCCTGGGTCGCGGCGAGATCAGCAAGGCCCTCACCGTGCACGCCCACGCCTTCTCGGCCAGCGCGCGCGAGAAGATCGAGGCGGCAGGCGGCAGCGTTCAGACCCTGGAGGACTAGCTCGTGCTCAAGACGTTCCTGAGCGCCTTCAGGGTCCCGGAAATCCGCAAGAAGCTGGCGTTCACCGCCGGCATGCTGATGCTCTACCGCATCGGTGCGTATATCCCGGCGCCGGGCATCAACGTCGACGCCGTCAAGGAGATCTCGGAGAACTTCACGGGCTCCAACGTGCTGGGCTTCCTCAACCTGTTCTCGGGAGGCAGCCTGCAGCGCTTCGCGATCTTCGCGCTCGGGATCATGCCCTACATCACCGCCTCGATCATCTTGCAGCTGATGACGGTGGTGGTGCCCTCGCTGGAGAAGCTCCGCAAGGAGGGCGAGGTTGGCCAGCAGAAGATCACCCAGTACACGCGCTACCTCACCGTCGGGCTCTCCTTCGGGCAGTCGATCGGCTACGTGTTCCTCTTCCGCAGCTTCTCCACCGGCGGCACCGACGTGGTCACCGACTTCAGCTTCGGGCGGGTCTTCGTGATCGTGACCACCCTCACCGCCGGCTGCGTGATGCTGATGTGGTTCGGCGAGCTGATCACCCAGCGCGGTGTCGGCAACGGCATCTCACTGATGATCTTCGCCAGCATCGTGGCGGGCCTGCCGAACGGCATCCAGGCGTGGTTCACCAACCCGGACCAGATCTTCGTGGTGATGATGCCCTTCCTCGCGCTGGGCTGCATCGCGGCGATCGTGTTCGTCCAGGAGGGCCAGCGGCGGATCCCCGTGCAGTACGCCAAGCGAGTGGTGGGCCGGCGGATGTCGGGCGGCGGCTCGACCTACCTCCCCCTGCGCGTGAACATGGCAGGGGTGATCCCGGTGATCTTCGCCGCCTCCCTGATGGCCTTCCCGCCCACGATCGGAGAGCTGTCCCAGGCGAGCTGGGCGCGCGACTTCTCGGCCTTCTTCAGCCCCAACGGCTGGGCCTACATCGTGGGCGAA
Organism: uncultured Thermoleophilaceae bacterium; assembly: GCA_963825475.1. Taxonomy (GTDB): domain Bacteria; phylum Actinomycetota; class Thermoleophilia; order Solirubrobacterales; family Thermoleophilaceae; genus JAAYBF01. The sequence continues at coordinate 490,123 of CAWGTC010000002.1, read as the reverse complement.
TCGATCTTCATCATCGTCTTCACCTACTTCTACACCGCGGTCACGTTCAACCCGGTGGAGCAGGCGGACAACCTCAAGAAGTACGGCGGGTTCATACCCGGGGTGAGACCCGGCCGGCCAACGGCCGAGTATCTGGACCGCATCCTCGCGCGGCTCACGTTCCCCGGCGCGCTGTACCTGGCGCTCGTGGCGGCGCTGCCCACGATCCTCATCAACCAGACCAGCGCCAACTTCTTCTTCGGCGGCACCTCGATCCTGATCGTGGTGGGCGTGGCCCTCGACACGATGAAACAGCTCGAGGCGCAATTGATGATGCGCAACTACGAAGGTTTCTTGAAGTAGCTGGCGTAAAGCGCCTTCTCTGCCTAGGGTGGCGCCCATGAAACCCCGCGTCGCCGCCGCCCTTGCGGCCCTCCTTGTGCTTGCTCTCGCGGTTCCCGCAAGCGCCGCCCTGCCCGCGAAGGGCACCTACAAGGGGGAGACCAGCCAGGCACTGTCGGTCACCATCAAGGTCAACAAGGCGCAAAAGATCAAGTCGCTCAAGTTCGTGGTCGAGAACAACTGCGGCGCCACCAAGAAGCCGATCGATGTCAACGGCCCGTTCACCGTCAAGCAGAACGGCAGGTTCTCGGCCTCACTTGGCAACTCATCCGGCACGCTCAACTTCAGCGGAAGCTTCAAGGACGGCAAGGTGACCGGAAAGGTGCGGGAGCGCTCGGACGATCCGCTGCTGGGGAAGTGCGACACGGGGAAGGTCACCTTCGCCGCCAAGCGGTGAACGCTGTCCGCCGGACGGGGAGGCAGTAGCCTTCCCGCTCGGTTATGAGCGAGCTCAACCTCATCCTGCTCGGCCCGCCCGGGGCCGGCAAGGGAACCCAGGCCGATCGGCTCCGAACCGACTTCGACCTGCCCTACTACGCGACGGGCGACATCCTCCGCTCGGCGGTCAAGGAGGAGTCCGAGCTGGGCCGAGAGGCGCGCGAGTACATGGAGCGCGGCGACCTCGTGCCCGACGAGCTGATCGGCAAGGTGGTGCTCGACCGGATCGACAGCGCTGAGGCCCGCGACGGCTTCGTGCTCGACGGCTTCCCCCGGACGGTGGGCCAGGCCGAGCAGCTACGCGGCGCGCTCGACGACCTCGGCCGCCGGCTCACCGCCACGCTCGTGATCGACGCGCCCGACGAGGAGGTCATCCGCCGCCTCTCTGGCCGGCGCGTGTGTCGCGACAACGGCCACACCTACCACGTGGAGTTCGACCCGCCGAAGAACGACGGCTTCTGCGACCAGGACGGCTCGCCGCTGATCCAGCGCGACGACGACAGGTCGGAGACGGTCAAGCACCGGCTCGAGGTCTTCCACCGGCAGACCAAGCCGCTGGTGGAGCTCTACGAGAAGGAGGGACTGCTGCGGCGCTTCGACGGCACGCGCTCCCCCGACGAGGTGAACGGTCACATCCGCGCCACCCTGGCAACCCTGCGCCTCGAGGAGCAAATCTAGGGGTGGCTCCTGTCGGTCCTGACCCGCTTGGCGGCGCCTGGGCGCGCCTGCCTTCCAGGAGACACCCCTAGTGGCGATCATCAGGAAAAGCCCGGAGGAGATCGAGAAGATCGCCGCGTCAGGACGGATTCTCGCCCGCTGCCACCGGCTCCTGCGTGGGAAGGCGCGGCCCGGTGTGACCACCGGCGACCTTGATGCCGCCGCCGAGAAGTTCATCCGCTCGCAGGGCGCCGAGCCGGTGTTCAAGGGCTACCGCGGGTACCCCGGCTCGATCTGCGCATCGCCGAACTCGATGGTGGTGCACGGGATCCCCGGGTCGTATGACCTCAAGCGGGGCGACATCCTCTCCGTGGACATCGGCGTTCAGCTCGACGGATGGGTCGCCGATGCCGCCGTGACCCTTCCGGTCGGGCCGGTGAGCTCCGTGGCCACCGGCCTGCTGGCCAGCACCCGCGGGGCGCTCTTCGAGGCGGTCGAGCAATGCAGCCCGGGCAACCGCCTGGGCGACGTGTCCGCCGCCGTACAGCGCCGGGTGGAGTCCGACGGCTACTCGGTGATCCGCTCTCTCGTGGGCCACGGCGTTGGGCGCGACATGCACGAGGACCCGCAGATCCCGAACTTCGGGCGCCCCGGCACCGGTCCCGAGCTGGAGGAGGGCTTCGTCCTGGCCATCGAGCCGATGGTCAACGCCGGCCACCACGAGGTCCGGATGGGCAACGACGATTGGGCCGTCTACTCACGGGACGGATCGCTCGCCGCCCACTTCGAGCACACCGTCGCGGTTACGTCCGAGGGACCCCGCATCCTTACCCCCTGGCACGAGGAGGAGGGCGAAAGCCTCTCTCCCAGCCCAGGCGCCGCTGCGCGCGCCTGAACGACTCCTGCGGAAGCCGCCCGGGAGCGCGGGTTGCTATCCTGCTCCGTTGGCGCTTGGCCGTCTCCTGGGCCCGGCGCCGGTTCTTCTCTATAAGGATGTCCATGCGAAGGATTGGGCATCCTGCCCAATCCTTCAAGGAAGGTAGATTCCACGGATGAAAGTCCGAGCCTCGGTCAAGCCCATGTGCGAGAAGTGCAAGGTGATCCGCAGGGGCGGAGCAGTTCTCGTGATCTGCCAGAACCCCCGACACAAGCAACGGCAGGGCTGACCCAAGCATCTATGGCACGAATCTCCGGCATCAACATTCCCCTCAACAAGAGGGTCGAGATAGGTCTCACCTACATCTTCGGCATCGGCCGTTCCCAAGCGCTGAAGGCGCTCGAGAAGGCCGGCGTGGACCCCGACACCTACGTCAAGAACCTCACCGACGACGAGGTGCTCAAGCTGCGCGAGGTGATCGACAACGACCTCACGGTCGAGGGTGACCTGCGGCGCGAGCGCTCCACCAACGTCAAGCGGCTGATGGAGATTGGCGCCTACCGCGGCCTGCGCCATCGGCGCGGCCTGCCCGTCAATGGCCAGCGCACCAAGACCAACGGGCGCACCCGGAAGGGTCCCAAGCGCATGTCCGTCGCCGGCAAGAAGAAGGTGTCCAAGTAGATGGCGGCTCAGAGGCCGGGCCGCTCGCGCGGACGCCGCAAGCCCAAGAAGAACGTTCCGTTCGGGCAGGCGCACATCAAGACCAGCTTCAACAACACGATCGTGTCGCTCACAGACCGCGAGGGCAACGTGATCGCGTGGGAGTCCGCCGGCGGAGCCGGCTTCAAGGGCTCGCGCAAGTCGACCCCGTTCGCCGCGCAGGTCACGGCCGATGCCGCCGCCAAGAAGGGCATCGAGCAGGGGCTCGAAAAGGTCGAGGTCTTCGTGAAGGGCCCGGGCTCGGGTCGCGACACGGCCATCCGATCACTCCAGGCCGCCGGCCTCGAGGTGACCACCATCCGCGACGTGACGCCACAGGCCCACAATGGCTGCCGCCCCCGCAAGAGGAGGCGCGTCTAATGGCCCGCGATACCAGCCCGCAGTGCAAGCAGTGCCGCCGGGAGGGCATGAAGCTGTTCCTCAAGGGAGAGCGCTGCCTCACCGACAAATGCGGCATCGAGCGGCGCAACTACCCGCCGGGCGAGCACGGCCGAGGCCGCGCGCGCCAGTCGGAGTACCGCGTGCAGCTGCGCGAGAAGCAGAAGGCGCGGCGCTACTACGGCGTGCTCGAGAAGCAGTTCCGCACCTATTACCAGCACGCCTCGCGCCAGCCCGGCGTGACCGGCGAGAACCTGCTTCGGCTGCTCGAGTCCCGATTTGACAACGTGCTCGTGCGGCTGGGCTTCGCTTCTTCGCGCCGCCAGGCCCGCCAGATGGTTCGCCATGGACACTGGGCGATCAACGGCAGGCGCGTGGACATTCCCTCTTACCAGGTGCGCGCCGACGACGTGATCACGCTGAAGCCCGGCTCGAAGGCCGACCAGGTGATCCGCGACGCCACCGAGCTAGTCTCGGTGGTCCCCGCCTGGCTCCAGGCGGATCACGACGGGCTCACCGCCAAGGTGCTCCGCCAGCCCGAGCGCGACGAGATCGCCGCGCCCGTGCAGGAACAGCTCATCGTCGAGCTCTACTCGAAGTAATCCAGATGCCTGCGGCGTTGTTGCCGCCGGGCCTTGCTTTCAACGCGAAGGACACCCACCCATGATCGAGTTTCAGACCCCCCAGATCTCCTCGGAGAACGTGCAGGACAACCGCGGCACGTTCACCATCGAACCGCTTGACCGCGGCTTCGGCTACACGTTCGGCAACTCGCTGCGCCGGGTGCTGCTGTCATCGCTGGCCGGCGCTGCGGTGACGAGCGTGCGGATAGAGGGCGTGGCCCACGAGTTCTCCACGATCAACGGGGTCACCGAGGACGTCACGGACATCGTGCTCAACCTCAAGGAGATCGTCTGCCGGATGCATTCCGAGGCGGCCGAGATCGAGGCACCGCTGGTGATCACCGGCCCCGGTGAGGTCACCGCGGGAGACATCGACCTGCCCTCGGGCGTAGAGATCCTGAACCCCGAGACCCACATCGCCACGCTCGAGAAGAAGACCAAGCTCGAGATCTACCTGACGATCGGTCACGGCCGCGGCTACACGCCCGCGGAGGACAACAAGACCCCGGACCAGCCGATCGGGGTGATCCCGATCGACTCGATCTTCTCGCCGGTCAAGCGGGTGGCGTACTCGGTCGAGTCCGCCCGTGTCGGTCAGCGCACCGACTACGACAAGCTCACGATGGACATCGAGACCGACGGCTCGGTCGATCCCCACGCGGCGCTCCGAGAGGCTGCGGAGATCCTGATCAAGTACCTCGCGATCTTCAGCGAGCCCGAGCGCGTCGAGGCGCTTCGGGAGGCTGGTGCCGGCCTGGTCGGAGCAGCCGCCGCGGGAGGCCTCGGCGGCGAGCTGGGCTCGGTCGGCGGCGGCTCGATCGCCGGCGCCGACGGGATGGACGACATCCTCATCGAGGAGCTGGAGCTGGGCGTGCGGTCCTACAACTGCCTCAAGCGGGCGGGCGTGCAGACCGTCGGCGACCTGGTCCAGAAGTCCGAGTCCGAGTTGAACGCGATCCCCAACTTCGGCCGCAAGTCCATCGAAGAGGTCATCGAGACCCTCGAGGCGCGTGGGCTGTCGCTGCGGGCGTAGACTCTCCGGTTCTCTCATGCGCCACGGAAAGCAGAAAGGCAAGCTCAGCCGCAGCTCGGCCCACCGCAAGTCGCTGATGATGAACCTCTCCCGTGAGGTCATCGACCATGAGCGCATCCAGACCACCGAGGCCAAGGCCAAGGCCGTCAAGCCGGAGCTGGAGCGGCTGATCACCCTGGGCAAGAAGGGCGATCAGCACTCCCGCCGGCTCGCGATGGCGCGGCTGGGTCAGGACAAGTTCATCGTCTACAAGCTGTTCGAGGAGCTGGCGCCGCGTTACGCGGAGCGCCCGGGGGGCTATACGAGGATCCTCAAGCTGGGACCGCGCAAGTCGGATTCGACCGAAATGGTCTTCCTAGAGCTGGTGTAGCTCCGAGCGGCGCAGGTGTGAAGCGCCTCGGCAGCCCGTTGGGCCGGATTTGCGTTCCATAGCAGCGCAAAGGCGGCCCAAGCGCCCTCGGGTATCGCTGTTCGGGTGGCCACCCACCTGCGGGAGCCGCTCAGTCGCGAGGGCCGGCCGGTGGCACACCGTCCACGCCGCGGGCCCCCTCGCCGCCCGATCCCGCGTGGCGAGGACGGCGCCGCGGCAACTCGACCCGCGCTACCTTGGGGTGGGCATGCCCGTGAAGCTCGTCTTCAGGTGCCAATTCTGCGGATGTCCGCCCACGCCGGAGACTCAGGCAGCGCTGGAGCAGCAGGTGCAGGACGTGTTCTTCGGGCGATACGTGGACGCCGGACCCGAGCGGTGGCTGGTCTGGCACGGGCGGGGACCGCTCGGGCCGATGCGCTATGCGTGTGGCGACCACCGCGGCGAGCTGACCGCCTACCTGCGCCACCACTACGGGTCGGTGGCTCCGCAGCCCTGGAAGATGGGTCCCTACCCACGGCCTCCAGCGGCTGGCGGGACCGTGAAGCGGGCCCACCTGGGCCGCCTCGGCGGCGGATCGGGCTTCGCCGCATAGCGGGTGGGTCGCCGCCGATAGGCTGCGGGCCGTGGACGTGGAAAAGATCAAGGAGCAGGCTCGCGCAGGCTGGAGCATGGGCGAGTACAGCGGGCTGTCGGAGATGCTGCGCCCGGCCGCGACTAGGCTCGCCGACGCCTGCGCCGCCTCGGCCGGGCAGGAGGTGCTCGACGTGGCGGCCGGAGACGGCAACTTCGCGGTGGCCTGCGCCGAGGAGGGCGCGAGCGTGGTGGCCTCCGACATCGCCCCGGGCATGGTTGAGAAGGGCCGCGCCCGAACGCAGGCCGAGGGTTATGACATCGAGTGGGTCGAGGCTGACGTCGAGGATCTCCCCTTCGAGGACGCTCGCTTCGACTGCGTGGGGTCGGTGTTCGGCGCCATGATCGCGCCGCGGCCACGCGTGGTGGCCGAGGAGATGTTCCGGGTGGTGCGGCCGGGCAACACCGTGGGCATGACCGCCTGGCTGCCGGAAGGCCCGACCTACGACATGTTCCAGCTCACACGCGGCTACGGCCCCCCGATGCCGGACGACTTCCCGAGGCTCGAGAAATGGGCCGAGGAGGAGACGGTGCGGGAGCGCTTCGACGGCCTGGCCACCTCGATCGAGTTCGAGCGGGCGACGCTGCCCTGGTCGGCCGACTCGCCCGAGGACTTCGTGGCCGGGATGGAACGCCACGCTCCCATGCAGGCCTCGGCCAAGGCCAACATGCCGCCCGACCGGTATGCCGAGATGTACGAGGAGCTGGTCGAGATGGCGCGCGGATGGGCCGGCGGCGACGGCCCGTTCGAGGTCGATGCGCACTACATCCTCATCGTCGCGCGCCGCCGCGGATAACACTGACTGCCCGGCTGCTGATCGAGTACGCCGGGACGCAGTTCGCGGGCTGGGCCCGCCAGCCCGGCAAGCGCACCGTTCAGGCTGTCGTCGAGGAGGCGCTTGCCACGCTTCTGCGCGAGCCGGTTTCGTTGACCGTGGCGGGGCGCACCGACTCGGGCGTGCACGCCCGGGGGCAGGTGGCCAGCCATTCGGGCGCTCCGGCTTCGGCCCGGGGCCTGAACGCGCTGCTGCCTCACGACGTTCGGGTGCTGGCGAGCGAGCCCGCGCAGGACGCCTTCGACGCACGCCACGATGCCGTGGCGCGCACCTACCGCTACCGGGTGCTCACCGGCCCCGTCGCCCACGTGTTCGAACGTGATCGCGCCTACCACTGGCGCTACCAGACAGACCGGCGGGCGCTGAACGCCTGCGCCGAGCTGCTGGCCGGCACGAACGACTTCACCGCCTTCACGCTCACCAAGACCACCCACAAGCATTTCGAGCGCAAGGTGTTCCGCGCGGACTGGCAGGACGAGGGCGATGGCGTAGTGGCCTTCTGGATCGAGGCGGATGCCTTCCTGCGCCGGATGGTGCGAACCCTGGTGGGCACGATGCTGTGGGTGGCCATGGGGCGTGTGAGCGTTGACGCCTTCGCCGATCTGTTGCAGGGCAGACCTCGCATCGAGGCCGGAGACGCCGCCCCGGCGCATGGGCTCTATCTCGAGCACGTGCGGTACTGAATCGTCACGTCGGCCCGCCCGCCCGCGACTATCCTCGTAGGGCGATGAAGATCCTCCTGACCAACGACGACGGCATCCAGGCGATCGGGCTTCACGCGATCCGGCGCGCCTTGCTGGAAGTGCCGGAAGTCGAGCTGGCGGTGATCGCCCCGGACTCCAATCGCAGCGCCACGGCGCGGAGCATCACCACGCGCACCCCACTCTGGGTCGAGGAGTTCGAGCTGGACGACGGCACCACCGCGTACGCCACCGACGGCACTCCGGTCGACTGCGTGCGCTTCGCCGCGCTCGGACTGATCGAGTTCGAGCCCGAGCTGATCGTCTCCGGGATCAACCACGGCTTCAACCTGGGCGACGACATCACCTACTCCGGCACGGTGGCCGCCGCCCTCGAGGGGGTCGTGCTCGGGATCCCCGCGATAGCCGTGTCCCAGCAGTCCGACCGGGGCCGCGTCGACTTCCGCGAGGGCAAGGGCTGGTCGGCTGAGGACTTCGAGGAGGGCGCCAGGTTCGTGGCCCGGCTGGTGGAGGAGATCGAGCACGTGCCGATGCCCAAGGGCACGCTGCTCAACGTCAACTGTCCAGCGGGAGACGTGGCGGGAGCGCGCTCCTGCAAGCTCGGCAAGCGGATCTACCGCGACCGCCTGGAGCTGGCCGAGGAGGCCGACGGCCGCAAGCGCTACCACATCTACGGCGACGATCCCGGCTATCACGACGAGCCAGGCACCGACTTCGCGGCGATTGCGGAGGGACTGATCGCGGTCACCCCGCTCCACTTCGACCTCACCGACGAGGCGGGGGTGGAGGAGCTGTCGGGCTTCGAGCTCGACCGCCTGCTCCGCCCGGCCGCCAGCGAGGTGTGACCGAGCCGGCCGTACAAGGGCGGGCAGCCGAGCTGCGGGGTCTGCTCGAGGAGCACAACCACCGCTACTACGTGCTCGACGACCCGGAGGTCTCGGACGCCGAGTACGACGCGCTGCTCGGTGAACTGCGCGACCTCGAGGAGGCCCACCCGGAGCTGCGCACGCCGGTGTCGCCCACCCAGAGGGTGGGCGGACGCCCGCTCGAGCGCTTCGAGCCGGTGCGCCATCTCCAGCCGATGCTGTCGCTGGCCAACGCCCGTAACGAGGATGAGCTGCGCGCGTGGCTCGTGCGCAGCGAGCGCGTTCTCATCAAGCAGGGCGTCGAGGACGCCCAGATCGCTTTCGTCACGGAGCCGAAGGTTGACGGCCTCGCCGTCTCGCTCGTCTACGAGGACGGCGTGTTCGTGCGCGGCGCCACCCGGGGCGACGGCGAGGTGGGCGAGGACGTGACCCAGAACCTGCGCACGATCAAGTCGATACCGCTGCGGGTGAAGGATGCTCCACGGCTGCTGGAGGTTCGCGGCGAGGCATACCTGCCGCGCGCGGCCTTCGCGCGCCTCAACGAGGAACGCGCCGCCGCCGGTGAGCCCACCTTCGCCAACCCACGCAACTCCGCTGCGGGGTCGATCCGCCAGCTGGATCCGGAGCTGGCCGCCGCGCGTCCTCTGTCGGTCTGGTGCTACTCGCTCGGAGCGCTGGAGGGCCTCGAGTTCGAGGGCCACCTCGAGTCGCTCGAATGGCTCCGCGACCATGGCTTCAAGGTCAATCCCGACATCGAGCGCTACGACGACCTCGACGCCGTGGTAGCCGCGTGCCGGTCCTGGGAGGAGCGCCGGGAGGGCCTCGACTTCGAAATCGACGGCGTGGTGGTCAAGGTCGACGACCTCGACCTGCAGCGCCGGCTCGGCGTGGTGGGCCGCGAGCCCCGGGGGGCGATCGCCTGGAAGTTCCCGCCGATGACCGCCACCACCAAGCTCAACCGGGTGTCGTGGAACGTCGGCCGGACCGGCCATATGGTGCCCTTCGCGGAGCTCGAGGCAGTGCAGATCTCAGGCGTGACGGTGAGGCTTGCGACGCTGCACAACGAGGAGGACCTCAAGCGCAAGGACGTGCGCGAGGGCGACGAGGTGATCGTGACCCGCGCGGGCGACGTGATCCCGCGCGTGGTGTCGCCCAGTCCCAAGGCCCAGCGCTCGAAGAACCGCGGTCCGGTGCCCAAGCCGCCCGCCAAGTGCCCCGCGTGCGGCACCCCGACGGTCAAGCCCGAGGACGGCGTATGGACCATCTGTCCCAACCGCGCTTCCTGCCCCGGGCAGCTGTTCCAGTCGGTCAAGCACTTCGTGTCCCGGGGGGCGATGGACATCGAGGGCCTGGGGGAGAAGCAGGCGTACCGGTTCCTGGCCGATGGGCTGATCGGAAGCGTGGCAGACATCTACGAGCTGGAGGAGGACCAGCTCACGGGTCGCGAGGGATTCGGTGAGCTGTCGGCCCGCAACCTGCTCGAGGCCATCGAGCGCTCCAAGGGGCAGTCGTTCAGCCGGGTGCTCTACGGCCTCGGCATCCCCGGCATCGGCTTCGTGAACGCCAAGGCGCTCACCGGCCAGTTCCGCAGCATGGACGCCCTGCTGGCGGCCACGCCGGAGGAGATCGAGCAGACCCCCGGCATCGGCCCGATCCTGGCCCAGACGATCGCCGAGACCCTCTCGGAAGAGAGCACCCGGGAGCTGATCGACCGGCTACGGGGACACGGGCTGCAGACCGAGGAGGAGGGGCCGGCGCCGGAGGAGATGGACGGTGCGCTCAAGGGCCGGACGCTCGTGCTCACCGGCACCCTGCCCAACCTCACGCGCGAGGACGCCACCGAGCGCATCGAGGCCGCCGGCGGCAAGGTGACCGGCTCGGTGTCGAAGAAGACCGACTACGTGGTGGCGGGTGAAGACCCGGGCACCAAGATGGCGAAGGCGGAGAAGCTGGGCACAGAGATCCTCGACGAGGACGGCCTGCTCCAACTCCTGGGGCGGTAGCTCGGGGGGTTGCAAAGGGGGCGGTGCCCCCTTTGATGTCATCGCATTCCGGCTATCGCCTGGAGCATGCGGTCCTGGAGGTTGCGGGCGCCGTAGGGGTCCACGCTGTTCATCAGGATCGAGAACACGTAGGTCTGCCCCGAGAGGGCGCGGCAGTAGCCCGATACCGCCGAGACGTTGGACAGGGTGCCCGTCTTGCCGCGGCAGTTGCCGCGGGCCGCGCCGCCGCGCATCCGCGTGCCGAGGGTGCCGTCGCGGCCGGCGATCGACAGCGACTCGAAGAACGCGGGGAACTCGTCGCGATCACGCAGGGCAAGCAGCAGCTGCGCGACTCGGACCGGCGAGGCCCTGTTGCCGCGAGACAGGCCGGAGCCGTCGGCCAGACGCGCCGGGGCCGCGCCGAGTCGCCGGGCGAAGCCGGCAGCCAGGTCCGTCCCGCGCCTCGTGGTCCCCCTCCCTTCGGTCTGCATCGCCAGATCCTTGACCAGCATCTCGGCGACGTAGTTGTCCGAAGGCTTGTTGGTGAGCTGCGCCAGCCGCGCCATGGGCGGCGACCGGACGAGCGCGATCAAGTCGGTGCCGCTGGGCCGCCGGCCCGCGCGAGGGGCGCCCCGGACCTTGATCCCGCGGCGCTCCAGGGCGGCGTCGAGCCGGGCCGCGCCAAAGGAGGGCGGGTCCGCCTGGAAGCTGCGCCCGCTTTCGTCGCCCAGCCCGCGGTTGTACCCGAGCGCGCTCAGCGGGCCGACGTAGGGAGACGTGCCGTAGCCGGATTCGGGCCCGCCGCGCAGCGAGTCGAAGCGCGACTCGTCGCCGAATACGCGGCCCCTCACGCGCTCGATCCCGGCCCGGTCGAGCTTCGCGGCCAGTGACTCCACGCTGGCGAAGCTGCCGTAGGACCGGCGCGCGAACCTCCTGCTGCCGAACGTGGGGTCCCCACCGCCCACCAGATAGAGATTGCCGCGGTAGACGCCGTCGCCCACCAGCTCTCCGTCTCCACGCACATCGGTGTGCAGCCGGGCCTCGGTGCCGAACCGCGCCAGCGCTGTCGAGGTCGTGTAGAGCTTGGTGTTCGAGGCCAGGATCCTCGGACGGGCGTGCCTCCAGCGGAAGACCACCTTGCCGGTGGTCACGTTCTGGACGAAGGCCCCCGAAGCCGACCCTGCGGAGCGCATCGAGCGCGCCAGGTCGTCGCGCAGGGCCGCGCCCGCGGAGGGCGCGAAGACCGCCGGAAAGGCGAGACAGGCGAGGGCTGCGGCGAGCAGCGCCGTCGCCCGGATGCGAGAGGACGGGATCATCGAGGAGCAGAACACGGTAGGAGAATCACCGGTGCGGTGCTCGCCGGAACAACGCCCCGGCTGCGCGCCTTCGCCAAGGGCACCCGGGGCGACGGCGCTGGCGAAAACCGGAAGATGCCTGATAATGGCCCACTCATGGGCGAAGTCGTCAAGCTCCAGAAGCCGTCGGCCAAGGGGCGAAAGGCTGCGGCCAAGCCCGTCCGGCGCCGGCCGCGCCGGTCGCGAACCGCTCTCGTACTGGGTGGAGGTGGCTTCACGGGCGGCGTCTACGAGATCGGCGCGCTGCGCGCCCTCGACCTCCTGGCCGTGAACCGGACGGTGAACCAGTTCGACGTCTACGTGGGCACCAGCGCGGGCTCGTTCGTGAGCAGCATGGTGGCCAACGGAGTGACCCCCGAGGAGATGATGCGGGTGGTCAACCAGCAGGTGCCCACCCCGTTCCGGGATGTGGATCGCGGCTCACTGATGCGGCCCAACTACGTGGAGTTCGCTCAGAGCGCCGCCCTCCTGCCACTCAGGCTGATGGGCCTGGCCCGCAACTTCGTGACCAACCTCGGGCAGCTCTCGGTGATCGACCTCGCCGTGCAGCTCGCGGAGGGCCTGCCCTCCGGGATCTACGACAGCGCGGCGATCCAGGAGTACCTCGAGTCGGTGCTGGCCGACCCGGACCGCACCAACGATTTCCGCCTGCTCGACAACGAGCTCTATCTCGCGGCCACCGATCTGGACACCTGCGAACGCATCGTGCTCGGAGGCCCGGGCTGGGATGACGTGCCGATCGCGCGCGCCGTGGCCGCATCCGGGGCGCTGCCGATGGTCTACAAGCCGGTCGAGATCAAGGGTCGTCAGCTGATCGATGGCGGCATCCGGTCGACCACCAACGTGGACATCGCGGTGGAGCGGGGCGCCAAGTTCGTGATCGTGGTCAATCCCCTGGTGCCCTACGTGAACGACTTCCAGAAGGTGATCCCCACCATGCTGGGCAGCCGTGTGCGGCGCGTGGCCGACATGGGCTTCCCCCAGATCGGCTACCAGACCTTCAAGCTCCTGGCCCATCAGCGGCTGCACGAGGCTGTGAGCCACTGGAAGGAGAAGTACCCGGGAGTCGACATCATCCTGATCGAGCCCGATCCCAACGACGAGCTGATGTTCGAGACGAACATCATGAACTTCACGAAGCGCGTGGACATCGCGCGTCACGGCTTCGAGTCGGTGACCCTGAAGCTGGCGCAGGACTACGACACTCTGAAGACCGTGTGCGCCAAGCACGGCATCGAGATCTCGGCCACGCGCGTGCGCAAGGTGGTGCGCCGCTTCGACAAGGAGCGTGAGAAGACGGCGGCGTGGCGGCGGATCCTGGAGCAGACGACGGGCGCTCTGCTGCGCCAGTCCGAGGAGGGTTAGGCGCCGAAGGCCTTTCCCAGCGCGGCCAGCAGCCGATCGGTCGCAAGGGCGTCGCGCACGGTGATCCGCACGTGGTCGGCCGCTCCCAAGGGGCCGCCGGGAGCCACCAGCACGCCGTCGCGGCGCAGGCGGCCGGCCAGCTCGGTGCCCGAGAGATCGCGCGCCTTGAGCCACACGAAGTTGGCCTGGCTGTCACACGGCTCCACGGGCATGTCGGGGAGGGCGTCGAGCAGCCGCGTGCGCTGTTCGATCACCGACCGCCGCCGCAGCTCGACCTCCGGCCCGCCGATCCTCAGAGCCTGGGTGATCGCCGACTGCGTAAGGGCGTTCACACCGAGCACCGGGGAGATGGCGTCGAGCAGGTCCGTCGAGGCAGCGGAGCCGACCGCATATCCCGCCCGCAGACCGGACAGCCCGTAGATCTTCGAGAACGTGCGCACCACCAGCGTGCGCGGCAGCGCATCGGTGAGCCGCAGCACGGCGTCCACCGCCTCGGCGTCCTGGAAGTGCACCAGCGCCTCGTCGATCAGCAGGTGCACACGCTCCGGCAGCCGCGAGGCGAGCGACGCGACCCTGTCGGCCGAGAGGTAGGCCCCGGTCGGGTCGTTGGGGTTGCAGAGCACGACGAGGCGCGTGCGCTCGGTGACCGCATCCGGCAGGTCGTCCACGTTGTCGACGGGCACGGGCTTGGCGCCCGCGCGGGAGGCCATCAACGGATACAGGGGGTAGGAGGGCCACGGCGTGAGCAGCTCGTCGCCCTCGCCCATCAGAACGAGTGCCGCGGCCTGCAGCAGCTCCGCCGCGCCGTTGCCGAGCACGATCCGCTCGGGCTCGACCTCGTGGCGCTGCGCCAGCGCGCGGCGGACGTCCTCGGCATGGCGGTCCGGGTAGCCGTTGATTCGCCCGCGGGCCGTGAAGATGGAGGCGTTCATCACCTCCGAGTTCGGGAACTCGGGCCACTCGGTGCCCGACAGATCGAGGTCGGGCACCTGCTCGAGCGCCAGCGCCCTCTCCCGGGCGCGCTCGGCACGCCTGGCCTTGTTCGCCTCGAGCTCGTCGACGTCCTCGAACTGCCGGTAGTAGTCGAGCAGCCCCACGGGGGCTAGTTCGTCGGGGCCAGCGAGGGGCCGGGTCCCTCGATGAAGAAAAACCAGACGCTGAAGGCCACGACCGTGACCGCCACGCTGACGGCGAAGATCCACTCGAGCGCCCCTCGCTGCTGATGGTGGCCGCTGGCGCGGCGCACGAGCTTCCAGGCGTGGTCCACCCGCTTGGCGATGACCATGGTGAGCATGAGTGAGGCCAGCGAGCCGATCATGATCGTCGCGATGCCGGCGGTCACGGCGCCGGTCTGGTACTCCACCTGGGAGCCGACCCACAGCCAGGCGGCCGGCTGGGGTCCGAGGAGGCTCAGGCAGAGAAGCGTCTCGAGCGCGAGCAGTCCCGCCGCCAGGAGGCCGTCGAAGCGCCGCCTCCCGGGCGAGGTGCCGGGATCGGCCTCGCGGAAGCGCACGGGCGCCGTGCCGGGCCGGCGCCCGATGAACAGCCCGCCGGTGTCAGATGGGTCGTTGCTCGCCAAAGTGGGTGCTACGCCGCGTACAGCGCGTCGATCTCCGCGGCGTTCTTCTCGTTGACCACGTTGCGCTTGACCTTGAGGGTAGGGGTCAGCTCTCCGGTCTCCTGGGTCAGGTCGTGCGGCAGGATCTTGAACCGCTTGATCTGCTCGACCGGACCCACCTTCGCGTTGACCGCATCCACCGCCGCCTGCACCTCGGCGCGCATCTCCTCCGACTCCGGCAGATCCTCGACCGCGAGGCCGTGCTTCTCGGCGAAGGCCGGGGCCTCGTCGGGGTCGAGCGTGATGAGCGCCACCAGGTAGGGCCGGCGGTCGCCGATCACCACCGCCTGGGAGATCCAGCGGGTCTGCTTGAGGCCGTTCTCCAGGTTGGCGGGCGTGATGTTCTTGCCGCCGGCCGTGATGATGATGTCCTTCTTCCGGCCGACGATGAACACGTAGCCGTCCTCGTCGATGGTCGCGAGGTCGCCCGTGTGCAGCCAGCCATCCACGAGCGTCTCCCGCGTGGCGTCCTCGTTCTTGTAGTAGCCCTTGAAGATGTTCGGCCCCCGCAGCAGCAGCTCACCGTCCTCGGCCACCTTGGCCTCCATGTGGGGGATCGGCTTGCCGACCGAGCCGAGCCGGAACTCATCGGGCGTGTTGACGGTGGCCACCGTGGCCGTCTCCGTCATCCCGTAGCCCTCCATCACCGGGATGCCGCAGGCGTAGAAGAACTCGAGGATCTCCCTGGCGATCGGCGCGGCGCCGGTGTTGCACTGGCGGATGTTGCCGCCGAAGATGCCGCGTACGTTCTTGTAGAGCGCCTCCTCGGCCTTGTCGAAGCCGGCCTGCAACTCATCGGGCACGTCCTGGCCCGCCTCGCGCAGCTGGCGCACCTTCACGCCCACTTGAACAGCCTTGCGCAGCTGCTCGGGATCCTCGGCGTTGCTTGTCGCAAGCGTGTAGATCTTCTCGAACATCCGCGGCACGCTCGGGAAGTAGGTGGGCTTGGTCTCCATCAGGTTGGGAATGATCTTCTGGGCGTCCTTCTCCCAGTAGGCGAGCACCCCGCCAAGGTCGAGCACCAGGAACTGCACCAGCTTCGCGAAGGCGTGCGCCAGCGGGAGGAACAGGTACACCACCTCGTCCTCCTCGAGCACGCCCTGGGACTCCGACATGCTCACCACGTCGCGGTAGTTGCCGTGGCTGAGAATGCACCCCTTGGGCGGGCCGGTCGTGCCCGAGGTGTAGATGTAGATGCACGTGTCGTCCTTCTCCACCGCCGCCGAGCGGGCCTCCAGCTCGGCCGCGTCGCGGCTGCGGCCGCGTTCACGCAGCTCCTCGAGCGTGATGGCGTCCCCGGCGCCGTCCACGGGGTCGAACAGGACGATGTGCTCCAGGTGGGGGAGCCGGTCCCGGATCGCGCGAATCTTCTCGAGCTGCTCGGCGTCCTCGAGGAAGACCGCCTTCGACTCGGAGTGCTCCAGCACGTAGTGGCACTCCTCAGCGGAGTTGGTCTGGTACACGGAGACGGAGACGGCGGCGCACGAGAGGATGCCGAAGTGCGAGTAGGTCCAGTCGGGACGGGTGTGGCCCACGATCCCCACCTTGTCGCCGGGCTCGAGACCGAGGTCGATCAGCCCCAGGCCGGTCTCGCGCACGGCCGTGCCGAAGTCGTCGTAGCTCACGTCGACCCACTCGTCGCCCACCTTGTGGCGCAGGGCCGTCTTGCCGCTGTACTTCTCGGCGGCCAGGGCCGCAAGATCCGCCATGGTCTTCGAGCCGGTGCCCGAAGCAGCGGCAGTCACTGCTTCCATCTCTCCTCCTCCAGGGGTCCGCTTGGAGGAGAAGTCTAGGCGCTACGCCTTGGCCAGCGTACGACTCTGCTTGGCCTGCTTCAGCGAACTGAGGAAGAGTGTCTTGTCGATCCGTCCCTGGAAGATCGGCACCCCGAGCTCCATGCACTTCGTGATGACCTCTCTCCGGTGCATCCCTGCCTCACGGCCGAGCTCCGTGGGCGTCAGGTGGATCGCCATTCTGTGCTGCTCCTCTCCTTGCTTGACCAAGCCCGTCCAAGGGTATCTGTCCTGGCCGACGGCGCAACCCAAAAGCTAAACGGGATTCGGCAGGTCGATGAAGCGGTGCTCGACTCCGAACTGCGCCGCCAGCAGGTCCCCGAGCCGCCGGACGCCGAACGTCTCGGTGGCATAGTGGCCGCCGGCGATGAAATGCACGCCGGCCTCTCGGGCGTCGGCCATCACGTGCTCGGTGGGCTCCCCCGTGAGCAGGCCGTCCAGGCCCTGTGCGATCGCCTCGCCGAGCGAGCCGGCCGCCGAGCCGGTGACCACTCCGAGAGCGTGCACCACGTCGGGCCCGGTGTCCCATACGAACGGCTCCTGGCCGAGGGCAGCCCGGCAGCGCTCGCGCAGCTCCGGAAACGGGATGCCATCGGCGCTGCGGCCCACGAAGCCCAGCGGCTGCCCGTGGTGGCTGGCGAAGCGCTCGGCCGGGTCGAGCCCCAGCGCGCGGCATACCAGCGCGTTGTTGCCCACCTCCGGGTGGGCGTCGAGAGGCAGGTGATAGCCGGCCAGGGACATGTCCGCGTCGAACAGCGTCTGCAGCCGGCGCTTCATCGACGGCCCGACCGTGCGGGGGTGAAAGTCCCAGAACAGCCCGTGGTGGCAAATGATCAGCTGCGCCCGCTCGGAGGCCGCCCGCTCGAACAGCTCGAGCTGGGCCGAGACACCGGTGACCACCACGTCGACGTCCTTGGTGCCGGGCACCTGGAGGCCGTTCGGCCCGTAGTCGTCGAAGGATTCCGCGTCTAGCAGGGTGTCGAGGAAGTCGATGATCTCGTCGCGTGCGGGCACCGGCCCCCACGGTACCCCGTAGGGGGAGGGCCGCGGGGGGAGGGTGAGGCGTGTTTGCTTGGTGTTTCCTAAGTGCACGTTGCTGGGTACATTCCGGTCTGGACTCAGGGGGGGAAGAGGAGAGACTCGGGTGAGCAACAGATGAACGCCGCGGTAATCGCGGCTCCGGAAATCGAGTGGACAGGACGTGAGGCGCCCGACGCTGACCTCGTGGCCGCCGTGCGGGCGGGCGACGACGGCGCTTTCGCCGAGCTCTACCGCCGCCACCAGCCCGCCGTGGCCCGGTTCGTTCGCGGGCGGGTTCGCGACCACGGACGCGCGGAGGATGTGGTTCAGGAGACGTTCGTCTCCGCGCTGCGTCGCATGCGCCAGACCGACTCGGAGCTGGCCTTCCGCGCTTGGATCTTCGAGATAGCCCGCAACGCCTCGATCGACCTCTACCGGCGCTCCAGCCGTACGGAGGAGATCTCCATCGATGCCGCAGGCGGTCTCGCGGCGGCGGACGCCACCCGGCTGGGCTGCGCGTCGGGGCCGGACGCCTCGCTGCTGCGAAAGGAGAGCTTCGACCACTTCAGGGGCGCCCTGGACGAGCTGTCGCAGGTTCACCACCGGATAATCGTGATGCGCGAGCTCGAGGGCCGCTCCTACCGGGAGATCGGCGAACGCATGAACCTGAGTCAGGCCGCAGTGGAGAGCACGCTGTTCCGCGCGCGCCGGAAGCTCGAGCACGAGTACGAACAGCTCGACTCCGGACGCCGCTGCCGGCTGATTGGCGGCGCGATCGGCCGCCTGGCCGAAGGCATGGAGTCCCAGCGCGACCGGCTCCGCCTCGACCGTCACGCCCGGCGCTGCTCCGCCTGCCGCCGCCAGGCCCGTCAGATGGGCGTGGAGCCGCTGCTGGGCAAGCGGATGCGCGGAGTCGCGGCTCGCGCCGCGGCATTCCTCCCGCTGCCCGGCTTCATGCGCCGCCGCTCGTCGTCCACCGGAAGCGGCGACGCCGCGTCCGGCTCAGGGGTTCAGCACGGCGCAAATCAGCTGGGCGTGGTGTTCGCGCCCTCGATAGAGGTGGCCGGGGGAGTGGCCGGCAAGGCGGTGGCCTTGATCACGACCGTGGCGATGATCGGGGGAGGCGGTGCCACCCTCGGCGGCGTCGGGCCCCTCGCCATCGGCGGTCAGAACGCCGCGCCTGACCAGCTCGAGCCCAAGTCCGCCGATCCCGCAATGCCCGGCCGGCCGTCCGAGCGGCGGCCGGAGCCCGGCGTCGGCGTGAGCCCGAATGCTCCCGGCGGCGCCTACGGCGGCTCCGCCGGCCAGCCAGGAAAGACGGACGCCCGCCGTGGCGGCCCGCCGGCGCCGCAGAGCCCTGTCGCCCCGCCTGCGGGTGCCCAGCCTGCCGCCCCTCCTGCGGCGCTGCCTCGCGCGCCCGATCCGGCTGGAGGCAGCGCTGATCCTCGAGCTCCGGCCGTGGGGATGCCTGCGCCGGGCGAGTCGCTGGTCATCCCGGCTCCGGGCCCGCTCTCACCGCCGTCGACTCAGCTAGGAGCCGGCGCGCCCATGCTCTCGCCGCCCGCGTCCACCCCTGAGCCCGCCGTGGTGGGCGCGTCGCTGGCGATCGTCGCGGGCTCGTAGACGCACCGCTCGTTCGCGGCGCGCGACGCTGCGGTTACTCTGAAGCGCGCGATGGCGAAGGCGAAGAACAGCACTCACAACGACTCCTTCCTCGAGTCGCTCATGGACACCAGCCTCTACTCCATGGGGGCCTTCTTCTCGGACGAGCACCCCGACCTCGTGGACGAGGTGATAGCCCAGAGCGAGGCGATCGAGCGCGCGGGAATCCGCGCGTACGCCGCGGAGCACGACCTCAGCGCCGAGGCGTGCTTCGAGAGCCTTCTCACCGGCCTTGCCGTGCGCTACTACAACGCCGTCGCGGCATAGCCCATGGGCCTCCTGCGCCGCCGCCGGCCCAGCGGTCCCGGGCCGCTCGACCTCCACGTGGGCGACTCGCGCTTCGACGAGTGGGAGACCGTGGCCGACTTCGAGGACGTGGCGACGGCCAGGGCGTTCGCGGGGCAGTTGCACGAGCTGGGCTTCGAAGGCGTGCTGACCGCGGACTGGGAGCTCGACCGCTTCGGCTGGGGCGAGATCTACCTGCGCGTGCCGCCGGAGAGCTACGGCGACGCGACCGTGGCGCTCGACGGCCTGGACTGACCGCGAGCGCGAACGGCTTCATCGGGCTGCCGAGATTTGAACTCGGGACCTCTCCGACCCGAACGGAGCGCGCTACCAGGCTGCGCCACAGCCCGTGGCGACCTAGAGACTATCGAGGTCCTGCTCTTCCTTGACGGCGCGCCTCAGGGCCTCGTCCAAGTCGATGGGCTCGATGTCGAACAGGGCCGCTCCCGACGGGTCGGTGACGACGGTCTCCGTCGACAGGCCCTCGACCAGCGGGCGCGCCACGCCGGCGTCGACGGGTGTGACCAGGCCAATCCACAGCGACGACAGTGAGGGCGACAGGAACGGCACGGGAATCTTGGGGCGCGGCCGGCGTCCGAGCGCCAGCGCCATCCGGTCGAGCATGTCGCCATAGGAGAGCACCTCCGGGCCGCCTATCTGCACCTCGCGGCCCGCGGAGCGGGGCTCGCTCGCGGCGGCTGCAAGGTATGCAACCGCGTCGTCCACGTCGACGGGCTGCGTGGGCGTGCGCAGCCAGGCGGGGGCGAGCATCACGGGCAGACGCGCCACAAGATGCCGCAGCGTGCGGTAGGACTCGCTTTGCGCCCCGACCACCATGCCTGCCCGCACGTAGGTGAGCGGCGGGCCCTCGTCGGCGAGGATCTGCGCCGTCTCGTGGCGGCTCTTGAGGTGCTGGGAGGCGGGGTGCTCACCCAGCCCGCCGAGGTAGATCACGCGATCCACGCCCTCGCTGGCGGCCATCCGCGCGAAGTTGCGTGCAGCCTCCCGTTCGCGCTCGGCGAACTCGCGGTCCGAGCCGCGCCCCATCCCGTGAACGAGGTAGTAGGCCACGTCGACGTCCGTTCCGGCGCCCTTCAGGGACCCGGCGTCGAGGACATCGCCCTCGTGCAGCTCGGCGCCCGCTTCGGCCAGGTCGGAGGCGCGCCCGGCGTCCCGCACGAGCGCCCGCACCTGGGTTCCCTGTGCGAGCAGCCGGCGTGCCAGCCGACCGCCCACGAAACCTGTGGCTCCTGCGATGAGTGCGCGCACAATCGCTCATACGTACCCAATCCGAGTCGAGCGCAACCGGCGGGCCCGCGAAGGGCCGTTGCCATACTGCGGCGGATGAGGGCCCGCCACGCGATCCTGACCCTGCCGGCCGTGGCGGCGACCGTGCTCACCGGCTTCTCGTTCGCCCCACCGCCCAGCCCCGCTCCGGGAGGGCAGGCGGCGCAGGCCGGCGTGAGGCTGTTGAAGGTGGGCACGTTCGTCGAGCCCACCTTCCTGACGTCACCTCCTGGAGACCGCGCGCGCCGGTTCGTGACCGAGCGCGCCGGGCGCATCCGGATCATCCGGGGCTCCCGGACGCTCCAGCGGCCCTTCCTGAACATCACCGGCCTCGTGCAGAACGGCGGCGAGAGCGGCCTCCTGTCCATGGCCTTCGCGCCCGACTTCGCCCGTAGCCGCCGCTACTACGTCTACTACGTGGACAAGGCCGGGCTTCTGGTGGTCGACGGGTTCCGGGCCTCCGCCAGGGCCCCCAACCGCACGCTCCCCGGCTCGCGGCGCAACGTGATCCGCCAGCCTCACCCACGGTTCAACCACAAGGGCGGTCAGATCCAGTTCGGGCACGACGGCAAGCTCTACGTGGGCTTCGGCGACGGCGGAGGCGGAGGCGACCCCGACGCAAACGGCCAGGACCTCTCCCAGCGGCTGGCCAAGCTGTTGCGCATCAGGCCCCGGCCGGGTGGCGGCTACTCGATCCCCCGGGACAATCCATTCGCCCGGCGCTCTGGCGCCCGCGGCGAGATCTTCGCCTATGGCCTGCGCAACCCCTATCGCTTCTCGTTCGACCGCCGCACCGGCGACCTGATCGTGGGGGACGTGGGCCAGGACGAGACAGAGGAGATCGACTTCGTGCCGGCGGCCGGCAGGATGAAACGGCCTCGCGGCGGGGTCAACTTCGGCTGGAACGCCTTCGAGGGCACGCGGCGCTTCTCTGCGGGCCCCGCTCCCGGCCATCTGCCGCCCGTGCTCGAGCGCTCGCACGGAGCGGGCTCGTGCTCGATCATCGGCGGCTACGTGATTCGCGACCGCTCGCTCGGGCGCCTCTACGGCGCCTACGTCTACGGCGATCTCTGCGACCCGCGGCTGCGCGTGGCCCGGTTGCGCAGAGGAGGCGCTCGCGGTGACCGCGCGCTCGGGCCTCGCGTTCCCACGCTGGCGTCGTTCGGCGAGGACGCCCGCGGACGCGTGCACGCGCTCTCGCTCGAGGGCTCCGTTTTCCGCCTGGCCCCGAGGTAGCCTCCGTGACATGACAGGGGCCCGCGCTTATGCCCCCGACCCGATGCGTGACTGGCTGCGCATGGTCGGCGGCCTGGCTTTCGCCGTCGGCGCGCTGGTGTTGTTCATCCGCAAGGCCGGCGGGGTCCAGGGAACGGCTGACTGGGCCGCCTTCCCCCTGCTGCTCGTGCTGCTCGTGCCGGTAGCGCTCCTGTACGGGCTGGGGGTGAGGGCCGGCCGCGACGCCGGCACCGCCGGTCCGCAGCCTTGGCAGGCGGTACTGCTGCTGGCCGCGGTGCTGCTGTCCCCGTTCGCCCTCTTCCAGCTGCTCGACGTGCTGGGCGGAGACACGGACAGCTCCTTCCACCAGGCGTGGATCTTCACGCTGGTCGCCGCCCTCGCGGGCTATGCGGCGTTCGTGCTCGGCGCCCTCTATCAGGCGCTGGTGGCGTCCCTGGCCCTCTCTTTCGCCTGGCTGTCCCTGGCCGACGCCGTACTCGACGACCCGTCGGTGGGCACGTTCCGGGTGCTGCTGATCATCGCGGCGGTCGCGCTCATCGCGGGCTCGGTGGCCCTACGACGCAGGAGCATGGCGCAGGCGCCCGAGTTGATCACCGCCGCCGGCATCCTGGCCGTGCTGGCCGGGCTGCTCGGAGTGTTCGAGAGCCTCTCCGCCTTCTCGGGCGGGTTGCTGCCGGGCTCGGGTGACAGCGAGGGCCAGAGCACCTTCTGGGACATCGTGCTCCTGCTGATCTCGCTCGCCCTCGTGGGCTACGGCGCGCGGGTGGGAGCCCGCGGGCCTGCCTACGTGGGCGCCATCGGGCTGCTGGCCTTCACCCTGATCGTGGGCGTCGAGCTGTCGGGCCTGCTCGACGGGGACGCCGACGGCAAGCTCGTGGGTTGGCCGCTGCTGCTGCTCCTGGGTGGCGGGGCGGCGCTCGCCGCCGGCCTGGGACTGACACCACCCGGCCAGGGCACCGGGGTGGGCAACCCGCCGGCGCCCACGCGGCCGATGGAAGGCGCCGCCCCCGCGCCACCGCGCGACCGCTGAGACCTCAGCGTGAAGTGCGGCTACCGTCCTGCCTAAGGGTCGTCCTGCGACCTCTACCTGGGATTGCTCGTCATTCCGCCAACACTTCGCGCGGAGCGGTGGTGGTTGGTTCGCGATTGGCTCCGCCGGCTCGGGCGGAGACCACGGCGGCTCGGTAGGCATCCCCGTCTGCGTTCCATCCAAGGGCCGTCCTGCGACCTCTACATGGATCTGGCCGATCGCCGTTGGGGAGGATATTGGTCGCATACCGACCAAGATCGTCCCCACCTGCGGCGTGACCGCGACCCCTCCCGCGCGTGAAGCGCTGGCGAAGCCAGCCGCGGCGGCGGTCGCCGCGGCCCTACGTGAAGTCCACTTCCAGCCGCCCGATCCGCCCCAGGTCCACGGCTACGCGGTCGCCGTCCTGCACAGGCGCCGGCGGGGTCAGCGAACCCGCGATGATGCGGTCACCGGCCTGAAGCGACTCGCCCGCGGCCCGCAGCGTCTCATCGACCAGGGCGACGATCGCCTGCAGGTCCGTGGCCCCGGCATCGGCGCTGCCGACCTGTTCGCCGTTCACCGTGAGCACCGCTTCGATCCCGTCGGCCGAGCTCAACGGCTCGGAGGCCCCGATCGCCACCGCCCGGTGGAAGATGTTGGTGGCCACGATATGACAGACGTCCTCGAGCGGGCTGTCGATGTCGGCGACCTCGATCGCCGGCGCGAGACCAGCGATCGTTCCGTCGAGACCCACCTCGATGGCAATCTCCGGCTCAGCCATCGGCTTCTGAGCTCCGGTCAGGGAGTGGGCGCCGTCGGCACCGAGGAGGGTGGCCGTGGTCAGGTGGCCGACCACCGAGCGGTCGATGCCGAGCTTCTCCTGCACGTCGGGCACGTTCAGGCCGATCTTCCAGCCCACGCGCTCCGCGCCGCTGTGGCGCGCCGCGCGCCAGTGGCCGAGCTGTTGCTGATAGGCCTCGTCGAGCTGCATGGATGCTCCTCCTGCGGGTTCGGGGTGCCGGCCGGAGCGTATCCGCGGCGGTCGTGGATACTCGTATGAGATGAAGTCCGTGGTGATCACCGAGCACGGAGCGCCCGAGGTGCTGCAGGTGCAGGAGCGCTCGGATCCCCGTCCGGGGCCGGGCGAGGTGGGAGTGGACGTGGCCGCGGTGGGGGTCAACTTCGCGGACGTGATGGCGCGGGTGGGCCTCTACCCGGATGCGCCCAAGCCGCCCGTAGTGGTGGGCTATGAGGTGGCCGGCACCGTGACCGAGGTCGGCGACGGCGGGCAACGATTCCACGTCGGCGACCGTGTGATGGCGGGGACCCGCTTCGGTGGCTACTCCGAGCGCGTCGCAGCCAAGGTGGAGAACGTGGTCGCCCTGCCGGAGCGGATGTCTTTCGAGCAGGGCGCGGCGGTGCCGGTCAACTACCTCACGGCCTACCTCGGCCTGATGCGGTTCGGCATCCTCCAGGCCGGCGAGCGGGTGCTCATCCATGCCGCCGCGGGAGGCGTGGGGATCGCGGCCACCCAGATCGCCAAGCGCTACGGCGCCGAGGTGCTGGGGACCGCCTCGCCGCAGAAGCACGACGCGATCCGCGGTTTCGGCGTGGACCAGGCGCTCGACTACACCAAGCCCGGATGGGAGAAGGGCGTGGCCAAGGTCGACCTGGTGATGGACGCCGTGGGCGGCAAGAGCTTTCGCCGCAGCTACGAGCTGCTGCGCCCAGGCGGACGGCTGGTGTGCTTCGGCGCCTCCGCCGTGATGTCGGGGGAGAAGCGCAACCTGGTGGCCGCCGCTCGTGCGGCCGTAACCATGCCGCGGTTCAACCTCATCAAGCAGATGTCGCAATCCAAGACCGTGATCGGCCTGAACATGCTCACTCTCTGGGACGAGCTGGGCTCACTGGAGCCCTACCTGCTCGCGCTGGAAGAGCTGATCACCGACGGGACGGTGCAGCCCGTGGTGGCCAAGACATTCAGCTTCGCCGAGGCGCCCGAGGCGCACCGCTACATCAGCGAGCGCCGCAATGTGGGCAAAGTGGTGCTGACGCCCTAGGGATAGGTGCGGTGCTCGCCGGAACAGCGTTCCGGCTGCGCTCCTCCCCGCCCTAGGTGTAGGTGCGGTGCTCGCGGGAACAGCGTTCCGGCTGCGCTCCTCCCGACTACGCGCCGGCGCGGGCGGCCTGGCGCTCGCCGCTCACGCGCACCACGTCCCAGGCGAGGCCCACCGACTCCAGGCCCCGGATCAGCATGGCCGAGAAGTCCACCTCCCACGGGCGCAGCCCGTGACGGGCCGAGGTGGGGAAGGCGTGATGGTTGTTGTGCCACGACTCGCCGAAGGAGAGTGGCGCCAGCCAGAGCAGGTTGCGCGAGTGGTCGTCGGTGTCGAAGCGCCGGCGCCCGAAGAAGTGGCAGAGCGAGTTGATGCTGTAGGTCACGTGGTGGAGCACGAGCATCCGCACCAGGCCTCCCCAGAGCAGCCCGGTGAACCCGGCCACCAAGGAGCCTCCGAGCGCGTAGCCGAGCGCGAACGGCACGAGCAGGCCGAGCGAGACCCACAGCACGAACGTCCGGTCCACGAAGCGGATCGCCGGATCGTCGATCAGGTCGCGCGCGAAGCGCTCCTTGGCGCCCCGCTGGGTGTGGATGAACAGCCAGCCCACGTGAGCGTGCAGCAGCCCCCGCAGCGCGCCGCGCCAGCCCACGCCATGGTCCACATGCGGGGAGTGGGGATCGCCCTCCTGGTCGGCGTAGACGTGGTGCTTGCGGTGGTCGGAGACCCAGGAGATCACCGGCCCCTCCACGGCTGCCGACCCCATCGCCGCGAACGTGGCGCGCAGCCATGTCTTGGTCTTGAAGGCGCGATGGGTGAGCAGGCGGTGGAAGCCGACGGTGATCCCGAGCCCGGTGATCACATACACGATCAGGAACACGACGATGTCGTGCCAGTGCAATGCTCGCTCCCAGAGCTGCCAGCAGACCAGGCCAAGGGCAAGGAAGGGAACGACGGTCACCGTCCCGGTGATGATGCGGTCCCGCATCTCGTTCGCGACGGGCTGGATCTCGTCCGCGCCCGGTCCGGACGCGGCCCGTTCTCCGGTAATCACGCCGAAGAGACTACTCGGCCGTCGCCGCTGCTTCTTCCTGCTCGACGGCTGCTCTGACCCCGGCGAAGAACGTGGCCAGCATCGTGGGGTAGAGGTCGTCGGAGACCGACTCGGGGTCCAGGAGCTTCTGGAGGGCGATTCCGTCGGCCATCGCGAAGGTCATGCGCGCGATGTCCTCGATCGGGAACGGAGGCTCCACGCCCAGCTGCTCCGCCCGCCTGCGGTACAGCTCAGCCACCCGTTCCTGAAGGTGGCGCCGGCGGGCGGCCAGCTCCCGGCGGAAGTTCTCGTTGCGGGTCGCATAGGCGGAGAACTCGTAGAAGAGGCGCTCCCATTCGGGGTCGGAGGTGACCAGGTCGACGAAGTTCGCCGCTCCCGCGCGCGCCTGGTCCTCGGGCTCGGCGTCGCTGGCCAGCACGCGGTCGATCTCCTCGAGGTGCTTGGCGAAGCGGTCGTCGAGCATGGCCAAAAACAGCGCCTCCTTGCTCTCGAAGTTGGCGTAGAACGCGCCCTTGGTGAAGCCGGCGTGCTCGGCCACCTCGTCGATGGAGGCCTGCTGCATGCCGCGGCGCGCGAACACCTTGGCGGCCGCCTCCAGCAGGCTCGACCGGGTCTCGGCCTTCTTCTGGGCTCGGGTCAGCCGCGCCGCCATCAGGCGGGCACGGCAACCCTCGGGGCGGACACGACCTCGGTGCCTCGGGCCGGACTGAGGGTGATCGCCCGCCTGGCCACCCGCTCCCCGTCCGCTGCGGCGGGGCGCAGCTCCACCCGCGACACGATGCTGGACAGCACCTGCTTCATCTCGAACAGGGCAAAGGTGGCCCCGAGGCAGCGCCTGACGCCACCGCCGAAGGGGATCCACGTGTAGGTGCCCGCCGGCTGTTCGAGGAAGCGCTCGGGCCGGAAACGGCGCGGCTCGGGGTAGATGTCAGGCCGCCGGTGGATCAGGTGGATGCAGGGAGCCGCGGTGGCCCCGGCCGGCAGGTTGTAGCCGCCGATCTCGACGTCCTGCTTGAGGACCCGCGCCACCAGCGGGAGCACGGGGCGCAGGCGCAGCGTCTCCTTGCACACGGCGTCGAGGTACTCGTCCTCGCCCGCGGACACCTCGTCGCGCAGCCGGGCCAGCTTGTCGGGGTGGCGCACCAGGCGCTCGATCGACCATGCCAGGGAGGTCGCGGTTGTCTCGTGACCGGCCACCAGCAGGGTGACCAGCTCGTCGCGCAGCTCCTCGTCGCTCATCGGCTCGCCGTCCTCGTGGCGGGCCTGGACGAGGAGCGAGAGGATGTCCTCGCGCTCGGTCACGGACGGGTCCACGCGGCGCTCGCGGATCTCGGCGTAGATCAGCGCGTCGACGGGGTCGAGCTCGCGCCTGAACATCGGCAGCTTGGTCACCCGCTCGGGGCCGATGAGGGCGAGGAGGGCCATCGTCGACGTGCTGGTGCTTGCCTCCAGCACCTCCCGGAGGCGGGTGCGCAGCGCCTCCAGGCGCTCGCCCTCCTCCAGCCCGAAGACGGCCCGCAGGATCACCTCCAGCGTGATCGCCTGCATGCGGTGCCAGAGGGCGAACGGGGCGCCGGCGGGCCAGCTGTCGATCTCGCGGTCCGCGATCTCGGTGAGCAGGTCGCCGTAGCGCTGCATCCGCTCACCGTGGAAGGGGGCAGCAGCAGCTTGCGCTGCGCCATGTGCGCTCCGTCGTCGAGCTGAAGCACCGAGTTGCTGCCCACGAGCGGGCGCAGCACGATGTTGCCCTCCCCGGCGTGGAACACGGCCGGGTCGCCGGTGAAGACCTGCTTGACCATGTCGGGGTGGGCCAGCAACACCCAGTGGCCCTCGTTGGCGATCTTGAGGGTGAAGATGTCGCCGTAGCGCGCCTGGCAGCGCTCCATGAAAGGCATCGGGCGCACTCCCCAGCCGAGGGTCTGGAGCGCACGCGGGTAACGGGGACCGGGAGGGAGGGCGGCGGTATTCACATACCGAACGGTATCTACATACCCACGGGTATGCAAGGCCACCGGCGATAGCGTGCACATCCCAGCGAGTGGAGGAGAGCCGTGAGCGCATCTAAGGCAGTGCTGATCACAGGCTGCTCGACCGGCATAGGCCGGGCGACGGCGGAGCGGCTGGCCGCTGGCGGCCACACCGTCTACGCAACCGCGCGGAGAATCGAGTCGATCGAGGACCTCGAGGCCAAGGGCTGCCGCACGCTCGCGCTCGACGTGACCGACGAGGACTCGAGGCGCGCGGCGGTAGCGGCGGTCGAGGACGCGGAGGGCGCCGTGGGGGCCCTGGTCAACAACGCCGGTTACAGCCAGTCGGGCGCGGTCGAGTCGGTCAAGCTCGACGACATCCGCTCCCAGTTCGAGACCAACGTGTTCGGCCTCATAGGGATGTCGCAGCTCGTGCTTCCCAAGATGCGCGAGCAGGGCTCGGGCCGGATCGTGAACGTGAGCTCGATGGGCGGCAAGGTCACCTTCCCTGGGGGCGGCGTCTACCACGCCACGAAGTACGCGGTCGAGGCCATCAGCGACGCTATGCGCTTCGAGCTCAAGGGCTTCGGCGTGAACGTGGTGCTGATCGAGCCGGGTCTGATCAAGACCGATTTCGCCGCTGCGGCCGTCGGCGCGCTGAACACGGGCACGACCGACGAGGAGAACGGCCCCTACACCCACTTCAACCAGGCGGTGGCGGCGTCCACCGTCGGCGCCTACGACGGACCCGCCGCGAAGCTCGGCGGAGGGCCCGAGAGGGTGGCCAAGGCGATCGAGAAGGCGATTCGCAGCCGGCGGCCGAAGGCTCGCTACCCGGTCACACCGTCCGCGCGGATCGTGATGGGCCAGCGCGCGCTCTCAACCGACCGCATGTGGGACGCCTTCGTGGGAACCCAGTTCCCCAAGCCCGGTCCTCGTCCTTAGTCCGGCAGCGCGTCGAGGATGCCGTCGAGTGAGCGCGGGTTCACTCCGTACTTGCGCTCGTAGACATCGGCCTCTTCTGCGTCGGCGATCGCCAGCATCAGCTCCTCCCTGGAGGAGCCGTTGTCGCAGGCAACGCGGTCGAGCTGGTCGAGCGCCTCGTCCTGGAGCAGGCCTGTGAGCCCGCCGCTGCCCGGAGGCTCGCGCTCCTCGCACGGGTCGGCGATCGTGACCGGCGCCGGACCGAGCGCCCTGTGGGCCAGCACGTACGTGACCGGTACGAGCACCGCGGCAGCCAGGGCGGGCACGGCCAGGGCGCGGCGCCGCTCCCGAGACGGCAGCGACAGAACCAGCGTCAGCGCACCCAGCAGGGCCAGAACGCCGGTGATCAAGAAGGCGGGCCGAAACGAGCGGCCCACCGCGGTCACCAGCACATCGTCGGCGAGCCGGCCCAGTTCGTCGTAGGCGAAGAGGTCGTCGTCCGAGAAGCCCTCGCGGTTGCGACTGATCGCTGTGCGCAGGGCGTTGCGCGGCTGCCGGGCGTCGACGCTGGCCAGCAGTTCGGGCGCCAGCTCGATCTTGTCCTGCGGTGCGAGCCGGGCGTCCAGCACGATCGCGACACCCTGCAGCCGAGCGTCCTCAACTGTGGTGTCGAGCCGGTCCGCGGCGATCGGAGCGATCAGCAGGAGTGCAAGCGCTATCCCGGCATGGCGAATCGTGAGCAGCACGGCGGCATCGCGGGCTGTGCGCTCGGGCAGCAGCTCACCTCCGAGCGCCGGGAGGGCCATGCCCATCCCCACGCCGGCCAGGAGCTGGGGCGGAACCGTCCACCACGTACCGCCGCCCGGCAGCCAGGCCAGCGCAAGAACGCCGGCGCCCACCAGGATGCAACCGGTCGCGGAGCGCGCGGTTGCGCCTCCGGTGGTGATTCGCGATCCCGCGACGGCACCTATCGGCAGCGCCGTGACCGCGGCGGCCGCCGCCAGCGGCTCGACGTTCCACCCGGCCACCAGCAGCAGGATCAGGAGGAAGAGCACCCCGGTGAGCGCCGCGGAGACCAGCGCGAGAGCGACCCCCGGGCCGAGGGCCACGCGCGGACCCGGCGCCTCGGTCCGCTCACGCGGGACCCGGGACGAGCGCGCGCAGGCCGCCACTCCCAGCAGCGCCAAAGGCACCTGGACGACGAAGATCGCCCGCCAGTCGAACGCCTGGGTGAGCGCGCCGCCGAGCGCCGGCCCCACGGCGGCGCTGAGCACGGCCGCGCCCAGCCAGAGCCCTCGCTGCGGCCGCTCCGCCGCGTGCAGCAGCGCGAAGGCCGCAACCAGCCCTCCCGCTCCCCCCACCGCCTGAGCGGCACGGCCGGCCAGCAGCGCGGGGAAGGTGTCGGCCTGGGCGCACAGCAACGAGGCGGCGGCGAACAGCGCGAAGCCCGCCATCCCGACGCCGCGGTAGGTGTAGCGCTGCGCCAGGCGCCAGGCGCCGATCAGCGTGGCGCACAGCACCAGGGTGTAGACGCCGATCACCGCGGCAACGCCCTCGATGGTCGTGTCCAGCTCGGTGAGCAGCTCGGGCAGCGCCAGCGTGACGATCGACGCGTCCGCCAGCGCGAGTCCGGCGGCGACCGCGATGAGGACGGGGCGCAGCCTCATGCCTGCTCACGATCCTACGGGTACGCTCAGGCTTCAGGGTCCCCGGGTAGTAGGGAGAGAGATGGCCAAGCACATGGACCGCCTGAGCTCGGTGGACGCGTCGTTCCTCGCGCAGGAGCGCGAGGGCTCGCACATGCACATCGGCGGACTGATGATCTTCGAAGGCCCGGCGCCCAGCCGGGAGGACTTCGCCGCGCACCTCGAGTCGCGCCTGCACCTCGTGCCGCGCTACCGCCAGAAGGTCTCCTTCCCGCGGTTCGAGATGGGGCGTCCGCTGTGGGTCGACGACCCGAGCTTCAACATCGGCTACCACGTGCGCCACGCCGCCCTGCCCGAGCCCGGCTCGGTGGAGCAGCTGCGGCTGCTGGCCGGGCGGATCTTCTCCCAGCGCCTCGACCGGTCCAAGCCGCTGTGGGAGCTGTGGCTGGTCGAGGGCTATCAGCGCGACAAGTTCGTGATCATCAACAAGACCCACCACTCGCTGGTGGACGGCGTGTCGGGGGCCGACCTGACCACCGTCCTGTTCGATACCCAGCGCCACGGCACCGAGGTTCCCGCTCCCGAGCGTGAGTGGAGCCCCTCCCCGGAGCCCAGTGACGCCGGCGTCGTGGCCAGGGGCGTGGGCGACCTGGCGGTGACTCCCCTGAGCCTGGCCCGTGGCGCCCTGGCTGCGGCCACCAGCCCCGGCCGCACCATCGATCGCGCCCGCGAGGCGGTGGCCGGACTGGGCGAGGTGGCTTGGGGCGGTATCAACCCGGCGCCCCAGACGCCGCTCAACGGACCGATCGGACCCCACCGCCGGATGACGTGGGCCCGCGTCCCCCTGGCGGACCTGAAGGAAGTGAAGAACCACCTGGGCGGCACGGTGAACGACGTGTTCCTGGCGGTGATCAGCGGGGCGCTGCACTCCTGGCTGCGCTCGCGTGGCGTGCGCACCGAGGGGTTGGAGATCCGCTCGGCGGTGCCCGTGTCGGTGCGCGCGCCCGGGGACGCCGGATCGATGGGCAACCAGATCACGATCATGATCGGCCGGCTGCCCACCTTCGCCGACGAACCCATCGAGCGGATGCGCCTGGTCAAGGACTCGATGAAGGACCTGAAGGAGTCCAAGCAGGCCCTGGGCGCCGAGGTGATCGCGAGCCTGGAGGACTTCGCACCTCCCACGATCTTCGCCAGGGCGTCGCGCCTGCATTTCTCGACCCGGATGTACAACCTTCTGACCACGAACGTCCCCGGCCCGCAGTTCCCGCTTTACCTGCTCGGCACGGAGATGCTCGAACTGGTGCCCATTGCCTTCCTCGCGCCCGACCAGCGCCTGGCGGTGGCGGCGATGAGCTACAACGGCTCCGTGGCCCTTTCGCTGATCGGCGACTACGACGGCATGCCCGACATCGAGGCGCTCGCCGACCTCGTGATCGAGGAGGTGGCCGCGCTGCGCGCTGCGGCCAAACCGGACAGAATGCCCGCCGCCCCACACTAAGGAGAAAGACTTGCCCTACTTCAAGGATGCGGACGAGGTCTACGAGTTCATCGGACAGCTGTTTGCCGACCTCGCGGAGGACGATGACCTGGGTCCCCAGTTCCGCAAGGCCAACACGATCGTCCAGTATCAGTACACGAACCCGGACTCGCAGATCACCGTGAAGATGATCGATGGCGAGGACGGCCAGGTCGACACGGGCGAGACCGAGCTCGAGCCCGAAGTGGTGATGAGCATGGAGGCCGACACCGCGCACAAGTTCTGGCTCGGCAAGGTCAACGTGACCGTGGCGCTCGCCCGCGGGCAGATGAAGGCCAAGGGCCCGGTGGCGAAGATCCTCAAGCTGGTGCCACTGGTCAAGCCGGTCTTCCCGCGCTACCGCGAGATGCTGGAGTCCAAGGACCGCAACGACCTCTTGGAGGCCTGAGTGGAGGCAGGCTCGGAGGTGGGGACCCGGCAGATGGCCGGGTTCAAGGACTTCTACCAGGCGACCAACCAGACTCGTGTGATCGCCGGCCGGGACCTGCTCTCGAGCACCGGCTTCGAGATGTCCAAGGAGGGCGCCCACCGCGTGTTCCTGGTCACGGACAAGGTGATCCGGGAGACGGGCCTCATCGACCGGGTGGTGGCCGGCGCGGAGGACGGCGGCGTGGAGATAGCCGGCGTGTTCGACGACGTGCCCCAGGACTCCTCGACCGACGTGTGTGACCGCTGCGGTGAGGAGGCCAAGGCCGCCGGTGCCGACTCCTTCCTCGCCGTCGGCGGCGGCTCGGTGATGGACACCGCCAAGATCGCCGATGCTCTCTTCACCCACGGCGGCACGGCCGCCGAGTCCGAGGGCTTCTTCCTGATGCCGCGTGCCGACGATGGCGCGGGCGCTCCGCTGCCGATGGCTCCCCTGGTCTGCATCCCCACCACCTGCGGCACCGGCTCTGAGGTGTCGATGGGAGCCGTGGTCAAGGATCACCATCGCAAGGTCAAGCTGGAGATCGCGGACTTCCCGCTGTTCCCGCGGCTGGCCATCCTCGACCCCGAGTCCACCCGCACCCTGCCGCCCCACATCGCCGCCTCCACCGGGATGGACGCCATGACTCACGCCATCGAGGGCTACGTGTCGCTGGACTGGAACCCGCACCAGGACGGCCGCTCGCTGGTGGCCCTGCGGCTGATCCGGGACAACCTCGAGCGGGCGATCCAGAGCCCCGAGGACGACGAAGCCCGCGGCCAGATGCTGATTGCGGCCTCTTTGGCGATCTGCCTTTCGCTGGGATCCACACACTCGATGTCGCATCCCTGCGGAGCACACTTCGGGGTGCCCCACGGGGTGGCCAACGCAATCAACATGCCCCACGTGATCCGCTTCAACGCGGAGGGCGGCTCGGACATCGCGGATCGCTACCGCGACATCAACGAGCTGTTCGACCTGGAGACCGGAGGGACCGGCGCCGAGGTGGGTGACGCCCTGGCCAGTCACGTATCCGGCATGGTCGAGCGGATGGGCCTGCCCACCCGCCTCTCACAGGTGGGTGTGCCCGAGGACGGCATACCGGCGCTGGTCGAGGGGGCGATGGGCGACGGGCTTACGCTGCTCAACCCGCGCGAGCCCACCGAGAACGACTACACGGAGCTGTACAAGCAAGCGATGTAGGCAAGGAGAGCGCAATGGCAGTCGCACCCACTCAAGAGGTCAAGGCCTACCAGAACTACATAGGCGGGGAGTGGGTCGACGCCGCCTCGGGAGAGACCTTCGAGGTCGAGAACCCCTCCTCGGGCGAGGTGATCGCCACCGTTCCCAAGGGCGGGCGCGAGGATGCCCACGCCGCGATCGCCGCCGCGCGGAAGGCCTTCGACTCCGGCGTCTGGGCGGAGATGGATCCGGACGAGCGCGTGAGGATCATGAAGTCGGTGGTGGACAAGTTCATCGAGCACGAAGACGAGCTGGCCGAGCTGGAGTCGCTGCAGTCGGGCATGACGATCCGCGCCACCGGCACCGTGGTGATCGGCTACTGCATCAACCACTGGGACTACTTCGCCCGGGCCGCCGACCGCCCGCGCCAGGAGGCACTCGAGCCGGTCTCCTTCCCCACGCATTCCTACAACTTCGTGCTGCGCGAGCCGATCGGCGTGTGCGCCGCGGTCATCCCCTGGAACTTCCCGCTCGTGATGGCGGTGTGGAAGCTGGGCCCGGCGCTGGCGATGGGCAACAGCGTGGTGCTCAAGCCGGCGTCGAACACGCCGCTCACCGCGCTGCGGCTGGCCGAGCTGCTCGACGAGACCGACTTGCCCAAGGGCGTGGTCAACATCCTCACCGGCGGCGGCGCGACGGTGGGCGAGGAGCTGGCCTCGCATCCCGACGTGGACAAGATCTCGTTCACGGGCTCGACCGTGGTAGGACGGCGGATCATGCAGCTCGCCTCGGGCACGATCAAGAAGTGCACGCTGGAGCTGGGCGGCAAGTCCCCGAACATCGTGTACGAGGACGCCGACATCGACGCCGCGGTGGACGGCGCCCTGTGGGCCACCTTCTTCCACCAGGGCCAGGTGTGCGAGTCGGGCACGCGGCTGCTGCTGCCCGAGTCGATCCATGACGAGTTCGTGGAGAAGCTCGTGCGGCGGACCAAGCAGATCAAGGTCGGCGACGCTCTCGACTACGAGGCGGACATGGGGCCGCTGGTGTCCGCCGAGCAGCTGGAGGCGGTGGAGAACTACGTGCGCATCGGCCAGGAGGAGGGGGCCAAGCTGGTGTGCGGCGGCAAGCGCCCCGACCACGCTCCCGCGGGCGGCTACTACTACGAGCCCACGATCTTCACCGAGGTGGACAACTCGATGACGATCGCGCAGGAGGAGATATTCGGCCCGGTGCTGTCGGTGATCAAGTTCAAGAACGACGCCGACGCCATTCGGATCGCCAACGACTCGATCTACGGTCTGGCCTCCGCGGTGTGGTCGGAGGACTACGACCGCTGCCTGGAGACGGCCCGCAAGCTGCGCGCCGGCACGGTGTGGATCAACGACCACCACCTGATCAACTGCATCGCCCCATTCGGCGGCTACAAGCAGTCGGGCCTGGGTCGTGAGCTGGGCACCTACGGCCTGGACGAGTACACCGAGGTCAAGCACGTGCACGTGGACCTCACGCGCAACCCCGAGGGCAAGATGTTCGGCGTGCTGCTCTCGGAGCCGCCCGGGCCGGAAGACGTGGGCTGAGCTCCTAGCGCGCGGCGGGCGCTTCGGCGCGGTTGGCCGCCACCAGTTCCTTCAGCGTGGCCTTGCCCGTGTACTTGGGCTTCCAGCCCAGCTCCTTCTGGGCGCGCTCGGTCTTCATCAGCACCGGCTTGCGCACGCTGTGGATCCACGACGTGGCCGCGGGCAGTGGCAGTCGCGACACCGCCTCCGCGGTGGCGCTCACGGCCAGGTCGGGAATCTGCACGGAGTACCAGCCGAGGGCGCCGGCCAGATCGCTCATCGTGATCGTGCCGCGACCCGCCAGGTTGTAGGGCCCGGGCTCGCCCTTGCCCTGCACGCCGGCGAGGAAGGCCGAGGCCACGTCATCCTCGTGCACGAGCTGGAAGCGGGTGCCGGGGTCCGGGATCACGGGCTTCAGGATCGGCATCAGTGACAGCAGGGAGCGAACGGCGTCCGGCATGGCGTCGGAGAGCTTGATGTAGGGGATCTCGTCGAGCAGGGTCTGGGCTCGCGGCCCGGCGACGATGCAGGGGCGGAAGGCATAGGCCACGGTGCTCCGGTGGCGCAGCAGCACCTCGCCGAGCACCTTCTCGACCTCGGCCTTCTGCTCGGAGTAGAAGTGCTCCGGGGTGCCCCGCGGGGCCACGTCCTCCGTGAGCCAGTCGGGGTTGTCCTCGTGGAATCCGTATGCGGCCACGCTCGACGCGTAACACAGGCGCTTGACACCGGCCTTGGCCGCCTGCTCGAACACCCGCCGCGAGCCGCCCACGTTGAGGTCTCGGGTGGCGTCTCCGGCCGTGAGGATGGCGAAGGCCAGGTGGACCACGGCGTCGGCGCCCTCGACCAGCTCGCGCACGCTGCGGTCGTCCTGCACATCGCCCTCCCGGTACTCGGTCTTCTTCCAGCCCTGTTCTGCCGGATCGAAGGGGCGGCGGGCCATCCCGACGATGCTCCTGACCGATCGGGAGCGCTCGAGCGCGTCCACGACGGCCAGGCCGAGGTCGCCCGTCGGGCCGGTCACTGCAACGGTCAGGCCGTTTGCAGCCATGTGCTCTTCTATCCGATGGCGGAGCGCGCGTCCAGCACCTTCTCGCAGCGGCGCAGGATGTCGACGCGGTCGGCGCGCACGGTGTCCTGCCCGGCGCCGCAGTTCACCCGGTCGCGGCTTCCGTCGCGCACGTTCACCTCGTCGTCGCCCGCTCCGGTGGCGATCCCGTCGGCCCGGCCGCCGCCGGACACGTTGTCGTTGCCGTCGCCGGTGCGGATCCGGTCACGTCCAGGCCCGCCATTCACGGTCACGTCGCCTCCGGCCGCCGTGATCAAGTCGTCGCCCCGGCCTCCGATCAGAGTGGTGTCGCCCGCCTCGGAGATCATGCGGTCCGCGCCCGAGCCGCCGTATGCCACGTCGTCGCCCACCGAGGCGTAGAGCGTGTCGGCTGCTGCCCCGCCGAACAGCCGGTCGGTGCCCGCCTGGCCGAACAGCGTGTCCCGGCCCGCGCCTCCCAACACGGTGTCATCGCCGGCCCCCGCGTACGCGACGTCGTTGGCGGCGCCCGCGTCGATCGAGTCGTTGCCGGTGCCGGCGATCACGAGGTCGGCGCCGCCCCCGCCCCGGATCGTGTCGTTGCCGCTCCCGGCCTCGAGATAGTCGTTGGCCGCGAGGCCATCGAGCACGTCGTCGCCGCCCTCGCCGTAGAGCTGATCGGGCTCGGGAGTGCCCGTCAGGGTCTCGGCGCCGTCGGTGCCGACGAGGGTGCCGGCGAGTGCGGCTCCGGTGCACAGCGCCAGCGCGGCGATCGCCGCGACCAGCGTGGTCAGGCTCCGTGTCATGGTCATTGGAACCCGCTTGACGCCCATCCGTTGCGGGTGTCGCAGTCTACGATGGCTTCGTGGCTGCACTCGACGTGGTCATCACCGATGCCGCCGCGCGGGCGGTGGACGGCGTGCGCGAGCGCTTGGGCGACGACCTCACGCTGGTGATCGGCAACGGCTGCTGCGACTCCACGGCGCCCTTCCTGTTCTCGCGCTACGCACCCGGGCCGGCCGAGACGCGCGTTGCCGTGGCGGCGGGCGTGCCGGTGCATCTCGACGCCTCCCTGCTCGAGCTGTTCGCGGGCCGCGAGGTGGTGATCGACGTGCGCCGGGACCCGGGTGGCGACTCGTTCTCAGCGGAGACCGAGCTGGGACTTCGCCTGACTATGGAGCGACTGCCTCTCGCGTAGAGCGGATCGGCGGCGGGGTGAGGGCGGCCGCGAGGATCACCAGTGCGAAGGCCGCGATCCTGACGGTCAGGCCGAGGGTGTCGTCGGGCACGGGCTCACCGAAGACGACCGGGCCCGCCGCGATGGTGCACACGTTGGCGGCTGCGCTGGTCACGGCGATCACGGGGACGGCGTCGCCCACCTGGAGG
This sequence comes from uncultured Thermoleophilaceae bacterium, assembly GCA_963825475.1. Classification (GTDB taxonomy): domain Bacteria; phylum Actinomycetota; class Thermoleophilia; order Solirubrobacterales; family Thermoleophilaceae; genus JAAYBF01. The sequence goes on along the minus strand of CAWGTC010000002.1, from coordinate 452,256 downwards.
CTGCGGGCCGAGATGCCCAGGCCCACGAGCGAGGCGACCAGGATCAGCAGCGCCAGTGGGTGAGACAGGATCTGGACGACGCTGTCGTCACCCAGTGAGTCGCTCAGCGCCTTGATCGACACGTCCGACGCTCCCCAGATCAGCCCGGCCGAGACTGCCAGGAGCGTGCCGCCGTAAGCGGTCGCCCGAGCGGCGGCGGCCGCGCCCAGGCCGATCGCCGCGGAGATGCCCACGTAGGTGGCGAGGGCGCCCGCCTCCCAGCTGCTGTGGGCCGACTCGGCCGTGCCCTCGAGGGTCGCGGCGAGGAAGGCGAGCCCCGCTGCCGTGAGCGCCACGCCGATCCACTCGCGGCGCGTGACCTCGAACCCGAACAGGCGATCCGCGATCACGGTGAGGAGCACGAGCCCGCCGGCTATCACCGACTGCACCAGCGAGATCGGAGCGAGCGCCAGCGCGCCCACGTGAAAGCCCCAGGAGGCCATCGCCACCGCCATCCCGAGCAGGTACCAGCGCGACCGGAACAGGGCGAGGGAGCTGCTGATCGGGCGGCGCAGGTCCACGTCCGGCGACTCGACCGCTCCGCGATGCTTGTAGAGGAAGCCGACGATGCTGGCGAACGCCGTGGCCAGCGCGAGCAGCAGGCCGATCTGGACGGAGAGGCTCATTCCGCCGTCAGGCGTCGTAGCCGGGCTCACCCGGCAGCAGCACCTGCGCCACTCCGCCCTCGACCAGCACCCGCGGCTGCACCGGCAGCACCTTGCGTGAGCGTGCGGTGTCCAGGGCGTCGGCCACCGATTCGTGCGCCGCCAGCTGCTCGAGGTGCTTGATCGTGGGGAAGACAAGCATCAGCTCGTCGCGGGTGCCGGCGTCCAGGGCCTCCTGCGGGCGGATCCAGCGTGCGCCCACGCACTCGGCGCCGTCGATTGCCGCTACGGCCCCCTCCGGCGCCTGCGCCACGAAGAAATGGGTGTCGAAGCGCTTGCTCACCTCGGCTGGGGTGATCCAGCGCGAGTAGTGCACCAGCTCGGCGCCGGCGGGCAGGCCGATGCCCGCCTCCTCCTCCAGCTCGCGACGGGCCGTGCCGCGCTCGTCGGCGTCCTCGGTGTGGGTGGCGCCGCCGGGGAAGACCCAGGCCCCACCCATGAACTTCTGCGCGGGATTGCGCTGCACCAGCAGGACCTCGGGACCGGCGGGCGAGTCGCGCAGGAGGATCAGCGACGCCGACGCGCGAGGCTTGGTCACCTCGCCTTGGTTGAGCTCCTCACCGGGCGGCGGTCGGTCAACTCGCACCGCCGCAGCGTATTGGATGCTCTCGCGCTAGATTCCGGCGCCGATGACCGAGGCCGCCACCGCACAGCAGTGGGTCTGCACGTCCTGCGGGTTCATCTACGACGCAGAGATGGGCGATCCCGACGGCGGCATTCCTCCCGGAACGGCGTTCGAGGACATTCCGGCCGACTGGTTCTGCCCCGTGTGCGGCGCCAGGAAGAAGGACTTCGAGCGCTACGAGGGCTAGAGCCTGGTGCCGCCATCGGGGGTGATCGTCCAGTGCGGGTTGTGGGCGACCTCCCAGGGGTGCCCCTCCGGGTCGATGAACACCGAGCTGTAGCCGCCCCAGAACGTCTCGGCGGGCTCGCGTCCGATGGTGGCGCCGGCGGCGCGCGCCTCCTCGGTGGCCGCGTCGACCTCCTCGCGCGAGCCGAAGTTGAGCGCAAGCGTCACGCCGCCCCAGCCCGGGGTGTCCTCCACGCAGCTGTCCTCCGCCAGCCTGGCGCGGTCCCAGAGCGCGAGCACCATCTCCCCCGCCTGGAAGAAGGCGACGTCGTCGCCGGGCTCTGCCCCGGTCTTCCAGCCGAGTGCCCCGTAGAACCGGCGGGCGCGGGCGAGGTCGCGCACGCCCAGGGTGATCACGCTGACTCGTTGTCGCATGTGCCGCAGTCTGAACCAATCCCCGGCCCGCCGGGCGGGCGCGTAGGGTTCCGCCCGTGGCCGATGGCATCGACGGACTCACAAGCTGGATCGGCATACGCTGGGACGACCCAAGCACGACGCGCCTCACCATCCGACCCGAGCTCCTGAACGCCGGCGGGCTGCTCTCCGGCGCCGTCACCTACGCGCTGGTCGACTACTGCATGGGCTCGGCCCTCTGGCATCAGACAACCGAGGAAGAGCGGATCGCGACCGTGAACATCGCGATCAACTACGTCCAGACCGCGACCGAGGGCGACGTCGTCTGCCGCTCCACGCTCGACCGCCGCAACCGGCGGCTCGCGGTTCTGCGCAGCGAGGTCAACGCCGGCGACGGCCGGCTACTGGCGACTGCCGTTGGGAGCTACACGATCTACGCCCGCCGGAATACCTGAGTCACGAGATAGCCGCGCTCACGCCGCGAGGGCGGGGCGGGCGGCCGCGCCCGCGTCCGCAATCGCGTCCGCGGTGATCTCCACCAGGCGCCGCAGATCGGCTTCGGAGATCGCCAGCGGAGGCATCAGGATCACGGTGTCGCCCAGCGGGCGGACGATCGCGCCCCGGCGGCGCGCCTCGAGGGTCACCCGGTGGCCCATCCTCAGCTCGACCGGATGCCCGGCCAGCTCGATTCCCGTCATGAAGCCGCGCCGGCGAACCTCGGCGACCTCGGGCATTGCCGCAACGTCCTCGAGCAACTCTCCCAGCAACGTGATCTTGGGCTGCAGGCGCTCCAGGGTGCTCTCCTCCTCGAACACGTCGAGCGTGGCCAGGCCCGCGGCGCAGGCCAGCGGATTGCCCGTGTAGGTGTGGCCGTGGAAGAAGGTGCGGAACTCGGCATGCTCGCCGAGGAAGCCCTGGTAGATCTGCTCGGTGGCGAGCGTGGCGGCCAGCGGCAGGTATCCGCCTGTGATGCCCTTGGCCACGCACATCAGGTCGGGCGCCACCTGTTCGTGCTCGCACGCGAACATCGTGCCGGTGCGACCGAAGCCGGTGGCCACCTCGTCGCAGATCAGCAGAGCGCCGTATCGGTCGCACAGCTCGCGCACGGCGCGCAGGTAGCCGGGCGGGTGCACCAGCATCCCGGCGGCGCCCTGCACCAGCGGCTCCATGATCACCGCCGCCACCTCACCGGGGTGCGCTTCGAAGAGGCGCTCCATGTCCCCGGAGTCGCCGGGCTCGGCCTTCAGGGTCTCGAACAGAAGTGGCCGGTAGGTGGAGTGGAAGAGGTCGATCCCGCCCACCGACACCGAGCCGATCGTGTCCCCGTGGTAGGCGTCGCGCAGCGCGATGAACCGGGTGCGCCGGGCGCCCTCACCTCCACGCTGATGCCAGTACTGGAAAGCCATCTTCACGGCGATCTCCGTGGCGGTGGAGCCGCTGTCGGAGTAGAAGCAGCGAGTGAGGCCGGTGGGGGCGAGGTCCACGAGGCGGCGAGCGAGCTGGATCGCCGCCGGGTGGGTGAGCCCGAGCATGGTGGAGTGCGCCACCTTGTCGAGCTGGTCGCGCACCGCGGCGTCGATACGCGGGTGGCGGTGTCCGTGCACGTTGCACCACAGCGACGACACGCCGTCGATGTAGCCTCTGGCCGGCGGTGTCGAAGAGGTGGGTGCCCTCGCCGCGCTCGATGATCACGGGCTCCTCGCCGGCCCAGGCCTGCTGCTGGGTGAACGGGTGCCAGACGCAGGAGCGGTCGTCGGAGACGAGCTGGGCGTGGGCGTCGGGTGGTCGCGTCACCGGGATCGACCCTAGCTATCGTCCCAGTCGGAATGCCGCCCCTCCCGCTGCTCGTGTTCGTGGTCGGGACCGGCTCTCTCGGTGCCGAGATCGCGGCTGTTCGCCTGCTGTCGCCGTACTTCGGCGCCTCCACCATCGTGTGGGCCAACACCATCGGCATCGTGCTCGTAGCGCTGTCGATCGGCTACTGGCTGGGGGGCCGCCTCGCCACCCGCCACCCGCACATGCGCGGACTCTGCCTGGTCGCGCTCACGGCGGCGGTCATGCTGGCGCTGGTGCCGTTCCTGGCCGACCCGCTCCTGGGCGTGGCCGTGGACGCGCTCGACTCGATCTCCGCGGGCGCGTTCCTCGGCTCTCTCATCGGAGTGCTGGCGCTGGTGGCCGTGCCGGTGCTGCTGCTGGGCATGGTGTCGCCCTGGGCCATCAGGCTGGCCGTGTCCAGCGTCGAGGAGGCCGGCGAGGTGGCCGGGCGCCTGTACGCCCTGTCCACCGCGGGGAGCCTTGCCGGCACGCTGCTCTCCGCGCTGCTCTTCATCCCGCTGGTGGGTACGCGCCGCACGTTCCTGATCTTCGCGCTGGCGATCGCGCTGGTGGCGGTGTTGGGCCTGCGCCCCGTGCGCCGCTACGCGCTCGCTCCGGCGGGGATCATCGTGCTGATGGCTCTGCCGGTCGGCGCCCTGAAGGCCGAGACCGACGACGGCCGGGTGATCTACGAGACCGACACGGAGTACCAGTACGCGCGCGTGGTGGAGCGCGACGACGGCTCCCGCGCGCTCGAGCTGAACGAGGGCCAAGCCCAGCACTCCATCTACGACCCAGACACGGTGCTCACCGGAGACGTGTGGGACGGGCACCTGGTGCTGGGATTCACGGCTCTGAACGAGCCGCCGGAGCGCGTTGCGATCCTGGGCAACGCGGCGGGCACGACATCGCGGGCGTACGAGGAGTTCTTTCCCTCCACGCGGGTCGACGGCGTTGAGATCGACTCCGAGCTGTCGGAGATCGGCGAGCGCTTCTTCGACATGAACAACCCGCAGCTGCATCTTTATCACGAGGACGCGCGGCCCTTCCTGCGCCGCACCGACGCCCGCTACGACGTGATCTCCGTCGATGCGTACCGCCAGCCGTACATCCCCTTCTATCTGGCCACGGAGGAGTTCTTCGAGCTGGTTCGCGATCGGCTCACGCCGGGCGGCGTGCTGATCGTGAACGCCGGCCACCCGGAGAGCCAGGACGACCTCGAGAAGGTGCTCACAGCGTCCATCGGCGCCGCCTTCCCGCACGTCGTGCGAGATCCGATCGAGGACACCAACACGCTGATCGTGGCCAGCGAGCAGCCGCTCTCCGCCGGACACCTGCGCCGCCAGGTGGATGCCCTGCCCATCGGCCTGCGCTCCACCGCGCTGGCCTCCGCCTCGCGAATCGGCGCAAAGCTGGAGGGCGGCACCGTGTACACCGACGACAAGGCTCCGGTCGAGTGGCTGATCGACAAGTCGATCGTGGACTACGCGGCCGACGACTCGAAGTAGCGGTCAGGCCGCGGCGGCCGCCGCCAGGCTGTGCGACTCCACCGTGCTGACCTCCGGCGTGACGGGGAGACCGGCGGCCGGGGCCGCCATGAGCACGCCCGGCGGCGGGCGGCTCCAGGACAGCACGGCCTCGACGCTGTCGCCGAGCGGTTCGGCTCGGACGCTGATCGAGTCGAGGCTCTGGCCCAGGGCGGGCGGCTCCGGATCGCGCACCCAGGCCAGATAGTCGCCTGCGGTGATCCCGTCGAGCTTCAGGGTCAGGTACTGGAGCGGCATCTCGATCTCCTCCCGCGGGTCTGGCTAGGACCCCGTGGTCTGTGGCCAGCGGACATCCATGCCGTAGCGGATGGCCGCCTCTCGGCTGCGCTCGATCTCCTCGGGCCCCAGCGGCGGCGCCACCCCGCCTTCTGCGACCGGGAGGCCGGCCTCGAAGAAGAAGCCGTCGAACCCGCCGGGGGAGAAGATGATCAGGACGCGGCTGGGCGTGTCGCTGACGTTCTCGAACCGGTGCAGGGTGCCGCGCGGGACGAAGGCGAATCCGCCCGCGGCCAGGCGCAGAGTCTTGTCGCCCTGGAGGACCTCGAACTCTCCGTCGAGCACGTACCAGGCCTCGTCCTCGTTGGCGTGCACGTGTGGCGGCGGCCCGCCGCCGGGGACGGCGAGGATCTCAAGGGCCGCCATGCTCCCGCCGGTCTGGGCGGCGGTCGCCTTCATGGTGACCGTGTCGCCGACGATCCACAGGCCCGGGCCTTCACCGGCCTCGTAGCCGTAGGCCTGGGGGGTGCTGGTCTCGGTGGTGGCCATTACGTCGTCTCCTTCTGGTCGGTTGGTGACGGCCTCCAGAATCCACGAACGCCTGAATCAGTGCAACTTCATGTACTGATCATTCGATAAGCTTTGCTGATGTTGAGCGATGTCGGGCGTCTGCGTGCTCTGCGCACGATCGCCGAGCACGGCTCTTTCTCGCGCGCGGCCGAAGAGCTTGGGTACACCCAGTCGGCGGTCTCGCAGCAGATCGCGGCGCTCGAGCACGAGGTCGGGCTCACGTTGCTCAATCGAGCCGTGCGACCGGTCGCGTTGACCGACGCCGGCCGCCTGCTCGCCGGCCATGTCGAGCAGGTGCTCGAGCACCTCGCCACCGCCGGTGCACAGCTCGACGCGATCCGGGGCCTGCGCGCCGGCCGTCTTCGCCTGGTTGCGTTCGGCAGTGCCTATGCGACCTTCCTGCCGCCGGCGATCGCGCAGTTCCGCGACCGCCACCCCGACGTTCACCTCGAGCTCGTAGAGGCCGAGCCGGACGCCGGCCTGCCGTTGCTGCGCACCGGAGAGGTGGATCTCGCGATCGTCTACCGCTTCGGGGATGCCGGCGACGACGACGGGCTCGACGTTGCGCACCTGCTCGATGACGAGCACCGCGCCGTACTGCCTGCCCGTCACCGCCTCGCCAAGCGGAAGGCCGTCTCGGTAGCGGACCTCGCGGGCGAGGCGTGGATCGTGCCCCATGCCGGAGGGCCGGCCCGCGGCTACCGGGAAGGACTGGAACGGTTGTGTGCCGACGCCGGGTTTTCGCCCCGCATCGGCTTCGAGACCGACGACCTGCAAGCCGTCCAGACCTTCGTGGCAGCCGGCCTGGGGATCGCCCTCATGCACGACCTGACAATGCCCACGCGGCGGCAGAGCATCGCGGTACGCCCGATCACGGGACCTCGCCTCGCGCGGCCGGTGAACGCGGTCAGCGTGACCGGCCGCCGCTCGCCGCCGGCCGCCGCAATGCTCGAGGTGCTCGGCGGGGCCTGAGCGCCAGTCGAGCGTGGCTATGGTGGTCAGATGGGTGAGATCGGTCCACCGGGCATAGACTCCGACCGCCTCGCGGCCGCGCTGCGGGTGCTCGCGGAGGTTGACGATCTGCCGCTCGACCATCCCGACGCCCTCGCTGTGCAGCGTGCGACCGCCGGGCTCTACAAGGCCGTGAAGCTGCGCCGGCGAGCCGAGCGCCGGGCGGCCGTGCTGGCGGCCGACGATGCCGTCACGGCGGCCACCGCCACGGGCGCGCCGGACCGTATCGACGACGAGACGCGGGGCCTGCCGCTGGGACCCGCTACCAATGGAGACACCGCAGGCCGCCTGATCCAGCCCCGCGCCTGTTACGTGTGCAAGACCCGCTACCGCGAGGTCGACGCCTTCTACCACCAGCTCTGTCCGGCCTGCGCGGAGCACAACCGCTCACGTCGCGAGGCCCGCACCGACCTGGAGGGGCGCCGGGCGCTGCTCACCGGAGGCCGGGCCAAGATCGGCATGCACATAGCGCTGCGCCTGCTGCGCGACGGCGCCGACACCACGATCACCACCCGCTTCCCGCACGACGCGATCCGCCGCTTCAGCGCGATGGAGGACAGCGCCGGCTGGCTTGACCGGCTGCACATCGTGGGCATCGACCTGCGCGATCCGACGCAGGTGGTGGCGCTGTGTGACTCGGTGGCCGAGCGCGGCCCGCTCGACATCCTGATCAACAACGCCGCGCAGACCGTGCGCCGGTCGGCGGGGTCCTACGCCCTGCTGGCCGATGCCGAGGCCGCGCCCCTGCCTCCCGGCCCGAGGCCCGACGTGGCGGTGTTCGGCCGGACAGACGGTCAAAGGGGGGCACCGCCCCCCTTTGCGGATCCCCACCCGGCGCTGCTCACGGGATCGGGGGAGGGAGGCCACTGGGCGCCCACGCCGCATGCACTCACTGCGCTGGCCCTCACTGCCGGCTCTGCCTCCCCGGAGCGGATCGCCGCCGAGACCGCCATTGACGCCGGCGGCCTCGTGCCCGACCGCCACCCGGTCAACAGCTGGAGCCAGCTCGTGGACGAGGTCGATCCGATCGAGCTGCTCGAAGTGCAGCTGTGCAACATGACCGCGCCGTTCATCCTGGTCGGCCGGCTGCGCCCCGCGATGGCGGCGGCGCCGGCGCGGCGCAAGTACGTGGTCAACGTCTCCGCGATGGAGGGGCAGTTCAGCCGCGGCTACAAGGGCCCCGGCCATCCGCACACGAACATGGCCAAGGCGGCGCTGAACATGCTCACCCGCACCAGCGCCCAGGAGATGCTGAGCGACGGCATCCTGATGACCAGCGTGGATACGGGCTGGATCACCGACGAGCGCCCGCACCCGACCAAGATGCGGCTCGCCGACGAGGGCTTCCACGCGCCGCTCGACCTGGTGGACGGTGCGGCGCGGGTCTACGACCCGATCCTGCGCGGTGAGGCCGGCGAGGACCTCTACGGCTGCTTCCTCAAGGACTACCGGCCCTCGGCCTGGTGATTCTTCAGGATCCGGGCGGCCGGTAGTCGACGGAGCGCTTCGCGGCCGCGTCGACCTCCTCAGGAGTCAGCAGCACCAGGGTCCTCACGGTCGCCCCGCCCGTCGCGTTGACGGTCAGCGCGACCGCGGCCGCGGTCTCGTTGTCAGGGAGATCGCAGATCACGTGGGCATCGTGATCCCCAAACGCGAAGTGGAAGCTCTCGAGCTTCCCCCCGACGCTCTCGGCGAGCTGCGCCACAGCGTCGCGCCTGCTGGTGCCACCCTGGGACTGGATGCCCTTGACGCCATCCTGGGTGTACGAAGCTTCGATGAGGAACTTGGGCATTACGACCTCCTGTTGGACGCGGGTCGGCCGACCCTCCCACTCGGCGTGGCGCTGCGCAACCGGCGAAGAGCTCCGCCTATCTGCTGAGCGTGACCAGCGCGGCCTCGTGGACGCCGAGCGCCGGCACTTCGAGCCGCAGTCCGCCCTCGCCGATGGTCGCCTCGCGCTCGTCGACGCGATCGGGGTTCACCGCGGCCGCGCCTGAGGCCGGCAGACGGTCGATCGTGGCCCGGACGATTCCCGACACCGGCAGGTCCGAGAGCGTCACCTCGATGGTGATCGGCTGCGGCGCCCCGGCGGCCGGCCGGGAAGCCACGTGGCCCAGCAGCACCTGCACCTGTCCCTCGGCCGGAGTGCTCGCGAGCACCGCAACGGCCGGGTCGCTCGACTCGGCGCTCACCCGCGCCCCGGCCCCCTGCGCGTACCAGCGGTGCGCCCACCACACCGCTCTCGGCCCGCCTTCGACGGGGGAGAGCAGGCCGCCGAGCCCGGACGGCTCACAGTCCTCCGCGGTCCAGCACGACAGCGCCGCCAGATCCGCCCCGCCGGTCTCGAGCTGCGCGAGGTAGGCCACAGCCTCGCCGGGCAGGTAGCGGTCGACCGCGCCCGTGTACTCGTTCACGTGTATCTCCCTGATTCCGAGGGCGCCGCGGTGGCGATCGGCGAGCACCCGCGACCGCGCGTCGGAGAGGTGGGCGGCGATGCCCTCGAGCGGATCCTCGGGACGCAGGTTCTCGTGCCAGGAGAGCGCCGCGATGCGACAGCGCGCCGCCGTGCAGTGGTTGAGAAAGGCGTCGATCCATTCCGGCGAGTACCGCGACACGCTGGGGCCCACGATCTCAACGTCCTCGCCCAGCTCCTCACGCAGGGCGCGGTTGGCCACCGCGTACGTGCGGAAGAAGCGCTCACGGCCGCCGCTCCAGAAGGTCGCCCCGTTCGGCTCGTTCCAGATGTCCCAGCCGATCGCCTTTCCCCCGTGCTCGCGGGCCACCCTGCGCACGAACCGCTCCCAAGCCGCCAGGTCGGCCCACGGCGGACCGCGGCCGTTCCAGTTGCCCGGCGGGTAGCCCCACAGGTCGCTCAGCACGAGCTGGTAGCGGGCGTCGAGCGCCAGCACTCGGTCGAGGGGGGCGCGGGCCAGGTCGCTGCGCCACAGGCGCGGGGCCAGCGGGCGCACCAGCTCGTCGCTGGGCTCCGTGGCGCTCAGCGAGTGGATGAACCCGTTCATGGAGCCTCGGGTGACCAGCCGTTGATCGACCTCCACGGTCACGGCGACGTGTGGGCCGGCCGGCGGCGGGGGCTCGGAGTCGGCGCCGGAGTCGCATCCGCCGAGCGCCCCGAGTGCCAGGGCAAGGACGAGTGGGCAGAAGGCGCGCACGGGCGCAATCTGGCAGCCCTGCGAGTAGCGCGGCGCAGCCGGGGGTATCCCGGTGAAGAGGAAGCAGAGAGATGAGCCATCGCAAGTACAGCCTGGGTAGCTACGAGGAGATGTGCGAGGCGCACCGATGGGAGGTGCCCGAGCGCTACAACATCGCCGTCGACGTGTGCGACAAGCACCCGCGCGACAAGCTCGCGATGGTGTGGGAGGACTGGCGCGGCAACGACCGCGAGGTGAGCTTCGGCGAGCTGCAGGACCTGTCGAACCGCTTTGCCGGCGCCGTCGAGGCCCACGGGATCGAGCGCGGCGACCGTGTGGCCACGCTGCTCCCGTCGCTGCCGGAGACCGCCGCCGTGTTCCTCGGTACCTACAAGCGCGGGGCGATCCTGCTCTCGATGTCCGTGCTCTACGGCGACGACGGGATCCAGCACCGGCTGCGCGACTCAGGGGCGAAGGCGCTCGTCACCGACACGGCCAACCGCCACCGGATCCCCGAGGGCATGGTGGAGACGGTGTTCGTGCTCGACGGTGAGGACGGCGAGCTCCAAGAGGGCGACGTGGACCTTCTCACGGCGATGGACGAGGCCTCGGACTCCTACGAAGTGGCCGACACCGGCGCCGACGATCCGGCCCAGCTCTACTACTCGTCGGGCACCACCGGTCTGGCCAAGGGCATCCTTCACGCCCACCGCTACCTGCTCGCCCACGAGGAGTTCGAGTACTGCCACGACGTGCAGGACGGCGAGCTGTTCCACGGGATGGGCGAGTGGGCCTGGGCCGCCGGCATCGCGCCGCTGCTGGGCCCCTGGCGCTATGGAGCGACGGCGCTGGTCTACGCACGGGAGGGCGGCTTCGACCCGGAGAAGCAGCTCGAGTTCCTGTCGCGCCGCGGAGTGCAGGGGCTGTTCACCACCCCCACGGCCCTGCGTTCGATGACGGGCATCAAGGACGCCGCGGAGCGCTTCCCGCTCCCGCACCTGCGCAACCCGTGCTCGGCCGGCGAGCCGCTCAATCCCGAGGTGATCCGCTGGTTCCGGGAGCAGTACGGGCACACGGTGCTCGACTACTACGGCCTGACCGAGAGCTATCCCCTGTGCGGCAACTTCCCGGGCGTGGAGGTGCGCGCGGGGTCGATGGGCCGGCCCGTGCCGGGGTGGGAGGTGGCGATCCTCGATGAGGACGAGCAGCCCCTGCCGCCCCGCGAGCGCGGCGAGATCTGCCTCCGCGCCCGCTCCAACCCCCACTACCCGATCGGCTACTGGAACCAGCCGGAGGACACCGAGGAGGTGTTCGGTGGCGACTGGTTTCACACCAAGGACGCCGCCGAGGTCGATGAGGACGGCTACTTCTGGTACGCCGGGCGGGCCGACGACGTGATCATCTCCGCGGGCTACCGCATCGGGCCGTTCGAGGTGGAGTCCGCGTGCGTGGAGCACCCCGCGGTGCAGGAGGCGGCCGCGGTGGCCTCACCCGATACCTTGCGCGGCGACATCGTGAAGGCGTTCGTGGTGCTCTCGGACGGTCACGACCGGAGTGAGGAGACTGCGGCCGACATCAAGAGCTTCGTACGCGGCCACCTGTCGGCCTACGCCTATCCGCGCGAGATCGAGTTCGTCGACGACCTGCCCAAGACGCTGACGGGCAAGATCCGCCGGATCGAGCTGCGCGAGGCCGAGCGCGAGCGCAAGCACGCGCAGGCCTGAGGGAGGAGCGCAGCCGGGACGCTGTCCAGGCGAGCACCGGACCTAGTCCATCAACGGCAGGCGCAGGCTCGACCGGTCGAGGTCGAGTGTGTAGCCGGCGCCGGGGTCGTCCGGGACCGCCCAGACGGTATTGGAGCCCTGCACCAGGACACCGATCTTATGGCCGGCGCGGAAGATCTGGTCCTGCGGCTTGAAGGTCACGCGCGCCTTGAACGGCTCTCCGACCGGGACTGCCTGCGAGCGGCTCAAGCCGTTGCGGTAGAGAAGGTTGAGGAAGCCGCGCGACACCGTCTTCGTGGTCCCGTCCGGCGCAATGTCCACCAGCACGGGAGTGAGCTGGCCGTGATCGCGATCGAGCTCGAGCGTGAGGTCGAGCTGGGCGGAGCCGGCCATACGGCGGTCACGAGCCAGCGGTGGTCCCTGGAAGGAGAACCAGTCCGTCTGGGCGGACGGCATGAGGGTCGAGCGCTCCTCGGTGTTCGTGGCCAGGTCGCGGAAGGTGGCCTCGCCCTGGCCGAGGCCGTAGCGCACCGCGCGCACGCCCGCGGGCGGCCAGCTCGTCTCGGAGCGGAAGCCGGTGCTCGGCTCGTCCGCGCTGCGGCCCTCGGTCAGGACCGGCGCCTCGCCTTCGATGCCGTTGGAGACGCCCTCGAGGGTGCGCGCGAAGAAGCGGTCGAGCAGCGGCTGCCAGTTGTCGTCGCTGGGGCTGCCGTGGGAGCCCTGGAACATGTACAGCTTCTTCAGGATCCGGGCAGGTAGGGCGCGGTAGAGGTCGACGCCCTCCTCCTGCTTCACGTTGTAGTCCTGCCAGCCGCTGGCCACCAGCACGGCCGCGCGGATCCGAGCGGCGTCCTTGCGGTAGTCGCGCTCGCGCCAGAACTGGTCGTAGTCGGGCGTATCGTCATAGCCCTTCACGGTGTGCTCGGCCGCGTCGCAGGGGTTGGCGCGGCTGGCCAGCTTGTCGGCGAAGAGCGGGTCGCTCGGGTCGGTCGGCGGGGTGCGGGTGAGGCCGAAGTCGAAGGCGAGCGGCGTGTCGAAGCCCTCGTCGGTGAACACCTCGGAGTTGAGGAAGTAGCGCACTCCGTCGCCGTAGGCATAGCCGTACCAGCGACTGATCCCCACGATCGGGACGATCGCCTTGAGCCCGGGTGCGGCACTGCCGCGCACCGCCGTCATGGTGGCGGTGGTGCCGTCATAAGAGCCGCCGATCATGGCCACGCGGCCGTTGGACCAGCTCTGCGCGGCGAGGGAATTGACCAGGTCGACGCCCGACTGCTGCTCCTTCAGTCCGCCGTAATCCCAGCAGCCCGAGGAGTTGCGCGTGCCGAGCACGTCGGCCACCGCTCGCGCGTAGCCCTTCGCGAGGTAGTGCTGGCCCAGGTCGTCGTTGGCCAGGTTGGGCGAGTTGGTCTCCGACAGCGTGTTGTACGGCGAGTAGGTGAGTACCACCGGCGCGTCGGGGTTGTCAGCCGGGCGCATCACCTCGACATTGATCTCGGCGCCGTCCACCGTGGGCACCTTGTACTTCTCGAAGATCGGTTCAGTAGCGAGAGCTGCGCCGGGTACCGCCATCCATACGGCAGCCACCAGCGCGCCCATCCCCTGCCTGATGCGCATCCCCCTGCTTTACCCGCTCTGGGCCGGACCGTAACGATCGGCGCCCCGCTGCGATCAGCTCGTCGGGGTCGACGATGCTGCAGAGGTTCGTGGTCAGCTTGCCGCCGCTTCGGTGCAGGAATGCCCCCACGCGCTGCCCCTTGCGGAACAGGACGCCGCACGCCGCGCTCTGAGAGCCGGCCGAGAGCCGCAGGCGCCTGCGGTGCTTGCGGTTGTAGGAGTGACCGACCCGGAAGACGTAGGTGAACGTGGCATTGCCTGGATAGTCCGGAGTGCCCTCTTGCTTGTGCCGGGAGATCACGCGGCCCGTGAACGCCGGCTCACCGTCGGCCAGCCGCTCGCTCGGCTCAACGAAGGCGCAGGAGCAGGCGGCGGCCGAGGCGGGCAGCAAGGCGCTCGCCGCCAGTGCGACAACCACCGAGGCGGGGAGCGCTCTCATATCACCGGCACCAGCGGGATGTCCCACAGGAGCGACGCCGCCACGAAGGCTCCCAGCGCCACGAGGCCCACCAGCCGTGGTTGCGATCTTCTGGCCCCGGCTGGCGTTCTCGGCCCGGTCCTTGGCGCGGTCGGCGGCGATGATCGCCCTCTCGAGCAGCCGCTCCGCGCGGTCGAACTCCAGCGCCAGGAAGCTCAGCCCGATCAGGATGACCAGGAAGCCGGGGCCGGGCACACCGGGCCCGGAGAGCACGATGCCGGCGAGGACGAGGAAGACGCCGATCACCACCACGCCGATCCGCGCGGGAAGGCCCCGCTCGGCGTGGCGCTCCTTGCGCTCCTGGAGCTTGATCAGCAGCTCCGGCTTGTCCTCCTCGGGCTGGGGAGGCGCCTGCGCGTGCTCAGGCGTGGGCGGGGAGACCATCGTGAGCGCATCGTAGTCAGAGCCAGTCCCTCACGGGAAGGGTCGCCCCGGCCTGGGCTAGCGAGCCGGGCGAAGCCGGTTCGAGTCCGCTCACGGGCACCCCGGAGAGACGCTGCACCGTCTCGCGGTTGGAGATCAGCATCGCGTCGGGGTCTTGCGGCCACGGCGTCATGACCACGCCCCGTACGTCGAGCCCGGCGGCCCGCGCCGCCTCGATCGTGAGCAGTGCGTGGTTGATCGTGCCGAGGCCGGGGCGGGCAGCCACCACCAGCGGGAAGCCGAGGTCGGCGGCCAGATCGCGCACCGAGTACCCGAGAGAGAACGGCACGAGGAGGCCGCCCACGCCCTCGCACACGAGCACGTCGGCCCATTCTCGCGCGCGGCGGGCGGCGGCCACGAGCCGAGCGGGATCGATGGGGGTCCCCGCCAGCTCGGCGGCGAGGTGCGGCGAGACCGCGGGGCCGAATCGCAGCGGGGCCACCTCATCGGGGCGCTGGCCGGTGGCGGCGGCGAGCAGCTCGTGGTCCGGAGGCCACTCTCCGGGAGGCTCATCCGTGCCGGTCACGACCGGCTTGAACGCGGCCACCCGTTCCCCCCGGGCCGCCAGCGCCGCACAGATCGCGGCGGCCACCACGGATTTCCCGGCGCCTGTGTCTGTTCCGGTTACGAAGACGCCACGCACAGAGCCTGCCGGCGCATGGTCAGGCGGCCAAGCCGTCGAAGACGCGGCCCGTGGCGGCAACGTCCTGTCCTTCGAGCACCCGCCGGGCCGCGGCCTTGCGCACCGAAGCCGGCACGGCGGCGGCGAGAGTCTTGGCGGCGTCGCGCAGCTCCGACTTGGTGTGCGTGGCCATCACCGTGAGCCGCAGGCGAGACGTGCCCGCCGGCACCGTGGGCGGCCGGATGGCCTGAGCGAACACCCCGTTCTCGAGCGCTCGCTCACTGGCCTTGACCGCGGCCTTCGCATCGCCCACCACCACCGGGAGGATCTGCGTGTCGCCCGGTGAGGCGGGCAGGCCCTGCTCGGCCAGCGCGGCCCGGAGGATGGAGGCGTTGCGCTGCAGCTTCTCCACCCGGCGCGGCTCCTCGCGCAGCAGCTCCAGGGCTGCCATGGCCGCGGCCACCGAGGGCGGCGAGGGCGCGGTCGAGAAGATCAGGGTGCGCGCAGTGTTGACGAGGTACTTGGCGGTTTGGCGCTCGCAGCAGACGTATGCGCCGTACGAGCCGAGCGCCTTGCCGAGCGTGCCCACCAGCACGTCGACCTCGTCCTCGAGCCCAGCCTCCGCAACCGCGCCGCGACCGCCGGGGCCGGTGGCGCCGGTGCCGTGGGCGTCGTCGACCATCACGCGCACGTCGTGCCGGCGGGCGAGGTCGACGATCTCGGTGAGCGGGGCCACGTCACCGTCCATGGAGAAGACGCCGTCCGTGACGATCAGGCTGCCGCGGCCTTCGGCCTGCTCGAGGCCCCACGCCAGGTGGTCGAGGTCGTTGTGCTCGTACACGAAGGTCTCGGCCCCCGCCAGGCGGCAGCCGTCGATGATGCTCGCGTGGTTGAGCGAGTCGGAGAACACGACCTCGCCCGAGCGCGCCAGCGCTCCGATCACGCCGGCGTTGGCCAGGTAGCCAGAGCCGAAGAGCAGCGATGCCTCGTAGCCCTTGAACTCGGCCAGCCGCTCCTCGAGCCGGCGATGGATGCGCATCGTGCCGGACACGAGTCGCGAGGCGCCGGCGCCGGCGCCGTAGCGCATGGCGGCTTCGGCAGCCGCCTCGCGCACGCGTGGATGATCCGCCAGCCCGAGGTAGTTGTTCGAGCAGAGCAGCAGCACGGGACGCCCGTCAAGCAGGACGCGCGGCCCCTGGGGACCGGAGATCATCCGCATGCGGCGATAGAGCCCGCGATCGCGGATGTCGTCGAGGGCTTCCTCTATGTCGGTCATGCCGCCTCCCCCTCTACCTGCACGATGTTGAGCCTTGAAGGATTTGGCAGGGATGCCGAATCCGTCGCACCCCCTACATTTGGTGCGCCGTCGGGCCGGGGTGGCACGGCGCTCTTCTTGACCCGCCTCAGCTGCTCCTCGGGGTTCCAGAAGTTGGCCTCGTCCCGGGTGTCGATCAGATCGTCGACAGGCGTCCTCGGCGACTCCCCGTCCAGCCATCCCGAGCGGTTGTCTGGACGCGGGTTGGCGCCGTTGTCGGGCTGGCGGGCCACGTTCAGGCCCAGCTCCTCGAACATCGCGCGGTCGTCCTCGGGCTCGGAGCCCAGGGTGGTGAGGAAGTTGCCCATCATCACGCCGTTGATGCCGGCCTTGACGGCCAGCGAGTGAAGCTCGCCGAGGTTCTCGACCCGCCCGCCACAGAGGCGGAACAGCGCCTGCGGCATGATCAGCCGGAAGATCGCGATCCACTTGACCGCCTCCCAAGGGTCCATGTAGTCACGGTCGCCGAACTTGGTGCCCGGCCGCGGGTTGAGCATGTTGATCGGCACGCTGGTCGGGTTGATGCGCGCGAGCTGGAAGGCCATCTCGACCCGCTGCTCGCGCGACTCCCCCAGGTTGAGGATGCCCCCCACGCAGGTCTCGAGACCGGCCTCCTCGACGGCGTCGATAGTGCGCAGCCGGCCCTCGTACTTGACCGTTGACGACACCTCGTCGTAGTAGCTCTCCGCCGTCTCCACGTTGTGGTGGACGCGCTGGATGCCGGCCTCCTTGAGCGCCTTGGCGCGCTTGACCGACATGTGCCCGACCGAGGCGCAGCGCTTGAGGTTGGTCTGCTCGGCCACCAGCCGCGCGCCCTGGAGCACGTTCTCGAAGTCGCGCTTGGAGAGCCCCTGGCCCTGGGTGACCATGCAGAAGCGGTGAGCGCCCGCTGCCTCGGCCGCTCGTGCATGCTCGAGGATCTGCTCGGGCGTCATCATCGCGTGCATAGGCGTGTCCGCTTCGGCGAAGCGCGACTGCGCGCAGAAGCCGCAGTCCTCGGCGCAGCCGCCGGACTTGGCGTTGACCAGCGAGCACATGTCGGTGGAGTCACCGAAGTTCTCGATCCTGGCGGCCCAGGCGCGCTCGATCAGCGCCTCGATCTCGCTGTGGTCTGTGATCTCGCCCAGCGCGAGCGCTTCCTCGTAGGTGATCAGCGGCGGCAAGCGGAACGACCTCCCTCGAAGTTCAGTTGCGCGCACGCTAGGTCCGGGGTCGGACGGAGAGACGCCGCCTGGGCTCGCCGGCTCTGGCAGGATTGACCCGTGGCGCGCAATCTGCACCCGGCCGAGAACCGTGGCTACCGCGAGCTGTACGCGTTCGCCCGCCAGATGGCGGAGCACTGGACCGCTCTGGCCGGACAGCTGGGCCAGGGATCCGGGGCCGCCGCGCCGCTCGAGAAGGGCGCCGCGGCGGCACGCGACCTGATCGGCGAGCTGGAGCCCGTGACCGCCCGGTATGGCCTCCACGGCAAGCCCGCCGCGCAGTCCGTGGGCATAAACCTCGCGCGCGGGCGAACGGGGGTCCGCGACCGCTTCATGGAACGCAACCAGGCGCTGCGCTTCGCGGTCAAGGACGTGGAGCACGTGACGATGCTGCTCGCGTACCTTGCGAGCGTGGCCGAGTCGCGATCCGATACCGAGCTGGCCGAGTTCTGCGGACGCTGGGAGCGCAAGCTGCGCCGGCACGCGGGGGCGGCCCGCAAGGCGGCCGTGGACCAGGGCGCCGATCCCGACGGTGCGGTCGAGCCCCTGGACGGCTCACTGGTCGGGAAGGCGGCGCACTCCGTGGGCTACGTCGCCGGCACGGTCGGCGAATGGGTGGACCGCCGCGCGGACTCGGTGAGGCGCTCGGACCGCAGCTGAAGGACTCTCGGGCGTCACCCTCCGCCCGCCACCGTGGCGTCCGCGGCCGAAAGTGACGATTCGATCCACCTAGGGGTGGCAGGACGACCCTAGGGTGGAACGGTAGGCGAACTCCCGGCCTCGGAGATTCGGCGGGGCTGGCGTTGGAAGGAGCGCAGGAGGGCTGCGACAGTCCTGAGAGGTGGGGCGCGGCGGCGTCGGCAGCGGCTAGCCACGCCGCCGTCCCACGCAGGTAGCGAGCATGCTCGCCCGCCGACCATCAGGGCTCGTAGATCGCGTCCTGGTCGAAGTGGTTCTGCACGGCCTGGCGCACGGGCCTCACGGGGTAATAGTCCGCCGGGTCGTCCACGTTCGGCAGCGTCGGCAGCGCGCAGGTCTCCTTTAACGAGCGCCTGACGATCCCGATGGTTCTCCGGCGTGGCTGCCCTGGCGGCACCGACAGCACATCGGCCACGAACTCGATCGCCTCGCGACGCGCGGCCGGCGCGCGTAGATCCCGGCATGTCAGCTCGTAGGGCTCCGGCACGCCTCGCTCCGTCGCCGCCGGCTTCGAGGGCTCGCCCGCCGGGCGCGTTTCGGGATCCCCGCCGCAGCCCACGAACAGCGCGGCGGCGACGACCGTCAGCGGGAGTCGGACCGAGTCCATCGCCTCGAAACCGCCGTCACTTGCCCTTCCACTCCGGCGCCCGCTTCTCCGCGAACGCACGCACCCCCTCCCGGAAGTCCTCGGTCTCGAAGCACGACTCGCGCAGCTCGACCAGCTCCTGCTCGACGTCCTCGGGCAGGGCGGCCTCGTAGGTGCGCAGCGTGCGGAGGATCCGCTTGTTGCCCGCCAGCGACAGCGGCGCGTTGGCAGCGATCTCGCCAGCCATGTCGAGCGCCCGCCCCTCGAGCTCCTCGGGCTCCACGACATGCGAGACCAGGCCGATCTCCCAGCCCCTGCCGGCATCGACGTTGCGACCGACGTAGAACAGCTCCGCCGTATGGGCCGGCCCGCACAGCTCGAGGAACTTGCGCAGTCCGGTGTGCGAGTAGATCAGCCCCAGCTTGGCCGGGGGCATGCCCACCTTGATCCCGCGGGCGGCGATCCGGATGTCGCAGGTGAGGGCCAGCTCGAGCCCGCCGCCGATGGCATGGCCGTTGAGCGCTCCGATGACCGGGAACGGGTACTCCTCCAGCGCCTCGAGGGCATCGTGAAAGGGGTGGGCCACCAACTGCTCCGCCCGCTCTTCGAACTCCCGGCCGTCGAGGTTGCCAAGGTCGTAGCCGGCCGAGAACATGTCGTCGCTGCCCGTGAGGAGGAGGCAGCGCGCGTCGAGTGAGCCCACCGTCTCGGCAAGGGTGTCGAGGATCTCGTGGTCGAGCGCCCCGCGGCGGCCCGGGTTGGAGATTCGCAGCCGGGTGACGCCTTCGCGCGGCTCGTCGCGGATCAGCTTTCCCGAGGCCAGCTCGGTGGTCACTCCAACACGACCAGCGTCTCGCCTTCGTTGACCGACTGGCCCTCCTTGCACCGGATCTCCGTCACGGTGCCGTCATCCTCCGCCTCCACCGGCATCTCCATCTTCATCGACTCGATGATCACGACGGTGTCGCCCTCCTCGATCGTCTGGCCGACCTCGCACTCGACCTTCCAGACGGTGCCGGTGATGTGCGCATCAACGTCGGGCAAAGCTGCCTCCTGGTCCGAGGGGTACGCCGCCGGGGCACGATACCCGCGCGGGCCGATAGGTTCGCTCACCGTGATACTCGCGCTCGACCAGGGCACCACTGGCTCCACCGCGATCGTGTTCGACGAGGAGGGCCGCTCGGCCGGGCGCGGCTACAGCGAGTTCGGCCAGCACTTCCCGCGGCCGGGCTGGGTCGAGCACGACGCCACCGAGATCTGGGAGGTCACGCGGCGGGTGGGCCGCGAGGCGCTCGATGCGGCCGGGATCAGCGGCCGCGACCTGAAGGGGATCGGCATCACCAACCAGCGTGAGACGGTGGTTGCGTGGGACCCGAAGACGGGCGAGCCGCTGCACCGGGCGCTGGTCTGGCAGGACCGGCGCACGGCGGCCCGCTGCGACGAGCTGCGCGATGCGGGCCACGAGGAGGTGGTGCGGCGGCGCACCGGGCTCGTGCTCGACCCCTACTTTTCGGGCACGAAGATCGAGTGGCTGATCCGTGAGGGCGATCTGGGGTCCGGCGCCGTATTCGGGACGATCGACTCGTGGCTGATCTTCAAGCTCACGGGCGAGCACGCCACCGACTACTCGAACGCCTCGCGCACGCTCCTCTTCGACATCGACACGCTGGCCTGGGACGGCGAGCTGTGCGACCCCCTCGGCGTCGATCCGGGCTCGCTCCCGGAGCCCAGGGCCAGCGATGCGGGGTTCGGCGAGACCGAGGAGTTCGGCGGCCGGGTGCCGGTGGCGGGGATCGCGGGCGACCAGCAGGCGGCGCTCTACGGGCAGGCCTGCCACGCGAAGGGGCAGGGCAAGAACACCTACGGCACCGGCAGCTTCGTGCTCCAGAACGCGGGAGGCGAGCGGCCGCCGACCGAGGAGGGTCTGCTGACCACCGTTGCCTGGGGGGTGGACGGCCGCGTGGACTACGCGCTCGAAGCGGCCATCTTCGTAACCGGAGCCGGGGTGCAGTGGCTGCGTGACGGCCTGGGCATCATCGAAACGGCTGGGGAGACCGAGGAGCTGGCGCGCTCGCTGAGCTCCAACGACGGCGTGTACCTCGTGCCCGCCTTCACCGGTCTCGGATCCCCGCACTGGGATCCCTACGCGCGCGGCACGATCGTGGGACTCACGCGCGGGTCGGGGCGGGCGCATCTGGCCCGCGCCGTGCTCGAGGCGATCGCTTACCAGACGGTGGACGCGGTGGAGGCGATGGAGGCCGCCTCGGGCGTGCGGCTCGACGAGCTGAAGGCCGACGGCGGAGCGGTGCACAACTCCTGGCTCATGCGCTTCCAGGCCGACGTTCTCGGCGTGCCGGTGGTCGTGCCGGAGGTGTCCGAGACCACCGCGCTCGGCGCCGCCTACCTGGCCGGCGTGGCCACCGGCGTGTGGACCGAAGAGGACACCCGCGCGATGTGGCGCGAGGCCGCTCGCTACGAGCCCCGCATGCGCGCGGGCGAGCGCGACCGGCTGCTCGGCGACTGGCGCCGCGCCCTCGAACGGGCCGGCGGCTGGGCGCGTAACGAACCGCAGGAGACCGGGTAGGCAGCACAGATGGGGGAGTCAGACCAGCCCAAGGGCAACCTCAAGCCCCAGGTCTACAAGGACCCGAGGCCCGCCGAGCACTTCACCCGATTCCACGATCGCACGCGGGCCAAGCGCCCTAACTGGATGTACGAGTTGGTGCGTCTCGTGCTGACGCCCTACCTGCTGCTCTTCTTTCGCACGCGCGCCATCGACTCGGACAAGGTGCCCGCGGGCGGCCCCGCGATCGTGGCGCCCAACCACTTCTCGTTCCTCGACCACTTCTTCGTGGCGGTGTACCTGCGCCGCAAGGTGCAGTTCATGGCCAAGTCGCAGCTGTTCAAGATGCCCCTGCAGATCGTCTACCACAACGGCGGGGTCTTCCCGGTGCGTCGCGGGCACCGCGACGCGGAGGCGTTCAAGACCGCCCACGCGGTGCTGGCGCGCGGAGGGATCGTGGTCATGTACTGCGAGGGCGGTCGCTCGCGCACCGGCGAGCTTGGCGAGGCCAAGCCCGGCATCGGCCGGCTGGCGCTGGAGTCGGGCGCACCGATAGTGCCCACGGCGCTGGTGGGATCGGAGCGGGTGCGCGACTGGAAGCGGCTGCAGTTCCCGAAGGTGACCGTGCAGTTCGGCGATCCGATCCGCTTCGAGCAGGTCGACGATCCCGATCGCGACCAGTCGCAGGCGGCCTCGGAGGAGATCTTCACGCGCATCAAGGGGCTGTGGCACGGCCTGCGCGAGAACGGGCGCGCCGCGACCGTCAAGGCCCGCCGCGCAGCGCGCCGCGGCGGCGAGCCGGCCGCGCTCTAGCTTGCCGCGAGCGCCGCGTGGGTCCACAATGGCGTGGCATGCGGGCGTCCGACCAGCTTCGCGAGCGCACGGTTTCCCGGCTCGGGGCCGGCTATGCCGAGGGCCTGCTCGGCTTCGACACCCTGTGCCGCCGCGTGGACGGCGCCTATGGGGCTCGGACCGTTGAGCAGCTGCGCGCGCTGGTGCGGGATCTGCCCGACCCCGCCGGGCTGGTGCAGCGGCTCGGTAGCCGGCTGCGCTCGTTGGCGGGCGCCGGAGGGGAGGAGCTGGCCGAGTCTCTGCTCCTCACGCCCCCGTCCGCGAGCGTGGGCGCGAGGTTCGTACTGGGACGCGAGCCGGCGTGCGACCTCGTGGTGGATGACGCCACGGTGTCGCGCCGGCACGCCACTCTGCACCTGGCAGAGGAGGGCTGGGCGATCTCGGACCTCGACTCGATGAACGGCACGTGGATCAACGGTTGGCGTGTACGCGACGAGGGTCGGCTCGCCCCGGGCGATGCGGTGCAGCTGGGTGCTACGGATTGGGTCTTCGCCCCGCCGGTCTAAGCACTCTGAGCGAGCGAGACACCGACACCCCCGCCGCGGCGGCCGCGATCGTGACGGTCGTCGTCTGGGCGAGCGCCTTCGTGGGCATACGCGCTGCCGGGGAAGACTTCGGTGCGGGTCCGCTCTCCCTCGGAAGGCTGCTGATCGGCGCGATGACGCTGGGGATCGTCGTGGCCGTGCGTCGCGAGCGCCTTCCGCCGCGGGACGACCTTCCCCGCCTGGCGGTGTGCGGGCTGCTGTGGTTCGCCGCCTACAACGTGCTGCTCAACGCGGGCGAGCAGCGCGTGGACGCGGGCACTGCGGCCATGCTCGTGAACGTGGGCCCGGTGCTGATCGCGCTGCTCGCTGGCGTGCTGCTGCGAGAGGGCTTTCCCCGCGCGCTGCTGGCGGGCTGCGCCGTGTCCTTCGGAGGCGTGGTGATCATCGGCCTGGCCACCTCGGGCCGCAGCATCGATGCCGGCTGGGGGGCGGCCCTCTGCCTGGCGGCGGCGGTGGCCTATGCAGGCGGCGTGGTGGCCCAGAAGCCGCTGCTCGAGCGCACGTCGGGCCTCCAGATCACCTTCCTCGCCTGTGTGATCGGCGCGCTGGCGTGCCTGCCCTTCACCCCGGCGCTGCTCTCCGAGCTCGAAGACGCCGGCGGGTCCTCCATCGCATGGACCGTCTACCTCGGCGTGTTTCCCACGGCCCTCGGCTTCACGACCTGGGCCTACGCGCTCAAGCGGACCACCGCGGGAAAGATGGGCGCCACCACCTACCTGGTGCCGCCGCTCGCGATCCTGATGGGCTGGATCTTCCTGGGCGAGGCCCCGCCGGCGCTCGCGTTCGGTGGCGGGCTCCTGTGTCTGGCCGGTGTGGCGATATCCAGAGGCGCACGCCTGCGCCGGCCGTAGCCGGTTCCCCATTGTGCGGGTGGCGGGCCTCGGGGATGATCCTGTGCGTGGGGGGGACGCGCATCCTGCGCCATCGGGCTCTGACGGCAGTGGCATGCGTGTCCGTGTCCGTGCTCGGAGTCGCCGCGGGAGCGGCGGAGGGTGAGGGCACGAAGGCAAAGCCCAAGCGCGCCGTCGCGAGCGTGAGCTTGGTGAGCGCCAAGCAGCGGATCATCCTCCGCAAGCACTTCGTGAGGGTCCGGGTCCGCACGCGGCGACCCGCCTCGCTGCGGCTGAACCTGGTGGCACGGCGCCCATCGGGCAAGGGCAAGCCCTACAGCGTGACTCGCAAGCGGCTCGTGCGCCTGCGCAGGAAGGGCAAGCGCGTCTTCCGGCTGGGCCTCAACTCCGCAGGGCGGCGGTCCTTCGGCGCCTGCCGCACGCTCACGGTGCGCCCGGCGGGAAGAGTCCGCGTCCGCGGGGCCAAGCGAAGCCGGCGCCTGAAGCCCGGGGCGCGCCGGCTGCGCCCGGACATGATCCGCTGCGGCAGCGGTGCCGGACGCTTTCGGCCTCTGGGCAGGCTGAACACATCGAATGCGGACCGCTGCGACTTCCTCGATCCGGCGCTCTGCCTCTACCCGTTTCCCAACGACCACTTCACGCGGCCCGACCGGTCGACCCCCACCGGCCGGCGGCTGGCCCTGAATCCGCAGTCGGTGCCCAAGAACCGCGCCGGCAGGCCGATCGACCCGACGGACCAGAATCGCGCCGACGGATTCAGCCCTGGCAACCTGATCGCCACGAGGGTGCCCGGGCTCACCAGTCAAGAAGCCTTCCGCAGGACGGGCGCGGTGCCGATCACCGACATGACGCGCAGCTTCGACCCCAACCAGCCGGTGGTCGTGATCAACGCGCGTACACGCGCCCGCCAGCTGATCTGGGCGGAGATCGACTCCAACCCCGCCGACCGCGGGGACGTGAGCCTGATCATCCGGCCGGGGAAGAACTTCGAGGAGGGTGAGCGCTACATCGTCGCCCTGCGGCGAATGCGCACCGCCTCCGGCGAGCTGATCCCGCCCCAGGAGGAGTTCCGCGCCTACCGCGACGACCTGCGCACGGACATTCCGGCGATCGAGCGCCGGCGCGCGCACTACGAGCGCCTGTTCGCCACGCTCGGCCGGGCGGGGATCGGCCGGCGAAGCCTCCACCTGGCATGGGACTTCACCGTGGCCAGCCGCGAGAGCCTCACCGGCCGCGCGCTGTCCATCCGCGACGACGCGTTCGCCGCGCTCGGCGACACGAACCTCGCCGATCTCCAGGTTCAGGGCGCTTCGCCCCAATTCGCGATGAACCCGGACATCGACGACTCGATCGTCGACGGCCTCGGCTCGATCGACTCCGACCCGGTGCCCAATCCGGTCGACTTCGGCGACCTCGACGGCCGGCGCGACTACCCGCCGTGCTCGGCCGGTGACCCGAGCGCGTGCGAGGCCGGCGAGAGCGATCGAACGGCGCGCCGTATCACCGGTCAGATATCGGTGCCGTGCTACCTGGACGCTCCGGGATGCCCGCCCGGCTCGAAGTTCTCCCTCAGCGCCGACGGCAAGCCACAGCGCGCTCCTCAAAACACGACGCTCGCCAACGTGATCTGCACGGTGCCGCGCGCCGCGGTCGACGGACCCGACCCACCGCCCGCACGGCCGTCGCTGTACGGGCACGGCCTGCTCGGCAGCGCCGGTGAGGTTGGCGGGGGGAGCGCACAGCCCTTCGCCGCCTCTCAGAACTTCGTGTTCTGCGCCACGGATTGGGTCGGCATGTCCACCACGGACATCCCCAACGTCGTGACCCTGCTCCAGGATCTGTCCAACTTCGCCAGCCTGGTGGACCGCATCCAGCAGGGCTACGTGAACTTCATGTACCTCGGCCGCTGGATGATCCACCCGGAGGGCGCGTCGTCGAACCCGGCGTTCCAGGTGAACGGGCGCTCCGTGATCGACACCCAGCGCCTCTTCTACGACGGCAACAGCCAGGGCGGAATCCTGTCGGGCGGCCTCACCGCCCTGAGCCCCGATTTCCAGCGCGCTGTCCACGGAGTGCCCGGGATGAACTACTCCACGCTCCTGCGCCGCAGCGTCGACTTCGACACCTACGCCAACGGGGACTTCGAGGGTGTGAACAGCGGCGCCGGCCTGTACCAGAGCTACCCGAACGAGCTGGAGCGCCC
Source organism: uncultured Thermoleophilaceae bacterium (assembly GCA_963825475.1). GTDB lineage: Bacteria > Actinomycetota > Thermoleophilia > Solirubrobacterales > Thermoleophilaceae > JAAYBF01. The sequence continues at coordinate 426,360 of CAWGTC010000002.1, read as the reverse complement.
GCTGCTCCTGTCGCTCATCCAGCTGCTGTGGGACCGAGGTGAGTCCAATGGCTACGCGCAGCACATGACCACCGATCCTCTGCCCGACACCCCGCAGCACGAGGTGCTGCTGCATCCGGCCTTCGGCGACCATCAGGTGGCCAACGTGTCGGCGGACGTCGAGGCGCGCACGATCGGCGCCAGCGCGCACCGTCCGGTGCTGTTTGCCGGTCGCTCGCCTGACGTGGCCCCGCTGTTCGGCATCCCCACCGCGCCGCTCTCGGGCTTCACCGGCTCGGCGATCGTCTACTGGGACACCGGTCCGCTGCGCACCGTCGACGGCCAGTCGCGAGGCACCCCGGCTCCGCCGACCACCAACGTCCCGCCCCGTGCGGGCAACGACCCCCACAGCGCCCCGCGCGCGGACCCCAAGTCGCACATGCAGAAGTCCGAGTTCCTCAGAGTGGGTGGCACGCTGTTCAACCCGTGCGGGCTCGGGCCCTGCTTTGCCGGGGGGTTTGCCGGGCCCTGAGTCGCTAGTCGCTGGTCGCTGGGAACTACCTCCTAGGCTGCGGTCCGTGCCTCGGCTCCCTCTCGCCCTCGCCGCGATCGTCATTGCACTCGGCGCGGGGGCGTTTCTCGCCCTTCGTGACCCCGGTGGGGTACCCGACGTGCCTCCGCTCGTGCTTCCGGTGGATGCGGCGGATCCGTTTGAGTACTCCGAGGACCGGCGGGAGGACTTCGAGCGGCGTGCCGCGCAGGGACTCAGCCACGTGCTCTACGAGAAGAGTCCCGGCGGTGTGGTGGCCTCGGCGCGGCGCACCGCGGGCTGGCGCCCGCTGGTCGAGCGGGTGGCGGCGACGGCGCGGCTCGACGCCGACCTGATCGAGGCGATCGTGCTGCTCGAGAGCGCCGGGCGCCCGGATGCCGTGGCCGACCCCGAGCTCGAGGGCGCCGTGGGGCTCACGCAGATCCTGGCCTCCACCGGGCAGGGGCTGCTGGCCATGCGCGTCGACGTGGCCGCGAGCCGCCGGCTGACACGCCGCATCCGGCGCGTCCGGGGGCTCGGCAAGCTGCGCCTGGCCAACCGCTTGGAGGCGCGGCGACGGGCGGTCGATCAGCGCTTTGACCCACGCCGCGCGCTCGAGGGCACGGCGCGCTACCTCGACTTCGCCCGCGGCGAGCTCGGGCGCGACGATCTGGCCGTGGTCTCCTACCACATGGGCGTGGGCAACCTGTCGAGCGTGATCGAGGACTTCGGGGAGGGGGATCGCCCCAGCTACGCGCAGCTGTTCTTCGCGAGCACTCCCTCCAGACACGGCGCGGCGTGGCGGCGCCTGGCCGAGCTCGGCGACGACTCCTCGACCTACTACTGGCGCGTGCTGGCGGCGCGGGACATCATGCGCGCGTACCGCGAGGACCGCGCCGCCCTGGCCCGCCAGGACGAGTTGCAGACCGCCAAGAACTCGGCCGAGGAGGTGCTGCATCCCGCCGACGCGACCGAGACCTACGAGTCGCCCGGCGACCTCGAGGACGCATACTCCGACGAGGAGCTGAGGCCGTTCCCCAACGCCCCCGCCCGCACCGGGTTGCGCCGCGACCGGGCCATGGGCGAGCTGGCCGGGCGGCTCGAAGTGGGCCGCGAGCTATACCGCGGCCTGCGGCCGGGGGCCTACGCGCTGGCGCTCTACATGGCCCGCCTGGCGCGGGACGCCGGAGGGGGAGACGCGCCGCTCACCGTGACCAGCACCGTGCGCGACGAGGCATACCAGGGGCTGCTGGCCAGGGGCAACCCGGAGGCCACGAGCAACTACTCGCTGCACACCACCGGGTTTGCGTTCGACGTGCTCCGCCGCTACTCGGGCGACCGCCAGGCGGTGGCCTTCCAGTTCGCCCTCGACCGCCTGGAGGCGCTGAACCTGATCGCGTGGGTACGAGAGCCCGCGGCCATCCACGTGACCGCGGCCGAGGAGGCCGGGGCGCTGGTAGGCCTGCTCGAGGAGTAGGGGAGGAGCGCAGCCGGAACGCCGTTCCGGCGAGCACCGGACCAGGACTAGTAGACGGGCGCGAGGGTGCGCCAGTGGGCCATGTCGTGGCCCGGGACGACCACGGCGTTCGGGGTCTGCTCGACGTAGAGCTCGATCTCGCGCAGCGAACGCCGGAAACGGTGCTCGTCGTCCATCCGGTACGGAACGTGGCGCTCGCGCAGGGTGCGCATGGTGTAGATCGCGTCGCCCGTGATCAGCGCCTCGCCGCCGTCCAGGCGCAGCACCACCGACATGTGGCCGTGCGTGTGGCCGGGGGTCGCCACCAGCATCACGCTGCCGTCCCCGAACAGGTCGATGGAGCTGCCGAAGGTGGCGAACGACGAGGCTCCGGGGCCCTCGAAGTCAACCAGGCGGTAGTCGAAGGCGTGGTCGTACTGGCGCTTGATGTAGCCGGCCAGCTGATTGCCCCTCCTGGCCTCGGCCCACTCGCGCTCGGAGATGATGAAGGTGGCCTCCGGGAAGTGCGCGATCCCGCCGGCGTGGTCGGAGTGGAGGTGGGTCATCACGATCGTCTTGATGCTTTCCGCCGCCACGCCGACGCCCCGCAGCTGAGCGGGCACCGCCTGGTTGGACTCCATCTCGACGTCCTTGAACAGCAGGCCGCCGAAGCGGCCCATCGCCAGTCCGGGCTCGATGGGCACCGAGCCGTGGAAGCCGGTGTCGATCAGCATCGGCCCCGCGGTGGGGTGCTCCACGAAGAAGGCCACGACGGGCACCTCCACGTAGTCGTCGCGAGAGACGCCGATCCCAAGCGCATGCAGGCTGCCCATGCGCCCCTCCTCGCGGTGGAAGAGCGCCGGCGGGCCCTTCATCTGCGCCACCAGCAGCGGGTGCACGTGCACGGTTGCGCCCTCGTGCCCGCCCGGAAGCGGGAGCGAGGCCGGTCGAGGCTCGGCGGCCATGCCCATCGGCCGCAGACTACGGGTTCAGGCCCGCCCGGCGATCCTCTTCCAGTACCGCACCCACTCGCGCTCATGGGCGATGCCGGCTTCGAGGGTGGCCCGGGGGCCGTCCGCACCCCCATCGGAGTCCTGCTCGCGGATCCATTCGTACTCGGCGAGCTTGCGTTCGTGGGCGGCGAGTTGTGCCCCGGCCAGCGGACCGGCGGGGGCTCCGAAGAAGAGCTTGAGCAAGCCGGGGTCGCGAAGCTCCGCCAACTCGTCCGTGGGCTCCTCGCGCCACCGGGCGAGAGCCGCGCGGCCCTCCTTCGTGAGCCGGTAGCGCTTGCGGCGGCGGCCGCCCTCCTCGCGCTTCTCGGTGAGCAGGCCAGCTGCGACCAGCCGCTCGGGCTCGGTGTAGAACTGCGCGTGCTGCATCGACCAGAAGTTGCCCACCGACCCGGCCGCCGCCTGCTTGAGCTCGTACGGGGTCGCCTCCTTCGAGAGCTCGACCAGGCCGAGAACGATGAACGAGGTTGGTGTCAGCCGCGGCTCTTGCATTAGTCCAAACTAGACGGTACAGTCTGACCTGTCCAGGATGCTGGACCTTACCCGGCGGAGGAGACGACGACGTGACCACGCAGACCACCAGCCGCGACGACCTGACACTGGGCTTTGAGACCCTGGACGAGGAGGTGGTGGTGGATTCGCTCCCGCTGCGGGGCGAGCTGCCTGAGCTGGCTGTCGGGTTCCCTGCTGCGCCTGACGCCCGCGGGCATGGACGTGGGCGGCCGGCCGATTCGCCACTGGTTCGATGGCCTGGCGATGCTGCACCGGTTCGGCTTCGACGGCGGGCGCGTGAGCTACGCCAATCGCTGGCTCGACACCCAGGCACGCCGGGACTCGCTCGAGCAGGGGCGCTTCGCCGGCCGGGGCTTCGCCACCGATCCGTGCCGGTCGATCTTCAGCCGTATCACGGCGGTGTTCTCCCCGGAGCACACTGACAACGCCAACGTGAACCTGGTGCGCCTGGGCGAGCGCTTCATCGCCATGACCGAGACGCCGATGCCGGTGGAGTTCGATCCCGAGACCCTCGAGACGCTTGGCGCGCGGCCCTATGACGACGCGCTCACGGGGCCGGTGACCACCGCGCACCCCCATGCGGACCCGGCCACGGGCGAGCTCGTGAACTACGTCGTGCACTTCGGGGCCCGCACCGCCTACAACGTGTACGCGCAGGCGGAGATCGGCGGGAAGCGCCGGCTGATTGCCAAGGTGCCCGTGCGCGAGCCCGCCTACATGCACAGCTTCGCGATCACCGAGAACCACGTGGTGCTGGTCGAGTTCCCGCTTGTGGTCAACCCGCTCCGCCTGGCTTCGGGGGCCACTTCCTTCATCGAGAGCTACCGCTGGCGCCCCGAGCGGGGCACTCGCGTGACCGTGGTCGACAAGCGCACCGGGGAGTCGCGCGACGCGGGCAGCTGCGAGCCGATGTTCTCCTTCCACCACGTTAACGCGTTCGAGCGCGACGGGGAGATCGTGGTCGACCTCGTGGCCTACGACGACGCGAGCATCATCGACCGGCTGTTCCTCGGCGAGCTGCGAGCCGGCGCGAAGGGTTCAGGGTCGGCACGGTGCGCCGCCTGCGCGTGCCGATGGCCGGAGGCACCCGTCGGCGTGGAGGAGCTCTCGCCGGAGCGGCTGGACCTCCCGCGGATCGACTACGCGCCGCTGCAACGGGCGCGACTACCGCGTGGTCTACGGCGCCGGCCAGGCCGAGGAGGACTCCTTCTTCGACCAGCTCGTGAAGCTGGACGTGACCACCGGCCAGTCGATCACGTGGCGCGAGGAGGGAACCCACCCCGGGGAGCCGGTCTTCGTGCCCGCCCCCGGCGCGACGGAGGAGGACGAGGGGGTGGTGCTGTCCGTGGTGCTGGATCCTGCGGCCGGGCGCTCCTTCCTCGTGGTGCTGGACGCGGAGACCTTCGAGGAGCAGGCGCGGGCGGAGGCGCCCCATCACATACCGCTGGGCTTCCACGGTTCCTTCTTCGGAGGTCGGGCATGAGAGCCTCGGATGCGGATCGGGACCTCGTGGTCGAGCGGCTGCGGGAGGCTGCCGGCCAGGGCCGGCTCGACTCCGGCGAGCTCGAGGACCGGGTGGGCGCCGCACTCGCGGCCAGGACGAGCGAGGAGCTCGAGCCGCTGACGGCGGACCTGCCCCGGCCGCGGCGCGCCCGGGTTCGATCCCGGCCGGGCCGCGAGCTGCACGCCTACCTCGCGGTCATGGTGCTGCTCGTGGGCATCTGGGCGCTCACCGGCGCCGGCTACTTCTGGCCCGTGTGGCCGGCGCTCGGGTGGGGCATCGGCCTGATGGCCCCCGGTGGCTGCGGTCGTCGAAGGCTCACACCCCCGTAGGCTCCCGCTCGATGCCGTCCCGCCTCTTCGCCTCCGACGTGCTCGCCGGCAAAGTCGCGATAGTCACCGGAGGCGGTTCGGGGCTCGGGCGGGCCACGGCGGTCGAGCTGGCCGCCTGCGGGGCGCGGGTGGTCGTCTGCGGACGCCGTCTCGAGCCGCTGGAGGAGACCGCGGGCATGTGCGAGCAGGGCCGACGCTGCGAGGCGCTCACCTGCGACATCCGCGAGGAGGACCAGGTGGCCTCGCTCGGTGGACACGGTGCTCGAGCGCCACGGCGGGATCGACCTGCTGGTGAACAACGCGGGCGGGCAGTTCCTCAACGCCGGCGGAGGACATCACGCCCAAGGGCTTCCGCACCGTGATCCGCCTGAACGTGGAGGGCACCTGGCTGATGAGCCACGCGGTGGCCACCAAGGCGATGATCCCGGGCGGCAAGGGCGGCAAGATCGTGAACGTGACGCTCTCGCCCCACCACGGGCTGCCGGGCATGGCGCACTCCTCGGCCGCGCGCGCCGCGGTGGAGAACCTCACCCGGGTGCTCTCCATCGAATGGGCCCGGTTCGGGATCACGCTCACCGCGCTCGCGGCCGGTCACTTCGCCACGGAGACGCTGCGCACCAAGTACCCGAAGGCGGTGGTCGAGGGCGTGGCGAGCACCGTTCCGCTGGGACGGCTGGGGACCGAGGAGGAGTTCGCCTGGCTGGTGGCCTTCGTGGCCTCGCAGGGCGGCGACTACATGTCGGGCTCGGTGATCACCACCGACGGGGCCCGTGACAACTGGTTCGGGCCCTGGCCACCCGGTGGGCTAGTCGACGAGGGCGGAAAGCCTCTGGCCGAGGAGCGGCGCCGGAAGGACTGAGTGGCGCGACGGGGGCGCCGGTGGCGGCGCCCCCGGTGAAGGGGCGCCGCTGCGCGGCGAACGACCCGCGCCAGGAGGGAACGTCAGCGCGGGGGAACCTCGGGAACTAGGACTTGATGAAGCCGGTCTGGCCGACGGCCTTCAGGATCGTCTTCATCGACTTGGCCTCGTCGAACGCGCGCGGGGCGAAGTTCTGCCCGTTGAGCTGACGGTACTGGGCGGCGTGGCGAGCCTCGACCGTGAGGATCGACACCGCGGCCTTGATGATCGCCCGCTGCTTGATGCGGGTCGCCTGGCCGGAGTAGGCCTTGACGCCCGTGTCCTCGAGCACCACGGCGGTGTCCAGGAACACGTCCGGGTCCGACGTCGTGTTCTTGAAGTCGAACTTCGGGATCTTGCGCGCATCCTTGCCGAGCACCGTCCGGAGCGTCTCGACGTGCGTGTTCTCGTGCTTGGCGACGATCTTGGTCGTGGCCAGCACCTCGCCGGTGAGCGCGCCGTTCTTCAGCGCCTCGTTGTAGAACGCGGCCTCGAGCAGCTCGAGCGTGTACGCGTAGTTGAGGATCTTGATGTCCTGGTTCTTGGACGGCTTGCCCGCGGCCGCGATCGACGGGAATCCGCTCAGCAGAACGCCTCCGCCGATCATGGCGCCTCCGCCGAGGGCGGCCTTGCGGAAGAAGTCAGCGCGGGTGTCGTTCGCGACGTCCGCCTCGGCCTCGCGGATGGCACCGTCGACGTCGACGGACTCCAGGGTGATCAAGTCGGACATGGGATGAAGCTCCTTGCGTCGTGTATACGGAAGGGCGCTAGAAGGCGCCGCTTCTGAGTTAGCGCGTCCCGAGGTCGCGCGGATCAGCCGCCGCAGGGCTTTGGCGCGTTTTGCGTGGACCCCTGCAAGACGCAGGGGCGCCCCCCGGATGGAGGACAACCCCCTCTGCGGAACTGCGGGATCTGTGCCGAACTGGCTCAGGTGGTCATTCCGGTGAACTGGCCACCGGTCACGTTCAGCACCTGCCCGTGAACGAAGTTCGACCACGGCGAGCACAGGAAGAAGACGCCGCCGGCGGCCTCCTCGGGGGTGCCCGGCCGGCCGATCGGGATCAGCATCGAGCCCATCTGGCGCAGCTGGTCGGGGATGCCGAGCTGGATCTCCTTGCCGCCGATCTCCATCGTGTTCGACTCCTCCTTGGAGGCGGTCAGGCGCGTCTCGATGAAGCCGAAGGCCACGGCGTTCACGTTGATCTTGAACTGGCCCCACTCCTTGGCCAGCGTCTTGGTCAGGCCCACGACCCCCGCCTTGCCCGAGGAGTAGTTGGCCTGTCCGGCGTTGCCCATGGTGCCCGACATCGACGACACGTTCACGACCTTGCGGAAGACCTCAGTGCCCTCCTCACGCTCCTTCTTGGCCGGCTCACGCAGGTGCGGGGCGGCCGCGCGCAGCACCCGGAACGGCACCACGTTGTGGATCTCCAGCATGGCCGGAAACTGCTCGTCGGACATCTTGTGGATCGGCGCGTCCAACGTGTAGCCCGCGTTGTTGACCATGATGTCGAGCTGGCCGAAGGCCTCGACAGCGGTCTCACGAGCTTGTCGCCACGCCCCCTTGGTCAGGTCGCCGGCGAACACCACCGTCTCCCGCCGATCTCGCCGAGCCGTCTGCTCGGCAACGTCCCCGTCGAGGTCGTTGATCAGCACCTTGGCTCCGTTCTCGGCCAGCAGCTCCGCCGTCGCGCGGCCGATGCCGCGCGCCGAGCCCGTCACGATCGCAGCCTTTCCGTCGAGTACTCCCACGTGTCTCGCTCCTTCGTCAGGTTGAAGTCCGGCGCGGATCATGACGACCGGGCCTCCGCAGTGACCTGACGCTCGATCCGAGGGCCTGCTCCGCGCCCGCGCAGGCGGCTGTCATCTTCGGCAGTGATCGCTAATGCGCTCGCACCAACGTGCCGATGAATACAAACGGAATCCGCCCCCGCCCGCCCCGGCGGCCGGATTCGACACCTCCGGGCGATCCACTTGATCGCTCGCCACAGTCGTCCCGCGAGGTTCATGCCTTCCCAGCCCTCCGTTGAAGTCGACACCCTCGACCCCGAGGTGCTGCTGCGCGTGCTCAGCGAAGTGAAGGCCGGTGACTTCACCGTGCGCATGCCCGTTCACTGGACCGGCATGGCCGGCAAGGTCGCGGACCGGCTGAACGAGATCATCGGCGCCAACGAGTCGCTCGGCACCGAGCTCGAGCGCGTGAGCCGCGTCGTGGGCAAGGAGGGCAAGCTCTCCCAGCGCGTCTCCTTCAAGGGGACCGATCAGGTCTGGGGCGACGCGATCGAGTCGGTCAACAGCATGATCGAAGACCTGGTGCGCCCCAGCAACGAGATGCAGCGCGTGATCGGCGCGGTGGCTGACGGCGACCTCAGCAAGAAGGTGTCCGCCGATGTCCAGGGTGAGATGCTCGAGCTCAAGAACACCATCAACGACATGGTCGATCAGCTCAACGGCTTCATCTCCGAGGTCACGCGCGTGGCTCGCGAGGTGGGCACAGAGGGCAAGCTCGGTCAGGCGGCCGCCTACACGATCGAGGTCGGCGGCGTCTGGAAGGAGCTGACCGACAACGTGAACCTCATGGCCGGCAACCTCACGGGCCAGGTCCGCGACATCGCCGAGGTCACGACCGCCGTCGCCAACGGCGACCTGAGCAAGAAGATCACGGCCGACGTGCGTGGCGAGTTCCTCGAGCTCAAGAACACCGTGAACGCGATGGTGGACCAGCTCAACCGGTTCGCCGGCGAGGTCACGCGTGTGGCCCGCGAGGTGGGCGTGGAGGGCAAGCTCGGCGGACAGGCGCAGTCCCAGGAGGTGGCGGGCGTCTGGAAGGACCTGACCGACGACGTGAACCAGCTTGCGGCCAACCTCACCGACCAGGTGCGCGCCATCGCGGACGTGGCGACCGCAGTGACCGAGGGGGATCTGACCCGTCAGGTGGGCGTCGCCGCCAGCGGCGAGGTGGCGGTGCTCAAGGACAAGCTCAACGAGATGATCCGCAAGCTGCGCGAGACGATGCGCCAGAACGAGGAACAGGACTGGTTGAAGACCAACCTCGAGCGCTTCACCCGGATGCTCCAGGGCCAGCGCGACCTGGCCACCGTCTCCAACATGATCCTGTCCGAGCTGGCTCCGCTGGTCTCGGCCCAGCACGGCGTCTTCTACGCGCTCACGGACCCGGGCGAGGGGGCCCAGCCCGTGCTGCGGTTCCAGGCGGGCTATGGCTACAAGGAGCGCAAGCACCTCAGCACCTCCTTCCAGCTCGGCGAGGGTCTGGTGGGCCAGTGCGCGAGGGAGAAGGAGCGCATCCTGCTCACCGATGTCCCTGCCGACTACGTGCAGATCAACTCCGGGCTCGGCGAGTCCCGGCCACTCAACATCATCGTGCTCCCGATCCTGTTCGAAGGCTCGGTGCTCGCAGTGATCGAGCTGGCCTCCTTCGGTGCGTTCAGCCCCACGCACCAGTCCCTGCTGGACCAGCTCACCGAGAGCATCGGCCTGGTGCTTAACACGGTCGAGGCCACATCGGTCACCGAGAAGCTGCTCGAGCAGTCGCAGTCCCAGGCGCAGGAGCTGCAGTCGCGCCAAGAGCAGCTGCACCAGTCCAACGAGGACCTCGAAGGCAAGTACCAGGAGGTCGAGGAGGCCAAGCGGCTGGTGGAGGAGAAGGCTGCAGAGCTGTCGGTCTCGTCGAAGTACAAGTCGGAGTTCATCGCCAACATGTCGCACGAGCTGCGCACGCCGCTTAACAGCCTGCTGGTGCTGGCCGAGCAGCTCGAAGACAACCCCGACGGAAACCTGAGCGAGCGTCAGGTCGAGTACGCGCAGGTGATCCGGTCGTCGGGAGGCGATCTGCTCAAGCTCCTCAACGACATCCTCGACCTGGCCAAGGTCGACTCGAAGACCGTGAAGTTCGAGATCTCAGACCTCGCGCTGACCGATCTGCGCGACAGCATGGTCCAGGCCTTCGCGCCGGTCGCGAAGAAGCAGGGCCTGGCGTTCTCGGTCGAATTGGCGGATGACCTGCCCGCGATCATGGTCACCGATCCGCACCGTCTTCGGCAGGTGCTCAAGAACCTGCTCTCCAACGCCTTCAAGTTCACCGAGCGCGGGGACGTGTCCGTGCGGATGGGGCTGAGCGCAAACGGCTGGGCCACCGATCACGAGCGTCTTGCCCGCGCGGCGTCGGTGCTTGCCATCAGCGTGGCCGACACGGGTATCGGCATCAAGCCAGAGCTGCACGGCGTCATGTTCGAGGCCTTTGCCCAGGCTGACGGCACGCCGGCTCGCCAGAACGGCGGTACGGGTCTCGGGCTCTCGATCAGCCGCGACCTGATCGGCCTGCTCGGGGGAGAGATAACGCTCACGAGCGAGCCGGGCGAGGGCAGCACCTTCACCGTATATCTCCCGCTGGAGGCACGGGAAGCCGCGGCCGCCGTGATCCCCCTCGCTCCCCCGCCCGTGAAGGCCGCTCCGATCGCTCCCGCCGCGGCAGGACGGACTGCGCTCATAGTCGACGACGACTTTCGCAACATCTTCGCTCTGACCGCCCTGCTGGAGCGCGGAAGCTTCACCGTCGTGGCGGCCCAAAGCGGCCCTGCGGCGCTGGCCATCCTCGCCCAGAGGACCGACATCGACGTGGTGCTGATGGACATCATGATGCCCGTGATGAACGGCTACGAGACCATTGCCGAGATGCGCAAGCTGCGCGCGGCGGCCGACCTCCCGATCATCGCGGTGACCGGCAAGGTGGTCAACGGCGAGCGGGAGCGCTGTGTCGCGGCTGGGGCGACCGACTACATCCCCAAGCCCGTGGACAGCGTGGAGCTGCTCACCGCTCTGGCCCAGTGGTTCCCGGCCGTGCCTCACCCGAGGGCGTCTCACGCCTAGGATTTGATGGCTCCGGGCGCGCCGATCCTCGTGGTTGACGACAACCGCGCCAAGCGGCTGGCCCTCGTCTCGGCCCTCGAGCCCCTCGGTCATACCACCGTGGAGGCAGACTCGGGCGAGTCCGCTCTGCGCGAGGTGATGAACCGGTCGTTCGCGGTGATCCTGATGGACGTCCAGATGCCGGTCATGGACGGCTACGAGACCACCACGCTCATCCGCATGCGCAAGGAGTCCGAGCACACTCCGATCATCTTCGTCACGTCCCACGCCATGGACGAGGTGGAGATCCCCACGGCGTACGCGAGCGGCGCCGTCGATTTCATCTTCGCCCCGATCGTCCCCGACACCCTGCGGGCGAAGGTCTCGTTCTTCGCCGAGCTGTTCCGCAAGTCGAACGCACTCGAGCAGTCGTTGCTTGACGTAACGGTTCTGAGCGACCAGTTTCGTGACAGCGAGGCGCGTTCACGGTCGGTGCTCGAGAACGTTGCGGATGGAATCGTGACCGTCGGCGAGGACGGGGTGATCGAGTCGTTCAACCGCGCGGCCACAGACCTCTTCGGATATGACGAGCACGAGGCGGTCGGCCGGGCTTTCTCGAGCATCGTCAGCGAATCGACCGGCCGCCGCAAGGACGGGTCGTCCTTCCCGATGGAGCTCAACCTGACCGATGTGCAGCTCGGCACCCGCAAGATCCATATCGGCTGCATGCGTGACATCTCGGAGCGTCAGACCTACACGGAGACGCTCCAGCACCAGGCGCTGCACGACGACCTGACCGATCTGCCCAACCGGGTCCTCTTCGGAGACCGGGTGAACCACGCGATCCGCGCGGCCGAGCGGTCAGGCGATCAGCTCGCCCTGCTCGTCATGGACCTCGACGAGTTCAAGGAGGTCAACGACACCCTGGGCCACCATCACGGAGACACCCTCCTCAAGCTCGTTGCCGAGCGGCTGGCCGAATGCCTGCGCGATGGGGATACCGTGGCACGGCTTGGCGGGGACGAGTTCGGGATCCTCCCACTGGGAGAGACCGACCTGGCCGGGGCCGTGACCGTGGCCTGGAAGGTCCAGCAGGCGCTGGAGCCCGCGTTCGTGGTCGACGGCCACAGCATCGCCGTGAGAGCCAGCATCGGGATCACGCTCGTGCCCGAGCACGGCAACAACATCGACGACCTGCTTCGCCGTGCCGACCTGGCCATGTACGACGCCAAGCGGTCGGGCAGCGGCTACGCGCTGTTCGTCGCGGAGCAGGAGGACGCGCCCGCGCGCCGCCTGGCGCTGCTGAGCAATCTCCGGCACTGCATCGCGCGTGAGGAGCTGGTGCTGCACTACCAGCCGAAGATCGACCTGGCTACGCGGAAGGCCGTCGGCGTCGAGGCGCTGATCCGCTGGAACCACCCCTCCGGGCGGCTGATGATGCCCGACCAGTTCATGCCCGAGGTGGAGAACAACGAGCTGATGATCCCGATCACCGAGTGGGTGATCAACGAGGCCCTGCAGACGCTGCGGAGATGGCACGACCTCGGGTACGACCTGACGATGGCGGTCAACCTCGGGGCGCGCTGCCTCGCCGAGGGCACCGGGCTCTTCGAAACCATCGATGCGCTGACGAATACCTGGGGCATCCCGGCCGACAAGCTCACCTTCGAGCTCACCGAGAGCGCGCTGATCGACACGGCGGTGCCGGATCTTCTGTCGCGCCTGGAGGACATGCACGCCCAGCTGTCCATCGACGACTTCGGCACCGGGTACTCGTCGCTTGTCTACCTGCAGCAGCTGCCCGTGGTCGAGATCAAGGCGGACAGGTCGTTCGTGACCACGATGTCCTCGGTCCCCGAGGATGCCGTGTTCGTCCGGTCGATGGTCGACCTCGCCCACAACCTCGGCGTGACCGTGGTGGCCGAGGGGGTCGAGGACGAGGCGACGATGGACATGCTGGTCGAATACGGCTGCGATGCAGCCCAGGGCTATCTGTACAGCAAGGCCGTTCCGGCGAACGACCTCCTCGAGTGGCTCGAGTCGTCGCCGTTCGGGTTGACTCGCCGGCCTACAGCCCTATCTGCTTAGCCAGGATCTCCTTCATGATCTCGTCGGTGCCGCCGCCGATCGGGCCCAGGCGGGTGTCGCGCGCGGCGCGCTCGATCTCGTACTCCTTCATGTAGCCGGCGCCGCCGTGGATCTGGAGGGCGTCGTCGGCCACCTCGAAGGCCGCTCGCTGTGTGGCCAGCTTGGCCATCGTGACCTCGCGGATGGCGTCATGGCCCGCGTGGAAGAGACGTAGCGCGTGGTAGGTCATCGCCCGGCCCGTCTCGAGCTTCACCGCCATCTCGGCAAGCTTGTGGCGGATCGCCTGGAAGCCGCCGATCGGGCGCCCGAAGGCCTCCCGCTCCTGTGCGTAGGCGATGGTCTTGGTGAGCACCTGCTGCATGGAGCCCACGGCGCCCAGCGACATCAGCAGCCGCTCCCACTGAAAGTTGGCCATGATCAGGTAGAAGCCCTTGTTCTCCTCGCCCAGCAGGTTCTCGTCGGGCACGAACACGTCCTGGAAGGCCAGCTCGCCGGTGTCGGAGGCGTGCCAGCCCATCTTCTCCAGCTTCTGGGAGACGCTGAAGCCCTCCATGCCCTTCTCGACGAGCAGGAACGACAGGCCGCTGTGGCCGCCCTCCTGCGTCGTCTTTACGGCCGTGACCACGAAGTCGGCCCGCACGCCGTTGGTGATGAAGGTCTTCGAGCCGTTGACCACATAGCCGCCATCCACACGCTTGGCCGTGGTGCGGATGCCGGCCACGTCGGAGCCTGCGCCCGGTTCGGTGATGCCCAGCGCAGCGATCTTCTCCCCGCGGATCGCCGGCACGAGGAAGCGCTGCTTCTGGTCCTCGGTGCCGAACTTCCACACGGGCGGGGTGGCGATGCCCGTGTGCGCGCCGATCCCCGCGGCCAGGCCGCCCGACCCGCAGCCCGCCAGCTCTTCGCAGAACACGGCATCGTGCAGGTAGTCGCCGCCCTCGCCCCCGTAGGCCTCCGGGTACTTGAGGCCGAGGAAGCCCACCGCGGCTAGCTTCTCGAACACCTCGTTGGGAAACCAGCGCGCGTCCTCCCACTCGGTGGCACGGGGCCTCAGCTCGGTGGCCACGAAGCGGCGGATCGACTCGCGCAGGTCGTCGTGCTCCTCGGTGAACGGCGGGGCGGGTCGGCTCACAGCGTGGTGTGACCTCGCCCGCCGTGGTCGAACCCGAGCAGGTCCCCGCTCGGGTTCCTCGGACCGCCGTGGTGATAGGCCCGGACCTCGGCGATGCGGCCGTCGCGGAACTCGAACCATTCCGTGCCACGATCGAGGCGGAACTCGCCTGACTCGGGATGGCGCCAGCGCATCGTCCACTCGATCACCACCCGCTCGCCGTCCTCGATCGCGTCCTCGATCTCCCACCGGCCCTCGAGCACCTCGACCGCCTGGCGGGTGTGCTCGCCGATCGTGGCCGCGCCCTCGTGGGGTCCGAGGCGCGTGTAGTAATGGGTGGCGTCCTCGGTGAAGTGGTCGGCCACCAGGTCGGCGTCACCGGTGTTCAGCGCCCGGTAGTAGGAGCGCACGTGGTCAAGGAGGGTCATCAGGCCCAAGCCTACGCATCCTTGGCGGTTGCGCCGGCTGGCCCCGCCGGAGTGCGACAGTCACCGAGTTGTGACAGACAGAGCGCGACATCGTTGCTCGCGGGGCTCGGCTTCGAAGCCACCTACGGCGCGCTGACTGACCTCTTTCGGCAGATCCGCGGCCGGCGCGACGAGGGCGGCTCGAGCGCCACGGCCTGACTGGCCGCACGCGTTTCCGGTCGCTACGCGCGGTGTGCGCGCACCTGGAAGATCGACGTGAAGCCGGTCTCGAAGCCGTTTCGCGCGGCGCGGAGGTACAGCCGCCATACCCGGAGCCGCTCCGGCCCGGCCAGGCGCTGCGCCTCGTCGAGATTCTCGTCGAGGCTTCTGGTCCAATGGCGCAGGGTCTCCGCGTAGTCGTGCCGGAAGTCCTCCATGTGGTGCACCTCGAAGCCCGCGCGTTCGAGGGCCAGCAGCACGCGCGAGACGTGGAGCGTGTCGGCATCGGGGAACACGTAGCGCTCGGAGAACGGCCCTGTTGCGCCGTCCGAATGCCGCAGCCGAGCGATGCCGTGGTTGAGCAGCCTGCCATCAGGCTCGAGCAGGCCCGCCAGCGCCCGGGCGTATACGTCGATCTGCTCCTCTCCAACGTGCTCGACCATCCCGATGCTGGCGATGGCGTCGAAGCGCTCACCGGCCAGCTCGCGGTAGTCGAGCACGCGAATGTCCACCAGCTCGCCCACACCGGCGGCCACGGCTCTCTCTTGCGCCAGCCGGGCCTGGGGCTCGGACAGCGTGATGCCCGTGACCCGGACGCCGTGGCGCTCGGCGGCGTGGATTGCGAAGGCGCCCCAGCCGCAGCCCACGTCGAGCACGCGGTCGCCCTCGGTGAGCCCGAGCTTGGTGCAGACCAGCTCGTTCTTGGTCTCCTGCGCGGCCTCCAGGTTCTCGGCCCCGCGCGAGAAGATCGCGCAGCTGTAGGTCATCGACTCACCCAGGAACAGCCGGAAGAACTCGTTGGAGACGTCGTAGTGGTGGCGCACCGCGCGCCGGTCGCGCTCCCTGCTGTGGCGCGTGCCGCGCGGGCGCAGCTCCGCCGTGGGCGGGCGCGGGGGGAGGGTCAGGCCGCATGCGCGCACCGCGGCCGCGATCAGCCGGAGGCGGTCGGCGCGCTCGATGGGGGGTGGCTGCCAGTTGTCGAGCAGGCGCATGACGGCGTCGAGATCGTCGACCTCGATCTCTCCTGACACGTAGGCCCGGCCCAGGCCAAGCTGGCCGGGCGCCCGGATGGCGTGGGCCAAGGCCTTGGGTGAGCGCAGCTCGAAGCGCGGATTGTTGCCGTTCCCGTCGGTGGCGGGGAGCGATGTGTCGTCCCAGAACTCCAGGCTGAACGGGCGCGAGGGCGCCAGGCGCTCTATCTCGCTGCGCAGCGCGGACGTGTCCGAAAGAGCCACGAGACCAACCTACCCAAACCGGGCTAGGCTAGCCCGCTGTGCGACGCCTCCTGCTCCTCGCCGCTTCGGTCCTGGCGCTCGTTCTGGTGGCCGTCGTGCCGGCCGCGAGCGCCAGGAGGCTGGTGATCCCGGCCCCCTCCGCGCCCGGTCCGGACCGCTTCGACCAGGTGACCGCCTGGACCTACGGGCCGGCGAAGGCCAAGACGGTGCTCGTGATCGTGCCAGGCACGTCGGGCGGCGCGGGCAGCGTGGCGCCTGTGGCAAAGGACCTGGCCGCGCGTGTGCCCGGGTTGCAGGTGTGGGCGCTAGACCGACGCGAGGAGGCCTTCGAGGATCAGTCGCGCTTTCGCTCGGGCACGCCGGAGCAGGCCAAGGACTACTACCTCGGGCTGAAGTTCAAGCAACCCAAGAACGCCTCCTACGTGGCCGGCTGGGGCCTGGCGGTGCAGACCGCCGACCTGCGGGCGGTTGTGCGCCGGGCCTCCGCGGGCGGCTCGCGCAAGGTGGTGCTCAGCGGCCACTCACGCGGCGCCTCCCAGGCTGCGGCCTACGCCGCCTGGGACTTCGGCGGACGCCCCGGCTACCGCGACCTGGCCGGCCTCGTTCTCATCGACGGCGGGCTACTGGGCTTCATCGGCGACGGCGTGAAGCAGCCCTATACCGCGGCGAAGGCGCGCAAGGCCGTGAAGGACATCCGCGACCAGCCGTTCAACGACATCATCGGGCTCGGCATACCGGCCATCGCGCAGGTCTTCGGCCAGCTCGTGGCCACCTATGCGGCCGAGGCCCCCGGCGCGGGCTCGGCCATCCAGAACGAGCCGATCGTGCCGGACAACCTCAAGCCCGACTTCCCGGTCACCAACGAGGCCTTCCTGGGCACGATCTTCGACAAGACCTACTCGCCACGGGGTTTCGAGGGGCTGCGCACGCGCTCCGGAGCGCTCGCGCCCAGCGGCAATCCCCGCGCGTGGGTGAGCGGTGAGCGCACGCCGATCAAGCGGCTGTCGAGGGCGTTCAGCGCGCTCGCGCCCGACTTCACGGAGTGGTACTTCCCTCAGCGGCTGATCATCGACGTCTCCGCCGCCAACCCGATGCGCCGCGACCCCGCGTCGACGGCTCTCGGCCTGCGCCTCTTCCACACTGCGAAGATCGACACACCGCTCTACGCCTTCCAGACCGACCTCGCAAAGGGTCGCGTGCTCGCAGGCGCACGACGGCTGGTCAAGCGCTCGAACATCCGCACCACGCGGCTCGTGTCCGACCCGGGCATGAGCCACATCGACCCGGTCGTGGGTGCGCCGAAGCGCAACACCTTCCTGCGTACGGTCGTGCCGTTCTTGAGGAAGATCGCGCGCTAGTTCGTTTCCGTAGCGCGTTGAGTCGTCACTCGTCCGCTGTCATCATCGAAGCGTGTTCGACCGTCAGCTCAAGCAAGCGATCTCGGGCCACATGGCCCGCGGCAACGAGCACATGGCCCGCGGCAACGAGCACATGGTCCGCGGCAACGAGCTGATGAGGCAGAACAGCGAGGTGATGGCCCGCACGATCGAGGCCATCGGAGAGGTGCGGCGCGAGCTGCGAGCTCTCCCGCCGTAGTCGGGAGGACCTGACGGTGCTCATACGAGACATCACGACACGCAACGAGCGGCATTCGGCTGCCACCGTCAGGGCGATCGACGCGAATACGGCAACGCTCACCGAGATGCGCGCCGACATCGTGGCCAATCGAAAGGCGATCCTGTCGGTGATCGACAAGCTCGAGCCACCGGCTGAACGCTGAGCAGGACCGTCAGAGCGGCTTACCGCTCAGGGGCTACAACCCGTACGAGCGCCCGATCACCTCGAGCATGATCTCATCCGTGCCGGCGCCGATCCGGTTGAGTCGCATGTCGCGCCAGACCCGCTCGACGCCGTACTCCTTCATGTAGCCGGCGCCGCCGTGGATCTGGATGCACTCGTCGGCCACCTCCACGGCGATCCGCGAGGCGTAGAGCTTGGCCATCGAGATCTCGCGCACCGGGTACTCGCCGTTCTGGAAGCGCCACGCGGTCATGTAGGTGAGCTGGCGGGCCGACTCGATCTTGGTGGCCATCTCGGCGAACTTGTGCCGGATCGCCTGGAACTTGCCTATCTGGCGGCCGAAGGCCTGGCGCTCGGTGGCGTACTGCAGCGTGCGGTCGAAGCAGCGCTGCGCGCCCGCCACGCAGCCCGCCGCGCCGATCAGGCGCTCGCCCTGGAGCTCCCACATGATGTGGTAGAAGCCCTTGCCCTCCTGGCCGAGGATCGCGTCCGCTGGCACACGCACGTCCTGGAAGGCCAGCAGCGCCGTGTCGGAGGCGTGCATGCCGAGCTTCTCGAGCTTCTTCTCCCGGATCACGCCGGGCAGGTCCATGTCGACCAGGAACAGGGTGAAGCCGTCGTAGCCCGCGTCCGGGTCGGTCTTGGTCACGAGCACGATGAAGTCCGAGCGGTGGCCGTTGGTGATGTAGGTCTTGGACCCGTTGATCACGTACTCGTCGCCGTCGCGCACGGCGCGGGTCTTGATCCCCGCGACATCCGAGCCGGCGTCGGGCTCGGTGATGCCCAGTGAGGAGATCTTCTCGCCCTTGATCGCCGGCACGAGGTAGCGCTGCTTCTGGTCCTCGGTGCCGAACAGGAACACCGGCGGCGTGGCCATGTCCGTGTGCACCGCCACGCCCATCGCGAGGCCGCCCGAATTGGACTTGGTGATCTCCTCCGCCAGCACGAGGTTGCAGTAGTAATCGCCACCCTGGCCGCCGTACTCCTCCGGGTAGGACAGGCCGAGGAAGCCCAGCTCACCCATGCGCGTGAACACCCAGTCGGGGAACGTGGTCTCCTCCCACTCGGCCGCGTGGGGGGTCAGCTCCTTCTCGACGAAGGAGCCGATCGACTCGCGCAGGCGGTCGTGGTCTTCGGTGAAGATGAAGTGCTTGCGGCGCGACTCGAAGTCGGGCTTGATGACGTTCTCGGCGGTGGCCATGCGGCGGAACGTACCAAAGCAGGCAGTGGTACTTCCTACTTACCGTTCGCGACGACGGCCAGCGGGCGCAGCGGCTCCGACCCGGCCGTACGCTCCGGCAGCAGGGCTGCCGGAGCGCCTCCGAGGAGCAGCCGGCCCACACCCTGGATCGATCCCTCCCCATAGACCATGTCCCGGTCGCCGGCGGTCATCACCGCGATCGCGACTCTGCGGGCGCCCTGCTCGAGCAGGGCGGCCTGGTGCACCATCTCGCCGTCCTCCTCGGGACGCCAGCCGCCCTTGAAGAACACCCTCCATCGGGGGCGGGCGTCCACCGGAATGCCCCACGACTGCGGCTCGCTCACCGATTCGAGCAGGTCACGAGTCAGCTCGCGGTAGGTGCGGGGCGCCAGCCGGTCGATGGCGAGGAAGAAGCGCGCCTGATCGGCCGGGGTGACCATGGCGTCGGCCCAGTAGCCGGACACCGCGAACCCCTTCATGCCCGCGCGCCGGGCCAGGTCCATCAGGGCTTCGTCACCGACGCGGGAGTAGATGGTGTCGGCCGAGGCGTTGTCCGACAGCCGGATCATGTAGCCGAGCGTGTCCAGGTCGGACTGCGTCGGCTCGCTGCCCTCCGCCTCCAGCTTGCGCAGGTAGGCCACCAGGAGCATCGCCTTCGACAGGCTGGCCGACGGGAAGGGCCGGTGCACGTCCAGGCCGCTGACCCCGCCGCGGTCGTCGGCCACGGCGAACGCCACCTCCCCCTCTCGCGCACGCGCGAACCGGCGGGCTCCGTCGAGGGCCGCGGGGCCCGGGAACACCAGGCGGTCGGCGGTGGTGAGGCGGGAGTACATGCCCACGCCGGAGTCCACCTGCCCGGGGCCGCCGGGCAGGGCAAGGTCGGCGACGGTGCGTAGAGCGGGCGAGACGGGTGGCGCGAGCCTCCCGGGCCTCACGTCGCGCTCGGCTCTGGCGCTGCGCGGGGACTCACCGCCGCTGGTGGCGTCGACCGCCGCCCCGGCAACCACCACCAGCACGGCGATCAGCGCGGCGGGCGCGAGGATCCGAGGCACACGAGCAACGGTACGCGGCCTCGGGTATACGGTGACGCACGACCAGCCGACCGAGAGGACCACGAAGCATGAGCGAGCGCAACTTCGACGTGATCGTGATCGGCGCCGGACCAGCCGGGGAGGTGGCGGCCGGCCGGATGGCGGAAGGCGGCCTGAAGGTGGCGATCGTCGAGGCCGACCATCTGGGCGGCGAGTGCTCCTTCTGGGCGTGCATGCCCTCGAAGGCACTGTTGCGCCCGGGTGAGGCGCTGGCCGAGGTGGCTCGCATCCCGGGCGCCGCCGAGGCGGTGACTGGAGAGCTGGACGTGAAGGCTGCTCTCGTCCGCCGTGACGAGGTGATCCACGACCTCGACGACTCCGGCCAGGAGCCGTGGCTCGAGGGCAAGGGAATCGAGATCGTGCGCGAGCACGGCCGTCTCGACGGAGAGCGGCGGGTAACGGCCGGCGACGACGTGCTCGTGGCCTCTCGGGCGGTGCTGGTCTCCACGGGCAGCGGTGCTCTCGTGCCGCCCATCGACGGGTTGAAGGACGCGCGGCCGTGGACCAACCGCGAGATCACCACCGCGAAGGAGGTGCCTGCGCGCCTGGCGATCATCGGCGGCGGCGTGGTTGGGGTCGAGATGGCCCAGGCCTGGCGCAGCTTCGGCGCTCAGGTGACCCTGATCGAGGGTGCCGACCGGCTGATCGCCCGCGAGGAGGCCTTTGCCGGCGACCTGGTGACCGAGTCGCTCCGCGAGCAGGGCGTCGACGTGCGCCTGGACTCCGAGGTCACGAAGGTCAGCCGCAACGGCGAGGTGACGATCGAGCTGGCAGAGGGCTCGCCGGTGGTGGCGAACGAGGTGGTGGTGGCCGTCGGGAGACACCCCAACACCGATGACCTTGGGGTGGAGACCGTGGGCCTGAAGCCCGGCGAGAGCATCGAGGTCGACGACCAGATGCGCGCCACCGGCGTCGGCGGCGACTGGCTCTACGCCGTCGGCGACGTGAACGGGCGCGTGCTGCTGACCCACATGGGCAAGTACCAGGCGCGCGCGGTCGCCGACGTGATCCTGGGCAAGCGGGCGGCCGTGACGGCCGACGGCCCCGCGTCGCCGCGGGTGATCTTCACGGACCCACAGGTGGCCGCGGTGGGTCACACCCTCGACAGCGCGCAGAGCGAGGGGCTGAACGTGCGCGCGGTCGAGGCCTCGACGTCGGGAAACGCGGGCGGCAGCTTCTACGGCAGGAACGCCCCGGGCACCACGCGGCTGGTGATCGACGAGGACCGCCGCGTGATCGTCGGCGCCACCTTTACGGGCGCGGAGGTGGCCGACTTCCTGCACGCGGCCACGATCGCCGTGGTGGGCGAGGTGCCGCTCGAGAAGCTGCGCCACGCCGTGCCCTCGTTTCCCACCCGGAGCGAGGTCTGGCTGAACCTGTTCGAGGAGTACGGTCTGTAGGACCCCATGGAGGTGGAGTACCTCAAGCCCGCCGAGCCGCTGGAGGGCAAGCTGGACGGCGGGCTCGTTCGCCGTCGCGTGGTCCAGGTGGTCGGGCTGCTGGTGGTGCTGGGCCTGGTCGCATGGCTGGCGCCGGGGCTGGGGGAGGTCCGCAGCCGCCTCGAGGGCGCAGAGCCGGGCTGGCTCCTGCTCGGCGTGGCGCTGGAGGCGCTCTCGGGCCTCTCCTACGTGCTCATGTTCGGCCCGGTGTTCTGCACCCGCATGTCGCGGCGAACGGCGTACGAGCTCGGGATGTCGGAGCTGGCCGTGGGCTCGCTGGTACCGGCCAGCGGTGCCGGTGGGCTGGCCCTCGGCGCCTGGGCGCTGCGCAAGGACGGGATGGCGGGGGAGGACATCGCCCGCCGCACCGTCGCGTTCTACGCGCTCAAGAGTGCCGCCAACTTCGTGGCTGTGGCGGTGGTCGGGGTGCTGATGTTTGCCGGCGTCGGCCCTGCGTTCTCGCCGCTGTTGACCATCCTCCCGGCGGCGCTGGCGGTGGCTGCGATCGGCATCGTGGCTCTGATCCCGCTCGCAACCCCACGCGCGGCGAAGCTCGGTGACCGGGGCGGCAGATGGGAGACGTTCGCGAAGGCCGTGACGGCGCTGGGCGCGGGTATCCGGGAAGCGGGGGCGATCCTGCGCCGCGGCGACTGGCAGGTGATCGCCGGTTCGCTGGGCTACTGGGCCTTCGACAACGCCGTGCTGTGGGCGTGCTTCCGGGCGTTCGGAGAGTCGCCCGCGCTGACCGTGGTGCTCATGGGCTACCTGATCGGGCAGCTCGGCGGGCTGCTGCCGCTGCCCGGCGGGGTGGGCGGCATCGACGGCGGGCTGATCGGAGTGCTGATCGTCTACGGCGTGCCCGCGGCAGCCGTGGTGGCGGCGGTGCTGGCCTACCGGCTGATCCTCTTCTGGCTGCCGCTTGTGGCCGGGGGCCTGGCCTTCGTGAAGCTGCAGCGCGGCTTGGGCGACCCGGACCGGCCGGACCTGTGCGGGGCGCCGCGACCCGCCGTGTCGACGGTCGAATGACGAGAGCCTTACGCCTCCTTGCAGAGGCTGGCGCCGGTGGGACACTCACCTGATGGACAACGGGACGACATCGAAGGGGGGCGCCGCCCCGATGGTCAAGGGGGGCGCCGCCCCGATGGTCAAGGGGGGCGCCGCCCCGATGGTCAAGGGGGGCGCCGCCCCCAGGGGCAACCCCCCCTCGCGCGGGTCGGTGCTCGTGGTGGACGACGAGCCCACGATCGCCGAGGTCGTGTCGCGTTACCTGCAGCGCGCCGGCTACGACACGCGCGTGGCCGGGGACGGCCCTCGCGCGCTCGAGCTGGCCGGGGCCGAGCGACCGGACCTCGTGGTGCTCGACCTGATGCTGCCGGGCATGGACGGCCTCGAGGTGATGCGCCGCCTGCGCCAGCCGGTGGCCGGGAGCGACGGCCGGATGTCCGTGATTCTGCTCACCGCCAAGGGGGAGCCCACCGACCGCGTGATCGGCCTGCGCCTGGGGGCCGACGACTACGTGGTCAAGCCGTTCTCGCCTGCCGAGCTGGTGGCCCGCGTCGACGCCGTGCTGCGCCGGGTGGTCACCGAGCCCGAGCTGGAGGACCCGATCTCCTTCGACGGGCTCGAGCTGGATCCGGTGGCCCGGCGCGTCACCGTGCGCGGCGAGGAGGCCCAGCTCACCGTGCGCGAGTACGAGCTGCTGCTGCATCTCGTGCGCCACCCCGGTCAGGTGTTCTCGCGCGACCAGCTGATGGATTCCGTCTGGCAGTACTCCTTCTACAGCGACACCTCCACGGTCACCGTGCACGTGCGCCGGCTGCGCGCCAAGATCGAGGAGAGCCCCTCCGAGCCGCGGTGGCTCCAGACCGTCTGGGGCGTCGGCTACCGCTTCCAGCCCTGATCATGGTCCGCGGGTTTCTCCTCCTGAGCGTTGGCGCCGCCGTCGGAGGTGCGCTGCTGTCTCTGGTCTACGGCGTGAAGGACGGCCTGCTGATGGCCATGTTCATGATCGCGTGCGGCGCACCCGCGATCGCCGGAGCCCACCTGCTGGTGCGCCGGCGGGCTGCCGCCGGCCCGCTGTCGCGACAGCTGGCAGCCGGGGTGGCGATCAGCGTCGCGCTGGTCACGCTCGGCGTGGGGGCGATCGCGCAGCTCATGTTCCTGTCTGCGCACGACGCGTTCATCATGGGACTGCTGCTGGTGTTCGCCGGCGGGCTCACCGCCTACTCGGCCTCTGTGCTGGCCGGGGGGGTGATGGAGGACATCGAGGCCGTGCGCGACGGCGTACGGGCCGTGGGCGAAGGCCGGCGCGATCTGGAGATCCGCACCGAGGGGCGCGACGAGCTGGCCGAGCTGGCCGCGGCCGCCAACCGGATGGCCGCCGAGCTGGGTGAGCGCGAGGGCGAGCGCGACAGCGCGGAAGCGGCCCGTCGTGACCTGATCGCCGCCGTCTCGCACGACCTGCGCACACCGCTCACCTCGCTGCGCCTGCTCGCCGATGCGATCGAGGACGACCTGGTGGATCTCGAGACCCGCAGGCGCTACTTCGGCCAGATGTCCGTTCACATCGCGTCGCTGTCGGCGCTGGTGGAGGACCTTTTCGAGCTCTCGCGCCTCGAGGCGGGCGAGATCCAGTGGTCGATGCAGCAGGTGGCGCTCGACGAGCTGATCGAGGAGACGGTGGAGGCGATGCGGCCGCACGCGGAGAAGTCGATGGTGGCGGTCACCGCCGAGCTGAACGGCAGCGTCGCCGCGGCGCGCGCCAACCCCGAGAAGCTGCAGCGGGTGCTGTTCAACCTGATCCAGAACGCCATCCGTCACACGCCGGCCGACGGCAGCGTGACCGTGGCCGCGGAGTCCAACGGCACGCACGTGGAGGTCGAGGTGGCGGACACCGGAGAGGGCGTGGCGCCCGAGGATCGCGAGCTGGCCTTCGAGCCCTTCTTCCGCGGGGGAGCGGGGGGTGCACGGAGCGGGGACGGCACCGGTCTCGGGCTCACGATCTGCCGCGCGATCGTGGAGGCCCACGGCGGCCGGATCTGGTTCGCCGACTCGCCGATGGGAGCGCGCGTGCGCTTCAGCCTGCCGCTGGCGTGAGCCCGCAATGAGCTTCGGTCCGGGCGAGCGCTTCCCCGACCTCGACCTGCCCGACCACACCGGCCGTGAGCGGCGGCTGTCGGAGGCCGCCGGGGGTGACCCGTTTGCACTCGTCTTCTCCCGCGGGTGGTGGTGCCCGAAGGAGCAGCGCCATCTCCGCGAGCTCTGTGATCTGCAGGACGAGTTCGAGGTGGCCTACACCCGCATCGTGGTGATCAGCGTCGATCCGCCCGAGGTGCAGAGCGCTTTCCGCGCCGGGCTCGGCGCGCGCTTCCTGTTCCTGTCCGACGCAGAGCGGCGCTGGCTTCCGCGCCTCGGCCTGCTGGAGGAGACGGACACGCTCCACGAGCCCTACCGGCCTACGGCGTTCACCTTGCATCCCGACCTCACGATCCACCGCCGCTACGACGGCAACTGGTACTGGGGCCGGCCCACGATGGAGGACCTGCGCCGGGACATGCGCGCGATCTCAGCGCTCGTCCGACCGGACTTCGAGCGCCCGTGAGCGAGCTGCCGCGCGGTGCGGCGTGGCTGTCCTTCGACGGCGAGGCGCTCCACACCGGGCAGGAGCCGGGTCGCGCGTTCATGGTCGACGCCCGCTGCCTCGAGGGGGAGACGGTGGCGGGGGCCTACGCGCACGTGTGTGCTCTGCCGGACGAGCATGCTGCGCTGGCCTACGACCAGCCCGAGGTGCAGGGCGTGCGCCGCGACGCCCTGGCCTGGTGGATACCCATGCTGGGCGACGCGCTGATGTGCCTGACCACGCTGGCACTCGACGAGGCCCACTACGGCGGCGCAATCACCGTGACCAGCCGTCCGGTGGACCTCCGCCAGGACCCGTTCGCCCGTCTGTTCGCCGGCACCGCCCTGCGCACCGACCTGTTCTGCGCGGTGGCCCCGCCCGCCGGGCCGGTGCTCGAGCGCTACGCCGGGGTGGCGTGGCCGGGCGGCCGGTTCTGAGCACCGCGTAGCCTCCACAGGATGGAGGTCGTCGTAGCCGGAGGTCACGGGAAGGTCGCGCTCGGGCTGCTGGCGCTGCTGGCCGAGGACGGGCACCGAGGACGAGGGCTGATCCGCAACCCCGCCCACGCCGCCGACCTCGAGGCGATCGGCGCCGAGCCGGTGATCTGCGACATGGAGGCCGAGGACAGCCTGTCGCGCTTCGTCGAGGGCGCCGGCGCCGTGGTCTTCGCTGCGGGCGCCGGCCCGGGCAGCGGAGACGAGCGCAAGCGGACGGTCGATCTCGGCGCCGCAGTGAAGCTGGTCGAGGCCGCCAGGGAGACGGGCATCGCGCGCTACGTGATGGTCAGCGCCCTCGGAGCGCCCACGATGGCGAGCCGGCCCGGGCCGATGCAGCCCTACTTCGCCGCCAAGGCCGAGGCCGATGCCGCCCTGGAGAAGGCCGGCCTCGACCACACGATCGTGCGCCCGGGCGGGCTCACCGACGACCCCGGCACCGGGCGGGTGACCGCCGCGCCGGATCTGGAGCGGGGCGGGCAGATACCGCGCGAGGACGTGGCGGGCGTGCTCGCGGCCGTGCTAGCCACGCCGTCCGCGATCGGAAAGACCTTCGACCTGGTGGGCGGCGAGACCCCGATCGACGAGGCCATCGGCGCCTTGTAGGGCGGCCGCCGTGTAGCGTCGTATCGCATGGGCAGGAAGGGTGCCGGATCTAAGGTGGTGGTCGCGCTGCTGCTGGCACTTGGCGGCGCTCAGGCCGCGGACGCACGCGAGGCCGTCTCGGTCGACGTGGTGTCCAACCGGGCGGAGCTCGTGTCGGGCGGCGACGCGCTCGTGGCGGTGCACTTGCCCAAGGCCACCAAGGCCTCCACCGTGCGTGTGGCCGTGGGCAAGCGCGACGTGACACCAGCGTTCGCCGTCCGTCCCGGCGGAAGCTTCATGGGGCTCGTGACCGGCCTGAACGCCGGCCGCAACATGCTCCGTGTGCGCCTGAGAAACGGCGACGGCGCCCGGATCGCGATCACCAACCACCCGCTCGGGGGCCCGGTCACGGCGGGGCCGCAGATCAAGCCGTGGACCTGCTTCGACGGCGCAGTCGACGCCCAGTGCAGCCGCCCGGTCAGCTACGCGTTCTTCTACAAGCCGGCCGGAGCCACGGCGCTCCAGCCCTACGACCCGGAGAGCCCGCCCGCGGACGTCGACACGACCACCACCGACCAGGGCACGAAGGTTCCGTTCATCGTGCGTCAGGAGACGGGCACGATCGATCGCGACCAGTACCGCATCGCCGTCCTGTTCGATCCCGGCAGGCCGTGGACCCTGGACGCCCCGCAGCGCGGCTACAACCACAAGCTCGTGATCTTCCACGGCGCAAGCTGCGACACGAGCTACGAGCAGGCCGCGGCACCGGACGTGCTCAACGAGACGGCGCTCGGCCGCGGCTTCGCCACGATGTCGCACGCTCTCAACAACGCCGGGCACAACTGCAACATCGCCACGCAGGCCGAGTCGATGATCATGACCAAGGAGCGGGTGATCGAGCAGTACGGCGACGTGCGCTACACGATCGGCAGCGGCTGCTCGGGAGGGGCGCTCACCCAGCAGCAGGTGGCGAATGCCTACCCCGGCTTCTACCAGGGGATCACGCCGGCATGCAGCTTCACCGATGCGTGGTCGTCGGCGATGCAGTACGTGGACTATGTCGGGCTGCGCAACTACTTCGAGAACCCACAGAACTGGGGCCTCGGGGTGGCCTGGGCCCCCGACGACATCGCTGCGGTCGAGGGCCATCCGAACCCCATCAACGCAGTCACCTTCACGACCGCGATCCCGTTCAGCGGCGAGCCGACCCGCGACTGCCCGGGCGTTCCCGAACCGCAGGTCTATGACGAGAGCACCAACCCCGAGGGCGTGCGATGCACGCTCCAGGACTACATGGTCAACATCTTCGGGCGCCGCGACCGGGGCGACTGGGAGAAGGTCGAGAAGCAAATCGGGCGTGGCTTCGCGGGGCGGCCGTTCGACAACGTGGGGATCGAGTACGGCCGCAAGGCGCTCATCGACGGGACCATCTCGCCCGCCCAGTTCGTGGACCTCAACGCCAAGGCCGGCGGCGGCGACATCGACGCCACTCTGGGCCCGGCCCGGGTCGAGGCCGACCGTCCGGCGCTCGAGCGCGTATACCGCAGCGGCGCGGTGAACCAGGGCACGCATCTGGACAAGGTCGCGATCATAGACCTGCGCGGGCCCGACCCCGGCGCCTTCCACGACGTCTACCGCACGTACGCGATGCGTGCGCGCCTGAAGCGCGAGCACGGCGACTCGAAGAACCAGATCCTCTGGCGCGGCCAGGTGCCGCTGCTCGGCGACGCGGACTACACCGACGAGTCGATCGTGGCGATGGACAGATGGCTGGCGGCGATCGAGCGCGACGCGCGAAAAGTGCCCTTGGCGCGCAAGATCATCGAGGACAAGCCCGCCGATGTCCAAGACCGGTGCTCCGACGGCGCGCCCGGCGGCGGCGACGTCCCCGCCGAGAGCTGCGACGCGACCGTGCAGAGCTACTCCAGCCCGCGCATCGAGGCCGGAATGCCGCAGGCCGACGACACGATCAAGTGCGAGCTCCAGCCGCTGCGCCGCGATTCCTACGCCCAGATCCAGTTCACCGACTCAGAGTGGACCGACCTCCAGCGTGCGTACCCCGAAGGCGTGTGCGACTACTCAAAGCCAGGAGTGGACCGCACGCCCACCGTGCCGTGGCTCACCTACGCGGACGGGCCCGGCGGCAAGCCTCTCGGGGTCGTGCCGAGCTCATCGTCCTTCGGCTGCCTGTCGCGCCGCTCGCCGATCGGCTCGCGCAACATCGGCAGGGTCAGGCTGCGCGCGGCGCGGCGCGGGCTGCTCCGGCGGGTGCCCGGGCCGGGAACGACCACGCGCCGCTCCTGGCGCTGGTGCATCAGGGGCAGCCGCGGCCGGGTGTCCGCCGCCTTCACGGCCAAGGGGAGGGTGGCCCTGGTTGCCACCTCCGGGCGCAGTCATGGAAACCGGCGGCTTCGCCCCGGAGCCCCCGTACGTCGTCTGCGCGCGGCGTATCCGCGCCGCCGCCTGGTGGGCCGCGGCCTGTTTCGCGCGAGCGCCCGGAGCACGCGGGTGATAGTGGTGCGGCGCGGCCGTGTGCGCTCGATCGCGGTGGCCCCGAAGGGAATGATCGCGCGCCCCAAGACCCTCAGGCGCTACCTGCGGCTGGCCGGGGTGTAGGCGGCGCCACGCGTGACGGACGACCGCGCGGTGATCGAGCAGGTGCGCGACATCCCCCCGGGCCGCGTGACCACCTACGGCGACCTCACTCCGGGCGCGCCCCGCCGCGCCGGCGCGGTGCTCTCGCGCTGCGAGGAGCCCGACGTGCCGTGGCAGCGAGTGGTGCGCGCCGACGGGTCGCTGGCCAAGGGTGAGCGCCAGCGCCGGCTGCTCGAGGCCGAGGGCGTGCCCTTCCGCGGCTCGCGCGTGGACATGCGGGCGGCCTGGATGCCGCCCGCCCAATAGGCTGCCGAAAGTGGGAAGGGCTACTGCCTACGAGAAGATCCGCTACGAGACGGCGGAAACCGGGGTCGCGACGATCACGCTCGACGACCCCGATACGCGCAACGCGCTCGGGAACGAGATCCTCGGCGAGCTGATCGAGGCGTTCGAGCAGGCGCGCGACGACGACGCCGTGCGCTGCGTGGTGCTCACCTCCTCGCACGAGAAGGTCTTCTCCGCCGGCGGCAATCTCGATGGGTTCGCCGCCGACGTGCCGCTGGTGCACAAGCACTTCGGCACCGAGCGTTTCCCGCGCCTGTTCCGCCTGATCGGGGAGCTGGGCAAGCCCACGATCTGCGCCGCCAACGGGCACGTGCTGGCCGGAGTCGCTCGGCCTGGCGCTGGCCTGTGACCTGATCGTGGCCAAGGACAGCGCCGGCTTCGGCACGCCGGAGATCAACGTAGGTGTGTTCCCCTTCATGATCATGGCGCTGATCTACCGCAACGTCTCGCGTAAGAAGACCAACGAGATGCTGCTTCTGGGCGAGCGGATGACCGCCGCCGAGGCGCTCGATGCGGGGATCGTGAACCGGGTGGTGAGCGCCGAGGAGTTCGACGTCACGGTGAGCGACTGGGCCCGGAAGCTGGCGGCCAAGTCGCCGCTGATGATGCGCCTGGGCAAGGACGCGATGTTCCGCCAGCAGGACATGCCCTACCTCGACGCACTCGAGTACCTGCGCCACAGCCTCACGCTGGCCCTGTCCACGGAGGATGTGGTCGAGGGAGTGCAGGCGTTCTTCGAGAAGCGCGAGCCGCAATGGACCGGCCGGTGACGGTCTCCCTCGTGGCGCTGCGCTGCCGCACTTCGGAGCGCAGTGCCGCGCCCGCGCGCGGGGTGGATACGCTGGCACCGCTGGTTGGCGGCCGCCTGGGCCGCGAAGCGCGCATGATCGGCACGCCGGGCGATCCGCGCAGCTCGTCGTTCGACGACGATCTGACCGGCTCCCGCGGCTGCCTGCTCGAGGCCGGGGGACAGGTGGATGACGCCCTGTCGGGCCAGAACCTGCCCGTGCTGCTGGCGGCCGAGTGCTCAATCGCCCTCACCACCCTGCCCGCTGCGCTGGCGCACCGGCCCGACGCCTGCGTTCTCTGGCTCGACGCGCACGGGGACTTCAACACGCCCGAGACCACCGGCAGCCACTACCTCGGCGGGATGGCGCTGGCCGGAGCCTGCGGCCTCTGGGACGCGGGCCTCGGCGGGCAACCGGTGCCGGCCGACCGCGTGGTGCTCGCGGGTGTGCGCGACCTCGACTCGGCGGAGCGCGAGGCGCTCGAGCGCAGCGACGTGACGGTGATCGGCGCCAGCCCCGTGGAGACCCTCGTCGCCGTGAAGAACGCCCTCGACGGCGCCCCCGTGTACGTGCACCTCGATCTCGACGTGCTCGACCCGGAGGACTTCCCCGCGCAGTTCCCCGCTCCCGGGGGCCTGGGGCCGGAGAAGCTCTACGACCTGCTCGAAGCGGTGGCCGACACCTCCGAGGTGATCGGCTTCGAGGTCACGGCGTTCGCCGCCTCCGAGGACGAGCTGGAGCGCGCGGTCGAAGCCGCGACCGCCCTGCACGTGCTCGAGCCGCTCCTGGATGCCGTCCCCGAGGAGGCCCGTGTCGGCGACTGAACAGCCGCCTCCGGGTGCTCCGCCCGCGAAGGCCCCGGCCGGCACTCTGGTGCCACGGCCTCCGCTGCGCTCCCTCGTCGAGGAGCTCCACGAGCGGCGGGCGCTTGCCGTGCTGGGCGGCGGTCAGGAGAAGGTCGACCGCCAGCACGCGGCCGACAAGCTCACCGCGCGCGAGCGGCTGGCCCTGCTCATCGACGAGGGCACGTTCACCGAGCTGGGCATCCACGGCCGGCCGCACTTCGCCCACCGCTCGATGGCCGGCAAGGACGCGGCCGCGGACGGAGTGATCACGGCGTACGGCAAGGTCGACGGCCGGATGGTGGCCGTGTGCGCGTACGACTTCACCGTGATGGCCGGCTCGATGGGGCACACCGGCGAGCTCAAGGTAACCCGGCTGCGCGAGCTGGCGCTCCAGAAGCGGATCCCGTTCGTGTGGCTGCTCGACTCCGCCGGAGGGCGGATCCAAGAGGCGGTGGGCTCGCTGTTCGCCGGCTCCGGGCAGCTCTTCCGGGAGCAGGTGACCACGAGCGGCGTGATCCCGCAGGTGGCTGCCCTGATGGGGCCGTGCGCGGCCGGCACCGCGTACATCCCGGGGCTCGCGGACTTCGTGCCGATGGTCAAGGGGCGCGGCTCGATGGCGCTTGCCGGACCCCACCTCACCAAGGCGGTCACCGGCGAGGACGTGACCCAGGAGGAGCTCGGCGGGTCGGCTATCCACACCAAGGTCTCCGGCGTCGCCGACCTCGAGGTCAAGTCCGACGAGGAGTGCATCCAGGCGGTCAAGGACTACCTGTCCCACTTCCCTCGCAACTGCGAGGAGACGCCGCCCATCCGGGCCATCACCGATCCGGTGGATCGCCAGGACGAGGAGCTGCTCGACATCCTGCCCGATTCACCCCGTCGGCCATACGACATGTACGACGTGATCCGGCGCGTGGTCGACGACGGCGAGTGGTTCGACATGAAGCCCCGCTTCGCACGCACGATCATCACCTGCTTCGCCCGGATGGGTGGCCGGCCGGTGGGCATCGTGGCCAATCAGCCCAAGCAGCTTGGCGGCATCATCGAGATCGACTCGGCCGACAAGGCCGCGCGCTTCATCAACCTCTGCGACGCCTTCAACATCCCGCTCGTGTTCCTCCAGGACGTGCCAGGCTTCATGGTGGGCACCAAGGTCGAGCGCGCGGGCATCATCCGCCACGGCGCCAAGATGCTCTACGCCGTCTCACGCGCCACCGTCCCGAAGATCACTGTGGTGATTCGCAAGGCCTACGGCGCGGGCTACTACGTGATGTGCGGCAAGGCCTACGAGCCCGACCTGATCGTGGCGTGGCCGTCGGCGGAGATCTCGGTGATGGGCCCCGAGGGCGCCGTCAACATCATCTTCCGCAAGCAGATCGAGGCCGCCGACGACCCCGACGCCACTCGCGCGGCGATGATCCAGGAGATCCGCGAGAGCATCGACCCCTACATCGCGGCGGGCAACGCGATGATCGACGACGTGATCGACCCCCGCGAGACCCGGCCCGTGGTGATCAAGGCGCTGGAGATGGCCGAGGGCAAGCGGGTGGATCGGCCGTGGCGCAAGCATGGGGTGTCGCCGGTATGACAGGCGCTAGGCGCTGCTCGCCAGTCCGGCAGCACGGCGGCCTCTCGATCGACAGCCAGCTCCTGGAAACCGGCGGAGGCCACGATCAAAGAAGGAGGGGCGGCTCCATTTCTCGCCCCTAGCGACCAGCGACCAGCGACTGGAGCCCTAGCGACCATGAGCACCTTCGAGAACCCCGTAGTGATCACGTGCAGCGTCTCCGGCGCCGTAGCCAACCGCGACCAGTGTCCCGCGATCCCGTACACGCCGGAGCAGTACGCGGCCGAGGCCCGCCGCATCGTGGACGAGGGCGGCTCGATGATCCATATCCACGCCCGCACGCGCGAGGGCGTGCCCAGCTATGAGGTCGAGGACTTCCGCAACATCACCGAGGCCATCCGGGCCGAGGTCGACGACGTGATCATCAACTACTCGACCGGGGCGATCGGGGTGCCCATCGAGAAGCGGATCGCCTACCTGCGCGAGCTCAAGCCCGACGTGGCGGCACTGAACATGAGCTCGATGAACTACGCGAAGTACTCGAAGAGCCGCAAGGACTTCGTGTTCAAGGCGGTGTTCGAGAACTCGTTCGACACGATCATCGAGTTCCTCACCGCGATGAACGAGCTGGGCATCCGCGCCGAGCACGAGTGCTTCGACACGGGCCACGTCGCCAACCTCGATCCGTTGCTGGACATGGGGCTGCTGCGCGAGCCGC
Source organism: uncultured Thermoleophilaceae bacterium (assembly GCA_963825475.1). Taxonomy (GTDB): domain Bacteria; phylum Actinomycetota; class Thermoleophilia; order Solirubrobacterales; family Thermoleophilaceae; genus JAAYBF01. The sequence continues at coordinate 393,129 of CAWGTC010000002.1, read as the reverse complement.
TGCAGATCTCGTGCGTGATGGGGGTCACCGGCGGCATCCGCCCCAACGCGCGCAACCTGGCGCACATGGCCGAGCAGGTGCCGGGCGGCCCCGAGGGGCCGAACAACTGGGGGGTGATCGGCGTCAGCCGCAAGCAGTGGATGCTGGTGGCCACGGCGCTCACGCTCGGCGGCAACGTGCGGGTGGGCCTGGAGGACAACTTCTACCTGCCCGACGGCGAGATGGCGCGCAGCAACGGCGACCTGATCGCCAAGGCGCGCCAGATGACCGAGGACGTGGGCCGGCGCGCGGCCACGGTCGAGGAGGCGCGCGAGCTGCTGGGGGTGCCGAGGAAGGGCGAGGTATCGCGGCGCGACCTGCTCACGCACCCGATCGAATCAACCACGTGACCTCCGGCACGCCAACCAGCCACGAGGCCGAGGTCAGCTGGACCGGCGACGGCCACGACCTTCGCCGCCACACGGTGCGGGCGGGCGGCCAGGAGATCGGCGGCTCCTGCTCGCCGGAGTGGGGCGGTGACCCGGCGAAAGCCGACCCCGAGGCCCTGTTCGTGGCCTCGCTGTCGGCGTGTCACATGCTGTGGTTCCTGGACCTGGCCCGTCGCGAGCGCCTTCGGGTGACGGCGTATGACGACAAGGCCGAAGGCACGATGGACGGCACCAGCTTCACCCACGTCTCCCTTCGGCCGCGGGTCGAGTTCGAGGGAGATGTGGACCGGCCCACGCTCGAGGCGTTGCACCACCGCGCCCACGGGAAGTGCTTCATCGCCAACTCGGTGCGCTGCCCGGTGGAGGTCGAGCCTCGGTGAGCGCCCTCGAGGGCCTGAAGGTGCTGGACCTCTCCCGCCTGCTGCCCGGGGGGTTCTGCTCTCTGTTGCTGGCCGACTTCGGCGCGGACGTGCTGAAGGTCGAGGACACCGGCATGGGCGACTACGTGCGCTGGGCGCCGCCGCACTACGAGGGAGCCGACCCCTCCGCGGGCTCGGCGCTGTTCCTCTCGCTCAACCGCGGCAAGCGCTCCGTCCGCCTCAACCTCAAGGAGGAGCGGGGGCGTGAGGTGCTGCTCGCCCTGGTGAGGGAGCACGACGTGCTGCTCGAGTCCTTCCGCCCCGGTGTGCTCGACCGCCTCGGCGTGGGCTACGAGCGCCTGCGCGAGGAGAACCCGGGGCTCGTGTACTGCGCGATCAGCGGCTACGGCCAGGACGGTCCCTACCGCGACAGGGCCGGTCACGACATGAACTACCTCGGGCTGGTCGGCCTGCTCGGGCTCACCGGCGCCGCCGACGGCCCGCCGGTGCAGGCCGCGGGACAGATCGCCGACCTCGGAGGCGGTGCCCTGATGGCCGCCTTCGGGATCCTCGCCGCGCTTCGCGAGCGCGACCGCTCCGGGCAGGGCCAGTTCGTGGACGTGTCGATGGCCGACGGCGCCCTCTCCTGGCTGGCGATGGTGGCCGCCCGCCACTTCGCCGACGGCGCCGTGCCGCACCGAGGCGAGCTCGAGTTGGCCGGCGCGTACACGTGCTACCGGCCCTACCGCGCGAGCGACGGGTGGGTGAGCCTCGGGGCGCTCGAGCCGAAGTTCTGGCAGGCGTGGTGCCGGGGGGTCGGAGAGAGGACCTGATCGAGCGGCAGTTCGACCCGCCCGGTTCCGACGGGCACGCGCAGGTCGAGCGCATCTTCGCCGGCCGCACGCGCGACGAATGGGAGCGCTTCGCCTCCGAGCACGACTGCTGCCTCGAGCCGATCCTCGATCTCGACGAGGCACTGGAGTCCGAGCTCGTGCGCACGCGTGAGATGGTCGTTTCGATCGACCAGCCCGGGGCGGAGCGCCCGGTCAGGTTGCTGGGCACGCCGGTCAAGCTGAGCAGGACCCCGGGCGATCCCCATTCGCCCGGGCCCGCCCTCGGCGAGCACACGGCCGAGGTGCTCGAAGGGCTGGGGTACGGGGCCGAGGAGATCGCCGCGCTCGAGGAGTCCGGCGCCGTGGCCGGCCCGGCCGCCGGAGCCCAGGGCTCGTTCATGCCGTGACTCAGAATGGCGACCACCTGCGGATGCGCGAGCTCGCCGAGGCCAGCGGCGTGAGCGCCGGCACGATCAAGCACTACCTGCGCGAGGGGCTGCTGCCGGACCCGGTCCGCACCTCTCGCAACATGGCCTGGTACCCCCCCGAGTTCGTGGAGCGCATCCATCTGATCAAGCAGCTGCAGGAGGAGCGGTTCATGCCGCTCAAGGCCATCAAGAGCGTGCTCGACGAGGACCCCGCGCGCGCCCGGGTGCTGGTCGAGGTCGAGGATCGCATCCTCGAACGGGCCCAACGCGGCGATCGCAAGCGCCTGTCGGCGGCCGAGGTCAGGCGCCGTTACGACATGCCCAAGGAGGTGCTCGACCGTCTTGGCGAGATCGGGCTGCTCACTCCCACCGGCCGCGGATATTCGGAGCTGGACGTGCAGGTGATCGAGGCCATCAGCCGTTTCCGCGGGGGCGGCTACGACGAGCAGATCGGCTTCACCGTCTACGACACGCTGCGCTACAAGCGCGTGCTGGAGCAGCTCGTGAAGGAGGAGGTGCAGGTGGTGCTCGACCGCCTCGCGGGGGAGATGGATCCCGACCGGGTGGTGGAGCTGATCGAGGCCGGTGCGGAACCGCTCCGCGATTTCATCGCCGCGCTGCACTCCAAGCTGCTGGTCGAGGAGCTCAAGCGCCACCGCCAACAGCGAGGGTGACTCACCACCACACGTCGTGCTCCTCCATCACGCCGTAGCCCTCGGCGAGTCGGAGGCCGCCGGGCAGCTCACCCGAGAAAGTGCCGAAGGGCTGGCGGTAGTCGGAGCGGAAGAGCAGCACGTTGGTGTGGTCCTCACGTGCCGACCATTCGCTGAACCGCAGGCCGGCGACAGCGGACAGGTCGGCCGCGAACTCGACGGGTCCCACTTCGCGGGGCTCGCCGTCCACCCACACGGTTCGCTCCGATCGTTCGGGCGAGTCGTGCACACCGGCCACCAGGTTCCAGCCCACCTGGCGGCCGTCGTCGGTGCGGCCCACGCCCGCCGACCACCTCCACGCCGTGTGGCGCTCGTGGTAGCCGGCGGACTCGTCCACGAACGAGCACTCGCCATCGATCTCGCGCTTGACACCGTCGATCGCCACCGTGCCGGAGCAGGGCACGGCGGCCTGCTTGCGCGTCCAGATGTAGGACTCGCCAGCCGGCGAGACGGTCTCCACGCCCTCGCCCTCGGAGAGGCTGAGGTCGATGCTCACTCCCGGCGCCCTCACCCGCACGCCGGGGCCGTCCATCTCCACACCGCCACGGCCGATCGTCGTGCGCTCGCGCAGCGTGCCGTCGGGCAGGGCCACCGCCCACCACCGCTGCGGGATCGGGCCAACGCGGGCGTCGCCCACGCAGAGCATCATCCCGGGCGTGTACACCCCTACGTAGCGCCACCGCTTGAGCGGTCGCCGGCCCTGGCGGGCGGGCATCGGCCCCGGGGGGAGGGCCAGGCCGAGTGCGCGAACCGGGGCGCCGCGGGAGGGCAGGTCGGGCACATGGCGCAGCGTATCCTCGCCGCATGGCCGCGAGTGTGCCGCCCGCGCTCACCTTCAACCCGCTGGTGCGAATGGTGGGCGACCTGCGCGCCGAGCTCTCCACCCGGGGCGCCTATCCCGCGGGCGCCACCGGCTTCAGCGCCAGTCGCACGCACAGGCTCGCCACCGACCCGCTGCCGGTGCTGCTGTCGTGTTACGAGCGCTACGGGCCCGTGTTCAGCGTGCGGGTGCTGCACGGGATGCAGGTGTTCATGCTCGGCCCGGAGGCCAACCACCACGTGACGGTGTCCAATGCCGCCAACTTCCGCTGGCGCGACGGCGGCCTGGGCGAGCTCACGCCGCTGCTGGGCGACGGGCTGCTGACCACCGACGGCGCCTACCACCGCCGTGCGCGCCGGATCGTGCTGCCGGCCTTCCACCACGACCAGGTCGCGGCCGCGGCGGACACGATGGTCGAGGAGGCCGTGGCCGCGGTCGAGCCCTGGCGGGCCGGCGAGGTGATCGACGTGTACGCGTGGGCCCGCGAGCTGGCGATGAGGATCGCGATGCGCGCGCTCCTCGGCCTCGACCCCGACGACGGGGACACGGGCCAGCGTGGGGCGCATGAGTTCGAACGCGCGCTCGCCTTCTACGGCACCGACTACTGGCTGCGCACGCTGCGGGGACCGGGCTCTCCGTGGCGGCGGATGCACGCAGCCCGGCGCGTTCTGGACGGGATCGTCTACGGGGAGATCGAGCGCCGCCGCGCCGGCCCGACCGGTTCGGAGGGCGGGGACATCCTGAGCATGCTGCTCGCCGCCACCGACGAAGACGGGGTGCCGCTGTCGGACCGCGAGGTGCGCGACCAGGCTGTGACCCTGCTCTTCGCGGGCCACGACACTTCGACGTCGACCATCTCCTTCATGCTCCACGAGCTGGCACGCCACCCGGCCGAGCGCGACGCGCTGATCGAGGAGCAGGATCGGGTGCTGGCCGGGCGGGACCCCAGCGCGGCGGACCTGGCGCGAGGCCTCCCGCGCCTGGACATGGCGCTCGACGAGACGCTGCGCCTGTACCCGCCCGCGTGGATCGGCCCGCGGCGTGCCGTGGACGCGTTCGAGGTGGCCGGCACACGCGTGCCAGGAGGCGTCTTCGTGAACTACTGCTCGTGGGCCAGCCACCGGCTGCCCGAGGTCTTCCCCGAGCCCGAGGCGTTCATCCCCGACCGGTTCGCGCCCCAGTCCAAGGCGGCCCTGCCGAAGGGGGCCTACGTTCCGTTCGGGGGCGGGTCGCGGACGTGTGTGGGCATGCGCTTCGGCCAGATGGAGATAAAGGCGGTGATCACGGCCCTGCTTGCGCGCTATCACCTGGAGGCCCTGCCGGGCCGGACCATGACCGTGCGCCAGATGCCCACGTTGAGCCCGCGGGGCGGCCTGCGGATGAGAGTGCGGCCAAGGCCTCGTGTTGTGCTCGCCGTGTGACAGACCGTTCTGTCTGGTACCGTGTCGGCACGGCAGCGGCCCCGACTGGGTTCGCTGCCGTGCCGGTTCCGAGGGGGGCTCGCCGTGGTCGCAGTTCTATAGGCCGCCGGGTGGTCGGACTTCTCGTGGCTAGCAGTCAGCGACCAGGGAGTCCCGCATGCCGTCCCCGAAATCGATGCTCTCGCCAGGCACCTCGGCCGCCGCTCGTGCCCGGGTGCGCTGGGCCCGGCCGGCTCGCCCGGCGCAAACGGATCGCTCGTGGGATTCGTGCCTCGATGGCCAACTCGTCAGCCTCATGCAGGAGCGCAATGCGCACGCCTTCGAGCTTTTCTACGGCCGCCACGCCGCCGTGGTGCTGGGCCTGGCGGTGCGAATGGTCGGCGACCGAGGGCTCGCCGAGGACGTGACCCAGGAGGCGTTCGTGTCCCTATGGCGGGGCTGTGACCTCTACAACCCCGAGCGCGGGAGTGCGCGCACCTGGGTGCTGGGCATCGCCCGCCATCGCGCGATCGACGCGTTGCGGCGCAGATCGGCCAGGGTTCGGCTGGACCGGGCTGACGAGGGCGTCGCGGAGCGGCTGCCTGCACGCGAGTCGACCGAGATCGAGGTTGAGCGCCGCGACGCGGCCTGTGGCGCACGCACGGCCGTCGAGACCCTCCCAGGCGATCAGCGCCGGGTGATCGAGCTCGCCTACTTCGCCGGCCTCAGCCAGACCGAGATCGCGGCGGCGATCGACGTGCCGCTTGGCACGGTCAAGGGCCGCATGCGGCTCGCGCTCGAGAAGCTGCGACGAGCGCTCGGCCCGGATGAGGTCGTGGCCTGAACGTTTGCGGGCACCGCCGACGGGTTACTGAGGGCCTATGGCCAAGCTGATCTACACGCCCTTCGGGATCATCTTCGGAGTACTCGGCGGCCTTGTGAGCGGCGCGCTCTTCAAGCAGATCTGGAAGCTGATCTCCGGTGAGGAGGACGCCCCGTCGGCCAAGGAGAGCGAGTACGGATGGGGCGAGATCCTCCCCGCCGCCGCCCTGCAGGGCGCGATCTTCGCGCTCGTGAAGGCGTTCATCCACCGTTCGGGCGCCAAGGGGTTTCAGAAGCTCACCGGCGTCTGGCCGGGCGACTGACCTGCAAGCTGGACCCCACAGTTGAGCTGACCTCCGTCGCCTCAGTAGTCTTTGACTGACCAGTCAATCTGGCGCACTCCCGGGGGGGCCGATGCGCGCAGCGGCAGTACAGCTCAACTCAACCGAAGACAAGGACCGCAACGTCGCCACGGCGGAGAGGCTGACCCGTGCCGCCGCGGCCGACGGCGCCGACCTGGTGGTGCTTCCCGAGAAGTTCAACGTGCTCGGCACCCACGAGCACTACGAAGCCGGCGCCGAGACGCTCGAGGGCCCGACGATCGCTTGGGCGCGCGCGACCGCCCGCGAGCTCGGCATCGATCTCGTGGCCGGGTCCATCGTGGAGCGGCGCGAGGGCCACGACAGGCTTGGGAACACCAGCGTGCACGTGGGTCCCGACGGGGAGCTGCGCGGCGTGTATCGCAAGATCCACATGTTCGACGTGACGGTGGAGGGCAAGGAGTACCGGGAGTCGGCCTCCCAGGAGGCCGGTGACGAGATCGTGACGAGCGAGGCCGAAGGCGCCCGCCTTGGTCTCACCGTCTGTTACGACCTCCGCTTTCCCGAGCTCTACCGCATCCTCGCCATCCGCGGCGCACGGATCCTGATCGTGCCCGCCGCGTTCACCAAGCACACCGGCCAGGCGCACTGGGACACGCTGCTGCGGGCCCGCGCGATCGAGAACCAGGCGTTCGTGATCGCGGCGGACCAGATCGGCGTGCACCCACCCGACAACGAGAGCTTCGGCGGATCCCAGATCCTGGACCCGTGGGGCGAGCTGCTCGCGCTTGCCCCGGTTACCGAATCGCTCGGTGCTCGCCCGAACGACGATCGGGCTGCGCGCCTCGCGCAGGAGACCTTCGTGGCCGCCGACCTCGACCTCGCCCGCCAGGACGAGGTGCGGGAGTCACTGCCCAGCCTGGCCAATCGCGTGCCGTCCGCCTACCGCTGGCCCCAGGAGGTTCAGGTCTGATGGCCGCCACCACACGGCCGGGCGCCCTCGACAAACGCCAGATGATCCTCGACGCCGCAGTCACCGTGTTCGCGCGGCAGGGGTTCCACCATTGCCGCGTCTCCGACGTTGCCGACGAGGCCGGGGTCGCCTACGGGCTCGTCTACCACTACTTCGACTCGAAGGAGGAGATCCTCAACGAGCTGTTCCTCGAGCGCTGGCAGATCATGCTCGACGCGATCGCCGAGATCGACCGCCTACAGGAGGTCCCGGTCCGGGACAAGCTCTACATGGTGGCCGGCTTCATCATCGACTCCTATCGCCACGAGCCCGACCTGATGAAGGTGATCATCGTGGAGGTCACGCGTGCGGCCAACTCCTTCGGTCGCCTGCACCTGGAGAAGATCCGCGAGGCCTACCAGGGCATCGCGGCGATCGTCGAGGGCGCGCGCCGCGACGGCAGCTTCAAGTCCGACATCTCCTCCGAGTTCGCCGCCATGTGCTTCTACGGGGCGATCGAGCAGGTGCTCACGGCCTGGATCTTCGACCTGCTGCCCCGCAGCGAGGAGGAGTACGAGCACTCCAAGGGCCTGGTGGTCGACACGATCTGCGGCGGGCTCGAGACCCCGGCGGCGAATGCTCCGGCCGTGTCTGGTTGAATCCCCGGCCGATGGAGAACGACCTCGTCAAGCGCCTAGTCTGGAGCGGCCTCCTAGCGGGAGTCGGCGCGCTCACCACGATCGTGGCGCAGCGCCTGGCCACGGCGATCTGGGTGCGCCTGTTCGACGAGGACCCGCCCGACTACTGATGGCGGACGAGACCAAGACTCATTTCACGCCCCCTCCCTTCGTGCCCGCTCCGGAGTCGGGCACCGCACCGGCTGATTCGACCTCCCCCGCAGATGCCGACCGGGCGGCCGACCACGACGCCTTTGCCGAACGCCCCGAGGTGTACGTCGGCGCCGCCTTCGCCGGCGGCATCGCTCTGGCCGGCCTGCTGAGATTCCTGGGCCGATGACCCCTCCGCCTCAGAACAACGCCGACAAGAACCTCGGCGAAATCGTCCAGGAGGTCTCCGAGAAGGCGTCGCTGCTTGTGCGCGAGGAGATCGAGCTGGCCAAGGCGGAGATCACCACCAAGGCCAAGACGCTGGCCAAGGGCGCCGGTGTAGGTGCCGCGGCCGGCGTGTTCCTGATCTTCGCCGTGGTGATGTTCCTCCACACCCTGGCCTGGTTCTTCGTGGATCTCTTCAATGCCGAGATCTGGGCCGGCTTCGGGTTGGTCACGATCATTCTCATCGTGCTCGGCGCGGTCGCAGGGCTGCTCGCCAAGCGCTGGTTGTCCACCGGCGCGCCCACTCCGGACCTCGCGATCGAGCAGGCCAAGATCACTCGCCAGACCTTCGACCAGCAGGGAGTCGAGCGCGATCAGCTCGAACGCTCGCTCGCGTCAGTCCGACAAGCAAAGGGAGACCACCTAAGTGTCCAGCCTGCCGGCCAATCGCAGCCCGGAGCAGATCCGGACTTCGATCGAGGAGACCCGCAAGGAGCTTGCCTTCTCGGTCAACGACCTGCGCGCCAAGGTGGGCGAGCTCACGAACTGGCGCCGCCAGCTGGCCGACAACCGCCAGGCGGCGCTCGCTACCGCGGCCGTAGCCGGCTTCGTGGTGGGCGGCGGCGTGGCTGCTGCTGTCTCTTTGTTCCGTAAGCGCCGAGGCTAGAACCCCCTAGCTCTCCCGGTGGCGGACGACGTCCGCCCGTTCCGCCTCCAGAGCGGTCTCCACGCCCCGGTCCAGCTCGCCGAACGCCGTGACCTCGGGCACGCCCTTGGCCAGGCGCCAGGTCCCGTCGACCCGCCCACCCACCAGAACGGTGGGACGCAACACGCCGCCGCCAGGGAGCACAGCCTTCGCGTGGGCCGGGCGAACGGTGAGGGAGCGATCTCGGTGGGCCAGCAGCAGTCCGTCGAGCGCCGGCAGCAGACGGACCGCAGGCGCGACGACGTCTCGGCTGAGCGCGCGAGGCACCCAGACGGCGCGGTCCAGCACGCGCACCGGATCCAACTCGTGCTCGATGGCGGCGAAGGCCCGGCGCGCCTCGGTCATACCGACGCCCGACCACGCGGCCATGTCCTCGGGGCCGGCTGGCGGGTGGGCCGCCAGGTAGCGACGCGCCAGCTCGGCAAGTGCGAGCTCGCGCTCGAGCGGGTTTCCGTCGCGTGGTCCCAGCCAGTCGTCGGTGAGTGCGTACGCCGGCTCGCTGTCTCGCACACCGGCCTCGCACACGTGTCCTTTTAGAGCGGCGCAGGCCACCAGATGGATAGGCATCTGCGGGTCGTCGGCCAGCGCGACACCGCCTTGCCGGACCCGCGCGGCCAGCTCGTGCCGGGTCAGAGGGCCATGCTCGCCCAGGGTCCGGCGCACGGCGGCGACCGCCTCGGCCGTGCTCACGCCCATCTGCGCGCGACGCTTGCGCCCGCGGGCCAGGCCCACGGGGCCCAGCAGGTCCACGAGCCAGCGCGCATCCCGCGCCGCCACCAGATGAAGGGTGCCCCGCATGCACCAGACCCGCACCACGGAGCGCGATCGCAGCCGCTCGCGCTCCACGGCCGACGCCGCGCTGAGGGCCCGCCGCGCCCTCACTCCCAGCGACGCCGCGTGCAGATCCTGGGCCTGCAGCCCCACGACGGCAGCCGCGACGCCGGCCACGCTCGTGCCGTCGCACCGAGCTTCGTCGCTGAGCCGCTGCGCGTGGCTCAGCAGCGCGCGGGCATCGTTCGGTTCCATCCGGCACCGAGCGGACGGGTTACGCGGTGGCCGGCCCAGGTTCGCCCGTGCTCGGAAGCGGCGGCGGGGGTTCCTCCGGCGGCGGCTCCTCGGAGACCGGGCGCTTGGGCCTGATTCCGCGGTAGTCCATGTACTCGCGCGCCGCGATCTGGATCGAGGCGGCCACGGGCACCGCCACGAGGGCCCCGAGAATGCCGAGCAGCGACGCGCCGAACAGTACGGCCACGATCACCAGGAACGGGTTGATGCTCACTGCACGCCGCTGGATCTGTGGCTGGATCACGTTGTTCTCCACCTGCTGGTAGACGATCGACCACACCGCCCAGATGATCGTGGCGGTCGGGAAGCTGGTGAAGAGGGTGACCACTCCCACGGCCACGGCTCCGATGGTGGCGCCCACGAGCGGGATCAGATCGAGGAAGAAGATGATCAGCGAGAGTGGGGCCGCGAAGGGGACCCCGAGGATGCTGAGCACGATGAAGGACAGGATTCCCGCAAGCGTGGCCTGTGCCAGAGCGCCCGCCACGTAGTTGCCCACCGCGGCCGCCGAGCGGCGCAGCACCCTCTCGATGCGTTCCGCCCGGTCCTCGGGCAGATAGCTGAGCCCGTAGTCGATCCACCGGCGCCCTCCGCCCAGCATGAAGGCCGTGAGTATGAGGATGGTGACGAGGGCGAAGATCGAGTTCACCAGCCCGAGCCCGACGTCGCGCAGCGTCCCGGCCGCCCCACCGAGCTTGCTGGGCAGCTTTGCGGCCTGCTCGCGCAGAGTGCCGGTGAGGTCATAGTCCGCATCGAGGTCCTTGAGCCGCGGGTTCTCGTTGACGAACTTGGTCACGTCATCGGCGTACTGGGGGGCCTCCTCCGCCAGGTCGCTCGCCCCGTTCACCAGCGGCGGCACCATCAGCGCGCCGAGCGCAACCGGCACCGCCATCAGCCCCAGGTACACCAGGGTGATCGCAAGGCCCCGCTTCATTCGCCGCTCCAGGAAGTTGACCGGGCCGGCCAGCGCAACCGCGAGGAACGTGGCGATGAACAGCCATCCGAGTGGCTTGCGCAGCAGGTAGACCAGATACAGCGAGATGAGGACGGCCACGATGATCAGGACCGTGCGGGCCACGGTGCGCGGCGCGGAGAACTCTGAGGTGCCCATCCCTCGAGGATTCTGGGGCAGAGACCGGACAGCCCGGCCCGGCGGGGCGGGGGGGTTGCAAAGGGGGGGCGCCCCCCTTGTTCTTATCCTTCGAGCATGCGGGCCGGCACCGAGCCGATCCCCAGCAGGCCAGGCCCCGCATGGGTGCTGACCACAGGCCCGATCTCGCTGACGAACACGGGCCCGCAGCCGAATACCTCGCTGCAGCGGTCCGCGAGCCGGCGCGCGTCGTCCTCGGCGGCGGTGTGCTGCACCACCCAGGCGTCGGCGCCCGACTCGTGGCGCTGACGCGCGTACTCGACCAGTCGCTCGAAGGCCCGTGAGCTGGTGCGCACCCGCTCGACCGGGGTCAGTTCGGCCTCCACGGTGAGTATCGGCTTGATGCGCAGCGTCGACCCGATCCAGGCACTGGCCGCCCCGATCCGGCCGCCGCGCCTGAGGAACTCGAGCGTGTCGACGGCGAACCACATCTTCAACTCGGCGCGCGTCGCGTGTGTGTGCTCCTCCACGCCCTCGCTGGTGGCGCCGCCGCGAGCCGCGGCGCACGCCCCCAGCACCACGAGCCCCAGGGCGCCGGCCACCGTGGCCGAGTCGATCACCCGGATCCGTTCTCCCCCACTGCCGTCGCGGGCGAGCTGCTCGGCGGCCTGCACCGCCGAGTCGTAGGTTCCCGAGAGCCCGGCCGAGATGTGGATCGACACGACGTCGAGACCGGCGGCGAGCAGCGGCTGGTAGGCCGCCATGAAGTCACCCACCGACGGCTGGGAGGTCGAGGGCAGCGACTCCGAGCTGCGCAGCTCCTCGAAGAATGCGGCGTAGTCGGTGATGTCCGACTCGCGCTCGGTGCGTTCCGGACCGAACACCACGTACAGGGGCACCACCGTCACGTCGCGCTCCGCGGCCATCTCGGGAGGTAGGTTGGCGGTGCTGTCGGTGACCACGGCGACCTGAGGCATGCCGGTCACCCTACACTCGCTCCGCCCATGGCCAAGACCCTCCTCACCGGTGCGACGGGCTTCATCGGGGCTCACCTCGCCCGCGCGCTCGTGGAGCGCGGAGATGACCTCAGGATCACGGTGCGGGAGGGCTCCGACACCCGCGAGATCGACCATCTGGACGTGGAGACGGTCAAGTGCGACGTGCTCGAGCGCCGGTCCGTCCGCCGGGCGATGAAGGGAGTGGCCAAGCTCTTCCATGCGGCGGGCATGACATCGGTGCGGCCCGCCGACGCCGCGCGGCTGTTCGAGGTCAACGTGGGCGGCGCGCGCACCGTGCTCGGCGAGGCGCTGCGCGCCGATGTGGATCGCGTGATCTTCACGTCCAGCGCCGCCGCGCTGGGGCCCGCCGAGCGCGGCGGCACGGCCACCGAGGACCAGCTCTTCACCGCCGGTGACCTGGGCATCCCGTACGTGAACTCCGTGCACGAGGCAGAGGCGGAGGCGTTCCGGCTGGCCGCGCGCGGCCTACCCCTCGTGTGCGTGAACCCGTCGGTGGCCTTCGGCCCGGGAGACGTGCATGTGACCTCCACGCGCCTGGTGCGAAGCTTCCTGCTCGGGCGCGTGCCTGCCTACGCCGACGGCGCGCTCAACGTGGTGGACGTGCGCGACGTGGCCACCGGCCACCTGCAGGCCGACGCGCACGGGACCGTGGGCGAGCAATACATACTCGGAGGCCGGAACTTCACCTTCGACCGCCTGTTCGCAGACCTCGGGCGGCTCAGCGGGGTGGCCCCGCCGCTGAAGGTGCCGCGACCGCTGGCGGCCGTGACGGCGGGGTTCCTGCGCATCGGGCCGGGGCTCACCACGCTCACGCCCGCCGAGGTGGTGGCGGCGAGCCAGTTCTGGACTTACCGGTCCACGAAGGCCAAGCGCGAGCTGGGCTGGAAGGCGAGGCCCCACGAGGAGACCCTGGAGGCAACTGTGGCCTGGTACGAGGAGCGCGAGCACGACCGGATACTGCGGGCCCGCCGCTCGCAGCAGCTCCAGTATCGCCTGGCGGGCACGGCGATCGCGGCCGGTGAGCAGGTGGCCTCGACAGCCGGCGGGCTACTGCGCGGGCTGGGCCTGTCCCGGCGCGTAATCTGGTTTCCGATGGCCACGCTCTACCGCTGCAAGGCGCCCACCGACCTGGTCTGCCGCTGTGGAAAGGTCGCCCGGCGCCTGCGCTCCTTGGAGATCGACTACGAGGAGGTCCGCGTGCCGTTCCTCAAGCGCGACCGGCCCGAGGTCGACGAGCTCACGGGCCAGCGCTGGGTGCCGGTGCTCGTGCACGGTGAAGAGGTGATCGCCGACTCGCACCGGATCCTGGAGTACCTGGAACACCTCGAGTCCTCGGCCGCACCGGTCAGGGGCAAGGCGGAGCCGGCCTGATGGCGGCGGGGTCCAGAGCCGGCCTGTCTCGCGCGGCCGCCGCGGGCCGGCGCGCGTGGCCGGTTGTGCTGATGGCCTACGAGCGCTGGCAGGCCCTCTCACCGGCCGAGAAGGAGCGCTACCGGCGCCAGGCTCGCGAGTACGCCCAGCGCGGGCGCTCCGCGCTCGAGAACGCACGCCGCCGGGGATGAGATCCGGGGGCTCTGCCCCCGGCGCCCCCGCCGGGGGAACACCGTCCGCGGGACCCCCCTCAGGGGGCCCGGATGCAGGATCTGCCGCGCGCGCGGTCGCGCCGCTCGCCGCGGAGTGCGCCGACCGCGCGGAGGCCGGACGGCGGCTCCCACCCGAGCTCGTGCAGGCGCTGCGGGAGTCGGGGCTCTTTCGTATGTGCGTACCCGGTTCGCTCGGAGGCGGCGAGGTCAGTCCCGCCGAGCTGGTGGGCGCGGTCGAGGCGCTGGGGCGCGCCGACGGGGCCGCGGCCTGGTGCGTGGCGGTGGCGGCTACGAGCGGCGCGCTGGCCGCCTACCTGCCCGAGGAGCATGCCCGCGAGGTGTACGGCGATCCCGCCGGCTGCGTGGGCGGCGTGTTCGCCCCCAAGGGGCGGGCGGTGGCGGACGGCGACCGGCTGACGGTGACCGGACGGTGGCCCTTCGCCAGCGGGGTCGATCACTCGGACTGGCTGATGGGTGGCTGCCTGCTGGAGGAGGCGGGCCAGACGCGCATGCTCGAGAGCGGGGCGCCCGATATCCGCCTGGCGCTGTTCCCCGCGGACCGGGCCGAGGTGATCGACACGTGGTCGGTGGCCGGGCTGCGGGGCACGGGCAGCCACGACATCGAGGTCACCGCACTCGAGGTCCCGGCCGGGCGCTCGGCGTCGCTCGTGTCCGGCGTACCACGTGAGCAGGGCGCGCTCTACGCCTTCCCGGTCTTCGGCCTGCTGGCGCTGGCGATCGCCGCGACGGCCATGGGCATAGCGCGGGGCGCTCTGGACGACCTCGTGGAGCTGGCCGGAGCCAAGACGCCGACGATGGCCAAGCGCTCGCTCGGCGCCCAGCCGGACACCCAGGCCAGGGTGGCGCGTGCGGAAGCCAGGCTGCGCTCGGCACGCGCGCTGGTGGACCGGGCGGTGGCGGAGGCGTGGGAGGACGCCCAGGGCGAGCACACGGTGACCGTCGAGCGCCGGGCGGCATTGCGGATGGCCGCCAGCCACGCGATGGAGTCGGCCGCCGGCGTGGTCGACGAGATGTACGCCCTCGGAGGGGGCACGTCCATCTACGAGACCTCGCTTCTACAGCGGCGCTTCCGCGACGTTCACGTGGCCACCCAGCACATGCTGGTGAGCCCCTCCACCTGGGAGTTCGCCGGCCGGGTGCTCCTGGGCCAGCCGGTGAGGGCGGAGCAGTTCTGAACGACGCAGCGCAGCTCCGCCCAGGACTGGCTACCGAGAGGACGACGAAGACCGGGGTGTTGCCTGGGCGACCAGGCTCAGGCCGAACGGCGGGCGCAGGCGTTCCTCCACTGGGCGCCAGAGTTTCAGCAACGCCTCGTAGACGCGCAGCGAGCGCTCGTCGAGCCTCGGCTCCCCGGCGCGGTTCTTGATCCACCAGCCGGGTACGCCGAGTACGTTGAACGAGCGAAGGTCCAGTAGGTTCAGGCCCGCCCCGGCTACCAGATGGGTCAGGCGCTGGCGGTCGTAGCGGCGAAAGTGGCCGTAGCGTCGGTCGAGTCGGCCATAGAGCACCGGGTGAGCGGGCACCACCAGCGTCATCCGCCCGCCGGGCGCGAGTGCCGCGGCCATTGCGTTTACGGCCGCGGCATCATCGGCGATGTGCTCGAGCACGTTCTGGCACACGACCAGGTCACAGCTTCCCGCCAGCTTGGCCAGGGCGGGCGAACCGGGCAGCGTATCGCGGGCCACCGTCACCCGAGGGTCGGCGCCCACCCGCCGCTGGAGGGCGTCGGCGCAGGCCGGCTCAGGCTCGATGGCCACCAGCCTCTGCACATCGGCTTCGAGCAGCCGTCTGCTGTACGTGCCTACGCCCGCGCCCACCTCGGCCACGGTACCCCTCGCGTGTGCGGCGAAGAGAGAGAACATCCAGTCGGAGAGCCCCTCGGCGGCCGCCAGCCGCTCTAGGTCCCAGAAGCTCCTCGTCTTGACCGGGCTCAGCCACGGCCGCTTCCGCGCGGCCCGGTGACCCGGCAACGCAACAGTGTTGCCAGCACGCGCACGCCGTCGGAGGCGGTGAGCTTCTTGCCCTCGTCGCGACCCCTCGCCCGGTAGGTGATCGGGACCTCGTAGATGCGATGCCCGGTCGTAAGCAGCCGAGCGGTGATTTCGGGCTCGATGGTGAACCCGCTGGCGTGCAGGTCGAGTGAGGCGAACACCGAGGTGGGCATCACTTTGTGGCAGGTCATGATGTCGGCCAGCCAGCAGTTGTAGAGCAGGTTGCAGGCCAGCGTGACCCCGCGGTTGCCCATGACATACCAGAAGCTGAACGCGGAGTGGGAGGCGAAGCCACGGGTGCCGAATACCACCTCGGCCTCGCCGGAAAGGATCGGCTCGAGGAGCGCCGTGAGGTCGGCGGGATCGTACTCCAGGTCGGCGTCCAGGATCGCGGTGTAGGGCAGCGACGCCACTGCCGCGCCTGTGCGCAGCGCCGCTCCCTTGCCTCGGTTGCGCCCGTGAGAGAGCAGCCGCACGTTGGCGGGCCACTCCCGTGCCGCAATCAGCTCCGAAGTCCCATCCGTGGAGCCGTCATCGATGACGATCAGCTCTATCTCATTTACCGGGTACCGGGTCGATAGCGCTTGATCGATCGCCGCTGCAAGCGTGGCGCGCTCGTTGTAGACCGGCATGAGGATTGAAAGTCCTGACATCAAGCGACGGAGCTTATGGCCAGGCGGTCGGTGCCGGCAGGGTGAGCCCTGCGGGGGTGGGGACTACTCGGCCAAGCGGTTCTCGAGCGGGATCGGCCCGTTGTTGACCGGCATCTCGTCCGCGGCAGGTGCGGGCTCGGTGTCCTCGTCCTCGGGCATCTCCACGCCCAGCCGCCCGGCCAGCTCGCCGTTCTCGTACATCTCCATCACGATGTCGCAGCCGCCGATCAGCTCGCCGCCGATGAACAGCTGGGGGATGGTGGGCCATCCGGACAGACCGGACAGCTCCTGGCGGATGCGCGGGTCGGGCAGGATGTCGAGCGCCGCGTACTGCACGCCGAGCGCGTTGAGAGCACCCGAGGTGCGCAGCGAGAAGCCGCAGGCCGGCTCCTCGGGGGTGCCCTTCATGAAGAGCATCACCTCGTTCTCGCCGATCGCCTGCTCGAGGAACTCGCGGATCTCCGTGTTTTCCATCTGACCCTCCTAGGGAGTCGAAGTCTTGATCGAGAGCGCATGGATCGCCGCACCCACCTCGTCGCCGAACACGCCGTACACGAGCTTGTGCTGCTCGATCGGCTCAGGCCGGCGAACTGCTCGGCCACGACCTCGGCCCGGAAATGGTCTCCGCCGCCGGTCGTGTCCTGGACCTGCACCTGCGCGCCGGGCAGGGCGGACTCGATCCGCTGCTTGAGCTCATCCGTGGTGGGCACCGTTCAGACGATAGCGGCGAGTTGCATCGACTATCCCTGATTGCGACCCATTGCTACATTTGTTGAAGCATGGTCACCCTCACCGACATCGCTGCGGACAAAGTGCGCGGCTTTCTCTCCTCCCAGGAGTCCGAAGGAGAGGTAGGCCTGCGCGTGGGAGTGCGCGGCGGGGGCTGCTCGGGATTCCAGTACGCGCTGGCGCTCGATGAGCGCCGCGACGAAGACCACGTCTTCGAGTACGAGGGCATCCGCGTGATCGTCGACCCGGCGTCGCTGCGCTACGTGGACGGCTCGCAGGTCGACTTCACCGAGAGCATGATGGGCTCGGGCTTCGAAGTGAACAACCCGAACGTGACCGCCTCGTGCGGCTGCGGGTCGTCGTTCCGCATCGCGGACGAAGAGCCCAGCTGCGGCGCCACCGCCTGAGAACCTGGTGCGGTGCTCGCCGGAACAACGTTCCGGCTGCGCTCCTCCCTGGTGCGGTGCTCGCCGGTAAAAACGTTCCGGCTGCGCTCCTCCCTAGCCTTCCCAGAGTTACACCGGCTCGTTGTCCAGCGAGCGCCATAGGTACAGGCTCGCCAGCGACCGGTACGGGCGCCACGGCTCCGCGATCCGCTCCAGCTCGGCCGGGGTGGGCAGGGCCTCCAGGCCGTAGGCCAGCTCCACCGCGCGCCGCACGCCCAGGTCGCCCACCGGCAGCACGTCCGGGCGGCCGAGGTGGAAGAGCAGGAACATGTGCGCGGTCCAGGGGCCCAGTCCCTTCACGGCGGTGAGCTGGACCATCACCTCGTCGTCCTCCAGCTCGGTCAGCCGATCGAGCGCCGAGCTCCCCGTCGATCACGTGCTCGGCCAGCGAGTGCAGGTAGGCCGCCTTCGCGCGTGAGAGGCCCACGCCGCGCAGCTCCTCGGGGTCCGTGGCCACGATCTGCTCGGGTGCGGGAGTCTGCCCGCCGTACAGCCCGATCAGCCGGTCGTAGATGGTGCGCGCCGCCTTCGTCGACAGCTGCTGGCCCACGATCGAACGCAGCAGCGTTCCGTAGGCCTCGGCGGGACGGCCGCGTGTGCGCTGCGCCTCGTCGAGTGGTCCGTGGGCCTTCACCAACGCCCCCAGCACCGGGTCTGCGTCCATCAGGTGGGCCAGCGCAGCGTCGGTGGCCTCGACCGGGACTGTCCGGGTGCCGGCGCCGGGGCGCGGCATCAGGCGGCTGCGGGCGTGCGGCCGGTTCCGAAGAAGACAGCCTCCTGCTCACCGAGCGTGGTGGCGGGCGGATCGCCGAACAGCCATTCGCAGGCGATGCGGTGCCAGTTGGCGGTGGCCTCGAGCTGGCCGAGCACGCCCAGCGTCAGCGCTTCCATGCGGCGGGCGAGCATGGCGTCGGGCGGCATCGTCTGGCGCTTCATCAGCTGCCAGTGATCCGAGCGCGGGTCGCCGAAGTCGATCAGCACCTGCGCCACCAGGTCCCGGTCGACCGTGATCTCCTCGTCCTCGGAGTACCAGCGCGTGACGTCTCGGAAGTGGCGCAGCACCGCGTCGGGCGCCAGCTCGGGGTCGGCCGCGTCGAAGAACCCCATCCGGGCCAGCTGCGCGTGCAGGCCCTCGTCGTCGGCGGCCATGCCCAGGCGCAGCGCCTCGATCTCGGCGTCCAGATGCGTCGCGGCCCAGCTTCTTCGTCATCCCGAAGTCGAGAAAGGCCACGCGGCCGTCGTCCATCAGCTTGTAGTTGCCGGGGTGGGGGTCGCCCGAGAAATGACCGGTGCGATAGAGCGAGCCGAAGAAGAAGCGGAACACGATCTCGCCGAAGCGGTCGCGGTCGGCCTCGGGGAGCTGCTTGACGTCCTCGAAGCCGAGCCCGTCCACCCACTCGGTGACCAGCACCCGCTCGCGCGAGAGCGAGGTGACCACGTCGGGGATCACGACGAACGGGTGACCGCGCCAGGCGCGCGCGAAGGCGCGCTGGGCCTGGGCCTCCTGCTCGTAGTCCAGCTCGTCGGAGAGGCGTTCCCGGATCTCCTTGGTCATCGCCTTGGCGTCCATGCCGGGCGCGATCTTCTTCGCCACCCGCATGATCATCCCCAGGTTCTGGAGGTCCGAGCGCACGGCCTGCGCCACGCCCGGGTACTGCACCTTCACGGCCACCTGGCGCCCGTCGTGCAGCGTGGCGCGATAGACCTGGCCGATCGACGCCGCGGCCACTGCCTGCTCGTCGAATGAGGCGAATACCTCGTCGATGGGATCGTCCAGCTCCTCCTCGATCACCTTCCGCATGTCCTTGAAGGGCACCCGGGGGGCCGAGTCGCGCAGTTCGGAGAGCTTGGCCTGGATACGTGCCTGGGACTCCTCGGGGAAGGCGCCGGTGTCGATGAAGGAGGCCACCTGGCCCACCTTCATGGCCGCGCCCTTCATGTTCCCGAGCACCTCCAGGATCTGTTCGGCGGCCTCGGCCTGGCGGCGTGAGGCCGCCCGGTGGCGGCCGTCCTGCCCGCGGGCGAGGTTGGTGGCGCGCGTCGCGTAGTTGCGCGCTGTCTGCCCGCCGGCCAGGCCGGCAACCTTCGCCGTGCGCCGAATCCGTCCAGTCGGTATCGAGGTGTCCTTCTCGCGAGCCACTCCTCAAGGGTACGGGGCGGCCGGGTTTGGTCCTCGCCCACGGCGGGGATAGCTGGCGCGATGCCTAGGCAGGGGATCTCACTCGTCCGCGCTCTGGCGGCCACCATTCTGGTGGTCGTGCTGTTCCCGGTCGCGGTCGCGACCGCGCAGGACACGGCCGAGCACAGCACCAACCTGCAACACGTGAAGAACCTGCCCTACGAGCAGCGCAACGCCGACGGGACCGCCAACCACGGCACCGACCTGGAGTTCGCCAAGATCCGCGGGCGTCGAGTACTCGGTCGCCGGGTCGTATGAGAACGGGATGCAGATCGTGGACATCACGAACCCGGCCAAGTCGCGCATCGTCGGCAACTACGACTGCGACATCCTCCAGGGCGACATCCAGGTGTTCACCCAGGAGCAACGCTCCGGGCGCACCTTTGCCACCTACACCGCCGACGCCTTCGGCAACGAGGACTCGGCGTGCTACCGGGAGGCCGAGGCGCTCGGCTTCGACGCGATCGACGAGACGCGCAGTCCCGGCGGCCGCGGCAAGCAGGGCACGTTCATTGCGGACATCACCACGCCGAGCAAGCCGCGCACCGTCTCCTTCGTCGAGGTTCCCCAGGGCTCGCACAACCAGACGGTGCACCCCAGCGGCGACTACCTCTACAACTCGAACTCGGACCTGATCACATCGTTCTCGCCGGCGATCGAGGTCTTCGACATCCGCGTGATGGACAGGCCGAAGAAGATCGCCGAAGTGCCGCTGCCCACGCGCCCCGGCTTGGGTACCGAGTCGCACGACATCACCTTCAACGAGGAGGGCACGCGTGGCTACTCGGCCGCCCTGTCCCAAGGGATCATCCTCGACACCAGCGACCCGGCGGCGCCGTCGGTGCTCACCAGCTTCCTCGACCCCGCAATCAACGTCTGGCACCAGTCAGACCCGGTCACCATCGGCGAGCGCGACTTCCTCCTCGTCGAGGACGAGTTCGCCGGCGCGGCCGGCGGCCCGGTCTGCCCGAGCGGTGGCTTCCACATCTACGACATCACGGGCGACAAGGAGCTCTCTCCGGAGAAGGTGGGCTACTGGAACATCGATGACGCCGGGCCCACCAGCGACCCGACCGCGACCTGCACCGCCCATGTGTTCGACATCCACGAGGACGAGGCGTTGATGACGGTCGCCTACTACGACGGCGGCGTCCGGGTGGTGGATCTCTCGAGCCTCGAGGGCATCTCGCTCGGCGACACCGACCTGTCGGGTGAGGGGATGCGTCAGATCGGCTTCTACCGCTTCGACAACTCGGACACGTGGTCGGTCAAGACGCCGCGGATCGAGGACGACGGCAGCTTCCACATGTACGGCAACGACATCAAGCGGGGCTTCGACGTCTACCGGTTCACCGGCGCCGAGGATGAATCGGTCCCGGCGGGCACGATGATGACCCCCACGCAGGCCGCCTCCCGTCTCGGCGCCCTCAACCGCCCGAAGCTGTCAGCCGAGAATCGGCTGTTCTGCCTGCTGCCCTCGCAGTAGCTTCACTCGGCGGCTCCGACCACCTCCACGGTCTTCCCGATCGCTTCGGCCAGCAGGTCCGCGCTGCGCTGTGCCGCCCACAGGGCCACGCTGGGGTCCGCGCCCGACCCGTTCGTGAACGCGCTCAGCGTCACGGACTTCTTGTCCTGCTCCAGCGTGACCTTGGCCACGGATCGGTCGCGGCTGCGCTCGAACTGCTCGGCTAGGCGAATCACGCCGCACAGCAGCGCCAGCCGGTCCGCGTCGCCCTTCTCTTCCAGCGCGCCGAGCGCGCCCGCATCGGGCACGCCCTTGCGGTGCCAGCGAGCGGTGAGGGCGATCAGCTCGAGCTCGCGTGGGCTGAAGCCGGGCAGCCCGGAGTTGAGGATGAGGTAGTGAGAGTGGCGGTGATGGTCGTCGTAGTCGATCGTCACGCCGATGTCGTGGAGCAGGCACGCGGCCCAGAGCAGTTCCCTGTCGGAGTCGCCGAGGTCGTGGAGTCCCGCGTCGCGCAGAGCGTCGAACATCTGTAGCGACAGCCGGGCCACGTGGTCCACATGCTCGTCATCGGTGCGGAACCGGTGGGCCAGATTCTGCACCGATTCACGGCGCACCTCCTCGAGCAGGGGTGGGTCACGACCCTCGAGCAGGCGCTCGAAGAAGATGCCCTCCCGCAGGCCCGCCTCCGTGGCCTCCATCTCGGTGAACCGTCCGAGGTCCATCGCCCCGGCCACCACGAGCGCGCCGCCCAGGATCACGTCGTTGCGGTCGGGCTTGATTCCCCGCACCGAGCCGCGCTTGGACGCGGGGCGCGACGCCAGCTCTTCGATCAGCTCCTCCAGCGCGTCGCGCGTGAGGGCGAATCCCTGCACGTCCACGTCCGGCAGCTCCAGCCGCTTCTGCGCGGCCGCCGCCAGGTTGCGGATCGTTCCGCCGAGCCCCACAAGCCGCAGACCCTTGCCGGCGTCCCACCACTCGAACTCCGACAGCTGCCGGGCCACGTGCTTGCGCAGCGCCTTCATCTGCTTGGGGGCGGCCTCCTCGCCGGGGAGAAAGGCCTCGCTGACCCGGACAGCTCCCAGCCGCACGGACTCCGCCTCGGCCAGCCGGCGGTCCACGATCCGCATGACCTGCACGCTGCCTCCGCCGACGTCGATCCCGAAGCCGTCGGTCACGGTGGTGGAGTTGGCGATTGCGAGGTAGCCGTACCACGCCTCCTCGGCGCCGCTGATCACACGCACCTCCAGCCCGGTGTGGTCGCGAATCCGACCGAGCAGCTCGTCGCGGTTGGCGGCGTCGCGGATCGCGCTGGTGGCCACGGCCTCGACCCGCTCGACCCCAGACGCCCCCAGGAACGACGAGAAGACGGCGGCCGTATGCAGCGCACGTTCCATCGGCTCCGCCCTGAGCACCCCCTCGTCCCCCATGCCCGCGCTCACGCGGGTGGCCTCGCGGATCTCGTCGATGAGCGTCCACCAGCCGCCCGGCTCGTACTTGAACACCACCAGGCGGAAGGAGTTCGAGCCCATGTCGATCACCGCGACGCGTTCCACCCGACGGATGATGCCCTTTCGGCCCTAAACCCTGCGCCCGAGGCTGCCGATACGGAACTCCATGGCCGCCCTAGCCAAGACGTCACCAGTCCCTACAGGCCCTCACCTGGACAACCGCCGCATCGCAGCGGCTCTGATCGACCTCCTGGTCCCGCTCGCCGGCGTCGCCGCCGCGCTTGCGGCCGGGCTCTCGCTCACAGGTGGACTCCTGCTGGTCGGCGTGGGCTGGACCCTGTACTACTTCTTCGCGCTCGAGTCCGGGGACGGCCAGACCCTCGGCAAGCGCGCCATGAAGCTCCGCGTGGTGTCCGCGGATGGGACGCCGGCCTCGATGGAGCAGATCGCCAAGCGCACGGTGGTCCGCATCGTCGACGGTCACATCGTCGGCCTGATCGTGATGCTCGCGACGGGCGAACGCCGCCTTCGTCTCGGTGACATCGTGGCCGGCACCGTGGTCACGGAGGCCCAGACAGCCTCCAGCGCGTCCGCGGTCCCCGCCGCCGGGCAGCCGGCTCTCAAGCGGGCCACGCCGAAGACCCCGTTCTTCAAGCGCCAGCTCTCACTGCCTTCCTTCGGCAAGCCCAAGCCCAAGCCCGTGGTCGCGAGCCCTGCCGCTCCCGTTCCGGCTGCTCCGGCCCCGACCGCTCCGGCCCCTGCTCCGAGCGCGAAGAAGCCGTCGCTGCCCAAGCGCGACCTTTCCCTGGCATCTCTACGCAGGTCGAAGAAGCCCAAGCCGGCAGCGGTGAGCCCCGCGGCTGCTGCTCCAGCTCCGGCTGACGCCGTTCCGAGCGCGAAGAAGGAGTCCCGGCTGAAGCGCGAGCTGTCCCTTCCCTCGTTTGGCCGCTCGAAGAAGCCGAAGGTCGCAAAGGTCGCGAAGGCTCCCAGGGCTAAGAAGGCCCCGAAGCGTGCGAGGACTCCGAAGCCCGTCGCGGCACCGAAGGTGGACAAGCCCTCCCTGCTCAAGCGCGAGCTGTCCCTGCCCTCGTTCGGCAGGAAGGCCCGGCGCCGGGTCCCTGACTCGGCCGGCCTCGCCCAGACCGCCGGCCCCGGTCCCGTCGCCGCCCCCGCACCCAGCGGCCCGGCGCCCGCGCCTGAGGGCTATGGCCCCGCGGAGCTTGCCCAGAGCGACCGGCTGAGCGAAGCGCTGCGCGCCGCTGCAAGCCCCGAGGTCACGCCTTTCGACCCCTTCCAGCAGCCCGATGCCGTTCACCCCGAGCCGAGCGTCGAGCTCGAACGGGACGAGTCCGATGCCGTTCGCCCCGAGCCGAGCGTCGACTTCGAACGGGACGAGCCCGATGCCGTTCGCCCCGAGCCGAGCGTCGACTTCGAACGGGACGAGCCCGATGTCGAGCTCGACGGCCCGGAGGCCTGGGATACAGCCGACGAGCCCGACCCTCTCGCGGATCTTGGCGGAGGAGAGCCGGTCGTTGAGATGGACGAGCCGGAGCTCGAGCCCGAGCCGGAGCCAGAGCTGGAGGCCGAGCCGGAGCTCGAGCCCGAGCCCGCGGCGCCTTCCGAGGAAGACGCGGAGATGACGATCAAGCCGATCGAGACCGTGTCGGCCATCGACCTCGTGATGCTGGACGCCGAGGAGCGGCGTCCCGCCGACGACTGAAGCGCCTCCTCCTATAATCGCCGACCCGTCCGGCCCGGCCCACTGCGGGCCGTCACATCCCATGCCCTCCTCTCCGGGAACACCCGAGCATCCCTTGCGAGTCGCCGTCGTGGGCTCCGGGCCGTCCGGCTTCTACGCCGCCGGCCACCTGATCAAGCTCAAGGACGTGTCGGTGCAGGTGGACATGTACGACCGGCTGCCGACGCCGTTCGGGCTCGTGCGCGCCGGAGTGGCGCCCGACCACCCCAAGATCAAGTCGGTGATCCGGGTGTACGAGAAGACCGCAGCCAGCCCGGATTTCCGCTTCTTCGGCAACGTCGTGGTTGGGGAGAACGTGACCCATGCCGAGCTGAAGGAGCGTTATCACGCGGTGATCTACGCCGTGGGGGCTCAGACCGACCGCCAGATGGACATCCCGGGAGAGGACCTGCCCGGCAGCTGGGCGGCCACCGAGTTCGTGGCCTGGTACAACGCCCACCCGGACTTCCGCGACCTGGAGTTCGACCTCTCCTGCCGCCGCGCCGTGGTGATCGGCAACGGCAACGTGGCCATGGACGTCGCGCGCATGCTCGTGCTTCCACGCGAAGAGCTGGACGTGACCGACACCGCCGATCACGCGATCGAGCCGATGGCATCGAGCGGCATCGAGGAGGTGGTGATCGTCGGCCGGCGCGGTCCGGCCCAGGCGGCCTTCACCAACCCCGAGCTGCTGGAGCTGGGCGAGCTCACCGACGCCGACGTGATCGTGGATCCGGCCGACATGGAGCTCGACGATCAGAGCGCGCGCTCGATCGAGGGGGAGGGGGAGATCACCCCGCGCAGGAACGTCGAGATCCTCACCGGGTACTCGCAGCGCACGCCCGAGGGCAAGCGCAAGCGCGTTGTGTTGCGCTTCCTGCGCTCGCCCGTGGCCATCAGGGGAGACGGCAAGGTGGAGGCGGTCGAGCTGGTGCGCAACGAGCTGCACCACGGCGGCGACGGCGCGCTCAAGGCCAGGGCCACCGAGGACCACGAGACGATCGAGGCGGGAATCGTGTTCCGCTCGATCGGATACCGCGGCGTGCCCATCGACGGCGTGCCGTTCGACGAGTGGAAGGGCGCTATTCCGAACGAGGGTGGCCGCGTGATCGATCCACACGCGCAGCACGCGATCCCGGGCGAGTACGTGGTGGGCTGGATCAAGCGCGGCCCTTCAGGGGTGATCGGGACCAACAAGCGCGACGCTCAGGAAACCGTCGACCACCTCGTCGAGGACCTGCACGAGGGCCGGCTGCCCGAGCCGGCGGGGGACGGGTCCCAGGAGGCGGTCGAGGCCTTCCTCACCGAGCGCAGGCCCGACCACGTGAGCTATCAGGGCTGGGAGCTGATCGACGCGGTGGAGAAGGCCGCGGGCGAGCCGCTGGGGCGCCCGCGCGTGAAGCTGACCCGGATGGACGAGATGCTGGACGCGGCAGGGGTCAAACCCCTGGCCCCCAGCGACTAGCGACTAGGTCCCGGTGCGGTGGCTCGGCCGATCAACGATCGGCCTGCGCTCCTCCGGCAACGTTCGGGCTGCGCTCCTCCCCCAATGGCAGCGATTGCCCGTCGAGCGCGTCCAGCGCCCGCTCGGGCGAAGCCGAGATGCAGGTGAAGATCGGGGTCTCGGACTCCGTGTAGGCACTCGACTCGGTGGAGCGCAGCTCCTGCACCAGGTCGAGGAACTCGCCCGGCTCGTCCGCGTTGAAGGAGACCACGAATTCCTGGTCGTCGAGCCCGTACGAGTAGGCGGTGTTGATCTCGATCCCCGTGTATCGCCTGCCGGTCTCGATGTGGCCCCGCATCACCCGCATCCGCTCCTCCGGCGGCAGCAGGTACCACTCGCGTTTCTTCCACATCGGGTAGACGATCAGGTACTTGGCGTCGGAGCCGGGGCGCGGCTCGAGCGGCTGGGGCTCGTCGGAGTAGACGGACTCCTTGGTCATCGCCAGGTAGGAGTGCGAGATCTCGGCGTAGGCCATCAGCCCGGTCTGGTTGAGCAGCACGTGCAGCTCGTGGATCGGGTCGAGCGATGGGGCCAGAGCCCGGATCATCAGGTCGGTGTCCCCGCGCGTTCCCACGAGTGAGTAGGCCCTCAGCAGGTGGTCGTCGCCGAACTCCCGGCAGGCGGCCGCGAACTCGCGCTTGTCCTGGGCACGGTCCTCGGGTGCCCGCCGGCGCCACTCGGGCGACACGCGGATGAAGGTGAACTTGACGAAGTTGCGACCGGCCACAGGCGGGATTGTGGCGCACTCCGGCCTTTGCCCTACGATGGTTCGGTGCGCGTTGGGCTCGTATCCCCGTACTCGTACACGTACCCGGGCGGCGTCGGCCGCCATGTGGAGTCGTTGAGCGAAGAGCTTCTTGCGCAGGGTCACGAAGTTCGTCTCATGGCGCCCTACGACCCCGACGACCGCCTGGCTCGTGTCATGCACCGGGGCGCCGCCCCGGAGCGACGGCCCCTGCCCGACTACCTGATCCCACTCGGGCGAACCGTCGGCATCCCCGCGAACGGGTCCGTATCCAATCTGTCGCACGCTCCCGAGACCGTTGCCACCCTGGGCCGCGAGCTGCGGCACGGCGGCTACGACGTGGTTCACGTGCACGAGCCCAACGCCCCCGCTGCCAGCTGGTACGCCACAGGGGCCGCGCGCGTGCCTGTGGTCGGCACCTTCCACTGCTACTCGCGCAGCCGCTTGGCCAACGGCTACGCCGCGAACGCGATGGGCGCCAGGCGCCTCTACAACAAGCTGCACGTGCGCATCGCCGTCTCCGAGGCCGCGCGCTGGACGGCCGAGCGCTTCTACGGCGGCCGCTACCGGATCGTGCCCAACGGGGTGGATCTGGCCGCGGCCCGGCCCGACCACGATCCGGGGCACAACGCACTGGAGCTGCTCTTCCTCGGCCGGGCCGACGCCCGCAAGGGGCTGCCGGTGCTGCTGCGCGCCTTCGAGGCGCTGCGGGGGGCGGGCGTGCCCGCCCGGCTCACGGTCGCGGGCGCGACCCCGGAGGAGGTCGACCCCCTGCTGCTCGACCTGGAGGGCGTGACCGTGGCGGGGCGCGTGACCGAGGAGGAGAAGCAGAGGCTGCTAGGACGTGCCGACCTGCTCTGCGCCCCCTCGCTGGGCGGGGAGAGCTTCGGCATGGTCCTCACCGAGGCCTTCGCTGCACATACGCCCGTGGTGGCCTCCGACATCGCCGGATACCGGGACGTGGTCAGCCACGGGACCGACGGGCTGCTGGTGCCCGCGGCCGAACCCGCCGCGCTCGGCGAGGCCCTGCGCGGCCTGGCGATCGATCCGCAGCGCAGGGCGGCCATGGCCGCCGCGGCCCGCACGAGCGCCGAGCGCTTTGCCTGGCCGACGGTCACCGGGGAGGTGCTCGGTGCTTACCAGGACGCCGTGGAGATGCCCTCGCCCGAGGGCCGCGTGGCCCGTGCCGGAGCCCGGCTCGGACTGGTGGCCGCGGAGCCCGGCCCCACGCCTCGCCCCACCCGCATCCCCTCGATCGAGCCCCCGGTGGCCGGTGGCGGCCGCCGCACGGCCGCGCGTGTGGCACGCCGTGCCGCCGTGGTCACGGCGGCGGTTGGCGGCATCGGGCTCACGGCCCTGGCGCTCAACAAGCTCGGCGTCGAATCGATCGGCCGCGCCGTGGTGGCCGCCACACCGGTATGGGTGCTCGTGGCCTTCGCGCTGATGTGCGCTTCGATGCTGATTCGCGCCGAGGCCTGGCACGCCATCCTGCGCGCCGCGCTCCCCGGCACGCGCGTGCGGCGGCGAGACATCGCCCGCGGAACGATGATCGGGGTGTTGATGTCCGCCACCCTTCCGGCCCGCCTCGGCGAGCCCTCTCGTGCGCTGATCGTGGCGCGGCGCGTGGGCCGGGTCCGCGACAACTTCCCAGTGGTGCTGGGCTCGCTGGTGTCGCAGACTCTGCTCAACCTGCTGGCGCTGGCGGTGCTCGGCACGGTGATGTTCGCCACCGTGGGCATCTTCCGAGGCGGCGAGGACGCATTGGTCTTCGCGACGCTCGCCCCGGTGGTGGTGATCGGATTGCTGCTCGCGATACCGGCGCTGCTGCGCCGCGGCAAGCCCTCGCGCTTCGCGCGCGTACAGCAGGCGCTGGCCACTGCGCGCCGGGCGATGGTGCAGGTTCGCAGCGGACTACAGGTGTTCCGCAACTTCCGCCTGGGCACCTGGGCCGCCACCGCGCAGCTCACGGCCTGGGCCGTGCAGTGGCTGGCGTGCTACGTGCTCCTGATCGCATTGGGCCTCGACGAACGCGCGGGCATCGGCGCCGCCGCGGCGGTGCTGTTCGCGGTCAACGTGACCGCAGCCCTGCCGGCCACCCCGTCCAACCTCGGCGTCTTCCAGGCCGCCTGCGTGGCCGTGCTGTCGGCGTACGGGGTGGGCAAGACCGACGCCCTGGCCTACGGGATCATCCTGCAGGCGGTCGAGATCGCCACCGCCCTGGCCATGGGCATGCCGGCGCTGGTGGCCGAGGGCATGACCTGGAAGGACCTGCGCCTGCGGGCGTTGCATGCGGCTCCGGTGGAGCTGGCGGCCGTGGGGCGCCGAGGGCGCGAGACGGCTGAAGCAGACCTGTAGGTCAGCCTCTGCCCGGACCCGATTCCTTCACGGGCATTTGTCAAATGGGGGCAGACGGTCGGGCCGTCCTATCCGAGGGAGTCGAGTTCACGGGCGGACCCGGCAAGTACGCCTTCTGCTGCTTCATCGCCGACCAGCAGGGAGGCCCGCCCCACGTCGTGAAGGGGATGGTCTCTGAGGTGGCCGTCGAGTAGCGTCCACCAGATGGGTAGTCCACCCACCCGGCTGACCGCGCTCGACGCCGCATTCCTGCTCCAAGAGGTCGGCTGCTCGCACATGACCGTGGGCGGGATCGCCACCTTCTCGGGCCCGCCGCCGACGATCGAGGAGTTCCGCGAGCACACGCTGCGGCGGCTGCATCTGATCCCGCGCTACCGCCAGCGGCTGCGCCACGCGCCCGGCGGCACCGCGCGGCCGGTGTGGACCGACGACGAGCATTTCGACATCACCTACCACGTGCGCCACGCGGGCCTGGCCGGCTCGGGTGACATCGACGGCCTGTGGGCGCTCAACGCCGAGATCCACGCACACCGGCTGGACCGCTCGCGGCCGCTCTGGGAGCTCTATCTCGTGGAGGGCCTCGATGACGGCCGCTTCGCGATCATCGCACGCAACCACCACGCGCTGATGGACGGCGTGTCGAATATGGACGTCCTGCAGGTGCTCTGGGATCTCGAGGCCGATCCGGAGGAGTCGCCGCTCGACGGCGACCCGAGCTGGGACCCCCAAGCCGAGCCCGGCAACGTGGACCTGCTCGAGCTGGGCGCACGCGAGGTGGTGGGCGGAGTGGTCGGTCTGGCCGGCGCAGCGCTCGCCGCCGTGCGAAGGCCCGGTGCCACATTCGCGCGCCTGCAACGCGGCGCGGAGGGCGCCGCCGAGGTGGGCCGCGCGCTGCTGACCCCGGCGCCGCCGGCACCGCTCAACCAGGAGATCGGGCCGGCACGGCGTTTCACGGGCGTCCGCCTGGACCTGGCCGAGGTCAAGCGCGTGAAGAACGTGCTGGGTGGCACCGTGAACGACGTGATGCTCGATGTCGTCGCCGGAGGCATCCGGGCCGTGTACCTCGAGCGCGGATTGGACCCGGCCGGCGTGGAGCTGCGGCCGATCGTCCCGGTCTCGATCCGAACCGAGTCGGAGTCGGGCACGCTGGGCAACCGCGTGGTCACGCTGCGCCCGTCGCTGCCAATCGACATCGACGATCCCGTTGCCCGCCTGCGCGCGGTCAGCGTCGAGCTGGACCGGTGCAAGAAGTCCACCCAGCCAACCGTGGTGGAGGTGATCGAGTCGGTGATGAACTACGTGCCGGCGCCGGTGCTCGGTCCGATCGCGCGGCTGGCCTACCACCCGCGCCTGTTCAACGTGCTGGTCTCGAACATCCCGGGCCCGCAGTTCCCGCTCTTCCTGCTCGGCCACCGCGCCGAGACGATGTACGCCGGCGGCTTCCTCGCGCCCGGCCATGCGCTGGCTGTCGCGGCCGTGTCGTACGACGGCGGCCTCGGCTTCGGGATCATCAGCGATCCGTCGGTGCTGCCGGAGCTCGACACCGTCAAGGAGGGGATCGAAGCCTGTTTCACCGATCTGTGCCGAGCGGCAGACGGAGAGCCTGCGAACGGCCGGCCGGCTGCGGCACCCACGGCGGCAACTCCACGACCCGCAACGTGAGCAATCGCATCGCGTTGGTGATCGCCGGGGGAGGGGCCCGGGGAGCGTATGAAGCCGGGGCGCTGTCGGTGATCCTGCCCGAGCTCGAGCGCAGGGGAGAGCGTCCCACGCTCTACCTCGGCGCCAGCGTGGGCACGCTGAACGCGGCGGTGCTCGTGTCCCGCCACGACGAGGGCGCGGAGGCGCAGGCGCAGTACATGCTCGACACCTGGCGCTCGATCGACCTCGGGGATGTGATCAGGCCGCTCGTCCGCCAGGCGCCGGTCGACGCCTTCTTCGGCCTGGGCCAGCTGCTGTCGGTCCCTGGCCTGAAGCTGCGCAGCCTGCTCGACAACTCTCCGCTGCACAGGAACCTGGAGAAGTGGGTCGATTGGGAAGGCCTGCGGTTCGCGATCGACGAGGGGGGCGTGGACGCCCTCTGCGTGACCGCCACCTCCGCGAAGACCGGCAAGACAGTGGTGTTCGTGGACTCCAAGGAGGAGATGAACTTTCATCGCTCGCACGACGTGGCCTACGCGGCGTGCAAGATGGGCATGGAGCACATCAAGGCGTCGGGAGCGCTCCCCGTCATCTGGCCGCCCGAGCGCGTGGAGAACCCGCCACGGGTGCGGGGTTGGTATTTCGACGGCGGGGTGCGCGCGAACGCGCCGATCAAGCCCGCGCTGGACCTGGGCGCCGACCAGCTCGTCGTGATGGCCATCGACTCGATCGAGGGGCCCGTGTTGGCTGCTGAAGACGGCGACCGCGAGGACGACGAGCCCGATCTGGGCGTCGGGCTGCTGCAGCTCCTGGAGGGGACGCTGACCGACCCGCTGATCGAGGACATGCGCAAGCTGGGGAACGTGAACGAGTACCTCGCGGGCGACAACTCCATCGGCTCGCGCATGTACCGGACGGTGCGCGGCAAGCCGCCTTACAAGGAGATCCCGTACGTGTTCATCGGCCCTCAGGAGCGCGGGCGGATTGGAAGGCTGGCCTCCGAGGTGTACCAGCGGCGCTACAACGGCCTCAGGTGGCTGCGCAATCCCGAGTACCGCCTGATCAGCAGGCTGCTCGGCGGCAGCGGCCCGGTTCACGGCGAGCTGCTCAGCCTGCTGTTCTTCGACGAGGAGTTCATCGAGCTGCTGCTGAAGCTGGGCGCGGACGACGCGCGCGCATGGCTCGAAGCCGACCACGACGGGGACGGCCCGTGGCAGGTAGCCGCCCTGTCGACCTTCAAGCGGCCGCGCCAGTGGACCGCCGGCTGAGAGGCTGGGCCGGCTGAGCCGCGACCTCGTCAGCGTCGAGCCCTTGGATGACGTAATGGTCGTCCGCGTTCAGCGCCCGCCGGCCAACGCGCTCGACCTCGAGCTGCTGGCACGGATGCTGGAGGTGCTCGAGGAGTTGCGCGCGGACGTTCCCGGGGCTGTGGTGCTCGCGGGCTCCGGCTCGTTCTTCTCTGCCGGGCTCGACGTGAGGGTGCTGCCCGGCCTCGACGACGACGGCAAGCGGACGATGGTGGACGGCATCAACCGCATGCTGGCGGGTTGGTACGGCTTCCCGCGGCCGCTGGTCTGCGCGGTGAATGGGCATGCGGTGGCCGGGGGCCTGGTGCTGGCGCTGTGCGGCGACCGGCGGGTCGGTTCGACGGAGGGGACCTACGGGCTCACGGAGGTCCGCGTGGGAATCCCATACCCGGCCAACGCCATCGAGCTCCTGCGGGCGGAGCTGACCCCCGCCGCTGCCCGCCGGCTGGCGCTGTCCTGCGAGCTGGTGGATCCCGCCACCGCGCAGGCTCTCGGGGTGGTCGACGAGCTGGCGCCGCCCGACCAGGTGGAGCCGCGCGCGCTCGAGCTGGCCACCGACCTGGCCACCCTCCCGGGTCACGCGTTCACCCTCACCAAGGCCACGCTGCGGGGTGACGCGCTCGCCAACATGGCCCGCGCCGCCGCCGACGTCGACCCCGTGATCCGTTTCTGGCTCGAGGAACTGGGCGGCTAGTGCCTCGCGGGACCGGCTTGGCGGCGTAGCAGCAGCACGGTGGCCACGAGGAACACGACCAGGAAGAACACGAGGATCAGCGCCCCCTTCACCTGCGACACCGCGAAGAAGTCGGGGCCGAAGCGGCTGCCGTTCGCAAACTCCGCGCTCTCGGCGAAGCGCTCGTTCATGTCGAGCGAGGTGCCCATCGTGGCCAGCGACCAGCGACCAAAGATCACGTTGGCGAAGGCGCCCATGATGTCCGACATGCGGTCGATCGGCACCAATGACCCGGCGTAGAGGATCTGGGGGAGCACGGCCAGCGGGGTGATGCTGATCGCCTG
Source organism: uncultured Thermoleophilaceae bacterium (assembly GCA_963825475.1). Classification (GTDB taxonomy): domain Bacteria; phylum Actinomycetota; class Thermoleophilia; order Solirubrobacterales; family Thermoleophilaceae; genus JAAYBF01. The sequence goes on along the minus strand of CAWGTC010000002.1, from coordinate 360,300 downwards.
GTCCTCCGTTCCGGCCGCGGCCGAGATCACGAGCCCCATGCACACCGCCACCAGCCCGGTGAGCGCGAGGATGCCCAGGACCGCGATGAAGGTGGGCGTCGAGACCTCGAGCGGCCGGAACGTCGTGACCACAGCCGTGAGCGCCAGCGTCTGGACCAGCGACAACGCGAAAAGCACGCTCAGCTTGGAGAGCAGGTAGGCGGTCAGCCGGACGCCGATCGCGCTCTCGCGCTTATACAGCGTGCGCTCGCGCACGAGCTCACGCGTGGCGTCGAGCGATCCGAGCCAGATGGTGTTGATCACGAGCAGGAAGATGAGCGCGACGGCGTCCTCGGGCTTGCCGCCCGGGCGATCGAACAGCCCCGCCTTGAACAGGCCCACCTCGAAGAGCGCCAGCACGGGAACCTGGCCGAGCAGGATGGCCAGGTTGCGCTTGTCGCGGGTCATCAGCTTCAGGTAGCGGCGGGTGAGTAGGGCGGTCTGCCGCACCAGGCTGCCCCGCTTGCGCCGGGCGTGCCGGCCCTCGGGCTTGCCACTCGCCACGGCTTCCTTCGCGGTCTCGCCGAAGCGCTTGCTCCACTCCGCCGCGGGCGTCTCGTCGAGCGCCCCGTAGATCCCGTCGTAGTGCTCCACCCCGAAGAAGCGCAGGGCGTCGTCAGGGGACCCCATGAAGGTCAGGATGCCCCCGCGGCCCATCACCACGAGCCGGTCGCAGATCCCGAGATTGGTGGTGGCGTGGGTGACCACCGCTACGCCACGCCCGTTGTCGGCCAGCTCGCGCAGCAGTTCCATGGTGCGCGTCTCGAGCCCCGGGTCGAGACCGCTCGTGGGCTCGTCGAGGAACAGGAGGCTGGGGCGGCTCACCAGCTCCACGCCCACGCCCACCCGCTTTCGCTGGCCACCCGACAGGGCCTCGACCCGGGTCTCCGCGTGCTCGGTCAGCGCCAGCTCGTCCAGCACGCGCGCGACGGCCGCCTCGATGTCCTTGGGGGTCACGTCGTCCGGCAGCCGCAGCCGCGCCGCGAAGTCCAGCGCCTCGCGCACCGTCAGCAGACCGTGCACGATCTCGTCCTGGGGCACGTAGCCGATCTCGGTCAGGCGCGCCGCCAGCGGCTCGCCGTTCACCGTGATCCGGCCGGCCGTGGGCTGGTTCACCCCGGCGATCACCTTGATGAGGGTGCTCTTGCCGGCGCCGCTCTCCCCGATCACCACCACCAGCTCACCCGGCTCGATGGTCAGCGAGGTGGGGGCGAGGATCTGCTTTTCGCCTGCGCGCATCTCCACCGCATCGGCCTGCAGCCGCAGCTCGCCCCGCTCGTTGCGGGCCACCACCTCGTCCTCGTCGAGTACGACGACGTATGGGCCGATGCCGATCTGGTCGCCGGCGCTCAGCTGAGTCTTGGTGACTCCCACGCCGTTCAGCCGCGTGCCGTTCATCGAGCCGAGGTCGGCCAGCAGCGCTCCGGCGCCGTCGCGCATCACCACGGCGTGATTGCGGGACACGCCGGGGTCGTCGAGCACCAGGTCGTTGGTCTCGTCGCGGCCGATGGTCAGCTGGCTGCCGCCGAGCTTCACGCGCTCGGTCCTCACCACAGGCACCGCCTTGGAAGCCATGCCGGCGGAGCTGGACGAGCCCTGCGGTGCCGGCCCCTCGACGAACTCGAGGGCCACGCCCGCCACGTTGATGCGATCCCCGTTTCGGAGGCCGGCCGGCGCCGCGATGCGCTGGTCGTTGAGGTCGGTTCCGTTGCGCGACCCCAGATCCTCGACCTTGAACCCGCCGGCGTCGCGGTAGATCCGGGCGTGGCGGCGCGAGACCTCGCCGTCATCGATCGTGAGCGTGACCTCGGGTGCCCGCCCGATCACGACGTCGCCCTCGATGGGGATGCGGTGCCCGCTCAGAATTAGCCAACCCCCGGGGGCGATCGTCTGCACCATCTGCGTGGCGCCGCGGGACGCCACCCGTGTGGCGCCCGGAGATGCGGAAGCGGGCTCTCGATCCTCGGGCACGACGGCTCAGCGCCGAGGGAGGCGCTGCTTGACCGTGGTCAGCGCGTTGAAGGCGGCGTACATGCCGCGTTCCGCGAGCGATTCCTGGGGCGGCAGCATCCCCACGTCGCGCGCGAAGCCGAGCCCGTCGTAGTAGACGGAGTTCTTCACGAGCTTGCCGTCCTCCCACTCGATGCAGTCGCAGCCGCGCAGCTCGATCCGCCGGCCCGTCGCCTTGAGCCCCTGGAAGGGCTTGCCCTCGAAGGTCCCGACCATGCGCCACTGGGTGGCCGTCGTCCGCGTGCCGGAGGTCACGTGCTCCACCGTGGTCTCGAGGTCGGGTATCGCGGCAAAGAGGTCACCGAAGAACCCACGCGCCTCTGCCGGCCCGAGCGTGGCGCCCAGAGCGAGCAGCTCCCAGACGGGGGCGGGACCCCAGAAGCGCTCCATGCCGGCCGCGTCGCGCGCGGCGACCCGGTCGAAGTAGTCGCCGGCGGTCCGCTCGAGATCTGTCTCCACGCCGCCCAGCGTCTCCGACCGGCGCGGGGGCTGTCAACCTTGACACGATCGTGTCAAGGTTGGTAGTCTTCTCCGTCATGGCCCGCGACTATCTAGACACCGTTCGCCGCCATGTCACCGTCTTCGACGGCGGCATGGGCGCAACCCTGGAGCAGTTCGATCTGACCCAGGAGGACTACATGGGCCTCCCGGGCAAGTGCCACGAGGCGCTCGTGCTCAACCGCCCCGACGTGATCGAGGGCGTGCACACCGCGTTTGTGGACGCCGGCGCGCAGGTCGTGCAGACCGACACCTTCCAGGCCAGCCGGATCAAGCTGGACGAGTGGGGCCTCGGCGAGCACACGCTCGAGATCAACACCAAGGCCGGCGAGATCGCGCGCAAGGCCGTGGGCGAAGACATCTTCGTGGCGGGATCGATCGGCCCCACAGGCCACCTGCCGGCCTCCGACGACCCCACTCTCGGCAAGATCACCTTCCCGGAGCTGGTCGAGGTCTTCACCGAGCAGGCCGAGGGCCTGGTCAACGGCGGCGTGGACCTGATCATCATCGAGACCGCGCAGGACATCCTCGAGGTCAAGGCCGCCATCTTCGGCGCCCGCGCCGCCTTCGAGAAGACCGGCCGCAAGCTGCCCATCCAGTGCTCGGTGTCGCTGCTGCCCAACGGCGGCAAGATGCTGCTTGGCACCGACATCGCCTCGGTGCTCACCACCCTCACCGCCCTCGATGCCGACGTGATCGGGCTCAACTGCTCCACCGGCCCCGAGGACATGCGCGATGCGATCCGCTACCTGGGAGAGAACAGCACGGTGCCGGTGCACTGCATCCCCAATGCCGGCATTCCCTTCCAGGGGCCCGACGGCGAGACGATCTTCCCGGCCGAGCCCGACCCGCTGGCCGCCGTGCTCCAGGAGTTCGTGGAGCGCAACGACGTGGCGATCGTGGGTGGCTGCTGCGGCACCACCCCCGATCACATCCGCGCCTTGGCCGAGCGGGTGGCGGGCCGCGAGGTGGCCGCCCGGCCCGCGGCCGGGCCGCCGATGGTGTCGAGCATGATGACCGCCACGGCCCTGGCGCAGGAGCCGGCCCCCACCATCGTGGGCGAGCGCGTGAACTCCCAGGGCTCGCGCCGCGCCAAGGCGATGCTGCTCGAGGACGACTACGACGGCCTGCTGCAGATCGCCACGGACCAGGTCGAGGGCGGCGCCCACGCGCTCGACCTCTGCGTGGCGCTCACCGAGCGCGAGGACGAGGACGAGCAGATGCGCGAGCTGGCCAAGCGGGTTTCTCTGTCCCTGCCCGCGCCGATCCAGGTGGACTCCACCGAGCCCGAGGTGATGAAGCGCACCCTGGAGCAGATCCCCGGGCGCGCGATCGTTAACTCGGTCAACCTCGAAGCCGGCCGCGACAAGCTCGATACCGTCGTGCCGCTGGCGAAGGCGCACGGCGCGGCGCTCATCGCCCTGACCATCGACGAGGTCGGCATGGGCAAGACCCGCGAGCGCAAGCTCGAGGTGGCCAAGCGGATCCACGACATCGTCTGCGACGAGCACGGGCTCGACCCCGAGCTGCTGATCTTCGACGCCCTCACGTTCACCCTCACGACGGGTGACGAGGAGTGGCGCCCCTCGGCTGTCGAGACGATCGAGGGCATCAAGCTGATCAAGGCCGAGATCCCGCACGTGAAGACCTCGCTCGGGGTCTCCAACGTGTCCTTCGGCATCTCGCCCAACGCCCGCCGGGTGCTCAACTCGGTGTTCCTGCACCACTGCGTGGAGGCCGGTCTCGACCTGGCGATGGTGCATCCCGCCGAGGTCACCCCGTACACCGAGATTCCGGACAACGAGCGCGAGCTGACCGATGACCTCGTCTTCAACCGCGCCGAGGACGCCCTCGAGAAGTTCATCGAGCATTTCGAGTCCAAGGGCGAGGAGGCCGAGGACGAGAAGGCCGATCCCACCGCCGGCATGGAGCCCGAGGAGGCCCTTCACTGGCACATCCTGCGGCGCAAGAAGGAAGGCGTCGAGGATTGGATCGACAAGTGCAACGAGAAGATCGGCGCGGTGCCCACGCTCAACCAGGTGCTGCTCCCCGCGATGAAGGAGGTGGGGGACAAGTTCGGCTCGGGCGAGCTGATCCTCCCCTTCGTGCTGCAGTCGGCCACGGTGATGAAGCGCGCGGTGGCCCAGCTCGAGAACTATCTCGAGAAGGCGGAGGGGCACACGAAGGGCAAGGTGGTGATCGCCACCGTGTTCGGCGACGTGCACGACATCGGCAAGTCGCTGGTGAACACGATCCTGACCAACAACGGCTACACGGTGATCGACCTCGGCAAGCAGGTGCCGGTGGACACGATCATCAATGCGGCCCAGGAGCACGATGCGGACGCCATCGGCCTCTCCGCGCTGCTGGTGTCCACGTCCAAGCAGATGCCGATCTGCATCTCCGAGCTGCACTCGCGTGGCCTGGAGTACCCGGTGCTGGTGGGCGGCGCCGCGATCAACCGCGACTTCGGCCGCCGGATGCTCTACCCGGGCGGCAAGGACTCGGATGAGACCTACGACCCCGGGGTCTTCTACTGCAAGGATGCCTTCCAGGGCCTGGACACGATGGATGCGCTGATCGATGGGGACGCCCGCGCCGCGCTCGTCGACAAGATCCGCACCGAGGCAAGGACGCTGCGCGAGAAGCCGGTGGTCGCAGACGACGGCCCGCCGGTCACCGACGACAGCGTCCGCTCGGACGTCCGCACCGACAACCCGATTCCCGAGCCGCCCTTCTGGGGCGCCCGCGAGATCGACGTCGACCTCGCCGACGTGTACCCGCACCTCGACCGCCACGTACTGTTCAAGCTCCACTGGGGCGGCCGCGGCAAGAAGGGTGAGGAGTGGCGCAAGATAGTGGAGGGCGATGGCGACGACGAGGGCTTCCAGCCCAAGCTCGAGCGCATGTGGGCCGAGCAGGACTACCTGCATCCACGGGCCAAGCTCGGCTACTTCCCGTGCAACTCCGACGGCAACGAGCTGGTGATCTTCGATCCCGAGGATCAGGACACAGAGATCAGCCGGCTGCACTTCCCGCGCCAGCCCAAGCACAGTCGCATCTGCCTGGCCGACTTCTACCGGCCGATCGACTCCGGTGAGCGCGACGTGGTGGCGCTGCAGGGCGTGACCGTTGGCGCCGAGGTCACCGACGTGATGGCCCGCCTCGAGGAGGAGGGCGAGTTCGCCGAGCAGCTGTTCACGCACGGCCTCGGCGTGCAGTCCGCCGAGGGCCTGGCCGAGTGGCTGCACTCCCGCGCCCGCGACGAGTTGGGCATCGAGGCCGACGAGGGCCGGCGCTACTCGTGGGGCTACCCGGCCTGCCCCGATCAGTCCGAGCACGCCAAGGTCTGGGAGCTGCTTGGCCTCGACGACATCGGCATGTACCTCTCCGACGGCTTCGCCGTGATGCCCGAGCAGTCCACGGTGGCCATCGTGTCCCATCACCCCCAGTCGGTCTACTTCGGCATGAAGTCGGGCTTCATACCCGAGGAGAAGAAGGGCGACGAGCTGATCGCCGGCACCGCGCGCGGCGGCGAGCTGCCGCCCGACGAGGATCCGGCGGACGGCTCGACCGAGGCAGAGGGCGAGCAGCGCGCGGCGAACGAAGTTCCCGCCTAGCCGAGCCTGGCGCGCAACCTGCGCGTGGCCCGGTAGCGCTCTTTAGACTCGATCCGACGATGCGGCGCCTCCTTCACGTGGCAGCCTGCGCCTGCATGCTCGCCGCCCCCGCGAGTGCGCTGGCCGCGGGTGACCCGCTGCGCGGCCAGCAGTACGGCCTCGACATGGTCGAGTCCGACGCCGCCCATGCCATAGCCACCGGCCGGGGCGCGGTGATAGCCATCGTCGACACCGGCGTACAGGCCTCTCACCCCGACCTGCAGGGCAGGCTCCTGCCCGGTTACGACTTCGTGGACAACGATTCGGTTCCCAACGACGACGTGGACGGCCACGGCACCCACGTGCTGGGCATTGCGGGGGCCACCGCGGACAACGGCGTGGGCGTCTCGAGCGTGGCCCCGGGAGCCATGATGCTGCCGGTCCGCGTGCTGGCCGACGACGGCAGCGGCAGCATCGAGGACGTGGTGAAGGGGATCGACTACGCCGTGGCTCAGGGCGCCGACGTGATCAACCTGAGCCTCGGCGGCGATGTGCCGCTGATGGGCTCGGACGACAGCTTCGACGCCGCCATCGACCGGGCGCTGGACGCCGGCCGCGTGGTGGTGGCGGCTTCGGGCAACGACGGCCTGCCCGCCTGCGGCCAGCCCTCGGCCGGGGGACGGTTGCTGTGCGTGGGATCGGTGGACGAGAATCGTCAGCGCAGCTTCTTCTCGAACTTCGGCGCTGGCCTCGGCCTGGTGGCGCCGGGAGGCTCGGCCCTCTTCGGCCGCGACATCCTGTCCACGTTCAACGACGGCGGCTACGCCGAGCTGGCCGGCACCTCGCAGGCCACGCCCCACGTGGCGGGCGTGGCCGCCCTGCTCGTCGAGAAGGGCTTGACGGGCCAGGCGGCGGTCAGGCGCATCCTCGCCACCGCCAGCGACGCCGGACCGGCAGGGCCCGACGAGATGTACGGCGCCGGGATCGTGAACGCGCGCGCCGCCGTCTCGGGCCTCCCCAGCCCCGGCCAGCCCGGCAAGGGAGGCAGCGGTTCAGGAGGCAGCGCGGCCAAGATCTCCCTGCGCGGCACGCTCCCCATCCGCACCGCGCTGCGGCGAGGGATACGCGTGCGCTGCCGGGCCGCCGGCGCCGGGCGCTGCCGGGTCGCGGCCTCGCGCAAGGGGCGGCGGGTGGCGGCCGGGTCCAAGGCGCTGCGGGCCGGGCGCGCCGCGGTGGCGGTGGCACGCTTCAACCCCCGCGGACGCCGGATGCTGCGCCGGGCACAGCGTGAGAGCCGCGCCCTGAGGCTCCGCGTGCGCGTCACTCTCCCTGGCGCGAACCCCAAGCTGCGCCGCATCAAACTGCACCCCTGACGGATCGCACCCCGACCGTCTTGAGAGCCGGGCGCTCCAAATCTTCGACAGGTGTCTAAAGACCGGAGGTCCCGGGCGTTCTTAGCTGTGCGAGACCACCAAAGCTCTGCGATCCGGCGGCCGTGCGCCACCGGGGTTTAGGAGGAACTCGCACATATGAGATCCAGTTTCCTGAGGGCAGGGCCACTGGCCCTGCTGGCCCTCTTGGCGCTTCCCAGTGCCGCATTCGCCCAGGAAGGACCCGATATCGAATCGGTTGCCGCCAGCCTCGACACCACATGGGTGCTCGTCGCGACCGTTCTCGTCATGTTCATGCAGGCCGGGTTTGCTCTGCTCGAGATTGGATTCTCGAGGGGCAAGAACGTGGGACACGGGGTGGCGAAGATCCTCGCCAACTTCTCCGTGGCCACGATTGCCTGGTGGGCGATCGGGTTCGGCCTCGCCTTCGGCGGCGCCGGAAAGGTCGTCGGCCTGGACGGCTTCTTCTTCAGCTTCGGTGAGCAGATCGGAAGCGCGTCCGATGCGGCGGAGGGCACGTTCCTCGCAGCCGGAGAGGTCACCGGCGGAACGGCGGCCTTCATGATCTTCCAGTTCATGTTCTGCGCCGTGTCACTCGCCATCGTGTGGGGATCGACGCTGGAGCGGATGAAGTTCTCGGCGTACGTGGCGTACGCGGTCGTGTTCGCCGCGGTGATCTATCCGCTGGGCGCGCACTGGATCTTCGGCGGCGGGTTCCTCTCGACGATCGGGGACGGCGTTCAGGACTTCGCCGGGTCGACGGTGGTGCACCTCGTGGGTGCCACGGGTGCTCTGGCGGCAGTGCTGCTGCTCGGACCCCGAAAGGGTAAGTACGGGCCCGACGGCAAGCCGCGGGCGATCCCGGGGCACAACATGCCGCTCGTCGGGCTGGGCATCCTAATCCTGTGGCTCGGCTGGTTCGGCTTCAACGGCGGCTCCACGCTCGGCGTGGGCAGCGACCGTTTCGCCGAGGTCATCCTGGTCACCCAGCTGGGAGCCGCGGGTGGCGTGATCGCCGCATCGCTGCTGATCTACATGAAGACAAAGGCGCTCGACGTCGGCATGTCCGGAAACGGCGCCATCGCCGGCCTCGTGGCGATCACCGCACCATCGGGATACGTGGAATTCTGGGCGGCGCCGATCATCGGCGCCATCGGCGGCGTTGTCGTGGTGTACGGCGTGCTGGCCATCGAGAAGAAGCTCGACGACCCGGTCGGCGCGCTGTCCGCGCACGGCCTTGCGGGCATCTGGGGCACGCTTGCGTGCGGACTGTTCACCTCGCCGCGGCTGGCAGACTTCAACGGCATAGGCAAGGAGGGCCTTTTCTACAGCGGCTCTCCGGAGCAGCTCGGAGTGCAGGCGGTGGGGATCGCTGCGGCGTTCATCGCCGTGTTCACCCTCTCCTACATCACGTTCGCGGTGCTGAAGGCCACTATCGGCATCCGGGTGTCTGATGAGGACGAGGACGCGGGGCTGGACATCGTCGAGCACGGGATGTATGGATATCCAGAGCAGTTCATCCCGCTGCCGGAGATCGGCGCCGCGTCCACCGGACCGGCCTCGGTCACAGGCTCTCAGTCGGCGCCTGTGCCAGTAGCCACCGCAACCCGCACTATCGGGGAGGTGCCGGCATGAAGAAGATCGAGGCGTTCATGCGCAACGAGTCGTTCGAGGCGGTCCGTATCGACCTCCTGGACAAGGGCTTCCCGAGCCTCTCCATATCGGAGGCTCAGGGATCGGGCAGGCAGAAGGGCATCACGGAGCAGTACCGAGGCTCCGAGCTGACCATCCACCTCCGCCCGAAGCTCAAGCTCGAGATCGTGGTGGATGACAAGGACGTGAGCGTGATCGTGGAGACGATCCTCAAGCACGCTCGCACCGGGCAGGTAGGGGATGGCAAGATCTTCGTCCTCCCGGTGGAGGCTGCAATACGCATCCGCACCGGCGAGGACGGAGAGCTGGTCCTGCAGGCCCACGAGACGGAGGAGATCCCGGCGGGGGCCTGATCCCTCCCTCCGCGGTACGGGCCGGGCGGTTCTTGGGGGGCCGCCCGGCCCGATGCTGACCGGGTCCGACATGCCAGTGACCGCTCCCGAATCCCTTCCTTCGCCACGTGGCGCGCACCTCGAGATGGTGGGCGCCGTGCTGGCCGGCGATGGCCTCGAGCGGGTGGCCGAGATCGCCGCCGAGCACACCGGCGTCGGAGTGGCGGTGATCGTGCCCCGGCTGAGCGCCCGCGTCGAGGCCTGGGCGCCGTACGAGCGCTACGTGGCCAAGCGCCTGGCGGGCGGCAAGCCCGAGCGCCCGGCGGAGGTGTGCGCCGAGGTGCCCATCGCGTCGGGCGGCCAGGAGCTCGGGGCGGTGCTGATGCTCGGTCCCGGCGGTCCGGACGCCGGCGAGTACCTGCACGTGGCCGCCGTGGCGGCCCTCACCGAGGTGGCGGTTGCCGAGGCGCGCGACGAGACAGAGCAGAACCTTCGCGGCTCCTTCCTCGAGGAGCTGCTCACCCGTGACGACCTCGAAGCCGCCGACATCGTGCGCCGCGCGGCGCGCCTGGGCTGCGACCTCACCCGCGGCGCCGTGGGCCTCTGCGCCGACCCTGGCGAGCGCGCACCGGGGCGGCTGCTGGCCGCCATCTCCGGGGAGCGCCCCGGGGCCCTGGCGCAGACGGTGGGTGGCCGCGTGTACGCCCTGCTGCCGGGCACCATCGAAGACGCGCGCCAGGTGGCCAACCGGCTCGGCCGCCAGGCGCTGGTCGGCCTCTCGTCGCACTACTCCGACCCGGCCGACGTGAGGAGGGCGCTGGAGGAAGCCGAGCTGGTGCTGGGCGTGACCGCGGCGGGTGGCGGGCCCCCCGGCGACGAGATCGGCGGTGGCACGTACCGGCTGCTGTTCCGCGTGCTCGCCTCGCACCCGGAGGAGGTCAAGAGCTTCTACGAGGACACCATCGCCCCGCTCGTGCGCTACGACGACCAGTACTCCACCGACCTCGTGGGCACGCTTGAGTCCTACCTCGGCCACAACTGCAACATGAACGCGACGGCGCAGGCGATCCACGCCCACCGCCATACGGTGAGCTACCGCCTGGAGCGGGCCAAGGAGCTGAGCGGCCTCGACCCCTTCACCAGCGAGGACCGCGAGCGCCTGGGCCTCGGGCTCAAGGCCTACCGCATCATCGAGCCGCGCTTGCCCCGCTGAGCTGGACCGATGTTCGACTCCAGGGTCTCGCGGACCAGAATGTGGCCTCGGCACCCGATGAGATCATGTGGCCCGCCCCCGCCCGCATCGTGGCTCGACGCTCAGTCGTTTGGGGGTGACCGCGACGGCTGCCCTGGCTCTCCTGCTGGGCACTGCCACCGCTGCCTCCGCGGCCGAGTTTCACGGAACCCAGCTGAGCCCTTACTGGTCGGGCGAGTCCGCGGCCGAGGTGGATCGCCAGCTGGACCTGGCGCGTGATTCCGGCGCCAACGTGATCCGGGTGAACCTGAGCTGGTCGAGCCTCCAGGAGAAGGGCCCGAACAAGTACTCGTCGTGGTACGTGGCAAAGGCCGATCGCCTGTTCGAGCACGCCCACCAGCGGGGGCTCGAGGTGATTCCCAACCTCTGGTCGGCCCCCTGCTGGGCGACCAGCGCTCCGTCGCGTCTCGTAGACGGCTGCGAGGGAGATTGGTGGTCCCGGGGGATCACCAAGTACCCGCCTACGAACGTGGACGACTACGCGGCAGTGGCCGCATTCTCGGCGCGGCGGTGGGGGCGCTACATGGCCGGTCTGCAGATATGGAACGAGCCGAACCACACGTTCTGGGTCTCATCGCACCAGGCGGCGGACTACGCCCGGCTTGTCAAGGCGGCGTATCCGGCGATCAAGGCCGCTGACCCGGGCGTCTCCGTGGTAGCGGGGGGACTCTCGGGGGCGGACGGGCAGTTCCTCGAGGATCTCTACGCCAACGGGATCCGCGGCTATTTCGACGCTTTCTCGATCCACCCCTACAGCAACAACAGGTCTCCGGCCGCCACCGCCACCGGCGAAGCTCGACGTTGGTCGATGGCCTCGGGCGTGCCCTGGATGCGCCAAATCATGCTCGACCACGGGGACTCCCGGCCGATGTGGCTCAGCGAGTACGGCTGGACCACCTGCCAGGACTTCACCGAGAAGTGTGTGTCTGCCACCAGGCAGGCCGAGTACACCGCCGAGGCATGGCGGGTGATCGACCGCTTCGGCTACGTCCTCGGAGCCACGCAGTATCAGCTGCGCGACAACGGGACCGATCGGCGGTCGCTGGAAGACAACTACGGACTCGTGAACCACGACTACTCGGTCAAGCCCGCCTACGCGGCCTTCCGGGCGGCCCAGGGCGCACCCCCCGAGCGGCCGTTCGCGTTGCGGATCGGCGAGGTTCGGCTAACCCGAATGCTTGCGCGCGGGATCGAGCTCCGCGTCCGGTGCTCGTCGGTCTGCCGCCCTACCGTCAGCGTGAGGCTGCGCCACGGCCGGCTGATTGCGCGGAGGACCTTCGGCGGGCAGGCGGCTGAGCGCGACGTCGTTCTGCGGGTGCCCCTGTCCCTCGGCATGAAGCGTGCGATCCGATCCGCCCGCGGCGGCGTGCGACTGCTGATCACGCTCCGCGCGCCTGGTGGGGAGAGCCGTTCCGTGGTGCTGCGCCGGTCGCTCGTCACATCAGCCGAACGGACTTCCACTGGCCCCGGCTTCGCACGTACAGCCGGTCCTCCTCCTGGTCGATGTACACACTCCCGTCAGGTGTTCCCGTGCCCGCGTCCGGCCGCCGAAGCGGGAGCGTGAGCAGCCCGCGTTCGGGGTCGAACAGGGCGGCGTCGCTGCTCGACCCCTCCAGCGAGCGGTATTCGTTGCCCGCCGGAAGCACCGACACGTGTCCCGCTATCCACCCGAACGACTGTGTCCATTCGTGCCACACGCCGTATCGGGGACCGAACACAGATCCCCTCCCCTCATCGTCTGCCTTGCCGTAGGTCACGAAGCAGTTCGCGCACTTGACGTCGCGCGGCCGGCGAGCGGGGTCCTCGGCTGAGCCGACCACCTTGAGGCCGGCGTACTCGCCCGGCTCACGGTTGTCGGCTGTTCCGTCGCGAGAGAGGTGGCAGTTGACGAGTCCGATCTGCGCCGGGAGGAAGTCAGCAGCAGCGGCGTCGGGGACGATCTCGAACCCGTTGCCGCAGTTGGCGTCGGTGGTGCAGTTCACGAAATGCATGTACCTGGCGTTTGCGACGAGCACCCCGGGCGCGGAAGCCTCATAGGGATCGAAGACGTCATCGGGGTTCGTTCCCGCTCTCTCGAAACGGCAGTTGGTGAACTCTACGAACCCCGAGGTCTGCGCACCCGCGAACCGCACGTTGCCCCTCCGGTTGTAGAAGAAGAAGCAGTTGGACAAATGGCAATCGTTCCAACGGTTTCCCGCGCTGACATCGATCCCCCAACCATGGTTGTCGTCGACCATCGAGTTGGTGATCGTCGTGGTCTGCGCACACCCGTAGATCCCGCTGCCGCTGAAGCCTGAGATGGTGATGCCATCGAGGGTCCAGCTCTCGTTGACCGTGAAGTCCACGGCGTCGGGAAAACGCAGACCGTGCAGGTTCGATCCGCTGTTGTCGCCCACCAGCGCCAGGTTGCGCAAGGTCACGCCCCAGGTGTCGCCTCCGGCCTCGATCAACCCCTGACCGCCGGAGAAGCGGGCCGCCATCCGGATCTTGCAGGCCGAAGGAGGGTTCACTCCGCCGCGCCAGCGAGGTGTGTGAGAGCCGAGGAGGATCGTCTGACTCCTCGGGGCGAGCGGCCCGCCCACGAGGTAGTCGCCTGGAGGAAAAAAGACGGCACCGCCATCCTGGCCCGCCGCGTCGAGCGCACGCTGGATGGACCTGCGATCGTCGGCCGTCCCATCGCCGACCGCTCCGTGGTCTCTGACGCTCACCGCCTTGACCGGAGTGAGGCGCGCCGAGTCCGCGTCCTCCGCGCTGAGAGCGGCCAGCCCGGCCAGACCGGCACCCGTCGCGCCAGCGACACCGGCTGCGCGGAAAAGCCCTCTTCTTCCTATCAGGGGACCATGGGCCGGCCGAGACGGTTCGTCCATGGATGAGACGGTGACAGCTCCGGCGGGCAACAGGCCGAGCCGCTACAGGCCGCTACTTACGGGTGACCCGCTCGCAGTCCTTGGCGACCGAGTCGCGCTTGTCGGCGACCACCTGGTCCTTGCCGGCGCCGCAGCGCACCACGTCCCTCGAACTGTCGCGCGAGACCAGGGTGCCGGGTCTCGCCCCGCCGAGCAGTAGGTCGTTGCCTGCCCGTCCCGCCCCGCCCACCAGTAGGTCGTTGCCTGCGCCGCCCGCGGCGATGGCGTTCCCCGGGCTAGGCGCTCCGCAGGTCGTTGCCGGCTCCGCCGAAGAGGCGGTCATCGACCGCCGCCGCGGCGGCAACGGCGGCTGCGCGCTTGCTCACGCCGGGGCAGGGCGCAGTCAGTTTCGCTTCTATTTTGGCGCGAGCGTCGTCCTGGACTCTCGCAGGGTCCGAATGACGGCCAGGCCACCGGAACCCTGAGCCGAGCTTTACGACGGCGATTACCAACTGGATGTGATCAGGCGGCTGTGCGCGCGCCGCACACAATGTCTCGGCGTCCGGGAGCCTCAACGTCAGGGCCGGCGTCGCCACGTCCCTCGCGGCCGATCTGGACGTCTTTCACGTTGCCGGGGGTGAAGGTCTGCGTCAGCACGGGTTCGAGCTGACGGGAAGGTGGTTGTTGCTCTCGGGCGGCTGCTCGATGAACCAGCGGTAGGACCGCCGCGGCGGATGGTCAGCAGGCGACGACTAAACATCTGGCGGGTGCGCCAATCTGGGGTGCCCCGCTCAACCTCCTCGCCGACGCGTCGAAGGTCACCGTCTGGCCGGCAGTCGGTCCTCGGGCGAGACCATGAACGAGGCGACTGGCGGATTGGCGAGCGCGGCGGGGGGCTGCGCACGCGAGCGCAGCCCCCGCGGCGACCAGGGCGGAGCCAAGGTGACGTGAGTTCATCGCGCATCCCTACTTGATGAAGAGCATCTCCGAGTACTTCGGCAGCGGCCACAGGTCGTCGGCCACGACCTTCTCGAGCTTGTCGGCCACCTCGCGCACTGCCGCCATCGCGGCCAGCTGGCCGTCTCGGGCGTAGACCGCTAGCTCCAGGCCCTCGGCATCGGGGTGGACGTTGGCGGACTCGAGTGCGGAGATCTCCGCGGTGAACTCGTCGATCAGCCCGCGGATCTCGCCCTCCAGCACGCTCACGCCGGCGGCCGCGACCACAGCCAGGTAGCGCAAGGCCGCCGGCAGCAGCAGGGTGCGGGCGATCGAGGCGGTGGTCTCCGCCTCGATGTTGGCCTGCAGCGCGTACTGCTCGATCCACACCTCGTAGCGCGACTCCAGCTCGCGGCGCGACAGCACCTCGTACTTCTCGAAGGCGGCCACGGACTTGTCGGTGAGGACCTCGGGCAGCGCGTCGGGGGTGGTCCGCAGGTTCAGCAAGCCCCGCTCCTCGGCTTCGGCATGCCACTCCTCGGAGTAGTTGTCGCCGCCGAAGCAGACGGCCTTGTTGGCCAGGTAGGCGTCCTTGACAACCGCGCCCACGGCGACCGCCACGTCGACCCCGTCGCCCAGCTTGGCCTCCAGCTGGTCGGCCAAGTCGTCGATGGCCTCGGCCACGATCGTGTTCAGCACGCTGTTGGGAAACGAGAGCGACATGCTCGACCCCAGCGCGCGGAACTCGAACTTGTTGCCGGTGAAGGCGAACGGCGAAGTGCGGTTGCGGTCCCCGCCATGGCGGGGGAGGTGCGGAAGGACCGAAGCGCCCAGGCCGAGCACCGAGCCCGGGGTGTTGGGGTCACCGTCACCCGAGGCCAGGGAGTCGAACACCTTGTCAAGCTCGGCGCCCAGGAAGATCGAGATGATCGCCGGCGGCGCCTCGTTGGCTCCGAGGCGATGGTCCTGGCCTATGTTGGCGACCGAGGCGCGCAGCAGGCCCTGGTGTTTGTTCACCGCGGCGATCACGGCCGAGCAGAAGAACAGGAAGTTGATGTTCTCCGACGGCGTCTCGCCCGGCTCCATCAGGTTGTGGCCGGTGTCGGTGCCCATCGACCAGTTGTTGTGCTTGCCCGACCCGTTCACGCCGGCGAAGGGCTTCTCGTGCAGGAGGCAGATCAGCCCGTAGTTGCGGGCCACGCTCTTCATCACCTGCATGGTCAGCTGCTGGTGGTCCGAGCCCACGTTGGAGTTCTCGAACACGGGCGCGATCTCGTACTGTGCCGGAGCCACCTCGTTGTGACGGGTCTTGACCGGTACGCCCAGCTTGGCGAGCTCGCGCTCGGACTCCATCATGAAGGCGAGCACCCGCTCCGGTATCGAGCCGAAGTAGTGGTCGTCGAGCTCGTGTCCTTTGGGGGGCTTGGCTCCGAACAGTGTGCGCCCCGTGGTCTGCAGGTCGGGTCGCTCGAAGAAGTACTGCTCGTCGATCAGGAAGTACTCCTGCTCGGCGCCCACCGTGGTGAACACCCGCTCGGACTCCTCGTCGCCCAGCGCGCGAAGGGCGCGGATAGCCGACTTCGAGAGGGCGTCCATCGAGCGCAGCAACGGGATCTTGGCGTCGAGGGCCTCGCCAGTCCACGACGCGAACGCCGTGGGGATGCACAGCAGCGCGCCGTTGGGGTTCTCGAGGATGAAGGCCGGGCTGGTGGGATCCCAGGCCGTGTAACCGCGCGCCTCGAAGGTGGCGCGCACACCGCCGGTCGGGAAGGATGAGGCGTCGGGCTCGCCCTGGATCAGCTCCGAGCCGGAGAAGTCGGCAATGGCATTGCCGTCCCCCGTGGGGCCGAAGAACGAGTCGTGCTTCTCTGCGGTCGAACCGGTGAGGGGTTGAAACCAGTGCGTGTAGTGGGTCGCGCCGTTTTCGAGCGCCCACTCCTTCATCGCTAGGGCCACAGCGTCGGCGATGGAGGGCTCGAGGGCCTCGCCGTTCTCCAGCGTGCGCTGGAGGCGCTTGAAAATGTCCTTGGGCAGCCGCTGGCGCTGGACCGCCACGGAGAAGACGTTGACCGCGAAGGGGTTGTTGGCGGCGTCGGTGAGGTCGACCGCGCCGAGCTGGCCGCCGTTGGGGCTCCACTGGGCGGCCGTGACGTTCTGCTGACGAATCCTGGGCATTGGGGGGTCGAGCCTCCTACGGAGCTTGGACGGACTGCCCTCACACTAGACCCCGGGCGGCGGGGTCGCGTTGTCCGCTTGTCCAAAGATCGGGCCGGCCCTTTCGCCCCGTCGTCACAGATACTTCCCGGTGTGAGCCCGCCCCCCGCCGGCCTCTGTGACCGCTGCCGCCATCAGCGGGTGATCCGCAACACGCGCGGCAGCTCCTTCTCGATGTGCGAACGATCCAAGACCGATCCGGGCTTCCCGAAGTACCCGCGCCTGCCCGTGCTTGAGTGCCGCGGCTACGAGGCGAGGCCGGACGGGGATCCCACGGCGGCTGGGTAGGGTCGCGTCCGCTTTCACTCGGGAGCGGTGGCGGGCGACGTTGGGGTCGATTTTGGTCGGCAGGCGACCAAAATCGTCCCCACCGATCGCCGCGCGCGACCGCTCACCACCGGGGAAACCGATGAAGCCAACGCGGACCAACCACCACCGCCCAGCGCGCGATGAACGCGCGAGCGGACGCGCTATCCGACTGCTCGCGGGCAAGCAAACGTGACGATCCAATCCATCCAGGGGTCGCAGGACGACCCCTCGATGGACGGGGTGGCGAAACGCGGCAGGCTCGTACTTCCCTACCCAGCGGCACCTCAGGAGCCCGAGGGCAATCAGGGCGCTGTCCTGCTTTGTAGTCCTAGGAGAACCAAAGGACAGGAGTGCGCCCGTATCCGGGCTAGGGTCCTCTACCCGGCCGCCGTGGAACCCGGCTCTCTCGCCGCGGGCCAACCGCCAGCGCCCGACGGGCGGCTAGCGGACGCCTTCGACAACCGTCTCGCCGTCGTCGGCGATGCGGGTGTCGGGGGCCGCGTCGGAGATGTTGCCCGCGAAGCGGCCATTGGGGGCGTCGCCACCCTCACCCACGGCCTTGGCCTTGCCGTCGAGCCCGGCGGCCACCTCGTAGGTGATCTCGAACGACCCTGCGCGCACCGCCGTCACGTTCCAGCGGAAGGTCTTCTCCTCACCCGCCTTGAGAGGTCCGAGCGCCCACGTGCCGACGTAGGCGGTCTCGCCTCCCTCGGGCGCGGCGTCCTTTGACTCGGGGAACGTGCCGATCTCCTTGGGCACGCCGTTGATCACGAAGACGGGCCGGTTCGGGTCGGCGAGGGCGGTGTTCTTGCGCCGTTCGTCGAAGCCCTTCACGGTAACCGCGATGTTCGGCACCGTGCGGTTGGACTCGTCGTTGCGCACGACGATCTCGAGCTCGGAGCGCTTGGCGAGCTTCTGCTCTTCCGGGAACTTGGCGCTGACCACGGAGACCTTGAAGTCGCCCTCCGGCTCGTTCGCGTCCTGACGTTCGCCGCCGCCGCACGAGGCGATCGCAAACGCGCACAGACCAGTGAATGCCAGCTGCAGTCTCCTCCGCCTCAAAGCGGGCGCAACATACCACGGGGTACCGCATGGGACTGCGGGTTGTCACTTGGCAGCGGGCGCTTGCATGCCCTAGTGTTCGCAGCCGAGAGAGGAGCGTCCTCCGGGCGCCCGTTCAGTGGGAAGGAAGAGAAGTTGGTTCGAGCAGTAGCGGACCGGGCGTTTCTGCCCACCAAGAACCTGCTTGAAGAAGTGGGCGACATGATGATCCTGACGGGCAAGACGCTTTTGTCCGCCGTCCGCCCGCCCTTCCCCTACGGCACGGAGTTCGTGCAGCAGTTCCTGTTCGCGCTGCGTCTTTGTTGGTTCCCGCTGACCATTTCGACGATCGCCTTCGGCTACGGGGCTCCCGGGCTGCAGGCGGGCAACTTCCTGATCATCTTCGGCGCGATCGACCGCCTCGGCGGCTTCTTCGTGCTGGCCACCGTGCGGGAGTTCGCGCCGTTCGTGACGGCGATCATCCTCGCCGGCGTGGGCGGCACGGCGATCACGGCCGACCTCGGTGCGCGCAAGATCCGCGAGGAGCTCGACGCGCTGCAGGTGCTCGGCGTGGATCCGATCAAGAACCTCGTGGTGCCGCGCTTCCTGGCGCTGATGATCGTCACCGGCCTGTTCAACATCTACGCGCTGATCTTCGGCATCTTCGGCGGCGTCCTCGCGACCCTCACCTTCGAAGCGCCGTTAGGACCCTTCTTCGCCACCCTGCTCAACAATGCGTCGACCACGGACCTCTGGGGGTCGGTCGTCAAAACCACCCTGTTCGGGGCCATCATCGCCGTCGTCTCCTGTTACAAAGGGATGACTGCGTCCGGAGGGGCCGAAGGCGTGGGACGAGCCGTCAACCAGGGCGTGGTGATCTCCTTCCTGGGCATCTTCGCGTTCAACTACGTGTTCACGCAGACGCTCCTCGCCACCCACCCCGAGATTTCTGTGATCAAGTGAGAATCAGCGTTCGCGCGCACCGCGTGCTCACTAACGGCGGACCAAGCTGATGGGACGCTCCTGGCTGGCCGTCCCGAAGGAGTGGATCTCGTCTTTCGGCGACATCGCCAAGTTCATGGCGAAGGTGATGGGCGAGGTCTACACGCTGCGTGTCATGAAGTTCTTCGGCGAGGCGCTGCGCCAGGCCGGCATCCTGATCCTCGGTTCGGCGATCGTGATCTGGGGCCTGGCGTTCATCCTCGGTCTCACCTGCGGGATCGAGGGCGCGTACTTCAACCGCTCGGTGGGAGCACCCGCCTACGCGGGCGTGTTCTCCGCCTGGTGCGACCTTCGCGAGATCATGCCGTACGCGTTCGGCTACATGATGTCGGCCAAGGTCGGCACGGGCCTGGTCGCGGAAATCGGGGCGATGCGGATCTCCGACGAGATCGACGCCCTCGAGGTGATGGGCATCTCGTCGCTCACCTTCCTGTGCTCCACCCGCCTGCTGGCCGGGTGGCTCGTGCTTCCGTTCATGTACATCGCGGCCGTGGGAGCCGGCTTCTTCGCCTCGTACCTGGCGGTGGTCCAGCAGATAGGCGAGGTCTCATCCGGAGGCTTCTTCCTGATCTTCTGGATGTTCCAGAACCCGCCCGACCTCCTGTACTCCCTGATCAAGGGCATGTCGATGGCCACGATCATCGTGCTCGTGGGCTGTTACTACGGCTATACGGCGGGTGGCGGACCGGTGGGCGTGGGGACCGCCACCGCCAAGTCGATGGTGCTGAACACCGTGATGGTGCACATCATCGGGATGGTCGGCACCCAGATCTTCTGGGGATCGAATCCCCGGGCGCCAATCGGCGGATGACTTTGGCCTATCAAGGAGGAGTGACTGGTGGCTGACGAGCGAAACGACCCGCCGTGGGGCAAGCCGCTACAGCGCGGACGAGGCCGAGGGTGAGCGCACGGTCGAGCACCCCGTCGAGCCCTCAACGGTGCAACGGCCCACGGCCGACCAGCAGGACACGGTGGAGCACGCCGACGTCCAGCAGGCCGAGCCCGTGCACGACGACGTGGACGCCGACCCCGCCGGCGAGGGCGGTGCCGACGACTACGACGGGCCGCAGGCGCTACCCGGGCATCGCGAGATCCAGCGGGGCACGCCCGAGGGCGAAGCCGACGAGCCCGATATCCGGGTGACCGACGAAGAGGTGCCCGGCAATATCACCGAGCAGACGCGCGAGGGCGAGCAGCCCTACCAGTGGCACTCCGGCCTCAAGCGCGACCACGGCTCGACCGATGCCATCGAGTTCATCGACGTGAAGAAGTCCTTCGGGCGCAACACCATCCTCAACGGACTCAACCTCGGCATCCCCGACAACCAGATCTCGATGATCCTCGGGCCGTCGGGCACTGGCAAGTCCGTGTGCATCAAGCACATGGTGGGCCTGCTCTACCCCGACCAGGGCGACGTGCTGGTGCATGGTGAGTCCGTGCCGCAGATGGTCGACGACCAGCTGTTCGAGATGCGCAAGAAGTTCGGCGTGCTGTTCCAGGACGGCGCGCTGTTCGGCTCGATGAACGTGCTCGACAACGTGGCATTTCCCCTCCGCCAGCACACCGACAAGAGCGAAGAGGAGATCATGGAGATCTGCCAGCGCCGCTTGCGCGAGGTGGGTTTGGCCGGTGCCACGGACAAGTTCCCCAACGAGCTGTCGGGCGGCATGCGCAAGCGTGCCGGCTTCGCGCGTGCGCTGGTGCTCGACCCGGACATCGTGCTCTTCGACGAGCCCGACTCGGGGCTCGACCCGGTCCGCACGGCGCTCCTGTGCGAGCTGATCCAGGAGGTGCACGCCGAGAACGGCGGCGCCTACGTCGTGATCACCCACGACATCATGTCCGCGCGCCGGGTGGCCGATTACATCGCGGTGCTCTGGAAGGGCAGGATCGTCGAATCGGGCCCGGCCAGCGAGCTGTTCAACTCACCGAACCAGTTCGTGCGCCAGTTCCTCTCGGGTGAAGCACGCGGTCCCCTCGGAATGGAGTAGCGGCCCCACGCCGCTACCCGTTTCTGTTCACGCGCTCCCTCGCTTTATTGAGTTCTCCGTAAGAGGGGTGGCGCCCCGGATGGCCAATGGCAATACTGGCGCCGAGGAGAGGCGCCGGTAAGGACACCTGGTGTGACCGAGGGAGCCGTACAACAAGAGCTGAACCGTTCCGGCTCACGCCAATCCGGCGTGGCCCGGCTCGCTGGGCTGGCGGGGCTCATCGTCGCCGTGGCACTCGTGTCGCTGCTGATGTTCGGCGGCGGCTCGAGCTACCAGGTGAAGGCCGTGTTCGAGAACGGCGGGCAGCTGGTGAAGGGCAACCAGGTACGCGTCGGAGGCCGGCCCGTGGGGACCATCGACGGCATCGAGCTGAACGAACGCGCCCAGGCCGAGGTCGAAATGACGATCGAGGAAGACCTCGCGCCTCTTCACCAGGGCACGACGGCCACGATCCGCGCCAGTTCGCTGTCGGGGATCGCCAACCGCTACGTCTCGCTCGATCCTGGACCCAACGACGCCCCCGAGATCGAGGAGGGGGGAGTGCTGGCAGCGGACGTGGCCAGCGCCCCGGTTGACGTCGACCAGCTGTTCGACACCTTCGACGAGAAGACGCGGGCCGGCCTGCAGCAGTTCATCCAGGGCCAGGCCACTTGGTACAGCGGCCGCTCCGCCGAGGCCAGGCGCTCGCTGCGGTACTTCAGCCCCGCGCTCTCGGCGACCTCACGCCTCACCCGCGAGCTGGTGGTCGACGACGAGATCTTCGAGCGCTTCGTGACCGACACGTCAAAGGTCGTGCGCACGCTCGCCGAGCGCCGAGGGGATCTCTCGTCGCTCGTGAGCAACGCCAACACGACCGCCGCGGCGATCGGCGATGAAAGCGCCGCCCTCTCGGCCACGCTCGGCCTGCTCCCGGACACCATGCGCAAGGCCAACACCACGTTCGTGAACCTGCGCGCCGCGCTCGACGATGTCGACCTGCTGGTGGCCGAGTCCAAGCCCGCCACGCGCGACCTGGCGCCCTTCTTCAGCCGCCTGCGCCCGCTGGTCGAGGACGCCCGTCCAACCATTCGCGACCTGCGCACCCTCATCCGGACGGCGGGACCGAACAACGACCTGATCGAGCTTACGTCCAAGCTCCCCCCCTTGGAGTCGCTCACCTCCAAGGTCTTCCCGCGCGCGATCCGTACTTTCGACCGGTCGCAGGACTTCATCGACACCGCGCGTCAGTACACGCCAGACCTGGTCGCCACGCTCACCAAGCTCGGGCAGGTCACGAGCTTCTACGACGCCAACGGCCACTACGCCCGCGTGCAGCCCCTCTTCAGCCCGTTCGAGTACGACGAGTCCAACGGCGAGCTGCACCGGACCCCCGATGGCTCCAGGATCGACCT
Organism: uncultured Thermoleophilaceae bacterium; assembly: GCA_963825475.1. Taxonomy (GTDB): domain Bacteria; phylum Actinomycetota; class Thermoleophilia; order Solirubrobacterales; family Thermoleophilaceae; genus JAAYBF01. The sequence continues at coordinate 337,796 of CAWGTC010000002.1, read as the reverse complement.
GTTCGAGCGGGGCCAGTCCGAGCGCTGCCCCGGCAGCGCGACGCAGGCGCCGCCCGACGGCTCGGCTCCCTTCGAAGTCGAAGACTGCGATCCCGACGCCGTGCCACCGGGGGGCTGAGCGCATGCGGCGGCTGCTGGGCGTCCTCGCGCTCACGGTGGCGATCCCGGCTCTGCTGGTGCTCGGCGTGGGCGCCGAGGGTGACGGCGACTCCTACCGCGTGCGCGCGATCTTCGACAACGTGGCCTCCGCGGTCCCCGGCGAGGACGTGAAGGTGGCCGGCGCCAAGGTGGGCGTGATCGAGTCGATGGACGTGACCGACGACAAGAAGGCGTCGGTCGTGCTGGAGATCGAGGAGGCCGGCTTCGTCCCCTTCCGGGCGAACGCGCGGTGCATCGTGCGGCCCCAGTCGCTGATCGGCGAGAAGTTCGTGGAGTGCGATCCGGGCGACACGTCCGCGGAGCCGCTGGAGCGGATCGCCGACGGTGACGGAGAGGGCCAGCACTTGCTGCCGCTCGAGCGGACCTCGTCGGCGGTGGACCTCGACCTGGTCAACGATGTGCTGCGCCGGCCGTTCCGCGAGCGCCTGGCGATCCTGATCGGGGAGTTCGGCACTGGCCTCGCGGGGCGCGGTGCGGACCTCAACGAGGCGATCCACCGGGCCAACCCCGCGCTGCGCGAGACCGATCGCGTGCTCGAGATCCTCGCCAACCAGAACCGGGTGCTGGCCGACCTCGCACGCGACTCCGACCAGGCGCTGGCCCCAATCGCGCGCGAGAAGGAACGGGTCACCGACTTCATCGAGAACGCGAACGAGACCGGCCAGGCCACCGCCGCCCGGCGCGACGACATCGAGCGGGGGATCGAGCGCCTCCCGGACTTCCTGCGTGAGCTGCGCCCGCTGATGGCCGACCTCGACGGGTTCGCCGGCGAGGCCACGCCCGTGATGCGTGACCTGAATGCGGCGGGCGACGACGTCAGCAGGCTGATCCAGCAACTCGGCCCACTCTCGGAGGGCGCCCGGGTCTCGCTCGTGAGCCTCGGCGAAGCGACGGAGACGGGGCGCCCAGCCCTGATCCGCACCCGCCCCCTCATCCGCGACCTCGCCGACTTCGGCGAGCGGGCGCGTCCGGTCTCCACCGATCTGGACCGGCTCACAGCGAGCCTCGACGCCACAGGCGGCATCGAGCGGCTGATGGACTTCCTCTACTTCTCGACGCTGTCGTTCAACGGCTTCGACGAGATCAGCCACTACCTGCGCGCGGCCACGCTCGTGAACACGTGCTCGGGCTACGCCCTGACGCCGACGCCCGCCTGCGACGCCCACTACACGCCCTCGAGCGTGATCAGTTCGGCGGCGCCGGCCGAAGAGTCCGCGGCCCCGGCCGAAGGGCCCGCAGCCGCGGCGGAGGCGCCGCCGGTGCTGCGGGACGAGGCGGCGGGGGTAGACGACGCGACGGGTGTCGATGAGGCCGCGGAGCCGGTGCTCGAATACCTCCTGGGGAGCGGCGACTGATGCGCCGGGGAACGGGCGCCGCGGCTCTGACTGCCAGCCCGGTGCTGGTGGGCGCCGTCACGCTGCTGGTGGCCCTTGTGGCCGTCTTCCTCTCCTACAACGCCAACGCCGGCCTGCCGTTCGTGCCCACCTACGACCTCAAGGCGGAGCTGCCCAACGCCGCCAACCTCGTGAAGGGCAACGAGGTGCGCATCGGCGGCTCACGGGTGGGAGTGGTGAAGGCGATAACGCCCGTGCCCGACGCGGAGGGCGACCCGTCGGCCCGCCTGGACCTGCAGCTCGACCCCGACCTCGAGCCGCTGCCGGTCGACTCCACCTTCATCGTCAGATCCAAGTCGGCGCTGGGTCTCAAGTACGTCGAGCTGACGCCCGGCTCGGCCGGGGCGGGGTACCAGGCCGGGGCGACCGTGCCGATCGAGCAGTCCACTCCGGCTCCGGTGGAGATCGACGAGGTGCTCAACATGTTTGACGATCGCACCCGCCTGGGAGCGCAGCGGTCGCTGAACGGCTTCGGCACCGGCCTCGCCGGCCGCGGCCAGGACGTGAACACCCTGATCCGGGACGTCGGGCCGCTGCTCGAGCACCTCGAGCCGGTGGCCACCAACCTGGCCGATCCGCAGACCCGGCTGGCCCGCTTCTTCGGCGAGCTCGGTGACGCCGCGGCCGAGGTGGCGCCGGCGGCCGAGACCCAGGCGGCGCTGTTCGGCAACCTGGCCACGACCTTCGGGGCCCTCGCCGAGGTGGCGCCGTTCCTGCAGGAGTTCATCACCGAGGGGCCGCCGACGCTCGACGCCGGCATCGAGGAGTTCCCCCGTCAGCGCCCCTTCCTGCGCAACAGCGCCGCCTTCTTCCGTGAGCTGCGCCCCGGCGTCCGCACGCTGCCCGCTTCGGCGCCGGTGCTGGCTGACGCCTTCGAGTTCGGAGCCGACACATTGCCCCGGACTCCTGCCCTCAACCGCCAGCTCGCGAGCGTGTTCGACTCCGTCGCGGAATTCGCGGAGGACCCGCTCGTGCCGCTGGGAATCCGCCGCCTGGGGCTGACCATGAGGTCGCTGCAGCCGACGCTGGCCTTCCTCACGCCGGTCCAGACGCGCTGCAACTACGTGACGCTTCTGTTCCGCAACGTGTCCGAGCACCTCTCCGAGGGAGACAGCAACGGCACCTGGCAGCGCTTCATCATCATCGCGGCGCCGAGCGGGCCGAACGCCGAGGCCGGTCCTTCGGCGGCCCCTGGCAGCGGGCCGGGCAAAGACAACTACCTGCACGTCAACCCCTACCCGAACACCGCCTCGCCCGGCCAGCCCGACGAGTGCGAGGCCGGGAACGAGGACTTCCTGCTCGAGCGGACCAGCATCGGCACCGTGCAGGGCAACCAGGGTCTCGTGACGAGTGGTCAGGAGGGGTCGGAGTGAGGCGCACGGACCGCTTCTCCCGGTTGCAGGTCGGGCTCGCCGCGATCGTGCTCATCGCGGTCGGCACGTACTTCGCCTTCGCCAAGGACATCCCGTTCACGCGCGGCTACGAGATGACCGCCGTGTTCGAGGACACGAGCGCGGTGGCGATCAGCTCTCCGGTGCGCATCGCGGGCGTCGAGGTGGGCAAGGTGACCAAGGTCGAGGCGGCCGGCGAAGGGTCCACCGCGTCCAAGGTCACGATGCAGATCGAGGAGGAGGCGCTGCCCCTCCACCGGGACGCGACGATGAAGATCCGTCCCCGCATCTTCCTCGAGGGCAACTTCTTCGTCGACGTGCGGCCCGGCACCCCCAGCTCGCCCGAGCTGCCCGACGGAGGCACGATCCCATCCACTCAGACGAGCGCCCCGGTGCAGATCGACCAGGTGCTCGGCACGCTGAAGAGCGACACGCGCGAGGACCTTCGCAAGGTGCTGGCCGGCTTCGGTGACGCGATCGGGGGCCAGCCCCGGCCGGGCGAGGACGACGACCAGGATCCGAGCACTCAGGGTGAGACCGCGGGGCAGTCCCTCAACGACTCGCTGGCGGACTCGGGCGAGGCGCTGCGCGGCACCGCGGTGGTCAACGACGCGCTCCAGGGCACCGAAGCGCGCGACCTCTCCAAGCTGATCAAGGGCCTTGGGAAGGTGTCGAAGGCACTCGACAGCCGCGAGTCGCAGCTCGGGGACCTGATCACCAACTTCAACCTCACCACGGCTGCGCTGGCCGACGAGCAGGTGAGCCTGCGGCGTACGCTGCACATCCTGCCCGACGTGCTCGGAGCGGCCAACCCCGCCCTCGACGAGCTGAACGCGGCGCTGCCGCCGCTGCGCGCCTTCTCGCTCGAGATCCTGCCGGGGGTTCGCGAGACGCCGGCCACGATCGACGCGGCCTTGCCGTGGATCGAACAGACGCAGGCACTCGTCTCACCCGACGAGCTGCAGGGCCTGGTCCGCGACCTCCGGCCCGCCGTCGACGATCTGGCTGAGTTCACCGACGGCACGGTCACCTTCCTCCCGCAGGTCGACCGCTTCAACCTGTGCGTGAAGGACAACCTCCTGCCCACCGGCGACGTGGTGCTCGACGACGGCCCGCTCAGCTCGGGACAGAAGAACTACAAGGAGCTGTTCCAGTCGCTCGTCGGCTTCGCGGGCGAGTCTCAGAACTTCGACGGCAACGGCGCCTACACCCGCTTCCAGACCGGCAGTGGCGGCACCAGCGTGGCCACCGACCCAGTCGGCAGCGCGGGCCCGTTGTTCGCCAACGCCGTGCGCGAGCCGCTGGGCAGCCGCCCGGTGCGCCCGGCCAAGAAGCCCCCCTACAACCGCTCCGAGCCCTGCTTCACCCAGAAGCGCCCCGACCTCAACAGCGCCAGGACGGGGGACGGGCCGTGAAGAAGGCGATCGGCAAGCACCTGCGCGACTTCGTGGCGATCATCTTCCTGGTCGTGATGGCCGCCGGCATCGCCGGCTACATCCTGTCCAACCAGCGGTTCTACCCGCCTGCCTGGGTGCCCCTCATCGGCACGGACTTCTATGAGCTCGAAGCGGAGCTGTCGACAGCCCAGGCCGTGGTGCCCGGCCAGGGCCAGACGGTGAACATCGCCGGGGTGAAGGTGGGGGACATAGGCAGCGTGAAGCTCGAGGACGGGCGAGCGGTGGTGGAGATGAAGATCCAGACCGAGCATGCCCCCGTGTACAGGGACGCGACGATCCTCCTGAGGCCCAAGACGGGGCTCAAGGACATGTACCTCGAGCTCGATCCCGGCACCAAGTCCGCGGGCGCGTTCGAGGAGGGCGAGCGCATCACCGTGGCCAACACGCTGCCCGACGTGAACCCCGACGAGATCCTGGCCCAGCTCGACGGTGACACACGCGACTACCTGCGCGTGCTGCTCAGCGCCGGCGCCGAGGGCTTCGAGGGCGACGCTCCGGCCGAGTTGCGCGAGGTCTTCAAGCGGTTCGAGCCCACCTCCAGCTCCGCACGCAAGATCACCGCCATGCTGGTAAAGCGCCGGCGCAACGTCGCGCGGGTGACCCACAACTTCCAGGAGCTGGCCACCCAGCTGGGCTCCAAGGATCAGCAGCTGGCCGAGCTGGTGGACTCGGCCAACGCCAACTTCGAGGCGATCGCCAACCAGGATCAGCGGCTGCGGGAGGCGCTGCGGCTGCTGCCTGGCGCGCTCGACCAGACCCAGACCACGCTCACGAGCCTGGGCGAGTTCTCGGGTCAGCTCGGCCCCGCTCTCGCCAAGCTGCGCCCGGGCGCGCGCGCGCTCGGTCCGTCGCTGCGCCAGAGCCGCCCCTTCCTGCGCGAGACCACGCCGGTGATCGACGAGCAGCTGCGTCCGTTCGCGCGTGACGTGCGGCCCACGATCCGCGACCTGCGCGGCGCGGCGGAGAGCCTGGCAGTGGTCACCCCGCGGTTGACCAAGTCGTTCCGGGTCATCAACGACCTGGTCGACACCTTGGCCTACAACCCGCCCGGGGCCGAGGAGGGCTACCTGTTCTGGGCCTCCTGGCTCAACCACAACAGCGCCAACGTCTTCTCGACCCAGGACGCGCACGGACCGGTCCGGCGTGGCCTGGTGATGATCGCGTGCTCGCAGCTCAACCTGCTGAACACGGGAGTCCGGCCCATCTCACCGCAGATCGACGCGCTCTCGACGCTGGTCAACTTCCCGCCCGAGACCGAGATCTGCCCCGACAACCCCGTGCCGGAGCCCGAGCCCACCGCACCGCCCGCGAGCGTCTCGCGGTCCGAGCCCGAGGGCCCGGAGCCGGAGGAGACCGTGGCCCCCACCGAGCAGCTCGAGCCGCTGCCCGAGGACCTGCAGTCCTCGCTCGAGGCGCTCGAGCCCCCCGCGACCGAGGAAGAAGGGGGGTGAACGCCTAGATGGTCAAGGAGACCCCCAGCGTCGGCCGCATGCTCGGGATGCTCGCGTTCACCGCCTCCTGCGTGGGCATCCTGCTCTACCTGTGGCTTACCTTCGGCGGGGCGATCCCTCTTCGCCCGGAGGGCTACCGCGCGCACGTGAAGTTCCCCGAGGCCACCCAGCTGGCCCAGGAGGCCGATGTTCGCATCTCGGGCGTGAACGTGGGCAAGGTGAAGACGAAGACCCAGGACCCGGAGACTGGTTTGACCGACGCGGAGCTGGAGCTGGACGACAAGTACGCGCCGCTGCCCTCCGACGCCGAGGCGGTGCTGCGCCAGAAGACGCTGCTCGGCGAGACCTACGTGGAGCTGAGCCCGGGCAGCCGGGACGCACCCAAGCTCGAAGACGGTGGGCTCCTGCCCGCCGGGCAGGTATCGGCGACGGTCGAGCTCGACGAGATCTTCCGCACCTTCGACCCCAAGACCAGGGCCTCGTTCAGCACCTGGATGGATCAGCAGGGCCGGGCGGTCAACGATGGTGGCCGGGCGCTCAACGACGCGCTGGCCACGCTCACGCCCTTCGCCCAGGACGTGGACGCCGTGCTGCGGATCCTCGACCGCCAGGAGGAGGTCACCCAGGGCCTCATCCGCGACACGGGCGTCGTGTTCGGAGCACTCACCGAGCGCCAGGGCCAGCTGCGACAGCTGATCGAGAACTCCAACCGGGTGTTCGAGACCACAGCCCGGCGCGACGCCGAGCTGGCGGACACGTTCGTGGTGTTCCCGACGTTCCTGCGGGAGACCCGGGTCACCACCCGGCGCCTCACGACGTTCGCCCAGGACACAGATCCGCTGATCACCCAGCTGCGCCCGGCTGCCCGCGAGCTGTCGCCCACGCTGCAGAGCCTGAGCGCCACCGCCCCCGACCTCCGGGGGCTGTTCAGGGACCTCGATCCCCTGATCCGCGTGTCGCGAGCGGGCCTGCCGGCTCTCGAACGCAGCCTCGACGACACGCGCCCGCTGCTGCGGCGCCTCGAGCCCTTCCTGCGCGATCTTCAGCCGGTGTTCGACTACGTGGGGCTGTACCGGCGGGAGCTGGCGGCGTTCTTCGCCAACGCGTCTTCGGCGACGAACGCGGCCGAGCCCCCGATCGGCGGCTCGGGGGATTCCCTCAATTACCTGCGCACCACCAACCCCCTCAACCCCGAGGTGCTCGCTGCCTATCCGGAGCGGATCGCATCGGTGCGCTCGAACGCCTATCCCGAGCCCGGGGCCTACTCGTCGCTGGCCCGCGGCCTGCCCACCTTCGGCAGCTACCTCTGCGAAAACTCCATTCCGGATCCGGTTCTCGACCCCGACGATCCCAACCTCGAGCCGGAGGTGCGCGAGATCGTGGAGAAGTTCGTGTTCACCGAGAACCGCGGGCGGGCCCCCGCCTGCCGGCAGCAGCGACCGCTCGGGCGCGTGGTCGGCCAGCCGGGCAAGTTCCCCCGCTTGCAGCCGCTTCCCACGCGCTAGTGCTACCGCATCGAAGGGGGGCACCGCCCCCTAAGCTGACCCTGTGAGGGGAGGCGCGAAATTCGCGGCGCTGGCGCGGGCCGTGGTCCGCCGGCCGCTGCTGTCGATGGGCGTGGTGGCGGTGCTGTCTCTGGCCGGAGCGGCGCTCGCCCTCAGGCTCGAGCCGAGCGCCGGCACCGACACCCTGGTGTCGCGCTCCTCCGACACGGCCAAGGCGACCGAGCGCTTCAAGGGCAAGTTCGGCGACGACGCGGTCGTGGTGCTGGTCGAGGGCAACCTACAGCGCACGATGCTGGGTCCCGACCTGGGCCGGCTCATCCGCCTCGAGGGGTGCCTCTCGGGCAATGTGCCCGCCGAGGGCCTGAAGGACCTTCCGGCCGCGTGCACGCAGATCAAAGAGCTGGATCCCGCCCAGGTGGTCTTCGGTCCGGGCACCTTCGTGAGCACGTCGGTCAAGCAGATCACCGAGCAGCTCTCTGTACAGCGCAATGCGACGGCGCAGCGAGGCGAGCAGGCGGCGGCCGCCGCGCGTGCGCTGTCCAAGCGCCGTGGCGACTCGCCCGCCGAGCAGCGGCGCCTGGCCAACAGCGCACGCCAGCTCGTGGAGGGCGAGTTCACGCGCCGGGTGCTGCAGCTGGCGCTGCGCTACCAGATCACCGGCGTGCCGCGGATCGACGATCCCGAGTTCGTGGACACGCTGGTGTTCTCTCGCCCCGAGAACGGTGAGATCGGCGTGCCCAAGTCGCGCTTCGCCTACCTCTTTCCCAGCAAGAACTCGGCGCTCGTGCAGGTGCGGCTGCGCCCCGACCTGACCGACGCGGAGCGCACGCGCGCGATCGACCTGATCCAGACGGTGACCAGGGATCCGGGCATGACGCCGCAGGACGGGGCTCGCTACGTGGTAACCGGCGTGCCGGTCGTGGTGGACGGCCTTGCCGAGGCGGTGCGCAGCGGCATCTTCTGGCTGCTGGGGGCGGCGCTCCTGCTCATGGCGGCCACGCTGTCGATCGTGTTCCGCACTCGGCTGCGGGTCAGGCTGCTGCCGCTGGCGCTCGCGCTCGCAGCCGCGGCGATGACCTTCGGCGTGCTCTCGCTGCTGGGCGGGAGCCTGACGATGGCCACGATCGCCGTGTTGCCGGTGCTGATCGGGCTGGCGGTGGACTACTCGATCCAGTCCCAGGCGCGCTTCGACGAGGTGCGCGCCCGCACAGGCGACCCGCCCGAGGAGGCCGCGCCCGCGGCAGCGGCCGCGGGAGGGCCGACGATCGCCACCGCCGGGCTGGCGACGGCGGTCGGCTTCCTCACGCTGCTCCTGTCGCCGGTGCCGATGGTCAGGGAGTTCGGACTGCTGCTGGTGGCCGGCATCGTGATCGCCCTCGTCTGCGCCTTCACCGCCGGCTTCGCCGCCCTGTCGCGGTTCAGCTCACCGCGGCGCCGCGCGGAGGACGTGCCGCCCACCTTCCCGCGCACACGGCGGTGGGCGACCGGCGCCGCCGCGGACCTGGCCGGCTCCGGCACCGGACGGGCGCTGGCCCGGCGCTGGCGGGCGATCCGCCTGGGCGCAATCGAGCGGGGTGAGCGCGCCCTCGCCATCTCGGTGGCTCGCCCTCAGCGGGTGCTGGCGGTGGGCCTCGTCGTGGCGGTCGCGGGCTGGGCGGCGGACACGCAGACCGAGGTGGTCTCCGACGTTCGCGAGCTGGTGCCCAGCGACCTGCAGGCGCTCCAGGACGTCGAGATCCTCGAGAAGGAGACCGGCGTGGCGGGCGAGATCGACGTGACCGTGAGCGCCGACGACATCACCCGGCCGGAGGTCATCTCCTGGATGAGCGAGTTCCAGACCTCGACCCTGAAGGCCGCGGGCTACGAGGAGGGCGACCGCTGCGGCCAGGCCAACGATCCGCCTGAGCTCTGTCCAGCTCTCTCTCTGCCCACCATCCTTTCCAACGTCGACATACAGGACCAGACCAAGGTGCGCGGCCTGCTGGACGCCATTCCGGCCTACTTCTCGCAGGGCGTGGTAACGGAGGACCGCACGACCGCCAACCTGGCGTTCGGCATCCGGTTGCAGTCACTCGACGACCAGAAACGGGTCGTGGACCAGATCAAAGACCGGCTGAACCCGCCCGAGGGCGTCGAGGCCTCCGTTGTCGGCCTGCCCGTCCTGGCCGCCGAGGCCAACGGTGCGCTCTCCTCACCGGGGCGCCGCGCTCTGGCCCTCCTGGCTGCGCTCATCGCGGTGTTCAGCGTGCTGTTCGTGTTCGCCCGCCGCCGTAGCCAGGAGGGAGCGGCCCGCCAGGCCGCGGTGCCGCTGATACCGATCGCGCTGGCCACCGGCTGGTCCGCCGGCGTGCTGTTCGGGCTCGGGCTCCTGCCCGGTCCGCTGGAGGTGGACCTCAATCCGATGTCGGTCACCCTCGGCGCGCTGGTGATAGCCATCTCCACCGAGTTCAGTGTGCTGCTGTCCTCGCGCTACCGCCAGGAGCGCGAGGAGGGCGCGTCCCCTGAGCGGGCGATGGAGCTGACCTACGCCTCGACGGGGGCCGCCGTGCTCGCGTCGGGAGTCACGGCCATCGCGGGCTTCGCGGCCCTGATCGCATCCGACATCCGGATGCTGCGCGACTTCGGCATCCTCACCGTCGTGGACCTGAGCGTCTCGCTGCTCGGAGTGATGATCGTCCTGCCCGCCGCGCTGGTCTGGGCCGAGCAGCACGGGTCGTTCCGTCTCGCCGACCTGGACCCGCGACGCGCGCTGCGCGTATCCCTGCCTTGGCTGTCGCGGCGACGCGATGCCTGAGGATCGATTCGGCGATCTCGGTGGGGGCGAACGGCGCAGCGCGGCCGAGCGCTTCGAGGAGGAGGACCGGCTCCGTCCCGAGCCGGACATGCCGCCCGAGCGCCCGGAGGTGCCGCGCGCCGGCAACAAGTACGCGTGGGTAGTGGGGATCGTGATGCTGATGGGTATCGGCGTGCTCCTGCTGACCACCGCACTCCCGAATACCGGTGCGGGCCTCCGCGGTCCGGCGGTCGGCAAGGTGGTCCCCGACTTCGCTGCCCCGCTGGCCACCGGTGACATCTCGTGTGACGACGACGACGACAACTGCGCCGCCAACGTGTGCCAGCGCGCCGACGAGTGCAGCGCGCAGGCGGGCAGCCAGCCTGCGTGCCAGCTGCGCAGCGAGAGCATCTTCAACGTGTGCGAGGCGCGCGAGCGGCCGATGGTGCTCACCTTCCTGGTAACCGCCGGCGCCGACTGCGAGCCGCAGGTGGACCGGGTTGAGAGGATGCGCGAGGAGTTTCCCGGCGTCTCGTTCGCGGCTGTGATGAGCGGCGAGCCGCGGAGCGAGGTCGAGCGGATCGCCAACCGCCGTGGGTGGGGCATGCCGGTGGCCGTGGACCGCGACGGCGCGCTTCAGAACCTCTACGGCCTGGGCGTCTGTCCCTCCACCGTGTTCGCCTACGAGGGCGGAAAGGTGCGCACCACCAAGCTCGGCAACCTCACGGAGGACGAGCTGCGCGCACAGGTCCGCCGGATCGTCCGCTCGGGGTGATGGTGGCCGGGCCCGAGCTCGAGCGGGGCTGGGTCGGCCGCGAGCTCGCGGAGGAGTTCCCGTCGCTCGCTCTGTGGCTGATGCGGCTCGAGGCGCGGTCCGGGCGCAGCCCCGAGTCAGTGCGCAGCCGCCTGCGCCAGCTCTCGAACCGGATCACCGGCGGGTACGTGATCCACATGCGCCAGGATCCGGTGCCGTGGGCCTACCGGGTGTTCTGGCGTCAGATCGGCATCGATCCGGACACCGACAGGACCCCGGTCGAGCAGATCGCCCTCGACCGGCTCGAATGGGGCGGCCTGCGCAGCCGCAACCTGCTCGACGACGCACTGGTGATAGCCATCTTCGAGACCGGCGTGCCCGTGATCGCGCTGGATGCCGACAGGGTGGGGAAGGCGATCGGCCTGCGGCTCACCGGCGAGGACGAGCGGCTGGGCGGCACGGGGCGCAGCCTCTCGAGCCGCCAGATCGTGGTGGCCGACGAGGACTGCCCGGTGGCGGTGCTCTCCCGCGAGGTGTCGGAGGACCATGGCGTCTCCTCCTCCACGCGCAGCATGGTGCTGTGCGCGCTGCAGGTGAAGGGCGTGCCCGAGATCAGCGTCCACGAGGCACTCTGGACCGCGTCGGACACACTCCAGGTTGGGGGGTGACCGGCCCGGATGTCGCTGGTACAGTTGACATTCGTCGATGAGGGAGAAGGCAGAGATGCCTGAAGTCGTAGAAGAAAGCTCCGGTGCTCGCCGGAACGACGTTCCGGCTGCGCTCCTCGCCGAGCCGTATCCGCAGGGTCCACCGACCTTTCCTCCGCTCGCCCCCCGCACTCGTCCGGACGAGCGGCCGGCGCGTCGCACGTTGCTGGATCAGATCGAGCGGTTGGAGGGTGAGCTGTCGTCGTTGTTCGTGTCGACGTGGCCGCGGCAGGGGTTCGAGTTCTCGGTCGCGTCGCAGGGCGGTCCGCGGATGCTGTTGCTGGCCGAGCTGGAGGCGTTGCGCGACGACCTCGCCGAGCGTGTCGATCACGCCCGCCGCAGCCTGTCGAATCGCACCTGGGTCGAGGAGCAGCACCGCGCCCGGATCGAGGAGATGCTGCTCGAGCCGGAGCGCCACAAGTGGGTGCGGATCGGCAACGACGACATCGGCGAGCCGGGCTGCAAGCACTGGCACGTGCGGCCACGGTGGGGAATCCTCGGCTACCTCATGAACTGGTGGCGAGTCCGGATCTCCTCCGGTTGCCCCTTAGTTTGGGGTTGGGGCCGGTGGCCCCAACCCCCACCCTCCATTGTTGAGGGTCGACCCCACCGACCACTGGACTGAATGGGAAAGCGCAGCCGTAAGCGCACACTTGAGGGCGGCGAGGCCCCCTCGGGTGCCGGAAGCACGCGTGCCGAGCGCGACGCCGCCAGGCAGGCCCGCGCGCGTCAGGCGAAAGCGGCTCCGGCGCGAGCGGCCGCCCCCCGTCCGCGCCCGGGACGTCCCTCGCTGGCGGAGCGGCCGCCGCCGCTGTGGGGGCCGTTCCCCCTCACCGAGCTGATCATCCTGGTGGGCATCGTGCTGATGAGCTGGGGCTTCCTGCAGGGCATCGGGGACGAGGGCAACTCCAAGATCGCCGCCGGGCTGGCCATCGCCTCGATCGCCGCCATGGAGCTGTCGGTGCGCGAGCACGTGACCGGCTTCAGGTCGCACACCACCCTGCTGGCGGGCGCGGCCGGGATCGCCGCCATAGTGGTGTCGGGATTCGTGATCGGCGTGCAGACCCTTGGAGTGCTGCTGATCACCGGACTTGTCGTGTTCGGGGGCTGCTTCTACGCGTTGCGGCAACTCTTCAAGCGCCGGTCCGGAGGGCTGAGCTTCCGGTGAGCGCTCGCCGGCGATCCCTGACCCTCACGGGCGTGAGCGGCTTGATCCTCGTCCTGATCATGCTCGGCGGCGGGCTGCTGCTCTGGGTGGGTGTGCCGGTGGGATGGCTGTACGTGGGCTCGCAGGTGCAGGCCGAGACCGCCTCGCTTGGTGCGGCGCTGGCGGTGATGATGATCGGGGTGCTGGTGAGCATCCTCGTGATCGTGCCGGTGCTCGGCTGGCTCAACCACAAGCACTCGGAGCTGCGCGTGGCGCGGGGACTGGACGACCACGGCCAGACTGCACTCGAGGCGGTGATGACGGTGAGCGCCGGCGTCGCGATCGTCGGGTTCGGCGTCTGGTTCCTGTTCTTCTCGGGAGCCAGCCCGCTGCCGACCGGTCTGGGAATCTGAGACGGGAAGCGATGCGATGCTCGCCGGAACTACGTTCCGGCAGCAGCTCCTCTCGAGCCTCCCAATAGTCTCCGGCCCATGGACGAGCCCCGCCGGCTGCGCATCGCCGGGATCCACCACATCACGCTGATCTGCGCGAGCCTCGAGCGGTCGACGGCCTTCTACCGCAACTTGCTGGGAATGCGGATGGTCAAGCAGACGGTCAACGAGGACGACCAGGGCGCGCGCCACCTCTTCTTCGGCGACGACCAGGGACGGCCCGGCACCCTGATCACGTGCCTCGAGTATCCGCAGCTCGAGCCCGGCTCCGTGGGCACGGGCTCGACCCATCACTTCGCCCTATCGGTGGAGAGCGAGCAGGAGCTCGCAGGGCTGGCGCGTCTACCTCACCGGCCAGGGCGTGCCCTGCACGGAGGTGATGGACCGCACCTTCTTCAAGTCGCTCTACCTGCGCGACCCCGACGGCCACATAGTCGAGCTGGCCAGCGTCTCGCCGGGGATCACGCCCGACGAGTAGCCCCGGGGAGGAGCGCAGCCGGAGCGTTGTTCCGGCGAGCACCGCACCCAGGGTTCTCGGGGGAGGAGCGCAGCCGGAGCGTTGTTCCGGCGAGCACCGCACCCAGGACTTACGCGAGCGAGAGCGCCCCGGCGTGCTCCAGCCGGCGCGAGGTCGGCGCCATCTCCTCCAGCACCTCGGCGAGGGCGAGCCGCTGGCGGTCGGTGAGCGTGCCCACCTGCTTGTTCTCCGGTACGCCGATGGAGAGCAGCAGGCGCCGGCAGCGCGCTCGTCCCCAGCGTTTCTGGCTCATCAGGACGTCGCTGATCGACATGCTGTGCGCTTCCCACGGGCAGCTCGTGATCACCTCGGCAGCCGGTAGCTCACCGGCTCCGATCTGACGCTTGAGGCGGGCACGTGCAAGCCGTACCCGGTTGGCGTGCTCAAGAGCACGAAGATGTTGTTGCCCAGCGTCCAGCGTGGCGATATCGCCCATAAAAAGAACTTCCTCCCCGCACGGAGTGCGCGTTTCTTGACAGCGTTATGCAGTCCCCCGGCACTCCCCGGCCCGTCCCGGATCCCGTCGAAGGGGGGTGAGTTCCTACTCCCCATTCTCCGGGCACTCCAATCCGTTCGCCGTCAGGCGCCACGGTGAAATAAAGCCGAGGCGCTCGCTGGGCGTCAACGGGCAACCGTCCGAGCGACCCGCTAAGAGCGGGCTTTTCTGCCGCGCGCCGGTGAAGGCGTTCGCTGCCGCTCGCGGAAGGCCCTCGCCTTGTGCTGGTTGCCGCAGCTCTTCATCGAGCACCAGCGCCCCGAACGGTTCTTCGAATGGTCGTAGAACGCCCACCGGCAGCCATCGTCCGCGCAGGCCTTGAGCCGCGACCAGGTGCCGTCGGTGGCCGCTGCGGCCACGATGGCCATCAGCCGCGCCAGGCCGGCTCGTGGGCCCTCGTGTGCGGGGACGAGACCCGGGGTGCCGTCCGCGGCAAAGCCGGCCCTCAGCGTGCATCCCTGCAACGCGGCCTCCAGCTTGGCTACCGCCTTCGGATCGCTCTCGGCCCCGTTGTGGGCGGCCAGTAGCGAGCGCAAGCCCTCCCGCACCTCGAGGGCGCGGCCCAGATCCGCCTCCGTGACGGGGGTGCCCCGCGCAACGAGACCACGGCCCACGAGCCACTCCTGCAGGGCCTGAGCTGTGTCCAGCTCCTCGTCGTCCTCGTCCAGCTCGACGCTGTTCACGAACTGCTGAACGAGGCGCAGCGGCTCGGGTGCGCGCTTCTCGGGCTCGGCCTCGACTATCACGGCGACGGCGCTTCGAACGTTGTGGTGTGCAGAACCATTGCTAATGGATGGTATCAGCGACCGTAACTGGCTATCCGGCTTTGATGGGTGTACTATCCCGGCATAAGTTGATTGTTGGTTACGCAACGGAGGGCACCATGAACGACGACATCACCATCCGCCACTCCCGCCCCGAGGATGGGAGGGCCCTGCTCCGGCTCGCCGCTCTCGACGACCGACGGGCCCCCCGTGGAGACACCCTGCTGGGCTTCGTCGACGGCCGGCTGGCAGCGGCCAAGCCGTTGGCACCGGGAGCCGAGGTCGTGGCCGACCCGTTCCGCCGCACCCGGGACGTGCTTGCCCTGCTCGACCTGCGTGCCTCGCAGGAGCAGGCGGCATGAACGCCTCGCTCAACTGGGAGGTCACCCGCGCCCGCCAGCGGGAGGCCGGCAGGGCTAAGGTCCGCCGCCGCCCACGCCGTACTCAACGCCGCCCATCCTGGAACCGAGCACACAACAGCTGAGCAAGCCTTCGTTGACGCCGCACGCCGGCCTGTGGGCCGGTGTGCGACTGACGCTGCCGCTCGCCGTTGCCGTCCTGGCGTTCGGGATCTCGTTCGGCCTGCTGGCGCGGGCAGCGGGGCTTGGAGTGCTCGCTCCGGTGGTGATGTCGGCAACCACCTTCGCCGGCTCGTCTCAGTTCGCCGCCGTCTCGATCCTCGGGGCCGGCGGCGGCGTGGCCACTGCCATCGTGGCGGCCGTGCTGTTGAACACGCGCTACGCGCCGATCGGGCTGGCCGCCGCGGGGGCACTCCGAGGCGGCCGTGTGCGGCGGGCGCTGGAAGCGCAGCTCGTGGTGGACGAGTCGTGGGCGCTGGCCAAGCGCGCGGGCGGGCGGTTCGACCGCGGCGTGCTCCTGGGCGCCGGCCTGACGCTGTACGTGGCCTGGCTCGCGGGCACAGCAGTCGGCGCCGCCGCGGGCGAGGCACTCGGCGATCCCGAGGCGCTCGGTCTCGACGCTGCGTTTCCTGCCCTCTTCCTCGCCTTGCTGGTGGCGCAGGTGCGGTCCCGGAAGACCACGGCTGCCGCGGTTGCGGGGGCGGCCTTGGCCCTCTCGCTCACCCCGTTCGTGCCGGCTGGACTACCGGTTCTGGCCGCCACGGCCGCCTGCCTCATCGGTGTGCGCCGGTGAGCGGAGAGGTGTGGCTGCTCGTGGCCGTGGTCGGCCTCGCGACGATCGCGATCAAGGCGTCGGGCCCGCTCCTGGTCGGTGACGGCCTTCCGCCCGCCCTGAGCCGGCTCAGCGACCTCTTGGCGCCGGCCCTGCTGGCCGCGCTGGTGGCCACGCAGACCTTCGCCACCGACGACCGTCTGGTGATCGACGAGCGCGCGGCGGGACTGGGCGCGGCCGCCGTGGCCGTGTCCCTGCGTGCGCCGATCCTGGTGACCGTACTGGCCGCGGCCCTGGTCACAGGCGCGCTCCGCGCGCTCTAGGCCGCCTACCTCGTCGGACGCTCGGCGGGCCGAAACCTCGAAGGTTCAGAACCGGGGTCCGAGAACCTTGGTCGCCGGCAGCCCGCCGGAGTGACCCGCGCACGACCCTCCGCGTCCTACCGCCGCCGCCGCCCGTCGCCACGGCGTCGGGGGCCGCCAGATCCTCCGGGATCTGCTCGCGCACGGTGTCGAACGCGGCCAGCGCCCGGTCGAGGTGCTCCTTCTCGTGGGTGGCCATCACGCTGGTGCGCAGGAGCGCCCCGCCGCGCGGCACCGCCGGGTAGAGCGCCACGTTGGCGTACACCCCGGCGTCATAGAGCGCCTTCCAGAACAGCACCGCGCGCCAGTCGTCGCCGATGGTGACCGGCACGATCGGTGTCAGGATGTCCGTGCCGTCGGGCATCGGGGTCGGCTGCACTACGTCGAAGCCCAGCTCCGCCAGACCCTTCTGGAGGTAGCGGGCGTTCTCGAGCACGCGAGCCAGCAGCTCGCGCCCCTCGTCGGAGCGGATCACCCGCAGGGCGCCGAGGGTGGCGCCCACTGCGGCCGGGACGGCCGAGGCGGTGAACATGAAGGCCCGTGACTGCACGCGCAGGAAGTCGATCACCTCGGCAGAGCCGGCGATGAACCCGCCGCAGGAGGCCAGGGACTTGGAGAACGTGCCCATCCGCAGGTCGACCTCCTCCGCCACCCCGTAGGCCTCGCACGCGCCCGTGCCCGTGGCGCCCAGCACGCCGACGCCATGGGCCTCGTCGACCATCAAGCGCGCACCGTGCTCGCGGCACAGGCGCACCACGTCGGTCAGCGGGGCCAGGTCGCCCTCCATGGAGAACACGCCGTCCACCACCACGAGCACTCCGCCGCCGTCGCTCTCGGAGCGCGCCAGCATCTTCTCCAGCTTGTCGAGGCGGTTGTGGCGGAAGGGCCGGATCCGGGCTCGGGACATCGACACCGCGTCGAGGATCGACGCGTGGTCGCCCGAGTCGCAGATCACCGTGTCGCCCGGGGCCAGCAGAGTGGCGATGCAGCCCACGTTGGCCTGGTAGCCGGTGGTGTAGACGATCGCCTCCTCGGTGCCCATCCAGTCGGCGAGCTCGCGTTCGAGCTCGAGGTGCAGCGGCGTGGTGCCGTTCATGAAGCGCGACCCGGTGAGGCCCGTTCCGTAGGCCTCGAGGGCGTCGCGGGCCGCCTGCTTGACGGCGGGGTGCGCGGTCAGGCCCAGGTAGTTGTTGGATCCGAGCGTGAGCCGCTCGCGGCCCTCCATCTGAACCAGAGGCCCCGGCTCGCCGTCCACCTGGCGGAAATAGGGCAACAGATCCTGCTCGCGGGCGGCGGCCAGCTGCTCGAGACGCTCGTGGTTGCGAGCCTTCTCGAATAGGTCGGGACGCGCCATGGGGATATAGGGTGCCACGCCGTGCCCTCCATCGAAGTCCGGCCGGTCGAGTCGCGCAGCGACATGCGTGCCTTCATCGACCTTCCGTTCCGGCTGCACGCAAGCTCCGAGCAGTGGGTTCCCCCGCTCAGGATCCACCGCTGGATGTTCCTCAGCAGGCGCTTCAACGCCTACTTCAAGCACGCCGACGCCCAGCTCTTCCTCGCTCGTGGAGACGGCCGGGTGGTGGGGCGCGTGAGCGCCCAGATCGACCATGCCTTCAACGCACATCAGGGCAACGCCTGGGGTCAGTTCGGCTTTCTGGAGGCCGAGGAGGACCAGGCGATCTTCGACGCCCTGCTCGAGGCGGCGTCGGCCTGGCTGCGCGAGCGGGGGCGCGACCGCATCGTCGGCCCGATGGACTTCACGATGAACGACGAGGTCGGAGTGCTCATCGAGGGCTTCGACCGGGAGCCGTTCGTCAATCAGCCCTGGCAGCCGCCCTACTACCAGCGGATGTGCGAGCAGGCCGGATTGGCCAAGGCGGTCGACCTGCTCATGTGGGAGCTGCACATCACCGACCGCTCGAAGGTGGTGCCCGCGCTCGTCGAGATGGCCGAGAGGCTCGAGCCCGATCACGGCATCCGCATCCGCAAGATGTCGCGGCGGCGGCTGGGCCGGGAGATGGAGATCTTCGGCGAGACCTACAACGAGGCCTGGAAGGACAACTGGGGCTTCGTGCCCTATTCGGAGGAGGACCTGAAGTACTACGGCCAGGAGCTGCAGCTGGTGTACGACCGCAACTGGTTCATGGTTGCCGAGAAGATCGACACCGGCGAGACGGTGGGTGTGGCGATCACCGTGCCCGACATCAACCAGGTGCTGAAGAAGATCGGCGGCCGCCTCCTTCCCTTCGGCTGGTGGCACTTCCTGCGCCGGCGCAAGATCATGGACCGCGTGCGGGTGGGCTTCCTCGGCGTCAAGCCCGAGTACCAGCACACGGGCGTGGCCGCCGGGCTTTACATCGAGCATTTCGACATGGCGGTGGTGACGCCACAGAAGTGGGGCGAGATGGGCTGGATCCTCGAGACCAACGACGCGATGAACCGTGGCATGGAGGGGATGGGTGGCCGCGTGGTCAAGCGCTACCGGGTTTACGAGCGCGAGCTCTGACGGCGCGGGTACACTCGCCCCCGTGCCCGATACCGCCGACAACGTCCCGGACCCCGAGCCGGTCGACGGAGAGTTGATGCCGGCGGACGGCGACCAGGTGGCCGAGGTGCGCCACCTGCCGGTTCTGGCGGAGCCGGGGGGCGGTCAGCTCGACATGCCACGCCCCGTGTCCCTGCCGGCCACTGTGGCTGCCGCAACCGGTGGCTTCCTCCTCGGCGTTGCCGCCTTCGTGCTCGTCCGGATCCTGCGCCGCCCCTCCTCGGGCCGCCTGGCGCGCCGCCGCGGGCGCCTGGCCGCTCGCCGTCGAGGCGTCGATGTCGAGACCACCCGCTCGTTCCTCGTCGACGTCCACCTGCTGAAGCGCTGACCACTACCGCCGCCGCCCCGCGAACCGTCGTCCTCGAGTGCGACGTGGTGCCCGTCGGCCCGTACCGCATGCCCCGCGGCGGCCGCGACGGCGTGATGCGCCGCTCGCCAGACGGCGGGCTGTCCCGGCTGATGCAGGTGCGCGGGGAGGCGGTGATCGTGCGAGCCTGGCCCCGGTCGGACAGCGTGCGGATCTGTGCCGAAGCGCCCTCCCGGGAGACGGCTGTGATCGCGGTGGAGCGGATGCGCTTCGCCCTCGGCACCGACCACGACCTCGGTCCCTTCCACCGGGCCTTCCGCCGGGACCGGCTGCTGGGCCCGATCATGCGGCGCAAGCCGTGGCTGCGCCCGTTCCGCCGTCCCGAGCCCTTCGAGGCCCTGGCGTGGGCGGTGTCGGAGCAGCTGATCGACGGGCCGAGGGCAGTGGCGATCCAGAGGGGGCTCGTGGCCCGGCACGGCCCCCGCAGCCCTTGCCGAACGCTGCGTGACGTGCCCTCCGCCCATGCCGTGTCGCGCCTTGCGCCCGCGGAGGTCGAGCGCTGCGGGATGTCCCCGAGGCGCGCGATCACGCTCGTTCGCGCGGCGCGGGAGGTGGCCTCGGGCCGGGCGGACCTCACCACCCACGAGCCGGCCTGGCGGCGCCTGCGCACGATCCCGGGGATCGGGCCCTGGACGATCGAATGCCTGGCCTACCACGGCCAGGGCCGCGACGACCAGATCCCGGCGGGCGATCTGTCCTACATCAAGCTGGTGGGGCGCCTGGCCGGCCTGCGGCGGCGGGCCACCGAGGACGAGGTACGTGAGTTCTTCGCTCCCTACGCGCCATTCGCCGCGCTGGCCGGCACGTACCTGGTGCACGGCGCCATCACCGGAGCCTTCACCTTCCGGTAAGGGTCACCGCGTACCATCCCGACCATGGAAGCCAAGGTGAACAAGACAGAAGACCAGTGGCGCTCGGAGCTCGATCCGGAGCGCTACCACGTGCTTCGTGAGAAGGGCACCGAGCCGCCCTTCACAGGCGCCTACACCCACTCCAAGGAGACCGGGATGTACCGCTGCGGAGCCTGTGGCACCGACCTCTTCAGCTCCGAGACCAAGTTCGATTCCGGCACCGGATGGCCGAGCTTCACCGAGCCGGCCGTGGCCGAGAACGTGCGCCTCGAGTCCGACAACAGCCTGTTCATGAAGCGCACCGAGGTGCTGTGCGCCAACTGCGGCTCACACCTCGGGCACGTGTTCGACGACGGGCCCGGGCCCGACGGCCAGCGCTACTGCATCAACTCGCTGTCGCTGGACCTCGAGAAGTCCTAGGGGGTCGTCTGCGGTATCCCGCCACCCAGCAGCGGGGCGAACTGCTGGGTCAGCTCTGAGAGGGGCTTGGCGTTGGCCGGGGCCTCGATCTGCGGGTCGATGCCGACCTCTTCGAGGGTGTAGCCGAACGACAGCGAGCCGCCCTTGACCTCGCCGTCACCGGTGCCCTCGGGCACCGTGAAGTCGGCCGAGATCGAGACACGCCGTGCCACGTCGTTCTCGTCCACGTTGACCTCGACCGTGAGTTCGTCGACGGCGTCCACGATCTGCTTGATGTCCTCGTCCGAGGGCTCCGGGATCTCCGGCACGGTCTGGCCCTGGCTCTCGAGCTGCTGGCGGAAGGCGTCGGACTTGGTCAGCGAATAGATGTCGCGCACCACCTTCTCCACGTCGACCGATCCCGTCACGACCTGGGTCGCGTCGCCGCCGATCTCGTCACCGTCCTCGACCTTCGGGTCCTGGAGCCAGGTGGCCGGGTCGAGCCCGAAGGACTTCAGCGTGGGCTGCTCGTCGGGCTGCTGGGCGGCGTACTGCTCCTTGAACTGGGTGAACAGCTCCGTGCCGACCTCGTACGACTCGCCCTGGTATTCGACGAAGGCGTTGTCTTCGGTCACCGTCACGCCGATGTCGAAGCTCTGGCCGGCGCCCTCGGCCACGACGTCCCAGTCGAGCACCGGGATGGTTTTCGCCCCGTTGGACTTGAACGGGCCCGAGAGGCTAAGCGACAGCGGTCCGTTCAGCTGAGCCAGCCCATCGATCTCGGCCTCGAGGTCGAGCTTGAGTTCGCCGCTGTCGACCTGCGTGCTGAACGCCTTCTCGAGGAGCGCGCTCGCGTCGTCGGAGGAGCCGCCTCCGTCGTCGCCGCCGCACCCGGCGCCGATTAGCACGACGGCGAGCGTCGCGACGAGGGCCAGGAGCGTGAGGAAGCGATTGCGGGTCGTCATGGCCATCTTTATAGCTGGCTCAGAGGCCGGCGCCGGGCAGAAGGTCGTTGTTGAACGCCCCGCCGGCGTCCGGGATCTCGGTGATCAGGCGGTTCTCGCTCATCCACGCCGCAAACTGCTGCCACTCCTTCGGGTCCAGATATCCGAAGGGCTTGCCCCGCGCCGGCAGGAACAGCGGCAGGGTCACTTTCACCGCCGCTCGCTGCAACTCGGCGTCGAGATCGGGATTGGCCTCGAGCAGCCCATCGATCGCCCGCTCCGGATCCGCCTCGAGGTCTTTGGTTCCCCGCGCCAGCGCACCGATGAACGCGCGGATGCGCTGGCCGTCGCGCTCCAGCGCGTCCTCGTTGGCCACGATCACCAGCTCGTCGTAGGTTGGCACGCCGGCGTCGTCGACCCGGATGATCTGCGGGTCGCGCTTCCTGAGCTCCAAGTCGACGCCCTCGTAGTTCCAGAACCCGCCGAGGGTGGCGTCCACCCG
This sequence comes from uncultured Thermoleophilaceae bacterium, assembly GCA_963825475.1. Lineage (GTDB taxonomy): Bacteria > Actinomycetota > Thermoleophilia > Solirubrobacterales > Thermoleophilaceae > JAAYBF01. The sequence goes on along the minus strand of CAWGTC010000002.1, from coordinate 315,728 downwards.
TTTGGAGAGCAGAGCGGGACTGAGCGCGAAGCCCACGTTGCGCTCCTTCACGGTCTGCGGATCGACACCCGCCTCGAGCAGGATCTCGCGCAGGTAAGCGGACTGGTAGTCGATCCCCGCGGTGCCTACCGTCTTGCCCTTGAGGTCCCGGGGTGTACGGATCCCGGCGTCGGGTAGGGAGATGATCGAGGTGAGCGGCTTGCGCACCAGGGCTGCGACGGCCACCACGCTCAGGCCCTCGTCGCGGGCGCGCAGGACCTCGGGCTCATAGGAGACGGCCAGGTCCACGCGCCCGGCGGCGACCTGCTTGATGGGCGCCGAGGGATCGCTGGGCTGGCGGATCTTCACGTTCAGACCGGCCCTGTCGAAGTGCTTGCCGGCCTCGGCCGCGTAGATCCCGGCGTGATCCGCGTTCGGGAAGAAGTCGAGCATCAGCTCGAGCTCGCTGCCGCCGCCGGGGCCGAGCGTCTCCTCCTTCTCGCCGCAGGCGGCGAGCGCACTGGCGCAGAGAAGGGTGAGCAGCGGGGCGAGCAACTTCCGGGTCATACGGTCCCTTCGTCTCGATTCCAGGGGCAGGCGATGCGCTCGGCGAGCGAGGCCAGCGCGAACAGCGCAACCGCCATCAGGGTAAGGATCACGATCCCCGCGTACACGCGGGGAGTCTGAAGCTGGTCGTTGCCGAGCAGCACGAGCCGGCCCAGGCCGTCGTCGGCGCCCGCCCATTCCCCGAACACCGCGCCGATCACCGACACCGTGGCCGCGATCCGCAGCCCGCTGAAGAAGCCCGGCAGGGCCGCGGGCAGCTCCACCGCCCGCAGGGTGCGCAGGCGCGAGGCCCCGAAGGAGCGCATCAGCGACAGATGGCCGGGGTCGACCGAGCGCAGGCCGTCGAGCACGTTCACGGTGATGGGGAAGAAGCAGATGAGCGCCACGATCGCGATCTTCGGGCCGATGCCGTAGTCGAAGGCCAGCACGAAGATCGGCGCCAGCACCACGATCGGGATGGCCTGGGAGGCCGCGAGCAGCGGGTAGGCGGCCTCGCGGAGCGTGCGGCTCAGGTGCATGGCGATCGCGAACACCACGCCCATCGCCACGGCGATCGCCAGCCCGAGCAGCACCTCGTAGAGAGTGATGAGCGCGTTGTCGATCAGCAGCGACCAGTCGTCGCGCAGGGCCTGCACCGTCTCGCCGGGGGAGGCCACCAGCAGGTCGTCGACCGATTCCAGGGAGGCGATCCAGGCCCAGAGGGCGACGAAGCCGGCGAGCAGGAGCGCGACGAGTGCGACGCGTCTCACCTCAAGGCCTCCAGGGCGCGGCCGCGCAGGCGCGCGAGTGCCGGATCGGTCACCGCGGCGCGGCGGTCGCGCGGGCGCTTCAGCGGCACGTCGATCTCGTCGACCACCCGGCCGGGGCGCCGCGAGAGCACCACCACCCGGTCGGAGAGAAACAGCGCCTCCTCCACGTCGTGGGTCACCAGCACGACGGTGCGCGGCTCGGCGGCCAGGGCGTCGGCCAGCCACTGCTGCATGTCGGTCCGCGTGATGGCGTCGAGCGAGGCGAAGGGCTCGTCGAGGGTCAGCACGGGGCGCCCCGGAAGCAGGGTGCGCATGAACGCCACCCGCTGACGCATCCCCCCGGAGAGGGCGCGCGGACGTGAGCGCTCGAAGTCGGCCAGCCCGAAGCGCTCGAACAGCGGTGCGGCCCGCTCGCGCGCCTCCCGGCGCCCCACGCCCTGGGACTCGAGCGCCAGCGCGGCGTTGCCGAGCGCGTCGCGCCAGGGCAGCAGCAGGTCGCGCTGGGGCATGTAGGAGCAGAGCTCGCGGCGGCCCTTCGCGCCGGCGGAGCCGGCCACCGCGACCGTGCCCTCATCCGGTTCCTGCAGCCCCGCCACCAGCTCCAGCAGCGTCGACTTGCCGCAGCCGGAGGGTCCGACCACGCCGAGCACCTCACCGGTGGCCACGCGCAGATCCAGCCCTTCGAGCGCCACGGTGCGACCCCGCTTCGTGCGGTAAGCGCGGGTGACCCCGGAGAGCGAAACGGTTGTTTCCGAGACAGAGAGAGGCTCCGTCACGGAAGCCTCGACCTTCGTCTGCATGGCTCCCTCCGCGGGCATTACCCCACAGGTTCGAAGGGTCAGCGCCAGGCGATCGGTGTCGGGGGCGCTATCTCAGCCCGCCTACCCGCGAGCCCCCCTGTTGGCTATCGAGGCCACTGTATCGCCCGGGCACCGAGCCGGGTGCCCACGCGGCGGATAGGCTCGATCCATGCGCGTGAGGCGGGTTACCCAGGGCCCGCTGTTTCGTGACGAGGGACCGCGCGGAGCGCGGTTGCAGCGCCGGGCGAAGGGCATCGCGATCGAGGCCGGAGCCTTCGTGGTGCTCACGCTGGCCTTCCCGCTGGTGCTCCTGGCCGCCGCGCTGGCCGACCTGGCGCTGTGGGTCGTGCGACGCAAGCCATGGATGGCCGTGCGCCTGGCATGCATGGCGTGGTGGTTCCTGTTCGGCGAGCTGAGGGGCATCGCCGGGCTGGCGGGCATCTACGTGATCACCGGTGGGCCACTCGGCCGCGGCTCGCTCAGGCGACGGCGCCTGGTCTACGACCTCCGCATCCACTGGGCGCGCAGCCATCTGGGCGGCATACGCGTGCTGTTCGGGCTGACATTCGAGATCGAGGGCCTCGAGAAGGCGGGGCCCGGACCCGTGCTCATCCTCATCCGGCACGCGAGCATCATCGACAACACGCTTCCGGACGCCGTGATCGGGCAGGCGCACGGGCTCGGTCTGCGGTTCGTGCTCAAGCACGAGTTGCAGATGATCCCGACGATCGACATCGGCGGTCGCTGGGTGCCCACGAACTTCGTGCGGCGGGCGTCCAGCGACCAGGCCGGAGAGGTGGCACGGCTGCGGCACCTCGCGCACGACCTCGGTGACGGCGAGGGGATCCTCATCTACCCCGAGGGCACCCGCCACACGCCCGAGAAGCTCGCCAGCGCGCAGGAGAAGATCGCCGAACGCGCGCCTGCGGTCGCTCCGCTGGCAAACCGGCTGCGCCACGTGCTGCCGCCGCGGCTGGGGGGTCCCCTGGCACTGCTCGACGAGAGCCGCGGGGCGGACGTGGTGGTGTGCGGCCACGTGGGCCTCGACGGCTTCGAGTACATCTCGGACATCTGGGCCGGCGGCCTGGTGGGCACAACGGTGCGGGTGCGCTTCTGGCGCTATCCCGCGGCTGACGTGCCCACGGGTGATGAGGAGCAGGTCGCGTGGCTGTACGAGCGCTGGCAGGTGCTCGACGACTGGGTCGGGAAGCAGCGGGCGCTGGCCGATCAAGACGCCTGAGCGGCCGCTGATCTACGGCGCGCGGCCCGGGAGGCCGGCGCAGTCGACGCACACCGTGCTCTCGGGCTGGATCTCCAGGCGCGCCTCCGGGATCTCCTGGCCGCACACATCGCAGGTGCCATAGGTGCCGTCGGCCAGCTTGTCCAGCGCTCTCTCGACCCGCTCCATCGACACGTTCAGGCTGTCGACCACACCGACGTCATTGAGCCGGCTCACAGCCTCAATCGTGCCGTCGCCCACCCGCTTGCCGAAGCTGATCCCCGATCCGCGTTCGGGCGCGCGCGTCAGGCTGGCGAGGCGATCCTGCAGCTCGGCGTGGCGCTCTCGCAGCCTGCGCTCGACATTCACCAGCTAGCGCGCGCGGGCGAGGTAGCTCTTGCCGGCGCGCACGACGATGGTGCGCTTGCGGCGGAAGTCCCGCACGGCGACCTTGCCGCGCTTGACCTGGGTGAGCGTGCCGTCGCATCGGTCCGTGACCGTCCAGATCGTGCCGCGAACGGTCGCAGAGGAGTGGCGCCCACGAGAGCGGAAGCGCCCGTTGGCGTTGGCACGGAGGCGGCGAATCGTGCGGGCGGGAGCGAGGCGTGAGGTGCCGGCCCGCGACCGCTTGCCGCTGCGTCCGCAGCGCTTGAAGCTCGAGCCCTTGAGCCCCAGCTCGGTGAGGCCCTTCGCGCGCTTGCTGCGCGACTGCAGCACCTGGAACAGGCCGCCGGAGAAGTCCCCGGCCTGGGTCTTGCCCTTGGTGTTCTGGGCCGACGTCAAGCGCACCTTGCCCTTGCGGGTGTTGAGGAACGAGCCGACGGGGATCTGGCGCGCCTGGGTCAGCGGCACGAACCTAACCCCCTTCTGCGCCGCGCGCGCCGAGCCGCCCCTGGCACGCACCCCGATCGTCACCTTGCCGCTCACGCGGCTGACGTTCACGGTCTTGCCCAGCACCGGCGCCGCGAGCCCGGTTGGGGGGGCGGCTGCCTCGCGCACGCGCAGGATGCGGTTGTTCCCGCCCCCGTCGATCACGTACAGATCGCCCTCCGGGGTCACCTCGACCGACTCCGGCCGGAAGGTGCCTGGGGAGGGCAGGACGCGGTCGAACTTCGCGAGAAACGCCCCGGTACGCGAGAACCGCTGCACCCGGAAGTTGCTGATGTCGGCCACGAGCACGTTGCCCGACGGCTCGACGGTCACGTCCTCCGGGCCCCGGAGCTGGCCGTCGCCCGTTCCATTGCTGCCGAAGGAGCCCAGGAAGGCCCCGGTGTTGCTGAACCGCTGGACCCGGTTGTTGTCTCGGTCGGCCACGTAGACCTCTCCGAACGAGTTGACCGCCAGCCCCACCGGCCGCGCAAACTGGCCGTTGCCGGCGCCCGGCGATCCCCACTGGGTGATGAACCCGCCGCTCGGCGTGAACTTCTGCACCCTGTTGCCGAAGAACTCCGAGACGAAGACGTTGCCCGACCCGTCGAGCGCGACAGCCTCCGGGGCTCCGAACTCACCTGGTTCCGTTCCCGGGGTGCCGCCGAAGCAGTTCGCCTGGGCCGCGGTGCAGTTCTCGGGGCTGCCGCTCGTGCTGTTCGCGACGCTACTTCCCCACATCCGCTCGAAGACCCCTGAGGAGGTGAACTTCTGCACCCGGTGGTTCCCGCGGTCGGCCACGTAGACGTTGCCGGCGGGGTCCACGTCGACCCCGGTGGGCGAGCTGAACTGGCCCTTGTTTCCTCCGGCCGTGCCCCAGGCGAGGCTGAACACGCCCGCGCCCGTGAACCGCTGGATGCGGGCGTTGCCCGGGTCCGCCACGAACACGTTGCCCGCGGAGTCGAGCGCCAGGTTCGACGGGTTCGCAAGCTGGCCTGGGCCCGCCCCGGGCCCGCCGAACTGGCCCACGAGGTTGAAGTCGGCGGCGATGGCGCTACCGGGGGCGAGCGCGGCGATCGCCGCCGCCATCATGGGGATCAGTAGACGCTTGACGCCTATCGCCTTGCCTCGGCCAGGTAGCTCTTGCCCTTGCGCAGAGTGATGGTTCGCTTCCTCCTGAAGTCGCGTACTGCCACCTTACCGCGGGTGACCTTCGTCAGGGTGCCGTCGCAACGGTCGGTGACAGTCCATCTTGTGCCGCGGACGGTGGCGGCCCAGTGGCGCCCGCGGGCGTTCGAGCCCAGGCGGCGGGTCTTGCGTGAGGCCGATCTCTGTCCGCGGGTGGTGGCGTGCCGGGAACGGCGCTGGCAGCTGCGGAAAGCTCGACCGGTTCAGGCGCAGCTCGGTCAGCCCCTTCGCGCGCTTGCGGCGCGACTGGAGCACCTGGAACAGGCCGGCGGAGAAGTCGCCGGTCTGGGTCGTGCCCTGGGTGGCACGCGCACTGGTGAGCCGCACGGTGCCCTTGCGGGTGTAAGGCGCTGCCGAACGCGACCAGGCGGAGACGGCCGGCGCGCAGGCCCCGGATCGCGTCGAGCTGTGCACCGGCGGTGCGCGGTGCTCGAGCACCTGCTCGATGCTCAAGGACGGTCGGGTCAGTGACGGTCGGGAGCACTTTCACGATCTCTACGCTTGGGACGAGTTCCGGTCGTAGCTCCGCCGGCGCGAGCCCGGCAGGTCAGGCGGCTTGTGCCTGAACTCCCGCATTGGACGAGAAGCGCTAGCGCCGACGCCGCCCCAAGCCGGCGACCGCAGTGCCTGGCCGACGCCCGTCACTGTCTCTCCGTGCGATCGGCCGCCACGCCGTCCTGGACGTCCACCCGCGGTAACCAGCGCCCGGCCCTAGCCCGACGGCTTGCGCACCGGCCTCAGGTCTGCGATCGCGTTCACGAATCCCTCGAGCTGCTTCGTCGTCCAGCACTCGAACACGCCGTCGCAGTGGCGCTCGTAGGCGGCCATGACGGAGTCGCCGTAGTTCCAGTACAGCCGGGGCTCGGGGTTCATCCAGAACGTGCGACCCGCCCGCTCGGCCACCCGCGCGAACACCTCGGCATGGGGCTCGCGGCCGTTGGTGCGCGCGTCGCCGAGCACGATCACGCTCGAGCGGGGATCGAGGTCGTCGCTCACCATCTCGAGGAATTCGAGCCACACCCGGCCGTAGTCGGTGTAGCCGGACACGTCCGCAACGCCCGCGTCGCCCGCGATGGCGCGCGACACGGCCTCGAAAGAGCGCTCGCGCTCGAACACGTCGGTGACTTCGGAGATCCGCTCCACGAACACGAACGAGCGCAGCTTGCGAAACGAGTCGTGCAGCGCATGGAGCACCGACAGGAAAAACACGCTGGCGCTCGTGACGCTGGTGGACACGTCGCACAGCACATAGAGCTCGGGACGCCGCGGCCGGCGCGGCCGGTAGCGCAGCTCGATCGGGACGCCGCCGGTCTGCAGCGACAGCCGCATCGTGCGTCGCACGTCGACCGCCGGCGAGCGGCTGCGCCCGCGCGTCTCGCGCCCCTGGGTGGCCAGCCGGCGGCGCAGCTGGGCCACCACGCGGTGCACCGCGGCCAGGTCCTGGGCCGCCCCGGTGGGCAGCGCGCGGTCGAAGTCGCGCAGCGGCCGGGCGGGGGGCAGCGACTCGGTGCGCTCGATCAGGGCGCGTTCGAGCTCACGGCGCACGTGGCGCTCGAACTCGCGCAGCCGGTCGCGTGGCACCGAGTCCGGATCGGGCAGCTCGGCTCCGGCGTGCTCCCCCTTGAGACCCAGCGTGCGCCGGATGCGCTGCACATCGACTCCGATCACGCCCGAGCCCTCGCCCTGGCGGCCGAAGGCCGAGATGGCCAGCCGCGCGAGGTCGCGCAGGTCGCCGTCGGCGCCCTGGGGCGCGCGCAGCGCATCGCGGATGCGCTCCCGCAGCGCGTCGAGGTCCATCCGCTCCTCACCGCCCTCCCCGGGCGTGCCCTCCTTGATGCCGCGCTCCACCGCCTCGCGCTCCACCGCGCGGAAGAAGAAGCGGTCGAACACCAGCGCGAGCAGGCGCCGGTCCTCCTGCGACTTGGCTAGGGTCGCGGACACAGCCTCCCGGAAATCCTCGCGATCCGTCCAGGTGACCACCTCGAGGGCGGCGAAGGCGTCCAGCAGCTCGGAGGTGCCCACCGCCATGCCCTCCCGGCGCAGCTCGTCTGCGAACTCCAGCAGGCGCGGCGCCATGCCGCCCGGACCGTGTGCCGGCGGCATCCCGCCGTACAGGCCCGGGTTGGCCTTCTCCGCGTTATCCGGCGGGCCGGGATCCGATGAGGCCATCGGTGAGCTTCACTCCCACGCGGTCGGTCACGAGGTCGAGGTCCGTGCGGTGCTTGATGATGATGCTCATCGTGCTCTTCAGCGTCTCGGCGTCGATGTCCTCGGCGCCGAGCAGCACCAGCGCGCGCGCCCAGTCGATCGACTCAGCGATCGAGGGAGGCTTCTTGAGGTCGAGGTTGCGCACCATCTGCACCACCTCCACGAGCTTGCGCGCCATGTGCTCGGACAGCTCGGGGGTGTGCAGCCGCACGATCTCCAGCTCGCGGTCCACCCCGGGGTAGTCCAGCCACAGGTAGAGGCAGCGGCGCTTGAGCGCCTCGGTCAGCTCACGCGAGTTGTTCGAGGTGAGCAGCACCAGCGGGTGGGTCTTGGCCTCGACGACGCCCAGCTCGGGGATCGAGACCTGGAAGTCGGACAGCACCTCGAGCAGCATCGCCTCGAACTCCTGGTCGGTCTTGTCGATCTCGTCGATCAGCAGCACCACCGGCTGCTCCGAGGAGATCGCGCTCAGCAGGGGGCGGGGGAGCAGGAACTCCTCGCCGAAGATGTCGTCGCGCACCTCGCGCCAGCCCGCGTCGGAGGCCTCCACCTGGATCCGCAGCAGCTGCTTCTTGTAGTTCCACTCGTACAGGGCCTTGGCCTCGTCGAGACCCTCGTAGCACTGCAGGCGCACCAGCTCCCGGCCGGTGGCGCGGGAGAGTGCCTTGGCCAGCTCGGTCTTGCCTACGCCGGCCGGACCCTCGACCAGCACGGGCTTGCCCAGCCGCTGGGCGAGAAAGGCAACCAGGGCAATCGACTCGTCGGCGAGGTAACCGGCGCCGTCGAGGCCGGCGCGAGTCTCCTCGATCGACTGGAACTCCACGGGCACCGGGCAAAGGATACTTTCGGGACGTGCTCGCCCTGCTTGCCCAAGCCCCCGACAGCTTCCCGGGTGGCGGGCCCGACTCGCTCGACCAGCTACTCGACGCCTACTACCTGCTGTTCGCGGGCGGCTTCTTCATCGCCCTGCTCGGTCACCTGTTCCAGTCGCGAACGTTGGTGCTGTCGGGAATCATCCTCGTGTTCATGGGCACCGCGGCCTTCTTCGTGGCCGTGGGCGCCCACGGATAGATCGTCTGCGCAGATGGGCATACTCCAACCCGTGCCGGAGGAACCAGCGCACGACCGTCCCCAGCAGGCGCCCCCGCCCCCGCGGCGCGTCCGCGCTCGCCGGAGCGCGGCCGACAAGGTACGCGCGGCCCAGTTTCCCGCGGCCATGCGGGGGTATGACCGCGCCGCAGTGGACTCGTGGCGGGAGGAGATCGCCGCCCTGGTGGAGCGCCTGGAGGAACAGCAGCCCCGCGAGGCCGCCGTCAAGCGGGCGCTCGACGAGGTTGGCCAGGAGACCACGGCGATCCTCCAGCGAGCCCACGAGGCCGCAGAGGAGATCACCTCCCGGTCGCGTTCCCAGGCCGAGGGGCGGCTGCAGCGCGCCGAGCGCGAGGCCGACACGACCGTGCGCGAGGCCGAGGAGCGCCTCCGGCAGCTCGACGACGACGTCCAGGCGATGTGGGAGCAGCGCACGCGCCTGATCGACGAGATGCGCCAGCTGGCCGACGAGGTGCTCGGCGTGGCCGATGACGCCCTCGAGCGGATGCAGCAGCCGGTCACGAGCGAGACCCCCACGGTCGTGGTGATGGAGGGCGAGGAGCCAGAGCTGTCCACCGAGGTGGTCGAGGGAGAGCAGCCGACCATCGAGGCCGCGGCGGTGGACGCCGAAGCCGGCGTGCCCGGCGAGCCGGACCCCAAGCCCAACTAGACCGTGGAGCCGGGGGCGGCCACCGAGGTTCGAACCGTCGCTTCGATTGTCGACGGCAAGCTCCGCTCCGAGGGCCAGCGGGTGCGCTCGCTCAACCCGGCCCGCCTCGATGACGTGGTGGCCGAGGCCGTGCTCGGCGATGCATCGCTGCTCGTGGAGGCCTGTCGCGCCGCGCGCGCGGCCCAGCCGGGGTGGGCCGCCACCCCCGCGCCCGTGCGCGGGCGGGCCATCCAGCAGATCGGCCGGTTGGTCGAGGCCAACAAGGAGCCGCTCGCGCGCCTGGTCACGCGGGAGATGGGCAAGCCCTACCCGGAGGCGCTGGGGGAGGTGCAGGAGATCGTGGACACCTGCGACTTCTTCCTATCCGAGGGCCGCCGGCTGTACGGCCAGACCGTGCCGAGCGAGATGCCCGACAAGCAGCTCTTCACCTACCGCACGCCGGTGGGCGTGGCGGCGATCGTGACCGCCGGCAACTTCCCCGTGGCGGTGCCCGCCTGGTATCTGGTGCCGGCCCTGCTGTGCGGCAACACGGTGGTGTTCAAGCCCGCCGACTACACGCCCGCGCTCGGCGACGCGCTCACGCGGCTGTTCCTGGCCGGAGGGCTCCCGGACGGCGTGCTCAACCTGGTGCACGCAGATGGGGTCGCCACCTACGAGGGGCTCGAGCGCGCGCTCGAGGAGGGCGTGCTCGACAAGGTGGGCTTCACCGGATCGACCGAGGTCGGGCGGCGGATCGGAGAGCTGTGCGGACGCCACCTGCAGACCCCCTGCCTCGAGCTCGGAGGCAAGAACCCGCTCGTGGTGATGCCCGACGCCGATCTCGAGCTTGCGGTGGAGGGAGCCCTCTTCAGCGGGTTCGGCACCGGTGGACAGCGATGCACCTCACTCGGCACGGCCATCGTCCACGAAAGCGTGCACGGCGAGTTCCTTGCGCTCCTGACGGCCGCGGTCGAGCATGCACCGGTCGGCGACCCCATGCAGGACGTGCTCTACGGGCCGATGATCTCGGAGCGCTTCGCGCGCCGCTTCGAAGAGAACTGGCTGGCCCTCGTCCGCGATCACCACACCCTGAGCGGCTCCAGCGGCACCGGCAGGATCACCCCCGCCAATCCCCGCGCGGGCTTCGTCGGGGATCCCGAGGCCGGTGTCTTCTGCCACCCGACGATCGTCGCCGGGGTGACGGCCGAGGACGAGCTGTACGGGACGGAGACGTTCGGGCCGATGATCGGGGTGGCCGGCTTCGGCGAGTTCGACGAGGCGGTGTCGCTGGCCAACGGGCACGGCTACGGCCTGTCGGCCTCGATCTACACGACCGATCCGGCCTCCGCCTTCCGTTTTCGCGAACGGTGCTCGGCGGGAATGGTCAGCGTGAACAACTCGACGTCGGGGGCTGAGGCGCACCTGCCGTTCGGCGGCAACGGCAAGTCGGGCAACGGCAGCCGGCTGTCGGGGATCTGGGTGCTCGACCAGTTCACGCGCTGGCAGGCGCTCAACTGGGACTACGCCGGCAAGCTGCAGAAGGCGCAGATGGACGTGGCCGAGCTGGACGCCGATCCGGGCTTCCGCCTCGACTGGTAGATGCCGCGGCGTCGGAGCTCGCGCTACTGGCCCAGGCGGGCCGTGCGCACCGCGTCTTGGGCGTGGTGGCGCTCCAGCCCGCTCGCACGCATCAGGTCCACGGCGGTCAGGCGGATCTGCCCCACGATGTTCAGCGCGGAGAGGTTGCCCGTGGCCTCCATCACTGCGTTGGCGAGCGCCGCGGCGTGCACCGCAGCCTCGCGGACGGGGCCGGGATCGCCGCCGTCGAGGTAGCCGCCCAACTCGCCTACGCTGGAAGCCAGCGCGTTCACAGCCTCGATCGCGTCTTCGGGCATGGCGTCGTCGAGGTTGATCGCGCGCATCGCCCCCCGCGCCAGCGAGCGCACGTTCTCGATCGCCAGGCCAAGCTCCCCGGCCGCCACCGCGTAGCTGTCGAGGCCGCCGCGGGCTCTCCGTCGCTGGGGTGAGAGGCGCGCGGCCTCGCCGGCGGCCTCGAGGGTGTCGATCAGGCGCGCGTGCACGTCATCGACACGGCCGACCGCCGCCAGCGCATGGTCGGGTGCCTCCGGGTGACGGGTGGTGAGCGCTGTGGCCACCGCGCCGAGAGCCTCCACGAACCGCTCCAGCACGGGTTGCATGCTCTCCCTCACCAGCCGCAGGGGGTTGACCGGCAGCAGCAGCGAGCTGACTATGAGCGCGGTGCCCGCGCCCACGAGCGAGTCGAGCGAGCGGCCGAAATCGAAGCCGCCCTCGGGAGGCTGCAGCGTGGCCACCAGCACTGCGGACGCGCCGGCTTGCGAGGCAAGCAGCGAGCCGCCTCCCACGAGCGTCGCTGCGCCCATCGCGAGTCCAACCGTCAGGCCGATCTGCCAGGTGCCGGATCCGATCGCCGTCACGAGCGCATCGGAGATGGCGATGCCGAGCGCCACCCCGATCGCCAGCTCGACCGCGCGCCGCCGCCGCTGGCCCACCGTGAGCCCGAGCGTGATCACGGCGGCAATCGGGGCGAAGAAGGGCTGCTCGTGCCCAACGACCTCGGTCGCCAGCAGCCAGGCCAGCGCGGCGGCCACCGCCGAGTGCAGGATCGGGCGGGCGCCGGCGATGATCCGCTCCTGGCGCGTGCGTATCCCGGCGCGCGAAACCTCGGCTGCGTGCTCGAGCAGTTCGTCGCCGCGTCTGGACAACCGGCGGTCGCTCACCTGCGGTACCAGCGCGGCGACACGTTGGGTGGCGGGCGCAGCGCGGCCTTCGCCACCAGCACCGATGGCTCGTCGAGGGCCACCTGACGCGAAAGCGCTTCGCCGAAATCGTCTCCCAGGCCATCCACCGTCTCCGCCCGCACTCCGAACGACGTCGCCATCGCCTCGAAGTCGGGGGTGAGCAGATCGACGCCCACGTGGGGATCGCCCCGCAGCTCCTGGTCGTAGCGCAGCATCCCGTAGCCGCCGTCGTCCACGATGACTGCCGTGAGCGGGATGCGCTCCTGCGCGGCGGTGGCCAGCTCCCCGGCGGCGTACAGAAACCCGCCGTCGCCCGAGACGCTCACAGCGGGTCCGGGCCCGGCCAGGGCGGCGCCCAGCGCCTGGGGGAAGGCACAGCCGAGGGTGCCCCAGCCGAGCGGGTACAGCATGCGGCGCGGCCCGGGCGGCGTGTGGAAGCCGCCGAGCCAGTAGCCGGGGATGCACATGTCGCACACGAGCACGGCCTCGTCGGGGAGCGTGGCGGCCACGATGTCGAGGAACGCGAGCGGCTCCGGGTCGCCGGCCTCGAGCCCCGTCCGCACGGCGGCGTGCAGCGACGCGAGCCGGCGCGACAGCGGGTCGAGGACGCCGTCGCGGGCCGGGACCCGCTGGGCGAGGGCGGCCACCGCGTCGCGCGCGTCGGCTTCGATCAGCACGTCCGGGGCGTAGCTCTTCTCCGCATCGGCCCTGTCCACGTTGACCGCCACCAGGCGGGGCGGTACGGGCATGCTCCAGCCCTGGGTCATCATCCCGTCGAGGTCGCTGCCGATCGCCACCACCAGGTCGGCCTCGTCCCACAGTGCTCCCACCTCGGGAACGTGGGGAGGAGCGGCTACCAGGCAGGGGTGGTCCGGCGGCAACAGGCCGCGAGCGGCATAGGTGGCGATCACCGGAGCGCCGATGCGCTCGGCCAGGAGCGCCACGGCGTCGCCGGCGCCCGCCGCGGTCGCCCCTCCGCCCACCCACAGCAGCGGTCGCTGGGCGGCGGCGACCAGCTCGAGTGCCGCAATGACGCTCCCCTCGTCGAGGCCGGGCGGCGAAGGCCGGCGAGCCAGGGAGGCCGGCGCGCCGGTCACCGAGGCCGACAGCAGGTCGGTGGGGATCTCGAGATACGCCGGCCGGGCGGGCGCCTCGAGCGCCTGGTGAGCGGCGCGTACCACCTCGCCGGCCACCGCGTCGGCGGTCCGCACCCGCCCCACGTGCTTGACCACCGGCGTGAACATCGCCCCCTGGTCACTGGCCTCGTGCAATGCACCGCGCCACACGCCGGGCCGGCGCACCGTGGTCGGGATGTCGGTGGCGATCACCAGCACCGGCGAGCGCGAGGCCCATGCCTCGCCGACAGCACCGAGTGTGTTTGCCGCTCCCGGGCCTGTCGTGGTGAGAGCCACGCCGAGCTGCCCACTCGACCGCGCATAGCCGTCGGCCGCGTAGGCGGCGGCCTGCTCGTGGCGCACGCCCACCAGCCGGATCGGCGACTCGCCGAGCGCGCGCCACAGCGCGAGGTTGTGAACGCCGGGCAGGCCGAAGGCCACCTCGACGCCCAGCGCCTCGAGCGCCCGCGCAACGGCATCCGCGCCTGTCACGATGCCGCAACCCGATGACCGCTACGGCTCGACCCGGCGATCCGTCCGCGCCCCTCGCGGGGGTGCGGATCCTGGACCTCTCGCGGGTGCTCGCGGGCCCCTACGCCACGATGGTGCTCGCGGATCTCGGCGCCGACGTGATCAAGATCGAGCGGCCCGAGGGAGGAGACGAGACCCGCTCGTGGGGGCCTCCCTTCGCCGGCGGGGAGTCTGCCTACTACCTGTCGGTCAACCGCAACAAGCGCAGCTGCGCGATCGACCTGTCCGACCCCGACGGTCGCGCGCTCGCGCTCGAGCTCTGCGCGGGCGCGGATGCGGTGGTCGAGAACTTCAGGCAGGGAGGGGCCGAGCGCCTGGGGGTGGGCGAGGCGCAGGTTCGCGCCGTGAACCCCACCGTCGTCTATTGCTCGATCACCGGGTTCGGGTCCGATCGCCGCCCGCCCGGGCGCACGGGATACGACTTCGTGGTCCAGGCCGAGAGCGGGCTGATGTCCATCACCGGTCCCGCGGACGGCGATCCGCACAAGGTGGGTGTCGCGCTGGTCGACGTGCTCGCCGGATTGCACGCGGCGACCGCCGTCGCCGCCGCGCTGCGCTCCGGCGAGGGCGCCCGGATCGAGGTACCCCTGATAGACAGCGCGCTGGCCGGGCTGGTCAACGTGGCTCAGGGCGCGTTGGTCACCGGGGCCGAGCCGGAGCGACATGGGAACGCGCATCCCAACATCGTGCCCTATGAGGACTTCGCCACGGCCTCCGGCCGCCTCGCGGTCGCGGCGCCCAACGACGGCCTCTTCCGGCGCCTGTGCGCCGTTGTCGGCCTCGAGGAGCTGGCCGCCGACCAGCGCTATGCCACCAACGCGGATCGGGTGGGCAACCGCGCCGAGCTGATCCCGGTCCTCGCCACCGCCTTCGCGCGCCGCAGCGCAGAGGAGTGGGTCGAGCTGCTCGGGGCCGCGGGAGTGCCGGCCGGGAAGGTGCGATCGGTCTCCGCGGCGCTGGAGGCCGTGGCTGCCGCCGGCCGCGAGGCCACCGTGCGCGTCGACCACCCGACGGCTGGGCAGGTCGACCTGGTGCGCTCCCCGATCCGTACCGGAGCCGGAGAGCGGGAGCCCTCGCCGCCGCCCCTTCTGGGCGAGCACACCGCGGAGGTGCTGGCGGAGATCGGCTGCGACGCCGCCAAGGTCGAGGCCCTTGCCGCGAGCGGCGTCATCGGACTCCTGCGCTAACCGAGCGCTTCGCGGAAACCCTGACGCCAGCTCGGATAGCGCGGCTGCCAGCCCAGGTCTGCCTTGGCCTTCGCGTTCGAGCTTCCCCGCAACTCCGTGGCCATCGCTACCGCAAAGCGCCCGGCCAGGAGCCGGGCGACGAACGCCGGGAGGTGCAGCGGCTTGCCGGCGCCGAGCGCCTCGGCGTAGAACGGCAGCCAGTCGCGCATCGCGGCAGGCTCGTCGTCGCAGATGTTGTAGACACCGGGCGCGCCGCGCTCGATCGCGGCGACCGTCGCGCTCGCGGCATCATCGACGTGACAAAAGGAGAAGACGCCGGTTCCACCGCCCACGATCGGCTGGCGCCGCTTGCGGGTCTCGTCAGCCAGGTAGCCGTCGGCGGCGTAGTAGGTGCCGGGGCCGTAGAAGAAGCCGTAGCGGAGCACCAGGCCGTCGAGCCCTTCGGTGCCGGTCACAAGTTGCTCCATCTCCACCGTCGCCGCCACACCGGTGTCGAAGGGAGGTGGAGCCTCCGTAAAGGGGCGGGCTTGCTCGTCGCGTACACGCTCGCCCTCGGGCGCGATGAGGAACGCGATGCTTTGAGCGACCATGCGTCCCACGCCCGCGGCCCGCGCCGCCTCGATCAGGTTGCGGGTGCCCTCCGTGCGCAGGCGATTCGTGGGCTCGTAGTCGATCTTGCGAATGTCGTAGTCCTTCGGGAGGGCCGTGAGCTGGTGGACCACGACGTCGGGCGCCGCGTCGTGCAGCGCGCTACGAAGGCGCGTCCGGTCGAACACGTCGCATACGATCGCCGCCGCTCCCCTGGTCCGGATCTGCTGCGCGGCGCCCTCCGAGCGGGTCATGCCGATCACCTCGTGCCCCGCTTCGAGGAGCTGGGGCACCAGGCAGCGCCCGATCGCTCCGCTCGCGCCCGCGACGAAGACCCTCATTGCGCCGCCTCCCCGCGATCGGCGCGGCGGGCTGCCACGAACATCCACATGAGCAGTCCGGCCCCCAGCGCGAGCAACACGAAGTTGATCGGACCGAGGCGGTCGGGGTCGGCCTCGCCGATGTCCACCAGGTGGTTGATGGAGTGCAGCACGTACTGGAACAGGGCGCCGGCGATCGCGGCCACACGCCAGCGCGGACGCCACGCGGCGATCAGCAGCACGAGGCCGACGGCGACCGTGAAGGTCGCCGCGTCCCGGATGTAGTGATCGTTCTGCACGCCGTAGGGGCCGATCTCCTCGAAGAAAGTGCCGGGTGCGACCACCATCAGGACACCGAGGACCAGCTGGTAGGCCCCGATGATGGCCAGCAGTGGCTTGAGATGAGCAGCCATCTACCGGGGTCCTCCGATTCGGGTGGCCAGGCCAACGCCGTCGCCAACAGGCAGCACGGCGCCGTGCCAGTGCTCATGGTTCGAGAAGGGCCTCGTTGAAGGCCCGTCCCGGCCTCGATGGTCTCGGCAGGCCAGTGACCCGGCGTCGCCGCCGGCCACCGCTCCCGACATCAGCAGGTTGTCCACCACCAACAGCGCGCGGCCGGTGAGCTTGGGCTCGGCCAGCTCGAGGTAGTCCCGGTACTCGCCCTTGGTCGCGTCGAGGAAGAGCATGTCGAAGGCGCCCTCGAGACTCCGAATCGTCGCGTTGGCGTCGCCCTCCACGATCCGCACCCGGTCGGCAACACCCGCCCGGTCCAGGTAGGCGGTCGCCTGGGCCACGCGGGCGGGGTCGCGCTCCAGGGTCACGATGCTGCCGCGGTCGAGCACCTCGGCCATATGCAGCGTGGAATAGCCGATCGCCGTTCCCACCTCCAGCACCCGCGCGTCCAGCGAGCCGGCCAGGGCCGCCAGCATCCGGCCGGTCTCCCACTGCACGATCGGCACGCCCTCGTGCGCGGCGAAGTCCTCCATCTCGGCCATCACGCGGCTGCGCGGCGGACGCAGGTCGTCGAGATAAGACTGCACGGGCTCGGACACAATCGCCATGCAGGCCTGAGGCTAGAGGGGCAGGCTCATCAGCAGGTTCGCGGGCCCCGGTTCGCTCTGAGACGGCGCTGAAGCCCAAGCCCTCGTAGAGCGCGACCGCGGTCACGTTGAACTCGTTCACGTCTAGCTCGACCCGCGCGCAGCCGCGCTCCCGTGCCCGCTCGAGAGCCGCCCTGCAGAGCGCCAGCCCCAGACCCGTGTCCGCGCGACTCGTCGCGGACGAAGAGGTCTTCCAACCAGCAGTCCTCCGCCGCGTGCCACAAGCCGTAGCGAAAGCGCAGCTGGCACAACCCCGCGGGCTGCAAGCCCTCGGCGGCCGACGCGAGCAGGTACTCGGTGGCCGGGTCGCTCCATCAGGCGCTCGACGCCGGTCAGGAATGCGGAGTCGGGAGGGATGTCGCGGCCGAACCAGTCGCGGAACTCCACCAGCAGGCCCGCCACCGTCTCGGCCTCCTCCGCGCGGGCACGCCACACCACAGACACGTCCCGGACCCTAGTGGTCGATAGTCTCGCAACCTCACTGCGGAGCACGAGAAGGAGGCGGAATGCCCGAGGTTGCGGAGGTTCAGTCGGGGCTGGAGGGCGTGGTCGCCTTTGCCACGGAGATCGCGGAGCCCGACAAGGAGGGCGGCGCGCTCCGTTATCGCGGAGTCAACATCGAGGACCTGGTGGGCAAGGTGCCCTTCGAACAGGTTTGGGGCCTCCTGGTCGATGGCTCCTTCGAGCCGGGCCTTCCGCCCGCCGTCCCGCATCCGCTCTCGGTGCGCACGGGCGATCCGCGCGCCGACCTTCAGGCGGCGCTGGCCATCCTCGCGCCGGAATGGGGGCTCGAGCCCGTGATCGACATCTCCGACGAGCAGGCGCGGGAGGAGCTGGCGCGCGTCTCGGTCATGGCGCTTTCGTTCGTCGCACAGGCTGCCCGCGGCATCGGCCGGCCCCCCGTGCCCCAGACCGAGATCGACAAGGCCACGTCGATTCCCGAGCGCTTCCTCATGCGCTGGCGCGGAGAGGCTGACCCGGCGCACGTGAAGGCGATCGACGCCTACTGGATCTCCGCCGCCGAGCACGGCATGAATGCCTCCACGTTCACCGCCCGGGTCGTCACGTCGACCGGCGCCGACGTGGCTGCCGCGCTGTCCGCCGGCGTGGGGGCCCTGTCCGGGCCGCTGCACGGCGGCGCTCCGTCGCGGGTGCTCGCCATGCTCGACGCCGTCGAGGAGCACGGGGACGCCGAGACGTGGGTCAAGGAGTGGCTGGACAGCGGCGAGAGGCTGATGGGCTTCGGCCACCGTGTCTACCGCGCCGAGGACCCCCGTGCCCGCGTGCTGCGCGAGACCGCCCGCGAGATCGGCGCCCCCAGGCTGGAGGTGGCCGAGGCGCTCGAGGCGGCCGCGCTGGCGGAGCTGCACGCTCGCAAGCCCGATCGTGTGCTGGCCACCAACGTGGAGTTCTGGTCGGCCGTGGTGCTCGACTTCGCCCAGGTTCCCGCCGATCTGTTCACGCCGCTCTTCTCGTGCGCGCGCGTGGGCGGGTGGTCGGCGCACATCCTCGAGCAGAAGCGCGAGGCGCGCCTGATCCGGCCCTCGGCCAAGTACATCGGACCGGGCCCGCGCTCGACCGACGAGGTCTGACCAGGGTGGAGGCGGCCACCACCGAGCAGGACACGTCTCCGGTCGAGGGCGTCTCCTCCTTCTCGAAGTCGCTGTTCCTCGGGGAGATCCACGAGGGAATCGTCTTTCCCTTCCCCAAGCCCGACCAGGCCGAGCAGGACAAGATCCGCGGGCTGTGCCGCGCTATGCGCGAGGTGGCCGACGAGATGATCGACCCGCGCAAGATCGAGGAGGAGCGCTGGATCGGCGACGACGTGATCGCCGCCATGGGCGAGCGCGGGCTGATGGGCCTGTACGTGCCGGAGGAGTACGGCGGGCAGGGGCTGTCGCAGACCGGCTACTGCCGCGTGTCCGAGGTGTTCGCCCAGATCGACCCGGTGCTCTCGGTGATCCAGGGCGTGCACCAGTCGATCGGCATGAAGGGCATCATGCTGTTCGGAAACGACGAGCAGAAGTCGCGCTTCCTGCCCGACCTGGCCAGCGGCCGCAAGCTGGCCGGCTTCGCCCTGACCGAGCCCGAGGCCGGCTCCGACGTTCACGGGATGCACACCCGCGCGGAGCGCCAGGGAGACGGGTCGTGGCTTCTGAACGGCATGAAGCACTACATCGGCAACGGCAGCAAGGGCTCGGTGTTCGTCACCTTCGCGGCCACCGAGCACAACGGCGAGCGCCGTCACACCGCCTTCATCATCGAGAGCGACATGGAGGGCTTCGAGGTCGGGAAGCGCTTCGACACGATGGGCCTGCGCGGCAACGACCTGCGCGAGCTGTACTTCAAGAACCTGCGCGTGCCGGCGGAGAACGTGCTCGGGGAGCCCGGCGACGGCTTCAAGAACGCGATGCACATCCTCAACAACGGCCGCATGAGCCTGGGCACCGGCTCGGTGGGCGGGGCCAAGATGCTGCTCGACCTGGCCATCGATCACGTGAAGGAGCGCAAGCAGTTCGGCAGCGCGCTCGCGGACTTCGAGCTGGTGCAGGACAAGATCGGCTGGATGGTCACCCACCTGTTCGGGCTCGAGTCGATGGCCTATCTGACCTGTGGCCTCGTGGACCTCGGCGTGCCCGACTACTCGCTCGAGTCGGCGATGGTCAAGGTGTCGGGAACGGAGTTCCTCTGGTACCAGGCCAACCGCGCCATGCAGCTCAAGGGCGGCGCCGGCTACATGCGCAGCGAGCCCTACGAGAAGGTGCTGCGTGACACGCGCATCTTCCCCATCTTCGAGGGCGCCAACGACGTGATGCGCGCGTTCATCGCGCTCTCGGCGATGAGGCCGGTGGGGGACAAGCTCTCAGGAGCTCGGCGAGGTCAACCTCGGCGACCCGATCGGCTCCATCGGCGTGCTGGCCGAGTACGTGGCCGGGCGGGTGCAGCGCGAGGTGCGCCCAGACCGCATCACGATGGCCCACGACGAGCTGGACAGCCTCGCCGCCCCCGTGACCGACCAGGTCAAGCGCCTGGCCTCGATCACCGAGAGCCTCCTGCGTGAGCACAAGGGCGGCATCGCCCAGCGCCAGTTCCACCAGAAGCGCCTGGCCGACGCCGCATGCGACATCTACGGTCAGATCGCCGTGCTCTCCCGCACCACTGCGATCTTCGACGAGCACGGGGCCGAGCCGTCCGGCCAGGAGCGCTACATCACCGAGACCTTCTGCACCCGTGCCGAGCGGCGCGTGAACGCGGTACTCGACCAGGTCGAGTCCAACGACGACGAACGGGTGGTCGCGATCGCCAAGCTGGCCTACAAGCGCGGCGAGTACGGCTACGCATTCTTCGAGGACTGAGGCTCAGCCCGCGGGCTTCGCCCATCCGGTGGGTCGTGATCGAGGCCCCGGGCCTTGGCCCGCCCTTCGACCCGATCCGTGCCGAGCACCACGCCGTGCACGCCTCGACTGGCTGAGAACGACGACGGCCGCCCCGGAGTGGGAGGCGGCCGTCGAAGTTCTGGGAGGCAAAGTTTCGAGCCGCGCATCGTGCGCGCTGGGGCCCGTCCATGGGCCGCTCACAGGCGGTATCGACGGCCGGCGGTGGCCCATTACGCCGCTGGTGAATACTCGACGGATGACCGAGGCGCCGAGACCCCTCCCGTCTGCGCAGCAGAAGCGGATGATCCTGGTGGCCTGCATCCTCGGGTCCACGGTCGTGACCCTCGACGGGACGGTGGTCAACGTGGCGCTCCCGGCGATTCGCAGCGACCTCGGTGGCGGGTTCGCGGGCCAGCAGTGGACTGCCAACGCCTACCTCGTCACGCTGGCATCGCTGATCCTCATCGGCGGGTCGCTGGGCGACATCTTCGGCGAGCGCCGGATCTTCTCCCTCGGCGTGGCCGGTTTCGGCGTCACCTCCGTGGTGTGCGCGCTGGCGCCCACCATCGAGGTCCTGGTCGTGGGCCGGGCCCTACAGGGCGTTGCAGGAGCGCTGCTCACCCCGGCCGCACTGGCGGTGATCGTGTCCGCCTTTCCCCCTGACGAGCGCGGCAGCGCGGTGGGATCGTGGACCGCCTGGGGGGCGGTGGGAGTGATCGTCGGGCCGCTGGTGGGTGGCCAGCTGGTAGACGTGGCGTCCTGGCGGTGGATCTTCGCGATCAACGTGCCGCTCATCCTGGCCGCGATGGTGCTGATCGCCCGCTACGTACCCGAGGGCCGCGGCGGCAGCGATCGTGCGCGGGTCGACGTGACGGGCGGCGCCCTGTGCGCGCTCGGCCTGGCTGCGCTCACCTTCGGGCTGATCCGACAGCCCGAGGGCGGCTTCGCCGATCTCACCGTGTTCGTGCCGCTCGTGGGAGGCATCGCCCTGCTGGCGGCCTTCATCCTCTACGAACGGCGTGCGTCTCACCCGATGCTCGAGCTGTCGCTCTTTCGCCGGCACAACTTCGCGGTGGGCAACGTGGAGACGCTCCTGATGTACGCCGGGCTGTCGCTGCTCTTCTTCTTCCTCGTGCTGTTCCTACAGAACGTCGCCGGCTACTCCGCAGTGGCCGCCGGCACGTCGTCGCTGCCGGTCACGATCCTGATGTTCCTGCTGTCCAAGCGCTTCGGCGCCCGGGCCGATCGCCTCGGGCCTCGGTTCTTCATGGGCTTCGGCCCAATCGTGATGGCGGTCGGCCTTGCGCTGCTCACCCGCCTGGGCAGCGATGTGGACTACTTCGTCGACCTGCTGCCGCCTTTGATCATCTTCGGAGTCGGGCTGTCGATGACCGTCGCCCCCCTGACGGCGACGGTGCTGGCCGACGCCGACGAGCACAACGCCGGCCTGGCCAGCGGGATCAACAACGCGATCGCCCGCGTGGCCGGGCTGCTCGGAATCGCGCTGGTGGGGGCGCTGGTGGCTGGCCGCTACGGCGACGCTGCGGACTCCTCGATCGGCGCCTTCCACCTGTCGATGGGCATATCGGCCGGGCTGGTGGGCGTCGGCGGGGTGCTCGGCCTCATCTTCGTGCGCAACCCCGAGCGCAGGGTGGAGGCCTCTAACTGTCCCGGCGGCCAGCTCGCGGGGGCACCGCGTGAGGCTGCGCGGGAAAGGGTGCGCGAACCGGCGCTCAGCTCGCGCTAGCGCCTGGGCCTGTACTCCGGTGGATCGTCGGGCTCGTCCAGTGACAGCTGAACGGGCTCATCGGGGGGCAGATGCTCCGTGGGCTCGCTGCCTGGAAGGCGCTCGGTCTCGTCGCTGCCGGCCAGGCGCTCGGTGGGCTCCCCGCCGGCGAGCCGGACGGTGGCCGGCTCGGGCTGGCGCGCGGGTCGCCCGCGCCGCGGCCTGCGCGGGGGGCGAGGCTGCGGGGACGGCCCCTCGGGTACGTCGTCGGCAGGCCGTTTGCCCCGCTCCCGCAGTCCCGCGGCGGCTAGGATGGCCGCGCATCCGAGGGCCAGGATGCTCTGGCCGAGGGGCCGGTCGAAGATCCTCACCACGATCAGCAACGCCGACCAAAGTGCGGCCGCCAGTATCACCGTGCCGTCGCCGAGGGGGAGGTGGAACCGCTTGCGGTCGGCCCGCTGCCTGAGCAGCACGAGCACGCCGATCCCCGTGAGCGCGATCGCGGCCTCCACGAACGAGAACGCCCCGAACGTGCTCACCACCAGGAGCAGCGCCCCCACGGCGGCCACCCGCTGTTCGGTGTTGAGGCGCCGCCAGCTCTCCATCAGGCTGCCGGCGGCGTCCGAGGCGGCCCGCCCGGCGTCAGCCATCGTCGAGGCGGCCGCCGGCCGTCGTGGCCGGCATCGGGCTCGTGCCAGTGCTCCACCGCCTCCTCGCCCTCCTCCCAGCACAGGTAAACCTCCCGGCCCGCGCGGAGCGACGGGAAATCCACCAGCCCCCGGTCGAGGTCCCGGAGCACGACATCCACCTCACGCAGCTCCGCGAGGGTGGACCGCATCGCGAGGAACGCCCCCGAGACCACCTGCCCGGGAGGTCCGCCGCCGTTGGACGGCCCCGCCTCGGACAGCGCGGCGCGCGCCTCCTGATCGTTGAGCCCCTCCCGCGCGGCGCGAAGCCTCTCCAGACGCTCCTGAATCCACGGCAGGGCCGCGTTGGCCTGCTCGGCGCTGTAGTGGCGCTCGTGGGCCACTTCAGCCGGAAGCGGGGACGCCGGCCGCTTCGCGGATGCTCTCGGCCAGCAGCCGGGCGTCCGCGTCGGAAACCGTGCGCAGCTGCCCCTGAAAGGCCAGGTGCCAGTGCTCGGCCGGCCACTTGCCCACGTGCTCCAGCTCGGGGGCCAGGTCGACCGCCGGCACGAACTGCTCCTCCTCGAGCACCAGCACCGGCTCGGTTTCGAAGCGCCACGGATAGGCGTCCACCTTTCCGGGCTTGCCGGGCCAGACTTTCTCACGGCCCTCGAACATCTCCGAGTTCACCCGGATGATGCCCGCGAAGGCCTGCACGACGGTGAGGTAGAACACGATCTCGTCGCCCGGCTCGATCTGCTCGGCCATCCCCCGGCGTCCCTCCTTGGCGCCGATCAGCCGGAAGCCGCGTTCGCGCGTGGCGCGGAAGTTGTCGACCGACCCCGTGAGCACCCAGGTCCTCATGGAGCACAGGGTAACCGTGCCACGCGGGTCGTCGGCGGGCGTACCCCGTGTGGAGATCATTTGCGCAAGTGAGGGATCGCCCTCGACGGAAAGCGAAGTCGCCGGCGCGTCCGTTTCCGCTCTCTTCGGGCGGGTAGGTCGCAGTTATGGGCACAGAAGACCCCAAGCGACCTCGCACGGCGGACCCGGGCACGGCCGAGGGCGGGTTCCCGGAACCGCCGGCCGACAGTGACACCCTGCCTGACCCCGACCGCGATCCCCATCAGGCGCTCAACAACCCGGTGGGGGAGCCGGACCCCACCGAGTGGCCCGATCCCTACGAGAAGCGCGAGGATCCGCGCGACCCGCCCGACCCCGACGGTCAGCCCTTCGGAGAGGAGCCCCACTCACCCACCGGGGCCACCAGCACCAGCGAGCCGCACCCCTCACAGGACCTCGAGGCCCGCGACAAGGCCGAGCCGCCTGAGCGCGACAACCTCGACGAGTAACCGGCCGGCAATAGCCGACAGCGGGAGGAGCGCAGCCGGAACGTCGCCGGCGAAGCGCACGCCGATCGCGGATCGGCCGGCACCGCACGGAAGGCTCTCCGGCGAGCACCGCACCGAGACTCTCAGTCGATGGGGATGTCCTCGACCCGCGGCTCGCGCGGCTTGTGATCCATGCGCTCGAGGTACCAGTCGATCAGCGAGCGCAGGGTGAGCAGCGCCTCACGGATCAGGGAGGTGACCCGTTCCTGCAGCTCGGCCGGCGCGGCCCGCCGGAGCGCGTCGAGGAGCACGAACAGCGCTGAGAAGTCGAGATTCGATCGCGGCGGGGGCGGCGGGCCTTCGTAGCGCGCGCTCCAGTCCTCGCCGGCGCCGTCCGATCCGCCCGCGCCCGCGTACAGGTCGCCGTCGGGCGGCAACCGATCCTCAGCTCGTGTCGGGCGGGGTGACTCCATCACTGGCCCGGGCGAAGTAGACCTCCAGCGCGCCGTCCTCGAAGCGCGCGCCGCTGGTTTCGTAGGCCGCCATCGCTGGCGGCAGGATGATAGTGCGCTTCTGCCCTCCAACGCGGACGATCACTTCCAGGCCGACCTTCTTGAGCCCGATCTCGCCCCGTTCGGCGAACGGCAGCACCAGCCGCAGGGTGGCCCGCCCGTCCTCGCTGGAGAGGCCCTGCGACAGCTCCTCATGCAGCACGGCATGCGCCTCGGTGCCCCCGAACAGCTCCTCGCCCAGCCGGTCGAGCATCTCGGACCCGACCACCTCGCGCGGGTAGTACGGGGCGGTGAGGATCGGGACCGGCGCGAAGCCCGAGTGCACCAGCTCCATGTGCTCCTGCTGCTGCTCGCGCCAGCCAGCGAAGTAGCCCTCGCCGGCCTCCTCGGGAAACACGCGGTTGACCACTACGGCGTCGGTCAGGTACCCGTACAGGTTGAGGTAGGTGAAGGTGCGCATCGACTCCTTGACCACCATCCGGTCGGGGTTCATCACGAGCCGGACCGTGGTGTGGCGGCGGTCGCGCAGGATGTCGTTCATCGCCACCAGGTTGCGGGCCAGGCGCTCCACGTCGTCGAATACCGCGTCGCCAGGCAACGGGAGGTCGGGCATCAGCGTGCGGGCCAGCGGCCGTGCCGCCGCCACCATCCGGCTCTGGAAGGGGAACACCTTCTCCAGCCACCAGGTGCACACGTCGGGGAACGAGAGCAGCCGCAGGGTCTCGCCGGTTGGCGCGCAGTCGACCACGATCGCGTCGAACTCGCCCGAGTCGTGGTGTCGCTTGATCTGCAGGAGGGAGAACAGCTCGTCCATGCCCGGCGGCACGGTCAGCTCCTCGGCGACGATGGGATCCACACCCCGGTCGCCCAGCAGCTCTCCCAGCCAGCCCGACACCGCGTCCCAGTTGTGCTCCATCTCGGTCTGCGCCTGCACCTCCTGGGCAAACAGCAGCGGGGCAACCTCGCTCGGCACCGCGCCGAGCTCGGCCTCGAGCGAGTCCGACAGGCTGTGCGCGGGATCCGTGGAGAGGATCACCGTGCGCAGCCCCGCCGCGGCGCAGCGGCGGGCGGTCGCGGCCGCGACGCTGGTCTTGCCCACGCCGCCCTTGCCGGTGTACAGGATCGTGCGCGGAACGCTCAAGGGTTGATCGTAGACTCGAATTCCCCGCTCTCGTAGGTGCGCAGCCCACGCCCCGTGCGCAGCTCCTTCGCGGCGAGCCGTACGCGGAAGATCCCGGTGGTGTGCGGCTTGAAGGCGAACGAGCCCGTGCCCCGCCGGTAGGTGGCCACCTTGTCGAAGACGATCTTCCCGTTGCGGGTGATGGTCAGTTGGACCGCCGACAGCTTCGACAGCGAGAACCGTACCTGGGAGGTCCGCCCCTTCCTCGCCGTGTCCGGACCGAGGAACTCGAGCTCGGCCGGCTCGGTGGTGTAGAGCGAGTAGCGCTTGGCGGCGTCGCAGTACACGTCGCGCCGCAGGCGGCTGCACAGGCTCTGCGAGGAACTCGCGCAGCAGCTCGTGGTACTCGCTGGTCGACTCCGCACCCGCGAACGAGTACCGCGACCAGTCGCCGGTGTCCGAGAGCGGCACCTCCCTGCGGGCCTCGGGCTCGGCACGGGCGTAGAGACTGCGGGCGGTCTTGTCGCCGGTGAGCTCCGAGTAGTCGTACAGCCCGATCACCGACTGCAGGAAGGCGTTGAAGATGAACAGCCGCGGGGCGAACGAGTACTGCAGGTAGTGCACACCGCCGGCGGGGCCCGTTGTGGCCACCCCGGTGGGGGGCGGCGTCTTGAAAGCCCCGAGAGCCCCGCGCGCATAGCGGCGCCAGCCCGGCTCGCCCAACAGCTCGGACGCCCGTCCGAAGGCCTGCACTCCGGTGGCCTGCGCCATCCCGCTGATCCATGGCGGCTGCCCGCCGCCGAACTCGAAGTAGTACTCCCACGTGCGGAAGCGGCCCCTGCGGGTGGAGGTGGCGACCATCTCCCTCAGCAGCCGGCGCAGGCCGGCGAGGTCGCACGGCGCCTGTGTTCTTCGAGCACGCCCCGTGCATCATGTTGGCCTTCTTGAAGTTGGTGAGCGGCTGGAGCTGCAGTCCCTCGCCGGCGTAGTACTCGAAGAGCAACTGGCTGCCGCGGAAGCTCACCAGGCCGCGGTTGGCCGGGAAGGGGCTGCGCAGCCAGAATTCGGCGTTACGCCGCAGGATGAGGAACAGGGCGGGCATGCGCGGTGGCTTGAGCTGCTTCGACCGGGCGATCCCCTCGAGGCTGGCAATCACGCTGCCCAGCTCGAACTTCCGCGTCCCGCGCAGCCGCCGGTGGCGCCTGCGGGCCAGCGCGTAGGTGCGGGTGTAGCTGCGGTAGCGCCCGCCGGAGATCTTGTTCTGGCGCCGCGCCGTGCGCAGTGCCTTGAGTACCGCACGCCGACCGCGCGAGCGCGGTCGGCCGCGCGAGCGCGCGGAGGTCCCCGCCGTGGGACGGGTCGTTCGCGCCGCGCGTGGCTCGCGGCCCAGGTCGGCATCCGCACCGGTCGGGGCGAACGGATCGTGGGTCTGGGTCGCGCGCGGGCCGTCCACCACCAGCACGTCGCGGGCCTGGGCCGGTGGGGCCCCCCAAAGCGCGATGCAGGCGATGAGGCCCACGGCAAACCGGCCGGTTTGCGGGCACATCACCCTCCTCAACCTAGCGGGAGCCCGGAAGTTGCGTATCGCCAGTTGCGCGCCGCTACTCTGCGGCGTCCGCCGCCGTATGGGACCGACCAATCGCAGACTTCTCGCCGTGCTTCTGGCGCTCGCCTCGGTCGCCGCGTTCGCGGGTTGCGGCGGAGAGGAGAGCGAACCCGACGTGGAAGGGCTGCTCGACCGGGCGTTCCGCCAGTCGGTGAAGAGCGCGGATGTGAAGGTCGACGCCCAGGTGGACGTGAAGGGCCTGCGGGGTCTGGAGCGCCCGGTCCGTCTCGAGGCCTCAGGCGTCTACATCGCCGCCGAGCGACACGCTGCCCAAGGTCGACCTCGACCTCAGATTCGGATCCCAGGAGGCCGGGCAGGCGGTGGAGTCCGGCTTTCTGTCCACCGGCGATCGCGCGTTCCTGAAGTTCGGTGGCGAGTTCTACGAGCAGCCCTCCGAGGACGTTGCCCGCGCCAATCGCGAGCTGGCCGGGCGGCGCGGCGACGGCGGCAAGGGTGCGCTTGCCGATCTCGGCGTGGATCTGCGCAGCTGGGTGGTCGAGGGCACGGCACAGGGCGAGGACGAGGTGGCCGGGGTCGCAACCGAGCACGTGTCCGCCAGGCTCGACGTGCGCAGCGTCTTCGCCGACCTCAACAAGCTGGCCGAGCGTTCCGGGCAACGCGATCGGCGGTGTCACGCCGGGCACCCCGCTGGCGCTGACCGACCAGCAGCTGGATCGGCTCAACGAGGTCGTCAAGGACCCGGTGTTCGACGTCTATGTCGGCAAGGACGACGACGTGATCCGGCGCGTCTCCGCCACGCTCGAGGTCACCGTGCCCGAGGCGGACCGCGAGCGCTTCAACGGCATCGAGGGAGGCTCGCTGCGGATCTCGATCGAGCTCTCTGACGTGAACGGCGACCAGACCGTGGAGGCGCCGCCGGACTCGCGGCCGATCAAGGACCTGAGCACGCAGCTCGGGGGATTCGGGGCCCTCGGGGGCCAGGGCCTCGGCGGCGCCACCTCACCCGATCCGGAGCAGGAGCGGCCTCTACTCCGAGTGCCTCGACCAGGCGCCGCCGCAGGACACGGCCGCCCTACGGCGGTGCAACATGCTGCTCCCCGGCCAACGGTGAGCTTGCCCGTTAGCGTGCAGGACCCATGGCTCTGGAGGAAATAGCGCCCTGGGCGGGCCTGGTCGTCGCCCTCCTGGTGTTCCTGTGGCTTGACCTCCACTTCTTCGCGCGCGGGCGAGAGCCCGATTTTCGCGAGGCGGCGATCTGGTCCATCGGCTGGCTGGTGGTCAGCCTGGCGGTGGCGCTGATCGTGTGGGCCTTCCAGGGCCCAGAGGACGCGGTCCTCTACACCACGGTGTACCTGATCGAACGGTCCCTGTCGCTCGACAACCTGTTCGTGTTCCTCCTTCTGTTCGCGTACTTCGGCGTGCCGATGCAACGGCGGGCGCGCCTGCTCTTCTGGGGCATCGTGGCCGCGCTGGCCCTGCGAGGCCTGTTCATCCTGGCGGGGATCACGCTGATCGAGCAGTTCCACGTGGTCGTTTACCTGCTGGGTGCCGCGCTGCTCGTGCTGGCCTACCGGATCTTCAAGGGGGTCGACGAGAACGTGGACCCCGACAAGAACCTGATGGTCCGCCTGGTGCGGCGCTTCTATTCGGTCACCGACGACTTCAGGGAGGGCCATTGGTTCGCCCGCGAGGACGGCAAGCGCTACGTGACGCCGCTGTTCCTGTGCCTGGTGGCCGTCGTATTCGCCGACATCGCGTTCGCGATCGATTCGATCCCCGCCGCCTTCGCCATCACCCGCGACCCGTTCCTGATCTGGATGGGCAACGTGTTCGCGCTCCTCGGACTGCGGGCCCTGTTCGTCCTGGTCGAGGGGCTGATCTCGCGGTTCCGCTACCTCGACGAGACGATCGCCGTCGTGCTCGGCGTGGTGGGCATCAAGCTGCTGATCGAGGACCTGGTCGAGATCGGCCCGGTTGCCAGCCTGGCGATCATCGCGGTGCTCTTCGCGATCGGCATAGCGGCGTCGCTGGTGGCCGACAGCCGCGACCCCGACTCCGACCTCAAGCAGGAGGAGCGCGCCAAGCGCACCCTGTCGCCGGAGGACGGCGGCTCGGAAGAGTCCGAGCCCGCGCCTGAGCCCGAGCCCCAGCCCGCCGAGAGCGCGAAGCCCTAGCTCGACAGCATCGAGATCCACGCCCGCGAGGTGCTCGAGCTGCGCAGGCGCGCCGAGGAGATCTATTCGCGCCACACGGGCAAGTCCGTCGAGGAGCTGCACGACATGGAGCGCGACCGCTTCTTCGATCCCCAGGAGGGCGTCGAGTACGGGTTGATCGACCGGGTGATCGAGCGCCACGAGTTGTCACGGCGGCCGTCGCGCTTCGAGTAGTCGAGGAGCGCAGGCCGATCGCTGCCGGAGGAGCGCAGGCCGATCGCCGATCGGCCGAGCACCGCACGGATGGCTCTCCGGCGAGCACCGGAGCGGGACCTCAGTCGAGCACTCGCACGGCTGCGCCGACCTCGATCGTGCCCGCGCTGAGGATGTCGGCCCGCAGCCCGCCGCGGTGCACCAGTCCGCGGAGCACGCCGGGGTGAGTGAGGCGCTGAAGGTGCGCGCAGGGCTCGCAGAGGCGCCGGCCCTCGCACTCGACGTCGCCCACGCGGAACCGGCGGCCGACGAGCGCGTTCAGCGACACCCCGCGGGTCACGACGTTCCTCCGCGCTTCGACGGCCCCGAGCCGCCGGCCGCCGGGCAGCTCCAGGGACTCGAGCACCTCGGCCTCGATCAGGGTGAGCGCCCGCCCGTCGCCGGTGCCCCCCGAGAAGGTGCCCTCTCCCGCGGCGTAGCGGTCGCCCTCGAGGCCCTGGCCCGGGATCGCCCGAGCGCGCTCCACCAGGTGGGGCGCCTCCTCCGCACGGGGCGCCACCGCGATGGCGTCCACGAGCCCGGCTGTCAGCTGCGGGCTCCCGTAGGGCTCGGGGCCGGGAAGGGAGCGGTCGAGGGCGGCCACGACCCATGCCTGCTCCACGTGGGGCGTTGCCAAGGGGGGCGGTGCCCCCCTTTGACTGGTTTCGGCCTCGCCTCCGGCCGGGTCGTGCACCACGCCCGGCGGCACCCCGAACATCACCACGCCGCGCCGCGCCGCGCCGGCGCGGATCACCGCCAGGAAGTGGCCCGGCCAGGTGAAGCCGGCGGGATCGGCGACGGGAACCAGCCCTAGGTTGCGCACCGCCAGCCACTCCCGCCACACGACCACCGGGTCGGACCCGGCCCCGGGCACCGGGACCTCCTCCTCGGAAGCGCCCACCACCAGCGCCAGCGCCGCGGCCATCGAACGCAGGTCGAGGTCTGCGGACACGGGCTTAGGCGAAATAGAAGACCAGCCCGAGCACCACGTACAGCGACAGCAGCTGTACGCCCTCGAACCAGTTGGACTCGCCGTCCTGGGTCACGAAGTTGGCGATCAGCACGGCGAACACCAGCCCGCCGAGCTCGTAGCCGTTGAACACCAGCGCCATCGGGTTCGGCCCGATCACGAACGACAGCAGGACGAGCAAGGGGGCCACGAAGAGCGCGATCTGGGCGCTCGAGCCGATGGCGATCGACACGGCCAGGTCCATCTTGTCCTTGGCCGCAACGAGCACCGCCACCCAGTGCTCCGCGGCGTTGCCCACTATCGCCACCACGAACACGCCCACGAAGAACTCCGACAGGCCGATCTTCTCGGAGGCCTCCGTGATCGATCCGACCAGCACCTCGCTCATCAGCCCCACCAGCACGGCCGCCACTCCGAGGGAGATGAGGGACCGCTTCATGGACCATCCCCCCTCGTGCTCGTCCTCCTCGCCCTCGAAGGGGTTGAAGACCCCGCGGTGGGTCTTCAGCGAGAACAGGAGACCTGCTCCGTAGCTGACCATCAGCACGATCGCCACGGCGAACGAGAGCTGCTCGAGGTCCGAGCCGAAGTCCACCCGCTCCTCGCCGACCGCCGGCAGGCCGCCGCCGTGCACCAGCTGGAAGACGGCGGGCAGGATCAGCGCGCACAGCGCCAGCAGCAGCATCACCGACTGCGCGTTGGCAGCGGTGCGGTTGAACTCCTGCTTGTCGCGCTTTAGCCCGCCCACCAGCATCGCGGCACCTAGCACGAGCAGGATGTTGCCGATGATCGACCCGACGATGGACGCCTTCACGACCTCCTGGAGGCCCTCCTTGAGCGCAAAGAAGGCGATGATCAGCTCCGGTGCGTTGCCGAAGGTCACGTTGAGCAGGCCGCCGATGCCGGGCCCGGTCTGGGCCGCGATGTGCTCGGTGGCCTCGCCCATCACCGCGGCGGTGGGAATCACGCCGAGCGCGGCGGCCAGGAATATGAGCACGGGCGACGCGTGCGCCAGCTCGAGCGCGACGGCCACCGGGATGAAGATGCCGAGGCCGTAGACGGGGCGCACGGCGGAGAGACTAGATCAGAGAGCCCTAGGCTTCTTCGGTGGCCGCGGCCGGCCGTTCCTCATCGGGCTCGAGATCGGGCTCCAGCTCGACCGGGTCGTCACTGGTGTCGGGATCGGCCATCGCCCGCGTCTGGCGGCCATCTCCCCCGTGCCAGGTGGCCTGGAAGGTCTCCAGCAGCTCGTCGCGCTGGGCCTCGTCCACCGGCAGGTCGTCGGACACCAGCACCCAGTCGGCTCCCTCGAACTCCTCCAGGTTGAAGATCTCGGCGTCCATGGAGTTGGAGTCGTCGACCACCACCAGAACCTCGGTCTGGGGGTTGAAGTAGGTGCCGGGTCGGACCAGCAGCTCCTCGATCTCGTAACGTCGATCGTCGGCCACGGGGCAGGTATACCCGATGCGGGTATAGGCGCGCAGCTTTTTCTGTCAGGCGCCGAGGTCCCGCAGCTGACGGTCGATCTCGGCCTCCACGTCGAGCGGCTCCTCGCCGCGGCGCATGCGGCGCTCGTTTCCCGCCACCACCAGCTGACGCACCTCGTCGCGCAGCGCGGCGTCGGCCGGCGCCGCGGCCGAGCCCATCGCGAGATCCGCCATCTCCGCGTCGATGTCGAGCGGCCCCTGGCCCCGGGCCTCCATCCGGTCTGACTTGGCCTCGAGCATCTGCCGGATCTCCTCCTGGGCCTCGGCGTGCGCCGCCGGGCTCCCGGCCATCGGAGCCGGCTGGAGGTCCGGCTCGTCGAGGGACAGCCCCGTGCGCCCCAGCCCGCGGTAGATGGCCCCGCTGCCGATGTAGCTCAGGCAGGCGACCACGATGGCCACGAGCACCACGCCGATCAGGACAGTGCCGAAGTCGTCCATCCGCCCTAGAGTCTGACGGGATGCTCGATCGCCTTCGCCGCCGCACCATGGCGCCCAGCCGGCCGCTGCTGTATCCCGAGCAGATCGGCCTGGCCCTGTTCTCGCTCATAGCCATCTGCGGAGGCATCTACTTCGCCGTGAAAATCGCCTTCTAGGGGACCATTCGCGGGGAATCGGCCGGTCCGGTACCCTTGTCCGTCGATTATTGACTGACGAATCAATCGGGCGCCGCGCGGCGCCTCTCCGAAGGAGCGCACGTGGTCGATTTCACTCTTACCGACGAGCAGAAGGACATTCGCGAGCTCGCGCACGACTTTGCCGCGAAGGAGATGCGGCCGGTGGCCTGGGAGTACGACAAGGACTCCACCTGGCCCCAGGAGATCGTTGACAAGGCCTGGGAAGTGGGCCTCATGAACAACCACATCGGCGAGGAGTACGGCGGACCCGGCCTCGACTACCTCACCGGCTGCCTCATCGAGGAGGAGCTGGGGTGGGGCTGTTCGGGCATCGGCACCTCGCTGATGTGCAACGGCCTGGCCACCGCACCCATCTCGCTCGGAGGCTCCGAGGAGACCAAGAAGAAGTACCTCGGCATGCTCACCGAGGAGGCCAAGCTGGCCTCCTTCTGCCTCACCGAGCCCGACGCCGGCTCCGACGTCTCCGGCATGAAGACCACGGCCGTGAGGAAGGGTGACAAGTACGTCATCAACGGCTCGAAGTGCTTCATCACCAACGGCTCGCACGCCAGCTACTACACGGTGTACGCGAAGACCGACAAGGAGGCCGGCCACCGCGGCATCTCCGCCTTCGTGGTCGACCGCGACCTCGACGGCGTGACCGTGGACAAGAAGGAGGACAAGCTCGGCCAGCGTGCCTCCAACACCGCCACGATCTCCTTCAACGACGTCGAGATCCCCGAGGAGAACCTCCTCGGCGAGGAGAACAAGGGCTTCAAGCTCGCCATGATGACCCTGGACCGCACCCGCCCGGGCGTGTCGGCCATGGCTGTGGGCATCGCCCGCGCGGCGTTCGAGTTCGCCTCGGACTACTCCAAGGAGCGCGTGCAGTTCGGCGTCCCGATCGCGATGCACCAGGCGATCCAGTTCATGATCGCCGACATGGCGACGAAGATCGAGGCCGGCCGCCTGCTCGTCTGGAAGTCGGGCGTGCTGCTGGACCAGGGCCAGCGCAACACGCTCGTCTCCTCTCACGCAAAGCGCTTCGCCGCGGACTCCGCGATGGAGATCGCCGTCGACGCCGTGCAGGTCTACGGCGGGTACGGCTTCATCAAGGAGTACCCGGTCGAGAAGCTGATGCGCGACGCGAAGATCATGCAGCTCTACGAAGGCACATCGCAGATCCAGCGCCTCGTGATCGCCCGCGAGGTGCTGATGCCCCGCCGCGTGGAGGAGCCCGCAACCGCCGCTGCGTAGTCCCGCCCACGCCGAAATCGCCGCGAGAGGCCGTCCAAGGGCGGCCTCTGGCGTTTCTGGGCCGATACCCCTGTCAGGATCAGGGCATGGCTCGATCGACGGCCTCCAAGGGAGACCGCAGCCGCCAGGCCGCGCGCGAGGCGGTGGTCAAGGCGGGCGGCATCAAGCCCCCGCCCGCTCCCGCTTCCAGCCGCGGCCGCGCCCAGGACCCCTTCAGCGGCGAGCTGCGCCGGCGCCGGGTGCTTCCCCTCCTGGTGCTGCACCTGATCGACCAGGGGCCGTCCTACGGCAACCAGCTGATGGAGCGCATAGCCGGGATGACCGAGGGCGTGCTCTCGGTGAACCCCAATACGATGTACCCGCTGCTGCGCCGCCTCGAGGAGGATGGGCTGATCGAGGGTCAGTGGGAGCACCCGGAACGCCGCACACGCCGCTTCTACTCGCTGACCGGCAAGGGCCGGGCGGAGTACGCCGGCCTGGTCGAGGACGTGCGGCCCTTCCTCGACTCGGTGGGCCATTCGATCGACGAAATCGTGCGCGAGGTCTACGGCTGATGGCCCGAGTGGCTCGCGCCATCGAGGAGGTGCCCCTCGACCCCGACGCCGCCGTTGCGTTGTGGGGGGACCTTCGCCGCTGGCCCAGCTTCGTCGAAGGCCTCGCCCGTGTGGCCTCCTCGACGCCCGACTGGCCGGAGGTGGGCGCCAAGGTGGTGTGGGAGAGCGGGCCGGGGGGGCGAGGCAAGGTGACCGAGAAGGTGACCGGGAACACCGTGCACTCCTTTGCGACCAGGATCGTCGAGGAACGCCTGTTCGGCACCCAGACCTTCCGCGCCCAGCCGGCGGAGAACGGCTCGCGCGTCGAGGTCTCGCTGGAGTACGAGCTCACGTCGGAGAACCCGCTCAGAGGGCTGACCGACTGGCTCTTCATCCGCCGCGCCCTGCGCGACTCGCTGGTGCGCACGCTGCGGCGCTACGCCGTAGAGGCGGACGACGATGCGGGGCTCCGCGAAGGAACGGCCCCCCTCCGGTAGCCTCCCGCACCGCTTTCCCCCAGGTTTGGAGGACGGATGTACGTATTCAAGGCCGCCGTGGTCGGCGCCGGCACGATGGGCGGTGAGATCGCGCAGGTGATCGCCGCCTCGGGCGTCGACGTGGTGCTCAAGGACATCGACCAGAAGTTCGTGGACACCGGGCTCGAGAAGGCCCGGGACGTGACGCAAGGCTCAGCTTGGCGGCCTGGTCAAGAAGGAGAAGATCTCCCAGGAGGACGCCGACCGCCAGCTCGAGGAGCTGACCCGGCGCATCGTCGGCGCCACCGACTACGACGGCTTCGGCGACGTGGACTTCGTGGTCGAGGCGGTGCCCGAGCGGATGCAGATCAAGCAGGCGGTGTTCGAGGAGCTCGACTCCGTGACCCCCGGCCACGCGATCCTCGCCTCCAACACCTCCTCACTGTCGATCACCGAGATGGCCGACGCCACCACGCGCCCCGAGAACGTGGTCGGCTTCCACTTCTTCTACCCCGCCTCGATGATGCGCTTGATCGAGGTGATCGAGGGCGACGAGACCTCGGAGGAGACCCTCCAGGCCACGACCAACTTCGCCCAGCAGATCAAAAAGACCGCCATCCGCTGCGGCGAGGGCCCGGGATTCGTGGTCAACCGGATCCTCAACTCGGCCGTGTCCGAGATCTGGAAGGTGACCCATGAGGAGGGCCTCGACGTGAAGGAGGTCGACAAGGTGATCCAGGAGAGCAAGGCGGCCCCGATGGGCCCGTTCTTCCTCACCGACCTGCTCGGGCTCGACACCGTTCTCCACGTGGCCGAGCACCTCAACGACAGCTACGGCGACCGGTTCTTCGTGTCGCCCGCCATGAAGGAGCTGGTCGCGGCCGGCAACCTCGGGCAGAAGACCGGAAAGGGCTTTTATGAGCACTCCTGAGAATGACCCAGGAGGGGAATCCTCCCCGGCACCCCCCCGGCCGCCGCCGGGTATGAGTCGTAGAGCGCTTCTCGCTCAAGGCGATCGTCGAGTCGTGCCTCGTGCTCGAGGAGGGCGAGGCCTCGGCCAAGGACATCGAGATCGGCATGATGATGGGCGCAGGCATCCTTCCCGGGCCCTTCTCCCGGGCCGACGAGCAGGGCCTCGACAGCGTGCTCGAGGCGCTCGAGCGGGCTCAGGCCGAGTGGGGTGACGGCTTCGAGGCGCCGCTCGTGCTGAGGCGCCTGGTGGCTCAGGGGCGGCTCGGCAAGAAGAGCGGCCAGGGCTTCTTCTGCTACCCCCAGCCCGACGAGGGCCAGTCGCGAGAGACGATCGCGCTGGAGACCCGCGGCGACGTGGGGATCATCTGGCTCAACCGGCCTCCGGCCAACCCGCTGTCCCCGCAGGTGATCTCCGAGCTCACCGAGCTGTGGAACGAGATCGAGGGCAAGCTCCGCGCGGTGGTGTTCGCCAGCTCGAACATCTTCACGTTCTCGGCGGGGGCGGACATCAAGGCGTTCACGAAGATGGATCCCGAGACCGACGGCCGGGAGCTGATCGACGCCGGTCACGGCTTCATGCGCGCGATGGAGAAGTCGTCGACGGTGACCATCGCGGCGGTCAACTCGCTGGCCTTCGGCGGCGGCTGCGAGCTGTCCATGGCCTGCGACTTCCGCCTGGCGGCGGAGTCGGCCAGCTTCGGGCAGCCCGAGATCAACCTGGGGATCATCCCCGGCTTCGGTGGCACGCAGCGGCTGCCGCGGCTCGTGGGGGAGGCCAAGGCGCTCGAGATGAACCTGGTCGGCGATCCGATCGGCGCCTACGAGGCGCTCAGGGTGGGTCTGGTGAACCAGGTGGTGCCCGACCACGAGCTGTTCGACACCGCGCTGTCCTGGGCGCGCAAGCTGTCCGAGAAGGCCCCGCTGGCGGTGGGGCAGATCAAGCAGGTTTCTGCCGCGGGCGATCTCGACGGGGGCATCGAAGCGGAGAAGCAGGCCTTTGCCGCCGTGTTCGGGTCCGAGGATGCCAAGGAGGGGATTGGGGCGTTTCTCGGTAAGCGGCAGGCGCGGTTCAAAGGCCGCTAGTCGCTAGTCGCTTGTCGCTGGGAACAACAACCGATGCGGCTCAGCTGGCCGGCCTGCTCTCCGCCAGCAAGTCCGCTGTCGTTCTCACCGGGGCGGGTATCTCCGTGCCTTCCGGCATCCCGGATTTTCGTTCGCCGGGGACGGGGCTGTGGGCGAATGTGGACCCGATGGAGGTCGCTCATATCGATGCTTGGCGGGCCGATCCGGACCGGTTCTGGAGCTTCTACGGGTCACGCTTCGCGTCGCTGATCGACAAGCGGCCCAACCGGGCGCATGAGGCCGTGGCCGAGCTCGAGCGCCGAGGCCTCGTGCGCGCGGTGATCACCCAGAACATCGACCGGCTGCACCGGATGGCGGGGAGCAGCCGCGTGGTGGAGATGCACGGGACGATCGAGTGGAGCAGCTGCATGCTGTGCGGCGGCCGGGTCGAGCTAGAGCGGGTAATCGAGCTGCTGGGGGCGGGGGAGGGGGCGCCCGAGTGCGTGTGCTGCGTCACGCCGCTCAAGCCCGACGTGGTGCTGTTCGGCGAGATGCTGCCGGAAAGGGCGATGGCGGAGGCGCAGCAGCTGGCGGCGCGAGGCCGACCTGATGATCTGCATCGGCTCGTCGCTGATCGTGCATCCCGTGGCCGGGCTGCCCGGCATCACCAGGGCGGCAGGCGGACGCCTGGCGCTGGTCACCGAAGGCGAGACGCCCTACGACGGCGATGCCGACCTCAAGCTGAGCGGCGATGTCGTCGAGGAGCTCGACGCCGTGCTGGCCGCCCTCGCCTAGCTGCTGGCAACCTCAGTCTGAGCCTGTCGAGAGATGGGCGAAGCGGGGATCGGTGCCGCCCACCTCCCGGCCGTTGATCCAGGCCCGTCCGCCGCCCCGGGGAGAGATGAGGCGGCGGCGGGCCTGAATCGTCCGGGACATCCGCTGATCGCGATCCGTGCCGCGGGGAAGGCTTGTCACCGGTTGCTTCACGTAGGGGAGTCTGCTCTCGGACACCGTTCGCTCCTATCGCCAGATGGCCTAAATTCGCCCCATCGCACTCGACGGGATGTCGGAGCCGGAGGCTAGGACCGCTTTCTCAACGGCCCGTGAAGATGTCGTGATCTACGACGAACTGGAGAGGCGGCGAGATCTCAGTACGGCCTCCATGCGCCCGATCGCCTCGGCGAGAGCGTCGCCGAGCTCCTCGTCCAGCTCACCGCGCAGCGCGGCGTTGGCGGCATCGCCCACGACCGCCCGGTCTCCTTCGAGCGCCGATCGCCGGTCGGCCGGGATCTCGCTCTCCAGCTCGGCCAGCACGCTCTCGAGGGCCACGCGAGCCTGCAGCGCGGCCTGGCGCAGCCGCTCGGCGTCGAGGTCGGCTCGGGCTCGCAGCACCAGCTCCTCACAGGCCAGGACTCGCTCCCGCGCCCCGAGCAGCGCAGCAAAGCGCTCCTCCGGCGCCTCCATCGAGCGGCGCGTGCGCCGCCCTTCCGCCGGCAGCTCCCATGCCTCGACGTAACGGCCGTCGGCCACGGCCTCGCCGTCGCCGAAGCCGATCCGCACCACCAGGGCCTGGCGCGGAGACACGTCCCGTGCGTAGGGATCGGCGCGGGCCACGCGATGGGCGTGCAGCGCACGGCCCAATACGCGGACGGCGTCCGCCAACTCGGCCTCAGTGAGGTCGTCGTCGCCGCGCAGCCCGGCGAGCCAGCCCCTGGCCGCATCCTCGCCCTCCAAGGGCTGAGCGCGGATCAGCGTGGCCCGGGTGGTGGGCACCGGCTCCGGTGTGCCCTCCTCGACGGTTCGCCCGCGCCGATCACGGAACCGCCGCCGCTCGGCCGCGCCGAGGGTGGCCAGGACGAGCACCCGCTCGGGATCCTCGCCGGGCGCCGGCCGGATCAGGAAGCGGCCGTCGCCCGGGCCGAGCAGGAACCCGAACTCGAACTGGACGAAGGAGAAAAGCGCGACGGTGCGCCGTGGCGCTACTCGCCCTTGTGGGCGTCCGACGAGCGTTTGTCGGCGGGCAGTGAGTACTTGGACGGGCTGGTGGGCACGACTGGGTTGTCGATCTTGCGCAGCTGGTCGATCAGGTCCGACCACTGACCGGGCTTGAGCACCGCCAGCGCCTGCTTGCCGAGCTTGCCGTTCTCACCGAACATCGGGGAGAAGCCGACGTGGATGTGATCGGCGTGGTCGCCCATCGCGAACGTGGCGCCGCCGAGCTCGAGCAGCGAGATGATCTGGTCCGGGGCGACGGTGCCCTGCAGGGCCATCAGCCTGCGCACCGACTGCTCGGTGATCCCGCCCGCCTCCTGGTGGCCGAGGATCGGCACCCCGTTGATCATCGCGACGTCCATCGCGTTGCCCGAGGAGTGGTGCGACACGTTGCCCGAGCTGGTGAAGAACCCGTGGCCGCACTTCAGGGACGTGATCGTGGGCCGCAACCCGGATTCGGCGAGGTAGGCCATCGTCGCGAGCACCCGCCGGTCGATCTGACCCGACCGGATGTCGTCGCGGCCGCAGTCATAGATCTCGATCCGCTCGTCCGAGAGCACCCGCTTCTCGAGCAGCGGCTTCGGCAGCAGCAGGATCTGGCCGATCGAGAAGCCGTCGCCGTCGTCGCCGTAGAGCACGTTGCGGCCCGAAGCCCGGTAGATCGCAGTCGCCTCCAACAGCTTCCAGCCATCGAGGATCGGCTTCGGGTCGATTTGGGGCGCGCCCTTGCCCGCCGGGCGGATCGCGAACTCCAGGTGCGCCGCCTTCGCCGGATCCGGGCGACCGACCCGGCCCAGCACCGTGCCGCCGATCACCTGCGAGCCCTTCTTGAGGCGACGCAGGCGGATGTCCTTGGAGTCGGCGCCGAAGGGACGCGAGAAGTAGTTCTTGTAGGTCTCGAAGCCGCCCTTGCTCTTCGCCTTGGCGTCGAGCTGCTGCTCAAGCCCGCCGGCGCCGCGGGCCTGCGGCATGTCCGGGTGGGCGAAGAGGCGCTCCTTGACCGGGATGGAGGCCGCCGGCGCGTCCTCGGACTCTCCGCCGCCCTTCTTGGTCGTGCGCTTCGAGTCGTCGAGGTCTGGCTGCGCTCCGGCCGACGCGGGGGTGGCCGGCTGAGGATCGTTGGCCTTGAGTGCCTTCGCGGTGGTGCCGGGATCGGTGGCGTCGGCCTTGGGCACCGGGTAGTACGTGGCAGTCTGGCCGAGGCCGGTGTACGTGTACGTGTTGCCGTACACGTCCTGAAGCTCGATGTAGCGGCCGAGCTTGTCGTTGCGCCCGATCTTCTTGATCTGGCCGTCGTTGGTGGCCACGACGGGGGCGCCCTTCTGGGAGTAGATCTCGATCGAGGCGCGACCGTCGTCGGACTCGATCAGGTTGGCGGCGTTCTCGCCCTGGGCGACGCGCTTGAGCTGCTCGGCCTCCTGGAGGTCGTCGGCATAGCGCGCCCTGGCGGCGACCGGGAAGCGGCCCTCTGTGAGCCCTGTCAGGGAGCCGACGAGATCGGCCGGGACGCCGGCGATCAGGCGGGCGCGCAGCAGCACCGAGTCGACGTACCAGTCGGCATGGTTGTAGGCGAAGATCGCGCCGCGCACATCGTTTTCGTAGTTGGCCGCTTTCAGGTAGCGGGCGGCGGCAAAGATCGCGTCGACCGGGTTGTAGGGGTCCTTCTTGCCGTCCTTGTTCGCATCCACTCCGTAGGCCTGCCAGGAGGAGGGGATGAACTGCATCCACCCCAGGGCCCCGGCGCTGGACACGTTGAGGTTGCGGCCGTAGTCGGTCTCGATCTCGTTGATCGCCGCCAGCACCTCCCAGCGCACTCCGTACTCGATCCCTGCGGCCTGGTAGATCGGCAGCAGGAAGATCGGCACCCGGAACTTGCGGATCACGAAGTTCGGCACCCCAGTGGCGAACGACGGACCTGGAAGCGCATCCACGAAGCCCGGGTTCGACGGCGCCGGCGAACCGTCCGGCTCACGCAGCGGCGTCTTCTTCGAGCGCCGCTTCGGCTTCACCACCTCCTCAGGCTCTACTGGAGCCTGAGGGTCAACCTCGGTGCGGGTCTTGGCCTTCTTGTCGGGCCGGTCACGCTTGGGGAGGGGCTTCTTCTCACCGCCTCGGGCTGCTCGGTGCCGCTGCCCGGCGCGGGCGCCGGGTCGTCGGTCGGCTGGGGCTCAGGGGCGGGAGCCGGCGGCTCGCTCGGAGTCCCGGGTGGCACGATCTCGCCCGGGAGCTCGATGTCGTCGAGTGGCGTGCCGGGCGGAACGTCGACGGTGATGGTCACGACCTCGCCCGTGAGGAGGCGAACGGTGACGGTCTGCGGCTCGGCTGCGGCGGGCAGCGTGAGGGCGGTGAGGGCGGCCGCAGCGGCAAGCCCCGCGCAGAGCAGGAGATAAAGAAGCCGCTTCCTCATTCCGCTGTTCGTGTCTCCTCCCCGAAGAGCCCCGTTATGGGACACCGATCAGTGGCGGCAAGCTATCAGAAGCGCAAGCCGCCGCGCGTAAGCTACCCGGTGGTTTTCCGCTGCGCAAGCGGGAACCGGGCACAACCGTAGCGGGTTCGGGGCGCCGGAGCGCCGCTCGGCGTGGCGCGGCCGACAAACGGTGTGGCGCGGCCGACAAGGAATCCCGCGCGCTCCGTGCACGCGCGCGCGAGGGCCGAGGGTAGGCCTGAGCCGCCCTTCCACACCGCTGCCGAGGGCCCTTGTGGACCCGTTTGACCACAGTAAGCGTCAAGTGGAGGGTGAGACCTTGGCGTCATAGCGGAGGCTCGCCAAAACGGCCGGCGTTCAGCCGGTCGTGCTGTACGCTCCCGCCGCATGACGGACTCCGCCGACGACCGCTTGGTTGACCGCATCTCGCGTCAGGGTGAGGAGGCGCTCGGCCGCTTGGCGGAGGAGCTGATCTCCAACCCCGTCGTCAACCGAGCCATCACTGGCGCGTTCGAGGCCCGGGAGAAGGCGGTGCAGGCCCAGGACGCCGCCATGGGAGCGCTCAATCTGCCCTCCGCGGCAGATATCGAGCGGCTGACTCGCCGGCTGCGGTCGGTGTCGCAGCGCCTGGAGGGGATCGAGGATTCCCTCGACCGGCTCGAGGAACGGGCCGGCTCCGCCGCGGCAGCGGCTGAAGCGGCCGCGGAGGAGCGAGGCGACACCTCCGGCCTGGAGGCCCGCCTTGACGAGATCGCCCGCGACATCGCCGCGCTGCGCGACGCCGTGGCCCCCGTCGGCGATCCGGTGCCGCGGGCGCAGGAGCGCCTGACCGTGACGGACGCTGCGTCCTAGAGCCCGGGTCCTCAGAACCCGGCCAGAGCCTCGTACGCGGTTTCTCCAAGCCGCACCCCGGCAGCTTCGAGGCTCTCCGGGTCGATCCTCCGGCGGCCTGCCTCCAGCAGGTCGGTGACGGCCAGAAGCACGGCGGCGGCCACCCCTCGGCGGTGCGCCACCGCGAGCAGAGCCGCCGCCTCCATCTCCACGACCTCTGCCCCCAGCCGCATCCATAGTTGCTGCACGCCTTCGCGGGGGTCGTAGAAGACGTCGGTGGACACTGCGACCACCTCCCGGGCTCCGGCCGCCACGAGCGCGTCGGTGAGCCCACGGTCAGCGCCCACGCGCCCCTCGGCGCCGAGCGCACTGCTCGTGCCGTCGGCCGACACCACCTCACGCGCCACCACGAGATCCCCCAGCTCCGAGCCGGGCCCCAGCGCGCCGCATGTCCCGATCCGGATCAGGGCGCGGGCTCCCAGGCCGATCAGCTCCTCGGCGACGATCGCCGCGCTCGGCCCGCCCATCCCGGTGGCCTGCACGGTCAGGGACCCGCCGTCGGGCGCGGTGCCGGTGTAGCCCCACAGTCCGCGGGTGTGGTTGAACATCTTCGGCGAGTCGAGTATGGCCTGGGCCACGGTGAGGGCGCGATGGGGATCGCCCGGCAGGAGCACCCGCTCCGCCAGCTCGGCGGTCGGGCGGATGTGGATGGGGGCGCGAACGGCCAAGCGCGGCACCTTAGCCCCGGCGGGATCCGCTGCTCGTAGACTCCGTCGCCGATGGCAGAGCGCCGAGACATCCCCGACGCCCTCCGCGAAGCGGTCGAGCGCACCGTGCAGGCCACCGCGGATACCCGCGTACGGGCCCAGGACGCGGTCGATGACCTCGGCGGCACCGTCGACGACCTCGTCAAGAACGCCGAGAAGGGCCTGCGCACCGGGCGTCGCAGCGTCCGCGCGGCCGTGGGCGAGCGCCTGCCCGCCACGCAGGACGAGATGAAGGCCCTCCGAGCCGAGCTGCGCCAGATCTCCAAGCGGCTGGACGCGATCGAGGCACGCCTTCCCCCCAAGCCGAAGCCGAAGCCGAAGCCGAAGTCGCGGGCGAAGAAGGCCTCGCCCAAGAAGTCTCAGTCCAAGTAGGAATGCGGGGCCGCCGCGTCCTCATCACCGGCGTGGGGAGCCTCCTGGGCTCGGCCCTGGCTCGCCGGCTGGAGGCGGATCCCGGCTTCGAGTACGTGGCTGGTCTGGACACGCAGCGGCCGCGGGAGCCGCTGGCGGGCGTCGACTTCATAGAGGCCGACATCCGGGATCCGGTGATTGCCACCCTCATCCCGAGGGCCGAGGTGGACACCGTGGTGCACAACCAGATCGTCCGCCGCCCGGGCCCGGGGATGTCGAGCCGCTCGATGCACGACATCAACGTGATCGGCTCGCTCCAGCTGCTCACCGCCTGCGAGTCCTCCTCGAGCATCGACTCGATCGTCATCCGCGGCTCGGCGGGAATCTACGGCTCCGAGCCCCATGCCCCGCAATTCTTCCGCGAGGAGATGGCTCGCCTGTACCCGCTGCGCAGCCGCTTCCAGCGCGACGTGGGGGAGATCGAGAACTACTTCGAGACCTACGCCCGCCGGCATCCCGACACGGTGTGCACGATGCTGCGCTACCAGCCCGCGATCGGGCCCGCGCTCGACACCCAGGTGACCCGTTATCTGTCCGCTCCGCTGGTGCCCACCTATCTCGGCTTCGACCCACGCATGCAGTTCGTGCACGAGGACGATGCACTCGACGCCCTGGTCGCCGCGATCCGCCGTCCGGTCCGCGGAGCGGTGAACGTGGCCGGGCCCGGCAGCATCGGACTCACGCGGATGATCCGCACCGCAGGCCGCCCGTCGATGCCGGTCGCCGGCCCGCTGTTCGCCACGGTGGCGGACGCCATGCGCCGGGTGGGACTGCCTGAGCTGTCGGAGGACTTCCGGCGCCTGCTGCGCTACGGC
Source organism: uncultured Thermoleophilaceae bacterium (assembly GCA_963825475.1). GTDB lineage: Bacteria > Actinomycetota > Thermoleophilia > Solirubrobacterales > Thermoleophilaceae > JAAYBF01. The sequence continues at coordinate 271,516 of CAWGTC010000002.1, read as the reverse complement.
CGGGCCGTCGACACCACGCGCCTGACCGAGGAGGTGGGGTTCACGCCGCGCTACGAGACCCCGGGGGCGGTGCATGACTACGTGACCCGCAGCGGCCGCCGCCGCGCGCTGCCAAGCCTTTCCGGTGTGAGGATCTGAGCGTGGCCGGCTCCGGAGACGGCATCGCGCTCGCGTCGCTGTTCCTGCGCGGGCTCCGCGGCGGCCTCGACGCCGGGCTGGAGCTGCCCGAGGCCGTGGGGCGGTCGGCGGCCGAGCTGCCGCGCGGAGCCCGCGACCGGGTACGCGCGGCCATGCGCCGCCTCGACGGGGATTACCAGGAGGACGAGTGGGGCTTCGACGCCGAGTTCGTCGCGGCCGTCGAGCCGTTCTTCGACTTCCTGTACGACCGCTGGTGGCGGGTCAAGACGAGTGGGGTCCAGAACGTGCCGGCACACGGTCGTGCGCTCCTGGCCGCCAACCACGCGGGGATCATGCCCTGGGACGCCACGATGATGTCGGTCGGGCTCATGCGCGAGCACCCCCTGCCGCGTCAGCCGCGGTTCCTCGTGCTCAACTGGGCCTTCGACTTGCCCTACGTGTCCGTGGCGATCCGGCGGATGGGCGGCGTTGTCGCCTCGCCTCACAACGCTGTCCGGCTGCTCGAGTCCGACCAGCTGGTGGCGGTGTTCCCCGAGGGGGTGAAGGGCACCGGCAAGCCCTACGCGGAGCGATACCGCCTCCAGCGCTTCGGCAGGGGCGGATTCGTCGAAATTGCCCTTCGCACCGGCGCCCCGATCGTGCCGGTGGCCGTGGTGGGCAGCGAAGAGATCTACCCCAAGCTCGGCGAGGCCCCGCTGCTCGCGCGGGCCATGGGCGCGCCTTTCTTCCCGCTCACCCCGACGTTCCCGTGGCTCGGTCCGCTCGGCGCAGTGCCCCTGCCGTCGAAGTGGCGGATCGAGTTCTGCGATCCGATCGAGACCGCGTCGTTCGGCCCCGACGCCGCCGAGGACCGCACCCTCGTGCTCGAGCTGTCCGAGCGCGTGCGCGAGACCATCCAGCGCAAGGTCCTGGAGAACGTGGTGAAGCGCGGCCCGGCGTTCCTCTAGGCCGCCGCAAGCTCGCGCACCTGAGGTTCGACCATCGCGGCCAGGTCCTGAACCTCAGCGGATTCCCGCTGCAGCCCGGCGATGGCGCTGGAGAGTGCGCGAAAGGTCCAGTACGCGGTCGCGGTCATCGACACCGAACATGGAGCGGCCTACTCGGCGCCGCCGGCTACACGGTTGCGCAGGACGCCGATGCCCTCGATCTCCAGCTCCACCTCGTCGCCCGGCTCGAGCCAGCGGCCGTCGCCGTGCTCGAGGATGCACCCACGGCCGACGGTTCCCGACCCGATCACGTCGCCCGGGCGCAGGCCCGGCGTGTTCCGCGCCGCCGTGGCCAGCAGCTCGTCCCACGAGAAGTGCATTCCCCCCGTGCGTGACTCGGTTCGGAGCTCGCCGTTGACGCGCGCGGTCGCGCGCAGGTCCAGATCCGGCGGCAGCTCGTCGGGCGAGACCAGCTCGGGCCCGAGCGAGGTGGCGAAGTCCTTGCCCTTCGCGGGCCCGAGGCCGACCGACATCTCCCTGGCCTGGAGGTCGCGGGCCGACCAGTCGTTCATGATCGTGAAGCCCTCGATGGCGCCGTCGGCACCGATCACCGCGGCCAGCTCCAGCTCGTAGTCGAGCATCTGGCTGTCGTCCGGGCCCGGCACGTGATCCCCGTCGCGGTAGACGGCCGCGGGATTGGAGAAGTAGAAGACCGGCGCTTCGTACCAGGCCTCGGGCACCTCGAGCCCCCGGTTGGCGCGCGCGTTGCGCACGTGCTCCTCGAAGGCGAAGAAGTCCCGGATCGAGGGTGGCGGCAGGGCGTCCCCGGGGAACGGCCGCCGCATCAGCGCTGGAGCAGGGTCGAGAGCACGACCTCGGTCACCGTGCGGTCCACGCCTTCGACGCCGCGGATCCGCTCGAGCGTGCGCTCGAGGTCGTGGGTGTCCTCGGCCATCACGTGCAGCATCGCGCTGGCCTCCCCGGCCACGGTGTGCGCCGAGACCACGCCCGGCTCGCCCTGCACCGCGCGCTTGATCACAGCCCCGGGCATGCGCCCGTCGCAGAACAGGTCGACGAACGCCTCGCTGTGCCAGCCGAACGCCGGCGCGTCGATCACCGCGGTGTATCCGCGGATCACGCCGTCGCCCTCGAGGCGGTCGACGCGACGCTTGACTGCCGGCGCGGACAGATGCACGTGGCGGCCGATGTCCTTGAACGACCGGCGCGCGTCGTCTCGGAGCAGCGCAACGATCTTGCGGTCAATCTGGTCCATGGAAGCTAAATCGTACCCCTCGTGCAACGAACACGTATTGAAACACGCTGTGAACAGTAGAAACATTACGCTATGCCTACTGAGCAGCTGACCCCACGACCGATCGAAGTCACCGACGCGGACCGCATGCCGGTCCACGGGATAGACCATCTCGAGCTGTTCGTGGGGAACGCTGCCCAGGCGGCCTTCTTCCTAACGCGCGCGTACGGCTTCGCCGAGACGGCCTACGCGGGGCTCGAGACAGGCCGGCGCGACCGCGTATCGCACGTGCTCGAGCAGGGGCGCATTCGTCTCGTGGTCACGGGCACCCTCAGCGGCGACGACGAGATCGCCGAGCACCACAGCCGTCACGGCGACGGGGTACGCACGATCGCCCTCAGCGTTCCGGATGCCGGCCGTGCCTATGAGCAGGCGGTGGCGCACGGCGCTCGCGGCCTCGAGACCCCGCGCCGGATCGAGGACGAGCACGGGTCCGTACAGCTCTCCTCCGTCGCCACCTACGGCGACACGCGGCACCTGTTCGTCGAGCGTGGCAGCTACGACGGCCCGTTCCTCCCCGGCTTCGATGCACGCGGCGACCGCGATGGCCACGCCGGGTTCTTCGCCGGCATCGACCACGTGGTGGGCAACGTCGGGCTCGGCCACATGGAGGAGTGGGTTGGCTACTACGAGCGCGTCTTCGGTATGACCGAGCTGATCCACTTCTCCGACAAGGCGATCTCGACCGAGTACTCGGCGCTGATGTCCAAGGTCGTGACCGATGGCAGCGGCCGGCTGAAGTTCCCGATCAACGAGCCCGCGGAGGGCAAGCGCAAGTCGCAGATCGAGGAGTACCTGGACTTCTACCGCGGTGAGGGCGTCCAGCACCTTGCGCTTTCCACCACAGACATCGTGCGCACGGTGGGCGAGCTGCGGGCCCGCGGCGTCGACTTCCTGGCCATCCCCGACGGCTACTACGACGAGGTGCCCGGGCGCATCGGCGAGATCGAGCAGGACCTCGCCGACCTGCGCCGCCTCGGGATCCTGGTGGACTCCGACGACGAGGGCTACCTGCTCCAGATCTTCACCAAGCCGATCGGCGACCGTCCGACCCTGTTCTTCGAGATCATCGAGCGCCACGGCGCGCGCGGCTTCGGGGAGGGGAACTTCAAGGCACTGTTCGAGGCGATCGAGCGCGAGCAGGATCTGAGGGGCAACCTCTGATGCGTTACGCCGGGCTCGGCGATGTGCCGGCCAAGCGCCACGTCCAGGTGCGCCGCAACGGTGCCGGCTCGCCGCTGCTGACCGAAGAGGTGATGGGCTACGAGGGGTTCTCGGGCAACGAGACGATCCTGCTGCATCTGAACTCGCCGTGCCGGCTCGGCAGCGTCGGCGAGTTCCGGCCGATCGAGCGCAACGCCTGGGTGCCGGACGCGTACGTTCACCGCCTCGCCGACACCGGTCCGATCGACCCGGGCGGGGACCCGGTGGGTGGGCGCCGCCTTCTGATGTTCAACGGCGACCTGGAGGTGTCGGTCTGCAAGCCCGTCGAGGCGCTGGACGGCTTCTACCGCAACGGCGAGGGCGACGAGGTGATCTACGTGCATCGCGGCGGCGGGGTGCTGCGCACGGTCTTCGGCCGCGTGCCGTTCCGGGAGAAGGACTACGTGGTGATCCCGCGCGGGACCACCCACAGCTTCGAGCTCTCGGGCGACGACCAGCACTGGCTCTGCTTTCACACACCGGGCGAGATCGAGACCCCCAACCGCTACCGCAACCGCTACGGCCAGCTGCTCGAGCACGCGCCGTTCTCCGCCCGTGACTTCCACCCGCCGGCCGAGCTCGAGACCTTCGACGAGGCGGGCGAGTACCAGCTCACCGTGAGGGTGCGGGACGGCCACCAGCACTACGTGCTCGACCGCCACCCCTTTGACGTGGTCGGCTGGGACGGCTACGTGTGGCCCTACACCTTCAACGCCGATGACTTCGAGCCCCGCGCCGGGCGCTTCCATCTGCCGCCCCCGGCCCACCAGACCTTCCAGGGCCAGAACTTCGTGATCTGCACCTTCGCTCCGCGGATGCTCGACTGGGATCCCGAGGCGGTCCCGCTGCCCTACCACCACTCGAACATCCAGTCCGAAGAGGTGATGTTCTATGCGGAGGGCGACTATGCCGCGCGCAAGGGCGTCGAGGTGGGTGCGGTCACGCTTCACCCGTCGGGCCTGCCACACGGCCCTCAGCCGGGCGCGGTGGAGAAGGCACTCGGCGCCACGCGCACCGACGAGCTGGCGGTGATGTGGGACACGTTCCGGCCGCTCTCGCTGACCACGCTGTGGCGCGACAATGACCGGCCCGAGTACGCGCTTTCCTGGAACCCCGATAGGGCGCCGGTCGAAGCCTGATGTTCGAGGAGGCGCAGCTCTACTCGCCCGTCACCGAGTCCGAGGACGGGGTGGTGGTCCATCTCGGCGCCGATCACCCCGGGGCCAACGATCCCTCCTACCGCGCGCGGCGTGGCGAGATCGCGGAGGCCGCCCTGCGCTGGCAGCCCGGACGGCCGGCGCCCGCGATCGAGTACGGCGAGGACGAGCAGGAGGTGTGGCGCACCGTGTGCCGCGAGCTCGCGCCCAAGCACGAGCACGGCGCCTGCCGCGCCTACTGCGAGGCGGTCGCCGCACTGGATCTGCCGCGCGACCGCATCCCGCAGCTCGAGGAGGTCGGCGATCGGCTCGAGCCGCTCACGGGCTTTCGCTATCTCCCCGCTGCGGGGCTGGTTCCGCTCGACGAGTTCCTCGGCTCTCTGGCCGACCGTCACTTCCATTCGACCCAGTACATCCGCCATCCGGCGGCGCCGCTCTACACCCCTGAGCCGGACCTGATCCACGAGGTGATCGGCCACGGAAACCTACTCGCGTCACCGGACTTCGCCCAGCTGAACCTGCTCGCCGGCCAGGCGGCCCGCCGCTGTGAGACCGACGCGGGCCTGAAGTTCCTGGCCGACGTCTTCTGGTTCACGATCGAGTTCGGCGTCCTGTACGAGGACGGCGAGCTGCGCGCCTACGGCGCGGGGATCCTCTCCAGCTACGGCGAGATGGAGGAGTTCCGCCGGATGGAGATCCGCCCGCTCGACCTGCTCGAGATGGGCACGATCGAGTACGACATCACGCACTACCAGCCGGTGCTCTACGCGGCCGAGTCGATGGACCAGCTGATGGAGGTGGTGGGCGGCTTCTTCGCGGGCTTCACCGACGACACGCCGGAGAGGCTGCGGTCTTCGCAGGCGACGGCTTAGAGAGGAGCGCAGCCGGAACGTCGTTCCGGCGAGCACCGCATCTCGTTCCGCTCAGAAGTGAATGCCGCGTAGGAGGTAGGCCATGGCCACCGCCTCGGTGGACATCTCCTCGTCGCCGGCGGGCGGCGAGTCGTCCGCGGCCGCCGCGAGCTCCTTCTTCTTGCCCTTCGCCGACTTGGAGTCGGGGAACAGGTTGTAGGCCTGGTTGAGCACGATGTCCACGGTCTTCGGAGAGATCGCATAGAGCACCTCACCGAAGGTGCCGAGGCGCGAGGCCTTGCGCTTGGGCTTGTCGATCATGGCGTCGCAGAGCATCTGCGCCGCCTCGTCCGGGGTGAGGGTGGGGAACGCCTTGTACATGTCGGTGGGCGCGATCATCGGGGTGCGCACAAGCGGCATGTAGATCGTCGTGAACTTCACGTTGTCGGCCACGCACTCCGGGGCCACGCAGCGCGAGAACGCGTCGAGTGCGGACTTGGAGGCCACGTACGCCGAGAAGCGCGGCGTATTGGTCTGCACCCCGATCGACGACACGTTGATGATGTGGCCCGACTTGCGCTCGCGCATGCCCGGCAGCAGAGCCAGGATCAGCTTGAGCGCTCCGAAGTAGTTCAGCTGCATCGTGCGCTCGTAGTCGTGGAAGCGGTCGTACGAGCGAGCGACGGCCCGTCGGATCGAGCGCCCGGCGTTGTTGATCAGCACGTCGACCCCGCCGTGCACGGCCAGCACCTCCTCGGCCAGCCGCTCGATGTCGTCCAGGCTCGAGAGGTCGGCGGGGTGCACGTGGGCCTTGCCGCCGGCCTCCTCCACCCGCTTGGCCACGTCGTCGAGCTTCTCCTTGGTACGGGAGACGAGCAGCACCTCGCCGCCGGCCTCGCCGATCTTGATTGCCGCGGCCTCGCCGATGCCGCTCGACGCCCCGGTGATCAGCACCTTCTTGCCCTTGATGGCGGTCTTCAGCGAGCGGTCCCGGAACAGGTCCGGGTCCATGTTGCGCTCCCAGTAGTCCCACAGCGCGGGGGCGTAGGTGTTCAGCGGGGGCACGGCGATGCCCGTGCCCGAGAGCGCTCGCTGGGTGTCGCGCGCGTCGAAGGTGCAGCGGAAGTCGCGCACCTCCATCGCCTCGGGCGGAATGCCCAGATCGTGGTAGAGCTGGTTGCGGATCTTCTTGACGGTCGGCACGGCATTCAGCCCCGCTCGAACGCCCTTGGGCACGACGTTCATCAGGTTCTGGTCGATGCGGATCGCGAACTGCGGCGCGTGGGCGGCCTTGGCGAACGCGTTGAGCGCCTGACCGATCGACATCGGCTCGGGGTCCACGAGCTGGAAGGTGTCGCCGGGCAGGTCCTCGTCGGGTAGGTGGGCGATATGGTCCATCGCCCGGGCCACGAAGTCCACCGGCACCATCGTGGTGTTGCCGCCCTCGGGGCCCGCCACCGGGAACCACTCGGGCAGGGCGCTCCGCAGCTTCTGGAGCAGCTTGAAGAAGTAGTACGGGCCGTCGACCTTGTCCATCTCGCCGGTCACCGAGTGCCCCAGCACGATCCCGGGACGGAACACCAGCGTCTTGGCGTTCACGCCTTCGCGCACGATCTGCTCCGACTCGTACTTCGTGCGGTGGTAGTGGTGAGGCAGCTTCTGGTCCTCGTCGAACATGTCCTCCTGGAACACGCCCTTGTAGGAGCCCGCGACCGCGATCGAGCTGGTGTGGTGGAAGCGCCCGACATCGTGGGAGTTGGCGAACTCGACCACGTGCCTAGTGCCGTCCACGTTGGCCCGTACCGAGGACTCCTCGTCGGCCTGGATGTCGTAGACCGCCGCGAGGTGGAAGAGGTGGTCGATCTTCTCGCTGAAGCCCTCGACGCCGAGGCCCGGCTTGGAGAGGTCTCCGGGGACAGGAACGATGCGACCGTCTTCCGCCCCGAGTCGCTGGATGAGGGCGTCGACCTTGCCGCGCGAGCCCTCGCGGACGAGGACGTGGACGGTCCCCTCGCGCTTCAGCAGCTCCTCGACGAGGTGCCTGCCGATGAAGCCGGTGGCCCCGGTGACGAAGTAGTTCAAGACGCCCTCTCCTCCTTCGATCCTCAGTGGGCGGCGAGTCTATCCCCGGGGGCTTGACCCGCGCTCGCCCGGGGAGGACACTTGCTCGGGAGAAGCTTGGGACCGGACAGGCGCCGATGCGCGTCGCCGGCCCACGAGGCGGGCCGCTTTGCCCGCGCACGACGGCGGAGTCGATGTAAAGGCTCCGCCGTTGTAGCGTCCGGCCCGGTGAACGAGGAGACGCTCACCCTCACGCAGGCTGCCGAGGCGGCAGGGGTGTCCCCTTCCACGCTCAGGCGCTGGGCCTCGAGCGGGGTGATCCCGAACCTCAAGGGCACCAAGGGTGAGGACTGGACCGCGGCCGCGGCGGCACACGCCCGGGTCGTGGCCCGGCTCCGCGAACGCGGCCACAAGCTGGACGAGATCCGCGAGGCGACCAAGGAGGGGCGCCTGGCCTACGGCTTCGTCGAGGACATGTTCCCCGAGAGCCACGGCACCCGTACCCTCGAGGACGCCGCCGAGGCCACGGGCCTCGAGCCCGCGCTGATCGAGCGCTTCTGGACCAGTCTCGGTCTTCCGACGCAGGGCCTCGACAGCCTCACCGACGACGACATCCAGGCGCTGCAGTACGCGGCCTCGGTGCTCGCGTCGGGGTTCCCCCTCGTGGCTTTCCTGCAGTTGGGGCGTGTGTACGGCCAGGCGCTGGCGCGCATCGCCGACGCCGAGGTGCGCCTGTTTCACATGTACGTGCACGAGCCCCTCATCAGGGAGGGACTGCCCGGCCTGCAGATGGCGGAGGAGATGGAGCACCTGGCGCGCGACCTGCTTCCGCTGGCCTCGCCGCTCATGGACTTCGTGCATCAGCGCTTTCTCCAGCACTACATCGAGCAGGACGTGGTCGGCCACATGGAGATCGAGATGGATCCGGACACCGACCTCGGGCGGGTGCGCGTGGCCATCGCCTTCTGCGACCTGGCCGGCTACACGCGCTACACGGAGGAGGAGGGGGAGGAGGAGGCGGTGTCGCTGGTGGAGCGCTTCGTGGAGTCGGTCACGGACACCCTGCCCGACGACGCGCGGGTGATCAAGACCATCGGCGACGAGGTGATGATCGTCGGGCAGGACGTTCAGGCCCTCACCGACTGGGCGGTGGGCTATCAGCTGCTGTTCACCGAGCGGCCCGAGCCGCGCATCGGCATCCACTGGGGGGCGACGCTCTATCGCGACGGCGACTACTTCGGGCGGGAGGTCAACCTGGCCTCGCGGATCGTGGCGCGCGCTCGGGGTGGCGAGGTCCTGGTCAGCGATGCCGTGGTGGAGCGGGTCGCCGAGTCGGAGCACCTCACTTTCCAGGGAGTCGGCCAGGTCAAGCTCAAGGGGTTCGACGAGACGGTCCAGCTCTGCCGGGCCCAGACGCCGGGCGGGCGGTGACCGGGGGCCGGGCGCTGGAGGTGGCGCAGGCCAGCGGCCTGGTACGCGAGGCCGAGCCGCTGCTGGTGCTGCTGTCGGGTGGAGCCGATTCCGTGTGTCTGCTCGACGTGGCGATCGAGCTCGGGGCGCGCGTCTCGGCTCTCCACGTGAACTACGGCCTGCGCGGCGAGGCGGACGCCGACGAGGCCCACTGCCGGGCGCTGTGCACCTCGCTCGGCGTCGAGCTGCTGGTGGAGCGCGCGCTGCTGCCGGAGGACGGCAATGTGCAGGCCCATGCGCGCGACGCCCGGTACCGCCTCGCGGAGAGCCTCGCGAGGGGCGACTACGCGGCGGCTCATACCGCATCCGACCAGGCGGAGACCGTGCTCTACCGCCTGGCCGCCTCGCCGGGCCGGCGCGCGCTGCTGGGCATGGAGCCGGTTCGCGGGCGGCTGGTGCGCCCCCTGCTGCACGCCACGCGGGAGGACACCCGGGCCTGGTGTCGCAGCCGGGGCCTGGAGTGGCGCGAGGACGCGTCGAACGAGGACCGCCGCTTCGCGCGCTCGCGCGTGCGCCATGACCTGCTGCCGGCTCTGCAGGCGGTGGCCGCCGACGCCGAGCGAACGATCGCCGAGACGGCTCTGCTGCTGCGCGACGAGGCCGAGGTGCTCGATCGGGCCACCGCCACGGCGTTGACAGACCTGGGCGGCGGGCCGGCGGTCGCCGTGTCCGACCTCCGGGCCCTCCCGCCGGCCGTCGCCCGGCTGGTGCTGCGCGACCTGGCGGAGCGGGCGGCCGGCGGCCCGCGGGCGCTGTCGCGCGCCGCCGTCGACTCCGTGTTGTGCCTTGGAGATGCCGGGGGCAGCCGCTCGCTCGACCTGGGCGGGGGGCTGCGGGCGGTGGCCGAGTACGGCACGCTGCGCTTCCGCCGCGGGCCCGATGCCCCGGCCCCCGATCCGGTGCCGCTGCCGGTGCCCGGGGCCGCCCGCTTCGGCGCGTGGGAGGTGGAGGCGGTGAGAGGCTCCGGCGGCGAGGTGGCCGTGTCGGGCGCGGCCCTCGCGGGCGCGCTCACCGTGCGCGCGTGGAAGGAGGGCGACCGCTTGCGTCCCGTGGGACTGGGGGGCACAAAGACCCTCCAGGACCTGTTCACCGACCTCAAGGTGCCGCGTTCGCTGCGACGCTCGCTGCCGGTCGTGGAGGTGGGGAACGAGATCGTGTGGGTGGCGGGGGTGGCGCTCGACGAGCGCTTCGCCGCGGCAGAGGACGATCCCGACCCGGTGGGCCTGTCGGCCCGGCGCGTGGCCGGGGCCTAGACTCGGCGCCCTGTGACAGACCCGGCAATCGGTGAGATTCTCGTCCAGCAGGACGATCTGGCGCATCGCATCGCCGAGCTTGGCGAGGAGATCTCCGGCGACTACGAAGGCCGGTCCCTGCTGCTGATCGGCGTCCTCAAGGGGGCGATCTTCTTCGTGTCGGACCTGATGCGCCACCTCCGCGGCGAGTGCGAGGTGGACTTCATGGCCGTCGCCTCGTACGGGTCCCAGACCGACTCGAGCGGCGTCGTGCGCATCCTCAAGGACCTCGACGCGCCGATCGAGGGCCGCGACGTGCTGATCGTCGAGGACATCGTGGACTCCGGCCTCACGCTCTCCTACCTGCTGCGCACGCTGAAGGCCCGCGATCCCGCCTCGCTGGAGGTCTGCGCGCTGCTGACGAAGCCCGAGCGGCGCAAGATCGATCTGCCGATCCGCTACGTGGGCTTCGAGATTCCCGACCGCTTCGCGATCGGATACGGCCTCGACCACGCCGAGCGGTTCCGCAACTTGCCCTACGTGGCGGTCCTGGGCGAGCAGAAGGACTGACGCGAGGCCGCGAAGTCGGCCTGGAAAGCGGCAAGAAGGTAGATACCCCCTTGCTACGCTTCGGTTTCACTTTGCGGGTGCCCCCTTGTCCATGAGCAGATTTTTCAAGAGCGCGGCGTTCCCGATCCTGATCGTGGTCGTTCTGGCCTTCTTCGCGCAGAAGCTGATCAGCCCAGGCGACACCAAGAAGGATCCGGACTACACGCAGTTCCTCGGCCAGATCGAGGACGGTCGCGTGAAGACGGTCACGCTCAACACGAAGAACAACAAGGTCGACGTCGAGACCACCCGCGGCGACAAGTACGAGACGGCGTACCCGAGCAACACGGAGCAGAGCCTGGTCAACACGCTGCGCGAGCAGGACGTGCCGATCGACGTGAAGGCCAAGTCCGGGAGCGGCTGGGTCACGGCACTCACCTACATCCTGCCGTTCGTGATCTTCCTGCTGTTCTGGCTGTTCATCATCAACCAGATGCAGGGCGGCGGTTCGAAGGTGATGTCCTTCGGCAAGTCGCGCGCCAAGCGGATGTCCGTCGACGCGCCCAAGATCACCTTCCGCGACGTCGCCGGGGTCGACGAAGCCGTGGAGGAGCTGCACGAGATCAAGGAGTTCCTCGAGAACCCCAAGAAGTTCCAGGCGCTCGGCGCCCGCATCCCCAAGGGCGTGCTGCTCTACGGGCCGCCGGGCACCGGCAAGACGCTGCTGGCCCGCGCCGTGGCCGGCGAGGCCGGCGTGCCGTTCTTCTCGATCTCCGGCTCCGACTTCGTGGAGATGTTCGTGGGCGTGGGCGCCTCGCGAGTGCGTGACCTCTTCGAGCAGGCCAAGCAGAACAGCCCATGCATCATCTTCATGGACGAGATCGACGCCGTCGGCCGTCATCGCGGCGCCGGCATGGGCGGCGGCCACGACGAGCGCGAGCAGACACTCAACCAGCTGCTGGTCGAGATGGACGGCTTCACGATGACCGACAACATCATCCTGATTGCCGCGACCAACCGGCCGGACATCCTCGACCCCGCCCTTCTGCGTCCGGGCCGCTTCGATCGCCAGATCGTGGTCGACCGCCCCGACCGCAAGGGCCGCGCCAAGATCCTCGAGGTCCACACCCGGGGCAAGCCACTCGCCAGCCACATCGACCTCGACAACCTGGCTGCTCAGACACCGGGCTTCACGGGCGCGGATCTCCAGAACCTGGTCAACGAGGCCGCGCTGCTCGCCGCCCGCCAGGGAAAGCGCGAGATCGACCACATCCAGCTCGAGGAGGGGATCATGCGCGTGATCGCCGGCCCCGAGAAGAAGACCCGGGTGATGAGCGAGAAGGAACGCCGGATCACGGCCTTCCACGAGATGGGCCACGCGATCGTCGCCCACTTCCTCGAGAACTCGGACCCGGTGCACAAGATCTCGGTGATCTCCCGCGGCCAGGCGCTCGGCTACACGATCTCGCTGCCCACCGAGGACAAGTTCCTGACCACCCGGGCGGAGCTGCAGGACACGATGGCGATGACCCTCGGCGGCCGCGCTGCCGAGGAGCTGGTGTTCGGCGAGGTCACCACCGGCGCGTCGAACGACATCGAGAAGGTGACCGCCACCGCCAAGCAGATGGTCATGCGCTTCGGCATGTCCGAGAAGCTCGGGCCTCGTGTGTTCGGCCACGACCACGGCATGCCTTTCCTCGGCCGCGAGTTCTCCTCCGAGCCCGACTACTCCGACGACATCGCGCGCGAGATCGACGACGAGATCCGTCGCATCGTCGAGGAGGCCCACCAGGCGGCGCGGACGATCCTCGATCAGCGCCGCTCAGAGCTGGACACCACCTCGGAGGTGCTGCTGCGCCGGGAGACGATCGAGCGCGACCAGTTCATCGGATTGCTCGAGGGCAAGACCGAGCTCGAGGTGTTCGGGCCCGACGAGCCGGTGCGCCCCGCGGGCGGCCCGCCGGCCGAGGCGGAGGCGCCTGCGCGCAAGCCGGAGCGCAAGCCGCAGCCGCTGCCGCGGCCGGGGCTCGCCGGCGGGACCGCCGAAGCTCGGGGGCTCGAGACCCCTGAGAAGCCCGACCTGGCCTAACCCCCTCCGGCCCGGCGGCGCTACTCGCAGGCGAAGGGCAGAACCAGGTCGATGTCGATGCCCGACGTGTCCCCCGAGGCGGACACCGACAGGTCGCCGATCAGGCGGGCGGCGAGCTCTACCGGCACGTCGCCGATGGCGGACAGGGCGACCGGGCCGGGCACGCTTGTCGCACTCGCCGCGCGGCGAACAGAACGCCCACGATCGCCAGGAGCCGTAAGGCGAGCGACTCCCGTGCTCAGCGTCCCAGCGCCCGTACCAGCTCGCGTGCCTGCTGCGGCAGCCCACCGAGCAGCTCGCGCACCTCGGATAGCCCCGCGCGCAGCGCCACGTCGCCGACCTCGATCAGCAACGGTGAGTCTTGGAGGCCGGCGAGCGCTCCGCCGGCGGTCGCCGGCGGCGTCGACGGCGTTGTCGATGAAGCCCCGGGCGCCGGTGGAGGGCAGCCCCGCGGACGGTGGCTCGAAGGTCCGCCCAGGCAGGCCGTGGCGGGCGGCGAACGCCGCGTGGGTCCGCTTGGCGGCGCCGTAGGCCTTCTGGATGGGCCGGAAGAGCTGCTCCTCGAGCCTGTCGGCGCTGTACTGGTCCAGCTGCTCGTACGCCGCTCCGAGACAGGCGAGCGCGAACGCGATCTCGTCGGTTGCCGCCGCGAGCGTGTCGAGCAGCTCCTGCCGCGCTTCGGCGTCGGTGTAGGCCACGCCGGGCACGATACGGCTCCGCGGCGGATAATCCACCGGTGCGGCTCGCCCTGCCCCAGATCATGGGTGTGATCAACGTCACGCCCGACTCGTTCTCCGACGGAGGGCAGTTCGCGGAGACTTCCACGGCGGTGGCGCACGGATGCCGGCTCGCTGTCGAGGGTGCGCACATCCTCGACGTCGGTGGCGAGTCCACGCGGCCCGGTGCCGAGCCGGTGGGCAAGGAGGAGGAGCTGGCGCGCGTCGTGCCCGTGGTCGAGGGTCTGGCGGCGCAGAGCCTCGGCGTCGAGATCTCCATCGACACCGCCAAGGCAGCGGTGGCCGAAGCCGCACTCGATGCCGGCGCGGGCATCGTGAACGACGTGACCGCGTTCCGCTCGGCCCCTGAGCTGGCCGGGCTGGTGGCCGACAGGGGCGCCGGCTGCTGCCTCATGCACATGCTCGGCGAGCCGCGCACCATGCAGCTGGCCCCGCGTTACGGCGACGTGGTCTCCGAGGTCAAGGCCTTCCTCGAGCAGCGGCTGGCCTTCGCGGTGAGCGAGGGCGTGCGGGAAGACCGCGTCTGGCTTGATCCGGGCATCGGGTTCGGCAAGAGCGTGGAGCACAACCTCGAGCTGCTGCGACGCCTCGACGAGCTGGTGGCCCTCGGCCGCCCTATCGTCGTCGGCACCTCACGCAAGAGCTTTCTCGGGAAGCTGGCCGGTGGGCGATCGGAGTCCGAGCGGCTCCCTGGAACGATCGCGTCCAACGTGATCGCTTTCGAGCGCGGCGCATCGGTGTTTCGCGTACACGATGTGGCCCAGGTCGCCGACGCCCTCGCGGTGGCCGCTGCTACGGTCGGCGCCCCTAGAGAGGAACTGGCCTGATGGACGACCGTGACTCGCTCGAGGACGACGACCTGGAGCCGGACGAGCCTTACGCAGCAGACGATGACGAGGAGGCGTCGGATCCGGCGGTGACGGTCGAGATCTCCGGCCTCTCCCTCTACACCCGTCACGGGGTGTCCGAGGCCGAGCGAGAGCTGGGCCAGCGGCTGGTGATCGACATCGCCATGGAACTGGCCGCATGCGATGCCCTTGTCACCGATCGGGTGGAGGACACCGTCGACTACGCGGAGGTGTGCGAGCAGGTGGCCCTCGCGGCTCAGGAACGTTCGTACAAGACCCTCGAGCGGCTCTGTGCCGCGATCTCCGACCGTCTGACCGACCGCTACTCCACGGATTCGATCCGCGTCAAAGCCTCCAAGCCCGAGCCCCCGATACCGCTACCGGTCGAGGAGGTCTCGGTCGAGGTGTGGCGGGAGTCCTGAGTCAGCGCTTGGGCCCGAGGAGGGGGTCGATGATTTCCCCGGCAGGCGGCTTCAAGGGAGCGGGCAGAGCGTCGCCGAGCCCGCGCGTGGTGTCGATCACTTCGTCGACCGGATCTGCGGGCGGAGCGGCCGGAGGCCGCGGCGTCGAGGTCGGCGGCACCCCCACCGCGGGCGGCCGGCCCGTGGCGGGCGGAGCCGAGCCAGGCGTTCCGGTACCCGGGGTGATCGTGCCCGCGGGCGCTCGTCCGGGGTCCTGGGTGCGGCCTCCGGGGGACGGTGCAAAGCCCCCGGCCGGGCCCGTGTCGACAGCGCCTGGAGCCGCGAGCGTGGCGGGGGCCAGGCCGGCGGTTGCACGCTCCGCCTCTTGGAGTGAAGCGCGCGTGTTGGCCACCGGACCGAGGTCGGGCAGAGTGGGCCCGGACGAGATCTGCCCCAGCGAGCCGAGTCCTCCCAGCCCTCCGCCGCCCGCGGCGACCACCACTGCGGCCACCAGCAGCGCAACCGGCGCGATAAGGGACACGCCCATCGCGCGTGCCGCTTGGCGGCGCCAGTCATTCACGAAGCTCACGTGCCTATGGTAGAGCCCGACAGCCCACCCAGCACGGATCGCAAGCGGCCCTCCGATGGCCTGCTCCGCCGCCTGCCGCTGGCCTCGACGCTGACCCTGGCGCTAGTCGGCCTGACCATGGCCCTTGGTCTGATCGCCGCCCTGGGCATCGGCAACGTGTACTCGGCCCGCCAGGACTACGAAGACGCCCTCGCGCGCACGTATGAGCTCGAGGCCGCCTCCGCCCGGCTGCTGGCGGCCGGGGTGGCCGAGGAGGCCGCCCTCACATCGACCGCAGTGGGAAGCGACGACGTGCGCCGGGCCGCGCGGCGGTCCTTCCGCGGGCGGGCGGCCGAGGCCCTCCGGCTCGCCCGGGGGGATCCGGCGAGCCTGCGCCGGGTGCGGGCGCGGATTGCGGTTCAGGAGCGCGCGCGACGGCTCGCAACATCGGCTCGCCGGAGCGGCTCGCCGGCGGCCAGGCGCCGGCTCACCCGGAGCCTCTTCGTGGCGCGGAGGGTCAACGACGACCTGACGCAGCGACAGGACCAACGCCGGGCCACCGCTCGTGATAGCGCGCGCGACGACACCCGCACCGCGCTGCTCACGGCCGGGGGCGCGGGGGTGCTTGCGCTACTGGCCGCCGCGGCGCTGATAGCAGCTCTGATCAGCTCGATCCGCCGCCCGCTCGACAGCCTCGTCAGCTCCACGCAGAAGCTCGCCGCCGGCGACCTGTCCGAGCGGGTGGAGCCGGCCGGGCCCCAGGAGCTGCGCGAGCTCGATTCGGCGTTCAACGTCATGGCCGAGCGCCTTCAGGGCGCTCAGACGAGGATCGAATCCGAGCGCGAGAAGCTGGCCGTGACCATCGAGAGCCTGGGCGACGCGCTGGTGGTGTGCGACGCCGACGGTACGGTGTCGGCGGTCAACCGTCGTGCGGAGGAGATCGTGCCCGACCTCAAACTCGGCGCGAACGCGAATGCGTCCGGGAGCCCCCTCCCGGACCTCGACGAGGCTCTCGGCGGAGAGGTCGTTGTCGAGCGGGGCGAGACGGCCCTGTCCATCACTGCCGCGCGGCTGGGATCGCAGGAGGGCGACGGGGTGGTGTGGACCTTGCGTGACATCTCCGAGCGCGCGCGCCTGGATCGCATGAAGTCCGACTTCGTGGCCACCGCCTCGCACGAGCTGCGCAGTCCGCTCACGTCCATCAAGGGCTTCGTCGAGCTCCTGGGCCGCTCGGATGCGCTCGGTGAGCGCGAGCGCGAGTTTGTCGGCGTGATCCTCCAGAGCACCGACCGGCTGGTGGACCTGGTCAACGACCTACTCGATGTCGCACGGCTCGAGGCCGGGCGGATGGAGGTGCATCCGCGCCTGTTCGACCTGGCCGAGCTCCTGCGGGAGATGGCGGGGTTGATGGGACCGCGGATAGCCGACAAGGACCAGCGCCTCGATCTCGATCTGCCGCCCAGCCTGCCGCGGGCGCTCGCCGATCCGGTCCGCGTGAGGCAGATCCTCACCAACCTCGTGTCGAACGCCCACCAGTACACGGGCGAGGGAGGGCGGATAACCGTGACCGCCGACCAGGCTGACGACCAGCTCCAGGTGAGCGTGGCCGACAACGGCCGCGGCATGACGCAGGACGATCTGGATCGGGTGTTCGACCGCTTCGTTCGCCGCGACGAGGGCGGCGGCACCGGCACGGGACTCGGACTCTCGATCGTCCGGTCGCTCGTGGACCTCCAGGGCGGTTCGATCGACGTGAAGAGCACGGTGGATGACGGCACGACCTTCACGGTTCTCCTCCCCGCGGAGCCCGCCGGCCACCAGGAGGCCCCCCGTCATGCGATCCGGGGCAAACGCGTGCTGGTCGTGGACGACGAGGAGGAGGTGGCGAGGGCGATCGCCGCCGGCCTCCAGCCCTACGGGGTGGAGGCGGAGATCGCGACCGATGGCGACCAGGCGCTCGAGCGTCTCAGCAGCGATCGCTTCGATGCCGTCACGCTCGACATGATGATGGAGGGCAGGAGCGGCCTGGACGTGCTTCGTGCTCTTCGTGCCGACGAGAACCTGGGTCGTACACCCGTCGTGATCGTCTCGATCGCGTCCGATCACCAGGCGCTGCTCGGTGAGTGGAAGGTGACCAAGCCGGTGGATTCCGACGTGCTGGCTGATTCCCTCGGATCAGCGGTGCTGGCCGGGCGTACCCGGGTGCTCGTGGTGGGGCGCTCGTCGGTGCGCCCCGACCTGGAGCCGGCTCTACTGCGTCTCGGGCTCGATCACGAGTGGGTGACCAGCGGCACGGCGGCGGCACAGGCGTGCCAGCGCCGGCGGTTCGAGGTCGCACTCGTCGACACGGGGATCCGCGGTCCCGAGTCCGTTTTGCGAGCGCTCGATCTGCGCGGTCGCCGCACGGGTCAGGCAGTGCTGCTGTTCTCGTCCGACGAGGCAGGCAGCGACGCGGCCGCCCTCGGAGCCCAGGCGGTGCCGATCGAGAAGGCCGCCGACGCCGTACTGGCTGCCCTCCGCCAGTAAACCTGATGGTCCGGTGCTCGCCGGAACGACGTTACGGTTGCGCTCCTCCCCGGGCCGTCCGAAAGCCGGGCGTACACGCGGGGGACGGGGCCGGGTAGCCTAAATACCGGATGGGGAAGACCGTGGGCGTCGAGGAATCGGGCGGAGATCTGGAGTCTGTACGGGCCGAGTTGCTCGGCCAGCGTCGCCAGGCCGAGGAGAAGGAGCGCCAGCTCGAGCGTTACGCCTCCGACCTGCGCGACACCTTCAAGGCCGAGCGGGCCCAGGCGGAGGAGTTGCAGGCCAACTACGTGGCCACCGTGCGCGCTCTCACCAACGCCGTCGAGGCTCGCGACGCCTACACCGGCGCCCACGCCGACCGCGTGGCCAGCTACGGCCTCGAGCTCACGCGCCGCATCGACCCCAAGCTGGCCCGCAATCCCCAGGTCGAGTTCGGCTTCCTGCTCCACGACGTGGGCAAGGTCGCGATCCCCGACGGCATCCTTCACAAGGCGGACGATCTCGGGGAAGCCGAGCAGGAGCTGATGCGCCGCCACCCGGTGATCGGCTACGAGATCGTGAGCGGGATCGAGTTCCTGGCCGAGGCCGCGCAGATAGTGCGCCACCACCACGAGCGCTGGGACGGCAAGGGCTATCCCGACGGCCTGGTGGGCGAGGACATCCCGCTGGCCGCGCGGATCTTTGCCGTCGTCGACACGCTCGACGCGATGACCACCGACCGGCCCTACCGGCCGGGCGCCCCGCTGGCTCAGGCCCGGGCCGAGATCAGGGGCATGGCGGGGACCCAGTTCGACCCGGCCGTGGTCGACGCGCTGGACGCGATCCCCGACGAGGCGCTCGAGCGGATCAGAACACGAGAAGGTTGATGCCGAGCGTTCTGATCGTCGATGACGACCCTTTCATCCTCAAGCTGATCGCCACGACGCTCGAGGACACGGCCCGCTTCGCGCTGGCGGAGGCGGCGGATGGCGTCCAGGCGCTGGAGGTGGCGCAGCGCACCTCGCCGGAGCTGGTGTTCCTCGACATAGACATGCCGAAGCTGGACGGATACGAGGTCTGCCGCCGGCTGCGTGAAGCGCCCGGCACCGCCGACGCCACGATCGTGATGCTCACGGCTGCGGCGGGGGATGCCGCCGAGCGCGAGGCGGAGGAGGCCGGCGCCGACCTCTTCCTGACCAAGCCGTTCAGCCCGCTCGAGCTGCTGCGCCTGGTGGACGAGCTCGGGGGCGCACCTGCCTCCTCGACGGGCTGAAGCCGTTGCGGGGCCACCTGGGCCTGGGCTCGAACGAGGGTGACCGGCTGGCCGCCCTGCGCGGCGCCCGCGATGCGCTCAACGGGCGGTCCGGAATCGCCGTGGCCGCCGCATCATCGGTGTACGAGACCGCACCCCAGGGGGAGGTGATCGACCAGGCGAACTTTCTCAATGCGGTCCTGGCGATAGACACTGAGCTGGCGCCCGAGGAGCTGCTCGACGTCTGCAAGCAGGTGGAGCGTGAGCTGGGCCGCGCGCCGGGGGGTGTGCGCCACGGCCCGCGGCCGATCGACGTGGACCTGCTGGCGCTCGGCGACCTCGAACGCAGGACCGAGCGGCTGGTGCTTCCGCACCCGGAGGTCACGTCCCGCCGCTTCGTGCTCGAGCCGCTGCTCGAGCTCGATCCCGATCTGGCGCTTCCGGGCGGGATCGTGCTGGCCCCGCTGCTCGACGCGGTGCGTGACCAGCACGTGGCCAAGCTCGGCCCTTTGTGACGGTTCGGCCTGGGCCCGAGGCATCGCGTCGATCCGCTCGATCCAGGCCGCCAGGCGCGGGCGGCCCGCGACTGGTCGATCACCACCGACTCGGCCTGGGGCCCCTCGTGGGCGAGCGCCGGCGCCACGTGCTCGACGTTGGTCGAGAAGGGCGCGCGATAGAGCGTGATCACCGCGGGAAGGCTCGCAAGCGATAATCGCCTCCGATGCTCCTCGCGGTCGACGTCGGCAACACCCAGACCCACGTGGGCCTGTTCCGCGGCGAGGAGCTGCTCGAGCACTGGCGCTTCCACACCGCCCGCTCCGCCACGGCCGACGAGCTGGCCCTCGTGCTGGGAGCTCTCATGGGCCTGCGGGATCTGCGCCTGCGCGACATCGAGGCCACGATCGTCTCGTGCGTGGTCCCGGCCCTTGCCCAGGAGTACGACCAGGTGCACCAGCGCTACCTCGAGGGGAGGGGGGCGCTGGTGGGCCCCTCGATGAAGACGGGCATGCCCATTCGCATCGACGATCCTCGCGAGCTGGGCGCCGACCGCCTGGTCAATGCCATCGCCGCCTACGAGCGGGTGGCGGGTCCCTGCATCGCCGTCGACTTCGGCACCGCGATCAACTACGACGTGGTCTCCGGGGAGGGCGAGTACCTGGGCGGCGTGATCTCGCCCGGCATCGAGATCTCGCTCGAGGCGCTGAGCCAGCGAGCCGCCGCCCTGCCCAAGGTGCGCCTGGAGTCCCCGAGGGCGGCGATCGGGCACAACACGCTCGAGGCGATCCAGTCGGGTGTGGTATTCGGCTACGCCGGCCAGGTAGACGGCCTGCTCGCGCGCCTGCGCGAAGAGCTCGGCGAAGAGGCCACGGCTATCGCCACCGGTGGCTTCGCCGCCGCGATCGTCCCCCACTGTGAGCAGGTCGATGAGACCGACGACCTGCTCACCCTGCAGGGACTGCGGATCATCTGGGAACGCAACCGCGACTGACCGTACCGTCCGTCCAGTCACAATGGGGGGATGCGCGCCCTGACAGACGAGTGGACCCTGGCCGGCCACACGTTCCCCAACCGGCTGGTGCTGGCTCCGCTCGCCGGCATCGGCAACTGGTTCGTACGCCTGCAGGCGCGCCGGCACGGTGCCGGGCTCGTAGTTTCGGAGATGGTGTCGAGCTTCGGCCTCAAGCACGGCAACGAGAGGACGGTGCGGGAGTTCCTCCGCATCCACCCCGACGAGCACCCGGTGTCGATGCAGCTCTTCGGCCACGACGCCGATGTGATGGGGGAGGCGGCCCGGATCGTGGCCGGCGCCGGCGCCGACCTGATCGATCTCAACATGGGCTGCCCGGTGCGCAAGGTGTGCAAGACGGGAGCGGGCGCCGCGCTGCTGGACGACCCCGACAAGGCCGTGGCCATCGCGTGCGCGGCATCCGAGGGCTCGGGTCTGCCCGTCACCGTCAAGCTGCGCCCCGGACAGCTTCCCGGCGATCGCGCGGGGATCACCCTGGCGCGCCGGCTGGTCGACGAGGCGGGAGTCGCGGGCATCGCGTTCCACCCCCGCCACGCATCCCAGCAGCACAGGGGCAAGCCCGACTACGCGCTCGCCGCCGAGCTGGTGGAGGCTCTGGAGGTGCCGGTGATCATCTCGGGCGGCCTGCTCTCCGACGAGAAGCCCATCGAGGCGCTCGAACGCACGGGCGCCGAAGCGGTGATGCTCGCGCGCGGATCGCTGGGCAACCCGTGGCGCTTCGAGCGTCTGCTCGGCCTGCGCGAGGGCGAGCCCACGGCCGCCGAGGTCGCCGCCGAGCTCGAATGGGTGATCGGATGCGCCGAGGAGCATCTCGGGCAGGATCGGGCCGGGCATTACCTGCGCAAGTTCTACCCCTGGTACGCGGAGCGGCTGGACCTGCCCAAACCGACCCGTCTCGAGCTTGTGGGCGCGCCCACCACGGCCGCGGCCCGTAGCGCTCTGGCAGCGATTCTGGGATCGGAGTCGGCCGCCGCGGCAGCCTGAATAGCGCGCCCATGCCGGTTGCTAGACTGCCGCGCTTCCTGATGCCGCGCGAGTCACTGATGACACCCGAGGGCCTCGAGAATCTCAAGGCCAAGATCGATCACCTGTCGAGCGTTCGCCGCAGGGAGGTCGCAGAGCGGATCAAGGAGGCTCGCGAGTTCGGCGACATCGCCGAGAACTCCGAGTACGACGACGCCAAGAACGAGCAGGCCATGCTCGAGAAGCAGATCGCCGACCTCGAGGGGAAGCTGCGCAGCGCTCGTGCTGTCGACAGCAATGACGTCGACACCGACTCGGTGAGCGTCGGCGTCACGGTGCACGTCAAGGACCAGAAGACCGACAAGTCCGCCAAGTACCGGATCGTCGGCTCGGCGGAGGCCTCCCCGGCTCAGGAGAAGCTCTCCAACGAGTCGCCGGTGGGCAAGGCCCTGATGGGCCACAAGCGCGGCGAGATCGTGTCCGTGCCCGTCCCCCGCGGCCCCGCCCGCAAGCTCAAGATCACGAAGATCGAAAGCTCCTAGTTCCGCCGGCCGCTCGGGTCTTAGGGTTCGGCCATGGAGGATGACCGCCGCGCGAAGCTCGAGGCCATCCGCTCACGCGGTGTGGACCCGTTCCCCCATGCCTATCCGGGGGTGGTCGCCATCGAGACCGTGCACGCCGAGCACTCCGGCCTCGAGGCGGGCGCCGAGACCGAGTCGGCGTACCGCGTGGCGGGCCGGCTGTCCGCCCGCCGCGGCCACGGCGGCGCCGCGTTCCTCGACCTGGTGGACCGGTCGGGACGAGTCCAGGTACATGCGCGCAAGGACGTGCTGGGCGACGACTCCTTCGAGCAGCTGACCGACCTCGACCTCGGCGACATGGTGGGCATCGACGGCACGGCGTTCTCGTCGCGCCGCGGCGAGCTGACGCTCAGGGCGACGGACTGGGCGCTGCTGGCCAAGTCGCTCGCCCCGCCGCCCGACAAGTTCCACGGGCTCGAGGACACCGAGACCCGCTACCGCCGCCGCGAGCTCGACCTGATCGCAAACGAGGAGACCCGGGACCTGTTCATCCTTCGCTCCCGGGTGGTGGCCGCGATCCGGCGCTGGCTCGACGACCGCGGCTTCCTGGAGGTGGAGACACCTGTGCTCCAGCCGCTGTACGGCGGGGCGCTGGCCCGGCCCTTCACCACCCACCACAACGCCCTTGACCGCGACCTCTTCCTCCGCATAGCCACCGAGCTGTACCTCAAGCGCCTGATCGTTGGAGGCCTGGAACGCGTCTACGAGCTCGGCAAGGACTTCCGCAACGAGGGACTCTCACCCAAGCACAACCCCGAGTTCACGATGCTCGAGTGGTACGAGGCCTATGCGGACTACTCCGACATCGCGGCCGAGCTCGAGGAGCTGGTGTCCTTCGTGGCTGCGGAGATCGGCTACGAGGGCGAGATCGACTTCTCGGCGCCGTGGCGGCGGGTGAGCCTTCGCGACGCGATCGAGGAGAAGACCGGTGTCGACGTGCTGGCACATCGTGACCGCGACGAGCTGCTCGCGGCCGCGGCCGAGAAGGGCATCGGGCTCGCAGCCGGCGACACCTGGCCCCAACTCGTCGACGACCTGCTGACCAAGCACGTCGAGCCGGAGCTGCGCGACCCGACCTTCGTCGTCGACTACCCGGTGGAACTGTCACCGTTCGCCAAGGCCCACCGCTCGGAGCCGGGCTTGGTCGAGCGCTTCGAGTGCTTCGCGGCCGGCATGGAGTTCGCCAACGCGTTCACCGAGCTGAACGACCCTGACGAGCAGCGCGCCCGCTTCGAGGAGCAGCAGCGCCACACTGCGGAGGGCGACGACGAGGCCCAGCCCTACGACGAGGACTACGTGCGCGCTCTAGAGCAGGGAATGCCACCCACCGGAGGCATAGGCGTCGGCGTGGACAGGCTCGTGATGCTCCTCTCAGGACGCGCCTCCATCCGGGAGGTAGTCCTGTTCCCCGCGATGCGGGAAGGCCGTTCTTAGTCTTCGACCTTGGCGGCCACGGCGTTCTCCGCCTTGGTGATCTTCGTGCTGTCGTCGATAAGGGCCTGCGCGGCTTGGGCGGCCTCCAGCCGCTGGCCCTTCTTCGCCGCGGCGGCCACGTCCCTCAGGTGCTGCTCGGTTGACTTCAGCCCGGCCCTCAGGTCGTCGAAGGCCTTCTTGGCGTCATCGGGCGCCTCGAGATCGGCGAGGTTGCCGTTGACCTCCTCGGCGGTGGCCGCGAGCGAGTTGAACTGCTTGGCCACGGCCCCGGGATCCGTGCCGTCCGAGTTCACGGCTCCGCCGATGTCGGTGTTGAGCTTCTGGAGCGGCTCGGTGGCCTCGTTGTAGTCGTCGATGAACGTCTGGTCCTCGCCGCAACCGGCCACGACGGGGACCGCGACGGCCACGACGGCGACCAGCGCGAGAGCTCGTTTGTCGATCCGCATGGGGCCTTTCGATCAGAGAAGGGGCCGAGACCCTAACCCGCCGTTCGGAGAGAGCGCGTTTTCGTTGGCGAGGTACCCGCAAAGCCGACCGCATCGCGTTGTTAGACTGGCTCGAGGGCGAGGAATTCACCCCGCCGCTCATCCCCTAGGCATACATGCCGATGAGACGGGAAGAGCGAAGGGGCTTTCCCGTCCTCGCGAGACCCCGAAAGAAGGATCCCAGCCGTGTTCGAGCGCTTCACAGAGCGGGCCCGCCAGGTGGTTGTCCTGGCGCAGGAAGAAGCCCGCATCCTGAAGCACAACTACATCGGGACCGAGCACATCCTGCTCGGTCTCCTGCGCGAGGAGGAAGGGCTTGCCGCCCGTGTCCTCGAGTCGCTCGACATCACGGTCGAGCGTGTGCGCGCGCAGGTGGTCCGCATCGTCGGCTCGGGCGAGGAGGTCACCTCCGGTCAGATCCCCTTTACCCCGCGCGCTAAGAAGGTGCTCGAGCTCGCGCTCCGCGAGGCCCTCTCGCTGGGACACAACTACATCGGCACCGAGCACATCCTGCTCGGGCTCGTGCGCGAGAACGAGGGCGTCGCCGCCCGCATCCTGCTCGACTTCGATGCGGACTCCGAGAAGATCCGCAACGAGGTCATCCGCATGCTCTCGGGTCCCGGTGGGCGCCAGCGCTCGGCCGGCCAGGGCGGCGCGCAGGGCGAGGGCAAGAAGAGCTCGAAGCTGCTCGACCAGTTCGGCCGCAATCTCACCAAGCTCGCCTCCGAGGGCAAGCTCGACCCTGTCGTGGGTCGCGAGACGGAGGTCGAGCGAATCATGCAGATCCTCTCGCGCCGCCAGAAGAACAACCCCGTGCTGATCGGCGAGCCGGGCGTGGGCAAGACCGCCGTGGTCGAGGGCCTGGCCCAGCAGATCACAAGCGGCGAGGTGCCCGAGACGCTCAAGAACAAGCAGATCTACACGCTGGACCTGGCCGCGCTCGTGGCCGGATCGAAGTACCGCGGCGAGTTCGAGGAGCGCCTGAAGAAGGTGATGAAGGAGATCACCCAGCGCGGCGACATCATCCTGTTCATCGACGAGCTGCACAACCTCGTCGGGGCCGGTGCCGCAGAGGGCGCGATCGACGCCGCCAGCATCCTCAAGCCCGCCCTCGCGCGCGGTGAGCTGCAGACAATCGGGGCAACCACGCTCGACGAGTACCGCAAGTACCTCGAACGCGACTCGGCGCTCGAGCGGCGCTTCCAGCAGATCAAGGTGGAGGAGCCCTCCACCGAGGAGACCGTGCAGATCCTCAAGGGCCTGCGCGAGCGCTACGAGACCCACCACCGCGTCGGCATCACCGACGAGGCGCTGGACGCGGCGGCCGAGCTGGCCAGCCGCTACATCTCCGACCGCTTCCTGCCCGACAAGGCGATCGACCTCATCGACGAGGCCGCGTCACGCGCGCGCATCAAGTCGATGACCGCGCCGCCCGTGTACCGCGATCTCGAGGAGGAGATCGAGACCACACGGCGCGACAAGGAGGCGGCGATCGAGGCGCAGGAGTTCGAGAAGGCCGCCAACCTGCGCGACTCCGAGCGCCAGCTCACGAACAAGAAGCGCGACCTCGAGGAGCAGTGGCGCTCGGGCGAGTCCGGCGAGCGGCCGGAGATCGGCGAGGAGGAGATCGCCGACATCGTCTCGATGTGGACGGGCATCCCGGTGTTCAAGCTCACCGAGGCGGAGACGCAGAAGCTCATGCGCATGGAGGAGGAGCTCCACAAGCGGGTGATCGGACAGCACGCGGCGATCGAAGCGGTCTCGAAGGCCATCCGCCGCTCACGCGCGGGTCTCAAGGACCCCAAGCGTCCCACCGGCTCGTTCATCTTCCTGGGCCCGTCGGGCGTGGGCAAGACCGAGCTGGGCCGCACGCTGGCCGAGTTCCTCTTCGGCGACGAGGAGGCGATGGTCCGCATCGACATGTCCGAGTACATGGAGAAGCACTCCGTGTCACGGCTGGTGGGCTCGCCCCCCGGCTACATCGGCTACGACGAGGGCGGACAGCTCACCGAAGCGGTGCGGCGCAAGCCCTACAGCGTGCTGCTGCTGGACGAGATCGAGAAGGCCCACCCGGATGTCTTCAACATCCTCCTGCAGATCCTGGAGGACGGCCGGCTCACCGACAGCCAGGGCCGCACGGTCGACTTCCGAAACGCGATCGTGATCATGACCTCCAACGTCGGGGCCTCGGAGATCGCCAAGAACACCGGCATCGGCTTCACGGTCGGTGACGCCGAAACGGGCGTCACCTACGACGACATGAAGAAGGGCATCATGGGCGAGCTGAAGAAGGTGTTCCGCCCGGAGTTCCTCAACCGCATCGACGAGGTGATCGTCTTCCACAAGCTGGCCAAGGAGGAGATCAAGGAGATCGTCGAGCTGCTGCTCAAGCGCATCCGTGAGTCGCTCGCCGAGCGCGAGCTCACGATGAACCTGTCCGAGGGAGCCGCCGATCTGCTGGTCGAGAAGGGCTGGGATCCCTCAATGGGCGCTCGCCCGCTGCGCCGCGCCATCCAGCGCTACATCGAGGATCCGCTGGCCGACGAGGTGCTGGCCCAGAACATGCCGGCTGGCTCGACCGTCGAGGTCGACGTCGAGAAGGCGGCCACCGACGGCGAGGAGCCCGAGGTGAAGATCTCGATCACCAAGCCCGTGCGCAAGCGTGAGAAGGTGGGCGTGGGCGCCGAGGGCGGCGAGCTGGCCGAGGAGACGGGCGAGGGCCCGGGCGAGGTCGAGCCGGCCGACAGCGCGGAGCTTCCCGACGCCACCGACGTGCTGCCGGACGTGCCCGACGCCCCACCGGCGCCCGAGGCCGAGCCGGACAAGTAGCGCCAGTCCCAGGAAGGGCGAACGATGGGGGACGTCGAGATCAAGGTTCGCGAGAACGGCCCGTACAAGGTCACCGGGCCGGTGACCCTCATAGACGCGGACGGCAACTCCTACGCGCTGGGCGAGGGGGGCGAGCCGATCGCGCTGTGCCGCTGTGGCGGCTCGACCACGAAGCCCTTCTGCGACGGCACCCACTCGAAGGCCGGCTTCGAGGCGGCTGAGCGGGCGGTAGCGACCAAGGTTTAGGCGGCTACCGCGGCGGCGGTGGCCCGAGCGTGCCCGAGCCAGGATTCGAGCCGCCCCACGTCGGACGCAGCGGCCAGGCCGAGCCACGGCGGCTCGTGCTCGGCGACCCACGCCGACACGATCCGCACCTCGTCGACCTCGTCGGGCCTCACCGATCCCCGCCCCCCTCGTACGTTCGTGAGGGCGGAGGCGCTGCGACGCGCCAGCTCCTCGAGGTCGCCGGGCAGCGGGCCCCAGTCGGCCACCCGGCCGTCCACCACCAGCAGCATGTCGTGGCGCTCCTTGACGGGATGGCGCGCGAGCACGAGCCGCGGATCGGCGTGCACCGCGCGCAGCATCCCGCCCAGGCGGTCGAGCAGCCCGGACAGGCGCTCCCTGCGCCGCAGTAGTGCCGCCGCGCGCTCGTAGCGGCGGTCGGCCGAAGCCGCCGCGATGCGCTCGTCGATCTCGGCCAGCAGGGCGGACCCGGCGCCGTCGGGCGCGTCGAAGTTGGCGAGCGCCTTGTCGATCTGGCCGCGGTAGGCGTTCGGGTCGAGGTCGCCAAGGCACGGTGAGCAGCAGCGCCCCATCTGGCCGTAGATCGAGGGGTGCTCGCGAAGATGCAGCCTGCGGCCGCAGTGGCGCAGGCGGTAAAGGGAGGTCAGGTGGTCGGCCAGCTCTCCTGCCAGCCGTTTGCCGCGCAGCGGGCCGATGCTTACCGCCTGGCCGGCCGCGGGCTCGGAGGACACCTCGAGCACCGGGTAGGGGATGTCGAGCCGGCAGCGCACGTAGGCCCACCGGTCGGTGCGCTTCAGTGCGGTGTTGCCCGGCGGTCGCCACTCCTTGATCAGCCGGTTCTCGAGCACCAGCGCGCCCAGCTCCGAGTTGGTCGCCTTGTAGTCCACGATCTCCGCCCGCTCGGTCCAGCCTGCGGGTGCGCAGAAGTGCGACCGGGCTCGCGTCCGCAGGGACACCGACTTGCCTACGTAGAGCGGCCGGCCCCGCTCGTCGCGGAACACGTACACCCCGGGGTCCTCGGGCAGCTGGGACAGGTCCGGGCGCTCGGCAGGCGGCCGGCGCCGGGCCTCGGGCTTAGCCGGGCGGCGCCTGCGGGGCTCCAGCAGCGCCACCGCCTCCCCGACGGTCGGCGCGTGCGCACACAGCCGGCCGAACAGCGCACACAGCACCCGGGCGCAGGTCATCGCGTCTGGCAGGGCGCGATGGGAGATCTCGACCTCGATGCCCAGCGCGTCGGCCAGCAGCGCCAGCCGGCGCTGGCGCACCAGCGGGGCGAAGCGCCGCGCGAGCGACACAGTGCACAGCACCGGCGGGGTAGGCCACTCCAGCTCAGCGCGCTCGAAGGCCTGATGCAGCACCCGGCGGTCGAACGCGGCGTTGTGGGCCACCATCACTCGTCCTTCGAGCATCTTCGCCAGCTCGGGGAGCACCGCGGCCGGGGCGGGCGCCGAGTCCACCATCTGCTGGGTGATGCCCGTGAAGCGCTCGATCCCGCGCGAGAGCGGGCGCTCCACGCGCACGAGCGAATCCCAGGTGTCGTGGGCCTCGCCACCGCCCACGAGCACCGCACCGACCTCGGTCAGCTCGCATAGATCGCCGCCACGGCCGTTGGTCTCCGTGTCGACGGCCACCAGCTCGGTGCTTGCCAGGGGAAGGTCGTGCAGATCCACGGCCGGGGATGCAAGCGCGGGCGGCGGATGGCTCGGGCGAAAGCTTGCGGCCCGGGGGCGAGAGACGTCCACCGCCGCCCTTAGCTTCATGGGATGGCCCGTCCGCCCACTCTCTTCGTCTGTTCCTCCTGCGCCCACGAGTCGGCCAAGTGGCACGGCCGCTGCCCGGGCTGCGAGCAGTGGGACACGATGGTCGAGGAGGCCCGCCCGGCCGCCACGGCCTCGGGCCGGAGTGGGCGCAACGCCGGCGGTGGCCGCGGTCCCAGGCCCCTCACCCCGGTCGTGCTCGGTCAGGTGGAGGCGCCGCGCGTCCCACGCCTCTCCACGGGCATCGGTGAGCTGGACCGCGTCCTCGGCGGCGGCATCGTGCCAGGCTCGCTCGTGCTTCTCGGCGGCTCTCCGGGGATCGGAAAGTCCACGATCACGGCCAGCGCCCTCGGCAACATGGCGGCCGCCGGCTATCGCGTGCTCTACGTGTCGGGCGAGGAGTCGGCGGCGCAGGTCAGGCTGAGAGCTGAGCGACTGGGAGCGGGGGCGTTGTCCGTGCCGATCGTGGCGGAGACCGACCTCGACACGGTGCTGGCCACGGTGGAGGCCGAGCGGCCCGATGTCTGCGTGGTGGACTCCGTCCAGGTCATGCACGCAGCGTCGCTCACGGGCGCACCCGGTTCGGTGGGTCAGGTCCGGGAGGTGGCCGGGCGGCTGATGCGGGTGGCCAAGGAGCGGGGCATCGCGGTCGTGCTCGTGGGCCACGTGACCAAGGAGGGCGCGCTTGCGGGACCGCGCGTGCTGGAGCACCTGGTGGACTGCGTCCTGAGCTTCGAGGGCGAGCGCGAGCGCACCTACCGCACGCTGCGCGCGCTCAAGAACCGGTTCGGGTCGACCAACGAGGCGGGCGTGTTCGAGATGCGTGACGAGGGGCTGGTGGAGGTTGAGGACGCCTCAGCCAGGTTCGTGGCCGAGGCAACCCGGGCACCGGGCTCCGTCGTGCTGTGCGCCATGGAGGGCTCCCGGCCCCTCCTCGTCGAGGTCCAGGCCTTGGTTGCCCCGACCGAGCTGGTGCCGCCCAGGCGGATGGCCAACGGAGTGGACCGCAACCGGCTCGCGCTGGTACTCGCCGTGCTCGCCCGCCACGCCGGGATCGCCGTCGGTTCGGCCGATGTATTCGTGTCCCTTGCGGGCGGCGTCCGAGTCGACGAGCCGGGCGCCGACCTCGCCGTGGCGCTTGCCGTGGCCTCCGCCGTGCGCGGGGTTGCGCTCGGGGACGGCGCTCGCCCGCTGGCGGCCTTCGGCGAGCTGGGGCTCACCGGCGAGGTGCGCCACGCCGCACACCCTGAGCGCAGGCTCGCCGAGGCCGGCAAGTTCGGGCTGGGAGGCGTCCTCTGTCCCGGTGCGCGCCTGCCCGATCTGCGCTCGGCGTTGCGCAGCGCCCTCGGCGGCGCGGCCGGCTCAGCCCGCAAGGCCGCCTGAGACACCGCAACCCGGTGCTCTGCAGAGGGTTGGAGGACTCGTGAGATCCCTCTTCCATCGCCGCCGGGTCGTGACTCTCTGCGCGCTGGCCGCCGGGTGCTGGCTCTGCATCCCCACCCTGGCCGGCGCCGGTCCCGGCGCGTCGTCCGAGGCGCGCGCCAGCGCCAAGTGCGGGACGGTCAAGACCCGCAACGGGGGCAAGGCGGAGTTCGTGAACACCGTGAAGGCCAAGTGCAGGACGGGTCGCCGGGTGGCCAAGAGGGCCGACGGCAAGCGTTACAGGTTCCTCGGCTTCGACTGCAAGCCCAAGAAGAAGCGCAACCTTCCCGGCAAGCTCTACGGCTGTGGGCGCTTCAAATACGGCAAGGGGCAGGGAATCGGCTTCATCTACACGCGGCCCTAGGTTCGGTGGTACGAGGCCATCGGCTATTCCTGCCAGAAGCCCAAGCGCTCAACGGCAACGGGCAGCCTTTTCTACGACTGCCAGAAGGGCAACACGGGCATCGGCTTCCGATACGCGAAGCCGTAACAAGTCCTTTCCGCATCACAAAGCCAAAAGGGGGACGATTTTGCCCTCTTTGCCGTACAATCAGTGCAGATGGCCTACGCGGGGGACGATGTGACGGAGCTAGAGGCTCGACAGGAACCCCGGTTGGTGAGGGCCCTCGAGATGATCGCTCCCGGCACCGCGGTGCGGGAGGGAGTGGACGCGATCGTCCAGGCTCGGACGGGCGCTCTCATCTGCATCGGCGACAGCGAGGACCTTTCCTTCCTGTACTCCGGCGGGCTCAAGCTGGAGGTCGACTACACGCCCGCGCTCCTCTTCCAGCTCGCGAAGATGGACGGCGCGATCATCCTCTCGTCCAACGGCACGAAGATCGGCTGGGCCAACGTCCAGCTGATGCCTGACCCCACCATCCTCTCGCTCGAGACCGGCACCCGCCACCGCACGGCCGAGCGCGTGTCCAAGCAGACCGACGCCTTGGTGATCGCCGTGTCGCAGGCCCGCAGCGTGGTCTCGCTCTACCTCGACGGCGCCAAGTACATCCTCGAGGACATCCCGGTGGTGCTCGCCAAGGCGAACCAGGCGCTGGCCACCCTCGACAAGTACCGCAGCCGGCTCGATCAGGTCTCCACGCGGCTCACCGCCCTGGAGTTCGAGGGCGGCGTGACCTTCCACGATGTGCTCACCGTGCTGCAGCGCTCGGAGCTGGTCACGCGCATGGCGATGGAGATCGAGCGCTACATCGTCGAGCTGGGCGCCGAGGGGCGCCTGATCGAGATGCAGCTCGAGGAGACCATGGTGGGCGTGGCGGCTGACAAGGCGGCCCTCGTGCACGACTACATCTCCGAACCCACGGAGGAGAACTTCGCGGGCGTGCTCGACGCGCTCGCGCGGCTGCCGCACCAGGATCTCCTGGACTTCGGCAGGCTGGCCGAGCTGCTCGGCCACGATCGCAAGCTCAACACCCTCGACCACCCCGTCTCACCCCGCGGCCACCGCATCCTGGGGCGCATCCCGCGCCTACCGAAGCTGGTGGTGCAGGGCATCGTGGGCGAGTTCGGCGGCCTCGACGAGATCCTCTCGGCGAGCGACGGCGAGCTCGAGTCGGTGGAAGGCGTGGGCGACATGCGAGCAAAAGACATCCGGGAGGGGCTCCGCAGACTGCAGGAGATAAACCTCGTGGACCGGTATCTGCAAACCTGATCACAGGATCCCGCGGGCAGCGACGCCCGCGGCTTTACGACCCTAGGAGGGACGTCATTTCCGAGACGACGCTGGAGCACGACATCGAGGACCTCGAGATCACTCGGGAGATGCCCCATATCGAATACGAGATCGGCGACCACGTGGTCTACCCGCATCACGGGGCAGGCAAGGTTCTCAAGAAGGAGCAGAAGGAAGTGCTCGGCGAGAAGCGCGAGTACCTAACCATCCAGATCCTGCACAACGACATGACCGTGATGGTTCCGTGTGAGAACGCGGGCCGCGCGGGGCTTCGGCGCGTGATCGGGGAGGAGGCCGTGACCAAGGTCCTGGCCGTGCTTCGCGACGAGGTCAGCCAGATGCCCAAGAACTGGAACCGCCGCTTCAAGCACAACCGGGAGAAGATCAAGACCGGTGACGTGTACGAGCTGGCCGAGGTGGTCCGCAACCTCGCGATCCGCGAGTCCGAGAAGGGCCTCTCGACGGGCGAGAAGCAGATGTACACCCGGGCCAAGAAGATCCTCGCCTCCGAGCTGATGTATGCGCTCGTGATGGAGGAGGACGAGGCCGAGGGTCACCTCGATTCGCTGATCGAGGACGCGCACAACGGCCGCAACGGCGCCGAAGCCGCCGCAGCGGTCTAACGGGTAGCTCGCGGTCGAGAGCCAAGCCTGGCAAGGAAGCAGGGTCGAAGCTTTGCTGGGGGCAAAGCAAGACCAAATGACACCGCCGGGCGCAGGCACTCGGCCGCGAGTAGTCGGGCTGGTCCCGGCCGGCGGAAGCGGCGAACGCCTTGGGGCCGACCGGCCCAAGGCGTTCGCCGTTCTGGGCGGCCGTCCCATGCTCGAGTGGAGCGTCGAGGTGCTGGCCGGTGTCTGCGACCGCGTGGTGGCGGCCGTGCCGCCGGGTCACGAGGATGGGCGCGACAGGGTGCCAGGCGGCCCTTCGCGCTCGGCATCCGTGCGCAACGCCCTCGAGGCCGCGCCCGAGGCGGGGCTCGTGGTGGTGCACGACGCGGCGCGCCCGCTCGTGATGGCCGACCTCGTGCAACGGTGCATCGCCGCGGCTCAGGATGCCGATGGCGCCATCGCCGCGGCGCCGATCGCCGACACCGTGAAGCAGGCCGACCCGTCGGGACAGGTTGTGCGGACCCTCGACAGGTCGTCGCTGTGGGCGATCCAGACCCCGCAGGTGTTCCGAGCCGAGGTCCTGCGCCGCGCGCTCGCCGTGGACGACGCCACCCTGGCCGGCGCCACCGACGACGCGTCCCTCGTGGAGGCGGCCGGTGGCACCGTGGTCGTGGTCGAGGCCCCGGCGGAGAACTTCAAGGTGACCACCGCGGCCGACCTGCGGCGAGCGGAAGGCATACTGGCGGACCGATGCTGACCGACTACCACGTGCACCTGCGCCCCGACGACGAGAACACGTCCGCCTCGGAGTACCTCACGCCCGCCAACGCCGAGCGCTACCGCGAGGCGGCTTCCGTGCGCGGAATCGAGGAGCTGGGCGTGTCGGAGCACGTGCACCGCTTCGTCCAGGCGCTGGACGTGTGGACGCACCCCTGGTGGCGCCAGAACGCCCACGACGACATAGATGCCTATTGCCACTTCGTCCGCGAGGAGACCGATCTGCGGCTTGGGATCGAGGCCGACTTTGTGGCCGGCCGCGAGGACAAGATGGCCACCCTCCTCGACGCCCGGCAGTGGGACTACGTGGTGGGCTCGGTGCACTTCCTACGCGACGAGGCCGTGGACATGCGCGGCAGCGACTGGGACATCTGGCGGTCCACCGATCCTGACAAGGTGTGGCGGCGCTACTTCGAGACCCTCGGCGAGGCGGCCCGCACCGGCATGTTCGACATCCTCGCCCATCCCGACCTGGTGAAGGTCTGGGGCAAGGACGCGCCCGCTCCGGAAGGCGACCTGCGCCGCTATTACGAGCTGGCGCTGGACGGGATCGCGGAGTCCGGCGTGGCGATCGAGGTGTCCACCGCGGGGCTGCGCAAGCCCGTAGCCGAGGTCTACCCCGACCGCGCTTTCCTCGAGATGTGCCTGGAGGCCGGCTGCCCGGTCGCCCTGTCCAGCGACGCCCACATCCCCGAGGACCTGGGCCATGGATACGAGCCCACGCTCGAGTGGCTCTCAGAGCTCGGGGTTTCCGAGCTGGCGGTGTTCGACGGGCGCAGCAGGCGGCTGGAGCCGATGGGATGAGCGCCCGCTCGGGCATCGGCTACGACTCCCACCGCTTCGGCGAGGGCCGGCGGCTGGTTCTCGGCGGCATCGAGGTACCAGAGGCCGAGCGAGGCCTCACCGGCCACTCGGACGCCGACGTGCTCACCCACGCCGCCATCGACGCGCTGCTGGGCGCCGCCGGGCTGGGTGACATCGGCCAGCACTACCCGGACACCGACGAGCGCTGGCGCGACGCCGACTCCCTGGCCCTGCTGCGAGAGGTCTGCCGCTTCCTGTCCGAGCACGGGTGGACCGTGCGCCACCTCGATGCCACCGTGATCTGCGAGGCGCCCAAGCTCGGCGCCCACCGCGACCCGATGCGCGCACGGCTCTCGGAGGCGGTGGGGCTGGCGCCGCTGGAGGTCAACGTCAAGTTCACCACCAACGAGGGCATGGGCTTCACCGGACGGGGTGAGGGGATTGCGGCGCTTGCCGTGGCCACTGTGGAAAGGGCGGACTGATGGACGCCGTCGACCTCGCATTCGCAGGAGCCGCTCGCCAAGCCGACCTCGTCCGCGCCGGCGAGGTGTCGGCTCGAGAGCTGGTCGAGCTGTACCTCGAGCGCATCGAGCGCATCGAACCTCAGATCAACGCCTTCCGCGTCGTGATGGCCGAGCGGGCGCTGGGGGAGGCCGACCAGGCCGACAGCAGGCGGGCCGCGGGCGATGAGCGCCCGCTGCTCGGCGTGCCGCTGGCCGTCAAGGACGATCAGGACGTGGCCGGGGAGGTCACGGCGCGCGGTACCGGCGCCTACGGCGACCCCGCGCGTCAGGACTCCGAGATCGTCGCCCGCCTGCGCGGGGCAGGCGCCGTGGTCGTCGGCAAGACGAACGTGCCCGAGCTGGAGATCATCGGCGACACCGAATCGCCCAATTGGGGGGTCACGCGAAACCCCTGGGACACCGAGCGCTCACCGGGCGGTTCGAGCGGCGGCAGCGCGGCCGCCGTGGCCGCGGGGCTTGTCGCGGCAGCCACGGGCTCCGACGGCGCCGGTTCGATCCGAATCCCGGCGGCCAACTGTGGACTGTTCGGTCTCAAGCCCCAGCGCGGTCGCATCACCCTCAGCCCGAGGACCGACGTGTGGCACGGCATGGATGTCTACGGCTTCCTCACGAGGAGCGTTCGCGACAGTGCGCTTCTCATGGACGTGGCCGCCACCGACGCTCCGGAGCGGCCATTCTCCGATGAGGTGTCCTCCGCCCCGAAGGGCCTGCGGATAGCCGTGTCCACGCGTGCCCCGTTCCCATCTCGGCTCGACGATCGGGTGCGCCGCGCGGTCGAAGACACCGTCGAGGCGCTGCGCGGGCTCGGCCACACGACGAGCCGCTCGGAGATCTCGTACGGCACGAGCTCCAATGGCACGACAGTGCGTTACCTACGGGGCATCCACGACGATGCCGTTGCGATGGCGCGTCCCGCGCGCCTTTCGCGCCGGACCCGCGGGTTCTCCCGTCTCGGCGGACTGTTTCCAGACTCCGTGCTCGCGAGCGCGAAGCGCCAGGAGGCGAGTAACGCCGAGAGGATCAATCGCGTCTTCGCCGATCACGACGTGGTTCTCCTGCCCGTCACGGCAAAGCCACCGGTGCGCGCCGCGCGCTGGGAGGGGCTGTCCGCCGCCCGGACCCTGCTCGAGATGAGCGCGACCTACCCGTATTGCGCCACCTGGAATCAGATCGGGCAGCCCGCTTGCGCCGTTCCCGCCGGAATGACGGATGACGGCCTGCCCCTGTCAGTGCAGCTCGCGGTCCCGCCGGGCCGCGAAGCCACGCTCTACGCCCTGGCTGCGCAGCTCGAGGCCGAGCGCCCGTGGGCGGACCGCCGCCCGCCGTTGGCATAGCCTCCGGCCTGTGCGCGAGATACGCCTTCACGACACCCTGAGCGGCTCGGTCAAGGCGCTGGAGCCTCGTGAGCCCGGCCGCGTGGGCATCTATGCGTGTGGGCCAACGGTCTACGGCCGGGTCCATGTCGGAAACGCGCGGCCGTTCGTGGTCTTCGCCTTGCTCAAGCGCTTCCTCGAGCGCGAGGGCTATGAAGTGACGCTGGTCGAGAACGTGACCGACGTGAACGACAAGATCTACGACGCCGCACGCGCCGCGGGCGTGCCAAGCCAAGAGCTGGCCGCCGAGATGACCGCCCAGTACGAGCAGGACACCGACCGCCTCGGGCTTGGGCGCCCCGATCACGAGCCGAGAGCGGCGGAGTCGGTCGGCGGGATCGTGGCCCTGATCGGAGCTCTGCTCGATTCCGGGCACGCCTATGCGGCGGGCGGCGACGTGTACTTCCGCGTCGCCAGCTTCGACGAGTACGGCAAGCTGTCCAACCGGCCTCGGGAGGAGATGGAGCAGGGGGAGGGCGACGATGCCGCCGACCTCAAGGAGAGCTCCCGGGACTTCGCCCTCTGGAAGGCGCACAAGGAGGGCGAGGACACATCCTGGCCGGCCCCCTGGGGCGAGGGGCGTCCTGGCTGGCACATCGAATGTTCGGCGATGGCGGAGGACCTCCTCGGCACGGACTTCGAGATCCACGGCGGCGGATCCGACCTCGTGTTTCCCCATCACGAGAACGAGATCGCACAGACCGAGGCGGCCCGCGGGCAGCCGCTCGCGCGGATCTGGATGCACAACGGCATGGTGCAGATGGGCACCGAAAAGATGGCCAAGTCGCAGGGCAACATCCGGCTGCTGAACGTTGCGCTGGACGAGCACGGCCGGGACGCGCTGATCATGTACTTCGTGGCCGGCCACTACCGCCAGCCGATCGCTTTCTCCGCAGACGCGCTGGAAGAGGCGGGGCGCGCGGTGGAGCGGGTGCGCGAGCTGTGCCGCCACCTCGACCCGGACGGGGAGGAGCCGGAGGCGCTGGACGTGCACGCCGAGCGATTCTTCGAGGCTTTGGCCGACGACTTCAACACCGCCGCGGCCCGCGGCGTCCTGTTCGAGTGGGTCTCGGAGGCCAACCGCCGGATCGCTGCCGGCCAGCGGCTGGCGCCGGGCCGGTTCGCGGAGATGCTGTACGCCCTGGGCCTCGAGGGGCTGCTCGAGGGGGGCGGGGAGGAGGCTGACCCGGAGGCCGAGCGCCTGCTGGCGGAGCGCGAGGAGGCCCGGGCTGCGCGCGACTTCGGCCGTGCGGACCGCCTCCGCGACGAGCTGAGCGCTCGCGGCTACGAGGTGCGGGATACGTCCGAGGGCGCCCGGCTCGTGCGCAGCCCGTGATCGTCTACGGCCGCAATGCCGTCCGCGAGGCCCTGCGCGGCAAGCGGACGGTGAGTTCCGTCTGGGCCAGCCGGGGTGCGGCCGGCGAGGAATGGCTGCAGGGCATCGACTTGAACCAGGCGGACCCGGGCGAGCTCGAGCGCCTCTGCGGATCCACCGAGCACCAGGGCGTGTGCGCCGAGGCCGGGCCCTACCTCTACGCCGATCCCACCCGGCTGCTGGATGCCGACGATGCCCTGGTGCTCGGGCTCGACGAGGTGCAGGATCCCCACAACCTCGGCGCCGTGTGCAGGGTGGCGGAATCGGCTGGCGCGACGGGCGTCGTGATCCCCGAGCGGCGATCGGCCGAGGTGACGCCGGCGGTGTGCAAGGCCTCCGCGGGAGCGGTCGAGCACCTGGCCGTGGCGCGCGTGGGCAACCTCGCGAACTGGCTGGGCGAGGCCAAGGAGGCCGGCGCCTGGGTCTACGGCGCAGACAACTCCTCCGAGGCCGTGCCCTACGAGACGCCGGACTACCGTGGCGGCGTCGTGCTGGTGCTCGGCTCCGAGGGACGCGGGCTGCGGCCGCGGGTCGCCGGAGCCTGCGACCAGCTCGTGCGCCTGCCTCAGCGCGGGAGGATGGACTCGCTCAATGTGGCCACTGCCGCCTCGGCGCTCGTGTACGGAATCTTGCACTTCCGCGATGTGCCCCTTGACAGGGGCACATAACGTGGACATACTCGCCTCGAGATAACGCTGGAGTCGAGCCTTAGGGCTTGGCCACCAGGAGAGCGCGGCGCCAGGGGAGGTAACGCGCAGCTGAGCTTCAGGGCTTCGAGGGAGGCCCGAAAGGAGCATTTATGGCTGCAGCAGTTTCCCAGGCGGTGACTGGTAGATCTCAAGCTCAGGTCGAACCTGAGGACAACTACCTGATAGCGCTGGCCAAGCAGGGCCGATCGGATGCGTACGACCGCATCCTCAAGCGCTATTACGGCTTCGTTCGCCTGAAGGCGAGCTGTACTTCCTGATCGGCGGCGACTCCGACGATCTGATCCAGGAAGGGATGGTCGGCCTGTACAAGGCGGTTCGGGATTTTCGCACCGATCGCGAGTCGAGCTTCCGCAACTTCGCGGAGCTGTGCATCACCCGCCAGATCATCACGGCGGTGAAGACCTCGACACGCAACAAGCACACGCCGCTGAACGAGTACATCTCGTTTTCGGCCACGCCGGCTGCATCGGGAGGCGACGGCGATCCCACCCTGGACGAGCTGCTGC
This sequence comes from uncultured Thermoleophilaceae bacterium, assembly GCA_963825475.1. Classification (GTDB taxonomy): domain Bacteria; phylum Actinomycetota; class Thermoleophilia; order Solirubrobacterales; family Thermoleophilaceae; genus JAAYBF01. The sequence continues at coordinate 232,608 of CAWGTC010000002.1, read as the reverse complement.
CCGGCCCGACGGCCCACGACCCCGCCAACCAGGTGATCTCCACTGAGGAGCTGCATAGCCTGGTGGAGTGCCTGTCGAGCGTGCTGTCCGAGCTGGAGAGCTCAGTGCTGTCGCTCTACCTGGACGGCTACTCCTACGAGACGGTGGCCGAGCGCCTGGAGTGCGACACCAAGACTGTTGACAACGCGCTCCAGCGCGTCAAGCGCAAGGTGGGCGCCCACCTCGACTCGCGGGCCGTGCTCGCCTGAGGCTCCGTTTGGCCCTCCCCCGCGGGGGTAACCGATCACGCACCTTACGAACTACCGAAAGCGGTAAAGCTGATGCAACTGCCCATTCTTCTCATTCTCATCGGAATCGCCGTGGCGGTGCTTGTGCACTGGGGCCTCGGCGTGCTCCTCATTCTCGTAGGCGTCGTGCTCCTGGTCCTGCCCTACGCTAGGTCGCGAGGCGGCACTGCCGGAGGCGGGGCCGCTCCGCGTTAGCGGTTACCCGCCGCCCTGCCGGCTTGACTGGCGCGACGCGTGGCGCCCGGGCGCGTTCGGTCGCGTCCGGCTCGCCGCGTCCGTCCGTTGCCGGTACTCCGGGGCAAGCGCGCTCGCCGCTCTTCCACCTCCTCCCCGACCTACACTCGTGGCGGCGCCGGAGTAGTTCAGCTGGTCAGAACAGGGCTCTTGTAAAGCTCAAACAGGGGTTCGAATCCCCTCTCCGGCTCTCGAGCGGGCTCTACGCGGCGCCGACTGCCACTTCGATGTTCCCGTGTCCGTTCGAGGACGCGGGGACCTCGGGGGGCTCGTCGGCTCCCTCGACGTTGAGGCGGCGCTCGATCTCGCCGAGCACCAGCCCGAACAGCAGGTGGCGCCAGGTGGCCTGAGCGAAGGCTCGGCGGTTGCCCCAGAGGGGGGTCAGATCCTTACGGGCCGGGTGGAAGCGGTCGGAGAGCCGGCCGACCGGGTACAGCGCAAGGTGCTCGGCCATGGCCATCGTCACCGCTCGGACGACGAGGGGGCCGGGGAGGAAGGGCCTTAGTTGCGCGTAGGCGGCCCCGAAGGCGGCGCCGTTGGCCACGTGCGCGGCGAGGCCGGCCGCGGGCCAGCCGTCTCCGCGGGTGATCAGTTTGCCCAGCAACTCGACGTCGTCGTAGCCGCTGTCGAAAGCGCGCTTGTCGGCGGGTTGCTGAGCGGCCCACACACCTGCCGCCACTGCGCCCGCGATTGCCCCGTTCACACTGCGCTTGACATCCACGAGCCGGAGCGTAACGCCCGAGCGCGAAACGGGTAGCAGGGGGCATGCCGATCGAGGGTGAGGAGCGACTGCCGGGCTATCACGAGCGCGTGCGCCGCCGGGGAGTCCAGCCACTGGTCTACTGGGCTTTTCGGGCCGTCGCGCAGCCCACGATCCAGATCTGGTTCCGGCTGCGCCGCCGCGGCCGCCACCACATCCCACAGGGTGGGGTGATCCTGGCGTCCAACCACCGCAGCTTCCTCGACCCCTTCGTGATCGGGTGCTGTCTGCGCCGGCCCATCTACTTCGTGGCCAAGAAGGAGCTGTTCCACAAGCGGCTCGTCGCGTGGTTTCTCAACTGTCTCGGCGCCTTTCCCATCCGGCGCGGGGAATCCGACGAGGAGTCCGTGCAGACCGCGCTCGCGCTGCTCGAGCGCGGTGAGGCCGTGGTCATCTTCCCCGAGGGCACCCGCCACCGCCACGGACCGCTGCACGAGCCCAAGCGCGGCGTGGGACGGTTGGCCCTGGAGAGCGGCGCACCCGTCGTGCCTATCGCGATCACCGGCACCGAGCGGGCCCGCCGCGGCCTGCTGGTGCGCCCCGTCCGGGTGGACGTCCGCTGTGGGCGGCCACTCACCTACCCGAGGGTGGAGGGCGCCTCGCCGCATCTCGCCAACGAGGTGACCGCCCGCATATGGCCCTGCGTGGAGCTGCAGTGGGCATGGCTCGGAGGGCCCGTCGCCTCGCCTCAGGACGGGGCGGACAGTGACGTCGAGCGGCGTGCAGCGTGAGCCTGCGCCGGGAGTAGGCTGACCATGCGTGGACGAGGTCGCGGACAAGAGAAAGCTCGACGGAGACTTCACCGAGCTGTACCGGAGTCACCTGCGAGACGTCTACAGCTACTCCTACTACCGGATCGGCAACCACCACGACGCCGAGGACATCACCGAGCAGACCTTCCTGCAGGCCTACCGCCACTTCGAGCGGGCGCAGCGCGAGTCCAACGGGCGGCCGCTCCGCCCGTGGCTGATCAGGATTGCCCACAACCTGGCCGCCAACTACTACCGCGACAGGTCGCGCCGTCCCCAGACCCAGCTCGAGGACGCCGCCGTGGTCTCCGCGCTGCACGACACCGAGGACCTGGTGGAGGGACGCCAGGAGCTCAAGGACGTGTTGGAAGGCGTGGCCAAGCTCCCGGAGGACCGGCGCGAGGCGCTGATCATGCGCTTTTCACTCGGCATGGACAACAAGGAGATCGCTCGTGCGCTGGACCGCACCGAAGGCGCCACGAAGGTGTTGATCCACCGAGCGATCAAGCAACTGGAGCAGGGATTGAACGAGGACGGCCATGAGTGAGTTCGGCGATGTCGAAGCCCTGCTGCGCTCGGCCCTGACCCCGGTCGAGCCGGCCGAGGGACTCAGCGGCCGCCTCGAGCGAGGACTGTCCGAGATCACCGACGCCGCCGCCGAGGAGCTGGCCGACTGGGAGCTCTCCGCCATGAGGGACCCGCGCAACTGGGGCCGTCCCGTGGCCGCCGCCGTGGTCGGCGGCACCGCCACCGGCGCGCTCGTGCTTGTGCGCGCGCGCCAGCGCCAGAAGAAGAGGCAGGCCAAGGGCGTGCATGCCATCGAGAGAGGCGTTCAGGACGTGGCGGGCGAGCTACGCCGCCGCCTCGGTCGCTAGGGCGGAGATCAGCCTCCGGAAGTGATCCGCTCGGGGCCCGGATTGCGAATAAAGCCCTAAGAACGTGAGTCACGCCGACGACATGGAGAGCCTCGCCGACGAAGAGATCATGTATCTCGTGCAGGACGGCAACCCGCGTGCGTTCGACCTTCTCTACGACCGCCACGGCGGCGCGGGCTTCTCGCTCGCCTACCGGATGGTCGGCAACCGGGTGACCGCGGAGGACATCTCCCAGGAGGCATTTCTCTCCATCTGGCGCAGCCGGCACCGCTATCAGGCCGACCGCGGCAGCGTTCGCACCTGGGTTCTGGGGATCGTGCACCACAGGGCCATCGACGCCTTGAGGCGCAACCTCGTGCACGAGCGCCGGCGCAGCAGCGCGGAGGGCATCGAGGAGCGCCTCGAGGCCCCGGAGCGCGAGCGCACCGATGTCGAGGTGGCCCGGCGCGACGAAGCCGCGCACGTGCGCTCGGCCCTCGGCGAGCTGCCCGACGAGCAGTGCCGGGTGATCGAGCTGGCCTACTTCGGCGGCTTCAGCCACAGCCAGATCGCCGAGATGCTGGAGATGCCGATAGGCACGGTGAAGGGCCGCATGCGGCTCGGCCTGGACAAGCTGAGAAAAGGCCTCAAGGAGAAGGTGGCATGAGCGCAGAGCGCCATCAGATGCACGAAGGGGAGATCGGGGCGTACCTCCTGCGCGCGCTCTCCGAGGTGGAGGAGCAGCGCTTCGAGTCACACCTCGAGGAGTGCGTCGTCTGCCAGGACGAGGTCTCGCGCCTGCGCCCTGCCGTGAACGCCCTCCCGCGGTCGGTGTACTCCGTGACCCCTCCGAGCTCGCTCAAGGCGAGCCTCATGGCCGAGGTCGAGCGCGACGTCCGCGCACGCGACGAGGCGGCGGGCGTGGCGCACCGGCCCGGCGCCTTCGCGCGGCTGCGCGAGCGCCTCGCCGGTGCGGGCGCGGCCTTTGGCGGCCTGCGGCCCACGGTGGCCTGGGTGTCGGCGTCGGTGATCCTGCTCGTGGGCGTGGCGAGTGGAGCGGCCGGGCTGTCCGCCCTGACCGACGGCACCAACGACGAGTCCTCCAAGACCGTGGTCGCCCAGGTCGACAAGACGCGCGTGCCCTTCGGCAGCGGCAGCCTCGTGGTGCCCGAGGGCGGCGAGGGAGGCGGAGTTCTGCGGGTGCACGGCATGCCCGAGTTGGAGACCGACTCCGTCTACCAGGCGTGGGTGCGCCGGGACGGCGAGGTGATCTCGCAGTCTCTCTTCCACGTGGGTGAGAACGGCGACGGCGCCGCGGCGGTGACCGAGGACCTGGAGCACGTGGACGAGGTGATGGTCACGCGTGAGTCCGCCGGCGGAGCCAAGGCGCCGAGCGAAGAGCCGGTCCTGTCCGTGAAGCTCTAACCCGGCGCTCGCCTACTCTCCGGTGCTGATGGAGACCTGTTACCGCCACCCCAGCCGTGAGACGGGTGTGTCCTGCTCGAACTGCGGGCGCCCGATCTGCCCGGACTGCATGACCTCGACCTCCGTGGGCATGCGCTGCCCGGAGTGCGCCAAGCAGAAGACGAAGGTCAAGACGATCGGTACTGGCTCCGATCCCACGATGACGTACGCGCTGATCGCCATCAACGTGATCGTGGGGCTTGCCTCATTCGCCGGCGGGGCCAACGCCACCGGCGGCGGATTCTCGGGCTCGTCGCTGCTCTCCGACGGCTCCGTGTCGAGGTTCAGCGTCGACAGCGGGGACTACTGGCGCATCCTCACAGCCGGCTTCCTGCACGTGAACTTCATCCACCTGCTGTTCAACATGTTCGCTCTCTACGTGCTCGGCGGGATGCTGGAGCCGGCGATCGGCCGGCTGCGCTTCGGCGTCATCTACTTCGTCTCGCTTCTGGCGGGCTCCTTCGGGGCGCTGCTGCTCGAGCCACTTGCCCCCACCGTCGGCGCGTCCGGTGCCGTGTTCGGCCTGATGGGGGCCGCCGTCGTGATCATGCGCAACCGCGGAGTCAACCCGATGGAGAGCGGCCTGGGCCTGTGGATCGGGCTGAACCTGCTGATCACCTTCACGATCCCCAACATCTCGATCGGCGGGCACATAGGAGGATTGATCGGGGGCGCCCTGGCCGCCTTCGTGATGTTCGACCTTCGCGACCGCGTACGCCTTCCCGAGCTGGTGCCGATGGCGATCGCGAGCGCGATCGGGGTGGTCGCCGTGGTGGGGTCGGTCGTGGTGTCCGGCTCTTCACCGGCCTAGCCCGCCAGGCCGGTCGTAGAGACTCTGCAGCCGGCTGAGCATCCGCTCGACCGGGAAGCGCTCCGGCACGTCGGCGCGCGCGGCCTCGCCAAGCCGTCGCCGGAGAGCGGGGTCGTCGGCAAGCAGGCGCAGCGTCGTCGCGAGTGCTCCGGGATGCCCCGGGGCCACGAGCATGCCCGTCACGCCGTGGCGCACCACCTCGGTCACGCCTCCGTGCGCCGAGGCCACCACGGGCAAGCCCGCCGCCGCGCCCTCCATCGCCACGAGGCCCAGGGGCTCGGGCCGCGTGGAGGGGACCACCAGCACGTCGGCCGCGCCGAGCACGGTGTGGATGTCGTGGCGAAAGCCGAGCCGTAGGACCCGCTGGGTCACCCCGAGCCGCCCCGCGAGCGCTGTCAGCTCCCGCTCGCCTGCCTCGGAGCCGGGGTAGGCGTCGCCCGCGAGCAGCGCGATTGCGCCGTTGGCCACGAGCGAAGGCCGGCCGAGCGCTCGTATCAGCACGTCCTGGCCCTTCCAGTCGCTCACCCGTCCCACCAGGGCGACCACGAACCGGTCCGAGGGGAGGTCCAGCGCCTGGCGAGCCGCCGCGCGATCCACCGGCTTGGGGGTCTCTGGCAGGCCGTCGTAGATCAACTCCGCGCGCGCCGAGCCCGCGAACTGGCGGGCAACCGCGCGCGAGATGCAGGCCAGAGCGTCGGCGGCCTCGAGCCGGCGGCGCATCAGGGGCCAGAGCGCGGCCCCCGCGGGGCCCGAGGAGCGCGCGTAGATCTCGCGTACGTGGATCAGGTTCGCCGCCCCCGCGCGGCGCGCCACCGCGCCGCTCGGCGAGCACGACCGAGGTGTTGGCGTGCACCACCGCCGCACCGCGCTCGATCGCCAGGTCACCCAGCACGCGCCGGTCTCGGGCCTGGGCACGGGCGAGTCCCGGGAGGCCACGCGGCGAGAAGAGTGCGCGGCGCAGCACGGCCAGCGGATGTATCACGACCTCGACCCCCGCGTCCTCGAGCGGCGCAGCCAGTTCGCCGCGCTCGGGTAGCACGCACACCGCTCGCCAGCGGTCGCGATCCAGCCCCTTGGCTATGGCCAGCAGCTGCGCGTCCGAGCCGTAGCGTTGAGCCGAGGAGTGGAGGATCAGGACCGTGCGGGGCGCCAACGATCAACCATCGCTCAGGCGGCGGTCTCTACTCGCGCCTTGAGGTCTTCGACCGACCGCTGCATCACCTGATCGTTGAGGATGGAGGCGATCTTGCCCGGCATCCACATGCCCGCGTCGATCCGCAGGCCGTAGGTGGCAAGCGTCGTGCCGTCACCCTGGTCCTCGAGCACGAACTCGCCGTCGATGTCGCGGACGTCCCCTGCTACGAACTCCCAGGTGAGCATGTGCGGCTCCTCGTAGGAGTAGTCGAGGGTGTACGAGATCCGCTTGACCTTGGCGTCGATCTCGAACCAGACCCGCTGGCCGCGGCCCTTGCCGTCGCGCGACTGAACCTCGCAGTCCTTCACGGCGTCCTGCCAGTCGGGGTAGCTCTCGAAGTCCAGCAGGGCGTCGAAGCACTGCTGGGGCGTGCCCTGCACCACGATCTGCCGCTCGGCGCGCTTCGCTCCCACGGCCGATATGTAAGCACAGGGGGGTACAGCCCCTTTTGATACGACGGGGATTGGGCTCTGCGTCGAGCCAGGTGTGCCTCCCGGGGGGCGGGGCCGGGACCCGCTCGGGATGCAGCAGGTGGGCCAGCAGCTCGATGCCGTCCACCAGGCGCGGTCCGGGGCGGGAGAAATAGGCGGACGCGTCGACCGCGGCCACGCGCGCTCCGATCCCGGCCAGGCGCTCTCGCGCGGCCACGGTCTCCTGGGCGGCGCGCTCGGTGGCGTAGCCGCACGGCATCGACACGATCACCTCCGGCCGAGCTGCCTGAACCTCCATCCAGTCAGCGGTCCGGGAGCGCTCGCCGGCGAAGCCAAGCACGTCCTCGCCGCCGGCCAGCTCGATCATCTGAGGCACCCAATGCCCGCCGATGAACACCGGGTCGAGCCACTCCAGCGCGGCCACTCGGGGCCGCCCGGCGCCGTCGACCGCCTCGGTCACCGCGTCGATCCGCCGGCCGCACTGCTTTACGAGCGCCGTGCCCTCCGCCTCGGCGTGGGTGGCCGTAGCCAGGCGGGGGATGTCGCCGAGCACCTCGCCCAGCGTGGTGGGGTCCAGCGAGATCACTTCCGGGGGAGAGGGCAGGCGCGCCGCCATGGTCTTTACGTCCTCGAAGGAGACCGCGCACACCGCGCACAGCGCCTGGGTCACGACGAGATCGGGCGCGAGCGCGTTCAGGAGCTCCTCGTCCAGCTCGTAGAGGGCCTCGCCGCGTTCCGTTCGCTCGCGCACGGCGGAGTCGATCTCGGCCCCCGACAGGTCGCTCTCGATCACGCTGCTGGTGAGATGCGCCCGCTGGGCCGCCTCTGGCGGATAATCACATTCGTGGGTGACGGCGACGACGCTGTCGCCCAGGCCGAGCGCGAAGAGCATCTCGGTCGAGGACGGCACAAGCGAGGCGATCCGCACAGGAGGCACGATGGCACGTCTGGAAGCAGGAGAGATCGAGGAACGGTTGTCCAAGCTGGACGGCTGGTCGCGTCAGGGTGAGGCGCTGGTGCGGGAGGAGAAGAGCGAGAACTTCCTCGGATCGGTCGAGTTCGTGAACCGGGTGGCCCCGGTGGCCGAGGACATGAACCATCATCCGGACCTGGCGATCTCGTGGGACACCGTTACGGTGACCATCACGACCCACTCGGAGGGCGGGCTGACCGAGAGCGACTTCACGCTTGCCGAGCGGATCGACGCGCTGTGATGCTAGCGTTGACACGTCCCTCGGATGAGCGACGAAGATCCTCCTCGAAGTAGGCCTTCCGTAGGCCTCACACGGGCGCCTGAGAGCGTCGCATGATCGAGCTTCTGCTTCTGGTCGGCGTGCTGGTGCTCGTGGCTGCCAACGGTTTCTTCGTGGCGGCCGAATTCGCGCTCGTGCGTGCCCGCGACGGCAAGCTCGAGCAGTTGGAGGACGAGGGGGCGCGCGGCGCCAAGCTGGCCGGCTACCAGCTCGAGCACATCGACGAGTACCTGTCCGCCTGCCAGCTCGGCATCACGATGGCCTCGCTCGGCATCGGCTTCATGGGCGAGCCCGCGATCGCCACCCTGCTCGAGAGCGCTCTCGGCGACTCGTTGCCGCACGGCGTGACTCTCGGCATCTCACTCGCCATCGCCTACTTCATCACCACCGCGCTTCACATAACCATCGGAGAGCAGGTGCCGAAGATCTACGCGATCACGCATGCGGAGGGCACGGCACGGCGCGCGGCCCGGCTGCTCGAGGCCTTCCGGGTCACTTTCAAGCCCCTGATCTGGGCCCTGAACACCGTCTCCAACGCGATCCTCCGCACCGTCGGGGTGGATCCGAAGGCCGAGTTCGAGGAGGTCTCGTCCTCGGACGACCTGAAGATGATCATCGCCCGCAGCCAGAGCGGGGGCAAGCTTGATCCCGGCGAGGCCGGCATGCTCTCCGGCGTCTTCCACCTACACGAGCAGCAGGCGCGCCAGGTGATGACCCCGATTCCGGCCGTGGTCACCGTGGACGTCTCCGAGACTGCCGAGGAGGCGCTGCGCCGGTGCGTGGACTCCGGGCACACGCGGCTCGTGGTCACAGAGGAGGGCAACACCGACCGGATCAAGGGCATCGTGCACAACAACTCGCTGGCCCGGCGGCTGATGACAGAGGGGCCCGATGCCTCGATCGCGCCGAGCGTGAAGGACGCGCTGATCGTGCCGGAGACCAAGCCCCTCGATGACCTGCTCGCCGACCTGCAGCGCGAGCGCGCCTCCCTGGCCGTCGTGGTCGACGAGTACGGCCGTACCGCGGGCATCGTTTCCGTGGAGGACATCGTGGAGGAGGTCGTGGGCGAGATCGCCGACGAGACCGACCCCGCGGTGGCCGGCGTCCGCCGGCTGGCGAACGGCGACTGGTGGGTCCGCGGCCATGTGCCCATCACCGACCTCGACGACTACCGGATCGATCTCCCCGTCGACTCGGACGCCTACAACTCCGTCGGCGGGTTCGTATTCGGTGAGCTGGGCCGCCTGCCCAAGCGCGGCGACATGGTGCGCGCCAACGGCTATTCCCTGAGGGTGGAGTCCGTGCGCGAGAACCGCATCGAGGCCGTCCGGATCCGCCACCACGGCGACGAGGAACCGGCCGCCGCGGTCGAGGAGCCACGGGAGTCCAGCGAAGGCGCCTGAGCCAGTCCGTCCGTCGGGCGGTCTAGCTTCGTCTGGCAAGTTGCCTCTGCCGCCGAACAGGAGGTCTTGCCGATGTGGTGCGTCAGGCTCAGTGACTCCCAGAGGGACGCAGTCCGGGCACTGATCAAGGCCCAGGGCGAGGTCGGCGCGTCGCTCACCGGCGCGCTCGAGGCTCTCGACTACGCGCGCTGGGACGACCTCCCCGACGCCGAGCTGCCCTGGGACCGCGTGTCCGCCCTCGCCCTGGAGCAGGGCATCGACGAGGCCGACGTCGTCTGGGACCTCACGTCAGGCATGCATTAGCCAGCCGCGCACACGACACCCGTCCAGCGCGGTTCGTTAGACCTCCTAGTACTCGTAGAAGCCGGACCCCGACTTGCGCCCCAGGCGCCCGGCCGCGACGAGTTCCGCGAGGCGGACCGGCACCTCGGCGCCGATCGACTCCCCGATCGCCGCCGACACGTCGAGGCCCACCAGGTCGAGCAGGGCGAGAGGCCCCAGGGGGTGCCCCGCACCCAGCTTCATGCAGGAGTCGATCGCCTCGGGCTCGAGCCCGGTGGACTCCATCAGCCGCACGGCCTCGAAGGCGAACGGGAAGAGCAGGCGGTTGACCACGAAGCCGGGCAGATCGGGCACGTCGACGGCGGTCTTGCCCAGCGTCTCGCACAGGCCGTGGAAGGCCTCGCGCGTGTCCGGCGTGGCCGCCTCCGGGAAGGCCAGCTCCACGAGCTTCATCTTCTCCACGGGGTTGAAGAGATGCAGGCCCGCGAAGCGGTCGGGCCGCGCGCTCGCCTCGCCAAGCTCGGCCACCGACAGCGACGAGGTGGTCGTGGCCACCAGTCCCTCCTCGGGCAGCAGCGCTCCCAGCCTGCCGAGCAGGTCCGCCTTCACCGCCGGGTCCTCGGCCACCGCCTCGACCACCACAGTCCGGTCACCGAGGCCGCCGAGCTCGGTGACCACCACCGCGGCACCGTCGACCAGGCCCTGTGCCCGGGCCGCGGATTCCTCGCTGCGGGCCCATAGGACGGTGTCCATATGAGCGCCGGCAAGGCGCGCCAAACCGCACGCGATGGCCCCGCTTCCCGCAATGCCAAGCCTGATCTGGGGGGTTGGTTGACTCACCAGTCAATCGAGTAATCTAGTGGCAGGTGGCGCGAAGAGCCCGCCGCGAGCCAAATCTCGGAGGCACCTTATGCAGAACGGAAACCGCGAGGTCGTGATCGTCGAGGCCGTCCGTACCCCTGTGGGTCGTGGCCATCAGGAGAAGGGCTACTACAAGGACGTGCACCCCAGCAACCTCCTGTCGAAGGTCTACAGCGAGGTCGTCGAGCGCGCCGGCATCGACGGTGCCGAGGTCGAGGACGTGATCACCGGATGCGTGCAGCAGTTCGGCGAGCAGGGCTTCAACATCGGTCGCAACGCGTGGCTGGAGGCCGGCCTGCCGATGGAGACCCCCGCCACCACGATCGACCGCCAGTGCGGATCCGCGCAGCAGGCCGTGAACTTCGCCGCCGCCCAGATCGGCGCCGGCGTGCTCGACTGCGCCATCGGCTGCGGCGTGGAGCACATGGGCCACATCTCCTTCCAGGACGGGATGCAGGTGCAGGCCGAGCACGGGGCCGCGTTCTCCCCGGAGCTGCTCGAGAAGTACAACCTGGTTCCGCAGGGCCTCTCCGCCGAGATGATCGCCGACCAGTGGGAGATCCCTCGCTCGGAGCTCGACGAGCTGGCCGTGCGTTCGCATGCGCTGGCCCACCAGGCCACCGAAGAGGGGCGTTTCGAGCGCGAGATCGTGCCCTTCCAGGTGAACGGCGACACCCACGTGACCGATCAGGGCATCCGCCCCGGCACTGACATCGAGAAGCTCGCGGCGCTCAAGCCGGCCTTCAAGGAGGACGGCAAGATCACCGCGGGCAACAGCTCGCAGATCTCCGACGGCGCGGCGGCGGTGCTGCTGATGGAGCGCGGCAAGGCGGAGGCCCTCGGGCTCAAGCCCCGTGCCCGCATCGTTGACCAGACCACCGTGGGCGTCGACCCCGTGATCATGCTCACCGGTCCGATCCCGGCCACGCGCAAGCTGCTCGAGCGCAACGGCATGAAGATCGGTGACATCGACCTCGTGGAGATCAACGAGGCCTTTGCGCCGGTCGTGGCCGCGTGGCAGCGCGAGCTGAACCCGGACATGGACCGGGTGAACGTGAACGGCGGCGCGATGGCCCTCGGGCACCCGCTCGGCTCCACCGGCGCCCGGCTGCTGACCACGCTGCTGCACGAGCTCGAACGGTCGGACAAGTCGGTTGGCCTGGTCACGATGTGCTGCGGCGGCGGCATCGGCACGGGCACGCTGATCGAGCGCGTCTGAGTCGGATCGGCTCAGACGGGTAGGGCGAAAGGGTGCCGCCTGAAGCCGGAGAACTGATCGCGGGCCGCTACCGCAAGCTCGGCACCATCGGGGTGGGAGGCATGGCCCGGGTGGTGCTGGCCGAGGACGAGCGGCTGCGCCGCCGCGTGGCCATCAAGGCCCTGCATGCCGAGGGCTTGGAGGACAGCGCCCAGCGCTTCGAGCGGGAGGCCCGGATGGGCGCCTCGCTCAACCACCCCAACCTCGTGTCCATCTACGACGTGGCCACCGACCGGGAGTCGGTGCTGATCGTGATGGAGTACGTGGAGGGCAAGACCCTCAAGGACGCGATTGCCGAGGGGCCGGGTCGACCTGGCCTCGACGAGGAGACCGTCGCGTCGGTCATCGGCGATGTGGCGGCCGGGCTGGATCACGCTCACGAGGCGGGCATCGTGCACCGCGACGTGAAGCCGGCCAACATCCTGATCCGAGAAGACGGCGTGGCCAAGCTCGCCGACCTGGGAATCGCCACGGCGGCGGAGAGCACGCGGATCACGCGCAGCGGGATGGTGCTGGGCACGGCGGTCTACATGGCGCCCGAGCAGCTCGAGGGCCACAAGCCCGGCCCGGCCGCCGACATCTACTCGCTGGCGGCGGTCGCGTTCGAGGCGCTGTCGGGGAGGAAGGCGCGCGAGGGCGCCTCCCCGATGGAGATCGCGCACAAGGCCGCAAACGGTCCGGCTCCGGACCTGCTCGACGCCTGGCCGGAGGCGCCACCGGCAGCCGCGCGTGCCCTCGCACGCGGGATGGCCCGCGATCCCGGAGATCGGCAGGCCTCGGCGGGGGCCCTGGCCGAGGAGCTCGAGCGCTCGCTGGCCGACGACCGCCCCGTGCCCTCCGCCGTCCTGGCAGACGCCGACCGCACCGTGCCGCTGGAGCGCAGGGCGGTGGCCGGAGTGCCGCGCACACCGCCGCCCCGAACCCAGCTTGGACGGCGTTACCCGAGATGGCTTCCCGCCACAGCCGCAGCCGTGCTCCTGCTGGCGGTCGCCGCCGTGGCATTCGCGTCGTTGGGTGGGGACGACGATCCGCCCTCGACCGCCGACAGCGCCGCGGACAAGGCGGACAAGGACAGGCAAGGCGAAGAAGCCAAAGAAGGACAAGGCGGAGGCGCCGGCCGCCGCTCCCACGCCGGCCCCCGCGGAGCCCGAGAGCTCGGAGTCGGCTCCTCCGGCCGCCTCGGGAGAGGTGGCGCCGGAGTCGGCCGACCCGGAGAGCCTCAACGACCAGGGCTTCACGCTGATGAACGAGGGCCGCTACGACGAGGCGATTCCGCTGCTCCAACAGGCGGTGAACACCTACCCGGAGGGCTCGAAAGAGGTGACCTACGCGTTTGCGCTCTACAACCTCGGCCGTTCTCTGCGCCTGGCCGGTCGCCCCGATGAGGCGATACCGGTGCTGGAGGCGCGGCTGGAGATTCCCAACCAGACCGCCACGGTGCAGCGCGAGCTGGATGCGGCGCGCGCCGAAGCGGGCTGAGGCTCAGGCCGGCGCCGACGAGCCGGGCTCGGCCCCCGCCGGGCGGCCGCCTGCCTCCAGGCGGGCCACCAGCTCGTCGAGGCGCAGCTCCTCGAGGCCGCGGCCCACCGCCTCTAGCTCAGCCGCGCAGAACTCCACCAGCTCGCGGCCCTCCTTGACCAGCTCCAGCGTCTCACGCAGGCCGGCCTCGCCGGAGTCCAGCCGCTTGATGATCTCCTCGATCCGCGCGGCCGCCGTCTCGTAAGTCGGGGTCCGGTGCTCGCCGGAACGACGTTCCGGCTGCCCTCCTCCGCTGCCTTCCTCGGTCACTGGTCCTCCTCCTCGACCCGCGCGTGCACCCGGTCGTCGCGGAAGCGCACCGACACGCGCCCCGCCTCTCGAGCGGCGGCGGCGCTGGTCACCAGCTCGCCGCCGGCGTTCTCCACCAGGGCGTAGCCGCGCTCGAGCGTGCGCTCCGGGTCGTGGGAGTCCAGCGCCAGCCGCAGGCGCTCCATATCGCGGCCGCGTCGCACGATCGCCTCCGTGCCCACCCGGTTCAGGTCGGAGCCCGTGCGCATCAGCACCGTCCGCGCGCGCCGGGCGTCCGACTCGCCGGACGTGGCCTTGCGGGACAGCACCAGCGCGTGGCTGGCGGTGCCGCGCCGCCCCTCGGCGACCCCCCTTCGCCCGGTGGCGCGCAATTCGCGCAGCTGCTGGTGCAGCCAGGCGCGCTGGCGGGCCAGGTGCTCCGCGGGGGCGCGGGTCAGCTCCTCCAGCCGGCGCGCACGCTGCACCACGGCGCGCCGCCCACATCCGTTCAGGCGCAGCGCGGCATCGCGCATCTCCACTCGGGCGTCGGTGCAGTTCACGCGCACGGCGGTCTCGGCGGCATGCGTCGGAGTGGAGCAGGACACGGCGGCCACATCGTCGATCAGCGTGCGGTCGGTGTGGTGTCCCACGGAGGCGATCACCGGCACGGGCAGCAGGGCCACCGTGCGGCACAGCGTCTCGTCCGAGAACGCCATCAGATCCATCACCGAGCCGCCGCCGCGCGCCACCACGATCGTGTCTACGCCGCCCGCGGCCACCAGGTCCTGCAGCGCCCGCGCGATCAGCGGCGCAGCCCGGCGGTCCTGCACGGGGGCGAACCCCCACACCAGCCGGCCCTCCCAGCCACGCCGGCTCAGGCCGGCCACCACGTCGTCGCGGGCCTTGCCGCCCTCGCCGGTGACCACGCCGATGGAGCGCGGCAGAGCCGGCCGGACCAGGGCCTTCTGGGGATCGAACAGGCCTTCGGCGCCCAGCTTGCGGCGCAGCTGCTCGATCTGGGCCAGCAGCTCGCCCTCCCCGGCCACCCGCAGGCCGGTGGCACGAAAGGTAAAGGAGGGGGAGGAGGTGGAGCTGCCGGGGTAGTAGTCGCAGCCGCCGGCCAGCACGACCTGAGCGCCGTTCTCGAGCTCCACGCCCAGCCGGTCGTAGTCGCTGCGCCACATCGAGCACGGCAGGGCGCCGTTCACGTCACGCAGCTCGAAGTAGACGGCCTTGGCCCGCACGCCGAGGTTGGAGACCTCGCCGAACACCTGCACGCGGGCCAGCGCCCGCAGCTTCCCGCGCAGAGCGGCCGAGTACTCACCCACTGGGAAGGGTCCCTTCAGCGCGCTGCCGGCGATGCCGGTGGGCCGCAGTGGCTCCTGTGTGCTCACGCCGCGGCCCCCCGAGCGGCGGCGGCGAGCGCCTCCACGATGCGCGGACGGTCCCCGAACGGCATCGCCAGCAGCGTGTCCGCCCCCGCTCGCTCGTATGCGGCCAGGCGCTCGTCGAGCTCGGACGGCCGGCAGCAGATCGCCGTGGAGTCGATGATCTCGTTGCTCAGGGCAGCGGCGGCGCCCTCGCGGTCGCCGGCCGAGAACAGCTCCTGCACCCGCCGGGCCGACTCGCCCTGGCCCATGCGCTCGGCGGTCTCCACATAGAAGTTCTTGCCCTTGGCGCCCATGCCGCCCAGGTAGATGGCCAGCCACGGGCGGGCCATGTCGCGGGCGGCCGTCAGGTCCTCGTCCACGCACACCATCACCACCGGCGCCACGTCGATGTCGCGGCCCGAGGAACGCACCGGGGCCAGCATCTCCGGCGCGGTCTCCGGGTTGAAGAAGAAGGGCAGCCAGCCGTCGGCGATCCGGGCCGTCTGCTCGATCGACTTCGGACCCATCGCGCCCAGGTAGATCGGGATGTCGGCCCGCGGCGGGCGGATCAGCAGCTTCAGCGGCTTGCCGAAGCCGGTGCCCTCGACGGGCAGCTCGAACTCCTCGCCCGCGTAGGCCAGCGGCCCCTCGCGCGCGAGGGCGGCGCGCACGATCTCCACGTACTCCCGCGTCCGTACGAGCGGCCGCGAGAAGGACACCCCGTGCCAGCCCTCCGACACCTGGGGACCGGAGACGCCCAGGCCCAATCGGAAGCGGCCGCCGGAGAGCGTGTCGAGCGTGGCGGCAGCCATGGCCGTCATGGCCGGGGTGCGGGCGGGGATCTGGAACAGGCCCGAGCCCAGCCCCACCTGCTCGGTGACCGCGCTCAGGTGCCCGAGCACAGTGGCCGCGTCCTGGCCCCAGGCCTCGGAGACCCACACGGAGTCGAGCCCCTCGCGGTCGGCCTGACAGGCCAGCTCGACCTGCTCCTCGGGCGAGAACCAGGGCCAGTAGGCGAGAAAGAGGCCGATCCGCATTTCCTCCATCCTATGTCGGGATGCGTGCTCCACCCACCGTGGTACTGGCCGCACTGTTCGCGTGCGTCTGCGTGCTCCCGGCGGCCGCCCCTGCTGCGCCTGACGGCAACCGGGTCTGGCACCCGCACGTGCGAGCGGCCAAGAAGTACATCCGCTCTCGCGACGGCGACGTGTCGTTTGCCGTCCGCACCCCGGGCCGGTTCGCCGGCTACCGCGCGCACCACGCCACGTCGTCCGCCAGCGTGGTCAAGGCGATGCTGATGGTGGCCTATCTCAACCAGGAGGAGGTCAGAGGGCGCGAGCTCGAGGACGGGGACCTCGCGCTGCTCGACCCGATGATCAGGCGCTCCAGCAACCGGGCCGCGAACCAGGTCTATGGGATCGTGGGCAGCGACGGCCTGTACCGGCTGGCCCGCCGCGTAGGGATGCGCAACTTCACCACGATGTCCGTGTGGGGCGCCTCGCAGATCACCGCGGCCGACCAGACCAAGTTCTTCCTGCGGATCGAGCGCTACGTGGCCGCGCGCCACCGCCACACGGCGCTGCGGCTGCTCGGCTCGGTCGTCGGCTACCAGCGCTGGGGCATCGCCCAGGTGAGACCGCAGGGGTGGGCGCTCTACTTCAAGGGCGGGTGGACCCCGGTGGTCCAGAACCAGGTCGGGCTCTACCGGCGCGGTGAACGGCGCGTGGCGATCGCGGTGCTCACCTACGGCAGCAAAAGTCTTTACGGTCGCGAGACCGAGCGCGGAGTGGCATTGCGCCTGCTGCGCGGGCTGGGGAGCGATTCCGTGCTCGCTGAGTAGCATGCCGCCCTCGTGGACCTGACCCTCTCGCCCAACGAGCAGGCCTTCCGGGACGAGCTGCGCGGCTGGCTGGCCGACAACCTCCCGGGCGAGGAGCCCACCGGCGACGAGGCCGGCTTCGAGTTCAGGGTCGCCTGGCAGAAGAAGCTGCACGAGGCGGGCTATGCCGGCGTGTCCTGGCCGGAGCAGTTCGGCGGGCGCGGCGCCACGCTCATCGAGCAGGCGATCTACGGCGAGGAGATGGCGCGGGCCAAGGCGCCCTCCACCGCCAACGTGCTCGGCCTGGTGATGGGCGGGCCGGTGGTGATCGCCCACGGCAGCGAGGAGCAGAAGCAGCGCTACCTCGAGCCGATCCTTTCGGCCGAGGAGATCTGGTGCCAGGGCTTCTCCGAGCCCGAGTCGGGCTCCGACCTGGCTTCGCTGAAGACCCGGGCGGTCAAGTCCAACGGCGGCTGGAACGTGACCGGCCAAAAGGTGTGGACCACGCTCGCCCACGTCTCCAAGTGGTGCATGCTCGTGGCGCGCACCGACCAGGACGCCCCCAAGCACAAGGGCCTCACCTACTTCCTCCTGGACATGGAGCAGGACGCGGTGCAGGTGCGCCCGCTTCACCAGATCACCGGTGAGGCCGAGTTCAACGAGCTGTTCCTGGAGGAGGCCTACATCCCCGACGAGAATGTGGTCGGCGGCGTGGGCAACGGCTGGACGGTGGCGATCACCACGCTCATGCACGAGCGCGCCGGGCTCGGCGCCGCTGCCGCAGCCAGCGTGAAGATCGCGCTGGGGCAGCTGATCGAGCTGGCCAAGGAACGCGGCGTGGCCGACGACCCGATCGTGCGCCAGCAGATCGCCTCGCTGCTGATCGAGGTCGAGGCGCTGCGCCTGAACGCCTGGCGCGGTCTGACGGCGATCATGAAGACCGGCATCCCGGGCCCGGAGGGCTCGCTGCCCAAGCTGCAGTGGTCCGCCGTCAACCAGGGGCTCACCGAGCTCGCCGTGTCGATCCAGGGCGAGGACGGAATGGCCAAGGACTCCGAGTGGACCTACCGCTTCCTGCGCGCCCGGGCCAACTCGATCGAGGGCGGCACCACGGAGATCCTCAAGAACATCATCGCCGAGCGGGTGCTCGGCCTACCCAAGCTCCGATGACTGGCGAGGAGGAGCGCAGCCCGATCGCCGATCGGGCGAGCGCCGGAACGACATGAATTTCGATTTCACCGACGACCAGCAGGCGATCAAGCGCACCGCGCACGATCTGCTCGCCGAGCGCTTCAAGCCGGATGCCGTGCGCGAGCTTGCCGAGGCCGGCCGCTACGACGACGCGCATTTCGCCGAGCTGGCCGAGCTGGGCTGGGCCGGCATCTTCATCGACGAGGAGCACGGCGGCCAGGGGCTGGGCACCGTCGAGCTGGCGATCCTGATGGAGGAGCTGGGCTACAGCCTCGCGCCGGTGCCCTTCCTCTCCAACGCGGCCGCCGGCCTGGTGCTCCAGCACGCCGGCAGCGACGATCAGCGCTCACGATGGCTGCCGGGCATCGCGTCCGGCGAGGCGCGTGGAACCGCGGGCCTGGAGCGCGACGGCGCGGGTTCACTGGTCCCCGACGCCGACTCAGCGTCGGTGATCGTGCTGCTGGGGGACGGCGGCGGCACGGTGTATGAGCCATCCGACTGCGAAATCGAACCGGTCGAGACCATCGACTCCACCCGCCGTTACGCGCGGGTGCGCCCGTCAGGCGACGGAGAGCCACTGGCTTTGGATCCCGCGCCGGCCCTCGACCGCATCTGCACCGCGCTGGCCGCGGAGCTCACGGGCATCTGCCAGAAGACGATGGAGATGAGCGTGGAGTACGCCCGCGACCGCAAGCAGTTCGACCGCCCGATCGGCGCCTACCAGGCGGTCTCGCATCGCTGCGCCGACATGCTGCGGGAGACCGAGAGCGTGCGCTCCACCGCCCTGTGGGCGGCCTGGGCCGCCGAGGCCGAGCCCGAGACGCTTCCGCTGGCCGCGGCGATGGCCAAGGCCAGCGCCTCCGACGCCGGCTGGAACGTGACCTCGGCGGCGCTGCAGCTGCACGGCGGCATCGGCTTCACCTGGGAGCACGACCTGCACTTCTTCCTCAAGCGCGCCAAGGTCGACGGCGCGCTGTTTGGCTCGGCCCGCGAGCACCGCGAGCGGGTGGCCGAGCTGTCGGGCCTGGGCGCCGCCGCGCCCGCGCCTGTCTAGCGCGCCTCGAACACCACGTAGACGGTGCCGAACACCTGTGTCCGGCCCGGCCTGGTTGGCGCCGGGGCGGGCCCCGACTCGTCATCACGGCCCTGGCCGCCGCCTTCGCCTCCGAAGTCGGTGTCCGACGGCACAAAGGTGCTCTCGCGGATGCTGATCGCGCCGCCAAGCGTCAGGCCCGCCTCGGCGGCCAGCTGCGCCGCCTTGGCTCGCGCATCGCGGAACGCCAGCACCAGCGCCCGGCGCACCAGCTCCTGGGGGTCGTCGAGGAAGAAGCTCGGCCCGCTCACCGAGGTGGCCCCGGCGGCAACGCCTCCATCGATCGCCGCGCCGGTCTGCTTCACTTCGCGCACCACGGCGGTTACGCCTCCGCGAGCGATGAAGCCCGGCAGCTTGCGGCCCCGCCGGTCGCGGCGGCGCTCGACGTTCACGCTGCGCGTACGCAGGTCGCGGTCGGCCACGCCAAGCCCTTTCAGGGCGCCCAGCACCCTCCTCAGACGGCCCGAGCTGTTGCGCAAAGCGACGGAGGCCGTCGGTCCGCGTCCCTCGACGCTGAAGCCCACCCGCGCAGTGTCGTTGGCTGCCTTCAGCGAGGCATCGCCGGTCACCGAGATCGTGCGCGCGGGCTCCTGGGCGTGTGCGGCAGGAGCGAGGACGAAGACGGCGAGGAGGCAGGCCAGCGAAAACCGGAAAGTGGTCATCGCTTCAGCCTAGGCCAGCCGGCCGCCCACGAACTGAGTGAGCCCTGCGACTCGCTGCCGCGTGTTCTCGAACCCACGGCGCTCGAGCTCGTGCAGGATCTCGCCCTGCTCGAACAGGCGCATCCCGCTGCGCGCGCCCGCGATCGACTCCCATGTGCGCAGCGGTGCGGACCTGCCGCGGGCACTGGTGAAGATCGCGATCCGACCTCCGGGGGCCAGCATCGCCGCCATCCGGTCCAGGGCGCGCTCCGGGTCGGCGAACAGGTGCAGCGCGGCGAAGCAGCACACCGCGTCGAACACGCCGTCGACGAACGGCAGCTCCTGGGCGTTGCCGCGCACGTAGGCGGTGCGGTCACCGAGCCCCGCGCCGGTGGTGTCGCCGACCGCGCGGGCCAGCATGGTCTCCGACACGTCGATGCCCACGGCCAGGCCCTCCGGTCCCACGGTGGTCGCGAAGCCGCGCGTGAAGTTCCCGGTGCCGCAGGCCACGTCGAGCACGGCATCTCCGGGCGAGAGGGCCAGCAGGAGGTGCGCAATCCGGTGCTCGTCGCGCATCCCGGGGCCGAGCACGCCCTTGATGGCGCGGCCGAGCGTGGGCCGCCACCAGCGCTCGTAGATGCGCGGCACCACGCCGCTCAGCATGAAGTCCTGCACCATCCCGGTCGACTCCGGACCGGGGCCGCCGATCAGGTCGAGATAGCCCTCGGGCCGGGCGATCGCATTTCCTTCGGCCTCCGGGGAGAGGAGGGGGCGAACGCGGTCCACCGGGGACCGGTCAGGCGGAATCGGGTCGGGCGCGGAGGCTGGGCATGCCTGGCTCGCCGCGTCCGGACTCGCCGCGGCGCTCGGCCCCCTTGGCCACCTCGCCGAGGCTGGCGATCGCCCGCTCGCCCTCCACCCGGGCGGGGTGATCGGGGGGAAGGCCGCCGACCAGGGTCTGGATGCGGTTGCGCAGGTGCGGGGCGAAGTGAGGGGCGGAGGCGCCCATCAGCTGGCGCACGTCCTCGGGCGTGGGCTCGCGCACGAGTCGCCCGGGCTGCTCATATTCGCTCATCTCGCCAATCCTACGGGGAGCGCGGCCAGGGCACCTTTCCTCGCCTACGGCGCGTTGGCCTGCACCGGGATCAGCTCGGTCACCTGATCCAGCCGTGCCTGGGCCTCGACCGAGACCTGCGTCTCGTCCCCGAGGATCCAGACACGGTTGTAGACGGCCTGGCCGGGATCGTCCTCGTATCCGGGCTGCACGCTCAGCAGGTAGCTCTCGAGCGGCTTCGGCAGCGAGTCTGCGGTGTCGGTGAGCAGCAGCGGGGCGAAGACGCCCTTCGTGGCCAGGACGGCAGACGCCGCGGCGTCCAGGGGACGCGCGGTGTTGGCGAGGGTGAAGTTGTAGCCCGGCACCTCGATTCCCCACCCGAAGTCGGTGCGGCCCGCGTCATAGCGGGCGAACTCGATCGCGTTCTCCACCGCCGTGGCTCCTTCGATCCGGACCACCTTGCCCAGCTTCTTCAGGTCCGTGACCACCTTTTCGGAGATCACGTCGTTGGGGCCCAGCACGTAGATGTCGGGCTTCTCATGCTCTGCGACGGCCTTGCGGGTCTCCGCCGGCAACTCGTCCTTGCGCGTGAGAAGCACGGAGTCGCCCGAGTGCGCCGCCCACGCGGCGGCGGGCATCGCGAACTCGGCCTTCTCGCCGGAGGCGATGACCACGCTGGCCGAGGGCTTGCCCTTGGCGGCGGAGAAGAAGCGGTCGATGGCGGCGGCGCGCTCGTAGGGGTCCTTGCCCTCGATCACTGCCGTCTTGTAGCCCTCGGGCCGGGCCGGCTCGTCGCCGATCCGGATCACCTGGGCGTCCTTGGACAGATCGGAGCCCTTCGGGTCGAGCCGCTCGAGGGTGTCCTTGCTGACCTCGGAAAGCTCGTCGCCGTCGGAGACCAGGAGCGGCGCGCCGATCGGGTTGGCCATCAGCGCGGCGGCGGTCACGCCTGCCTGCCAGTCGTCTTTGTCCACCAGCACCACGGCGGTCGGCCGAGTGCTGTCGCCGGTGCCCGGGAACACCGCGCTGGCCACGCCCGCGGCGTCGGAGGCTGCGTCGCCGCCGCTCACCCGGATGGTGTTCTTGGTCGCCGTGGAGGGGAACCCCAGCTTCTCGATCGCCTCCTTGTCGTCCGAGGAGGGCCCGGGGCCGAGCTGGGGCGACTGGCCGTCGTCGTCGCCCAGACTGCAGCCGCCCAGGCCGGCCGTGGCCACGAGCAGGAGGGCGAGGGGTGTCCTCAGGCGCACGGAGCCGCACGATAGCCGTCGGACCGGGCCGGTCGGTACCCTTGGTACTGGTTGACTGATCAGTCAATCGTTGGTTGACTGGTCAGTCAGTCGTCTAAGCACCTTGATCTTCGCCGGGTGGCAGGGACTAGCCCCGGCTCGAATGGAGGCAACTTCAAGTGGATTTCAGGCTCAACGAGGAACAGCTCGAGTTCCAGGCCTACTGCCGTAAGTTCGCCACGGAGGTCGTCCGGCCGCTAGCCGACAAGTACGACCGCGAGCAGGCCGTGCCGTGGGAGGCCATCAAGGCCGCGCGCGAGTGGAAGCTGCACGGCGTCGAGCACCTGATGAAGATGGGCAGCGACCCGGACGGCCTGTTCGGCGTGATCTACGCCGAGGAGCTGCACTACGGCTGCGCCGGCATCGCGCTCGCCATCTCCGCTTCCTCTCTCGCCGCCGCGGGAATCGCCGCCTCGGGCACACCCGAGCAGGTGGGCAAGTGGGTTCCCGAGTGCTTCGGCGAGGGCGACGAGATCAAGATGGGCGCCTACGCCGTCACCGAGGCCGGCGCCGGGTCGGACGTGAAATCGCTGCGGACCACCGCCAAGCTCGACGGCGACGAGTGGGTCATCAACGGCACCAAGGTGTTCATCTCCAACGGCGGGATCGCCGACGTGAACGTGGTCGTGGCCACCGTCGACCCCGAGCTCGGCCACCGCGGCCACGCATCCTTCATCGTGCCCAAGGGCACGCCCGGCCTGTCACAGGGCAAGAAGGAGGACAAGATCGGCATTCGCGCGTCGCAGACCACCGAGGTGGTGCTCGAGGACGTGCGCATTCCGATGGACCACCTCCTGGGCGGCAAGGAGAAGCTCGACAAGAAGCTCGAGCGCGCACGCTCCGGTCAGAGCGGCGGCAAGTCGAACGCTCTCGCCACCTTCGAGATCACCCGGCCGATGGTGGGCGCTTCGGCGCTCGGCATCGCGCAGGCGGCGTACGAGTGGACTCTCGAGTACCTCGAGGGCAAGTCCGACGAGCACGGCCCGATGCTCGAGCAACAGCGCGTCCAGCAGGTGCTGGCCGACGTGGCCACGGAGATCGAGGCCTCCCGCCTGCTGGTGTGGCGCGCCGCCTGGATGGGCCGCAACGGCATCCCGATGACCGGGGGCCAGGGCTCGATGTCCAAGCTGAAGGCGGGCGACGTGACGATGTGGGCCACCACCACGCTGATGGACCTGGTCGGCGACTACGCGCAGACCACCGACTGCCCGCTCGAGAAGTTCTTCCGGGACGCCAAGATCTACCAGCTCTTCGAGGGCACGGCTCAGGTGCAGCGCCTCGTGATCGCGCGGATGCAGCGCCAGGACTACCAGGCCAAGCAGCAGGGGTCTGAGGAAGTGCTCAAGCAGGCGCCCGGCACCGCGTCGGGCGATGCCATGGAGACGAAGGAGCCGGCAGCCGCGTAGCGCGTTGGTCCGCCGCTGGCCGCTCGTTCGCACGACCCCACGGCTGCTGGTAGGCGAAGCGCGAGCGGATCGGGTTCTTGCCACCCGTGCCAGCTAGGGGTCGTCATGTGACCCCTGGATGGATCGGATCGCGACAGCTATCCCGTCACAATGCGGGGCGGTGGAGTTCTCCTTCGACCCCGCGGTGATCGCGCTCATCCTGCTCGCCACGGCGCTCTACGTGCGGGCGGCCAAGGTGCTCGGACGGCGTGGGTACTCCGTGCCCTTCGCCCAGCAGCTGGCATGGCACGCGGGGGTGGCACTCACCGCCGTGGGCCTGCTCTCCCCGCTCGATCCGCTCGGCGAGGAGCTGCTGATCGCCCACATGGGCCAGCACCTGCTGATCGCCGACATCGCGGCACCGCTGTTGCTGGTGGGCATCCGCTCACCCGTGTACGCGTTCCTGCTGCCGCGCGCGGCCCTGGTCCCGCTGGCCCGCCGGCGGCGCCTGCGGGCATTCTTCCGCTGGCTGCGGCGCCCCCTCGTGGCGATCCCGGTGTGGGTGGTGATCCTCTACGGCTGGCACTTCGATTTCGCCTTCGAGGCCGCGCTGCACAACGACCTCGTACACGCGCTTCAGCACCAGAGCTTCGTGCTCGGCGCGGTGCTGGTGTGGTGGTCGGTGATCGAGCCGCGCCGGCGGCGCCTACCGGGCGAGCTGTGGAAGGTGCCCTACCTCGTGGGCGCCCGGCTGGCCGGGATGTTCCTCGGCATGGCCTTCATCCTGCTGCGCTCGCCGGCCTACTCGGACTACGCCCGCACCGCCCCCGAGCACGGGCTCTCGGCGATGACCGACCAGCAGGTGGCCGGCGGGATGATGTTGGCGCTCGACCTGGTCGTCATGCTGTTTGCGGTGGCGTTCTTCTTCTACCGCTCCGCCCAGGACCAGGACCACGCCGATCGCGCCGAGGCGGTGCCGGGGTGAGGCTCCTACTCGCGATCCTGCTGGCGATGACGCTGGGCCTGGCCGGTTGCAGCCTCGGCGATGGCGATGGCGAGGAGTCCGTCGTTCCGAACGGCGGTGGGAAGGAAAGCGAGTCCAAGGGCGACGGCGAGGCCGAGGCGATCCGGGCCTGGTCAACCGCGCTCAACGACGAGGACTACGAGAAGGCTGCGTCCTACTTCGCCGAGGGCGCGATCGTCGAGCAGACCGAGGAGGTGCGACTGACCGACCGGGACGCCGCGGTCGCCTTCAACCGCAGCCTGCCCTGCAAGGCCGACGTGACCGACATCGAGGACGAGGGCGACACCATTCTGGCCGCGTTTCGCCTGCGCCGCGGGCCCGGCGGCGGCTGCGAAGGCGGGGCACGGGTGCGCTTCAGCTTCGAGGACGGCAAGTTCTCCGAGTGGCGCCAGCTGGCCGAGCCACCGCCTGCGGAGGGCGACATCGC
Source organism: uncultured Thermoleophilaceae bacterium (assembly GCA_963825475.1). Lineage (GTDB taxonomy): Bacteria > Actinomycetota > Thermoleophilia > Solirubrobacterales > Thermoleophilaceae > JAAYBF01. Next base: position 207,709 of record CAWGTC010000002.1, on the reverse strand, counting down.
TTAGGGGCGGAGCGCAGCCGGAACGCTGTTCCGGCGAGCACGGCACCCATCGCTTAGGGGCGGAGCGCAGCCGGAACGCTGTTCCGGCGAGCACGGCACCCATCGCTTAGGGGCGGAGCGCAGCCGAACGCTGTTCCGGCGAGCACGGCACCACCCTTTCCTTCGACGCTGCGATCGTGAGGGCCGCGGCGTCCGCCGAAACGAACGCTCCAAGAGCCCTCACGATGCGCGTCGTCGCTCTTTCGGACACCAAAGCGCCCAGGAAGTTTCGCTAGGCCCCGCGCTCCGCGGTGATCTGGTCGCGTTCATGCAGGCGGTTGTCGCGCCGCAGCTGGGCCTCGCGGGCGCGGCGCTCCTCCTCCTCGGTCTGCGGATCGACCGGTGGCACGGGCGACGGTCGTCCGTCCTCGTCGAGCGCCACCAGGGTCAGGTAGGCCGTGGAGGTGTGCAGCGCCTCCCGGGTCCACACGTTCTCCTTCTCCACCCGCACGCCCACCTCCATCGATGTCCGCCAAGCGGCGTTCACGCTCGCACGGACTGTGACCAGCTCGCCGACGAACACCGGCTGGAGGAAGTTCATACGGTCCATCCCGGCCGTGACCACGCGCAGGCCGGAGTGGCGGATGGCGGCCACGCCGGCCACCTCGTCGCACAGCTTCATGATCGTGCCGCCGTGCACGTTGCCCGCGGTGTTGGCGTCCGGGATGCCCATCCACTTGGTGAGCACGGAATGCGACTCAGATGGGGGGCGCGGGTCCAACTAGCCACTAGTCTACGGCGGACCCCCAGCGATCCACGAGCCCCCAGGAGGCGCGTTTTTATGGCAGGTCTTGCCGGCCGGATGTCCACAGTTTTCAAAGCGAAGATCTCGAGGTTGCTTGACAAGAGCGAGGATCCCGGCGAGACGCTCGACTACGGCTACCAGAAGCAGGTCGAGCTGCTGCAGAACGTGAAAAAGGGGATCGCCGACGTGGTGACCTCCAAGAAGCGCCTGCAGATGCAGTCGACCAAGCTCGAGCAGTCGGTGGTCAAGCTCGACACCCAGGCGCGCCAGGCGCTGTCGCAGGGTCGCGAGGATCTCGCCCGCGCCGCGCTCGAGCGCAAGACGGTCGCCCAGACCGAGCTGCAGTCACTGGACACCCAGATCAACGAGCTGGAGACCCAGCAGGAGCAGCTGACGGCCAACGAGAAGAAGCTGCGCACCAAGATCGAGACCTTCCGGACCAAGAAGGAGGTGATCAAGGCCCAGTACTCCGCCGCGGAGGCTCAGGTCAAGATCTCCGAGGCGGCCAACGGCGTGGGGGAGGAGATGGCCGACCTGGGGCTGGCCATCCAGCGCGCCGAGGACAAGACGGAGCAGATGCGCGCCCGGGCAGGCGCGGTCGAGGAGCTCGAGGCGGCCGGTACCTTCGAGGATCTAGGGCAGCTGGGCGGCGGGCAGGACGACATCGATCGTGAGCTGGCCCAGATGGGCGCCGGCGCGCAGGTCGACGACGAGCTGTCGGCGATGAAGGCCGAGCTCGGCTCCGGGGGCGGCGACTCACCCCAACTCGAGCAGGGTCAGAAGGAGGACGCGTGATCGTCCGTGTCGCCGGCGAGGGGCAGTTCCGGCTCCCCGACGAGGACGCCGAGCGGCTCAACGAGCTCGACAACCGCGCAGTGAGCGCCGTCGACTCCGGCGACGAGGCCGGCTTCCGCGAGCTGTGGAGCCAGATGCTGGACCTCGTCAAGACCGACGGCCAGGATCTCGACGGCGACGAGCTGGCGGAGTCCGACGTGATCCTGCCGCCCCGCGACATCTCATTCGCCGAGGCCAAGGCGGAGTTCACAGGCGAGGGCCTGATTCCGGACTGATCGAGCACGCGCCGCACAACGCGACGACGGATGCCGACGAGATCGCGCAGTTCCGCGACCGCTGCAGCGAGCTGATGGGGGTGCTCCTGGACGAGCTGGCGCGGGCCCCTGGCATCGCGCGCACGTTCCCCGAGGTCGAGGCCGCGTTGGGCTGGCCGCGGCGGCGCATCGCGTCTGTTCTCGGTGGCGTCTCGCACCTGCGCAACACCGAGTTCGCCGGGCACCGCCCCTACCGCTTTTTCGGCGACCGCGAGTCGGACTCGGGGCGCTGGGAGATCTGGATGGACCCGGTCCAGGCCGCGGCGATTCGACACGTCGACGCGGACTAGCTCCGGCGGCTCCCGTCCGACGAAAATCGGCCGGACCGCTACGCGAGCCCGCGTTACAGTGGCCACTTGCGCCCGCGCCGCAAGCGTAGGCTTTGCTTCATCCGTGTGGTCGGAAGCATCGGCCTCGCCGGTGCGCTCCTGCCGTCGGCCGCTGCCGCCGACTCCGACCTCTCGGTCGCGATGACCGCAATCCCCGCCGTGGGAGTCGGCGTTCAACTCAACTATGGGATCGGAGTATCGAACGTGGGCGCCGATCCCGCCTCGAGCGCCGCGGTCAGCGTCGAGCTCCCCACGGGCGTCGATGTGGTCGGTGTGACCGCGAGCCGCGGCCACTGTACGTATCGACGCCGCACGCGCTGTGAGCTCGGCACGCTCGGGCCGGGAGGAGTCGCAGCGGTAGTCGTTTCGGTGAGGCCGACGGCGCCTGGACGACTGAGCGCTTCCGCGCGGGCGAGCGTTGCCGGAGGGGCCGATGTCAACCCGGCAAACGACTTCGCCTCGGCCCTGACGCTCGTGAAGCTGATTCCCGGCCGCTGCGCGAACCTGCGGCTAGGTACGTCGCTCGACGACCTGCTCACAGGCACGTCGGGCGGCGACAGGGTTTTCGGGCGCAGCGGCAAGGACAGGCTTTTCGGCGGTCTCGGCCGCGACTGTCTCTACGGGCAGCGCGGCGATGACAGATTGCTCGGCGGGTCGGGCGGCGATCGCCTCAGCGGCGGAGCCGGAGCCGACAGACTCGAGGGCGGACGGGGTCGTGATCGAGCAACGGGCGGCAGCGGCGCGGACAGGATCACCGGCGCGGAGGTCGTCGACGCGGGGAGGGGAAGCGACACGATCACCGCCGGTGGCAACGCTCGCGTGCGCTGCGGGCCGGGACGAGACACCGTCCGCGCGCGAGGGCAGCCTCGGCTGTCGGGCTGTGAGCGGGTCGTACGGCTCCCGCCTCTCGTCCGCAGGCAGTTTGGGGGAGCACCACCACCAGCGTTGACACCCCGCCCCCGTCGCCGTGGCTGTCAGCGCCGCCGCTGCAGGAGGGGTGGCCTCCCGTCGGAGGCCGGCACCCCCACAGACGCCTCTCGCATCCGGATCCGGTGAGGGTCCCCAGGAGACCCCGCAGGGCACGCTTGAGGCTTGTCCTGCTCGCAGGGGCGGCTCTCGCCAGCTCGGGGCTGGCACTCACGTTGCGCGGCTCGGACTCGCTCGGTTCGCTCGAGCTCGACACGGTCGATGCGCGTTACTCGGTCAGGGGGGATCGCCCACCGCGGAGTGACATCGTGATCGTGGCCCTCGACTCCCGCACGATCACTGAGCTTGGGTTGAGCCCGTCACTGATCTCACGAAATCTTCACGCTCGTGTGCTCGACCGGCTGCGCCGTGATCGCCCGAGACTGATCGCCTACGACCATCTCTTCATCGGCAAGAGGGGGCGCCGCGAAGACAGTGTGCTGTCGAGGGCGATCAGCCGGGCTCGACCGGTGCTTCTCGCCACGGAGCTCGGAAACCGCGGTGCCGCCCGCGTGCCGGCGGGGGAGCGGAACCCCGAGCGGCTCGGCGCATTGCTGGGCAGCGTGGAGATCCTCAACGACGAGGACGGGTTGACGAGGCAACTGCCCTACTTCCGCGAGCCACCGCAGGCCTTCGCGGTGGCGGCGGCGGAGTTTCTGCGTGGCCGCCCCCTCGACCCGGCGGACTTTCCCGATCACGCCGCCCCGATCGACTTCAGTGGACCGCCCGGGCATATCCCCAGCTACTCCATGTCGCGTGTCGTACGCGGCGAACTGCCGGCCGAGACCTTCCGGGGCAAGGTGGTCTTCGTAGGTGCCACTGCTCCTGTTTTTCCCGACGTGTTCCCAACGCCGATGTCGGCCGACCCGATGCCGGGGGTCGAGGTTCACGCGCACTCCACCTCCACGATCCTCGACGGTCTGCCGCTCAAGGATGCGCCGGCTTGGCTCGGCGTCCTCCTGACCCTCGCTCTGGCGCTCCTCGCCCCGGTCATCGCTCTCCGGCTGTCCGCCCTTCTCACGCTGGCCGGGGCGCTGCTCGGGGCCGTGATCTTCGTAGTGGCTTCACAGGTGGCCTTCGAGGGCGGATCGATCCTGCCGATGACCTACCCCATGGTGGGCCTCACGATCGGAACTATCGGCGCAGCGGGGGTGGATCTCTGGCTCGAGACGCGCCAGCGGCATCGGCTGCGCCAGACGTTCGAGCGATTCGTTCCGAGGCAGGTGGTCGCTGCTGTTCTCGAGCGGACGGACGAGGACCTTCGCCTCGGTGGCGAGGAGCTCGAAGCCACCGTCCTCTTCTGCGACCTGCGTGGCTTCTCGGGGTTCGCCGAGCGCAACTCTGCCGCGACGGTGATCGAGGCGCTCAACCGGTACCTGACCGACATGACCGAGGCGATCCTCGCCCACGACGGGACGGTGGTGTCCTACATGGGCGATGGCGTAATGGCCGTCTTCGGGGCGCCGATAGAGCAGGCCGACAATGCCGACCGTGCCTTTGCCGCCGCGCGCGAGCTGATCGAGAAGCGACTGTCGAGCTTCAACGACTGGGTTCGGGAAAAGGATCTCGGCAGCGACTTCCGGCTGGGGGTCGGGCTGTGCACGGGACCCGTGATGTCGGGCAACGTGGGTTCGGCGCGCCGGCTCGAATACACCGCCGTCGGCGACACGACCAACGTGGCCGCGCGGCTGCAGGTCAAGAACAAGGATCACGGTTCGCAGCTGCTGATGGCGGAGTCGACCCGCGTGCGCCTCTCGGTTCCCGAGTCAGAGCTGATCTACGTGGGCGAGGAAGACCTCCCGGGCCGGGTTCGGAAGATCAAGATCTGGGGTGTGAGAACGCCGAGCGAAGCCGCTCCGTCTCACACGGGCGTCACGGTTTAGCGCTCGATCTCGTACCGCAACTCGACCATCCCGTTGTCGAACGTCCGGGTGCCGGTCAGCTGCATCGGCCCGTCCGCCAAGCGGCGGTCGAACAGCGGCTTGCCGTCTCCGAGCACCACCGGCACCACGGTCACGATCACGTCGTCCAGGAGCCCCTCGTCCGCGAACTGGGAGGCCACGTTGCCGCCGCCGACGATCCACAGATCGCGCTCGCCGGCGGCGTCGATCATCTCCTCGTGGAGCTCGCCGACCGGGGCGCTTGCGATCCGGACGTCCACGTCGTCACCGTCCGGCCGCGGCAGGTCCCGGGAGGTGAGGACCCACGTGGGCTTGCCCTTGTAGGGCCACTCGCCGCCCCCGGCCAGCTCGCCGAGTACGAACTCGTAGGTGGCGGAGCCCATCGCCAGCGCCCCGACGCCCTCGTAGTAGTGGTCGTACGCATCTTCGACGGGCTCGACGTGCTCCACGTGGTCGCGGTCGAACCTGCCCTCGTACCCCACCAGCCAGCCGATCGTGTCGTCGGTCTCGGCGATGTAGCCGTCCAGCGAGCTCGCGCAGTAGTACTGGGTCCGGTTCATTTTCGGCTAGAGCGGGATCTCCCAGAGTGGGAACCAGCGGGTGGTATCCGGCTCGAACGGCAGCTCGCGCTCGAGCTGGGCCTTGAGCCTCAGCTCGCTCTCCGTGTCGCGCTGCTGGGTGCCGGCCGACGGCACGAACGGATAGAACGAGCCGCGCTTGAAGTTGTAGATGAAGTAGACGCGCTTCCCGCGGTTGTCCTCGAACGGGAACACGGCGGCCAGCAGGCGCTCGCCGTAGCCGCCGCCCTGGAGCTCGGTCGAGATGGTGTTCAGCGACACCACGAGGTCCTCGAAGTCGGGGTCGCGGAGGATGATCCAGCGGTAGCCGTGCTCGTCGTCGGCAGACTCCAGCTCGGAGTCCTGCTCCTCGCTCACGCCCGAGAGCAACTCGTGGGCGTCGCGAAGGATCTGGTCGAAGTCGGCGGTGTTGAGCGGCTGGAAGACGATGCCGGCGGAGCCCGCGCTCTTCATGTCGAGCCCTGTCTGCAGCGTCACGTGGGCCGTGGTCATCGCGAACAGGCGATCGGGCGCCACGCCCTTCAGCTTCTTCCCCCCGCCCAGGATCGCGTCGAGGAAGCCCACCCGGTGGTGCCTACGCGGTGATGCCCGACTGGAGTGAGCCCTCGAGGCGCTGCAGGCGCTCGATGCGCTTCTCCATCGGGGGGTGGGTCGAGAAGATCGTCTGGATCGCGCCCTTCACGCTGGTCGGCACGATGAAGAACGCATTCATGCGCTCGGCCTCCCGCAGGTCCTTCGTCGGTGTGGCCTCCATGGCGCTCGAGATCTTCATCAGGGCGGAGGAGAGCGCGCTCGGGCGGCCGGTGACCAGCGCCGCGCCGCGGTCGGCGGAGAACTCGCGGTAGCGCGAGAGGGCGAGCATCAGGAAGAAGGAGATGATGTAGACGGCGAACGAGGCCGCCAGGATCACCAGGAAGGGCGCGCCGCCGTCGTCGTCGCCTCCGCCGAAGAAGAACGCGAACTGCATGATCATCGAGGCGATGCTGGCGAAGAAGCTGGCGACGGTCATGATCAGCACGTCGCGGTTCTTCACGTGGGCCAGCTCGTGAGCCATCACGCCCTCCAGCTCGGCAGGGGAGAGGGTGCGCATGATGCCGGTGGTCGCGCAGACTGTGGCGTTCTTCGGGGAGCGCCCCATCGCGAACGCGTTGGGCACCGAGGTGTCGGCCACGGCGATCTTCGGCTTGGGCAGATCGGCCTGGATGCACAGCCGCTCGATCATCGCGTGCAGGCCGGGGGCCTCCTCGGGAGAGACCTCCTTGGCGCCCATCGACTTCAGTGCGAGCTTGTCCGAAAGGAAGAGCTGGGAGAGGGTGAGAGCGCCGATCACCACCACCATCACGCCGACTCCGGCGCCGGCGGAGAACAGCACCGCCGCGAAGGCCACGTAGAGCAGCCCGAGCAGGAACAGCGTGACGAGCATCCGCACCTGGAGGCCGGTGTCTCGGGGGAAGATCGCCTTCTGATTCGCCATGAATGGGAGTGTAGTGAGGGGGTGCATGATCCTTTGCAGGGGGAGGATTCGGGGCTGAGAACCGACGATCGCGTGCTAGGTTCCCCGGGTCCCGAGCGCTGGAAGTGCCTGCATAACGCCGGTAAACAGCGCCGTTTGTTCGAGGGTCGGCTGCCCTCCTTTCGTAATGCTGAAGAAGACCTTCTGGGTACCAATCGCGCTGGCCCTCGCGGCCTACCTCCTACTGCCCCTCCCCGGGCAGTCCGCTCCCCTGTCCGAGCGGATCGAATCCAAGCGCGCTCAGGTCGAGAAGAAGAAGCAGGTCGAGGGTGTGCTCTCCACCACGATCCAGGGCTACGACAACCGCATCGACAACCTTCAGGGAGAGATCAACGGCACCGAGCAGCAGCTGGCCGGTGTCCAGCAGGAGCTCGACGAAAAGACGGCGGAGCTGCTGCGCGTACGGGACGAGCTCGAGGTGGCGCGCGACCGCCTCGAGCGCGCCCGCGCGAAGCTGGAGCTGGCCCGCGAGGCTCTCGCGGACCGCCTGGTCGAGCTGTACAAGACCGATCAGCCGGACGCGCTCACGGTGGTGCTCGAGGCCGACGGCTTCGACGACCTGCTGGAGCGCACCGAGTTCCTCGAGCTGATCTCCGACCAGGACCGCGAAATCGTCGAGCGCGTGCGCGCCCTCAAGGCCCGCACCGAGATCGAGGAGGCCAAGCTCGCCGAGCTGGAGCAGATCAGACAGGACGCCGCCGAGGTGGTGCTGAGCCGCCGCAACGAGATCGCCGCGTCGCGTGACCGGCTGGCCGCCGCACAGGGCGAGCTGGTCACCGTGCGCAACGACCGCCGCGGCGCACTCGACGAGGTCCGCTCCAGCCGTACCGCGCTCGAGGGCGACCTCCAGGAGCTCGAGGCCGCGCAGGCCCGGGTCACCCAGCAGCTCTCCGGCACGCCCTCCCAGCCCGCGGGCCCGATCCGCGAGGGCACGGGCAGCCTCATCTGGCCGGTCGACGGCCCCGTGGTGTCGCCGTTCGGCATGCGCTGGGGCCGCCTGCACGCCGGCATCGACATCGCCGTGCCCGCAGGCACACCGATCCGGGCGGCCGACTCCGGCACGGTCGTGCTGCTCGGCGAGGTGTCCGGGTACGGCAACTACACCTGCATCCAGCACGGCGACAGCCTCTCCACCTGCTACGCCCACCAGTCCGGCTACGCGACCTCCCAGGGAGCGTCCGTGAGCCAGGGCCAGGTGATCGGCTACGTGGGCTGCACGGGACACTGCTTCGGGGACCACCTGCATTTCGAGACCCGCGTTGGTGGGTCTCCAGTGGACCCGTTCGGCTACCTGTAGCGCGTCAGCTCAGGGGCTTTCCTGCCTTCCGTCCAGGATTTCGTCGAAGGTCGGAAACCCCGGCTGGGATCTCTGGCCGGGCGCGGGACCTCCCGCGAGCTCCCCCTCGTATAGGGGAGGATGCTCCTGGCGTCCCCGATGGCGGCTTCAGCCCGCACCTCCCCGGTAGAGCCGCTCCCGGCGCGGGCCGGTCGCTCGAAGTCACCGGCTGAGCCCTCGCGCCGCCGCGAGCGCGTGCTCGTGCGCGCCGCCCAGGAGGGCTCGGGCGAGGCGCTGGAGACACTTTTCGCGTGGCACTGGCCGCGGCCCACCGGGCGGCGTACCTGATCGTGAACGATCGCGCGGCCGCCGAGGACATCGCCCAGGAGGGGTTCCTTGCCGCCGTACGTGCCCTCGATCGCTTCGACCGCTCCCGCCCCTTCGGCCCTTGGCTTCACCGCATCGTGGTCAATCGGGCGATCGACTTCGCGCGCTCGCGGGCGCTGCGTCGCGAGTGGCCGAGGACGCGGGGCCGGTGGTGGCCGTGCCGGACGCGGAGGCGCCCTATCCGGACGAGCTGATGCGCGCGCTCAGGTCGCTCTCGGCGGAGCAGCGCGCCGTGGTGGTGCTGCGCCACCTCCTGGACTTCACGCCGGGGGAGATCGCACGGGCGCTCGACATGCCGAGGGGGACGGTCGACTCGCGTCTGAGGCGCGGCCTCGACACCCTCAGCGAGCTCCTCGAGGGGGACAGCACACATGAGTGACAAGCGCGTTCGCGAGCTGGTGCGCGGGGCGTCGGTCCCCGACGAGCAGGCCGCACAGGACCGGGCCTGGCGGGTGGTGGACGCCGCCTTCGACCGCCGCGCGCGCCGGCCCGCTCGCCTCCGCTTCCTGCGGCCGGCGCTCGCCGCGGTAGCCGCGCTCTGCGCGGCGGCCTTCGCCCTCACCCCTCCCGGTGAGGCGGTGGGCGAGTGGATCTCCGATGCCGTGCGTCCGGCGCGGGCGCCTTCCGCTCCGGTGCTCACCTCCCTTCCCTCCGGTGGGCGGCTGCTGGTGACGGCGAACGGTGCCGCGTGGGTCGTGCAGGGCGACGGCTCCAAGCGCCGGCTGGGGCGCTACGACGAGGCCGGATGGTCACCGGAGGGACTGTTCGTGGTGGCCGCCCGCGGCCGCCAGCTCGCAGCTCTCGAACCGGGAGGCGCGGTGAGGTGGACGGTCGCGCGTCCCGCCACGGTCTCGGATCCGGCGTGGTCTCCCGACGGCTTTCGCATCGCCTACCGGAGCGGGGACGAGGTGCGCGTGGTGGCGGGGGATGGCACCGGCGACAGCCTCCTCGCCCCCGGCTCGTCCGCCGTCACCCCCGCATGGCGGCCCGGCTCCGAGCACGTGCTGGCGCACGTCGACCGGTCCGGGCAGGTCGTGGTCACGCGGACCGAGACGGGCGAGCGCCTGTGGCGAAGCCGGCCAGCCGGATCGCCTAGGCAGTTGATCTGGACAGCCGACGGGCAGCGGCTCGTGGCCATCGCCGCCGGCGGCGTCGCCGTGTTCGACTCCGAAGGCCGGCAACTCGGCGGGTTCGGGCTGCCGCAGGGCACCCGGATCGGCGCGGCGGCAATTCACCCATCTGAGCACGAGCTGGCTCTCGTGCGCCACTCCGCTCTCGACGGGCGCAGTCAGGTGATGCGGCTCGATCTCGACGCCGGACGCGCGAGCCAGCGCGAGCTGTTTGCCGGGCGCGGTGTGTTCTCGGACCTGGCGTGGTCTCCCGACGGGGAGTGGGTGCTCGTGGGCTGGAGAGATGCCGACCAGTGGCTCTTCGTCCGCGGCGCGCGCGTCGGTCAGATCCGGGCCGTGTCCAACCTGGGGCGCCAGTTCGACCCCGGAGGAGCCGGGCCCGCGGCCTTCCCGCGCGTGAGCGGCTGGTGCTGCCCACGCTAGGGTCCGGCCGGTGCTGCCGGAGCTGGAAGTGGGCCCCATCACCCTGCAGACCTTCGGCATCTGCTTCGCATTCGCCTTTCTCGCCTCGGGCGCGCTCGTCGCGCGCCGGCTGAAGGAGCTGGGCAAGCCGCCCGACTGGGCGTACGAGATCATCTTCTCGGCCATGATCGGCGGTCTGGTCGGGTCGCGGATCGACTACCTGATCCAGAACTACGACACGGTCTCCGACGACCTGGTCGCCAACCTGTTCTCCGGCTCGGGGCTGGTGTGGTTCGGCGGCGTGGTCGGCGGTGCCCTCGGCGTGGTTCTCTGGGCTCGGTGGCGTGGCTTTCTCGAGGCGCGGATGTTCGACACGATGGCTCCCGGCCTGGCGCTGGGCTACGCGATCGGGCGTGTGGGGTGCCAGCTCTCGGGCGACGGCGACTACGGCAAGCCGACCGACCTGCCCTGGGGGATGGCCTACCCCGAGGGCACGGTCAAGACCACCGAGGAGGTGCACCCGACACCCGTCTTCGAGACCGTGGCGATGGGGCTGGTGGCGCTCTTGCTGTGGAACCTCCGCGACCGCTTCAGACCCGGCGTACTGTTCGCGATCTACCTGGTGCTGGCTGGGATCGAGCGGCTGCTGATCGAGCTGATTCGGCGCAACGACGCAGTGTTCGCGGGGCTGACCCCCGCGCAGCTGATCAGCGTGGCCATGATCGCCGGTGGCGCCGCGCTTCTCATGCGCCTGCGCCGACGGTCCGCGGACGCGCGTCCCGCCTGACGGGAGCCGCTGCGCCGAGGGCGGCGGCCGCGCACAGCGCCAGCGCCACCGAGGCGCCGGCGGCGCTGCCCAGGTGGTGCGAGGCGTAGATGCCGGCGACCCCGGCCAGCGCGGCCACGGCGCCGCCCGCCAGCACGGCTGCGCCCGGCGCGCTCACGTGACGCCTTACGGCGACGGCGGGAGCCACGAGCACGGCAAGCACCAGCAAGCTCCCGAGCCCCTGCACCGCCACCGCCAGCCCCGTGGCCAGGAGCGCCATCAGCGCCAGGCGGACCCGTTGCGGCGCCGGCCCTCCGCCACCCGGGCCGACGGCGTCGAACGCGACCGCGGTGAGCGGCCGGTGCAGTGCCATCAGAGCTGCGCCGCCGAGCAGGGCGAGGGTGGCGGCCGCGGCCAGGTCGGCGTTCGTGACCCCGAGTGGGTCGCCGAACAGGAGCTCCTCCAGGCGGGCCGGGGTCTCCGGCGCCAGCGCCAGCAGCGCGCCGAGGCCGAACAGCCCGGTCACAGCTACCGCGGTCGCGGTGTCGGAGCCGATCCGCTCGTCGCGCCCTGCCAGCCACACCGCCACGGCCGCCACCGCCACGCTGGCCGCGGCGCCCAGCAGCAGCGGCGCGCCGGCCAGGGCGGCGAGCACCAGGCCGGGCAGCAGCCCGTGGCCGAGCGACTCCGCCGGGTAGCTGAGACGAAAGCTCGTGACCCAGAAGCTCAGCCCGCCACAGAACCCTCCGAGCAGGACCACCTCGAGCATCGCGCGGCGGTCGATGCCCGAGCGCCAGGGGTCCACGATCAGGTCGAGCGTGTCCACGGTCAGTGCTCGTGGTGGCCGACGGCGATCGCGCGCACCGCTCGCCCGTCCTCCTCCAGCACCACGATCTCGCTTCCGTAGGTGGCCTCGAGCAGTTCGCGCGTGAGGGCCTGCGCGGGCGGCCCGAAGGCCACCTGGCGGCGGTTGAGGCACAGCACGGCGTCGAAGCCCCGGGCGCTCTCCACGTCGTGCGTCGACACGAGCAGCGTGCGGCCCTCGTCGCGCAGGGTCTTGAACAGATCGGTGATCTGCCCCGCGCTGGCCGGATCGATCCCGGCCAGCGGCTCGTCGAGCAGCAGCACGGGCGCGTCTTGCACCAGCGCACGGGCGATGAGCACGCGCTGGCGCTGCCCGCCCGACAGCGCGCCGAAGCGGGTCTGGGCGTCGCTCTCGAGGCCCACTCGCGCGAGGGCCTCGCGGGCGGCCGCGCGCTCGGAGCGCCGCGCGGGCAGCCACCAGCGGCCGTTGGCTAGCGCCCCCATCAGCGCGACGTCGAGTGCGCTCACCGGGAAGTCGAGGCGGGTGCGCTCGGTCTGGGCCACGTACGCCGGCCGGCCGTCCGTGGCCAGCTCTCCCTCCAGCGGCGCCAGCTCACCGACCAGGGCGCGGAAGAGGGTGGTCTTGCCTCCGCCGTTGGGGCCGAGTACGCAGACGGCGCTGCCCGGCTTCGCGGCGAAGTCGAGGTCCCGCAGCACGGGCTCGCCGCCGTAGCCCAGCACCGCTCCGCGCGCCGTCACGCCGGCGCTCACGCGGCCCCCTGGGCAGTGGCGGCGTGCGCCGTGGGTGTTCGCCGGGCGCGCAGCGCCCCCAAGCCCGCGCAGACGGCGTAGGCGCCGGCCCCGAGCACGGCCACGGCCGGCCCGGGCGGCACGTCCAGCCACAGGGACACGTACAGGCCGGCCACGCCCTGGAGCAGGGCCACGGCCACCGACCACCGCAGCAGGGCGGCTACGTCACGTGCGAACAGGCGCGTGATGGCCGCCGGCACGACGAAGATCGAGGCCACCAGCAGCGCCCCGACGGCTGGCAGGGCCGCAACAGCCGCCACGGCGACGAGCACGAGGAGCATGAGGTCGGCGCGTGCCACGGGCAGGCCGAGCGCGAGGGCGCCCTCCGGTTCGAAGCCGGCGGCGCTCCATGCGCGCCCCAGCAGAACCGTGGCGCCCGCCGCCAGTGCGGCGGTGACCGCGGCCAGCACCAGATCGCCCGCGTCCAGGCCGATGGCGGTGCCGAACAGCAGCCGGTCGACCGACGCGCCGGACTCGAACACGTCGCTGGCCAGCACCACTCCGGCGGCCAGGGCGAAGACGAGTCCCAGCGCCGTTCCCGCGTCGCCGGGATCGCGTCCAGAGCGGCCCACTCGCTCCACCAGCCCCGCGTAACCCAGCGCGACACCGAGCGCGGCGACCCGAGGGCTGAAGCCGGCGGCCTCGGCCACCACCAGGCCGGGGAAGGTGGCGGTACCAACGGCGTGGGAGAAGAACGCCAGGCGCCGGAGCACGATCCAGGCGCCGAGCAGACCACCCGCGACCGCCAGCAGCACGAGCTCCCCCAGGGCGAGACGAACCGACCGCAGCTCGAGGAGGTCGACGGGTGAGGGCAGCGCGCCCAGCAGATCCACTGCACAGAGCGTAAATGAGATTCATTCTCGACAAGCCCGCCGGGCCACCGCCCGCTCGATGAAGCGGGCCGAGAGGTTCTGGATCTCGAGGTCGTGCTGAAGCGAGCGGTGGTGACCGCCGGGCAGGAGCAGCAGGCGCTTGGGCTCCGAGGCGACCCGGTGCAGCTCCTCGCTGACGGTATACGGCACCAGCTCGTCCCCGCGCGCGTGCAACAGCAGGAGGTCCGTGCCCGGTCCCAGCGCGGCGGCCGCGCCGTAGAGGTCGAGGGACGACAGCCAGGGCTCCATCCGCTCCATGTCGAAGGCGTCCGGCGGGATGTGGCCCGAACGCAGCCCGCGGATGAGGATGTCCTCCGCCGCCGGGCAGATCGCCACGACGGCGGCCACCGCGGGATCGAGCGCGGCTGCGTGGATGGCGCAGAAGCCGCCCATGCTCGAGCCGCGCAGCGCCACCTCGGGGGCGTGCTCGCGGACCAGGTCGCACATGGCCAGCACGTCGCCGAAGGCCGTCGGGCCGAAGGCACCCTGCGAGCGGCCGTGCCCGCGGGCGTCATAGGCCACCGCCGCAAGGCCGTAGCGGCGGCACATCCGCCCGAAGTCGTAGTGGCTCTCCTTGGCCGAGTCGGCTCCGTGAAGGATCACCACGCCGCCGGTGGCCGGCTGCTCGGGGACAAAGAGCGCGTAGGAGAGCCCGTCGCGAGTGCCCAGCTCGGGCGGCTGCGGCGGATCGTGCTTCATAATCGCCAACCCTATGGCCACCGGCGACGCGGAGCAGGCCCTCGCACAGGCCGGGGAGGCCAGCCTGCCCGGTGGGTTGGCGCGCGTCTATCCCCAGGGTACGAGGATCAACTCCGCCGGGCGGATCGAGATCGGCGGCTGCGACACGGTTGAGCTGGCGCGGGAGTTCGGCACCCCCGCTTACGTGTACGCCGAGGACGACATGCGCGAGCGCGCACGGGCCACGATGCAGGCCTTCGCCGCGCGAACCGAGCAGTTCGAGGTCGTCTACGCGAGCAAGGCATTCCCCTGCACCTCCGCGCTGCGGATATTCGCCGAGGAGGGCCTTTCCTGCGACGTCGCATCGGGTGGTGAGCTGCACCTGGCGCTGGGCGCCGGGTTCGCTCCCGAGCGGATCTACATGCACGGCAACAACAAGACCGAGGAGGAGCTCCAGTTTGCCCTGTCCAGCGGCCTCGGCCACATCGTGGTGGACTCGCTCGACGAGATCGACCGCCTCGAGCGGGTGGCCGCCGGGAGCGCGCAGCGCGTGCTGCTGCGGGTCACGCCGGGGATCGACACCGACACCCACCGCAAGATCCAGACGGGCCAGGTCGACTCGAAGTTCGGGATGCCGCTGGCCCACCTGGAGCGAGCCGTCGAGCGCTGCGCGGCGGCCGGGCTGGCGCTGCGCGGCCTGCACGCCCACATCGGGTCGCAGGTCAACGACCTGAGCGTGTACGAGGCCCTGACCGACGTCCTCCGCGACATCGGCGACTACCCCCTGCTCAACCTCGGCGGCGGGTTCGCGATCGCCTACACCCGCGAGGACCGGCCTCCGCCCGTGGCGGAGTACGCCGAGGCGATGCTGCGCAAGGTGCCCGAGAACGTGACCGTGCTGTGCGAGCCCGGCCGTTCGCTGGTGGGCAACGCCGGCGTCACGCTCTACACCGTGGGCACGGTGAAGGAGATCCCTGGCGTGCGCACCTACGTGGCGGTGGACGGCGGGATGTCCGACAACATTCGCCCGATGCTCTACGGGGCCGGCTACGAGGCCGACCTCGTCGAGCGCGTAGGCGACTCCGACCCCTGCCGCCTGGTGGGGATGCACTGCGAGTCGGGCGACGTGCTGGTGCCCGACGCGGCCCTGGAGGACCCGCGTCCGGGTGACGTGCTCGCCATTCCGGCCACGGGCGCATACGGTCACGCGATGGCCAGCAACTACAACGCCGTGCGACGGCCCCCGGTGATCTTCTGCCGCGACGGCCAGGCGCGCGTGGTCGTGCGCCGCGAGACCTACGACGACCTGACCCGGCGTGACGTCGAATAGCTTCCGCGTCGGAGTGCTCGGCGCGGGCACGGTCGGAGCTGCCTTCCAGGAGCTGGTGGAGGCGCGTGCGGACGCGATCGGCGCCGAGATGGGCCTGCGTCCCGAGGTCTCGGGCGTGCTCACCCGCAGTCGCGGGGACTTCGAGGACATCCTCGAGCGCAGCGACCTGATCGTCGAGCTGATCGGCGGCACCGACCCTGCTCTCGACTACGCGCTGAGGACGCTGCGGGCCGGGCGGCACTTCGTGACCGCCAACAAGCAGCTGCTCTCGCGTCACGGGGAGGAGCTGTTCACCGCCGCCGGGGAGGGCGGCGTGCAGCTGCGATTCGAGGCCGCCGTGGCCGGGGTCGTGCCCGCCATCCGCGTGATATCGGAGACCCTTGCCGCGGCGCACATCGAGCGGGTGCACGGGATCGTGAACGGCACCACCAACTTCATCCTCACCGCGATGGAGCGCACGGGCGCGTCCTACGAGGAGGCGCTGCGCCAGGCCCAGGAGCTGGGCTACGCCGAGGCCGACCCGACCGAGGACGTGACCGGCAAGGACGCCGCGGCCAAGATGACGATTCTCGCGCGCCTGGCCTTCGGCACGCCGGTCAGCCTCGACGACGTCCCGTTCGAGGGCATCGAGAGCGTGACGGCCGAGGACATCGCGTATGCGCGCGAGCTGGGGCTGTCGCTCAAGCTGATCGGCAGCGCGGAGCGCGTGGACGGCGGTCTGTCGGTCCAGGTGTATCCCGCCTTCCTCTACGCCGGCCACCCGCTGGCTGCGGTCAACGGCTCGTTCAACGCGGTCACGATCGAGTCACCCGACATCACGGAGATCACCCTGTCCGGCCCGGGGGCCGGCGGCAGTCAGACCGCTTCCGCCGTGCTCGGCGACGTGATCTCGGCGATGATCCCGCCGCCCTTCAACCCGCCTCCGGCCGTGCCCATGCCCCTGGTTACCGACCGCGAGTCGGCGTTCTACCTCCACGTGGAGGTGGCGGACCGCCCGGGCGTGCTGGCCCAGGTGGCGGAGATCCTCGGCATGCAGGGCGTGTCGCTCGAGTCGCTGGTGCAGAAGGGAATCGGGCACGACGCCCGGCTGGCGATGGTGATGCACCCGGTGCTGGAGTCGCGTTTTCGCGCGGCGGTCGAGTTGATCGGGCGGCTGGACTTCGTGCGGTCGACGCCCAGGGTCATTCGTGTGATCTCGGAGACGTTCGAGTGAAGCTTCCGGTCCCCAGACCCCAGTCCCCAGGGCTTGGGCTCCGGCCGCTGTTGTGAGTCTTTGGCGTTACGCGGACCGGCTTCCTGTCGAGCCGCTCGTGACCCTCGATGAGGGCGATACGCCGTTGGTGCGGGCTCCGTTTCTGTCCAACCGGACCGGCTGCGACGTGTGGCTGAAGGTGGAGGGGGCGAACCCCACCGGCTCGTTCAAGGACCGGGGGATGACCGTGGCCGTGTCGGCTGCGGTGCGCGAGGGCGTGGAGGCCGTGATCTGTGCCTCGACCGGCAACACGGCGGCCAGCACGGCCGCGTACGCCGCTCGCGCAGGCCTCAAGGGTGCGGTGATCGTGCCCGAGGGCAAGATCGCAACCGGCAAGCTCGCTCAGGCGCTGATGCACGGCGCACGTGTGGTGGCGCTGCGCGGCAACTTCGACCAGGCCCTCGCCCTCGTGCGCCAGTTGGCCGAGCGCCACCCGATCGCGCTGGTCAACTCCGTCAGCGAGTTCCGTATCGAAGGCCAGAAGACCGGCGCCTTCGAGGTGTGCGACGAGCTCGGCGAGGCGCCCGACGTGCTGTGCGTGCCCGTGGGCAATGCCGGTAACGTGACCTCCTGGTGGCGCGGCTTCCAGGAGTACGGCGCGGCGCCGAAGCTGCACGGCTACCAGGCGGCGGGCGCGGCGCCGCTGGTGCACGGGGCTCCGGTGGAGAACCCGGAGACCGTGGCGTCCGCGATCCGGATCGGCAACCCGGCCCGCTGGGAGGACGCGATGAACGCCGTCACCGCCTCCCGGGGGGAGATCCGCGCCGTGACCGACGACCAGATCCTCGAGGCCTACGAGCTGCTGGCCTCGCGGGAGGGCGTGTTCTGCGAGCCGGCGTCGGCAGCCTCGGTGGCGGGGCTCCTGGCTCACGGGGCGGAGGGCCGCGTGGTGTGCGTGCTCACCGGCCACGGGCTCAAGGACCCCCAGACGGCGATGAACCGCGCCTCCTCGGTGATCCCCTGCGACGCCACGATCGACGGGGTCGAGAACGCCGTGATGGGCGGCGGGTGAACCGGCGCCGCCTCGTCCGCGTGCCCGCGTCCTCGGCCAATCTCGGCCCAGGCTACGACGCGCTTGCCGCCGCCCTGTCGCTCCACCTGGAGCTCGAGGTGGAGGAGGGCGGCGGGTTCGCCGTCGAGTGCGACATGCCGGGCGTGCCGCTCGATCGCTCCAACTTGTGCGTGCGCGCCTTCGAGGCTCTGCGGCCGATCGACGATCACGTGTTCCGGATCAGGTCGGAGATCCCGGTCTCGGCGGGGCTTGGCTCCAGTGCCGCCGCGATCGTGGCCGGTCTGAGCGCGGCCGACCACATGTACGAGCTGGATGCGCCGATCTTCGAGGTGGCGCGCGAGCTCGAGGGTCATCCCGACAACGTGGCGGCCGCCCTGTACGGTGGCTTCGTGGTGTGCGCGGGTGACCAGCCCGCTCGGTTCGAGCCGCCGGCGGGACTCGAGGGAGTGATCGCCATCCCACCGCACCCGGTGGACACGGCCGACGCGCGCGCCGCGCTGCCCCCCGACGTCCCGCTCGCCGATGCCGTGTACAACGTGGCTCACGCTTCCATGCTCGTGCTGGGGCTGGCCCACGACGACTTCTCCCTGATCGGGCGCGGGCTGAGCGATCGCCTTCACCAGGATCGCCGTGCACAGCTCTACCCCCGGTCGATGGAGCTGCTGGGCCTGGCGGAGGAGCTTGGCGCGGTCGGGGCGACGATCTCGGGCGCGGGACCGGCGGTGCTCTTCTGGTGTCACTGGCAGCAGACGGGAGCCCTGCTGGCTGCACTGTCCGAGCAGACCCCCGACTGCGACGTGAGGCGGGTGATGTTCGCGTCGGGCGGCGCCGACGTGAGCGAGATCGAGTGAGGGGCGGGCCGATCGAGGCGGCGGGCGGGGTGGTTCAGGCCGACGACGGGCGGGTGCTGCTGGTGCATCGTCCCCGCTACGACGATTGGACTCTGCCCAAGGGCAAGCTGGACCCGGGCGAGACCTTCGAGCAGGCGGCGCTGCGCGAGGTGCGCGAGGAGACGGGGCTCGAGTGCGCGCTGGGGCGTGAGCTGGCCAGCACCGAGTACCGCGACAACAAGGACCGCCCCAAGGTCGTGCGCTACTGGCTGATGAAGGTCGAGGGCGGGGACTTCGAGCCCAACGACGAGGTGGACGAGGTGTCCTGGCGGGCGCTCGCCGACGCGATCGAGCAGCTCACCTACGAGCGCGACCGTGACGTGCTGGCACAGCTCGGATCCTGACGCTCTCATCCGGCCCTCATCGGGCCGCTGCAGGCTGGGTCCCCGCAACCACCCAGAGGAGAGGTCATGTCGAGAGAGCAAATCCGCAGGATCGCCGTCACGTTGGGGGCCGGGGCGGCTCTGGGGGCAGCCGGCCTTGCGCTGGACGCTTCGGGCGCCCCGGGGCCGGCCGGCCCGCCGACATTCAGCCAGCCCGGGAAGATCGACAACCGCTACCTGCCGCTCACCAGGCGCAAGCGCTGCGTGCTCCGCGGGGAGGCCGACGACGGGACCGTCGAGCGCTCGGTCAAGACCGTGCTCGGCCGCAGGAAGGTCTTCGACGTCTCCGGCCAGAGGGTCCCCGCCGTGGTGATCCAGGACCAGGCCTTCGAGGACGGCAAGCTCGTGGAGACCACGCTCGACTACTTCGCTCAGTCCGACCAGGGCACGGTGTACTACCTCGGCGAGGACGTGAAGAACGTGCGCAACGGAAAGGTCGTGAACCGCAAGGGCACCTGGCTGTTCGGAAAGGACACCGACCGGATGGGCGTCGCGATGCCCGCCGAGCCCAAGCTCGGCCAGCAGTGGCGGCTGGAGGACGTGCCCGGAGTCACGATGGAGTCCAACCGGCTGGAGGAGACCGGCCTGAGGACGAAGGTGGGCAGGACGATCCGCGAGGACGTGATCCGGGTGCAGGAGTTCATCCAGCCCGAGGGCGAGGTGGAGTACAAGCTCTACGCGTCGGGCATCGGCACCGTGGCCGAGTACCCGCCCGGCGCCCGCGTCAGCTTTGCGGGCTGCCGCTGATCTCCAGCGGAAGCCGGTCGGCCCACGGGTGGGCCTCCTCGAGCTGCCGGCACACCTGCAGCAGGAGGCCCTCGCCCGTGGGCGGGCCCACGATCTGCACCGCCGTGGGCAGCCCGTCGTCGCCGTGGAAAAGCGGGACCGAGATAGCCGGCTGGCCGGTGATGTTGAACGGCGCGGTGTAGGGGGTGAACTCCCCCGACCTCTTGAACTCATCGGCGGGGTTCTCCCCACACGGGTCGATCTCCCCGTGGCGCACGGGCCGCTGGCCCAGCGCCGGCGTGAGCACGAGATCGTAGGTGTCCCAGAAGGAGATCACGCCTCGAGCGAACGCCTGCAGCGTCACGAGCGCGGCCAGGTACTCGGGGGCCTTGAAGCCCATGCCGGTCTCGTACAGCCACATGCTCAGCGGCTCGATGTTCTCGGCACTTGGCTTGGTGCCGGTCACGAGCTCACCGTGCATCACGCTCGTGGCGATGTTGGTGGCCCACAGCACCGAGAACACGGGCAGGAGGTCGGCGTCCCTCCACGGGGCGTCGACCTCGTCCACCTCGTGGCCCAGCGCCTCCAGAGCGTCAGCCGTCTCGCGGGCGCCGCGCTCACACTCGGGGTCGAGCTTGCCATCGACGGGGAGGTCGAACGTCAGCGCCACCCGCAGCTTGCCCGGATTCCGCTTGGCCAGCTCCGCGAACGGCGCCTCGGGCGGCGGCGCCCAGGTGGCGTCGCCGGGCTCGGGGCCGGCCATCACGTCGAGCAGGGCCGCGGCGTCGGCGGTGGTGCGGGCCAGGGCGCCGTCGGTGGAGAGGAAGTGGTCGCCCAGGTCGGGCGCGCGCGAGATCCGGCCGCGCTGGGGCTTGAGCCCGACCAGGCCGCAGCATGCGGCAGGGATTCGGATCGAGCCGCCGCCGTCGCTGGCGTGGGCCACGGGCACGGCGCCGCTGGCCACGGCGCCGGCGGAGCCGCCGCTCGAGCCGCCCGTGGTGCGCTCCGGGTCCCAGGGATTGCGCGCCGGGCCGAACCGGCGCGGCTCGGTAACGGGCAGGATCCCGAACTCAGGCGTCTGCGTCTTGCCGACGAGCACGAACCCGGCCTCGCGGAAGCGGCGTACGAGCGCGTAGTCGTAATCAGGCGTGAACTCGCCCAGGAGGTCGGAGCCCTGCGCCATGCGCAGGCCCGCGACCGGAGCGAAAAGGTCCTTGATCGCGAGGGGCACGCCGGCGAAGGGACGCGGGTCACCGGGCTCCACGGCGTCAGCGGCGGC
Source organism: uncultured Thermoleophilaceae bacterium (assembly GCA_963825475.1). Taxonomy (GTDB): domain Bacteria; phylum Actinomycetota; class Thermoleophilia; order Solirubrobacterales; family Thermoleophilaceae; genus JAAYBF01. The sequence goes on along the minus strand of CAWGTC010000002.1, from coordinate 186,532 downwards.
GAGCGCGTTGTCGGCGTCCACCAGCGTCCAGTGGTTCAGCGACGGGTTCACCTCCTCGATGCGCGCAAGGGAGGCCTCGGTCAGCTCGCGCGACGTCACCTCGCCCTCGTGAACCATCCGGGCGAGCTCGACGGCGGGCTTTCTCAGCAGGTCTTGGGCCATCGCCGGAATCTATCCGGAGGGCCAGCCTGGCGCGAGAGTGGGGCGGGCCGGGCCGGGCCGGGCTGCGCGGCGGGCCGGGCTGCGCGGCGGGCCGGGGCTGGGGAGCGCGGCGAGTCAGGCGGCTTCACCGAGGTTATGCATGACATACATGCCTAACCTCGGTGAACCGCGTGCCTACCCAGCCGCCGTGGGCGCGGCCCGAGGCCGAGCCCGCGCCCGCGCCCGCGCCTCAGGCAGGCGCCAGCTCGGCTCGCAGCTCGCCAAGCCGACGGCGCTCCACCTTCCAGCCCAGGCGGTCGAGCACCTCGTCGACCAGTCCGAGGTAATCGGCGCCGAGGTCCGGGCGGTGATCGAGGATCGAGATGCCGCGCTCGGCCGACTCGGCGTAGGCCACCGAGCGGCGGATGGCCGAGTCGAACACCTTGTTGCCGAAGCGCTCCTTGAGCTGCACGAGCGCCTCGCGGCCGTGAACGGTGCGCAGGTCCGCGATGTTGAGCACCACGCCCAGCCATTCGAGGTCCGGGTTGAGGCTCTCCTTGGCCAGCTCGACCACCTCGAGCGCCTGCTCGACGCCCTGGAGGGAGAAGTACTCGGCCTCGCTGGAGATCAGCGCGAAGTCGGCGGCCACTAGCGCGTTCACGGTGAGCAGCCCGAGCGACGGCGGGCAGTCGACGATGATCAGGTCGTACCGCTTCCCGGGCTCGCGCAGCGCGCGGCGCAGGGTCATCTCGCGCCCCATCTTCCCGGCCAGGATCAGCTCGGACTCGGCCAGGCCCAGGTTGGCCGGGAGCACATCCTCGTGGATGGCGTCCATGGCCTTGGCCTGTCCCGCGAGCACGTCGGCCACCGTGGGGTCGGCGTCGGCCGGCACGTCGAAGTAGTCGGACAGGTTGCCCTGCGGGTCCAGGTCCACGGCCAGCACGTTCACGTCGAGCCGGCGCAGGACGTCGGTGAGCGTGCGCACGGTGGTGGTCTTGCCCGTACCGCCCTTCTGAGACATGACTGCGATCGTCGTGGCCACGAGCGCCGAAGATAGCTTGGCCGCGCGCCGGGTGCGGACGGACGCTTGGACGCCTCGCTATTTGCGGGTTTTCGCCGCCCGGCTGCGATCTCCCGAGACGCCGCGCCTATAGTTGCCGCAGCCCTACCCGTCGCGCGCCCGCTCGAAGAAGGCGCGGAATCCGAGGAGGAGAAGATGCAGCACCCCGCCCCGAAGGCGGTCGAGCGCTTCAGCTCGACCCAGGCCTACCGTCCCCTGCGCCCGCCGAAGACCGTCGAGGACCAAGACGCCTGCGGTATCTACGCGTCGGTGAACAAGGGCGCCCGTCCCACCCACGGGGCGATCTCGGACGCTCTGATCGCGCTCGAGAAGATGCTGCACCGGGCCGGCAACATCGACGGCGAGGGCGATGGCTGCGGCATGCTGATGGACATCCCGCGCAAGATCTGGGCGGAGGAGATCCGCGCCGGAGGACACGCCTCCCGGCTCTCGCTCGACGAGCGCTTCGCGGTCGTGCACATCATGATCCCGCGCAAGAGCGGCAGGGTCGCCGAGGTCCAGGAGCAGGCCCTCGCTCTCATGAGCAAGGTCGGGATGCGGGTGCTGGCGGAGCGAGAGAACGTGGTCGACACGTCCGCTCTCGGTCCCAGCGCCCGCGAGGAGGAGCCGGTGTTCTGGCAGGTGGGCGGGCTGATCGAAGACCCCAAGCTGTGCTTCGAGCTGGCGCTGCGGCTCGAGGAGGGCTTCGACGTGCACGTGGCGTCGTGCTCGACCGCCACCGCGATCTACAAGGTGCTGGGCGCTCCGGCCGTGCTCGGCCGCTACTACCCGGACCTGCATGACCCGCGGGCGGAGACCGTGTCCGTGCTCGGCCACAACCGCTACTCCACCAACACGTGGACGTCGTTCAAGCGCGCGCAGCCCTTCGGCGTGCTGGGGCACAACGGCGAGATCAACACGATCGCCCGGCTGCGCCAAGAGGCACGCATGCTCGGGGTGCCGATCCACGCCGACGGCTCGGACTCCCAGGACCTGTCGCGGACGATCGAGGCGCTGATCTACCGCCAGGGCCTCACGCTCCCCGAGGCGCTCGAGATGGCGCTGCCACCGATCGTGGACGAGATCAAGGGCATGGCGCCCGAGCTGCGCGGGTTCTACATGTACGTGCGTCAGGCCTTCGGCCCGTTCGCGCAGGGCCCCGTGGCGCTGGTCTCGCGCTTCGGCGACGAGCACGTGTTCTCCGTCGACGCGCTCGGCCTGCGGCCTCTGTGGGCGCTGGAGACGGCCGAGACGTTCGTGTTCTCCTCGGAGCCGGGTGTGGTGGCCGTGGCCGACACGGTGTCCGAGCCCAAGCCGCTCGCTCCCGGCGAGAAGATGCTCGTGACGGTCGATCGCGCCGGCGCGGAGACCCGGCTGCACGATCACGGAGAGATGCAGGCGCTGTGCGCCCGGCGCTGGCTCGCACGGGCCCGCGGCGACGGCGACGAGGCCGGCTACGCCGGGGCGATCGTGACCGGCGGCCCGCTCTCGGGGTTCGAGATCCCTGGCTACACGAGCGCCGGGCCGTCCGAGCCCGTGAAGGTGAAGGACGCCGTGCTCGGCGGCTTCGGCTGGCAGCGCGAAGACATGAAGCTGGTGCAGCAGATGGCGGCCACGGGCGCGGAGCCCATCGGCTCGCTCGGGTACGACGGCCCACTGGCCTGCCTCTCGCCCGAGCGCCAGAACCTGGCCGACTACTTCAAGGAGTCGGTGGCGGTGGTCACCAACCCGGCCATCGACCGCGAGCGCGAGGTGGAGCACTTCTCCTGCCGCGCCGTGCTCGGCCCGCGTCCCTCGCTGCACGCCCTGAACTCCGAGCCCGGCACCGTGGAGCTGGCGTTCCCGGTGCTCTTCGGCGGCCACGACGGCCTGGCGCCTCTCTCGGACGGCACCTACCGGGCGATCGCCCACGTGCATAAGACCTACCTGCTCGAGGACCTCTGGGAGGCCTTCAGGGGGCGGTCGACGGTGCTCGACATCTCGTGCCTCGAGTCCGAGGACACCCGTGGCGCGATCGAGCGCCTGAAGCAGGAGGCCACCACCGCGGTCCGCGGCGGCTGCGAGCTGCTGGTGCTCTCCGACCGCACCGCCTACGAGGGCGACCGCCGCTACCTCGACCCGCACCTGGCGCTGGCCGCTGTGGATCTGGCCCTGCGTGAACATCTATGCGAGCCAGGCGAGGTGAACCTGCGTCGGCGCTGTGGGGTGGTGCTGCGCTCGGCCGCCCTGCGCAACGTTCACGACACCGTGCTGGCGCTCGGTCTCGGCGCCGACGCCGTGTGCCCCTACGCGATGGTCGAGGTGTCGCTGGTCGACGACTACCGCAAGGACGTGGACAACCTGGCCGCCGCTCTGCGCAAGGGCATCGAGAAGGTGATCTCGACCATCGGGATCCACGAGGTGCGCGGCTACGCGCGGCTGTTCTCCTCGATCGGCCTCCGCCCCGAGCTGACTTCGATCTTCGACACCCCCGCGTACATGGGGTCGAAGTCGGGCGGCACGGGCTTCGCCGAACTCGACGCCGACGCCGACGAGCGCCAGCAGGTGCTGCGCGGAGACACGGAGTCCAAGCCGGCCAAGACGTTCCGCTTCTACCCCAAGGTCTACAAGGCTGCGATAGCGGCCGCCAACGGCTCTGCCACCTTCGCGGAGTACTCGGAGAAGGTACGCGCACTCGAGGCCGAGCAGCCGATCTCCCTGCGCCACATCGTCGACGTGCACGGCGACCGTGCGCCGATCTCCACGGAGCAGTGCGATCCCGGAGTGGGACTGCACAGCTACCCGATCGTGATCTCCTCGATGAGCTTTGGCTCGCAGGGCGAGACCGCCTACCGCGCATACGCCGAGGCGGCCAAGCGGATCAACATCATCGCCATGAACGGCGAGGGCGGTGAGATCCAGGACATGTACGGCAAGTACCCGCTCTGGCGTGGCCAGCAGGTGGCGTCGGGCCGGTTCGGGGTCACCAGCGAGATGGTCAACTCGTCCTACCTCGTGGAGATCAAGATCGGCCAGGGCGCGAAGCCGGGCGAGGGCGGGCACCTGCCGGGCAAGAAGGTGACCGCAAAGGTGGCTCAGGCCCGTAACGCCACGATCGGCACGGACCTGATCTCGCCGTCGAACAACCACGACCTCTACTCGATCGAGGACCTTGCCGAGCTGATCGACGAGCTCAAGACCGCCAACCCGGACGTGCGCGTGTCGGTCAAGGTGCCGGTGGTGCCGAACATCGGCACGATCGGCGTGGGCATCGCCAAGGCGGGGGCCGACATGATCACCCTCTCGGGGTTCGAGGGCGGCACCGGCGCGGCGCGCTCCCACGCCCTGCGCCACGTGGGCCTCCCATCGGACATCGGCACCCGGGCGGTGCACCTGGCCCTGATGGAGGCCGGCATCCGCAACCGGGTCGAGATCTGGGCCGACGGCGGCTACCGCCACGCGTGGGACATCGTGAAGCTCCACTGCCTGGGCGCCAACCGCGTGGGCTTCGGCACGCTCGCGATGGTGTCCATCGGCTGCACGATCTGCCGCGGCTGCCAGCTCGACACCTGCCATGTCGGCATCGCCACCCAGATCGAGAACAAGGAGGAGGCCGACCTCAAGGGGCTCAAGAAGTTCACCCCTCAGGAGTTCGAGCGCGCGTCGGAGGCGAGTGCCCGGTTCTTCGCCGGCATGGGGGAGGAGCTGCGCGAGATCGTGGCCTCGCTGGGCTACGAGCGCGCGCAGGACCTGGTGGGCCGCTCCGACCTGCTCGTGCAGTCGCGCGCCAAGGACCGTGTGGACGTGGAGGGCCTGATCAAGCCCCTCGAGGAGATGCTCGACCTGGAGCCGCTCGACCTGCCCGCCCCCGTGGACGAGCGGGAGGCCGCGGGCCTGATCTGCGCCCGGCCGATCCGGATGAAGGCCAAGGCGGCGTCGGCCGAGCTGGCCGCGCTGTCGACGCAGGTCGCCGGCGGGCACGTCGTGCACAGCGACTGGGACCGCACCGCCGACTCCGACGACCGCGCGCTCGGCACCTCCCTCGCCGGGGAGATCGCCCGCAGCCGGATCTTCGGGACGGGCCCAGTGGCCTCCGACGACACGCTGGTCGATCTGCGCTTCGACGGCGGATCGGTCGGCGGGCAGGGCCTGGGCGCCTTCAACGTCTACGGCGTGGACATCACGGTCGAGGGCGGCGCCCAGGACGGCGTGGCCAAGACGATGCTTGGCGGCAAGGTGTCGATCCTCAAGGGAGCCAACCGCTTCGGGCGGCGCGTGAACGGATCGGTGGGCAAGTCGTTCGCCTATGGGGCTCAGCGCGGGCGGCTGTTCGTGCAGGGCGACGCCGACTCACGCTTCTGCATCCGTCTCTCGGGTGCCGACGTTGTGATCGGAGGCGAGCCCGCGCAGCCGCTCGACGACTCGCGCGGCTGCCTGGCCGACCGGGCCAACATCAAGGGCTTCGCCTTCGAGTACATGACCAACGGCCGCGCTCTGGTGATGGGGGACCCGGGGCCGTGGATGTGCGCCGGGCAGACGGGCGGCAGGGTCTACCTGCGCGTGAACCCTGAGTGGAACCTCGACCGGGACGCACTTGAGCGTAGGCGTGGCAAGGGCGCGAAGGTGAACATCCGCGACCTGGATGCCGAGGGCGTGCTCGACGTGGAGGACCTGCTCGGGCACTACTGCGAGGAGCTGAGGGGGACGGGGCAGGACGACGAGGCCGACCGGGTCTCCGCACTCGCCGCCGCCGCCCAGGACAACTTCCTCATGTCGATCCCCGAGCAGCAGCAGACGGATCCGTCGGTCTCCACCGAGTGAGCGGGCGGTCGGCGCCGCCGTGCCCGGCGCATCACCCAAATCGTTGATCCGCTCGTCCCCCGGATGTCGATCGGAGAAGCGGGTCGACGCCGGTCGTGAACGGAGGTCGAGATGAGACGGAGCCCGCTTCTCTGCGCGACGTTCTTGGCGCTGGCCCTGCTGGGGATTGGACCTTCGACTGCGTCGGCCGTGACGGCCGACACGGGGACGATCACAGCCGTGCCGGGGCAGGCGAACACATATGTGCCGACGGACGCAGGGGGGACGCTCAACGTCTCCTCGACCTGCGCCACCGGATCCGATGTCTCGGCTCCGGTGACGGGCCCCGCAGGGGCGCCGGCGGCCCCCGCCCCCGCCGCCGGTGGACCCGCGCTGCAAGTGCACGGGCCTCACCGCCACGCTCGGCGAGCCGAGCCTTCGTGCTCTGCACGGGCGCTTCCTCGGCTTCAAGCTGACGTGGAAGCTCACCTGCAGCGCAGGTGACGGCGACAAGTGCCAGGGAAAGATCAAGGTGACCACGTTCCCCAAGGACGTCAGCTTCACCTCGCCCCGCGACAAGGTCGTGGACTGCGTCGGGCGTTGCGCCAAGACGACCAGGCGCCGTTCGAAGCTCGAGATGCTGTTCTCGGAGCGCCTGAGGCCGCTCTCGAACGCTCCGGTGAGCAGGCTGCGGCGCCACAAGCAGCCGTACCCGAAACTGCGCATCGGGCTGGACTTCTTCTCTTCTGCCTCGACGCGGATGGAGTGGAGAAGCGCGTGGGCCGACGGGTGATGACGGTGAAGTTCGACCGCTTCGGTCAGGTCGACAAGCGGGCGAGCGATCTCGACGGCGACGGGGGCGCCGACAACCCGCGCCGCCGGCCGCGGCGCTAGAGGCTTGCGGCGCCCGCGGGCTGCGGCTCGCGGTCGGCCGCGAGTTGCACGAAGTGCAGCGTGAAGCGGCCCACCGACAGCATGTCGCCATCGCAGAGATCGGCAAGCTCGATGCGCTCCCCGTTGTGGAACACGCCGTTCAGGCTGCGGTCGTCGAGCGCCTTGGCGCCGTCGTCCCCGCAGAAGATCAGCGCGTGGCGGCGGGAGACCGTTGGATCGTCGAGGCGCACCTGCGCCGAGAGGCTGCGCCCCACCCGTGTCCAACCGTCCGGCAGGGGCACCACGCGCACGCGGTCTTCGTCCTCGAAGGCGAGATAGTCGCCGCTGCGCACGAGCGCCTCACGCGCCTCGACCAGCCAGTCGGGCTCGGCGGCCTCGGCGATCGGGGCCGGGGTTGCACTGGTCTCGCCGAAGAACGCGGAGCGGCGGAAGCTGGCGCCGCCGCAGCTCGGGCAGTCGGGCACCTCGTCGCCCGCATGGAGTGCCACAGCAAAGTCGCACTCTTCGCAGCGGAACGATCCTGTCCCCGCCAGCGTTCCTGCTTCGAAGGACACCGTCATAGCTCTCCTCTAAGGCACCGAATGTGCCAATCGTATCGAAGATCGGGGCATCGACCGGTCCGCTTCTGCCGCTATTTGCACCGGGCTTCAACAATTGGGCAAACTCTGGGCGCCGGCGTTGGTCGATTTGTCCGGCCGTGGAGGGGCGGGACAGGGAAGGGTTCGTCCGCCGGAGGGCGAACAATCCCGGCATGCCCGACCTGGCCGCGATCATGCTCCGAAGGAGCGCCCAGTCTCTGGACAGCGGCCGCAAGCGCTGCGCGAGCTGCCGCCGGACACCTCTGGTAGGGGAGAGACTCCACGAGATGGACACGGGGCGCACGCTTTGCGAGCTGTGCGTGTCCGCGCTCCCCGAGAAGGACCGGAGAGCCGTGAGCAGCGAGCTGGTGCACGCGACGGACAAGCAGCTCAGCATCGCGCCCCGCGCCGCGTAGAGCCACCCGCACGTAGACTCTCGGCGCGATGCGCCAAGTTACGGTCGACACGGTGATCTCCGCTCCCCGAGAGGAGATCTACGACTTCGTGGTGGACCTCTCGCGCCGCCCGGCATACAGCGACCACTACCTCAAGGACTACCGCCTGGCGCGGGCCAATCCCATCGGCAAGGGGGCGGCCGCCCGCTTCCTGCTCGACGCGCCGATCTTCAGCGAGCGCGCCGAGCTCTCGATCACCGAGGCCAACCGTCCCCGGAGGATCGTGGAGGAGGGGCGGGTGGGCAGGCTGGGCCGCTCGCGCATGGTGGCCGTGTACGACTTCATCCCGCAGGCCGGTGGCACGACGCGGGTCGAGCTGACCACCTACGGCGAGCCGAAGACGATGCTCGACTCCTTCAAGCAGCGCCGGGTGCATCGATGGATGCGCCGGCAGTCCAAGACCGCGCTCGAGCGCCTGCGCAAGATCTTCGAGGAGCCCGGCACCGACGAGCTGGCCCGCGCGACCATCGCGGGCACCGAGCCCGGCCGGGCCCCGCGGTTCGGCGCGCACGTTCCCGCCGCACCGTCTCGAAGTGCGACGGCTACCGACGGGTAGACTGCCCGCCCCGATGGCCCGAAGCCGCCTCAAGAGCACCGTCGCCGGCTGTCTGATCGCGCTGGCCTTCGGCGGCGCCCTCGCCGGCTGTGGCGATGAGGTGCCCGGTGTGGACGAGCCCGCGCGGGAGGGTCTCACCATCGACGTGAGCGGCATCGAATACACCGTCTTCATCACACGCGAGCTCAACTTGGCGATCACGCCGGACAAGGCCTACTACGACGGCCCGCCCGCTGGAGACGACAACGCGTTCTTCGGCGTCTTCCTCAAGGCGTGCAACCCCGAGGACGCCGGCGAGTCACTCACCGCCACGACCGACTTCGTTGTCGAGGACAACCAGGGCACCGAGTTCGAGCCCGTCGAGCTTCCGGAGGACAACGAGTTCTCCTACCAGCCGCTCGAGCTCGCCCCGGGTGACTGCATACCCGAAGACGGCAGCGTCGCCCAGCAGGGGCCGACGGCCGGCTCGATGCTCCTCTTCGAGTTCCCCCTTGAGAGCACGGAGAACCGCCCTCTGGAGCTGACCATCACCGGTCCCGCCGGCTCCGGCGAGTCGAAGGTAGTCGAGCTCGACCTCTAGTCCTCCTTCAGCCCGGCTACCAACACGGGCTGGACGGCGGGGGCGGCGACGGCTCCGCCGGCGCCGTTGCGTACGAACAGCGCGGCCACCACTATCTCGGGCCTGCCGGCCGGCGCGTACGCCGTGAACCAGGCGTCGGTGTTGGAGGGGTCGGACTCCACGGCGTCGGGCCCACGGGTGTCCCCGAGCTCGGCAGTGCCGGTCTTGCCGGCCACCTTGACGCCCTCGATCGCGGCCGCGGTGCCCGTGCCGTAGTCCACCACGCCCACCATCAGGCGCTCGATGGTGCGCGCTGTCCTCCTGGTGGTCACGCGCCGTGCCTTCCGGGGCCCGCCCTTGAGCAGCGCGGGGGTCTGCCTCACACCGCGGTTGGCGATCGTCTGCGCCACCGAGGCCATCTGGAGAGGGGTGGCCAGGACACGGCCCTGCCCGATGGCGCTCGAGCCGATCTCCAGCGGCGAGGTCATCTCGCCTGCCTTTGGGAGGGTGCTCTCCTTGGCGCCGAGGATCGTGGCTTCCTCGTTCCAGCCGAAGCGCTCGGCGGTCGCCACAAGACGCTCGGCGCCCACCTTGACCCCGAGCGGCGCGAAGACCGAGTTGCAGGAGTGGGCGAAGCTGTCCGTGAAGGTGCCGCCGCACAGCTCGCCGTTTGCGTTGGACAGCGGCACGCCGTCGATCAGGGCCGAGCTGACCACCTCGAACTCGTCCGTGGGCTTGACGAGCTTGGCGTCCAGCGCGGCGGTCGTGGTCACTAGCTTGAACGTGGAACCGGGCGGCTGAGGCGCCGAGAAGGCAACTCCCGCCAGCGCGCGGACCTCGCCAGTGCGCGGATCGAGTGCGGCTATCCCGCCGAGACGCCCCGCGAGGGAGGCCACGGCGGCGGCCTGGATGTCGGTGTCGATCGTCGAGCGCACCGGGCCGCTCGCGCGGGGGCGGCTGCGGGCTAGGACCTCGGAGCCCGCCAATAGGGCCCCTCCCGGCCGGCCCTCCACCTGACGCTGGAGAGCGCGCTCGAGGCCGCTGGTGCCCACTGAGGTGTCCTCGTCGAACCCGCGGGCGAACAGCGCCTCGCGCTCCTCGGCGTCCTCGCTCTGGGTCACGCTGCCCGCGATGCTCGCGCCGATTCCGTCGGGCGGTGACGTGCGTGCCTCGGCCGGGCCCTCGGCCAGCACCTCCCCGTCCCGCGAGAGGATCTTGGCGCGCGCGGGCGCCTCCACCCGGCGGGTCAGCTCGACCCCCGGCGACAGTCCGGGGAAGGTGAGGTGCGGAGCCCACCTGACCTTCTCGTCCTCCCCGACGGGCAGCACCACCTCGCTCTCGATGGTGCCGAACAGGCGGGTGCGCACCGTGATCGGCACCCGCACCTCGCCTTCGCCGGCGCTCTCGGGATCGCCCGCCTCGACTTTTACCGCCGTGGCCACCCCGGCGGCGCGCTCGTAGCTGGCAGTGAAGTCGTCGAGGGAGACGCCCGCCCGCACGTCCGCGGCCAGCAGCCGGTGCATCTGGGCGTAGTCGCCGCCGCTCCACGCGCTCGCGAACTGACCGGCCACACGTTGGCTGCCGGACTCGAACGTCGCGCCGAATCCGATGCCCGCCAGCAGCGCCACAGCCGCCAGCCCACCGAGTGGCACCGCACGGTGTGTGAGGCGCCTACGGCGCTCGAGCCTAGGTTCCACAGGCACCCGGCACGGGAGGGTACCGTCCACCTCTCGTGACGGCGCTGGACTGGATCATCGTGGCGTTCATCCTGCTCATGGGCGTCTGGGGCTACCTACAGGGCCTGATCGTCGGGGCGCTCTCGCTGCTGGGCTTCGGCGCGGGAGCGGTGGTCGGCTCGAGGCTCGGTCCCCTTCTTCTCCACGAGGGCTCCCGATCCCCCTATGCGGCCCTTTTCGCGCTCATGGGTGCGCTGCTGATCGGGGGCCTGCTGGCATCCGGGCTCGAGCTGCTCGGGTTTCACCTGCGGGGCCGCCTCGACGAGCGGCTCGGGGTGCTCGACGGGGTCGGAGGGGCGCTTCTGGTGGGAGGCCTCGGTCTCTGCCTCGCATGGATCGTCGGCGCCGTGGCGCTTCAGGTGCCCGGCGCGAGGGATCTGCGCGAGCCGATCCAGAGGTCGGTGATCCTGCGCCAGCTCAATGCCACGCTGCCGCCCTCGGGCCCGCTGTTGAACGCGATCGCGCGGTTCGACCCGTTCCCGCGCATCGACGGCCCGTCGGCGGACGTGCGCGCGCCGGACTCGGCGATCGCCCGCGACGCCGACGTGAGAGCCGCCGGAGACAGCGTGGTGAAGGTGCTCGGCACGGCCTGCGGCCTGGGCGTGCAGGGATCCGGGTGGATCGCCGGCGACGGGATCGTGGTGACCAACGCCCACGTGATCGCGGGCCAGGACGACACCACCGTCCAGATCGAGGGTCAGGGGGCCGCCCACGACGCCGACGCGATCTGGTTCGACGAGCGCAACGACCTGGCGATCCTGCGCTCCTCCGGGGTTTCGGGTACCCCGGCGCTGAAGTTGAACACGGGAGCTCGACCCGGCACCTCCGCGGCGATACTCGGCTTCCCCGAGAACGGCCCCTACGACGTGCAGCCCGGCCGGCTGGGCTCCACCCAGACGGTCCTCAGCCAGGACGCCTACGGCCGCGGGCCGGTGCGCCGCCGCATCACGGCGCTGCGGGGAGTCGTGCGCTCGGGCAACTCGGGCGGCCCGGTGGTGGACGAGCGCGGGCGGGTGGTCACCACGATCTTTGCCGCTACGGTGGGGGCCGGTCCGTCCAGCGGCCTCGGAGTACCGGACACCATCGTCGGCGCCGCACTCGGGCGGGCCAGCGACACGGTGGACACGGGGCCGTGCGCGCGCTGACCGCTTCAGTACAACTCCTCGGCCCATGAGATCCCTGCCCACACCAGTCGCGCCCGCGGTCGCCGCCGTGGCTGTCGCCGTGGGCCTCTGCCTCCCTTCGGCCGCCGTCGCGTTTGCGCCGAACCCGTGCCTGGACCCGGTCAAGCGGCGCGCGCTCAACTGCCCCGACCTGGTGATGAAGCGCCCCTTCGGCCTGGCGCTGGACTACACGGCCAAGGCCGGCCGCGTGGTGCTGCGCGCCGGCAACTCGATCGACAGCGTCGGGCGCGGCCCGGCCGAGCTGCACGGCACCCGGGTGAGCAAGTACCGGATGAAGGGGCGCCAGCGCATCTACCGCCGTGCCGGCGGCAAGCTCGGGATCGACACCGGCGCGCGTCTGTTCTTCAAGTTCGTGCCGCGCCAGCTGCGCTACTGGAAGTTCAACCGGGCGGCAGCGTTCCAGCTCTGGCGCATCGACTCCAGCGGCAGGCGCACCAAGCTCGTGAGACGTGGCCCGAAGATCAACTACTGCCTGCGCGACCTCAAGCACACCCGCTCGCGCCTGCCCCGCTCGCCGGCCACCTACGTGTACCCGGCGTGCAGCACGTACGGGGGCGAGACGCGGGTGACCCTCGGAACCTCGGTCGGCTGGTCCGACGTCTACCCGCCCAGCTATCCCGAGCAGTGGATCGACGTGACCGGGCTGCGCGGATGCTTCGCCTACAGGCATATCGCCGACCCCGCCAACGGCATCTACGAGTCCAACGAGCGCAACAACTCGGCCACCACGGTGGTACGGCTTCCGTTCCGGGCCGGCCGCCAGACCTGTCCGGGAGGCCGCGTCGAGGGCCAGGTCCGGCGCCCGGGCAACCCGTACTCCTACTGAGGCCCGTCACGACGCTGCGCGGCCCCGTGCGTATGGTGTGACCTCATGGCCAAGACACTCGTAGTCGCAGAGAAGCCGTCCGTAGCCCGCGATTTCACGGGCGCGCTTCCCGGCGCCTACAAGCAGTCGAAGGACAAGACCAGCCTCGAGGGCGACGACTACGTGATCACCTGGGCGGTGGGCCATCTGGTGGGGCTGGCCGAGCCCGATGCGTACGACCCCAAGCTCAAGAAGTGGCGCTACGCCGACCTGCCGATCGTGCCGGACAAGTTCAAGCTCGTGCCCAACGACGACCGGGCCAAGAAGCAGCTGAACGCAATTCACAGGCTGATGGCGCGGGAGGACGTGGACAGCGTGATCAACGCTTGCGACGCCGGCCGCGAGGGCGAGCTGATCTTCGCCTACGTGTACGAGACCGCGAAGGAGCACAAGGCCGTACAGCGGCTCTGGCTGTCCTCGATGACCCGCAAGGCGATCGAGGACGCGTTCACGCGCCTGCGCCCCGGTGAGGAGATGGAGAGCCTCGAGGACGCCGCGCGGTCGCGCTCGGAGGCCGACTGGCTGGTGGGCATGAACGCCACGCGCGCCGCCTCCATCCGCCTGCGCGCGGCCTTTGACGGCGCGGTCTCACTCGGCCGGGTGCAGACCCCGACGCTGGCGCTCGTGGCGCGCCGCGAAGAGGAGATCCGCGCCTTCGTGCCCGAGCCCTACTGGCTGGTCGAGGCCAAGTTCGCGGCGAGCGGCGAGCGCAACTACACGGGCCGCTACATGGGCGGCAAGCGCATCGCCGAAGACCTGGCGGCCAAGATCGTCGAGGAGACCCGCGAGCGCCCCGCCGCGATCACCCAGCTCGACAAGAAGGAGGAGAGGGAGCGTCCCCAGATGCTCTACGACCTCACCTCCCTTCAGCGCCACGCCAACACCATGCACGGCTTCTCGGCCCGCCGGACGCTCGGCGCCGCCCAGAAGCTCTACGAGGAGCACAAGGTGCTCACGTATCCGCGAACCAACTCGCGCTACCTGACCGGCGACATGGTCGAAGAGATCAAGCCGACCGCCGATCTGGTGGGTCACAACCCGCAGTACCGCAAGGGCGCCGAGTACGTGGTCTCGCTGGCCAAGCTGCCCCTCGCCAGGGTGGTCGACGACAAGAAGGTCACCGACCACCACGCGATCATCCCCACGAAGTCCGAGCACGACCTCTCGAAGCTGGGCGCGGACGAGCTCAAGGTCTACGACCTGGTGGCCAAGCGCTTCCTCGCCGTCTTCCATCCCGACGCCGTGTTCGAGCGCACCCGGGTCGAGACGACTGTGGAGGAGCACGTGTTCCGCACCAGCGGCCGGGTGCTCGTGGAAGCCGGATGGCGCGCCGTCTACGGCGAGACCGCCCAGTCTCCCGACGAGCCCGCGGACGACTCCGGCGGCGATCAGCTGCTGCCCAAGCTCGAGCAGGGCGAGGACGTGGAGACCCGCTCCGTCGAGTCGCTGCGCAAGGAGACCCAGCCCCCTCGCCGGTTCACCGAGGCCTCGCTGCTGGCCGCGATGGAGACCGCGGGCAAGGAGATCGAGGAGGCGGAGCTGCGCGAGGCGATGAAGGAGTCAGGCATCGGCACCCCGGCCACCCGCGCGTCGATCATCGAGCGGCTGATCGCGGTGGGCTACATCGAGCGCGAGGGGCGCGCTCTGCACGCCACCGAGAAGGGGATCCAGGTGATCAGGCTCCTGGGCGAGCACCCGCTCACCTCTGCCGGCCTGACCGGCGACTGGGAGCGGCGGCTGGGCCTGATCGAGCGAGGCGAGGACTCACGTCCCGCGTTCATGAAGGACATCGCCAAGTTCGTGACCGACACCGTGGTCGAGCTGGACAAGCTCAAGGGGGTGCAGATCGAGCGGGCCAAGCTCGGTCCCTGCCCGGTCTGCGGCCGCGAGGTGGTGGAGAACCGCAAGGGCTACTCCTGCTGGTCCAAGGAGGATCCGGGTTGTGGCTTCGTGATCTGGAAGAAGAAGGCGGGCAAGATGCTGCCGGTGTCCGTGGCGAAGGAGCTGATGGAGTCGCTCAAGGCATCGATCGAGCGGGCCGACGACCCCGCCGTCGGACGCACCGCCAAGGCGGTCACCGGCTTCCGCGGCAGGTCGGGCCGCAACTTCCGCGCCAAGCTAAAGATCGAGCCCCGCGCCGACGCCGAGGGCAAGTGGAAGGTCGAGTTCGACGAGGAATGGGCCAAGGAGCCGCCGAAAGACCAGGGCGACGGTTCCGACGGTGCCCAGGCGGGCGGCCAGGTCGCGGACGAGACCGCTGCCGAAGAGACTGACGCTGTCGCGGCCCGCGCCAGCTGAACACGAACTACACACAGGAGAGTCCATGTTGAAGAGGTACGGATGCGCGATTGCGATCGCGCTGGTGGCGGCCGGGGCTGGTGCAGGCTGTGGTGGCGGCGATGACGACGACGAGGCTCTCACCAAGGCCGAGTTCATCGAGCAGGGCGACGCCATCTGCAAGAAGGCCGCCGCGGAGGGCGAGCAGCAGGCCGACGAGATGTTCGCCGACCTTGGCCCCAACGACGAGCCCTCGGAGGAGCAGTTGACGACGTTCGTCGAGGACGTGCTCAAGCCCAACATCGAGGGGCAGCTCGATGATCTCCGGGATCTCACCCCGCCCGAGGAGGACGAGGAGACGATCAACGCGGTCTACGAGCAGGTCGAGACCGGCCTGGCCAAGCTCGAGGACGACCCGAAGGCGATTCTCTCCGACGAGGACCCGCTCTCAGACGCAAACCAGGCGGCCGAGGACTACGGCTTCAAGGAGTGCTCCCAGTAGGAGGCGGGCCGGGCAGGTCGACGTCCGCGAGGGCGCCGGCCTGCTCCGGCGGGCCGGTATCGCCGAGCCAGGTGACCCGGCCCGGCCAGTAGGGGTTCTCCGGACCGCTGCCGTCCACGAACACCGCTTCGTAGAGCCAGCTGCCGGTGTTGGTCAGTCGGGTGCCGCCTGGCAGCCACCAGCCCTCCACGTCGCCGTCGAGCGGGCCGGCACGGTGCGTGTGGCCGAAGATCACGTGGTCCGCCTCGACCCCCGTGGCGGCCACCACCGCCGCCATCGCGCGCAGGCCGGCCCGGCGCAGCTCGACGCTGGAGATGTCCGCCCGGAAGGGCCCGAGGCCGGCGGCGTTGATCGCCGCCACCGCCGCGGGAATGGCGATCCGTCCCAGGGCCAGCCCGGCAAGGCTCGTCCTGGCGTCCGGGTTGGAGCGTTTCCAGACGCTGCGCGAGAGGTGCCCACCCTTGGTGACCGCGCGGGCCGGCGAGCTTTGCACCACGCTCTGGGCGAACGCATAGATCGGTGAGAGCGCCGCCTCGTAGGCGTCGGTGGCCGAAGCGCCGGCGGCGCGCCCGCCGGTGAAGCGCGCGAGTGCCGACGCGAAGACGCACTCCATTCGCGGCACCGTCAGGTGCAGGTCGAGGTGGTGGCCGTGGGTGGCGTACACGTCGTCGCGGAGCCGGATGCCGGGATAGGCCAGCACGATCTCCGTGCGAGGCATGAGCGCCGCCACCCGGGCGGTCAGCGGGCTGCTGGCGGGGTCGAACGTGCCCTCAGCGACCAGCGAAGTGGCGCCCTCCAGCCGGGCCGCCTCGATCGCCGGCGCCACGAGCTCGTGGTCGTGATTGCCCGGGACAATCACCAGCTGCTTGCCTTCGGTCACCTCTCCGAGGCCCTCGAGCAGTGGGCGCGCCAGCTCCAGCACCTCCGCCGTTGGACGTTCGCGCAGCTCGAGAGCATCGCCGAGGAGCACGACGCGGTCGGCCGCGGAGAGCGCCTCGAGGAGCCGGGCTCGCACCTCGGGACGGCGCGTCACGTCGCCGCCGGAGATGGTGCCCAGGTGCAGGTCGGAGACGATTGCGGTGGCCACGGGCGTCGCATCCTGACACGGGAGCGGCAGGGCTATGCTGAACGGCGGGTGTCCCTCTTCTGCCGCCACAGTCGCTTCCTGGCCGACTGCCCGATCTGTTCGAAGGGCACCGTGTTCGATCAGGGCAAGCGCCCGGCCCGGCGGGCATCCTCCGGCGGAGGAGGGGCCACGCGGCGCTCGCCGGCCGAGAAGAGGGCAGCGGGCGCCTTCAGCGGCCCCCACGTGAGCGCCGGCCCTTTCGAGGACTCCGACGGGGTGCGCTACACGGTCCGCCTCGAGCGGGTGCCGGGAGGAGTGCGCCTGGCCGAGTGGTCGGGCTCTGCGGTGCGCCCGCGGGCTCCGGTGCTGGCCACCGAGGACCTGACCAGCCTCGTGGAGGGGGCGGCGGAGGCCCTGGTGCCGCGCGACGCGGAGGCGCTGATCCACTCGCTGGAAGCCGAGCGCGGAGAGGCGGCTCCGGCTGCCGCGCCTGGGGTGAGCCGCGGGCGCACCGGAGACTTCCGCGAAGAGCTGAGGGTTGAGCAGCTCGGCGACGGCCGCGTGCGCGTGGCCCGTTGGATCCTGCGCCCCGGGGCCGGCTGGGAGCTCCAGGACGCCCCGCCCATGCTCCCGGCCGCGCGCTACGCCGAGGCGCTGGCCGACGCCGTGCGCAAGGGGCTCGTGCCGTCGGCGTCAGAGGGCGCCCCCTCGGCCCGACTCTGAGCGGGTGCCCCTCAGGCTCGTAACCGGTCCCGCGAACGCGGCCAAGGCGGGCGCGGTGCTCGGACCCCTGCGTGACCGGCTGGATGAAGAGCCGATCCTGGTGGTTCCTTCATTCGAGGACGTGGAGCACAGCCGCCGCGAGCTGGCCGAAAGCGGGGCGGTGTTCGGGGCCGCGGTCCTGCGCTTCGGCGCTCTGGTCGAAACGATCGCGTCGCGCGCAGGGCACCGCGCCCGGCGCGCCTCGGAGCTGCAGCGGATGCTGATCGTGGAGGAGGCGGTTGGCGCTGCGCACCTCGACGTGCTGGCTGCCTCCTCTGAGCGCCCCGGTTTCGCGCGCGCGGCCGCCAAGTTCACAGCCGAGCTGGAGCGGTCGATGGTCGAGCCCGCGCGCCTGACGCGCGCGCTGCGCGACTGGGCGGGCGACGGGCCCCGCCGGGCATATGCGGAGGAAGTGGCCGAGGTCTATCGCCGCTACCGCGCCGGGCTCGACGCCGCGGGTCTCGAGGATGAGGAGCTCTACGGCTGGCGGGCACTGGAGGCGCTGCGGGCCGAGCCGGCGCTATGGGGGGCCACGCCGGTGTTCGTCTATGGCTTCGACGACTTCACCCGATTGGAGCTGGCCACGCTGGAAGAGCTGTCGATGCACGCGGGAGCCGACGTGATCGTCTCCCTCCCGTGGGAGCCCGGCCGTGAGGCGTTCAAGGCAACCTCCACGATTCGCCAGGAGCTGGAGGAGCGGGGTGCGGTGGTGGAGGCCCTGGGTGCGCTGTCGGAGCACTACGCGCCCGGTTCACGGAAGGCGCTCCACGCCCTCGAGCGCAACCTCTTCGAGCCGCCCGAGACCGGCGCGCTCAGTGGCGGGGTGGTCCGCCTGCACCGCGCCGGCGGCGAACGGGCCGAGGTCGAGCTGTGCGGGGCGGAGGTCCTGCGCATGCTGCGGGCGGGCACGCCACCCGGCGAGATCGCCGTCGTGTTCCGGGAGCCGGAGGGCTACGCCTCCATGGTCGAGCAGGCGTTCGGCGCCTTCGGCATCCCCTACTCGATCGACCGCTCGGTGCCGCTCGCGCACACCGCCCTCGGCCACGGGCTGCTGGCCCTGCTGCGCTGCGCGGTTCTCGACGGCTCCCCGGAAGACCTGCTGGCCTACCTGCGCACCCCGGGGCTGCTGAGGGAGCCCCGCCTGGCCGACCGTCTGGAGGCCGAGGTGCGCCGAGCCGGTGCGTCCACGGCCGCCGCCGCCCGTGCGATCTGGGAGTCCACGGACAACCGGTGGCCGCTCGAGGAGCTCGACCGTCTGGCCGGCGCACGGGACATGGCCGCCTTCCTGGCCGAGCTGGAAACTCGCCTCAGCCGGCTTTTCACCGCTCCCTATCGGCGCAGGTCGCCAGTGCTGCGCGGCGCGGAGCTCGACGATGCCCGGGCCTTCGTCGCGGCCCGGAAGGCGCTGTCCGAGCTGCGGGCCGTGATCGCGGCGGACCCACGCGTGCGGCTGGACCACCAGCGCGTGCACGACACGCTGGCCGAGCTTCCCGTTCGGGTCGGCGAGGAGCCCCAGCCCGACCGGGTGCAGGTGGCATCGCCGCTGTCCATCCGCGCCCGGCGCTTCCAGGCGGTGATCGTCTGCGGCCTCCAGGAGAACGAGTTCCCCCGCCGTGCCGCGCCCGAGGCCTTCCTGCCCGACGCCGACCGGCGTGACATCGCGAGGGCCAGCGGACTGCGCCTGCCGCTGCGTGAGGACCAGCTGGAGCGCGAGCGGTACCTGTTCTACGTCTGCGCGTCCCGTGCCGAGCGGGAGCTGGTGCTCAGCACCCGCTACTGCGACGAAGAGGGCAACCCGCAGGCGTCGTCGTTCTTCGTCGACGACGTGAGGGAGGCGCTGCCCGACCTGGACGAGCACGAACGGGTGCGCTCCTTGGCCGACGTGACCTGGCCGCTGGACGAGGCGCCGACCCCGGCCGAATGGGAGCGCGCGGTGGCCCGCTCGGGGCCGCGGCGGATCCCGGTGGGCGCGGGCGCGCTCACGGCGGAGGCGGCGGTGCGCGAGGTGGCGCGCCGGGACGTGGTGTCGGCGGGGGCGCTCGAGCGCTTCGCGGGCTGCCCGGTCAAGTGGCTGGTGGAGGACGTGCTCCACCCCGAGAAGCTCGAGCCCGATCCGGAGCAGATGGTGAGGGGCTCCTACGCCCACCGGGTCCTGGAGCTCACCTACCGGCGGCTGCGCCAGCGCACTCACTCCCGCCGTGTGACACCGGCCAACCTGGCAGAGGCCGAGCGAATCCTGATCGAGGCGCTGAAGGAGTGCCAGGGCGAGTTCCGCCTGTCGCCCAACCAGGTGCGCGTGCGGGCCGCCGTCCGGCGGCTGGAGTTCGACCTGCTGCGCTACCTGCGCCACGAGTCCGGCCGCGACGGCCTGTTGGAGCCCGAGCACCTGGAGCTGCGCTTCGGCTTCGCCGACTGCGAGCACCCGGCGGTGGAGATCGAGGGTGGCCTACGTGTGCGCGGGGTGATCGACCGCGTCGACGTGCATGGCGGCTGGGCGCTGGTGCGCGACTACAAGAGCGGCAAGGTCGAGTCCTACAAGGCAGCGGACTGGGAACCCAAGAACCGCTTCCAGGCCGCGCTCTACATGACCGTGGTGGAGCGGCTGCTGGGCCTGCGGGCGGCGGGCGGCGTGTACGTGCCGCTGTCGGGGGGCGAGCGGCGACCACGGGGGATGGTGGCGAAGGAGGCGCTCGAGGAGCTGGGCAGCGACTTCTACAGCAACGACGTGAAGCCCGAGGACGAGTTCGCCGAGAGCACGGCCTGGGCCACTGGTGCGATCACCGACGCGGCGGCGCGCATGCGCACCGGGCGGATCGAGCCGTGCCCCGACAGCTGTGCCTACCGCGGCGGATGCTCGCACCCGTCGATCTGCCGGGTCGAGGGATGAAGTTCACCGACGAGCAGCAGCGAGCGATCGACCTGCGTGACGGGTCGCTGCTGGTCAGCGCCGGCGCGGGCACCGGCAAGACGTCGGTGCTGGTGGAGCGCTTCGTGGCGGCGGTGCTGGAAGACGGCGTGGCCGTGGACGCGATCCTCGCGATCACCTTCACCGAGAAGGCCGCCGCGCAGCTCACCTCCCGCGTGCGTGCGCGACTGATCGCTCTGGGCGCCCGCACCGAGGCGCGGCGAGCCGAGGCGGCGTGGATCTCCACGATCCACGGCTTCTGCTCTCGAGTGCTGCGCACCCACTCGCTCGCGGCGGGCATCGACCCCGAGTTCCGGGTGCTCGATGCCGTCGAGGCCGAGCGGCTGGGCATCGACGCGTTCGACCGCGCGCTCGCGGAGTTCGTGGGGTCGGGCGACGATCCCGAGCGGCTGCGCCTGCTCGGCTCGTACACGCCGGACCGGCTGGCCGACATGGTGCGCACCGCCTACGCCCACGGCCGCAGCAGGGGCGAGGCCAGGCCCGAGCTGCCCGAGGCGGTGCCGCCCAGGCCAGCCGGCGAGCGCGAGGCCCTCGGGGCCGCCGTGCGGGCTGCGCTCGCCGAGGTCGGGTCCGCGGATGGGGTTGCGGTCTCCGGCGCGCGGTCGAAGCTCGAGCGCTGCGCCGCGCTGGTGCAACGGCTCACCGACGACAGCGTGGCCGACGGCGTCGAGCTCAAGGAGCTGTACTTCAAGGGCACCGCCAAGGCTCTCAAGGGTGCGGCGTGCGAAAAGTTCCGTGCCGCCCACGACGCCTACCTCGCCTACAGCGTGCGCCACCGCGAGTACTCCGACCATGTGCTCCTGCGCGACCTGATCGGGCGCCACGGGCACTTCTACGACGCGCTCAAGCGCGACCGCTCGGGGCTCGACTTCGACGATCTCGAGCTGCTCGCCCGTGATCTTCTGAAACGCGACGAGGGGCTGCGCTCGGCCTACGCGGAGCGCTTCGCCCACGTGATGGTCGACGAGTTCCAGGACACGAACCCGCTCCAGAACGAGATCCTCGACCTGCTCGACCGCGACAACCTCTTCCGCGTGGGCGACGAGCGCCAGTCGATCTACCGCTTCCGTCACGCCGATGTGAAGGTGTTTCGCCGCCACCGCGACGCCGCCGCGGAGCGGGGGCGCGAGCAGCCGATCACGGTCAACTTTCGCAGCCGCGGGGAGGTGCTCGACGCCGTCGACGTGGCCTTCGGGGGCGTGTGGGGGGACGATTTCCAGCCGCTGCGCGAGGCGCCCGACGCCCGCTCGGAGGACCCGCGGGTGTCGCCGTGCGTCGAGCTGCTGATCACCGATCGCGAGAAGAAGCGCTGGGATGCGCGCTTCGAGGCCGCCCTGGAGGCGGGTGAAGCCCCGTTCGGGACCTCCATGCGCGGCATCACGCCGTGGCGCGCTGCCGAGGCCCGGCTGCTGGCCCGCCGCATCGGCGAGCTGACCACGGACGGCCCCTACCGCCCCGGCGACGTGGTGCTGCTGCTGCGCGCCACCACCCACATCGGGGTCTACGAGCGGGCGCTCGAGGAGCGTGGCATCCCCACGTACGTGCTCGGCGGCCGCGGGTACTGGAGCCAGCAGCAGGTCGCCGACCTGCGCGCCTACCTCTCCGCTCTCGCCAACCCCCTCGACGAGCTTGCGCTGCATTCGGTGCTCGCCTCGCCGCTCGGGGGCGTGTCCCTCGACGCTCTCGTGATGGTGGCTGCCGCCGCCCGCGGGGCGGGATGGGACGTGTGGCGGGTGGTGGAGGCTGTGGCCGGCGCCGGCACCGTTGACGGCGCTGCTCCCGATGCGGTCCTCGCGCTGGCTTCCGAGCTGCCCGAAGCCGATGCACGGGCGCTGAGGGACTTCACCGTGCGGTTCTCGGCCGAGCGGGCGGCGGGTCCGCGGGTGTCGCTCGAGACACTGATCGACCGTGCCGTGACGGGCTCGGGCTATGACCGGGCGATCCTGGCGATGCCCGCGGGTGAGCGCCGGATGGCCAACGTGCGCAAGCTGATGCGGATGGCGCGCGAGTTCGAGGCCGAGGAGGGCCGCGACCTGCGTGGCTTCATCGACTTCGTGGCGGAGCGCGACCTGATCGCCGAGCGCGAGGGCCAGGCGCCGCTGGAGGCCGAGGCGCTCGACGCCGTGAGGCTGATGACGGTGCACCGGGCCAAGGGGCTGGAGTTCCCCGTTGTGTGCGTGGCCGACCTGGGCAAGGCCGGGAGGGAGGACGACTCCGCTCTGCGGATCTCAGACGACGGCCGGGTGGGCATCCGCCTGGCCTCCATCGGGGGCGGCGCCATCAACAGCTCCCAGCTGGCCGGAATCCGCGAGCAGGAGAAGCTCGAGGACGAGGAGGAGGAGAAGCGGATCTTCTACGTGGCGGCCACGCGCGCCCAGGAGCACCTCGTGCTCAGCGGCGCCACCGACCTGATCAAGCTCCCTCCCGAGGGGCCGCTGGAGGAGCCGATGCGGTGGATCTGGCGCGGGCTGGCACCGGACCTGGCCGGCTTCGGGCCGCGGGAGGAGGCGTGCGGCGTCTACGACGGCCGCGACCTGCGCGTGCGCTGCGAGGTGCTGCGCCCCGAGGAGGTCGACGAGTTGCTCCCCGCGGGCGATCGCCAGCCCGTGGCGCCGGAGCCCGAGCCGCCGGGGCTCGACGCGCTCCAGGCTCCGGCGCTCGCGGCCGTGCCCGTGCCCGAGGCCATCGCCGTCAGCCGCCTGAGCTACTCCAGCCTCGAGCGCTACAAGCGCTGTGGCTATCGCTTCTACCTCGAGCGTGCGCTCGGGCTGCGCGCGACGGAGGCGCCCGAGGCCGCAGCCGCAGCCATTGTCCAGGAGCCCGCGGAGGGGCTGCCCGGCCTGGTGCGCGGCTCCGTGGCGCACCTGCTGCTGGAGCGGCTGGACTTCGGGCGCCCGGCGTCACCGGCCGCCTCCGAGGTGGGGGAGCTGATCGAGACGCTCGGACAGCCCGTGCGCCAGGCCGATGTGGCCGAGCTGATCGGGATGGTCGACGCCTTCGCCGGCTCTGCCCTGCGCGCACGCATCGCCGCCGCGGAGAAGGTCCGGGCCGAGCTGCCCTTTGCCTTCACCCTCCAGACTCCCTCCGGGGGCTCTGCCCCCGGCCCCCCGCCGGGGGGCAACCGGCCCCCTGGACCCCCCTCTGCGGCGCGGAGCCTTCTGGTGAACGGGGTGGTCGACGTGCACGCCATCGAGCCCGGCGGCGGCGTCCTGATCGTGGACTACAAGAGCGACCGCCTCGGCGAATCGGACCCGGCCACGCTCACCGAGGCCTCCTACTCCACGCAGCGGCTGGTGTACGCGTTGGCCGCCCTGCGCTCGGGTGCTACCAGCGTCGAGGTGGCCTACGCCTTCCTCGAGCGGCCCGGCGAGCCGGTCGTCGCGTCCTTCGCGGCTTCCGACGCCCCGGACCTGGAGCGTCGCCTGCTGGACCTCGTGGAAGGCGTGGTGGCGGGCCGTTTCGAGCCCACCGAGAAGCCCCACAGGCGCCTCTGCGGAGACTGTCCCGGTCAGCCGGCGCTGTGCTCGTGGCCGCCGGAGCGCACCATGGCCGAACAGGACGCCCTCTGACGTCCGTTCCGTCGGACGCGCCGCGTACCTTCCGGCACATGCCCCTCTGCTTCATCGAGCCACAGGAAGCCATTCGCGTCGTCGCCGAGGCCGTAGGCCGGGAAGCCCGGCGCCAACTGCTCGGCGAGGTCGTACGCGCGTGGGTGGACGAGATTCCCGACGACGAGCTGCAGGTGCACTACGCGAAGGCCGTCGAGGTGCTCGACGAGGACGACCTCTCGATGCTCGCCGCGTGGCACGCCTCGCTCGAGGTCGGCCAGCCGATAGCCAACAAGGAGTTTCTCCTCGGCGCCTTCGCCCGCCTGGGCGAGCATCGCCGCGAGGCTCTGCGCATCGCCGCCGGCTTTCGCGGCGAGGATGCCTTCGAGGCGGGCATGAGCGAGGAGCAGGCGCTCGACACCGTGCTGCCCTGGCTGTCCAAGGAGCGCACGATGGAGCTGGCGGCCGAGGCCGTGGAGCTCTACTGCTGGGACCGCTTGGGCTCCGACAACTGACGGACCCCGCCTGAGCGTGTTGGCGCCAACTCCGTAGCGCGGTTTGACGGCCGATCGGATCGACCGCATAGTGGGGCTGTCCAGCACCCATTCGGCGCGTGGATGCCGAGAAGGAGTCAACCCATGAAGCGCGCCCTGGCCCTTGTTCTCGCCGTTCTGTCCGTGTCCGCGGCGGTCGCTGTGGCCGCCAAGCCGAAGGCCGCCGCGCCCAATACCGGCACCTTCAAGGCCGCAAAGGGCGAGGTCCAGCGCGGCTACGACCTGCAGTTCAAGGTCAACAGGACGGGCACGCGAATCACGAAGCTGGTCGCTCACGTGCTCGAGACCTGCGATGGCAGCTCCTACTCGTCGACGACCACCGTCGGCCCCGGGCTGAAGTGGACGGTCCAGAACGGCCGCTTCTCCGGCCGCAAGAAGGAGACGGCGTCCGGCGTGACGCTCTACACGACGCTCGAGGGGCGGTTCACGAGCGCCAACCGCGCGAAAGGCACGATCCGTCAGGAGAGCATCGTCGCCGGCTCCTATTGCGACACGTACAAGCTGAAGTTCTCCGCCAAGCGCGGCTAACACGCTTCCTCGCCCTGTGCAGGAGCCGTAGCACAGAGTGCTACGGAGTGCACATGGCCCGCGAGATATCCGTAAGGGAACTGCGTAACCACACGGCCAAGGTCGTTGCGGCGATCCGTTCCGGTGAACGTCTCTCCCTCACGGTCAACCACACGCCCGTGGCGGACATCGTTCCTCACGCTGCGAGCCGCAGCCCGTGGGTGCCCTCCGTGACGCTCCGGCAAGTCGTTGACGAGGCGGGGGCGGACGCCGGACTGCTCGATGACTTGGCCGATGTCCGCGGCTCGTTGATCGACGAGAGGTGAGCCGGGCCGTCGCCGACACCTCGGTCTTCATCGCGCGCGAGGCTGGACGCCCGCTCGCCGGCCTCCCCGACGAGATCGCCGTCTCCGTGGTGACCGCCGCCGAGCTGGAACTCGGGGTCCTGCGCGCGCGAGACCAGCCAACACGGGCCATGCGCCTTGCCACACTCGCGCGGGTGCGGTCCGAATACCCACTGCTCGAGATCGACGACGCCACCGCGTCGTGCTTTGCACGGATCGCCGATGAGCAGTTGCGCGCCGGCCGGGAGCTGCGCCGGCACGACACATGGATCGCAGCGTCCGCTCTACGGCATCGAGTGGCGGTCGTCACGCAGGACACCGGCTTCACCGACTTCGCTTCCGTCGAAGTCGTCCGCGTCTGACGGGTCACAGGTCGCGGCAAACAAAACGAGACGCGGTCCCTAGCGCTTGAGGAGCGCGCCACCGGTGACCGAGGTCTCCAGGGGCATCGCGGCGGGCCATACACCTCAGGGCCTCGCTCTTTGCGTTTCGGGTCCGCGTCTCTGGCGGCACTCAACCAATGCTCCCAGCGGTCGTCAATGCCCTCGCGGCGGACGATCCCGCACTTTGAGAAAAAACCTACCTGGTGACCTTCACCGTTCCGGTCATCTCCACGGGGTGCAGCGCGCAGAACAGCTGATACATGCCAGGCGCGCTGAGCCGGCGCCGGTAGGTGCGCCCCGCGTTGAGGTGCTTCGAGGAGAAGCCACGCGGCCCGTTGGCCACGGTCACGTTGTGCAGCTGTCTGCTCGAGAAGTTCCAGTTGATCGTCGAGCCGGCCGCGACCGCCACGTTGGGCTTGCCGAAGAACCGGTCGCCCACGTTGATGGTCGATCCGTCGACCAGCTTGCGGCGGGCGCCCGGCGGCGCGTCGATCCGGCGCGCCAAGCCGTTGGGCCCGATGCCCGTGAGCGGCACGGTAAACCGCGGTGTCTTCTTGCGTCCCGGGATCGAGGAACCGTAGTTGCGGAGATCGGACGGCGCCCTACAGCTCCGCGTCCTCTTGGCCGCCGGGTCCGGGGCCAGGTAGACCTGCATGATCCCCATCACCCTCGTGTGCAGCAGCTGACCGTCGTAGTTGGCGTCGAGTCGAAGCTTGTCGCCCCGGCGCACCGGGAAGCCCTGCGCGCTGGTGTACCCGGTCATGTTGATCGGGCCCGGCTCGTGAAGAATCGGCTTGACGTTGTAGAAGGGGTGGTTGGCGGCGCCCCAGGTGGGCTTGGACGCGTACAGCTCGCAGCCCTGACGGTTGAGCGTGAGGTCCTGAGCGCCTCCGTGCACGTGACCGCCCGCGGCCACCAGGCGACCGGACTCAGGCACGTTCCAGGTGGCCGATTCGCGGTATGTCGATCCGGCCTTGCGCCCGCCGGGCACGTCGAAGACCGGGTCAGAGAGACAGTTGCGCACGTCGAGCCAGTAGGGGGTGACCGGCGTCTGCTTCGCCTTGTCGTAGGTCACCTTGTACTGGATGTACGCCCTGTCGGTGCGGTTCTTGTGGTTCATCATCATGTAGGTAAGAGCCCACTTGTCGGCGCCCTTCACGGCGTAGCCGTAGCCCTTCGGCAGTCGCAGCTTGGCCCGTTCCTCCCCCGCCGCGTAGAAGCGCTCGGCCACATCGGGGAACTGGGTCTTGGAATCCAGCCCGGTGATCGAGTTGCACGTGTGATCCTGCTTGGAGCCGAAGGTGGGGCCGATGTTGGAGAACACGATGTGGTGCAGCATCAGGCGGCTGATCGGCACCGGCTTACCCTTCGCATCCACGATGTCGACCTCCATCGCGGTCACGTAGCCGTCCTCCACGGGCTTGGGCACGTTGAGCGAGAAGTCGCTCTGCTTGACCTCATATGGCCCGACGCTGACGGGGCCGAAACGGTACGTCTCGGTCTTGGGCGCGGCCATGGCCGGCGCGGCGAGCGAGAGCGATAGGACTACTGCGGCCATCGCCGCGAACCGGGCTGTGCGCACTGAGGCTCCTCCGAGCGCCTCCCCAGACGCCGTACTACCTGGGCAAGCCTACGGCACTCCTCCCGCTTGCGCCAGAGCCGACTCGATCTCGGCACGCGCCTGCTCGGTGCTCTCGAAGACCACGGCGGCCATCCCCAACTCGGAGGCGGCGTCGCAGTTGATCGCGATGTCGTCCACGAACACGCAGTCCGCCGGCTGGAGGCCGCCTCCCAGCCGCTCGACCGTGAGCGTGTAGATCCCGGGCTCGGGCTTGCGCATGCCCACGAAGGCGGAGTCGACCACCACCTCGAAGATCTGGTCGATCTCCGGCAGCAGGGCGCGCCAGCGGGGCTCCCACTCGCGCACGTTGTTGGTCAGTAGGGCCATCCGCAGGCCGCGATCGCGGAGGTCGCGCATCAGGTCGATCATCTCGTGGTTGCGCT
Source organism: uncultured Thermoleophilaceae bacterium (assembly GCA_963825475.1). Classification (GTDB taxonomy): domain Bacteria; phylum Actinomycetota; class Thermoleophilia; order Solirubrobacterales; family Thermoleophilaceae; genus JAAYBF01. Next base: position 158,852 of record CAWGTC010000002.1, on the reverse strand, counting down.
CGAGGTGGTCGAAGTACACGTCGAGCATCCCGTCGAGCGACCGCAGCTCGCCCATCTCCGCGTCGACCCGTCGCAGGAACTCGTCCTGCGAGATCTCCCCTTTCTCGAGCACGAACAGCGGGTGCTCGCCGTGGCGCTCCGTCGCCGCCGCCATGGCCTTGCCGAGAGCCTCCAGCGGGATGCCGGACTCGCGCTGCCAGGCCGCGAACGAGTTGCCCAGCGGCGTTGTCAGCACCCCGCCGAAGTCGCTGATCACAGCTTTCATGGGTCGCTTCACGCCGCGGAGGGGTCCGAGCGCACCCACAGCTCGTACGCGCCGGCGCCCTCGCGGTTCTCCATGCGCCAGCGGAACACCGCCGCGTGCACGTTGACGCCGTCGAGGCTGAGGGAGGAGCCTGCGACCACGGTGCCGGACCCGCGGCGGGGGACCTCCTCGCCGGGCAGCCACAGTTCGAGGGTTGCGCTGCGCTGGCGGCCCTCGCCGTCGTACACCGTCGAGATGCGCGCGTCCTCCACGGTCAGCTGCTCGCCTCCCGCGAGCAGCCACCCCACCACCTGATCCTCGTCGTGGCCCGGCGCGCCCCGCGGGCGGCGCCCCAGCGCGAGGAACGCGTGCTGGGCGTCGAAGATCGCCGAGATGCTGCGCACCACGTCGAGGTCATCCCAGGCGGGCGGGGTGTGCGTCTCGCCGACGGTGCCGAGGCAGTCCACGGCCACCGAGCCCACCTGCCCGGTCACGCGGCACACGTGGGCAGCCACACCTGGCAGCCGGAGCGGCGCGGCCAGCGGTTCGAGCGCCAGCGAAAAAGCTCCCTCGAGCTCGGCCCGCCAGCCATCGCCCGTGCGCTCCACGCTCGGTCCCTCGGGCAGCACGTTCGAGCTCGCCCCTTCGAACAGCAGTGTGGCGCCCGCGCGGGTGCTGCCGTGCAGCCCGTGCTCGGGGTCGAAGAAGGCGATGGAGATGGAGGGGTCGGTCACTGCTCGAGGCGGGGTGGAGGCGCCGGCGGCTGCTCGGACGCGGTGCCCTCGACGTCATAGGCGCGGCCTCGGCCGGGCCCTCCGCCCTCCGCGACCCGGGCCGCCATCCGGCTGGCCAGTCGCCGGCGCACCACGCCCAGAATGAGAGCGCGGGTGGGGGGCAGCAGCAGGGCCAGGCCGAAGATGTCGGTGATGAAGCCCGGGGTGATCAGGAAGGCGCCGCCGAAGATCACCGCCACGCCGACCTGGAGCTCGCGGTGGGGCATGCGGCCACTGGCCATGGCCTCGTTGAAGCGCCGCCAGACGGTACGCCCCTGCGCGCGCAGGAGCACCGATCCGAGCACGGAGTCGGCGGCGAGCAGCAGCACGGTCCACAGGATGCCGATCGAGTCGCCCACCTTGAGGATCAGGTACAGCTCCGCGATCGGGAGCAGGATGAACAGGGCGACGAGTCCCAGCAGCGGCATCGGTTCAACCCTATCGGGGGGCTAGACTCGTCCCATGGCCGAAGAAGTGACAGTTGACGACGTACAGGAAGCCCTCGAAAACGTGATCGATCCGGAGCTGGGACTCGACTTCGTCGAGCTGGGCCTGGTCTACGACATCGCCGTGGAGGGCGAAGAGGTCTTCATCACCTTCTCGCTCACCTCGCCGGGCTGCCCCATCGGGCCGCAGGTGTCCGAGCAGATGGAGGAGTTCGTCGGCGAGCTCGAGGGTGTCTCGAAGGTGTATCCGAAGATGACCTTCACGCCGGCCTGGACGCCGGATCTGATGTCCGAAGACGCCAAGTTCGCGCTCGGCTACTGACGCTCAAGAGGCCGGGACGGGAGGCCGATAGGTTCTTGAACTCGGGGGTGGGGACTTTCGAGTAGAGGCCCCTGATGCGAGGACTTCACATAGCCGATGAGCGACGCCTGGCTGGCCAGGTGGCCGCTGCGCTCTACCTCACCGGCGGTGTGACCGGGCTGCTGCTCCTGGCGATGCCCGGCGTGGAGGTCACACACCCCGCAGTGCTTCTCGGCGTGGCTGGAGCCGGCCTTCTCTGGGGGGCGTTGGCGTTCCAGTTCGTGCCGTGGGAACGCACCCCTCCACTGGTGTCGCACCTGTCGTCGTTCATGGGCCTCCCGATTACGGCGATCGTCATGGCCGAGACCGGTGGGGCCACCTCCCCCGCGCGTTTCTACCTGCTGTTCATCGTCTTCTACTGCTCGTGGTTCTACCCTGCGCGGGAGGCGGCCGTCTACCTGGCCCTCTGCGTGGTAGTGCACAGCATGCCGCTGATCTACGAGACGGACCCCGTCGGCAATGGCTTCCTGGCAGAGCTGATGGTGATAGTTCCGATCTACGCGATTCTCGGTGTGCTGATCGTGGCGTCGAAGTCCCTGCTCGTGCGCCTGCGCGAGGAGTCGGATCTGCTGTCCCTGACCGACCCCCTCACCGGGGTGGCCAACCGCAGGGCCTTCGAAGCGATTCTCGCGCGCCAGGTGAGCGGCATCCGCTCCAGCGACGCGACCGGACTGCTCTTCGTCGACCTGGACGACTTCAAGTCGGCCAACACCCTGTTCGGCCATGCGGGCGGAGACACCGTGCTCCGTCGCGCAGCCGAAGCCCTGCGCGAGGCCGCACGCGGTAACGATCTCGTGGCGCGCCTCGGCGGAGACGAGTTCGCCATCGTCGTGCGGGGGGTCAGCCACGACGGAATGCGCCATGTGGCCGACCGTGTGCTGGCATGCGTGCAGCGGGCCGACGAGGAGCTCGAGCTACCTGGCTTCCGGCTGAGCGTGAGCATCGGCTGGGCGGTGTATCCCCACCACGCCGAAACATCGGACGAGCTGCGCGAGCATGCCGACTTCGCCCTCAGCGGGGCAAAGGCTTCGGGCAAGGGTCGCTGGCAGGCGGCGGTGCCGAAGGCAGCAACCTCGTAGCCCTGGGGCACCTTCTCCATACTCGGAGCCGTGGCTCGGCTCCGCCTCTTGACGCACTCGCTTCCGGACGACCCCTCCCTCGACACGGCGGTGTCGCGGGCACTGATGCTCCGCGTGGCGGCCGCTGAGCTGCCCGAGACGCTCCGCATCGCGAGGCCCGGCTCGATCGTCGCCTTCGGCAAGCGCGATGTGGTGAGCGGCGGCTACGCCGAGGCAGTGCGGGCCGCCCGCGCCGGTGGCTTCGAGGCCATCGAGCGGCTGGCCGGCGGCCGCGCCGCGGTCTTCCACCACGACACGATCTCCTTCGCGCACGCGGTGCCCGACTCCGACCCCAAGAGTCGTGTGACCGCGCGCTTCGACGCGACCGCCGCGCTGGTGGCCGCGGCGCTGGCGCGTTTCTCCATCGACGCCCGGGTGGGCGAGGTGGCCGGCGAGTACTGCCCCGGGGAGCACAGCGTGAGCGTGGGGGGCGTGCGCAAGCTGATGGGTGTGGGCCAGCGGCTGGTGGCCGGCGGCGTGCACGTGGGCGGCGTGATCGTGGTCGACGGCGCCGAGCAGGTGCGCGACATCCTGGTGCCGGTCTACGCGGCCCTCGGCCTGGACTGGCGTCCCGAGACCACCGGCAGCGTGGCCGCAGAGGCGCCCGGCACCGCCTGGGAGGACGTCGTCGAGGCCCTGATCGGTGAGTACGGGAAACGCTACGAGATCGAGCCGGCGGAACTCGACGACGAGACTCTCGAGCTGGCGCGCCTGCTGGCGCCCGAGCACCTCAGCGGCGAGCCTCCAGAATCAGGTTGAACGGTGTCTCGGTGGCGCGGCGCACTTGGGAGAAGCCGGCCTCGGTCAGGACCTCGGTGAGCCTTGCCTCCCCGGCCTGGGCTCCAAGTGCGAGGCCCACCTCCTGGGACTCCGATGCCGGCGTGCACACGACCGTCGAGGCCGCGTAGAACATCCGCCCCACCGGATTCACGTTGTCCTCCAGGGTGTCGCCCGCGAACGGCTCGACAATCATGTAGGTGCCATCCTCGGCAAGCGACCCCAGCGTGTGCCTGGCGGCTCCCACCGGGTCGCCCATGTCGTGCAGGCAGTCGAAGTTGCACACCAGGTCATAGCCCTCGCCCGGGAAGTCCTGTGCCCGGGCCTTCTCGAAGGAGACGCGCTCGCCGAGCCCGGCCTCGCCCGCCAGTTCGCGGGCGCGCTCGATCGACGCGTCGTGGTAGTCGTAGCCCACGAACTCGGAGGCCGGAAACGCCTCGGCCATGATGATCGTCGACGCTCCGTGGCCGCAGCCGACGTCGGCCACGCGCGCACCCCGCTCGAGCTTTTCGCTCACGCCGTCGAGCGCGGGGATCCACTCGGCCACCAGGTGGGCCTGATAGCCCGGCCGGAAGAAGCGCTCCGTGCCGCAGAAGAGCCGGTGGTCGTGCTCGTGCCAGCCCAGCCCCTCGCCGGTGCGAAAGGCCCCGAGGAGCTTGTCCTCGTCGGCCCACACGGAGGCGAGCAGGTCGAAGGCGCCCATCAGGTAGAACGGGCTGTTCTCGTCAGCCAGCGCCAGCGCATGCTCGTCGGGCATCTCGTAGGTGCTGTCGGTGGCGTGGTGCTCGATGTAGCCGCCCGCCGTCTGGTTGCACAGCCACTCGCGGACCATCCGCTCGTCACAGCCCGCGCGCTCGGCGAGCTGGGCGGAGGTGAGCGGCCCGGCGTGGGCCATCTTCTCGTAGAGGCCGAGCCGGGAGCCCAGCAGCATGAGTGGGGCACTGATCGCGGCACTCATGTCACCGACAGCGCGGCCCATGAACTCCTCGAGCTTGGATTCGTCGATAGCGGCGGCGGACATGCGAATCTCCTCTCGGGTGGCTCCCGCGAGTAGAGCCCAGCCGCCGGCGGGTGTCAATACGCCAAGTTGGGCTCTCGCCTCACCCAGGAACGGTGCGCCCCAACCAGCCGCGGTAGAAGCCCTCCACGTCGGGGAGGAACTCGTGCACCACGGGATAGCCCGGGGGCACCGCCTCGACCTCGAGCTGGCGCGCGCAGGCGGGGCAGTAGAACTCGCGCAGCTCCTGCCAGGCGGGATCGGCGTGGCCCATCTTGGGGAAGATCTCCTCCATCAGCTCGTCGGTGTCGCGCACGAAGACCAGGGCATGCATCTTCCAGTTCTCGGTGTGGCCGCAGAAGTCGTGGCTGCAGTCGCAGCGGATCACCAGCTCCGAGTCGCCCGAGCGCCGCACGATGTTCAGCCCCTCTCCGCACGGCAGCACGATCGGGTCGTCGAAGCCGGCCCGGGCCTGCAGAACCGCGAGCCATTTGTCGAAGCGGTCGGGGTCCTTGTAGCCCGACTGCACGTCCCTCACCGCCCGGCGTGACAGCTTCTCGTCGAGCATGTCGGCCAGCGTGTCCTCCTCGAGGCTGCGCCCGGCGGCCGCCTGCGGCGGGGGGCCGCCCCGCACGTCCGACGTGGCCAGGTACTCCGCCGCGGACTCCGCGGGGCTGACCTTGCCCTTCTGCGACTTCGCCGCGGGCACCGTGGGGGTGGCGGCGTCCCACTCGAAGTCCTCCTCGAGGTCCCAGAACCCGCGGTACTCGGCCGCGAACCGCGGCGAGAGCCTGAACGACTCCGCGTACATGCGCTTGACGGGCTCGATCATGCCCTGGGCGGCCACCCGCTCTCGCTCCTGCGCCCACCAGTCGGCGGTGGGCCTGCCGCGCTCGAGTCGCTGCGCGCGATAGGCGTCGCGGTCGGACACCCCGTAAACGGACTCGGCGAACCGGGGCAGCAGGTGCTCGTCGCGTACGTCGCGCTCCACCTCCTCACGCGGGCGCAGCAGCGGGTCGCCCAGGCCGGCGCCGCCCTTCATCACCGACAGGTAGAGGTCGCCGTTCGGGAAGGGGTACAGGGTGGTGAACGCGTCGAGCTTGTACTCGCGCTCGCCGTCAATCTCCATCAGAGCCGGGTGCTCGAAGTCGCCGTCGGCGATCGGGTACCTCTCGCCGCGCTGGGCCCGCTCGATCAGGTCAGCGCCCTTGATGTTGTGCATGTAGGCGCACGCGCCCGGATAGCCGCCGAAGATCCCCGGGGAGGAGAACATGCGGTTGGTGCCGAGGTTCTGGAGCTCCCAGTGCGGCGTGTTCCAGATCATGAACAGCGACTCGAAGCTGGAGCCTCCGCGGTGGCGCCCCGCGCCGGCCGACGACGCCTTCGCCTTGCGCGAGAGGTAGACGAACGGCGAGATCAGCTCCCACATCTCCACGTCGCCCATGTCGCCCTCGGGATTGAACATCGCGGCGCAGGTGTCGGTGCCGTCGAGCACGTACTTGGCGCCCATCCCCTGGGCCGCCACCTCGAAGTTCATGATCGCGCTCGAGTTGCCGTACTGGTCGATGCCGCCGCCCTGCTGCACGTTGCCCGACACCGAGTAGGCGCCGATCACCTCTTCGATGAACCCGCGCGACTGAAGCGCGCGGGAGAGCGTGCGCGGGTAGCCGGTGAAGGCCGGCTGCAGGAAGGCCCAGGCGATTCCGGTCGAGCCCTCGGCGTCGCCCAGGTTGGCCATCGTGCCCTCGGGGAAGTTGGTCTCGACCGCGAAGTAGGCGCCGTCGTTCACCTTGTCCGAGCAGATCAGCGTCTGGGTGAACATCACCCAGATCGCGCCCTGCATGCCCGACGGCGTGCAGTTCATCGAGTGCCAGCCCCAGGCCGAGGTGCCGTCCATGTCGAGCGCGTACTCGCCGTCGCCGCCGATGCGCACCTCGAAAGCCGAGTGCATGCAGAAGTCCTGGCGGGCGCGGGCCGGCAGCTGCTCCTTGTCCGCGAAGGTGACCTCCATGAACGCCGGCGAGCGGTAGCGGCCCGGCACGGTCATCTCGCGGATGCGCGACTTGAAGGAGCGCCGCCCCTCCTCGATCACCTCGCGGGAGAACTGCTTGAAGTGGTCGACCCCCTCTTCGAGGATCACCCGTTCGACCGCCTCGCGGACCATGTGACACCCGGCCAGCCTCGTCTTCTCGTCGAGCAGGTAGTACATCGGCGCGCGCGTCTGCTGCTCGCAGCGCTTGAGGTGCCAGCGGGCCAGCTCGTCGCCCTCGCCGATCTTGATGCAGGGCAGGTCGATGCCGTCGTCGAGGCGGTTGGTGGGCCCTACGGGCACCCCCCCGGGAGTGGAGGCGCCGATGTCGAGCACGTGGGTGACCCCGCCCGCCCACGCCACCAGCTCGTCCTCCCAGAAGATCGGGACGAAGGTCTGCACGTCGGCGTTGTGCACGTCGCCGATCACCGGGTCGTTGTTGGCGAAGATGTCGCCCGGCCGGATCTTCGGGTTGTCCTCGTAGCCCTCGCGCACCATGTACTTGATGGCGTCGGACATGGTGTGCACGTGCACGATGATCCCGGTGGAGAGCGCGATCGAGTCGCCCTCCGGCGTGTAGAGCGCGAAGCACAGCTCACCCAGCTCGCGCACGATCGGCGAGGCGGAGATGTTGAGCGCGGTCTCCCGCGCGGAGACCAGTCCGCCGCGCAGGCGCGAGAAGAGCTTCTCGTAGCCGATCGGGTCGGACTCGACCATCTCCAGGCGGTCGAGGCCGTGGTAGTGGCCGGTGTGCGCGAACAGGCGCTCGGACTCGGCCAGCATCGCGTCGAGCCGCACGCCGTTCCAGCCGATCGGCTCCGCAGGCGGGGGCTCGAGGTCGCGGGTGCGGTCCACTACGGCCATCTCTGCGTCACCTTCCGCCGATGGGCACACCCAGCACCACGTTCGACACCTTCACCGAGAACGAGCCGTTGCTCGGGCGCAGGAACCCGGGATCGCGCCCCAGCAGCTCGAGCTTGACCACGTGGCCCTTCGCGATCCGGTAGCCGTTCCCGCTCAGCTGGAAGGCCACCTCCCCCGTCTGGTTGCCGGTCAGCCTGTACACGCCCCTCGAGATCAGGCGCTGCCGGCCTCCGAAGACGTCCCAGAGCCGCGCGGCGATCTGCCCGTTGCGGCCCCTGGTGCGCACCGTGGCGCGCACGGTTGGCAGCCCGATCATCGTGAACGCCCGCCGGGCCCGGCGCTGGTAGACGGCGGTGCCCCGGGCGCGTTCGCGCTTCACCGTCAGGCAGGCGTCACCGGTGGCGAACTGGTTGAACTTGGCGGCGGTGGCTGGATTGCCGCCGTTCGCGGTGAGCCTCTGCGGGCGGGGCCCACGGATGGAATACGCGCCGGGATGCAGCTTCTCCCAGCTCGATGCCCTGAAGGGCCCGCCGGCGGGGGCATCCTTAGGACAGGTCTGGGTGAAGGCGGTCACGCTGCGGTGCGCGGGGGCCTTTCCGACGCCCTTCAGGTACGACGCGAAGAACGCGGCGCCCTGGTTGTTGAACGTACGGTCGGAGTTGCGCTTGTTCGAGCCGCGGCTGTGGCCAAGATCGCCGAGCTGTAGCGAGACCTTGGCTCCCTTGGTCCTCTTGAACGTCGAGTACACGCGCAGCGACTCCGATGCCGGGAACAGGTCGTCGGTCCAGCCGCTCTGCAGCAGCAGCGGCGCGGTCACGCCGGACAGCGACGTGGCCGAATGGAAGTTCAGGATCTGGCGCCCGATCGCCCGCACGTCGGAGCGGTAGGGCTCTCCGCGATCCAGGGCGGCCTTCCAGCCCTCCAGGTCGGCGGTGGGGTCGATCCCCACCGGCGCGACGTAGCCCGATGTCTTGCCGAGGAGGAACAGGCCGTTCACGTAGCTGTCCTTCTTGACGCCCGCCGGGGCCAGGCTCTGGTTGCGGCGGGGTCCCCTGAAGTCGAGGAAGCGGCCGTTGGGGGCCAGCGAATAGATCAGGTCGGAGGCGCCCCAGCGCGACCAGGCTGCCGCGATCCTCAGCGGCCTTCCACCAGCGCTGCGCCATGGCACGAAGCTCCTGTTCTCCAGACGTACACGATCGCGCAGCCGGGCCAGGGTCTGGGTCTGGATGCCGCCGTAGGAGATTCCGGTCACGCCGATGCGGTTGGGCTTGACCAGGCCCTGGTCGGCCAGCAGGCCGATCAGGTGCTGGGTGTCGCGGGCCTCGTAGCGCTGGTCGGCGAGGTGGATCCAGCCGCGATCGCAGGCGGGGGCGGTGCGCGAGTCGACCTTGCCACAAGAGCGGCCGAAGCCACGCGCGCTGTAGTTGATCACGGCGTAGCCCTGCTTCGCGTAGTAGTTGTTGTTGTAGCGGTAGGTGGTGCCCCCGCTGCCCTCGGGCGTGGCCGACTCGAAGGCGCGCTTGTCGCCGCCGTAGCCGTGCAGCATCGCGATCACCGGGAAGGGCCCGTCGCCGGTCACGGGCAGCGTCACATCCACGTCGAGTGGCACGCCATCGAAGCTGGGCACCCGCTGCGCGTCATCGGCCGTAGGGCAGAACAGCACGCCGTTCTGAGGCGAGCACGCATGCCCGAACGGGTTCGGCGGAGCGGCGGCGGCGCTAGCCGGAACCAGGAGCGAGCCTCCTACGGCCACGACGAGCAGCTTCCTCATGAGTCCTCGTTGACGAGATGGAATATCTGATGCTCATCGAGCCCTGCGGCCCGCCCGGGAGGCATGGCGAACGTGGTAGCGGGCGACTCGAGCACGGCGGGCCCAGAGACGGTCTGACCCGCACTAACATCCTCGAGCTGAAGAATCTCGGTGTCGACGAAGCCGTCGTCCCACCACACAGGCCGCGAGCCCTTCACCCCTGCGGACTGGGGACTGGGGACTGGCTGGAGTTCAGGTAGCGCAGGCTTCTCCACGTCCACCGACCCCAGGACGATCGCCTGCGTAATCAGATACCCGAGCTCCGGCGAAGAAGCGGAGCGCGCGTAGAGCTTCGAGTAGGCGTCCTCGAACTCGGCGATCAGCTCGTCCACGTGCCCGCCCTCCTCCAGCTCCAGGCGCGGCGACACGATCTCCAGGTCGTTGAGCTGCCCGAAATACTGCATCCGCACGGCGTGCGTGTAGGTGATCGCGTCGGGCTCGATGTCGGACTTCGCGAACTCGGCGGCCACGCGCTCCTGCAGGCCGAGCCAGGCGCCGGTCACCATCATCCCGATGCCCGCCTTCTCCATGTCGTCGGCGGTGGGGGCGATCGGCATGTCGATCGTCTGGTCGTAGCGGTACTCGAAGTCGGCACACGCGCAGCCGAAGGCCGAGAACCCCGCCGCCCAGGCGGGCACCAGCACGTCCCGGTAGCCCACGCCAGCGGTGTAGCCCGCCACGTGCAGCGGCCCGCCGCCGCCGTAACAGAGCAGCGCGTAGTCGGTGGGCGAGTAGCCCTTGCCGAGGATGCGGCCCACGGCCTCGTTCTTCAGCGTCTCCTCGAACAGGCCGATCACCCCGGCGGCTGCCTCCTCCACCGACAGGCCGAGCGGCTCGGCCACCTGGCGCTGAACCTCGTGTCGTGCGCGCTCGGGGTCGAGGTCCACATCGCCGCCCAGGAAGTACTCGGGGTTCAGCCGCCCCAGCACCACGTCGAGGTCGGTCACCGAGACCGTCTCGAGGCCTCCCTCGGGCCAGCAGACGCCGATCTTCGAGCCTGCCGAGTCGGGCCCCAGCTCGGGCCGGTTGGAGTTGGGGTTCACGCGCACGAACGAGCCGGTGCCGGCGCCGATCGAGTCGATCTTGACCAGCGGCATGTTCAGCACGAAGCGGGCGATGTCCGGCGTGGGCGTGATCTCCAGGCGGCCATCGGTGATCAGCGCGATGTCGAAGCTGGTGCCGCCGATGTCGGTGCAGAGAACGTTGGGCAGGTCCATTCGCCGCGCCAGCGCCTGGCCGCCGACCACCCCGCCTATCGGGCCCGACACCAGGGTGCGCGCAAGCTCGGTGGCCTCGATCGACACCGTGCCGCCGTGGGCGGCCATGGCCCGCAGCTCGAAGGCTGCGCCCTGCTCCTTGGTCACGTCGCGCACCTTCTGCAGCGTGCCCCGCGAGGGCTCCGCGGCGTAGGCCTCGATCAGGGTGGTGTTCAGGCGCGGAAGGTCGCGGCGCATCGGGTACAGCTCGCTGGACAGGTAGACCGGCACGTCGCCGTTGATTGACCGGGAAGCCTTGACCTCCTCGAGGATCTCGCCCACCCGGATCTCGTGCTCGGCGTTGCGATACGAGAAGAGCAGCGAGACCACGATGCCCTCGACACCGTCGTCGAGCAGTTCCTCCGCGGCCGCCCGCGCTTCCTCCTCGCGAAGGGGCAGCACCTCGGTGCCCATCACGTCGATCCGCCCGCGCACGCCCTTCATCCGGTCGCGCGGCACGAGCGGCTCGTTGTGGTGGTGCGTGGCGATGTGCAGCCGGTCGGAGTAGGAGTAGCCGAGGTAGGTCTGGATCCCGCGCTCGAACTTGAGGTAGTCCTCCTGTCCGGCGGTCACGATCGCTCCGATCCGCCGGCCCTTTCGCGAGAGCAGCCGGTTGAGCATCGCCGTGCCGCTGTAGATGCCGGACACGATCCGCGGGAACTCCCGTTCGGGCGTGGAGCCCCACTGGCCCAGGGCATCCTCCGCGGAGCGCATGAACCCGGTCGACTCGTCCTCGGGCGTGGTCTGCGCCTTGCCGACCACGAACGCCCCGGCGTCGTCGACGATGAACGTGTCGGTCATGGTGCCGCCGGCGTCGATGGCCAGCACGCGGGGGTTACGGCTCTGCTCCTCCGGCATCTGCACGCTCCCTCTCTCTCCGCGGCCGAGCCTACAAGCAACCGCACCCTCCCGGCGCGCCACCTGCTGGAATCACCGGATGCGTTGCGCTCTCGCGGCCATTGCCGCGCTCTCCCTGGTTGTTCTGGTCGCTGGCGCGCCCGCGCACGCCGCCCAGCCCACGGGCCGGTACCTCGTGATCTTCGACGAGGCGCAGACCGCGCGATCGTCGGCCGCGGTCTCGGCGGTGCTGGCTCGCACCGGCGTCGTGCGGGCCGGCCGGGGGGTGCCCGAGCTGGGGATCGCGACCGTGCGGGGCGAGGAGAGCGCGCTGTCGCGCCTCCGGCGCGACAGGGCGGTGGAGAGCGTCTCGGTGGAGTGGGCGCGCGACCTGCGGCGCACGCCGAACGACCCGGCGCTTACGACTCCCGAGACCGTGTTCACCAACGGCGTGCCCTCGGGCACCCCGGTCGGTTGGGCGCTGGCCAGGGAGGGCTTTCCCGCGGCGTGGGACGTGACCACCGGGGACGGTGCAGTGGTGGGTGTGCTCGACTCGGGCGTGGACGGCGGGCACCCTGAGATCGCGGCCAAGATCGCCTCGGCCGACGCCGTGGGCACCGCCGCCCCGCTCGTCGACCCCGACGGCCACGGCACCCATGTCGCCGGCCTGGCGTGCGCGGCCACCGACAACGGCCTCGGCGTGGCCGGCGCCGGCTGGGGGTGCCGCCTCGCGGTCGTCAAGTTCGCGGCCACCCCATTCGACGTGATCCGCGACGAGGACATCGTGGACGGCATCCGCGTGGCCACCGATCGTGGAGCACAGGCCATCAACATGAGCTTTGGGGGCGGCGCCACCAACGCGGCGCTGCGCGAGGCGATCGAGTTCGCCGTGTCCCGGGGTGTGGTGCTCGTGGCCGCCGCATCCAACGATGACACCGCCGACCAGGGCGCTCCCGCGGTTGAGCTGCAGCCGGGCAACGGGCCACTGCTCGACGCGGGGCGGGGGCTGGTGGTGACGGCGGCCGAGTTCGACGACACGCGCGCGGGTACGGGGTTCGGGTCGCAGATCTCGCTGGCCGCGTACGGGTTCTTCGACGAGGGCCCACTGGGCCCGCCCGGGCTGGTGTCGACCTACCCGGGCAATCCGACACCACGGGAGGGCATCACGCCGGTGGACGGTTGCGGGTGTCGCCGCGAGCTGGGCGGCGACAGCCGCTACGCATATCTCGCCGGCACGTCGATGGCTGTGCCGCAGGTGACCGCACTGGCGGCGCTGGTGGCCGACCTCAACCCCTTCCTCACGCTGCGCGACAAGCTCACGGTGATAAAGGCCAGCGCGCGAGGGCGCGGCGTCTGGACCCCCGAGCTCGGCTGGGGCATCATCGACGCCGGCGCCGCGGTGGATGCCGCCCGTAGGCTCGACCGCCGCCCACCCACCTCGCGGTTGCGCGCCAGGCGCCGGGTCCGGCTTCGCCCGGACGCGCGGCGCGCACCGGTGCGGCTGCGCTGGTCGGGCTCCGACCCCGGCGGCGCCCCCGGGCTGATTCCCTCGCGGGTGGCCCGCTACGACGTCTACGTGAGACGAGCCGACGGGCGGCCGCGCCGGCTGCTCACAGGCACCCGCCGCCGCTCCGCCCGTCCGCGTCTGCGGCCCGGGGTCTACCGCTTCTACACCCGCGCACAGGACCGCGCAGGCAACCTGGAGGCCGCACCGCCGCGCGCCGACGCGCGGTTGGTCGTGGTCAGGCGCTAGCGGGCTTCTGCCGCGATTTCGCGGGGTGACGATTCGAAGGATTCGGCTTCCCTGCCGAATCCTTCCTGCCGTTGCTCGACCGCTTCTTGGGCTTGGCCTTGGCCTTCGCGGGCGGGTTGGCCTTCCGGGCAGCCTGCACCAGCTCGTCCAGCGAGGCCGCCAGGTGGTCGGCGAACTCCTCGATGTCGGGCATGGCGTCGTAGTCGCCGAGCAGTCCGAAGTCGAGCTTGCCGTTGTAGCTCATGGCCGCGATGGCCAGGGCGTGATCCTCCGGGAGGAAGGCCACCGGCACGAGCTCGAGCATCTCGCGGCCCATCAGGTAGAGCGGGAATTGGGGACCGGGCACGTTGGTCACGATCAGGTTAAAGAGGCGGGTGGAGAAGTTCAGCCGCGAGGCCATCGCCAGCAGCGTGGGAGGTGCGAAGTCCTCGAGTCCCGAGATCACCTCCGCACCCAGGGCCTGCTTGGACTCCTTGATGCCCTGCATCGCCTCGCGCACGACGTTCAGGCGCTCGACCGGATCCGCGGCGTACACGGGCAGGGGCCCGCGCAGCGCGGCGATCCGGTTGCCGAGGGCTCCGTGCTCGTCCTCGCTGCGGATCGACACCGGTACCAGGCCTCGCAGCTCGAGACCCTCCGTGGGCACTCCACGGGCCCTGAGCCACCGGCCCAGCCCGCCGGCGACCACGGCCAGGAAGGCGTCGTTCACCGTTCCGCCGAGCCCGCCCTTGACCAGCTTGAAGTCGGCCAGCTCGCACTGGAGCCAGAACACCCGGCGGTGGGGGCCGATGGGAACGTTGAGCGGCACGTCCGGCGCCGGGTTGAGGCCGGCCCACGCCACGGTACCCACCCCCTCCGCGGCCTCCCTTGCCCGCGACAGGGTCCGGCTCGGGCTCTGTACGGCGGTCGCGGCCTCACCCGCCAGGCGCGCCGGGGTGCGGATCAGGCCCTTCACCCCCTCGGCCACCAACTCCGCCTGCGACGGCTCGGGTGCCGGCGCCCATGGGTCGACCTCGGGCGCGACCTCGGAGGCGTCCGGCGTCAGGTCGAACAGCACGGTGGCGATGTCGACGCCCGCGACTCCGTCCACCAGCGCGTGGTGGGTCTTGGAGATCAGCGCCACGCGGCCGTCCTCGAGGCCCTGAGCGAGCCATAGCTCCCACAGCGGCTTCGACCGGTCCAGGCGCTGGGAGAAGATCCGCCCCGCCAGCCCGCGCAGCTGTTCGAGCGAGCCGGGGGCCGGCAGCGCCGTGTGGCGCACGTGATAGTCGATGTTGAAACGGGGATCGTCGATCCAGAAGGGGCGCCCCATCTCGAAGCGGGGAAACGACAGCTTCTGGCGGTAGCGCGGCACCAGGTGCAGCCGGGACTGGATGTGCTCCGTGAACTCCTCGCGTGAGGGCGCGGGCCCCTCCAGCACGACGACCGCCCCCACGTGCATGTGTGACGCCTCGCGCTCCTGGTGGAGGAACGAGGCGTCGATCGCGCTCAGGCGGTCCTTATGCCCCTTCGACGGCACGGTCGGTTGAATCTATCTCACCCGCCGCTCGTGTTCGAGAGAGGTCATGCCGATGCAGACCGAGACGAGCTATGGGTCGAGGACGGGCTACAACGCCTCAGGAGCGCCGGCTCGCGGGCCGGCTCGCGGGTGCGTTGTGGCTGGCCGGTGGGTTCGCGCTGCACGCGGCGCTCCTGCTCCCGGGCGTCGAGTCCTCCAACCAGACCATCGCCGTCGGCCTCGGCGCGGGCACAGCGGCCTGGGGCCTCACGTGCCTGCTGCTCATTCGCTGGGAGCGAATCGAGAGCGGCTTGGTGTTCCATCTGGCCGCGATCGCGAGCCTCGTCTTCGTCGGTGCCGCGGTGGCCTGTACGGGCGGCGCGACGTCACCCCTGTGGCTCACGCTCGTGATCGTGATCGCCTACTGCGGCTACTTCTACACGCCGGTCCAGGCGGCGCTGTACATCGCGGGCGCGGTGGTCGTGTACGCAGCTCCGCTGGTCTACGACGCGCGCGCGGTCGACGCCGGCATGCTCGGCCAGCTCTTCGTGGCCATCCCCGCCTTCGCCGCCGTGGGTGGCGTGATCGTGGTCGGGAAGCGTCAGCTCGTGGGCCTGCGCGACGCCGCCGAGGAGCTGGCGCTCGTCGACCCGCTCACCGGCGTGGGCAACCGCCGCGCGCTGATGGCGCACGTGGCGACCTGCTTTGGCGGCGACCGCGAGACCGACCGGTTGGCGCTGATGATCGTCGATCTCGACGACTTCAAGGACGCGAACACGCTGTACGGCTATCCGGGGGGCGACGCCGCTCTGAAGGCCGTGGCTCACGCCCTCACGTCGTCGAGCCGCAAGGACGACTGCGTGGCCAGGCTGGGCGGCGACGAATTCGCGATGGTGGTCTCCGGGCTCGGTGACCGGGGCCTCGATCGTCTGGCACATCGGGTGCTCTCCGCTGTCCGCGACGCGGGGGAGACGCTCGACCTACCGGGATTCCGGCTCAGCGCCAGCGTGGGCTGGGCGCGCTGCCCGGAGGACGCAGAAACGGTGGATCAGCTCGTGGCGGTGGCCGACCTCTCGCTCCGCGGCGCCAAGGCCTGCGGCAAGGACAGATCTCTTTCGCCACTGCACTGGCAGCCGGGCTCCGTCGAGCTCTGACGCACCGCAGCTTGCAGCTACCTTCAGGTATATGCGCGGCCTATTCGTGGTGCTCGCGGTCCAGGTGCTCCTGGGCGTGACCCTGATCGCCCTCGTGGCGACGGACAACCTCCCGTTCACCGGCGACGGTGATGGCGACGCGGGGGCGGCCGCCCCGGTCCCGCGACCGGCGGTCGATCGCTTCGACGGCGACGCGGCTTACGCCTCGGTCAAGCGCCAGGTGGCCCTTGGCCCTCGCCCAGCCGGGTCAGCGGCTTCCCGCAAGCTGGCGCGGCGCATCCGCGGTGCGCTCCCCGGCGGCCGCTTCCAGACCGTGCCCGGAGGGCTGCGAAACGTGGTGGGCAAGGTGCGTGGGCGCCACCCCGAAAGCGTCGTGGTGGTGGGCGCCCACTACGACACGAAGGACATCCCGGGGTTCGTGGGCGCCAACGACGGCGCCTCCGGCACTGCGATCCTCACCCAGCTCGCGCGCCGCATGGAGCGCCGCCGCCCGCGCTCGACGCTCGTGTTCATCGCTTTCGACGGGGAGGAGAGTCCAGCGGGCGCCCCTCCGGAGGACTTCGAGGAGCGGGGACTGCGGGGCAGCAAGGTCGCCGCCCAGCGCTACAGCCACGCCGGGGCGATGGTCCTGCTCGATTTCGTGGGTGAGAAGGGCCTGCGCCTCAGGCGCGAGCAGCTGTCGGACTCCAGGCTCTGGGGCAAGCTCAGGGCCGCGGCCGGGCGGGCAGGGGTGGGGAGGGTGTTTCCGGCCGGCACCCAGGGGGTGATCCTCGACGACCACGTGCCGTTCCTGCGCGCGGGGGTCCCGGCCGTGGACCTGATCGACTTCGACTACGCATGCTTTCACGAGACCTGCGACGACCTCTCCCAGATCTCGCCCCGCAGTCTCGACGCCGTGGGCGAGGCCATGCTCGAGCTGCTGCCTACACTCTGAGTGATGGTTTCGACCCCCGAAAGGCTCCTGCTCGCAGCGCCCCGCGGATATTGCGCCGGCGTGGACCGGGCCGTCCAGACCGTGGAGCGCGCCCTGGAGCTCTATGGCCCACCCGTGTACGTGCGCAAGGAGATCGTGCACAACAAGCACGTCGTGGCCGAGCTGCGCGAGCGCGGCGCCATCTTCGTCGAGCAGGAGACCGAGGTGCCCGAGGGGGAGACGGTCGTCTTCTCCGCCCATGGGGTGGCCCCCAGCGTCCATGCCAACGCTCTCGAGCGGGGGCTGAAGACGATCGACGCCACCTGTCCGCTGGTGACCAAGGTGCACGTGGAGGCCAAGAAGTTCGCCGCCGAGGGCTACACGATCGTCCTGATCGGCCACGCCGGCCACGAGGAGGTCGAGGGCACGATGGGCGAGGCGCCCGAGAACATCGTGCTGATCGAGACCGAGGAGGACGTCGACCGGCTAGAGGTGCCCGACCCCGACCGGGTGGCGTTCATCTCCCAGACCACGCTGTCCGTCGACGAGACCCGCGCCATCATCAACAAGCTGCGTGAGAAGTTCCCCAACATCACCGGTCCGCGCACCGACGACATCTGTTACGCCACCACCAACCGCCAGATGGCCGTGCGCCAGATGGCCCGCGAGTGCGACCTGGTGCTGGTAATCGGCTCGAAGAACTCCTCCAATTCGAACCGGCTCGTCGAGGTGGCCCACGACCACGGCGCGGACTCGTACCTGATCGACAACGAGACCCAGGTGCAGGAGGAGTGGCTCGAAGGCAAGCGCGTGGTGGGCATCTCCTCGGGCGCCAGCGCCCCGGAGGGGCTCGTGCAGAGCCTCGTCCAGTTCTTCCGCGACCGCGGCACCGACGACGTCTCCGAGTTCGAGGTGGTCAAGGAAGATGTGCGGTTCATGCTGCCGAAGACCATTCGCGTAGCTTTGGCGTCCCGCGCTTAGTCGGCGGGCCTCCCGGGAATAGGCCAGGGGTCCCCCGGACGGGGCCAGAAGCCTCGTCTGGGTTTAAGCCCCGACAAAGGGAGAACTCAGTGAGACGAGCGACTCTTGCGCTTACGGTGGTACTCGCCATGGCGCTTCTCACCTCGGCCACCACTGCAACGGCCGGCACCAACACCAACAAGCTCCGCAAGGGAGTGACCGTGGACGGCATCCTCGCCCACGAGCGCGCCTTCCAGCAGATCGCCAACCAGAACGACGGCAATCGCGCCGCCAACACCCCCGGCTACGACGCATCGGTGGAGTACGTGTCCAAGCGCCTGCGCGGGGCTGGCTACAGGGTGACCCTCGACGAGTTCGACTTCCCGCAGTACACCCAGAACGCGCCAACGAGCTTCGAGCAGATCAGCCCGACTCCGGCCACCTACGTGGAGGACACGGACTTCATCACGGCTGAGTTCTCCGGTGCGGGATCGGTGGAGGCGCCTGTGGTGCCCGCGGGCAACACGGTGATCCCTCCGCCAGATGGCCCCGGCACCTCGACCAGCGGCTGCGCTCCCGGCGACTTCACCGCGGCCACGAGCGGCAACGTCTCGCTGATCCAGCGCGGCACCTGCCCGTTCGTCGACAAGATCCGCAACGCGGAGGCGGCAGGCGCCGCCGCGGTCGTGATCTTCAACGACGGCTTCGCCGGTCGCACGGATCCAGTGCTCATCGGAGCGCCGCCGTTCACGGGCATCCCGGTGATCACGACCGGCTCGGCCATCGGCGAGGAGCTGTTCGACGCCGCGAATGCCGGCGGAGCGACGGTGAAGGTGGAGACGGACACGACCACCACGCCGGACACCGAATACAACGTGATCGCCGATTCCGAGAAGGGCAACCCCGACCGCACGATCGTCGTGGGCGCCCATCTGGATTCCGTCTCGGAGGGGCCGGGCATCAACGACAACGGCTCCGGGTCGTCGACGATCCTCGAGATCGCCGAGGAGATCTCGGAGCTGAAGCAGAACAAGCCGCGGCAGCGCCTGCGGTTCGCGTTCTGGGGTGCTGAGGAGGCCGGGCTGATCGGTTCGACCGAGTACGTGAACGGCCTGCCCCCACAGCAGCTCGCGGACATCTCCATGAACCTCAACTTCGACATGGTCGGTTCGCCGAATTTCGTGCGCTTCGTGTACGACGGCGACACGTCGGACACCACGCCGCCCGCCGGCGGCGCGCCCCCCGGCTCCGGCCGCATCGAGGACGAGTTCAACGGGTTCTTCCGTTCGCAGGGGCTCCAGACAGACCCGACGGCCTTCGACGGCCGCTCGGACTACGGTCCGTTCATCGCTCAGGGAATCCCCGCAGGCGGGCTGTTCTCGGGCGCCGAAGGGATCAAGACGCCCGAGCAGGCGGCGATCTACGGAGGCACGGCGGGCACGCCCTTCGATGCGTGCTACCACCAAGCCTGCGACACGATCGCGAACCTGAACCCCACGGCGCTGGGCCAGTTCTCAGACGCCGCGGCGCACACCTCGTGGTTCTTCGCCAACACGAAGAAGCCGCTGGTGGGCGAGGCCGGCGCCAAGAAGGCCCGGACCGCCAAGGCGGGCAAGGCCAAGACGAGCAAGGCCAAGCGCTCGCGCCGCGGCTACCCGATGGAGTTCCGGGGCGACCTTGCGTATCGCTAGTCGCTAGGAACACCCGGAACGGCACCCGGCGCCCGCTCTGAGGGCGCCGGGTCAGCCGTTCCGCGGAGCCTTCGGCGTGAACTGGAAGCCGTGCAGGCGTAGGCCGGGCTCCTCGGCCACCACCTCGCCCCCGGTCTCGTAGAGCCCCGGCTCGACGGGCCCGGACAGCACGGCGTAGGCCTGGCCGGCGTCGTAGGCGATCGAAGCGGCTCCGCCGGTGTCCTTGGCCTCGATGTAGTCCTCGCCGTCGGTCCAGTCGCGCACCAGTTCGAGCCGCTCGCGGTCGGCTGGCAGCGCCACGTCGGCGGTCTGCGCCTCGAGCAGCACGCCTTCGGCGTCCTCGGGCCGAACGGGCGCCATCGGCTCGGGCAGATCCAGATCCCGGCCCGACTCGGCCAGCACCTCTCCGATCGCGCGCTCGGCATCGAGGTAGTCGCCCTCCCCGTAGTGGATGTAGCGGAGGTGGCCGGCCATGTCGAAGAGGTAGCGCCCTGGCCAGCCCTCGTTGCCGTACAGCCGCCAGACCTCGAAGTCGGGGTCCAATAGAACGGCGTGCTCGATGCCGAGCTTGTGCACCGCTCGCTCGACCGTGTCGCGATCGCGGCCGAACGAATAGCCCGGCGAGTGCACCCCGATCACGCGCAGGCCGTGGGGCGAGTAGCGCTCGTGCCAGGCGCTCACGTAGGGCAGCGTTCGGTGAGAGTTGATGCGCGCCGTGTCGAAGAACTCGATCAGCACGGGCCCCCGCTGCAACAACGGAGCCATACGCAGGACGGCCACGTTGAGCCAATCCATCTTGGCCGGGAACTCGGGCGCGGGTATCTGGGATTCGGGCGGCGGGCGCATGCGGGGACGGTAGGATGCCTCAGCCGTCCCTTCGCCGCCTACCAAGGAGCTGTCAGTGGACTTCTTCGCCCGCCTCGACTCGCTGCGTGAGCGCTGGAACGTGCTCGAGCACCCCTTCTACGAGCGCTGGAGCGAGGGCCGCCTCGAGCGCGACGAGCTCTCCTTCTACGCCGGCGAGTACCGCCATGCGGTGGTCGCGCTGTCCGAGACCGTGGACGCCGCCGCGCGCGCCGCGGAGCCCGAGCTACGCGGGCTGCTGGCCGAGCACGCCGCCGAGGAGGCGGACCACGTGGCGCTGTGGGACGACTTCGCCCACGCCCTCGAGGCCGACCTGGATCGCGAGCCGCGCGCCGAGACGCAGGCCTGCCGCGAGTCCTGGACCGCGGGCCGCGACGCGCTCGAGAACCTGGTGGCCGCCTTCACCGTCGAGTCGGGCCAGCCCGCGATCGCCCGCACCAAGCTCGACGGCCTGCTGGCCAGCTACGGCTTCGAGGAGGGCCCCGCCACGGAGTACTTCGCGCTGCACTCCGAGCGCGACCACGAGCACGCCGCGCAGGCGCGCGAGCTGATCGAGGAGCGCCTGGCGGACGCCGACCTCGACCGCCTGCTTGAGGTGGCCGAGGGCGTGCTGCGCGGAAACTGGGAACTGCTCGACGGCGTGGAGCGCTCGTCGGGGCGGATGGCGTAGCGCAACCTTTGGCCCAGCCAAGGGTTTCTCTGG
This sequence comes from uncultured Thermoleophilaceae bacterium, assembly GCA_963825475.1. Taxonomy (GTDB): domain Bacteria; phylum Actinomycetota; class Thermoleophilia; order Solirubrobacterales; family Thermoleophilaceae; genus JAAYBF01. The sequence goes on along the minus strand of CAWGTC010000002.1, from coordinate 137,804 downwards.
TTAGATTGGGGGAGGAGTCCCCCGTCAGCATCCCCCCAACTCTCTTAGGAGGAGTTTTGCGTAATCGACTTATCAGCGGTGCGCTCGCGTGTGCGCTGCTTTCCGGCGGTGCGGTAGCCGCGCTCGCCGTTCCCGCGTCGGACACGACGCTGGACTTCCAGGCCAAGCCGAGCTCGACCAAGCGCCGGCACCAAGAAGAAGCCCAAGATCGTGAGCCTCAACGTGGTCATCAAGGGCGACACCACCGACGGCACGGGCCAGCCGGCCACCAGCACGTCGCTCAACACGGTCCTGCCGAAGGAGTGGAGGATCAACTCCGAGCGGTGGCCCAAGAGCAAGCGCTGCGACATCAAGAAGGTGAACCAGGACAAGAACACCAAGTCGTGCCCGAAGGGGTCGCAGGTGGGCTCTGGCACCTCCAAGGCCAAGGTCAACAACGGCGGCGCCGAGCAGAACCTCATCGTCACCGCGTTCGTGATCAAGAACGGCGACATCGGGTTCTTCCTCAAGAACGACGGCGGCGCGTCGGTGAACCAGATGATCCAGGGCAACACGGTGCAGGGCTTCAAGCTCAACGTGAAGATCCCACCGGAGATCCAGGAGCCGTTCCCGGGCCTGCCAACCGGTATCACGCTGCTTCAGGTCAACTTCAAGGGCAGCACCAAGGTCAAGGGCAAGCAGGTGGGCATCCTCGAGACCCGTGGCTGCAAGACGGGCAAGTGGAAGTTCACCGAGATCAACATCTACCGTGACGGCAAGAACAAGGACACCGACACGGTGAAGTGCAAGAAGCCCAGGAAGAAGAAGTAGTAGTCCGCAGCCGATAGCACCGACATGCAGTGCGACGGCCCCGCCTCGGTGGGGCCGTCGCCGTTAAGCCACGCCGGACAGTGCCTGCAGCAACCGGGGTGACACCCACACCTCCACCGCTCCACTGGCCAGCAGCACGGGCACCGCAACGCTCACGGTGACCACCGTCGCGGCCAGCAGCTCATCCCAGCGGTCGCGGCGGCTGGCTATGAGCCATGCGGCCAGCGGGAGGAACAGCGCCACCAGCTCGGGCAGGGCGTGGGGCAGCAGGCCGACCACGAGGAGGGCGGGGGAGATGTCGAGCTGGCTGGCGATCGTCGAGGCGTCGCCCCCGATGATGTACGCCTGAGTGGTGAGCGAGAAGGTGGTGGCGAACGCAACGAAGACGATCGCGAAGCGGGCCGTCTTTTCGTGGATCCAGCGGTCGAGCCCGCTGCGCTCGGCAGCCGACAGCGGGATGGAGCTGCCCGCCATGAAGCCGGCGACGCATGCGAGCGCGTGCAGCGCGAGCACCAGCGAGTTGCGAACGAGCACGAAGAGGTAGTCGCCGGCGTCGGCCGGGTGGTAGAGGCCCGGCACGGAGAGCAGCGTGAGATCGGGTCGCGACAGCGTCGCCACGCCGTAGACGGCTCCCAGCAGACCCAGCGCCACGGCCACGCTCAGCGCCAGCCACGGCCCCAGTACCTGCATCGGGCGCTCGTTCCACTTCTCCAGTGCCAGCCGCGTGTCGCGCATGCCCTGCACGAGTACGAGCTCGTTCACGTTCACCCCATTGCAATCGGCATCGTGGAGGAGGATGTTGAGCCGATGCCCGGCCCCTCGATAGACCCCGAGCGCATCCGCCGGGCACGTGGCGCCGGGGCGGACCTGGTCCGCCACACGCCCACGCTGACCTCGCGCAGCCTCTCCGACCGCGTGGGTGGCACGATCCTCCTCAAGGCCGAGAACCTCCAGCGCACGGGGTCGTTCAAGCTGCGCGGGGCGCTCGCCAAGATCGCGAGCCTCGAGGATGGCGCGAACGGAGTCGTGGCCGGCAGCGCGGGCAACCACGCGCAGTCACTTGCGTATGCCGCCCGCGCCCGGGGTCTCGAGTGCGAGGTGTTCATGCCGGCGGGCGCCTCCCTCTCCAAGATGGATGCGGCGGCCTCCAGCGGCGCCCACGTGCGCCTGGGAGGGGAGTCGGTCGACGAGTGTGTCGAGATGGCCAGGGCACGGGCCACGGAGGCCGGCCTGGCGTTCGTGCATCCATTCGACGACGCGGACGTCGTGGCCGGCCAGGCCACGCTCGGCCTCGAGCTGCTGGAGGACGTGCCCGACCTGGCCAAGGTGGTCGTGCCGGTGGGGGGAGGAGGCCTGGTCTCGGGCATCGCCCTGGCGGTCAAGAACGAGCGGCCGGACGTGGAAGTCGTGGGCGTGCAGGTCGAGTCCTGCGCGCCCTACCCGGAGTCGCTCGCCTCCGGCCGCGCGGTCACCGCCCTGGCCGTGCCCACCATCGCCGACGGGATCGCGATCAAGACGCCCGGAGAGCTGACCCTGCCGCTGGTGCGCCGCCACGTGGACGAGGTGGTCGTGGTGGCGGACGACGACGTGGCCGAGGCCGCGATCCTCCTGCTCGAGCGAGCCAAGCTGGTAGTCGAGGGAGCGGGTGCGGTCGGCGTGGCGGCTCTGCTCGAGGGCGTGGTCGAGCCGGCGGCCAGCGGCAGCACGGTGGCCGTGCTCTCGGGCGGCAACATCGATTCGGGTCTGCTCGTGGCGATCGGGCGCCGTCACGAGACCGAGGCCGGGCGGCGCCTGCGCCTGTTCACGCGTGTGCCCGACCGGCCCGGAGCACTGGCCGGCCTGCTCACCTGCCTGGGTGCTGCCGGGGCCAACGTGATCGATGTGAAGCACGTGCGCGAGGGCGTCGATCTGCACGTTCGCGAGACAGGGGTCGACCTGGTGCTGGAGACACGGGGGCCCGAGCATGCCGAAGCCTTGCTCGCCCTCTTGGCGGAGGAGGGCTACGAGGCGGAGGTGGTGCGGTAGGGCGTTGTGTGGTGGGATGGCTTCGTGACCCACAACGGGGCCATGGGCGGGATCGACCTTGGCGGCACCAAGATCCAGGCCGCAGTGGTCGACGCACGCCACGAGGTGCTCGGCCAGGCGCGCCGCGAGACGCCCCCGTCCGGCGGGCCCAAGGCGATCGTTTCCGAGATGGCTTCTGCGCTGGGGGAGGCGTCCGACGCCGCCGGGCTCGAGACCGACAGCCTTCTGGGTGTGGGCGTGGGATCGCCCGGCACGGTCGACGCGGCCGCGGGAACGGTGGCCCAGGCCTCCAACCTCTCGAAGTGGAATGACCCGTTTCCGCTGACCCAGCGCCTGGAGGAGGCGCTGGGCACGAAGGTCGCACTCGGGAACGACGTGCAGGTGGCGGTGGATGCGGAGTTCGCGCTCGGTGCGGCCCGCGACCACGACTCCGTGCTCGGGGTCTTCTGGGGGACCGGGGTGGGCGGCGGGCTGGTGCTCGACGGCAAGCCCTGGCTGGGACGGGGCTCCGGAGCCGAGTTCGGCCACATGGTGGTCAAGCGCGGAGGCGCGCGCTGCCCGTGCGGCCGGCGCGGCTGTGTGGAGGCCTACGCGGGCCGCGGCGCGATGGAGGATCGCGCGCGCAAGCTGGCCGGCGACGGCCGCAAGACGGCGCTCTTCGAGATCATGGAGGAGCGCGGGCGAACCCGGTTGCGCAGCGGCATCTGGGCCCGGGCTCTGGAGCGCGACGACAAGCTGGCGCACGAGCTGGTGGACAGGGCCGTCAAGGCGCTGGGCGCCGGGATCGCGTCGGCCATCAACCTGCTGGACATCGGGGCCGTGGTGATCGGCGGCGGGCTGGGCACCCGCCTGGGCGAGCCCTACGTCAAGGAGATAGCGAAGGCGATGAAGCCGCACCTGTTCGTCGACGACCGCCCACCGCAGGTCTCACTGGCGGCTCTAGGCGACCTGGGCGGCGCGATCGGCGCCACGTTGCTCATCTCGCGCTAGCCGGGCGAGGAGCGCAGCCAGAACGTCGTTCTGGCGAGCACCGCAGCTTCAATTCACCAGTTTCTTTGTCATTCCGAAGATTGCGACGCGCCATGCCAACAGAGCGAAGAGCACCAGCGCCCCCACGTGGGCCAGGTCGGTGAGGCCCTCGAATCCGAACACGCAGTGGCGCACCAGCTCGACGCAGTGATAGAGCGGGTTGAACTGGGCTGCGATCTGCGCCCACTCCGGCAGGCCGTCAATCGGAAAGAAGGTGCCGGCTACCAGGAACAAGGGTGTGATCACCCCGCTGGTCACATAGCCGAAGTTGTCGATCGACTTGAGGAACGCCGCGATCGTGATCCCGAAGCACGCCCAGCCGTAGCCCGCGAGGAAGTTGACGAAGGGGATGGCGAGCATCCCCAAGCTGGGGTCCAAGCCGAAGACCATGGCCACGAGCAGCGGCGAGCAGCCGTAGACACCGGCGCGGCAGGCGATCCAGAGGGCCTCGGCAGTCACCAGCTCCTCCGTGTCCACGGGGGCAGCCAGGATCGCGTCGTAGGTGTGCTGGAACTGGTACTTCACGAAGGTGCCGAACATCGACGGGAACACCGACGCGAAGAGCACCGCGGTGGCCACCGTGCCGGTGCCCACGAACTCCACATAGCGGAAACCGCCCACCTCCGAAACCAGCGACCCGAAGCCGAAGCCGAAGGCCAGCAGGTAGATCGTGGGATCGACGGTCGACGAGAAGGTGGTCGAGCGCCAGTAGGAAGAGAAGTTGATGACCTCGCGCACCATCACGCCCTGTAGGGCGGATCGCTCGAGGCGGCCGAGCCTCGCGCTCACGAGATCTCCTCACCGGTGAGCAGCACGAACACGTCCTCGAGGTTGGCCGGACGCCGCTCACCGTCAGGCACATCCCCGTTGGCCGTGTCGAGCCCGAGCACCGCGACCGAAGTACCGGTCTTTCGTGTGCGGAAGCCCGCGGCCGCTGCGCCGGCCGCCACCTCGGCCAGCTTGGCGGGGGGCCCGTAGACCTCCACGGCGTTGCGCCCGGCGTGCTCGGCGATCAGCTCGTGTGGGCGTCCCTCGGCCACGGCTTTGCCGTGGGACATGATCAGAACGGTGTCGGCCAGCCGCTCGGCCTCCTCGATGTAGTGGGTCGACATCAGGATCGACACACCCTCCGAGCGCAACCCGTCGATCAGCGCCCACAGCTCCTGGCGCACCTGCGGGTCGAGGCCCACGGTGGGCTCGTCGAGCAGGAGCAGCCGAGGACGGTGCACGAGCGCCCGGGCGATCAGCAGGCGCCGCCTCATGCCGCCCGAGAGCTCGTCGGCCTTGGCGTCGCGCCGGTCGCCGAGGTTGGCGATTCCCACCGCGCGGTCCACGGCGGCCTTGCGCTCCCCGCGCGGCACCCTGTACAGGTGTGAGAACACCACCAGGTTCTGCTCCACCGTGAGCGTGGTGTCCAGGTTGTCGAGCTGCGGGACCACGCCGCACTCGGCCCGCGCCACCTTCGACTCCCCGGGCAGCTCGTAGCCGAGCACCTCGAGCTCGCCCTCGTCGGCGATGGCCTGGGCGGTGAGCAGCTTCATCGTGGTGGACTTGCCCGCGCCGTTGGGGCCGAGCAGGCCGACACATGTGCCCTCGGGCACGTCGAGGTCGAGGCCGTCGACCGCGGTGATCGGCCCGTAGCGCTTGACCACGCCGCGAAGGCGGATGGCCAGCGTGCTGTGATCGGTCGTGCTTCGCACCGGGGCAGGGTGGCACAATGGCCGCGTGGGATACCTGGACATGGCCGATCGCGCCTGGCCGCTCTTGCGGCGGGTGATGAAGGGTCACACGCTGGCCTACCGCGCGACCGGGGGACTGGTGGGTCACCGCCTTCCCGGCGCCCCGCCGGTGCTGCTGCTGGACCATGTGGGCGCCAAGAGCGGCACCCGCCGGACCAGCCCGCTGGTCTACGTGCGCGACGGCGACGACGTGGTGATCGTGGCCTCGAAGGGTGGTCACCCCAAGCACCCGGCCTGGTACCACAACCTCCGGGCCAATCCCGACACCACCGTGCAGATCGGGCGTGAGCACCGCAAGGTGCGCGCGCGGACGGCGAGCGCCGGCGAGCGCAGCCGCCTGTGGAAGAAGGCGGTGCAGACCTATGGTGGATATAGCGGCTACCAGGAGCGCACGGGCCGCGAGATCCCGCTGGTGGTGCTCGAGCGACGCTAGCCGAGACGAGCGAAAACCGAGGAGGTCGGGGGGAGAAGGGACCGGGCAGCGCTCTGCACGACCGGCCCCTGATGAACCCGAGATCCGAAGGTTTGCAGCCGTCTACCCGATGCTGCCGACCATCTCCAGCTGTATGAGGCGGTTGAGCTCCACGGCGTACTCCATCGGCAGTTCCTTCGTGACCGGCTCTATGAAGCCGTTCACGATCATCGCGGCCGCCTCCTCCTCGGAGAGCCCGCGTGACTGCAGATAGAACATCTGCTCGTCGGAGATCTTGCCGACGACCGCCTCGTGGGCCACGGTCACGTGGGGGTTCTGGATCTGGATGTCGGGCCAGGTGTCCGAGCGCGAGTACGGGTCCATCATCAGGCCGTCGCACTGCACGTGGGACTTCGAGCCCTGCGAGTTGTGGCCCATCCGCACCAGGCCGCGGTAGCCCATGATCCCGCCGTCCTTGGAGATCGACTTGGCCAGGATGTTCGACGTGGTGTTCGGAGCCAGGTGCACGACCTTGGCGCCGGTGTCCTTCCACACGTCGCCGCTGGCCACGCCCACGTTGAGGTGGTCGGCGCGCGCGCCCTCACCCATCAAAAACGAGCCCGGGTAGAGCATCACCTTCTTGGCCCCCATCGAGCCGCCCACCCACTCGACGGTGCCCTCGGCCTGCACGATGGCGCGCTTGGTGTTCAGGTTGAACACGTCCTTGGACCAGTTCTGGACCGTGGTGTAGCGGGCCTTGGCGCCCTCCTTCACGAAGATCTCCACCACGGCCGAGTGCATCGAGTTGACCGAGTAGGTCTGCGCGGTGCAGCCCTCGATGTAGTTCACCTCGGCGCCCTCGTCGACCACGATCAGGGTGTGCTCGAAGGTGCCCTCGTTGGCGCCCTCCATGCGGAAGTAGGCCTGCAGCGGCAGGTCGACCTTCACGCCCGGGGGCACGTAGAGGAAGGATCCGCCGGACCACACCGCTCCGTGCAGTGCCGAGAACTTGTTGTCCTGCGGGGGCACGCACTTGTTCATGAAGTACTCGCGGACCAGGTCCGGATACTCCGTAACGGCGGTGTCCATGGAGGTGAAGAGGATCCCCATGTCCGCGTATTCCTTCTTGAGGTTCTCGTAGACGGGTTCCTGGCGCCACGTGCCGACCACGCCGGCCAGGTGCTCGCGCTCGGCCTCCGGGATGCCGAGGTCCTCGTAGGTCTTCTTGATCTCGGCCGGCACGTCGTCCCAGCTGTCGAAGCGACCGGCGTCGGGCGGCGAGTACAGCACCAGCTCGTCGAGGTCGAGGTCGGAGAGGTCCACGCCCCAGGTGGGGATCGGCTTGCGCTCGAAGATCTCGAAGGACTTGACGCGCATGTCGCGCATCCACTGGGGCTCGCCCTTGATCTTGGAGAGCTCCTCGATCACGTTGCGGGAGACGCCCTTGGCGGCGATCAACTGGCCCTGATCGTCCTCGACGATGGGGCTCGGCTTGGTGATTCGCGTCTTGTCGGTGGCTGCCATCGGGTCCTTCGTTCGGGTCAAAGAATTCCGTTCTGCGCGGTCGGATATGAATTGTACCGACCGGGCCCGCCGTGCGACAGCCGAGGGAGCAGTATTAGGCTACCCTAACTTCTGTGTCTCGCCGTTCTCTGATCATCCTCGCGTCGGTCGCCGGGCTGGCCGTGGTCGGCGCCTTCGTGGGTGTGGTCGTGGCCACTTCGGGTGGCGGCGACAAGCTGACGGTGTTCACCGCCCGCTCCCACTACGGCGACGAGAAGCCGTTCCAGGTCTACGCGGCCGACGAGGGTACCGATCTCACGCTGTTCGGCGGCTCGGCGTCGGAGCTCTACGAGCGCCTGGACAGCGAGGGCGACCAGACGCAGGGGGACCTGTTGATCACCGTCGACGGCGCCAACCTGTGGCGTGCCGAGGAGGCCGGCCTGCTCCTGGCGCTGGACTCCCCGGTGCTCGACCGCAACGTGCCCGAGTCGCTGCGCGATCCCGACGGGGAATGGTATGGCCTGACGCTGCGCGCCCGCACGGTCATGCGCTCCACCGAGCGCGTGGGCGAGGACGACGTGACCACCTACGCCGGCCTCGGCGACCCGCGCTGGAAGGGCCGGCTGTGTCTGCGCTCGGGGACCAGCGAGTACAACGTCTCCTTCGTGGCGGACCGGATCGCCAAGGACGGCGAGGACGAGACCAGGCAGATGCTCGAGCGCTGGATGGCCAACGATCCCACGATCCTCGGCTCGGATACCGACGTGCTGAGCGCGATCGCCGAGGACTCGTGCGATGTGGGATTCACCAACTCCTACTACCTCGGTCGTGAGCTCGAGGAGGATCCCGGCTTCCCGGTAGCTCCCGTCTGGGCCGACCAGGACGGCCGCGGCACCCACGTGAACCTGTCCGGAGTGGCGGTGGTGAAGGCGACCGACCGGCCCGATGACGCCCGCAGGCTCGTCGAGTACCTGACCGCGCCCGCCCAGCAGAAGACCTTCGCCGAGAACAACCACGAGTTCGCAGTCGGCCCAGACATCGAGTCCACCCCGGAGATCGCGCAGTTCGGGGGGTTCAAGCGCGACCCGATCGACGTGTCGGGCGCCGGCGAGCACCTCGAGGACGCCGTCCGGATGATGAACGACGTGGGGTGGGACTGAACGCCCTTCGGCGCCCTGACGGCTGGACCGCCATGACGGTGGCGGCCGCCGCCCTGGTGGCCGCGCCCCTGCTCGTTCTGCCCGCGAGTTTCCTGGCGGCGCCCGACGCGCTGTCGGACTTCTCCGGGCTGCTCCCCGACGCGGCGGTGGCCACCGCCATCCTGCTGGCCGGGGTGGGCATCGGAACGCTGGTGCTCGGCACGGGCTTGGCCGCGCTCGTGTCGTTCTTCGACTTCCCCGGCCGGTCGTGGATCGAGTGGGCGCTGGTGCTGCCGCTCGCCATGCCGGGATACGTGTTCACGCTGTTCGCGCTGGGCGCCGCGGACGACCTCGGGGCCACGTGGCTGGACGTGCGGTCGCCGGTCGGTGCCGTGGCGGTGTTCACGCTCGTGCTCTATCCCTACGTCTACCTGCTCGCGCGCAGTGCCTTCCTGTCCCAGGGTCCCGAGCTGGTCGAAGCCGCCCGCGGTCTCGGCCTGTCGCGGGCGCAGGCGATCCTGCGGATTGCGGTTCCCCTGGCGCGGCCGGCGATCCTCGGAGGTGTCGCGCTGGCGCTGATGGAGTCGCTTGCCGACTTCGGCACGGTCAACCTGCTGGGGGTCCAGAGCTTCACCAACGCCATCTACAAGGTCTGGTTCGGCGCTTTCGACCGTGACGCCGCCCTGCAGCTGGGCACGCTGCTGGTGTCGATCACCCTCACCCTCCTGTTGCTCGAGCGCCTGTCGCGTGGCCGCGCGCGCTACGCCCAGGGCTCCGCGCGCGGCAGGGCGGTGGCACCCGTCCGGCTGCGGGGGGTGCCGGGCGCCCTCGCGCTGGCGGGGCCGCTGGTACTTGTGGGCGTGGTGGTGGCTGCGCCACTCGCACAGCTGGCTGCGTGGTCGGTCTCGTCGGTCGCAGATGGCCAACTCGTCCCGCAGTTCGCCGCATCGGCACGCAACAGCCTCATGCTCGCCGGCATGTCGGTGGTTCTGGTGGTGGGCGCCGCTCTGGTATTGGCCTACGGGCGGCGCGCAAGCCGCTCTCCGGCCGGTGACGGGGCGGCGCGCGTGGCTACCATCGGCTATGGCCTTCCCGGGTCCGTGGTGGCGGTGGCGGTGATCGTGCCGTTCGGATGGCTGGACCATCGCCTCGACGATGTGGCGGGAGTAGGGCTATTGCTCACAGGCACCGTGATCGGGCTCTTCGCCGCCTACACGGTGCGCTTCCTCGCCCTCGCCTACCAGTCGGTGGATGCCGGACTCGAGCGCGTGCCGCGCTCCCTCGACGAGGCCGCGCGCGGCCTGGGCTCGGATCGCCTCGACGTGCTGGCGCGTGTGCACGTGCCGATGATCTCCGGTGCCATGCTCACCGCTGCCCTGCTGGTGTTCACCGAGGTGATGAAGGAGCTGCCGGCCACGCTGCTGCTCCGCCCCCTGGGCGGGGACACTCTGGCTGTGGCCGTCTGGCAATCCACCGCGGAGTCGCTGTATGAGACCGCTGCGCTGCCCGCCCTGCTGATCGTGCTGGTGGGGCTGGCGCCGGTGGCCGCGCTGATTCACCTGTCTCGGCGGGCCGCCTGATGGGTGTACTCGTGGAGGGGGTGGAGAAGGCGTTTGGCTCCACCCAGGCGGTGGCCGGGGTGGACCTGGAGTTGGCCGACGGGGAGATCGTGGCCGTGCTCGGGCCGTCCGGCTGTGGCAAGACGACCCTGCTGAGGCTGATCGCGGGCTTCGAGACCCCGGACGCCGGCACCATCTCCCTGGCGGGGGAGAGGGTGGCGGGACCGGCGTGCTGGACTCCCCCCGAGGGCCGGCGGGTCGGCATGGTGTTCCAGGACTACGCGCTGTTCCCGCACCTCGACGTGCGGGCCAACGTGGCGTTCGGTCTGGCGCGCCGGCCGCGCGAAGAGCGCGAGCGCCTGACCCAGAGCACGCTTGAGCTGGTGGGTCTGCAGCACAAGGACGACAGATACCCGCATGAGCTCTCGGGAGGCGAGCGCCAGCGGGTGGCGCTCGCACGGGCGCTGGCCCCCGAGCCGGCGATCGTGCTCCTAGACGAGCCCTTCTCCAGCCTCGACGCGACGCTGCGGGGAGCGCTGCGCCGGGAGGTCGAGCTGATCCTGCGCGACGCCGGAGCCACCGCTCTGCTGGTGACCCACGACCAGGAGGAGGCCCTGGCCCTGGCCGACCGCCTCGCGGTGATGCGCTCGGGCGTGCTGATGCAGGTCGGCCCTCCCGAGGAGGTGTACGCCCGCCCGTCGGGACGCTGGACGGCGCAGTTCGTGGGGGAGGTGAACGTGCTGTCGGGAATGGCACGTGGCGCCGGGGTCGAGACCGAGCTGGGCACACTCGACCTGGCGGCGCCCGCGGAGGGGCGGGTTCACGTGGCGGTTCGGCCGGAGCAGCTGGAGCTGCTGGCGGGACACGCCTCGAATGCCGAGGTCGTGGACCGCGAGTTCCGGGGCCACGACGTGCTCTATCGCCTACGGCACGAGGCCGGCCGGACACTGATGGTGCAGCTTCCCTCGCTCGAGCTGTTCGAGGTGGGCGACCACGTCTTCGTGCGCCCGGTCTCCTCGATTGTCGCGCCGGTGGTCGATTAGGCTGCGACGCATGAAGCTCTACGTCTGTTACGGCACTTTCACCAAGACCCTGAGGCCCGGCGGCCATCCCTGCGGGAACGCCCACCGCGCCCTCAAGGAAGCGGGCCACGACCCCGAGGTCGTCAAGTCCTACGGCTTGGCGGTGCTCCCGGCCTTCCTCAACAACACGAAGGGGCGCAAGGAGGTAAAGGAGCTGACCGGGAAGTTCGAGGTGCCGGTGCTCGTGACCGACACCGGCGAGGTGATCAACGAGTCTTCGGCGATCGTTGCCTGGGCCGAGCGCAACCCGGCGGGCTCGCCCGGCGCCGCCTGAGGCTCCGCCGCCGGCCTATTCCGGCCAGGAGGCGTCGCCCGTGGCTGCGCCCCGGGTCACCTTGAGGCTCAGCAGAGCGCACTTGCGCCGGGTCGGGGAGATGTCGATCCCCAGCAGGTCGATCACCCACTCCGCGTCCAGCCGGCCGATCTCCTCGACCGACATGCCGATCATCTCCTCACTGGCGATCGAGGCGGCGGCCTGAGAGATCGCGCACCCCTGACCGTGGAAGCGCAGGTCCGCGATCTTGCCGTCCTCGACGCGGATGTGCACGCCGAGCTCGTCGCCGCAGAGCGGGTTGTGGTCGTGGGCCTCGAGGTCGTGGGGCTCGAGCGTCCCGAAGTTCCGCGGCCGCTTGTAATGATCGAGGATGTAGTCCCGGTAGAGGGCGTCCATCAGAGCCCAAAGACCTTCCGTGCCTCGTTCAGGGCCCCTACCAGGCGGTCTACGTCGTCTCTGCCGTTGTAGACGTGGAAGCTGGCTCGGGCGGTGGCGGACACGCCCAGCTCTCTCATCAGGGGCTGGGCGCAGTGGTGGCCGGCACGGATGCAGACGCCCTCGCGGTCGCACAGCTCGGCCAGGTCGTGGGGATGGATGCCCTCGACCTCGAAGCTCACCACGCCGCCTCGCACGTCGAGGTCGCGGGGGCCGAACGTGCGCAGGCCGTCGATCTCACCGAGGCGCTCGAGCGTGTACTGGGTGAGGTCGCGCTCGTGGGCGCGCACCGCCTCCATCCCGATCGCATCGAGATAGTCGATCGCGGCGCCGAGGCCCACGCCCTCGGCGATCGCCGACGTGCCCGCTTCGAACTTCCACGGCAGCTCGTTGTAGGTGGAGGAATCGAAGCCGACCGAGGCGATCATGTCGCCGCCGCCCATGAAGGGCCGCATCGACTCGAGCAGCTCCCGGCGGCCGTGGAGCACGCCGATCCCGGTGGGTCCGAGGGCCTTGTGACCGGTCCAGGCGTAGAAGTCAGCCCCGACATCTGTCACGTCGACCGCCAGCTGCGGGATGGCCTGGGAGCCGTCGATCACGCTGACCGCCCCGGCCGTGCGGGCACGGGCGGCGATCTCCGTCACCGGGTTGATCGTGCCCAGCACGTTCGACACGTGCGCCACCGACACGAGCTTCACGCGGCCCTCGGCGAGCACCTCGTCGAGCTCTTCGAGTGACAGCAGGCCCTCCTCGGACACGTGCAGATAGCGCAGCGTGGCCCCCCGCTCCTTGCAGAGGATCTGCCAGGGCACGATGTTGGAGTGGTGCTCCATGTGGGTGATGAGCACCTCGTCGCCCTCGTCCACGTGCTCGCGGCCCCAGGCGTAGGCCACCAGGTTGATCGCCTCGGTGGCGTTGCGCGTGAAGATGGTGGTGGCGGTCTCCGACCCGGCGAAGCGCGCCACCCGCTCGCGCGCACCCTCGAACAGCTCGGTGGCTTCCTGCGCGAGCTTGTACACGCCGCGATGAACGTTGGCGTTCGAGTTGCGGTAGTAGGAGTCCATCGCCTCGATCACGTGGCGCGGCTTCTGCGACGTGGCAGCGGAGTCCAGGTAGGCGAAGCCCCGATCGAAGACGGGGAAGTCGGCGCGGACGTCCAGCGAGGTGGCGAGCGGGGCCATGGCCCTAGGCCCTCGCTCCGATGAACTCGGTCACCTGGTCCTCAGCCGCGGCCAGCTTCTGGGCGATACGCCGCCGGACGAGCGCCTGGAGGCCCTCGTCGTCGAGGCGCTGCACGACCTCCTCGAAGTAGCCCTCGACCAGGATCCGCACCGCCTCCGAGCGGGGGAGCCCGCGCGAGGTCATGTAGAAGATCTGGTCCTCATCGAGCTCGCCGACGGTGCCGCCATGGGACGCCGACACGCTGTCGGTCTCCACGATCAGCGACGGGATCGCGTCGCCCTTGGCCTTCTGGGACAGCAGCATCTGGTGGGTCTGGAGATAGGTGTGACTCTCCTGTGCGTTCGGCACGATGTGGATCAGGCCCTCGTACGACGCCCGCGAGTTGCCGGTCAGCGCGCCCTTCCAAACGGTGTCGCCCGTGGTGTGGCCGGCCTCGTGCTTGTCGGTCGTGAACAGGTCAAGGTGCTCCTCGCCCTCGGTGAAGTAAAGCCCCGTGTGGCGCATATCGGAGCCCTTCTCCGCCGTGACGATGTCCAGGGTCTGCTTGGTCAGGCGTCCGCTCAGGTGTACGGGCACCCAGTCCACGTGGGCGTCGCGCGCGATCTCCACGCGCTTGGTGGAGATGTCGTAGATCTCACCGGGGCCCCAGTCGTGGAAGTGGGCCAGCCGCACGTTGGCTCCCGCGCGGGCGTACAGCTCGAAAGCGCCCGCGTGGAGCGCCTGTCCCTCGATGGGGGCGCCCAGGCAGTACTCGCGGATCGAGCATTCGCTGTGCTCGCCCACGATTGCCAGCGTGTGCGCGTACTGCGCGGTGCCGCCTTCGTCGATCACGTAGACGGTCTGGATGGGCTTCTCGAGGCGTACGTTGTCGGGCACGTATACGAAGGCGCCGCCGGTCCAGAAGGCGGCGGTGGCGGCGGAGAACTTGCCTTCGTCGTGGGAGAGCCGGCGCATGTAGTGCTCGCGCACCAGCTCGGGGTGCTCCTCGGCGGCATCTTCGAGCGAGCTGACGATCACGCCCTGCGCAGTCAGCTCGTCGGCGACCTCGACATGGATCGTGCTCGCGCCGCGCTGCACGACGATGGCCCCCACGGAGTCCTCGCCGAGCGCTTCGGCCAGCGGTGCGGGGGGCACGTCGGAGCGCTCGTAGCGGCGCGGCTCGAGTGCGTCGAGGTCGAGCTTGCGCAGCGAGGTGGTCCAGAAGCCCGAGCGCCGCCAGCTGGGGAGGGGCTCACGCTCGTAGACCTCGCGCGCCTGGGCGCGGAGCTCGCCAAGCCATGTGTCGGTTGCGGCAGGGCTAGCTGGCATTGGCGGCTGCAACCTCCTCGCGGATGAAGTCGTAGCCGTGCTCCTCAAGCTCGTCGGCCAGCTCGGGGCCGCCCTCGCGGACGATCCGGCCGTCGAGCATGATGTGCACGAACTGGGGCCGCACGTAGTTCAGGATGCGCGTGTAGTGGGTGATGATCAGGGAGCCCATCTCGGGGCCGCTGAGCGCGTTCACCCCGTCGGAAACCACACGCAGGGCGTCGATGTCGAGGCCCGAGTCGGTCTCGTCGAGCACGGCGATCTCCGGCTTGAGCATGGCCAGCTGCAGGATCTCCGCGCGCTTCTTCTCGCCTCCGGAGAAGCCCTCGTTGAGGTAGCGGCTCACGAACGACGGGTCGATCTTCAGCAGGTTCACGTTCTCGCGCAGGTACTTGCCGAAGTCCTTGACCTTCATCGGCTCGTCGCGCCGCGCGTTCACGGCCAGGCGCAGGAAGTTGGCCACCGAGACGCCCGGGATCGTGGCCGGGTACTGGAAGGCGAGGAAGAGGCCCGCGCGGGCGCGCTCGTCCGGGTCGGCCTCGGTGATGTCCTCGCCGTGGAAGAGGATCTTGCCCTCGGTGACCTCGTAGTTGGGGTTGCCCATGATCGTGTTGGCGAGGGTGGACTTGCCGGACCCGTTCGGGCCCATCAGGGCATGGGTCTCGCCCTTCGAGACCTTCAGGTCCACGCCGTGCAGGATCTCGTGTTCCTCGATGCGGACGTGCAGGTTCTGAATCTCCAGACTCATACGCTCAGGGTCTCCGTCTTCTTTCGGGTGGCCGGCCTAACCAGGTCGGCCAAGGTCGTTTCGGTCAGCGCGCGCACGATCGAGCCCTGTACGCGGGTCCACAGCAGCTTCGAGGGACAGGGCTCGTGTCCGGGCTCTCCCTCGCGAGTGCACACGAATCCGCCGTCGGGGGTGGCGGTGATGCACTCCACGGGGGCGATGTCGCCCTCGAGGGCGCGCACCACCTCGGCCATCGTGATGCTGCCCGAGTCGCGTGAGAGAGAGTACCCGCCGCGCGATCCGCGATGGCTCTCCACCAGCCCCGCGCGCCGCAGGCGGGCCGCCAGGTGCTCCAGGTAGGCCAGCGGCAGGCCCTCGGCCTCGGCGATCGCGCTGAGCGAGATGGGGACGTCTCCACCGGACTTGGCCAGGTGGGCCATGACGCGCACGCCGTACTCGGCTTTGGTGGAGAAGATCATCTTGGGCGGCAGGCAACTCCTACCGTGGAGGTAGGATAACGGCTACGCGCCGCCGGCCAGGAGGCGCAGGTCGTGGGCCAGGCGCTCCGGCGTGGCCTGGTCGATGGGGAAGCTCACCCGCTGGATGCCCGCGGGGTCCACGAGCACGAACCGGCCGCTGTGCTCGAGGTCGTCGCGCTGAGGCTGCACGCCGAACGCGCGCCAGATCTTCTTCAGCTCGTCCCGCGACCCGAGCACGAAGCTCATCCGGCCCAGCACGCGCTGCTCGGACAGGAACGCGCGGGCGCTCTCCTCGGTGTCGCGCTCCGGCTCCACCGTGATCGCCAGGGCGGGCACGTCCTCGCCAAGCTCGTCGAGCGCGCTGCGCACCTGCTGGGCCTGCGTCGGGCAGGAGTCCTCGCAGTGCGTGTAGAGGAAGGTCACGAGCACGGGCCGCCCGCGCAGGTCCTCCATGGCAACCGCCTCGCCGTCCTGGTCGCGCAGGCGAAACTGTGGGGCCTCGACGCCGACCGGCAGCGTGGCGCCTTCGAACCGCCGCTCTCCCCCGTTGGGTACTTCATCGCCCTCTCCCGTCGCGGCGGCCACTACCACCGCCGCGAAGGCGGATGCCGACACCAGCACAAGTGCCATCAGCACGCGGGGGTTCACCCCAGGCAGGCTAGCCCCGCCAGGTGGCTACGGCTCTACAAGCCCGCGGCGGATCGCGTAGCGCACGATCTCCACCCGGTCGCGCATCCCGAGCTTGGACAGAAGGTTGGCGCGGTGGGACTCCACCGTCTTCTCGGACACCTGCAGTGCCTCGGCGATCTGGCGGTTGGTGTTGGCCTCGGCGATCAGCTTGACCACCTCCATCTCCCTGGGCGTCAGGTCGTCGGGCCGCTTGGGGCCGTCCTGTAGCCACTGCTTCATCAGCGCCTGCTGCGTGCGCGAGTTGAGGAAGGTGCGGCCGTCGGCCACCGTGCGGATGGCGTTGATCAGGTCACCGTCGGCGCCGCGCTTGGACACGTAGCCCGATGCGCCCGCCTCGAGGGCGTCGAAGAAGTAGGCGTCATCGTCGTGCATCGAGAGCATCAGCACCTGCACGTCCTCGGCGTGCGAGCGGATTTGGCGGGCGGCGTGGAGGCCGGTGAGGCGGGGCATGGAGACGTCGAGCACAGCCACGTCGGGCCGGTGGGACAGCACCTTTTCGACCGCCTCGATCCCATCCTCGGCCTCCGACGCCACCTCCATGTCGGGCTGACGGTCGATCAGCATCTTCAGCCCGGACCGGACGATGCCGTGGTCGTCGGCGATCAGCACGCGGATCATGGGACTCGCAGGGTCAGTTCGGTGCCGGAGCCCGGAGAGGAGCGCAGGTCCAGCTCGCCGCCCACCAGCCGCGCCCGCTCGGCCATGCCGTCGAGTCCCAAGCCGTCGCCGCGCGAGGCCACGGGATCGAAGCCCACGCCGTCGTCGCTGATTCGCAGCTCTGCCGCCTCGCCCTCCACGTCGAGGGCCAGCGCCACGCTGCGTGCGTTCGCGTGCCGGCCCGCGTTCGCCAGGGCTTCCTGGGCCACACGGTAGATCACCGTCTGCTTCTCCTCGTCGAGCAGGGCCGGATCCCCGCTGGTCTGCAGCTGGGCGCGAATTCCGCTCCGTTCCTCGAAGCCCCGCACCTGGGCCTCGATCGCGGGCAGGAGCCCGTGGTCATCGAGCGCGGTGGGGCGCAGCTGCCGGGCCAGGTTCAGCAGCTCGTCCATCGTCTGGTTGGCCAGGCGCTTGAGCTCGGTCACCTCCTCCACGTGCTCGGGAGGCATGTCGAGGGCCAGCGCCTCGAGGCGCAGCAGAATGGCGGTGAGCGCCTGGTTCACCTCGTCGTGGAGGTCGCGGGCCACCCGCCGGCGCTCCTCCTCCTGCGCGCGGAGCACGAGCTTGCCGGAACGGCGCCGCTCGTCGTCCACCCGCTGCAGCAGGCGGCGGAAGGACTGGGCCAGCCGGTCGATCTCCTCCACCGGGTCGCCGGCCAGCTCGAAGGTCGAGGGCTCGGAGGGGTCGATCCTCTCGATCCGGTCGATCAGGTGCTCCAGCGGCGCGAACCGGCGCTGCAGCATCCACAGGTTCACGCAGAAGGTGAGCACGATCACCAGGGCCAGCACCAGCAGCTGCCAGCGGTCGTCCGCGGAGTGGTCGAGCCCGCCCACCAGGACGGCGGCGAGGAGGGTGAGGGTGACCAGGACCACGTTGGCCGCCGTCACCTGACCGATCAGGGAATCGTGGCGTCGTCTCATTCGTGGTGCTCGCATGGCCAGGCAGCCATTCCTCTCAAGATGGGGTGCAGACCCCATATCGGCAGAAGCGACTCTGGGCGACACTGTTTGAACAAAGCTTTTGGGCTACGCAGCCCTTGAGGCTTCGACTGAAGGTCTGGGAAAGAGCAGGGTTGGGATTGCGCCGGGGCGCCCGAACGGGCGCCCCGGGTCGTTCCGGGGCGCCTATCCCTTCTCCGGACGGTCGCTATCCTTTGTGAAGTATGGCTTCCGGAGCAGAACTCATCCGCCGCGCGAAGGAGCAGATCACCGAGGTGGACCCGCGCGAGGTCCACGATCTGCTCGCTGACCGCAACGGCACCGTCGTGGTCGACGTGCGCGAGCAGCAGGAGTTCGAGCAGTCCCACATCCCCGGCGCCAAGCACGTTCCCCGTGGCCATCTCGAGTCGCGCATCGAGGGCGCGGCGGGCGACAAGTCCGGCCGCGTGGTGCTCTACTGCGCCTCGGGCAATCGATCGGCGCTCGCCGCCCGCACGCTCCAGGAGGAGCTGGGCTACGAGAACGTCGAGTCGATGACCGGCGGAATCACCCTCTGGAAGGACCGTGGCTTCGACGTCGAGGTGCCCCGCAGCCTCACCGCCGAGCAACGAGAGCGCTACTCGCGACATCTGCTCGTGCCCGAGATCGGGTTCGAGGGCCAGATGAAGCTGCTCGACGCCAAGGTGCTCCTGCTCGGTGCCGGCGGGCTCGGCTCGCCCACCGCCCTCTACCTCGCCGCGGCCGGTGTGGGCACGATCGGCATCGTCGACGACGACGTGGTCGACCTCTCCAACCTCCAGCGCCAGGTGATCCACACCAACGACCGGATCGGCATGCCCAAGGTCGACTCAGCCGAGGAGGGGATTCACGACATCAACCCGGGCGTCGAGGTGGTCAAGCACCAGACCCGCCTGGACGCCTCGAACATCATGGAGATCATCGAGGGCTACGACGTGATCGTCGACGGCGTGGACAACTTCCCCACGCGGTACCTCCTCAACGACGCCAGCGTGCGCCTCAAGATCCCCGTGGTCTCGGCCTCGATCCTCGGCTTCGACGGGCAGCTCTCGGTGTTCGCTCCCTACGAGGGGCCGTGCTACCGCTGCCTCTACCCGACGCCCCCGCCGGCCGAGCTGGCGCCGTCCTGTGGCGCCAACGGCGTGCTCGGCGCGCTGCCGGGGATCATGGGAGTACTGCAGGCGATCGAGGTCGTGAAGCTCGTGACCGGGGCCGGCGAGCCGCTGATCGGCCGCCTGCTGCTCTACGAGGCGCTGGGCACCACCTTCACCAACCTCAAGCTGCGCCGCGACCCGGACTGCCCGATCTGCTCGCGCGATCCCGGGGAGATCTCCGATGAGGAGATGGGCGTGTTCCCGGACTACGAAGCCTTCTGCGCCGCCGCGGGCTGAGGCGGCTGCAAAGCGTCGCCTGCCTTTGTCATCGGTCGGCTCGTGTGCGTTCGCACACTTCGCCGACCTCTTCCTCGGCAGGCTCGCTTTTCGCCGCCTCACTTCGCCGTGGCGGGTCGCTGGGCTTCCCCGCGGCTCGTGTGCGTTCGCACACTTCGCCGACCTCTTCCTCGGCAGGCTCGCTTTTCGCCGCCTCACTTCGCCGTGGCGGGTCCCGCGGCTCGTGTGCGTTCGCACACTTCGCCGACCTCTTCCTCGGCAGGCTCGCTTTTCGCCGCCTCACTCCGCCGTGGCGGGTCGCTAGGCTTCCCGCGCTGTGAGCACCGTCAAGATTCCCCCGGTCCTTCGTGCGTCCACCGGCGGCGAGAAGGAGATCTCGGCCGAGGGCGCCAGCGTTGGCGAGGTGCTTCATTCGCTTGCGGACCAGCACCCTGACACCAAGGGACAGCTCTTCGGCGAGGACGGGGCGCTCAACCGCTACGTGAACGTCTACCTCAACGATGAGGACGTGCGGGTGCTCGACGGCCTGGACACGGCGGTCAAGGGCGAGGACACCCTGGTGATCCTGCCCGCCATGGCCGGCGGCCGCTAGAGCCACCCGTACACGCGGGCCCCGTACCTGGTCGTGTCGTAGCCGGTGGCGAACGACCGCGCCGAATAACGCACGAGGCAGCGACGGCCCCGGGCGCGCGTGAAGCACCTGCGCGTGAGGCGCTGTCGCAGCCGGTAGCTCGGGTGGCCCTCAGAGTTCAGGAGCCAGGCGTCGATTTCCATCAGTCCCGGCGGGCGGTCCACGCGGCCGCCGTCGGCCGGCAGGTCGGCGGTCCAGTCCGGAGTCGAGGCCGTGGCGGGCGCCGGGACGCACGCAAGAACGCACATCAGGGTGGCGAGGACGGCTCTTGAGCTCATGTGGGGTCAAGTGCGCCGGGGCCGAAAATCGGCCCCCCGTCTAGGCTGGCGCGATGGACGACGGAGAGTCGCTGGGACGGGACTTCGCGGCAGCGCTCGCCGGCAAGGACTACGGGCGCATCGCCGAGCTGCTGGATCCGCGGGTGGACTTCCGCGGCCTCACGCCGCGACGCGCCTGGGAGGCGTCGAGCGCGACCGAAGTGGTGTCAGACGTGCTGGCCCGATGGTTCGAGGACTCCGATCACATCGATGAGCTCCTGGCGGTCGAGAGCGGAGCCTTTGCCGATCGCCGGCACGTGGCGTACAGCTTCCGGGGACACAACGACGACGGCCCCTTCACCGTCGAGCAGCAGGTCTACTTCACCGAGCGGGAAGGGCGTATCGACTGGATGCGGGTGTTGTGCTCAGGGTTTCGGCCCGGCTGACGCCGCACCCCCCACAGCATTGAGGGCTTGGGCCTTGGTGGCGTAGCCCTGGATACGCGCGGCCTTTCCGCCCCGGATCGTCCAGACGGCCGCCCACCGAAGGCTGACCTCCAGCCCTGTGTGGCTCGCCCGCCCGAGCGCTCGCTGAACCGACACGACGGTCTCTTCATCTCCGGCGTCGATGATCTCGTCCAGCTCGAAGCGGCGGTCCTCGATCACGTCGAATGCATCCGTCACCCACCGGCGTAGGCCGGTGTGGCCGTTGTAGGGCCCTTGGACCATGAACTCCGCGACGTTCCCTATCTCGATCCGCTCATCGCAGAGTTCGAACGGGGCAGGCCCTCGTCGCTCAAGCCCTTCATCCAGAGGCGCACGACCTGGGCGTTGTCCTGCGACATGGCCCGTCGAGTATCCCGCAGGGCCGGTGGTGTCTCAGTGACACCACCGCAGGGCCCGGGCACTACACTTTCTGAAGCGATGGTTCCTCCGACCCTCGACACCCGGCCGTGCGGCGGGAAGTACGGCGACATCGTGCGAGCGATCGGCAATACGCCTCTGGTCGAGCTCAAGCGCCTCTCGCCCAAGCCTGGCGTGCGCATCTACGCCAAGCTCGAGTCCTACAATCCCACCGGCTCGGTCAAGGACAGGGTGGCGCGCGCGTTGATCGAGGACGCCGAGGAGAAGGGTGCGATCCGTCCCGGGCAGACCATCCTCGAGCCCACCTCCGGCAACACCGGGATCTCACTGGCGATGATCTGCAGCCGGAAGGGCTACCCGCTGAAGGTCGTGATGCCAGACAACGTGACCAGGAGCGCACTCAGCTCCTGCGCATGTACGGCGCTGAGATCGAGTACTCGCCGGGCGAGCAGGGCTCCAACGGAGCGGTGGCCAAGGCGCTCGACATGGCCGAGGCGGACCCGTCCTACTACATGCCGTACCAGTACGGCAACCAGGCCAACCCTGACGCCCACTACTACGGCACCGCGCCGGAGATCCTCGAAGAGCTGGACGAGGTGGCTGCGTTCGTGGCCGGCCTCGGCACCGGCGGCACGCTGATGGGCAACGGGCGGCGGCTCAAGGAGCACGACGAGAACACGGCGATCGTGGCCGCCGAGCCGCTTCAGGGCGAGCTCGTGCAGGGCCTGCGCTCACTCGACGACGGCTTCATCCCGCCGATCATCGACCTCGCTCTGCTCGACCGGAAGATCTTCGTGTCCAACCGCGACTCGGTCGTGTGGGCGAAGAAGCTGCTGGCCGAGGAGGGGCTCTTCGTGGGCGTCTCCAGCGGAGCGATTGCGTCGATCGCGGTGCGGGTGGCGACTGAGCTCGACGAGGGCAACGTGGTCTTCGTCGTGTGCGACGACGGCTGGAAGTACCTCAGCTCGGGCGTCTACACCAAGAGCATCGAAGAGCTCGAGGAAGACGGCACCCTCGAGACCGCCAGCTTCTGGTAGCGAGAGCTCCGGCTAGGAGGTCTTAGCAGCGGGCGCGGGCGCGGGCGCGCGGCGGGCTCGTCGTCCACCGGCTCGTCGTCCTCGGAGTCGAGCTCGGGGTCCTCGTCGATCTCGTCCCCGGGCACGAAGAGATCGTCGTCGTCGTCGAGATCGTCGTCGTCCTCGAGGTGGGCGCGGTCGTCGTCGCTGTCCATCGTCCCGGCGAACGAGTCGCGCATCTCCTTCATGCCCTTGCCCAGCGAGCGGGCTGCCTCGGGAAGGCGGCTCGGGCCGAGCACCAGCAGCGCGATCACCGCGATGACCGCGATTTCCATCGGGCCGATGCCTGGGAGGAAGGCGAATTCCATCATGGGTCAGGCTAGCGCGCCTACTCCGAGACCTCCACCGTTCCGGTCATGAAACGGTGGTAGACGCAGTAGTAGGCGTAGGTCCCGGCCTCGTCGAACGTCACGGGCTTCGAGTCGCCCTTCAGGAGATCGCCGGTGTTGAAGGCCCCGTCGGCGTCGGCATCGGTCTGGGCGTTGTGCATTGCCTTGTCCGCGCTGGCGAACGTGACCTGGCCTCCGACCTCGACCTGCACGGTCTTCGGGGTGAACTTGAAGTCCTTGATGTCGACCTGCGACTGAGCCGCCGCAGTGCCCGAGCCCGAGCCCGATCCACTCTTCCCCTCGTCGTCCCCTCCGCATCCGCCCGCGGCGAGGGCCAGCAGGGCGAGGGAGGTGGCGAAGGTGCGCTTGCTCGTCATCGTGGAACTGATTCGCTCGAAGTGGTCCGTTCGGATCACCGGGGCCGCGTCCGGCCTTGCGTAGGCTCCGTCGGGTGAAGATGACCAGCGACCTGTGGCAGGCCCTCGTGGACCATGCCCGCGACGACGCTCCGAACGAGTGCTGCGGGTGGGTCCGGGCCCGCGACGGGGTCGTGACGGAGGTGCACCGGTCCGAGAACGAGCGCGCCTCGCCCTACGGCTATTCGCTCGACCCGAAGAGCCTGCTGGCGGCATTCAACGCCGCCGAGGACGGTGACGATGTGGGGATCTACCACTCACACCCCCGCAGCCCCGCCGAGCCCTCGCAGACCGACATCAACCTGGCCGAGTACCCCGAGTACTCCTACCTGATCGTCTCGCTCGCGGACGACACGGCGCCGAGCGTGCGTGCCTGGCGAATCGCGGGAGGCAAGGTCGACGAGGAGGAGATCGAGGTCGCGTGAGCCCCGGCGCGTCCGAGCCCCTGGCCTGCCCGTCGTGCGCCCTGCGCTTCGGCCTCGACGAGCGCTTCTGTGACTCGTGCGGGATGCCCCTGGTCTACGTGGGCTCCGACTCGGTGGAGCCGACCCGCGACGAGGCCCGTGACCGTGCCCGCAAGATCGATCCCCGGTACACCGAGGGCGAGCTGGTGCGCGTGGCCGGCGGGCGACACCAGGCCGAGGCGGAGATGATCCAGGGCATGTTGCTCGAGGAGGGCGTGCCGAGCCTCCTGCGGCGCGCCGCAGGCTTCGACGTTCCCGACATGCTGGCGGCGGGGCCCCGAGACGTGATGGTGCCCGAGGCAGGGGCCGAGGCGGCTCGCGAGGTCCTGCTCCAAGCCGACCTGGCTCCGCAGGAGAGGCCCGCCCAAGCGCCGGGCGCGCAGCGCCGCCAGGCCGCCCGGCTCACGGCCGCCATCCTGGGGGGTGGCGCGCTCACCGCCCTGGTCACCTGGGGCCTGATCCAGCTGACGGGGTAAAGCTGCGGTGCTGGCCGGAACGATGTTCCGGCTGCGCTCCTCCGCCAGCGATAGTCTCCGACTCGATGGATTTCGCTCCCTCAGACCGAGTCAGCGAACTGCGCGAGCGCATCCGCGCGTTCACCGAGGAGCACGTGATGCCCGTGGAGCAGGAGGCCGTGCGCGTGCTCGACGAGGAGGTGGGGCCCGGGGTGGCGTACCCCGAGCTGTTGGTCGAGCTGCGTGAGCGCGCCAAGGCCGAGGGCCTGTGGAACCTGTTCCTCCCCGACGAGGAGCACGGCGCCGGCCTGACCAACTGGGAGTACGGGATGCTGTGCGAGGACATGGGGCGCAGTCCGGTGGCTCCCATGGTGTTCAACTGCTCTGCGCCCGACACGGGCAACATGGAGATCCTGGCCGAGTACGGCACACCGGAGATGAAGGAGCGCTGGCTCGAGCCGCTGCTCAACGACCACGTTCGCTCCTGCTTCTCGATGACCGAGCCGGAGACCTCGGGATCCGACCCCACCGGGCTGGCCGCGCGCGCCGAGCTGGACGGCGGCGAGTGGGTGATCAACGGACACAAGTGGTTCACCTCCGGCTACAACGGGGCCGATCTGGCGATCGTGATGGTGGTCACCGACCCCGATGCCGCACGCCACAAGCGCGCCAGCATGATCTGCGTGCCGGTGGGCACGCCCGGCTTCACCGGAGTCCGCCCCGTTTCCGTGATGGGCCACGACGGCGGGCCCGGCCACTGGGAGGTCACCTACGAGGACGTGCGCGTGCCCGAGGACTACCTGCTGGGCCCGCGCGGGGACGGGTTCTCGATCGCCCAGGCCCGTCTCGGTCCCGGCCGCATCCACCACTGCATGCGTGCGATCGGCTCGGCCGAGCGCGCCTTCGAGCTGATGTGCGAACGCGCCCATGCCCGCGAGTCCTTCGGCGGGAAGCTGGCGGAGAAGCAGTTCGTGCAGGACTTCATCGCCAAGTCGCGGATGGAGATCGACGGAGCGCGCTTGATGGTGCTGCACGCCGCCTGGAAGATGGATACCGAAGGCAAGCGCGCGGCCCGCCAGGAGATCTCGATGATCAAGGTGGTGGCCGCGCAGATGCACCAGGACGTGTGCGACCGGGCCATGCAGGTCCACGGCGCGCTGGGGATGTCCGACGACACGCCGCTCGCCCTGATGTGGCGCCAGGGCCGCTGGCTGCGGATCGCCGACGGCCCGGACGAGGTGCACAAGATGGTGATCGCACTTCGCGAGCTCAACCGCTTCAAGCCCCGCGAGCCCGTAGAGGCATAGTGGAGGCCGCGACGACGTCCTCGGCGTCCGGGCTGACCGACGAGCAGAACGACTTCGTGGCCGCGATCCGGGACTTCGCGGAGCGCGAGTCCTACGACATCCCCGAGGACGACCACCACTCCGACGAGGTCGCGGCGAAGATGGCCGGGCTGGGGTGG
Organism: uncultured Thermoleophilaceae bacterium; assembly: GCA_963825475.1. Lineage (GTDB taxonomy): Bacteria > Actinomycetota > Thermoleophilia > Solirubrobacterales > Thermoleophilaceae > JAAYBF01. The sequence goes on along the minus strand of CAWGTC010000002.1, from coordinate 112,454 downwards.
TACGGCCTGCAGGTTCCGGCGGAGTACGGCGGGTCGGACGGCAGCTTTCTCGATGCCTGCCTCTTCCTCGAGGAGACCGCCCGCGGCCAGATCCCCATCGGCGCGTATGGCGTGACGCTCATATGCGTCGGCGCGCTGAACCGGTTCGGCACCGAGGAGCAGAAGTCGGACCTGCTCGGCCGGGTGACCAAGGGCGGGACTCTGGCCATCGCGATGTCCGAGCCCGACTCGGGCTCGGACGTGGCCTCTCTGAAGCTCAAGGCCCGGCTCGAGGATGGAGAGTGGGTGCTGTCGGGATCGAAGATGTGGTGCTCCTACGCCCACAAGGCGAGTCACACGCTGATCGTGTGCCGCACGGGCGAGGGATCGGAGCGCCACGAAGGCCTCTCGATGATCTTCGTGCCCCACGACGCCGAGGGCTTCACGATCACCCCGATCGACACGATGGGCGGTCGCGAGACCAACGAGCTGCACCTCGACGACGTGCGGGTGCCCGAGGACGCATTGCTGGGCACCGAGGGCAACGGCTGGCTGCAGCTGATGGCCGGTCTCAACTACGAGCGCACGATCCTGGCCGCCACGTCGCTCGGACTGGCGCAGCGGGCCTTCGACGACACGCTGGCCTATGTGAAGGAGCGCAAGCAGTTCGGGCGGCCCGTGGGCTCCTTCCAGGCCCTCCAGCACCGCCTGGCCGATCTGGCCACCGACCTGGCCCAGGTGCGCCTGCTGGTGCGGTGGGTGGCCAACCTGACCGACGAGGACCCCACACGGATGCTTCCGCAGGAAGCGTCGATGGCCAAGCTGGCGGCCACCGAGCTGGCCAAGCGCTGCGCCCTCGAGGCGGTGCAGATGGCCGGCGGCTACGGCTACGCCACCGAGTACCCGATGGAGCGTCACCTGCGTGCAGCCGTGGTAACGACGATCTACGGCGGAACGTCGGAGATCCAGAAGAACATCATCGCCAAGACGCTGGGTCTTTGACGGGTCTCTAGGGGCTAGAGGTTGCAACGGGGGCGCTGCCCCCCTTGCTGTCATTCGGGCAGTGCCCCCCTTTGGCTCCTAATGCAGTGCGCTTCTTCGTCCGATGGGGATGATGTGGGGACCATGCCCCCCGATTCCGCCATCTCGGGCTCCGCCCAGGCCTCTGTGCGGCCGGGGGGAAACCGTGCGGCCCTGCAGGCGGTCACGCGGATACTCGGCGTGGCTGCCGACATGGAGGGACCGGACGTGCTGCGCGCGCGCCTGGTGGGCGAGGTTCGCGAGTTCTTTCAGGTCACGCGTGCGGTGCTCCTCGCTGTCGACCCCAACCGGGCCGATGTGCACGTCGTGGCGGCGAGCCCGGTGGCGGAGCTGGCCGGCACGGCGATCGAGGTCGATCGATTCGAGGCGCTCTCACACGTCGTGACCCGTAATGCGGGCCCCGTGGTGCTCGAGGGGGCCGAGGCCGCGCGCCTCGACACGGAGCTCGAGTCGCGCGCCCCGGCGCGGACGCTGATGGCCGTGCCCCTGCGCTCCACCGGCGTGGCAGTCGAGGTGCTCGTGCTCGCGGACGCCGAGGGGCGTGAGTTCGGTTCGGAGGAGATAGACATAGCCACCGTCTTCGCCACCGCGGCATGCGCGAGCCTGACCCAGATGCGGCTGGCTGCGGACCACGCGGGTCAGAGCGCGCAGCAGGCGGCGATGGCGCATGCCGCCACGACCTTGAACGAGAGCCTGGACCTGAATCGCGTGCTGGTGCGAATCTGCCACGAGGCGGCCACCATGCTGGACGGCGACAGCGCCGCGGTCTACCGCGGAGACGGCGCCGAGGGCGTCACGGTCGAGGCCACCTATGGCATGCCCCCGGAGGCGATCGGCTACCGGATGGCGCCCGGCACCGGCCTGGCGGGAAAGGTGGCCGAGGTCGGCGAGCCGCTGTTGACCAACGAGTACCAGGACCTCTCGCAGAGCCCGGACCGGAGCCTGTTCGGAGACGTACGCAGCTGCATCGCCGTGCCGATGCACTGGGACGGAGAGCTTCGCGGCGTGCTGGCGGTGTACTACCGGCGCGCTCACCCCGTGACGGCGGATCATCTCGGCAGGCTGGAGGCCTTCGGCGAGATGGCCGCCACGGCGAGTCGCAACGCCAGCGCCCACGCGGGGCTTGCGCGGGCGGCCCGCACCGACGGCCTTACCGGCTGCCTCAACCACGCCGCGATGCAGGACTCGCTGCGGCGCGAGATCGAGCGCTGCGAGCGCACCGGCCACCGGCTCTCGCTGGTGCTGGTGGACCTGGACGACTTCAAGCAGGTCAACGAGGTTCACGGGCACCTGATGGGCGACGAGGTGCTCCGCAGGGTTGGGCAGGCCCTCAGGCGCACCGTGCGTCCTTACGACATGGTGGCCCGCTACGGCGGCGACGAGTTCGCGATCGTGGCAGTGGAGTCCGACGAGCTGGAGGCCACCGAGTTGGCGGGCCGGGCCCTCGGCGGCGTCTCCCGCAGCCTCGAGGAGCTGCAGGAGGGCCGGACCGCGGGCGGCGCCAGCGCGGGCATCGCCGAGTGGTCTCCCGGGGAGATGCCCACCGGGCTGATCGAGCGCGCCGACCGTGCGCTCATGTACGGCAAGCACCAACGCGGGCCCGGCAGCGTGATCCCCGCCTCCGATCTGCCTGACGAGTACCGCGCCCCGCCGACCACGCGCCGTCCCACTCAGACGCCGGTGCCCAGCACGGCTTCCCCCTCCGGCGGCTGGCCGGCGCGCTCCGGACGCGAGCAGACCGAGCGCCTGGGCAAGCGCACCCGGCAGCTGGCCATCGCCAACGTGCTCGGCACGAGGCTGGCGGGCATGACCAACCCGGCGGAGATCCTCCAATCCGCGGTCGACGAGCTGGACCGCGCACTCGGCTACACGCGGTGCGGCGTGATCCGCGTACGCGAGGACGACACCGTGGACTGCGCCGCGGGCAGGGGAGAGCCCTTCGGCCGGCTTGCGAGCGGCAGCTGGGCCCAGGCGCGCAGCGCCGGTCTTATCGGCCGCTGCCTGCGCGAGCGCCGCCCGGTCCGCTCGGCCGACGCCGCCGAGATCACCTCGGGCATCGCCGACGGCCCTGCATCCGGCTCGGAGCTGATCGTGCCCCTGTGGGTGGGGGAGGCCCTGTGGGGCGCCCTGGCGCTGCAGGAGCCGGGCGCGCGCGTGTACGACGAGGACGACGGGCGCCTGGTGCAGACGGTGGCCGATCAGATCGGGTCCGCGTTGCGCTCGGCGGTGCTCTACGAGCGCCTCGAGGGCGCGTATCTCGGCACCGCCGAGGCGCTGGCCGCGGCGGTGGAGTCGAAGGACTCCTACACCGTCAGCCACTCCCGCACGGTCGTCAACTCGGCCCAGCAGGTGGGCGCGAAGCTCGGACTGGAGGGGCAGGAGTTGCAGACGCTGCGCTTCGCCGCCATCTTTCACGACATCGGCAAGGTCGCGGTGCCCGAGTCGATTCTCAACAAGCGCGGGCCGCTGACGCCCGCGGAGCGACAGGAGATCGAGCGCCACACGGTGGTGGGGGAGCAGATCCTCTCGACCGTCGACTTCCTGAGCGACGTGCTGCCGCTCGTGCGCCACGAGCACGAGCGCTGGGACGGCAAGGGCTACCCGGACGGTCTGCGGGGCGAAGACATTCCACTGGGCTCGCGCATCATCCTTGCCTGCGATGCCTATTCGGCGATGATCAGCGACCGGCCCTACCGACCGGCGATGACGCGCGTCCAGGCGGGTGCCGAGCTGCTCGCCGGGGCCGGCACGCAGTTCGACGAGCGGGTGGTGGCGACTCTGCTGCTGCTGCTCGAGAGCCCTTCTCCCCCTCAGCCGGCGGTGAACTCCGCCAGATAGTCGGTCCAGCTGCGCTCGACAGCACCCGGGGACCGTCCGAAGGCAGCCTCGACCAGCTCTGCGCCTGTTGACCCCAGAGGCGCCGTGGCCAGGCTCACACAGGCAGTGGCTCCGAGCTCGCGCTCCAGCAGCCCGAACACGGTTCCGCCGAGCACGAACGAGTCGCGTGCGGCCGGGGGGAAGCGCGGTCGCCCGCCCTCACGAAGCCTGCGCGCGACAGCCGCGCGCAGGTACGGCACCTGCCCCGCGAAGTGGACGGCCGCCCCCTCGCATACCCAGGCGTTCCGCACGTAGCGCCGGAAGGCGCCCGGGGTGAAGGGGGGCGGCATGGACGGGTTGTTGGCGGCGAGCACCAGATGCGAATACTCGTGGCGCGGGGTTCGCGTGAGCGCCTCTCGGGAGCCGGGAACGCGCGACGCCCTCTGTTCGAGCGCCTCGGTGGCCAGCATGTGGATCTCCCTCCGGGCGAACCACCCCGCGAAGTACCGCCGGCCGGCCGGGGCCGACACCATGCGCGCGAGCGGCAGCCACGGCGCGGCCAGCGCAAGCATCGCCGGACGGGGGTGGATCACCACCGAGATCTCGCCCGGCACTTGCTCGAAGATCTGTTCGAGCTCGGCACGGAAGCGCTCCAGGTCGTCCAGCACCGCCTGCGCCGCGCTCGCCTGCGCCGACTCGTGACGCGCCACGAAGGAGAGGCTTGCCGTCTCGGTCCACGCCATGGGCGCCGACCCTAGCTGGGAACGGGGCGGCCCTAGGGTCCTAGGCCGACGGATTGCTGCCAGGTTCCGCGGTCGAAGAACGGCAGCTCCGGTGTGTCCGCGGCCCCCTGAGCCGAGACCTCGTACATCCGCCGTGGCTCGCGCCAGGTGTCGGGGTCGGGGGTGCGGAAGCGCGCCGCCAGCTTCTCGTGGGTGCGCTCGGCGGCCAGCCGCAGGGCCCTGCGTCCGAGGGTGCGCAGCGCCAGCGCCTCGCCGTTGGAGATGTCGAACTCGTGCGAGGTGCCGGGGTTGCCGGCCAGGTCGCGGGTCCCCGGCCCGGGCCGCCGCTTGCGGAGGTTGAAGAGCGCGATCGACTCCGCCTGGTCCTTGAACTCCTCCCATGCCGCCACGCCCGGGTCGACGCGCCCCTGGGGGTCGGTGCGGGTGTAGCTGCCGTCCCACTCGAGCAGCGTCCGCAGCAACACCCGGGACTTGCCCCGCGAGCCCTTCAGCGCGCGGCGCAGCTGGCGTTCGAACAGGGGCCGCTGCTGAGCGGTGGAACCGCTGCGGCGGTCGATGGCGCGGGACTTCGCGTAGGTCGGCTTGCGGGTGACCCGTGCCACCAGGCGCCGCAGGAAGCCGGCGCGGTGGAACGGCCCGGCCAGGCGCTCGCGCGCAGGCCCGTCTCCCGCCGTCCAGCCCAGCGAAGGCACGTTGTTCCACTGCATCACGTAACCCTGCCGTGGGTTGATCACGTGCGGCGTCTTGCGACGGGGCAGCAGGCCGCGCCACTCGGCCCCGCCCGTGCCCGGGTAGGGAAGGCGCTCGTCGAAGCGCTTCGGGCGCAGCGGGTGCAGCCCGGGGTGCCAGTAGCCGATGTTGCCGCGGTCGTCGGCCGCGATCACGTTCTCGTTCCAGGTGACGCCGAGCAGGGCGCGGTCGGCTGCCTTCACGCTCGGGGCGTCGTTGAGAGCCGACAGGCCCACGAGGGTCTCCAGCTCGCGGTTCCAGATCGCGTATCGGCGCGCGAACGCCACACCGCCTGCGCGCACCTGCACAGGGCCGTGGACGGTGCGGCAGATGCGCTCGGTGCGGGTGCCCGACACCTGTTTCGAGCCGCCCAGGATGTCGCCGAGGTCGCCGGGCAGGTCGGTGGGCGGCGACCGGAAGTCGAAGCGCTCGTCGCGGCAGTCCATCTGGCGCTGTGAGCCCTTGAAGGTGTAAGTCTCCGGACCGGACAGCCGCTCGGCGTAGAGGTCGTCCTCGTCCGAGAGGCCGGAGGTGAATCCCCACGCCATCCGCCCGTTGTGGCCGATGCCCAGCACCGGGATGCCGGCGGCGCTGACCCCGCGCATGTTCTGCGCGGGCGAGTGCAGCTCGAACTCCACGAACAGCTCGGGAATCGAGAACCCGAGCTGCGGGCCGTTGAACAGGTAGGAGCTGCCCGGCCCCTTTGGGCGTGAGCCCCGCTTGAACGGCCGCCCGATGCCCCACATGTAGGAGCCGCCGCGTGCCTCGGAGCGCCCGGCCGCCTCGGCGTCGGCCGACGAGGGCAGGTCGAGACCGGCCACGAAGCGCTGCGAGCGCTTGTAGGCACGGCGCTCCTGCTTGCGCGTGCGCCCTGGCTGGGAGGGGAAGAGCCCGTTGGCGCGCGGCACGGTCGACACCCGTCCCTTCGTGCGCAGGGGCAGCAGCCGGTCGAACGCCTTGGCCCCCAGCTCCTTCAGCGCCCGGGCGTTCTCGATCTCGGCGCCGTCTCCCGAGGGCACCGTTCGGGCCAGGAACACCCCGATGCGGGCGGTGTCGCGCACGGTCCACGTGGGTGTCTCGACCCCGAGCGCGGTGAACTCGCCGGGCAGCTTCGACGGATCTGAGCGGGTCTCGGCGACCCAGGCGTTGATTCCGTCGCGGTAGGCCTCCGCGCGGGTACGCAGGCTGGCCGGGATGCGCGCGACCATCGAGTCGATCTCCGCGTCGGTGTAGTAGTCGCGGCGGGCGATCAGGTCGTCGTCGAGAAAGGACTCACCGAGGATCTCCGCCAGGCGGCCGCTGGTGGCCCGGCGAAACAGCTCGAGCTGGAAGAGACGGTCCTGCGCCACCGCGTAGCCGACCCCCCACCAGGCGTCGAAGTCGGTGGCGCCCGTGATCGAGGGCACTCCGTAGGGGCCGCGGACGATGGTCACGCCGGCCTTGGGCGTCTCGGTCTCGCCGGGCTGGTTGAAGAGGGCGGACTTGAAGTTGAAGGCCGTGAACAGCCCCGTCTGGTCGTTGAGGTGCGGCGATCCGGTGCCCGACGCCACGCCGGCGAGGGACACGAATCCGCTCTGGCCCGGAGGCAGCACAGTCTCGGCCTGGCGCACAGCGGCCTGGACGCTGGTCACGGCCGCTAGCGAGACGGCGAGCGTGGCGAGAGCGGTTGCGCGTCCGGTCCGGCGGCCCACTAGCGCGGCACCCGCCCCTGGATCTCGACGGCCTGCTGGAAGGTGGGCCGGTTGATCCAGTGGATCACGGGCTGCTCCGCGACCCCGATCGGGCGCATCCAGACGCTGTCGAAGCACCACTGGTCGGCCGGCTTGCGACCCGGATCCTTGACCGGCTCCGAGAGCGGGAAGCTGGGCTGCTTGTTGCAGATGTCGTCCGCGCCGTAGAGCTGCTGGGGTGTCTTCGTCAGGGCCTCGCGCAGTGTGCCTCGCAGCACGGCCCGGCAGCGCTTGAGCGTCCCGCGCCGCTTGACCGTGCCGCCGCAGTAGGTGCGCGAGTAGCGGGCCTTCCTCGACGGCGGCCCGCGCAGACCCTTCAGGCGCTTGCGTCCGAGCATGGTCCGGAGGTCCTTCTGCGTCAGGCCGTAGCTGCCGCCCTGGTAGGCGGACCCGAGGTGGTCGCCGTGGTTGTTGGGCTCATTGTCGAGCAGCTTGAAGGCGATGAAGCGATCGTAGGCGTCCTTCCCGAGGGTGGGCTCGTAGGCCTGCCGGACCCAGAGCGGCCACCAGGCGTCCATGATCCGGACGGCCTCGGTGAACTCGTACACGTTGTCGCGGTTCGCGTCCTTGCGCGGGGACCCGGCGCGCATCCACGCGCGCAGCTTGGCCACGGCGCCGCGAAGTTCGGGATCCTTCGGCCTGCCGATGGCCCGCAGCGCGTAGGGCAGCACGGCATCGCCGCGCAGATCGGTGTATCCAGCCGTCTCCATGGCGTCCACGAGCTGGGGGAGGGTCATCTTCTTCGCACCCCTGATCCCCCGCTTCACCCGGTCCTCGAGCAGCTTGGACCGGTAGACCGGCGTGTACTCCCAGTTTGCGTCGGCCGCGTGGTAGCCGCGGGCGGACTTGTTGTTCCAGTTCACCAGGTACTTCTGGTCGATCACCTGAGGGCGCTTGGCGAAGGGCACGTAGCGGGCGCGAAAGCCGTCGGGATCGAAGCCGCGCCACTCGAACCGTGCCCTCGTAGGCAGGTTCTGATCGACGCCCCTGGCCCGGATGGGGTTGTCGCCGGTGTTGATGTAGGCGATGTTGCGGCTGTCGGCGTAGAACCAGTGGAAGGTGTAGTGCAGCTCTGCTGCGGCGCGTTGGAAGCTGCGTGCGTCGCGGATCACGTCGGGGTTGTTGAACCGGGAGATGCCCACGGCGGCGTCCGCCTCGTGCATGTAGGTGGACCGCAGCTTGGTGTAGGCCACCGGCTTGCCCTTGATCGTGGCGCGGGCGGCGACGATGCCGATCTTGGTGCGGAAGGCGCGCAGCGTCTCCGAGCCGGCGGGGGTCGCGTCGCCCGCGCTCGGCGTCCAGGAGTTGCGGCGCTCGAGCAGCTCCATCGGCAGGCACTTGCCCCGGAAGCGGTAGTGCATCGACTGCTTGGTGGCCTTACCGCCGCCGGGCTCGCACAGGTCGACGGCGAAGGTGTCGATGATGTCCTGGCTGGCGGAGGTCGCGCTCCAGGCGTAGTCGCGGCCCCTGCCCAGGGTCACGTAGAGGCTCACCCCGTTGAACGCGGCGCCGCGAGCATCGATGCCGGGTCCGTGCAGATCGACCTCGTTGAGGATCTGCGGGTTGAAATAGGCCACCTGGGGCCCGAACACGGCCAGCGGCTTGCCGGACACCGACTCGCGTCCCGGCACCAGCACAGCGTTCGACATCTGCGCGGGGAACTGGAGCAGGCCGTCGGCCACTCCCTCGTCCTGCGCCTGCGCGGACGCCGCCGTCGCGGCTTTTACGTCGCTCTTCTCGACCGAACCGCGGTCGGGCAGCGCGAGGCTGCCCTTGCGCACCTTCTTCGGAGCCGACTGGTAGGGGAAGGCCTTCTTGAGGACGGTCACGGGCGCCTCCGGATCCTCAGCGGCACGGAAGTCGCGCCAGACCTTGGTGCCCCTGTTGCGGCCGAACCGCTTTCGGGCGCTCTGGAGGGCCAGCGCCGAGTCCAGCTCCGACCCGCCACCCTTGCCGAAGATCGCCCCGATCAGCGTTGCGGTGGCCACCACGTCGCGCACAGACCAGTCCTCCGGGCCGCCCGGATGCCCTAGCGCCTGGTACTCCGCGGGCATCAGGAGTGGGTTGAGCCGGGCCTGGTTGATGTACGCCTGGATGCCCGCCACGTAGTTGGCGACGTCCTGCTGGATCCCGCGTCCCTCGGCTCCGTACAGCTCGTCGAACTGGTCGTACTGGCGCTGCAGGTCGTCCTCGGTGTACGGGGCCTGAGCCCAGATGTCGCGATCCTGGGCGCGGTTGCCCTCAGACCCGCCGGCGAACGAGGAGAGCTTGCCCCGGCCGACGTTGCGCAGGACGTCCATCGCGAACAGCCGATCTTCGGCGCCCGCGTAGCCGGCGCCGAACATGGTGCCGGCGCGGGTGGTGCCATAGATGTGGGGCACGCCGAAGCCCTTGTCGCGGATGATGGTCACGTCGTCGCGGGGCTTGTAGGTGCGCTCCTCGTCGCCGGACTGCACCCCGAAGCTGGCGTCCTTGAAGAACTCGGGCAGGCGGGCCGAGGTCAGGCCGGGGGTGGCGTACACGAGGTCGCCGTACATACGCAGCTGATCGTCGCTGTGCGCGGGGCGCGTGCCGTTGGACGTGAAGGTGCCGAGCTGCGCGGCGTTGAACAGCCCGTTCTGACCCGACGGGAGGATGTTCCGAAAGCCCTTTCCGTCATTCGTCTGGTAGGGCTGGACCTGCGCGGAGGCGGGCACGGCCGCGAGCGCGAACAGCGCAGCGGTGAGCGTTAAGACGCTGCGAATCCTGCCTCCCCGTGCCGTGCGCAAAGCGCGCCGACCCTACCAGCGGGCCATGGGCCGTGCGCTGCCTAGGCGAGCACGGGCACCGCGCCGTGCGCGATCGCCTCTATCTCGGCCGCGGCGCGCTCGAACTCCTCGTCGGAGAGCACGGGCGTGCCCTCGAAGGGGAGATCGCGATGCAGCTCGATCCACGAACGGCAGCCCTGGTACTCAGGGCGCACCTTGACGGTGACCGGACGCGGGATCCGGTAGGTGCGCAGGAGGATCACGTGCATGGGGTGGCGGCGCTTCCACTCGAGCCGCTTCTCCGCGTAGTCCGTGGTCCAGATGTAATACGGCGAAAGGGCGTCGACGCAGCGCGGATCGGTGATCAGATAGCTGGCAGCGACCTCGGCCCAGGCGCGGATGCGAACCCGGTCAGGCTGCGTGATGCCGCCGTCCTGGAGCAGCGCACGGGCGGGCGGCTCATCCTCGGGCCAGACACCCTCCTCGAGGGCACGCCCGAGCTCGGGCATGTGGGAGTCGCGCACGAGGTCGTTGCGCTGATGGTCGAAAGTCGGGTAGAGGAAGAAGCGGTCGTGCTCGATCTCGAAGTGCTTGTTCTCCTCGCGGATCCCGCCCTTACGCAGGGTGAGCAGTTGCTCACCCTCTGCGAGAGCGCGCACGGTCACAGCCCATTCCTTGAAAGCCACTGGCATTGAAAGAGAAACCTCCGTCCGCGCAAAGGACGCTTGCGGTGTGAATCAGCGCGGGAGATCCATTGTTACGAACGACCCTCCCCTTTTCAAGGCGAATTCCTCAGTCGGGGTGCTGGACGGCCTCAATAACGGCGGCGAAGTCCCGGCCGCCGAGGCCCTTCTCGCCCGCGTCGCTGTAGAGCCGTTCCGCGCTCTGAGCCAGCTTCAGGTCGAGGCCCAGCGCCTGGGCTTCGGCGAGGCAGTGGCGCATGTCCTTGAGCATGTGCTCCAGCTTGAACAGCGGCTCCAGCTCCCCCGAGAGCATCGGTCCGGCCTTCAGAGCGACCATCGTCGAGTTGCCCGAGCCCGAGGCCAGGACCTCCAGGACGCGGTCGGTGTCGAGGCCGGCGGCCAGGGCCAGGGTGAGGCCCTCGGCCAGCGCCGCCGCGTTGACCGCGGCCAGGGTGTTGTTGATCAGCTTGACCATCGAGCCATGGCCATGCGGGCCCGCGTGCACCACCAGTTGCCCCATGGCGTCGAACAGCGGCCGCGCCCGCTCGAACGCGGTTTCGGGGCCGCCGGCCATGATCGTGAGGGTGCCGTCCTCCGCCTTGGGCCGCGAACCGGTTACCGGCGCGTCGAGGAAGAGGATGCTCCGCTCAGCCAGGCGGTCCGCGATCGAACGGCTTGCCGTGGGGGCGATGGTGGACATGTCGATGGCCAGCCCGCCCTCGGGCAGTCCCTCTGATGCGCCGCCGTCACCCAGCAGGACCGCCTCCACCTCGCGGGTGTCGGGCACCATCGAGATCACGGTGCCCGCCGCGGCCGCGGCCTCCGCCGGGCTGCCGGCCACCGTGACGCCCTCGAGCTCCGCAGACAGCGCCTCGGCCTTCTCGGGGGTGCGGTTCCAGGCCACCACCTCGAACCCGGCTCGTGCCAGGTTGGCGGCCATCGGCGCGCCCATGATGCCGAGGCCGAGGAATGCGATCCGCTGGGGGGTTGCAGAGGGGGGCGGTGCCCCCCTTTGATCGTTATCTGCCGTAACCGCCTCCTCCCGGGGTCTCGATCCGCAGCCGGTCGCCGGCCTCGAGCGTGCCCGAGGCCTTCGGCGCCAGCTCCTCGCCGTTCAGCAGGTTCCTACCAGGCGCGCCCGGCTGGCCGCCGTCAGCCCCCCGAGGTGCGTGGCGCCGGCGCTCGGTGATCAGGGAATAACGCATGCGCTGCAGTGCCTCCACCTCGCGCACCACACCGTCGCCGCCTCGGTGCTCGCCCGCCCCTCCGGAGCCGCGCCGCACGGAGTACTCGACGGCGCGGAGCGGGAACTCCAGCTCGAGCGCCTCCAGCGGCGTGTTGAGCGTGTTGCTCATGGCCACGTGCACCGCGCTCGGCCCGTCGGAGTCGGCGCAGGCGCCCTGCCCGCCGCCGAGGGTCTCGTAGTAGGTGAAGGAGTCGTTGCCGAGCGTCACGTTGTTCATGGTGCCCTGCCCGAGTGCCCGGCCGAAGGCGGCGAGCACGAGGTCGGCCACCCTCGAGGAGGTCTCCACGTTGCCGGCGGCCACGGCGGCCGGGGGACGGGCGTTCAGCAGGCAGCCCTCCGGAGCGGTGACCACGAGCGGGCGGTAAGCACCCGCGCAGGCGGGCACGTCCGGATCGCAGAGCACCCTCAGCGCGAAGTAGCAGGCGGACAGGGTCACGGCCAGCGGGCAGTTCAGGTTCCCCTCGTGCTGCTCGGCCGTGCCCGTGAAGTCGAGGTGCACCTCTTCGCCCGACACGGTGGCTCGCAGCGCGATCTCGAGGTCGCCGTCCGCGGCCTCGAGCACGTCGTGGGCGGTTCGCTCGCCATCGGCGATATCCGAGATCCGGGCGCGCGTGCGTCGTTCCGCGTAGCCCTGGGTCTCCACCATCCCGGCCTGGAGCGCCTCGACCCCCATTCGATCCGCCAGCTCCTGCAGGCGCCCCGCTCCCGTGCGGTTGGCCGCGAGTTGCGCCCGGAGGTCGGCCTCGCGCTGGCGGGGGTTGCGCATGCGCCCCGTCAGCTCTGCCAGCAGGCCGCCGTCGAGGAGGCCTTCGTGCGCGAGCCGCGTGGGTCCGATCACCACGCCCTCGTCGGCGAGGCTGCGCGAGTCCGAGGGCATGCTGCCGGGCTCGGGCGCGCCCACGTCGGCGTGATGGGCGCGGCTGGCGGCGAAGCCGATCCGTTCCAGACCCGAGAAGACGGGCGTGATCACCGTGATGTCGGGCAGATGAGTGCCGCCTGCGTACGGGTCGTTGAGGATCCAGGCGTCGCCGGGGGAGTGATCCTCGTCCAAGACCGCCGCCACTGCGCTCGGCATGGCCCCGAGGTGCACCGGGATGTGCTCGGCCTGCATCGCCATCTCGCCGTTCGCGTCGAACAGGGCGGTGGAAGCGTCGCGGCGCTCCTTGATGTTGGCCGAGTGGGCGGAGCGCACGAGCACCACGCCCATCTCGTCGCAGGCGGCCCGCAGGGCGCCCAGCATCACCTGCAGCGCGATCGGGTCGAGGCGGGGTGTGGCGCTCATCGCTCGATCACCACCGTTTCACCGTCGGAGCGCCCGGACCAGCCGGGGGGCACCACCAGCGTTGACCCGGGCAGCTCGAGAATCGCCGGGCCTCCGAACCGCCCCGCGCCGGGGCCGAGAACCACGGTCTCGTGCCATTCACCGTCGAACCGGGCCCGCCGACGGCGCTCCTCCTGTCGTGGCTCGTTCGGCAGTCCGGTCTCCACCTCGACCCCCGGAGAGGATTCGCCGGAGGCGACGTCCATGTCGACCCCCGGAGAGGATTCGCCGGAGGCGACGTCCATGTCGACCCCCGGAGAGGATTCGCCGGAGGCGACGTCCATGTCGACCCCCGGCAGGGCAACCGCCACTCTGACGGTGACCAACTCGAGCTCCGACTCCGGGTCCTCGTACCCATAGCGCTCGGCATGGGCGCGGTCGAACGCGCGGCGGAGGTCGGCCGGGTCGGGATCGGCCGCTCCGCCGATCGCCAGCTCGAAGGCCTGGCCCGCGTAGCGCAGCTCGTAGGTGGCGCGCAGCTCCGCCTGGCCGGCGCCCAGCTCCTCGCGCCCCCGGTGCGCCAGGCGTTGCACCACCTCGGCCACGGCCTGGCGCGTGATCGCATCGCCCGAGAGGAGCACGCTCTCCACGAGGTCGCGGCGGCGTTCGGACACCGCCAGCCCGAGCGCGGAGAGCACGCCGGACACGGCCGGGGCGATCACCCGCACGATCCCCAGCTCGTCCGCGATCTGCGCCGCGTGCAGCGGACCGGCGCCACCGAAGGCGACCAGGGCGAGCTCGCGCGGGTCCACTCCCCGCTCCACCGTGACCACCCGCACCGCCTGCGCCATCTCCGCATTGGCCACCCGCACGATGCCCGCGGCGGCGTCCTCCCTGCTCAGCCCGAGCTCCACAGCCAGGGTCCCTACGGCCTGCTTGGCGGCGCTGGTGTCGAGGGCCACGCCACCGGCCAGCGGCGCACCGGCATCGAGGTAGCCCAGCAGCAGGTCCGCGTCGGTCACCGTCGGCTCGGTGCCACCACGCCCGTAGCAGGCCGGGCCCGGGGAAGCTCCCGCGGAGCTGGGGCCCGCTCGAAGCGCGCCGCCGGTGTCGATCCATGCGATCGAGCCGCCTCCCGCGCCCACCGTGTGCACGTCGACCATGGGCAGCGCCAGCGACCGCCCGCCCACCTCGCGCCCGCTCGTGACGGCCACGCGCCCACCCTCGACCAGCGACACGTCGCACGAGGTGCCACCCATGTCGACTCCCACCGCCCGCTCAGCGCCGGCCAGACGCGCCGCCCGGGCCGCCGCCACGGCGCCTCCGGCGGGACCCGACAGCACCGTCCACGACGCGTGGGCGCCGGCCGTGCCCGCGTCGGCCACGCCGCCGCTCGAGAGCATCACCTCGGGCCCGGGCAGGCCCTCATCGCGCGCCTTCGCCGTGAGCCGCTCGAGGTAGCGGCGCAGCAGGGGGGAGAGGGCAGCGTCGACCACCGTGGTGGCCAGCCGCTCGTACTCGCGAAACACACCGGCGGTCTCGTGCGAGGTCGACACGTGCGCGCCCGGCAGCACATCGCTCACGGCGCTCGCCGCCGCCTGTTCGTGACCGGGGTGGCGAAAGCCCCACAGCAGGCACACCGCCACCGCCTCGACGTCGTCGTCGAGATCGCCGAGACGGGTGCGCAGCTCGCCATCGTCGAGCGTGCGGAGCACACCGTCGGGACCGCAGCGCTCAGGCGCAGCAACCCGCCTCGAGACCGGCACGATGGGCGGAGGATGGCCGGCGCACAGGCGGTACAGTTCGGGCCGGGCCTGGCGCCCCAGCTCCTCGAGGTCGGTGAACCCCTCCGTGGCAACCAGCGCGGTGCGCGCCGTGCGCCCTTCGAGCAGGGCGTTGGTGCCAACGGTCATGCCGTGCACCAGCCGCTCGACTTCCCCGGGCCCGGCGCCGGCACCGTCAAGGGCCTGGCGCACCGCGGCCATCACGCCCTCGGATTGATCGTCAGGAGTGGTGGGCGCCTTCCCGGTCACCACGCCGCGCCGGCCGACCAGGACGGCGTCCGTGAACGTGCCGCCTACATCGACACCGAGGACCATGGCCGCACGCTACAAGGGCGGCGGGGACGCATGGCCGATGTCGTTGCGCGCTTCGCGCGGGCGCGGTGGCGGTTGCGCTGCTGCGGCGGGGTGCCTTGGGGTCGCTATCCGACCGCAACGCGCCCCAACGCCGCGGACGACCTGCTCGCCGCCGGGAACCTGATGATTCGATCCATCTAGGTGTTGCAGGACGACCCCTGGATGGCCTCGATTTCTCGTCGCGCGCCAGTCCGGCCACCCGCAGAGGTGCGTGCTCTGGACGCGGGAGATCCGCTCGCGGCCGCGTTCGTGCTCGTTGGTTCACCGGTCTGGCGCTCGTGGCCGGCGCGATCGTGGCAGGGCACGTCGAACGGCTCCTCTGAAACCGAAACGGCCGGAGGCCCGCCGGACCGTCTAAGCGGCGCTGACCGCCAGCTCGCGCAGGTCGTCGTCCAGGTGCTTGTGCGACGGGCAGTACTTGGTGCCCGGCAGCGGCACCCGCTGGCACGACGTGCCCTTGCGGGTGGTGGCGTGACAGCAGAGCGGGCTGCCGTCGAAGGTCACGCCCTCCCGCGCCTGGCTGTCCACGTACTCGGCGGCCAGCAGCACGTGATGCTCGATCACTCCGTACACGCGTAGCTGGCTGCTCATGGGAAACAGGGCGCGAATGTCGTTGAAGAGGGTTCGCACCGGGCGCGCGAAGTAGTGGCGGTCCATGGCGAGGCGCTCGACGGTGGACTCGCATTCGGCGAGTAGGCGTTGCCGCCGTTCGCACACGGCGATCACGTTGCCCGAAAGGACCTCGTCCGCCAACTCCCTATAGATGGCACGGCTGAACTGGTACATGACGCGGGCCTCCCTAACCCTCCTGACGGCATCTCACCGCCGTCGTCGTCGATCCCTCACAAACGATTGGAGCATCGCCCTGTGAAGTGACAACGAATACGAAGTTAAGTTCGGGTTAACGCGCGAATTGGTTCATTCCCTCAGCTGTCCGTATACCGAGCGCAGCCAAATTCCGGTGAGCGCGGCGCTGAGGTCGTCGGCACTCTCGTTGTCCTGCTGTACGTGCTGGTAGCACGCGCGTTCGGTCATCCAAACGAGGGAGAAGGCGGTCTCCTGAGGCGGCACGTCGAGTGCCAGGCCCGCCGCCTGCTCGTGCTCGATGCGGGCGCGCGTCGCGTCTACGAAGCGTGTGACGAGCGCTCGCCAGAGGTCACGGATCTCGTCGTCGACCGAGGCGGTCTGCACCACCGCGGCGAGCACCGCCCCGTGGCGGATCCACAGGCTCACGATCGGCTCGATGATTCGGGCAAGCTCTTCCGCGCCGTCCCCGTCGCCGTGCCACCAGCGGTCGGCCTCCTCGTACAGCTCGTCGGCCGCGCCGCTCGCCAAGCGCTTGAGCAGCTCCTGCTTGTCGCCGAAGTAGAAGTAGAAGTTGGTGCGACCGAGGCCCGCACGCCGCGCGATGTCCTCGACCTTGAGGGTCGCGAATGAGGATCCCTCTGCCAGCAGCGCCTCGGTCGCCTCGAGGATCGCCGCTTCTCTCTCCTCCGCCTTCGCCAAGCGGCCAGTCTGACAGCGACCATTTGACGCTCTGTCAGCCAGGTGGCTAACGTCGGGGTATGGCACCCCAACTGGATGACGCCCAGCAGGGCGATGTGGCCACTGTCACCGACGAGTCGCAGATCACCAGCTCGGTGAAGCTGATGTCTCCTCAGCAGCTGTACGAGCTGTGGGAGCGCCAGCCCTGGTCGGCCCACGACATCGACCTGGAGCAGGACAAGGCGGACTGGGCAGCGCTCAGCAGCGAGCAGCGCGACGAGATCCTGTGGGTGATGTCCCTGTTCTTCATCGGCGAGGAGCGGGTGACCACGCAGTTCTCCGGGCTCGTGATGGCCTACGAGGACGAGCAGGAGGAGTCCTTCCTGACCACACAGCAGGTCGACGAGGCGCGCCACATGCAGTTCTTCGACCGTTACTACCGCGAGGTGTTCGCGTTCGAGGAGGAGGACATCAAGGCGCGCCTGGCGCGTGTGCGCGAGCACGTGACCGAGCCGTTCGTGAAGCTTTTCGACGAGTCGCTCGTGCAGGCGGGCGAGCGCCTGATCGCCGACCCGTCCGACCGTGGTTCCAAGGTCGACTTCGTCACCGCCTACCACATGGTGATCGAGGGAACGCTCGCCCTGACCGGCCAGAACTTCCTCACCCGCTACTTCGAGGAGCAGCTGGAGGCGTTTCCCGGGTTCGTGGACGGCTTCGGCAAGATCTCCCGTGACGAGCACCGCCACGTGGCCTACGGCACGTGGTACCTCCAGCGCCAGGCCGGCGACCCCGCGATGGCGGAGCGGATCCAGTCCAAGCTGGCCGAGCTGCTGCCGGTGGCGGCGGGCGTGCTGGCGCCGCCCGGGTACGAGGTCGGCGACGACTACGTGTTCCTCGGCTTCACCAGCCAGGAGCAGACGGAGTTCGCGTTCACCGCGCTGTCGCGGCGGCTGAAGGTGATCGGCGTCTCGCTGCCGGGCGCCGCCGTGCCTGCGTAGGGTCTCCCTAGCCGGGGTCTCCCGGGTGAAGCAGCCAGTCCATGCGCCGGCGCGCGTAGAGGAGAGGCTCCCCGGGTTCCAGGCGGCCGCCGTCGAGGTCACCGATCAAGATCGTGTGGTCGTAGTGCTCGAAGTTGGCGGCCCGGCGGCACCGCAGGTAGGCGAGCGCGGACATGATCTCGGGCACGTCGCCGTCCCAGCGCCAGTCCACGCCGGCGAACTTGTCGTCGCCCTTGTCGGCGAAGGTCCGCGCGATCGGCTCCTCGCCCGCACGCAGGATGTGCACGCCGAAGTGCTCGGAGCCGGCCAGCGCCTCGTGGCAACGCGATGAGTTGCTGATGGACGCGATCAGCGACGGCGGCTCGGCGCTGTATGACGCCACCGAGGTCGCGGCCAGGCCACACGGGTGGCCGTCGTCGCGCCGGGCGGTGACCACGACCACGCCCGAGACGAGAGAGGCCATCGCCTCGTGGAAGAGCTCGGGGACGCCGGTCTCCGTCACGGGCCGCATCGTACGGCCACCCTCACGACCACTCCTCGAGGCGTACGCCGCCGGATCCGTCCACCACGGCATGCAGGCCGTCGAGAGAGAGGTCGGTGTCCGGGAAGTCGAGGCGCTGGTGTGCGCCCCTGCTCTCCTCCCGGGCCAGGCACGAGGCGGCGATCAGCCGGGCGACCGGATAGGGATCGCCGGTCAGCTCGCGCAGGCCGGCGGCGCTTCGGCGCAGCCCGGCGTGGCGCCACAGCGCGGCGCGGGTATCGGCGGCCGGCGGGGCCGGAAGGGGCGCCGCCTCGGCGGCCGACGGGTCGGGCGCGGGCTGTTCTGAGGCGGCGGCGATGGCGGCGCGGCGGCCCAGCACGAAGCACTCGGCCAGGGAGTTGGAGGCCAGACGGTTGGCCCCGTGCAGCCCGGTGCATGCGCACTCGCCCACCGCGAGCAGCCCGGGCACCGAGGCCCGGCCGTCAAGGTCGGTGGCCACGCCACCCATGGTGTAGTGGGCCGCGGGGGCCACCGGCACGGTGTCGCGGACAGGATCGATGCCGACCTCCGCCAGCGCCTCCGCGATGTTGGGGAAGCGGGCCATGTCCACGCCGCTCATGTCGAGTGCGACGGCGCGGGCGCCGCCGGTGCGCAGTTCGGCCTCGATGGCCAGAGCCACCTCGTCGCGCGCCGCCAGCTCGTCGACGAACCGCTCCCCCGAGGCGTTGTGCAGGGTCGCACCCTCGCCCCGCACGGCCTCGGTGATCAGGAAGCCGTCCCGCGGACCGTCGCTCACGAGCGCGGTCGGGTGAAACTGGGCGAATTCGAGATCGGCCAGATCCGCGCCCGCCGCGTGCGCCAGCGCCAGCCCGATCCCTACCGAGCCCGACGGGTTCGTGGTCCGCTCCCACAGCGCCGCCGCTCCGCCGGTGGCGAGCACCGTGCCACGGGAGGCGATTCTCGCGTCTCCACCTGGCGTGGCCGCGGACACGCCCGTGCAGCGGCCGTCGTCCACCAGCAGCGCCGTGGCGGTGGTCCGCTCGAAGACATCGACGTTCGGGTGGGCCGCGGCGAGCGCGGACAGCTCGCGGGTGATTCGCCGGCCGGTCGCGGCGCCTCCCGCATGCACTATGCGGCGGGCGGAGTGGCCGCCCTCGAGCCCAAGCGCCAGAGCGCCGTGGCGATCTGCGTCGAAGCGCACTCCAAGCGCCTCGAGCTCGTGGACCCGACCGGGCGACCCCTCACACAGCACCCGGACCGCGCTGGCCCGAGCGGCGCCACGGCCTGCCGCGATCGTGTCCTCGGCGTGACGGCCGGGCGAGTCCCCGGCCGCCAGCGCCGCGGCGATGCCTCCCTGCGCCCAGTAGCTCGCCGACGCCGGCAGGGGCGAGCGCGACACGAGCGCCACGCTGGCGCCCTCGCGGGCTGCGACTAGCGCGCAGAAGAGGCCGGCGGCGCCCGCTCCCACCACTATCACGTCGGCCCGCAGCGGTGTGGAAGGGGCGTGGTCCACGGGTCCCCGGGTACCGTAACGCGATCGCGGCGCCGCTCTATTTCCGCCACCCCGCCTCGCTCGAGCACGACACGGGCCCGCACCCCGAGCGCGCGGATCGGATTCGCTCTCTGGAGGCTGCCCTGGCCGACCGCGACTGGATCGGATACGAGGTCACCGAGGCCCCCGCGGCCACCGAGGAGCAGCTCCTCCGGGTCCATCCCCGTACGCACGTCGAGTCCGTGCGCGAGCACTGCGCCGGCGGCACTCCGTTCGACGTCGACACACCGACGAGTCCCGGATCGTGGGAGGCGGCCCTGCGCGCCTCAGGCGCCGCGTGTGCGCTGGCGGAGGCGCTGCTGGGCGGGGAGGCGCCGACGGGATTCTGCGGGGTGCGCCCGCCGGGACACCACGCCGAGGACGATCGCGCGATGGGCTTCTGCCTCTTCTCGACAGTGGCCGTGGCCGCGCGCCATGCCCTCCACGCGCTCGGCGCCGATCGCGTGATGGTGCTCGACTGGGACGTGCACCACGGCAACGGCACCAACGCGATCTTCCACTCCGCGCCCGAGGTCCTGTTCGTGAGCATCCACCAGTGGCCGTTCTACCCGGGCACCGGCGCGCTCTCCGACGCCGGCTCGGGAGCGGGGGAGGGGTATTCGATCAACCTGCCGGTTCCCGCCGGCGCCGGTGAGGACGAATGGCTGGGCTACGTGGAGCACATCGTGCTTCCGGTGGCGCGCGAGTACCGGCCCGACCTCGTGCTGATCTCCGCGGGGTTCGATGCCCACCGGGACGATCCTCTCGCCGAGTGCCGGCTCGAGGCGGTCAGCTTCTCGCACATGGCGCGTCATGCACGCGCCCTCGCCGACGGCCTGGGCGTGCCCGTCGGCGCGGTGCTCGAAGGCGGCTACGACTTGGACGCCCTCGCCTCGTCCGCGATGGCCACGATGGAGGCGCTGGCCGAGGGTGGCGAGGCGCGGTCGGTGGAGCCGGGCCCGTTGGTGACCGCCGCCGCCGAGCACGTTCGCCGCTATTGGCGGCTATAGGGGAGGAGCGCAGCCGGAACGTTGCCGGGGAGGAGCGCCGCCGGAACGTTCCCGGGGAGGAGCGCAGCCGGAACGTTGCCGGGGAGGAGCGCAGCCGGAACGTTGCCGGGGAGGAGCGCAGCCGGAACGTTGCCGGGGAGGAGCGCAGCCGGAACGTTGCCGGGGAGGAGCGCAGCCGGAACGTTCCCGGGGAGGAGCGCAGCCGGAACGTTCCCGGGGAGGAGCGCAGCCGGAACGTTGTTCCGGCGAGCACCGCACCTCTCTCTTTACCGCCTGACGGCTTGTGTGAACGCGCCGGGGAAGCGGCGATCGAGCCGGGCGGCGGCAGCGTCGGCCTTCTCCTGGTCGGGGTACCGGCCTGCGAAGACGATGAAGAAGTCCTGCGGCAGGGTCTCGAAGTCGTTCGAACGGATCACGCCGATCTTCTCGCTGCCCGACTCGGCGGCCGACGCGGCGAAGTCGCCGGCGCTCTGGCGGTCTTCGGTGGACAGCAGCACGACGGTGAAGCCCTCGAGGTCGCGGGGCCAGGTGTAGAGCGGGCCGTTCTTCACGAGGCCGCCGGTCGCGGCGTCCGGGTCCGGCTCACGTTGCTCGGGGGTCGTGGAAGCGGCCTCCGTCGCCGCGCCGGCCCGATCGCTCACCTTCAGCGGCGTTGCCGCCACCTCTCGTTCGGCCTCGTCGTCGATGGCCTGGTAGGCGAGCACGCTGCCTGCTCCGGCCAGGAGCAGCAGGACGGCGGAGATCGCAACGGGGATCTTCCAGCTCGGGGGGCGGCGATAGGAGAGGGCGATCCGCGAGCCGCACTCCAGGCACACCAGCTGGCCCCGTTCGGCCGGCGCCCCGCAGGTCGGGCAGGCCGTCTGTGACCGCGACGGCTCGGCGGGCGCGTCACCCATCCGAGCTTTCCCTCTCCGCCAGCCAGGGTGCGATCGGCTCGTCCTCGTCGATGTAGGAATCGTCGTCCTCGTCGGCGTACGGCTCCGGCTCGGGCTTGCGGGGCTCGGGCTCGGGCTCGGGCTCGGGCTCCGGCGCGGGCGCCCAGCCCGGCTCCGGCTCCGGCGAGTAGGCCGCTGGCTCTGGCTCGGGCTCTGGCTCCGGCTGCGGCTCCGGCCACGCCGCCTCGGACGGCTCCGGCGCCGCCGGCTCGCCGAGCGCCGGGCCGGCCGGAGCGGGCGCAGGGCCGCCGATGGCAGGGACCGCTGGGGCCCCGCAGGCGCCGCAGTAGCGCGCGTCCGTGGACAGGAGGGATCCGCAGTTCTCGCAGCTGCCCGCGATTCCCGTGGCCACCAGGGCGAGCGCGCTGTCGCCGGCGTCGAGGGCCTCGGCAAGGCCGCGCACCTCCTGGTCGACAGCGGTCAGCTCCGCGGCTTTGGCCTGCAGCAGCTCGGGCTCGCGGCGGCCGTGGCGGTGCAGCTCGTACACGAGCGCGCCCAGGTCGAGCAACAGCGCCTCGCGCATGCGCTTCTGCTCGCGCAGTCGGCGTCGCATCCGGCCGCGCTCGCGAGCCCGGGGGCGCTGCGTCGGCAGGGCTGTGGTCTCGGCGGGGTCAGGCACGATCAGGCACGGTCGCGAGGTTCGCTGCGCTCCCCGGCAGGCGCGACTATATAGACGGTCCTGGCGTGAACCCGGTGCCGGAGAGGGCCTCGCGGACCACCCGGAGGATGCCCTCCCGCCTGCCCTCCATCGGAAACGCATCGATGATCCGGCGCCGGGCGCGCTCGTGCGCCTCAGAACCGAGTTCGAGGGCTCGAGCGACCCCGGCGGCGACCGCCTCGGGATCCTGGGACTCGAGCAGGATCCCTGCATCGTCCACCACCTCGGGCATCGCGGTCACGTTCATCACCACGGGCACGCAGCCCGCGAGCATCGCCTCGGCCACCGCCAGGCCGAAACCTTCGTGGCGAGAGGCTTGCACGTACACGGACGCGCGGCGGTAGATCGCCTCGAGGTCGGTGTCGGAGAGCCAGCCCGTGAACTCGACATTGGGGGCGGCCAGGCCTCGCAGGTGCTCGATGGCGTCGTCGTGGGCCTTGCCGACGAACACGAAGCGCACGTCGGGCAGGTGGCGGGCCGCCTCCACGAACGGCTGGTGGCCCTTCTGCATCAGAGTCGTCTTCACGAGGTGGCCCACGGTGATCGCCAGGGGCTCCCGCTCGTTCACGGCGTCAAGCGGGCCGAAGGGGTCGGGCACTCCGTGGTGGACCACGGTCACCCGTTCCGGACGGATCGGGGTGTTAGCGGCGATCTCGGTGCGGCTGTAGTCGGAGTTGGTGATCAGCCGGCTCGCTCGGCGCATGATCCAGCGGCTGGCCCAGCGGCGCAGGCCGCCCTGCTGGTAGCCGTAGCCGATGTCGGGCATGTTGGCCGTGTCGAAGCCACCGATGATCTGCACCGAGGGCTTGCGCGTCAGCCACGCGAGCGTGACCGGGAGAAACGTGTGCCAGGAGGCGAACCACCCGAAGACGAGGTCGGCGCGCATCACGGCCGGCACGATCTTCAGCGGGTTGGGCACGCGTCCCGGCTGGTACAGGTCTTCGACCTCGTACTCCTCCGCGAGAATCGCGCGGTCGATCGCCACGAAGCTCGCCTTGCGGCTGTGCACGTAGAGAACCTTCTTCATGCGCCGGCCGCCACGCGCACTTCACCCTCGACGAAGGCTCCGGTGCCACTCGGACAGCTCGAGCAGGCAGAACAGGATGCTCTTGTGGTCGGCCCGCCCGGAGCGGTGTGCGCCCACGAGCCGGCTGACGGTGGCCGGGTCCACCATCTCGCCGAGCGGCGAACCGCGCGAGTAGCGGCGCTCCACCTCCTCTCCGAGCGATTCCCTCAGCCAGGAGTCGTAAGGCGTTGAGAAGCCGTGCCGGGGCCGGTTGGCGAGCTCGGGCTCGAGGAGGCGAGCCATCGCCTTGCGGTGCAGTCGCTTGCCCTGCCGCGGGCGTACGCGCTCGCGAACGGGAATCCGCTCGACGAAGCGCATCAGCTCGATGTCCAGGAACGGCACCCGCTGTTCCAGGCTCGCCGACATGGTCATCTTGTCGGCGCAGATCAGCAGACGGTCCGGCAGGACGAAGCGGGTGTCGAGGTAGAGCGCCTGCTCGAGCAGTCCGCGGTCACCGACGTCGCCAAGCACGTCGGCCGCCAGCACGCGCCGCTCGTCTGCGGCCTCCTCCCCCCGGCTGGATACCAGCGCCGCCCGCAGGTCTTCACCCGTGATCTCCACGAGGCGCACGAGGCGCTCGGCGTCGCTCATCGGCCCGAGCAGCCGCGCGGCACGGCGTGCCCGCTCGTTGGCGCCCATCAGCCGCGCCGCGGTCGCGAGCGGGCGCGCGAGGGGGCCAAGGCGGCCCGCCGCCCCGAGCACCGCCGCGGCCTGATGGTGGCCGTATCCGCCGTGTGGCTCGTCGGCGCCCTGGCCCGACAGCACCACCTTCACGGAGCTGGCCGTGAACCGCGCGAGCTGCATCAGCGCGGGCGCCGAGGGGATTCCGCACGGCTCTTCGAGCCTGACCACGCTGCGTGCCAGCTCGTCCAGGAAGTCGGCCTGCTCCATCGCGGTGTCGTGGTGGCTCGTGCCGATCACCCGGGCCGACTCCCGTGCGTACTCGCGCTCGTCGAGCACGCTGCCGTGACCGGGGAAGCCGATGGTGAAGGTGGACGGTGGCTGCTCGGAGCGCCGCGCCATGGCCGCGGCGATGGCCGCGGAGTCGACCCCGCCGCTGAGGAAGGCGCCATAGGGGACGTCGGACATCATCTGGCGCTCCACGGCGTCCGTGAACCGCTCCGCGAGCTCGCCGGCCAGCTCCTCGCCGGCCAGGCCCGCGAGCGGCCGGCCCGGCGCCCCTCGGTAGCTCTCGACACGCACCGAGCCGCCCTCCTCGGCGATCAGGATGGAGGCGGGCGCGAGCTTCGAGACCCCCGCGAACAGCGTTCTCGGCGCCGGCACGAAGCGGCACGCCAGGTAGTGGTCGAGCGCCACCCGGTCCACGCGCGGATCGACCAGGCCGGCCGCCAGCAGCGCGCCGACCTCCGAGGCCAGGGCGACCCGCCGCCCGTCGCTGCACCAGTAGAGGGGCTTGACTCCGAAGGGATCCCGGGCGGCCACGAGGCGCTTCGCGCGGGAATCCCAGAGCGCGAAGCCGAAGATGCCGTTGAGATGTCGCACCACGTCGGTGCCGTGCTCCTCGTAGCCGTGGACCACGACCTCGGAGTCGGAGTGGGTGGCGAACCGGTGCCCCGCGGCCTCGAGCTCTGAGCGCAGCTCTCGGTGGTTGTAGATCTCGCCGTTCACGATCGCGGTGACCGCTCCGTCCTCGGAGTCCAGCGGCTGGTCGCCCCCTGCCACGTCGATGATCGCCAGGCGGGTGTGGGCGAGGGTGGCCGGACCAAGCCGGCGCACGCCGTCGCCGTCGGGGCCGCGGTGGTGGAGGGCAGCGGTCATCCGCGCGCCCGCATCCGAGGGCGCCGTGCCGGCCGGGTCGAGCAGGGCGCCGATTCCGCACATGAGGCGCC
The DNA here is from genome assembly GCA_963825475.1 of uncultured Thermoleophilaceae bacterium. GTDB lineage: Bacteria > Actinomycetota > Thermoleophilia > Solirubrobacterales > Thermoleophilaceae > JAAYBF01. The sequence goes on along the minus strand of CAWGTC010000002.1, from coordinate 87,326 downwards.
ATCTTGGCAGCACCCCCCTTTGTCACAGAGCTGTGCCCGATCCGTGACGCGCGCGTCTGGAGGCGTGCGCCTCCTCCCCGGACGATCGCCTCTCACACCGATCGACCAGGGAGGCCGGAGATGTATCGCTTGATGGGACTCGTCCACGCCACGTCGCACCGGGCGGTGAGGGCGTTGCGGCGCGAGGCCGGACAAGGGACCGTGGAGTACGTCGCCCTGATCCTGCTCGTGGCTCTCGTGATGGCCGGGGTGGTGGCGGCCATGAAGGGCTTCCGCTCCGACGACGGCAAGGAGCTGGGGGACGCGATCATCGGCAAGATCAAGGAGGCGGTGCGCAGGGTCAAGTTCTGAGGGCCAAGCGTTGTCGGCACCGCCGACAGCGCTGAAGGCGGCCGGCCGGGCGCCCCGGCCGCCCGGCCTGCGACCATCACTCGGATGCGGATCCCCCAGAGCGAGCTGCCCGTCGCCGTCTTCGATTCCGGCGTCGGCGGCCTCACGGTGCTGCACGAATGCCTCGTGTCGCTGCCCCACGAGGACTTTCTCTACCTCGGCGACACCGCTCGTTTCCCGTACGGCCTGCGCCCCGCCGAGCAGCTCCTGAGCTTCGCGCTCGAGCTCTCGGACATCCTCCTGGAGCGGGGCGCCAAGCTACTGGTGGTGGCCTGCAACTCCGCCACCGCGGCGGCGTTGCCGGCCCTCCGCGAACGCCTGGACGGCCGGATTGCCGTGGTTGGCGTGGTGGCGCCCGAATCGCGGCTGGCCGCGGCGGCCACGCGCAACGGCCGTGTCGGCCTGATCGCGACCCCGGCCACGGTGGCCAGCGGGGCCTACGACCGCGCGCTGGCGCAGGCCTCCGCCGGACGGGCACACCTGCATGCAGTGGCCGCGCCCGACCTGGCGCCGCTGATCCAGGCCGGTGGCGAGGTCGATGAGCGCACCGTGGCTTGCGTCGAGCGCGCCTGTGAGCCACTGCGTGAAGCGGACGTCGACACGGTGATCCTGGGTTGTACGCACTACCCGCTCGTGCGCCCGGTGCTCCAACGGACGCTGGGGCGCGGTGTGGAGATCGTGACCTCGGGCGAGGCGATCGCCGCCGAGGTCGAGCGCGAGCTGGCCGGCGCCGGCCTGGCGGCGGCGTCCCATCGCCGTGGCCAGTACGCCTTCCTCGCCTCGGGCGATCCCGAGGAGTTCCGGCGCCTCGGCACCCGCTTCCTGCAGCTGCCGATCGCCAAGGTGGGACACGTGCAGGTGGCCCGGCCCGCTCCTCTTGCCCCCGCGGGTGCCGAGGCGGCGGCGTGAGGCGCGACGGCCGGGGTCCCGGCGATCTGCGCGAGGTCCGTTTCCAGCCGGGTTTCATGAGCTCGGCCAGCGGCTCCACCTTGATCGAGATGGGCGGCACACGCGTGATCTGCACCGCCTCGGTGGAGGAGGATGTCCCGCGCTGGATGCGCGGGAAGGGCCGCGGGTGGGTCACGGCGGAGTACGGGATGCTCCCGGCCTCGACCGGCCAGCGCAAGCAGCGCGACGTGTCGAAGGGCCGCCCGGATGGACGCACGGTGGAGATCCAGCGGCTGATCGGCCGCGCTCTCCGGGGAGTCGTTGACTTCGAGCGGCTGGGCGAGCGCACGGTGTGGATCGACTGCGATGTGCTGGAGGCAGACGGCGGCACCCGCTGCGCGTCCATCACGGGCGGCTACGTGGCCCTCGAGCTGGCGCTCCAGGGCCTGATCGCCGAGGGGCTCCTGGAGACCCTTCCTCTCACACAGACGGTGGCGGCGATCTCCTGCGGCATGGTCGAGGGCGAGGCCCTGCTCGACCTCGACTATCCCGAGGACTCGACGGCCGAAGTGGACATGAACGTCGTGATGACCGGCGACGACGGCCTCGTGGAGGTGCAGGCCACGGGCGAGCGGACACCGCTTTCGCGGACCTCGCTCGACGAGCTGCTCGAGCTTGCGGCCGCCGGGATCGAGCGGCTGCGCGGGTTTCAGCGCGCCGCGGTCGCCCCGTCTGCGTCAACGACCTAGATCCAGTGGCCCACTAGCCATGCGGCTCGTGCTCGCCTCACGCAACGCGCACAAGCTGCGCGAGCTCACCGCGCTGATGGCCCCGCACGAGCTGATCCCGCTGCCCGACGACGTGACCCTGCCTCCCGAGACGGGCACCACGTTCACTGAGAACGCGCTTGGCAAGGCGCGCGCGGCAGCGGCGGCAACCGGCGAGGCGGCTCTGGCCGACGACTCGGGAATCGAGGCGGCCGCCCTCGGCGGCGCGCCCGGCATCTGCTCCGCTCGCTATGCGGGCGAGGGCGCTCGTGACGAGGAGAACCTCGCCAAGCTCCTCCGCGAGGTCCCCGCGAACGGCGACACGCGCGCGGCCTACGTGGCGGCGCTGGTGGTCGTGTGGCCGGACGGCGGCGAGCTCGCGGTCGAAGGGCGCTGTGAGGGATCCCTGACCCATGAGCCCCGAGGCGCGGGCGGCTTCGGCTATGACCCCGCCTTCGTGCCCGCCGACTACGACGACGGTCGCACCATGGCCGAGCTGTCGGTGGAGGAGAAGGACGCCATCAGCCATCGCGGCCGGGCGGCGCGAGCAGTGCTCGGCCGGATGGAGAACAAAGGGGGGCACCGCCCCCCTTTGCAACCCGATGGCGTCAAAGGGGGGCACCGCCCCCGTTTGCAACCCGATGGCGTCAAAGGGGGGCACCGCCCCCCTTTGCAACCCCCCGGGGAGGGTTCGTGATGATCGGCCCCTCGCGGGCGATCGGCCCCGCCGCCCAGGTGCCGCGCAAGACCCGCGCGGCGGGTGTCTCCATCGTCTCGAACTCGCTGCTGATCGCGCTCAAGCTGGCGGCGGGAGCGATCACCGGGTCGGTGGCGATCATCACCGAGGCCGTGCACTCGAGCATCGACCTGATGGCCTCGATCATCGCCTACTTCTCGGTGCGCAAGGCCGACGAGCCGGCAGACGAGGACCACCCCTACGGGCACGCCAAGATCGAGAACCTGTCGGCGGCCATCGAGGGGATGCTGATCCTGGTGGGCGCAGGGATCATCGTGTTCGAGTCGACTCGGCGGCTGGTGGACCCGCCCGAGGTGCACTCCATCGGCATAGGCATCGCGGTGATCGGGTTCTCGGCCGTGGCAAACCTCGTGGTCTCCACCTACCTCTACCGGCAGGCGCGGCTCAGCGACTCGCCCGCGCTGGAAGGCGACGCCGCACACCTGCGCACCGACGCCGTCACCTCGGCAGGGGTGCTGGTGGCTCTCGTCACGGTGGAGGTCACCGGACTGGAGATCCTCGACCCGGTCACGGCGCTGGTGGTGGCGGTGGCGATCGTATTCGCCGGAGTGCGGATCCTGGCGCGTTCCTCCCGGGTGCTCGTCGACGAGGTGCTGCCCGAGGACGAGCTCAACGCCGTGCGCGAGACCCTGGCCGAGCATGCCACGCCCGAGGTGGCCGGCTACCACAAGCTCCGCGCCCGCCGGGCCGGCAGCCGGCGCTACGTGGACCTGCACGTGCAGTTCACCGAGGGCACCTCCCTCAGGCGCGCCCATGAGATAACCCACAAGCTGCAGGGAGCCATCGCTCTGCGCCTCCGCGACGCCGACATCCTCATCCACCTCGAGCCCGAGAGCCCCCCTCATGAGAAGGATCTCTAACGGAGGTTGACGGCTGCCGCCGCGGCCACCGCCAGCAGCACCCCCGCGTAGCCCTGATAGCCCTGCAGAAGCACCAGGAGGGCGGCGATGAGGCAGATCCCGACCGTCACCATCCACGAGATTCGGGGCAGAGGCACGGCGCTATTCTGACTGCGATGGCCGGCAGGCGCCCATCCGCCGCTCCGGGTACGCCGTGAGCGCGACGCTCACGCCGCCCTCCGAGGCGGCGGGGCGCTTGGTGGAGATGTCGGCGGACGTGCGCGCCGCGGTGCTGGTGGACCCGGCGGGCGGTCTCGTAGCCGCGGGCGGCACCGACCGCCCCCGGGCGCGACAGCTGGCCGGGCTTGCCCACGACTTGGTGGCCGCCGCGGATGCGGCCGGGGAGCCGACGGAGCACCTCGAGGCGCAGACCCACGACGGCGCAGTCTTCGCGGTGCGCAACGCCCGCTACACCCTCGCGTGCGTGGCCCGCCGGGTTGCTCTGCCCGCGCTGGTTCTCTACGACATGCGGCAGACGCTGGTCGCGCTCGAGGACTCGGAGTGAGGGAGCCGGCCAAGGGCCCGCTCGGTCGTGCGACCGCCGTCGCGGAGGGCGTGGCGGCGGCCGTGCGCCGCCGGCAGCGTGACCGCGAGCCACGCGTGCTGCTCTACCGGCGGCCCGGCGATCCGCGGGTGCTCGCTCCCGGGGCGAAGGGCCACGACCAGATCCTCGAGCTGGCGGAGCGGATGATCGTCGTGGTCGACGAGGCCGACCGCCCGCGGCCGCGAGGCGACGCCGCGGCCCGGAGGGCCGCGCGCGCGGCGCGCAAGGCCGGGGAGCAGACCTGAGCCTGGTCGCCCCCGAGCTGGCAGACCGCGTGATCGCGCGGGCGCTCATGCGCGGGGGCGACTTCGGGGAGCTCTACGCCGAGGACAGGCGCGGCTTCACGGTGACCCTCGACGACGGCCGCGTCGAGGGCACGCGTGCAGGTGCCGAGCGCGGCGCCTCGGTGAGGGTCGTGCGGGGCGAGGCGAGCTACTTCGGTCACGTGGACGCCATCGACGAGGCTTCGCTGCTGGCAGTGGCCGACTCGGTGGCGCAGGCCGGGCGGGGCGAGGAAAGCCGACCGCAGGCGCTGGGAGCCGTCCGGTCCGCCGACGGCCACCCTGTGGCGGAGCGCCCCGAACGCGTGGAGGCGGTGCGCAAGGCGGAGCTACTGCGCGAGTGCAACGAGCGCGCCCGTGCGGCGGGCGGCGAGGTGACACAGGTGTCGGCCGGCTACAACGAAGAGCGGCGGCTTGTCGAGGTCTTCAACTCCGACGGCGTGGCGGCCTCCGACGACCGCACGCGGGTGCGGCTCTCGGCGCAGGTGGTGGCGAAGCGCGACGGAGACGGTGGGCCCCACGTGGAGACGGGCACCGACACCCGCGGGGGCCACGCGGGATTCGAGTTGTTCGCGAGCGACCCGGGCGCCGTGGGCGAGTCGGCGGCGCGCAAGGCGCTGACACTGCTCGACGCGGTCGACGCTCCCTCGGGCCGGCTGCCCGTCGTGGTCGGGAACGGCTTCGGAGGCGTCCTGCTGCACGAGGCGGTGGGCCACGGGCTGGAGGCCGACGCCGTGCACAAGCGGGCGAGCGTCTATGCGGGCAAGCTCGGTCAGCAGCTGGCCGATGCCTCGGTGACCGCGTACGACGACGGCCGCCGAACGGGCGAGTGGGGCAGCGACGGCATCGACGACGAGGGCACTCCGACCCGGCGCACCACGGTGATCGAGGACGGCCACCTCACCTCCTACCTCTACGACCTGGTGCGCGCTCGCGCCGACGGGGTGGAGTCCACTGGCAACGGCCGGCGCCAGTCCTTTCGCCACCTGCCGGTCCCGCGGATGACCAACACCTACTTCGCGCCCGGCCAGGCCACGCCCGAGGAGCTCATTGCCGGGGTGCGGCGCGGCCTCTACGCGGTGTCGTTCGGCGGCGGCCAGGTGGAGCCCGCCACCGGAGACTTCGTGTTCGGAGTGTCCGAGGGGTACCTGATCGAAGACGGCAAGGTGACGGCACCCGTGCGCGGCGCGACGCTGGTGGGCAACGGGCTGGAGGCCCTGCGCGCCGTCGACGGCATCGCCGGCGACCTGAGCATCGCCACCGGCTACTGCGGCAAGGGCGGGCAGACGGTGCCGGCCGGGGTGGGCCAGCCGCACGTTCGCCTCGCCGCGCTCACGGTGGGCGGAACGGGATGAGCACCGACCTCGAGGCGCTCGCGTTATCCGGCGTCGAAGCTGCGCTGGCCGCCGGCGCTGGGGAGGCCGAAGCCTGGTGCGAGGACACCACCAGCCGGCAGATCCGGGTCTACGACGGCGCGGTAGAGAGCCTCAGCGACGCCGGCGGGCGGGGCATCGGGATCCGCGCGTTCGTCGACGGCCGGGTGGGCTACGCCTACGGCACCGACCTCGGCTCCGAAGGGCTGCGCTCGATCGCGTCGACGGCAGCCGCGGTGGCCGCCGTGACCGATCCCGACGAGTATTCCGGGCTGCCCGAGGCGTTCGGCACCACGCCGGTGCAGGGGCTCGAGTCCCCCGCCATGGCCGGGTTCTCGACCGAGCGCAAGGTGGAGCTGGCGCTGGCCGTGGAGCGCGCCGCTCGCTCGCGGCCCGGGGTCACCCAGGTGGAGAACGCCGTCTACTCGGACTCCGAGGGCACGGCGGCAATCGCCAACTCACGTGGGTTCTCGGCCTCGTACGCCGCTACTCAGGCGTGGGCGTACGCCTCCGCCTTCGCGGGTGAGGGGGAGGATCTGATGACCGGGCTCGGAGTGGGGCTGGCCCGCGACCCCGGCTCCCTGGACGCCGAGGAGATCGGCGTGGAGGCCGCGGAGCGCGCCCTGTCGCTCGCGGGGGCGCGCCGGCCGCAAGGCAAGCGCTGCCCTGTGGTGCTCGACGCCTTCGTGGCGGCCTCGTTCGCCGGCTTCGTCGGCGCGATGCTCTCCGCAGACGCGGTGCAGCGCGGCCGTTCGCTGTTCGCCGGTCGCCAGGGTCACTCGGTGGCCGAGCCCTCGTTCGTGCTCGTCGACGACGGGCGCCACCCCGATGGTCCCGCGTCCGCGCCGTACGACGGCGAGGGCTCGCCTACCCGGCGTACGCCGCTGATCGAGGACGGCCGGGTCGCCGGCTTCCTCTACGACAGCCGCACTGCTCGCAAGGACGAGCGCGAGACCACAGCCAACGCCAACCGCGGCTACCGGTCGGCCCCGTCGGTGGGCACCACCAACCTCCTGGTCCAACCGGGCGACGCCAGCCTCGCCGACCTGTTCGCACAGGCCGGCGAGGGGCTCTACGTGACCGACGTCGCCGGGCTGCACTCGGGCGTGAACCCGGTGTCGGGCACGTTCTCGGTGGGTGCCTCCGGCCGCCTGATCGAGGGCGGCGAGCTGGGCAGGCCGGTGCGGGAGATCACGATCGCCGGAGACCTCGTCGGGATGCTTCGCGACGTGCTCGCCGTCGGCTCCGAGAGCCGCTGGGTCCCTCTCGCAGGCAGCGTCAGCGCCGTGCCGTTGCTCATCGGCGAGATGGCCATGTCCGGTTCCTGAGCGGCTTTCAGGCCCCGGTGGAGGCTCGCGAAAGGTGTGCAAATAGCGGGGTCGTAGAGCCAGAAACCCGCTTGGAATGCGGGGTCGTCCGCATCCGTTGTTAGGTTCGCCGGAATTGTCAGATCCCCGTTGAAGGAGGAGAGAATGACGAAGTCCGAATTCGTCGATCAGGTGGCTGCTGAGTCCGGTCTGTCCAAGGGCGACGCCGGCGAGGCCGTGGACGCGGTCCTCACGGTCATCGAGGGCACCCTCAAGCGTGGCGGGGAGGTCGCCTTCACCGGCTTCGGCAAGTTCTCCGTCGCCGATCGCGGAGCGCGCCAGGGAGTGAACCCGCAGACCGGCGAGCGGATTCAGATCGCCGCGAGCCGGGTCCCGCGCTTCTCGGCAGGCTCGGCGCTCAAGAAGGCCGTAAAGGGCGGTTAGCGCCGCCGCTCATTTTGCGGACCGGCTCGCAGCGCTCGTAGAGGAGCGTCGCAGCCGGGTTGTGCTCGGCCTCGATCCGGATCCGGGCGCTCTGTGGCCGGCCGCGCTGGGAGAGCAGCGCGGCCGCGCAGAGGACTCTCGCGAGGCCCGGGAGCTCGCCGGCGGCGCAATCGAGCGGCACTGCCTCGCCGCCATCGAGGCGGCGGGGCCCGCGTGCGTTGCCGTCAAGCTCCAGTTCGCGTGCTTCGAGCGGCTCGGGGCTCGCGGGTGGCGTGCGCTCGAGGTGGTGCGCGATGGCGCTCGCGCCGCCGGGCTCTTGGTGATCGCCGACGCCAAGCGCGGCGATGTCCCGGTCACCGCGAGCGCGTACGCGCAGGCCTTGGTGGGCTCGACCCCCACGCCGTTCGGTGACGTGGCCGGCTTCGGGGCGGACTCGTTCACCGCCAATCCGCTGCTGGGGCGGGACTCGCTCGAGCCGCTGGTCGAGGGCGCTCGCGCGGCCCACGCGGGCTGTTTCCTGCTGGTCAACACCTCCAATCCCGGCGCGTCGGACCTGCAGGACCTCGACGCCGGCGGTGCGCCGCTGTACGAGCGGCTCGCCGGGCTGGTGGACGAAGTGGGTGCCGCCCACACGGGCGAGTGTGGGCTCTCGCTGGTGGGAGCGGTCACCGGAGCCACCCGCCCGGATCGGCTTGGCCGCCTGCGCGAGTTGATGCCGCGCGCCATCTTCCTGCTGCCGGGGGTGGGCGCGCAGGGTGGAAGCGCGGACGGCCTGGGCCCGGCATTCGGCCCCCATCCCGCCGCCGGACTGGTCGCGGCGTCGCGCTCGATCGTGGGTGCGTACCGCGAGCGGGGCGGTGATCCCGCTCTTGCGGCCGAGACCGCCGCGCAGGAGCTACGCACAGTTACGTGGAATGTGTAGTGGCCGCCCTATTCTCGGCCCTGAAGGATTTGGCAGAGATGCCGAATCCTTCGCGTCGCTCTCAATCCGATGCCCGAAAAGAAACGACGAAGCCCCGCACGCCTGCTCGCGCCAATCGCGCTGGTTGCGTTCGCTGTAGCGCTGCTGCTCGTGCTCGGCGGGTCCGAAGCGGGAAACGATGACGACGGGGGGAACGGCGGCATCGACTCGACCGAGGCCACCACCGGCGAGACGGCCACGGAAACCTCTCCCGAGGAGGCCGAGCAGCCACGTCGGCGGATGTACACGGTGAAGGCCGGCGACAATCTCGATCTGATCGCCGACAAGACCGGCGTTCCGGTCGAAGCCCTGCAGGAGCTCAACCCGGAAGTCGATCCCCAGGCGCTCGTGATCGGCCAGACGATCAAGCTCCGCGAGTGAGCCCCGGCCGTTACGCGGCGATCGTGGCGACGCTCGCCGTCGCTGTCCTCGCTCCTGGCTCGGCCGCGGCCCAAGACAGGCCTGATCTCGCTGGAGCGGCCGCCGCGATTCTCATCGACGCCCGCGACGGCGCGGTGATCCTCCAGAAGGACCCCGACGAGCGACGCTCGATCGCCAGCACCACCAAGCTGATGACCGCGCTCCTCACGCTCGAGGAGGCCGAGCCAAGCGACGTGTTCCGGGCGGCTCCCTACAACGCGCTGCCCATCGAGTCGAAGATCGACCTGCGGCCGGGCGAGCGCATGCGCGTGGACGACCTCCTGGAGGCGCTGCTGCTGGAGAGCGCCAACGATGCCGCGGCGACTCTGGCGGCAGGCGTGTCGGGCTCCCGCGCGGCCTTCGTCGAGGCAATGAACGCCCGCGCGGGGGAGCTGGGCCTCGACGACACCAGCTACGCCAACCCGATCGGGCTCGACGATCCGGCCAACTACTCGACGGCGCGCGACCTCGCCGCCCTCACCCGCCGGCTGCTCACCAACCGGCGCTTTGCCCGCACCGTCGACCTGCCCACCGCCGAGCTGGAATCGGGCGACCGCGCCCGGGTCGTCGCCAACCGCAACAACCTGATCGCGGCCTACGACTTCGTCGACGGGGTCAAGACGGGCCACACGAACACCGCCGGGTACGTGCTGGTGGGCGCCGCCGGGGGCCGGCTCGGCTCGGAGGTGATCAGCGTGGTGCTCGGGGAGCCCAGCGAGGCGGCGCGCGACGCGGACACCCTCGCGCTGCTGCGGTACGGACTGGCCCAGTTCCGGCGGGTGAAGGCCCTCGACGCCGACACTCCGCTGGCCACGGCCGACGTCGAGCATCGCGACGAGAAGGCCAAGCTGGTGCCGGCCCAGGATCTCCTTCTGGTCACGCGCCGGGGTCAGAAGGTGACCACCAAGGTCGACGCCCCCGACGAGGTCGAGGGAGAGCTGGCCGCCGGCGAGCCGGTGGGCAGCATCCAGGTGCTGCGCGACGGCCGCGTGGTGCGCCGGGTGGAGCTGGTGACCGCCGCCGAGGTCCCCGGCGCGGGCCCGTTGCGCGTGATCGCCGACGAGCTGGGAATCGTGGTGCTCCTGCTGGCGCTGGGCGGGGGCGGGGGCGCGGTCGTACTGGCCGCGCGGGCCAGGACCCGGCGTCGGCGGGATGCCGAACGTGCGGCCAAGCGGCGAGCCCGGAAGTCCGCCGAGGTTCCGCCCGAGCCGTGGTGAAGTCGTGCACCACGTGCACTAGCCTCCGACGGCGATGATCATCACCGTCACCCTCAACGCGGCGATCGACAAGACGCTCGCCGTGCCCAACTTCCGCCTGGGGCGCCGCCACCGCGCCGTGGAGCAGACCTCGATGGCCGGCGGCAAGGGCGTGAACGTGGCGAGAGCGCTCAAGGCGCTCGGGCAGCCGGTGATCGCCACCGGGCTGGCCGGAGGCCCGACCGGGACCCGGATAATCGAGCAGCTCACCGACGAGGCGATCCTCAACGACTTCGTTCGTATACACGAGGAGTCGCGCATGTCCACCGCGGTCGTCGATCCCACCTCCGGGGAGCAGACCGAGATCAACGAGCGCGGGCCGGCGGTGTCCGAGGCCGAGCTCGAGCTGTTCGTGGACAAGCTGCTGTACCTCGCCAAGGGCGCGGCCGTATGCGTGTTCTCCGGCAGCCTCCCCCGCGGGCTCGATCCCGGCCTCTACGCACGACTCGTCTCCGAGCTTCACAGGATCGGCGTGCTCACCGTGCTCGACTCCGAGGGCGAGCCGCTGCGCCTTGCCACCCGCGCCGGTCCCAGCATCCTCAGCCCCAACGAGCTGGAGGCCGAGGAACTCGTGGGCCACGAGTTCGCCGACGAGGACGACCGCCGCACGGCCGTGCGGGAGATGGTCGAGCTGGGCGCCCGCGAGGCGCTCATGACCCGCGCGGACGGCTGCCTCGCGCTCGTCGGGGGAGACGGTGACGCCGCTCGCCCTCGCCAGCTCTGCAGGGCCACGCTCGAGCCCCTCGAGCCGGTCTCGTCGGTCGGCTCGGGCGACGCGTTCCTGGCCGGCTACGTGGCCGCCCGTTACAGCGGCAGGGAGGACCTCGACTGCCTGCGCTTCGCCGTGGCTTGCGGGGCCGAGTCCACTCAGCACTTCGGCGCCGGAGTCGTGGATCCGCGCGAGGTGGACCGGCTGTTGGGCGAGGTGCAGCTCGACGTCGAAGGCGCCCCCGCGCTCGACCCGGGCACCGTGGCTTCCTAGCTGCCGAGGGCTCGAAGCGCCCTTGCTAACTTAGTCGTTCGTCCGCCGCCGAACCTAAGGTTGCCGCCATGGAAGTAGAGATCGGTAGGGGAAAGAAGGGCCGTCGCGCGTATGGCTTCGATGACATCGCGATCGTCCCCTCGCGCCGTACCCGCGACCCCGACGACATCGACATCACGTGGACGCTCGGGCCCTACCGATTCGAGCTGCCGCTGCTCGGTTCGGCGATGGACGGCGCCGTCTCGCCGCGCACCGCCGGCGTGATCGGCAAGCTCGGCGGTCTCGCGGTCCTCAACCTCGAAGGCATCTTCTCCCGCTACGAGGACGCCGAAGAGCAGCTCGAGCGGATCGCCGGCTTCGAGACCGACGAGGCCACAGCCGAGATGCAGCGCGTCTACTCCGCGCCGCTGGACACCGACCTGATGGTGCAGCGCATCCGTGAGATCAAGGACCAGGGGGTGGTCTGCGCCGCCTCTCTCACCCCGCAGCGCGTGCGCACGCACTACGAGGCGGCGCTCGAGGCCGGCCTCGACATCCTCGTGATCCAGGGCACCGTGATCTCCGCCGAGCACGTTTCGACCGACGAGTCGCGGCCTCCGCTCAACCTCAAGGAGTTCATCCGCGAGGTGCCCGTCCCGGTCGTGGTGGGCGGCTGTGCCTCCTACTCCACGGGCCTGCATCTCATGCGCACCGGTGCCGTCGCCGTGCTGGTGGGCGTCGGCCCGGGTGCCGCGTGCACCACGCGCGGCGTGCTGGGGATCGGTGTGCCGCAGGCCACCGCCATCGCCGACGTCGCCGCTGCCCGCTCGCAGAACATGCTCGAGACGGGCGAGTACGTGAAGGTGATCGCGGACGGTGGCATGCGCAACGGCGGCGACATCTCCAAGGCCTTCGCCTGCGGCTCCGACGCCGTGATGATCGGCTCGCCCCTGGCTCGCGCCTACGAGGCGCCCGGCCACGGCTACCACTGGGGCATGGCCACTTTCCATCCCGACCTGCCGAGGGGCGCCCGGGTCAAGACGACCCAGAACGGCTCGCTCGAGCAGATCCTGCTCGGTCCCGCTCACGAGAACGACGGCACCTTCAACCTGATGGGCAGCCTTCGGACCTCCATGGCCACCTGCGGATACGAAGACATCCCGTCCTTCCATCGCGCCGAGGTGATGGTGGCTCCTTCGCTTCAGACCGAGGGCAAGCAGCTCCAGCGCGACCAGGCGATCGGCATGGGCGCCCAGTCGGCGGCCAGGGCCGCCCCGGCCTCGGACGGCGTCACCAACGGCTCCGCCCCGTCCGCGGATCCCGCCCTCGTGGAGTGAGCGGCCTGGCGCTCGAGCACCAAGCCTCGCGTGGACGCAGGAAGCGACGCGTGCTGCGCACGCGAGCGACCGAGGACAAGACGGGGCGCCGGTGATCGAGCGCCAGGAGGCCGCGCGCACCGTCTCGGTGCCGCAGGGGCCTCCGGCGGCTGCGCAGACCAACGATGAGGTTCTCGTGCTCGACTTCGGGGGCCAGTACTCGCAGCTGATCGCCCGCCGTGTGCGCGAGTGCGGCGTGTTCAGCGAGCTGCTGCCCCACCACGTGCCGCTCGACGAGGTGCGCAAGCGCCGCCCGCGGGGGCTGATCCTCTCCGGAGGCCCGGCCTCGGTGTACGCGGACGGAGCTCCTGCGCTCCGCGAGGAGCTGCTCGAGCTCGGCGTCCCTGTGCTGGGCATCTGTTACGGGATGCAGGCGATGGTCCTGCAGCTCGGCGGCAACGTGAAGGGCGCCGAGGTCGGGGAGTTCGGCCGCTCCCAGCTCACCGTCACCGAGCATGGCCGGCTGTTGGAGGGCCTCCCCGCCGATCAGACCTGCTGGATGAGCCACCGCGACACCGTGTTCGAGGCCCCGCCGGGGGCCACCGCGCTCGCTTCCTCCACCGAGTCGCCCGTGGCGGCCTTCGAGGACGTCGAGCGCGGCCTATACGGAATCCAGTTCCACCCCGAGGTCGTGCACACCCCCTACGGCACCCAGATACTCGAGCGCTTCCTCGAGGACATCTGTGGCGCTGGGATGGCCTGGAACGCGGCCTCGGTCGCCGAGGAGCAGATCCGCCGCATCCGCGAGCAGGTGGGCGACGGCCGGGTGATCTGCGGACTCTCGGGCGGGGTCGACTCGTCGGTGGCCGCACTGCTGGTGCACCGCGCGGTGGGTGACCAGCTCACCTGCGTGTTCGTGGACCACGGCCTGATGCGCAAGAACGAGGGCGACCAGGTGGTGGCCGCCTTCCGCGACACCTTCAAGGTCCCGCTGGTGGCCGTCGACGCCGAGGATCGCTTCCTCGAGCGGCTGAAGGGGGTCACCGAGCCCGAGGCCAAGCGCAAGATCATCGGCGAGGAGTTCATCCGCGTGTTCGAGGAGGAGGCCGCTCAAGCTCGACGACCCGAAGTTCCTCGTGCAGGGCACCCTCTACTCCGACGTGATCGAGTCGGGTGGCGGCACGGGCGCGGCCACGATCAAGTCCCATCACAACGTTGGCGGGCTTCCCGAGGACCTCGAGTTCGAGCTGGTCGAGCCCCTGCGCGAGCTGTTCAAGGACGAGGCCCGCCGTGTGGGCGTGGAGCTGGGCCTGCCCGAGCGCCTGGTGTGGCGCCAGCCCTTCCCGGGGCCCGGCCTTGGCATTCGCATCGTGGGCGGCGAGGTGAACAAGGAGCGTCTGGAGATCCTCCGCGACGCCGACTTCGTGCTCCAAGACGAGATCCGCCAGGCGGGCATGTACCGTGAGCTGTGGCAGTCCTTCTGCGTGCTGCCCGGCGACCTCCGCACGGTCGGTGTTCAGGGCGACGAGCGCACCTACGGCTACGTGGTGGTGATCCGCGCGGTCACCAGCGACGACGCGATGACCGCCGACTGGGCCCGCCTGCCCTACGACCTGCTCGAGCGCGTCGCCTCCCGGATGATCAACGAGATCCGGCAGGTGAACCGGGTGGTGTTGGACATCACCAGCAAGCCCCCTGGCACGATCGAATGGGAGTGAGGAAAGCTCCGGCGCTCGCCGGAACAGCGTTCTCCGGCTGCGCTCCTGGCCAGGCCCCTTGGTCTAGGACCAGCGGTCCCAGGCCCGCAGCGACGAGTACGGGTCGAACGGCTGGCCACCGTCGTACCAGCCCGGCGCGCCCCACATCTCGTAGTGGAGGTGGCAGCCCTGGGCGTTGCCGCTGTCTCCGACGGCGCCGATGGTCTGGCCGGTGTACACCCGGTCGCCTTCCCTGAACGCAGTGGGCTTCTGGAGATGCATGTACGCGTAGTCGACGCCGGTGCCCGCAGCGTCGATCACCATGTAGTTGCCTGCCGAGCCGTGGTAGCCGGCGAACTTCACGTGGCCGCCCCGTGCCGCCACCATCCGGACCCCGCAGGCGGCGAACACATCGTGTCCCTGGTGGCTGTGCCCGGAGCGCCCTGAGCCGAAATGGGCCCCGGCGCCCCCGAAGTCGTGGCGCCCGCGAACGGGGAAGACGTGGTCGTAGAGGTCGAACGCGTCTCGGTCGAAGTCCTCCGCCTGAGCGCTGCTGGCGGTAACGCCGTCGGCGCCGGCGACCGTGAGGCGGAAGGAGTACCGGCCGGGAGGGGCCGGCTTTCGCCGAGCCTTGCCGTTCCAGCCCACCTTCCGCACCTTGTCGGCTACCACCTCGGGCCTCCATGTGCGAACGACCGCGCCATCGCGGGCGCGTAGCAGCTCGACGGTGACCGTCTCGGGGGCGCCCTCGGAGATCCGGTACGAGAACGTGACCGCGCGACGGGCGCCGAAGAAGGCCTTGGTGCGGTTGGTGCCGGTCTCGAGGCGGGGGGCTCCGCGGACACGAGGGCCGGGGACGGGGGAGAGCTTGGCGTTGGGCTCGGGTGGGGGCGCGGGAAGGATGCCGATCACGTCGCTGCGCGCGGACTCGAGGCCGCCGCGCCCGGTGACGGAGATCCGTCCGGTGGCGGCGCCGAAGGGCACCTTGGCGCTGAGACGCCTGTCGCTTCCCGAGCGAACCTCGATCTCTACGTCGTCATCTGCGCCCGAGCGGCCGTGGAAGGTGACTCCGTCGACGGCCGAGAAGCCCTTGCCGGTGATGTGCAGGATGCTGCCCTGCTGCACGCGCTTGCGGGGGGCGCAGGCGCGCAGGCAAGAGACCTTGGCGATCTCCGGCTGCTCCACGTACATGGCTCCGCCGTCGTAGCCGTCGCCCCTCTCCGCGCCGCCCTGCGCGAGCGCTCCCGAGCCGAAGCCGGCGCTGCCGGCCAAGGCCAGGCAGGCAAAGGCGGCCACGCGGAAACCGGTCGTGGTTCGGCACGGATGCGTTTGTGGCGAGGAAGGGTTCCTCGTCGACACTGCTGGCCTCTCTTTCGTCCGGCCTACGGGGTTAGCTGACGGGCTCGCGCTGAAAGAGCAGCGCTACGGCCGGCGCCCTGATGGGCTTGGGCCAGATTCGCCCCCTCGACCTCCGCACACGCGGCGGCCGATTGGTTCCCCCGTTCCCCGGACGTGACGGCACGCACGGAGATTCGGCAGGCTTTCGATCGCGGGGCAGTATAACCGCGCGGGTGGCCGTTGGTGAAAAAGGCATCGTCGGTGCTCGCCCGATCGACGATCGGGCTGCGCTCTTTCCGCAATGGGCTCACCTCCTCACCCCGGGGTTCCGCGCGCTGACGCCTTCCCCTGCCCTTGTGCCACACTGTTCAGCCGACCGCGCCAGGCGCGCGGTCGCTCTACGTATGAAGACCTTCGTCGCCACTCCCGCAAACCGCGAGCGCAACTGGCTCGTGGTCGACGCCTCGGGCGAAACGCTCGGGCGCCTGGCCACCCAGATCGCCGACCGTCTGCGGGGCAAGCACAAGCCCGAATACACGCCGCACTGTGACGTGGGCGACTTCGTGGTCGTGATCAACGCGGAGAAGATCTCCGTGACCGGAAAGAAGCGCCAGGAAAAGCTCTACCGCCGGCATTCCGGTTACCCGGGAGGCCTGCGCACCCGCACGCTGAACGACATGCTCGAGCGCAAGCCGGAGGAGGTCATCCGGCTGGCCGTCAAGGGGATGCTTCCCCGCAACCGCCTGGCGCGTGCACAGTTGCGCAAGCTCAAGGTCTACGCCGGTCCCGAGCACCCGCACGCTGCCCAGCAGCCCGAGAAGATGGAGACGAAGTCTTGATGTTCGACGAGGACCATGAGGACGTTCCGGAAGAGCAGGAGGAGACCCCTGCCGCCGATGAAGCTCCTGCTGCGGAGGCTCCCGCTGCGGACGAGGCTCCGGCTGAGGAGGAGGCTCCGGCTGAGGAGGAGGCTCCGGCTGCTGAGGAGGAGGCTCCGGCTGCTGAGGAGGAGGCTCCGGCTGCTGAGGAGGAGGCTCCGGCTGCTGAGGAGGAGGCTCCCGCTCCTGACGACGCAGCTCCCGCTGCCGAGGAGGCCCCGGCCGTAGAGGACACTCCCGCGGACCGGCCCAAGCGTGGCCGCAAGGCGGCGAAGTCCGACGAGCCAGAGGTGATCCCCGGCGCGCATCTCGAGCCCGACCTGGTGCTCGACGAGGCGGCGGCCGACCGCGGCTCCATGGGCGAGCGCTCGGCGGCCGAGATCCAGGCCGCCGAGGAGGCGCTGGCGGCCGACGACGGCGGCGACGCGGCGGAGGCCGAGGCGCCCGAGCCCGCGCCGGTTTCGGTGCTCGACCTGGCCGCCGACGCGCGCTACCGCGCCACCGGCAAGCGCAAGAGCGCCGTGGCCCGGGTCACCCTGCGCCCCGGCACCGGCGTCTACACGGTGAACGGCCGGCAACTCGACCAGTTCTTCCCCCGTCCCACCTTGCAGCGGACCGCGCGCGGTCCCCTGGAGACGGTCGGCCACGAGGAGCGCATGGACGTGGTGGCCAAGATCCACGGCGGAGGTGTCTCCTCCCAGGCCGGGGCGCTGCGCCACGGCATCGCCCGAGCACTCGTTGAGGCCGACCCGACTCTCCGCGGCGAGCTCAAGCGCCGCGGCTTCCTCACGCGTGACCCGCGCGTGAAGGAGCGCAAGAAGGCCGGTCTCAAGAAGGCCCGTAAGCGCCCGCAGTTCTCCAAGCGCTAGACGCTTGACCAAGCTGTTCGGCACCGACGGCGTTCGCGGGGTGGCGGGCGAGTTTCTCAGTGCCGATCTGGCGCTGGCGCTGGGTCGCGCCGCGGCGGCGAGCGCGAAGCGGAACGGCTCGCCGGCGCCTCAGGTGCTGATCGTGCGCGACACTCGGGAGTCCGGCGAGATGCTCGAGGCCTCCCTGGCCGCTGGCGTGGCGGCCGGCGGCGGCCACGCGCTGCTGGGCGGGGTGCTGCCCACGCCCGGGGCGGCCCTGCTCGTTCGCCGCCACGGCTTGGATCTGGCCGCCGTGGTCTCCGCCTCGCACAACCCCTACCGCGACAACGGCATCAAGTTCTTCGGCCCGGATGGCATGAAGATCGCCGACGCCCGCGAGGCCGAGATCGAGCAGATCGTGTCCGAGGACGGCAAAGGGGGGCACGGCCCCCGTTTGCAACCTCCCTCTCAGCCACAACCGGCCCACATCGGCCGGGTGCGCGAGCTGCACGGCACCTCCGGGGACTACCTGCGCGAGCTGGAGCTGCGCTTCCGCGACCTCGACCTGTCCGGCCGCCGGCTGCTGATCGACTGTGCCAACGGGGCCACGTACCGGGTGGCGCCTGAGATCTTCCGGCGGCTGGGAGCCGACGTGGATGCGGTGGCGGCGGCGCCGGACGGGCGCAACATCAACGACGGCTGCGGCTCCACCCACGTGGAGGGGTTGGCCGAGCGAGTGGTCGAGGGCTCCTACGAGCTCGGCTTCGCCTTCGACGGGGACGGCGACCGGGTGCTGGCGGTCGACCGGCTCGGCGCCGTCGTGGATGGCGACGAGCTGCTCTCCCTCGCCGCGCTCCACCTGCGCCGGGCCGGGCGCCTGTCCGGGAACGGCGTGGCCGTCACCGTGATGACCAACTACGGCTTTCACACCGCAATGCGCGAGGCCGGCGTGGACGTGGCCGTCACGCCGGTGGGGGACCGCCACGTTCTGGCGGAGCTGGTCCGCCGCGGATGGGCTCTGGGCGGGGAGCAGTCGGGCCACATCATCGACACTGCCTTCGTGCCCTCCGGTGACGGGCTGGCCTCCGCGCTGCTCACTCTGGAGGCTCTCGGCGACGGCGACCTGGCCGACCGCCACGCCATGCGCAAGCTCCCGCAACGGCTGGTCAACGTGAGGGTGGCTGACCGCGGGGCCCTGGGTTCGGCCCCCGCCGTTCACGAGGCGATCGAGGTGGAGGGCCGCGCCCTGGAGGGGCGCGGGCGGGTGCTCGTGCGGTCCTCGGGCACGGAGCCGGTCGTGCGTGTGATGGTCGAGGCGCCGGACGAGGACGAATGCGGGGCAATCACGGATCGCCTGGTGGACGTCGTGAAGCGCGAGCTCGGTGCGGGCGGTTGCAAAGAGGGGGCGGAGCCCCCCCTTTGAGGGTCTACCCTCACTTGCTTCATGTGCGGAATCGTGGGATACACCGGGTCGCGTCCCTGCCAGGAGATCCTGCTCGCCGGGCTCGAGAAGCTCGAGTACCGCGGCTATGACTCCGCCGGCCTCTCCCTGATCGAGAACGGCGGGGTGGGCTCGGTGCGCGCGGTGGGCAACCTGTCCAAGCTCAGGGCGGCCATGAACGGGGCCTCGAGCACCGCCGTCAGCGGCATCGGCCACACACGTTGGGCCACCCACGGGCGGGTGACCGAGGAGAACTGCCACCCCCACGACGACGCGTCCGGACGCGTGCACGTGGTGATGAACGGCATCGTGGAGAACTGGACCGACCTCAAGCAGCGCCTGCAGGCCAACGGCGCCACCTTCACGTCGGAGACCGACACCGAGGTGGTTGCGCACCTGATCGCCTCGCTCTATGACGGCGACATCGTCGAGGCGGTGCGCCTGGCCTACAACGAGCTGCGCGGGCACTACGCGTTCGTGGCGATGCACGCCGACGAGCCCGCCACGCTGGTGGGCGCCCGCCACGAGTGCCCGCTGGTGGCGGGCGTGGGGGACGGCGAGAGCTTCATCGCATCCGCCATCCCGGCCTTCCTGGGCGACACCCGCAGGATCCAATTGGTCGAAGACGGGGAGATCGTGGCCGTCACGCCTGAGGGAATTCGCTTCCTCGACGCGTCCGGGGCGGCGGTGGAGCGCGAGGTGCAGGACGTCGACTGGGACGTGGAGACCGCCGAGAAGGGCGGCTACGAGAGCTTCATGCTCAAGGAGATCCACGAGCAGCCCGACGCCGTGGCCGAGACCGTGGCGGACCGGCTGGCCCACGGCACCGTCGAGCTGGGCGACATCGGGGTCTCGGACGACCAGCTCCGGGGCCTGCGCCGGGTGGTGATCGTGGCCTGTGGCACCAGCTACCACGCCGGCCTCATAGGCCGCTACGCGATCGAGTCGTGGTCCCGCGTGCCGGTCGAGATGGATGTGGCGTCGGAGTTTCGCTACCGCGACCCGGTGATCGACGAGCGCGACCTGGTGATCGGCATCACCCAGTCAGGAGAGACCGCCGACACGCTGGCCGCGATGAGGCTCGCCCGCAACAAGGGCGCCAAGGTGCTCGCCGTGACCAACATCATGGGCAGCCAGGCCACGAGAGACTCCGACGGCGTGCTCTTCACCCGTGCCGGGCTCGAGATCGGCGTGGCCGCCACGAAGACGTTCGTGGCGCAGGTGGCCGCGATGTACCTCTTCGCCCTCAAGCTGGCCGCCGTGCACGACACGCTGGAGCAGGAGCGCTTCGATCGGCTCGTGTCCGAGCTGCGCGACCTGTCGCGCAAGGTCGGCGAGCTGGTCGAGTCGGCGGACGCCCCGGTGCAAGCCATGGCGCAACACTGGCGCGATGCGGGCTTCTTCCTCTACCTGGGGCGGCACTCGGGCCTTGCCGTGGCCCTGGAGGGAGCGCTCAAGCTCAAGGAGATCGCCTACGTGCCCACCGACGCCTACGCGGCGGGCGAGATGAAGCACGGCCCGATCGCCCTGCTCGACGAGCGCACGCCGGTGGTCTGCGTGGCCACCGACTCACCCGTGCTCGACAAGGTGCTGTCCAACGTGTCGGAGACCCGCGCCCGGGGGGCCCACGTGCTGGCCATCGCCACCGAGGGCAACACCGAGGTGGCCGGCCAGGCCGAAGAGGTTGTCTACGTACCGAGAACCGACTGGATGCTGCAGCCCCTGCTGGCCGTGATCCCCCTGCAACTGCTCGCATATCACATCGCCAGCGCCAAGGGGCTCAACGTGGATCAGCCGCGCAACTTGGCGAAGACCGTCACGGTGGAGTGAAGACGACAGGCGACGGACGACAGTCCACAGGGCTTGGGCTCGATCTGCTCGAGATAGACCGGCTCGAGCGGGCTTTGGAACGCCACCCGCGGCTGCGGGCACGCCTCTTCACCGAGTCCGAGCTGGCCTACGCGGATCGCCGAGCCAGGCCCGGTCAGCACCTGGCCGCCCGGTTCTGCGCCAAGGAGGCCGTCGCCAAGGCGCTCGGGCTCACCGGCTGGGCGTTCGCCGACATCGAGGTCGTTGCCACGGCCGCGTCCCCCGAGGTGCGCCTCCACGGCGCGGTGGCCGACCGAGCACGGGAGCTCGGCGTCAGGTGCGCGATCTCGCTCACGCACACCAACGCCACCGCCGGCGCCGTGGCCACCGTCGCCCCTGGATGAGCCTTCCCGGCTGGCTCGACCCGCTCTACGAGGCGGAGGAGATGCGGGCGGTGGATGCCTGGGCCATCGAGGAGCAGGGGGTGCCCTCGCTCGACCTGATGGAGCGTGCGGGCATCGGCATGGCGCGCGCCGTGGTGAGGGTGGCCCGGCCGGGGCCGGTCCGCATCGTGGTCGGCAAGGGCAACAACGGCGGCGACGGCCTGGTGGTCGCGCGGCTGCTGCGTGAAGAGGGGAGGGAGGTCGACGTGTTCGCGCCCGCGCCGCTCGACGGCCTGACCGGCGACGCCGCCGGCAACCTGGAGCGCCTGCCGGGAGCGCCGCCCGAGCCCCTCGAGCCCGGCGCCCTCGACGGATCCGGTGCCGTGGTCGACGCACTGCTGGGCACCGGGTTCTCCGGCGAGCCGCGCGAGCCCGTCGCGGCGGCGATCGCCGACGATCAACGCCCAGCACGCTCCCGTCGTGGCCTGTGACGTGCCGTCGGGAGTCGACGCCTCCACCGGCGAGGTGGCTGGCGAGGCCGTGCGCGCCGCGCTCACGGCCACCTTCCACGCGCCCAAGGCGGGCCTCTACGTGGCCCCCGGCGCCTTCCACGCGGGTGAGGTGGAGATCGTGGAGATCGGGATTCCCCGCGGCGCTCGGGCGTCCGCCCGCGATGGGCCTCATCTCCGAGCGGGTGCTCGCGGGCTACCCGCGCCGCGGGAGCGAGGGCTCCAAGTTCACCTCGGGCGTGGTCGTGGTCGCCGGCGGCGCCCGCGGCCTGACCGGGGCGCCCACGATGGCGGCTCTGGCCGCCCAGCGCGCCGGCGCCGGCTACGTGCAGGTGGCGGTGCCCGGCCCGGCCCAGACGGTGCTCGAGCTGCGGCTGCTGGAGGCGATGACGCATGGCCTGCCCGACGAGGACGGCGCCCACACCCCGGCGGGCGTCGAGCCGCCTGACCAGGATGGCCGAGCGCGCCGGGGCGGTCGTGCTCGGCCCCGGCCTGGGCCGGACCGGCTCCGCGGCGAGCTTCGCCCGCGGAGTCGGCCCAGGCGCTGGAGTTGCCCGCTGCTGATCGACGCCGACGGGCTCAACGCCCACGCGGGCGGGCTCGAGTCCCTGCGCTCGCGCGGGGCGCCAACGGTGCTCACCCCTCACGCCGCGGAGCTGGGCCGCCTGCTGGAGCGGACCCCGGAGGAGGTGGGCGCCCACCGGCTGGCCTGCGCGAGCGAGGCGGCGCGGCGCAGCGGCGCGATCGTGCTGCTCAAGGGCCACGACACGATCGTCGCGGCGCCCGACGGCCCAGTCGCGGTGAGCCCGGGGGGCACCCCGGCCCTGGCCACCGCGGGCACCGGGGACGTGCTCTCCGGGCTGATCGGGGCGCTGCTGGCCAAGGGCATGGACGCCTTCGAGGCCGCGAGCCTCGGCACGCTGGCGCATGTGCGGGCGGGGCTCGTGGCCGCGGAGCGCCATGGAGCGGACCACGTGATCGCGGGTGACGTGATCGACGCCCTGCCCGCCGGTCTCGGAACTTGATCAAAGGGGGGGCACCGCCCCCTTTGCGACCCCCGCGGTCGCAGGCTCCCTATAAGGTCCGGCCCGTGGCGCGCACCGTAGGCGAGATCATGGACTCCGATCCCGAGACGGTGTCTCCGGACGACGACATCGAGAGCGTGATCCGGGTGCTGCGCGACAACGAGCTTCCCGGCGTTCCGGTGGTGAACGCGGGAGGCCGCTGCGTGGGCATCGTGACCGAGGCGGACCTCGTGCTGCCCGACGACGACGGCGACCTGCACCTGCCCCACTACGTGAACATCTTCGGCGGCACGGTCTTCCTCGAGCCGCTCAAGCATTTCGAGGACCGCCTGCGCAAGGCCTTCGCCTCCAAGGCATCGGATCTGATGACCGAGGACCCGGCCACCGTCGAGGCCGACACGACGGTCGACGAAGCGGCGCGGATCATCCACGAGACCGGTCACAACCGGCTGCCGGTCACCGAGCACGGCCGCCTGGTCGGCGTGGTCACCCGGCTGGACGTGCTCGGCGCCCTAGTCGGTTAGATGGGCTAGTGGCCCCTGCAGAGCGTGCCCTCGCACGGGTGCGCCTCGAGGCCGTTCGGCACAACTGCGAGCACCTGCGGCTGCTGCTGGCCGACGGCGCGCAGCTGTGCGCGGTGGTCAAGGCGGACGGCTACGGCCACGGCGCCACCGAGTGCGCCCGTGCGGCCCAGGAGGGAGGAGCGAGCTGGGTCGCCGTCGCGACGGCAGGCGAGGCCGCCGGGCTGCGCACCGACGGCATCGAGGGGAAGGTGCTCGTGATGGGCGCCCTCACGGCTGCGGAGACCCGCATCGCGGTCGACGCCGACGCCGACGTAGTGGTGTGGGACCGCGGTTTCCTGGAGTCGATCCCCACCGGCGGGGCGCGCACTCCCCGGGTGCACGTGAAGCTCGACACCGGCATGGGCCGCCTGGGAACCAAGGATCCCGCGGAGGCCCGGGCGCTGATCGAACAGGCCGACTCCACGGCGGGCGTCGAGGTGGCCGGGCTGATGACCCACTTCGCGACCGCCGACGAGCCCGGCGACCCTCACTTCCCCGCGCAGCTGGAGGCCTTCAGGGCCTTCGTCGGCGACCTTGGCGACCGCGCCGAGGACCTCCTCGTGCACGCGGCCAACAGCGCCGCAACGTTCCGCGACCGCGCCTGCCACTTCGACATGGTGCGTTGCGGTGTGGCCGTCTACGGCCTCGACCCGTTCCAGGACGACCCCGGTCCCCGCGGGCTGGATCCCGCCCTGACGCTCGAGTCCTACGTGGCCGCGGTCAGGCGCTTCCCGGCGGGCGAGAGCGCCGGGTACGGCCGGCGCTGGACCGCCGCCGAGCCGACCTTCGTCGCCACGATCCCGATCGGCTACGGCGACGGATGGCGCCGCGCCCTCACCAACAACTGCGATGTGCTGGTGCGAGGCCGTCGCCGGCCGCTCGTGGGCACGGTGAGCATGGACAACGTGACCGTTGACCTCGGACCGGACACCGACGTGCAGCCCGGCGACCAGGCGGTGCTGATCGGCGCCCAGGGCGAAGAGCGCATCCTCTGCGAGGAGGTTGCGGGCCGGCTGAACACCATCAACTACGAGGTCGTATGCGGCCTTGGCGAGCGGATTCCACGCCGCTACGAGCGATGACCGGGCTGCTGCAGGCCGAGCCGGTAACCCGTCTGAGGGCCGCGCTGCGGGACGGGCCCGAAGCGTGGCTCGTGGGCGGGGTGGTGCGCGACGACCTTCTCGACCGGCCCCTGCGCGACGTGGATCTGGCGGTGCAGGGCGAGCCCGAGGCCGCGGCGAGGGCGGTGGCCCGCGAGCTGCGCGGCCCGGCGTTCTGCCTGTCGGAGCAGTTCGGCGCCTGGCGGGTGCTCGACAGCAGGCGGCGCTTCGTGTGCGACATCTCGCCCCTCCAGGGGGCGACCATCGAGGAGGACCTCGGCCGGCGCGACTTCACGGTGAACGCCATGGCCGTGCCGCTGCGGGGCGGAGAGACGATCGACCCCCACGACGGGCGCGCCGACCTCGAGGCCCGCCGGCTGCGGGTGCTGGGCGCGCAGGCCTACGACCACGACCCGCTGCGCGCGCTGCGTCTGGTGCGCCTGGCGGCCGAGCTGGGCCTGGCCCCGGATGCCGACACCGAGCGTCTGACCGCTTCCGCGGCGCCACGGCTGTCCGAGCCTGCGCCTGAGCGCGTGTTCGCCGAGCTGCGCAGGCTCGTCGTCGCGTCCGGGGCGCTGGAGGGACTGGGCCTGGGCGCCAGGCTCGGGGTGCTCGGCGCCGTGCTCCCGGAGCTGACGGCCCTGCAGGGCATCGAGCAGAGCCGGTTCCATCATCTCGACGTCTTCGACCACACCATCGACGTGCTGCGCCGGCTGATCGAGCTGGAGGCCGACCTGCCCTCCGTGTTCGGCGACCTCGCCGGGGCGCTGCGCGAGCAGCTCGACCAGCCGCTGGCCGATGAGCTGTCACGCGGACAGGCGCTGCGGCTGGCCGCCCTCTTCCACGACGTGGCCAAGCCCGCCACCCGCGGCGTGCGAGCGGACGGCAAGGTCACCTTCATCGGCCACGACTCCGCGGGTCAGGACATGGTGGGCGACGTCTTCCGCCGGCTGCGCACCAGCGAGCGATTGCGTGCCTACGTCGGCAAGCTCACCCGCGAGCATCTGGTGCTGGGCTTCATGGTGCACCGGCCACCACTCGACGCCCGCACGGTGCACTCCTACCTCCGGCGCACCGAGCCCGTCGAGGTCGAGGTCACGCTGCTGTCCTGCGCCGACCGCATGGCCACCCGCGGCGCGGGCCAGGAGCCCTGGGTGGCCGCCCACCTCGAGCTGGCGCGAGAGGTGATGGCCCCGGCGCTGGCCTGGCGGGCGCACGGCCCGCCCCGTCCGCTGCTGCGCGGCGACGAGCTCGCGGAGGAGCTCGGGATCACACCCGGGCCTGAGGTGGGAGAGCTGCTGGACTCGCTCGAGGCCGCGGTCTACGCGGGCGAGGTCAGCGACCGCGCGCAGGCCGTAGACCACGCCCGGCGGATGCGCGAGAATCGGCAGCGATGATCGTCGACTGCGCGGTGTACGAACACGGTCGGCGCCAGGACGGCGACCTCGCCCTCAGCGAGGCGTTCAAGAAGTGCCAGGGCAATGAGGAGTTCGTCTGGCTCGGGATGCACGAGCCCACGGAGGAGGAGTTCGACGCCGTCAAGCGCGAGTTCCACCTGCACGAGCTGGCCGTCGAGGACGCGATCAACGCGCATCAGCGGCCTAAGCTGGAGGTGTACGGCGACACGATCTTCGTGGTCCTGAAGACCGTGCGCTACGTCGACGCCGAGGAGGTCGTGGAGTTCGGGGAGATCCTGATCTTCCTCGGCAAGGGGTTCGTGGTCACGGTGCGCCACGGGCCGGCGTCGGATCTCCACGAGGTGCGGCGCGAGGTGGACGGCGATCCCGAGCGGCTCAAGCGGGGCCCGGGCTCGGTGCTGCACGCGATCCTGGACCGGGTCGTCGACGACTACGTGCCGGCCCTGGAGGGCCTGCGGGTGGACGTGGAGGAGGTGGAGAGCGACGTGTTCTCTCCCGAGCGCACGAGCTCGGCTCAGCGCATCTACGCGCTCAAGCGCGAGGTGCTCGAGTTCACCCGTGCCACGGCCCCGCTCGTGGAGCCGCTCGACCGGCTGGCCGAGGGCCGCTACGACCTCGTGCACGAGGAGGGCAGGCACTACTTCCGCGATGTGAGCGACCACCTCAAGCGGGTCCACGACTCACTCGAGAGCTTCAGCGACCTGCTCACCAGCGTGCTCAGCGCCAACCTGACCCAGGTGACCGTGCAGCAGAACGAGGACGTGCGCAAGATCTCCGCCGCCGTGGCACTCATCGCCGTGCCGACGATGATCGCGGGGATCTACGGCATGAACTTCGACCACATGCCCGAGCTGGGGTGGCAGTACGGCTACCCGCTGGTGGTGGGCCTCATGGTCCTCGTGTGCGCGGCCCTCTACCGCTACTTCAAGCGGGCCGGCTGGCTCTGACGAGGCGGTCGACGAGCCGTGCGCAGTCCGCGACGGTCGAGAAGTCCACCCTGTCGGGCGTATCCGTGGGCCAGTGGTAGTTGGTCGGGATCTTGAACTCGTCCACCGAGCCGAGGGTGGCCGTCTGGTAGCCGGCCCGCAGCGCAATCAGGCCGTCGGTCGCGTTGCGAAGACGCAGGCCGCGGAAGAGGTCGATCTCCAGCTCCTCGGCGCTCCGAGCCACCTCGGCGAGGAAGTCCTTGGGGTACTCGTTCATCCACACCATCCCCTCGCCCTCGAGCGCCAGCAGGCGGGGCGAGCCCACGGTGTCGACGCAGATCACCCGGGTGCTGTGAGTGGGAAGGGCGCGCGAAGTGGCGCCGGGCGAACCCCTGCATCCCTTCCATGAAGGACTCCTCGGAGCCGGTTGACAGCAGGATCACCCGAACGCCGTCGACGGGTTCGTCGCGCAGGGATCGGGCCAGGGAGAGCAGCACGGCTACGCCGGTGAGGTTGTCGTTGGCGCCGGGACCACCCGCCGCGCTCCGATGTCCACCATGGCCGCCGCGAAGCCGGCCGACATGAAGGCACCCGCCGCTGCGCACGCGGCGCAGGCCAAGCAGTGCTCCCGCGCTCACCATGAGCGGACCGGCCACGGAGCTCCACATGGTGGCGGGGGTCGTGTCCGTCTTCTCGGCCAGCGCGCGGGAAGCGGCGAAAAACCGCGCGCAGAAGGTTCGGGTGAAAGACGAGACCGGAGTGCGCGGCGTCGTGATGGGAGACGACCACGACGGTTCGAATCGCGTCTGCGGCCCCGACCTCGGCCACCACGTTGGTGGTGGTTCGCTTGGGCAGCAGCTTGCGGCGAAACCACTGGGAGCCGCCGGAGATGTCGTCCACCACACCTCCCGCCGCCAGCAGGCCAGTCACGGCGGCGATGAGACGGCCGCGCCCCACGCCGGCCAATGCGGCCGCGCCCGTGAGCAGCCCGATCGGCCACCAGTACGTGCCGTGCGCCTCCTCCTCCTCCAGTCGGGCCTCGGCCCCCGTCGCGCCCAGCTCGTCGGCGATCAGCCGCGCGGCTTGGGCCTCGCCCGGGGATGCCGATGGCCGCTCGATGGCCGCCAACCGCTCGATCTGCGCTCGCAACTCTGTCTGGTCGAGTAAGGCCACTGAGCGGCGGTAGGGTATCTCGCCGTGACCGGCGAAGACTGCATCTTCTGCAAGATCGTGGCGGGCGAGCTGCCCGCGGAGAGGGTCGACGAGGACGAGCAGACCATCGCGTTCATGGACATCAACCCGTGGACGCGAGGGCACTCCCTGGTGATCCCGCGCAACCACTCGCGCAACCTCTACGAGGTCGGCACAGATGACCTGAGCCACACGGTGGTGGCGGCCAAGCGGCTCGCGGAGCGGATGCGCGATCGGCTTGGACTGCGACGGCATCAACCTCCTCAACTCCTGCGAGCCGGCCGCCTGGCAGACGGTCTTCCACCTGCACGTGCACGTGATCCCCCGCTACGAGACCGATCCCCTGCGCCTTCCCGGCAAGCCGCTCGACCCCCGAGGAGGGTGAGCTGGCGCAGGTGGCCGCCGAGCTGCGCCGATGAGCGCGCGGGTCACCTACGGGCGCGACGGCGACGTCGGGTCCATCACTATCGACGCTCAGCCGCTCAACCTCTTCGACCGTGAGCTCACGAACGATCTGATCGCCGCCGTGGACGCCGCCACAAAGGACCTGCCCCGAGCGCTGGTGGTCCGGGCCGAGGGCAAGGTGTTCACCGGCGGTGTGGACGTGAACATCTTCCACGGCCTGTCGGAGTCCGAGGCACACGGGTTCGCCGAGCAGCTGATCGCGCTGACCCACAGCATCGAGAGCCTGCCCTTTCCCACACTCGCCGTGGTCCACGGGCTCTGCCTCACCGCGGGGTTCGAGCTGTCGCTGGCCTGCGACATGATCTGGGCGTCGGAGTCGGCCACGTTCGGGCTGGTGGAGATCGTGGTGGGCGTGACGCCGTTCATGGGCGGCACCCAGCGGGTGGCCGAGCGCGCCGGGCCGGCCCGGGCGCGCGAGCTGGTGATGACGGGCGGCCTCTACGACAGCGCCACGCTCGAGCGCTGGAACGTGGTCAACCGGGTGGTGGCCGACGACGAGCTGGCGGAGAAGGCGGCCAGGTTCGCCGGCCCGCCTGGCCGCCGGCCCGACAATGGCCAACGCGGCCACCAAGCGAATCGTGCGGGCCCAGACCGACGGGGGCACCCACGGCGCCGACGCCCTCACGCCGGATGTCGCCGCGCCCCTGTTCGAGACCGAGGATCTGAGGAACGCGGTGGAGTCGTTCCTACGCAACGGGCCTGGCAAAGCCAGCTTCCAAGGGCGCTGACTGCTAGCGTCTCGCGGCATGCCTACCGGAACTGTCAAGTGGTTCAACGACGACAAGGGGTTCGGCTTCATCTCACCGGATGAAGGCGACAAGGATCTCTTCGTGCACTTCTCGGGAATCGCCGGGGACGGATTCAAGTC
The DNA here is from genome assembly GCA_963825475.1 of uncultured Thermoleophilaceae bacterium. Classification (GTDB taxonomy): domain Bacteria; phylum Actinomycetota; class Thermoleophilia; order Solirubrobacterales; family Thermoleophilaceae; genus JAAYBF01. The sequence goes on along the minus strand of CAWGTC010000002.1, from coordinate 58,303 downwards.
CCTCCCGGAGAACTCCAAGGTGGAGTACGACGAAGAGGCCGGCGACAAAGGACCCAAGGCGGTGAACGTCCGCACCATCTAGCGGACGCGCGATTTTGGCCAAGGAAGAGAAGATCGAGATGGAGGGCGAGATCCTGGAAGCCCTCCCCAACACGATGTTCAAGGTCAAGCTCGACAACGACCACGAGGTGCTCGGCCACATCTCGGGCAAGATGCGCCGTCACTACATCCGCATCCTGCCCGGCGACCGCGTCAAGATCGAGCTGTCGCCCTACGATCTCGACCGGGGTCGGATCACGTACAGGTACAAGTAGCCGCAACTTCGCCCCTCCGGCGTGTTCTGAAACCAATCATGAAGCGACTTCTATTCATCGCCCTCGCCCTGCTTGCCCTGGCCCTGCCGCTGGCCGCCTCGGGCAAGATCGTCACGCTGGGGTCGGCCGATCCGGCGCTGCCCACCTCCAAGTGCCCCAACGATCCCTGCCTGGCCGCCTACCAGATGACCGGCTATCAGGAAGTGGCCAACAACAGCAAGAAGCGCCCGTACCTGATCCGCCGCGGCGGGCGGGTGATCGCCTTCACGGTCAAGCTCGGCAAGCTCACACAGGAGCAGATCGACTTCTTCGACGGCCGTTTCGACGACCCCGCCTCGGTGCGCCTCTCAGTCCTGCGCAAGGGCAAAAAGAAGCCCCGACGCCACGACCACCGCATGGTCTCCCAGAGCGAGGTCTTCGCGGTGGAGGACCATTTCGGCACCAGCCCCACCTTCGTGCTCGACGAGCCGCTCGACGTCGAACGCGGGAACATCATGGCCCTGACGGTGCCCACCTGGGCGCCGGTCCTGGCGTCCGAGCAGGCGCGCTCCGAGTTCTGGCGCAGCTCCCGCTCCAGGAACAACTGCGGTACGGCCGAGGAGAACGCCCCGCCCTCCGCTCACATGAAGGTGGGCTCTCTGCGCGACTGGCGCTGCAGCTATCGCGGTGAGCGACTGCTCTACACGGTCACCTATGTGCCCGAGAACCGCGAGACCAAGCCTCCGGCAGCCGGCGCCAGAAGCGCCGTACCCCAGCCCCGCTAAGGGGAGGAGCGCAGCCGGAACGTTGTTCCGGCGAGCGCCGCACCTGTCCCTATCGGCGAGCGCGCCGCCGGGGTAGCATGGCGCTGTGAGTACGGAGGGCTGGATCTTCATGGTCGGCTTCCGCGTTTTCGACGTCGGCCTCCTGATCCTGTGGCTGGTCTGGTTCTTCCGCCTGCGCGACGATGGCTCGGACTCGCCGCCTGAGGACGACGAGGGCGGTGGCGGAGGCGGTCCGAAGCGCAAGCCGGGCAGAGGCCCGGGGGGCGGTGGCCTCGAATTGCCCAGCGGTCAGGTGCCCCACGGGCGCAACCGAGCGCGGGACGGTCACCGGGCGCCGCGCACGCGCCGTGGCCGGCCGGGCCGGCCGGTGCCGGGCCTGCTCCCGGCGCGAGTGCGCTCACCGGGCACGCCCGCACGGGTGATTCGCCGGGCCTAAGGGAGCAGCGGAGCCGGAACGTTCCCGGGGAGCAGCGGTACCTTTCCCTAGTTCTCGCAGGCGCCGGGGTTGTCGGCGCAGAACTGCTCGAAGCGCTCGGCCGGAGAGTCCTCGGGGGGAGGGGTGTCGTTGTCGGGCGTGTCGGGCACAGGCGCGGGAGCCACGGCGCCTCCTGACGGATCCTCCGCGGCAGGGGGCTCCGGGACCGGCTCCTCGAGGGTCTCGGTGGCCGGGTCGGGCTGGGTGTCGGTCTGGGTGTCGGTCGCCTGCTCGGGCACCGTGGGGATCGGCGTCGACGTCTCCCGGTCGGTGGACTCCTCGTCATCGCCCCCGCAGCCGGAGGCGGCCAGAGCCAACCCGCACGCCAGTGCGACCGTCAGGCGGTGCATCCGAGGTCTAGCTTTCCAGGGCAGGCAGCCGGCGGCCGCAGTGCGGGCAGTCGTTGAGGTCCTTCTGGGCCAGTTGCTCGAGCGAGCAGCCGCACAGGCGCAGGTTCTCGACCGCGTAGGGCAGATCGCTGGGCGAGGGTGCGAGGGGAATGACCTTGCCCACGACCTCGAACGGCTCGCCGGTCTCCTTGTCCACGTAGGTCCGGCCGGGCTCGACCTCGCGAATCACCTCGCGGTCGGAGCGGGCGCGGAGGCGGTATTGCTGTCGAAGTCCCATGGGTGCGGCAATCTACCAACCACATTGCGGGTACTGATCTTCCATGGCTATTTGCTGCGCGGCACCGGCAGCAACATCTACAACCTGAGTCTGGCGCGAGCGCTCGCCTCCCTTGGCCACGAGGTGCACCTCGTGTGCCAGGAGCGCCATCCGGAGGGGCTCGACCTGCCGGGTGCCGTGACCATCCACAACCCCGACATCGGGCGGATCCTCCCGGTCTACGTGGCCGACGAGTACGAGGGATTCGACGCCGTGCCCTTCTCGGAGCTGAGCGAGCCGGATCTCGAGCGCTACCTGGCCGCCAACGTCGAGTCGGTGGCCGAGGTGGCGAGAGCGCACCGGCCCGACATCGCGCTGGCCAACCACTTGGTGATGGGGCCGGCGATCATGCGACGCGCCCTGAGGGACGGCGTGCCGTACGCCGTGAAGGTGCACGGCAGTGCGCTCGAGTACACCGTGCGCCCCCAACCCGAGCGGTTTCTCCCGTATGCCGTGGAGGGGCTCGGGGGAGCCGCCTGCGTGCTCGTGGGCTCGCGCCACACCGCCGAGAGCCTGTGGCAGGTGGTGGGCGACGACGGACTGCCGTCGCGCACGCGCCTGGGACCCCCCGGCGTGGACGTGCACGCCTTCCGCCCCAGGACGGTGACTGAGGCCGCGGCCGGCCTCGAGCGCCTGGCCGAAAGGCTCGAGGGCTCCGCCGCCGCGGGCTGGGGAGGCGAGGCGGGGGCGGCGGAGGCCCTGCGTGCGCTCGACCCCGCCCGAGACCGGATCGTGAGCTATCTGGGCAAGCTGATCGTGTCCAAGGGGGTCGACCTGCTGCTGGCGGCCTGGCCGCTCGTGGTTGCGCGGGTGCCCGACGCGCGCCTCTGCGTCGTGGGTTTCGGCACCTACCGCGATGCCCTCGGGCAGATGGTCGAGGCGCTTGCGGCGAAGGATCTGGCGGCGCTGCGCGAGATCGCCTCCCGCGGGCGTGAGCTCGAGGGCGGCCCCGTGGGCGAGCTGGAGCACCTGGCGGCCTTCCTCGACGGCCTCGAGGGCGAGCGGCGGGAGGACTATCGAGACGCGGCGCCGGCGGCGGCGGAGCGGGTGGTGTTCACCGGCCGCCTCGAGCACGGGGACCTGCCCGACTCTGCTTCCCGCCTGCGAGGCGCAGGTGGTCCCCAGCACGTTCCCCGAGGCATTCGGCATGGTGGCCGCGGAGGCGGCCGCCTGCGGCGCGCTGCCGCTCTCCGCGGCGCACTCGGGGCTGGCGGAGGTCTCCACCACTCTGGCCGGGGCGCTCGAGGCCGGCCTTCGGGGCCTGCTCTCGTTCGAGGTGGGCCCCGGTGCGGTCGAGGCGATCGCGGACCGGCTGGTGCGCTGGCTCACCCTGCCCTCCGAGCAACGCGAGCGGGCCGCCGCGTCCCTGGCCGATCTGGCCCGCCGGACGTACGGCTGGGAGAGCGTGGCGCGAGGGTGTGATCGCCGCGGCGGAGGGCAGGCTGGAGGCGCTCGCGCGGGTCCGGCGCCCCGAGCAAGTAGTCTTCCGGCCCGTGAGGAGTGGATCGCCCCGGCTCTTGGCCCTCGGACTCGCAGCGCTCACCGTCGCCATCGGCGCGACCGGTTGCGGCAACAGCGAGGATGCCGACCTGGTGAACGGCAAGAACCTGTTCGTCGAGAGTGCCAGCGCTGCCACGCGCTCGAGCGTGCGGGAGGAGGCGCCGACGTGGGCCCCGACCTTGACGAGGCCTTCCGGTACGCCCGCGAGGACGGCCTCGGAGAGCAGACGGTCGAGGGCGTCGTGCTGAGGCAGATCGCCAACGTGCGGCGCGGCAGCGTCATGCCGGCCAACCTCGTCGAGGGCGACGACGCCCGCGACGTGGCCGCCTACGTGGCCGCGGTGGCCGGCCAGCCCGGCGAGGACACCGGCGCGCTGGCCGAGGCCGGAGCCAAGGTCTCCTCCAAGCCGATCGTGGCGGAGGGCGGCACGCTCGAGATCGCGGCCGATCCGTCGGGGGCGCTGGCCTTCGCCAGTACCAAGGCGGAGGCCAAGCCCGGCAGCGTCGAGGTGGCGATGCCCAATGAGTCCTCGGTTCAGCACAACATCGCCCTGAAGGACGAGGGCGGCCAGGTGATCCAGGAGGGCGACGTCGTGGGCCAGGGCGGCACGTCGATGTTCACGGCCATGCTGAAGCCCGGGACCTTCGAGTTCGTGTGCACCGTCCCGGGCCACGAGGAGGGCGGCATGAAGGGCGAGCTGACCGTCAAGTAGCCGGCGGTCCGAGAGCGCCCCTGCCGGTGTCCTCGGTTGCTCGCGTGTGGGCGCACGCGTCGCTCCCTGCGTCCTTGGCAGGAACGCTCTCGGCCTCGCCGGGTCCTCGCCGGCTAAGACGCCGGCTTCACCAGGCCGATCAGGTGGCCCTCAGGGTCGGTGAAGTGCCCGAGGGTGATGCCCATGCCGGGCACCTCGTCGGGACCCATGACCCGGGTGCCCCCCAGCTCCTCCGCCTTCACCAGCGCGGCCTCTACGTCGGGACCCCGACGTAGAAGGTCACGTGGCCGTCGTAGCCCTCGGGGGCCGTGCCGACCCCGCCCCCGATGCCGGCGCCATCAGGGGCCGTGTTCCCCTCACGCTGGATGACGCCGTAGTTCATCGGGTTGTCGGCGTCTATCTCCCAGCCGAACAGGTCGGAGAAGTAGCTACGGAGCTTGTCTCCGTCCTTGCCGATGACCTCGAAATGGATAACCGGTTGTCCCATGCTCACTCCTTATCGCTTGCGGCCACGATCCGATTCAGCTCTTCGACTACCCCGGGCGTCCCCGCCACCAACCCTCGCGGCTCGCCCTCCAGCCACCGCAGCTCGCCGCCCGCCTCCGCCACGATCAGGCTCGCCGCCGCCCAGTCCCATGGCTTCAGGCCGCGCTCGTAGTAGGCATCGAGTCGCCCCGCGGCCACCCAGCACAGATCCAGGGCGGCGGCGCCCACCCGGCGCATGTCGCGCACGCGGGGGAGCACCTCGGCCAGCACGGCGGCCTGGGTGGACCGCTGGGCCGCCTCGTAGCTGAAGCCCGTGGCCACCAACGCCGTTTCCAGGTGCTCCTCACCGCTCACCGCGATCGACTCGCCGTTGAGTGACGCGCCCCGGCCGCGGATGGCGGTGAAGACCTCGCCGCGCACCGGGTCGAGGACCACGCCCAAGCGCGCCGCCGCCGGCGTCCTCGAGTGCGATGCTCACCGCCCAGGCGGGGATGCCGTAGAGGAAGTTGGTGGTCCCGTCGAGTGGGTCCACCACCCAGCGGCGCCCGGAGGCCGCCTGGCTGTGCGTGCCCTCCTCGGCCAGCAGCCCGTCGTCGGGCCGCTCGGAGGAGAGGATCTGCTCGATCGCCTCTTCGGCGTCGCGGTCGGCGTCGGACACCAGGTCGGTGCGCGAGGACTTGCGCTCCACGCCGCGGGCAGGCCCACCGAAGCGCTCGAGCAGCAGCGCTCCCGCCACCGCCGCCGCCCGCCGGGCCACGGCCAGATCCGCGGCCAGGCTCAGAGCGCCCGGACGATCAGGACGGCGATCACGATCACGCCCACCACGCCGGCCACCCACAGCAGGAAGCGGAACGCCTCCTGCTCGGACCCCAGCTGGGTTCAGCACGACGCTGATTGCGAAAACCGAGTCTCGCGACGACCCAGGAAGCGAAGCCTGCTCTGCAGGCGAGCGACCCGGGACACAGCGAGGCGAAGGTTTGCAGCCATCAGAGGATGTAGATCGTGGTGTACACGACGATCCACATCACGTCCACGAAGTGCCAGTAGATGCCGGGCACCTCGACGCCCCGGTGCTCCTTCGCGCGTGAAGTGCCCGCGGAAGGCCCGGATGGTGGCGAACGTGAGCAGGGTGAGGCCCACGAACACGTGGGCCCCGTGCAGGCCGGTGAGCCCGTAGAAGATGGTTCCCTGGGCGTGGTCGGCGGGCGCGAAGCCGATGTGCACGTACTCGTTGATCTGGATGGTCAGGAACGTCAGGCCGAGCAGCGCGGTGGTGAGCAGGCCCATCCGCAGCGCGGCGCGGTTCTCGTTGCGCGCCCCCTCCAGGGCCCAGTGCATCGTGAAGCTCGAGGAGATCAGGATCGCCGTGTTCACCCCGGCGATGGCCACCGGCAGGTGGGTGCCGTCGGCCGGCCACGGAGCGTCGCTCACGACCCGGACGAAGAAGTAGGCCGTGAAGAACGCTCCGAAGAGCATCACCTCGGAGATGATGAACAGCAGCATGCCGAGGAACTGGGCCTCGACGCGGGAGCTCTGGTTGGCCTCGGGCGGCCCGTGGTGCTCGTGCTCGTCGGCGGGGACTCCGCCGACCGAGGCCGACTCCATCAGCTCGGACCTCCATGCGGGGCGCGCTCCCGCGTCCGTCAGCCCTCCGACGACCACGTGGTGCACCGGCTTGGACGTGCGTGGTGCGCACGCGGCCCACGAGGTCGCCCCGCAGCCAGCCCGAGCGGGTCTCGGGGAAGGTGGAGATCACCACCTCGTCGACCCCGTAGAAGTCGAGCGCGGTGTTGATCGCGGTGAAGGGATCGGGATGGCCGACCTGGCCGATGGCCTCGAGGCCCTCCTGCTCGAGCCGTTCGAGCGTGGCCGCCAGCCGCTCCGGAGCGCCGCCTCCGCCCTCGCCCGACTGGGGCGAGATCACGATGAAGCGCCGCGGCCCCTCCTCGGAGAGCTGCTTGAGCTGGTCGATCAGCGCCTGGCCGCCCACGGTCTGGTTGGCCACCACGAGCGTGCGGGTGGCCTGGTCGGTGTCGGCGTCGAGGTCGACCACCACGTGCTCCACCGGGATGCCGGCCTCCTGCTCCACGCGCGCGACCAGGCCCTGGCGCAGCCAGCCCGAGCGCGTCTCGGGGTGGGTGGAGATGATGATCTCGTCGTAGGAGCGCTCGCCGAGGGCGTCGGTGATCGCCGAGTAGGGATCGGGGTCCATCACCTCGCCGGAGGCCTCGATGCCCGCCTCCTTCAGAGCTGCGCGACGGTCATGTCCAGCGCGGTTCTCGGCCGCGTCGCGCACCGACTCGTCGTAGATCACGTAGCCGTGCTTGGGCGAGCTCTGGGGGCAGATCACGTGCACCGCCACGGGACCCTGCGTCCGCGTGGCGCTTGACCGCGTCGATCAGCGCGCTGGCCGACGACGGTCTCGTTGGCCACCACGAGGATGTGCTTGCGTGTCGCTCATTCGGTGGTGGGGGGCGGCGCTCCGCCACCGCCGGCGGGCGCGGGCGTGGTCGGTCTTCGACCGGGGCCTTCTTGTCACCGAAGACCGCGTGCACGGCGCCGGGCACGCCGTACTCGTAGGGGCCGCCCACCACGGTGGGGATCTCGTCGAAGTTGAAGATCGGCGGCGGCGAGGACACCTGCCACTCGATCGAGTGGGCGCGCCACGGGTTGGCGGCGGCCTTCGGGCCGTGGCGCCAGCTCGTGATCATGTTGTAGAGGAAGACCAGGAACGACAGGCCGAAGAAGAAGCTCGATACCGAGATCAGCGCGTTGAGCGTGGCGAACTGGTCGGCGTAGTCGGCCACCCGCCGGGGCATGCCGTCGATGCCCACGAAGTGCATCGGGCCGAAGGTGAGGTTGAAGAACACGAACGAGAGCCAGAAGTGGATCTTGCCGAGCCGCTCGTCGTACATCCGGCCGGTCATCTTCGGGAACCAGTGGTAGAGGCCCGCGAAGATCGTGAACACGCTGCCGCCGAACAGCACGTAGTGGATGTGGGCCACGATGAAGTAGGTGTCCGACACGTGGATCACCACGGGGATCACCGCGAGGATGATCCCGCTGATCCCGCCCAGGGTGAACATCGTGATGAAGCCGAGCGCGAACAGCATCGGCGTGGTGAGGTGGATCACGCCCTTCCACAGCGTGGCCAGCCAGGAGAAGATCTTGATGCCCGTCGGGACGGCGATCAGCATGGTGGTGATCATCATCGGGACGCGCATCCAGTCGAACATGCCCGATACGAACATGTGGTGGGCCCAGACGGTGAAGCCCAGGATCACGATCGCCACGAGGGAGAAGGCCATCATCCGGTAGCCGAACACCGGCTTGCGCGAGTGCGTGGAGATCACCTCGCTGACGATGCCGAACCCGGGCAGCATCATGATGTAGACCGCCGGGTGCGAGTAGAACCAGAAGACGTGCTGGTACATCAGCACGTCGCCTCCCGCCGCCGGGTCGAAGAAGTGGGTGCCCAGCGAGCGGTCCAGCAGCACGAAGAACTGCGAGCCGGCGATGAACGGCGTGGCGATCACCACCAGCAGCGACGTGGTGAAGTTGGCCCACACCAGCAGCGGCATCCGCCAGAAGGTCATCCCCGGCGCGCGCATCGTGATGATCGTGACCAGGAAGTTGAGCGCGGTGGCGATCGAGGACGCGCCCGCGAACTGCACGCCGATCGTGAAGAACTGCTGCCCGATCGGCGTCTCGGTGGAGAGCGGCGCGTAGGCGGTCCAGCCGGTGGCGAAGGCCCCGCCGTCGGCGAAGAAGGAGGCGATCATCATCACCCCGGCCGTGGGCAGCATCCAGAACGACAGCGCGTTCAGCCGCGGGAACGCCATGTCCGGCGCCCCGATCATCAGCGGGATCACGTAGTTCGCGATCCCGGCGAACACCGGGATGATGAACAGGAAGATCATCAGCGAGGCGTGCACGCTGAACAGCCCGTTGTAGGTGTTCGGATCCACGAACTGCGTGCCGGGCTGGGCCAGCTCCGCGCGGATCACCATCGCCATCAGCCCGCCGACGATGAAGAAGAAGAACGTGGTGACGATGTACTGGATCCCGATCACCTTGTGATCGGTGTTGACCTTGAAGTAGTCCCTCCAGGTCTTGGCGCCGTGGCCGGAGTGGTCCTCGGGGATGGTGGGGGCGCCGGAGGCCCAGCGGAACCAGTAGTCGAAGCAGCCGATGCCCACGATGAAGGCCAGCGGCATGGCGATCAGGGCCACGGTGGTGATCGCGTCTCCAGTCGAGCACCGGGTCGTAGCCGTAGAGCGCGCGCACGGCCACGACGAGGGCCAGCGCGAAGGCGACGGCGAGCGGCTGGCTCAGCGCAGCGCGGTACCAGCCCGGGCCCCTGAGCTTGGCGCCAAGCGTCACGGCTGCTCCCCTCCGCTCACGCTGAGAAGGTACTTCACGAGCGTGTCGATCTCCTCCGGGGAGAGCTGCTCGCGCATAGTCGGCGGGCATGATGCCGTCGTTGAAGTTCGGGGACGAGGAAGGCGCTCGGATCCTCGATCGAGGTCTTCACGTACTCCTCGGGCGACTGCTTGTTGCTGCTTGCCGAACTTCTCGGCATCGGCCGCGCAGCTCGTCGAGGCCGGGCCCGATGCGCCGATGCGGACTCGGCGTCGGCCAGCGTGTGGCACGCCGTGCAGCCGGTCTCGGTGAAGAGCCGCTTGCCCGCGGCGGCCTCGTCGCCGCCCGCCGCTGCGGCGCCGCCGTCGGTCTCGGACTTCTGCTCCTTGGCGATCCAGGCGTCGAACTCCTCGGGCGTCACGACCCGCACGGCCGGCGCATCGTCGAGTGCCCGATGCCGCACAGCTCTGCGCACACCACCTCGTACTCGCCGATGCGGGTGGGCTTGAGGCGGATCTTGGTGGTCAGGCCCGGCACGGCGTCGGTCTTGAGCCGGAACTCGGGCACCCAGAAGTCGTGCAGCACGTCGTCGGTGTGCACCCGGAACTCGACGTCGCGGTCCTTGGGCAGCACGAGCCGGTTCGACTTGACCTTGCCCTCGTCGGGGTAGTCGAAGCGCCAGGCGAACTGCTGGCCGGTCACGTTCACGATCAGCGGATCGGCCTGCTTGGCCTCGATGTCCTCGAGCACGATCCACCCGTAGACCGCGAGGGCGGAGACCATGATGAAGGGGATCGTGACCCAGATCGATCTCGAGCTTGGTGTTGCCGTGGATCGGCGCGCCGTCCGAGAGGTCGCCGGGCTTGGCGCGGAAGGCGAAGACCGAGTAGATGGCCACCGCCATCACCAGCACGAAGACCGGCACCGAGGCGATCATCAGGACGTCCCAGAGCGTGATCGATCTGGTCGGACGCCGTGGAGGCCTGGACGCGGGAACCAGTCGATCCAGAGCATGATCACGATGCCCACGGCTGTCGCCACCCGGCTCAGCAGCGCCATGCCCGAGCACGGGTCGCTTACGCAGGAGCGGCGCATCGCTTTTCCTCGTCCCGGTCACGGCGCGCGAGTCTATGTTCAGTGCCGCCGACGTGCGCGACGGGCTCGAAGGGGGGCCAGCGCCGACTTGGCGCCGCCGGACCAGCCGGCGCGACGTGTTAGGCCGCGAGCCTGCACGGCCCGACGCCGCGGAAGCGCGACGGCGGGGCGCCGTGGTGGCGCCGGAAGGCCTTGGCGAACTGGGCGGGCTGGCGGTAGCCCACCGCGCTCGCCACCTGGTTCACGGGGCGGGCTGCCCGCGCAGCAGCTCGGCGGCGCGCTCCATGCGCACGCGCTGCAGGTAGAGCGGAAGCTGGTCTCGCCCGCCTCGGCGAAGGCGCGCTGGAGCTGGCGCCGGGAGGTGGCGACCCGCCGCGCCATGTCGTCGAGGGCGAGCTTGTCGTGGAACTCCTCGTCGATGATGCGGGCAGCATCGAGGAAGAGCGCACGACGGCGCTGGACCGTGGCGGGCCGCTTGGCTTCTTGGAGCATCTACGTACCTCTACGCACAGCGCCGTCCGATCGGATCGGTAGACCCCAATAGTATTCGCGCGTCCGCGCGACTAGGAGGCCGGATGCAGGTACGGGACGGGATGAGCGACATCGGTTCTCACGGTGGGCCCGGGCCACTCGCTGCGCGATGCCGCCACGCGCATGTCCGAGCGCGGAGTGGGAGCGGCCGTGGTGATCGATCCCGATCAGCCGGGGCCGGGGATCGTTACCGAGCGCGACATCCTGAAGTCGCTCGGGGCCGGCCAGGATCCGGCGCAGGCGAGCGGTGGCAGACCACCTGTCAGCCGAAGCTCACGTTCGCGGCCCCGGACTGGTCGCTGGAGCGCGCGGCCGAGGCGATGGTGCGCGGCGGATTTCGCCACCTGGTCGTGGTGGACGGCGGGGACATGGTCGGAGTGCTCTCGATCCGCGACATCGTGCGCTGCTGGGTGTCGGACGGCGCCACGTCCGACATGCCGCGCGAGACCGCAGCTCCCTAGAGCGCGATGGCGAGCTGGCGGGACTGGGCCAGCAGCTCCCCCTCGCGCGACCACAGGGTGGCGTCCTCGTCGAGAAAGCCATCGCGCGCGGCCGCGTGCGGTAGAGCCCGAGCACCCAGTCGTCAGGGCGGGGGAGAGGAGCGCGCAGGTGCACCGTGAGGTCGAGCGTCGGGACCGCCAGGGGAGCCCGGTGGTGGCGAACACCGCCGGATACCAGGAGTCGCAGAGCGCGGCCAGCGTGGCCGCGTCCAGGGTCCGGGGCTCACGCAGGCGCAGCCAACCGCCTGTCAGGGCCTCGTCGGCGCCGCTGAACGGGGCGGCCCCGACAGCCGGCCGGAAATCGAAGTTGCGGGCGAAGGGCGGGGCCTGATCGAAGTCGGGCGATCGGTCTCGATGCTCATCCGGCGCGGGCACCTGTCGGGGGAGGCGCGGCAGCCAGCGAAGACCCGGTCCGGTCCGACCGCAAGCACCGCCTGGACGGTGGCAAACGCCACCCCGCCCTGCTCGAGGCGGGCGCCGGCGAACGTCACCGACCGCCCGGCTCGCATCGACGCTCACCTTCACCCGGGCCTCTCCCGCCTCGGGTGCGCGCATGTAGTGGACGGTGAGCGAGCGCAGCGGGCGGTCCGCCACCTCGGCGGCGAGGGCACGCACCACGATGGCGGCCAGATATCCGCCGTTGGGGCCGGCCACGACCCACCAGGCGGGATCGATGCTCGCAAGCGTAAGCCCCGTGCCCTCGGACACGACAGCGGTGTCGCGGACAGCGGCCTATCCGGAGTCCAGGCTCCTAGTGGGGGTGCTCGAGCGGAAGCTCTGCGATCTCTTCGCGGGTCTGCCGGACCCAGCGCACGATCGCCACCAGCGCGACCAGCACGCCGATCGCCAGGAGCACCAAGTTCACCACCACGCCGACGAGGGCGATCGTGGTCCCGGCCGCCACGAGCACCGGCAGGTAGGAGGGCTCGGGCAGGTGGATCGGCTCGCCGGCGGGCGCAACGTAGTCGCCGGGCTGGATCTCCTCGGCCATCAGTAGACGAAGGCCACGCGCGAAGGATGCGGCGAACACGACGAGGCAGAGCAGGCCGGCGATCAGCGCCGTGCGCAGGTTGCGATTGGCCAGTCGGCGGTCCACGAGGCGGGCATTCTGCCAGATCGACCCGTCGGGGTTGGCGATCCGCACGTGGAGGTGGTTGTCGTGGTTGGGGTAGGGCATCGACGAAGGCCGGTGGGTCCGCGCAGGTCGAGGTTCGGTCCCACGAGCACCGTCTCGGCTCCCGCGGCCACGAACAGGTCCACCAACCGCTGCGCCAGCCGGCGATCGACCTGCCCCACGGTCCTGGGCGCGCGCAGGCGGCGGTCGGTTCGCGGGTAGTAGACGTCCGGCGTCGAGGCCGTTCTGATGGGTCGAGTGTCCGACGATGCCGTACCTGATGCCGAAGTCGCCGCCGTGGGGCCGGCTCGAGGTCGCCGATCAGCATCGGCCAGCTCGCCCGGCTCGCCCGCGGCGTAGGCGCGGCTCACCCCGAGAGCATCCGCACAAGGGCGTCGGTGCCGTGGCGCCGCCAGCGCCGGTTGGGGGTGCGGTGGAGGATCGGATCCCAGGTGGCGAAGAGGGCGCCGCGCGCCGGGTAGCCGTGTGCCTTGGACCAGCGATCCGGCCTCGGGCAGACCCAGCGCGCACGGGACTCGCGGTACCGCACGCGGGGATAGCGCGGCGGGGTGCGGTTCGGACCGGCTGCTTCGGCCGGTACCGCGGGCGCGACCGGGGCCGGCGGCGGGAGCAACGAGTCCCGCCGCGTCTCGGCGGTCCCTCGTCGCCGAGCCCGGCGACCGGACCCGCCGCGGCGCCGGCCACCGCCAACGCCCCGAGCGGCGAGCGCCGCCACGGCGGTCCTCCGGCGCGCGTCTTTGACGGGAACCATGGGCCATCAGGTCCTCTACGAGCGCCACCGGGGCGAGAGGTCCGGCGACGGAAATCTGTCCCCGAGGTTGCATCACGAATCTGAACCAGGGAAGAATGGGCCGTGAGCGTGGTGATCGGCGTCGACGTGGGGGGGACCAAGGTGGCCGCGGCGATGATCGAGAACGCCGCGGTGCTACGAGGCCGTGGAGCACCCCACCGACGTGTCGAGCACCGAGCCCTGGTGGCCGGAATCGAGGCGGCGGTGGCCGAGGTCTCCAAGCGGGCCGGCGAATCCGGACGCCGTCGGGCTCGGGCTGCCCTCGCAGATCGAGTTCGCCACCGGCACCGTGCTCAGCAGCGTCAACATCCCGCTGGAGGGGGTTCCGCTGCGCGAGGAGCTGGGCGCGCGGCTCGGCGTGCCGGTGTTCGTGGACAACGACGCCAACTGCGCCGCGCTGGCCGAAGCCCAGCTGGTCCCCGACCCGCCCGCGCATCACCTGGTGATGCTCACCCTGGGCACCGGCGTGGGGGGCGGCGTGATCATCCACGGCGCGCATCGAGCGCGGACACACGGGCCTGGGCGCCGAGCTGGGGCACGTGATCATCGACGGCCGCGCCGCCCTCGCCGCCGAGGACGGCGGCTTTCCCCGGCCCGGGCTCGCTCGAGTCGATCTGCAGCGGCACCGGCCTCGAGCGCGCCGCCACGGAGGCCGCCCGGGAGAACCCGCAGGGCGCCCTGGGCCGCCTGCTGTCGGAGAAGGGGCGCGTGACGGGCCGCGACGCGGTGGCCGCCGCCGAGGACGGCGATTCGGAGGCGCTCGCCCTGTTCGAGCGACTGGGCCGCTGGCTGGGCCTGGGCATCGCGGGCGTGGTCAACACCTTCGAGCCCGAGCACGTGGTGATCGGGGGCGGGCTCTCGCGTGCGAGCGACCTGTTCCTCCAGACCGCCTGCCGGGAAGCCTCGCGCCACGCGCTGCCCGCACTGTGGGAGCGCACCTCGGTGCGGCTGGCCGCGGGCGGCACCGGAGGCCGGCGTGATCGGCGCCGGGGTGCTCGCCGAGCAGGAGCTGAAGCGACCGGGATACTCCGCGATGAACGCATGACCAACGAGGGAGATCGATGACGCCAGAGATCGACGACCGACCAGAAGGCGCTTGACGAGCTCAGCATCAACACGATCCGCACGCTCTCGATGGACGGCGTCGAGAAGGCCAGCTCGGGTCACCCGGGCGCCCCGATGGCGCTCGCGCCCGTGGCCTATCAGCTCTACGCGCGAACGATGAAGCACAACCCGTCGAACCCGCACTGGTTCGACCGGGACCGCTTCGTGCTCTCCGCCGGGCACGCCTCGATGCTCCTCTACTCGATCCTGCACCTCAGCGGCTACGGGGTCGGCATGGACGACCTCAAGAACTTCCGCCAGCTGCTGAGCCCGACCGCCGGCCACCCCGAGTACGAGGCCGAGGGCACGCCCGGCGTGGAGGTCACCACCGGCCCGCTGGGCCAGGGCCTCTCGAACGCTGTCGGCTTCGCCCTCGCCGAGCGGATGCTGGCCGCGCGCTTCAACCGCGACGGCCACGAGATCATCGACCACTCACACCTACTCGATCGCCAGCGACGGCGACATGCAGGAGGGCGTGGCCTCCGAGGCCAGCTCGCTGGCCGGCCATCTGGGCCTCGGCCGGCTGATCGCCTTCTACGACGACAACCACATCCAGTTGGCCGGCCCACGTCGATGGGCTTCAGCGAGAACGTGGGCGCGCGCTACGAGGCCTACGGCTGGCACGTGCAGAACCTCGGCGAGGACTTCGCCCTGGACAGGCTGGAGGAGGCCATCGACGGAGGCCAAGGGCGTGGAGGACCGGCCTTCGCTCGATCATCCTGCGCACGCACATCGGCTTCGGCTCGCCGAACAAGCAGGACAGCCAGAAGGCGCACGGATCGCCGCTGGGCGAGGACGAGGTGCGCCTGACCAAGGAGGCCTACGGCTGGGATCCCGACGCCCACTTCCTCGTGCCCGACGAGGTGAGAGAGCGCTTCGCCGAGGTGGTCGAGCGGGGCCGCCGGGCCGAGGACGAAGTGGTCTCAGCGCAGGCCGAGGACTACCGCGCCGCCACACCCCGAGCTGGCCGAGCAGCTTGCATCTGGTGGCGGAGGGCAAGCTGCCCGCCGGATGGCAGGAGGGCCGGCCGCGCTTCGACCCCGCCGACGACCCCATCGCCACCCGAAAGGCATCGGAGCAGGTGATCCAGTGGGCCGCCGCAGAAGGTGCCCAACCTCGTGAGCGGCTCGGCCGACCTCGAGCCCTCCACCAACACCGAGATCGAGGACGGCGGCTCGGTCACCCGGGACGACTACTCGGGCCGCAACGTGCACTACGGCGTCCGCGAGCACGGCATGGCCGCGATCGTGAACGGGCTCAACCTGCACGGGCTGCGCGCCTTCGGGTCCACCTTCTTCAACTTCGTCGACTACAACAAGCCGTCGGTGCGTCTCGCGGCGCTCATGGGCCTCGGGGTGATCCACGTCTACACCCACGACTCGATCGGCCTGGGCGAGGACGGCCCCACCCACCAGCCGGTGGAGCAGCTCACCGCACTGCGCGCCACCCCCAACGTGAACGTGGTGCGGCCGGCGGACGCCAACGAGACCGCGCTGGCCTGGCAGTTCGCCCTCGAGTCAGGACGACGGGCCCTGCGCCCTGGTCCTCTCGCGGCAGAACCTGCCGATCATCGACCCGGATGTGGTCCCCGAGCGACGCGATCAGCCGCGGCGCCTACGTGCTGCGCAGGGAAGGCCGCGAGACGGGGCCGGAGGCGATCCTGATCGGCACCGGCTCGGAGGTCTCGCTGTGCATGGAGGCGGCCGAGCTGCTCGAGAGCCAGGGCGTGGCCACCCGGGTGGTCAGCATGCCCTGCTTCGACCGCTTCATCGAGGCCGACGAGTCCTACCGCGACGAGGTGCTTCCCGCCGTCGTGCCGCGCGCGGGTGTCCGTGGAGGCCGGCGCCACCCTCGGCTGGGAGCGCTGGGTCACAGAGGACGGCGCCTCCGTCGGCATGCACGGCTTCGGCGCCTCCGCGTCCGGCGAAGGACGCTGTACGAGCACTTCGGGTTCACCGCCGAGAACATCGCGAGCGAGGCGCGCCGGGCTGGGCGATCGCCTGAGCGCCCGAACGAGAGGCTGAGAGGAGATACATGGGAATCGCAGCAGAGGTCAACGAGCGCCTGGCGGCGCTCACCGAGGCGGGCACGAGCGTCTGGCTCGACCAGATCCGGCGCAGCCTGATCGAGTCGGGCGAGCTCGAGCGGCTCGTGAAGGAGGACTCGCTGCGCGGGGTCACCTCGAATCCGGCGATCTTCGAGAAGGCCATCCTCGGCTCAGAGGACTACGACGAGGACATCGAGCGAGCTCGCCGGCGAGGGCCTCGGCGCCACCGAGATCTACCTCGACTTGGCCATCAATGACGTGCAGATGGCCTGTGACGTCCTTCGACCCGTTTGGGAGGAGGCCGGCGGGGCCGACGGCTTCGTCTCGCTCGAGGTGGAGCCGTCGCTGGCCTTCGACTGCGACGCCACGCGGACGCAGGCCGCGCGAGCTGTGGGAGAGCGTCGACCGCCCCAACGTGATGATCAAGATCCCTGGCACCGACGAGGCGCTGCCCGCGATCGAGGACTCCATCGCGGCCGGCATCAACGTGAACGTGACGCTGCTGTTCTCGATCGAGTCGTATGAGGCCGTGGCGGAGCGCTACATCCGGGGGCTGGAGCGGCGCAAGGAGGCCGGGGAGTCGCTCGACGTGCATTCCGTTGCCTCGTTCTTCGTGTCGCGTGTGGACTCAGAGGTGGACAAGCGGCTCGACAAGCTCGGCCGCGAGGACCTGAAGGGCACCGCGGCGGTGGCGAACGCACGCGCGGCCTACATGAGCTTCAAGGCGCATCTTCCACGGCGACCGCTTCGCGAAGCTGCTGCGAGGCCGGGGCTCCGGTGCAGCGCCCGCTCTGGGCCTCGACCGGCGTGAAGGACCCCAGCTACCCCGAGACCAAGTACGTGGACGAGCCTCGTGGCGCCCGAGACGGTGAACACCATGCCGATGGCCACGCTGAACGCGGCGGCCGAGCAGTCCGAGATCACCGGCGCGACGGCCGACCAGGACCCCAGCGCCGACCTCGACGGCGCTCGAGGACGCGGGCATCGACATGGGCGACGTGACCAAGCAGCTGCTCACCGAGGCCGTCGACAAGTTCGTCGAGCCCTTCGACAAGCTGATCGCCGGCGTGGAGTCGAGCAAGGAGGCTGCGGTCACGGGCCGGCCGCCCACAATCGAGTCCTCGATTCCCGACGAGCTGGAGCCGGCGCTGGCCAAGCGGGTCCAGAACGCCGTCTCCGAGGGAGTCGCACGACGCGTGTGGCGCAAGGACGAGTCGCTATGGGGCGGGCCTGGCCCCGAGATCGGAAACCGGCTGGGCTGGCTCACGATCGTGCGACGCGATGGTCGAGGAAGCCGCGGACCTCAAAGCGTTCGCCGAGGAGGTCAAGGGCGAGGGCTTCACCGATGCCGCGCTGCTCGGCATGGGCGGCTCGAGCCTTGGGCCGGAGGTGATCCGCCAGAGCTACGGCGACGCCGGCGGGCTCACCCTGCACGTGCTGGACTCGACCGACCCGGGCGCGGTGCTGGCGCTGGAGCAGTCGCTCGACCTCGACAAGACGATCTTCATCGTCTCCTCCAAGTCGGGCGGGACGGTGGAGACGCTGTCCCACATGAAGTACTTCTACGAGCGCACGGGTGGGCAAGGGCGGGCAGTTCGTGGCTGTCACCGATCCCGGGTCTGGCCTCGTGGACCTGGCCTCGGAACGTGGGTTCCGAAGGGTGTTCGAGAACGACCCCAACATCGGCGGCCGCTACTCGGTGCTGTCGTACTTCGGGCTGGTTCCGGCTGCGCTGATGGGGGTCGATGTCGAGGCGATGCTGGCCTCGGCTCAGGAGGCAGAGGCCAACTGCAACTGCTTCGACTCCTCGTCCTCGAACTCGGGTCTGTGGCTGGGACTGGCGATGGGCGAGCTGGCGCTGCAGGGTCGGGACAAGCTCACGTTCATCGTGTCCGAACCGATCGGGAGCTTCGGCCTGTGGGTCGAGCAGCTGATCGCCGAGTCGACCGGCAAGGAGGACAAGGGAATCCTGCCGGTGGCCGACGAGCCGGTCGGGGACCCCGAGAGCTACGGCGACGACCGCGTGTTCGCCTACCTCAAGCAACGACGACGAGCCCGACGCGGAGCTGGAGGCCAAGACCGAGGCGCTGCGCAAGGCCGGCCAGGCGGTGTTCACGCTGTCCACCAAGGGGGCCGAGGATCTCGGGCGGATCTTCTTCTTCGCCGAGTTCGCCACCGCGGTCTCCGGCTGGGTGCTGGGCATCAACGCCGTTCGACCAGCCCAACGTGCAGGAGGCCAAGGACAACACCGCCAAGGTGCTGGAGGCCTCCGAGCCGCCCACGGTCGAGGACGCGGACGACGACGCGCTGAAGGCCCTGTTGGGCCAGGCGGGCCCGCCGCACTACGTGGCGATCATGGGCTACGTGGCCCCCTCGGAGGCCTTCGACGAGGCTATGGCCGAGCTGCGTGTGGCGATCAGAGACGGCACGAAGTCGACCACCACGTTCGGCTACGGGCCGCGCTTCCTGCACTCCACCGGCCAGTTCCACAAGGGCGGGCCCCCGACCGGGCTGTTCCTCCAGCTCGTGCACGACGGGGAGGAGGACGTGGAGATCCCGGACGCGGAGTTCTCGTTCCGGACGCTCAAGAACGCACAGGCCACCGGGGACATCCTTACGCTGCGCGATCACGGCCTGCCGGCCGAGAGGGTGCGGCTGGAGGGGGATCCGGTGCAGGCGCTGCGCGGGCTGACCGAGCGGGTGCGCGGGTTGATCTGAGGTCGCGTGTTTGCTCGATCGTGTCGGGTCCGCGGCGGCTTGCGGCCGCGGGTCCTGTCTGCGGTTCGGCTGTTCAGACCAGGCGCTCCCGCTCCGCTTCGACACCGCTGACCCCCCGAGTACCGCCTCCGGGTAGGCGTGGCTGGGGGCGAAAAGTGACGATTCGATCCGCCTAGGGGTGGCAGGACGACCCTTAGGTGGAACGGTAGGCGAACTCCGGCCCCGGATCCCACCCAGCCGCCAAGGGGTTTCACCACGAACCGGCGCCGCGCGCCGTGCACGACTCACCACCGCTCCGCGCCAAAAGCGCTCACGGCCAGGGTCCGGAGGAGGAAATCAGGCCGTTGTCCTGCCTTGTGGTCGCATGACGACCCTCAGGCGGAGGACAGTGGCCGCACTTCACACCAGATCCCCAGTCTCGGTCTCGATCTGGAGCAGGCGCTGGATGAACCGGGGCAGCACCTGACCGCGAATGTACCTTCTCGACCAGGCCCTGGTCTGCCAGCGACGTCGTTGCATGGCGCACGGCTGGATTGCGGTATCCAGGTTTCTCTCCATACTGGGCTCAATGGCGCTCGCGGCCGGGCGCAACCCCAACCGACGACTTCACGTACACGCTCAACGCGGGTTCGAGCGCCACCGTCTCGGTCACCGTCACCTGCTCCGACGATCTTGCGGTGGCCAACGACGAAGCCCGGACGGTGGCTCAGGACGCGGCAGCGACGAGCTTCGACGTTCTGAGCAAGGACACCGACGCCGAGGGCGACATCATCGAGATCACCGGTCTGGATGATGCGCTAAACGGGACCACCGCTGTCGTGGAGGGCGCTCCGGACCAGGTCAGCTACACCCCGGATGCCGGCTACTGCAACGACCCCGGTGCGGCGCCGGAGGACACATTCACCTACACGGTGACCGGCGGCGACACGGCCACTGTCTCGGTCACCGTGACGTGTCCGTGAACGCGGCCGCAGGCACGGATCCGTGCCAGGGCTTGCATAACGCGCGCCGACCGGAGAAGAATGCCCCCACACGGAGGGGCCGAGCCCCATGAGAGGAGAACCATGCAACTGGGCTTCGTAGGCCTCGGGAAGATGGGCGCGAACATGGTCCATCGCATCCATCGCGATTCGGACCACCAGGTGGTGGCGTTCGATCGCCACCCTGAGAACGTGGCGGCGGCAGAGGGCCATGGCGCCACGGGCGCGGACGGGGTGGAGGACATCGTCGCCAAGCTCGACGCCCCGCGTACGGTGTGGATCATGGTGCCCGCCGGCGATCCGACCCAGGAGACGGTGGACAGGCTGGCAGAGGTCATGGACGAGGGCGACACCATCGTCGACGGCGGCAACTCGAGGTGGACCGACGACCAGGCGCGTGCGAAGACCCTGCAGGAGAAGGGCATCAACTACGTCGACGTGGGCACCAGCGGTGGCGTATGGGGCATCGACGTCGGCTACTGCATGATGGTCGGCGGCCCCGACGAGGCCGTCGAGCGCCTGGCGCCGGTCCTCACGGTGCTCGCCCCCCCGGAGACCGAGGAGCACGGCCCCGGCTGGGCGCACATGGGCCCCTCGGGCGCCGGCCACTACGTGAAGATGGTGCACAACGGCGTGGAGTACGGGCTGATGCAGGCCTACGCCGAGGGCTTCGACCTGTTCGACAAGAGCGAGTTCGAGCTGGACAACGCAAAGATCTCGCACCTCTGGATGCAGGGCTCGGTGGTGCGCTCGTGGCTGTGCGAGCTGGCCGCGATCGCGTTCGAGAAAGAGGGCAACGACCTCCAGAACCTGACAGCGCATACGGCTGACTCGGGCGAGGGTCGCTGGACGATCGAGGACGCAATGGACAAGGACGTGCCCACGCCGGTGATCACGGCGGCTCTGTACGCGCGCTTCTACACCCGCGGCAACGGCGACTTCACGGGCCGGGTGCTGTCGGCGCTGCGCAACCAGTTCGGAGGGCACTCGATGCAGACCCGCGCCGAGGAAGCGGACTCGGCCTGATGGCCACCGCCCCCAGCAAGGCGGAGGAGTTCGAGGAGGAGAACCCGCTGGCCGCGGACCTCGAGCGCCTGCCGGTCCGACCGACGACGCTCACGATCTTCGGCGCCACCGGAGATCTTGCCAAGCGCAAGCTGCTGCCTGCCCTCTACAACCTGGCTCACGAAGGAGCGCTTCCCGAGCGTTTCAACCTGATCGGAGCCTCGCGCAGCGACCTGCCCGACGAGGAGTTCCGCAAGCAGGCCAAGGACTCGATCCAGGAGTTCTCGCGTCGCGACACCGACGCGAAGGTGCTCGATGCGCTGCTCGAGCGGTGTTCGCTACGTGTCGGGCTCCTTCGACGACCCCGAGCTCTACGACAAGCTCGAGGTCGCCACCGAGGAGCTGGACGCCGAGGCCGGCATCGAGTTCAACCGCACCTACTACCTCTCGACCTCTCCTTCGTTCTTCGCGGAGATCGTGAAGCAGCTCGGCGACCACGGCCTCGACCACCACAGGGGCGCCGACGTGCGGGTGGTGATCGAGAAGCCGATCGGCACCAACCTGCGGGAGGCCAAGGAGCTGAACTCCGCCGTGCTCGACGTGCTCGACGAGAAGCAGGTCTATCCGGATCGACCACTACCTGGGCAAGGAGACGGTCCAGAACGTGCTGGCCTTCCGGTTCGCGAACGGGCTGTTCGAGCCGATCTGGAACCGCAACTTCATCGACTACGTGCAGATCACGTCCTCCGAGGACATCGGCATCGGCTCGCGGGCCGGCTACTACGACACCTCGGGCGCGCTGCGCGACCTGGTCCAGAACCACATGCTGCAGCTGCTCACCCTGCTGTGCATGGAGCCGCCGGTGTCCTTCTCCGCCGACGAGGTGCGCGACGAGAAGGTGAAGGTGCTGCATGCGATCCACCCGCCCAAGCCTGAGGAGGTGGCCGACATGGCGGTGCGGGCGCAGTACGCGGCGGGGGTGGCGGCCGGAGAGGAGGTGCGGGGCTATCTCGGAGAGGACGACGTGCCCGAGGACTCCTCGCACGGAAACCTATGCCGCCCTGCGCCTCGAAGTGGACAACTGGCGCTGGGCCGGTGTGCCGATCTACCTGCGCACCGGCAAGCGGCTGGCGCGGAAGGTCACCGAGATCGCCGATCATCCTCAAGCCGGTGCCCCACCTCGCCTTCCAGCAGGACGGAGCTGGTGGGCGTTCAGCCCAACCAGATCGTGCTCACCGTGCAGCCCAACGAGGGCGCCTCGATCTCTCTCGGAGCCAAGATCCCCGGCACGCGGATGCGGATCCGGCCGGTGAACATGGAGTTCCTCTACGGCACGGCCTTCATGTCGGAGTCGCCGGAGGCTTACGAGCGCCTGATCATGGACGCGATGCGAGGCGACGCCACGCTGTTCACGCGCGACGACGAGGTCGAGGCGCAGTGGACGATCGTCGATCCGATCATCGAGGCCTGGGCCGGCGAGAAAGGCCCGATCCCGCAGTATGAGGCCGGCACCCAGGGCCCCGAAGAGGCGGAGAGGCTGCTTCGGCCCGGCCACCGCTGGAGGGCGATCTAGGTGGCGAGCAGGTGACCGCACCGTCGCTCGAAGCCGGCGTCTGGAGCGAGCAGGGCACCACCCCCAGTGAGGTTGCCGAGGCGCTGCGCGGGCTGCTGCGCGAGCGCCACGCCCAGAGCGACGCCTTCGTGCCCGCGCGGGTGCTCAACCTGGTGGTGGTCGCCGATCGCGAATGGCGGGGCGAGATTCAGAACCGTCTGGAGAAGGTAGGCCGGTTCCACGCCTCGCGCACGATCCTCTGCGCCGTGGAGCCGGGCCGCGAGGCGATCGACGGCTGGGCCACGGTGCACGGCGCCGCGACCACGAGGGCGACTCGGGCGAGCTGGCGGTGGGACAGGAGGAGATCGTGCTCGACATCGGTCCCCACCATCTGGAGCGCCTCCAGACTCGATTGTCGATCCGCTGGTGGTCACCGACCTGGCGACGCTCGTGTGGTCGCCTCACGGGCATCCCGAGGCGGTCGACGCCCTGCTGGACCTGGCGCAGATGGTGCTCGTGGACTCCGTCAACGAGCCCGACCCCATCCAGGCTGCGCACCGGGCCGACCAGTTGGCCGAGCGGGCGTACGTCGTGGACCTGGCATGGCTGCGCTCGACGCCATGGCGCGAGCGTGTGGCCGCAACCTTCGATCCCCCCGAGTGGCGCGGCGACCTGGGCAAGATCAGCTCGGTCACCGTGCGCCACAGCCCCGATTCGGTGATCGCGGGGCTGCTGTTCCTGGGTTGGATGGCCGTGCGGCTCGGCTGGCAGCCCGGCGTGATGATGAGCCAGAGGAGCGCACTGCAGGGCATCGCGCACGGACGCCGCCAGGATGTGCGAACTGCGTCTCGAGCCCGACGAGACCATGAGCACTCCCGGCTTCGCGGGGATCACCGTGGAGACCGCCTCGGGCATGATCCTGTCGCTGGACCGCGGGCCGGGCGGATTGAGCGCCTGCCGCACGGACCGCAAGGGCCGCGAGTCGAGCTGGACCGTGATGGGCGCCTCTCGCGGGGAGGCGGGCATCCTGGGTGAGGGCATCCGCCAGGCTCTGCTGCGCGATAAGAGCTACGGGCCCGCGCTCGCCGCCGTCAAGCTCATGGTCGCCGGGTGACCGCACGCAGGATCAAGGTGGTCGAGGACGTGGCCGGGGCCGCCGCCGAGCGGATCGCCGCCGCCGTACGCGCGGGGGGGAACATGGCGCTCTCGGGAGGCTCGACGCCCCGGGCCGCACACGAGCGGGTGGCGGGCGAGGACGCTCGACTGGACGGACGCTCAGCTCTGGTTCTCCGACGACCGCGCGGTCGGCCCCGAGCACGAGCACTCCAACTACCGGATGGTGCGAGAGAGCCTGCTCGACAGGATCCGCGGCCCCCAGCCCGAGGTACACCGGATCAAGGGCGAGCTGCGGCCCTCACGACGCCGCCACGCAGTACGAGGGCGAGCTGACCGGCGCGTTCGGCGCCGGCGCGCCGCCGCGGATGGATCTGCTGCTGCTGGGACTCGGCCCCGATGCCCATACGGCGTCCCTGTTTCCCGGCGACGACGCGCTCGGAGAGCGCGAGCGCCTGGCCGTGGGAGTCGACGACGCCGGGCATGGCGCCTCTCGTGTCCCGCGTGACCCTTACTCTCTCGGTCCTGAATGCGGCCCACGAGGTGGTTTTCCTGATCTCCGGTGAGGACAAGGCCGATGCCGTGGCGCGCGCATTCGGTGACGCCCCCGATCCGAGCGCGCCGGCGAGCCTGGTTCGGCCCGAGCCCGGGACGCTCACGCTGTTGCTCGATCCGGCGGCCGCCAAGGGCCTGGAGGCGGCTCGTGCCTGACATCCCCAGCCCCGCGCATTCCGGCGCCTGGAGGATCAGGCAGATGTCCGGGATGGGCACCGGCGGCTCGAGCCCGTTCCCGCCCATCGCTCAGTACGGCTTCCTGTCGGACTGCGAGACGTGCGCTCTCGTGGCGCCCAGTGGCGCCGTCGAGTGGCTGTGCCTGCCGCGGTTCGACTCGCCCAGCGTGTTCGGCGCGATCCTGGACCGGGATGCGGGGCTGTTCCGCGTCGGCCCGGCGGACGTCGACGTGCCCGCGGACCGCCGCTACCTCCCCGGCACGATGGTGCTCGAGACGAGCTGGGGATGCCGCGGCGGCTGGATCATCGTGCGCGATGTGATGCTGATCGGTCCCTGGCATCACGAGGCCGACCGCTCGGGGACCCACCGCCGCTCGCCAACCGACTACGACGCCGACCACGTGCTGCTGCGCTGCGTGCGCTGCGTGAACGGCGAGGTGCAGGTGCTGCTCGACTGCGAGCCGGTGTTCGACTACGGACGCCAGGCCGCCCAATGGGACTACACCGGGCCGGGCTACCACGAGGCCAGAGCCACGGCCGAGGGCATCGACGTGGAGCTTCACCTGACCACGGACATGAACGTTGGCTTCGAGGGGTCGCGTGCAACGGCACGCACGCTGCTGAAGGACGGGCGACACGGCGTTCGTGGCGCTCTCGTGGTCGGACCACCCGGCGCCCCAGGAGCTACGACGACGCCTACGAGCAGGCTCGTGTGGACCGCGCACCACTGGCAGCACTGGCTCGATCACGGCGAGTTCCCCGACCACCCATGGCGCACCTACCTGCAGCGCAGTGCGCTCACGCTCAAGGGGCTGTCGTACGCACCCACGGGGGCGATGCTGGCCGCGGCCACCACGTCGCTGCCTGAGACGCCGGGGGGCACGCGCAACTGGGACTACCGCTACAGCTGGATTCGCGACGCCACGTTCATGCTCTGGGGGCTCTACACGCTTGGCTACGACTGGGAGGCGAACGACTTCTTCTACTTCATCGCCGACGTCGCGGAGGCCGAGGAGGGCCAGCTTCAGATCATGTACGGCATCGACGGGCGGTCGCATCTGGACGAGGAGGAGCTCAGCCACCTGTCCGGCTACGAGGGCGCCCAGCCGGTGCGGACCGGCAACGGCGCCTACGACCAGCGCCAGCACGACGTGTGGGGCGCGATCCTCGACTCCTTCTACCTCCACACCAAGTCGCGCGACCACCTGCCGGAGCGCATCTGGCCGATTCTCGTGAAGCAGGTGGAGGCCGCGCTGGAGAACTGGCGCCAGCCCGACCGGGGCATCTGGGAGGTGCGCGGCGATCCGAAGCACTTCACCTCGTCGAAGGTCATGTGCTGGGTGGCGGCCGACCGAGGCGCGCGGCTGGCGGAGATCCGCGAGGACATCGACTGCGCGTCGCGCTGGCAGTCCGCGGCGGACGAGATCCGTGCGGACATCTGCGACAACGCCCTCGACGACCGCGGTGTCTTCTGCCAGCACTACGACACCGACGCGCTGGACGCCTCGGTCCTGTTGATGCCGCTCGTGCGCTTCCTCCCGCCCGACGACGAGCGTCATCAAGAAGACGGTGCTGGCGATCGCGAACGAGCTGACCGTGGACGGCCTGGTGCTCCGCTACAAGGTGAGCGAGACCGACGACGGCCTTCCCGGTGAGGAGGGCACGTTCACCATCTGCTCGTTCTGGCTGGTCTCGGCACTCGTCGAGATCGGAGAGGTGAAGAAGGCGCGGGCGCTGTGCGAGAAGCTGCTCTCCTACGCCAGCCCGCTGGGTCTGTACGCCGAGGAGCTCGACCCGCGGTCGGGGCGGCACATGGGCAACTTCCCGCAGGCCTTCACGCACCTCGCGCTGATCAACGCCGTGATGCACGTGATCCGTGCGGACCAGGGGATGCGGGCTGGTGGCCCGGGTCCGCTCTCCTGGGACCGCGACCTCGACCCGCACCGCGACGGAGCGTGACCTGAGCCCTCAGCCGGCTTTCAGCGGGGCGGCCGTGAAGCCGACCGAGAATGCCCGGCACCAGATCAGCGCCGTGTCGTACTTCTCGGTGTCGGTGCCGGCCGGGATTTCGTAGGTCTGGTTGCCGCTGTTGCCCTTCAGTCCGCCAAGGTCGACGAAGTCCGAACCGTCGGTGCCGGTGGCCAGGTAGACCTTGAGGTCCGGGCCGGCGTCCGTCTCGAAGTCGCGCAGCTGGAGCGTCAGACGATCGTCCTGGCTGATCACTTCGGCGGTGCCCTCCCCGGGATGGTCGAGGGCTTCGAATGAGCCGCTGGACACCAGCGCCGGACTGCCGGGAGTCGCGGCTTCGGCGCCGTTCTGGCCCGGCGAGGAGGCCGCGGAGACCGAGACCAGCTCCTCCTGGACGTCGTTGCCGCGCAGCGACAACAGATACCACCCCCCGATACCCACAGCGGCTACCAGGACCGCTGTCCGCGTGACGAGGCGCAGGCCGGGCCTCTCCTTGACGGCCTTGCCGACCAGCAGGCCAATTCCTCCGAGCCACACGAAGGCCAGCGCGATCTTGACCCGCTCCGAGCCAGGGAGAACCTGGCCGACGAGCAGGATCGTGCTGGCGATGAGCACGACGCCCAATGCGAGCCCAAGCAGAGCCCGGATCGGCCACGACTGAAGGGCGGGCGCGTCAAGAGCAGTGTCGTCGGGCATGTTCGCCTCCGGGTCCGCCGCCCGTAGAATCGCTCAACGGGGGCCCAACTATAAGTCACGCCGCGACACCGGTGCCGAGGGCACGTGTGGCGTTTCGGAGGCCGTAAGGATCGATCGTTAGCGTCGACGGAGTGCGCTGGGCGCATGCCATCTTGCTGGTCGGCGCGCTCGGTCTCGCGGGGTGCGACTCGTCCGACGGCGAGCATCGCCGGGCCACGCCGACGTCCAAGGCCGCAGCGTATGGCTACCAACCGGCACCCGCGGGGCGCGATGGCCCGGTTGCCGGGCGGGCAGGCGAGCATGCTCAGGCCGCGGTGCAGTCGCTGCTGGCCGGCAGCGTGGACCGTGAGGCGCTGGAGGGCCTGGCCGCATCGAGGGATGCTCGCCAGGGCTGGCTGCTGTCGGATCTGCTGCGTTTCGTGCGGTCGGCTGAGGATGAGCAGGCGCTGGTCGAGACCTTCGTCCGCCTGACTGGCCGCGACCCGCGAGAGGACCCTGAATTCGCAGAGAGCGCGTGGCGCAGCGTGACCAACCACCTGATCGCCTGGGACCTGCCGGCTGCGCCCGGCTACGTGGCGACCAAGGCCGAGCTGTTTACCGCAGTCGAGCCCGGCTGGCGACCGTTCTTCGCCGATCGCGACGCGGACATCGACTGGCGGTTGGTGTCCTGGGGCGGGGTGCCGATCGACGACCGGCCCGCCGGGGATTCCGAGCCGTGCCCGCGCGGCTGCATCCCCGCGCTGGACGACCCCGACCTGACGGGCGCGTCCGCGGGCGACTGGTACTCAGACGACGCGATCGTGTTCGGCGTCGTCGTCGGCGGCGACGCGGTGGCGCTGCCGCGCAACATCATGGAGGTGCACGAGATGGTCAACATCACGATCGGCGGACGGCGATTGGGGATTCCCTACTGCACGCTGTGCGCGTCAGCGCAGGCGTACTTCACCGACTCGCCGCCCGGCGGGGGGGCTCCGGCCGTGCTGCGCACCTCGGGTCTGCTGTCGCGCTCGAACAAGGTGATGTACGACCTGCGCACCCGCTCGGTCTTGGACACATTCACCGGCCGCGCCCTGTCGGGCCCGTTGCACGACGCGGGGGTCACGCTCGAGCAGGCCTCGGTGATCGTCAGTAGCTGGGGTGCATGGAAGCGCGCCCACCCCGGCACCCGGATCGTCGCGCACGACGGCGGCATCGCCCGCGACTACCCCACCGACCCTCTGCAGGGCCGCGACGACGATGGACCGATCTTCCCCACCGGCCCCGTCGACCCGCGCCTACCCGTCCAGGCGCGAGTCGTCGGCGTGATCGCGCCCGAAGGGACCCCGGTCGCCTTCCCCTCCGACCAGGCGCGGGCGGCGCTGGCCGACGGGCGGCAAGTCGCGGCGCGGGGCGTGGAGATCGCGGCCGACGGCAACGGCCTGCGCGCCGGAACCCGTCACGGGCGCCCGCTCGTGGCCCACGAGGCGTTCTGGTTCGCGTGGAGCCAGTTCCACCCCGACACCGCCGTGTGGATCCCATGACGGGCGCTCGGACGCAGAGCGGGAGGCGGTCAGGAAACCGGCACCGGATCGCCGATCCGGTGGACCTCGATTCCGGCCTCCTCCAGCGCCGCGGCGTCGGCTTCCGCGCCCACGATCGCCTCGGAGGCCGCCCATTCGTTGGCGAGCTCCACCAGGTCCGCGTGCGGCTCGGGGCTCTGGAGCGCGACCGACTGGGCCGGCTGCGTACCTAGGGCCGACAAGCGCCCCGCCGTGGCCGCGGGCCAGCGCGACGGATCCTCCTCGAGGTCGGCGGCGTCGAGCTGCGCGCCCACGTAGTCGCCGTCGCTCAGCGGGCCTTCGAGGCCCGCCACCAGGAATTGCGCCGCCGGTCCTGGCCCCCCGGCGTACTCCGCCGCTCGCTGTAGGGCGGCCGGCACCAGCTCGGGCCCGCCGGGTGCGACCAGCACCCGCGGTCCGCCGGTCATCGCCGGAATGTCCCCGAGCGATCCGGCCATGGTCTTCTTGCGCTCCTCCTCGACTTCTTCCTTGGGCAGGAAGACATCCACCAGCGGCCCGGTCATGAGGGTCGTGACGATGGCGCCGATCACGAAGGCCCCCTGCATCGGGTCGGTGATCACGCCCACCTGCTTGCCGACCAGCGCCACCACGAGGATCATCAGCCCGCGGCAGTTCATCAGCACGCCGATGGCGTTGGCCTCGGTCCAGTTGAGGCCCACGGCCTTGCCGGCCAACGCTCCCACGCCCCACTTGCCGGCGATCATCGCCGCCAGGAAGACGAGGATGCCGACGATGTGCTCGGTTCCGAGGACCGTCAGATCGGTCTGGAGGCCCGAGATGGCCAGGAAGATCGGGATCATGAAGACCACCACGAACTGCTGGAGGCGATCGATCACGGCCTTGCCGAGCCCGGCCACCTGGGGCACGGCGGCACCGAACAGGAAGCCTCCGTTCAGGGAGTGGATCCCGATCCGGTCGGCGGCGAGCCCGGTGGCCACTGCGCCGATCAGGAGGATGGCGAACAGTTCGCCGTCGAGCGGCTCGCCGGCCTTGAAGCGGCGTGCGACGAGCATGCCCAGCAGCGGCCGGACCGCTGCGAACAGGACCACGACGAGGCCGGCGGCCAGTGCCAGCTTGACGCCGATCGTGCTGGGCACGCCGCCGCCCTTGGCCGAGGCGGACGCGCCCGCGAGCACCAGGAACATGAGCGGGGTGACCACGGCCGCCGCGCCCACGCCGATACCGCCCATCGCGCTCGAGAGCTGCCGCTTCTCCTGCAGGATCCGGGCCATCACCGGGAACGCAGTCACCGCCAGCGCGGCGCCGAGGAAGAGGGCATGGGTGGTGGATGAGACCGACTCGCCCGTGGGCGTCATCGGCACCTTCCACTTGCCTGGATCGTCGAGGATCGCGCCGACGAGGAAGCCGAGGCCGACCGGCACGATCAGCACGGCCATCGCCACGACCAGGATCTGCTTCTCGCGGCCCTTCAGGAAGCGCTGCTGGACCTCGAGCCCCACCAGGAACATGAAGAACACGAGCGTGAGCAGGCCGATCAGGTTCAGGAACGCGAAGGCCTGGAGCGGATAGAGGTCGTTGGTGAGGCCGGCGCCGTCCGCCGGAAGCCCGGCGAGGGACCCGGGCGCCTGAACGCTGCTGACCGCACCCTTGGCGAGCTGGCCGCCCAGCACGGTCGGGCCGATGAGGATGCCGGCGATGATCTCGCCGACGACCCTGGGCTGCTTGAGCCTGACGAAGAGGCCGCCGACGATCCTGGCCGCGATCAGGATGATCGCGAGATCCGCGAGGACGTAGGCGATGACTTCCGACCCGGCGAGCGCCTCAGGCGGTTTCGGGACAGGCATCTGGGCCAGCGCCTCGATCACGGCGCCACCATAAGTCGGCGAGTGCGGGGAAGCAAGTCCCCGGGCCGCCGAGAGCGATTGCTCGACAAGGACCGGGTGGTGCGATTAGGGTAGGCCCGACGCGGATCGACCCCCTCCAGGAGGCAGCTCAATGCCGGCCCAGACAAACGGAGCCAACGGACAGCCCGAAGACCTGACGATCGGTGTCGTCGGCAACGGCTTCGGCGCGCTGCTCGTCTACGCCACGGCCATCTATCTCGGCTTCAAGCCCGACCAGATCGGCATCTTCGGCGAGGGGACCAACCCCGTCGCCACCTACCAGCAGTTCGCATGGAACCTCGGCCAGACGGTGCTGCGCTCGGAGTCCGAGTCGCACTTCCTGCCGGCGGACTGGCCCACCTTCGCCCAGCTCGACGCCTACGCCCGCCGCGACCCGAGCCCGCTGCTGCGGTCTGCCGAGCGCAAGTTCAACCCGGGCGTGCCGGATGTGCTCACCGAGGCGGGGATCGTGGCCAGGCGGCTCGGCTACCCGACGCGGGTTCTGGGCGGCCGCAAGGTCGGTTGGGTGGTGCGCGAGCCGGGGCCGCCTCCTCACTTCACCCTCTATGACGAGGACTCGAAGGTACTGGGCCGCTGCAAGCACGCGATGATCGCCGTGGGTCATGGCCCGCTTGCCTTCCCCGGCGTGTATGGCGAGGCCCGCGAGGACCCGCGCATGGCCGACCGCGTGGTGCAGGCCTACGAGTCCAAGAGCTACTCCCAGGGCGGCCGCTACATCGTGGTCGGCACCGGCATCGCGTCGGTGAACGAGTGGGCCAACGCCCTCGACGCCGGTGCCTCGTGCATCGCCTTGAGGCGCAATCCAACCCCCGACGAGCAGGACCTGAACGTGCCACGCTGCCTGTTCGACGGCAGCGGCATCGACGAGTTCCAGAAGCTCACCTTCGACGAGCGCGTGAACTTCCTGGGCAAGGCGCTGCGCGGGCACCTCGCCGAAGCGCCGCGGCTGGGGCGCGAAGATCAAGCAGGGGCGCGACGAGGGCCGGTTCGAGGAGGTCGTGGGCAACGTGGTCGAGCATCGAGCCGGGTCCCGCCGGGCTCAAGGTGCGCCTGAAGCTGCTCGACGGATCCGACCCCGGGGAGCTGCACGTGACCGGGATCGTGTGCGGCACCGGTTTCGTGAAGTCGGCGCTGGCCCTGCCTGTTATCAGGCGATTGGTGAAGACCTACGACGTGCCCATCGAGCACGACCGCGTGCGGATGAAGACCAACTGCGGCGTCCCGCCCCTCGATCGCGACGACTCGCGCCTGGCCATGATGGGGCTGACGGCGAACACGGTGGTCCCGAACGGGGACACGATCGCCGGGCTGAAGTACATCGCCCGCCGGTTCGTGGGCGACTGTGCCCGGGCCGAGAACCTGCGCTACCGGGCGTTTCCTGCGCGGCTGGGCATGCAGCTGAGCCTCGCGCGCGAGACCGCCGTGGCGCTGCGGAAGATCCAGAAGACAGAGCAACTTGCGTAGACACAGGAGGAGCTGACCGTGTGCCCGACACCGCAGGGGAGAGTCCACACCAGGGTTGCGTCGATGGTCCTGCCCGGGGTGGCGCGGATCTGATCTTGTGGCTGGTCACAGGCAACGTGGACTGGTTCGTGCTGATCGGTGTACTGCTGCTGCTGGGTGTCACGCTCGACTCGGCCATCTACGTGTGGGCCGTCAAATGGCAGCCGCCGTGGATGACCGGCATCCTCGCGCTGGTGGAGCTCGGACTGCTGCTGATCCTCGCGAGCGTCCTCAAGCTCGACATCGCGATCGTGGAGGGCATCATCTTCTACATCGGAGCGTGGCTGCTCTTCGTGTTCACGAAGATCGTGCTGCTACCGATCTTCTCGCTCACCTATGTCGAGTCGGCGGGTGAGTTCCGCACGACCGAGTGGTCGATCCCGGCGGGCAAGGAGTCGCTCCCGCTTATCGCCGCAACCGAGGGCGGACAGGGTGCCCCGGGCCGGCTTC
The DNA here is from genome assembly GCA_963825475.1 of uncultured Thermoleophilaceae bacterium. Lineage (GTDB taxonomy): Bacteria > Actinomycetota > Thermoleophilia > Solirubrobacterales > Thermoleophilaceae > JAAYBF01. The sequence goes on along the minus strand of CAWGTC010000002.1, from coordinate 25,682 downwards.
TCCTCGAGGCTTCGGGCGCACACGCGATCCGCTCAAAAGCAACCCGGTCTCTCGGGCGCCGCACCAGATCCCGGGCGGCCAAATGAATCAGCTGACCTTGGTCGAAGAGAGTCCGTCCGCCGGAACCCGCCACACCGTGGCGCCCGGCGCCGTCATCGGGCGGGAGGGCTGCGAGATCGTGGTCGCCGACCCCGAGGTGTCTCGCCGGCACGCGCAGATCCGCTCTCTCGACGACACGCTCGCCATCGAGGATCTCGGATCCACCAACGGCACGTTCGTGAACGCGCAGCGGCTCACGGGCCTCTCCGAGCTGAACGACGGGGACGTGATCAAGATCGGCAACTCCGCCCTCAGGGTGGAGGCGCAGGTCGAGGAGGGAGCCACGCGGCTCCGGCCCGTCGCACCCGCCCCTGCCGCGGCGCCGCCGCCGCCCCCTCCGCAGGCGGCTCCGCCGCCGCCGCCCCCCGCTCCCCCAGCGGCGCAGCCCCCCCGCCGCCGCGTCCGGCCGCGGCCCCGCCCGCACCTCCACCACCGCCGGCGCCGGCGCCCACGACGGCGCGGCAGGCGCCGCCGGCCGCGCCCCCGCAGCCCGCCGCGGTCCCCGCCTCGCAGCAGCCCACCGAGTTCGGCAAGGTCCGCGGAGACGTCCCCGCTCCCCGCGCCGGCATCGGCCAGCCGGGTCCACAATGCCGTGAGCGCTACGCGCGCCGCCGCCGCAGCACTCTTCGACCCCGGCGGCACGGGCGGCACCCGGCGGGGCTCGGCGGCCACTCGGGTCGAAGCCACGGTGGTCTGCTACGCGGTGGTCGCGGCCACAGCGGTAGGCGTCTGCCTCTACGTCCTGGCCGAGAAGGTCTAGCCCGGCGAAGGTCTAGCCCGGCCGAGCGCCGCCTCGCGGCGATCGCGGCTAGACGAGGAAGCCGAAGAAGACCAGGAGCGCGATAGCGGCGAGACCCAGCAGCGCGAAGGCGGCGACGCCCGTCTTGTGCTTCACACGTGGATCCCGCAGGGCGGCCACGCGTTCGTACTGCGCGCCCTCGTCCGCGCCGGCGGACTGGAGGTCTCCGCCACCGCCGGGCACGTAGGCGGGCTCGGTCTCGGTCGCCTTGAATCCCGGCGCCTGTGGCTCGGGGGCGGGCGCGGGCAGGTCGCGCTCCTGAACGGGCGCGAGCACGCCGTGGCCGAGCTGGGTGATCTGCGGCATGGCGATCACGCCCGACTGGCCGCGCTGTATCTCCCGGCGCTGCGCAGCTCGAACACCGTGAGCCCTATGCGCACGCGATCCCCGGCTGTAGCTGCCGGGGCCCGTTGATGGGCTGCTCGTTCACGAAGCTGCCGTTGCGCGAGCCCAGGTCCTCCACCACGACCGACCCGTTGGACGGGCTGATCCTGGCGTGGCGGCGTGACACCTCGCCGTCCTCGAGCACGATCCCGAGTCGCCTGGTCGCGACCCACTTCGAGTGGCTGGGAAAGCGAAAACGTGGTCCCGGCCGACTCTCCTTCAACGATTTCCAGCATCAGATTGGACACGGCGCCAACTCTAACCCGGTTCACTCGCGCACGCCACCCAAAAAAGAACCCGGGTCGGCTGCAGGGGTACGGGTGGTTCCGTATGGAGTGGCACCCACCCGAGCCGCGACGCCTGCAAGGTCGTCGAGGGAAATGCCGCCGGTGAGGTGATCGTGGTCGAGGACGAACTCGTGATCGGCCGGCAGGCCGAAGGCGACGGCGCTCTCGCGAGCGACGTGGAGATCTCCCGCCAGCACGCTCGTATCTCGGCCGAGACGGAGGGCCGCTTCGGCATCGAGGACCTGGGCTCGACCAACGGCACCTACGTCAACGGGAGGCGTCTCGACGGCCGGGTCACCCTCGAGACGGGGGACAGGATCACGCTCGGGGCAAGCGCGCTCGTCGTGCAGTTGAGCAGCCTCCAGCCCACGCCCACCACCTCCGACACGATCGCGCCGGCCCCCGGCACAGGTCCGCCCGCGGCCGAGGAGACGACGCCCCCGTGGGCCGAGCGACGGAGCGCCGCCCCCGCTGACCGAGGAGGCGCCGCCCCCGCTCTCCGCGGGACCTCCCTTCATCGAGGAGGCGCCGCCCCCGCTCTCGGGGCGGAGCCCGCCCGCGACGGAAGAGGCACCGCTTCCGGCGCCCGCCGACGATCCGGGCGAGCCGGAGGCGGCCCCGGCATCCTTCGCCCTGCGGATCGAGGTCGACGTCGGCGCCGGACAGGCCACCGTCTCACTCGACGACACCTCGGACGAGGTGCGGCTCGTATACGAGGACGGGCGCTGGAAGCTCGGCTGAGGCTGCGCGCTCAGCCGCCGGCCGCGGCGCGCAGCTGCTCGGCGACCTCGCCCGCGGACTGCTGACGTCCCGCGGGCTCCTTTTCCAGCGCCTTGAGGATGGCGCGGCTGACGCCCTCGGGCAGGTCGGAGCGACTCTCGGCGGGGTTGGCGGGCGGATCCTGGAGATGGGCCCATAGAACACGCATGCCCTGGCGGTCCGCAAACGGGGGCGTCCCGCAGAAGCACTCGTACAGCACGCAGCCGAGCGCGTAGACATCCGCGGCAGCGGTGATCTCCTCGCTGCGGATCTGCTCCGGCGACATGTAGTCGAGCGAGCCCAGTGCCTGTCCGGGCCTCGTCAGCAGGCTGCCCTGGCTGTCCTTGGCCAGACCGAAGTCCGTGATGTACGCGGTGCCCTGCTCGTCCAGCAGGATGTTCGCCGGCTTCACGTCACGGTGGAAGAGCCCCTGGGCATGCAGGGCGTCGAGCCCCGAGGCCACCTGCTGGCATATTCCCACGACCCTGCCGACGTCGAGCCGGTCCTCCTTCTCGATCAGGTCGGCGAGCGTTGCCGCCGGAGATGTAGCTGCTGGGCCAGGTAGGGGATGCCGTCGTGCTCGTCCTGGTCGAGCACGGGCACCACGTGGGGGTGCCTCACCTGCCTTGCGATGCGCGCCTCGCAGATTGAAGCGGCGTCTGAACGTGTCGTCCCGGGCGAGATCCGCCTTCACGAGCTTCAACGCCACCGCCTGGCCGTCCGGGCCGGTGGCGCGATACACGTGGCCCATCCCGCCGACGCCCAGCACGGACTCGATCCGGTATGGACCCACGTTCTGCCCGATGCGGCTCTCGCCGCCTGCTTCTGTCGGCTGATCGTTCAAATCAGAGGGGCTTGCGCCCAATCCTCATCCATGTTCAACTGCCAGCCTAAGTTATCTGGCTCACGACAAGAAAGACACAACCCTTGAAGATCAGGCGCCTATTCATGGGCCTCGCTCTGCTGGTGGTGGTCCCGGTGATCGCGGAGGCGGCGCCGCCTGGCGCTCCCGTAAACGACGACTATCTCGACGTCGCTGCAGCTCAACGCCCCGAAGTCCAAGCTCGAGCGCACCAGCACGCTGCGCGACCTTCGTGACACGTCCAAGGCCTCGGTGCAGGGCGATGTGTTCGTCGCCGCCGCGCACGGGTGGTCCGACCGAGGCCACCACGTGCCGGTCCACGAGCTACGGCAGGACCGTCTGGTACGACTTCTATCCCGACGTGAGCGGAATCGCGCGCATCAGGGCCAACGGCTTCGACACCGTCCTCTCGGTGATTCCGTTCAACCCGAGGACGACAAGGCCGGCCTTCGGCCGCCGCCGGTGCATCAACGACTCCTCGAGCACCACCGAGGAGCTGTTCGCGAAGGTGGCCAAGGGCCGCGCCTACACCATCCAGATCGGCGGTGTGAATGACGCAGGCGGCAACCTCGAGTTCCTGTTCGACTTCCTCGCCGACACCGACGGCGACGGCGTGCTCGACGACGTGGACAAGTGCGACCGTCTGAAGGGCCCGGCCGGCGAGGCCGGTTGCCCGAAGCGGCTGCGGGCAGAGCGTCACCCTTCGGGCTCTCCCGCTGCTCCGACGGCATCGAGCTGGTACGCCTGAGCGTCGACGCCTCGCGCGGGTCGCGGGTGTCGGTTCGCTGCGCGGGGTGCCCGCCTCAGGTCAAGAAGGCCAAGAACGTCGGCTTCCCGCGGCTGCAAGGGCGCCGCGGCTGAAGGCCGGGACCAGCGTGGTGATCCGGGTCACCAGACGCAGGTCGATCGGCGCCTACTTCAAGTACAGGATCACCCGCGGCAACTTCAAGAAGGTCGAGCGCTGTCTGAATCCCGGATCGAGGAAGCCGAGGCGAAGGTGCGGCTAGGCGCGTCGAGCCGCCCGGTCCTGGCCGTGCTGCTGGTGGTGGCCGCGTTCGCGGCGGCGTTTGCCGCCGGCAAGGCCGGGCGCGGGCGACGGCGAGGGAGACGGCGCGGCCACCGCGGCGCCGAAGCTCCGGACGGGCTCGGGGTCACAGGAGCTTCCCGCGGTGACCGCGCCCGCGACTCTCCCCGCGCTGCAGGCGGCGCCCGCGCCCGCCGCCCCTGCCCCCTCCACGGGCTCGGCTCCAGCCCCGACTCCAGCCCCCGTGGCTCCCGCGCCGGTGCCCGCTCCTGCTCCCGCCCCGGCGCCTGCTCCCGCCCCGGCCCCCGCTCCCGGTCCGGTCATCGAGGGCTGAGGAGCCGTTCCCCGGGTGGCGTGCCGGCGCGGTCCTAAATAGAGTCTGGGCTGGTTTGCTCGCAAAGGGAACGACCGTCTCGGGGTACCGGATCGATGGCCCGCTCGGCGAGGGCGGGATGGGCGTCGTGTACCGCGCCACCCAGCTCTCGCTCAACCGCAGCGTCGCGCTGAAGATCCTCTCCGCCGAGTTCGGAGAGGATGCGGCGTTCCGCGAGCGCTTCCGCCGCGAAGGGCTGCTCCAGGCGGCGATCGACCACCCCCACATCGTCACGGTCTACGACACCGGGGAGAGCGAGCAGGGCCTCTACCTCGTGATGAGCATGATCCGAGGGCCCACCCTGAAGGACATGATCCTGTCGCGCGAGCTCGACCCCGGCCGCAGCCTGCGCCTGCTGTCTCAGGTGGCCGACGCCCTCGATACCGCCCACGATGCGGGTCTGACCCACCGCGACGTCAAGCCGCAGAACATCCTCATCGGCTCGCGCGACCACGCCTACCTCGCCGATTTCGGCCTGACGAAGGCACCGGACGAGGCTGGACGGCTGACCGCGACGGGGCAGTTCGTGGGGACGATCGACTACGTCGCCCCTGAGCAGATCCAGGGTGAGGCGGCGTCCGCCCAGAGCGACGTCTACTCGCTTGCCGGCGTCATGTACGAGTGCCTGGTTGGCACGGTGCCCTTCGCCAAGCCGTCCGAGGCGGCCGTGATCTACGCCCACATCTCGGACCCTCCCCCTCGCCCCACGCAGGACCGCCCGGAGTTTCCGGCGGCCATCGACGAGGTGATCGCCAAGGGGATGGCCAAGAGCCCCGAGGACCGCTACCGCTCCTCCGGCGAGCTTCTCCGGGCTGCCCGCAGCGCCTTTGGTGAAGCCGTGGGTAGTGCTCCGGGCCCGCTGACCACGCCCGAGGAGACCGGTGTCCGCGGCGGCAACGGCGACCAGACCCGGCCGTCGCGCAAGGCCCCCTCGCTTGAGGAGCTGGCCGGAGGAGTGACCGCGGCGTCGCCGACGTACACGGCCCCGGCCGCTCCCCCCGTGGCCCCGTCGCCCGGCCCCGTCGCCGGGCCGCCCGGCCCCGTGGCTGCGGGAACGGCGGCCACCCGGTCGCGTCCCGTCCCGATCCTGGCCGTGGCCGCGGTGCTGGCGGTGGTCGCGGCCGTCGCGGGCTTCGTGCTCGGCGGCTCGGGATCGGAGTCCGGCTCCGAGGGCGCCGCCCTCAGCAGCTCCGCCTCGGCTGGGAGCCTCGGGCTGTCGTTTCCCAACGACTGGGAGCGCGTGGCGAAGGAGCCGCAGATCCCCGGTTTGGACTTCTCGCAGCCCATCGTCCTGTCCTCGCCGTACGGCGCGAGCGCCCGTCTTGTGGCGGGGACGATCGACGGCGCCGGGCCCACGCTGCTCCCGGAGCCGTTCCTCCGCCGCCTGCCGCGCGAGCCGCCGCGCGACGACGCCGTCGAGCTGGGAGAGCTTCAGGCATACCGCTACACCGGACTGGTGCCGCGGGGCGCGGCCGGACGGGTCACGGTCTACGCGGCCCCCACCAGCGAGGGCGTGGCCGCGGTCGCGTGCCTGTCCGCGCCACGGGTGGTCCCCGAATTCGGGCGGGACTGCGAGCGGGTGGCCGCGACCATGCAGCTCTCGGGCGCGAGGCCGCTCCCGCTCGGGCCCAGCGAGGCACTACGCGAAAGCGGCCGGCGCCGCGTTCGCGGCGCTCGATGAGAAGACCGGTGCTGCGGCGAAGCGCCTGCGCCAGGCAGAGACCCCGGCCGCGCAGGCCGGCGCGGCCGGCGATCTGGCGGACGCCTACGGGGACGCGGCCCGCGCCCTCTCCGGCGCCCCGGCCGGCCCCCACGAAGGCGCGGCCAACTCGCGGCTGGTGGGATCGCTGCGCGGCTTGGCGAGCGCCTATGAGCGCGCGGCGACGGCGGCGCGCGACGGCGATGACGGGGCGTACGCGGCCGCGAACAGGGCGGTGCGGCGCGGCGCGGCGGGGCTTAGGCGCGCTCAGGAGCGCCTGCGCGGCCTCGGCTACACCGCAAGCTAGTCATCGGCACGCGGGGCGGGTAGGGTCGCGCTCGTGGCTAGCAGTGACGAGACGCCGGCGGCGCCACCGCGCAGCCGATTGATCGCCTTCTACGGCCTCCTGGCCGCGATTCTCGTGGTCGTCAGCGTGGTCGTGATCCCCGCCGGGGCGGACCGCGAGACGCAGGCGCTGATCGGCGGTGGGTACGACGTGACGGGCGAGAGCGCCTGCCTGGGTGAGAAGTTCGACGTGAAGCAGTCGGGACGCTTCGTAAACCTCGACAACGCCGACGGATCTCTGGGTGGCCGGCTCGAGGCGGACGACGGCGAGCTCACGGGCGACGTCGCCTGCGTGGATGGCGGCAAGGCTGAGATGGATGCGACTGTGGCGGGCGGCGCGCTCGAGGGCACGCTCGACGGACGCCCGGTGACGGCCGAGCTGAAGCGAGATCCGCCCGAGGCCGGCGCCCAGAAGCCACTCGCCCCCGGATCGATCGCCGGGGACTACCGGGTGTCGCCGCGCTCGGCCTGTTTCGGCTCCGAGCTGGTGCTCGAGGGCGACTCGACGGTGCACCTGCTGGTCCACGAGGAGGAGATCGGCGAGGGAGCCTACGCGGACGGCAGGTTCGAGGCGGAGGTGGAGTGCCCCGCCGGCACGAGCGCGGTGACCGGCGACGCGGTCGATCGCACGATCAACCTGACGCTGCTCCCGCCCGGTGAGGAGCTGTCCGCCGGCGGAGCCGCTCCACCCGGAACCGAGCGCCTCTCGGCCGAGAAGGAGCGGGAGGCGGGCAGCCGCTTCGCCGCCTTCTTCATCGCCGTGGCGGTCGTGATGCTGGTCGCCCGGCTGTTCGGAATGGGTGCGGTTGCGGTGGGCCAGCCGCGGGTGATGGGCGAGGTCGTGGCCGGTATCGCGCTCGGGCCGACGATCCTCGGCGCGTTCCTCCCCGAGCTCCAGGCGGCTCTGTTCCCGAAGGACATCATCCCCTTCCTGGGCGTGGTGGCCCAACTCGGGCTGATCTTCTACATGTTCCTCGTCGGCTTGGAGATCGACCTGTCCCAGCTCAAGGGCCGAATGGGACAGGTCGCGGCGATCTCGAACGCGAGCGTGGCCCTGCCGATGATCCTCGGCATCGCGGTGGCGCTTCCCATCTTCGAGATCGTGGGGCCCGACACGAAGTTCATCGCGTTCGCGCTGTTCATGGGCGTGTCCATGTCCATCACGGCCTTTCCGGTGCTGGCCCGGATCCTCGTAGAGCGCAGGATGCTGAAGCGGCCGGTCGGGGCTCTCGCGCTCGCCTGCGCCGCGGTCGACGACGTGACCGCCTGGTTCCTGATCGCCCTAGCGACGGCGGTCGCGGTGGCCGGATCGGCCAGCGACGTGATCGTGACCATCCTCCTCGCGATCGCCTTCTGCGTGGTCATGGGCCTGGCGGTCAGGCCGCTGCTGGCGCGCGCGTCGACCGCCTACGACGAGGCCGGCACCGTGCCTGGCGGATGGATCGTGCTCATCTTCGCCGGCGTGCTGCTCGCCGCTTTCACCACCGAGGAGATCGGGATCGCGCTGATCTTCGGGGCGTTCGTGATGGGCCTGATCATGCCTCGTCACGCGGAGCTGAGCGAGGATGTGACGCGCCGCGTGGAGGACTTCGTGGTCGCGCTGCTGCTGCCGCTGTTCTTCGCCTACACGGGCCTTCGGACCGACATTGGGCTGCTCGACAGGCCCGAGCTGTGGCTTCTCACCGTGATCCTGATCCTGGTGGCCGTGGTCGGCAAGATGCTCGGCGCGATGCTGGCCGCCCGGTTCACGGGGTTCGACTGGCGCTCGTCGGCGGTGATCGGCACGCTGATGAACACCCGCGGGCTCACCGAGCTGATCGTGCTCAACCTGGCACTCGAGCAGGGTGTGATCTCCGAGGCGCTGTTCGCGATGCTGGTGATCATGGCCCTGGTCACCACCTTCATGGCGGGTCCGGCGCTCAAGCTGCTCGATCCGAAGAACGAGCTGGGCGCGCCGGTGGAGGAGGAGCTGGACGAGGCTCGGCAGGTCTCGAGGGTGGACTTCCCGGCGCTGGCCATCCCCGAGCAGGCCATCCTCATCGCCCCCCAGGGCGACACGGCACTCGCCCAGCTGCGCTCGCTGGCGGAGCCGATGGCGCTCTCCGAGCCACCCAGGGAGCTGATACTGGCACGGCTCGTGCCGCCGCCCGGCGGAGCCGCCGTGCGCGGCGCGCTGCAGACGGAGAACAAGCTGCTCCAGGGCGCCTCCGCCGAGGTCGAGGCCGCGCGGCGGGAGCTCCAGGACCACGGCGCGGCGGCCCGCGCCGTGGCGTTCGTCTCAGCGGACATCGGGTCGGATCTGTCGCGGCTGGCGAATGCCGACGAGGTGGCCCTGCTGCTGATCGACGGGCGTCGCCCTCTGCTGGGGGAGGGCGTGCCCCGCGGCGCGGTGGGCAAGGTGCTGGCCGAGGCTCCGTGCGATGTAGGCGTGCTGGTGGCCAAGGAGGGGGACGGGGTGGTGCCCGGCCCCGATTCCGCGGTGATCGTGCCCTTCGGCGGCGCCGAACACGATTGGGCTGCGCTGGAGCTGGGCGCCTGGATCGCGTCGGCCAACGGCGCGCCGCTGAAGCTGCTCGGTGCGGCGGGCGAGTCCGAGGAGCGCACGAAGGTCACGCGCCTGCTCGGCGACGCGGGACTGCTGGTTCAGCAGTACGCGGGCATCGCTGCGACGCCGATGGTGACCGACATCGGGCGCGAGGGAGTCGTCGATGCCGCCGCCGGCGGGGGGCTGCTCGTGATCGGGCTATCCGACCGCTGGCGCGACGAGGGCCTGGGCCCCACGCGCTCCGCGATCGCGAAGGCCGCCCCGGCGCCGGTGCTCTTCGTCCGGCGCGGTACGCGCCCAGGCGCCCTCGCTCCGCGTCAGGACGTCACGCGCTTCGGGTGGTCAGCGGCCGGTGTGATGCCAGGCAGCATCGTCCCCGGGCAGCCGATCAAGTAGCCGATGCTCGGCGGGCGACAGCGGTTGCGCTGCTGCTCTTCGCGGCGGTGGCCGTGGCCGGCGTCGGCCTGGGGGTGCTCGGCTACGCCACCAACGCCCTGCGCTCGCTCGAGCTCAACAGCGTGGACACGCGCTTCTCGATCCGCGGCGACCAGAAGCCCGCGTTCCGACCTGGTGGTCGTGGGCGTCGACGCCGAAGACGTTCGAGAACCTCGAGGGCTGTCGCGCGATGGCCGTTCACGCACAACTACCACGCCCGCGTGATCGACCGCCTGCGGAGCGATGGGGCGAAGGTGATCGGCATGGACATCCAGTTCTCCGAGCCGAGCAACACCGACGCGCAGTCGATCGCGCTGCTTGACGCGATCGACCGTGCCGGACAACGTCGTGGAGTCCACCACCGAGATCGACGATCGTGGCAACGGCAACGCGTTCACCTACATTGGGCGTCCCGCGTCGGATCGAGAACAGCACGGAGCGCCGCGCGATCACCGACTACGTCGAGAAGGACCTGGACGTCGTGGTTGCCAACGGCACTGTACCCGAACGACCCCGGCGGCGTGATCCGGCGGATGCCCTACGACCTCGACGGCCTCAAGTCGTTCTCCGTCGCCGTCGCCGAGAAGGCTCTTGGACGGCCGATCGACCCCGACGCCCTCGGCGGCGACACCGCCTGGATCGACTACTACGGCGATCCGGGAACGGTCGAGCACGTCTCCTACTCCGACGTCTGCCAGGGCAAGACGAAGCCCGGTCGAGTTCCGGGACAAGATCGTGATCGTGGGCGCCACCATTCCGGTGCTCCAGGATCGTGCACCCGACTTCGACCTCGGGCGACGGCGAGATGGCCGGGCCCGAGATCCACGCGCACGCCGATCGGCACCGCTCTCGCCGGCTTCCCGCTCGAGGACTCCCCGACACGCGCTCGACGTGGGCCTGATCTTCCTGCTCGGCCTGGTTGCGCCGGTTGCCAGCCTTCGGCTCTCGGGACTGCGGGCCCTGGTGCTCGCGCTGGCCGCCGGCGCTGATCTACGCGGTGGCGACGCAGGTCGCGTTCAACGGCGGGATGGTGCTCATCCTCGTCTACCCGCTGGCCGCCCTCGCGCTGGGGGCGGTGGGCGCCCTTGCGGTGCACTACGTGACCGAGGCCTTCGAGCGCGAGCGCACCCGCGACATGTTCGCGCGCTTCGTGCCCGAGTCGGTGGTGGGGGAGGCGCTCGAGCAGGCGGACGGGCTTGCGACTCGGCGGCGTGGGGCGCGATGCGACCGTCATGTTCAGCGACCTGCGCGGGTTCACGAGCTTCGCCGAGTCGCTCGAGCCCGACCAGGTGATCACGATCCTCAACCGCTACCTGACCGCGATGGTTGACGACGCGATCCTCGCCCCACGGCGGCACGCTGGTGGACTACATGGGCGACGGCATCATGGCCGTCTTCGGCGCGCCGATCGAGATGGACGACCACGCCGATCGCGCGCTGGCCGCGGCGCGGGACAAGCTCTCCGAGCTCGAGCGCTTCAACGACTGGCTGCGCGAGGAATACGGCTTCGAGAAGTCCTTCCGGATGGGCATCGGGCTCAACACGGGCCGGGTGATGTCCGGCAACGTCGGATCCGAGCGCCGGCTTGGCCTACACCGCCATCGGCGACACCACCAACACCGCGGCCAGGCTGGAGGCCATGACCAAGGGCACGCCATACATGCTCTTCATGTCCGACTCCACACGCGCGGCGCTGGCCGAGGAGCCCGCCGACCTGGTCTACGTGGACGAGTTCGAGGTTCGCGGCCGCCAGGAGAAGGTGAAGCTCTGGTCGGTCGGGCGAGGCCGCGGACGAAGGGGAGGCCGGACAGACGTTCGAGTCCGTCAGCAAGGGCTGAACGCCGCCGCGGCTAACCCAAGCTTCCCGCCAGCAGCGCCACCAGCAGCAGGGCGACGACGTGGAAGCCTGGTCGACGTTGCCGAACACCGCGGCGTTGTCGCAGGCGAAACGCCCCTTGACCTGGCGATGTAGGCCCGCAGCAGCCGGCCGTCGTCCTGGATCCAGTGCGGGATCGCGATCAGCGCTATCACGGGCACGACCTTCGCGCCGAGCTCGCTGCCGATCCACACGAAGGCCGGCGTGAACGTGAGCGTGTAGGAGAGGATGTGCGCGGCCAGGGCGCGACGCGCTTCGGGGTCCCGCCCGAGTCCCCGCTCTTGTTGGTTGCCTGCCAGTCGGTCTGCACCAGGTAGTCCCCCACCTGATGACTGACGAAGAAGACCGCAAAGACCTCCACCCAAGCCATTCGCGCGAGCCTACCGGTACTCTCGGGGTGTGGGCGGAATCGATCTCGCCAGCAACCTGCCCATCGGACTGTGCCTGAACGATCGCTACGAGGTCGCGGCCCCCATCTCGAGCGGGGCAATGGGGGCGGTCTACCGGGCCATGGACACGCAGGAGGGAGTCGATGTCGCGGTCAAGCGGCTCGGGGACACGCGGCATGCGGCCCGCTTCGAGATCGAGGCCCGGTTGCTCGCCCAGCTGCGTCATCCGCGCGTGGTGCGCGTGGTCGACTATTTCCAGGCCGAGACGGGTCAGTACCTGGTGATGAGCCTGGTCCGGGGCAAGGATCTCGGGGAGCTGCTCAAACTGAGGTCGGAGGGACTTCCGGTCGAGGACGCCGTCGAGTACGTCCGCCAGGCGTGTGAGGCGCTTCAGTACGTGCACGAGCAGCAGATCGTGCACCGCGACGTGAAGCCGCAGAACCTGATTCTCGGCGAGGAGGGTGTGGTGCTCGTGGACTTCGGCATCGCCACGGAGATCGACGAGGAGGATCCGGGCACCGTGGGCATCGGCACCCCGAAGTTCATGGCCCCCGAGGTGTTCGCGGGCGGCGTGGTCTCGCCCCGCAGCGACGTCTTCGGCCTTGCTGCCACGCTGTGGACGCTGCTGGTGGGAAAGCCCCCGGTCTACGGCGAGCGACGGGTGCTCACCGACCTCCTCCCTCAAGTCCCGCCCGGCCTCCAGGACACGATGCAGGCCGGGCTGCAGATGATCCCCGAGCGTCGGGTGGCCTCGGTGTCGGCGTTCGCCAAGGCGCTCGGTGAGCCGCTCCGGCGCATCGAAGGGCGAATCGCTGGCCATCAGCGTCGATCGCCCGGACGCTCCGCGGGCCCTGATGGAGGGCATCGTGCGCACCGCGGCCGGCGTCTTCGAGGCCGCCGCGTCGTCGATCTCGCTGAAGGACAGGACGACCGGAGAGCTGGTCTACCAGTCCGCCTGGGGGGCCGGAGCCCACGAGATCGTGGGGGTGAGGCTTCCGCCGGGGAAGGGATTCGCCAGCACGGTGATCGACAATGGCCAGGCTGAAGCGTGTGACTGCCGGAACGACCCACGCTTCGCCGCGCAGATCGCCGCCGGCACCGGCTACGTGCCGTACACGATGCTCGTCGCGCCGCTCATGCGGGGAGAGGAGGCGATCGGTGCGCTCTCGATCCTCGACCGCCGCGACGGCGGCTACTACGGGCCCGACGACATGGACCGGGCGGCGCTGTTCGCCGAGCTGGCGGTCATCGCCCTCGACGTGGAGCCAGGCGCCTTCACCAGCCTCGGCGAGACGCGGATCGTCGCTCCCCGCCGCACCTGACGCTGAAGACGGGGTTCAGCCCGGGGCTCGGGCGAGGTAGCTCTTGCCGGCCCGCACGATGATGGTCTTGCGGAGGCGGAAGTCGCGCACGGCCACCCGGCCGCGGGTCACCCGCGTGAGCGTCCCGTCGCAGCGGTCCTCGACGACCCACTTCGTGCCGCGTACGGTTGCCGCGCTGTGGCGCCCGCGGGCGCGGAAGCGCCCCCGCGCATCTCCACGCAGGCGGCGGATCACCCGCCGGCGGGATGCGGACGCCCGGCGGCCCTTCCCGGCCGCACGGCAGCTGCGGAAGCTCGATCCCTTGAGCCGCACCTCCGTGAGGCCTTTCGCGCGCCGCCTACGCGATTGCAGCACCTGGAACACACCCCCGCCGAACCGCCCGTCCTGGATGCTCGTGCGGCGGTTGCGCGAGCTGGTGAGGCGTACCGTGCCCCGGCGGGTGTCGACCAGCGTCCCGACCGGCACCTCTCGCGGTACGCGAAACGCCGCGAACGGGACTCCCTTCTGACTCGCCCCGGCGCCGCTGGTGCGCCGCCCGATCCGCACCCGCCCCTTGACCCGCTCGAGCACCGCCCGCACGCCGAGCCCCGGGGCCAGCACCTTGTAGTCGAACGCACTGGTGGCCCGGTTCTCACACAGGTCGGAGGCGGCGGGCACGAAGGTCTGCGACCCGCGCCGCGCGGTTGCGATCCCCTGCGCTCCGGACGGGTCGCTCACCAGGCCGCTGAGGGAGTCGCTGGCGTCCACGTTCACCCGCACCCGGCGCTTGATCACGAACACCTTGAACGGGTTCGGGTTCTGGACGGCCACCTGCGGGTCGGTCATGTCCACGAGCACCGTGCCCAGGTTGTGCCCGGCCTCGGCCCCGTTGGTCCACTGGCCCCAGAACTCGAGCGCGCGCCGTCCCTCGGGCAGGGTGAGCGTCGTGGTGAAGGGCCCGTTGGTCGGGGGCGTGTTGAGCATCAGCTCGGGCCCGTCGTTCAGCGTGTACCTCAGCCCCAGGACATCCCCGCCCGGAGGGTCGTCGAGGTTGATCGGGATCGCACCCGTGGGCGAGCAGTCGGGAATGCCGGCGCTGGCGCGGCCGTCGTACTCGTAGGCGCCGCTGTCGCAGTCGTTCCCGAACTGGTCCACGCCGCGCTGGTCCGGTCGAGCGCAGGAGCTCTTCGCGAATTCGACCGCGGGGCTCGCCCGAGCCAGCAGCTCATGGGTCTGGGTGCCGTTCGCGCTGCCGTTGCCCGCGAGCGGGCCGAGCTGCGGGTCTGTGTTCCGGAGCTCGTCGGGCCCCGCGGGACCGCAGCTGTTGGTGCTCTCGACGTTGCCGCCCTGCGGGTCGACGGCGCCGGCGGCACATGCGGCGCCCGCCGGCGCGGAGCTGGCGTGCAGTATCGAGTTGGTGAGGTCGACGGGAGCGCCTCCACCCGTGGCGATCGCCCCGCCGGGACGGTCCGAGGAGTTCCCGGCGAAGGTGGAGTGGTTCACGTCACCGCCGCCCGTTCGGGCGAACAGCGCGCCGCCGCCGCCCCCGCCCACGACTGAGCTGGCGAGCCTGTTTGCACTGAGCGTCACGTTCTCCAGGATGGGCGCGCCGTTGCTGTAGATCCCGCCGCCGCCGCTGCTCGGGCCGGCGACGGTGGCCGTGTTGGCGCTGATCGTGCTGCGGCGCACCTCGAAGCCGGCGACCCCGGAGCCGGTCCAGCGGATCCCGCCGCCACCGCCGTCGGCCCCGGTCGCGGTCGAGCTGTTGCCGTGCACGGTGGTGTCGCTGACGAAGAGATCGCCGAGCTCCTTGAAGATCCCGCCCCCGCCGCCCTGGGTTGCGCTGTTGCCCTCGATCACGCTCTGGGCCACCGTGAGCACGCCGCTGCCGGTGTCGTGGATGCCGCCGCCCTGCCCGTCGGCGCAGGCGCCGCCCGCGGCTCCGCGGCCGCTTGCGATCGTCAGGCCGCGTATGTCGACGTCAACGGTGCTCGAGATGCACAGCACCCTGAAGGCCCCGGCCGCTTCGACGCGGGTGGGACCGCTCCCGGCGGTTCCCACGAGCTCGAGGGCAGCGCCCGAGTCGATCGTGAGCTGTCCGGTGGTGAGCCGGTACGTGCCCGGCGGGATGGCGATCGTGTCGGTGCCGGCCGCGCCGTCGATCGCGGCGCGAAGCGATCCTGCCCCGGAGTCGTTCGTGTTCGTAACGGGCGGCGCAGCCAGGGCGGGTGGCGCCGCAAGCGCGACCAGAGCGACCGCTGCAACGGATGTGAGCGAGCGAACCACGGGAGTCTGTCGATCCTACCCCCGCCGGACCGCTCTCAGGGGCGGATTCGCGTGACCGTGTCTTCCCCGTTGTTGGCCACCCAGACCGCTCCCGCTCCGACGGCGATGCCCACCGGGAGCCCCCCGACCGGGATTGGGGCGCCGGCTACCTTTCCCGTCTCGGCGTCGATGCGGCTCACCGTGTTGGCCTCGGTGTTCGCGACCCAGGCGGCGCCCAGCCCGACCGCCACCTCCTTGGGCGTATCACCGACCTTGATGGGCTTGCCCACCGGCTCGGCCGTGGCCGGGTCGATCCGCGTCACGGAGTTGTCGCCCTTGTTCACGACCCAGATGAACCCGAGTCCGGCGGCTATCCCGCGCGGCTCGTCGCCCACCGGGATCTGCTCGCCGATCGGCTCCGCTGTCGAGGGGTCGATCCTGGTCACGGAGTCGGTTCTCGAGCTGGCGACCCACACGGCCCGGTCGTCCACCACCACCCCGACCGGCCTCTCGCCGACGGGGATCGGGGCCCCCACGACCTGCGGCGAGGCGCGGTCGATGCGGCTCACCGTGCCGTCGCCGGTGTTGGCCACCCAGACCAGCTGCTCGCCGAGCGCGACGCCTTCGGGGAGCGCTCCCACCTGCACCGTGCTCGGCGAATCGGACCCCACCTCTAGCTGGCTCACGGTGCCGTCATCGGTGTTCACGACCCACGCCACCCCGTCTTCCACGGCCACGCCGTCGGGGTTGCGGCCCACCTTCACCGGGGCCCCGATGCGCCTGCCCGTGTCCGCGTCGAGGCGGGTGAGGGTGTCGCCGGCCGCGTTGGTCACGAACACGGTCTGCCCCGACACGGCGATGCCGTCGGGGCCGTTGCCGGCTGGGAAGACAGCTATCTCCGGCGCGCCGGCCCCGTTGCCGGCGTTCCCCGCCGCCGCTTCGCCGCCGCTCCGATCCGCCTTGTCCTCGGCGTCTCCGGAAAAGGCGCCCGTCACGGCCAGCAAGCCGGCGGCGGCCGCCAGCACGGCGAGGCCCACTGCCGTGAGCGCGGCAGGGGTCATCCGCCGGCGCGCGGGGGAGGGGGCGGCGGGGCTCCGGCGCCGGATTGGACGCCGAAGCCACGGGGCGTGCTCGCGAGCGGGGTGGTCTCAGCCGGCACGGTGTCGGGCGCCGCCTCTGCGGGCGCGACGGTGGGTGCGGCCTCCGTGGCGCCGAGCGCGGGCGCCGCAACACCGGTCGCCAGGCTGCGCTCCGGCCCCACCACTGCGGTACCCGCGAGGGCCGCTCGGGCCGCCCTCGCCAGGTCTCCGGCAGAGGGGAAACGGTCGGCGGGGTCCTTCGCGAGTGCCCGCTCGACCACCGCGTCGAGCGCGGCGGGCAGGTGCGGAGCGACCTGCGAGATCGCGGGCGGGGGGTCGTTCAGGTGCGCGTACATCTTCGCCACCTCGCTGTCGCGATCGAAGGGCACGCGGCCCGTGACCGCCTGGTAGAGCATGCAGCCGAGCGCGTACACGTCCGCGCGCGCATCCGGGCGCTCCCCCCGTATCTGCTCGGGCGCGGCGTAGTCCGCGGTGCCCACGAAGTGCCCGGTGTGCGTCAGCCCGCCCGCCGACGCCGCGCGCTTGGTCAATCCGAAGTCCGTGAGGTACACGTGCTCCTCCGCTCCACCGGTGGTCAGCACGTTCGCCGGCTTCACGTCGCGGTGCACGAGGCCGTGGTTGTGGGCCGCGTCGAGAGCGGCGCCAACCCGCTCCACGATCGTCACGGCGCGCTCGGGGTCGAGCGAGCCCGCGCGGGCGATCAGCGAGCGCACGTCGCTGCCCTCGACCCAGCGCATGCTGATGAACAGCCACCCGTCCGATTCCCCGGCCTCGTAGACCGGGATCACGTTGGGGTGGTCGATCGACGCCGCCAGCAGGGACTCGCGTTTGAAGCGCGCGCGAAAGTCGAGATCGTCGGCAAGCTCGGGCACGATCACCTTGAGCGCGACCGGCCGGTCGAGCGCAAGCTGGGTCGCGCGGAGCACCACGCCCATGCCGCCCTGGCCGGCGACGGCCTCGATGCGGTACCCGGCGAACTCGGAGCCGGGGGAGAGGTCAGCCATCGGGTGGTTATACCGGCCGGCGGCGCCTCTACCGGCGCGCCTTCGCGAGGTAGCTCTTGCCCGCGCGGACCACGATCGTCTTCCTGGCGCGGAAGTCGCGTACGGCGACCCTGCCGCGCTTGACGGTCGTGAGGGTGCCGTCGCAGCGGTCGGTCACGGTCCAGATGGTGCCGCGCACGGTGGCCGAGGAGTTGCGCCCGCGGGTGCGGAAGCGCCCGTTGGCGCTGCCGCGCAGGCGGCGGATCGTGCGCCCGGCGGAGCCGACCGCGTCCGAGCGCCGGCCGCGCCGCTTGCCGCGGCCGGCGGGGGCGCAGCGCTTGAAGCTCGATCCCTTCAGGCGCAGCTCGGTCAGGCCCTTGGCCTTCGCCCGGCGCGACTGGAGCACCTGGAACACCCCCGCGGAGAAGTCGCCCGACTGGGTGGCGCCGGCGCTGTTGCGCGCGCTTCGCAGCCGGACCGTGCCCCTGCGCGTGTTGAGGAACGATCGGACGGGAATCTGTCTGGCCGCGGTGAGCGGCACGAACCGCAGCCCCTTCTGGCTCGCGTGCACCGAGGCCCCCGCAGACTTCCTGGCAGGCACCGCGACCAGCACCGTGCCACGCACCACCGACACGTTCACGGTTCGCCCGAGCGCGGGGGTCGGCGGCGGCTGGCTCGGCGGAAGCGCCTCGAAGAAGCGCTGTATCCGGTGCAGGGAGGTGTCGCTCGTGTAGAAGAAGCCGCCCGGGCCGGTGACCACGTCGTAGGGGGCCGTGAACTGCCCGTCGCCGGTGCCGAGGGTGCCCCACTTGTCGATGAAGCCGCCGACGGCGGTGAAACGCTGGATGCGGCGGTTGTTCTGGTCCGCGACCAGGACGGCTCCGGAGCCGGCGACCCCGATCCCGCGAGGCTGGTTGAACTGGCCGTCCCCGGTGCCCTCCGGATCGCCCGCCCACCGACCGAGAAAATTGCCGTTCAGGTCGAATCGCTGGATCGGTCCACCCGCCTCTCCGCCCTCGACCACGTACACGGTGCCCGCGCCGTCGGTAGCTAGATCTTCCGGTTGGATGAACTGACCGTCCGCGGTCCCGGATATCCCCTGCTTGCAGTTGGCCGCCACCGTGCAGATCTCGAAGCCGGTTCCGGGGGCCTGGGAGTCGACGTCCCAGCCCCACATCCGCAGGAAGTTGCCATTCGCGTCGAACTTCTGGACCCGGCGATTGAACTCGTCGGCCACGTAGACGTTGCCCGAGCCGTCGACGGCAACGCCCGGCGCCCCGTTGAAGTGACCCGCTCCAGGGCCGATGGACCCCCAGGCGAGCGGGCTGGTCCCGTCGAGGCTGAATCGCTGGATGCGGTTGTTTCCGTCGTCGGCCACGTAGACGTTGTTCGAGCTCACCGCTATTCCGAAGGGGCTGGAGAAGCCGCCCAACACACCAGAGGTGGCGGCGGGCGCCTGGCATCCGCCCGTGCAGATCTCGGCCTGGCCACCGCCGGCGACGTCGAATCCCCACATGCGCTTGAACACCCCATCGGCAGAGAACTTCTGGACGCGGTGGTTCCCGCTGTCGGCCACGTAGACGTTGCCGGCGGCGTCCACGCCAACGCCCCTCGGGTTCAGGAATTGGCTCTCAGCCTCGCCGCCGTTGCCCCACTGTGAGACATACGAGGGCACTGCCGCCGATGAAGCAGCGAACACGAGCCCGGAGATCAATGCGACGACGATTGCGGCCGGGCGCGCCACTTTACGGCCGCCCCGGTGCCAGGTAGCTCTTGCCCGCGCGGACCACGATCGTCTTCCTGGCGCGGAAGTCGCGTACGGCGACCCTGCCGCGCTTGACGGTCGTGAGGGTGCCGTCGCAGCGGTCGGTCACGGTCCAGACGGTGCCGCGCACGGTGGCCGAGGAGTTGCGCCCGCGGGTGCGGAAGCGCCCGTTGGCGCTGCCGCGCAGGCGGCGGATCGTGCGCCCGGCGGAGCCCCGCGCCCGGCCGCGTCTGGTGGGAGCGCAGCGCTTGAAGCTCGATCCCTTCAGCCGCAGCTCGGTGAGCCCCTTCGCCTTGGCCTTGCGCGACTGGAGTACCTGGAAGATCCCGGCCGAGAATCTGCCCGACTGTGTCTTGGCGCTCGAGTCGCGGGCGCTCGTCACCCTGACTGTGCCCTTGCGGGTATCGAGCAGGGAGCCGACGGGAATCTGGCGCGACTCGGTGAGCGGCACGAATCGAACCCCCTTCTGCGCCACGCGCGCCCCACCGCCCGCGGCACGCACCGCGATCAGCACCGTTCCCCGTACCCGGCTCGCATTCACAGTCGCTCCCAGCACCGGGGGCGGCAGCCCGATCGGGGCCGCGCTAGGGGTGCCCCAGTCCATGGCGGTGTCGGCGTCCTGGTTCAGCCGAATCAGGCCGGACCCGTCGGCGTTCACGGTGAACAGCTCCTCTTGGGCAGGGTTTCCCACGTCACTGATGAAGCCGATCTTCGAGCCGTCCGGGGACCAGGCCAGCTCCCAAACCTCCCCGACGGCGGTGCCTGTGAGCAGCGCTGTCTCGTTCGGGGCGGTGGCGCGGTCAATGGTCCAGATCCCGCCAGTTGCGCCCGGCGGCCCGCGCGTGTAGGCGATCCGCGAGGCGTCCGGCGACCACGAGGGGTTGCTCCTGTTCCCCGGCGCGGTCGGGTTCAGCTGACTGGGCACAGGCGTGCCGCCGGCTCCCACGACGAAGATCTGGCTTGACGCACCGAAGGCGATCTCGCCACCGGTCGGTGCCCAGTCGGGGTCTTGAACCGGGGACGCAAAGCTCGAGGTCAAGTTGGCCGTGCCGCTGCCGTCGGCGTTCATCACGTAGAGGTCATTGCCTCGGACGAACGCGATCCTCGACCCGTCGGGCGACCAGGCCGGATCGGTGTCATTTTCCGCCACGGCCTGCGGTTCCACGGTTACCTGACGTGCCCCGCTGCCATCCGCCGCGTTCACCGTCCAGATGCCGTAGCCGGGCCCGCCCTGGCGGTCGAACGCGATGAGGCGCCCGTCCGGCGAGACCGCGGGCTTGTCCGCTGAGATCCCGGGGGCGGTCAGCTGCCGCGCGTCGGAGCCGTCCGGCTCCACGCTGAAGAGCGGGCCTTGGCGGTCGAACACGATCCGCCCGTTCGCGCCCGGAAACGCGCCAAGTGCTGCGGGCGGCGCTGTCGGTGGCCCGGCCAGCGCGGCGCAGGCCGCAGCCACCAGAGCCGGCGGCGAAGCCAACGCGATCCGTCGCCGCATCTGGGCTACCTCGCCTTCGCGAGGTAGCTCTTGCCCGCGCGGACCACGATCGTCTTCCTGGCGCGGAAGTCGCGTACGGCGACCCTGCCGCGCTTGACGGTCGTGAGGGTGCCGTCGCAGCGGTCGGTCACGGTCCAGATGGTGCCGCGCACGGTGGCCGAGGAGTTGCGCCCGCGGGTGCGGAAGCGCCCGTTGGCGCTGCCGCGCAGGCGGCGGATCGTGCGCCCGGCGGAGCCGACCGCGTCCGAGCGCCGGCCGCGCCGCTTGCCGCGGCCGGCGGGAGCGCAGCGCTTGAAGCTCGATCCCTTCAGCCGCAGCTCGGTGAGCCCCTTCGCGTTGGCCTTGCGCGACTGCAACGTCTGGAACACGCCTCCGAGGAAATCGCCCGACTGGGTGACGCCGGCGCCGTTACGCGCGCTCTGCAGCCTGACCGTGCCCCTGCGCGTGTCGAGAAACGAGCCGATCGGGACCTGGCGAACCCGTGTGAGCGGGACGAACTTGCGGCCCTTGAGCCCCGGGGCGGATGCGTTCGCCGTGACCGGGACGGACACGAACACGTCGCCCGAGACCGGGGTGACGTTGAAGGTCCTACCGAGCACCGGGGGCGAGATCCCGCTCGGCGGGGGCGGCGGGGGCAGCCCGGCGGCATCCACGAAGCGCACGCGGTGGTTGAACGTGTCGGCGATCAGGTAGTCGCCCTCGCCGGTCACCGCCACCCCGAACGGCGTGTCCAACATCGCGAGGGTGGCCAGACCACCATCGCCGCCGAAGCCGGCCGTGCCCGTGCCCGCGACGGTGGTGATCGTGCCGTCAGGCGACACCCGCCGCAGCCGGTGGTTGAGCCGCTCGCTGATCAGGAAGCCACCGTCGGCCGTGACAGCGATTCCGACCGGGCCGTTGAGCGCCGCTTGCGTCGCCGGGCCGCCGTCGCCGCTGGAGCCAGCGGTGCCTGTGCCCGCGACTGTGGTGATCGTCCCTCCGAGCGATACCAGTCGCACCCTGTTGTTGAGCAGATCGGCGATTAGAATGCCACCGTCGGCCGTGAGCGCCACCCGGGACGGGTCGCTCAGCTGCGCGTCGGTCGCGGGGCCGCCGTCGCCCTGGGATCCCGGGACTCCGGTGCCGGCCACCGTGGAGATCGTGCCGCCGGGGGACACCCGCCGTACCCGGTTGTTGTCCACGTCGGCGATCAGGTAGCCCCCGTCTGGCGCGAGCGCCACGTCGAACGGGAAGTTCAGCTGGGCGTCGGTCGCGGGGCCGTTGTCGCCGCCGAAGCCGCCGGTCGTTCCCGCGACCGTCGTGATCGTTCCACCGGGCGACACTTCCCTGACGACGTTGTTGTTGGGGTCAGCGATCCAGGTCCGGCCATCCGCTGACATCACCGCCCCAGACGGCGCGTCGAGCTGCGCGGAGGTGGCGGGGCCGCCGTCGCCGCTGTAGCCCGCCGTTCCCGTCCCCGCGACGGTCGTGATCGTGCCCTCGGGCGATACCCGCCGCACGCTGTGGTTCAGCTGGTCGGCGATCAGATAGCCGCCGTCGGGGGTGATCGACACCCCGATCGGGATGTTGAGTGCGGCGGCGGCGGCGGCCCCACCATCGCCACTGAAGCCCGCGGTCCCCGTCCCGGCCGCCGTGAAGATGTTGTTGGTCTGCGCGCCGGCTGTCTGAGCGCCGAATGCCAGCGCCAGCGCTCCGACGGCCACCGCGCGGAGTAGGAGCCAAAGACCGAGTCTTGTTGCGATGTGGGGCCTCATGCGCCGAGTCTTGGCAACAGCCTCGCGAGCGTATCCGGGTTCGTCGCGGCGACGCAAGGAGGCGCTGGCGTTTTCGGTGGACGCGATCTATGGTGGTGCCATGCGATTCCCTGTGCGGCGTGCCTTCGGGCGTAGTCTGGCCTTGGCGGTGCTCGCGGTCGCCCTTGTGCCCACCGCGCCCGCAACTGCGGGCCGCTTGGTCGCGACCGGCCACGACGCGGATCTGCACTGCGCCGGCGGTGGTCCGCAGTGCGGCTTCGTTAGGTCGGCGGTCGACTACGTGCGCTCAGGTGCCCCCGATCCCGCGAAGCCGGTGCTCGTCCTCGACAGGGCCGCGCTCCAGATGGAGTCGGCGCTCGATGGGGCGTACGGGCCCGGCGCGGTGCCGCGTCAGGTGGTGGATCCGCGCTCGGCCGAGTTCCAGGCGCTCGCGCTCTCAACCTCCACCTACAGCGCGATCCTCGTGGCCTCGGACGCGAGCTGCGGCGGCTGCGATCTAAACGTGTTCGACGAGATGCTCGGTGCGACCGCGGACTCCGACGCGATCAACCGGCGCAAGGACGACATCACCGCGTTCTTCAACGCCGGCGGCGGTCTGTACGCCAACTCGGGGGCGGACCACGGCGACGGCGACCCCCTGACCGGCCCCGACTCCTACTACGGCTTCCTCCCCCTTCCGATCGGTGGCCAGCAGGTAGCTTCACCCTTCTGTCTCACGGCGGCCGGCAGAGCGATTGGCCTGCAGGATCCGGTGGACGGCCCGAGCGGCTGCCCGGACGTGTCTCAGCGGACCGGGACGCGGGATGACATCAACTGCTGCGCGACGCACAACTCGTTTCAGGAGCCACCCGCCGGCAGCGCGATCATCGTGGCCGAGCGCGACGCGAACAACGCTCCCACCACGCTCATCGGTGACGGGGTCGCCGGCGGCGGAACCATCAAGAAGCCTGGGCCCCTGACGCTCGCCGACCTGCCCAAACCGACGCTCGGCAAGAACGTGAACGTCCAAAAGGTCAGCGGAACGGTACTGATCGGGGTGCGCAACGCAGCGGCCGGCGGCGGCGCCCGGTCGAGCCAGAAGGGCATCAAGTTCGTCCCGCTGACTCGGGCTCGCCAGATCCCGGTCGGGGCTTTTCTGAACACTCGCAAGGGGAAGGTGCGCTTGCAGTCGGCGCGCAACCTGGGCGGCGCCAGGCAGAACGGCGTTTTCTCGCGCGGCTTGTTCCAGGTGCTCCAGTCCCGGCAGCGCAAGGCCAAGGGGTTGACCGAGGTGGCGCTGAAGGGGTCGAGCTTCAAGAGTTGCAAGACCGCCAAGCGCGGCAAGAAGCGTGGCAGGCGCTCTCGGGTCGAGGCGGTGGGGTCGGCCGGGCGCACGATCCGCCGTCTGAGCGGGAACGCCAACGGGCGCTTCCGCACTCGCGGCCGGCGCTCCGCGGCGACGGTGCGCGGCACGGTGTGGGACGTGACGGATCGCTGCGACGGCACGCTCACGAAGGTCAAGCGGGGCAAGGTGGCGGTGCGGGACTTCCGCCTCAAGAAGACGATCGTTCTACGCAGCGGCAAGAGCTACTTGGCCCGGTAACCCGAACGAGGCCGAATTGACGGATTCGGTAGGTCGGGTTAAGGTCATTGGGTGACGGGCAGGTCGATCCCGCAGGCCCGGGTACGGGGCTCCACGGTCGCGGCCACGCTGGCTGCGAGCTTGGCCGTCGCCCTGAACCCTGTCGTCGCCACGGCGGTCGATCAGACGTCCAAGAACGGCTGCACATCTACCACGCCGTACGCCGGGCAGCTCACGTCCCCCCCGTTCAGTAGTCCCGCGAGCGGTGAAGTGAAGTTCCAGGGGTGGTTCGAGGGGGAGAGCGTCACCCCCGGGGGCTTCGACGAAGCCACCGTTTCGTACAGCATCGGGGGTGGCACCCCGGTGCAGTTCGGGGCGCTCATCGACACCGCTCCGGCCAACGTAAACGGAGGCGCTGACATCCCATATTCGGACGAAGGCACCGGGGTGGCGCCCACCTTCGACCTGTACACCTTCGCCTTGCCGCCGGAGGCCGCGAACATGGTGAACGTCCGTATCCACTTCCTGTACAGCACCAACGATACGAGCTACAACGGTTTCCGCGGCTTCGGAGTCGACGACGTGTCGATCGATACGACCACCGTACCGACCACGGAGAGTTTCGAAACCGGGGCCGCCGGCTGGGTCTTCGACCCGCCCGCCAGCGAGGCTGCGCCATTCTGGCACATCGTCGACCAGCCGCAGAACACCAGCGTCAAGAACCCCGAGATCAATCCCAATCTGGTGACGCTCGCTGAGCCCGATTTGGGCGCCTTGCCTGCGGCGTTCGACGGAACCCACGTAGCCTGGTTCGGCGACGACGCGAGCGGCACGTTCTGCGGCCCGGACTTCGCCAACATGCCCGCCCCCCAGCCGCCCGGGCAGCCTGAGGGATCGCCGGAGCCTGGGGGGCCACTGGAGCCTGGGGGGCCGCCGGAGCCTTCAGGCGAATCGTCGCCGATGACCCTGGCCGATCTGCCCAAGCCGTCGCTGGGTGAGGACGTGAACGTGCAGGCCAAGAGTGGCGTGGTGCTGGTCGGGGTGCGCACGGCCGCGGCGAGCAGTGGCGGCGTGCGGGCGAGCCAGAAGGGCATCAAGTTCGTTCCGCTGGCGGAGGCGCGTCAGATCCCGGTCGGGTCGCTGCTCGATACCAGCAGGGGCGTCGTGACCTTGCAGTCGGCGCGCAGCACTTCCGGGGTCACGCAGAACGGCAACTTCGGGAAGGGCCTGTTCCAGGTGCTCCAGTCCCGGCAGCGCAAGGCCAAGGGGTTGACCGAGGTGGCGCTGAAGGGGTCGAGCTTCAAGAGTTGCAAGACCGCCAAGCGCGGCAAGAAGCGTGGCAGGCGCTCTCGGGTCGAGGCGGTGGGGTCGGCCGGGCGCACGATCCGCCGTCTGAGCGGGAACGCCAACGGGCGCTTCCGCACTCGCGGCCGGCGCTCCGCGGCGACGGTGCGCGGCACGGTGTGGGACGTGACGGATCGCTGCGACGGCACGCTCACGAAGGTCAAGCGGGGCAAGGTGGCGGTGCGGGACTTCCGCCTCAAGAAGACGATCGTTCTACGCAGCGGCAAGAGCTACTTGGCCC
>CAWGTC010000001.1:0-382643 GCA_963825475.1 uncultured Thermoleophilaceae bacterium | reverse complement strand
GGCGTGGGCTACGGTCCCGAGCGAGCCTCCATGCCCGACCAGCCGATCCCACCCTCACCCCCGCCGCTGCCTGTGGGGGACATCTCCCCCCAGAGCGCAGCGCGCCGGCGCGACCTCAGGCTGGGTGGCCGCACGCTGCGAGAGCACGCGGCGCGGGGCACTGTCATCAACAGGGCTTTCCTGGGGGGTCGGCCTGCTGCTCTCGGCAAGGGGTTCCTGCTGGCCGGTTTCCTCTCACGTGAGGACTACGGGTCTGGGGGTGCTTGCCGTCACGTTCTGGAACTTGCTGCTCCTCAAGCAGCTGGGCATCGGCGACAAGTACGTGCAGCAGGACGAGGACCACCAGGAGCTGGCCTTCCAGAAGGCCTTGACGCTCGAGGCGATGCTGAACCTGGCCTTCATTGTGCTCCTGGCCGGCGCGCTGCCCGTGATCGCGCTGGTCTACGGCGAGAAGAAGCTGATCCTGCGGGGCTGGTGTTGATCGCGATGCTGCCGGCGGGTGCCCTTCAGTTGCCGGTCGTGGCCTACCCCGGCGAATGCAATTCCTGCGCCAGCGGACGCTGAGGCGTTCGAGCCCGTGGTCACCTTGTGGTCTCCGTGGGGCTCGCGATTGCGGGCACGGGCTACTGGGCGCTGGTGATGGGGGTCTCTCGGGCGGGTAGGCTGCGCGGCGCCGCCGTGATCGTATCCGCCGTACCCCTGCGCCTTCAGCTCGAAAGGGGCCGATGAGGTGCTACGGGATGTTCTCGGGACCCCTGTTCCGCCCCCCTGGGCGGCCTTCTGATCGCCCAGGGTGGCATCCTCGCGAGGGACGCCTAGCTCGGCCTGGCGGGGGTCGGCACCGTCGCGCTGGCGGCCACATCAGCCAGTTCTCCGAGCGCGTGGACCGCCCGTCACCGGCTCGCTGTATCCAGCCATCTGCGCGGTACGGACCGGATCGTGCTGCTGCACGAGTCCTTCGTGAAGTCCAACCGGCTGGCGCTATGTGGGCGATGCCGTTCGGGCTGGGCCTGACGCTCTTCTCGGCCGATTTCGTCGAGCTTCGGCATCGGCGAGGAGTGGCGCCCGCCGTCGTGCTGCTCCAGGCCTACGGCGTGACCGCCGCCATCGCTCATGTGGGCTTCAACTGGGACGCCTACCACCGAGCGATCGGCAAGACCTGGCCCATGGCGGTGGCCAGCGGCGCCGCGGCGGTCGTTTCCTCGCCTCCGTGCTGCCCCTGCTGGACGCCTACGGGCTGAAGGGATTCGCGATCGCAGTCGGGCTGCAGGCTTTGGCGCACGTGATCGTGCGCGCCTATTACCTGCGCCGCCTGTTCCACGGATTCGGATTCGTGCTGCACGCGCTTCGTGCAATGGCGCCCACGGTGCCGGCCGTTCTGGCGGTGGTCGCGGCACGGGCCCTCGAAGCCGGCGAGCGCACCCTGCTCATGGCCTTCGGGGAGCTGTCGCTCTTCCTGGCGGTCGCGACGCGGCCATCGTGGCGCTCGAGGGGCCGCTCCTGCGCGAGGCCATGGCGTACCTCCGCGCACGGCCCTCGGCAAGCGCTCCGGTCTAGATCAGTTCTCGCTCAGGTGCCGCTCGTACCAGGCCCAGGTCTGGGCAAGGCCTTCGTCGAGGTCGACGCGTGCCGACCAGCCGAGCTGCTCTCGCATCGCAGTCGAGTCGAGCCACTGCCGGTCGATCTCTCCGTGAGGAGCCCCCGCGCCCTGGATATCGGGTTCTGAGTCGCGTCCGGACGCCCGGGTGAGTCGCGCCACCACGTCGAGCACGCTCACCGGCTCGCCCCGCCCGGCATTCCACGCACGCCCGGCCATGTCCTCGTGCTCCAGCGACGCCGCCACCGCGAGGTAGGCCACCACCGCGTCGGACACGTACATGTAGTCACGCTCGGGTGTGCCGTCGGAGCGGATCACCGGACGCTCGCCGGCAGCGAGCGCCCGTGCGTGTCGGGCACCACTCTGGACCAGTTCACGTCCCCGCCCCCGTACACGTTGGCCAGCCGAGTGACCGCCACCGGCAACCCGTACGTCGCGGCATAGGAGCGCGCGAGCATGTCCGTGCACGCCTTCGACACGTCGTAGGGATAGACCGCCTGGAGGGGGAAGTCCTCGCGGTAGGGCAACTGCTCGTGGGAGCCGTAGGCCTTGTCGGACGAGGCCACGACCACGGCGTCGAGCGCCTGTCCCACCACCCCGACGGCTCGGCATGCCTCCAAGAGCAGATACGTGCCCCGAATGTTGGTGTCGAAGGTGGACAGCGGCGCGCGGTTTGCGGTGCCCACGATCGTCTGCGCGGCGAGGTGGAACACCGCAGTCACGTCGTGCTCGTTGAGCACCCGCATCATCGCCTCGTAATCCACGAGGTCAGCCTGTGCGATCACGCACCGGTCCTCGATTGCCTCCGACCGAAACCGCGAGCCGGGCTCGACATCGCGCCGCAGCGCCACCACCCTCGCCCCCTCGTCGAGCAGCCGTTCCGTGAGCCAGGAGCCCACGAAGCCCTGCGCGCCGGTCACCAGAACCGTTCTACCGTCCCATGAGAGGCTCACGGCAGCCGCTCCGCCGGCCCTTGGCCGTGCACCACGACGTGGGCCACCTTGCGTCGCGCGTCGCGAATCTTGAGGCCGAACTTCTTGCCCGTGGACACGTCCTCGAACCCGGCCACACGGGCCATCGAGGCCCAGGCGCGGCTGGTGGGCAGCCACCAGGTGAGCCATGGGCCCTCACCGTTGAACTCCGCCGCGGGGAACGGGAGAAGATCGAGCTTGCGGCTGTAGCCCTCGGCCAGCACCAGCCGGCCGTGGCACAGGGCGGCCATGCGTTCCAGGGCCAGAGCGGGGTCACGCAGGTGAACGAGCACCGAGCCGCAGAACACGAGGTCGAAGGTGCCCCCGAGCCGCTCCGGGGTGGCGTCGTAGATGTTGACCACCTCGCGCCGGACCGAGCTGGACAGCGCCGCGCGGGCGACCTCGAAGCTGGCGCCGGCGCTCAACATCTCCGCGTTGGCCTCTTCGCCCCGCACGCCCTTCTCGCGCATGCGGGGCGGCCAGTCGAGCCGGCCAGATCGTCCACGTCGAGGGCTACGACATCCGCGCCCCGGCGTTCGAGCTCGAAGGCCCAGAAGCCGTCGAAGGTGCCCACGTCGAGGGCCCGCTTGCCCGCCAGCGACTCTGGAAGCTCGTAGCGGTCCACCATCGGCCTGTGGTCGAAGAACCCCGGCGTGGTGATCCCGGGCGCCAGCTCGAGCGTGTGGTACCAGCGCCGCTCGTCCACGAGGCGCTGCAGCTGCTCGGTGTCCATGGTGCCCGGCACGGTCGTGCAGCCTACCTCTGAGGCACTCGAGGCCCGGCGACGACGAACAACGCGTTCCCCCGGCCCGACAAGGCCGCCACCGGGTACAGCACCGCGTGCAGCGCCTCGAACGCCAACCTCAGCACCCAGCCCCTCCAGCCGCGGCCGGCCAGCTGGTCGGCCATGGCCGTGGAGCGGTAGTGGGAAAAGGGCACGGCGGTGGTCCGCACCGCCGTGGGCTCGAGGCCGGCCCGGCCCAGCAACCCGGCCGCCGTGGACGGCGAGAAGTCGTACAGATGCGCCGGAACCTCGGGGTACTCCCATATCCCGGTGCGGCGGGCGAGCAGGCGAAGCGTGGCCTGGGGGTAGAGACCGGCCACGTTGGGGAACGTCAGCGCGATCGCGCCGCCGGGCGCCAGCAGGCCGGCCGCCTGCTCCAGCGCCGCACGCGGCTCCGGCAGATGCTCGAGCACGTCCCAGAACGTGATCAGCGCGAACGAGTGGGGCTCCAAACCCGGCGCCACCTCGGCCAGCGTGCCCGTATGCGCCTCGAACCCGCGCCCCCTCGCCACCTGCGCGAAGGCATCGCCGATCTCGATCCCGATCGGCTGCCATCCCGCATCCCGCGCCACCTCCAGCCACGCGCCGGTCGAGCAGCCTACGTCGAGCGTCCGCCCCCCGGGCCTGACCCCCGCCTCGTCGAGCAGCGACCGCTTCTCCCTCGCCCTTTTCGATGCGACCACGCGCAGGTCGGTCTCCAACCGCCCCGCCAGCTCGTCGCTGAAGTAATAGAGAGACGCCATCGCCTCCGGGGACGGCGGAGGCTCCTGAAACACCAGACCGCACTCCGGGCAGCGCACGAGCACGAATCCCCCGCGCTCGTACAGTGGCGGGAACGGCCCGGGCCGATCGCAGAGCTCGCATTTCCGTGGCCGGCCGGGCATGGGGGCGCGCGACGGTACCAGCCGCCGCGAACCCGTTCCCGGGCGCTCGTAGACTCGAGCGCATGCTCGAGGCCAGCCGGCGCAGGATCGTGGAGCAGCTCGACGACTCGGCCGTCGTGCTCGACGTGGGTGGATGGGCGGACCCGCTGGCGCGCGCCGACTGGGTGATCGACCTGATGCCCTACGAGACCCGCGGCCTGTACGAGCGCCGCGGATGGATCGAGCCGCGGGGCGAGGGCGCAACAGAGCGCTTCACGGCGGACACGTGGGTTCAACGCGACCTCTGCGCCCGGGAGCCCTATCCGTTCGAGGATGGATCGGTGGACTTCGTGGTCTGCTCTCACACCCTCGAGGATGTGCGCGATCCGGTGTGGGTGTGCGCCGAGATGGTCAGGATCGCGAAGGCCGGCTACATCGAGGTGCCCTCCCGGCTCGAGGAGCAGAGCTGGGGAGTCTTCGGCGGAGCGTTCGTGGGTTGGCCGCACCACCGCTGGCTGATCGACGTCGCGGGCGACGACATCGAGTTCGTCCTGAAGCTGCACTCGCTCCACGCCCACGAGAACCAGTACTTTCCCCCCGGGTTCTGGGACCGGCTCGACGAAGAAGCGCGCGTGCAGGCCATGTGGTGGCGGGACGGGTTCTCCTACCGCGAGCGGATCAGCCTCGACGAGGAGGAGAACAACCGCTACCTCTCAGACTTCGTCGGGCGTGAGCTGGCGGCGCGCGGACTTCCCAGCCGTCCCGCCCCCGGCTCGCCGAGGAGCGGCCTTCGCACCCGCCTCGAACGGCTCAGGCCCTAGAGCACGGGCCGGCGGGTCCGCAGGCTGCCGAGGGCGAGCGACCAGGCACCCACCAGGTCGGCCGCCACCTCCACCGCCGCCACGTGAGCGCCCGAGCGGCCGTGAGGCCGAGCACGCGCTCTGAGGAGTCCCATGTAGGGCAAGACCGCCACCAGCGGCCAGGCACGCCGTAGCACCAGCCCCGCGCCGGCGCCCAGCAGAGCCGCGTCGAGGGCTGCCGAGCGGCGGCTGAGGAAGACACGCCGGTAGAGGAACGCCTGCCGCAGCTCGGGCATGCGGGCCACCATCTCCGGGAAGTGGCGCGCGCGCCGCCGCTCAGCCACGTAGTCGCGGGCGCCGCGTGAGAAGACCGCGTGGTAGGCCACCGCCTCGGCGCAGAAGGCGGACCGCGCGCCGGCGCGCTTGGCGCGCCACCCGAACCACACATCCTCGGCCATGGCCTTGCCCGCAACCGGCCGCAGCCAGTCCTCGAACCCCCCGACCCGGTCGAACAGCTCGCGGGAGACGAACAGGCTGGCCGTCTCCCACAGACCCACCTCGTGGTCTATCCAGAGGCTCCGGTCGAATGGCCCCAGCACCGCACCCGGGTCCGGGCCGACCCTCCCCTGGACGAGATCGGCTTGCTCCAGCGCGCGAACGCCCGATGCCAGCCAGCCGGGCTCCGGGAAGCAGTCGGCGTCGCAGAAGGCGAGGGCTGCGCCGCGAGCGGCGGCGCACCCACGATTGCGCGCGGCGGCCGGCCCCGCAGGATCCTGGGACAGCAGGCGAACCGGTTCGCCCGCGGCGGCGGCAATGTCGGGGGTGCGGTCGCGCGAGCCGTCGTCCACCACCAGCACCTCGTACTCGAACGGCGCCTGCTGGCCGCGCAGGCACTCGAGAGTTCGGCCGATCGTGACCTCGGCGTCGCGCGCCGGCACGATCACGCTCACTTCCACGGTGGCGCGAACACTACAGTTGCGCCCGTGGCGCAGACTGGCATGCGGGAGTTCTGGGATCGGCGCGCGGCGGAGAACGCCATGTACTTCGTCGACAACAAGCTCAGCTACCAGCGGTCCGACCCCGAAGTCTTCTGGGCCCGCGGCGAGGAGGAGCTGGACATGCTCCTCGATGCCGTGGGGGCCACGATCGAGCCCTCCGACGACATCGTCGAGATCGGCTGCGGGGTTGGCCGGATGACCCGCGTGCTCGCCCGCCGCGGTGGCGGCGTTCGCGCCCTCGACGTCTCCCCCCGGATGCTCGAGCTGGCCCGCGACCACGGCCGCGGCCTGGACGGGGTCGACTGGCTGCTGGGCGACGGGGTGTCGCTGGCGGGCGTTGACGACTCCAGCGCGGATGTGTGCATCTCTCACGTGGTCTTTCAGCACATCCCGCAACCGGCCGTCACGCTGGGCTACGTGCGCGAGATCGGCCGCGTGCTCAGGCCGGGCGGGTGGGCGGCCTTCCAGGTCTCCAACGCGCCCTATATCCACCGCCGGCGCACCGGACGGGAGGGCGTCGGCATCGCCCTGCGCGCGCTGACCGGCCGCGGGCCCCGCGGTCAGGCCGACCCCGCCTGGCTCGGGTCCGCCATCGACCTGGGCGAGCTCCGCACGGCCGCGGGTGAGGGCGGCATGGAAGTGGAGCGCGTGGCCGGGGAGGGCACGCAGCTCTGCTTCGTGCTGACCCGCCGCCGAAGCTGAGTTCAGCCGCCGGCGACTGCGGGGAGGATCGTGACCTCGTCGCCGTCCTCGACCGACGTGTCCAGACCGTCGAGGAAGCGGATGTCCTCACCGCCCACGTACACGTTCACGAAGCGGCGCAGGTCGCCGTCCTCGGCGATGCGGTCGCGCAGGCCGTCGTAGCGGTCATACAGGCCGTCGAGCACCTCGCCGACGGTGGTCGCCCCGTCCACGGTGGTCTCGGCGTCGCCCGCGGTGACGTTGCGCAACTGCGTCGGGATCTTGACCATGACGCTCATGGGCGCGGCAGTGTACTCGTCGCAGGCGGGGCACCGCCCCCGCCGTGCGACCCCCCGCGGCTGAAGGGCCGGCCGGTCAAGAGGCCACGGCTTGGCGGCCGAAGGCGTCCCCGAAGGCCGCCGTCGTGGGCTCGATCACGCGGGTCTCGAAGCTGCCGCGCACCGCGTCGAGGGT
The DNA here is from genome assembly GCA_963825475.1 of uncultured Thermoleophilaceae bacterium. Taxonomy (GTDB): domain Bacteria; phylum Actinomycetota; class Thermoleophilia; order Solirubrobacterales; family Thermoleophilaceae; genus JAAYBF01. The sequence continues at coordinate 375,475 of CAWGTC010000001.1, read as the reverse complement.
CTTGAGGCCCTCGCCGGTGATCACCAGCACGACCCGCTCGCCGGCGTCGATGTCCCCGCGCTCGGCCAGCTTGGCCAGCACCGCGGTGGTCACGCCGCCGGCCGTCTCGGTGAACACGCCGGTGGTCTCCGCCAGCAGCCGGATGGCCGCGCGGATCTCGTGGTCGGTCACGGAGTCGATGGCCCCGCCGGTGCGCCGCGCCAGGTCGAGCGCGTAGGGCCCGTCGGCCGGGTCGCCGATCGCCAGCGACTTCGCGATCGTGGACGGCTTGACCGGCTTGCACACGTCGCGGCCGTCCGCGTAGGCCTGGGCCACGGGGGAGCAGCCCTCGGCCTGTGCGCCGTTGAACGTGGGCAGCTCACCCTCCACCAGGCCCACCTCCTGCCACTCCTCGAAGCCCCGCGCGATCTTGGTGAACAGCGAGCCCGAGGCCACGGGACAGACCACGCGGTCGGGCAGCTCGAAGCCCAGCTGCTCCGCCACCTCGTAGGCCAGTGTCTTCGAGCCCTCGGCGTAGTAGGGCCGCACGTTCACGTTCACGAAGCCCCAGTCGCGTTCGCCCGCCAGCTCGCTGCAGAGCCGGTTCACGTCGTCGTAGCTGCCCTTCACGCCTACCAGGTTGGTGCCGTACACGCCGGTGGCCAGGATCTTCTGCTCCTCGAGGTCGGCCGGTACGAACACGTAGGACTCCAGCCCGGCCGCGGCGGCATGGGCGGCAACGGCGTTGGCCAGGTTGCCGGTCGAGGCGCAGGCCACCACCTCGTACCCCAGCTCCTGGGCCTTGGCCAGCGCCACCGTGACCACCCGGTCCTTGAACGAGTGGGTGGGGTTGGAGGTCTCGTTCTTGACCCACACCTCGCCGAGGCCGAGCCGTTCGGCCAGCCGGTCGGCACGGATCAGCGGGGACACTCCGGCCGCCAGCGCGGTGCGCGGGGCGTGCTCGAACGGCAGGAAGTCCGCATACCGCCACATCGAGGCCGGACCGGCCTGGATCCGCCGCTTGGTGGCCTCCGCATCGAGTCCCGAGAAGTCGTACGTGACCTCCAGCGGACCGAAGCATTCGTCGCAGGCGTGACGCGCCTCCAGGGCATACGTCGCACCGCATTCCTTGCACTTGAGAGCTTGTACCGCCGCCATAACCCGACTCCTTAAAATCGAAGAACCTCCGCCGCTTGCGCTGTGACGGAGGCTCTGATCTGAGGAGCTTCGCCACATCTGTCAGGTCTGTACGAGACCTGATGGACTTGGCACCTTTCCTCCGCGACCAGGTCGCGTCGGATGGTTGCCGGGGCTTCGTCGGGCCATTTCCCTCCACCCCTCTAGATGCGTACGGCTATGTCAGACAGGGACAATAGCGATCTCCCGGGCGCTTGCAAGTAGTCTCGGCGGGTTGGCATCGGCTGCTCGACAGGGCACCCCGGAGACGGGGCGCGGGAAGATCTCGGCCGTCTGGACGGCGCTCCGCCCGCTCGAGTGGATCAAGAACGGGTTCGTGCTGGCGCCGCTGCTGTTCTCGGGGCGCTTCGACGAGACGGGAGCCGTGGTGGACACCACGATCGCCTTCGTCTGCTTCTGTGCCGCGGCGAGCGCCGGCTACCTGCTCAACGACATCCGCGACGCCGCTCTCGACCGTGCTCACCCGGTCAAGCGCACGCGGCCGATCGCCGCCGGCGCGCTCGACGTGGGCACCGCGGCCGTCGTGGCTGCGGTGCTGGGAATCGCGGCCCTCGCCGGCGCCTTTGCGGTGGCCCCCGAGCTCGCGGCCGCGGTGGCCGCGTACCTTGCGCTCACGGCCGCGTACACCGTGGTGCTCAAGCGCATGGTGATCCTCGACTCGATGGCCATCGCCGGATGCTTCCTCCTGCGTGTGCTCGGTGGCACGGTGTCCGCCGATGTGACGGCGTCGGAGTGGCTCATCGTGTGCACGGCGATGCTGGCGTTGTTTCTGAGCTTCACCAAGCGCCGCCAGGAGGCCGTGAGCGAAATGCACAGCGGGCGCGACAGCCGGCCCGTGCTCGAGCACTATTCGCTTCCCTTCCTCGACCAGATGGTGTCGCTGGTCACCGCCGGCACGGTGATCTCCTATGCGATCTACGCCACGGAGTCGCCGATCGTGGGCGACGAGATGCTGTTCACCGCGCCGATGGTGCTGTACGGGATCTTCCGCTACCTGTATCTCGTCTATGACCGCGAGGACCCGCGCGGCGCGCCGACCCTGCTGCGCAGCGACCCGGGCATGATCGGTGCGGTGACGGCCTGGGTGGCCACCGTGCTCGTGCTGCTCTACCTGTGATGGCCGTGGACGTCGGGGCCCTGCGCCGCACGCTGGCCACCTACCGCGGCACCGGCGCGTCAAGCCGCGCGTTCGTGGCCGCCCGCGTGGCGGTGGCGCCACTCGGCGCCCTGGACCCGGAGCTGCGCGGGCTGCGCGGACGGGTGCTCTCGGTGGGATGCGGCTTCGCGGTGCTCGAGCGTTACCTGGCGGAGATCAACCCGCATGTGACCGTCGAGGGCATGGACATCGACGGCGGCCGGGTGCGGGTGGCCCGCGCCACGGCCGGGCGCTCCCCCCGGGTGGACGTCTCCGAAGCCGACGTGACGCAGATGAACAGCACCGGGGCCCTCTTCGACGCTGTGCTGGCCATCGACCTGCTCCACCACGTGCCGGCCGAAGGGCAGGCCGCGATGCTGGCCGCTCTGGCTGGGCGCCTGGCGCCCGGAGGGACGCTGCTGCTCAAGGACATCGACGTCGAGCCGCGATGGAAGTACCTCTTCAACCGCGGTCACGACCGCCTGGTCGCGGGTCCTGATCCGATCCACTGCCGCTCGAGGGAGGAGGCCGCGCGGATGCTGTCGGAGGCGGGTCTCGAGCCGGGCGTTCCCCGGCCCCTACACCGCTTCGGGCCCTACCCGCACTACCTCGTCGCTGCCACGAGGTCTTAGCCGCCCGCCGAGCCGCGCCACGGCGAGCGACGCGAGCAGCAAGATGAACAGGTCGATCGGGGCGCGGTAGCGCACGAAGCCCGCGATCAGCACGACCGAGCCGAACAGGGCAGGTGTCAGCCAGAGCCATCGCGGAGCTCGGCGGGCCTCCGGCGTGAGCGCGCCTGCGAGGGCGAGCGCGACGACGACATAGAAGGCGATGAAGCCGGCTACGGGCAGCTCGGGCCCGCCGCGGTCCCCGGCGATCGCCCGGTCGTACTCCCAGCCGCCGAGATGGAACATGCGCATGGCGTTCCAGAAGGCGGCCCGGGCCACGTAGCCCGGGTGGTCGAGGGCGTAGGAGATCGCCTCCCCGGAGAGCCGCGACTCCAGCTCGGCCTCGTCGAGGCCCGACGAGAACAACGGCCCGAGCTCGGCGTCCAGGGTTGGTGGGCGCCACGCCCCCGGGTACTCGTCCTGCGATCGCGTGTAGTCGTTGTAGGTGCCGGCGGCGGTGAAGCCCGCCTGGGTGCTCACCGGCACGATGGCGTCGAACACCACCGCGTTGCGCACGGTCCAGGGCGCAACGGTGAGCACGGCGGCGACCACCACCGCGGCGGGAGCGGCGAGAGCGCGCCGCGACAGCCGCGGGACACCCCAGACCGCCAACACGAGGGGTATGAGCACGAGCGCGCCGTTGGCGCGGGTGAGCACCGCCAGGCCCGCCAGCCCCCCGGCCGCGAACGCCCAGCGCAGGCGCCCCGCCCTGTCCTCCCCGGCCCGCAGCGCAGCCAGCAGTGCCGCCAGCACCAGCGGCAGGAACAGGTTCTCCGTTAGCAGCGAGCCGGACAGAACGAGGAACGGCGGGTACACCGCCGCCAGCGCCATCGCCGCGAGAGCCGCCCGCGTGCCCCACAGGCGCAGCGCCAGCAGACCGAGCAGGGCTACCGTGAGGACTCCCAGGACCGCCTGCGCGATGCGGCCCGCGGTGTAGCGCCGGCCGGTGGCCTTGTAGACCGCCGCGAGAAACGTGGGAAAAAGCGGCGGCCGCAGCGCCGTGGGCCCGGGCGCCACGCTGCTGTCCGGAAACCCGTCGCCCTCAGAGATCGAGATGGCGATCCGGTCGAGATCCGCGGGATCGGTCCCGGGCGCGTAGTCCGGCGTAGCCGCCACCACGAGCAGCCGTGCCGCCAGGGCCACGACCAGGATCACCGCCACCGCCAGCACCTTGCGCCGCACGGAGGGCCACACTACCGGCGACCGGAGGCGGGAGAGAAAGCCGCGGCGTCGAAGTACCATGAGGGTGATGCAGGAGCCCGACGACGACCCGCTGATAGCCGATGCCGAGCATTCCACGTCCACGCCTTCGCAAGGGCCCGCGCGTCGGGTCCGACGCGGATCCCGCTCACGCCGCTCCTGAGCCCAACGTAGAGACCATCGAGGCCCACGGCCTCCGGTGGATCAACATCGAGCGGCCCGGCCCTATCGACCGCGCATGGCTCGAGGAGCACTTCGAGTTCCATCCCCTCGACTACGAGGACGTGACCTCGCGCAACCAGCGCCCGAAGATCGACGAGTACGACGACTACCTGTTCATCGTCCTCCACTTCCCGGTATTCGACAAGGCGGTGGGCCGGCTCAACGCGGCCGAGCTGGACATCTTCGTCGGGCCGGACTTCCTGATCACGCTGCCCAACCGGCCGATTCCGCCGGTGGACTACCTGTTCGAGCGCTGCAGCGCGTCGGAGGAGATGCGCGACGCCCTGCTCTCCAAGGGACCCGGCTACCTGCTCTACAAGATCGTCGACGACTCGTTCGACTACTGCTTCCCGATGCTGCGCAAGATGGGCAACAAGCTCGAGCGGATCGAGGAGGACATCTTCCTGGGGCGCTCGGAGGAGGTCGTGCGCGACATCTCCAACGCCAAGCAGGAGATCATCAACTTCCGCAAGATCATCCGCCCGCAGCGGCCGGTGCTGCGCGATCTCGAGCGCACCAAGCAGCGCTACATGGCGGAGGACATCGACATCTACTTCGACGACATCGTCGACGCCTCCGAGCGCATCTGGGACATGCTCGAGAACTACAAGGAGGTGATCGAGGCGCTCGAGGACACCAACGAGTCCGTGCTCGCGCACCGGGTGAACGACGTGCTGCGGGTGCTCACCGCCTTCAGCGTGGTGATCCTGCCCCTCACGCTGATCGCCAGCATCTGGGGGATGAACGTCGGCGTTCCCGGCGAGGGCGGCACCGCGGCCTTCTGGGCGATCGTCGCCGCGATGGTGGTGCTGCTCGCCAGCATGCTCGGCTTCTTCCGCATGCGTGGCTGGCTCTAAGCCGGGACCCTGTACAGGGTGAGATACCGGCTCTCGGCCAGCTTCTCGTAGCCGGCCCCCTGGACCCACGCGTCCTCGTCGCCCTCTCGCCCCGGCACCTGGCACTCGCCGTAGCCGTCGCGGCCCACCACCAGCAGGTCGTAGCCGCCGCGGTCCACGGCGCCCAGGAACTCCGACCGGCGCTCATACTCGCGCAGCTGTCCCCGCACGTATTCGCCCGCGAAGGCCACCTCGTTGCCGAGCCGTGGTCCGAAGGCCGGCAGCACGGGCGAGATCACCTGAGTGCCCCACACGCCGGCCAGGGCCACGCGGCGATCAGTCGGCGCCCGTTCGGCGAACCAGGCCGCCACGGGATCGGTGACCCGGTAGCGCTCGTCGTAGAAGGTCTGCTGGCGCTGGTGGCCCACCACGGCGAGCGCCGCCACCACCACCGCGCCCACAACGGCCCAGGCCGCCCGGTCGGGCGTGCCGGCCCGGCGCAGGAGCATGCGGAGCGCTCGCACCGCGCCCGCCGCAGCCGCGAGCGCGAGGCCGGCCACTGCCACCTCGCCGGCCGGGTCCGAGAACCCGCGGCGCACCCCGTCCGCAACCGCCACCACCGCGGCCAGTTCGAGCAGCAGCCGGACCCTGGGCAGTTGCGTGGCCGCCCAGGCCGCGAGGGGGGCGGCCACGAGGAAGGCGGGCAGAAGCCAGCGGGTGTTGGCCCCGACTCCGGCGGGCTGGCCCTCGAGGCCCAGCGCGCTGTAGGGAGTGATGGAGTACACGACGGCCAGGAGCACCGCCGCAAGGGCAAGGAACAGCGGTGCCCGGGGCACAGGCGAGCGTCCCCGCGCCAGCGCGGCAACGCCAAGTACCCAGCCGGCCACGAGCAACAGGCCCGGCAGCCCGTACGTGACCCGGTAGGCGGGCAGGATGTACTCCCGCCAGATGCCGGGATCGGTCACGTAGTGGGCCACCGTGTAGCCGCCGCACTCGCGTACGAAGTCCGTCGGGGCATCGAAGATCTCGAGCCCGCCCGCAGCCACCCGGGTGGGAGCCACCGGGTTGCCGGACTCGACCCAGTTGCGCAGCAGCCAGAAGCCTCCGGCCAGCGCGCCCACCCCGGCCAGCACACCGGCGCTGCGCAACAGCTCGCCTGTCGGGCGCCGGTCCCACAGCCACAGGGCGATCCACAGGGCGCCGACGGCCGCCACGCTCGACACCCCGTACCACTTGGTGCCGAAGGCCAGGCCCAGCCCCAGGCCCGCGAGCACGAGGTCCGACATCCGCCGCGACTCGAGGTGGCGCAGCATGAAGAGCAGGCCCGCGCCGAAGCACGCCAGCATCACCGGATCGGTCTTCGCGCCCTCGTGGCTGGCGTAGGACACGATGGGGATCGAGGCGAAGAGGGTGGCGAACAGGGCCGCCGTGGCGCGCGCCGAGCCGAGGCGCACGGCGATGGCGTAGACGGAGAGGCCCGCCACCGCCACGAAGGGCACGCCGAGGGCGCGGACGAAAGCGTCGCTGTCCCAAGGCAGAACCGCGGCGAGGAAGATCACGTCGCCGTTGTGCGGGTAGTTGCCGTTGGCCAGCAGCGGCGTGAACTGGTCGACCCGCCAGAACGTGCCCGTCTGGATCCACCGGGCGATGTTGGGCAGGTGGAAGGTGAGCGTGTCCACGTCCGTGGACGCCGTGACCGAGCTCGACCAGACGGCGGCGGCCGTGGCGCTTGCGAGCAGGACCAGAGCCACGCCGGCCATCGCCCACGACGGGAGCCTCCCGCTCCGGGCGGTGGGCGGCCCCGTTTCGCCGCCGCCCGCACCGGCCCGCGGCAGCAGCACCGCCGCGGCAGTGAGAATGGCGAGCGCGCACACGGCCGCGCTCGCGCGCGACAGCAGTCCCACGAGCCCGGGCAGCAGGTGCTCCGCGATCAGCACGGCGCTGGCCACGAGGGCCCCGGCCAGGACGGCCTCGCTTCCGGCCAGGTGCACCAGCCGCCGGCGCACCACCAACGCGGCGGTACCGAGCGCCGATCCCGCGGTGATCGCGAACAACACCAGGCCGCCCACGTATTCGTCGACGGGCATCTAGTCGGGCAGGGTCCTGTAGCGGGCGCCGGCCAAGCGGCGGGACAGGACCGCAAACCAAGCCGCGAACACCACCCACAGCACGATCGCCGCGGGCGCGTACACCCAGGCGGCGGCCGGGTCCTCCCACGGGCGCAGGTACACGAGCACGGCCGCCGGCAGCATCAGCACCTGCAGGGCTGCCACCTCCCGCACGTAGCCGGCCACGAGCATGAAGGGAAGGCCCCAGATCACGTACTGCAGGAAGAAGTTGACTCCGAAGATCCACAGCGCGAGGTAGACCAGCGCTGCGCCCTCCACCGGATCCGGCCGGTAGCGAAACAGCAGGTAGGCCACCAGCGCCAGTCCGCCGGCGGTGATCGCGCCGCCGTAGTCGATCAGCGCGAAGGTGAGCCAGGACGGGTCCACCACCGCGTCGTTCATCCAGCCGCGCGCCAGCTCGGGCTGGGCGACCAGGCTGAGCCCCCCCACACCGGGCACGCCTCGGTAGCTCACGGCCTCCCACACCCCGGCGGGATCGGCGATCGCGAAGGGCACGAAGGCCGCCACCGGCAGCGCCGCCGCGGAGACCACCAGCACGGCGCCCTCGCGCACCGAGCGCGTCCAGGGCAGCAGCGCCAGTACCGCCACGAGCGGCACGGTCTTGAGCACTCCGCCCAACCCGATCAGCAGGCCCACGGCCAGGGCCCGGCGCGGATGGTCGTCCAGGCGCTGCCACAGCAGCACCCCGGCCAGGGCAGGCAGGATCGCGATCGAGTCGATCTGCCCGTGGAAGCCCGACACCACGAGAAAGCTCGGCCCCAGCGCAACCAGAGCGGCGGCGGCAAGCCGTACGCGTTCAGCCACCCCCCGCTGCCCCAGGGCCCACTGCACGAGGAACGCGATCGCCAGGTCCGCGAGAATCGCCGGGATCTGGATCAGGTCCGCGAAGCGGAGCCCGGTCACGCTCTCGAGCTTGCCCGCGAACAGGATCCAGGTGAAGTACCCGGGTGGATAGGGCCACCGGTTCACGTCGCCGTACACGTGCAGGGCGTCCTCGTGCAGCGCGGCCCACACGAGCGCGTAGGAGTCCACGTCGAACCGGACCCCGTAGGTGCTGAACGCCACCACCAGCCGCGCCACCAGCCCCAGCCCGATGATCGCCCACAGCAGGCGGCGTCCGCGCGCGCTCATTCGCGGCAAGTCTAGGGCGCGGGTGGGCCGCTCACCGCCGCCGCGGCACGCTGTCCCAGCTCCACTGCGTAGTTGGTCCCGCGGTCCTCCGGGTAGACCTGCGTGGTGTTGGCCAGCACGAGTCCGGGCGCGCCGGTGTGCAACGGCGGAAGCAGGTCGCGGTAGCCCACCGTCACGATCGGCTGGGCATCGGGTTCGCGGAACAGCCACCGCTTGCGCACCCACGAGAGGTCGAAGCCGGGGTTCACCCGCCGCAGCCCGGGCGTGTAGACCTCGAGCAGCTCGTCGGCGGACAGGCCGAGCAGCGCGTCGTCGCGGGCCACGTAGTTGGCCACGTAGAGAAAGCGCCGCCCGTCGTAGTGCTCGGGCGCGACGAAGTTGGTCTGCTCGATCAGGCCCACGAAGGGCAGATCGTTGTCCGCCACATTGGTCCAGTAGAACGACGAGAAGCGGCGGTCGATCTCGAGCACCAGGCACAGGGCGGCGTGGTACTCGATCGAGCTGAGGCGATCGAGATATCCCTCGGACAGCTCGCCGGCCAGCGCCGGATCGAGCAGCTGCTCGAACGGGCCGTTGGGCACGGTGGCGACCACCGCGTCGTAGGGCACCGGCTCGCCGCCGGCCTTGAACTGGCGCGGGTCGTGGCCGCGGCGGAATGACCCGGCCTCGCCGGGCACGATCACGAACCCGCCGCCGGCGCGCGCCAGGCGAGCGGCCGGGCGATCGATCAGCACCCGTCCGCCCCGTGCCTCGATTCGCTCGGCCAGACGGCGGAAGAGCGGCTCGAAGCCGTCTCGCGGATAGCCGAGCACCTCGCCCTTGGCCTCCTGGCCCTTGATCTGGCGGCGCAGGGTGAGCTTGCTCCACAGCCACCCCATCGATATGTCCTCCGCCCGGTCGCCGAACTTGCCGCGCAGCAGCGGCCCCCACACCGCGTCCCATGCCTCAGCCCCCATCGCACCCACGATCCAGTCGTGCGCGGTGCGGGACTCGAACGGCTCGACCCGGGGATGGCGGCGCTGGAGGTTGAGCACCGCCAGCCCCATGCGCAGCCGGGAGAGGATCGACAACGGGGAGAAGCGCAGCAGGTCGAGCGGCGTGGTGAACGGGTGGCTGGCGCCCTGCGCGAAGAACGCCACGCTGGACGGCCGCCACTCGATCCCGTCGGGCATGCCGAGCTCGCGGTACAGACCGGCGATGTGGCGGTCGCTGGTGAAGAGGTGGTGGTAGTAGCGCTCGAGCAGCACCCCCTCCCCCACGTCGAAGGTGGCCGCCTGCCCGCCGAGGCCCGGCCAGCGCTCGTAGACGTCGGTCGCCCAGCCCTGCTTTCCCAGCTCGTAGGCGGCCGTCAGTCCGGCCACGCCGGCTCCGATCACCGCGGCCCTGCGGTGGCCGCTCAAGACTCGCGCCGCCGCGCCACGAGGGCCATCCGGTCGCGGAAGTCCGGCCACACCAGTCGGTCGGCCACGCCCAGGCGCACGGTCGCGCCCGCCGCCGCTCTCGCCACGGGCGGCGAGTAGCCCTCGAGCCGCTCGGCGTAGTAGCGCACGCTGAAGGCCTTCGGCGCGGTGCTCATCCACTCGACGGTGAAGCCGTGGCGGTCGAGCAGCCGCGAGATGCTGGGGCGGGTGAAGTACTGGACGTGGGTGGGCAGCACCGACCACCAGCGAGCCCCCAGCGCTCGCGCCACCCGGCTGCCGGCGTCGGGCAGCGCCAGGTACACCACACCGCGCGGCGCCAGCAGCGCGCCCATCCGCTCCAGCGCCCGGCCGGGATCGGGCAGGTGCTCGATCACGTCGCCCAGGACGAGAGCGTCGAAGTGGCCCTCGGGCAGGCCGGCGGACTCGAGGGTGCCCTGTTGCACCCGCAGGCCCAGGCGCTCGCGCGCGAACCGGGAGGCGAACTCCGAGGGCTCCACCCCCTGCGCTTCCCACCCCCGCCGCTCGGCCTCGGACACCAGGAAGCCCACCCAACAGCCCAGATCGCACAGCTTTCCGGTGCCCACGTGGCGCTCGATGCGGTCGAGCGCCCGCCGCGCCGTGGCGCGCTGGCCGGTCTCCTCCTCGAGGTATGCGCCCTCGTCGACCTCGCCGTAGGCCTCCGCCAGCGCCGCCTCGGCGGGGAACTCGGCCACCTGCGCATGGCCGCACACGGTGCACCGCACCAGGTCGGCGGGCGCCGTGCCGTAGGCGGTGGTGGTGGCCACCAGGCTGGCGCCCTCGTCTCGGGCCACGGTCAGGTGCGGCTCGAGCGAAGCGGCCCCGCAGGCCGCGCAGGTCGCGCTCACAGGTTGCGGCTGTCGAGAGCGGCCAGTCGTCGTCGCATCCGCACGACCTCCCGGAACGCGGTGGCGATCACCTGGGGATTGGCCCCGCGGGCTTCGCCCGCTCGCCGCGGCCGGTGGTGCACGCCCACCTCCACCACGCTCGCCCCCCGGCGGCCCAGCTTCACCATCAGCTCGGTGTTCACCATCGCTCCCACCGACTCGATGTCCACATCGCTCAGCACCCGCCGCTCGAAGAGCTTGAAGGCGCAGTCGATGTCGCGCACCGGCACGTAGAAGAGCATCCGCACCAGCACGTTCCAGGCGTGGGCCATCGCCCTCCGCGAGAGGGAGTCCTGGCGGTTGATCCGGTAGCCGGCCACCACGTCGACCGTGCCCACATAGGGCAGGAAGCGTTCGAGCTCGTCGAGGTCGAACTGCAGATCCGCGTCGGTGAAGAAGACGTAGTTGAGGCGGCTGGCGAGGAAGCCCGGTGCGCAGCGCCTCGCCATACCCGCGGTTGCGGCCGTGGCTGATCACGCGCACGCGGGGGTCGCGCGAGGCGATCTCGCGAACGATCGAGGCGGTCCGGTCGTGCGAGCCGTCGTCGACCACGATCACCTCGTGGTCGGCGAACAGGCGCTCGGCGGTGCTCGTAGCCTCGGCCACCGCCTGCGCCACGTTGGCCTCCTCGTTGAAGGCCGGCAGCACGATCGAGACCGCCAATCGAAGGCTTGGCGGGCTCCATGCAGCGGGTGATCATAGAGTCCGGGCCGTGCCCACCACCATCGATCAATCCATTTTCAAGGCGTACGACGTGCGCGGCCTCTACGGCGAGCAGATCGACGAGCACGTGGCCTACCGCCTCGGCCGCGCCTTCGCGCTCGTGCTGGCCGACATGTATGCGACGGCCGCCACCGAGCTGCGGCTGGCGATTGGGCGTGACATGCGCCTCCAGGCCGAGTCGCTGTCCGAGCGCTACGTGGCCGGCATGCGTGACGAGGGCGCGCACGTGCTCGACATCGGGATGGTGGGCACCGAGATGCTCTACTGGACCGTGGGGTCGCGCGGCCTCGACGGCGGGCTGATGTGCACCGCCTCTCACAACCCCAAGGCCTACACGGGCGCGAAGCTGGTGGGCCGCGGCGCCCTCCCCCTCTCCGGCGACTCGGGGATCGGCGAGCTGCGCGAGATCATGACGGCCGGCGAGCCCGGCCCGGCTGCCGAGCCCGTTGGTGGCACCGAGACGGAAGACGTGGGCGAGCCCTTTCGGGAGGACGCGCTGGCCTTCATCGACCAGTCCTCGATCCAGCCGATGAAGGTCGTGCTCGACGGTGGCAACGGCATGGCCGGCCCGACGTGCGGGTCGATCCTCGACATGCTCGGCCTCGACCAGGTCAAGCTCTACTGGGAGCCCGACGGCGAGTTCCCCGACCACGAGCCCAACCCGCTGCTGGAGGAGAACCGCCGCTTCATCATCGACAAGGTGCTCTCCGAGAGGGCCGACCTCGGCATCGCCTGGGACGGCGACGCCGACCGCTGCTTCTTCATCGACGACACCGGCCGGTTCGTTGACGGCGACTTCCTCACCGCCCTGCTGGCGCAGTCGATCCTGGCCAAGGAGCCGGGCGCAGCGATCCTGTACGACGTACGAGCGTCACGCGCCGTTCGCGACCTGGTCGAAGCGGCGGGCGGCAGCGCCCACGTGAACCGCGTGGGCCACGCGTTCTTCAAGGCGCGGATGCGCGAGGAGGGAGCGGCGTTCGGCGGCGAGGTGTCGGGGCACTACTACTTCCGCGACTTCTACTGCGCCGACTCGGGCACGCTGCCCGCGCTGCTGATTCTCGAGCTGCTCTCGGCGAAGGGGGCGAAGATGAGCGAGCTGCTGGCGCCCCTGCTGGCGCGCTACTTCATCTCCGGGGAGATCAACTCCGAGGTGAGCGACTCGGACGCCAAGATGGAGGAGATCGCCTCGCGGTACTCCGACGGAGAGGTCAGCCACCTGGACGGCGTGTCGGTGGACTACGAGGACTGGCACTTCAACGTGCGCGCCTCCAACACCGAGCCGCTGCTGCGGCTCAACCTCGAGTCGCTGGTATCGGAGGAGCACATGGGCGAGAAGCGGGACGAGGTATTGGCGCTGATCAGGGCCTAGAGGGCGCAGCCTCGGGGCCGTCAACGGGCCTTCTCGCCCACCCGACCGAGCCCGCCACGGCCGCGACCACCTCCTACCATGCCGCGATAACCTCGGCCGATGCGCTGGGCCGTCCCCGCCGCCCTCGCGGCACTCGCCGCAGTGCCGCTCGTGTTGGCCGGCGTCCCCGGCGGGGCCGGCGAGGGTCGCACGCCCAGGTTGCCCGGCGCGCCGAACTGCCCCATTTTCCCGGCCAGCAGCCATTGGAATATGCGGGTTGACCAGCTGCCGCTGCATCCTCGCTCGGCGGCGATGGTATCTGCGGTCGGGCGGTCGGCCCCCGCGCACGCGGGCTTCGCCTCGGGGCTCTACGAAGGAGAGCCAATCGGCATCCCCTACCGCGTGGTGTCAAGCACCCAGAAGCGGGTACCGATGCGGTTCAAATACCACCACAGTTCCGACCCGGGCCCCTACCCGATACCCGCCAACATGGCGATCCAGGGCGGACGTTCGTCCGAGGGAGACCGCCACCTGATCGTGGTCGACCGCGATCGCTGCCGCCTGTACGAGCTCTACGCGGCCTACCCCCAAAACGGCGGGCGCAGCTGGAGGGCCGGATCGGGAGCAACCTGGAACCTGCGCTCGAACCGCCTGCGCCCGCGTTTCTGGACTTCCGCCGACGCTGCCGGCCTTCCGATCCTGCCCGGGCTTGTGCGCTACGACGAGGTTCGCAGCGGTCGCATCGATCACGCGCTGCGAATAACGGTGCCGCGCACACGACGAGCGTTCATCTACCCCGCGCGGCACTTCGCCTCGCACTCCCGCGACCCCGACCTGCCAGCGATGGGGCAACGGGTGAGACTGCGGGCCAGCTTCGACGTCTCCGGCTACCCGCCCCAGTCTCAGGTCGTGCTCAGCGCTCTCAAGCGCTACGGCGCGCTGGTAGCCGACAACGGCTCAGCCTGGAACGTGTCCGGCGCCCCCTCCGACGGATGGGACAACGACGACCTGCACTCCTTTACCCAGGTGCAGGGCAGCGACTTCGAAGTAGTCGACACCCGCCGGCTTCCGCGACCCTGATGCTCCAGTAGGCGTCGCCCTTGAAGGGCCCGAAGAGATCACCCACCTGGGGTTCGGCTAGTGATGTAGGCTTACATCACTATGGCTCATCGGACCCAGATCACGCTCACGGATGCGCAGTATGAGACGCTGAAGCGCGAGTCGGAGAAGACGGGGCTCGGGCTGGCCGAGCTCGTGCGGCGATCGCTCTCGGCCACCTACCGCATGCAGGGCCCGGAGCGAAGCGCCGCTCTTGGGGAGAGCTTCGGCGCCTGGGCCGACCGTGACTTCGACGGCGAGCACTACGTGGAGCGGATTCGTCGCCCGGGCCTGGGTGCGCGGCTCGAGCGGTGACCGCTTTGCTCGACACATCCGTGTTGATCGACCACCTCCGCGGCGATGAACGCGCGCGCCAGCTCATCACTGGCCTGGAAACAGGCGGCGAGAGGCTGTCAGCGTCTGTCCTGACCAAAGTGGAGCTCCTTGCCGGGATGCGTCCGGACGAGCGCCCGAGAACGCGGAAGCTGATGGAAGCGATCGACTGGCTGGAGGTGGATGATGATCTCGGCGAGCGAGCCGGGGCTCTAGCTTCACGGTTCGTGCGGAGCCACCCGGGAATCGATCTGGTCGACTACGTGATCGCAGCTACAGCCGAACGCCTTGGCGTGGACCTCATGACCCGCAACCGAAAGCACTTCCCGATGTTTCCGGAGCTGCGGGATCCGTACGAGCCTCTGAGCTGAAGCGGGGGCGTTGCGGTCTACACTGCGGCCCCAATGGCCATCGATGAGCTGCGCGTCGGTGGACTACGAGGACTGGCACTTCAACGTGCGTGCCTCCAACACCGAGCCGCTGCTGCGGCTCAAACCTCGAATCGCAGGTATCGGAGGAGCACATGGGCGAGAAGCGGGACGAGGTCCTGGCGCTGATCAGGGCCTGAACGAGGAGGCGATGGCGTCGGCCACAGCGCCCGCCCCCACACCCTCGGGCACCGTCACCTCTCGCAAGGGCACTGTCTCCGCGAGACGACCCGCCACCTCCAGCTGGCGCACCAGACGCCCCGCATCCCGCAGGTAGGCATTGAACGTGCCGCCCAGCAGAGCCTCGGGCCAAGCCGCCGCCGTAGCGACGATCTCGAGCCGGCGAGCTTCGGGGCGATGGGTGAGAAGGTAGATCGCGGCGACCGGAAGAGCCTGGTGTCCGGCGCCGGTCACCATGAGTCGGACCTCCCCGTCGGAAACCCCGAGCCGTTCCCAGGCTCCCGTCTGCTCGGGTGGCAGGCGTGCGAGCTCGTCTTCGTCGAGGCTCGCCAACCCCGGACCCGGATGCGTCAGGACGGCCCCGTCGCGTAGCTCCAGGGCAGCCACGTCGTCGGTGAGGAACGTCGCGCCGCCGGCCACCAGGTGCAGGCACACGGAAGATTTCCCGGCCCCGCTGGCGCCCATCACCAGCACGGCAGACCCGTCGATCGCAGCTGCGCTGCCATGAAGCACCTCGTACTCCTGCAACAGTGACGCCAGCGGCAGCACCTGGCCAACCAGGAAGCGCTGCCACAGCCAGTTCGGCAAATCCTCGGGAGCACACGAGATTCGGGCCCCGTCCGTCGCGACCCAGAACTGTCCGTAGTACGTGTGCTCCAGTCGGTAGCCACGCTCCGGGTGGCGGCGGATCGCAAATCTGCCATTGGGAAGCACCTGCTCGTAGAGCAGCTCGACCTCGACCGGAGCCCATCCCTCGCCGAGATCTCCCCGAGCAACCAACGCCAGCTCGGTCGCGAACGCTGAACTCGACGAACGCGTCTCACCTGCCAACCCGGGCGCAACGAAGGCGCCGGAGAGACTCAGCCCGAACGCACTGCCCCGCCACTCGGGCGACTCACCGCGCGTCACGCTCGCCTGCCGGTCTTGCTAGCTGCGGCGGCGCAGCAGGGCGCGCACCGCTACGCCGGCGCCGGTGAAGGCCGCTCCGAGCGCGGCAACAGTCGCAGCCGCATAGCCGGTGAACGGGAGCCTCCCGCCCTCACCGCCGCCGCCCGCGCCCGCGCCGCCGCCGATCGAGCCCGATCCGGCCGCCTCCCCGCCCCCAGCCGGGCCGTCTGCAAGCACCCCCGTGCCGTTGTCAATCGTGGCCGGAGTTTCGGTCCCGCCCTCGGGAACGCCATCGGCTTGCGCGATGTCGGAGAGCACTCCTCCGGTGTCCGGAGTCAGATTCGATGGCGCGAGGCTGCCCGCACTGCCACCACCACCGCCCGGGCCAGTAGCGCCGCCGCCAACGGCCAGCGGGGAACTCACGGTGGCGAGCGTCACAATCTTCGCGACTGAACCGACAAAGTGCACATCGAAATCCGCCGTGAGCGTGACCAGGGACCCGTAGTCTCGGACCTGAGGCTGGTCGTAGACCACCTTCCGAGCAGCTGGCGTGTTGTCGATAGAGGACATCCGGGGCTCCCTGTGCAGCCCACGGTACACCCAACGGCCCGCTAGCGGCGCAGGTTCGGACAGTCACGTAGGCCTCGTCATCCCGCCGCCGGAGCCGAATTGCGACGCGCAGCCCTCCTGAGCGCGTACGCTGCGGCCGTGACACCCGAGCACGCGCTGGTGGTGGCCCTCATACGCGCGGTCGCTCAGCCGACACCCGACCGGGTTGCTGAGGTCCACAGGCTGGCGGCGGTCGCCGATTTGGAACGCGTGCTCGGACTGCTTGCGGCCCAGCGGATGATCACGACGCTAGGCGGGCGACTTCTCGACGATCCGGCTATCGAGCTGACCGAGCCACTCGCTGAGTGGCTCGGCGGCGCCCGAATGATCGCTCGCCACCGCGGGATGATCCAGCACGCGCTTACGGGGCGGCTGGCGCGCACGCTCGAGGCGGACGGGCTTGCGGTAGTTGCACTCAAGGGGACGGCGCTTGCCGACTCCATCTACGGCAACTTCGGGGCGCGCCAGTCTTCCGACATCGATCTGCTGGTTCCCGGCGCTGGGCTCGATCGAGCAGTCGATCTCGCCGGAGGGCTCGGCTGGACAGAGCCAGACTGGTCGCGACCTATCGACGGCCTGCCCGAGCTCCACCGCGTGCTGGACCACCCGGACCTGCCCCCGCTCGAGCTGCACTGGCGCGTGCATTGGTATGAGTCGACTTTCGCTCAGGCGGCTCTGGACCGCGCAACCATCAACGAAGACGGTTCGCGGCGGCTGCTCCCCACGGACGAACTGTCCTTCCTGCTGTTGTTCCTCGCGCGGGACGGCTTTGCGGGGCTGCGGCAGACGGTCGACGTCGCGGCCTGGTGGGCGTCGCTGGGTCGACCAGGGGAGACTGCGGCCGGGGTCCGAACGGTCGCCGGGCGTCATCCTGAACTGGCCCCTGCGCTTGCCGCCGCCGCCGAGCATGCCGAAACCATGGCGGGGCTTGCCCGCGGCTCTCTGATCGCCCCCGCCCGGCCGCTCGCCCGTCGCGAGCGAGCAGCCGTGCGACTCGCCAATCCGTGGCGCGAGGGATCGCGCCAACAGGTCCGCGCTGAGATTTCGCTTGTCGACGGCCTCCTCAGCCCCTCAGGGGGTCTCCGTGCGTTTGCCCGCCGCCGAATCTTCCCCCCGGACCAGGTGCTGCTTGAGCGCCGGCCCGAGCTGCGCGGCGGCTCGCGAACCCGTATGACTTCAGCCCGGCTCAGCCACGCGATCAGGGTTGTCGGCCGTTACGCGTGGGCGCCGGCCAGTGTCATCGCGCGCGGACGGGGATGAGCGATGCCTAGCGCCCCTCCAGCTGGCGCGTTTCTATCGCGGCTCGCCCGTGCAGCCGCCGCCCCGGCGTTGCAGACGCTTGGGAAGCCCCGGGTGCGGCGGGTCCTCTACAACAGCTTCAACGGAGCGTTCTCTGACAACCCCCGCGCGATCTACGAAGAGCTCACGCGGCGGAACACGCCGCACGAGCCCGTCTGGATCACCTCCCCCGGTCGCCAGGCGCCTGCCGGGGTGACCGCGGTGGAGCCGTACAGCCTCCCGTACCTGCGCCAGGTCGGAAGCGCCGGTCAGGTCGTGTCCAACATTCCTATGCCGAGGAACTTCAGGAGACGGAACGGCACCACATATCTGCAGACCTGGCACGGCACACCGCTAAAGCGGATCGGGTTCGACAACCCGCGCTGGAAGGAAAACCGCTCGGGACTCGACCGGATGGCAAGGGACTTCGAGAAGTGGGACTTCCTTGTTTCGCAAAACTCGTTCAGCACGGAGATCTTCCGCCGCGCGTTTCGCTTCGACGGCGAGATCCTCGAGACCGGCTACCCGCGGAACGACATCCTCAGCGCTCCGGACGCCGCCGAAGTCCGGCAGCGGGTGCGGGCAGAGCTGGGGATCGCCGACGACGTTCGGGCCGTGCTCTACGCCCCGACGTGGCGCGACAACCTGGTGGACCGCGATGGTCGGCTCGGTTTCTCGCTCACGCTCGACGTCGAGCGCATGGCGGCGCAGCTGGGTGACAGCCATCTTCTGCTCCTGCGACTTCACTACCTGCTGGCGTCCAAGCTCGGGAATGCCCTCGGGGCCGTCGGGAGGAACGTCTCCGACCATCCCGACATCCGGGACCTCTACCTCGCCGCCGACGTGCTGATAACCGATTACTCGTCAGCCATGTTCGACTTCGCCGTCACCGGTAAGCCGATCGTGTTCTTCACGTACGACCTCGAGGAGTACCGCGACGGTGTCCGGGGGTTCTACTTCGACCTCGAGGCCGAGGCTCCGGGGCCTGTGTGTCGCACCACGGAGGAGGTGCTTGAGATGCTTGAGGATTTCGATCTCCTGAGCAGGGACTACGCGGATCCCTACGAACGGTTTCGGTGACGCTTCTGCCCGATCGACGATGGGCGGGCCGCCGCCCGAGTGGTGGAGCGAGTTATTGGTCCTGTCACAAGCTAGGTGCGACCCGCGGCATTCCGATACCCGATCTCGTAGACCAGGCGCCCGCCCTCGCGTAGGCAGTCGATCACCTCACTCCCGTCGTGGCGCACCAGCCCCGCTCGTACGGCCCGACTGGTCAGTCGCAACCCCAGGCGGACGAGCCTTCTGTAGCGCAAGGGCGCCTTGACCGGCCCACCCTCACCGGCCCACGCCGCGTACAGAGAATGATGAGCCTTTCCGTAGCGGTAGCACTGCTCGAAGTAGTCCCGCAGCCGGTCGCGAGCGACCCACTCCATGAGTACCTCGGGCAGAGACTCGAGGCGCTTGCCCGGGTCGGCGAGGATGCGCCAGCAGAGGTCCATATCGGCACTGCTCCGGATCTCCCTGAACCCGTCCACCGCGACCAGCGCGTCCCGCCGGACACCGAGGTTGCACGTGGGGGCGTACGGACGGAAAAGCCCGTCGCGGGTGTATCGCTCCTTGCGGAAGAACCGATGCCGCTTACCCACGCGCGCACCGAGCGACTGACCGCCGCTGACGAGAACGTCCGAGCTGGCCAGCGCCACCGAGGGCTCCTGCAACGCTTGGCCGAGGAGGAACGCCCATTCGCGGCGCGGACGGCTGCGGATGTCTAGAAAGAGCACGATGTCCGCCTCGCTCGCGCGCCATCCGACGTTTCGGGCCGCATAGGGACCCAGGCCACCGCTCCGGAGCAGGCGAACCCCGGGCCGCTCCGCGACATCCGCCTGCGGAGAGTCGTCCACGACGATCACCTCGTCGACGGGCGCGGTTTGCGCGGCGAGGCACTGGAGACAGTCATCGAGGAGCGGCGATTCCTCCCCAACGGGGACAATGGCGGCGACTCGCAGCCCGTCTCGACCCGGCACCGGATTCAGCGTCGCACCCCGAGCGTCCTCATCCTGCGAGCCTATTGAAGAGGGGCGCGGTTAGGGTGGGCGTGAATGCGGTCTGGAAGCATCAGAATGCGGATTCAGCTGGTGACTCTAGGCGGCATGCCCGCGGCGACGTGATGGTTGGTCGCGGTGAGCAGCACGAAGGATGCACCGGGGACCTCGTGCAGCTTGGCCTCAAACCCAGCCCTCAACGCCCCACTTCGCGGCGTTGGCGTGGAGATGCTCGATCACGTCTGGGTGCGGCTCATGATTAACGACGCGGAACCGATATTGACCCTCTTTCACGGGCCCGGCTTCGCTTTAGACGAGAGAACACGGAGCCGCGGGTGACTGATCCGCACAAGTCCGCGGTTGAAATCTTCGTCGATCGCTTTCCCGTTCTTTCGGAGACCTTTGTGGTCTCGGAGGCAGCCGCCTTGGCCGCCCTCGGGCATCGCGTCTCCGTGCAAGCGCGCCGCAGGTCTGACGACCCTGAGGCGTCGGTCCCCCCGGGTATGGAAGTCCACTGGATCGAGGACGAACTCGGTCAAAGCGGCTCCACGCGCTGGTCGGAATCCTCCTGAGGCATCCGCTGCGCTCTCTGGCCGACCTGAGACATCGGCGCGCGCAACCGGAGCAGGCCCGCGGCGTACCGATGCGCCGACTCGCGGTCCGAGCACGGCGGGTGGCGAAGCTGGCACCGAACGTCCACCTTCATACCCACTTCGCCACGGCCACCGCCGACGAGGCGTATCGGATCGGCCGCCTGATCGGAGTTCCTACCAGCCTCACGGCACACGCGTACGACATCTACACCAAGCCTCGTAGGCTGTCCGAAAGGCTCAGGCGCAGTCACTTCTCGACCTCTGGGTGCGAATACACGGTCGGACACCTGCGCAGTGCCGTCGGCCCGGAGGGTGCCAGCCGGGTGTTCAAGCAGATCATGGGCATCGACCCGTCGGCGTACGTACGGTCATCCCCTCTCCCCGGCGGACGCCACGTCGTGGCCATCGGGCGACTGGTGGAAAAGAAAGGCTTCGTTCACCTCCTGCGGGCCGCGGCACTATTGCCCGACGTAACGTTTTCGATCGCCGGCGAAGGTCCGGAGCGTACGAACCTCGAGGCCGAGATTGCTCAGCTCGGGCTCGCCGACCGTGTGAGCCTCCTCGGAGCCATGCGGCCGCCCGCGATCCAAGCGCTCCTGGAACGGGCGGATCTGTTCTGCATGCCGTGCGTAGTGGCCCGGAACGGCGACCGCGACTCGATGCCGGTCGTGGTCAAGGAGGCCATGGCGATGGAGCTGTGTGTGGTTGCCTCGGATGAAGTGGGGCTGCCGGAGCTGGTCCGAGAGCCGTGGGGATCGCTCGTGCCACCAGGCGACGCCGAAGCGCTGGCCGAGGCCATCCACGCGATGCTCGACCACGACATCGGTAAACGCGTACAGCTAGGCGCACTGGCACGTGAACACGTCTCGACCGTCGCCAACCTTCACACCGAAACAGCGAAGCTCTCCGAATGGATCGGAAAGGCCCAGGCCGAGGCCCAGCGTAAGGGTCACCGCGTTGACCCCCTCGCGTCGACGAGCTCGTCGTAGAGCGCGAGGTGAGCGCGCGCACCCGAGCGGGTGTCAAACCACTCGGCCCTCGAACGGCACGCGGCAGCGGTTCCGGGCGCCTCCGCCAACTCGAGCGCCTCGAGGATCGACCTCGCCACGTCGCGCTCGTCGTCACCCTCGAACAGGCAACCGATCTCAGTGCTGTCGACGATCTCGCGGACGCCGCCTTCGCGAGCGCCAAACACCGGGGTGCCACAGGCGAGCGACTCGACCAGCACCAGGCCGAAGGCCTCGTTGTACGACGTCAGGCCACTGGCCCACGCCTCGCGAAAGACGGATGCCACCGGCCGCTCCGCCGGTACCAACTCGACTCCGGGGTGCCCGTCGGTCAGGCGCTGCGCGAGTTTGGGATCCGACGGCCGCGTCAGCAGCAGGCGGGCGTGCGGACGCGAATCGCGAACGAGGCTGAAGGCACGCAGGAGCAGGGGAATCCGCTTTCGCCCATCATCGACCGCACCCGCGCACGCAACGGTGGGGTGTTCCGACCGCCCCTCGCCGGGAACGAAGGCATCGAGATCTACACCGGGGTAGATGATCCGCGGCTCGACCCCGAACCACCTCCACATCGCGTCGCCGGCAGAACGGCTCAAGGCGACGATCGCGTCACTCTCGCCAATTACCTGCTCGAGAATCGTCTTTCGCAGCCGGTAGGTCGCGCACATCTCCCGGACCGGGTGCCCCATGTATGAGAACACCGCCGGACGCCCCGTCTTGCGCGACCAGCGGAGCGCGGCGAGCGCGTCGGTGGGGTAGAAGGCGTGGGCCACGTCGGCGCCAGACGCCATCAGCGAGGCATAGCTGAAAGGGACGTGCGACAGGTGTGGCTCGAACTTACGGACCCTCCAGGGCTCGGGCGGGCGCCAGTTGCGAGTGATCCGAAACCCGTCCTCGACAGACCCACGTGGCCGGCCGGGATGGCTCGTGATCAGCTGAGGCCGGGCTCCGAGCGCGATCAGGTCGACTGCCAGGTCGTGGACCAGCCGCTCCGAGCCGCGGCGTACCTCGGGCCAGAAGAAAGGGTTGAGCAGCGCGACGTCGAGCGGCGCGACGGTGGCGCTCACAGTATGAGCGTCCGGTACCGCACGCTGCCCCAGCACATGGTCGCCACCTCGGCCAGGTCGACCACGAACCCGCCGGGCATCTCGAGTGCGCCCGCGACGAGGGCCCGCCTGTGCCGTCCTCGCTTCGTGAGCCGTCCGTAGACCCACGGCAGGCCGAGCAGCATCGCGGCGGGTAGGCGAGAGGCCAGCGCCGCTCCGACCAGGAGAAGGACGATGTCTCGGTGGCTGCGGCGCCAGAACACGCGATGGGTGAAATGCCGCCGCAGCTGGGGGTGCCGCTTGATCACGAACGCCAGATGGCGCCACTTGAGGTTGAGCTTTATCGCCTCCGGCAGCGAGTAGGCGTCCACCGCGTGGTAGACGACGGCCTCGGGCGCGACCAGGTCGGCCCCCGTGGCGCGGGCGCGCAGCGCGAGGTCCGTGTCCTCGCCCGGCGGGCGCCGGCAGGCTTCGTCGAACCCGCCGACGCGCTCGAGCAGCGCCTTCGGGTAGGCGATGTTGCAGGTCTGGGCGTATTCGTGCGGTGGCTTGACCGAGAGCGTGCGGGCATGCGGGCTGGCGAAGCGAGGCGGCCTCGAACGGGATCGGGTCTGGTCGTGCCCTGCACGATCGCTCCCGGATGCGCCCTGGCCACCTCGAGCAGATTCTCGAGCCAGCCGGCCTCGGGCCGGCAGTCGTCGTCGATGAACGCGACCAGCGGCGCCTGGGCGGCCCGCCAGCCCATGTTGCGCTGCACCGACGGCCGGCCGGTTCCCGGCTCGATCGTCAGCTGGCGCATCCGCCCGTCCCGGGCCAGCGGATGCCCGGCGATAAGCTCGGCGTCCTCGCCCTCGTAGTCGTGGACGACGACGACCTCGAACGCCGCCGGGTCGAGCGTCTGCTCCTCCAGCGCGTTCAGCAGCCAGCGCAGCCGCAGCCGACGCGCGTGCGAGGGGACGACCACCGATACGGCTAGGCTGCTGATTTCGCCGTCAGCGCTATTCAAGGGGTGCAGCTTACACTGCGCCCGTGGCTCAGTCTCTCACCGGTGGCCGAGGGCGAGCCACTGTACGGTGCCGGAACACTCTGGGCTTGGCGACGAGAGGAGGAGTGAGTGCCCACGCCTGATCACGCCGCGCGCGTTCGGGAGCTCAGCTGGTACCACACGATCGATCTCGGCGACGGGCTGGTGACCGAGGGCTGGTTTGACCTCCGCTCCCACGTCCAGCACTACCGCCTCCCCGAGCGCATGGACGGCCTGCGGGTGCTCGACATCGGCACCTGGGACGGCTTCTGGGCGTTCGAGATGGAGCGGCGGGGCGCTGACGTAGTGGCCCTGGACGTCGATCACGAGTCCGAGTACGACTGGCCCCCGCGCCGGCGGCCGAAGGAATGGACCATGACCGATCGCGGCGAGGGCTTTCGCCTGGCGAAAGAGATCCTCGGGTCGAAGGTCGAGCGAGTGGTGCAGAACATCTACCGCGCCACCCCCGAGGAGCTGGGGACCTTCGACCTGGTCTTCGTGGGAGCCGTGATCCTGCATCTGCGCGACCAGCTGCTCGCCCTCGAGCGGCTTGCCAACCTTTGCCACGGGCGCTTCATCTTCGCCGACGAGTACGACCCGATGAGCGGCCTCGTACCCTTCCCCGTGTCGCGCTACTTCGCGGATCGCGACAAGGCGGTCGTCTTCTGGCTGCCAGCGCGCAAGACCTGGCGAAGGATGCTGTGGACCGCCGGCTTCGACAACGTCGAGGACAAGGGCGACTTCAAGGTGAAGATCAAGTCGAAGGCCGGGAAGACGCGCAAGATCCCGCACGTCGTGCTGCACGCGGACGGCACGGCCCCCCGCCGGTGAAGAAGATCGCTCCGCCGCGGCAAGCGGTTCGTGCGGGGGCTCCGCTATCGCTGGCAGCTGTGGCGAATGGCCGGGCCGAAGCTGGTCGAGGCATTCGCCGACCGCTATCCCGAGGCGCTGTTCGTGGAGATCGGGTCGAACGACGGCGACCACCACGACCACCTCAGCGAGTTCATCCAGACGCGCTCGTGGCGAGGCGTGATGGTCGAGCCCGTTCCCGTACATCTTCGAGAGCCTCACCAGGCGTTACGGCGACATCGAGGGCGTCACGCTCGAGAACGCGGCGATCGGCGCCAAGGACGGTCAGCTCCCGTTCTACCACTTGCGAAAGGCGACCGGGATGAGTTGGAGCGGCTGCCCTACTGGTACCACGGGACCGGCTCGTTCTCGCGCGACCAGGTGCTGGGACACAGGAAGGACATCCCGGACGTCGAGGAGCGGATCGTCGAGCGCCAGGTCACGGCGCTGACCTTCGACTCGCTGGCCGCGAAGCACGGGCTCGAGGACCTCGACCTGCTGCTCGACCGACACCGAGGGCTACGACTGGGAGATTCTGCGCACGATCGACCTCCGCCGCTTCCGCCCGCGGCTCGCGATCTACGAGCATTACCACCTCTCGCGCGAGGACCGGGCGGCCGTGCGTCGAGCACTTCCGCGGTGCCGGCTACTCGATCCTCGAGGAAGGCTTCGACACGTTCTGCTTCCTTGCCGAGGAGGACGACGCGCTGCTTCCCCCCCCGCTCCCCTTCCGCCGTCTGAAGCCCGCCGTGCGGGGAGTCCGCCGCCTATGAAGAGGGACGCTGATCCTTATACCCCCCCCCCTGTTCCGTCGCCCGCGCGCGCCCAGGCAGGGCGTACGGCCTCCACCTCAGTTTCCACGCGCGCGGCACCCCCCGGCTAGCATGACGCGCCAGTGAAGGCTCGCTTCATCAATGCTCTCCCTCCGGCGCTCCGGCCCATCCCAACCCGTGCTCATTCGTGACGACCCCGTCTCTCCGGACGCCGACCTCAGGAACTTGCCCCCGGTTGAGCAGCGTATCGTCGACAGCGCGCTCCCGCACAGCATCACGAGCGTGCCGCGCCTGCTCGCGATAATCGAGGCAGTCCGCTACTGCGAGAGGCGCAGAATCGAAGGTGCGTTCGCCGAGTGCGGTGTCTGGCGTGGTGGTTCGGTGCTCGCAATGATTCTGGCTCTTCAGGACCTCGGTGCTGAGCGCGACATCTGGCTGTACGACACCTTCGAGGGCATGACTCAGCCGACTCGTGAGGATGTGTCGCAGTTCCATCGGCCAGCGCTCGAGACCTGGAACGACGCCGAGACCGGGCCTGCGTGGCCGGAGTACTTCTCACCCGCGGTTTTCAACGAGGAGGGAGTGCGAAAGACCTTGCTTGCGACGGGTTATCCGGAGGAGCGGCTGCACTTCGTGCGGGGTCCGGTAGAAGAGACTCTGCCAGCGGACGCGCCTGAGAGACTTGCTCTTCTACGCCTCGACACAGACTGGTACGAATCGACCCGACACGAGCTACTTCATCTCTACCCGCGTCTGGCCGACGGCGGGCCGCTCATCATCGACGATTACGGACACTGGGAGGGCTGCCGGCGTGCGGTCGATGAGCACTTCGAGACGACCGCGGCTCCGATTCTGCTGACCCGGATCGACTACACGGGACGGATGGCAATCAAGCATTGAGCGGTCCTGATTCCGCAGCCGTGGAGCCCCTACGTGCGCAGAGGCTGGTCGAGCGAGTGGGGCGCCCCGCTGGTGGCACGAACCGGCGCTATTTTAAGCGACTCCCAGCTTTTCTCGGGCGGAGACTGACCTGGAGACGCTCCACGTTTCGTGCGCCGCCGAGGGGTCGTACGTCACGCATAGCGCGGCGCTAATCCATTCGATCCTCGCCAGCGGCGGACGCCTAGCCGTACATATCCACTATCTCCACGGCCCACGGTTCGATGAGTTCGATTCAGAGCGCTTGACAGAACTGGTCGGGCGAGCGGCGGCTCGATCTCCTTCGTTGAGGTTCACGACAAGAGCGTCGCAGCACTGCCGTCGGACTCCCGTTTCACGTCGGCCATGTGGCACCGGCTGTTCTTGCCCGAGCTTCTGCCGGCCGTCGCCGCGTGTCTCTACCTTGATGCCGACACGCTGGCCTGTGATTCACTCGAGCCGCTCTGGCTCACCGACCTTAGCGGCTATTGGCTCGGTGCGGTAACCAACGTCTTTCAGCCCAATCACCGCGGGCGGCCGAAGGAGCTTGGCTTGCCCAGTCGTGATGTCTACTTCAACAGTGGAGTCCTCTTGATGCATCTTGAGGAGATGCGTCGAGATGACACCACGGCGGCACTGCCGAAGTTGTGGCCGAGCGCGGATCCGAGTTCGAATGGCCAGACCAGGACGCCCTGAACCTCGTGCTCGGCCGACGCCGTGTCCGCCTCCATCCACGCTGGAACGCGACGAATGCGCTTCGGCACGATTGGAGCAGGGGGACCTTCAGCCGGTTGGCTCGCCTGCGGGCGCTTTACCGCCCGGGCATCCGCCACTTCGAGGGTCCCGGCGCCAACAAGCCGTGGCATCCCGACTGCGTTGAGCGCCAGCGAGAGCTCTATTGGGAGCATCGTCGGGCCACACCATTTGGCCATTAGGCTTGCGTCGTGGAACGGCTGCGCATATGGGTGACTTCTGGGACGAACGCGCCAAGGAGGACGCGTTCTTCTTCGTCGACAACCGGCTCGACTACCGCAATCCAGACATCGCGCGCTTCTGGGCGCAGGGTGAGGCCGACCTGCGACAGCTGCTTGCGATCGCTGGGGTTGCGATTCAGCCCGGCGACGCTGTTGTTGACGTGGGCTGCGGGCTTGGCCGGCTGACGCGGGCGGCCACCGTGCTGGGCGCGGGCAGTGTCCACGCGATCGACATCTCAACAGAGATGCTGGACCGCGCGCGCGAATACAACGCCGACCTCGAGAACGTGACCTGGGTCCAGGGCGACGGGGCATCGCTTACGGGAATCCCTGACGGTGTGGCAGATGCCCTTGTCTCACACGTCGTTTTCCAGCACATTCCCGACCCGCAGATCACGCTCGCCTACGTGCGCGACATGGGGCGGGTACTGAAGCCCGGAGCGTGGGCGGCGTTCCAGGTTTCGAACGATCCCGATCTGCACCGGCGGAAAGCTGGTGGCCTTAGGCGGCGTCTCGCGCGCGTCGTCGGCCGCTACCCGAAGGGTGTCGAAGATCCGTCCTGGCTTGGTTCCGCCGTAGAGCTCGACGACGTGCGATCCATCGCTGACGAGGCCGGTATGAACACCGAGCGGATTGAAGGAGCCGGTACGCAGTTCTGCATCGTCTGTTTGCGGCGGCGCTAGGCAGGCGTGGCCGACGGGCGCTGAAGGTAGCCCCGGAACTCGACCAGCAGACTGCGTGCCGAGATCACCGTAAAGGCGCCCGCGATGGCCACGAATAAGGCAAATTCAAGACAGGCCTGAACCTCCGCGCGTTCGCCGCCCCAGAGAAGCAGCCGGGCGGCCCCTGTGACGGTAAACGCAACCGCCACCGGGAGGAGCCCCCGAGCGACGTTCCCGACTATCGGCCTGAGCGAAAAGAGGCGTCGGAGATAGACCATCCGGACCGCGAGGAGGACAGTTGCCGCGAGGCCCATGCCAACCGCGTACCCCTGGAGTCCCTCGGCAAGGAGAAGCGGCACGGCAAGTCCCGTTACGCCCAAGGCCATGGCCAGACCGCCCACGGCGATCGGGCGCGTATCGCCAATCGCCCGGTAGAAGGCGGTCCAGTTGAAGCCGATCTGGTTGATCACCGCGACTATGCCGAGCGACTGGATGATCGGGATGGCCTCTTGCCATTGAGAGCCGATCACGAACTGCACCAGGTCGGGCGCGAACAAAAAGATGCCTACGCCCGTGGGGCCGGCCCAGAGCAGCCCCAGCCGATTCGACTTCAGGAACGCCTCTTGCAGTAGGTCCCGGCGGTCCTTGACCGCACAAACCACCGGATAGAGCGTCCCCGTGATGATCTGGTCGACCTTGAGCGTGTACCTCGAGATGTTGCTGGCGATCGCCATCGCACCTACGGCGGCGGTTCCAAGCGTGCGCTGGGCAGTGAGTACCGGCACGAACTGGATCACAGCCACGCAGGCGCCCTGGAACATCAACGGGCCCGAGAAGCGCGCGTACTCGCGCACAGTGCCTGACTCGTACCGGAGGGCGAGTTTGTAGGGAGAAGCCCGTATCGCCATGACTGCCGCGGCCCAACTTCCGCAGATCGTCCCAATTACGAACGACCAGTAGCCGAATCCTGCGGCAGCCAGTCCGAGTGTCACAACGATGCTCAAGACCGGGTCGATCACTTGAAGGCGCCGCTGCTTCAGGTAGTCCATCCGCCTGTAGAAGGTCCACAGCGGTGCCTGAAACGCGCTAGCGGGCATGGCGAGCGCCAGCGCCCAGCCCGGGAGCAGAATCTCCCAGTTGCCATAGGCCAGCGCATAGACCGGCATCATCACGACCATGAGCGCCACGAAGAACAAGCTCAAGGCGAGCTGGAGCGTGAACGCCTGCTGGAATGCGTGCTCCTGATCTTCGGCGTCCTGCTGGATGTACTTGTCGTTCACGCCGATCTGCACTAGCCCATACAGCGAGGTGAACGCGACGACCAAGAGCCCCCAGACTCCGTAGTCGGAGACCGTGATGAAACCGGCCACAGCGAAGCCCTTGATCAGCGCGAGCGCGTTCAGGCCGATCAGGAACGCGGAGTTGATGACCGTTCCCCGGGCCGCCTTGGCGCGGCGACCCGTAGTGGGGACGCCAGACGCTGTCGCCATCGCTAGCTCCGGCGAACGCGCCGGCGAGCCACGTCCCACAGCCACGACCGGTCGTCCTCGTACCCGAGCTCGATCAGCATCGAGCCGGCCGCCCTGTCGAACTCGATCGCGTCGCGCAGGCTGAAGTGCTTCCGCCACCTACCGACACTGCCCGTGCCGCGGAAGCCGCTGGCACGCGTCTCCTGGCTGTAGCTCGACAGGTCAGTCTCCAAACGAGCGCGCTCGACCGCTTGGTCGTCAGCCGGTACGCCCGCGAACTGAAACACAGCGCGCACGGTCGGCTCGAAGTTCGTCTTGAGGTCCTCGAAACGCACCTCGAAGTAGCGGTCGCCGAGGGCACCCCGATGGCTACGGATCTCCTTGACCGCGGTTCGCCACGCCGAGGCCCTGGCACGACCGATCCCCCGCGCATCGAAGGCGCCCAAGAGTCGGCAGCGGCCGCAACGGACAGCGAGACGTCGCGCCCGTCACGGATCACATGAACGAGTCGCGCATCGGGAAACATCGTGAAGCTCGCAGCGATGTCAAGCGGGCCCTTCTCGACCATGAATCGGTGCTCGGGTTGGACCGGGCGCATCAGCCAGCGTGCGGTGAGCTCTGCGAGATCGCGGACCGCCGTCTCGTAATCCACCAGCTGCACGGCGGCGTGCGCCACCCCGATGCTCTCGAGCTGGGCTGCGTAGTAGTCGGGATGCCATTGGGGCTGGGTCAACACCGCGGTCACGCCGCGCGTTTGGGTCAAGAGCCACGTCTCGAAGATCGCACAGACCTCTGGCTGGCGGTCGAACAGATCCAAGGTCCACGATGTTCCGGAGCGCCCCTGACCCGTGATGAACACTGGCGGGCCGTCGAGCCTCTCGAACACCGCGGGCATGGGAATCGAGCGGCTCGGTCCGAGCGCAACCTCGGGGAGGATCGTCTCTCGCGGCGCCACATTCAGGCCGAGTTGCCCGGTCCGGTTGCGCCTCGTCCTCACCGCCGCCAGTATCGCAGTGGTAGCGCAGCTCAGAGCAGGATCCTGCGGGCCGCGACGCTTCCCCTCACGAGCGCGGCAAGCCCGACGGCATCGCCTGCGAGGATGGCCAGGTTGCGTTTCGCGACCGCACGCCTACCGGCCGCATGCCAGCTCAGGCGCTGCGTCAGATAGGGGAGCGAAGCGAGCAGCGGCCACCTGCGGCCGCTCACCGCGCCCAGCGCCGTGCCGGCTATGGCCAGGTCGAAGAGCGCCGTCTTCCTCGATAGAAAGAAGCGCAGCGTCAGTCGGGATCGCAACTCCGGGACCTCCCGGACAAGCGCTGGGAAGAAGCGCAGTCTCCAGCGCTCGGCGATGTAGCCGCGCGCGCCGCGTGGGAAAACTGCGTGGTGCACGAGCGCCTTCTCCGCGAACGTGGTTCGGGCACCCAGTCGGCGCGCGCGCCAGCCGAACACGGCGTCTTCGCCAAAGTGGCCCTGGTCCACCGATGGCCTCAGCCCGCCGCGGCGGCCGTCTTCTATCGGCGCGAACGGCTCGAAGCCACCGATGCGATCCACCACCTCCCGCCTGACGCCCAGGTTCGCCGTCTCGAACAGCGGCGACTCGGACTCGATGCGCAACGTCCTGGCAAACGGACCTCGGGACACGCCGGGCGTCGGGAGGACCGGCCCCATCGCGATATCGGCGCGGGCCAGCGAGGTTGTGATCTCCGCAAGCCACTCCGGGCTTGGCTCGCAATCCGCGTCCGTGAATGCGATCAGCGGCGCGCGTGCGGCGGCGATCCCCGCGTTACGCGCCGCGGCAGGACCGCTCTGTGCGTCCAAGTGCACGACTCGTGCACCCCAGGACCGTGCGGAATCTGCGGTGGCGTCGGTCGAGAAGTCGTCCACCACAACGACTTCCCATGGACCCGTGTACGTCTGGCGGTCCAGGGCCGCGAACAGGCCTCCCATGGTCGCGGACGCGTTGCGCGCGGGCACGACCACGCTGACCGCGGGATCTTGACCCGCGTTACCCGGCGTCATCGCTGAGATGTGGACGACTTCGTCGCGTGCATCCGAGACGCCTCGTCGTCGGCATCGCTCACAGCTTCCTGGAGCGTTTCACGAGAACCGCAGAGCGCATATGAGGACTCCTTGGTAGTGCACGCTCGAGGACGAACTCGACGGCACCTCGCGTGCGGTCGCCTAAATGCCGAAACCCCCGTGCGTTCCGTGGGCGCGACAGCCAGCGGAAATACGGGCGGACCGCGGAGATCTCAAGACCGAGGCTCTCGGCACGCGACCACGTCTCCCGCGACCGGAACCGCACATGCGCCGCAGGCTCTGCATCATCTGGACCGAGGCCATCGCTCACGATCAACCGGCCTCCCGGCTTCAGCACCCGCGCGATTTCGGACAAGCCGGCAAGCCACTGTGCATCGTCGGTGATGTGGTAGGTGACATCGAGCGCGGTTACGAGACCGTACGTCGCGTCCGGTCGAGGAATCTGGTCCGTCCCGAGGGCCAACATGAAGAAGGGCACGGTGGGGAACCTACGGTCGAGCTCCTCGACGGCGACCGGGGCGATGTCGCATCCCTCAACGCGCATGCCATGCCGGAGTAGCTGCTCAACGACCCAGCCCACCCCACTCCCGATATCGAGAGTCGAAGTCGTCTCGGGAACGCCTCGCAGGCATGCGTCCAGCGCTCGTGACTTGGCCCGGTAAAGCCATGCGTTGTAGGCCTGGCTGTACTGGAGGTGCCCCGTCGCCCGTAGGTCGAATCCGTCGCGCAAGCGGTCGGACCAATAGCTCTTGGGACGATAGGGGCGATTCACGGAGAAGGACGCGGTCGGAAAGGAAAGGGCAGCGTATCGAGCCCCATGCAGGCTCCCTCCGGGATTGGTGGGGGGAGGGCGGACTGATCTGCGATGCCGGGGACGTCGACGGGCTGAGGGAAGCGACTCCTCGACCCGCGAAGTCGCCGAGAACGCTCGCTAGTCAGACGGCGAGCAGTGCGTCCACTACGCGCTCGGACGCGTGGCCGTCCTCGAGGTGGCAGAAACGCTCGCGAAAGCGCGCATACGCATCCCTGTGACCGTCAACGATTGCATCGAGATCTTCGAGCGCGCGCGTCACATCGTCGAGCGTGAACAACAGCGGCCCGGGTGCCTCGGCCTCGAAGTCGAAATAGAACCCCCGCAGCTCGTCGCGGTACTGCGCGAGATCAGGCGTGTAGAACAGCATCGGCTTCCGTGTTACGGCGAAGTCGAACATGAGCGAGGAATAGTCGGTAACAAGGACGTCCGCGGCGAGGTAGAGCTCACGATTGTCCGGGTAGGCAGACACGTCGTGGAACAGCGCGCGCGGGCCGAGCGTGAGCTGTCCCGCGTCCGTCTTGTGGGTGCGAAGTAGCACCACTTGCGATGGGCCAAGGTCGCGGGCGAGCCGCTGCATCTCGGCCTCGCCTGAGAACCTGGCCCTGTCGCGGAATGTCGGGGCGTAGAGCACGGCCCGTTGACCCCCTGCGATTCCGAGTTCCTCCCGAACGCGCTCACGGATCTCGCCGGCCTCAGGGGCCAGCAACAGGTCGTTGCGTGGATAGCCTGTCTCCAGAACCGTGCCGGAGTACCTGAAAGCGTCACGCAAGATGGGCGTGCTGAAGTGGTTCGGCGACAGCAGCAGGTCCCAGTTCGGGATGTTCCGCTCCAGCGTCTTCCCCGCTTGCCGCGACGGGCGCGAGTCGTCCCGGTTGGTGTCGAAGCCAATTTTCTTGAGCGGGGTGCCGTGCCAGGTCTGTAGGAAGGTCGTGCCGCGCCGCTTGCGGTGAAACCCCAGCACGGTTCCGTTGGCCACGAGGTAGCGGGCACGTCCCATCATGGCGAGATGGCCGGCACTCTCGGGAGCCACCGGCACGACCCAGTCCGGGACTTTCCCGGCCAGTGCCGGGTCCACCACCCAGACGTGTTGGAGTTCCGCGCCGCGCCTGTGGAGCTCCTCGGAGATCGCGCGCGGATTGTCCGAGAATTGACCGCGCCAGCTCTCGAAGAGCACAACGTCTTCACGAATCGGGCCCAGGGCGCCGGGCAGTTGGCGGAGACCAGGGATACGAGAGAGCTGCGGCATGGGTGAAGGGCGCGAAGCGCGGCAGTACCGTATAGCCGCCGCCTCCAACGGCGATGAGCGGACCGGGCCGGAGCGCCCGTTCCGGCCCTCGGCTTAAAGCCACCTCGCCGCGGACCCGATACGGTCGCATGGACCGGGGAGCGCGCGTGCTGTATCCAGATCTAGGCAAGATGCGAGCAGTGATCGCCGTGGCGGTGGCCGCGCTGCTGTGCTCCGCTCCGATGGCGGCCGAGGGCTTCGGGGGGATCCGCGGCCCAGCCAAGACGCAGCCAACGGGCAAGAAAAAGGCTAAGCGGCCGGCCAGGCCGTTCGCACCGAGGTCCTTCTGGAACAAGCCGCTGCCCGCCGATGCGCCCCTCGACCCCCTCTCGTCGTTCTACGTCTCCGACCTGCAGCGCCAGCTGAGCGTGCGTTCCCCGTGGATCAACACGACCGAGTACGGCATCCCGGTCTACAGAGCGCCCCGCGGCCTGCGTACGGTTCGCGTCGCGCTGCCGGACCCCACGCCGCCCCGACGCGCGTTGCTGCAGGCCGCTTGGGAGGAAGTGCCGATTCCCCGCGGAGCGCGCCCGTCCCCCGACTCGGACGGCCGGCTCGTGATCTGGCAGCCCTCGACGGACACGATGTGGGAGTTCTGGCGCGCACGCAGAGAGCTCGACGGCTGGCACGCGACGTTCGGCGGCCGGATGGAGAACGTCTCGGAGAACGTAGGTACCTACACGGATCCGCCCGGCTGGGGAGCGAGCGCCACCGGGATCCCGATACTCGGCGGGCTGATGCGGCTCCACGAGCTGCGGGCGGGACGAATCAACCACGGGCTGGCGCTCACGATTCCCGACGCGAGAGCCCGGGTGTACTCGTGGCCCGCGGCGCGCACGGACGGCGACATCGAGAGCCCGACCGCGATACCTGCCGGAACGCGCTTCCGGCTCGATCCGGATGTGGACGTGTCGGAGCTGGAGGTCGAGCCCATCGTCCGCGAGATGGCCAGGGCCGCCCAGCGCTACGGCCTCGTGATCCGCGACACGGGTGGCGCAGTCGCCTTCTACGCCGAGGATCCTGGGCGGCGTGGGATCGGGGCCTATCGGGGCCCCAGGGGTGTCTTCGGGCGCACCTCTCCCTCCACCCTGATGCGTCAGTTCCCGTGGCAGTACCTCCAAGCGCTGCGAACGGACCTTCGAGCGGAGCCCTAGCGCCGTACGCGCTCGGCGACCTCCCGCCTGACGCGCGCGAGCTGCATGCGACGGACATCGCGGCGGACCTCCGGCTCCGCGCGCGGCGACCGCCGCAGTCCGGCCCGCATCCAGCCCCCGAGGTACGCGAGCCCGCCGATCACTCGCGGCCTCTCCGGCATCCGCGCCACGGCTCCGAGTGCTACCACCAGCGGGTGAGCACCGTAGTTCCACGCGCACAGACCGTGGCGGCTGAAGCCTCGAATCCGACCATCGTAGGAGCCGGTCGGCCGAAGATGCAGGGGGTCTCCCCCCGGTATTGCGAAGCTGCGTACGGTCCAGCCCGCAATCCTCGCCCGGGCTTCGTCGATCGTGTCCCAGCCGAGGATTTCCGGGAGCGGGGCCACGGCTTCGAAGCATTCCTGCCGGTAGAACTTCGTCGCGCCGCGGACGTGGTACGGGGGCGGCCGCTCGCGCACGACTCGGCCGTTCTCCTCGAAGCTCAGAAAAGCCCCGGCGAGGCCGAGATGCTCGTCCGCCTCGAATTGAGCGACCAGCGTCGCGAAGGTATTTGAAGGAAAGACGATGTCGGCGTCTAGCTTCGCAACGACGTCCGCGTCCACGTCGATGCGCTCGACGCCCTGCGAGAAGGCGCGCACCACATGGGCACGGGCAAGCCGGTCTCCAGCAGGCGGCTTGGGGAGAAGCGTGAGAACTTCCGCCCACTCGTGGGCGGCTGCGAAGCCCCGTGCGATAAGAGGCGAGCGATCGCTTGAGCCATCATCGACCAGCACCAGCTGCGCAGGTAGATGCGTCTGCTCTGCAATCGATGTGAGCGTGCGCTCCAGGTAACGCTCCTCGTTCAAGAACGTGACCACCGTGGCGAGCCTCATCGGCCGACGAGGCTAACGTCTGAGCCATGTCGCGGCGCGCATTGCTGGTCTGTTCGCCGGGCGGCCACTTGGTTCAGATGTTGTCGCTCGCGCCGAGCTGGGAGGGGCTCGACACCACCTGGGTGACGCTGCCAGGCACTGACGTGGACTATCTGCTCGACGGCCAAGAGGTGGTACGAGGATACGGGCCGACGAACCGCAGCTTCCCGAACTTCCTGCGCAATCTGCGCATGGCGTGGCATATCGTGAGGTCGGAGCGACCGGACGTGATCCTTTCGACGGGCGCGGGCCTCGCGGTCCCGTTCTTCCTAATCGGCCGGCTTCACCGGTGCCGCTGCGTGTACGTCGAGAGCCTGACGCGAACACACGGTCTCTCGCTCAGCGGGCGGATGGTCTATCCGCTCGCAAGCGCGTTCTTCGTGCAGTGGCCGGAAGCGGCACGCAGGCGCCGCAAGGCTGTGCACGCCGGGAGCCTCCTGTGATCTTCGTCATCGTCGGGACACACCATGACCCGTTCCCGCGCCTGATCAACGGGCTATCCGCGCTCCCGCCCGACGACCTGGTGGTGCAGTACGGGCACTCGCCGGCGCCGCGCGCTGCAGCCGAGGTGATCGACTTCCTGCCGTTCGCCGACATGGTCGAGCGGATCCGCGCCGCTGACGTCGTGGTGACGCACGCGGGGGTGGGCAGCATCCTGCTGTGCCTGCGCAACGGACGCACGCCGCTCGTGGTGCCGCGTCGCCGGCGCCACGGCGAGCACGTCGACGACCATCAAGTGGAACTGACCGAGGCGCTTGCGGAGCGCGCGAAGGTAGTCCCCGTGTGGAATGTCGGGGATCTGCCGCGGCTCGTGACGACTGCGCCTGCTCCGACCGGTCCGAGGCCGCCCGAGCCCGGGCCGTTTCACGACGCCGTCCGAGCCGCCCTGACTGCATGAAGTCGCGCAGCCCTGCGCACGCGCACGGCGGGAAATGTCATCCTTAGCCCCGCTTTGAGTACTCGCCGACGGTTCCGCCGTCATAGATCACCTGCTCCCGCTCCGCCGTCCGCCCAGGACACCGGGCGACGGACGCCTACGGAGGCGCCCCCGCCTGAGCCTAGGCCGATCGGCGACATGAGGGCGCTCCAGGGGGGTCCGGGAGGCGGTACGCCGGAGCTGTCCGGCTTCCGCAGCCCGCGCAAAAGCGCCCCACCGCCCGCTCCCGCTCCGCCGCCCGCCCAGGACACCGGGCGCCGGAAACCCGCGGAGATTTCCCTACCTGCGTCGAGCCCGAGCGCCTACAGGACGCCAGTCGAGAGCGCTCCGCCCCCTGCTCCCGCTCCGCCGTACCCGGACACCGGGCGGCGGGAGCCGGCGGAGATGCCTCCACCTCCGTCGAGCCCGAGCCCCGACAAACAGGCGCCCCAGACGGAGCCGGAGCCGGGAGGCGGTACGGCCGAGCGGGCGGGCTTTCGCGGTCCGCTCGAGAGCGCTCTCCGCCGGCGCACCCTGACCCTCATCCCCGTCCTCCTGCTCGTGGCGGCGGGGGCAGCGATCGGCCTGTTGCGCGACCCGGTCTATGACAGTGAGGCGCGTGTCAACGTCGGCCGCGCGGATGCGCCGGTGTACTCACTCGACGACACCCTCGTCGCAAACGCCGCGCTCGCCCGGTCCTACGGGCGATTCTTGGCAGCCGAGCCCGTAGTCAGAGACGCCGCGCGCGAAGTGGGAATCTCATACGACGCGGCTCGCGAACGGCTGACTGGGTCGCCGCTTCCAGGCAGCACCCTCATCGCCGTGGAAGCCGAGGGGGGCTCGGAGCGAGAGGCGGTGGACCTCGCGAACGCCGCGGCTGGCGGCCTGATCGTCTATGTCGAGGCGCTGAACCGTAGGCAGGAGTCGACAAGCCTCCTGAACCGCCTCCGCCGCGCAGGGACAGCCCTCGACGCCGCCAGAACCCGTCTGCGCCAGCTTCAGCGTGAACCGGACGCCGGCGAGGATGCGATCGCGCGTGCCCGCGTCGATCTCTACACCGCACAGGTGCGCGCCGACGCAACTGGTCTCCAGTACCGGAACAACGAGGCGGGGGGACTGTCCACGAAGGGCCTGCTGCAGCTGGCCGTGCCGGCCTCCGCCGCGGACTCCGACAGGTGGTCGGCGCTTCAGCGCCTGATGCTGATCGGGCTGGGTGGTGGCCTCTTGCTCGGCCTCGGCTTCGCGCTCATGCGTGAGAATCGAGAGCTTCTCAAACGCGCCCGCGTGTGACCGCCCGGCCTATTCCGCCGGGGGCGCTCTACGCGATCGCGGCGCTCGGACTTCTCACCGCGGCAGCGGCGGGGGCCGCGGCAGCAGAGACGTCGAGTCCCACCGACGCCTTCGAGGGTGCGGTTGCGGCGATGGCCGGGCTTCTGCTTGTGGTTGTGTCGCTGGTCGCCCGACCGGCGTGGCCGCTCAGCCTTGGGCTGGCGATAGCCGTCTTCTCCGGCCACTGGGGCGACATGAACGTTCCCGTCGCTATCGATCGGGTGCTCATCTTCTCGGCGGTTGCATCTCTGCTCGTACGGCAATGGCACGCCCGGCCGAAGGGCCTCGAGACGAGCCCCATCCACTGGCTTCTCGTCGTGACCGCAGCCTATGCGCTCTGCTCCGCGCTCTTCGCAGGCACGCTCACCGAGTCGAGCCCCCGCTTCAACCTGCTGGACCGCTTCAGCCTGGTCGCATTCGTGCTCTTCTTCGTCGCGCCGCTAGCGTACCGAGAGGTTCGCGATCGCCAGATTCTGATGGGAACGTTCGTCGCGCTCGGCGGCTACCTCGGCCTGACCGCGCTGATCGAGACCACCGGGCCGCGCGGGATTCTCGTGCCGCGCTATATCGACGACCCGTTCGTGGGTACTCACTTCGACCGCGCCCGCGGGCCCTTCGCCGAGGCGGCAGCCAACGGGATGCTGCTGTATGCGTGCGCGATCGTGGCGGTGATCGCAGCCTTGAGCTGGCGCGATCGCCGCCTCAAGGGGATCGCCGTAGCAGTTGCGGCGCTGTGCCTGCTGGGCACCTTGCTCACGGTCACCAGGTCCGTCTGGCTCGGCACGATCGTCGGCTCAATCGCCGCCTTGCTCGTCGCCCGTGAGACACGGCGCTACGTCCCGTCGGCCATCGTCGGCGGGCTGGCGATCGTCCTCGTCGCCTTCGCAACGATCCCGGGACTCCAGGCCCAGGCCTCGGAGCGACGCGATAACGACCGTCCCCTATGGGACCGCCAGAACTCGAACGCCGCCGCGCTCCGGATGCTGGAGGAGAAGCCGGCATTCGGCTTCGGCTGGGGCACCTACCGCGTCAAGGCGATTGACTACTACCGGCAGGCCGACGACATTCCGCTCACGATCATCCAGGACGTGCACAGTGTGTACCTGAACAACGCCGTGGAGCTCGGTCTGGTGGGTGCCGGTCTGTGGGCCTTCGCGCTGATGTGGGCGATCGGCGGCGCGATAACCCGCAGGGGCCCACCGGATCTGCGTCCCTGGAAGATCGGCCTTGTCGGGCTCACCTGCATGTACCTGGTGGTCGCGGGCACCACGCCCCTCTCGTTCACGCTGCCCACATTGCTCATATGGACGTGGGCCGGAATGTGCTGGATCGGACCGCCACGCCGTAGCATCGCGGAACATTGACCTCGCTCAGGAACGGCCTCCGGCGTCTCGCGGATAACAGCAGCTACCGCGCGGCGCTCAGGCAACTCAAGCGGTCGGACCAGCGGGAGTCGGTGCAGCTCAGGGATGCGCTGGAACGAGGGTGGCGTGGCCGGCTGGACGCCGAGGAGCAGGCATGGGTCACGCGAATCGAGGCTCTGCGGGAACGCGTCGACCGCTCAACCGAGATCATTCGCACCACGGGCCCGGAGTGGTCCGCAGACCCGGCTGATGGACGCATCATCGAGGTCCCGCTGGGACACCTGAGCCGAACCGCGAGCAAACGGCCGCTGTCGGCACGCGTCCTGTTCAGCCTGATCCGCGCGGTCCAGCCGTCGAATTGCCTCGAGCTGGGGAGTTGCGTCGGCATCTCGGCCGCGTACCAGGCAGCGGCCCTGACAATGAACGGCACGGGCAGGCTCGTCAGCTTCGAGGCGTCGAGGGAACGCATCGACACCGCAGACCGGCACCTTCGCGAGTTAGGCCTCGACAACGTGCAGCTCGTTCCTGGACGGTTCCAGGACACACTCGACGACGCCCTGCACGCGTTGCCGGGCCCGGTTGACTACGCCTTCATCGACGGACATCACAGCGAAGCGGCAACGGTGGAGTACTTCAGAGAGATCCTCCCGTTCGCAGCACCCTCTGCGATCTTCGTATTCGACGACATACATTGGTCGCCCGGGATGGAACGCGCGTGGGAGACGCTCGCTTCTGATGACGCAGTGGCGATCGCGGTCGATGTCCGGGACATGGGGATCGCCGTCGGCGGCGCCAGCAGGTAGCCGGGGACATGGACCCAAAGCCGCCAGCCCGCATCGCGTACCTGGTGGGCCGCTATCCGAAGATCTCCCACACCTTCATCCTCCGGGAGGTTCAGGCGCTGCGAGATCTGGGGATCGACGTGGCCACGTTCTCGGTGTGGCCCACCCCACCGGACGAGCTCCTCACGGGGGCCGACCGCGCCGAGGCGGCGCGCACCTTCAGCTTCCTCCCGCCACGGATCGGCGATCTGACGCGAAGCCACGTGGCCGCACTCGCCACGTCGCCTACGGCCTACCTGAAGCTCGTCCGCGACTCTCTGCGAACGGTGCGTCCGGGACTACGCGGAAAGCTCCTAGCCCTCACCTGGGTGAGCGAGTCCGCAATGCTGTGGCGGGAGCTGCGCACGCGAGACATCCGCCACGTGCACGCACACCTGCCCGGCACGGCGCCGGCCGTGGCCATGCTCGCGACCGACCTCGCGAATCGCGCGGGGCGCGACGGCAAGTACACCTGGAGCCTCACCGTTCACGGCCCGTCGGAGTTCTACGACGTTCTGAACCAGGCAGTCGCCGTGAAGGTACGAAGTGCCGACTTCGCGGTGGCGATCAGCGACTTTGGACGCAGCCAGCTGATGGGGCTCGTCGAGGAGGAGCACTGGAGCAAGCTGCACGTAGTGCACTGCGGCGTCCATCCCGCCGCCTACCCCCCGAGGCCGACCAGTGCCCCCGCCGAGGTCACGCCCCTGCGGCTCGTTTCGGTGGGCCGCCTCGCCCCGGTAAAGGGCCAAGCGCTGCTGCTCGACGCGGTCCGGCAGCTGCGCGCGAGCGGCATCGACGTGCACCTGACGATTGTCGGAGACGGGCCCAAGCGCTCCGCGCTCGAGCAACTCTCGGATCGCCTCGGCGTCTCGGAGCGCGTCGAGTTCACCGGCGCCGTCGGCCAGGACGAGATCGCTCACCACTACTCGATGGCGGACCTATACGTGCACGCGAGCTTCGCCGAGGGAATCCCGGTCGTTCTGATGGAGGCCATGGCGCACCGGCTCCCGGTGGTCGCCGCCGGTGTAATGGGCATCCGGGAGCTGGTCCGGGACGGCGACAACGGCCTCGTGGTGCGCCCCGGGCGCGCAGACGAGCTCGTGCATGCGATCGGACGCCTCGCAGGCGACCCCGAGGAGCGCAGGCGCATGGGCGAGTCGGGTCGCCGCACCGTCGAGGCCGAGTTCGACGTGCTCGCGAGCGCAGCGCGCCTTCGAGACCTGTTCGCCCGTTACGCCGCACCCCGCTCGCGGACGCCGCCTGGACGCGGTCCCTAGTTCGTATGCTCGGCTCGTGCGAGTCCTGACCGTCGGCAACAGCTTTCCCCCTCAGGACCTTGGCGGCGGCTACGAGGCGGTATGGGAGGGTGCCGTGAGCTATCTCGAGGGGCGCGGGCACGCCGTCCGTGTCCTGACGGTGGACAATGTGCGCGACCCCGCGCTCGCGGAGATCGCGGACACCCACCGGGAGATTCGCTGGTACTGGCACGACCACGGATTCCCGCCGCGGTCCGCGCGCGAGTCGCTGGCGATCGAGCGCCACAACATCTCGGTATTGGAGCGCCACCTCGTCGACTTCGAGCCGGATGTCGTTTCGTGGTGGTCGATGGGCGGCCTCAGCATGTCCATGCTCGAGATCGCGCGCCGGCACCGCCTTCCGGCGGTGGCCTTCGTCCACGACGACTGGCTCGACTATGGACGTCGCGCGGACGCCTGGAACCGGCGCGCCCGACGTCGCCGTTACCCACCTGGGCTGCTCGATCGGGTGCTCCGCTCACCTGGCCGGATCCATTTCGACGCTGCCGCTCACTACGCATTCGTGAGCTGCGCCACGCGCGCGCACGCTCTAGATCGCGGGTTGGACCTCACCGACACATCGGTGATTCCGTCCGGCATCGGTTCCCAGTTCTCCCCGGCACCCGAGCGCGCTTGGCAGGGTCGGCTCCTCTACGTGGGACGGGTGGACCCGCGTAAGGGGGTTTCGACCGTCATAGAGGCGTTGGCCGACCTGCCGGACGCAACCCTCAGGGTGGTCGGCGACGGCCCCCCCGACCACCTCGCTGCGCTCGCCGAGCTCGCTTCCTCCCTCGGCGTCGCGGACAGGCTGACCTTCGACGGTCCGCGCCACCCTGGGGAGCTCCCGGCGGTTTATGCCGCCGCCGACGCAGTCATATTCCCCGTCGTGTGGAAAGAGCCATGGGGCCTCGTGCCCCTGGAAGCCATGGCCAGTGGCCGGCCGGTCGTGGCAACCGGGCGGGGAGGATCCGGCGAGTATCTGATCCACGGTAAGAACGGACTGCTCTATCCAGCTGAGGACGCGCCGCAACTCGCCGGCCGCGTTCAGCAGCTGGCCCGCGACCCAGCCCTCCGCGCGACGCTGAGACGAGGTGGTCTGGCTACCGCCGAGCACCACACCGCCGTTCGGTTCAACCAGAGCGTCGAGCAAGCTCTGACGAACGCTCTTCCCAGCTAGGTATCGGCGCTGCGGCGATCAGTCGGGGGTGGCGAACGCCCGCTCGAGGAGCGGCGCAAGATCGTCCGGCTGCTCGAGCACGTCGGAGAGAATCTGTGTAGCGATCGGGCCGCGTGGCGGGAGCGGCGCGTATGGCCTCGGTCAGCTCGTGCTCGGTCACGCCGAGATCCCCGGGAGCCGTGGGCAGCCGGAGCTGCGAGAAGAACGACATCAGGGTGGACCGCAGGGGCGAGTCGTGGGCGGCCGCTGCCACCAGGCAGCCGAGCGCCACCTGCTCCCCGTGCATCGCCGCCCGCTCCCCCAGGATCTCGTCGAGGCTGTGGCTGATCAAGTGCTCTGCTCCGGAGCAGGGTCGGCTGGTACCCGCCGCGGCCATGGCCAAGCCGCTCATCAACAGACCCTTCGCGATCAGCTCGTGGCTCTCGGGACGACCCAGATCCTCGAGGTCGAGCACCGGCCGGGCCGCGTGCTCGGCGATCATCGCCGAGAAGGCGTCGAAGCGCGCATGACCGAGCCGATCGGCGCGTCGCCAATCCAGCAAAGCGGTGAGATTGCTCACCAGATCCCCGACTCCGGCCCGGAGTGTCCTAGGGGGCGCCGAGCCGATCACGCCGACGTCCACGATGATCCCGCCCGGCATGGAGGCCGCGTAGGACTGACGCGCTCCCTCCTTCGGCACCAGCGACGCCACCGGAGAGCTGATGCCATCGTGCGATATCGCTGTGGGCACGCTCACGAAATCGGTGCCCGTACGGGCAGCGGCCAGCTTGACCGTGTCGATCACCCTCCCCCCTCCCACCGCCACCAGCAGCGTCACGCCGTCGCTGATAACGCTGGCGGCCAGCTCGGCGGCCTGGTCGAGCCGCCCGGCCAGGCCCCGAGCGCCGGAAGCATCGAGCCCCACGTGCCTGAGACCGTCGAGCGCCTGATCGGCGAACTTGACCGACGGTCCGCTGCCCGATCCGACGAGGATCCGGGTCAGGTCGAAGGACGATTCCTTGAGCAGGGGCGCAAGCGCGGACAGGCAGTCCGGACCCACGTGCAGCAGGCGCGGAATCGCGATGGTGCGCTCCCGCACTTTCAGAGACTTTCGCTCATCCGCAGCGCGATCGAATGGTCGGCATCGTCGTCGATCTCGACCCAGTGGCTGTCGGGAGTCGGCCACACCGTCCAATCCGTGCCCGCAGCGGCGGAGACGCCCACGGCGCTCTCGTACCACTCATTCGCGGACTCCGGTTGGCGCTCGAAGCGTTCCAGTGCGGTGCGGAAGTCCTCTAGCACCGATCCCGCCGCCATCAGCATGCCCACGTATTCCCCCACGGGGTTCACGATGCCTTCCTTGCCGATCGCGCTCAGTCGAGAGGCTCCGTCCATGGCCACCTTCATCGACTCGTCGGTCACGGGCCGCTGGGTATCCACGGCGATCAGCGACTCGGAGGAAGTGCCGGTGCTGTCGACCAGAAACTTGGCTATCCAGTCCGCGCGCGCGAAGAGGTCGCCGTTGATGATCGCCACGCGCGGATCAGGGTCGGTGATGGACCGCAGCGCCAGCAGCACCGAGTACCAGTTGTTGAGGCGCGCGTACTCGATGTTGTGGACCACCTGGACATCGCGGCCGGCCTCGAGAAACCTGTCGATGGCCTCGCGGGCGTGACCTGTGACCACCCTCACCGACGCGACCGTGCCGGACGCCCGTTCCAGGCCCTCGAGCTGGTGGTCGGCGATAGTCCGGTCCCCGACGTCGAGCAGCCACTTGGGCTTCTGGGCCCCGAGCGCGCCCAGGCGGCTGCCTTTGCCGGCAGCGAGGATGACGACATGCAGCGCGCTCACGGGAGCGCACCTTACATTCAGCTTCCTGACTCCTCGACGTATCCTCTCCTCGATGCCTGACGACAGTGGGAAGCCGCCGCCGTCAGGCGCGGAGGGAGAGAGCGACCAGAAGCCCTTCGACCGCCAGCAGTACTACCTGTCGGGGAAGGGGAGGCCCAGGACGGTTCGCAGCCTGCCGGGTATCGCACGCTCGGCGGTGAAGCTGGCCCGCGAGGCGAATCCCCGGCTGTTCGATCTCTGCGCCGTGGCGCAGATCTTCGTCGCCGTGCTGCTCGGCGTCCAAGTCCTTCTCGGCAAGCTGGCGCTCGAGGCCATTCTCGAGACCACGCAGTCGGACGGCGCCGTGCTCGATGCTCTGCCCCCGCTGATCGGCCTCGTGGCCGCGGGCGCGCTCGGCAGCTTCGCCGGCTCCTTCCAGACCCTTGCCCAGCGAATGCTCGGCGAGCACGTGCAACGCTCGACGCTCGACTCCATGCTCTCCGTGACCACGGCGGTGGACCTGGAGACCTTCGAGTCGCCCGAGTTCTTCGACGACCTCCAGCGGGTCCAGACCAACGCTCTGCTTCAGCCTCTGACCCTTTCACAGGGCCTGATCGCGACAATTGGGGGCATCCTCGGGGCGGTCGGGCTCACCGT
Organism: uncultured Thermoleophilaceae bacterium; assembly: GCA_963825475.1. Taxonomy (GTDB): domain Bacteria; phylum Actinomycetota; class Thermoleophilia; order Solirubrobacterales; family Thermoleophilaceae; genus JAAYBF01. The sequence goes on along the minus strand of CAWGTC010000001.1, from coordinate 330,841 downwards.
GGCCCTGGTCATCATCGAGCCGCTCGTGGTGCCCATCCTGTTCGCGTCGGCGCTGCCGCTGTGGCTCCTCTCCCGGGCGACGGGGAAGATCGAGTTCGGCTTCAACGTCGAGCAGACCCCGGGCACCCGGTTGCGCTTCTACCTCGTCCAGACGCTGATCGGACGTGAGGAGGCGAAGGAGCTGCGGGCCTTCGGCCTAGGCCAGATCCTTCGCCGCCGCTGGGATCGCAGCTACCTGGACTACCTGCGTGACCTGCGCGTCCATGTCCGGCGCCGGCTGCTTCTTGCCCTGGCCGGGACGCTCGCGACAGTGGTGGTCACGAGCGCCGCGTTCGCGCTGCTGATCTCGTTCGTGCTCTCGGACCGGATCGGTCTGGCGGAGGCAGGGGCCGCGGTGCTCGCGATTCGCCTCCTGGGATCGCGCATCGAGCAGGTGTTCAAGGGCATCAGCCGGCTCTTCGAGTCAAGCCTGTTCCTTGGCGACCTCCATCGCTTCCTCGCTCGGGCGCCGGCGGCGACCTCCGAGCGCACCTCCGCCCCCCTCGAGGAGGTGGCGCCGTTCAGCGAGCTCGTCGTGGAGAACGTGCACTTCGCCTATCCCAACGCCGAGTACAAGGCGCTGAACGGCGTGTCGTTGCGGATCGGCGCAGGGGAGGTGGTAGCCCTCGTCGGGGAGAACGGCTCAGGCAAGACGACGCTCGCCAAGCTGCTCGGTGCGCTGTTCACGCCCACGGAAGGCAGGGTGCTGTGGGACGGCATCGACATCCGCACGCTCGACCGGCGCGCGCTCAGGCGCCACGTAGGCGTGATCTTCCAAGATTTCGTGCGCTATCAGCTCACCGCGCGGGAGAACATCGGGTTCGGCAGAGCGGAGGCGGTCGAGGACACGCAGGCGATCATCGAGGCGGCGAAGCAGGCCGGTGCCCACGACTATCTCGAACGCCTGCCCCAGGGCTACGAGACGCTTCTGGGCAAGGAGTTCACGGGCGGGTATGACCTGTCGCTGGGCCAATGGCAGCGCATCGCGCTCGCGCGCGCCTTCTTCAGGGAGGCTCGCCTGCTGGTGCTCGACGAGCCGACAGCGTCGCTCGACGCCCGCTCGGAGCACGAGCTGTTCGAGTACGTCCAGGCCCTGGCCCGCGGACGCTCCGTGCTGCTGATCTCCCACCGCTTCTCCACCGTCAGATCGGCCGACCGCATATACGTCCTGCACGAAGGCGCGATCGTCGAGGAGGGCTCACACGAGCAGCTCGTGGCGCTCGGCGGCCGCTACGCCGAGCTGTTCGACCTGCAGGCCGCCGCATACCGCTGACTCAGAGGACCGTGAGTGGCTCATAGCCGAGCGTGGGCAGCAACGGCAGGCCCCCGTGCTCGATCCAGGCATGGGCCTCGAGGGTCTCCCCCGGGCGGACGCCGATCACGAGCCGGCAGACGACTCCCCGCCGCGCGAGCATGCGCTGCAGCACGAGCGAGCGCATCAAACAACGCGAGTCGAACGGAAGCGGATCGAGCGTCCGGCGCACCGCCCGTCCGAGACGGATGCCCATCCGGCGCGCATCGGAGAGGTCGTGCACATCGTCGGTCTCCCCGCGCAACGTGGCCACGACGTCCCGGATATCGCCACGGAGCATCCGCCACCTGACCTCGGCATAGGTCGCGATAATCTCGGCGCCGATCCGGGCACGAACCACCGGGGGCAGAGGTGACGCGCGCAGGAGCGGATCGAGGCCGGCACGCGCCGCGCCGCTCACGGGAGGGTCTCCACCCATTCGCCGACCCGGCGCGCGACCGTGGAGGCGCCGTCCCCGGCCGCGATGTCGAGGCTGGCCAGCGGGATGGTCTCCGCCAGCGTGCCCGCGATCTCGAGCTGCCGCGCCAGCCTCTCGGGAGCGTCGAAGTAGGACACGAAAGCATTGCCGAGCAGTCGCGGGGCCACGTTGTCGAGCGCCGAGATGGTCGTGGTCGCCGTCTCCGGACGGCGGTCGAGGAAGACCATGGCGTGCAGCGGCAGCGCCCGGGGGAAGCCCGCCGGCTCGAGGTGCACCTTGTTGCTCTGGTCCAGCCGTGTGCCGATCCTCGCGCGGGGCCCTTCGGGAATCGCTCCGAGATCGCGCGGATGCACGCTCACTAGTCGCGGGCCGGGATGGGCGCGAACGCGGCCGTCCACGAGATCGAGGGCGAGCACGTCGTCGGCGAAGAAGCTTCCGCCGTGCGCGATCAGGTTGCACGCCGTCGAGCTCTTCCCGGTCCCGGATGGGGCTACGAGGCCGATCAGGCGCTGACCTACCACGGCCCCGGCCGCGTGCATCACCTCGCGGCCACGGAGCGTGGTAAGGAGCGGAATGGTCTGGCTGGCCAGCAGCCGCAGTCCACGCCAGGCCGGTCCGCCCGGGAGGCTCGAGACGCAGTCACTGCCGTCCGCGCTGATCAGGTGCGTGCCGTAGCCGCGGGCCGACACCCGGTACCCCGCAGAGTCGTCGGCCTCGATGCGAAGGAAGGGAGTCCCGTCACGATTGGGGCGGGCGAAGATCACTTCAGGAGCTGTCGCCTCGGCCCAGCGTTCGTCGATCACGGCCTCGCCGGCGCGCTCCACGGCTACCGACGGCAGGTCGCCCTCTACTCCGGCCACGAGGCCGGGAAGAGGGTCTCCGGTGAAGCGCAGGCCGAGCGCGGCGTCGCCGCCGGGCTCAGCTCTCTGCATCGACCTCGATCAGACCCCGCTCGGCGAGGGAGGCGCAGAGCGCACGCAGGTCGACGCCCACCTTGTCCTCCGCGACCCCGGTCTCGTCGACGATCCGCTCGATCACGGCACTCACATCGCCCATCTCACCAAGCAGCTCGAGCATGTACCCGGCTATCGGATTGAGCCCGTGGTAGCACCCGGATTCGAGGTTGAGGACCACCGTCTCGTCCACGAACTTGCGAAAGACGACATGCTGGGGAATCGTGACCCGCCGGGGGGTGCTCTGGTCAACACTGGTCGGTCCCACGTGGGGAGGATACCTGCCGCCCCTACTCGCGTGCGATGGTCAAAATCCCGCTTCCCAGGCCGCGTCCCGGGTCGGTGATCAGGGCCACGGCCTCGCTGCGTGAACGCACGCCGAGCCGGCGGAAAGCGGAGAAGAGGTGGCTCTTGACCGTGCTCTCCGCGACCACCAGCTGATCGGCGATCTCCCGATTCGAGTAGCCCATCACGACCAGCGCCAGCACCTGCTTCTCCCGCGGCGTCAGCGGGGAGCGCGCCACCGCCGGCCCGAGGGCCGCCGAGAGCACCACGAGCCCCGCCAGCGCCGCATGCACCGCCGGCAGCACTACGGCCGGCGCGTCGTCCTCGAGCAGCACGGCATCGGCGCCCTGGGCGATTGCTGCGCGCGCGTCGTCTCGCCGGATGCCGGACGCGGCGAGCACGATCGCCCGGGCGCCACCCAGACGCCGCTTGAGAGCGGTCGGCTGCTCAGAGGTTGGATAGCGGCAGAGGAAGGCCGCCGGCCGGCCGCACTCGCTCGCGGGCCGGCCATGGACGAACCACGGGCGCGAGCCCTGGCGATGCCGACAGGGTCTCGAGCACGGTCGCCCGCGCAGGGTCCTCGGCTTCGAGCAGCACCCATATCTCGACCCCGTCCGTCCCTGCAGGCACGGGCGCAGCCTAGACCTCCACGCGACGGCGTGGAGCAGGTGACCGGCGCTAGCTCAGGTTGTCGTCGTCGCCGACGATCGGGCCCTGGCCGACCGGCGTGCCCTGCGGGACGTCGACGAACTGCGGGATATTGTTGTTGGCGGTGATCGCCGCCAGATCGCCGTAATCGGTGATGGAGGGCGACGTGTCGTACTTGATGGTCTCGCGTTCCACGATCTAGCTCAGGTTGTCGTCGTCGCCGACGATGTCGCCGCTGGGCGGCGGAACCGGCGTGCCCTGCGGGACGTCGACGAACACGGGCTGGCCGTTGTTGGCGGTGACATCCTGCAGCCGGCCGTAGTCCACCAGCCGCGGCAAGTCGTACTGAGGTGTTCCCTGCTCCATGAGACTCCGTTTCGTCAGGCTGCTCTTGCAGTCGGCCGGACTTTACGCACCACCCGACCCGGGGACAAGACTGGAAGAAGTGCTAGGTCGCCGGGCGGGCGGAGACCTCGGGGAGGTCCGGCCGGTCGAGCATGGACTCGGGAAAGCCAGGCTCCTCGAGCCAGCGCAGCCAGCACTCGGCCATCGCCAGACGCCAGGCCACGGTGGTCCACATGAGCCAGTCGGCGTCCGCCCTCGTCGGCAGGCGGGCGAGGCTCCGGTCCAGCCACACGGGATCGACGAACCCGCGTACCCGCGCGCGCGGATCCAGAAGCAGCTCCCGCACGATCGTGTTGTCGGGCCCGGTCAGCAGATCGAGGTAGAAGGGCCCGATGTTCGCCTTTCTGCGGTTGTTGCGCACGGCCTCCGGGAGCCGGCCGGCCACCGCCTCCCGTGCCAGCGAGCGGTCGACCCGCTGCCACGTCGCTTCGGGAGGCATCCGCAGCACGAGCTGCACGAGGCCCAGATCGAAGAGCGGGGCAGCGGAGCGCATCCCGAACGGAGCCGCGCGCTCCCACATGTGCTCACCCAAGCCGCTGCCTTCTACGTGATCCGTGAGCAGGTAGGACTGATACGCCCACCACCGCGGCACATCGGACTCGTCGTCGATCCAAGGCCACGGCTGGTGCACGTCCGAAAGCGTGCGGCCGGAGGCGGCGGTGAGCCATTCGGGCGCGTGATGGCCACGGACGCCCCGGCGCGCGACCGCCACGCGAGCCCGCCGAGGCAGCGCCGGGCTCAGACCGAAGTCGCGCAAGAGAGTCCAGGCGGCAGCCTGGGAAGTTCGCCGCCGCAGGTAGGGCACCGTCCGCCGAAGCAGCCGGACCGCGCCCCGGACGTTGCCTCGGCGCAGGCGATCCGCAAGGAGGTACGGGGAGCTGCCGAAGACCTCGTCGCCCCCCTGTCCGTCGAATAGCACGTGCACGCCATCGGCGGCAGCCTGCCGGACGCCCGGACGCTCGACCAGTCCGCCGGGTCCGCCGGGAACCGTTCCCGAGTCGCGCAGCTGCTCGAGGGCCATGCGCAAGGCACCTTGGGGACGTACTACGAACCGTGAGGCGGGCACGTCGAGAAAACCGGTGGTGGCAGCTATTCGCTGCGACTCGTCGGCCGCGGGCCAATCCGGGAAAACGGTCGAGTAGGCCCTGAGGTCGGGGCGCGGTTCGAGCGCGGCCGCGGTGGCCAGGACCACGGACGAGTCCAGCCCGCCGCTGAGGATCGTGCCCGTTGGGGTGTGGGGGGCCAATCGCTGGGCCACGGCGCGCGCCAGCTCGCTGCGAAGCATCGCGGCCAGCTCCGCGCGAGGCGCGTCGAGCGTGCCGTTCCACGTCGGGCGCCAGTAGCGCCGCCGGCGCCAGCCGCCGGCGCTCAGCTCGAGCAATCGCGCACCACCGACGCGCTCGACTCCGGCCAGCATGGTCTTGTGACCTTGGAGGTACTGGGGCGCGATCCACGGCACGATCACCTGAGGCTCGGGCCCGGGATCGCTCGCGAGCATGCGCCGAAGCGTCGGCAGATGGGTCGAGAAGCGCAGCGTCCCGCCCTCGGTCCCGTGCATGAGGCAGACGCGGAGGGAGAAGTGATCGCAAGCCACGATGCCACGCTGCGAGCGTCCGTCCCAGATCACGATCGTGAAGGCACCCTGCAACTGGTCGGTCACCGAATTGCCCGCCCGGCGCCAGGCTTCGGCCACGTTCGCCAGATCGGCCATCGGCCCGAGCAGAAATCCGTCGAGTACGACGAGCAGGCCATCGGCCTCGTGGGCCTCCGCGCCTCCGTTCCAAGCCAGCCGCAGCGCTCCGGCCTCGCGATGGGTGGCCTCCGGTCCGGCGGCCCGGCCGGGGTCTCGGACCCGACCGTGGCCGGCCCCGAGCCCGCCGGCGATCACGCCGCGCCTGCTTGCGACGGTCGCATCAGTGCTTTACGTTTCTCCGTCCGACAAAGGCCCGGTTACACACAGCCGGGCAACATCGCGTTTTGCAGGAGGGATGGAGTCCACCTCATCATTAAACCTGGCGCCCCCGCTAGGCCGACAGTCCGAGCGCCGCGGCGACGCGGCACCGACGGGCGTGGCGCAGCCCGGATCACCGAATCCGCCCCTCGGGACGATGTCGCCTACCGCGACAAGGTGTACCGGCGGATGCTTGCCGTCGCCGACCTCTTCGCGGTGGGCCTTGCCGTCTGCTCGGTCGGGCTGACCCTCGCATCGTCGTTCATCTCGCTCGGGTCGCTGCTGGCACTGCCGGTCTGCGTGGTCGCCGCGAAGATGATGGGGCTGTACGACCGCGACGAGTTGGTCCTCCACAAGACCACCCTGAACGAGGCGCCCTCGGTCCTGCATCTCAGCACGCTGGTCACGCTCGTGGTCGTGTTCGCCCAGGCGGCGCTGGAGACCGACCCCCCGGGCTTCATCGCCCTGTTCGCGTTCTGGGCAGTGCTGTTCACCGGCACGCTCACCTGTCGCACGCTGGCACGGCGATTGGCCCGGACCGCAACCCCCGCCGAACGATGCGTCCTGGTGGGCGATGTGTCGTACGCCGCCCGGATAAAGCGCCTGCTCGACTGCCAGCCGTCGCTGAACGCGAAACTGGTGGCGCTGATTCCCTTCAACCGCGTGACCGCTCGCGGTGAGGACGCCGAGACCTTCGGCGACTACCTCGCTCGCAGCGACTTCCACCGCGTGATCGTGACCCACACCGATCACGGCTTCCACGAGATGCTGGAGACGATCCGCCTGTTCAAGTCCAAGGGGATCAAGGTCAGTGTGCTTCCGGGCCTCTTCGAGGTCCTCGGTTCGGCCGTCGAGTTCGACGACATCTCGGGTTCCACCCTTCTCGGGGTCCGCAGCTACGGGCTCTCCCGCTCCTCGCTCGCCCTCAAGCGATCCATGGACGCGCTTCTTTCGGGCGCCGGGCTGCTGCTGCTTTCGCCGTTCATGGCGGTGATCGCGCTCGCCATCAAGATCGATACCCGGGGCCCCGTCTTCTTTCGCCAGACGCGCATCGGGCGCAAGGGAGACAGCTTCCAGATCCTGAAGTTCCGGTCGATGGCCATGGACGCCGAGGATCGGAAGCCCGACCTCTTCGAGCTCGAGGCGTTGCGCGAAGAGGGGCTGTTCAAGATCGAGGACGACCCCCGGGTCACGCGTGTCGGCCGGCTGCTCAGAGGCGCGTCGCTGGATGAGCTGCCGCAGCTGTTCAACGTCCTGCGCGGAGACATGAGCCTGGTGGGTCCGCGACCCCTGATCATCGACGAGGACAGCCAGGTGATCGGCTGGCAGCGCGGCCGCCTCGATCTCACGCCGGGGATGACGGGCGTGTGGCAGGTGCTCCCCTTCACACGCCTGCCGCTCGAGGACATGGTCGCGCTGGACTACCTGTACATCGTGAACTGGTCGCTGTGGTCGGACGTGCAGATCCTGATGAGGACGATCCCGCACGTCCTCGGGCGCCGCGGCCTCTAGGGCTTCGCTAGCCCTTCTGGGACAAACGCCGGAAAGGCAGGGCGGCGCCTTCGGGGAGCTGCCAGCCGATGGTGCGGCAGTCAGGGCACAGGCTCACGTCCCCGCGCTCGATCCAGCCGCTCAGGGCCAGCTCGCCCGGGGGCAGATTGGGCTCGGGGTTGTTGCACACCGAGCAACTGCCTTGGCCTGACCGCCGCCTGCGCCGGCCGAAGAGGCCGCGCTGCTCTTCCACCGCCCCCGGCCCTGCGGCGCGCACGTCGTGGGCCTGGGTCATCGCCTCCTGGCTCAGAGGTGATGGAGCAGCGGCGGCCTGAGGCGGCTCGGAGGCGACCTCGGGGCTCGGCTCGAAGGTGGCCTCGGGGCTCGGCTCGAAGGTGGCCTCGGGGTCCGGCTCGAATGCGGCCTCAGGCTCAGGCGGCGCCGGTGATGCTGCTGGAGCGGGAGCATCTACCTCACTTGCCTCGACGGCCGGCCCAGGGGCGTTCCTGGCCTCCGCGAGCTCGCGCTCCAGCTGCCTCATTCGCCGCTCGCGCACCTGGCGGGCGTCGGCCTCGAGCGACACGAGCGCGCGCAGTCGCTGCTCGACCTCCGCACGCTGGTGGTCGGCTTGGTCGGCCCGGGCGCGGGACTCGGCCAGCGCCTCCTCGAGCTCGCCAGCGCGAGCGTCGGCGGCCACTTGGGCCTCCGCGAGCTCGCTCTCCGCCTGAGCCCTCAGCTCACCGGCCTGCGCTTCGGCGTCCGCACGCAGCGTCTCGGCCTGGGCTTCGGTTTCTACCCTCAGCGCCTCGGCCTGGGCTTCGGTTTCTACCCTCAGCGCCTCGGCCTGGGCTTCGGTTTCTACCCTCAGCGCCTCGGCTTGAGCTTCGGCCTGGGCGGTGAGCTCCTGCTCTCTCTCCGCTGCTTCGGCTCGCAGGGCCTCCTGGGCCTCTTGGGCCTCGGCCCGCTCGCGCTCGCTGGCCTCACGTAGCTGCTCCTGCGCCTGAGTCGCCTCTTCGAGGCCGGCCTCGAGCTCACCGACGCGGGCCCGCTCGGTCTCCAGCGCCTGGCCGAGCTGCTCGTGGCTCTCACGCACACTCCCAACCCACTCCTCAGCCTCCGACCGGGCCGCGGCAGCCTGACCCTCGAGCTCTTGCGCATTCGCGCGCAACTGCTCGCGTTCGCCCTCGAGTTCGGCCACCTGGCTCTGTAGGGCCGCGACTCGTTCGCGCTCCTCGTCGGCCTGGCGACCCGCCTCCTCAGCGGCCTGTTGGGCGTCGGCGATCTTGCGCGCGGCTCGCGGCTTGATCTCGTTGCGCGCCCGCTCCTCGGCGGACTTGGCGTCCGAGACCTCCCGGGTCAGACGCTCTACCTCAGCCTGCGCCTGGCCGTGCGCGGCTTCCAGCTCGGACCTGGCCTGCTCGAGCTCGCTCGAGCTCCTGCCCGCGCTCCTCGAGGCCGGCCTCCAGCTCCCCGGCGCGAGTGTGCGCGGCCTCCAGCTCCTGGCCCTGTTGCTCGTGGGTCTCGCGCACACTCGCAACCCACTCCTCAGCGTCGGACCGGGCCGACGCCGCCTGCTGCTCGGCCTCCTGCGCTCGCGCCCGCTCGCCCTCCAACTCGCCACGCACCTGCTCGAGCGCGGCCTCCAGCTCCCCGACGCGAGCTTGCGCGGCCTCCGACTCGGCGCGTACCTGCTCCGCCTCGGCCTGAGCACGCTCGAGCTCCTGCCCGCGCTCCGCGACGCCGGCCTCCAGCTCCCCGGCGCGAACTTGCAGGCCCTCCAGCTCGCCGCGTGCCTGCTCCGCCTCAGCCTGAGCACGCTCGAGCTCCAGCCCGCGCTCCTCGAAGGCGGCCTCCAGCTCGGCGGAACGAGTGCGCGCCGCCTCCAGCTCCTGGCCCTGCTGCTCGTGCGTCTCGCGCACACTCGCCACCCACTCCTCAGCCTCAGACCGAGCCACCCCCGCCTGCTGCTCAGCCTGCTGCTCCGCCTCCTGCGCGCGCACGCGCTCGGCCTCCAACTCGCCCCGCGCCTGCTCCGCCTCAGCCCGAGCACGCTCGAGCTCCTGCCCGCGCTCCGCGACGCCGGCCTCCAGCTCCCCGGCGCGAACTTGCAGGCCCTCCCGCTCGCCGCGTGCCTGCTCCGCCTCAGCCTGAGCACGCTCGAGCTCCAGCCCGCGCTCCTCGAAGGCGGCCTCCAGCTCGGCGGAACGAGTGCGCGCCGCCTCCAGCTCCTGGCCCTGCTGCTCGTGCGTCTCGCGCACACTCGCCACCCACTCCTCAGCCTCAGACCGAGCCACCCCCGCCTGCTGCTCCGCCTCCTGCGCGCGCACGCGCTCGGCCTCCAACTCGCCCCGCGCCTGCTCCGCCTCGGCCCGAGCACGCTCGAGCTCCTGGCCCAGCTCCTCGTGGCTCTCGCGCACGCTCCCAACCCACGCCTCGGCGTCCGACCGAGCCGCCGCCACCTCGGCCTCCAGCTCGGCTCGCTCCTGCCCGAACTGCTCCTCGGCGGCGGCGAGCTGCCGCCGCGCCTCTGTCAACTGGGCGGAGTGCAATTCGTTGCGGCGGCGCTCGAGCAGCTCGTGCGCCTCCCGCTGAGCTTGGGCGAGCGCCGTCAGTTCGTCACGCTCCGACGCAGTCCCATCCTGCTCGGAAACCTCGTCGGGCTGATCGGGGTACGCCTCAGCCTCGGTGCCGGCGAACTCGACCGGCCGCACGGCCGGCGAATCCTCGCCGCTCTTTCGCCTGATCCTCACGAACTCGCGAACCGGCGCATCGGAACCGTCGCTCCCTCGGGGAGCTGCCAACCCTCGCCCTGGCAGTCAGGACACAGGTCGAGGTGCTCGCGCTCGATCCAGCCGAGGCGGGCGAGCTCACCGGGGTCGGCGTCCGGCCGTGCGAGGCGACAGACCGAGCAGATCCCCTCGGTGCGGCGCTGCCGGACGTGTCCGGCCTCCATCACCACAACGCGGGCGTCGTCGGAGTCGGCCTCGGCCGCGGCCACCGCGGCCGCAGCGTCCACGGGCCGCATGACCGTGGGCTCGCTATCCCCGGGCGCGCTTGCGCTTGGTGCGCTCGGCTCGTGTCCCTCGTGACCGCCCTGCACGGGGCGCAGCTCGACGCCGGCCGCTTTGGCCGCTCGCCGAGCCTCGGCCAGGGCGTTCTCCAGGTCGCGCACGCGCTGCTCGCGCACCTCGCTGGCGTCTGCCTCCAGCTCGACCATGGCCGCCAGACGCTCTTCGAGCTCTGCCCGGCGCTGGCTCTCGTGCGCCGCCACGGACCGGGCCTCAGCCAGCTCGGCGTGCGCTTGCTCGACCTCGGCACGCGCCTGTTCGGCTTCCTGGCTCTCCTGCCGCATCCGGGCTTGCAACTCGCCACCGCGCGTGCGTTCCTGCTCCAGCTGCTCGCCGAGCTGCTCGTGGCTCTGGCGAACCTCCGCCACGCGCTCCTCGGCCCGCGTGCGCGCCGACGCCACTCGGCCCTCGGCCTCCTGCACGCTCTCCTGCGAGCGCCGGCGCTGGGTCTCCAGCTCGTCCCGCGACTGCTCCAGCTCGGCGGTGGCCTGCGCGAGGGCCGCGGCTGCCTGCTCGCCGGCCTGGGTCTCCTGGGCGAGCCGGGTCTCCAATTCCGTGCGGCGCGTAGCCTCCTGCTCGAGCTTCTGGGCCACCTCCTCATGACCGGCGCGCAGTGCGGCGACCCGCTCTTCGGCCTGCTCTTGGGCCTTGGTCAGCTCACTCTCGGCAGTCTTGACCCGCGTACGGACACCGGCGCTCCACTCCTTCGCCTTGGCGCGAACATCGGCCAGCTCGCGTTCGGCGGCGCCGACCCGTGCCGAAGCCTGCTCGCGCTCGCGCTCCAGTTCGGCGCGCACCTGCTCAAGCTCTCCGTTGGCCTGCTCCAGCCCGCCTCGCGCGATCTCCAGAGCCCGGCGCTCGTGCTCGACGCGGGCCTCGAGGGAACCGGTGCGCGTGCGCTCGCGCTCGAGCTCCTCGCCGATCTGCTCGTGTTCCTCGCGCACGCGAGCCACCAGGGCCTCCGCCTGCGAGCGCGCCTCCACGAGCTTGCCCTCCGCGTCCTTCGCGCGGTCCCGGGTCTCTTCGCGCTCGCGCTTGAGCTCTTCGCGCGCCGCCTGCAGCTCTTCGCGAGTCTGGGCCAACCCGTTCGTGGCCTGCTCGAGGGCTTCGCTTGTCTCCTCGAGCCGGACCTCCAGATCACCGCTGCGCGTTCGCTCCCGTTCGAGGTCGCGACCCAGCTGCTCGTGGCTCTCGCGCACGCCCGCGGCCCATTGCTCAGCCTCGGCCCGAACCTCGGCAAGCTGGCGCTCCAGCTCGGCGCGTTCGGCCTCGAATCGCTGCGTGGCCTCTGCCACCCGCCGCTCGCCCTCGGCCGCGACGGCGGAGCGCAGCTGGCCGCGGCGGCGCTCGAGGAGGTTCTGCGCCTCGCGCTCGGCGCCGAGCAGCTCCTCGACCTGAGGGCTCGAGGGCGGGCCGCTCGCCGGTGGCGGCGGCTCGGCCGCGTCGGGACGCGCTTGTTCGCCCGGCTCGGCTGGCGGCGTCTGGCCAGCCACATCGGCCAGCGTGGCCCAGTCAGACTGGGCCTCTACGGCGTCCCCCGCTTGGACACCCTCATTGTTCTTTCGGCGAATCTTCATCCTTGAAGGGCACCATTCTAGGCACATTCTGAGAATGCGCCCCGTGGGCCTCTGAGGCGTGCCTCGGGGACGGCGCGGGTAGGGTCAACAGCCGAGTGAGCGAGCAGCCGGATCCCTTCGCCCGGGCCGCCGAGGCCGGCATCCACAGGCTTGCAATTCCGACTCCGTTCGCCGTCGGCAGGGTCAACGTCTACCTCATCGAGGACGAGCCGCTCACCCTCGTCGACGCCGGACCCAACTCCGGCACGTCCTTCGATGAGTTGCAGCGCGGCCTCGAATCGCGCGGGGCTGCGCTCGAGGACGTCGAGCTGGTGATCCTGACCCACCAGCACATCGACCACCTCGGGCTGGTGGGCCTGGTGGCCGCCAGGTCGGGAGCCGAGGTGGCGGCGCTCGATGTCGCCGTGCCGTTCGTGGAGCGTTTCTCCGAAGAGGCCCAGGCCGACGACGACTTCGCACGTGAAGTGATGCTGCGCCACGGTATCCCCGAGGACGTGGTCTCGGCTCTGCAATCGGTGTCGCGCGCGTTTCGCGCTTGGGGCGCCCGCGCCGATGTGACCCGGGTGCTGACCCACGGGGACGCCATCGAGTTGCGCGACCGGTCGCTCGAGGTGTTCCACCGCCCTGGCCACAGCCCCTCGGACACGGTCTTCCTCGACTCGTCGCGCAAGATCCTGATCGCCGCCGACCACCTGCTGGCCCGCATATCCTCGAACCCGCTGATCACCAGGGCGCGGGACGGCTCGACCGGTAGGCAGCGCGCCTTGATGACGTATCTGGAGTCACTCGCCCAGACGCGCGAGATGGACGTGGACCTGGTGCTCCCGGGTCACGGCGACCCGATCCACGATCACCGCGCGCTGATCGACGAGCGCTTCCGCATGCACCGCCGCCGGGCGGAGAAGCTGCACGGCCTGATCGCGGAGCGGCCGCGCAGCGCCTACGAGTTGGCCCAGGCCCTGTGGGGCAACATCGCCGTGACGCAGGCCTACCTCACCCTCAGCGAGGTGCTGGGACACACCGACATCCTGCTCGACGAGGGACGAGTGGCCGAGGCCGAAGACGGCGGAATCGTGCGCTTCGAGGCTGTGGAGTAACTCGGTCCCGCACGCGGGGTTGGGTGCAAGGTGCCCCCGACCTCCCTCGAGCGCGCGGAGCAGATGGCCGAGCGCCTGCTGCCCGACCGCACCCCGAAGCAGCGGATGCTGGTGATCGTGAATCCGTATGCCACCACGGTCTCCGACCGCCTGCGCCACCTGGTGGTCTATGCACTCGAATCGCGCTACGCCGTCGAGGCCGTGGACACCGAGAAGCCCCACCACGCCACTCAGATCTGCCGGGAGGCCGCCGGCGAGGGCTACGACGTGGTGGTGGCCTTCGGCGGCGACGGTACCGTGAACGAGGCCGCCAACGGCCTGGCCGGGTCCGAGACGCCGCTGTCGGTGCTGCCCGGAGGCGCCACCAACGTCTACTGCCGCGTGCTCGGCATTCCCCACGACGTGGTCGACGCCACCGAGCACCTGCTGCGCATGGCCGACGACTTCCGGCCGCGCCGTGTGGACCTGGGGCGGGTGAACGACCGGCTGTTCACGTTCTCCGCGGGAATCGGGCTGGACGCCAGCGTGGTCGAGCGGGTGGACGCCCACCCGCGCATGAAGAGGCGCCTCGGCGAGTGGTACTACACGTACGCGGCGATCTCGACCTTCAACCGCAAGTACCTCGTGAACCCGCCGCACGTGCAGGTGAACGTGGACGGCCGCAGGCTCGAGGGCGTCACCGTGATCGTGCAGAACTGCGACCCCTACACCTACTTCGGACGCCGGCCCATCCGCATCAACGACGGCGCGGGACTCCAGGATGGACTGCTGGGAGTCACGGTCCTGCGCCGCGCCACCGTGGCGGAGCTGCCGACTGTGATGTGGAGGGCGTTCTCGGGCAAGGCGGAGACGGTGGCCCGGCACAGGCAGATCGAAGGCTTCCCCGCAGTCGATGGCGCGCTCGTGCAGGCTCTGGAAGGGCGGGCCTTCCCGGTCCAAGTGGACGGGGACTTCATCGGTGAGTTCAGCGAGGCGCGGTTCGGGGTCGAGCCCGCGGCGCTCTCAGTCGTGAGCTGACGTCCTGCATAATCAGCCCGGTGGCCCATGCTGCCGGCATCGGAGCGCGGCTGGGCGGGTACCGCCTCGAGGCGCGGGTGGCCGACAGCGCCACCGGCACCCTCTACCTCGGCAGGCGCGAGCCGGACGATCCGCTGGTGTGGATCGACGTCCTGTCGGGCGAGCTGTCGGCCACGCCAGGGCTCTTCGATCAGCTCCAGGAGGCGCGCACGCGCGCCAACAGGCTGAACAACCCGTTCGTGGCCGAGGTGAAGGAGGTCGGCAAGACCGACCGCACGATCTTTGTGGCTACCGAGTGCCTGGGTGAGGAAGGGGTCAGCCTGGCTACGCGGATGGAGGGCGAAACCACGCTGGAGCTCCGGGAGGCCGTCGAGCTGATCCTGCGGGTCGCGGCCGCGCTCGACGCCGCCCACTCCGCCCGGCTGATCCACGGCGCCCTCGAGCCACGACGCATCGAGGCCCTCGGGGGCAGCGGGTCGTCCCGGCTGCTCGTGAGCGGATTCTCCGCCCCCGATGGCCGGTCGAACCACTCGCCGGCCCAGACCTGGGCCGGGCCGCCGCCGGCCGCGTACGCGGCCCCGGAGCAGATATCGGGTGAGCCGAGCTCGGTGAGGAGCGACGTCTACGCGCTCGGGTGCCTGCTGTACGAGCTGGCGACCGGCCGCACCCCGTTCGCAGGCGCAAACCTCAACGTGACGCTCGCGGCCCACCTTGGCGCCGATGCGGTCCCTCCAAGCTCGCTGCAGCCAGACCTGCCCCCCGGCCTCGACGACGTGATCCGCAGAGCGCTGGCCAAGCGGCCGAGCGAGCGCTTCGCGTCCGCGGGTGAGATGGGCCTCGCGGCGCTCGAGGCAAGTGGGGGCGCGCAACCGAGCGAACCGGCCGGCGCCCCCGATCCCGGCGACAGATCAACCGTTATCTCGGCCTGGGAACGGAGCCTGGCGGCCGGTGCCGACCTGTGGTCGCCCTCCGCCGCGGCACAGGGAGCCATCGGCGGCAAGGTACGTGAGCCGCCCTCCGACGGGCGCCGCGGCCGATCGCTCTCCCTCAGGGCCCGCTGGGGCATCGGGCTTGCCGTCGCCGTCGCCGCAGCGACCGCAGTGATCATCGCCACCTCCCTCAACGCGCCTCGGGAAGAGGCGAGCCCGGCACCTGCCCCGGCACCGTCCCCACCTCCGGCCGGGCGCCCCGCTCCCGCGGCGCCGCCGGCTCAGGCGGGGTGGCCGGACCGCGACGGGTACACGGTGATCGTCAGCGTCTCGCGCAACGACGCCGGGGGTGCCGCGGCTGCCGCCGATCGCGCGCGGCGGATGGGGTTCGATTCAGGCGTGCTCGACTCCGACGACCACCCGAGCCTAAGCCCCGGCCGGGTCGTGACCTTCGTCGGCGTTTTCGGATCGAGGGCGGCAGCCCGCCGCGAGGCGACCCGGGTGCGGCGTCGCGGGCTGGCGACCTCGCCCTACGTCCGGTTCGTGGACCGCCGCCGAGGCGGCTAGGCCGTGGTGCGAGGCCGGGATCCGCGGCGGCGCCTGGACGTGGTGCCGTCGCGGGCGTCGTCGTAGTACTCAGACCCCCGGCCCGAGGGCGCGAAGTTCGCGACGACGCCCAAGGGCCGCGCGCCCAGCAGGTCGACCTGTCGTCGAAGGTCGAGGGCCGCCTGCCGGATCGTGCGCTCGACGCCGCTCACGATCAGCACCCCGGACGTGGCCGGCAGGAGCGAGAGGGCGTCGCTCACGGTCACGAGGGCCGGGCTGTCCACGATCACGAAGGCAAACCGGCGCTCAAGCTCGGTCAGAACCCAGCGCATCCGAGCGCTCTCGAGCAGCTCGGCGGGGTTGGGCGGAAGAGGCCCGTTCGCCAGCTCCACCAGCACCCGGGACTCCTCTGTGACCGGGTCGAAGGAGATCGGCACCTCGGTAAGGGCGGTGTCGAGGTCGAACCCGGCGAGCACTAGCGACAACCCCTCAGAACCGCGTGAGGTCCCGGGCTCGCGCTTGCGGAGGTCGGCGTTCACGAGGCACACCGAATCCCCCATCGACGCCATCGTGATCGCCAGGTGCCGCGCGACCGTCGACTTGCCGTCGCCGGGCAGCGGGCTGGCCACGAGGATCGACCGGATCGGAGAGTCGACGTTGAAGTAGCGCAGGTTGGCGCGGAGCGTCCGAAACGCCTCCGCCTCCTCGCTGAACCCGATGGCCTGCGTTACCGCCTCCTTGCCGAGCGTGCCCTTGGCGAGCGAGTCGCTGCGCGGTACACGCGCCAGCGCCGGCAGGCCGTAGATCTCCTCGATCTCCTCGATCGAGCGGACCGTCCGCGTGATCCCGCGCACCAGCGACGCGAGCACCAGGCCAAGGACGAGCCCGGCCAGCAGGCCCAGCAGACCATCGATCCAAAGCGCACGCGCCGCGACCTCGGTCGAGGACGTGGCGGCCTGTACCAGCGACGGCTCCGCGGGGCGCGGCGCCTGCGCGGGCAGGCCGCGCCGGAACTCTTCGTAGGCCCGCGCGTACGCGTTGGCGAGACGCACCGCGTCCTGCGACGATCCCGCGGAGCTCACCACCTTCACGACGTCGGCATCGCCTTCGGACTGGATCTCGATGTCCTCGGCCACGTCCTCGGCGCTTGTGCCGCCGAGGTCGGCGGCGGCGGCGGCGGCCACAGCCGGCAGGGCGAGAAGCTCGGTCGTTGTGGCCACGTCGCGTTCGTCGGGCCCGGTCGCGTCGCGAGGCGCGCCCTCCCCGGGCGCCAGCAGGAAGGTGGCGGTGGCCGTTCGCTCTCGCCCCTCGGCCAATGACAGGCCGATCGCTACCGCCGGGCCGAGCACGACGGCCAGTGCGAACACGAGAGGGCGCTGCCTCACGGACTCCAGGAGCCGGCCGAGCGCTCCTGTCCGCCTCTTCTGGCCTGGGTTGTGCACGAGCGATGACCTTATTGCAAGATGCGACGCGCTCGTGCGAATCGCCTATAGTGGCCGCGTGGTGTCGATTCGACATGGTTTCCGGGGAAGTTCTCGGGCCGCGCTCCTCATGTGCGCGTGCCTGGCGCTCACAGCACCTGCCGCCGCGTTTGCGCAGGGGTCTCTTCCGGATCCCAACGGCGAGGACAAGCAGGCGGCGGCCTCGAACGGGTCGCTTCCGCGAACGGGCCTGCCCGTGGCGGTAATTGCGGCTTCGGGCTTCGCCCTGATCGCGATGGGCCGGTCCATCCGCCCGGCCGCTCGGCGTCGCCGCGCCTACGACGCGGATCAGTGGCGTCACGAGCTCAGCTCGCACCCGGTGTCGGACGGCAGCAGCCGCGACGCCGAGCGAAGCTGAACTACCGCGGCCGATGCAGGGCTATTTCGCGCTAGGCGATGTAGTGTGAATCCTATGCCCGAGCGCCAGGATCCCACGGCCGAGCCCGGCCGCACCCAGGTCGGGACATATCGTTTCCGGAGCCTCCTGGCCACGGGAGCGCTGGGCGACGTCTACCTGGCTGAGCAGCTCGCTCCCCGGCGGACGGTGGCGCTGCGGTTGATCAACCCCGAACTCTCCTCACAGCCCGACTTCCTCGAGCGCTACAGCCGTATCTCACAGGCCGTGACCCAGCTGCGTCACCCCTCGATCATCGCCGTATACGAGGTCGGCAGCGATGCGGGTTGGGACTACGCGGCAATGCACTACGTCGATGGCGAGACCCTGGGCGCGTTCCTCGAGCGGGAGGGGCCGCTCTCGGTGCAGCGAGCACGCCGCGTGCTGGCGGGGGTGGCCAGCGCGCTCGACGCCGCCGCGGCAGCCGGGATCGCCCACCTCGGGCTGAACCCGGACCGCGTGCTGGTTTCGGTGACCAGACGGACCGAGCACGCCGCGCTCGGCGGCTTCGGCATCGTGGATCCCTCCGGCGGGCGTGAGCCGTCGGAGTTCACCGCGCCCGAGCAGCTTCGATCTGGCCAGGCTGGGCCACCGGCCGACGTATACGCGTTCGGACGCCTGCTCTCCCAGGCTCTGTCGGACGACCTGTCTCCCGAGGCCGATGCTGCGCTGGCCCGCGCCACCGCCACGGACCCAGCCGAGCGCTGGGACTCCGCAGGCCAGTTGCTGCAGGCCCTGAGCGACACCGAGGCCACGGCGTCATCCCTTTCCCCGGAGGCCGGGAGCTCAGAGCGTGACCGCTTGGTGGGGTCATGGCAGCAGATGAGCTCCACGGCCGACGACAATGGGACGGCGGCGGCTCCTCAGGAGGAGGCGGTGGGCGAATACGACGTCCCGCCCGAGCTCGAGCCGAGGGTCGAAGACCTCCAGCCCGCGTCAGAGACGATTTCGTCGCCGATACCCGAGACGACCTCGTCACCCGTGCCCGAGACGACAGCGTCGCCGATACCCGAGCCGGAGGCCCCAGCCGATCCGGACGCCCCAGCCGAGCCCGAGGGGATCGGCGGAGCGGACTCGCAGGGGCCCGACGAGCCGGATACAAAGACTTCTCGCCCCGGTCGCGGAGGCCGGCGGATGGGAGCCATCGCCGCCATCATCGTCCTGCTGCTGGCCGCGGGGGGAGTCGCAGCGGCAATCCTCGCGGGCGACGACGAGGACGGCGGCACCACCTCCAACGCCGCCGACACCCCCAGCGAACGTCCCGAGCCCGAGCCCGAGCCCGCGACCCCCGCCCCTACGACCGACGGCGGGGTCCTCGACGGCTGGCCGGAGGATCGCGACGGCTTCACCGTGGTCACATTCATCTCTCCTGACGACCGCGCCGGCGCGGTCGCGAAGGCGCGGGAGGCGATCGACGCCGGCTTCGAAGCCGGCGTCCTCCGCTCCGACGACCACACCACCGTGCCGCCCGGCTTCTTCGTGGGATTCGTTGGCACCTACGACACCCGGGCGGAGGCCGAGGTGGCTCGCGCCCGTGTCGAGGCGCTCGGCCTGGCGCGTTCGCCCTACGTCCGTCCGATCGACGCCCCTAGCTAGCACCCGTGTCCCCCCACCCCCGGCTCTCCGCCCGCCGCGCAGCGACGGGCAGCTTCTTGGTCCTCGCCGGGGCTACGCTGCTCCTCGGAGCGCCCGCACAGGCGGACCCGCCGAGGGTGTTGTCCGCCGACATCCCCGTCCCCGCCCTGATCGCACAGCCCGTGAACCTGACGGTGCGGGCCATCGGGAATCCGTCGCCGTCAGCCCTGATCGCGAACTTCGGGGGCCGCGACAACCAGTTCGGGCTGGCCGCGTGCCAGGACGGCCGGCCCCGGCCCAAGCGCCCGAGCGGACCGGTCACGCTCGTGGCGCCCCATCTGTTCACCTCAGGTGGACCGAAGTCAATCCTCCTCCGTGTGGACTCCGGCGGGTGCTCGAAGGCCCCTGAGGCCGTCCTGCAGCCCGTGACCGTGACACCGGTCGCTCCCGGGGAGCCGGGGGTGCCATCCACGCTCGGCCAAGCGGTACCGCTGAGCGTCGGCGAACCACCCCCGGTTGACGTGCCGGGCGCCGAAGACCTGCCGCTCCTACCACTGCCGGACCTGGACGACCCGCCCGCGGGCGGGTCACCGGGCGTCGACGAGCTTCCGCCGGTACCGCCCCTTCCTCCCGTGCCGCCCGTGCCGCTTCCGCCGCTGCCTCCCGTACCGCCCCTGCCTCCCCTGCCCCCGCTGCCCTTCACGTTCGCGGACTCACAGGCGAGCGCGGGCTGTCGAGGCGCACGCCGGTCTCCCGGGAAGTCACGCAAGCGCCAGCGCAGGGCTCGCGCGGCGGTCATCTGCCTGGTAAACAGGGCGCGCCGGGGGCGTGGGCTGCGCCCCCTCCGAGGCAACCGGCGCTTGCACGACGCGGCTCTCGCCCACTCGCGGGCCATGGTGAGGGGCCGCTACTTCGCACATGTGCAACCCGGAGGGATAGGCGTCTCCACCCGGTTGCTGGATGCCCGTTACATCAGGCCCCGCCGGGCTTGGACGGTGGGTGAGAACCTGGGCTTCGGCACCGGCCGCTTGAGCACGCCGCGCGCCATCGTGCGCGGCTGGATGGCCAGCACGCCGCACCGGGCCAACGTCCTGAGCGGGCGCTACCGCGAGGTGGGCGTGGGAATCGCGCCCGGCATCCCCACCGGCTCGCCCCGCGGATTCACCTACACCGCGGACTTCGGCGTGGTGCGCTGAAGCACCGCCGCGCGCCCTGCGTCGGGTGCGACGTGATGTAGGGCTAGCAGCAGGAACGCCGCGACGTACGACATCGAGGCCAGCAGCTCGAGTGTGTCCTCGGCCCGGGAGCTCAGGAAGTCGCGGCCATCGCCCATATAGGCCACCACGAGCAGCACCGTGCCCAGGACGAACGCGCGCCGGGCCGGCCCCGAGGCCAGCAGCAGGTCCCTGAACACATAGAGGAAGATGAGGGCGGGAATCGCGTAGAAAGCCTGCACCGGTCCGTCCGGCTGCCGGACTCCGGGCAGGTCGGCCAAAAACCGGAGGTTGTGCCCGATCGACTCGTGTATGGCGAACAGCTCGTCGGCGCCGAGGTATCCCGCGCCGAGCGCGGCAAGCCCGAAGAAGACCTGTAGTCGAATCGCGCTCCCCAGCCGCCTGAGCAGCAGCGCGGCGAATGCGGACACGCTGGCCACGAAGAAGAGCAGCAGCGAGTTGAAGATATCGAGGCTGGGGTCGATCTCCTTCTCGGCGTAGACGTTGACGCCATCCACGAGCTGGATCTTGTAGATCGTGCCCGTGGTGTAGTCGAACAGACGTCCCTTGTCCACCACCTCATAGCTCGAGGCCACGTACACGGCGCCCAGCACAAGCAGGACGAGGGCCGCCAGGGCCCCCCACAGGGCGACCCCACGTCTGCCCCGGGGCGAAGAAACGGCTAGGAGCCCTGCGAATGCGAAGCAGGCAGTGCGCGCCGAATCGCCAGGCCGGTGCCCAGAAGACCGGCTCCCAGAGCCACGATCAACATCAGCTCGAAGCCCGTGAACGGGAGGCTCGCGGCCCGTGCGCCCAACGTGCCGTCGTCGCCTGCGGGCGCGCCACCGTCCGGATCAGGCAGCCCGCTGGTGGTCTCATCGCCAGGGGCGCCGCCACCACCCGACTCGTTGTCCGGCAGGATCCCGCCCTCCTCAGGCAGTCCCTCCTGCTCGTCGCCGGCGGTGCCCTGGTACGGGTCGATCTGCGCCACGGCCGGGCTCGCAAAGGCGAACACCGTGACCGATATGGCAAGAGCGAGAGTGATCAACCTGCGTGACATGGCGACTCCAAAGGATCGAATCGTGGACCAAAGCCCACAGTACATCCGGTTTCCGAATCGCGCAAGCGATTGGGTCACGGGTTGCTTTCAGCGCGCGATCACGTTGGTGAAGCGCGAGCGGGTCTCCCTGAGCACGAAGCGGTTGAACGCGGCCGGGTCGATCCTGCGGCGCGCGTCGATGCGCTCCCGAGCCCGGGCCAGGAAGAAGTCCCCCATGTTCAGCTCCTCGGCTCGTTCCAGTTCGCGGCGGGCAGCCGGAAATCGCCCGGCCTGCGCGTCCAGCAGCGCCAGCTGGAAGTGCGGGTACCAATGCTCCTCCACGTCCAGCGCTTCGTGAAACTCCCGCCGCGCGCGGTTGGGAAGGTCCAGGGCCACGGCGAGCGTCCCGGCGGAGAAATGCGGGCGGGGTGAGAGCGGATTCAGCTCCGCCGCGCGATCGAGATCCCGGAAGGCGGCATCAGGACGCTCGAAGCCCTGGGCCACGCCCTGTTCCGCGAAGCGAACCGAGAGGTAAGCCGGCGCCACGACGAGCGCCGCGCTGAGCGCCACCGCCGCCCCCGCAACGCCCGTCCAGCGACTTCCGCGGGGTTCCGGCGACCCGGCCTGGACGCGCAGCGCCATGAAAAGGAAGGCCACGGTGGGGGCGGTGATGGCGGGCACCTCGTCGAGCCAATCGACCGAGCCGTGGAGAAGCAGGTAGAAGCCCGAGGCCACGGCCACGGCGAGAATCGCCTGAGAAGAAGGGTCCGCCCCGCGGCGGGCGCTGATCGCCGCGGCGATCAGCGCGAGCACCAGCGCCAGCAGGAGCGCTGCGCCCACGATCCCCCCTTCGCTGAGGGCTCGCAGAGGGATGCTGTGGACATAGCGAGAGTGCTTGGCCTCGTGGCGCCGCTCGGTGTAGTGGCGCTCGAAGTTGCCCACCCCCACCCCGACCAGCGGATGGTCCTCGAACAGATCGATGGCCACACGCCAGTAGTCGGGACGCTCCTCGGGATCGAGGGTCGAGAACCTCGTTTCACCGTCCTCGGACAACGTGTCGGTCCGCAGCGAGTCCACGGCGTCGTCGGCCGCACCCCAGATCCGTCCCGCGTTCAGGAGCGCGATCGCCAGCACCAGGACGGCTAACAGCGCACCGGCCGCCGCTGCGGCCTGGCGCAGGCGCCGGGCATTCGTGCCACCTACGCTCAAGCTGCGCTCCGTCACGGCCAGCGCCGCGGCGCAGAGCCCGGCGAACAGGGAGGCCAAGCCCATGGCACGGCTGGCGGAATCGAGCACGTCCGGAGGCGGCGGGCCGTTGCCGGTGGCCTGCTGGACGTCGACGATCGCCCCGGCGCTGAGCGCCACCGCTCCGCCGATCACCGCGAGGCGAGCAAGCAGCCGCCACCGGTCGGAGGCAAGGGCGAGCAGTACCGGCAGCGTGACCGCCAGTGCCAGAACGGCGCCACGGCTCTGGGGAAGCAATGCGAACTGCGCCAGGAAGGCAGCCACCGCCAGGAACGGCACCTGCAGGACCGCGGGTGTCTCCCGGCTGCAGGAGACCCACAGGGCAGCTAACGCGCCGAGCGCCGCCGCCGCGGCGGAACCGTTCGGATAGCCGATCGGCTCCGCGAAGCGGCCAACCACGGCCAGGCCTCCGAGGCTGGGGTCGCCCGGAGCCTCCAGCAATGCAACCGCCGTGAAGATGGCCACCGCCAGAGACCAGGCTCCGAGCAGGATGAGACACGCTCCGGGACGCCATGGCGCGAGGGCCACGATCCAGGCCACCACGAGATAGAGCAGGAGGTCGTGAGCCGCCTCTATCCCGCCGGCAGGCGAGGCCGCCCACAGAACCGACAGGTAGCTCCACGCCACCACGGAGGCCAGGAGGAGGAGGCAGACACGCAGGCCGCGACCGGGCGGGAGCACCCTGCCTCCGGCGGCGAAGACGACCCCGAGCAGAACCAGCAGACCGATCAGGGCCGGGTAGGAGTCGCGAGGGTAGAAGCCGCCGTCGCTCGTGAGCCACGTGAGCCAGACGCCGAACAGAAGGATCGCGGGAATGAACACCGGCAGCGACCGGCCCATCCTGGAGATCGGGGGCGAGACCATCGGCCTCAGGTGCAACGAGTGCGTCCGGAGTCGGTGAAGGACCCTCCCTCGACGGGCAGAAATCGCCAGTCGTAGGAGCCTGGGCGCAGGGTGAGCCGCAACAGCCCGTAGGTGTCCAACCCGATGCTCTCGCTGTTCGGCTCTGGGGGGCCGGCGGCGTAGTTGAAGAACCCGCCCGTGCCTACCACGAACTGCCGGATGCCGCCCGCGGGGTCGGGTTGGCCGTCGGGATCCTGCGGCGCGAACCGCTCGTAGAGGTGGTCGTTGCCGTTCATCACCACGTCGACGCCCGCCTCGTGGAGCACGTCCCAGAAGGGAGCGACGCCCTCGCTGCCGCCGTGAACCTCACCGGAGCTGAAGCGCGGCGAGTGCCAGTAGGCCAGCGTGCACTCGGCCGGGTGAAGCCTCAGATCCTCCTGCAGCCACTCGCCCTGTGCGGAGTCGCTGTCACAGCCCCCCACCGCGTCGCAGTTGGAGTTGAGCACCACCACGTGCCACGCCTCGAGGTCGTAGCTGTACCACCCATCGGGCGGGTGCGCACGTTCACCGAAGTAGGCGAAGTAGGCCGCGGGATCGGAGTCCGTGTACTCGTGGTCCCCCGGGGTCGGCAGGATCCGCGCCTTGAACCTGCCCCAGGTCGGGTCGAAACAACGTTCGAAGTCCTCCCGCGAGCCGTCCGGGTAGGCGATGTCGCCCAGCACCGCCACGGGGCCCTCAGTTGTGGCGAGCAGGGCAGCAGTCTGCTCGTCGCCGCCGCTGTCGCACCCCGCGATGTCGCCGGCCGCGAGCAGCGTGGCGGTGCCGGTCCCCGTGGGTGCCTGCGGGGTCTGCTCGCGGGGTCCCTTACCCCGATCGTCTCCGCCTCCGCACCCGGCCATGATCGCCAGCGCGGCGCAGGCCAGGCCGAGCAGCGGCTTCATCGGGCGGACTCGCTCGCCGTGCCACGCCGGCGCTCGAGGGTCGCTCGGATCCCGGCCACCACTGCCGCCGCACCGGCCGCACCGAAGAGCCATATCAACGGCGCCAACTGAGCCGAGTAGCGCCTCAAGCCGCCGTGGCTGGCTGCGGTGGCCACCGATATCGCCAGCCACAGCCCGAGGAAGATCCCGGCTGCGGCTCGTACCCGGCGAGAGGGAGAGAGGAGCAGGAGCAATCCCGCGAGGGCGTTCAAGGAAAGGATCCACCAGACCGAGCTGAGCACCCGCGCCACGGCCACACCCAAATCGACCGCCGCCGACCTGAGTCCTGACCCCTCGGCGAGCGACGTGCCGGCCTCGCTCTCCAGATCCTCGCGGGAGAAGTCGTTCACGTCGGTGAGCGCTCGCTCGACTCGCCCGACGGTGTTGCCGGCATAGGTCAGGGGAGCCTCCCGGATGGCTCGCTTGGCCACCCGGCCCTGCAGTGAGATCGCCTCGTACTCGCTGAGGCCCTCCGCGCGCAGTTCGTCGTACACGAAGAAGACGAGCTGGGCGTCCGGACCCCTCTCGGCCACCAGCCGTTTCTGCAAGGCCTCCACCTTGCGCCCCTCCGCCGTATCTGTCGGGACGGGCCGGTTGTCGATGTCGAACAGCCGCTTGAACAGGGTGTGTCCGCCCTGGATGCTGAGCGTCGCGTGACCAGTATGGACCTGGTTACGCACGACCCAGGGCGCGACCAGCAGCGCCACGGTGATGCCCACCACACCGCCCCCGATCACGGCTCGCCGCAACGAGCGGGTGCTCAGCAGGAGTCCAAGCGCTATTCCGGCGGGCGCGACCACCGCCGCGGGCTTGATGTAGGCCGCCAGCGCAAAGATCGCCCCGGCCGCGATCAGCTCCTCCAGCCGCGCGTCCGGGCGGGAGGCGGCCCGCGCCATCACGACCGCTCCCGCCATGAGCGCCACCCCGAAGAGGAAGTCCGGCAGGACCGCATCCTCGATGCCCAGCATCACCGGCGTGACCGCCGCCAGCAGCCCGGCCGCGATTCCGGCCGGCAGCGTGAAGAACCGTGCTCCCACGACGACCGTGGCCGCCACTACCCCCACACCGATCAGATGCTGGGCCACTTCCACGGCCACCCCGTTCGATCCCGGCAAAAGCCGAAGAGCCGCGACGAACAGCACGTAGCCCGGCGTCCGGTAGTCGCCGTCGAACGCACCGTCGTCGAGCAGCCGGTCCGCCTTGGCGAGGTACTCGGCCGCGTCGCCCTCGTACGGGCCGCCGGCGGTGAGCATCAGCGGGATCCTCACCGCCAAGGCAAGCGCCCCCAGCAGAGCCGCCCAGGCTATCTCGCTATGGGCCGGGAACTTCTCGAACAGGCGGGCCAGCGCCGGGGTTGTTTGATGTTCTCCGGTCTTCAAGGCCAAATCGGGGGCCCAGCGTAGAAGACCGGCCTCGCTCGGGACTCGGCGGGGCGCCCGCTGGTGAATGATGTCGGCCGGAATGGCACCGGAACACAATCCCAGCCTTGGCCGCCGGACGCTTCGCGGCATGGTCTGGGCCTACGGGTCCTACGCCGGTGGGCGGCTACTGGTCCTGGTCGCAACCGCGATCCTCGCTCGCCTGCTGACACCGGCCGAGTTCGGCCTCGTGGCCCTGGCGGTCGTGTTCACGGAGCTACTGAACACCCTGCGCGACCTCGGGGTCACCCAGGCCTTGGTGATCACCCCCCGGGACGAGGTGCACGAGCGTGCCGAGACCGCTTTCGTCGTGGCCGTCGGCCTGGGCCTGGTGCTCAGCCTGGGCACCGCCGCGATCGCGCCTCTTGCGGCTGCGTTCTTCGATCAGCCCCAACTCTCCGGGATGCTGGCGGCCCTCGGGGCCACCTTCTTCATCCGGTCGCTGGGGGCCACGCACTACGCACTCGCCCAAAAGGCGCTTGACTTCCGCTCCCGGACAGCGGCGGAGCTGGCTGACGCGATCATGCGGGGGGGCGCCAGCATCGGCTTCGCCATGGCGGGTGCGGGCGCGTGGAGCCTCATCGCCGGTTACATCGTGGGCACCCTCGCGATGACCATCACGCTCTGGACGCTCGTGCGCTGGCGACCGCGGGGCAACCCACGCCGAGCCCATCTCCGCCACCTGATCGGCTTCGGCGGAACGATCACGGGGGTCGAGATCTTCGGGGCGTTCAACCAGAACGTCGACTACATCCTCACTGGCCGGGCCCTCGGAGCCGGCGCTCTCGGCCTCTACACGCTCGCCTACCGGCTGCCGAGCCTGGTGATCAGCAACCTCGCGATCGTCGCAGGCCAGGTGCTGTTCCCGGCCTACGCCGAAGTTGACAGAAAGGAGCTGGGGCGCACTGCCCTGGTTGCCATGCGCTACACGCTGTTCGTGGCGCTTCCGATGACCGCGCTGCTCTCGATCCTGGCCGACCCCTTCATCCTTGTCGCCTTTGGGGATCAGTGGGGGCAATCCGTGCTCCCGATGCAGATCCTCACGATCTACGCCTGCTCGCAGTCCACCACGATCGCCATCGGGGTGGCCTACAAGGCGATGGGTCGTGCGGACGTGCTGCTCAAGCTGATCGTGCCCCGAACGCTCGTCCTCGTGGCGGCCCTCGTCCTGTTCGTGGACGACGGCATCGTGGCGGTTGCGGCATGCCAGGCCTCTGTCACGGTGTTCTTCGACCTGATCATGGTCGGCCTCGCGACTCGGCTGCTGCATGTCTCCGCTGGTGAGATCCTCCGGGCCGTGTGGCCTCCGGTGGTCGCCGCGGCGGCCATGGCCCCCTCCCTACTAGCGGTGAACGCGTTCATCGATCCCGCCCCGCTGACCCTCCTTGCCGGCGCCGCCCTGGGTGGGGCCACCTATGCCGGCAGCCTCTGGCTGGTGGCGCCGAACGCACTCCGGCGGCTGGGCGAGTTGGCGCGGCCGGCGGCAGCGCCCACCGCGCCCGGTGGTGGTGGCGCCCCGCCGTCCGGCGACCCGCCAGCCCCCATCCTCTAGAACAGTCAGCCTTCCAGGTATTGCTGAAAGCGGGACACGGAGGCGAGCGGAAGGCGGCGCCGGCCCCTGGACCTCTTTTCCTCGTCCATCTCGACGTAGAGCCGTTCGAGCCGTTGCACCATCGTCTCGATGGTGAACTCCGCCCGCCGGCGTGCCTGAGCTCGGCGGGCGAGCACCAGCGCGGCCTCGGGGTCACCCAGCAACTGCGCCACGGCGCGCGCCAGCTGGTCGGGCCGGCGAGGCTCGACAAGGAGGCCGTGAACCCCGTGCTCCACCAGGTCGGGCGTTCCGCCGACCGCCGTCGCCACGATCGGTGTGCCGGCCTCCATGAACTCCATCACCGCCAGGGGGCTGCCCTCGAAGTCCGAGCAGTTGACCGCCACGTCGAGCGAAGTCAGCAGATCGGGCACGTCGGCGCGACGACCGAGCAGGTACACCGAGTCGCCGAGGCCGAGGTCAGCTACCAGCCTCTCGAGCCCGGCGCGCTCCTCGCCGTCACCGGCGATCAGCACGCGCAGCCCTTCGTGGTCGGGCAGGAGGATCTTCGCCGCGCGCACCAGCACGTCCATTGCCTTCTCGGGGCGCAGCCTGCCCACGGCGCCGATGACCGGCACGCCGGGCGGAATGCCGAGCTCTGCCCGTACATCGCGTCCAGCCGCCGGCGGAGGTGCGGGAATGCCGTTGGGCAACATCAGCACCTTCTCCGGCGAGATGCCCTCCAACTCGATCATGCGCCTGCGCAATTCGCGCGAGACGGCGAGGAAGGCGTCGGCGCCTCGGCCGATCAGCACCTTCTCCAGCAGGCGGCGGACCGGCTCGCCCTCGAACGACCACATGTGTTCGTGAGCGATCATCACGGGCACGCCGGCCACCCTGCTGATCACGGTCCCCCACACGTTCGAGCCGAACATGTGAGCATGCAACACGTCCACCGGGTGGCCGCGCATCCATGCTCCCAGCGGCCGCCAGGCCCCGAGCGCCCGGGCTCCCGTGCGCTCCAGCTTCAGCACGGTGACCCCCGCATCCCTCAGTTCGGCCACCAGATCATCCGCACCCTCGTCCGCGGCGGCGGCCGGCCACCGGGTCACGCAGAGCGCTCGGTCGAAGCGACTCGGATCCAGCCGGATGACCGTCGCCATAGCCATCCGCTCCGCACCGCCGGCTCCCCGCACCGTGTCGATCAACGTGAGGACCCTGAGCCGGCGGGGCGAGCGTTCGCCCGCCCGTGTCACGGACGCGCGAAGAGTTGAGGTAGAGCTGTCATGGCTCTGAGGGTGCTCACGGGAAAACCCGCTGTCACGGGCATTCGCGGTATGTCGTAGCGATCGAAGCTCTCGGACCGCATGTAGCCGCCGTAGTGGCTGAACGCGAGGGCGATGTCGTTCTCTGCGAGCACCCTCCGCGTGCGATCATCGAAGGATGTGGGCAGCCCTTCCGGGTAGCTGAAGAACCGCACGCGCTCCCCAAGCTCGGCCCCGATGCGCGCCAGACAGTCGCCGACCTCCCTCGACTGCCGCTCCGCGGGCAGCCGCGAAAGGATGTCGTGGCTCTGGGTGTGCCCCCCGAACCACATCCCTCCAGCCCGCATCTCGCGCACCATGTCCCACGTGAGCCAGAGGTCGGTCTCGCCACCGAAGCGACCGCTGCCGGTGACGTCCGCGACCTCGTCGAGAAAAGAGCCGATCTCGCTACTCGGCAGGGGCTTGCAGCGGGCCGCGAGCAGCTCGATCGCCGCCTCGGGGTCCTCCTTGAGGTTGACCGGCACCGGCAGCCAGTTGCCGGGCTCGACCCGGTCGACCTCGCTCATGCGAACCATCCACGCCAGCTCGTCGAACCACGAGGGCCCGCGGCTGTCCAGGAGGCCTGTCGCGAGGAAGAAGGTGGCGGGAACGTTGCGCGCGCGAAGCACCGGATACGCGGCCAGGTAGTTGTCGCGGTACCCGTCGTCGAATGTGAGCAACACGTGCCGGCCCTTACGTCCCACCACCGAAGGAACATCCTCAGGGGTGATCACATCGGCATCCTTGACCAGCAGCTCCAGCTGGGCGTCGAACTCCTCCACCGAGGCGCTCCAGTGGCCCCTGTAGAAGGTCGAGGCCGAAGCGTCACCCACGCGGTGGTAGGTCAGGCCGAGCACACCATGCCACAGGGGCAGATGCCCGAGGCCTCTCAACCAGCGTGCGCCGATCACGCGGGCGGCCCTTTCGCGTCTTCGAGTGCGGGGAGGCCCGGTGGCCGTCGCACCACGAGCTGAGACTCCCGGATCCATTCCTGCGAGAAGCTACCTAACCTCACCGAGGATGCGGCTTGCCGTTTACATGGACGTGCCCTACCGGCGTGACGGCTCGACCGTATTCGCCGGCGAGGCGTTCGTCCTGTTTGCCGCTGAGCTAGCCCCCCACGTTGGCTCGCTCACGTTGCTGGGACGGCTGGAGCCCGACGGCGCCGACCGCGGCGAGTACCCCTACTCCCTTCCGGAAGAGGTGGAGTTCGCGGCGCTCCCCTACTACGCCGACCTGGCCCGGCCGGGGGCCGTTCTGCGGGCAGTGGCGGGTTCGCTCAGACAGTTCTGGCGCGTTCTGGCAGGCACCGATGTGGTGTGGCTGCTCGGTCCACATCCTCTCGCCCTGGCGTTCGCGGCGCTCGCGGCGATGCGGGGAAGAAAGGTGTGCATAGGGGTGCGCCAGAACTTCCCGCGATCCGTGGCCGCGCGGCATCCCGGCCGGCGCGGCCTCCTTCTGGCCGCCCGTCTACTCGAGAGCTGCTTCAGGTTGCTCGCGCGCCGGTGTTCCACCGTGGTGGTTGGCCACGACCTGGCCCGCCTGTACCGCCGGGCTCGCCGCCTGCACGTGACCCAGGTATCGCTCATCAGGGAAAAGGACGTGCTCGGCGAGCCGCGCCGGCAGCCCTGGGACGGAGACCTCACGCTGCTCAGCGTCGGCCGGCTGGACAGCGAGAAGAACCCGCTCCTCCTCGCCGACGTGCTGGCGCAGCTGAACTCCGACGATCCGCGCTGGCGGCTGGTCGTGTGCGGCGAAGGCCGTCTGAAGGCAGCCCTGGTGGATCGCTTGAGGGACCTCGGGGTGCTCGACCGGGCCGAGCTGCGCGGCTACGTGCCGGTGGACGGCGGCCTGATGGCTCTCTATCGCGACAGCCACGCCCTTCTGCACGTCTCCTGGACCGAAGGCATGCCGCAGGTCCTGCTCGAGGCGTTTGCCGCTGGGCTTCCGATCGTGGCCACGGACGTGGGCGGAGTGTCGGACGCGGTGGGTGACGACGCCCTGCTGATCCCGCCCGGCGATGCCTCGGCGGCCGCCACCGCGATGCGACGTCTTGCGGAGGAGCCCGAGTTGCGCAACCGCCTTGCGGCGGGCGGCTTGCGTCGCGCCCGGGCTCACACGCTGGAGCGTGAGGCGGCGGGCGTGGCAGAGTTCATCGCCGAGCCGTGAGGCCACGCGGGTCGCCGAGCACCTTCGCGTACAGAGCGCGGGTGCGCTGAGCCCAGAGGTCGGCGCTGAACTCACGCTCGAATCGCTCGCGCGCTGCGAAACCGAGCGTGCGAGCCGCCGGGCGGTCGTCCGCCAAGCCGACCAGCGCCTCCGCCAGGGAATCACGACGCGGCGGTGGGTCCACCAGCACTCCGGTCACGCCATGCTCGACTATCTCGGGGATCCCGCCCACGGCCGTGGCCACCGTGGGCACCGAGGCGCACATGGCCTCCAGGATCGCCGTCGGGAACGCGTCGAAGTGCGAAGGGTGCAGCAGCACATCGGTGGCGTCGAGAACCTCCATGACGTCATCGCGGTGGCCCAACACCCGCGCGCGGTCGCCCAGCTTCTGGGCCGAGCGCTTCACCTCTCCGAGCAGGGGGCCCTCCCCCACCACGAGCAGCACCACGTCGGGGTGCCGCGACATCACCTCGGCAGCGGCTTCGATGCCCAGCGGATGGGCCTTCTCAGGCCGGATGGCCGACAGCATCGTGATCACGAGGGCCTCAGGGCCGATGCCGAGCCCGGCCCTGACTCGCGCCCCGGTGCCGGGGCGGGGCTCGGCCGAGAGCCCGTTGTGGATCGTGACCACGCGCTCCGGGCGCTCCCGGACCCGCTCGAGATAGTCCCGCCGAGCCCCATCGGAGACGGCGATCACGCGGTCGGCGCAGTGACGCCTCACGACTGCGGTCATCTGCGCGCGCGCCCGATCGGCCAAGGTCCCGTCCCAGCGGTGGGCGTGCAGGGTGGACACGACCGGCACGCCCAGTGACCGGCCGGCGATCCCGCCCATGAAGTCCGAGGACCCTAGGTGTGTGTGCACGATGTCGGGAGCGACGCCCCGGATGTGCCTTCGCACGCGCCGGAGATCCAACGGGCTCAGAAGGCTCGAGATCGGCACGAGCTCGGGCTCGATCCCCGCCTCGCGCAGCCGCACCGCCGCAGGGCGGTCCCGCTCGCCCGTGAGAGAAGCCACCGTGAAGTTCAGACCCGCCTGGGGAGCGGCGCGCGCGAACTCGGCCAGGAGCAGTTCGGCCCCCCCGGCCCCGAGCCCATCCACGAGCGCGTGAACTCGTATGTCTCCCGGGTCGCCCCGCGGGGCATCTTCGGCTGCGCTCATGTCCGGCGGCACACTAGATCGTCGGGGCGTCAACGGACGCTTGCGGGCAGCCGTGACCGCCACTAGCGTGGACGGCGTGGACGGACGCCCCGTCATCCGCCCCCGGAGGCCTGCCGTTGCGCTGGGGCTGGGAACGGTGGCCCTGCTCGCCGTCGCTCTCCCGAGCGGTCCGGCGACGGCCGATCCGGCGTCGATCCCCGCGGGCAATCTGACGAAGAACCCGTCGTTCGAGACCAACGCGTCCGGCTGGGCGGGATACAAGGCCACCGTCTCGCGCGAGACGGCCGCCGACGCCCCCCACGGGGGCTACGTGGCGCGCGTGCGGCCGAACGCGGCCGGCACCAGCTACACGATCGACGACTCTGCCGACACGGTTACCTCGATCAAGGCGGGGGGTTCGTACATCGCCGCCGCCTACGTCAAGTTCAGCGGACCAGCCGGCCGCCGCGCGGTGCTCGCGGTTCGCGAGCGCGCACCCGGGGGCGCTGTCGTGGCCCGCACCGAGGCGCCGGTCACCTTGCCCACCACCGGCTACACCAAGGTCGGTGTCACCCACAAGGCCAAGGCCGAGGGAAACTCCCTCGACATCTACATCGACCGCAGCAGGGAGATCACCGCCACCGAGTCCCTTCTCGTCGACGCGATCACGGTGGCTCCGGTCCCGGAACCGCCGCCACCGCCACCACCGCCACCACCGCCACCACCGCCACCACCGCCACCGGAGGCCGGGTCCCCGCTGGACGGCAACCTGACGAAGAACCCGTCGTTCGAGACCAACGTGGCGGGTTGGTCCGGATACAAGGCAACCGTCTCGCGCGAGTCTGCGGCCGATGCCCCCCACGGCAGCTCGGTGGCCCGGGCGCGCTGGAGCGGGACCGGTACCGGCTACACGATCGACGACGCAGCGGACACGATCACCTCGGTCGTGGCCGGTCGCGTCTACACGGCCGGTGCGTGGGTCAAGTCGGGCGGGCCCGCCGGCCGCCGCGCGGTGCTCGTGGTGCGCGAGCGGGCGCCCGGAGGCGCTGTCGTGTCCCGCACCGAGGCGCCGGTCACCCTGCCCACCGCCACCTACGCAAAGGTCGAGGTGACCCACCAGGCCAAGACCACGGGAAACGCGCTCGACGTCTACATCGACCGCTCCGGCAGCCTCACGGCCGGCGACTCGTTCCTGGCGGACGCGATCACGCTGAAGGAGCCGGCGCCTCCCGCCACGCCGCGTAGCACCAAGGTCTTCGGCTCCACCACCGTAGTCCATCCGGACAGGCCGCTGCCCGGTGGAGGCGCCGACCAAGCGCGCCTGCGCGCCGCGCGCAACGAATTCGAGTCCTTCCAGGTGGCCGTGGACGCGGGAAGCTCGCCGATCCAAGGCTTGAGAGTGGATATAGGAAGCCCGCTGACCGGCCCCGACGACGCGTCGATCCCGGCGGACAACCTCACGTTCTACCGAGAGGTGGCCTACCGGGTCGACCCCGCGGCCGGCAAGCCGCGCTCGGACGCCGAGGGTTCAGTGGGGCTCTGGCCGGACGCACTGATCCCCGAACGGGATCCCCTTTACGGAGAGGACCGGACCGCCTTTCCCGTGGACGTGGCAGCGGGCGCGAGAGCGCTCGCGTGGGTGGACGTGCTCGTACCCGCGGGCCAGGAGCCCGGCGAGTACACCGGCTCCGTCGTGGTCCGGGACGCGGCAGGTGTGCTGGCGACGATCCCGCTGACAGTGACCGTGGCGACACCCATCCTGCCTTCGACCAGCACCCTGGACAGCGCCTTCGCGGTCGGCGGCGGGGCACCGTGCTTCGCCCACGACGGTGCCGAATGCAACCCCCTCAATGCCCGCAGCTGGGAGCTTCACTCCCTCTATGCGCGATCCGCACTCGACAACAGGATCACGCTCGCCAATCCCTTCCCGACCCCGGTCGACCGGGCACCCACGGCGGGGGGCGAGCGGGCCCTGTTCGAACAGTACGCGCGCCCCCTCATCGACGGCTCGGCCCCGACCCGGCTCGCGGGAGGCCGCCTGACTAGCGTGTTCGCCTACTGGCAATGCGCCGAAGGGGGGGCCGCCTGCATCTCGGACTGGGAGCAGATCGCCGAGGACGACGGCTTTGCAGACCGCTTCTTCCTCTACGTCTGCGACGAGCCGGGGGACAACCTCTCGGCCTGGAATCCCTGCCGGCAGCGCTCGCTCGCCGCCGAGGCCAGATGGCCCGGGGTTCGCAAGCTGGTCACCGGGACCGTCGACAGCGCGCAGGCCTACGGCGGCGACCCGCTCGAATTCACCTCGGCGATCAACCAGGTGGACACCCTGGCGCCTGTCATACGCAACCTGGCCGACAAGCAGGGGATGATCCATGCAGGCAACCAGCGCCCGGCCTACTACGGCTTCCTCGGTCCGCTCGGTGATCGGATCGGCAGCGCGCCCAACCAACTGTGGTCATACACCTCCTGCACGAGCTACAGCTGCGGCGAGACGGAGACGCCCTACAACGACGGCTGGCCCGGCTACGCAATCGACCAGCCCGCCTCCCAGGCGCGGGCCATGGGCCTCCTGGCGTTCGCCTACGAGTTCACGGGCGAGCTCTACTACTACGTGACCTTGAGCCTCCGGACCGCCTGGACGGACCAGTACAAGTTCGGCGGCAACGGGGACGGCAACCTCTTCTATCCGGGGGCGCCGCAGGGAGCTGGCGGTGGCCCGGCGATCGGCGGACAACATGACATCCCGATCGAATCGATCCGGCTCAAGCGCATCCGCGACGGCAGGGAGGACTACGAGCTCCTGCACGCCCTCACGGGGGCCGGGAAGCGGCCGGAAGCGGAGGCGGTGGTCGAGAGCCTGCTGGGCCCGCTCGACAGGGCCAGCCACAGCACCACATTCGACCAGGCGGCCCTCGATTCCACCCGGTGCCGGCTCTTCGACATGCTCGAAGGCGGCACGAGCGGCTGCTAGAGGCGGCGGCGCTTGCCCGCGAGGCCCCGTAGGGCGGCCCACGGGACCCCGAAGCGGACGCACCCGCGGAGGAAGCCCGCCCCCCATGCCGCGTGCATGGTGAGGAACACCGCTGGCAGGGATGCGAGATCGCGAGCGGACGGGCGTCGCGACCGCGCCACCTGGACCATCGTCGCGGCGACGGCCACCACGTAGGCGCCGAGGGCCGGCCTGGCGGCTCGCCGGATCGGCGCCGGCCCAACCACGGAGCCGGCCACGGCGAGCGTGAAGGCGGGGCCGAGAACATGCGAGCGGCGCATGGTGTCCGGATGCCTTCGCACCGTCTTGACCCGGAACACGC
The DNA here is from genome assembly GCA_963825475.1 of uncultured Thermoleophilaceae bacterium. Taxonomy (GTDB): domain Bacteria; phylum Actinomycetota; class Thermoleophilia; order Solirubrobacterales; family Thermoleophilaceae; genus JAAYBF01. The sequence goes on along the minus strand of CAWGTC010000001.1, from coordinate 295,466 downwards.
CGTAGCGCCAGTACTGGCGGGCCAATGGCCGCAGCCCATCGCGCGGAACGTAACGCGCAGCCATCTCCGGGATGCACAAGATGCGCCCGCCCTTGCGGCGAATCCTGGCGGCCAGCTCCCCGTCCTCGTTCACGGTCCAGTCCTCGTCCCAGCCGCCGTGTGCAAGGAGGGTCTCCCGAGCCCAAACACCGGTGAATCCGCTGTCCACCTCGCACTCCGCTCCTGCATCCATCCGGAAGCGCGCACCCCCGATGCCCAGCCGGGTGCCCAGGGCCAGCGCCACGCGTGAGGACCAGACACCCTCGCCCTTCGCGATCTGGGGACCGCTCACCCAGACGGCGTCTCCCTCGGCCAGCCGCCGCACGCCGTTCTCGAGGTAGTCGGGCGGATAAAAGGTGTGGGCGTCCATGCGTGCCAGGTAGGTGCCCCGCGCGGCGCTCAGCCCGATGTTGAGGGCGTTCGGGATCCGGCGCTCGGGGTTGCTCAGCAGCCGAACTCGCGGGTCTCGCTGCGCGAGGCCCTCGATCAGCGACCGCGTAGCGTCCTCCGATTCGCCATCGATGAGGAGCAGCTCGTAGCTGCCGGAGACGCGCTGCGCGAGCATTCCCTCTATCGCCCGGACGACGTGCGCCTCTTCGTTGCGCACCGGCACGAGCACGCTCACGTCCACGGGATCGTCCTGGAGGCTGTCGACTCGGTGGTCCACGCGGCGCCATGGTAGGTCCCGTACAGGCTCGTGGCCTTTCCGGGGGACCTCTACTACACTGCACCACTTGCAAACTGACCCGCGACCACTGCAGGACCAAGCGCCTGGAGGAGCAGTGGGGCCATATCTCGCTGCGATCCGCGCCCATCCGATCGTCGTTCTCCTCACCGTGGTGGCGGCCCTCGCCGGTGGCGTGGCCTTCCTGGCCACTCGGAGCGACACCTATGAGGCCACAGCGCGCCTGCTGATCACCGCCGTGCCTCAGACCGATGCCGCCTTCCTGGGCATGCCGGTGCTGCGAGATACCAACGACCCCACGCGCACGGCGCAGACGGCCGCCTCCGTCGTCCAGTCGCGTGACGCTGCCAGGCGCACGGCCCGTGCCCTGGGCGAGGATTGGGACGCCGACCGCGTGCTCGGCGCGGTTTCGGTCGAGCCGCTGGGCGAGAGCAGCATCCTCGGGGTCACCGCGATGGCCGACGACCCAGCCGAAGCGGCGCGTATCGCGAACACCTTCGCCCGGCAGGCCCTCTCCTTCCGGGGAGAGCAGCTCCAGGAGCGGATAACCACCGAGCTGGCTCGGCTTCGGGAACAGATCCGCACCGGGACAGGCGCTCCGGGCAATGCCGCCATCGGAGACGACGGTGGCAACAACGCCCTGCGCACTGAGCTTGTGGTGCGCCTGACCCAGCTCGAGGCCGTGCAGGGCACCGGCGACCCGACACTGACCCTCACCGAAGAGGCGATCGCCCCGTCCGCGGCGACAGAGGCCGGCGACGCCACCGTGCTCGCTTTGGCCCTAATCGCCGGACTGGTCCTGGGGTCGGGTGCCGCGGTGGCCCTCCAGCTCTTCGACCGCCGCGTGCGCGGCGAGGAGGAAGCGTCGTCGCTGCTTCCGCTGCCGGTGCTCGCCCGGATCCCGCTCCTCGGCCGCCGGCATCGTCCGGACAAGACGGAGTGGTGGCAGATGGAGCCCGGAGTGCGAGAGGCCTACGGCACGCTCGTCGCACAGCTGGAGGCCGACCCCAAGCCCAACCGGACCCTCATGATCACGAGCCCGACGGCGGGGGACGGCAAGACCACCTCTGCGCTGAACCTGGCCGTCGCGCTCGCCAATGCCGGGCAGTCGGTGATCCTGATGGACTTCGACCTGCGCAAGCCGGATCTCGCCGCGCTCGTCGACGTTCCTCCCCAGGCCTTCACGCCGGACTCGGGCGACGTACCGCTCGCGGACGCACTCGTGGCCTTCCGCCAGATCCCCACGCTGTGGCTACTCCCCACCGGCGCGGTGGCGGATGAGAGGAACCTTGCCGACGCACTCAACCGGCGTGTGCCCGAGTTGCTGGCCGAGGCCCGGAGCCTGGCCGACTACGTGATCGTGGACACCCCGCCGCTGGGCGAGGTGGGCGACGCCCTGCGCATCGTCAGCGAGGTTGACGACGTGCTCGTGCTCAGCCGCCTCGGCAACACGAGCCGCACTGGCCTCGACGCCGTACGGGAGCTCCTCGGCCGGGCGGGGCGCGAGCCGCTCGGCCTGATCGTGATCGGCCGGCCCAGAGGTGGCTCGGACTACTACTACGGCAGGCTGAGCCCGGGCGCCAACGGGGAGTCCGAGGAATGGCGCACCGAAGCCCGGTCGCCCGCTACCTGACGTTGCGGTGATCGCACGAGCGTCGCTTCCCGCGATCCCGCCGTGGACCATCGTGGTCTCGGCCTTGGGCTCAGCCTTCGTCGTGGGCGTCGTCCTGGCCGAGGATGTCTCGCTCGGGGTCGCGGGCCTCTTCGCGATCTGCTTCGGAGCGCTGGTGTTGGTAGATGTCCGACTCGGGTTGGCGGCCTGGCTCCCGCTGATCTTCCTCCCTGCTGTGGCCGCCGTGGGACTGGCCGTAAGCGCCGCCGGCCTGCTGGTCCTCGCGGGGTGGCTGGGACTCCTGGCCAACGCACCGGTGGCGCTCGAACTCATGCGACGACACGCACGCACGCTGGCCCTGGTCGGCGTGCTCGTCCTCTGGGTCTCCATGACCGCGATCTGGGCTGACGGGCCCGTCTTCGGCACCAAGCAGTATGCCTCCCACGTCACGGCAGCGCTGCTCTTCCTCGTTGTCCTGAGCACGGTCAGCGAGCGTCGTCACTTCAAACTCCTCGCCCTCGCCCTGGTGGCGGGCGGCACCCTCTCGGTGATCCTGGGGCTCACGGGAATCGCGAACGGGGCGATCGGCGACTCCTCCGCCGCCCTGGATGCCGCATCGAACTCCGGTCGTCTGGGAGGTGGGAGCGGCGACCCCAACTTCCTCGCGTCGGACACGATCTTCTGCTCAGTGCTCGCGATCGGTCTGCTTGCGGTCTATCGCAACCCTTTGGTCCGCTGGGCCCTGTTCGTGGCCATCGGCCTGCTCGCCATCGGTTTCGCCGGGGCCGCCTCGCGTGGCGCTCTCCTCGCGCTGGCGATCGTTCTCCCGACTGCCATTCTGGTCTTCCGTGGCTCCCGGGGGCGGGTGTTCGCGGCGGCGGTTCTCGTGGCGGTCGTGATGGGCGGCTACTACGCTTCGAACCCGGACAAGTTCGAGCGGATCATCGCCCTCGATACGGCCACGACCAAGCGCACAGACACAACCAGTGGACGCAACGACCTCTGGCGGGTCGCACTGCGCACCTCCGAGGACCACCTGATCGGGGGTGTCGGTGTGGCCAACTACCGCCTCGAAGCCCCCCAGTACGTGCGGGAGCCGGGGTCCCTGCGTTACGTCAACTTCGTCGTCGACGACCCGCACGCGGTGCACAACACCTACCTCGAGATGCTCGCGGAGACCGGCATCGTCGGGCTCGGGCTCCTGTTGGCCGTGATCGCGGCATGCCTGACCGCGACCAGACGCGCGGCCACTCGCTTCGAGCGGCTGCGTGACCGGTCGATGACCACCCTGGCCCGCTGTGCGTTCGTCGCGCAGGTCGGCCTCGTGTCCGCCACATTTTTTGTGTCCTCCGCCTCCGATGACAGGCTGTGGGTCGTGCTGGCGTTGGGACCTGCGCTTCTCGCGGTGGCGGAGCGCGCCGCGCGCCAGAGGCCCGCCCGGACACCGGCCTCCGAGGGCGCCGCGTCCGAGAGGATTCCCTTCGTCGCAGGCCACCTCCCGCGCCACCGCGGCCCCACCGCTCAGGGAGCGGCGCTTACGTAAGGATTACCCGTTGGCGCTGACGGCCGATCGGGGTTAGAGTGGCGTCTCTGGCAGGGTCGCTCAACCCCCGGTCTGGACCGCGACTTCGGTCGCAGCCCTGGGTTGGGGGCTGACATACCGATGACTCCACCCGCTACCCACGAGCACACCACACAGGTCGCATGCGCGGCCGCCGACCCCAACGCGAGGGTTCACGCCCTCGGCGGGCTGTCCGACAGCATGCTCATGGCCTGCGCCGCGACGCTGACGGTCACGCTCCTGGCCAACGACCCGGCCTCCGGCGCGGTACTCGGATTCCTCGCGTTCTTCAGCGCGGCGATGCTTGTGCGCTCCGAGCCCTGGCAGCTGCTTCTCCCCTTCATGCGGGTACCGATCAGGGCGGTAGCGCCGCTGCTCGGGATGGCGGCCATCACCGTGCTCCAGGCGGTCACCACCCATCCCGGCCTCAGCTGGTCCGACGGCATCGCGATCGTCGCGATGACCACGATCGCCACGCTGCTGCCTCACACCGCCACGCCCCAGTCCTGGACTCCGAGGAAGAGGCAGGTGCGCCTGGCGGTCATCGGCAGCCAGCGCCACACCGACGATCTCGCCCACGAGCTCACGGTGGCCGCCGTGCCCAACTACTCGGTGGCCGGCCGGATCGAGGCCGACCCGGGCGGCAGGACAAGCGCCGGCAGCCTGCCGACGCTCGGAAGCCTTGATGACATCGGCTCGATCGTCGAAGCCCACGACATACGGCTGCTCGTGCTCACCGGCGAGGTCCCGAGCTTCCACGTGCTCGAGGAGATCTCTGACTCCTGCCTGCATCTGCCGGTACGGGTGTGGGATCTGTCCGGCTTCTACGAAGACGTATTCGGACACGTGCCCGTCGCCGAGATCAACTCGCGGTGGTTCCAGTACATCATGCACCCGAAGTACCACACCACCGCGCCGCGCTCCAAGCGCGCCATCGACCTCGCGCTGGCAGTGCCGCTGGCTATCTTCTCGCTTCCCCTGCTGGGGCTCCTGTCGCTGCTGATCAAGCGCGACGGCGGCCCGGCCTTCTTCAACCAGGTGCGGATCGGAGAGGGGGGCAAGCCGCTGACGGTGCACAAGCTCCGGACGATGCGGGTCGGAGCCGGAGACGAGGCACAATGGGCCACCGACGACGATCCGCGCATCACCGGCATCGGCAAGCTGCTGCGGAGCGCACACCTCGACGAGCTGCCTCAGCTGATCAACGTGATCAAGGGCGAGATGAGCCTCGTCGGTCCGCGGCCCGAGCAGCCCGAGTTCGTCGATCGGCTCGAGGACGTGATCCCCTTCTACCAGCGCCGTCACCTGCTCAAGCCCGGGATCACCGGGTGGGCCCAGGTTCGCTGCGGCTACGCCGGGTCGGACATCGGCTCCGCCTGGAAGCTTTCCCACGACCTGTACTACCTCAAGCACAGGTCGATGGCCTTCGACCTTGCGATTCTCGCCGAGACCCTCAGGACCTTCTTCGGCAACCGGCCCTACGGGGACACGCCCGGTGCCACCTTCATTTATCGCGTCGCGCCCGCGCGTCGCGATGAGCAGCACGAGTTGAGCCCGAGCACCATCGCCTCCTAGGGCGCGGGTGCGCCGGCGGATGGCCAGCCGCGCCGCGGCCACAGGGCCGCCGGCCGTGATCGTGGGCGGCAAGGTGACGGCCGTGCCCGTGGCCCGCAGCCTGTTCCGAGCCGGGATCGACGTACAGGCCGTCGGCGAGCCGGGAGACCCGCTCGGCCGATCGCGCTACTGCTCGTCGTTCACCGCGGTCCCCCCCGGCCCCGGGCTGGCCGGCCGCTGGATCGAATGGCTGCTCTCACGTGAGGGGGGCGGAGTACTCATGCCCGTCGCCGACGACGCGATCGAGGCGATCGCCGACAATCGCGAGCGGCTCGCGAGCCACGGCTACATCCTCTTCGAAGCCGACGATCAGGGCCTTCGGATCGCCCTCGACAAGGACCTGAGCTACGGCGTGGCCCGGGAGGCCGGTGTGCACTGCCCGGCCACGACCACCGTGCGTTCGCGACCCGACATCGCCAGGGCGCTGGCGGCGGGCCTCAGCTTCCCCTGCGGCATCAAGCCCCTGCTCGGCCACCTCGCCCGAGCGGCGGGGGTCACCGAAAAGGTGATCGTCGCCAGAGATGCCAAGCACCTGGAGGAGCGGCTCGAGCGACTCCTGGAGGCGGGCGTCGAGACGATGGTCACTGAGATCGTCCCCGGTCCCGACGATCGCATCGTCGCCTACTTCACGTACATGGACGAGCACGGCGAGCCGCTGCTTCATTTCACCAACCGCAAGCTTCGCCAGATGCCCATCCACTTCGGGGTGGGGTGCTACGTGGCCGAGCAATGGGACGCCGAGGTGGCAGCCGAAGGGCTGAAGTTCCTGAGGGCCGCAGGGATCCGCGGCCTGGCCCACGTGGAGTTCAAGCGTCACACCGGCGACAACCGCCTCTACCTGATCGAGTGCAACCACCGGTTCAACCTCTCGATCGGCCTCCTCTACAGCTCCGGCCTCGACCTGCCGCTCTACACCTACAGGCGCCTGACCGGAGGTCCCCTTCCTCCGGTGGACCGCTATCGCATGGGTGAGACGCTCTGGCATCCGTTCGAGGACGCTCGGGCCTTCGTGCACTATCGGCGAGCGGGCGAGCTCACCGCCCGCGAGTGGTTGCGAAGCGTAGCGCGACGCCAGCGCTTCTCCGTGCTCAGCTGGGACGATCCGTGCGCCGCGCTCTTCTACAACGCCACCACTGTGTGGAAGCTGGCGTCAGCTCGGCTGGCGGCCTACCGAAAGGCCGGGACCGTCTCGGCGCTCGAGGACACCGCGGCGAAAGAGCGGCCGACGGCCGCCGGCCCTTAGCGCGACAACTACGAGTGCCACTACTGGAGCCGCCAAGAGCCAGACGGCAAGCGCCGTCAATACGACTGTCATCTTTTTCCCCTCCCCGGGTTCACTACCACCTTCACTATCCCCAGTTCACCGGATGGCAATGCATAGCTTGCACCGATAAACCACCTGTTTGCGTTGTCGTTGGCCCGCGCGGCGTCAGGCGCGAGCGACGAACGTGGCAGCGCGGACGCCGAGATCGTCCGTCTCGTAGCCCGTGAACCGCCGGGCAAGCTGGATCCCTGCCAGGGTCTGCTCATCCTCCGCGCTCGGACCCTGCAGGCGGCGCTCGCAGATGTCGAAGCCGGCTGCCAGGAACAGAGCCTCGTGATCGGAGCAGCGCAGCCGGTTCTGGTAGTGGATCGGTGAGTTGATGATGCGCCAGGTGGAGTCCGAGAACTTGAGGTAGTTGTAGACCGAGATCGATAGATCCATGAACGAATAGTGGTCCTGCATGTCTATGGACGAGCTCGTTACCGCTCCGGGCCGGAGGAGACGCCGGGTCTCGCCCAGGATCAGGGCGATGTCGGCTGGGGGGATGTGCTCGAGCGTGAAGGTGCTCGAAGCGAAGTCGAACGACGCCGCGGCCAGCCCGGTCGAACGAGCGTCGCACGGCGCGAGGTAGCGGATCCCGAGCCGCTCCAGATCGGCCAGCGACGATGGCACGGGGCCAAACGAGAGGTCGAGCGCTTGCCCCGCCTCGCGCTCCAGAGACGCGCGGTGGCTCTCGAGCTGATGCAGCGTGTGCTCGATCACCTCGTACCTGAGATTGGGACGGATATCCACGAGGGTCTGATGCCCAACTCCGAGCGCGCGGTACAGCAGCGGCGTGATCAGGTCCCATCCGGCGCCGAACTCATAGAAGTGCGCGTCCCCGGACTTGGCTCTCGCCTCGTGTCCGAGGAACGTCTTGTAGTGGTCGATCGTGTGACGCGCGTGATTGAGAAAGTCGTCGTCGTTGCGCGGCAGACTCTTAGTCACGTGACGCTGGAACAGGTAGTTGACGTCCTCGGAGCGCGGGAGCGCTCCTATCGCGCGCTGCGCCACGGCCTTGATGATCCATCGCATCCGGAGTGCCTCTAACTTTCGAGGGGCTGGGTGGCCGGTGGAGCGGATACTGACACCACCCGGCGTAGCTCTCTGGCGATGTCGTCCGCGACCCTGATAGCCAGAGCCACCACCGTCAGGGTCGGCCCGACGCTGCCGCCGGTCGGGAATACCGCCCCACTCGCGATGTAGAGACTCTCGCACCCGTGCACACGGCAGCGAGGGTCCACCACGCCTCGGCTGGGGCTGTCGGCCATACGAGTCAGACCCATCTGATGGGTTCCATCTCCGAGGTGCAGCGCATCGAAGGCCTCCTGCTCGCCAGGGATGGTCAGCCTAGCCGCACCTGCCGCATTGATCGCTTCGGCCATACGCCTCAGTGACCTTGCGATGCCCTCGCGATCGGCTGTGCTCACGCCATGCCTGACATTCAGCCGAGGCATGCCCGCGCGGTCTCGATCGCGAGAGAGCGTCACGCGGTTGGCGGGTTCGGGAGTCTGCTCGGCGTCGAAGCGAACGCGCCCCCGCCCTCCGGCCGGACGCACCATGAACGCCGGCAGGGTCCGGCGAGCGAGCCACCGGCGTCGGACCCACATAGCCCCGTAGCCGGCTATGCGTGGAGCGCCGCGCGCCACGTTTCGAAGGTGGGCTCCCCTCTCGATCTCCGCGCCGTACCGGCGTTGCACCCCTGCCGACTTCCAGTTGACCTCCCGGCGAGCCATCACGTTTTGCACCAGGGCGTAGGAGGAAAGCAGCGCGTCGCCATGCCCCGGGTCGAATGGATCGGGATACGTGGGCGCCGCGGCGAGACTCGGAACCTCCAGTTCGCGTTGAACCTCCGGCTTCAGCTTCAGCATCCGGCGGCAGTAGACGCCCTCCGTGGTCCTCTGGAAGTCGCCGGCCGCAACCCGGCGCTGGTCCACTGTGAGCAGCTCTCCGATTTCCGCCACGGGATGGGTCACATAGAAGCGGCCCACCAGGTCGTGCTCGTTCCCGATTCCGGCGGGACTCTCACCGTTAGATGCCAACAGGAGCCGGGCGCTCTCAAGCCCTCCCACGGCCAGCACGTACGCTCGCGCCTTCACGCTGATCTGCCGATTGCGTGCGGTAGCCACGCGTGCACGCTCGACGCCGCCCGACGTCGAGCGTTCGAGCTCCACCACCGTGGCATGGTGCAGAACGCGGACCATGCGGCTCTGCCGCAGCCGCCGGCCGTACTCGCGCCAGAAGTTGACGGGCGGGCTGAAGCGCCATACGCGGGAGTCGTCAAGCACGGCGTCGGACTCGCCGGCCAGGAAGGGCCGGGAGTCCGGCAGCGCCTCCCTCGAAAGGTATGCCCACTCGCCGAGCCGCAGGTAGTGGTGGGCGCGGCGGTAATACGGCAAGATGTCGTCCAGGCCTATTGGCCATCCGCTGTGGGGCACCCAGGAGCGGCGGGCGAAGTCCAACTCGTCCAGCGGAGAGCAGCGTCCGCCCCACTGGGTGGTTGTGCCTCCAAGCCGTCGCTGCCTGATGAGCTCGAGGGGATCGTGGCCGCCGTCGTCGGCGACATACCCGCGGCTCGCGTCGTGGGCGTCGTCATCCATACGGCGACCGCCGGCCTCCAGAAGGAGAACGTCGAGTCCCGCCCGCTCCAGCTCGAGCGCGGTGGTCACCCCCGCGGCGCCGGTGCCTACGACGCAGACGTCCGCTTGCAGCTCCCTACCTGCCTCCACATGCCGGGCATCGTCAAGCATCGAGCACCCTCAGCTCGGCGGCGTGACCGCGGGGACCCGATCGCCGGCTGACGTGCTCATGGGCACTCGCGGAGTCGAATGACGCGATCCTAGTGCGATCACGGTCCCGCTTCACGCACGCCCATGCCGTGGATTCACCGCCCGGGATCGAACCGGCGTGCTTGCGCGCGCCCCTTCAGGACGCCCACTACTAGAGGCGGATCAGATTGGGGGCTTCGGTGCCGCGCGTAACGCCGCGGAAGTCGACGACGAGGGCTGCCGACCGGACCACTTCTTCAATGTCGAGGCCGGGGTGAGCGGTGAGGATCGCGGCGGCGTCGGCATTCTCCAGCACGTCCGCGAGCGGCTCGGAGCGCAGCCCGAAGTCCGGCAGCTCGGCGACGAACTCGTCGTGGTAGACAAGCTCCGCCCCGCGCTCGCTCAAGAGCCGCATGATCTTGATCGAAGGCGACTCGCGCATGTCGCCCACCCCCGGCTTGTAGGACACCCCGAGGATCGCGATCCGCGAGCCCTTCACGGACTTCTCGCGATCGTTGAGCGCGTGGGCGATCTTCTCCGCGCAGAAGTAGGGCATGGCCTGGTTGACCTCTCCCGCCAGCTCGACGAACTCAGTGGGCTGGCCGAACTCGCGCGCCCGCCAGGCCAGATAGAAGGGATCGACTGGTAGGCAGTGCCCGCCCATCCCCGGCCCCGGCTTGAAGGACATGAAGCCGTACGGCTTGGTGGCCGCCGCCTCGACGACCTCCCACACGTCGATCTGCATGCGGTCGCAGAGCATCGCCAGCTCGTTGACCAAGGCGATGTTGACCGACCGGAACACGTTCTCCAGCAGCTTCGTCAGCTCGGCCACCTCCGGCGTGCCCACCCGGATGACCTCGTCGCACACCTCCTCATACAGCGCGACGGCCCGCTCCAGGCATTCGCTCGTGAGCCCCCCCACGACCTTGGGCGTGTTGCGCAGCGTGAAGTCCGTCCTGCCCGGATCGATCCGCTCCGGCGAGAAGGCCAGGTTGAACTCCCGGCCCGCCGCCAGGCCGGACTCCTCCAGCAACGGAGCGAGTCGCTCGCGCGTGGTCCCGGGATAGGTGGTGGATTCGAGCACCACCAGCTGGCCCTGCTGAAGGACGGACGCCAAGGCCTGCCCCGAAGCCACAAGCGGCCCGAGATCCGGCTCCCGATTGCGGGTCAGCGGGGTTGGGACCGCCATAATGACCGCCTCGCACTGCGCCAGATCCGCGTACCGCGTCGAAGCTTGAAAGCGGTCGCCGACCGCTGCCAGCCGATCGGAAGCGACGTCCTCGATGTAGCTCTCTCCGGCCGATAGCGCGGCGACCCGACGCTGGTCGGTATCGATACCCACCACGTCATGGCCCGCATCCGCGAACGCCACGGACAACGGCAGTCCGACGTAGCCCAAGCCGACGATTCCGATGCGCATGGCGGGCAGTCTAAGGGCGGCTTCCCTGGGACCTGCTACTCGATGGTCGACGGCACCAGGGCGATCATGGACAGGCCGAGCGCGTCCTAACCCGTAGGCGTGACGCGATACGCGTCGAAGACCGACTCGATGTTGCGCAGCCGCTGAATGCAGATCTTCAGCGCCTGAGTGTCCCCCACCTCGACCACGAAGCGGTTCTTCACCATCGGGTGCACCACGGTGCACTTGGCCTCGAGGATGTTGATGCCGGTCTCGGCGAAGCAGCGCGACAGGTCCTCGAGCATGCGGGTGCGGTCCCAACCGTCGATCTCGATCTCCACGCGGAAGGAGGAGCTGGTGCCCTCGCCGTCCCAGTCGACCTTCGTGAAGCGCTCGGGATTCTTCATCAGCGCCGCCACGTTCGAGCACGACTCGTGGTGGATCGTGATGCCCTTGCCGAGCGAGATGTAGCCCACGATCGGGTCGCCGGGCACCGGACGGCAGCACTTGGCCAGCCGCAGCATCACGTCGTCGATGCCGTCCACGGAGATTCCGTACGAAGACGCTGCGCCGGTGGGCTTGGGGCTCTCCTTGCGCTGCTCGAGCGTCGCGGCCGCCCCACTCGACTCCACCGCGGACTCGCCCTCGCGCAAACGCTGCATCACCTTCTGGGTCACTACCTTGGCCGAAACCTTGGACTGGCCCAGCGCGATGTAGAAGTCGTCGGCCTTGCGGAAGCCGATCTCGCGGATCACATCGGCCAGCAGCGGCGAGCCGGACACCTTCTGGGCCGGAAGGCCCTGGCGTTTGAGCGACTCCTGCAGCAGCTCGCGCCCGGTGCGCTCGGAGTCCTCGCGGCGCTCGGCCTTGAACCAGGCCCGGATCTTCGACTGCGCGCGGGTGGTCTTGGCCAGCGACAGCCAGTCGCGCGAGGGGCCGCGCTCCTTCTTGGAGGTGAGCACCTCGCAGATGTCACCGGACTGCAGCTCGTACTGCAGCGGCACGATCTTGCCGTTCACCTTGGCGCCCACGCAGCGATGCCCGACGTCGGTGTGGATCGAGTAGGCGAAATCGAGAGGCGTGGCGCCGGCCGCCAGGGACTTGACCTCCCCCTTGGGGGTGAACACGAACACCTCATCCTCGAAAAGGTCGGCCTTCAGCGTCTGTGCGAACTCCTGGGGATCCTGTAGCTCCTTCTGCCAGTCCACGAGGTGCTTGAGCCACTCCACCCGATCCTCGGGGCGCCGCTGGCCGTCCTTGTAGACCCAGTGCGCGGCGATCCCGTACTCGGCGGTGTCGTGCATCTCCTGGGTGCGGATCTGGATCTCCAGCGGCCTGCCCTCGGGCCCGATCACCGTGGTGTGCAGCGCCTGGTACATGTTGAACTTTGGCATCGCCACGAAGTCCTTGAAGCGCCCGGGCAGCGGCTTCCACAGCGAATGGATCACTCCGATGGCGCCGTAGCAGTCCTTCACCGAGTGCACGAGCACCCGCATGGCGGTGAGGTCGTAGATCTCGTTGAACTCGCGGTCCTTCTTGGTCATCTTCCAGTAGATCGAATAGAAGTGCTTGGCGCGGCCCGAGATCTGGCCGTCGATCCCCACCGCCTCCAGCTCCTTGTGCAGGTACTCGCCGGCACGGGCCACGTAGCCCTCGCGCTCCTCGCGCTGCTGGTTCACGAGCCCCTTGATCTCGGCGAACTTGCGTGGGTGCAGCGTGGCGAAGGCCAGGTCCTCCAGCTCCCACTTGATTGCGTGGATGCCGAGCCGGTGGGCCAGCGGGGCGAAGATCTCGAGCGTCTCGCGGGCCTTGTCCTGCTGCTTCTGCTTGGGCATCGCCTCGATCGTGCGCATGTTGTGCAGGCGATCGGCGAGCTTGATCAGGATGACGCGGATGTCCGCGGCCATCGCCACCATCATCTTGCGGTAGTTCTCGGCCTGGCGGTCGTCGCGGCTCTGGAAGGTGATGCCGGTGAGCTTGGTCACGCCGTCCACGAGCACGGCCACCTCGTCGCCGAAGCTGGCCCTTACCTCGTCGAGCGAGGCACTGGTGTCCTCCACCGTGTCGTGGAGCAGGGCGGCGCAGAGCGTGGCCGTGTCCAGGCGCATGCCCGCGCAGACCTTGGCGACCCCGACCGGGTGCACGATGAAGTCCTCCCCCGACGCGCGGCGCTGATCGGCGTGGCGCTCACAGGCGAAGCCGAACGCGTGCTGGACCAGCTTGCGGTCGATGTCCTCGGCGGTTTCCGACGAGTGCTCCTCGACCACGGCGAACAGGTCGCCGAGCAGGGTGCGCTGGGCGTCGCTCAGTTGGGGCCCGCTGACCGCCGGGGGCTTGCGTGGGGGGCCGGTCACGACGCCGTCGACCGGCTTGTGGGTGAAGTCCGGCTCGGCGACGGCGGTGGCGGCGGCGGCCTTGCCCCTCCCCCGCCTACGGGAGGGCTTAGGCTTTTTCTCGGTTCCGTCTGCCGCGCCGCTACGTCCCGATCGAGGCACCTTGGCCATCCTCTGAGTGTAGACGCGAACTCAGCCCGCCTGAGCCGCCCGGACCGGCGGGCCGGCTGCGGCGGCACCGGCCAGAAACCGCTCCGCCGCCGCCATCCGGGCGCAGTAGGCGCGGTGTGCGGCCGAGCGCTCCAGGTCCGTTTTCGCCCCGGGCAGAGCGCGGCACAGGCGCTCGGCCACGTCGACCTCGACCAGGGCGAGCTCGAGAGCACCCTCAACAGCCGCCCGCCCAGCGCCCCCGACCGCGGGTAGGCGCCGCTGCCTCGCAGCCCGGACTCCAGAGCATCGCCCTCCAGCGACCTCCCGTCGAGCGCGCGCCACAACTCGGTGAGCCCAGGCCGCACGGCCAGCTGCGCGCGCCAGTGGGCCGCGGTGAAGGCACACTCGGGCTCGCCCCAGGCCAGGTGCGCCAGCCCGCGGCCGGGAGCCTCGGCGAGCAGGGCCACGCCCTCCTGAGCCGGCGGGGGGTCCAGCGCCAGCAGATGGCTGTAGGCCGCGGCCACGCCGGGGTTCGCGCCGAGCGCGGCCCAGGACACCGCCCCGAGCCCTCCGGGCGCCATGCCGGCCACCAGCGCCTCGAGCGAGCCGCGGCGACGGTCCACATCGGCCACCACCACCAGCACCGGCTCGCCGCTGGTGAGCAGGTCGCCGGCCAGCCCGGCAAAGCCCTCGCCGCGGCGGTCGCGCACCGTGCGGGTCTGGCCGCGCGCGTGGGACGGCGCCGGCCACCACAGCGCGGCATCGAGAGCCAGCTCGGACTCGAGCTCGTCCCAGAAGGGCCTGGCGCCGACATCGAGCAGGGTGCCCGGCCGGGTGGGTGACAGCGAGCGCATCACCACCCGCGGCTCGACCCGCCCGTTCCAGCAGTTGCGCTCGAGGCTGACGGCCACGTCGTGGGGCTGCGCCCCGCAGGCCGCCAGCGAGCGCTGCGACGTGCGGAAGGCCACGCCCCTTGCCCGCGCCCCGCCCGCGACGAGGCTGAAGCGGGCATGGGCGCGCTCCTCCCCCATTGCGGTCACGTGCTCGACGCGGGCGCCGGGCACCAGCAGAGCCGGAGCGGGGTTACCGGCGCCGAAGGGGCCCGAGGCGCTCGAGCTCCTCCGCCAGCTCGAGCGTCATGGCATCGCCGCCGAGGACGGCGTCGACCTGCTGCACGGCGATGAGGTCGGCCGGTGACAGCCGCTCGCCGGCGTGAGCCGCGAGTGCGGCGCGGAAGTCTGGTACGCGATCGACCTCGATCTGCAACCCCGCAGCCATCCGGTGCCCCCCGAAGCCGAGAAGGTGATCCTGCCCCGCCGCGATGCCGGCGTGCAGGTCATACGGTGCGATCGAGCGCCCCGAGCCGCGCCCGCCGGCGCCCTCGAGGGCGATCACCACGCACGGCCGGCGGTGGCGCTCCACCAGGCGCGAGGCCACGATGCCCACCACGCCCGGATGCCAGCCCTCCCCCGCCACCACGATCGCCGCGGCGTGCAGCTGGTCGGCGCAGGCGGCGTCGGCGGCGGACACGATCCGCTGCTCGGTCTCCTGACGGTCGCGGTTGAGCAGGTCGAGCTCGCGGGCCACCTCCTCGGCGCGGTCGGGGTCCTCGGTGAGCAGCAGCTCGAGCGCGGCGTCGGCGCGCTGCAGCCGGCCCGCGGCGTTGATCCGCGGCCCCAGCCGAAAGCCCGCGGCCCGCACGTCCACGTCGCCGGGCTCGATGCCCGCCACGCGCATCAGCGCCCGCAGCCCCGGACGGCGGGTGCGAGCGAGCGCCTCGATTCCCTGGCGGGCGATCCGGCGGTTCTCACCCTGGAGGGGCACCATGTCGCACACCGTGGCCAGGCCGGCCAGGTCGATGTCCTCTTCGGCCCCGGCGGGGTCGAGGCCGGCGCGCTCGCGCAGCGCCTCGGAGAGCTTGAGCACGACGCCGGCGGCACAGAGCTCGGAGTTGGGGCCGGGGCCCAGGCCGGGGTGCACGACCGGGCAGTCGGGCAGCGTCTCGGACGGCCGGTGGTGGTCGGTGATCACGACCTCCATCCCGCACTCGCGCGCCACTGCGATCTCCTCCAGAGCCCCCACGCCGCAGTCCACGGTCACGAGCAGCTTGGCGCCGGCGCCCGCAAGCTCACGTACCGCCGCGCTCGACAGCCCGTAGCCCTCGTCGCGGCTGGGCAGCCGCCATACGGGGTCCGCGCCGAGCGCTCGCAGCGTGCGCACCATCATCGCGGTGGAGCAGACGCCGTCGACGTCGTAGTCGCCGAACACCCCCACCCGGGTGCCGGCGCGCACGTGGCGCAGGATCGCCT
The DNA here is from genome assembly GCA_963825475.1 of uncultured Thermoleophilaceae bacterium. Lineage (GTDB taxonomy): Bacteria > Actinomycetota > Thermoleophilia > Solirubrobacterales > Thermoleophilaceae > JAAYBF01. The sequence goes on along the minus strand of CAWGTC010000001.1, from coordinate 279,693 downwards.
CGCAGGCGCCCTCCACGCCGAACAGGTCGAACGGGTCCGAGCGCTCTGCGGCGCGGAGGAACGTGCGGGCCGCGACCGACTCGCCGTACCCGCGGCGCGTGAGGATCGCCGCCGCCGCCGGGCTCACACCCAGTTCGTCGGTGAGCCGCGCGGCAACCGCCACGTCGTAGGGCTCGCACGTCCATCTGGAGGTCAGCTTCACCTTGGGCATCCTGCTCGGTGAAGGGGACGGAACGGGCGGCTGCGCCCCGCGCGCGTGTAAAACCCGGGTATTGCGGGCAAGAAGTCCTGGTACTACGGTGAGGTAGCCCCCTCCGGGGCACTCCGGAGAGCAGGAGGCTCGAATGGACATCGGCACGAAAGGACGCGGAACACTCGCCGGCGCGACGGTTGCCGCGGTTTTGCTGTGCATGGCGTCCACCGCTCCCGCCGAGGTCAAGCTGTCCACGCTGCCTCCCACCCCCCCACTCCAGCCGCCCCCGCAGCTGCCCTCCGTGCCGCAGCTGCCCTCCGTGCCGCAGCTGCCGCCCACACCGCAGCTGCCCGTCGCGCCCTCACCGCCTCCGGTGCAGGTGCCCGCCGTACCTCAGGTTCCGGGAGCGCCGTCGGCTCCCTCCGTGCCGGGCGCCGTCGAGCGCACGGGTGGATCCGGTGGGAAGTGGAGAGACCGTCGGCTCGGACCCGTCGCAGGGTGACTCCGGCGGGAGCGCAGGCACGGGCGAAACGGGCGACACCGGCTCGCAGCGGCGCGGGTCGCGGACGCGCGGAGGTCGCCGCGCCGAGCGGCGCCGGATCGCCGAGCGGCGGCTGCGCCGGTCCGTGCGGGAGAACCGCGGCTGCCTCTCCTCCCTCACCGGGTTCCAGCAGCAGGTGCTCGAGCTGCGCGCCGGCGTCGATGGCCGGTCGCCGCAGTCGCGCCGTGTAGTGGCGCAGACGCTCGACGTGCCCGTGGACAGCGTGGCGCGGGCGGAGTCTCGCGGGCTCGTCACCCTGCGTGGAAGGGTGGGCTCCGGCGGCTGCGGGCTGGCCGGCGCCCCCGGCTCGTTCGGATCGATCCCGCCGCTGCTGCCGCTCGCTCTGGCAGCCCCCATGCCGGAACTGACGCAACTGGCCTCTCTCTCCTCGGATTCCGCGGCCGCTGCCGATGGCGCCGGGGCGGTGCTCGGGGACATAGTCTCGAGCGAGGACAGCGCCTCGGGGACGGACCCCGGGGCCGGCGAGGCGGGCGTGGCGGCGCGCGTCGCCGCCGACACGAACGACGGCCTGTCCGCGCTTTTCTTCCTGATCGCCGGACTGGCGCTGGTCGTTCTGGCCGGAGCCTTCGTTCGCCTGCGCTCCCGTCGCCCGTTGGTGGCGCAGGACGATCCCTACTCGGCGGAGTGGCTCACACCCGCCCCCTGGGCGCGGGACCTCGCACCCCAGCCCAAGCCCGACCCCGAGTCCCAAAGCGAGAGCGTCCAACCGCCGCCGCCTCCGCCTCCCACCTTGCCGACTCGGACGAAGGCATCACCCCCACCGATCCGCCGGCGCGTCGGCGGTGCCGCAGGCATTGCCGCCTCGGCCATCGCCTCCATGGCCGCCCGCGCACTGGTACAGCGCAAGCGCGGATCGCGTCGCCGGCGACGCTGATCGCTACAGCACTTCGGGGCGGTGCTGGTCGCCCTCGATGCGCGAGCCGTAGAACCACGAGGCCGCGAGTCCCAGCACGGCGCCCGGGACGGCGATCAGCGCCTGCTCGAGTCCCGTGTCGTTGCTCCCGGGGATGCTCACCCCGGCCACCGCAAGCCCGAACACGACCGCACCGGCGGTCGACGCCAGGAACGCGCCCACGATCCCGCCCCAGAAGCGATCCGGCACGAACACCGCGAAATGCCAGATGGCGATGCCCATCATCGCCCACACCACCATGCTCATGTCATCGCCTCCCGTGCTTCTTGCGGCCGCGGCTGACCGAGCCGCGCTTGGGCTTGGCCTTGTCGCCGCCGGCGCCGCCTGTGCTGCTCACGCTCGAGCCTGAGCTAGAGGGAGCCGGCTCGGGCGCACCGCCGTCTCCGTCCGGCTTCGCGGAGGGGGAGACCTTGGGCTCCGGAGCGGGCGGCGCGGGTGCGGGTGCGGCGCTCGGCGCCCCTGCGGCCGCCGGTCGCGGCGGAGCCCCGGCGGCGCGGCGCCGGCGCTTGGGCACGGGCGGGGAAGCGGCTGCCTCCTCACCCGGCTCGTCGCCGATCGTGCCGCTGGCGAAGGGCGGCACGATGCCGCCGTTGTCGGCCATCACGAGCTTGCGCCGGCGCACGTATACCGGCTCGCGCTCCTTCCACAGGGTGAGCACGGGCGAAGCGATGAAGATCGACGAATAGGCCCCGGAGGCGATGCCCACGAGCAGCGCGAAAGCGAAGTCGCGCAGCGTCTCGCCGCCGAAGAGCATGAGCGCGGACACCGGCATCAGCGTCGAGAAGCTGGTGGCAAGCGATCGCGTGAACACCTCCGACATCGACCGGTTCACGATCTGCGAGAAGGTGGCGCGCGGCATGCGCGGCACGTTCTCCCTGATGCGGTCGAACACGATGATCGTGTCATAGAGCGAGTAGCCCAGGATGGTGAGCAGCGCCGCGACTGTCGACGTGGTCACCTCCCGGCCGACGAGGGCGTAGACGCCCCCCGTGATGAGGATGTCGTGGGCGACGGCGATCAGCACAGGCACCGCGAACTTGGCCTCGAAGCGCAGCGCGATGTAGATCGAGATCAGCAGCAGCGACGCGAGGATCGCGATCAGCGCCGTGCGCGCGATCTGTGCGCCGAACGTCGGGCCCACCGAGTTCACGGTGAAGTCGGCGTTGTCGACCCCGTAATCCGCGTCGAGCGCCTCCCGGACCTCGATCACCTCCGGGCTGCTGAGCGTGGAGGTGGCGATCTGGTAGACGGTCTCGCCCAGCTCGGGCTCCTCCACCTCCTGGATCTTGGCGTCCGCGTAGCCCAGCGGCGACAGCGTGTCGCGCACGTCGTCGACGCTGGCCTGCTGCTGGATCGGAGTCTTGATCCGTGTGCCCGACTCGAAGTCGATGCCGAAGGTGATCCCCAGTCCGGCGATGGCCAGCGCGCCCGCCACCAGGATCACGCCCGACGCCGAGAAGAAGTACTTCGAGCGGCCGATGAAGTCGAACTTCCATCCCGCCCGCTCCCGCGCGCCGATCGCGAACCGCGACCCGATCACGCGCGTGCGGCTCATCGCGCCGAGGATCGCCGAGGTGGCGAGCACGGCCGTGAACAGCGACATGATCGTGCCCACGCCGAGTGTGAACGCGAAGCCCTTCACGCTCGAGGTGGCGAGGGTGAAGAGGATGAACGCGACGCCGATGGTCACGACGTTGGCGTCGATGATCGTGCGCAGCGCCTTGGCGTAGCCGCCCGCGATCGAGGCGGGGATCGATCTCCCGGCTCTCGCCTCCTCCTTGATCCGCTCGAAGATCACGATGTTGGCGTCGGCGGCGATGCCCAGCGTGAGGATCAGGCCCGCGATGCCCGGCAGCGTGAGCGTGATCGGGATCAGCTTGACCAGGGCGAACAGCATCACCGCGTAGATCACGAGCGCCAGCGCGGCCACCCCGCCGAGCACCCGGTAGAAGACCAGCAGGAAGAGCACCGTGAGCAGCAGGCCCACGCGCCCCCGCCAGCAGGCCCTGGTCGAGCGCCTGCTGGCCCAGCGTTGCCGAGACCTGCGTCTGGGAGATCAGCTTGAGGTCGATCTCGAGCGCGCCGATGCGCAGGCTCTCGGCCAGGTCCTGGGTCTCCTGCAGGCTCCCGATGCCGTTGATCTGCGCCCCGGTGCGGCCGTCGATGCCCTCGGGGTTCTCGCGGAAGTCGATCGTGGCCAGCGAGACGATCTGGTTGTCCAGGGTGATCGCGAAGCGCTGGAGCGCGCCCTGGCGCTGGTCCTCGGAGGCGCCAGGGGGCAGGAGCACCTCGGCGCCGCGCTGCGCTATCCGCTTGGTCACCGCGGCGAATGCCTCGCGCCCGTCGTCGTTGAACTCCATCGTCACGATGGGTTCCTGGGTCTGCTGGTCGGAGTTCTGCTCGGGGTTCTTGATGTCCGAGCCCGACAGCTCGGTGTCGTCCTCCAGCACGTAGTAGTTGTTCACCGTGTCCGGCTGGTTCTCGGCGGGCTCGGCCTCGATCACCACGATGCCCTTGGGCACCTCGCGCACCTGGCTCCCCGCGGGCGGACCGGAGTCGCGCCTGCTGCTCTGGTCGGCATCCGACTCCGCGTGCCGACCGGGATCGCCGCAAGCTCCTCCTTGCATGAGCTGTCCTTCGGGATCTGCTTCTCGGTCCTCGCGGGACCCTCGATCGCCCTCGAAGTCGGCCAGCAGGTCCGCGCAGCTGCGGTCGGGGCCGGCGATCGCCCGGTCGTCGGGACCGAAGAGGTAGAACTTCGCGTTCGAGGAGTCGTTGCCCCCGTCGTAGTACTCGCGAATCTGGCCCTCGTCGCCGCCGAAGCGCTGCTCGATCTCGGCTCTCGGCACCGCCTGGCGGGATGTCCGTGGCCTCCGCCTTGGGCTTGGACTTCGAGGCCAGCTCGACGGCGTCGAAGAGCGACTTGCGAGCCGCGTGAACGGCGTGTCGGGGCCCCGGTCGCCCAGCACGTTGGGCTCCCAGTCGTAGAACTGGAGCTTGGCGGTGGTGCCCACCTGCTCGATCGCGCGATCGGCGTTGTCGACGTTGGGCAGTCCGATCGAGATCTGGTCGCTGCCGGCGCGCTGGATCTCGGGCTCGGAGACGCCGAGGGAGTCGGTGCGCTTGCGGATCGTCTCGATCGCGTCGTCGATCGCCTCGGGGGTGATCTCCGGCGAGTTGGGGGTCGGGACTCCCTCGTACACCAGCTCCACGCCGCCGCGCAGGTCGAGCCCGAGCACCGTCTCCTTGGTGGCGATCAGCGAGCGCCGACAGCCCGAGCAGCACCAGCACGAGCGCGATGATCGAGAAGTTGCGGTTCTTGGAGGTCATGCGGTGGCCGCGGCGCGTCAGCGGGGGGTGAGAACCAGCAACAGCCCGCCGTCGTCGTCGTAAGCAGGGAAGATGTCCGCCTTCGCCGGCTCGGGCCGGTCTCCTTCGGCGTGCACGGTCACCGGCTTGTCGAGCACCCTAACGCCCCACTCGAGGGCGGTGCCTATGTGGTCGTCGCCCCTTTCGAACTGCAGTCCGAGCACCTCGTGAACCGGCCGCCCGATCACGTCCAGATCGCCCGAGGCCGGTGAGCTCTCGCGCCCCACGGCCGGCGCCGATCAGCCGGGCCTGCTGGTCGCAGAGGAAGAACGCGGCGTTGGGGGCCGGGTAGTAGTCGTCGAGCAGCTCGAACAGGAAGCCGAAGCCGCACTTCTTGCAGCCGCGCGCGCGGTTGGCGAACCCGGCCGTTCGCTCGGTGCCCATGCTGCGGTCGCCACAGCTCGGGCAGATGAAGTTGGGCACCCTTCTGAGACTAGCGGCGGGACGTGCTCTGCCGAGCGCCAGCGGACCGCCGGCGCTTTCGGCGCTTCCGAGGCCGCTTCGGCATAACCCGCTCGCCCACCACGACGCGGGCACGCGGTGCCGGAAGCCCTTCGGCCGGGCGGGCAGGCCGAGGTCGGATCCGCGCCCGGTGAGGTGGGCGGCGGCGCGCTCGCACACCGCGGCGATCGTAAGCGAGGGGTTCACCCCCAGCGACGTGGGGATCACGGAGGAGTCCATGCAGAACAGCCCCTCGTTGCCGAATGCCTCGCAGCGGTCGTCCACCACTCCGAGCTCATGGGAATCGGCCATCCGCGCGCCCCCGAGCGGGTGGGCGGCGTACGCGCCGCGAGTCTCGGTGAGCTTGAGGAAGCGGGCGAGGCCGCGCCGCTCTCCCACCTGTGCCATCGCGCGGTCCGCCAGCTCGCGCACCCGCAGCGACTGCTCCGAGAGCTGGTAGCTGAAGGGGCCCACCACCAGCGGACCCGCGTTGGGTCGCACTCCTCCCCCCTGGGGCGAGACGAAGTCGAAGCGCCCGTCCATCGTGTCCTCGACCATCGCGAGCAGCTCGATGCGGTTGCTCCACTCCGACACCGAGCGCTTCTTCTGCAGTCCCCAGAACGACGGCTCGCCGCCGGGCGCCCGGCCGTCGTCATAGAGGAAGGCCGTGAGGCTCGACAGGAAGATCTCCTGGAGGGTGAAGCGGGTGCCGTCGAAGCGGTGGGCGCGCCGCCCGGCGTAGAAGTCGTAGCTCATGGTGGTGATCGGCTTGCCCTTGTGGAACTGCCCGTAGCGAGGCAGGCCCAGCAGCGAGCGCACCTTGCGCGGGTCGTATTCGAGCGCCGCCACGTGGTCCCCGTTCACGCCCAGATGGCGGCCCACGTGCTCCGACAGGCTGGGCAGGGCCGAGGCCGAGCGCATCAGGATCGGCGGCGTGCCCATGGCCCCCGCGGCAAGGATCAGCACCTTGCACTCGATCTCCTCGCTGCCGGCTGGCTGGCGGCTGGGGTCCGGGCCCTCGTTGTCCATCACAGATGCGCTCACCACGTAGCGGTAGCCATCCGCGTTGGCCTCCGAACGACGCACCTGCTCGACCTGCCGGTTGGGCCGCACCCTCGCCCCTGCCCTCTCCGCCGAGGCGAGGTAGTTCGTGGTCACGGCGTTCTTGGCGCCGAAGATGCAGCCCGTGTGACACCACTTCGCGTCCACGCAGCGCCCGAAGTCGATCGCCAGCGGCACCCTGTCGCAGGTGTGCCCGGCCGCGTCGAGGGTGGCGGCCCACAGCCCGCCGGACTTCGACACCTCGTTCCACGACGGCTGGCGCACGCGCAGTCCCTGCTCCGCGCGCAGGTAGAACCGGTCGAGCGTCTTGCGGGAGAGGGCACGCGGCCACATCCGCCGGTCCGGGCCGTCGTCGGGGTGACGGTCACGGCGCTCGAAGGTCTCGGTGGGGGCGCGCAGCGAGGCGGCCAGGTAGAGATTGGAGCCGCCGCCGACCCCGTTGGCCACCACCATCTGAGCCCCGCTGCCGCCCGTGGACTGGATCAGGTTGTAGACGTCCGACAGGTGCTCCACATCCATCGACTGGCGGAAGTCGGTGTGCTTGAAGCGCCGGCCCCGTTCGAGCACCAGGATCCGCTTGGGGTCGGTGCCGGCCGCGCGGTAGAGCTCAGCCAGCCGCCATGCCGATATCGCTCCGCCGAAGCCCGAGCCCACGATGCATACGTCGACGCGCTCGGCCATGTCTAGCGGAGGTTGCCCTTCTTGGTGCGCCCGCGGGCGAGCCTGCGGCGGTAGCTGAAGCTGCGGTAGCCGTTGGGCGCGGTGCCGGGATGGCCCATCACGCGCAGACCGGAGGCCGTGCGGCTGGTCGCATTGGGCTGCGCGCCGGCGGCGCAGAAGGCCACGAACGGCAGGGCCGCGGCGGCCTCGTAGAGCACGCGGTCCGGGTTGTCGAAGTCGAGCCCGCCGAGCACGGCGGCCACCCGCTGGTCGAAGCCCAGGTCGAGGAACAGGCCGCCCTGGGCGAGCGCGCGGACGGACAGATCGGCAAGGAAGGCGGGGGCCAGCACGCCGAACCCGAGCAGCGGGCTCTGCAGCATGCGCAGGGCGTCCGCCTCCACGGCACCGGGCTCGGGGTCCACCCCGGCTATCGCCTGCGGGTGGATCTCGTCGCCGAGATCCGTGCGAGCCGCCTTGCGTCCCGGAATGATCGTGTCGGCGAAGGCCTGCAGCAGCGCGCCGTCGACCGGCACCGCCGCAGCGGCCGGGTCGGCGGCGAGTAGACGCTGCGCCGTGGGCAGCGCGCCGAGCACGAGCGCGCCGGCGCCGAGCGCCGTCGCGCGGCCGAGGAAGTCGCGCCGTGAGAGCTCTGCGATCACGGGCCCGCAGCGCGGAGGCTCGTCACCTCGGGCGCGATCCATGCAGGCAGTATCCTCGCTCGACCCATGCGCCTGCTGCAGGGAGCGACGGTGTTCGTGGCCTGCCTCGCGCTGGGCGCTTCAGGCCCCGTCCGCCGCCGAGCCCGTCGAGGGCTACGACGGCTCGAATCCCTTCGTCTGCACCATCCAGGACGTCGGCTTCGGTACGGCGTATCCCGACCCCGAAGCCGACCCGTTCTGCGTGCGCTTCGAGAAGACGAGCCAGAACGTGAACCGGCTCGGCGTGGTCGAGTTCCTCGCCCAGGAGCCGGCGCGGGTGGCGGCGGCCTCGGACAAGTGCTTCTACTTCCAGTCCGACCACTGGACCGGGTCGATCGTGCAGGACGACGCGGCCACCGAGACCTACAACTTCGAGGGCCGCTACTGGTTCGACAAGGCGCGCGGCGAAGGCGGCGCGTACGTGACCGACTTTCGCCTCGCGGGACAGACGGGCGACCCCACCTCGGTGCCCGGCTTCCCGGCCGAGTACCGGCCCTTCTTCGGCGAGGGCCGCGGCGGCGTGCGCGCCGCGAGCGGGCAGGTCGAGGTCGAGCCCCGCTGCGTCGAGGTGGCCAAGAGCAAGGGCGTGTACTGAAGGCCGGGGCGGCTCAGCGGTGCCGCCTGGCCGGTGGACGGGTGGCACGCGGGATCGGCGGGGTGTCGGTAAGGGCGCGCCGCGGCGCGGTGCGCCGAGCGCTCGGAGCCCCCACCTCCGAGAGCCCGACAGCGATGCGCTACTGCCTCGACGGCGGCGGCACGCTGGCGGCCGGCTTCCTCGGACTGGGCCCGCGCCGGCGTGCGGTGATCGTGAAGTCCGACCACCCCGCCTTCAGGACTGCCCGCGGCCTGGCCCCCGGGCGCTCCGCGCGCAGCGCGCGGCGTGCCATGCGGGGGGAGCGGGTTCGGCGGCGCAAGGACGGATCGACGCTGCTGGTGATGCGGCAGAAGCGCCGCACCCTGATCGCGTCTATCCGGTCACGGCGAGTGGCCTTCGTGGCGGTGGCGCGGCCGCGTGTGTCTCTGAAGGTGCTGGCGCGCGACCTGCGCCGCGTGCGCTGACGCTCTCGTTCCCTAGAACAGCCGCTCGACGCCGCGCGGGGGCTCGAGCCCCAGGTGCGTGAATGCCGCCGGGGTAGCCACGCGGCCCCGCTGGGTGCGCATGATCATTCCCTGCTGGAGCAGGTAGGGCTCGTACACGTCCTCGACGGTGTCCTGCTCCTCGCCAACGGCGACGGCGAGGGTGGAGAGGCCCACCGGTCCGCCGCCGAACTTCTCACAGATCGCGCGCAGGATCTCGCGGTCGAGGCGGTCGAGGCCCAGGGCGTCGACCTGCAGGAGGTCGAGTGCCTCGGCCGCTACGCCGGCGTCGATCTGGCCTGCCCCCCGCACCTCGGCGAAGTCCCGGACCCGCTTGAGCAGCCGGTTGGCCACGCGCGGGGTGCCGCGCGAGCGCGAGGCGATCGTCTCCGCTCCCTCCGCGTCGATCTCCACTCCCAGAATCCCCGCCGAGCGGCGCACGATCCGCCCCAGCTCCTCGGGCCCGTACAGCTCCAGGCGATGGGTCACCCCGAAGCGATCGCGCAGCGGGGTGGTGAGCAGCCCCGCGCGGGTGGTTGCGCCTATCAGCGTGAACTCGGGGAGGTCGAGGCTGACCACCCGCGCGCCGGCGCCCTGGCCGACGGTGATCGGCAGGCGGCGGTCCTCCATCGCGGGATAGAAGGTCTCCTCGAGCGCGCGCGGCAGGCGGTGGATCTCGTCGACGAAGAACACGGACCGTGGCGCGAGCGAGGACAGATAGGAGGCCACGTCACCCTTGCGCTCCAGCGCGGGCCCGGCGGTGGACACGAACTCAGCCTCGAGCTCGTTGGCCACGATCTGCGCCAGCGAGGTCTTGCCCAGCCCCGGGGGGCCGGCCAGCAGAACGTGATCGAGCGCTTCGCCGCGGTTGCGCGCCGCCTCGATGAACACCGCCAGCTGGTTCTTGACGGCGTCCTGGCCCACGAAGTCCGCCAGGCGCTTGGGCCGCAGCGAGCGGTCGAGCTCGTCCTCCGCCGCCACCGCCACGGGCGTCTGGATCCGCTCGACTCCCGGTGTCCGGATGCCCGTCACCTGGCCGCCCTCAGCGCTTCGGCGATCAGCTCTTCGGCCGTGTCGCCGGCGGCAGCGTCGAGCAGCTCGTCCACCTCGAGAGGGGCGAAGCCCAGGCCCAGCAGGCCCTCGCGGGCCACCGAGCGGGGATCGTCGGACCCGCGCGTGACCACGATCTCGTCGGTGACGGCGCCAGCCACCTTCTCCCGCAGCTCGACGATGATCCGCTCGGCGGTGCGCTTGCCGATGCCGGGCACGGCCTGGAAGCGGGCCGAGTCACCCGAGGCGATGGCGCTCAGCAGCTCGCGCGGCATCCCTCCCGAGAGCACGGCCAGGGCCACCTTCGGCCCCACGCTCTGGACGCCGATCAACATCAGGAAGAGGTCGCGCTCGACTTCGGAGCCGAACCCGAACAGCTGCATCGCGTCGTCGCGCATGATCAGGTGCGAGTGCAGCGTCGCCTCCTGGCCCGCCGCGGGCATCGAGGCCAGGGTGCCGGACGAGACGGCCAGCCGGTAGCCCACGCCACCAGCCTCCAGCACCACCTCGCCGGGGCGGCGCATCAGCACAGTGCCCCTCACGGACGCGATCATCGGGCCAGGGCCGCCATCAGGGGGGCGCCGTTCGCGTGGCAGATGGCCACCGCGAGAGCGTCCGCCGCGTGGTCGGGCCGGGGCGGCTCGGGCAGGGTGAGCAGGGCGCCCACCATCCGCTGGACCTGGTCCTTGGCGGCACGCCCCGATCCGCACACCGACTGCTTGATCTGCTGGGGGGTGTAGGAGAAGCAGGGCAACCCGGCCTGCCCGGCCGCCAGGAGCACCACGCCGCGGGCCTGGCCGACGGCGAGTGCGCTGGCCACGTTCTGGCCGAAGTAGAGGTCCTCGATCGCCACGGCCTCGGGCTCGTGCTCCTCGATCAGCTCACATACCTGCGAGTGGATCAGCGACAGCCGCCGCTCGAGCGGCTGGCCGGGGGCGGTCTCGATCACGCCTCCGTCGAGGGCCCCGAGCGTGCGCCCGCGCGAGAGCACCACGCCGTAGCCGGTATGCGCGGTGCCGGGATCGATGCCGAGGACGACCACCATCGTGGTGATTCTGCGGCTCGGGTCGGATGCCTCCCCGGCTCAGGCGGCGCCGGCCACCCGTTCGAGCACGTCTGCGTCCACGTCGAAGTTGGCGTGCACCGCCTGCACGTCGTCGTGCTCCTCGAGTGAGTCGATCAGCCGCATCAGGCTGCCGGCCTCCGACTCCTCCACCGGTGTGCGGGTCGTGGGGCGCATCACCAGCTCGGCGGAGTCGGGCTCCACGCCGGCTTCGGTGAGAGCGTCGCGGACGGCGGTGAAGTCCTCGGGGGCGGTCACGATCTCGAACACGTCGTCGTCGAGCGCCAGGTCCTCGGCACCGGCGTCGATGGCCACCATCAGGTCGTCCTCGGAGTAGCGGCTGCCGTCGACCACGAACTCGCCCTTCTTCTCGAAGATCCAGGCCACCGAGCCCGGCTCGCCGAGGCTGCCGCCGCTCTTGGTGAACATGTAGCGCACCTCGGAGCCGGTGCGGTTGCGGTTGTCGGTGAGCGTCTCGACCAGGATCGCCACCCCCGCGGGTCCGTAGCCCTCGTAGGTCACGCTCTCGAACGCGGCGCCGTCCTGGTCAGCGCCGCTGCCCTTCGCGATCGCCCGCTCGATGTTGTCCTTGGGCATGCTCGCGTCCTTGGCCTTCTGAACGGCGAGGGCGAGTGCCGGGTTGCCCTCGACGTCTCCCCCACCCTCCCGCGCGGCCACCTGGATGGCCCTCACGAGCTTGGTGAACGCCTTGCCCCGGCGCTGGTCGACGATCGCCTTCTTGTGCTTGATCGACGCCCATTTGGAGTGGCCTGACATGGGACAAGCGTAACGCCGCGGACGGCGCCAGATGGCGTGCCAACGCCACCGAGACCCCGGCGGAGCGGGCAAGTGACGCCTGACGCTCGTCGAGGGTGTGAAGCACCCGGCCGGTGGCGGCAGCGGTGGCGGCGATCAACACGCTCGTATCGAGCAGAGAGCCGCTCACCCGGGCGCCGCGGATCGCCGACCAGGTCCTCAGCGGCATCCAGGTCGGCCGCGAGGTGATCATCGAGCGGCAAGGCGACGATCCGCCGCAGCGTCTCCCGTTCGTCGTCGACGCGGGGCCGAGCCTCTCGCTGAGGGATGCCCCGTCAGACCACGAACTTCCCGTCGCGCTGGAGCTCCTTGCCGTCCACCGTGATCAATCCGCCCTGGCGCAGGTCGCACACCATGTCCCAGTGCACGGCGGAGCTGTTCTCGCCCCCGCTCTCGGGGTAGCTCGCCCCGATCGCCATGTGCACGGTGCCGCCGATCTTCTCGTCGAGCAGGATCTCCTTGGTGCCGGTGGAGATGCCGTAGTTGGTGCCGATGCCGAGCTCGCCAAGGCGGCGCGCACCCTCGTCGGTGTCGAGGGTCTCGATCAGGAAGTCCTCGCCCCGCTCGGCCGACGCGTCGACCACCTTGCCGCCCTCGAAGCGAAAGCGCACGCCGGAGACCTCCCGGCCGCCGTAGGCCGCCGGGAAGGAAAAGGACACCTCCCCGTCGACCGAGTCCTCGACGGGCCCGGTGAAGAACTCCCCGTCGGGCATGTTGTGGGTGCCCGCGCATGGGATCCACGTGCGGCCCTCCACCCCAAGCTTGATGTCGGTGCCGGGGCCGGTGATGTGCACCTCCCGGCTCCCCGCGATCCATTCCGACAGGCGGTTGACCTCCGACGACTGGCGCTCCCACGCCGTGACCGGATCCGCGTCGTCGACCAGGCACGCCCCGTAGTAGAAGTCCTCGTACTCGGTGAGCGACATGCCCGCCTCGCTGGCGTAGGCCTGGGTCGGGAAGATCGTGAGCGCCCACCGGTGCTCGCCGGCCGCCGAGCGCCGCATCGCAGTCTCCATCAGGTGGCTGCGAGCCTTCTGGTTGCGCGCCTGCTTCTTGGGATCCACCTGCGAGAGCGCGCGCACGTTCTCGTCGGCCATCGCGACGATCCGCACGTCGGCGTTCTCGCTGGTCCACTCGGTGGTGGGCGGGATCCAGTCGAGCTGGGCGTCGGAGGCCAGATGGAAGAACGAGGCCATCGCGTCCGCGGGCGACATCTGCAGGATCGGCAGCCCGCCGGCGCGCAGCACCTCCTCGTACACGGCCAGCACGAGCGGCTCGGCGGCAGTGGTGCCCTGCACCACGCACACGTCGCCCTGCTTCACCTTGGTCGAGTACCTCACCAGGATCTGCGCCAGTGCCTCCGCGCGTTGGTCTCTCACGCTGTCTGCCCTCCTTCTCTTAGTTGAGCCCGCTGGAGCAGCCACTCATGCAGGCGCGTCTCGCCTTCGATCTCGGGGTGGAACGCCACGGCGAGCATCTCGCCTTCGCGCACGGCCACCGGATGACCGTCGATCTCCGCCAGCACTTCAACCCCCTCGCCGTGCTCGGCTACCCAGGGAGCGCGGATGAACACCCCGCGCACGGGGCCGCCAAGCGCGGGCAGGTCGAGGTCGGCCTCGAAGCTGCGCACCTGCCGCCCGAACGCGTTGCGCCGGGCCTGGATGTCGAGCAGGCCGAGGTGGGAGCGATCGAGCAGGATCAGCCCGGCGCAGGTGCCGAGCACCGGAGTACCGGCGCGCACGAGGTCGCGCAGCGGCTCGGCCAGGCCGTCACGCTCGATCCCGAGGGTCATCGTGGTGGACTCCCCGCCGGGGATGACCAGTCCGTGCAGACCCTGGAGGTCCTCGGGCTTCCGCACCGTCCGCGCCTTGGCGCCGAGGCGCTCGAGCACCCGCACGTGGGCCTCGAAGTCGCCCTGGATGGCGAGCACGCCGATGAGCGGAGGGGCCAAAGTCGTGTGGCGCCGGGCGGCTGGCCCTACCAGCCGCGCTGCTGCAGCAGACCGCCCTCGGCCTCGAGCGTCGATATCTCCAGACCCGCCATGGCCTCGCCGAGGTCGCGAGAGGCGGCGGCGATTCGCGCCGGGTCCTCGAAGTGGGTGGTGGCCTCCACGATGGCCGTGCCGGTGCGCTCGGGATCCTCGGCCTTGAAGATGCCCGAGCCCACGAACACACCTTCCGCTCCCAGGCGCATCATGAGCGCGGCGTCCGCGGGTGTGGCGATGCCGCCGGCCGAGAACATCACGACGGGCAGCCGGCCCTTCTGGGCCACCTCGCGCACGAGGTCCAGCGGAGCCTGCAGCTCCTTGGCGGCGGTGGCCAGCTCGACGGTGTCGAGCGAGCCCAGCCTGCGGATCTCCCCACCGATCGAGCGCATGTGCCTCACGGCCTCCACCACGTTGCCGGTGCCGGCCTCGCCCTTGCTGCGGATCATGGCCGCGCCCTCGGCGATCCGGCGCAGGGCCTCGCCGAGGTTGGTGGCGCCGCACACGAAGGGCACCTTGAAGTCCCACTTGTCGATGTGGTGGGCCTCGTCGGCCGGGGTCAGCACCTCGGACTCGTCGATGTAGTCGACCTCGAGCGCCTCCAGGATCTGCGCCTCCACGAAATGCCCGATCCGGGCCTTGGCCATCACCGGGATGGTCACGGCCTGCTGGATCTCCTCGACCTTGGTGGGGTCGGCCATCCGCGCCACCCCGCCCGCCGCGCGGATGTCCGCGGGGACCCGCTCGAGTGCCATGACCGCGACGGCGCCCGCCGACTCCGCGATGCGCGCCTGGTCGGCGGTGACCACGTCCATGATCACGCCGCCCTTGAGCATCTCAGCCAGGCCGGCCTTGACGCGGAAAGTGGACTCTTCCTTCATCGCGATGATGGTACCCCCAAGCCGGAGCCGGTCGGGGTCGTACGGTCCGCCTTTGTGTGACTACTTCAGGCGGAAGGCCTTGATGCGATCCGCGTAGGCGGGCTCGTCCAGGGCGTAGATGCCATAGGCCAGCGCCTGGACGACGCTGAGCAGGGCCGCGTGCGAGCGCACGTAGGCGGGGCTGTTGGACGAGTAGAACAGCTTGTGGTCGCCGAGCTTGGCAACTTCGGACAGCGTGGCGTCGGCGATCGCGATGGTGGCGGCGCGACGGTTGCGGGCGAGCTTCATCGCGCGGACGACCAGCGGGTGCGGCCGGCCGGCGGAGAAGCCCACCAGCACGGTCTTCTCGTCGATCCTGCCGAGCTTGGCCAGGCCCTCCTGGCTCGGACTGGCCACCACCTCGCAGCGCAGGTCGAGCAGCATCAGGAGGTGGCGGAGGTAGCTGGCGAAGAAAGCCATCTGGTCGGTGCCGCAGAGAACGATGCGGTCGGCATGCGCGATCAGCTCGACGGAGGCCTCGACCTCGTCGCGGTCGAGCTTGCGAGCGGTCTCCTCCACGTTCACGTGGTCGGCGGCGAGCGCCGCCTCGAAGCCGGTCTGGTCGATCGGGAAGAGCGGAGGATTGGGGACGTCGACGGCGCCGTCGTCACCCTCGCGGGCGCGCCGGTACTCGTCGCGGGCCGCGGCCTGGAGCTCGGGGAAGCCCTCGAAGCCCAGCGCCTGCGCGAAGCGCACCACGGTCGAGCTCGAGGTGTTGGCGCGGCGCGCCAGCTCCTCGGCCGTATGGAACGAGGCCTCGTCGAGATGGTCCACGATGTATTGGCCCACATCCTTCTGCGAGCGCGAGAATTCGTCGAACCTCGAACGAATCTCGGCGGACAGGGTGAGCGCTGCGGTTCCGGTCGCCTTCACGCGCCATTGATTCGCTCGGGCGGACGGAGTTCCTTCCCCGCGGACCGTTACCCAGCCGCCAAGTCCTGGTAGAGGCTCGCGTAGGCGGTCGCGCAGCGCTCGGACGAGAACCCCTCGGCCAGGGCCCGGCAGGCGCCCGGCGTGGCCGGGTCGCCCGCCAGATCGAGCGCCTCCAGCAGGGCGGCTGCCAGCTCGGCCTCCCCGCCCTCGAACAGCCGCCCCACGGCATCGGTGTTCACGACCTCAGGTATGGCGCCGGCTCGCCGCCCCACCACCGGCGTGCCGCAGGCCATGGACTCCACGAGCACCAGGCCGAAGGCCTCCCCGAATGAGGGCAGGGCCGTGACCCAGGCGCTGCGGTAGGCATCGAGCAGCGTTCCGCGGTCGTCCACGTCGATCAGCTCCACGCCGGGCGCATCGGGCAGCGAACGCCCGGCCGGCCCATCAACGGGCCGCGAAAGCCGCAGCCGCGCGCCGGGGACCTGCTCGCGTACCCGCGCGAAGGCCTTCACCAGGTCGGGAACCCGCTTGGAGGGCTCGGTCAACGACGCCGCACAGAACACCGTGGGCTCGGGCGCGCGCTCTCCGCCGGGCGTGAAGTGCCCAAGATCGACGCCCGGCGCGATCACCCGGGCGTCGATTTCCAGTTCGGAGCGGAAGACCTCCGCCGCGGTCTCGCTAAGCGCCACCACGGCCCCGGCGCCCTCGGCCGCCCTGCGGATGATGTCGCGGCGCAGCCGCCTGGCGTCGAGCCACTCCGCTTCGGGGATGCCCATGTAGGAGAGCACCGAGGGACGACCGGTCACGCGAGACCAGCGCGCCGTGGCCAGGCCGTCGACCGGGTGCAGCGCATGCGCCAGGTCACGCTGTTGCGCGCGCAGCAGCGCGTAGCTCGCCGGGAGATGGGTGAGGTGGTCCTCGAACAGCCACCGCCGCAGCGGGCCGGCGCCCGGCGGGCGGGGAGCGCGCACCACGTCGAGCCCGTCCTCGTTGCGCCGGTCGGGCAGTCCCCGGTGGCTGGTGATCAGGTGGGGCCGGTGCCCTGCGGCGACGAGGCCGGTGGCCAGCTCGCGCGTGAAGCGCTCGGTGCCGCGGCGCACCTCGGGCCAGTAGCAGGGGGCCAGCAGCGCCACATCGAGAGACTCAGTCCCAGACACGCCAGGGAGCGCCCTCGGCCCAGAGGTCGTTGAGCATCACCGCGTCCTTGTAGGTGTCCATGCACGCCCAGAAGCCGCTGTGGCGGTAGGCGTGCAGGTTGCTGTCGGCCGCGAGCCCCTCGAGCGGCGCGCGCTCGAGGACGCTGTCGGGCTCGAGGTAGTCGAACACCTCGGGCTCGAAGCAGAAGAACCCGCCGTTGATCCAGTGATCCGAGCGGGGCTTCTCGCGAAAGCCGGTCACGCGGTCGTCGTCGTGGATCTCGGTCACGCCGAACTGCAGCTCGGGCCGCACCACGGCCATCGTGGCCACGTCCCCGTGCCCTCGGTGGTGCCGGAGCTCGGCCTCGAGGTCGATGTCAGCCACGCCGTCGGCGTAGGTGGCACAGAAAGGCCGGTCGCCGAGGCGATCCCTCAGCTGGTGGATCCGCCCGCCTGTGGGCGTCTCGGCGCCCGTGTCGACGCATTCGACCTCGACCCCCTCGGGCCAGGCCTCGCCCGCGGCGAACTGCTCGATCATCTCCCCCCGGTAGCCGGTGAGGAGCGTGAAGCGACGGAACCCCTGCGCCGCGTAGAGCTGGATCACGTGCCAGACGATCGGCCGGTCGCCAATCTCGACGAGCGGCTTCGGAATCTCGCGCGTGTGCTCCTGCAGGCGTGTGCCGCGCCCGCCGCAGAGGATCACCACGTCGTTCACGCGCGGGGAGGTTACTTCCCCATGGCGCTTGCTTTTCAATGCAGGGATGGCAAACGGGTCGACGGTCATTCGCGCGGGGCTCCCGGACGAGGCGACGGAGCTGGTGGCCACCTACGACTGGCTGTTCGCGCCCCCCGGCACGCGCCCACCTGCCTGGGACGCCGAACGAGCGGCCGCCACGCTGTCGGAGCTGATCGCCGCGGAGGAGGCCGAGGTGCTCGTCGCGGAGGCCGGCGGGCGAGTGGTGGGTGTGTGCACCGTGTACCTCGACATCCGCTCCGTGCGCTTCGGCGACCGCGCCTGGGTGGAGGACCTGTCGGTGGATCCCGAGTGCCGTTCGCAGGGAGTCGGGAAGGCGCTGCTCGACGCGGCGAAGGATTGGGGCCGGGCGCACGGCGCCAGCCACCTCGAGCTCGACTCGGGGATGGCCCGGACCGATGCGCACCGGTTCTACGACCGCGAGCTGCCCACCAACAGGTCGCTGTGCTTCGGCTGGGAGCTCTGAAGGTGACAGCCATCCTGAAGGTCGACCCGGGGCGAGTGGAGGAAGCGGCACCGGTAATCGACCCGGTGTTCCGCGACACGCCTCAGTTCCTGATCGAGTCCCTGCGGGAGCCGCTGGGGTGCGACGTGGTGCTGAAGGTCGAGTCGGTGAACCCGATCCGCAGCTTCAAGGGCCGCGGCACCGACCTGCTGGCGCGGACCGCCGGCGACGACGCGCCACTGGCGTGCGCCTCGGCCGGCAACTTCGGCCAGGGGCTGGCCTACGCCGGGCGCACTCACGGCCTCGAGGTCCACGTGTTCGCAGCCGCGAGCGCAAACCCCCTCAAGCTCGTGCGCATGCGCGCGCTCGGAGCCGAGGTCCAGCTCGTGGACGGCGACTTCGACGACGCGAAGGACGCGGTCGAGCAGGCCGCCGCCGAGCACGGATGGCAGCTGGTGGTGGACGGACTCGCACCGGAGATCGCCGAGGGGGCAGCGACGATGGCAGTCGAGCTGGCCCGTTTCGGCCGGCTCGACCATGTGCTCGTGCCGGTGGGCAACGGCTCGCTGATCTGCGGTGTGGCCTCGTGGCTGAATGAGGTGAGCCCCGACACGGAGATCGTGGCCGTGGGCCCCGTGGGCGCGCCGGCGATGGAGCGTGCGTGGCGTACGGGCGAGATGGCCGCCGGCGGGCCCACCACCACCATCGCGGACGGACTCGCGGCGCGAGTGCCGGTGCCCGAGGCCCTGCACCTGATGCGCCAGATCGTGGATCGGTTCGTGCTCGTGGAGGACGACCAGCTCCTGAAAGCGGTGGGCCTGGTGCACGAGCACACGGGCCTCGTGTCGGAGCCCTCGGGTGTGGCAGGGATCGCCGCCATCATCGCGCTCGGCGAGGAGCTGCAGGGGCGCACGGTGGCCACCCCGCTGTGCGGCTCGAACGTCGCACCCGACCTGTTCGGGCGCGCGCTCGAGATGGGCTAGCCGTCCAGCTCGGCCCCGCGCCAGCGCGCGAGGCTGCGCAGCGCCCGCGCCACGGCGCCGGGCGCCTTTCGGCCGGGCTCGTGGTGCGTGCTCACCACCCGCATCACCGGCCCTGCCCCGCTGTCCTCGACCCGCAGGTCGGCCCGTGCGACCAGGCGTTCGCCGTGCAGGATCGGCAGCACGTAGTAGCCCCACCGGCGCTTGGCCGGGGGGACATAGATCTCCAGCCGGTGGTCGAAGCCGAACAGCTCGGCGGTGCGCGAGCGGTCGCAGAGGAGGTTGTCGAAGGGCGACAGCGCGAGCGTGCGCCGGCCCGCGGGCAGGCTCGCGGCGCGCTCCAGATCCTCGGGCCGCGCCCACCAGTCGCCGTGCAGCCCGTCGACCCCGAGCAGGCACAGCTCGCCGGCGCGCTCGAGCTGCGCCAGCACTCCCCCATCCGGTCCGTCGAGGCCCGGATAACGCCGGCGCGTGAAGTGGGCGGTGATGTGAGCGGCGCGGGCCACCCCGAGCATCCCCACGGCACGCAGCGTGGCCCGGCGGACCACCTCAGCCGTGTCCAGGGACGCCGCGTCGGCGGCGGCCACCGAACCCACCGGCAGGCAGCGATCCATGACGTCCCAGCGGCGCTCGGTCCCCAGCCGGTCGGCCACGCCGATGCGTCCCTGCATCCACAGCTGATCCAGCAGCCTGGCGATCGTTTGGCGCGAGGAGACCTCGTCGGTCCAGTGCCCCCACTCCCACGCCGCGGCGGAGCGATCCTCGAGCTCGCGGGCCCGGAGCGGACCACGGACGCGGAGGTCAGCCTCGACGTGGTCGGCGAACGAAGCGTTGTCCGCCAGCCACTGGGCCCTGTGAGCGCGAGCCGGCGTGAGCCGCGCGACGTGGGTGCGCATGGCCCAGCGGTGCAGAGGCAGGTCGTCGACGTGGCAGTGGCTGGCCTCGTGGCACCAGTAGTCGAACAGCTCACGGTGCCCGTAGGCGGCGCGGCTCAGGGCACGCGCGTGGCTGTCGTGCGTGCCGCCCTTCAGCCGCGTACGCAGTACGAGCAGCGGCGACCGGGCTACGACGCCGACCGGGTCGAGCTGCAGGCAACCGAGCCGGGACACCACATCGCCCACTTGCGTGCCCGGCTCCGGCGGGGCGGCCAGGCCCTGCGCGTGCAGGGCCAAACGCCTGGCGTGATCGATGGACAGCGAGACGGTCATGGCGACCGCAGCCTAAGGTTCCTGAGAATGTCCACTGACGAGAAGCCCCAGGTCGATGTTCCGGCGGATCAGCCGCCCTCCTATCAGCTCGAGATCGACGACCTACACGCCGGAGACGGCGACGAGGCCGCGGCGGGGCGCGTGGTGGAGGTGCATTACGTCGGGGTCTCGTGGGCCACCGGCAACCAGTTCGACGCGTCCTGGGATCGCGGGCAGACCTTCAAGTTCACCCTCGGCAAGGGCCAGGTGATCCCCGGCTGGGACCAGGGCGTGGAGGGCATGAGGGTGGGCGGCCGGAGGCGGATCACGATCCCCCCGAATCTCGCCTACGGCAAGCGCGGTGCCGGCGGCGTGATCGGACCCGACGAGACGCTGGTGTTCGTGGTCGACCTGATCGGCCTGCGCTAGATGGTTGATTCCGGTTCGCGTGCTTGCAAGTGCAGGAATAGGGGATCAAGCATCTAGATGGCCGAGATGCCCACCGAGCCCCAGGCGCCCGCGCCCCACGGCTGGTGTGTCTGCGGCCAGAAGGTTCCAATCGCGGAGGCGCGCGAGGTGACCCTCCCCAACGGCCGGCCCGGCTGGGCCGGCCACTGCCCCGAGTGCGGCTCCCCCCTGTTTGCGATTCGACGCAAGCCGCCCGCCGGCTAAGTCGAGAAAGGGTCGTCCTGTCCAAAGGCGAAGATGGCGGCATGGCAGACGGTCCCGTAGACCAGGAGTCACGGTTGCGCCCGCGCCGCGAGTGCCTTTCCTGCGGCGCCCACACGCACGCGACCGCCTGCCAGGTCTGCGGGAGCCTGGATCTCGGCCCGCCGCGCCAGCGATTCGGCGCGTCGCAGCCGTCGAACCTGCCGGCTGGACGCTTTCTCTACGGTCCCGCCCGCACGAGCCGACCGGACTGATGGCCGGCTGCACCCACCTCGACGAGATCACCGTTCCCAAGCCGGACACCGTCGAGGGCTGCGAGGAGTGCCTGAAGACTGGGGACCGCTGGTCGCATCTGCGCGTGTGCCGGTCCTGCGGCAAGGTCGGCTGCTGCGACTCCTCGCGCAACCGCCACGCATCCCGTCACGCGCGCGACGAGGAGCACCCGGTCATGTCCTCCGTCGAGCCCGGCGAGGACTGGAGCTTCTGCGTCGTCGACGAGCTGGCCTTCGTCGTGCCCGGCGACCGCTGAACGTCACCGCAAGGCGCACTCGCGCGCGCGGCGCAGCAGCAGATCGCGCTCCCGGGCGTTGCGGGTGAGCTCCGCCGCGCGCTCGAACTCCGACTGGGCCTCGTCGAAGCGGCTGAGCTTGGCGAGCAGGTCGCCGCGCACGCTCGGCAGCAGGTGGTAGCCCTCGAGCGAGGCATCCGACGTGAGCTGGTCCACGAGCTCGAGGCCCGCCGCGGGTCCGAACGCCATCCCGAACGCCACCGCCCTGTTCAGCTCCACGACCGGGGACGGGGCAAGCTGGGCGAGGGCGTCGTAGATGGCCGCGATGCGCTCCCAGTCGGTGTCCTCCGGCGCGCGCGCTCGCGCATGGCACGCAGCGATCGCGGCCTGCAGCGCGTAGGGGCCGAGCGCCCCGCCGAGCAGCTCCGCGCGCTCGAGCGCCGCCAGGCCGCGACCGATCAGCAGGTGGTCCCAGCGCGCGCGATTCTGGTCAAGCAGCAGGATGGGATCGCCCGACGGGCCGGTCCGCGCGCGCGAACGTGACGCCTGGATCTCCATCAGCCCCACCAGGCCGTGCACTTCCGGCTCGTCCGGCACGAGCTCGGCCAGGATGCGGCCCAGTCGCAGTGCCTCCTCGCACATGGCGGGTCGCATCCAGTCGTCGCCGGCGGTGGCCGAATAGCCCTCGTTGAACACCAGGTAGACCACCTCGAGCACCGACGCCAGCCGCTCGGCCAGCTGGTCGCCCGCCGGGACCTCGAAGGGCACGTGCGACTCGGCCAGGGTCCGCTTGGCCCGCACGATCCGCTGCGCGACCGTGGCCTCGGACACGAGGAAGGCCCGCGCGATCTCCTTCGTCGTCAGGCCGCCGAGCAGGCGGAGGGTGAGCGCCACCCGCGCGTCGGTCGCGAGGACCGGGTGGCAGGTCGTGAACACCAGGCTGAGCAGGTCGTCGCCCACTTGGTCGTCGATCGCGGCGTCGAGATCCGGCGCGGCCATGTCCTGGTGGCGCTCCATGTCGCGACCGAGCTCCTCGTGCTTGCGCTCCGCCATCTTGGTGCGCCTGAACCGGTCGATCGCGCGGTGCTTCGCGGTGGCCATGAGCCAGGCCCCCGGCTTGTCCGGGACGCCTGACTCCGGCCACTGCTCGAGAGCGGCGACGAGCGCATCCTGCGCGAGCTCCTCGGCCAGCCCTACGTCCCGGACCATCCGGGCGAGGCCGGCGATCAGCCGGGCCGACTCGATCCGCCAGACCGCCTCGATCGCGCGATGCGCGTCACTCGCCTCCACTACTGCTGCTGGGCCTCCACCTGCGCGCGCAGGCGCTCGTCCGCCTCCCGCAGCTCCGGCGTGAACTCCTCACCGAAGTCCTCGGCCTCGAACACCTGGCGCAGCTCGATCTGGGACTCGCCCTCCATCGGGTTGGGGCAGCGCTTGAGCCACTCGATCGCCTCCTCCTTGGATTTCACCTGCCACAGCCAGAAGCCGGCGATCAGCTCCTTCGCCTCGGTGAAGGGCCCGTCGACCACCGTCCGCTTGTCGCCGGAGAAGTGCACGCGCGCACCCTTCGAGCTCGGGTGCAGGCCCTCGCCGGCCAGCATCACCCCGGCCTTGACCAGCTCCTCGTTGTACTTCTGCATCTCGGCGAGCAGCTGCTCGCTGGGCATCACGCCCGCTTCGCTGTCCTCGTCGGCCTTCACCAGGACCATGAATCGCATGTCGTGCTCCTTCTCGTTTGGGGGTCTCAATACAGACATCGAACGAGAGGTAGCGAAATCGACACGTGGGCTCTACACCGGGTTGGCCACCCGCGCGTCGGCGTCCGGGGTCACGAGGATCGCGCCCTCTCCCGTCACGTAGGCCTCCTCGCCGTGCTGGACGATGTCCATGCCCACCGACTCCTCGCGCTCGGTCGCGCGCAACGGCGTGACCAGCCCGATCGCCTTCAGGATCACGAACGTGGCCGCGAACGCGTAGGCCGGGGTCACGAGCACGGCCAGCGCCTGCAAGCCGAGCTGACCGGCATCGCCGTAAGCCAGGCCGTCAGCCACCTCGTTCCACGACATCTGCGCGAAGAAGCCGATGAACAGGATGCCGGTGATGCCCGCGATGCCGTGTGCGGCCAGCACGTCGAGCGTCTCGTCCACACGTGTGCGCGGCCGCCAGACGATGACGGCGTAGCTGGGCAGCGCGGCCACAGCGCCGAGCACCATCGCCCACCCGGGGCTGATGAAGCCACCGGCCGGGGTGATCCCGACGCAGCCGACGATGATCGCGGTGGCCGCCCCGATCGCCGTCACCTGCCTGCCGCGCAGCAGGTCCAGCGCGAACCAGACGACGAGTGTGCAGGCCGGCGTGAGCAGCGTGTTGGTGAAGGCGAGCACACCCGCGTTGCCGGCCGAGAAGCCGCTGCCGCCGTTGAAGCCGAACCAGCCGAACCAGAGCAGGCCCGCGCCCAGGAGCACGTAGACCGCGTTGTGGGGCAGCAGGGCCTGGCGCCCGTAGTCCTTGCGCGCGCCCAGGACCAGCGCGGCGGCCAGCGCCGAGAAGCCCGATCCCATCTCGACCGGGATGCCGCCCGCGAAGTCGAGCACCCCCTTCTCCTGCAGCCAGCCGCCTCCGAAGGCCCAGTGCGCCAGGACCGCGTACACCAGCACCGACCACAGCGCCGCGAACACCAGGAACGGGCCAAACCTCATCCGCTCCACCACGGCCCCCGAGACGAGTGCGACCGTGATGATGCAGAACGTGGCCTGAAAGGCCATGAACAGCAGATGCGGGATCGTCATTCCGTCCCGGGGCTCGAAGTTCACGTCCTGCAGGAACGCGTGGTCAAGGCCGCCGATGAGCCCGTTGCCCGTGTCGAACGCAAGCGAGTAGCCGACAAGCGCCCACATCACGGTGGCCACAGCCAGGGCGGCCACGCACATCATGAACGTGTTCAGCGTGTTCTTCGAGCGCACGAGGCCCGCGTAGAAGAGCCCGAGGGCAGGTGTCATCAGGAGGACGAGCGCGGTGGCCGCGAGCATCCACGCGGTGTCGCCGGCGTTGACCTCGGTCATGAGCTGACCGGCGTCACGGCGCCGTGGTCGGTCTCACCGGTGCGGATCCGGACCGCCCGCTCCAGTGCCACGACGAAGATCTTGCCGTCGCCCACCTCGCCGGTCCGCCCGCCCTCGCAGAGAGCGTCGATCGTCGGCTGCACGAACTCCTCGGACACCGCGATCTCGAAGCGGACCTTTTCAGAGAGCCCCATCTTCACGGTCGTGCCGCGGTAGGTCTCGACCCGTTCGAGCTCCCCCCCATGGCCCTGAACGCGGCTCATCGAGACCCCGCGCACCTCGGCTCGATAGAGCGCTTCAAGCACGTCGTTGGCCCTCTCCGGGCGCACGATGCCGATCACGAGCTTCACGTTCCCCGCTCCTCCTTAGACAGCAGGACGACCCTGCCGCGCGCGCGAGAGCCTAGCCGGATCCCGCGCGGGGCGCGGGAAGGCAGGTGCATAATCCGAGACAGGAATTCGACCAATGCGACCACGAGGAGGAAATGCGGATGTCCGAGACCGACGATCTGGTGCGCAACGCAGAGGCCTACAGCAAGGATTTCGACAAGGGCGATCTGCCGATGCCCCCCGGCCGGAGGGTCGCGATCGTGGCATGCATGGACGCCCGGCTGAACCCACAGGGCCTGCTCGGCCTCGAAGAGGGCGACGCCCACGTGATCCGCAACGCCGGCGGCATAGTGACCGAGGACGCGATCCGCTCGCTGGCCATCTCCCAGCGGCTGCTGGGCACCGACGAGATAGTCCTGCTCCACCACACCGACTGCGGCATGCTCACCTTCACCGACGACGACTTCCGCCGCACCATTTTCGAAGAGACCGGGGTCAAGCCCGGTTGGGCCGCCGAGTCGTTCGGCGACCTCGAGGAAAACGTCCGTCAGTCGGTGGCCCGGATCGAGGCAAGCCCCTTCATCCCCAAGAAGGACAGCGTGCGCGGCTTCGTCTACGAGGTGGAGACCGGCGGCCTGCGCGAGGTGAAGTAGGAGTGCTCAGCGGTGCTCAGGGTTGGCGAAGTCGAAGCGGCAGCCGGCCTCCCACTCCGACCGCTGATTGCCGTGGGCGGGGATGCCGCCGGCGTCCTTGAGCATTCGAGCGAGGTGCATCAGGTTCCAGGTCATGAACGTCGTGTTGCGGTTGGTGAAGTCGTTCTCGGGACCGCCCGATCCAGGGTCGAGGTAGCTCGGTCCCGGTCCCGCCTCGCCCATCCACCCGGAGTCGGCCTGCGGCGGGATCGCGTAGCCGAGGTGCTGGAGTGAGTAGAGGATGTTCATCGCGCAGTGCTTGGCCCCATCCTCGTTGCCGGTGATGAGGCAGCCGCCCACACGGCCGTAGTAGGCGTACTGCCCGTGCTCGTTGAGAAGGTGGCTGTTGCCGTAGAGCCGCTCGATCACGTGCGTGCAGACCGACGACTTCTCGCCCAGCCAGATCGGCGCGAGCAGCACGAGAATGTCCGCGGCCTGGACCGTCTCGTAGATCGCGGGCCAATCGTCGGAGGTCCAGCCGTGCTCGGTCATGTCCGGCTGCACGCCGGTGGCGATGTCATGGTCGATCGCGCGGATGAACTCGACCGACACCCCGTTGCGCTCCATGATCCCGGCGGACAGGTCACCGAGCGCGCGCGTGTTGGAGATCTCGGGCGAGCGCTTCAGGGTGCAGTTGATGAAGAGTGCCCTGAGATCGGAGAAGTCCCACTCCGATCCGGTCGCGAGCGCTTCGTGCCTTTCGGCGAGATCGGGCATCGTCATCCTCTCGTCTCCTCCGTGTGGACTCAGGAACGTGCTTCGAGGCCTATGTCTGCCGGGTCCCCGTTCCGTTTCACCTCTCCGCGCAGCAGCACGCTGCCCGCGAGCGGGAACAGCAGCACCGAGAGCAGCCCGGCGGCGATCAGCTCGGCGCTCTCTGCCCCGCCGATCAGCTCGAGGTCGCGCCCGATTGCCGTCGCGGCGACGATGAACGGCAGCGACGTGGCCTGGAAGAGGCCGGCCACGGCAGCACGCCGGGCGCCGACCAGCCGCCGGTACATCAGGGCCGGCAGGCCGCGCACGAGCACGAGCGCCAGCAGGAACACCGGGACCATCGCCAGGTTGGAGGGGTCGTCGAGCAGGGCGTCGAGGTCGAAGCGCAGGCCGCTCGCGACGAAGAAGACGGGGATGAACACGCCGAACCCGATCGCCTCGAGCTTGCGCCGGAACTCGGGATGGGTCATCACCTCGTCGCGATCCGCGAGCGTGAGGACCGCTCCCGCCGCAAACGCCCCCAGGATCACCTCCAGGCCGAGCTGCTCGGCGACGGCGGCGAACGCGATCAGGAGCACGATCGCTCCGCGCACCCTGATCTGGGCCGTCGTGTCCTGAAGACGCAGCAGATCGTCCCCGATTCGCTTCGACCGCTCAGCACCCCGCACGACGAAGAAGACGGTGACCGCCAGCGCGAGTAGGCCGGCGATCAGGATGAGTGTGGCCCCGGTGCCGCCCTCGCCCGCAAACAGGACGGAGAGCAGGATGATCGCCGCGAAGTCGGCGATCGACCCGGCTGCGACCACGAGTTGGCCGAAGGGCGACTCGATCTCGCCCGCATCCTTCAGCACGGGGATGATCACCCCGAGCGATGTGGCCGAGAGGATCACGGCGACCAGCAGCGGGGTCTGAGCGAGGCCACCTGCCTTCAACGCGAGCCCCGCGGCCACGGCGAGCCCGAACGACAGCAGCCACCCGCCGCCGGCCAGGCGCAGGAGGCGCCCGCGGAGCCTCTCGAACTCCACCTCCAGGCCGGCGAGGAAGAGCAGGAAGACGAGCCCGATCGTGGCCAGCACGGAGATGGTCTCGTCGATCTCGACCCAGCCGAGCCCGGCGGGTCCGATCGCGATCCCGGCGGTGATCTCGAGCACGACGGCCGGCAGCCGCACGCTCGGGAAGAAGCCGAGCAGGAACGGCGCCGCGAAGGCCACCGCGACCACCAGCAGGAGGCCGGAGAAAGCTGGCTCGTGCATGCCCTTCGGTCGGCCGGCGGCAAGAGGCGTTACGCCGCTACGGGTGGAGCGGACCTAACCGCGGGCGAGCTTCCAGTCGCGGAACTCGGCCAGCAGCACATCGGCGGCCCCCTCCGGCAGGGTCTCCTCGCTCAGTGTTCCGACGACCGCCACCGACTCGCGGATCTGCTCGACGTACGTGACGCAGGCCTCGCACTCCTCGAGATGTGCCTCGAAGCGCTCCATGTCGGCCTCCGGCAGGCTCATCTCCAGGTAATCGGTGACGAGCTCGACGAGTTCGTTGCAGGACATGCTTTTCATCGGAGTTCGGTGGCTTCGAAATGGCTCTCCAGCGCACCTCGGACCTTCGAGCGCGCACGGTGAAGCAGCACCCGCTGGTTCGTCTCCGACACACCCAGCGCGTTACACGCCTCTTCCGCCGAGAAGCCCTCGATGTCACGCAGGGTGATGATCTCGCGCTGTCGCGGCGGCAGCTCGGCGATCGCGGCGAGCGCCGTGTTGCGCGTCTCGACCTCCTCGAGCCGCTGCTCGGGCCACGGCTCGGGCGGCGTCCGCCAGTGCCCCGGATACCGATCGCCCACGCGTTGGAACCGATCCGGATCGACCGCCAGCCCGTCCTCCCCTTCGACCATCGCCGAGGAGAAGGGCAGGCTGCGGGACTCCTTGAGCCCGCGCGTCTTCGCGGTGTTGGACACGATCCGGAAGGCCCAGGTCTTCAGCGACGAGCGCGCCTCGAAGCGGTCGAGCCCTTTCAGGATTCCCACCCAGGCCTCCTGCACCACCTCCTCCGCGATCGCCAGGCTCGATACGTGCGCGCGAGCGAGGCGAAGCATCGCCGGCCCCCACGCCTCGACGATCGCCATGAACACGGCCTCATCGCCGTCTTTCAGGGCCATCAGGAGCGCCGGCTCGTGCTGCGGCAAGGCAGTCGCCATCGGGCCGCGATCCTCGCACGTAACGAATGTCGCCGCCAGCCGACGAATGGCCATGCTGGCGCCTCTCCCCCCGGCTTCGAGCAGACTCGCGTCGAGCTCCACACGGTGGCGGAGGAGGTGCTGAAGCCCGCTCGCGAGCGGGTCACGGGCCGCTTCGGCCTGCGGGCGCTGCCCGGTGGCTTCGGGACCCCTCCGTTCGGAGACGTGATGCAAGTGCATGTCGACGGCACCGATCTCGTGTTCCGCGACGGCAGCCACGTCCGGCGCGAGCCGATCGACGGCATCGAGCCGGCTGCGGCGGCCGCGCTCGCCGCCTGGTTCGCGTTCGGAGCCGGCGTGCTCGAGGAGCTGCGGGCCGAAACCGATGCCGTGCTCCTCCCCACCCCGCCACAGCTCTGGCCCGAGCACTTCGACGTCGCGATCGAGTTGGGCGATGACGCTTCCGGGAAGCGCGCCGGATACGGCGCCTCGCCCGGCGATGCCGAGCACCCGGAGCCCTACCTCTACGTAGGGCCGTGGAGCGCGCCTCCAGACGGCCCGCTCTGGAACGCGACGGCGTTTCCGGGCGCCGAGCTCTCCTACGCCGAACTGCTCACGGCCGCCGACCGCCGTGCGGCCGCCCTCGAGTTCTATCGCTCCCGGAAGGAGGCCCTGTGAACGGCAACGGCAAGGTTCAGTGGCATCGCGTACTGCGCGCCGATGCGCTTCCCGAGGGCCGGGTCACCACCGTCGCGGCTGGACACAAGTCGGTTGCCCTCGTGCACTACGACGGCGACTTCTCGGCGCTCGACAACCACTGCCCCCACCAGGGCGGGCCGCTCGGCGAAGGATCGATCGAGAACGGCCTGCTGCGCTGCCCATGGCACGGCTTCGACTACTGCCCGCTCGACGGCAAGAGCCCGGGCTTCGACGACGAGGCCACCACCTACCCGCTCGAGATTCGTGACGGCGAGGTGTTCATCGGTGTCGAGGAGGACGAACACGAGGACACGGTCACGGACGTGATGGCCCAGACGATGGTCAACTGGGGCGTGCGCCACGCGTTCGGCATGGTCGGACACTCGAACCTCGGTCTGGCGGACGCTCTGCGGCGGCGCGAGCAGGCCGGTGAGATCGAGTTCATCGGCATCCGCCACGAGGGTGCCGCTGCGTTCGCCGCCTCCGCCTACGGGAAGCTGACCGGGCGCCCGGCCGCCTGCCTGACGATCGCGGGGCCTGGGGCGACCAACCTGCTGACCGGGCTCTGGGACGCCAAGGTCGATCGCTCGCCGGTGCTGGCTCTGACCGGCCAGGTCGACACGCAGGTGCTCGGCCCTGGTGCGTTTCAGGAGATCGACCTGGCCGGCGCGTTCGGCACCGTGGCGGCCTGGAGCCAGACCGTGCTGAGCGAGTCCAGGCACGCGGAGCTGATGACGCTCGCCTGCAAGCACGCCCTGCTGACACCGGGCCCGTCCCATCTGATATTTCCGGACGAGGTCCAGACCCTCCCGGCAAAGGACGCGCAGCCGTCCGGTCCCGAGGGCCGGGTCGCTCCGGCCGCGATCGCACCCCCGAGCGAGTCGCTCGACGCAGCGCTCGAGCGCCTGCGCGGCGCCAGGCGGCCGGTGGTGATCGTCGGCCACGGCGCACGGTTCGTGATGGACCCGATCGTGGAGCTTGCCGAGCGGCTCGGCGCCCCGGTGATCACGACGTTCAAGGCAAAGGGCCAGATCCCCGACTCGCACCCGCTCGCAGCCGGCGTGCTCGGCCGTTCCGGCACCCCCGTCGCGAGTTGGTTCATGAACGAGTCCGACCTGATCCTGGTCTTCGGCGCATCGTTCTCCAACCACACCGGCATCTATGCCGGCAAGCCGATCATCCAGGTCGATTCGGACCGGCTCCAACTCGGCAAGTTCCACCCGGTCGCGGTTCCGGTCTGGGGCGACGCCGAGGTCACGGCCCGGCTGTTGCTGGACGGCTTGCCGGCGCAGACCGAGACGGAGGATCAGCGGTCGCAGCTGCGCGCTCGGTGGGCGATCTGGCGGGCCGAGAAGGAGTCGCGCGTGCGCGACGATCGCGGCAACGGCGTGGGCTCGGCGGCGGTGTTCGCTGCGATGAACCGCCAGACACCCGAGGACGCTGTGATCGCCGTCGACGTCGGCAACCACGCCTACTCGTTCGGACGCTACTTCGAGCCCGAGCGCCAGGCTGTGCTGATGTCCGGGTACCTGGGCTCGATCGGCTTCGGCTATCCGGCCGCCATCGGCGCGGCGGTGGCCGCGCCCGACCGCAAGGCGGTCGCCGTGACCGGCGACGGCGGCTTCGCGCAGTACATGGCCGAGGTCACTACGGCGGTCAGGCACAAGCTCGACATCACCCACCTGCTGCTCAACAACGGCCAACTCGGCAAGATCTCGAAGGAACAGCGCTCGGGCGAGTGGGACGTCTGGCAGACCTCCCTGCACAACCCCGACTTCTCGGCGTACGCCCGCAACTGCGGCGCCCACGGAGTGCGTGTAACCGACGCGGCCAACCTCGACGACGCGTTGGCCGAGGCGTTCGGATACGACGGGCCCGCCATGGTCGAGGTGATGACCGATCCCGAGCTCGTTTGAAATGGAGAGGTAGGCTCCGCCCACTATGGCTGGCCGGTTCGAGGCGACGGTCGTGATCGATCGTCCGATCGAGGAGGTGTTCGCGTTCCTCGCGGACGGTGAGAACGATCCCAAGTTCAGCCCGAGGGTCCTGGAGATGGCCAAGACGACCGGCGGCGCGCCGGGTGTCGGCACCGTCTACGCCAGCACGGTCAAGGACGCGGGCATGAAGACCCAGCGGGAGTTCAAGATTTCCGAGTTCGAGCCGCCCACCCGGATCCGCTGGACCGAGGTCTCCAAGAACCTCGTCACGGCTCCCGAGGGTGGCTACGACCTCGAGCGCGAGGGCGGCGCGACCCGGCTCACCGTCTACAACGTGCTCGCCGGAAACGGTCCGGGCAAGCTGATCGCCCCGCTGGCGCTGCGCTCCGCCCGCAAGGGTGCGGACGACTTCGCGAAGGCGATCAAGTCGGCCGTCGAGGCGTCCTGAGGCTATTCGCCGGCCGGGGCGCGAGGTCGACCCCGAGAACTCCGCGCCAGACGCGCCGAGCACGAGTAATGCCATCGGCCGGGAACTCGATCAGCGGCGCCGGCACGAACACAAGTATGGCGCCAGTATTCAGATCTCACGTGGCGAGTTGGCGCGGCAGAACTCGCGCACGGCCTCGTTGAACCGCTCGGGTTGCTCGAGGTTGCTGACGTGACCGGAGCCGGGGATCACGACGAGCTTCGTGTCCGGGATCGCCTGCTCGAACTGGCGCGCGACGGTGAGCGGCGAACGTGCGTCGAGCTCGCCCCAGATCAGCAGGGTCGCCACGGCGATGCGGGGCAGCAAGTCGCGCTGGTCGGCCTCGGCCATCACCAACAGCTGCGTCCTGAGGCTCTCGGGGCGGACGGCGGCGGCGATCTCCTCGAGCAGCGAGACGAACTCGGCCGGCGTGTCGCCGGCGAACAGGCCGGGGAGGGTGGGATCGAACTCCTCGGCGGGCGCTGCGAGCATCTGACGCGCGCCCGCGACCCGGGCACGCACCTCCTCGTCGGGGAGCGACCCTTTCCAGCCGGCATAGGTATCGATGAGGATCAGGGTCGCGACCAGCCCGGGATGGTGGCGGTAGAGCTCCAGTACGACAGTGCCGCCCCAGGAGAGGCCGGCGACGTGCGCCGGGCCGAGCGCGAGCGCCTCGATCAGCGCCGCGAGGCAATTCGCGTAGTCCGCCAGGCAGAAATCCGCAGGCACGTCCGAGGAGCGGCCCGCCCCCGGCTCGTCCCAGGAGACGACCGTGAACTCGTCGGCCAAGGCGGCGAGCTGCGGCTGCCACATGCGGCCGTCCCCGGCGGCGCCGTGCACGAACACCAGCGGCGGCCCCTCGCCGACGCGCTCGTAGGCGATCTCGAGCCCGTTCGCCCGGACAACCTCCAGGTTCAGCTCAGCCTCCCTTGGCGCTGTAGGAGTGTGCGCCGGCGCCCGCGAGCGCCCCGGCCTGCACGATCAGGTACTCCTCGCGGATCGGGCGGCCGTCGAACCAGCACTCGAGGATCTCCCGGGTCCCGGCCGCATAGCGCGCCTGTGCCGAGAGCGTGGTGCCCGAGGTGTGCGGGGTCATGCCGTGGTTGGGCATCGTCCGCCACGGATGATCCTCCGGGGCGGGCTGGGGGAACCAGACATCGCCCGCGTAGCCCGCAAGTTGACCACTCTCGAGCGCGCGCACGACCGCGTCGCGACTGCAGATCTTGCCGCGCGCGGTATTCACCAGGTACGCGCCGGGCTTCATCTTGCCGATCAGCTCATCGTCGAAGAGGTTCTCGGTCTCGGGATGCAGGGGCGCGTTGACCGTCACCACGTCGCACACTCCCACCAGCTCCTCGACGTCCGCGTGGAAGGTCACCCCCAGCTCCTTCTCGACGTCGTCCGGGAGAGGGTGGCGGTCCGTGTAGTGCAGCCCGACCTCGAAGGGCTTGAGGCGCCGCAGCACCGCGGAGCCGATGCGCCCGGCCCCCACCGTGCCGACCTGCATGCCCTCCAGGTCGTAGGCCCGCGATACGCAGTCGGCGATGTTCCAGCCGCCCTCCACCACCGTCTTGTAGGACGGGATGTAGTTCCGCACCAAGGCGAGAATCATCATCACCACGTGCTCGGACACGCTGATGCTGTTGGAGTAGGTCACCTCGGCAACCGTTACGTCGTGCTCGATCGCGGCGTCGATGTCCACGTGATCGGAGCCAATCCCGGCTGTCACCGCGAGCTTGAGGTTGGGGGCTTTGGCGATCCGCTCGGCAGTCAGGTACGCGGGCCAGAACGGCTGTGAAATCACGATCTCGGCCTCACCGAGCTTCTCGCTCGAGTACCGAGTCCGGGCCTTCCTTGTCGGAGGTCACCACCAGCCGGTGTCCGCGCTCCTCGACGAACTTCCTGAGACCGAGCTCACCCGACACGCTTCCCAGGAGCTCGCCGGGCGTGAAGTCGATCCGCTCGGGAGTCGGCGTGGTCATGCCGTCGTAGTAGCTCTCGATCGTGGGAACCTCGCCCCGCGCGTACGACGTCGGATGCCCGTCCTCGGGGTCGTCATAGAGCACGCAGATGATCGTCGCCATGCCTTCTCTCCTCGTTTCGGTAACGGGCCGGCCCGGACTCCGACGGATTATGAGCCAGGGCGAGCGATCCAGCGCGGGGCGAGATCGTCCAGCGGTCTGCCGCGCCACATCGCGAGCGCCTCCTCCAAGGCCGACGCCGCGCGCCGGGGATCGCCGGCCGCCAGGTCGGCCCGCCAGGTGACGATGAGCCGCTCGAACCGATTCGCGTCGAGCCGCTCGGGGTCGAGCGCGAGCTCGTAGCCGTGCTCGCGGGTCACGACCACCTCGTCCGAACCGCTGCCAGCCGCGGCGGCAAGCGCGTTGCGCAATCGCGAGACGGCCCCACAGCTCGTCGATCAGCCTGTCGGTGCTCACCGCCTCGTTGGCATGGAGCAACAGCAGCCCCAGCAGCGCCCGCTGCTTGCTGCCACCGAGCGCGACCACCCGGCCTTCGTCGAGAACCTGGAGGGGACCGAGGATGCGGAAGTCCACGCGTTTCTCCGGAGCAGGCCGCGGGTAGCATAGGATCGGGCGCCGATTCGCCGACGCCGACGTTGCATCACCCACAAGGAGGTCGTTGGGATGCGCCGTGCCTTGCGAGCAGCTGCCCTGGTCCTGCTTCTGTTCGTCTGGTCAGGAGCCACCGCCCGAGCCTCGACCCTCGACGCTTACCGCGTCAAGGCAACAGCCGCCAACCTCGACACGCTGGCCAACGCCGGCTTTGACGTCACGGAGGGTCGGCGCAACGGGATCGTCGAGATCGTGGCCACCGAGCGCCAGGTCAACTCGCTCCGCCGTACTGAGAAGGTGACCGCCAGGAAGGTTCGCAGCCGCGCGTCCGGCCGCCGCGCCCGGGGGAGCCGCGGGAGGCGCGCTCGCGCGCGCGCCGCGCAGATCAACGGCCTGCAGTTCACCGGCGACGACTCGTCGTGGGCCGTCTGGCGCAAGTACGACGCCCGCGCCAACGACGGCAAGGAGCAGTACACGGAACTCTATGCCCGGCTCGCCTCCCGGTTCCCCAAGATCGTGAAGAAGCGGGTGATCGGGGAGTCCTTCCTCGGGCGGGACATCGTGGCCCTTCAGGTGACCCGACGCGCCACAGGCCAGGACATCCGTAACAGGCCTGCCGTGCTCTACAACGCTCTGCAGCACGCCCGCGAATGGCTCGCCGGGGAGACCTGCCGCCGCCAGCTCCTGTACTTCACCGAGAACTACGGCGCGAACACCGCGGCCGGCCGCGAGGTCACGCGGATCGTCGACAACACCGAGCTGTGGTTTGTGTGCGTCTCGAACCCCGACGGCTACGAGTACACGTTCACGGACCCGGACAACCGCCTGTGGCGCAAGAACGTCCGCGACAGCAACGGGGACGGCCAGATCACCCCCGACCAGGACGGCGTCGACCCCAACCGCAACTTCCCGACCAACTGGGGACGCGACGCCGAGGGCTCGAGCTCCAACCCGTCATCAGAGACCTATCGCGGCACCGGCCCCGCCTCCGAGCCAGAGACCCGCGCCCTGATGCGCCTGGTCAGCTCCACTCACCCGGTGTTCCAGAAGAACGACCATACGGCGGCCTCGCTGCTCCTCTACCCGCAAGGCTGGCAGCAGGACACCCTGACGGCCGACAACCCGATCTTCGTCGGCCTGGCCGGTACGGACGAGAACTCCGCGATCAAGGACGACGAGGAGGTCTTCGACCCCGACCTCGGCGCCGAGCTGTACATCACCAACGGAGACACGCTGGACTGGACCTATGGCGAGCAGGAAGTGCTCGCCTACACACCCGAGGGCACTCCCGCGCGCGACCCGAACGTCTCCGGCTTCGAGTTCGAGGACTCCGAGCAGGAGATCCAGGAGGAGTTCCTGCGCCACCTGCCGTTCTCGCTCGACCTGGCGCAGGCCGCAAAGAACCCGACCGAGATTCCGGGCAACCAGTTCGGTACACGCACTCCGGACTTCGAGGTCGACTCGTTCGCGGACTCCTACGGAAGCCCCCAGAGCGTGCAGGTCAACGTCAAGCGCTCGCTCGGCCGGGTCCAGATGCGCTACCGGATCGGTTCGGGCCGCACGCAGACGGCCGACACGGGTGAGTTCCGTGGCGGCGAGGAGTACTACGGCGACGACGACGTCTACTACCACCGCGTTCGCGGAATGGTCCGTGGCGCCGGCGTCGGCGACCAGGTGCGCGTGTGGTTCACGGCCCGCGGGCGGCGTTCGGCGGCCTTCACCTACACCCGGCGCGAGCGCGGCCGCGACCCGGTCCTGATCGTGGCCAACGAGGACTACACGGGCGCGTCACCCGCTCAGACGATCACCGCGCCGCAGTACCTCGGCAGCTACACCGCGGCGCTTCAAGCCAACGGCGTGGGCTACGACGTCTATGACGTCGATGCCCACGCACGCCGCGCGCCGCACCCCCTCGGTGTGCTCTCGCACTACCGCGCGGTCATCTGGTACACCGGCGAGGACATCATCACCCGCGAGGTGGGCCAGCCGCCGGGCACCGTCTCGAAGCTGGCCAACGACATCCAGCTGGCCATGCGGGACTACATCAACGAGGGCGGCAAGCTGTTCTTCACGGGCAAGTACGCCGGATTTGCGCAGGGCATCGGCGCGTACGCCTACGACGCAGACCAGGGATCAGCCAACGGCGACGGTCCCTGCACCGACCCGGACAGCGCCTTCGAAGGCGCACTGTCGGAGTGCGTCCTGCTCACCAACGACTTCCTCCAGTACTACCTGGGGGCCCACCTGTACGCCGACGACGCAGGGACGAGTTTCGACGACGATGGCAACCCGACCGGCCTCTTCTCGGTGTCGGGCATCGGCGATCCGTTCACGGCGGCCACGTACCCGTTCAACGGCCCGGACTCGGCCGACAACCAGGATCATTCGGCTTCGTTCCTGGTCACGTCATCGATTCTCAAGCCGGACGAGTACCCAGAGTTCGCGGACTCGCGGCGCCTCGGGATCTACAACCGTGACGGCGCCGCGCCGTACGAGCCGTTCACCGGCCAGTACTTCGCCGCCGCGAACGCCGACGACGCGTCCTACAAGCGGCTGCGCCGGACCATCGACCTGACGGGTGGTACCGCCGGGCAGCTCACGTTCCAGACCTCCTACGACCTGGAGGCCGACTACGACTACATGTTCGTGGAGGCCCACCCGGCGCAGGACGACCCGGCCACGCCCGGGGACGAGCGCGAGGACTGGACGACGCTGCCGGACGCCAACGGGCACACCAGCACGGACACCGGGCTGAGCTGCCCGTCGCAGACGCCCGCGTCGGACTGGCAGTCGCTGCATCCGTTCCTGACCCACTACCAGACGAAGACGGGCCCCGACACGTGCTTGCCTACCGGGACGACCGGCGAGTGGAACGCAGCCACGGCCAACTCCGGAGGGTGGAACGAGTGGGAGATCGACCTCTCGGGCTACGCCGGCCAGCAGGTCGAGGTCTCGATCACCGTGGCGACCGACCCCGCGTCCCTCGGCCTCGGGGTCTGGATCGACGACGCCAGCGCGACAGTCGACGGCCAGCCCCTGTTCGAGACCTCGTTCGAGGAGGAGGGCCTCGGGGGCTTCACCGCCGGCCCGCCGCCGCCCGGTACGGATTCTCCGGCCAACGGCTGGGAGCGGACGGTCAAGCAGTTCGACGAGGGCCCGCTGGTGGGCACCGACGAAACGCTCTACACCGGCTTCGGCTTCGAGGGCATCCAGGGTGCCGCGAACCGCAAGGACTTCATGGGAAGGGCGCTAGAGCACCTCGGTGTGAAGTAAGCGCGGACGCGGATCACGCGAACATCGCTCCGGTGTAGCGGCTCGACGACAGCGACAACCTGCTCAGTGCTGTTGCGTTGCGTCGGAAGCGACCGTAGGCAGCTACGGCGAAGGCGGCGACTCGCGTTGCGCGTCGGCCATCCTCTGGTCGTAGAGCGCCCTCGCCGACTGGTTCCATGTGACCTGCTGCTGCCAATGAGCGTCGATCGCGCTCCAGCGACCGGGCGGGACCCCGCGGCCCTCCGCAAAGCCGGCCTGCGCGCCGGGCGCGACCGAATCCCGCGCGATCGCAGCCTTGATCTCAACCCACGCGTCGAAGCCGACCTCCTCCACCGGGC
Source organism: uncultured Thermoleophilaceae bacterium (assembly GCA_963825475.1). Classification (GTDB taxonomy): domain Bacteria; phylum Actinomycetota; class Thermoleophilia; order Solirubrobacterales; family Thermoleophilaceae; genus JAAYBF01. Next base: position 242,083 of record CAWGTC010000001.1, on the reverse strand, counting down.
TACCAGCGGGGTGGCTTTCGCCAAGCTCGGCCAGCCCTCTCCTCCACCCGCGGACCGTGTCGCGCAGCCCGCCCGGCAGTTCTCGGATCGCCTCCGCGGCTTGCTCGACCTCCTCCTTGACCGGACCGAGCACCCTCTCGGCCTTGCGCAGCCTCTTGCGCCGCGCCGCAAGCGCCCTCTCCCAGGTGCCGTGCTCGGGCTCGAGCCCGAGATAGAACCGGCCGATCGCCTCCTCGAGCCCCTCGCTCGCGATGCCGACGGGCTCGTTGCTCTCTCGGTCGAGCAGCGCTGGGACCTCCATGCCGGCAGTGAGCAGATGGACCTGCCAGCTCGGCATCATCTGGGACAAGCTCCCGCTGGGTCCGCTCCCCTCCGGGAGGGGACTGAGTTCGGCACGGCACAGGGTCCGCAGGCTCGATGTGCCCGAGTCCCGGCCGCCCGTGCGATTGACGACGACCACCGCCCGGCCCGGGATACCGTCCCCACTTTTCCGGCCGAGTCGATCGAGAAGGCCCAACCGCCGGAACCCTATCCCACCTCCTGATCGCCGGCGAGCCACGCGCGAAACCCAAAGGCGGGAACGACCAAACTCAGCATCTGCCTATGCGGCGATTTCTCCATGGGCCGGCCAGGACTCGAACCTGGGACCGACGGATTACGAGTCCGGACCGGGGGTTGCGGGGCGTCGCGGCTGTTCGTCGTTTATCGCTTTACAAAGCGAATCAACCCTTGTCATGGTCCCTCGACCCACGCCCCAACAGGGGGCCGGACGCCAGTCGCGCCGGCCCCCCTTGGGCAACGCCTAAGCGCTGGGGTCGCTGGTGCTCGGGGAGGTGTCGACGCAGGACAGGCTGACCGTATAGGGAACTCCTGCGACAGCCGTCGCCGGCGTCCCGGTTGGGTTCGCTGAGTTGTCGGCAGCCGTCAGGTTCACCAACACGTCGGACGGGATCGGCCCAAACGGGAACCCTGCCTCGGCTGGGTCTGTGCTGGTCTGGGGAGACTTGTCCGCGATCGCGTAGAACGGCGCACCGCCCAGGGCGGCGTTCGGAATCGAGGTGGTGCTATTCCCCCCCGTAACCACCGTCACACGGCAATGCGCAGCAGCTATGGTGCCGTCCCCGTCACTCTCCGCACTACGCACGGCGACTAGCACCGTGACCACTCCCGCCGCGCCGGCCACAAAGGTCTGCGACGTCTGGGCCTGCTGAACGGCGTCCGGAATATCCGGCGTGACGACGAACGCGCCTCCCGCCGGAGCCCCGGCGATGAACACTTGGCCGATGCCGTATTCCGTCGAGGTGGCCAGCGTCTTCAGCGAGTTGAGTCCCGCACCCGCGGCCTCCAAACCGTCCTTAAGGGCGCTGAGGCCCGCACCGGCCGCCACAAGGCCCGCCTTGAGCTGATTCAGTCCGTCGAGGATCGACGGGGCCACTGCGAGGATCGTGGCGGCATTCTTGTCAGCACGATCGGCTACCAGCTTCAGTGCGGCTATCGCGTCTTTGGTCGTCCTGGCCGCTCTCTTGATTTTCTTGACGGCGTTCGCGCCGCGCTTGATCTGCGTGGAGTGCTTCTTGATCGTCTTAGTCTGCGCTTTGTCGGTCTTGGTGGCCGCTGAGACCGTCGGTACACCGACGGCGAGCGTAAGCACAGCCACGGCCGCGAGGACTCTAATGAGTCCAAAGCTCCTATACATGTGTTCTCCCCCAGGATTGGTGCAGCCCAGCATCCAGCCAAGCCAGCGTTGGTGCAGCCCGGCATCCACCGAGCTGCCTCCGGTTAATCACCAAGCTACCATCGATAGCCGATGTTTGTGGCATATGCGACAGACTGCGGCATTCGGAACAGAGCGCCCCGCCTAGCCGCTGGTCAGGGCCTGCGCGAGGTCGGCGACGAGGTCCTCGGCGGCCTCGACGCCGCAGCTCAGCCGGACGAGATCGGCTGGGACGGCCGCCGCTGAGTCCTCGACCGACTGGTGGGTCATCGCCTGGGGTACCTCGACGAGGGACTCGACGCCGCCGAGCGACTCGGCCAGCGTGAAGATCCGGGCGCGCTCGGCGATGCTCGTCGCGTCGGGGTGGCGGAACGAGACCATTCCGGAGAAGCCCGGCCAGCGGACGTCGCTCACGCCGGGGGCCGTGCGCAGGAAGTCGCTCACGGCCCGGGCGTTCTCCGCGTGGGCCGCCATCCGAAGGTGAAGGGTGCGGAGTCCCCGGTGGACGAGAAAACAGTCGACCGGACCGGGCACCGCGCCGACCGAGTTCTGCACGAGCCGCACCTGCTCGTGAAGCCCTTGGTCGCCGACGACGACGGCGCCACCGACGGTGTCCGAGTGCCCGCCCAGGTACTTCGTCGCCGAATGGACGACCGCGCCAGCCCCCAGCTCCAGGGGACGCTGCTCGACTGGCGTGGCGAACGTGTTGTCCACGCACACGAGCGCCTCGCCGCTGCACGCCACCACACCTTCGATGTCAACCACGTTGAGCAGTGGGTTCGTCGGCGTCTCCACCCAGACAAACCGCGTGTCGTCGCCGACGGATCGCTCGAGAGCAGCGAGGTCAGTCTGATCGACGAGGTCATAACGGAGGCCCCACCCCGCCAGCACCTTGTCGACGAGGCGATAGGTGCCACCGTAGAGGTCGGCCGGCAGCACGATGTGGTCGCCCGCTCGGCACACCGCAGTGATGAGCGCGTGGGTGGCCGCCATGCCGCTCGCGAAGCAGCTGGCCAGTCCGCCCTCGAGCTGCCCGAGCGCGCTCTCGAGCGCCGCCCGCGTGGGGTTGGCCGAGCGTGCGTAGTCGTAGTCCTCAACGAACTCGCCGACTCTGCGCTGGACGAACGTCGAGGTCTGATGGATGGGCGGGATGACCGAGCCGTACGTCGGGTCGGGGTCAAGGCCGGCGTGGACCGCTCGTGTGGCGAACCGCGAGTCGGTGGGAATCTCGCTCATCGCGCGAGCGCCTCGAGCAGATCGGCGCGGCTGACGATGCCCGCCGCGCGACCGTCGCGCGTCACGAGCAGCGCGGAGCGCTCGTCCACCAGGAGCTCAACCGCCTCACGCACGGGGTCCGACGCCGACACTGCGTGAAGCGGCGGCTCCATGACCTCCACGATGTCCGCGTTGAGCAGGGCCGGATCGTCGAGCGCGTGCCTGAGCAGCCCGCGCTCGGCCACGGAGCCGACGACCTTGTTGGGGTCCTGCGCGGACACGACCGGGAGCTGGCTGACGCGGTGCTCATGCAGGAGCGCGACGGCGTGTCCGACGTTCTCGTGCGTCTGTACCGTGACGAGCGGCGGGATCTCCCCCATGCCGTGCTTGCGGTGCAGGACGTCGCCAACACTCAAGTCGCCGGCGCGCCCGAGGAACCCGTACTGGCTCATCCAGGCGTCGGAGTAGACCTTCGACAGGTAGCTGCGCCCGCCGTCAGGGAGGATCACGGCGATCGTCGCCCCCGGGTCGTGGACCTCCCGCGCGACCTCGAGTGAAGCGTGAACGGCCATGCCGGACGAGCCGCCGGCCAGGATCCCCTCCATCTGCGCGAGCCGCCGCGTCATCAGGAAAGATTCCGTGTCGGTGACCGTCACGTAACGGTCGACGATCGACCGGTCGAGCGTCTCGGGCCAGAAGTCCTCTCCGACGCCCTCGACAAGGTACGGCTTGACCTCTGGACTCGAGTAGATCGAGCCGTAGGGATCGGCCCCAATGACTTGGATCCTGGGGTTCTGCTCCTTGAGGTAGCGCCCCACCCCACTGATCGTGCCGCCGGTGCCAACGCCGGCGACAAGGTGCGTGACCCGACCGCCGGACTGCTCCCACAGCTCAGGGCCGGTCGTCGAATAGTGGGCCTCGGGATTCGCAGGGTTGGAGTACTGGTTGGGCTGGAAGGCACCCGCGATCTCCTCGGTCAGCCGGTCGGCCACCCGGTAGTAGGACTCCGGCGAGTCGGGTGGGACGTCCGTGGGCGCCACGATGACCTCGGCCCCGTAGGCGCGCAATAGGTCGATCTTCTCCTTGGACATCTTGTCCGGCATCACGGCGACGACGCGATACCCCTTCAGGCGCGCCGCGATGGCCAGCCCGGTGCCCGTGTTCCCGGACGTCGGCTCGACGAGCGTGCCCCCCCGCGCGAGCTTCCCGTCACGCTCGGCCGCCTCGATCATCGCGATCGCGACCCTGTCCTTGATCGAGCCGCCCGGGTTCATCGCCTCGATCTTCGCGACGAGCTCCGGCAGCAGGCCGGCGCCGATGCGCGACAAACGCACGAGCGGGGTATGGCCTACGGCGTCGAGGATCGAGTCCTTGATGTCGGCGTGGGTGCGGCTTGTCTGCTCCACGTGATTCATGATGGCAGCGCCGGTGTCGAGAGGAGAGGATGCAGGGGACTGGTAGGGGCCGGGCTGGACTCCGACCAGCACCGCGCGACGCCTCCTGCCCACTCCCCCCGGCGGTGGACATAGACTCGTCGAGGAGCACGGACGGCCTTTCCGCGCGGCAACGTCGACCGTGTCGCGGTGGTAGTCAGGAGTCGATGCAATGAAGATGCAACACGTCGACGGGGCGCTGATAGACACCGCGTGCTCGCGGGCTCGCGAGCACCTGCCCGCGAGCGACGCCGCACAGGCAGAGGAGTTCATCCGCCAGTACTACCGCTGGGCTGCACCTGACGACGTCGCCGAGCGCAGCCCGCTCGATATCTACGGCCTGGCGCTCGCCCATTTCAACTTCGCCCGCCAGCGCACACGCGGCAGCACGAAGGTGCACGTCTACAACCCGGAGTTCAACGCCCACGGTTGGCAATCGCGGCACACCGCCGTCGAGATCGTCACGGACGACATGCCGTTCCTGATCGACTCGGTGAACATGGAGCTCAACCGGCGAGGCTTCGGAGTGCACCTGATCATCCACCCCGTCCTGGTCGTCCGTCGCACCCCGGAGGGAGAGCTCGTGGAGGTGCTGCCGCCCCACCCCGAGCCTCGCGAGGACGCAGTAGCGGAGTCGGTGATCCACGCGGAGGTCAAGCGCCGAACCGACCCCGCCGAGCTCGAGGCGCTGCGCGTCCACATTCTGCGCGTGATCGCCGAGGTGAACGCGGCCGTGGAGGACTGGCCGGAGATGCGCCAGCGCGCGCTCGACACGGTGGCCGAGCTCGAGCAGAATCCGCCGCCGCTCGATGCCGAGGAAGTAGCCGAGGCCAGGGCCTTCCTCGCGTGGCTCGAGGACGACCACTTCACGTTCTTGGGATACCGCGAGTACGACGTTCTGAGCGAGAGCGACGGCGTGCGCCTCAGCACCGTCGCGAATTCCGGGCTCGGCATCCTGCGCCAGCCCGGCGGCACTCAGACCTCGCGCGGCTTCGGAAGGCTCCCGGCTGGCGTGGGCGCAAGAGCGCTCGAGCCCTATCTCCTCAATCTCACCAAGGCGAACTCGCGGTCGACCGTTCACCGGTCGGCCTACCTGGACTATGTCGGGGTGAAGCGCTTCGACGCGCTCGGCCGAGTGGCGGGCGAGCGGCGCTTTCTCGGCCTCTACACGCATACGGCCTACCAGGCGAGGCCTGACGAGATCCCCCTACTGCGCCGCAAGGTCGGCGCGGTCATGGAGCGCGCCGCGTTCCCGCGCGGAAGCCACAACGAAAAGGCCCTGATCAAGATCCTCGAGGGCCATCCCCGGGACGAGCTCTTTCAGACCTCCGATGACGAGCTGTTCGAGATCGCGATGGGGATTCTCTACCTGGGTGAGCGCCAGCAGATTCGCCTCTTCGTTCGGCGCGACGCCTTCGGCCGCTCGTTCTCATGCGTGGTGTTCGTGCCTCGCGACCGCTTCAACACGGAGAACCGGCGGCAAATCGAACGGATCCTGAAGCACGCCTTCCGTGCTTCGAACATCGACTACACCACGCGCGTCTCCGAGTCCGCCCTCGTGAGGCTGCACTACCTCGTCTACACGGAGCCCGAGGCCCTGCCCGAATACGACTCGCGCGAGATCGAGATTCGGCTCATGGCGGCCACGCGGTCCTGGGCCGACAACCTCGAAAGCGCACTGATCGACGAGTGTGGCGAGGAGCGGGGCAGCGCCCTATGGCGTCAATGGGGCGAAGCCTTTCCTGCGGCCTACCGCGCCGACTGGGTGCCCCGCTCCGCACTCGCCGACATCGAGAGCATCGAAGCTCTGGATCTCGAGGACGACCTGGCCATCAGCCTCTACCGGCCGCTCGAGGCGCCACCACACGTGCTGCGCGCGAAGGTCTTTCGGTCGGGGGCACCGCTGGCGCTTTCTGACCTGCTTCCCCTGTTCGAGAACATGGGTGTGAGGGTGGGCGACGAGCGCCCGTACCGGGTGGCGCCGCGCGAGGGAGAGCCGTACTGGATCTACGACTTCGGCCTTACCTACGCCGGCATCAGCGAGCTGGAAGCCGATCAGGTGAGGGAGTCCTTCCAGGACGCCTTCCTCAGCGCCTGGTCCGGCGAGGTGGAGAACGACGGCTACAACCGCCTCGTCCTGCGCGCGCGGCTCACGTGGCGAGAGATATCCATCCTCCGGGCTGTCGGCAGGTACCTGCGCCAGGCCGGCACCACCCACAGCGACAGGTACCTGGAGCAGGCGCTCGTGTCACACCCGGACGTGGCGAGGCTGCTCGTGGAGCTCTTCTGCGCCCGCTTCGAGCCCCCGCCGCGCCGACTCCGCGATCGCGACGGATCTCTCCGAGCGAATCGAGGAGGAGATCGACGCCGTGGAGAGTCTCGACCAGGACCAGATCCTCCGCACCTTCCTGGGAGTCGTCCAGGCAATGCTCCGCACGAACTACTTCCAACGCGACCCGAACGGCCGGCCGAAGGCGCACATCTCGTTCAAGCTCGACCCCTCGGCCCTGCCCTGGCTTCCGTTGCCCCGGCCGCAGTTCGAGATCTTCGTGTACTCGGCTCGCACCGAGGGGGCGCACCTGCGCGGCGGCAAGGTGGCTCGCGGCGGGATCCGCTGGTCCGACCGCCGCGAGGACTTCCGCACCGAGGTGCTCGGGCTGATGAAGGCGCAGATGGTCAAGAACGCCGTGATCGTGCCGGTGGGAGCAAAGGGGGGGTTCGTGGTCAAGCGGCCGCCTGCCGGGGACCGCGAGGCGCTGCTGGCGGAGGTCGTGGCCTGCTACCGCACCTTCATCAGCGGACTGCTCGACCTGACCGACAACATCGCAAGCGGCGAAGATCGCGCCGCCGCCCGACGTCGTGCGCTACGACGAGGACGACCCCTACCTCGTTGTGGCCGCCGACAAGGGGACCGCGGCACTCTCCGACGTGGCCAACGGAATCGCGCACGAGTACGGCTTCTGGCTCGGCGACGCCTTCGCCTCCGGCGGCTCGACCGGCTACGACCACAAGCAGATCGGCATCACCGCCCGCGGCGCCTGGGAGTCGGTCAAGCGCCACTTCCGCGAGCTCGGCCAAGACCTGCACGAGGAGGACGTTCAGCGTGGTCGGCATCGGCGACATGTCCGGCGACGTGTTCGGGAACGGAATGCTGCTCTCGCGCCGCACCCGCTTGATCGGCGCCTTCAACCACCGCGATGTCTTCGTCGACCCCGACCCCGACCCCGACACGAGCTGGGAGGAGCGCCGCCGGCTGATGGACCTGCCCCGCTCGTCCTGGTCGGACTACGACCGCGACCGCATCTCCCCGGGCGGCGGCGTCTTCCCGCGCACGGCCAAGTCGATCCAGCTGTCGCCCCAGGCCCGCGAGGCGCTCGGCGTCGACGCGGAGGCGATGACGCCGGCCGAAGTGATCCGCGCCCTGCTGCGCGCCCCGGTCGATCTGCTCTGGAATGGAGGCATCGGCACCTACGTCAAGGCCAGCCTCGAGCTGCACGGCGAGGTGGGCGACAAGGCCAACGACGCCGTCAGGGTGAACGCCGACGAGCTGCGCTGCCGGGTGATCGGCGAAGGCGGCAACCTCGGCCTGACGCAGCGGGCACGAATCGAGTACGCGCTCGGCGGCGGACGTGTGAACACGGACGCGATCGACAACTCGGGCGGCGTCGACTGCTCGGATCGCGAGGTCAACATCAAGGTCCTCCTGGACGCCGTCGTCGCCGACGGTGACCTGACCGGCAAGCAGCGCAACGAGCTGCTCGCCCAGATGAGCGACGCGGTGTCCCGACTCGTGTTGAAGGACAACTATGAGCAGGCCGAGACCCTCAGCCTGGCCGAAGCGCAGGCCGAGAGCATGCTGGACGTGCACCGGCGCTTCATCCGCAGCCTCGAGCAGTCACCGCAAGCTCGACAGGGAACTCGCGTCGCTGCCGAGCGAGGATGAGATCACCGAGCGCAAGCGCGCGCATCGCGGGCTCACCAGGCCCGAGCTGGCCACCTTGGTCGCGTACAGCAAGGTCGATCTCTACGAGGAGCTGCTCGACTCCAGCGTGCCCGAGGATCCCTACCTGTCGGCCGAGCTCGACGGCTACTTTCCCTCGCCGCTGCCAGAGCGCTTCGGCGAGCGGATGCGGAGCCACCAGCTGCGGCGCGAGATCACCGCCACCCAGGTGGTGAACAACATGCTCCACGGGGGTGGGACGACGTTCGCGTTCCGGCTGCACGAGGAGACCGGGGCGCCCGCCTCGGAGATAGCGCGCGCCTACGCGGTGGCGCGCGAGGTATTCCAGATGCGCCCGCTGTGGGCCGAGATCGAGGCCCTGGACGGCCGCGTCCCCGCCGAGGTCCAGATGGCCATGCTCCTCCAGGGCCGAACGCTGATCGAGCGCGGCTCGCGCTGGCTGCTGCGCCACCGCGCCCCGCCGCTTGCGATCACCCCAGATGTGGAGTACTTCGGGCCCGGCGCGGCCGCGCTCTACGACTACATCCCGAGCCTACTCGCCCCCCGAGAGGACGAGCCGCTGTCGCACCGCGCCGAAGAGCTCAGGCGAGATGGCGTTCCGGGCAAGCTCGCCAACCGCGTCGCGAGCCTCGACGCGATGTTCTCCAGCCTCGACATCGTGGAAATAGCGGATGAGACCGGGCTTCACGTGGAATCGGTGGCCGGCGTCCACTTCACGGTCGGCAGCCACCTCCAGCTTCACTGGCTGCTCGCCCGCATCGTCGCCCTCCCTCGCGACGACCGCTGGCGCGCGCTCGCCCGAGCAGCGCTCCGCGACGACCTCCACAGCCTGCACCGGACCCTCACCGCCGAGATGCTGCGCGGCGGTGCGCCCGAGGACGCGGACAAGCAGGTGAGTCAATGGGTGGCCGCCAGCCCCGCCTCGGAGCGCTGCCTGCAAACCCTTGCCGACATCCGGGTAGGGCAGGTGTTCGACCTGACCACGCTCCCGGTCGCGGTGCGCGAGGTGCGCAATCTGCTCCGGGCTGCGGACTCCGGTGGACGCGTCGGGTCCTCGTCGGCTCACACTCCATAGGTAGACGGGTCGACCCCCAGACTCGCTTCTCGGAAGAAGGCCCTCCACCGTGGGGCCGCGGGAGCCATCCGCCCGGCAGCGGCGGATCATTGGCTCCGCCGTTCGGCCCTCCGGTTAGATCGATCCTGGAGGGACTCCAGGGCGAGCGCACGGAACGCTGGGCCTCTCCGACCTCAACGTCCGCACGGGCTCGGGCCTTCTAAGGACATGGGCCCGTCGCGGCCAACAGCTGCACGTCAACCCCCCGAGCACGCCTCCGTACAACGCGGCCGGGAAGCTCGCGGTGGCCAGCCCTTCGTGGACGGCGGCGACAGATCATGGTGAATGTCCTTTGGACCTCGAGCTGCGCGTGGGCCGGGCACAGCGGCGCCTCGGCGAGGAGCGGCTCGGCGCGCTTGAACCAACCGCCGGCCGCCGTCTGGTTGCCCAGCGAGGTGGCCTGCTCGATGACGAGCCAGAGAGCCATCTCCGCCGCCCGAGCCACATTGCCCGCGCGCCGCAGCTCGAACGTTGGCCTCCTCGCGCCGCGCGATCGCGGCGTCGATCTCGCCCCCGTGAGCCAGAGGGCCTGCCCGAGCCCGTCGAGAGCCTCCGCGCTTGGTTCCTCCTTCAGCGCGACCTCGTAGAGCTCTCGCGCCTCGGCGAACTCCCCCTGTTCGAACGCCGCGCGAGCGGCCTCAAGCGTCGAGGCGGTCGCCCCCTCGGTCACGCCACCATCCTGGCGTGCTTTGAGCACTCTCACCGGCCGCCCCGGCGACCCGGCCCCGCCATCGCTCTCGGCACCAGGGGCGCGATTGGTTGCCAACAGATCGCGCCGGTGCCGGGCGTCCAAGTGATCCGTTCGCGCGGAATCCGATCACGGGGAGCAGGGCGCACAGCGATAGCTACCGCAAGAGCGCGCCGACGCGCCGTCTCGAAATACGCTGATCGGGGGGCCGCTTAGCCGCAGCCCTTACCAGAGTCGCGGCTTCGCCCAGGGAGGGCCCTAGCCGAGAAGGCCTAACTCTCCAACTCGATTGACGGCCTCGACGCGTGAGCGGCAGTCCAGCTTGCGCAGGATGTTGCGGACGTGCATGTCCACCGTGCGCGTGCTGAGGAATAGCTCCAGGGCGATCTCGCGGTTGGTCCGTCCAGCAGCCACGTGGCGCACGACCTCCAGCTCTCGCCGCGAGAGCCCCGCTCCGTTGGCCTCAGCCGCGGCGCGCCGGCCGAGGCGTCGAACCACGGACTCGCCCAGTGCCGCAACTTCCCCCGCCGCCTCCGCGGCCAGCGGCCGGGCGCCAAGCTTGCGGGCCGTCCGGTAGGCATCCCCCAGCCGTTCGAGCGCCAAGTCCCTCTCGCCGGCGGAGGCCAGCGCGACCCCGGCTCGAAGCTCGATCTCTGCCCGCTCGAAGGGAAGGTCCAGGCTGCGATGCAGCTCCACCGCATGCCCCAGCTGCTCGGCGGCCGTATCGCCGTCGCCGTCGGCGAGCGCGGTCTCGCCGATCGCGGAGGCAAGCGCGGCGAGGGCATCGGTGTGCCCGGTCTCGGAGGAGATCCGCGTTAGGGCCTCGGCGCATGCGTGTGCCTCGCCGAGGGCGCCCCGCCGTGCGAAGAAGGCCGCGCCGAAGCGCAGGCCCTTGATCGCATAGTGGTGGTCCTCGCTGCTCTCCCAGAGAGCCAGCACCGAGCGGCAACGCTCGGCGGCCTCGTCCTCGGCCCCGTCGGCTGCGGCCACTCGAGCGAGACCGGTGGTGCTGTCGACCGACATGTTGTAGTGGTCGACCTGCGAGGCCGTGGCCAGCGAGGAGGCGAGGAGCTGCCGGGCAGAGCTGAGCTTGCCCTGGGCGGCGTAGATACCGCCGAGAATCCCCTGCACCACCCAGACGGCCGTGCCCGAGGAGATCAGCTCGCGACCCAGCTTCAGCGCTTCGGGCCACTCGCCGCACTCGCGCAGCACATAGACCATGCAGCTCAGGCACGCCACCTCGGTCGCGGGCTCGTCCCCGGGGCGGCAGAGGGCGAGGGCGCTGTCGAGCGTTTCCTGGGCGCGGCGGTAGTCGGCGGCGTCATAGAGGACGATGCTGAGCCGCTGGTAGAGCTCGGCGGCAACCGGCGTCAGGCCGTGCTCGAGTGCCAGCGCGAGGCTCGTTCGCACGATCGTCAGCCCACGCTCGAAGTCACCACCCTTGGCGCGCGCGACCCCCTCGAGCCCGAGCGCCCGCGCTCGCAGGTCCAACCGCTCGGCCAGCTCTGCATCCCTGGCCGCGGCCTCCGCCATCTCGACTGCCTCGGAGTGCCTGGCCGCGATCCGGAGGTAGTTGGCCATCGCCAGGCGCTCGACCGCCGCCTCGGCGGGCCTGTCGGCCCTGGCGTAGGCCTCCGCGGCGGCGGCGCGCACGGCAAGCGCGACGTCGCGATCGCCTCTCAGGTCGTGAACGGCCGCCAGCCTGCGCTGAGCCTCCGCGTACTCGACACGGCCGCCGTGCTCGGCGCGGACGGTGCAGATCTCCCGCCAAGCTCGCGCCGCTTCGGCCAGCTCGCCCGCGAGCTCGGCGCTGTTCGCGTAGGACTCGAGCGCCTCGATCCGGCGATCCTCCTCCTCGCCTTCCGGCCAGAGCTCGAGCGCCTGGCGCCCGGCACGGGCGGCGTCGCGATAGGCGTGGACGGTGCGTGATTCCTCCGCGGCATGTAGCAGGGCCTCGCGGGCGCGGGGCTCCTCGCGAGCGCCGAGCCAGTGAGTGGCCACCTCGATGCTCGTGGCGCCCGCGGCGTCGAGTCCCTCCGCCAGGCGGCGGTGCAGTACCCGCCGCTGCAGCCACGGGACATCGGCGTAGAGAGCCTCCCGAGTGAGGGCGTGGCGGAACACGGCCCGTCCGCCTTCCGCTTCCGCCACGAGCTCCCGTTCGACGAGCTCGGCGAGGCCCTCCTCACTCGACACCTCGGCGACGAGGTCGAGGCGGAACTCCTCGCCGGCCACGGCGGCTGCCTCCGCGGCCGTGCGTGCCTCCTGCGAGAGCTCGGAGACGCCGATGAGCACGGCGTCGCGAATCGTGTCCGGTAGCGGCACCTCGCCGTCCTTCGCGAGCTCCAGGCCGCGACGTCCCGTAGTGAGCGAGTTGGTCAACTCGAGTGCCCGGGCCAGCTCCTCGACGAAGAAAGTGACGCCCTGGGTGCGATCGTGGACCGCGCGGGTGAGCGAGGCCGCCGGAGCGTTCTCCAATATCTGCTCGAGCAGCTGGGCGGTCTCGGTCTGCTCGAGCGGGCCAAGCGCGACTTCGTCGAGGCGCCCGCCGCGGCGAAGCTCGTGCCGTAGCCGCCGCAGCATGTGGTCCCGGGGCAGGCCATCCGATCGGTAGGCGGCGAGCAGAAGAACGGGCAGCTCGGCTAGCGGCTCCGCCAGCACCGGGAGAAGCTCGAGCGTAGCGTCGTCGGACCACTGCAGGTCGTCGAGCACGATCAGCAGAGTCTGCTCCCCGGCCGCCTGCTCCAAGGCGCAGCGGACTGCTTCGAACAGGGTCGCCCGGTCGCTGGTTTGCGGCGGCTTACCCAGCTCGGGCAGGATCAGACCCAGGTGGGGTCCAAGGGCGCCGCAGCCGTCGAGGCCGTCCGGGTTCGAGCGGAGGTACGAACGCAGGGCGGCGACCATCGGGCCGTATGGCGTCGGAGCGTCTTGGCTCGCACGGCCCCAGAGGACCTGTGCCTCGGCGCCCTCCGCCAGTTCCTCCGCGAGACGGGTCTTCCCTACGCCCGCCTCGCCGGCGACGAGCACCAATGAGCCGCTGCCGAGCCGGGCTCCCTCGAGAGCCTTCCGGAGCCGGTCGCATTCGGGCTGACGCCCAACGAGCGCACCGCGAGTGGCCATTGCCGAAGTCTAGGTCCCGCCGGCGGTCGCAGGGACCGCCGGCGGGTGCCTCGATCAGGCGGTGGCGGGCGTTGGGTCGGGACGCACGATCACCGTGTCGGCCACGCGTACGATCTCGTCGACCGGCAGATCGGCCGCCTCGGCGTGCGCCCGGATCGCCTCGGGACTGTCCGCCTCGTATACGCAGAAGGTGCCAAGCTCGCCGCTGTCCTCGCTGAGAACGTAGCTGCGGATCCAGCGGATGCCGGAGCCGTCCTTGTCGCCCTCCGCGGTCGAACGCCCTGCAGCTTCCTCGAGGTCCGCCGCCGATGCCCAGCCGTTGCGCCGGATGATTCCGTACAGGTCCATAGTTCCCCCTTCGTTTGGGGCCCGACGACCTCGTTCCCTGCCGGCCGCTGAGCCTCTTTGCTCTATGGCCCGACCGTACGCCCGTGCTTCCACGCGTACATCCGCTGAATTGCTGTATTTCGCGTCACGGATGCCGTAGTTGGGGCCAGCCTCCGTGGTACGAATCGTGGTACCAACCGTTGTGTTCCCGCCGTCGTCACATTGTCGTCACAAAGGTTCCGCGGGCCGTGTCGAATCGCCGCGGCCGTTGACGGCCACGAACTTCGGCTCGGGTCAACGCCCAGGTCAACGGACGAGGGGAAGGAATTCAAGATGACTTTCGCCGGTGCCGCTTCCCCGAGACGAGGAGTTTGTCCCTGGCAGCCGGAAAAGTGACCGTGGACGGGCGGGCACGCGTGCTGTGCAGGCCTATGGCAACGAGGAGAGCGTCGGCCGCGCCCTGCGCGACAGCGGTGTGCAGCGCGAGGAGGTCTTCATCACAACCCAAGTCCTATCCGGCGCGAGAGGACGCGGAGGTCGAGGCGCGGAGGTCGAGGCGCTTGCGAGGGGCACCAAGTGGCGCTGGAGGCCTACACGCCGCTCGGCACCGGCGAGCATCTCTCGGACGAGCGTGTGCGGCGGATCGCCGATCGCGGGGGGCGCACGCCGGCCCAGGTTTTGCGCTGGTGTGTGCAACGGGATCTCGTCGTCATCCCGAAGTCGACGCACGGTGACCGCATCGCGGAGAACGCCCAGGTCTTCGACTTCGAGTTGGACGATGACCGAGAGCCCGGTCCTCGGCCGCATGGCACGCCAGTCGAGCGGTCTTGCGACAGCCCGGTCAGTGGCGACCCACGAACCGTTAAAGGAGCTGCTCCTCCCGACGCTATCGGTGCGAAAGGCCGTTTCGGCCAACCGCACAATATGGCTCTATGCAGGGCTTCTACAGTGGGCCGGCCAGGACTCGAACCTGGGACCGACGGATTATGAGTGCGCATTTTGCAGGGGTTTTAGGGTCGAGTTGGCTTAGGTACGGCCAGTTGGCTCAGGTTCGCTCGGGTTAGATTTGCCGAGTTGGGGACATGGTTCGGGACACGCTTTTCGTCACCCGAACGCGCCACCCGCCGTCGCTGGACGCGGACGCCGGGCCGCGCTGTGCGACGCCTACCGCCGCCAGCTCGGAGTCTGCGACGGACCGTTTGAGCTGACCGCGCGCGCCTGGGCGGTGGCGGGGATCGTCCCCTGACCGACGGACCAGGCCCCGCCGGGGCGACCGCTCGGCCCAACGGACGGCCGGCGCGGCCCCTTTGGCAGGTGGCGAAGCCCGGCCCGGCGAGAGTGTCGGATTCATGGGACATTCGCACCAGATCGGCGTAGAGTCGAGGGATCCACACCAGGAGGAGGGGCAATGGCTATCGAAGGTCTTACTGCGGCCGTGAAGGGACGCGTGGTCGAGCGCGGAGACTCGGGCTACGACGAAGCTCGTGCGCTCTACAACGCGATGATCGATAAGCATCCGGCCGCGATTGCGTACTGCGTCGACGACGCGGACATTGTGGCCGCGATCGGATTCGCACGCGAGCGCGAGCTACGGCTCGCTGTACGCGCCGGCGGACACAACGGAGCAGGGCTCGGGAGCGTCGACGACGGGCTCGTGATCGACCTGTCGTCGATGAACGATGTCACGGTCGACCCGGGGGAGCGAATGGTGCGCGTCCAGGGGGGCGCGCTGCTCAGCGACGTCGACCGCGAGACGCACGAGCACGGGTTTGCCGTTCCGGCCGGAATCATCTCGACCACCGGGGTCGGCGGCCTGACCCTCGGGGGCGGCGTGGGACACCTGTCTCGCGGGGGCGGCCTGACGATCGACAATCTCGTGGCCGCGACGGTCGTCCTCGCCGACGGATCGACCGTGGAGACCGACGCCGAGCGCGAGCCCGACCTCTTCTGGGCGATTCGCGGCGGCGGCGGCAACTTCGGCGTGGTCACGTCCTTCACGTTCCGCGGGTATCCGGTCAGCACGGTGCAGGCGGGACCTGTGCTCTACGACATCGGCGATGCGGCCGAGCTGCTTCGCTGGTATCGCGACTTCATGCCTGCGCAACCGGAAGAGTTGAACGGCTTTTTTGCTTTCCTCTCGGTTCCGCCCGGCCCGCCGTTCCCGGAGGAGCTGCATCTCCGCAAGGTCTGCGGTGTGGTCTGGTGCTACGCCGGCGAGGACGACTCGCCCGCGCTGAAAGAGGCACGCTCGTGGGGTACGCCGCTCCTCGACGGCATCGCACCCGTTCCGCTGCCCGCCTGGAACGCTGGCTTCGACGAGGTCTATCCCGCGGGCGACCAGTGGTACTGGCGCGGCGAGTTCCTGAGCGAGATCCCGGACGCGGCGATCGAGCAGCACGCCGAGTTCGGCGCGGCAATGCCGACCTGGAAGTCCACGGTGCACCTGTATCCGATCGACGGTGCGCCGTCGCGCGTCGGCAGCGACGAGATGGCCTGGGCGTACCGCGACGCGGTGTGGTCGCAGGTGATCGCCGGGGTCGATCCGGATCCGGCCAACGCGAGCGCGATCCGCGACTGGGCGGTGAGCTACTCCGACGCTGTGCGGCCGCACACGCTCGGCACCGGGTACGTGAACTTCCAGATGCAGGAGACCGGTGACCGCGTGCGCGCGATGTACGGCCCGAACTACGACCGGCTGGCGCAGATCAAGGGTCACTACGACCCAGACAACGCGTTCAGCGTCAACCAGAACATCACCCCGGCCTAGACGATTGATCGGCATATGCGTATCCGGTTGGCTCAGGCTGCGCGATCGTGGGTGGTGATCTGGCGATAGGCCGCGGGGCCGTGGAGCGCGCCGAGACCGAGCAGGGCTTGGAAGGCGGCCATCGTGGTGGGACGACGGTTGTGGCGAAGGCGTACTCGCCGAGGTAGACGGGCAGGGGGTTCATCGCCGACGCCGCGGTGGGTGCCGTGCATCCAGGCCTTGAGGTCCGAGACGGGGCGATGCGCGCGGGAGTAGCCGCTCGCCGGGCGCGACCGTCCCCTGCTGGGCTTTTCAGTGGGCCGGCCAGGACTCGAACCTGGGACCGACGGATTATGAGTCCGCTGCTCTAACCAGCTGAGCTACCGGCCCTGAGCGACCAATCTAAGCCGATCGAGGATCAGCCGCATGAGCGACTCTCCCTGCTCCGAGCCGAAGATATGCTGGGCGTGGGCGTCGCCGGGGAGGATCTCGACCTCGTTCTCGTCCCCCGCGGACGTGCGCGCCAGATCCCTCGACACCTCCGCCACGGGCTCCCCCTGGCTCGCCACGAACAGCTTCGGCTCCGGGCCGAGACCCTCGACGACGCGGTTCGGGGAGAGCAGGATGAGCTGGTGGGCCGATCCGGGCGCCTGCAAGACGGCCTCGAGGATGGCGTCCGCGCCCGCGCTGCCACCCAGGAGCGCGACGCTCCGCACGCCGCGTTCGGACTTCAGGTACGCGGTCGCGGCGAGGATGCTCTGCGGCGCGATGTCCTCGACCGCGAGCGCGACCATGCCCGCTTGCGCGATCCGGGCCGCCTGGGGCTCCCAACTCGCCGCGTCGAACACGATTCCGTGGGCGAGCACGACCCCGTAGCGGCCCTCGCCCCACACGAGCGCCTCGCGGCCGGCGATGTCCACACGCGGCGCCACGCTACTTCCCGACCGCGGCGTCGACTGCCTCGTTCAGCTCCTCGGCGCTGAACGCCCCCTCGATACGGGCGGCCACCCGGCCGTTGCTGCCGATCGCGAACAACCACGGCTCGGTGCTCACACGCCAGGCATTGAACTGCGTGCGAAAGCCCTTGGACACGTCGTTGTCGCGATAGATCTCCTGGTGGATGAAGACCGCTTCGTCGCCGCGCTCGGACTTCACCTGCTCCGCGATGTCGGCCACCGGGCCGCAGACCCTGCTCTGACACAGCGCCGGCGTGGCCAGCAGCAGGACCACCGGCTTCTGGCCGACGACGTCGGCGAAGTCCACCTCGTGCATCGTCGACGGCGGGTCGCGCGTGTCGATGGAGCCGATGTCCCCGCCGGCGTCGGCCGCGGTCTCCGTGTGAATCCGCGGAGCCAGGTCGCCGACCTTGGGCGAGGGCCTGTCCTTGCTGGCCATGAGCGGCCGGCCGGCGGGCGTGGCCGCCACCAGCCGGTCGTCGAGCCGAGTGAGGCCCAGCACGTCCCACTCTCCCGTCCGGGGTAGATCGACGTCGGCCACGTACAGCAGCTTGGCGGCGTCCGCGTCCTCTGACACCGAGCGGCTGAGGAACTGGGGGCGCACGGCGAGCGACTCGTACCGGGCCGGGAAGGGGCCGCGGGCGGCCCCCCCGCCGGTCGGGGCCACGTAGACCGAGGTGGGCGCGTCGGCGATCTGGGCCCTCGCGCGGTCGAACAGGCCGAATCCGAAGCGGTTCTTCCCTGGCGATAGCTCGGAAACGGAGGGCACCAGGATCGGTCCCGCGTCGCCCACCTGCTCGCGCAGCTCGGCCAGAGTCCGGCCCTGCGCCTTCGGAAAGTCCTCGGGCTTCGCCGGGGGCGGAGGCACGACCGCGCTGTCGCCCTCCGAGCCACCGCAGCCGGCCACGGCCGCGCTCAGCAGGAGCGCGGCGGTGAGCGCCGCCCGCAGCAACCGCCGCCGTATCGTCACCGGTCGCACACTAGAGGCACCCGGCGCTCGCGCCCGGCCTCGCGGCGGGCTTAACCCAGGCTTCGCATAGGGTTCTCGGGGAGGAGCGCGGCCGGAACGCTGCCGGAGGAGCGCAGGCCGATCGCCGATCGGCCGAGCACCGGACGGATGGCTCTCCGGCGAGCACCGCACCGGGACCTTGTCCCGGCCCGTAAGAGCGACCACGAGGAGACTCCCTTGGCCACACGCGCAGCACTCATCACCGGCGGCTCGAGCGGGATCGGGCTCGCGATCGCGCGGGTCCTCGGAGAGGACGGCTACGGGATCACGGTCTCGGCCCGCCGTCCCGACAAGCTCGAAGGCGCGGCGGCGGAGTTGCGATCCGCCGGGATCGACGTGGACGCGGTGCCGGCCAACATGTCCAACGAGGAGGAGATCACCGCCCTGGTGGCCGGGCACAAGGAGCGCTTCGGGCGCCTGGACGTGCTCATCAACAACGCCGGAGTGGGCATCGGCGGCGCAGTGGCCGACGCCCAGACCAAGAAGCTCGACATGCAGCTCGACGTGAACCTGCGTGCGGTCTATCTGACCGCCAGGGAGTGCATCCCGCTGCTGAAGGAGGCTGGCGCCGAGCACGGCAAGGCGCTGATGGTGAACACCGCTTCGATCGCCGGCAAGTACGGCCAGGGGTGGCTGGCCGCCTACTCCGCCACGAAGTTCGGCGTGGTGGGGCTGTCACAGGCACTCCACAAGGAGCTGGCCTCCGACGGTGTGCAGGTCACCTCGCTGTGTCCCGGCTTCGTGGCCACAGCCATGACCGACTGGGTCGAGGGCGTGCCAAAGGAGGACATGATCCAGCCAGAGGACATCGCCGAGGGAGTTCGCTACCTGCTGCGCACGTCAAAGGCGTGCATGATCCCTGAGCTGCAGTTCATCCGGCCCGGCGACAACATGTGACTCGCCGGCTTCGTCGAGCTTGCTGAAAGCCCTACGCCAGTCGCGGAGGGTCTTCATCGGCTTGGCCTCGTGTTCCTCGCGGCGGGCTCGCTTGAGCTGGGCGGTGCGGTGCGCCGCAATCGCTCCGGCCAGGAAGCCGTCCTCGCGCTCGTCCTCCGAGGCGATGCTCGTCTCCAGCATCGTCTTCAGGGCCCGTACCTCGCGGTCCGTCGCCCGGCGCGCGCCGCCGTTCGCGCGGGTGTAGCCGTCCCAGGCCTCGGCGAAGCTCGCGAAGCTGGTGCGGCCGCCGTTTCGATGGGCGGCCAGCATTGGGCACACGCCCCCGTCGCGGTCGGTGTAGGCGCCCACGATGATCGGGTTCACCTCGATCGCGTCCAGCATCGCCTGGCGCGTTGCCGCAGGCATGGAGTCGATTGCTGTGCGCAGGTCGCGCGCTGGTCTGAGTGCTCGTCTCATACGATGGTCCCCCGCCGGGACCGGTCCAATGTAGGGCGGGACGTCGACTACTTCAAGGTCGTTCCTCCTGCTGAAAGGGGAGTTGCATGCGGTTGGGGCTTAACGTGGGTTATTGGGGGCTCGGCCTGACCGCCGACCAGCAGCTCGAGATCGTGCGCGAGGCGGAATCCGCGGGCTTTCACTCCGTATGGGCGGCGGAGGCGTACGGCTCCGACACCGCGACGGTGCTGGCGTGGCTGGCCGCCAACACCAAACGGATCAAGGTGGGCTCGGCGATCTTCCAGATGCCAGGCCGGACCCCCGCGATGACCGCCATGACGGCGGCGACCCTCGACAACATCTCCGACGGCCGGATGCTCCTGGGCATCGGCTCGTCCGGGCCCCAGGTGGCGGAGGGCTGGCACGGACAGCCGTTCGCCAAGCAGCTTCAGCGCACGCGCGAGTACGTGGCGATCGTGCGCAAGGCCCTGGCCAGGGAGAAGCTCGAGTTCGAAGGAGAGGCCTACACCCTCCCGCTCCCCGGCGGCCCCGGGAAGGCGCTCAGGCTCACGATCTCCCCGGTCCAGGACCGGATCCCGATCTACATCGCGGCGATCGGGCCGAAGAACACGCAGCTCACCGGTGAGATCGCCGACGGATGGCTGCCCACCTTCTTCTCGCCCGAGCACGTGGGCGAGTTCCGGGCCCTGCTGGAGGAGGGCGCCGCCCGCGCCGGCAACGGGAAGGCGATCGACGACTCGTTCGACATCGCCCCCAACGTGAGCGTGTCGATCGACGATGACGTGGACCGGGCCCGCGACGCCATGCGCCCGCTGCTCGCGCTGTACGTGGGCGGCATGGGCTCAAAGGACAAGAACTTCTACAACGCGCTGGTGCGCCGGTACGGGTTCGAGGACGCCGCCGACGAGGTTCAGGACCTCTACCTCTCGGGCAGGAAGGACGAGGCCGCGGCGGCCCTTCCCGCCGACCTGATCGACCAGATCTCGCTGTGCGGGCCCAAAGAACGGGTGGCCGAGCGCCTGGCCGTGTACCGCGACGCGGGCGTGGGAACGCTGATCTGCAGCCCGATGGCGTTCGATCCGGACGAGCGCAAGCGCATGATCCGCGACCTGGCGGGGATGGTCTAGATCCGGTGCTCGCAGGAACGACGTTCCTGCTGCGCTGCTCCCCATGACGGCCAAGGCGGGGCCCCGCCGATATCTACTCGCCGCGTTCGGCGACCCCGGGCATGCGTTTCCCGCGATCGCCCTGGGCCGCGCGCTGGTGGCCCGTGGGCACGAGGTCTGCCTGCAGACGTGGGGCCGCTGGGCCGAGCACGTGGAGCGCGAGGGGATGTCGTTCTCCCCCGCCCCCGAGTACGAGGTGTGGCCGCGGGGCACGCTGACGCCCTACGCGGCCGCGGTGCGTGCGGCGCGAGACACGATGCCGCTCATTCGCGACTTCGACCCCCATGCGGTGGTGGCCGACATCCTCACCGTGGCCGGCGGGCTGGCGGCTCAGATGGCCGAGCGGCCGTGGGCCACCCTGATCCCCCACGTGCTGCCCACGTCCGAGCCCGGGCTGCCGCCCTACTCGGTGGGGGCGCGTCTGCCGCGCACCCGGTTCGGGTCGGCCGCGTGGAGCCTGGCCCAGCCGGTCCTGTCCGGCGGGCAGGAACGCGGGCGCGAGGAGCTGAACGGTGCGCGCCGGCGTGTCGGGCTGGGCGAGCTGGACTACGTGCATGGCGGGATCTCACGCGACCTCGCGATCGTGGCCACCTACCCGCAGCTGGAGTACCCGCGCTACGACCGCGACCCCTCCCTGCGGGTGACCGGGCCGCTGCTCTGGGAGCAGCCCTACGACGGCGTGGCCGACCCCCCGCCAGGCGAGGAGCCCCTGATCCTGGTGGCCCCCAGCACTTCCCAGGACCCCGACCATCGGATGCTGCGCGCGGCACTGGAGGGTCTGGCCGGCGAGCCCGTCCGGGTCCTGGCCACCATCAACCGGCGACAGCCCGCCGCGCCTCTGCCCACGCCGGCGAACGCCCGGATCATCGACTGGATCTCCTACGCGCGCTCGATGCCGGGCTGCGCGGCGGTGATCTGCCACGCGGGCCACGGCACCGTGGTGCGCTCGCTGGCCTGCGGAGTTCCGGTGATCGGCTGCCCCGAGGCGGGCGACATGGCCGAGAACGCGGCCCGCCTGTCCTGGTCGGGAACCGGGGTCTCGCTGCCGCGGCGCCTGGTGACTGCACGCGGAGTGCGATTGGCCGTGCGCAAGCTGCTGGCCGATCCCGGCTACGCGGACCGGGCGCGGAAGCTGAAGGCGTGGTCGGAGCGCCACGACGGCGGGCAGGTCGCCGCCAAGGCGCTGGAGGCAATGGTCTAGCTCAGCTCCGGGGGTGGGACTCGAACCCACAACCTATCGATTAACAGTCGATCGCTCCGCCAATTGAGCTACCCCGGATTACTTTTGGGGTACTGCCCGCTCGGGTTGTTCCGAGCGGCAACGTCACGATAGCCGCCTGCGGTCGGACGTGATCGCCTGCGCTAGTGCTCCTCCCCCATCCCGTGCAGGCGGTCGGCCTGCCCCGAGGTCTTCAGCATCTGCAGGGTCTTGACCTCGATCTGGCGCACTCGCTCGCGGGTCAGGCCCACCTGCTTGCCGATGTCCTCGAGGGTCATCGGGCCCTCGGGGTCCAGGCCGTAGCGCAGCTCGATCACGCGCCGCTCGCGCAGGGGCAGCCGGGCCAGCACCTCCTGCACGTCCGCGTCGCGCATGAGCATCGCCACCTGCTCGTCGGGGCGGTCGCGCGGCTCGTCGCGAATGAAGTCGCCGAGCTGAGCGGAGTCGTCGCCGCCGCCCACGGGCGCCTCCAGGGAGATCGGGTCCTGACCGATCTTCAGCAGCTCCTCGACCTTCTCGACATCCATCTCGACCACCACCCCGATCTCCGCGGGCGTGGGGTCGCGCTCCAGCTCCTGCGACAGCTGGCGCCGGGCCCGCGCCACGCGGTTCATGCGCTCGACCATGTGCACCGGGATGCGTATCGTGCGGGCTTGGTCGGCCAGCGCCCGGGTCATCGACTGGCGGATCCACCACGTGGCGTAGGTGGAGAACTTGAATCCCCGGCGCCAATCGAACTTCTCCACCGCCCGGATCAGCCCCATGTTCCCCTCCTGGATCAGGTCCAGGAGGCTCAGGCCGCGGCCCTGGTAGCGCTTGGCCACGGAGACCACGAGCCTCAGGTTGGCCTCGATCAGGGCGTTCTTGGCCCCCATGTCGTTCTGCTCGACGCGCTTCGCCAGGCGCACCTCGTCCTGCTTGGTGAGCAGCGGAACCCGTCCGATGTTGTGCAGGTAGAGCCGCACGGCGTCCTCCACGCCGCCCTCGGGAGGGGGCACCGGGAGCCCCGCGGTGACCACGCCGCCCTCGTCGAACTCGTCGTAGGTATCCGCCTTCTCGTCCTCGGCGACCGCCGCGGTGGGGTCGACCTCGTCGGGCTCGCGGTCGCTCTCCTCGGTCTGCTCGCTCACGTGGTCTGCCCCATCACCGTGCTCATCTCATCGAACACCCTCCGCTTGGCGAGTGCGAGCTGGCCCTGCTGCGTGAAGTCGCCGGCCTCCTTGGCGCGGCGCAGGTCGCGCTCGATGCGGCGCAGCTCCAGGGCAAGAAAGCTCACCCGAAGCGAGTCGTCGCCCTTCGGCGGGTCCTCGTCGGCCTGCAGCGCAATCCCGGCCACCAGCTCGTCGAGATGTGCATCTCCGCTCGGCAGTCCCGCCAGCGGATCGTCGAAATGCTCGGCGAGGTGATCGCGGGCGCGGCGGGTGAGGCTCGAGGAGAAATGCTCAGGAGTGAGACGCGACAGGTGCTCGCGACCCAGGGGCCCGGCCGACACACAGAGCGCGAGGAACACACGCTCCGACTCGAGCGACGCGGCCCCCGGCGTGCCCGGACGCGGCGCCCCGCCGCCCGGCCGGGGCGGGCTCTGCGAGCCGGGATCCACGGGGCCAAGATCTCCCGACGATTGAGGGGCCGACCGGCTCGGCCCGCGTGAAGAGCCCGAGGTCACGTACTCCGCCGGCACGTCGAGGCGGTCGGACACCTTGCGCACGAGGTGATCGCGGCGGGCGCTGCGCTGTGGCGTGGTAGCAATCAGGTCACGGGCCTCCGCGAGCGCGCGGTCTCTGCCTTCCGGAGTGTCCCGGTCGGCGTCGGCGAGCACTCGCTCGACCTCGAACTCAACCACAGACAGGGCCTGAGTGAGACGCGCCGCGATCGCCTCCGGCCCGCCTTCGGTCACGAGCTCGGCAGGGTCGGTGCCCTCGGGCATCTGCACAACCCGCAGGCCCACGTTGCGCTCCTCGGCCATGTGCGCGGCTTTGAGCATCGCTCCGCGACCGGCGCGATCGGCATCCAGCGCCAGGAACACGGTGCCCTCCTCGCCCACCGCACGGGCCAGCTCACCGAGCTGATCGCCCGTGAACGCAGTGCCCATGATCGCCACGCTGTCCTCGACGCCCGCCTGGTGCAGCGCCAGGACGTCGGTATAGCCCTCGACGACCACCACCCGCTGCGACTTGGCGATCGCGCTCCGGGCCCGGTCGATGCCGAACAGCAGACGGCCCTTGTGGTAGAGCTCGCCCTCGGGCGTGTTCACGTACTTGCCGCCCTGCTCCTCGCGCATCGCACGCGCGCCGAAGCCGAGCACCCGGCCCCGAGAGTCGGCAAGTGGAAAGGTGATCCGCTCCCGGAACCAGTCGTAGACACCCCCGCCCTTGCCGCGCCGAGCCAGACCCGCGGCCAGCAGCTCGTCGGGCTTGAAGCCGTCCCGCTGAGCGCCCATGAGAACCCGGTCCCAAGCCTTGGGGGCATAGCCGACTCGAAACGCGCGCAGCACCTCCTCCGACAACCCCCGCGACGCGAGGTAGTCGCGCGCGCGGCGGGCCTCGGCCGCGCCCCACAGGTAGTTGGCGTAGAAGCCGGCGGTACGGTCGAGGAGGACCAGCAGGCGCTCGCGGTGGCGGCGCCGTTCCTCTTCCTGGGGATCCTCGCTGTCGCGCTCGAGCTCGATGCCGGCGTCCTGGGCCAGCTGCTCAACCGCCTCGGGGAAGGGCAGGCCCTCGGTCTCCATCACGAAGCCGATCGCGTCACCGCCCTTGCCGCAGCCGAAGCAGTGATAGAGCCCCCGCTCGGCATCCAGCGAGAACGACGGGGTGCGTTCCTCGTGAAAGGGGCAAAGCCCCACATACCGCGAGCCCACACGGCGCAGATCGGTCCGCCGCGAGACGATCGCCACGGTGTCTACCGACTCTCGCAGCCGTTCGATCGAATCCTGGGTGTAGAGGGCCATGCTCGACCTAGAAACCCTGGGGCACCGACAGGTCGGAGAAGACGCGGATGGCGTAGCGGTCGGTCATGCCCGCCAGGTAATCCACCACGCGCTCGTGGTCGGTGGCATCCGGGGTGAGCGCGGCCGGCAGGTTGTCGGCGTAGTGGTCGAACAGGAAGTGCAGCATCCGCTCGATCCGCAGGCGCTCGCGCTGGGCCTCGGGGCCAAGGTACACGTGGCCGAACATGAACTCGCGCAGGCTCAGCATCGCGCCGCCCACCTGCTCGCCCTGCACGATGTCATCCGCCTCCTCCGAGCGCTCCAGGAGATCGCTCACGAGCGTCTCGATGCGGGCGGAGCCGGTTTCTCCGAGCACCTCGATCTCTTCCGCCGGCAGGTCGTCGAAGGAGATCACCCCAGCCCGGATGGCGTCGTCGATGTCGTGGTTGATGTAGGCGATGCGGTCCACGATCCGGACGATCCGGCCCTCGAGGCTGGCGGGCCGGTCGGGCCCCGTGTGGTTGAGGATGCCGTCGCGCACCTGCTCGGTGAGGTTGAGGTTCTCGACGTGCTCGACCATGCGCAGCGAGTGGCGGTTGTGGTGAAAGCGCACGCCGTAGCGCTCCTGCAGGCATTCGTCGAGCACCGCCTCTCCGATGTGCCCGAAGGGCGGATGCCCGAGATCGTGACCCAGGCCCACGGCCTCGGTGAGGTCCTCGTTGAGAAGCAGGGCGCGGGCCACGTTGCGGGCGATGCCGCACGCCTCGAGGGTGTGGGTCAGCCGGGTGCGGTAGTGATCCCCCTTTGGGGATATGAAGACCTGAGTCTTGTGCTTGAGGCGCCGGAAGGCCCTCGTGTGCACGATCCGGTCGCGGTCGCGCTGGAATGGGGTCCGGTGAGGGGAGTCCTCCTCAGGCCTGGCGCGGCGAGCTGGATAGGCGCGCGCTGCGAGCACAGACAGCTCGTGGTCCTCCCGCCGAGCCATGCGCTCGGCAAACCGCGTCACCTGCCCGCTCGTGCTTTCCGCCTCCACGGGGACATTGTCTCAGGCTCGGTGCGGGTGCCCCTGGAAGCGACCCCTATTCGCTCAGCGGCGCGAAGCCCTGGGCTCGTACGTACAGCTTGTAGAGCCGGAGGCTTCCGGCGTAGTCGGGTCCACAGGCTTTCTGGAAGATCTCGTAGGCCCGCTCGTCGGGGAGTGGCGACTCGGCCGTCTCCGAGGTCTGCGGCGTCAGCTGGCTCCGGAGCTCTACGACGGTCGTGCGGCGTTCGGCCGGCGATCCCGCGCGCCAGTCGTCGCAATCCGCGTACTGGGTCACGGAGCCGGCGCTCTCGTTGCCGACCGGGTTCGCCTTCGGCTTGGCTGCGACCGACGGCTCGTCGTCGCCCCCGCAGCCCGCGGCCAGGGCCAGCACAGCCACGGCGGCGACAAGCCGCACGAGGCCCCTACCGGCCGGCATCGCCGACCAGCTGCGCCATCCGCTGGCGCAGCCGCTCGGCCTCCTTGGTGCCCTCGAAGGCGCGGGCAGCCACGGCGAACTCTCGACTGCGCTTGCGCGCGGCCGACGTTCCCGGCCGCGGCGGCGTGGCCCACCAGTCGCAGTCCAGCGGGCCCGTGTCCTCGTCGGGCCCCATCGAGCAGTCGACCAGGTAGGCCTCCTTCGCGACATCACCGTTGCCCACGCTGGCTCCGGGGTCCGCGCCCCCGTCGCAGGCCGGGATGGGGTTCGGCGGTATCCCGGGAGCGCGGCCCGCCTCGCCGGCCCCGGTGACGCTGTCGGGTTTGCCGTCGGGACCGGTATTGCCGTACCAGCAGTTGGCGCTGTTGGACGTGAACTCGTCCCACCAGAAGTCGTTGCCGTTGGGGAGGCTCTGGGCGCCGGCGGAGCCGTGCTGCGCGCCGAACTGGTCGAGAGCCGCAGGGAAGGTGAAGCCCGGCGGCACCTGACCCATCTTGTTGTTGAAGAAGCGGTTGCCGCACGAGGTCGACACGCCGTTCTCGGGCGCGCCCGGACAGGACACGCCGGGGTACACCGTGCCCTCGGCCCCACCCGCGCTCGTGAGTGCGTCGGGCACGGCGAAGAGCATCGCGCCATCGCGCCAGTTGTCGAAGATCCAGTTGTCGTGGACCTTGGCGTCGTTCATGCCCGGGTAGATGATCCCCGTGCCGACCGGCACCCCGACGAGTGGCTTGACGGGCGAGTTCTTGCTGTACACGTTGAAATTGTTCGAGTAGATGAAGTTGTGGTCGATCTCGGAGCTGTCGGTCGGGAAGCCGGGGTGGCCGGCCGAGGAGAGCGTGTCACTGGCGATGCCCGTGCTGTTGCCGTAGATGTGGTTATTGGTGATCCGCACGCCGTTGCCCATCGACCCCGAGTAGCCAAGCTCCGAGCCCCGCATGTCGCACTTCGTGACCACGGTGTTGGCCCGCGGCGCGTCGGGATAGAAGGCCGTGGCCTGCGACCCGGTCTCCGGCGCCGCGCCCGGGTAGATCGCCGCGTCACCGGCTCCGAATCCATCGCAGTTCTTGACCACGTGGTGGTCGCTCGTGAAGCTCAGGTGGCCGTAGTCGGCGTTCCAGTAGAACTTGGTTTTGTCGAGCAGCACGCCGTCGGTCTCCTCGGTGTAGAAGCCGAACTCGAGTCCGCCGCGCATGAGGAAGTTGCGTCCGACGAAGCCATCGCCGCGGTCCACCCGCAGCACCACGTGCTTGGTGTAGCCGCCCGGCTTGGCCGACGGGCCGCGGGTCTTGTAGTCCTTGCCGGCGTCGAGCTTCACGTCGGTCGGCTTCGGGCCGCTTCCCTCGATCTGGAGGTTGCAGCGCACGCACTCGCCCAGCTCCTGCCCGGGGATGCCCTGACGATCGTCGCGCGGCTTGTCGGGTGGCTTGCCCGTAAGCGCGCGACCCTGGACGTAGACGAGGTTCTGGTCGTTGGGGCACGTGCTCTGATAGGCATAGCTCGGAGTGTTGTCGCCGCTCGCGTCCTGCTGCAGCAGGCCGGGGTTGCAGCGGGGGTCGTTGGCCGGCGCGGCGCGCGAGCCGGGCTCCCGGTAGAGGCCCGGCATGATCACGATGCGGTCGTTGTTGCCGGAGGCCGTGACGGCCTTCTGGATCGAGCGGTAGCGGCACTGGCGGCGCAGCCGGCGGTTGATCCGGGCCCAGCGCCGTGTCTGCTTCGCGCTGAAGCGAATCTTGAGCTGGCTCGGGCGGATACGGAAGCCCCCCTTGCGCGCCTGGCGGATCGAACGGAGCGCCAGCCTCAGGGACTTCTTCCCGGCTCGGCCCTGGCACACGACCCGCACGCGGCCCGGCCCCTTCCCGGTGACGGCGGAAGAGAGCGTGCGCGCCTTGGGTACCGCACCGCCGGCCGGCGGGCTGACCGAGGTATCCGGAGCGGGGTCGGGCCAGTAGGAGGGGCGCTCGAGGTGGGCCATCGCGGCACCGGGAACGACCAGGCCAAGCACAGTCGCGGCGATCACGCCGCGCGATCTGATTCCTCGTGACCTCACCATGCGCGAGAGACTATCCCGCGTCCGCCGCCTGCACCAGGGACAACCGTCAGCGGTCGCGCACCGCCGCCTGCGCGGCGGCCACGCGGGCGATCGGCACCCGATACGGCGAGCAGCTCACGTAGTCGAGGCCCGAGTTGTGGAAGAAGTCGACCGAATCGGGGTCGCCTCCGTGCTCGCCGCACACCCCGAGGCCCAGGTCCGGACGCGCCGTCCGCCCCAGCCACGCCCCCATGCGCAGGAGCTGTCCGACGCCTGGCTCGTCGAGGGTCTCGAAGGGGCTGCGGTCAACGATCTTGAGGTCGATGTAGCGGGCCAGGAACTTGCCCTCCACGTCGTCGCGGGAGAAGCCGAGGGCGGTTTGGGTCAGGTCGTTGGTGCCGAAGGAGAAGAAGTCCGCCTCCTCGGCGATCCGGTCGGCGAGGAAGCAGGCCCGTGGCAGCTCGATCATCGTGCCGACGCTCAGGTGCAGCTCGCCCCCTCCGTTGGCCGCCACCACGCGCTCGATCAGGCCGCGCATCACCTCGAGCTCGCGCTCGTAGGCCACGAGCGGCACCATGATCTCCAGGTTCGGGGCCGAGCCCGTGCCTTCGCGGACAGCCAGCGCCGCGCGGGTGATCGCCGCCACCTGCATCTCGCAGATCTCCGGGTACAGGATCGCCAGTCGGCATCCGCGGGTGCCCAGCATCGGGTTGGTCTCCTGCAGCGCGTGCACGCGCTCCAGCGTCCGCTCGAGCTCGGGCAGCTCGGCACTGTTCTCTATGCGGGCGCGCTCGAGCTCACCCGCCACCTCCTCCACTCCGGGAAGGAACTCGTGCAGCGGGGGGTCGAGCAGGCGGATCGTGACCGGCAGCCCCGCCATCTCCTCGAACAGTCCCTCGAAGTCGCGCTGCTGCAGCGGCAGCAGCTCGGCGAGGGCGGCGCGTCGATCGCCCTTCGCCTCGGCCATGATCATCGCCCGCATCTTGGGCTGGCGGTCCGCCGCCATGAACATGTGCTCGGTCCGGCACAGGCCGATGCCTTCCGCC
Organism: uncultured Thermoleophilaceae bacterium; assembly: GCA_963825475.1. Lineage (GTDB taxonomy): Bacteria > Actinomycetota > Thermoleophilia > Solirubrobacterales > Thermoleophilaceae > JAAYBF01. Next base: position 212,601 of record CAWGTC010000001.1, on the reverse strand, counting down.
CCGAAGGCCCTGGCCTTGCGCGCGTCCTCCGGGGTGTCCACGTTCGTCCGCACGCTCAGGCGGCGCAGCCCGTCGGCCCACTCCAGCACGGTCTCGAAGTTGACGTCCACCTCCGGATCCACCAGGGGCACGTCGTCCGTGGTCACGATCCCCGAGGTGCCGTCGATGGCGATCAGGTCGCCCTCCGTCAGGGTCAGCTCGCCCACCCGCACCTCGCGTGCCGAGAGGTCGATCTCCAGGCTCGAGGCCCCCGACACGCACGGGCGGCCCATGCCCCGGGCCACCAGGGCAGCATGGCTGGCCTTGCCGCCCTCCGAGGTGAGGATGCCCCGCGCCGCGAAGAACCCCGCCACGTCGTCGGCCTCGGTGAAGGGCCGCACCAACAGCACGTCGCGATCCTCCCGCGCGGCCTCGACGGCGTCGGCGGCGCTGAACACGATCGCGCCCTTGGCGGCGCCAGGCGACGCGCCTACGCCGCGTGCGATCACCTCGTAGTCGGCATCGCGCGCGAACGTCTTGTGCAACAGCGCCTCGAGTGACGCCGCGTCGATCGTGCTCAGGGCCTGACCCCGATCGAGCAGGCCCTCGGTCACCGCGTCGACGGCGAACCGCACCGCCGCCTGCGCCGGACGCTTGGCATTGCGGGTCTGGAGCATGTACAGCCGCCCCTCCTCGACCGTGAACTCGGTGTCCTGCATGTCGAGGTAGTGGTCCTCGAGCTTGCCGAGTATGTCCATCAGCTCGGCGTGGGCGTCGGGCATCAGCCGCTTCATCTCGGCGATGTCGAGCGGGGTCCGCACCCCCGACACCACGTCCTCGCCCTGCGCGTTCACGAGGAAGTCGCCGGAGGGCTCGGGCGCCCCGTCGATCTCGTCCCGCGAGAAGGCCACCCCCGAGCACGAGTTGTCGCCCTTGTTGCCGAACACCATCTGCTGCACGTTGACCGCGGTGCCCCACTCGTCGGGTATGCGGTTGATTCGCCGGTACTCCCTGGCGCGCTCGCCGGTCCACGAGTCGAACACGGCCCGGATGGCCTGCGTCAGCTGCTCACGTGGATCCTGGGGGAAGTCCTCCCCGGTCTGGTCGCGGTAGAGATCCTTGAAGTCGTCGACGAGGCCCTTTAGGTCGTCAACCGAAAGCTCGGTGTCGGATTCCACGCCGGCGGACTGCTTGCGCCGCTTGATGGCTGCCTGAATCTTCTCTCCCGGCACCCCTCGGCATACGTTGCCGAACATCTGCACGAACCGGCGGTAGGAGTCCCAGGCGAAGCGCTCGTTGTCGGTTGTGCGAGCCAGGCCCTCGACCGCCTCGTCTCCGAGCCCCAGGTTGAGCACAGTGTCGAGCATTCCCGGCATCGACTCGCGCGCGCCCGAGCGCACCGAGACCAGCAGCGGGTCACCGGCATCTCCCAGCCGGCGGCCGGCACGGTCCTCGAGACGGGCGAGCGCCTCGTTCACCTGGCCGTCGAGGCCGTCGGGCTCCGACCGATCGGCCCTCATGTAGGCCACGCACGCCTCGGTGGTGATGGTGAAGCCCGCCGGGACCCGCTCCGCGCCGAGGATCCGCGTCATCTCCGCCACGTTGGCGCCCTTGCCGCCCAGCAGGTCGCGCATCTCGCGAGAGCCCTCGGAGAACTCGTAGACCCACTGGGTTCCGGCGGCTACTTCCACGGGGGGTTGCAGTCTACGGCGCTGCGGCGCGAGACTGGCACGCATGGCCACTGCGGAGATATTGCTGGCACGGCACGGGGAGACCGAATGGAGCGCGACGTTGCGCCACACCGGCCGGACCGACGTGCCCCTGACCGAGGCGGGCCGCAGCCAGGCCCGTCTGCTCGGCGAGCGGCTGCGGGGGCGGGTGTTCACGCGCGTGCTCACGAGCCCGCTGCAGCGCGCGGTCGAGACCTGCCGCCTCGCCGGCCTCGGCGGTCGCGCGGAGATCCGCCCGGAGCTGATGGAGTGGGACTACGGTGAGTACGAGGGTCTGACCACCGTCGAGATCCGCGAGACGGTGCCGGGCTGGACGGTGTGGACGCACCCCACTCCGGGCGGTGAGACGGCAGCCCAGGTGGGCGATCGCGTCGACCAAGTGGTGGACGATCTCGCCACGCTCGAGGGTGACGCGGCTGTATTCGCCCACGGCCACCTGCTCCGCGTGCTGGCGGCCCGCTGGATCGGGCTCGAGGCCGAGCACGGTGCGCTGCTCGCGCTCTCTACCGCCACGTTGGGCAGCTTGGGGTGGGAGCGGGAGCGCAGGGTCGTGAAGCTGTGGAACGACGCGTCGCACCTTTAGCCGGGCTCAGGCCACGCGTCTCAACCGCACGTGCGCGTGGTGCTCCAGTGTCTCCGCCAGCGCCCTGTCGGCTTGCGCCAGGGCCCGGTCCGGTGCCTGGGGCGCTTCTGCCAGCGGGTGCGCCAGGGCTCGTACCATGAACTCGTGGGCGTCGGCGGCGAGCGGGAAGGATCCGGCCTCACAGCTGGTGCAGACCACGCCGCCGGCGGCCGGTGAGAAGCCGGTGAGGTGGTCGGCCTCCCCGCACGCCGCGCAGGAGGCCAGCTCCGGGGCGAACCCCGCTGCCAAGAGCAGCTTGGCGCGGAAGGCCAGCGACTGGGACCTGCCGGCGTCGCCCGGTGCGGCGTCGAGCAGCGCCAATTGGTGACAGAGCAGGTTGTAGGCGGCGCGGTTGGGCTCGGCGGAGTCGAACAGGCGCAGCACCGCCTCGCACGCCGCGGCGGCGTGCTCCAGCGAAGCGCGGTGCTCGCGCAGCTCAGCGTGGGCGTGCACCGTGTCGACCGAGGTGACCGTGCACAGGTCGCCACGGCCCTGGTGGAGCACCAGGCGCACGCGGGCCAGTGGCTCCAGGCGGCCCCCCATGCGCGACTTCACCCGCCTCACGCCCTTGGCCACGGCCCCGATCCGGCCGCGATCGGCGCTGTAGAGGTGCAGGACGCGGTCCGCCTCGCCAAAGCGGATGGAGCGGAGAACGATCGCTTCGGTCTTGAACGCAGCAGGCACTACCTAGACTCTGGAGCAGATGGCGGACATGAACGGGGTAACCCTCTACACCACCGAGCCGTGCGGTTTCTGCAGCCAGGCCAAGACGCTGCTGCAGCGGCGCGGTGTCGGCTACACCGAGGTCAACCTGGCCAAGGATCCCGAGGGCCGCGCCGCGCTGGTCGACCTGACCGGCCAGATGACCTTCCCCCAGCTCGTGGTGGGTGAGCGCGCCATCGGCGGCTTTCGCGAGCTGCTCGAGGCCGACCGCGCCGGTCTCCTCGAAGAGCTGCTCGCGGCGTAAGGGAAGCTCCGGTTCTCGGCCGATCAACGATCGGCCTGCACTCCTCGCCCAGGGCGGGCTCTCGGCCGCGGCTGGCAGCGCTCACAAACGTAGGTGCCCCGGCCGGCCGCACGCATCTTGCGGATCGTGGTGCCACAGCGGGTGCATGGCTCGCCCTCGCGCAGGTGCACCAGGAAGCGGTCCTGGAAGCTCCCCTGCGCGCCGTCGGCGTGGCGAAAGTCGTCGATCGTCGCACCGCGCGCGTCGATGCCCGCCTCCAGCGACTCCACCACGGCGTCGCGCAGCGCGGCAAGCTGTGGCCGCTTGAGAGTGCCCACCGGCCGGAGCGGGTGGATGCGGGCGCGAAATAGAGCCTCGTCGGCATAGATGTTGCCCACTCCAGCGATCCGCTCCTGGGACAGAAGGAACGCCTTGACCGGCGCCCGCCGGCCCGCCGCCAGGTCGCGCAGGGCTTCCGCGGTGAAGTCCGGGCTGAGGGGCTCGACCCCGAGCCGGGAAGCGAAATAGTCGTCAAGGACATCGTCGCCCAGCAACACGATCCCGGTGCCGAACCTGCGCTGGTCGCAGAAGAGCACCCTCGTGTCGCCGGGCGACAGACGCAGCCGGGCACGCAGATGGCGCCGGTGGGGCCCGTCCTCCTCCGCGGGCACGAGCAGCAGCGTGCCCGTCATCCGCAGGTGCATGACCAGGGAGACCTCCTCCTCGAGCGCCACCACCAAGTACTTGCCCCGGCGCCAGACCCGCTCGATGCGGCGGCCGACAACGGCGTCGGCGACCTCGTCGGGATGGGCCGGCGCGCTCCATCGAGGGTCCAGCACCTCCAGCGACTCCAGTCGCCGTCCCTCCATCGCCGGCGCGAGCTGGCGCCGCACCGTCTCGACCTCCGGCAACTCCGGCATTCAGGCGATGGCGCCAGAAGGGGGCACCGCCCCCCTCTGGCGCCCCCCGGCATCGGCTGACGGAACCTTGCCCGTGATCTCGAGGCTGTTCCGGATCACATCGGACAGTCGCTCGTCGAGCCGGTCGAACTGCCGCACCGGGGCGAGCAGCTCGATCACGTACTCCGCCTTGCCCTCGAACACGTGCAGGCTACGCGTGCGCAGGCGCGACTGCGAGATGGTCTGCCTGCCGACCAGCTCGAGCGCACGGCTGCCGTTCACGTCAAGGGTGCGTGAGGAGATGAGCTCGAAGGTCGAGGAGCGCTTCATCGTCGCCTTCTCCAGGCGCTTCAGTGCCTTCTTCAGGTCCTTCTCGTTGCCTGGCAGCTCCTCCCGCCGCCGGTAGGCGAACGCCGAGACGGCCGCCGAGCCGAACGTGGCCCGGAACACTCCAGGCTGCTTGGACTTCTCGACCGAGAAGTCCCGTGGCAGCTCCAGGCTCAACCCCACCCGCGCGTAGTCGAGCGTCTTCGTCTCCTCGGAGGGCTCGACACCGACGGCGGGGGCCGAAGTGCGTTCGTTCCCGCACCCGGCAGGGGCCAGGGCGAGGAGCGCGAGCAGCAGGAGAGGGCGGCGACTCACGACCGCGGTTCTACCAGGGGTCAGTCCAGCGTGGCCCGCGGGTGCGCGCGGAAGTACACGTCCTTGAGCCGCTCGCTCGACAGATGGGTGTACAGCTGGGTGGTGGCCACGTCGGCGTGGCCGAGCATCTCCTGCACCGAGCGCAGGTCGCAGCCACCGGCCAGCAGGTGGGTGGCGAAGGTGTGACGCAGCGTGTGCGGGCTCATGCGGTCTGCCAGGCCGGCGCTCACTGCGTGCCGGCGAACGATCTTGTAGAGCCCCTGGCGGGTGAGAGAGCCACCGCGGAAGTTCACGAACAGATGTGTCTCGTGGAGGTCGCCCACGAGCTGGGACCGCCCGCGCTCCACGTAGCGGCGCACCGCCTCGGCGGCCGAGTGGCCGACGGGCACCACGCGCTCCTTGGACCCCTTGCCCCGGGCCCGCAGCACCTGCTCCTCGGTGTCGACGTCTGAGACCTCCAGCCCGATCGCCTCCGAGGCCCGCAGCCCGGAGGCGTACATCAACTCGAGCAGAGCGCGGTCACGCAGGTCGGTTGGCTCGGTGCCGCGCGGCTGTTCGAGCAGCCGCGTGACCTCGCCACGCGTCAGCACCTGGGGCAGCTTGCGCCCGCGCCGGGGCGCGGTCAGGCTCGCTGTGGGGTCGGTGTCGAGCACCCCTTCGCGGCGCAGGTGGCGATAGAAGGAGCGCAGGCACGCCGTCTTGCGGTGGATCGTGGCCGGTGAGGCCGAGCGCCCTCCGGAGCCGCCGAGCGCGGCAAGGAAGTCGGCGATGTCCGCGCCGCGGGCCGCCATCGTCTGTATCCCGCGCTCGTCGAGGAAGCGCCCGTACTGCAGCAGGTCCGACCGGTAGGCCTCCAGCGTGTTGCGCGAAAGGCCGCGCTCGAACTCGAGATAGGCCAGGAAGTCGAGCACCAGGTGCTCGAACAGACGCTCCTCGACGGGTTGCATGATCGTGGCCACGGGGCCTGTTTCGCCCGCCCGGCAGCCTTCCCTTGATGGTGCAAGCTCTCGGTCAGCGCAGGTACGCCTGGAACCAGAGCAGCCCGATCAGCGTCTTGGCGTCGCGCAGCTGGGGGATCGTCTGGTCGAGGCGCTCGATGGGCAGCTGCACGATCTCGATCCGCTCGTTCTCGTCGGCTTGAAGGGTCTCGTCGTAGAGGTCCTCGGCCAGGAAGAGGTGGTTCTCCTCCGCCAGCAGCCCGGGAGAGTTGTAGAAGCTCACGAGGTGCTTCCACGAGCCCGCGCCCTTGCCGATCTCCTCCGCCAGCTCACGCCGGGCGGTGTCCTCCAGCTCCTCGCCTTCTCTATCGATCTTGCCGGCGGGCAGCTCGAGCAGCGACTGCTCTCCCACCGGCTCGCGCGGCTGGCGGACCAGCCAGATCCGCTCTCCGTCGAAGGGCACCACGGTGACCGCGCCGGGGTGGCTCACGATCTCGCGCTTGGCCTCCTCCCCGTCGTCGTAACGGAAGGTGTCCACCCGCACGCCGCCGATGTGGCCCTGCCAGACCTGCTGGGTGTCGATGCGCTCGAAGCCCACGGCTACACCGTCGCAGAACGGTCGACGACCCCGAGCGCCACGTCGAGCATCGTCTCGAGCGCCTCGCGGGTGACCGACTCGTCAGGCTGATGGTTGCGCTCGGTTCCGTTGGCCACGTTGAGCACCGGCAGCCCGGCTGCGATCAGCACCGCGGCGTCGCTGCCGCCGCCGGTGGCCACGTAGGAGGGCTCGATTCCGATCGCCTCGAGCGCCTCCGCTGCGGCGCGCACCGGCGCGGCGGTGCGGGGCAGACGGTAGGCGCGAAACAGCTGCTCGACGACCGTCTCCACATCACACTCGGAGTCGCTGGCCGCCGCCGAGCACGTCTCAACCATCTCGGCGATCAGCGCTCCGGCGCGATCGTCGTCGAGGCTGCGGGCCTCCAGCTCCAGGCGGCAGCGCTCGGGGACCACATTGGCGGCGGAGCCGCCCTCGATCACTCCCGCGTTGGCTGTGGTTCCCTCGTCGAGGCGGCCGAGACGCATGGCGCCGATCGCCCTGGCCGCGGCCACGATCGCACTGCGGCCCGCCTCGGGTCTGACCCCGGCGTGAGCCGCCACCCCGTGGAAGTGGGCCTCGAGGCGGTGGTAGGTGGGAGCGGCCACGATCAGCTCGCCGATGGGGGTGGCGTGGTCGAACACGAAGCCGAAGTGACTGCGCAGTCCCGCGCGCTCTACCTCCTTCACCCCGCGCAGGGCCAGCTCCTCGGCTGTGGTGAACAGCAGCTCGATCCCCACCGGTGCGCCGCCGCCGGCGAACCGACGGGCCACGCCCAGGAGCACCGCCACCGCCGCCTTGTTGTCGGCCCCGAGGATCGCCTCGTTGCGGTTGCGAAAGACACCGCCCTCGTAGTCGACGTCCACGGGAGCGGCGAGCGGCACCGTGTCGAGATGGGCACAGAGCAGCACCGTCGGAGCGCCCTCGGGGGCCGGGATGCGAGCCAGCAGGTTGCCCGAGTCCGAGCCCACTGCGGCGGCGCTGCCGTCCTCCTCCACGTCCAGTCCCGCGGCTTGCAGCTCCGCGGACACGTCCTGCGCCACCGCACACTCGCGCAGCGAGGGGCTTTCGATCTCGCACAGCCGCACGAAGTCGTGCGCCAGACGGTCTCTTTCCGCGGCGGTGGCGCGCGCCGGGGCGCGAGTGGTCACGCCCGGGCTTCGGTGTCCGCCGAGCTGGACGCCCGCTCGGCCGAGGGCTCGACCTCGGGCGCGCGCTCACGCACCTGGGCCAGCGCGGCGCCCACGAACTCGCGGAACAGCGGCTGCGGGCGCAGCGGGCGCGACTTGAACTCGGGGTGGAACTGGGAGGCGACGAAGAAGGGGTGGTCCGGCAGCTCGATGATCTCCACGAGCCGGTTGTCGGGCGACGTGCCCGAGCAGACGAGCCCCTCGGCCTCGAGGCGCTTGCGCAGGTGGTTGTTGACCTCATAGCGGTGACGGTGGCGCTCGTAGATCACGGCTTCGCCATAGATCTCGCGCGCTCGGGTGCCCTCGTGGAGCTTGACCGGGTCCGCGCCGAGACGCATCGTGCCGCCCATGTCGCGGACCTCCTTCTGCTCGGGCAGGAGGTCGACGACGGGGAACGGAGTCTCGGGGTCGAACTCGGTCGAGTTGGCGCCCTCCATGCCGGCCACGTGGCGGGCGAAGTCGGCGACGGCGATCTGCATCCCCAGGCAGATCCCGAGGTAGGGCACGCCGTTGTCGCGTGCGTACTGCGCGGCACGGATCTTGCCCTCGATGCCGCGCACGCCGAAGCCTCCGGGAATGAGGATGCCGTCGCACTCGGCAAGCTCGTCGAGCGCCTCGTCGTCGGTGAGCCGTTCGGAGTCGACCCAGCGCACGTCGACCTTGCCGCCGTGGAAGGCGCCGCTGTGGCCGAGCGCCTCTATCACCGACAGGTAGGCGTCCTCGAGCTGGGTGTACTTGCCCACGAGGCCGATCCGCACGACCTCGGTAGCCCGCTCGTAGCGCTTGACCAGCGCCTCCCATTCGGAGAGGTCTGGCTTCTCGGTCTCGATCCCGAAGTGCTCGAGGATCTGATCGTCGACGCCCTCCGCGCGGAAGTAGAGCGGCACCTTGTAGATCGAGTCGACGTCCCGGGCGGAGACCACCGAGTCGACCGGCAGGTTGACGAACAGGGCGATCTTCTCCCTGATCTCACGTGAGAGCGGCTCCTCGGAGCGGCACATGACCATGTCGGGCTGGATGCCGATCCTGCGCAGCTCCTGGACCGAGTGCTGGGTGGGCTTGGTCTTCAGCTCGCCGGCGTGTCCGAGGAAGGGCACGAGGGTCAGGTGGAGGAACATGCAGCTGTCGTGGCCCTCGTCGACCTGGAACTGGCGCAGCGCCTCCAGGAACGGCAGCGACTCGATGTCTCCCACCGTGCCGCCGATCTCGGTGATGACGATGTCCACGTCCTCGGCCTGCGCCACGCGCCGGATGCGGCTCTTGATCTCGTCGGTGATGTGCGGGATCACCTGGACGGTGCCGCCCAGGTAGTCGCCGCGGCGCTCGCGCCTGATCACGCTGTCGTAGATCGCGCCGGTGGTCACGTTGGAGCCGCGCGAGGCGTTGACGTCGGTGAAGCGCTCGTAGTGCCCGAGGTCGAGATCAGTCTCGGCGCCGTCCTCGGTCACGTACACCTCGCCGTGCTGGAAGGGGCTCATCGTGCCAGGATCGACGTTGATGTACGGGTCGAACTTCTGCAGGGAGACCGACAGGCCGCGAGCCACCAACAGCTGGCCGATCGAGGCGGAGGCGATGCCCTTGCCGAGCGATGAGACGACACCGCCGGTTACGAAGATGAAGCGGGTGCGGCTCACGCGTGCGGTTCCATCCAAGGCACGTTCCGAGGGTAGCGCGAGGGGTGGACGCGAGTCGGCCTCATGCCGCGGCCAGCAGCTCCTCGGCGTGACGCCGGGCGCCGGCGTCGGAGGACTCGGCTCCCAGCATGCGGCACAGCTCCTCGATCACGTCAGGGTCGTCCAGCCGCTCCACGGTGGTCAGGGCGACCCGGCCCGCGGAGGACTTGGGAGCCGACGCGGACTTGGCGATCCGGAAGTGGGTCTCGGCGAGGGCGGCGATCTGCGGCAGGTGGGTGATGCAGAGCACCTGCCGGCCGCTTCCGAGCGCGCGTAGGCGCTCTCCCACAGCGCGCGCGGTCTGGCCGCCCACGCCGGCGTCCACCTCATCGAAGACCAGCGTGCGCGAGCCCGAGGCCCCGGCCACGGTCATCAACGCGAGCATCACACGCGAGAGCTCGCCGCCCGAGGCGCTCTCGCGAACGGGAGCGGCGGCCACGCCGGCGTTGGTGGCCAGCATCAGCTCCACGCGCTCCGCGCCGGTGGGACCGAGCTCCTCGCGCTCCTCGAGCTCGACGGAGAACGACGCGCCCTCCATCGCCAGGAAGCCCAGCTCCTCGCGAACGCGCCCGGCCAGCTCGGGCGCCGCGGCACGGCGCGCAGCCGAAAGCTCGCCGGCGAGCGTCGCGCGCTGCTCGACGGCCTCGGCCCGCGCCGCTTCGGCGCGCTCGAGAGCCACCTCCGCGCCCTCCAGGCGGTCGCGCTCGGCCCGGCAGGCCTCGGCGTGCTCCAGCACCGCGGTGACGGTGCCTCCGTGCTTGCGCTTGACCCGGTCGTAGGCCTCCAGGCGCTCCTCGACGTCGTGCAGCCGCGCGGGATCGGCCTCGAGCGCGCCCAGGTAGCGGCGCATCTCCGCGCCGAGATCCTCCGCCTCGAGGCGCAGGGCCCGCAGCCGCTCGGCCAGGCCGTCGAGCTCGGAGTCGGCCCCCTCCACCGAGTCGGCCATCCGCTCCGCCTCGGCCAGCAGCATCGCCACGCCTGAGGAGTCGGCCTCTTCCGGCGCGATCGCCTCGCTGCCGGCGGCGGCCGCCGCCCGTAATACGTCAACCTGTCGCAGCCGCCCTCGCTCGGCCTCGAGCGCCTGCTCCTCTGCCTCCTCGGGCTCGAGCTGCTCGATCTCGCCGATCTCGAAGGCGAGGAGGTCGAGGTCGCGGTCCCGCGTCCCCGCGAGCCCCTTCAGCTCCTCGAGCTCGCGGGTGAGCTCGCGCACGCGGGTGTGCGCGAGCGCGAAGCGTTCCCGCAGGGCCACGTGCTCGGCGCCGCAGAAGTCGTCGAGCAGGTCGAGCTGGGCCGACGCCACGGTGAGCCTGCGGTGCTCATGCTGGCCGAAGAACGCCACCAGTCGGCCGCCCAGCTCGCGCAGGTCGGCGGCGGTGGCCGAGCGGCCCTGGACGTAGGCACGCGTGCGACCCTCAGGGCTGACTCGGCGGGCCAGGACCACCTCGCCGTCCTCGCCCTCGTCCAGGCGCTCGCGCAGGTCGGCGAGCTCCGGGACCTCCAACAGACCCGGGGGCAGCTCGAACACCCCCTCGACGTAGGCCTCCTTGGCGCCCGGCCGCACGATCGACGAGCGCGGCTTGCCGCCCAGCAGCAGGTCGAGAGCGTGCGCGAGCACGGTCTTTCCCGCGCCGGTCTCCCCCGTGATCGCGTTGAGCCCCGTGCCGGGCCGCAGCTCGGCCCGGTCGATCAGCAGGAGGTTCTCGATGCGCAACTCGACGAGCATCGACTCTGTCTACCAGCGCCCCCCGACGGAGAAGACGTGGCGAGCCGAACTGTCACGGAAGGTGCGGCCTCAGTGAGTGAACGGTGCGGTGCTCACCGCAACAGCGTTCCGGCTGCGCTCCTCCCGGAGGAGGAGATCTCCAACAGCACTCAGTAACTCAGGCGGCCGAACTTGTCCCGCATGCGCTTGTAGAACGTGGCGCCCGGCACCTGCGCCAGACATGCCAGTCCTTCTCCGAAGCGGATCTCGACCCGCTCCTCGGGCTCGAGCGCGCAAACGAGCCGGCCGTCCGTGGTCAGGTCGACCGGGTCGCTCTGAGAGCGGTTGACCACCTGCAGCACGTCGTTCGGCGCCACCACAAGCGCCCGCGCGGTGAGCGTGTGCGGGGCGATGAAGGACACCACGTAGCCCGACACCCCCCAGGCCAGAACAGGCCCGCCGTTGGCCAGGTTGTAGCCCGTGGATCCCGCCGGCGTGGCCACCACCAGGCCGTCGCAGCGCACCTCCCCCAGCTCCTCGCCGACCACCGAGTAGCCCAGCTCCGCAACTCGCAGGTCCTGGCGGCGATGGAGGGAGATGTCGTTGACCGCCGGCATGTCCCCGGATGAGGTCACGACGTTGAGCGCGGGCAGCTGCAGCACCTCGAAATCACCGGCGAGCGCTCGGGCGAACCCGGCGTCGAGGCCGTCGCGCTCGACCGTTGCAAGAAAGCCGATCTCGCCGAAGTTCATGGCGAAGACCGGCACGTTGCGGCCGGTGTAGAGCCGAAGCGCCGTGAGGATGGTGCCGTCGCCGCCGAGCACGACGGCGAGATCGGGATCGTCGGGGTCCGCGCCCAGAGTCGCGCCCGGCAGCTCCGAGGGCAGCCCCAGCTTGGCGACCTCGTCGGGGGGGATGCTCAGCTCCACACCCGCCTCGGCGCACATCTCCGCCAGGCGGAGCACGGCGTCGGCCGTGCCCTCGGGGTTGCGACGGGTGAAGAGCACGATCGACCGCGGCGGGTTCGGCGGGTTCAAGGCTCTGCCCTTCGCGCGGCAACTTCGAGGTCCTTCACGGCTCCCACACGTCCGAGCTCGGCGATCCATACGAAGCTCTCCCGGTTGCCGGCCGGCCCGGGGAGCTGGGACGAGGCATAGCCGAGCACGCTCTGCCCCAGGCCATCCCGCACCGTCTCACCGATCGCCACCAGCGCGGCGCGGCGGTCGGCCGGATCACGCACCACGCCACCCTTGCCGATCTTGGCCCTTCCCACCTCGAACTGGGGCTTGACGAGCGCCAGGCAGTCGAAGCGCTCGGAGGCGCACCGAAGCACCGCGGGCAGCACCTTGGCCAGGGAGATGAAGGAGAGGTCGGCCACGACAAGGTCGGGCCGCCAGGGCAGCATCTCGCACTCGAGGCTGCGGGCATTCGTGCGCTCGAGCACCGTCACGCGAGGATCCTGGCGCAGCTTCCAGTGCAGCTCTCCGTACGCCACGTCCAGCGCAACCACCGCCTCGGCCCCGCGCTGCAGCAGGCAGTCGGTGAACCCGCCGGTCGATGCGCCGGCGTCGAGACAGCGCCGGCCCGCGGGGTCCAGACCCAGCCCGTCTAGCGCGTTGGCCAGCTTCACGCCCCCGCGGGAGACGAACGGGGCCCGCGCGGCCACCACCAGCTCCACGTCGTCGGACACGAGCTGCCCTGGCTTCTCGGTCCGCGGCCCCGCGCGGCCCACGCGGACGTCGCCGGCGAGCACCGCGGCCGCGGCCCGGGTGCGCGACTCGTAGAGCCCACGCTCGGTGAGCAGGGTGTCGAGTCGGCGCTTGGGCACGGGCGCAGCGTACCCCGGGCCCTGCATGAGAAGGCTCCGTGACGAGGCTCACACTGGCTCTCGGGCAGGCGGGTACCTTCAAAACTGTGACTGCAGCAAGGCTCATCTCGCCGGACACCCGCTCCGCTCTCGTGGTGGCGCTTGGTGCCGTTCTCATCGCCGCCCCCGTGATGCTGGGCCTCAGCCTGGCGTCGATCGCGGCGAGCATCGTGATCGGCGTGTTCGTACTGGGCCTCGGCCTGGCGGGCACCGCCTCCGGCGGGCGCGGCACGATCCCGGTGTCGACGCAGATGGTCTTCGACCAGGGTCTGGCCCTCGGCCTGCTGCTGAGCGGACTGGCCTTCGCCTTCGCGGGCGACGGTCCGGCCATCCTGCTCTTCGGCCTCGCCGGACTGGCCCTGCTGTGCATCACCGCAACCACCCGCTACAGCGCACCCCCGGCGGCACAAGACTTCCTCTAACAGATCACATATGCATCACTCCTCCCTCGGAAACGGCCCGCCAATAGGTGGGCCGTTTCCTTTTAAGATCCCGGCATGACGCACGACGAGGCCGCAGCAGCAGCCAAGAAGTTGGGTGCCGAGCATGCCGACCGCGCCACTCATCGCTGGGTGCCGCGCGAGACGGCCGCCGGCGAATGGGAGGTGGCCAAGGTCCGTGTGCCTCCCGGGATGCGCATCGATCCGCTGAAGACCTCGGTCGAGGCCAAGCCGAAGCCCCCGCAGCCGGACGACCCACGGACGGCGTATGACCGCGACGTCGGCGGGCCCTGGGTCGGCTAGAACAACACGGCGCGCAGGGCCCCGAGCACGCCTTGCTCGTCATCATGGACCTGGTGCCAGGTGAACCTGAGGGGCCGGTATCCCGCCGTGGTGAGCCAGGAGTCGCGGCGGTAGTCGCGCTCGCGGGCGGCGGCTCGCTCATGGGCGGAGCGGCCGTCGGTCTCCACGGCGATGCGCTGGTCAGGCCAGAGGAAGTCGATGGTGTAGGGCCCGAGCTTGGCGTTGACCAGGGGCTGGGGCAGGCGGGCCCGGCGTACGAGTCCGAAGAAGCTCTCCTCGAGTGGGGTGCGGGTGCGGGTGGAGCCCGGCTGGTGGCGGAGCAGGACCTTGCTCAGCCGGGCCGCCCCGGTGCGGCCCAGGTTGCGCACAAGCGCCCCCTCTACCTCTGACGGCTTCAAGAGCCCGAGGTAGTCCGCCTCGTCCACGATCCGTTCCACCGATCGGGATCCAAGAACCGCCGCGCAGTCGATCAGTGTGCGCGCCACCGTCGTTGCCGGGATACCTCGGTGGCGAGTGACGTCCTCTGGATCAAGACGCCGCGGTCGGTGCACGCGGACACCATCCCGCGTGCGTTTGCCCCGGCCGGGTAGGGAGACGTCGATCACCAGCGGATCCTTCTCCGACAGCCGCCAGAGCGCCGCGGCCGAGAGGTGGCTCAGCACGGCCCCGTCGCCGCACGCCAGCACTGCCGCTGCCCAACGCGTGTCCGCGGTCGGGGGCGTTCCGCCGATCGAGTACACACCCGTGCGGAGCCTCACGAGCCGGCCGGACCGGAGCCGTCGCGCTATCGCCTCAGAACTGAGGCCCAACTCCATGAGAGCGTCTCGCGACAAGGCATGTCGTTCGAGCGCGAGTGCACATATCCGCCGCTCGAGGTCTGTTGGGGACGATTTTGGTCGCATACCGACCAAAAGGCTTCCCAACGGTCGAGTTCGCCCCCCTGCGGGGCCCTGGCCGCGGCCTAGACCAGCGCTGCGCGCGGGTTCAACACGGCCGCGGCCACCTTCTCGGCCACAGCCTCGGGTGTGAGGCCCACCTCTTCGCGCAGGAGCGTGGGCTTGCCGTGGGTCACGTAACGGTCGGGAAGCCCGACCCGCATGACGCGGGCTTCGCCGGCGAGATCGTGGTCGGAGAGGTGCTCGACCACGGCTGATCCGAAGCCGCCGGCCAGCACGTTCTCCTCCACCGTCACGAGCAGGTCGTGCTCGGCGACCAGGGAAGCGATCAGCTCCTCGTCGAGGGGCTTGGCGAAGCGGGCGTCGGCCACGGTGGCCTCCACCCCATGCTGCTCGGCCAGCAGATCGGCGGCGCCGATCGCCACCGGCACGCCGTAGCCGTAGCCGAGGAACGCGACCCGCTCGCCGTGACGCAGCACCTCGCCGCGGCCGATCTCGATCGCCCGCGGAGTCGCGGGCAGGTCCACGCCCTCGCCCGCGCCGCGCGGGTAGCGCATGGCAATCGGGCCGTCGTCGTACTCCAGCGCGGTGCGCAGCATGTGCACGAGCTGGGCCTCGTCGCGGGGGGCCATCAGCGTGATGTGCGGAAGGCAGCGCTGCCAGGAGATGTCGAAGGCGCCGTGGTGGGTCGGGCCGTCGTCGCCCACGAGCCCGGCGCGATCCATGGCGAACACCACGTTGAGCTGCTGGAGGCACACGTCGTGCACGATCTGGTCGAAGCCGCGCTGGAGGAAGGTCGAGTAGATCGCCGCGACCGGCTTGGCCCCCTGCAGCGCCAGTCCGGCGGCGAAGAGCACCGCGTGCTGCTCGGCGATGCCCACGTCGTAGTAGCGGTCAGGCATCGCCTTCTGAAGGATGTCCAGCCCCGTGCCGCTGTTCATCGCGGCGGTGACGCCCACGACCCGCTCGTCGCGCTTGGCCTCTGCGACCAGAGCGTCGCCGAAGACCTTGGTGTACTGGGCCGGGGCCGGGTTGGGGTCCTTGGCCGGCTTGGGCTTCGAGACCGCCGGGGCGCCGTTCACGATCGAGGCCGGCTTGGCGGCGTGCCACTTCTCCATGCCCTCGAGGCCGCCGTCCTCGGCAGGCGCGAAGCCCTTGCCCTTCACCGTCTTGCAGTGCACCACGACGGGCCGGTTGGCCTCCAGCGCCTCGCCGATCGCCTCGCGGAGGGCCCCCACGTCGTGGCCGTCGATCACGCCCATGTAGGCGAGGTCGAGCTCCTCGAAGATCAGCCCCGGCGCCCAGTAGGCCTTGAGCGACTCCTTGAAGATGGGCCCGTAGCGCTCGATCCGCTCGCCGATGCCGGCGGGCAGCTTGGTGAGCGTGGTCTCCACGTCCTCGCGGCGCTTGTGGAGCTTGGGGTTCATCCGCAGGCGGTTGAAGTAGCGCGACAGCGAGCCGACGTTGGGCGCGATCGACATGCCGTTGTCGTTGACCACGATCACGATCGGCACGCCGAGGCCGCCGGCGTTGTGCAGCGCTTCGAAGGCCACGCCGCCGGTGAGCGCGCCGTCGCCGATCACGGCCACCACCCTGCCGTCCTCGCCGCGGCCCTGGCGCATGGCCTCCTTCAGGCCGACCGCGTAGGAGACCGAGGTGGAGGCGTGGCCCGCGCCCATGATGTCGTGCTCGGACTCGGCTACGGAGCAGAACGGGGCCAGGCCGCCGTACTTGCGGATCGTGGAGAGTTGGTCGCGGCGGCCGGTGAGCACCTTGTGCGGATAGGCCTGGTGGCCCACGTCCCAGAGCACCTTGTCGCGCGGGGAGTCGAGCAGGCTGTGGATCGCGACGGCGATCTCGCTCGCTCCCAGATTGGCTCCGAAGTGGCCACCTATCTCACCGATCGTGTCGATGATCAGCTCGCGCACCTCCTGCGCCACACGCTGCAGCTGGGCGTCGTCGAGCCCCTTGAGGTCCTCGGGGCCGTCGATCTTGGGGAGCAGAGGGCTGGTCATGTCTGGCGGGTGAGGATGTAGTCGGCGATCTGCTCGAGCCGCTCGGTGGGCCCATCGGCCTCCGCCAGCGCGGCGCGGGCCTCGGCGTGGGACTCCCGGGCGAGCTCGCGGGCCCTCTCGAGTCCGTACTCGCTCACGTACGTTCGCCTGCCGTGACGCTCGTCCGTGCCGCTCGACTTCCCCAGCTCGTCGTCATCTCCGGTCACGTCGAGGATGTCGTCGACGATCTGGAACACCACGCCGAGCTCGGCGGCAAAGCGGCCGAGACCGATTGTGGCAGGTCCACTCGCTCCGCATAGAAGCACGACGCACTCCACCGAGGCGGCGATCAGCCGGCCTGTCTTGAGCTCGTGCAGTCGCCGCAGCGCGGTGGCGTCCCGGGGCCCCTCCGCGGTCACGTCGAGGTACTGGCCGCCCACCATCCCGCCTACTCCGGCGGCTTTCGTCAGAGCGCGCGCGGCGGCGATCACGCCGGCCGGCTCGCCGGGCTGGTCGGTGAGCGCGTGACGCAGCGCCTCGGCGAACAGGCCGTCGCCGGCCAGGATCGCCACGTCCTCGCCGTAGACCACGTGACAGGTCGGCTTGCCGCGGCGCAAGTCGTCGTCGTCCATCGCGGGCAAGTCGTCGTGGATCAGCGAGTAGGTGTGGATCATCTCGATGGCGGCCGCGAAAGGAAGCACGTCCTCGGCTCGGCGTCCGAGCGCCTCAGCCGTGGCCAGTGCCAGCACCGGGCGGATCCGCTTGCCGCCCGCGAGCAGCGAGTAGCGCATCGCCTCCTCCAGCCGCTCCGTGCCCGGCTCGGGGCTGAAGGTCAGACCCTCGAGGTAGGCGTCCACCCGCCGCTGCAGCGGCACGGGATACGTGGCCGATGCCGACGTGGTCGCGCTCACAGCAGCTGCTCCTGCCCCTCGCCCGGGTCGTCGCGCTCGGCTTCGCGCCCGGCGCTATCGAGCTCGGCTCCGATCCGCCCGGCCAGCTCCGCGCAGCGCTCGACCACCTCGGCGGCCTCGGCGGCCGGCATCTCCTCGGCCCGCAGCCGCGCCGCGGCGTCTTCCAGCTCGCGGATCAGGGTGTCGAGCGTCGTACTCATCCGGCGGGCACCTCCGCACGCTGGACCGCGCCCAGGATGCCGTTCACGAAGCTCGGAGCCTGGGCCCCGCACAGCTCCTTGGCCGCCTCCACGGCCTCGTCGATCGCCACCTCGGCGGGCACGTCGGGGCGGTGCAGGAGCTCATGGAGGGCAACCCGGAGGATGCTGCGCTCGAGCGGGGCGATGCGGTCCAGCGTCCAATCCTCGGCATAGCGCTCGATCAGCGCGTCCAGCTCCTCGCGGTGACCGTCGACGCCGTCGACCAGCTCACGGGTGAAGGGACGCGCCGTGACGTCGATGAGGCCGGGAGCCGGCCGCCCTGTGAGGTCGGACTGGTACAGGGCGACCATCGCCGCCCGCCGCTGATCGGTTCGCCTCACGATCTCCTACGCGCGCGAGACGTACTCGCCGGAACGGGTGTCCACTCGCACGCGATCGCCCACGTCCACGAACAACGGCACCCTCACCATCACACCCGACTCGAGCGTGGCGGGCTTGTCGCCGCCGCCAGACGCCGTGTCCCCGCGCAGGCCGGGCTCGGTCTCGGTCACGGCCATCTCCACCGCGCTCGGCACCTGGACGTCGGCCGGGGTGTCGTCCACGTACAGCAGGTCGACCTCCTCGCTCTCCGCGATCCATTTCAGCGACTCGGACACCTGCTCCTCGGGGAGGGTCAGCTGGTCATAGGTCTGGGTGTCCATGAAGTGGGCGTCTGTGCCGTCCGCGTAGAGGTACTGCATCCGCCGCGTCTCGGTGCGGATGGGCCGGAACTTCTCGCCCGAACGGAAGGTCTTGTCGAGCACGGCGCCGTCGGCGGTGCGCTTGAGCTTGGTGCGCACGAACGCGCCCCCCTTGCCGGGCTTCACGTGCTGGAAGGAGACGACCTTGAAGATCGTGCCGTCCACCTCGATATGAGTCCCGTTCTTGAACTGGTTGGTGGAGATCACGACGGACCAGTCTAGGTCAGAGGGCAACCAGCCTCGGGTACGGTCCACCGTCATGTCAGAGGCAGCTCGCATGGGGTCCGCCCCACAGCAGGAGCAGGCCGATCTGCCGGCGCTGGCCGATCGCGAGGGCGTGCTCGGCGACCTGGGCCGAGTGATCGCCGAGGCGTGGGCGTCCTTCGACTCGCCGCGCATCTCCGAGCCCCGGCTCGACCCGGTGCTGGCCGCACGCCTCGAGACGGCGCTTCCCGACGGTCCCGGCGACGCCCAGCAGACGCTTTCCGACGCCGCGCTGGTTCTCGACGCCAGCATCTCCCCGTCGCGCCCGCTGTACCTCGGCTACATCGCGTCCACCGGCCTGGAGATCGGCGTGCTGGCCGCCGCGCTGGCGGCCACCTACGACACCAACATGGCCAACAGCGCGGGCGGAGCCGACCTGGTGGAGCGACAGTCGCTGCGCTGGGTGGCGGAGTTCGTCGGCTTCCCGATCGCCGACGGCGCCTTTACCAGCGGCGGCATGACCTCCAACCTCACCGCCCTGCTGGCGGCACGCGAGCGCGCCCTGCCCGGTTCCCGCGTGGACGGGGTCGGTGGCCAGCGCGCGGCCGTGTACTGCTCCGACGAGGCCCACCACTCGGTGGTCCGGGCAGTGGAGACCTGCGGCCTGGGCAGCAGCGCGATCCGCCGCATCCCGATCGATGAGAGGCGCCGGATGCGGGCGGACGAGCTGCGGGCCTCGCTGGAGCGCGACACCGCGGACGGGATCACCCCGGTGGCCGTCGTGGCCACGGCTGGCACCACGCTGACCGGCGCCGTGGATCCGCTCGACGCCGTGGCCGACGCCTGCGCGGCGCACGGCGCGTGGATGCACGTGGACGGCGCCTACGGCGTGCCGGCCGCCGCCACGCGCACCGCCGCCGGCTTGTTCACCGGGCTCGACCGCGCGGACTCGGTCACGATCGACGCCCACAAGTGGCTCGGGGTGCAGAAGAGCTGCAGCGTCGTGCTGATGCGCGAGCCGGGCCAGCTCCAGGCCGCCTTCGGGCACAAGGAGCGCTACATGCTCCACGAGGGCGACGTGGCCAACCCGGTGGACCGCACGCTGGAGTACTCGCGCCCGTTTCGCTCGCTACGACTGTGGATGGCGTTCAGGGTGTACGGCGCGACGCAGTACCGGGCCTGGCTCGAGCAGTCGCTGGCCAACGCCCGCCACCTCACCGAGCTGATCACCGAGACCGCGGAGTTCGAGCTGCTGCACGAGCCGATGCTGTCCACCCTGTGCTTTCGCCACGTGCCCGCCGGGGTGGTCGACCTCGACTCGCACAACGTGGAGCTGGCTCGCGCCATCCAGCGCGACGGGCGGATCTTCCTGGCGCCGGCCATGATCGACGGCCAGGCGTGCCTGCGCGTGTGCTTCTCGAACTTCCGCACCGGTCCCGCCGAGGTGGCGCGCGTGTTAGAGGTGGCTGCGGAGCTCGGGAGCTAGATCCCCTCGCAGCCGCCCCTCCTCGGCCAGCTTCTCCAGATGGGCCCTCAGGGTGAGCCCGGCGGCGGGACGAAGGTGCTCGGGCACGTCGGACCACGCACCGTCGAGCAGCTCGCCCTCGGTCCGTGCGCCTGCATCGAGGGCGGCCAGGAGCGCCCGTTCGCGGTCCAGGCGATGGCTGATGTACTCGTCGAGCTTGGCCGGCGGGTCCCACACGTACGGGCCGTGCCCGGGACACAGCACCTCCAGGTCGACCTCCGCGAGGCGCCGCAGGGAGTGCAGGTAGGCCGACAGCGATCCCTCGCCGGGCGCGATGAACACGCTGCCACGGCCGAGCACTGTGTCGCCCGTGAAGCAGGTGCGCCCCAGCAGCAGGCACACGTGGTCGGGGGCGTGCCCCGGGGTGGCCAACGCGGTGAAGGGCCCCACGCCCTCGCCGTCGGCGGGATTGGCCACCTCCACCCCTCCGGCGCGCTCCGCCAGCGGCGCCGCGCCCTCGGAGTGGTCGTGATGGGAATGCGTGAGCACGATGCCCTCGATCCGACCGCCCGCCGCCGCCAGAACGGCATCGAGGTGCCTCTCGTCGTGCGGACCGGGGTCCACGACCCAGCCCGCCGCGAGGTAGGTGTTGGTCCCCTCGAGGGTGAGCGGAGAGGGATTGGAGGCGCGGATGCGCACCACTCCAGCCGGATCGCGGTCGTCGTCTCGCACGAAATCAAGCGCCATTCTGACGACCGTCCCTCCCCAACCGGTGCAAGGACCGCTGCGTCGTGCGTTTCTGTTCCACGGATGCCGATGAAAGCACCGAAATGCCAGGCAGAGTAGGACCCAACGGCGACAGAGCCGTGGCCAGGGGCGCCGCGGAGGGCTTCCGTTTGGGCGTCGGGGGCGGGCCGAGCGCCGCCGCCCGCGCGCGCAACGAGCTCGCGCGGCTGACAGGCGACCTGGGAGAGGCGAGCGTCGAAACGCTCCGCCTCCTGGTCACCGAGCTGGTGGCCAACGCCGTGCGCCACGCCGCCGCACCCGCAGTCGAGCTGGTGGTGGCGATCAACGAGGAGACCGTGCGGGTCGAGGTGGCCAACCCGGGCAGGCCGTTCGAGGTCCACGTCGGCACCGCCGGCCGGGAGGAGGGGTCGAACTGGGGCCTCTTCCTGGTGGATCGCCTCAGCGACGGCTGGGGAGTGCTCGCCGAGACCGGCTACCAACGCGTCTGGTTCGAGATCAGCCGCTGCTGAGCGGCTGGACCGCGCGTCGAACGCCGGCTGCCGATCTTTGGCCCGCGAGCCGATGATCCGCGGACACGCAGCGCCGATGATCCCGTCATGAACCGATCCGCACGCCCGACCCGCTACCTGCTGGTGCCGCAAGCCGGGCAGGCCGGACCGGCGCCCGGAAGGGTGCGCCGCTACAGCCTTGCCCGGATCAACGCGTCGCCTCGCTCGGCGCTGGGCGAGGACCGCCACGAGCGTCTGAAGCGCGCGGCGGGAGTCAAGCAAGCCTGAGCTGTGCTTCCTCGGGTGGCGGCCCGGGGTCCTGTCCGAGCAGCGCCCGAAAGCGCCGCGCCGCGGTTGGCGCGTCGTCGTCGCGGTTGTTGTTGAAGTAGACACGCACCTCCTCGGACTGCTCGGCGAGCCCACGGGCCCGCCCGGCGATCTCCTCGAGCTCCTCCTCGCCGTAGATCCAGCCGAAGCGCTCGGCCACGCTCTTTCCGTGCAGGTAGCCGTCGACGTTGCGGCCGTGGATGCGCATGTAGGCGAAGTCGTCGCGCGTCACCGCATCTACCGCGGGCATGATCGGCGTGGCGTCGGCGGGTGGGGCGTCGACGCACACGAACGCCGCCTCGTGGTCTGAGAACCACTCCATGGTCAGCCCGATCTGCTCGTCCTGCACCCAGCGGCGGTTGCGCAGCTCGATGGCCAGCCGGTGGGGTCGCACGGCCTGGACCAGCGGCTCGAGCTCGGAGAGCTCGTTGCGCCTGGGCGAGAACGCCGGCGTCAGCTGCAGCAGCAGGCCGCTGAGCTTGCCCGCGTCGGCCAGCGGCTCGATCGCGTGCAGCACCTCGCGCGTGACGGCGGCCTCCAGCTCGGGGGTCAGCTCAACCCGTCCCCGGGCCGTGGTGCGGGCACCGTCGCGCAGGTCGGGGGGCAGTGAGTCGAGCCCGGCGGAGTGGCGAGAGAGCAGGCGGTGCAGCTTGACGTCGAAGGTGAACCCGTCGGGGGTGACCTCACACCAGCGCCGGACGGTGGAGCGCTCGGGCACGGCGTAGAAGCTGGAGTTCAGCTCCACGGCCTCGAACCGCTCGGCGTACCAGGGCAGCCTGTCGCCGGCCTTCATGCCGGGCGGATACCAGTCCTTGATGAAGCCGAGGTCGGCCCAGCTCGAGGTGCCTACGAGGATGCGGCCGGACATGGCCAGACCGTAGCGCTAGCTGTAGTTCCTGAGCAGGTTGTTCATCCGCGCCCCCGGCCGAAACTGTTGGCCGCGGGCAGCGCGGCCGCCAGGTCGCCCGATTCCGAGCTCCAGGTCCTGCGCGGCTCGATGTGGCGGATCTCAGCACTCGGCAGGTCGCCGCGCTCCAGGCGGCGCACGTCGTGCACGAGCACGTTGATCACGCCGTCGCGGCGCTCCAGGCGACCGTCGGCGATCACAAGCGGCTCGCCCCGCACCGCCAGGCGGCAGCGCTCGTGGATCGGCGGAGGCACGATCAGGTTGATCGTGCCGTGCTCGTCCTCGAGCAGCATGAAGGTGACTCCCTTGGCGGTGGCCGGACGCTGGCGAGCCACCACCACTCCGGCCACCCGCACCGGGCGGCCGTGGCGAGCGGTCTTCAGCTCGGCGCTCGAGATCGCGTCCGCCGGCAGGCCGGGCCGCAGCAGCTCGAGCGGGTGCTCGTGCAGGGTCACCCCCGTCGAGCCGTAGTCGGCCAGCAGCCGATCCCAGGTGTCGAGCTCGCGCAGCTGCGGCGCGTCGTGGAGGTCGAGCGGCAGCGCCAGCTGTGTCCCGATCTCACCCCGGCGCCCGACCGGCACCCCCGGCGCCGCAACCCCGAGCAACCACAACGCCTGCCGCCTGCGCCCCTCGACGGGACCCTCCACCAGCGAGTCGCACGCCCCGGCCCAGGCGAGCTTTTCGAGAGTCGGAGCACCGACACCCGAGCGAGCGGCGAGATCGGCAACCGACCGATAAGCACCACCCCGGTCGCGCTCAGAGACAAGCGCCGAAATCTCAGCATCACGAACACCGTTGACGTAACCAAGGCCAACTCGCACGGAAAGTGCCCGAGCCCCTGTCGACTGTCGACTGTCGACTGCCTGTGCCCCACCATCGGGTATCGACTCAACCCGGCACTCAACCCCCGAAGCCTCAACACACGGAGCGAACACCTCAATCCCCCTCCGCTGCGCCTCATGCACCAGCGAATCCGGCGGGTAGAACCCCATCGGCTGCTCGTTCATCAGCGCCGCGAGGAACTCGGGTCCGTAGTGCACCCGCAGCCAGGTGGACTGGTAGGCCAGCAGCCCGAAGGCGGCCGAATGCGACTTGGGGAAGCCGAAGCCCGAGAAGCCCACGATCTGGCCGTACACGCGCTCGGCCACCTCGACCTCGACCCCGCGCGCGACGGCGCCGGCCACGAAGCTCTGCTCGTACGAGCGCATCGCGGCCTCCGACCGCTTGCGGCTCATCGCCCGCCGCAGCCCCTCGGCCTCCCCGGCGGTGAAGCCCGCGAACTCCATCGCCACCTCGATCACCTGGTCCTGGAAGACGATCGCGCCCAGCGTGTCCTTGAGCGCCGGCTCCAGAGACGGGTGCTCGTAGGGCACCTGGTAGTCCGGGTCATTGCGCAGCGCCTTCTTGCGCTCGATGTAGGGATGCACCGCGCCACCCTGGATCGGCCCCGGCCGCACGAGCGCCACCTGCACGGTCAGGTCGTCGAGCGACTCGGGCAGCGTGCGCGGCAACATCGACATCTGGGCCCGGCTCTCGATCTGGAACACGCCCGTGGTCTCCGCCTTCTGGATCTGGGCGTAGACCTCCCGATCGGCGAAGTCGATGCGCGACAGGTCGATCCGCTCGTTGCGCGTGCGGGCGATCTCCTCCACGCAGCGCTCGACCGCCGAGAGCATCCCCAGGCCGAGCACGTCGATCTTCAGGAAGCCGGCGTCTGCGCACGACTCCTTGTCCCACTGCACCATCTGGCGGCCCTCCATCGCCGCCGGCTGGATCGGGCACAGGTCGATCAGCGGCTGGGTGGCGATCACCATCCCACCCGGGTGCTGGGACTGGTGGCGAGGCAGGCCGGCCACGGCGCGCGCGAGGGACACGAGCGCCTGCCAGCGCGACGAGCCCCGGCCGTCACGGCCCAGCCCCATCTCCGCAACCTCGCGCTGGATGTCGTTGCCCGGCCGCCACGGATCCACGGTGCGCGCCAGCCGCTCGATCTCCCCCGCGGGCAGGCCCAGCACCTTGGCGAAGTCACGCACCGCCGAGCGCACCTGGTAGGTGGCGAACGCCGCCACCAGCGCCGAGCGGTCGTGGCCGTAGCGGTCGTGGATGCGCGGGATCAGCACCTCGCGGATGTCGCGCGGGAAGTCGAGGTCGATGTCCGGCAGCGCGGTCAGGTCCTCGTTGAGGAAACGGCCGAGGTGCAGCTCGTTGGCCAGTGGATCGATGTGCGAGAGGCCGGTGAGGTAACAGACGATCGAGGCCACGCTGGACCCCCTACCCCGCCCCGGCGGCAGCGTAGAGCGCACCGTGTCGGTGCCGCGCACCTCCGCGGCCACCTCGCGGGCCAGCTCGAGCAGGTCGCGGTGCAGGATGAAGAAGCCCGACAGGTCCAGCCCGCGAATCACGCGCAGCTCCTCCTCGAGGCGCGCCTGGGCCTCCGTCCGTGCGCGCCCGGAGGCGGGGTAGCGCTCGGCCAGGCGGTGGTTGCATGCCTCGGCCAGCTTGCGGTCGGCGTCGGGGTCCTCCGAGCCCGGGTATGCGTAGCCGAGGTCCGAGGTGAGGTCGAAGGTGAGCCGCTCGGCCAGCCGTTCGGTTTCCGTGACCGCGTCCCGGTGGTCGGCGAAGCGCTCGGCCATCGCCTGCGGGGACACGAGCACGTGGGAGGAGTTGCCGCGGCGGTGGGGCTCGCACTCGTCGAGCGTCTTGCCCATGCGCACCGCCACGAGCGCGTCCTGCAGCCGCGCACGGCTGCGTTCGTGGGCGTGCACGTTGCCGGTGGCCACCGCCGGCACCCCCAGGCGCTCGGCCAGCGAGGCCAGCAGGCGGTTGCGGCGGCGGTCGTTGCGCGCGAAGGGCCGCTGGAGCTCGACCCGCAGGCCGTGCGCGCCGAAGATCCGCAGCAGGCGCCGGCCGGCCTGCGCGGCCTCGGCGTGGCGGGCGTCCTCGACCGCGCGAGACAGCGGGCCGTGGCGGGCGCAGCCCGAGAGGCACAACAGGCCCTCGGCGTGACCCTCCAATGAGGTGTAGGTGCTCACCGGCGGCAATGGGTCAGCGCCTTGCTTGGGGCGCGTGCCCGCGTACGCCGCGGTGATCAGCCGGCAGAGGTTGCGATAGCCCTCCCGGGTTTCGCACAGCAGCGTGAGGTGGGCGCCGTCTTCCATCGTGAGCTCGGCGCCCGTGATCGGGCGGACCCCCAGTGGCTCGAGGGCCTGGGCCATCTCCATCGCCCCGTGCAGGCCGTCGTGGTCGGTGAGCGCCAGCGCCTCATAGCCCTGCTCCGCCGCCGCCCCCGCCAGCTCCTGCGGATGCGACGCCCCGTCCAGGAACGAGTAGGCGGAGTGGCAGTGCAGCTCGACGTAGGACACGAACACATGTTCGCATCAAGGTGGGGGGGCTGCAAGAGCCATGAGGCGATCACTCATAGACGACAAGGTCCGGCGCCGGGCGCAGGCGCAGCACCCGCTCGGGGGTCATCAGGCCGGTGTCCTCTTCGTAGAAGAGCTTGAACCCCGCATGGAAGCCGTGGGGCTCGAGGTCGTGGTACTTGGCCACCTTGTCGGCCTCGCTGCCGAAACCGTCCACGTTGATCACCGTGGCGATGCCGGGCGGTTCCTCGAGCATGGCCAGGTTCTCGATCATCCCGTCGGTGAAGCGATGGACGACCATCAGCTTCTGGGGCAAGTGCTCGCGGAGCGTGAGCGCCGAGAGCCAGCGCGAGGTGGCGTTGACCTCGGAGGCGTCGACCGAGCCGATGGTCTGGCCCGGCACCTCGCCCGCCGCCATCCGCCATTCGGGGTCGAGCGCCAGGCCCACGTCGGGCTCGCGCAGCCATCGCTCAAGGGCCTTGGCCTCGGTGAGGAAGTCCGACCGGCCCGGCTGGATGTCGAGCAGGAGGATGGCGCCCGCGCGTCGCGCCGCCTGCAGGTAGCGGCCGATCACCGCGTCGTCCTGTCGCGTGCGGTAGAGATCGCCGTCCCCAGGAGCGTCCGCGGCCACGACAGCGATCAGCTCGAAGGCGGGGAGGATCGGGCGCGCGGCGGTGGCGTAGGGCCGCGCCTGACGCTCGAGCTTCTTCGCCATCTGGTCGGGCTCGCCGATGCCCAGCACGCCCAGCGCCTCCGCTTGAGGCGCGCCGTAGAAGGCCACGACCCTGCGGTCGGGGAGGATCTGCCGCCCTCCACCGGGCAGCGTGGGCTCTTCGGCCTCCGGGTTCACGGCAGCGCCGTCCTCCCCATCCTCACCGCCGCCGACGCCCACGCCCACGCCCACGCCGATCACCACGAGCACGCCGAGCACGATTGCCAGCGCCGTCAGCCGCCGGCGGCGGAACTCCCTCCGGCGCTCGGCGCGCCGCCGGAGCAGCCGGTCGGGAACGTCATTCACCCCTGGCCCCTGCCCTCACCAGCCCCCGGGGAAACTTCGTCGCGGTCGTCAGACTCCCGCGCCGTGCTGGCCATCTCCCTCGCTCTGGGATCCTCCGTTTGTTACGGCGTGTCGAACTTCCTCGGGCCGCAGCTCGCCCGCGAGCACGCGCTGGTCACGGTGCTCGTGGTGTCCCAGCTGGCGGCGCTGCTGGGATGTGCGGTGTACCTCGTCGTCGACGGGGGAGCGGCCCTGCCCGGGCCGGACGTGCTCCTTGCTCTGCTCGCCGGCATGGGCAACGCCTTCGGGCTGATCGGCTTCTACAAGGCCGCCGAGCTGGGACCGCTCTCGGTGGCTGCCCCGATCGGGGCCACCGGCGCGGTGCTGCCCGTGGTCTACGGCCTGGCCTCCGGCGACGTGCTCGAAGCGACCCAGGTGGCGGGGCTGGTGCTGGCGATGGGCGGCGCGGCGCTGGCCGCCCGCCAGACGAGCGGGATAGCTGGTGTGCCACCCAGCGACTCTGCCGGCAAGGCCTACCCCAACCCGCGCGCGAGCGTGGTGTGGGCGGCTTCTTCTGCGATCGCCTTCGGCATATTCCTCACCGCGCTGCCGAAGGCCTCCGCCCACGGCCAGGCCTGGGCGATCTTCGACGCTCGGGTCGCGCTCGTGGCCGTGTTCGCTGTCTGGGCCGGGCGGAGGCTGAAGGACATCCGGTTCGAGCGCCGCACCCCGCGGCTCGCCTTCCCTGGGCTGCTGCTCCTGCTGGGCACCGTCCTCTACACCACCGCGGCCGACCACGGACCGCTGTCGCTGGTGTCGGTGCTCGGCTCCCTGTTTCCCGTGGTCACGGTGGGGCTCGGGATGGGGGTCCTGGGCGAGCGGCTCTCGCGCGTGCAGGCCACCGGCGTGGCGGCGGCACTCGCCGGCATCGTGCTGATTTCTCTCTGACGGCCGTTGCAAGGGGTCAGGCCCGCTGTAGCAGCCACCTCCCCGCCACCAGGTCGCGGAAGACCACGACGTTGCGGCCGTCGATCAGGACCAGCTCGAAGTAGCGCCGGCGCACCCGCCTGTCCGCCCACCAGCGGTCCTCGACCACCCAGTCCTCGCGCACCGCATCCACCGGCGTCCCCGCGACCGCCACCGGCACCCCGCCGGCATCGGCCCGCACGGAGGCGGGGCGAGGGACGGAAAGCCTTCTCGAAATGCGAGGGGGCATCAGCTGACCCGAGTCAAACAAACGCAAACGCTCCTGGGCCCGTGAGACGAGCGTGGCGAGGACGCAGGGAGCGCCGCCTGCTTTAGCAGGCAAGCGACCGAGGACAAAGCCAGGCGAAGCCTCACGGGTCCAGGGGCGCCAGTACCGAGCGGCGTTCGGGGATCCGGGAGTCGGGGTCGATGTCGAGCACGCGCATCGCCGCCCCCTCCCCTGCCGCGTTGCGGGCCTGGCTCACGGCCTCGCCAAGACGAGCGCGGCGGGCGGCACCCTGCTCGTCGAGCAGGCGCCCCTGGTCGGTGGCCGGCGGGCCGAAGGCCACGACCTCGAGGGCCAGCGACTCGGCGGGCGCGGGCAGCTCCCCCAGCCTGGGGGCCAGGGCCAGGCGGATGCGCTGTGGGTCGGCGCTGGCGCTGCGCAGGGTGATCGCCTCGCGCCAGGTGCCCCCGGCCACGAAGCGAGCGGAGACGGCCAGCCCCCTCAGCGAGCGCCCGCGCCGCTCGCGGCGCGCCAGCACGCGGGCGATCAGCAGCTCGAGGGCGTGCTCGAGCTGCTGGCCGGAGACCGCCTCGGGCAGGTCGATCCGCTCCGACACGGGCTCCGGAGGGCGACGCGGGTCGAGCGGGGTGTCGCGCCCGCGGGCGAGGTCGAGCGCCAGCAGCCCCGGATGGCCGAAGCGCTCGGCCACCGCGCGGGAGGGCAGCGCCGCCAGCTCACCGAGGGTGCGCACGCCGAGCCGGTCGAGCACGTCGGGCAGCCCCGCCAGCTCCGGCCGGGAGCGCAGCAGCGTGATCGGCAGCGACGCCAGGAAGCGAGGCGGATCACGGTCGACCACAACGGGCGGGCGGCGGGGACGCGACTGCAATGCGGCGCAGTAGGCGCAGAAGCGCGAGGGCCCGGCTCCCATCCGCGCGCTGCGCCCCAGCGCACGCCGGGTGACGGCCATCACGCCGGCCAGGTCACCCCCGTGGATCCCGTGCAGGCCGTCGGCCTCGAAGAAACCCGCCCCCGCGCGCTCGGACTCCGGCGCGCCCCCGATCCGCTCGATCCGGTCGAGCACCTCGTGCCAGAGCGTGCGCACGCCCTCGGGATCGGGCGGCACCAGCCGCAGCTCGGGACAGCGCGAGAGCGCCTCGCCCATCCGCATGCCGGCCACGACCCCGAACGCCTCGGCCGGCGCTGAGACCTCCCCTACCGCCTGGTCGCGCCCCGCCTCGGGCGCCAGCGCAACCGGCTCGGCCACGAGCGCCCGCCTGTCCCCCAGCGCCGCGAGCAGGGCGAAGCGGGGGATGAGGACACAGACCACCATGAGCGAACGTATGTTCGCATACGTGGCGGCGCGACGCCGGAGCTACCGGCCGCCGCCGATGCCGCCCCCGCTGAGGCCCGGACCGCCGCCGCGAGCCAAGCCAGATCCCCCGATGGCGGCGCCGAGATTGCCGGCCCCGGGGAAGACCGCGACCGGAGCGGGACCAGGCCTACCCAACATCCCGGGACCCACACGGCCCAAACCGGGCCCACCACCGGACAAGCCTCCACCCCCCTGGACCGGGCCACCCAAGGGGTCCTCGGCTTCCGCCAACGCAGGACCTACGCGATATTGCGTACGCCCGAACCCCCGGGCGGGCGTCTAAGCGGCAGGCGGGACGCCGGCCGAGTCGGGCGCCGCCGCGGCCACCGAGCCCAGGCCGGCCTGCTCGAGCATCAGCTTGAAGTCGTGCCCGTTGCTGGCGAAGTCGATGGCGTCCGTCTCCTTGATCTGGCCGGTGGTGACCTTCTCGAGCAGGCACTGGTCGAAGGTGCGCATGCCGTAGAAGCCGCCCTCGGAGATCGCCTTGCGCAGCGCCGACTGGGGCTCGGCCTCGACGATCAGGTCGCGCATGCGCGAGCTGTTCACGAGCACCTCGGCGTTCAGCGCAAGCCCGCCGCTGACCGCCGGCACCAGGCGTTGCGAGCAGATGCCCACGAGCGTCCCGCCGAGCATCTGCCGTGCGAGCGTGGCGCGGTTCTCGCCAAAGAGGTCGATGAAGCGCTGGACGGTCTCCGCGGCATCGATCGTGTGAAGGGTGCAGATCACGAGGTGGCCGGTCTCGGCGGCGCGCAGCGCCGTCATCGCGGTGTCCTCGTCTCTGACCTCGCCGATCATGATCACGTCCGGGTCCTGGCGCAGGGCCGCGCGCAGGGCCACGTGATGGCTCGGGGCATCCAGGCCGATCTCGCGCTGGCAGACGATCGACTTGCGGTCGGCGTGGAGGAACTCGATCGGGTCCTCGATCGTGAGCAGGTGGCACGTCCGGCGGCGGTTGATCCGGTCGACGATCGCAGCGCACGTGGTGCTCTTGCCCGAGCCCGTCGGCCCGGTCACGACTACCAGGCCGCGGCGAGCGTCCGACCAGGCGGCCACGGTCTCCGGCAGCCCGAGGTCCTCGGCCTGAGGGGCGGTGGGCACGACCCGGAAGACGAAGGAGGCGGAGCCGCGCTGGGAGAAGACCGAGACGCGGAAGCGGCCGCTGGGCGTGTAGTAGGAGAGGTCGGCCGAGCCGTTGTTCTCGAACTCCGCGCGCTTGGCCTCGCTGATGAGCACCCGCTCCTTGACCGCGAGCGTGTCCTCCGGCTTGAGCGCGTCCTGGCGGGGAAGCTCCATGAGCCGGCCCGCCACCCGGATGCGGGGCACGGCGGGCACCTTGAGGTGGAGGTCAGAGGCCCCCACCCGGATCGTGTCGGAGAGAGCGGTGTCGAGATCGAAGGCCATGCCCACTCATCGTCCTCGCGGGCGCGCGACTTGAGCCCCGGGCGCAGGTCCATCCCCGGCGCAGGTGTCGCCGGGGAGCCGCCGAAGGTCTGACGGGCGGGAAAAGCCCACCCACCCGTTCAAGGCGCCGCCCCACCTGTCCGATACGAACTCAGACCCGCAATCCGGGCCGTGCGATCAGGGCCGTCCCCAAGGACCCTCGCGCCGGCGCCGGACCGCAATCATATGACTCGAACCCTCAAGACCTTCCTCTCCGCCGCCCTCATCGGCGCCGCCTTGGCCACCGCGCTCACGCTGCCGGCCTCGGCCGAGCTGCGCACCGTGACCGTGCGCATGGCCGACGGGTCGCTGCAGTCGGTGGTGCTCGACGTGCCGCCCGAGACGACCCTCGAGGGCATGGCCGGCCTGGTGGAGGGAGAGCCGATCAGCTACTCGGTGATCGACGAGCCCCCGGCGCCTCCGCCCGAGCCCGCACCGGCCCCCGAGCCCGCTCCAGAGCCGCCCCCGGCGCCTCCGGTGCCCCCTGCAGCGCCCCCCGCCCCTCCCGCGGCGCCCGCACCGTCTCCTCCCGCCCCCACCGTGCTGCCCGAGGAGCAGGACGCCCGTGGCGAGGTCTCGCCGCCGGCCGACACCACTCTCACCGAGCCGACCCACAAGCCGGCGAGGAAGCCCAAGCGGCTGACCCTCGAGCAGCCTCGATCTGAAGTTCAACATGAGGGTGAGACTGAGGGTAAGGCCAAGGTTGAGCCTCGGGCTCCGGCGATGAGGCGTCCGGACGGTTCCCCCTCGCCCTCGAACCCCGGCTTCGTGGACGCGCTTCCAGGTCCGTCGTTCGCCACTGGCGTGCCGAACTTCGTGATCCGCAAGTTCCGGGTGCCGATCTTCCTGCTGCCGATCTACCAGGCCGCAGGGATCGAGTACGGAGTGCGCTGGGAAATTCTGGCGGCGATCAACGAGATCGAGACCGACTACGGCCGCAACCTCAACGTGTCCTCCGCCGGCGCCCTCGGGTGGATGCAGTTCATCCCCTCCTCGTGGGAGGCGTACGGGGTCGACGCGAACAAGGACGGCAAGAAGGACCCCTACAACCCGGTCGACGCGATCTTTGCCGCCGCCCGCTACCTGAAGGCGGCCGACTACGAGTCAGACGTCCGCGGAGCGATCTTCGCCTACAACCACGCCGACTGGTACGTCGACTCGGTGCTGCTGCGCGCGCGCCTGATCGCCGGCATCCCCGCCGATCTCGTCGGCTCCCTGACAGGGCTCACAGAGGGCCGCTTCCCCATCGCCGCCCGCGCCCGCTACGCCGACGACCTCGCCGAGAAGGAGCAGCTCAAGCGCGTCGCCCAGGGCGAGAACGCCGCCAACCTGATCGAGTCCGACGACGAGCGCGCCTCGATCGAGATCTACGCCCAGCAGGGCGCCCCCGTCGTGGCCACCAACGACGGCCAGATCAAGAAGATCGGCCGCAACCGCCGCCTGGGCCGCTACGTCGTGCTCCAGGACGTGTATGGCAACCGGTACACCTACACCGGCCTCGGCCAGACCGCCACCTACTATCCCGTGCCCAAGGCCGACGCCACCGACCCCGACAACACGGCCCAAGCGCTCAAGGCCAACGGTGCGGGCGACGCCGCCCCCGCCTCCCCCGCGTCCAAGGGAGCACAGCCTGAGCGCGAGACGGCCAGGACCGCGCCTGACAAGCGCGCGGGCACCCATGGGGAGGCGCAGCGGGCCGCCGCCAGCACTCCGATCAAGGAGCGCCTGTTCGCCCACCCGGACATGCCGCAGTCCAGGAGCGCCGGCGGGCTCGAGCAGCTGCTCGACATGAAGGCGCTGCGCGAGGGCGGCTACACCACCTACGGCAACCACTTCGCCCGGGCCATCAAGCTCGACAGCGACCGCTTCCGCCTGCGGCGCATGCGCGCCGGGTCGCATGTGATCGGCGGCACCGTACTCGGAGCGGTTGGCCGTCCCGACCCTGCGAAGGCCGCTCACCTGGAGTTCGCGATCCGGCCGGCGGGCAAGGGCGCCCCGCAGATCGACCCCAAGCCGATCCTCGATGGCTGGAAGCTGCTCGAGGCCACCGCCATCTACCGCGCCACGGGCCGAAACGCGCTGCACGGCGACGGCGACGCCTTCTCGATCGGCCAGATCCTGCTGATGCCCAAGCCGATGCTGGAGCGCCGGGTCCTGAGCGACTCGCGCATCGAGGTCTACGGCTGCGGCGCCGACGACATCCGGGCCGGCCAGATCGACCGGCGGGTGCTGGCGACGATGGCCTTCCTCGCGGAGGCCGGCATGCGCCCCACGGTCACGAGCCTCAAGTGCGGCCACGGGTTCTTCACCAGCTCGGGCAACGTGTCCCACCATTCCTCGGGCAACGCCCTCGACATCGCGCAGATCAACGGCATCCCGATCCTCGGGCACCAGGAGTCGGGCGGGATCACCGAGCAGGCCGTCAGGCGGCTGATGACCCTTCAGGGCAGCATGGAGCCCAGCCAGATCATCTCCCTGCTCGACCTGGGGGCCAACACGGTGGCTATGGGCGATCACGCCGACCACATACACGTAGGCTTCCAGCCCCACTTCGGAGCCAACAGCAAGCTTGGCGCCCAGGCCGAGGCGGTGCTCAAGCCCGGTCAATGGCCGGAGCTGCTAAAGCGCCTCGAGGAGATCGAGAACCCCGTGGTGCCCACCAAGCCCTCGCCGTACGCGCTGCCGGTGCGCAAGCCGCTGCGCGGCCTCTCCACGCTTCCGTAAGTGAGCGTCAGTCCACGGTCATGAGCGTCTTCGGGAAGCTCGTGAAGACGTCGGCGCCGTCGTCGGTGACGGCCACGAGATCCTCGATGCGTACGCCCAGCTCGCCCGGCAGGTAGACGCCCGGCTCCACGCTGACCACGTTTCCGGCGGCCAGCTCGCCGTCGGCCTGCTTGGTCAGGCGCGGCTCCTCGTGCACCTCGAGGCCCACGCCGTGGCCCAGGCCGTGACCGAAGTGCTCGCCGTGCCCGGCCTCCTCGATCAGACCGCGCGCCACGGCGTCGACGGCCCGGCAGCCGGCTCCAGCCCGCACGGCCCCCAGCGCCTGCTCCTGCGCATTTCGCACCAGGTCGTGGATCTCCAGCACGGCATCCGAGAGATTCCCTGTGGCCACCGTGCGGGTGCAGTCCGAGCAGTACCCGTCCACCCGCGCTCCCCAGTCGATCACCACCAGCGCGTGCTGCGGGATCTCGACGTCCCGGGGTCCCGCGTGTGGCAGCGCCCCGTGCGCGCCGGCCGCGACGATCGAGGGGAAGGAGGGATTCTCGGCTCCCGCGGAGCGCATCTCACTCTCCAGCGCCAGCGCCACCGCCCGCTCGGTCTTGCCCGCCAGGCCGCGCCCCAGCACCGCCTCGAGGGCGGCGGTGGCCAGCTGCGACGCCGCGGCGATGGCGGTCAGCTCGGCCTGGTCCTTGACCTGGCGCAGCCGTTCGACGAGGTCGCCGGCGGCCACCAGCTCCACCCCGCCGCCCACCTTGTCCAGCAGCTTGGCGTGGGTACGCACGCTCACATGGGCGTCGTCGAAGCCGGCCCGGCCGGCGAGACGGGCGGCCAGATCGCCTGCCAGGTCGCGTCCGGCCGGGAGCAGCTCGAAGCCGGTGACCTGCTCGGCGGCCTGGTCGACGTAGCGGAAGTCGGTGAGAAAGAGGCGCTCCTCCGGGGTCACGACGCAGGCCCCGTTGGTTCCGGTAAAGCCCGTGAGGTAGCGCACGTTGATCAGGTCGGTGACCAGCAGGGAGTCCAGCCCGCGCTCGGCCAAGAGCTCGACCAGGCGGTCGCCGCGGGCGTCGCCTGCGTTCACGGGCGCAGCACCGCGTCGAGCATCTCCAGAGCTTCCCGGTAGCCATCGAGCCCGTTGCCCTGCACCCGTCCTATGCACAGGTCGGCGATCACCGACTTCCGGCGCCACTCCTCGCGGCTGTCGACGTCAGAGATGTGCACCTCGACGGCCGGGAGCCCCGACACCTCGAGCGCGTCGCGGATGGCGTAGGAGTAGTGCGTCCAGGCTCCGGGGTTGAGGATCAGGCCGTCGGCGCGCTCCGAAGCGATGTGCAAGCTCTCGCAGTAATCGCCTTCATGGTTGGTCTGCCAGAAGGTGGTCTCGAGCTTCAGCTCGCCCGCGAAGCCCTTCACGCTCACCTGCAGCTCGGACAGGGTGAACGAGCCGTACACCTCCGGATCACGCCGGCCGAGCTGGTCGAGGTTGACCCCGTGGAGCACGCCCACCCGGTTCTTCATCTTGCGTGCAACTCCTCGACGGCGGCGTGCAGGTCTCCCGAGGACACCACGTGACCGGGCGTGACCTCGCCGGGCGCATGCACCAGCACGAGCGGCACGCGGCCCCCTTCGCGCTTCTTGTCGCGGTCGCAGTAGCCCACGACCTCGTCGACGGTCGCTCCCTCGAAGGTCAGCGGCAGGTTCTGTGCGGCCAGCAGCTCGGACACCTCGGAGCGCAGCGTGTCCCGGTCGGACAGGCGCAACGCGGCGAGCAGACCGAGTCCCACGGCCTCGCCGTGGCGGTAGCGGCGGTAGCGGGTGGCAGACTCGATGGCATGGCCGACGGTGTGGCCGAGGTTGAGCACCTGGCGGCGGCCGGCGTCGCGCTCGTCCTCCGCCACCACGGACAGCTTGGTGCGAATGCAGCCCACGATCGTCTCCTCGTCCACCGCCCCACCCTGGCGGACGCGGGCCCAGAGCGGCCCCCCGGCGATCAGCGCGGTCTTGACCACCTCGGCGTAGCCCGCGGCAAGCTCCTCCGCGGGCAGCGTGGCGAGGGTGTCCGGGTCGCACAGCACCGCGGTGGGCTGGTGATAGACGCCCACGTAGTTCTTGCCCTCGGGCAGGTCGACCCCGGTCTTGCCGCCGTACGCCGAGTCGACCTGGGACACGAGCGTGGTAGGCACCTGCACGTGGCGCATGCCGCGCTGGTAGACGCCGGCGCAGAATCCGGTGAGGTCGCCCACCACGCCACCGCCGACCGCCGCGAGCACGTCGCCGCGCTCGGCCCCCGCCTGGGCCAGCCGCCGGAGCACGTTCTCGGCCGATGAGAGCACCTTGCTCTCCTCCCCCGCGGCCACGGCCACCGTGTGCTCCGCCGCCAGCCGGTAGTGAAGGCCGGCGTTGGCGTCGGTGACGGCGAAGCAGCGGACCCCGGCGGGATGGAAGAACCCGTGCCGGATCAGGCCGCGGCCCACGAACACCGGGTAGTCGCCCGACAGGGCGTGGGCCCAGACCATCCTGATGTCCTCGATGCCTGCCCCGCGGGCTCCACGGAGGGCGACGAGGGCGTTCAGGGCCCGGCGGGCCACGCCGCGGCCGGCGGGCGGCAGCACGGCATGGGCAACGGACTCGTAGACGGCGCGGCGATCGGCGTGCAGTTGCTCGAACCGGCCGCGATCGCGCGCCAGGGGCCGCCCCTTGCCCGTGGCCCGGCGCCATGCCTCTCCGGGCTCCACCTCGAGATGGACCACGGTGTGGTCACGCAGCGCCTCCCGCACGCGCTCGGAGCCCGTGGCTCCGCCGCCGAGCGCCACCACCCCGCCGCCGGCCGACCGCTCGAGCACGGCCAGGGCGGCCTCCTCCTCGCGCTGGCGGAACGCCGGCTCGCCCTCACGGTCGAAGAACGCCTCGATCGGCTCGCCCAGCGCGGCCTCGAGCTCGCGGTCGGAATCCAGCGGGGTCACGCGCAGCTCGGCGGCCACGGAGCGCGCGGAGCTGCTCTTGCCGGCGCCCATGAAGCCGACGAACACCAGCGCGCCGCCGTGCCTCGCGCCTGCCGCCCCCTCGTGTGCGCCTTCGGTCAGCGCCTCCATCCGATCCTCTGCTCGTAGGCCCGCAGCGCCGCCAGCGCGTCGTCTACGTGGTCGCCGCCGAGCTTCTCCCGGTAGGCCCCCGCCAGCACCAGCGCCACCATGGCCTCGGCCACCACGGCGGCGGCCGGAACGGTGCACGAGTCGGTGCGCTCGCGAAGGGCCTGGGCAGGCTCCAGCGTCGCCAGGTCCACGCTGCGCAGAGGCTTGGTCAGCGTGGGCAGCGGCTTCATGGCTCCCCGCACCACTACCGGATCGCCGGTGGTCATGCCGCCCTCGAGCCCGCCCGCGCGGTTGGTCTCGCGGTAGAAGCCCTGCTCCTGGGAATGGAAGATTTCGTCGTGGGCCTGCGAGCCCACGCGGCCGGCGAGCTCGAACCCGTCGCCGATACCGACCCCCTTCATCGCCTGGATCGACATGACCGCCCCGGCCAGGCGGCCGTCCAGGCGGGTGTCCCATGATGCGTAGGAGCCCAGACCGGGCGTCAACCCGAACGCGATCACCTCGTACACCCCGCCGAGCGACTCGTTGGCCTTCCGCGCCGCGTTGATCTCCTCGACCATCGCCTGGCCCGCCCCCTCGTCGAGGCAGCGCACGGGCGACTCGTCGACGGCGGTGAAGTCCTCTACGGCGAGCCCGCCTGGCTCGGCGGCGCGAACCGAGCCGATCTGCACCACGTGGCTGAGCACCTGCACGCCGAACGCGCGCAGGAGAGCCTTGGCCAGCGCGCCCGCAGCCACCCTGGCAGCCGTCTCGCGGGCGCTGGCGCGCTCGAGCACGTTGCGGACGTCGGTGAAGCCGAACTTCTGGACGCCGGCGAGGTCGGCGTGCCCGGGGCGCGGCAGGTGCACCTCCTCGATGTCGGCTTCCACCGGCCACGGGCTCATCCGCTCCTCCCAGTTGCGGTAGTCGCGGTTCTCGACCCTGAGCGCCACCGGGCTCCCGAGAGTGCGCCCGTGACGAATGCCGGACGTCACGATCGCGCGGTCGGACTCGATCTTCATCCGCCCGCCCCGGCCGTGGCCGAGCTGACGCCGCGCCAGGTCGGCGTCGATGTCCTCAGGGGTAAGTTCGAGCCCCGCGGGAAGACCCTCTAGCACTGTGACAAGCCCCGGGCCATGGGACTCGCCGGCTGTGGTGAAGCGCAGCGACATGGCGGCCCCGAACCCTACCGGGGGCCGCCGCGGCCCCGAGGGCTAGTACCGGGTGCAGGTGCGCGGCCGGCAGGGCAGGATGTTCACTGCTGACCTCCTAGCACCAGCAGCTCGGTGAGCAGCGGTGGAAGAAAACGCCGCACCGGCTCTCCGATACTGGCCCTGGCGGCGCTACCGGCCGTGCGCTCGTCGCGTTTCTCCTGGGAAGCGTCGACGAGCGGGACCTCTCGAATCTGGCCGACCTGCAGCACGTAGCGGCGATCCTGGTCGTCAAGGAAGACCTGCTGCTCACCAGGCTCGATGGACACCGTCGCGCAGTCTTCGAGCGACGGGCTGCAGGTGCCCTCCCCCTCCGGGGTGGCGCGCAGCGTGGCGTCCACCAGGAACACGACGTTGTTCACGTTTGCGCCCACTCCGAGGAAGATCAGCAGCGGTGCCGCCTGGTTGGGCAGCATGGAGAGCCGCGGCAGGTTGCGGTAGGTGCGCGGGGCGCTCTCGGGGCCGTCGAAGGTCAGGTCCACGGCGTAGGTGAACTTCTGCTCGGGAGCCGGGGCCGGAGTGGGCCCGGGTGCAGGCGCCGGCGGAGTCTCTCCGACGGTGTCCTCTCCCGTGGATGGGTCGCCTCCCACCGCACCGCCGAAACCGGCGTCCGGGCTCGATCCACCGGTCGGGTCGCCGCCCGTACCCGTCACGACGGTGTCGGCCACGCTCGTGGTCGTGCCTGCCGGGTTGGCGTCGATCGCGTTGAGGGTGCGCAGCGGCTTGAACGGATCCCGCGCGTCGAAGGACTTGAGGTCCGACGAGCTGTCGAGGCTGGCCAAAGTCACCAGTGGCCGATCTCCGAGCGCCTCCGCCGGGCCGGGCAGGCCGCCAGTGTCAACCGGATCGATCGGAGCCGCGGCTCCCACCGCGACCGGCTCGGGAGACCGGGACAGAAGCGTGGGCACCGCCACCAGCGCAACCATCAGCACGATGGCGACCGGCAGGAGCCCGCGCGTGCGCAGGTCGGCGATCACGCCCTGGGCGAGTGACTTGAGCGAGTTCACTGCACGCCTCCTTGAGCCACCGGAGTGGCCGGTGCAGGCGCGGGCGCCGCGGCGGCGGGAACCGGGGTGGTGGCGGGAGCCGGGCCCTCCGGGGTCGCGCCGGCCGTGGTCCCCTGCGTCTTCGGAGCCAGGTACACGGTGGCGGTCACGCTCGCTTGGATCGTCGGGAACGTCGACGAGTCGAAGGTGAAGCCATCGATCTTCATCAGGCGGCCGTCCACCTGTACGCGGTCGTTGGCCACGCGTACGAAGCGCTTCATCTCGTGGAAGAAGTCGGCCAGGTCGGCGAAGCGCCCGTCGAACGTGAAGGTGAGAGGCACGGTGTCGAGCCCAGGGGGGGGCGACGTGGTCGTAGTGACCGCCGTCGGGCTGCCTGCGGCGGCGGCCGAGGCGCCGGTGGAGTCGTTGGCCGCGGCCGTACCCTCGTTGGCCGCCTCGGTGGCCTGGCCGGGGCCGGTCGAGGCCTCGGCACCACCGGCGTCGGAGGCCGGAGCTTCGGTGCTCGAGGCGGGCGCCGGAGCCGGAGCCGGAGCCGCCACGCGGCTGCCGGCCGCGATCTTGGCAAAGCGGATGTTGGTGCCCTCTGCTGCGCGGTCGAGCTGGACCAGCAGACTCGGCATGTCCACGTCGCTGGGGATCGCCTTGCCCAGGCTCACGACCGTGGCGTAGTCCGCGGCATAGTTGCTCTTGGTGGTCTCCGCCTGGCCCAGCGATTCTTCGGCGGTGTCGCGCCGGGTCTCGGCAGCGGCCAGCGTATCGCCCAGCTTGGCGGCCTCCTCACGCTTTGGAGTGAGCACGAGGAACCAGTACGCGGCCACCAGCAACACCGGCACGAGCAGCATCACGATCTTCCTGTCGCGGGCGTTGAGGCTCATGCCCCGCCGCCCAGGGTCGAGGGCACGGACGATCCCTCGTCCTCGCCCCCCTCGGGGGGAGCCGGCCCGAACGCCACCGATGCGTTGAACACGTAGTCGCTGCCGGCGCATCCCCCAGGGGCGGCCGGAGCCGCCGTAGCCGACTCGCCAGCGCCCTCCTGCTGGCCCGA
Source organism: uncultured Thermoleophilaceae bacterium (assembly GCA_963825475.1). GTDB lineage: Bacteria > Actinomycetota > Thermoleophilia > Solirubrobacterales > Thermoleophilaceae > JAAYBF01. The sequence goes on along the minus strand of CAWGTC010000001.1, from coordinate 172,778 downwards.
GTCGACCAGCTGCACGTCAACCGCTCGGTGCAGCTGGCGCAGCCGCACGAGCATCACCGCGACACGCCGCTGGCTCGTGGCGCAGCCGGTGAGCGTGAGGGTGGGGGCACCCACGGTTGGGGCAACGGTCGCAGCGCCGGTAGCAGGAGTGGGCGTAGGGGCGGGCGTAGGCGCGGCCGTCGCCGATCCTGCCTCGCCCGACGACGCGGTGACCGAGGTCAGCGAGGAGCCCGACGGCAGCACCAGCGCGAGCTCGCGCATCAGACGCTCCCAGTCGAAGCGGGTGTCGGCCAGGGTCTTGACCGAGGCCAGGCGCGCAGCCTTGATCTGGGCAAACTGCTGGAACGGCCCGAAGGCTGCCGCCTGTGTCTCAGCCTTGCTTGCCTCAGCTTCCGCGCTGGCGATGTCGCCGGTGCGCGAGTTGATCTGGTTGCTCGTCATCACCAGGGCGAAGACGGCCAGCAGCAGCGCAGTCAGCACGCCGACCACCGCGTAGGAGCTGCCGCCGGCGGCAGTAGGGGCCAGGGCGCGCTCGCGCTCGGGAAGAAGGTTGACGGGTCTCATGCCGCTGCTCCGAGAGCGAGTCCCGCGGCCACCGTGTAGCGGTGGGGATCCTCGTCAGGCGGCATCGTGTAGGCCGGGAGTGTGCCCAGGGGCTGGGCCACGGTGACCGGACGGTCGATCAGCCCATCGAGCGCGTAGAGCAGGCCCTCGCGTTCGGCGCCCGGACCGGAGAGCACCACGTCGGCGACCGTCCGCGCGCCAGGCAGGTTGAGATGGAAGTCGATCGACAGGCGGATGTCCTCGGCCAGCGACGCGGCTATCTCCGCGTCGTCGGCATCCCTTGAAGTGGTCAAGGGCCTGGTGAAGACGCAGGTGGAGCCCACCGCGATAGCCAGATTGGTCATGCCACCCAGATGGCAGTAGACGCGAGCGTTCTCGACCTGCGACCCGGCGTCGACCTCAGAGGTGGTCAGCGTGCGCACGAGGGCGAACGCGTTCAGATCGATTCCCTCGACCTTCAGCCCGGCGGACCTCGACGCGTCGAGCAGTCGGTCGATCATCGACTTGCGGGCGGCCACCACGACCATGCGCTCACGCTCGCTGCCGTCAACCGACACACGTTCGATTAGCTGATAGTCGAGAATCGCGTCGTCAAGGGGCATCGGCACGGCCTCGGCGGCCTGGAAGCGCACAGCGGCGTCCCGGTCGCGGTCGTTGTCCACCAGTGGGATCTCGACCTGGCGGACCACGATCTGCTGGTTGGCCACCCCCAGCCTCACCGACCGGGGCAGCCCCTGACGGCGGAAGAACTCCTTGATGGACTCTCCCAGCCCGTGTGAATCGGTGACTTCTCCCTCGCTGGAGAGGCCGGTGGGCAGCGCGGTGCTCACCGTACGCGAGAGCACGCCGTTGCTGATCTCCGCCGCGGCGAGAAACCCGTCGTCGATGTCGAGCCCGACATGGCCGGCGCGCTTGTTGTTGCGTAGGGAGAGTGCCATGGTCAAAGAGGGTGGGACGCCTTACTGGTTCCCCTATCGGACCGATTGCCTTGCCGCTTTAGCGTTGGGCGAAAGCGACTCGGCGGCGGCTGCGCTTCTCTCTAGAGGAAGCGGTCGGAATACAGGCCGACCAGCTCCGGGCCGGCCAGCAGCCCCACCAGCCCGCCGATGGCCAGAAAGGGGCCGAAAGGCAGTGCGCTCTTGCGGGCGGCCACGCCCTGGCGAGCCATCACCCCCAGGCCCACCAAGCTCCCGGCGAGGAAGGCGATCAGCATCGCGGGCAACACGGAGAGCCCGAGGTACAGGCCCATCACCCCCGCCAGCTTCACGTCTCCCATCCCCATCCCGCCCGGATAGGCGAGGGCCGCCAGCAGCAGGACCGCGAACGCGGCCGTCCCCGCGATGAGGAGCTCCGGCAGCTCGCCGGTGTGGAGGACGGCGGCCGCCGCGACTGCCCAAACTGCGGCGGGAGCCGTAATCAGGTTGGGCACCTTGCGGTGCTCGAGATCGATGGCGGCCACCGCAATCAACATCGAGGCGAATGGCAGCTCGAGCGCGAGATCCGAGTCGACGCCACGCGTGAGGGCGACCGCCAGGAAGACAAGCGCGGTCAGGACCTCCACGAACGGATAGCGCGCCGAGATCGGCGCCGCGCAGTGGCGGCAGCGCCCCCTGAGCACCAGCCACGACACGATCGGCAGGTTGTCGCGGGAGGCGATCTGGGTCTCACACTCCGGGCACCGCGACCGCGGGGCCACGATCGACTCCCCTAGCGGAACGCGGTGGATGACCACGTTCAGGAAGCTGCCGACCATCGCTCCGAACAGTCCCAAGACCATGATGGGTACCGGTCCGCTCAGCAGGTGGCCGCGGGGCTGGGCCCGCTGAGTGGCTGGTAAGCCTGGCACTGCTTCCAGGCTGTGATCGCGGGGGCGTTGAGCGTGGCGATGGTGTATGTGTTCAGCGCGGCGACCGAGATCACCTGCATGTCCTTTCGGATCTCGACCTTCTGGCCGGCGACTCCCCCGTACAGCTTGCCCTTGCTGGTGAACTTCACCTTCGAGAAGGGCGCGTAGATCATCGCGTAGATGTCCTGCTTGTTGGGGATCGTGAGCTTGGTCTTCTTGCTCCAGGCGAAGATCTGCAGGCTGCGGGGGTCCTTGTTGGGGTTGGAGAAGGACGAGTCCTTGCCTGACTTGAGCTCCCCGTTGTCCTTGCAGCGCGAGCCCTGACGATCCTTGGAGTCGATGTAGAGGCGCACCCAGGCCCCGGGAGCTATGGCGATCTTCGCGCCCTTTCCGAGCGTGATCTTGCAAAAGTTGTAGTACGACGGCACGGGCAGGCCCGTGGCCGGATCGGTGAGAGGCAGGCCCGTGACCGGGTTGATCTGCCCCGAGAGGGTCACGATCTTGCCGTCGCCCACGGTGAGCACACGGCCGTTGGCGTCGTTGGTGTACGTGACTCCGGGGGGCAGGTAGGCCGGGTCCAAGGAGGGGAGGTTGTTGTTCTTGATGGCGCTGTCGTCCGATGGGTTGGTCGACGTGGGCGGGTTGAAGAAGCTGACGGGCGGGGCAAAGAAATCCGTGGCCAATATGTTGATGGGCGGGCCCGGGGGCGTCTTGACCTTCACCTTGCCCTTGGGGCCGACGTCGGCCGTGCCTGTGACTACGGCGTTCTTGTCGAGAGTGAGCTTCTTGTTCACGCCGACGTTCGAGTTGACCTTTGCGTTGCCCTTGAGCTTCACCTCTTTGTAGCCCACGACGCTCGTGTTGTTGGCGAACGGCACCAGCGACCCCGCGATGCCGAGCCGGGCCGCGACCGTGCGCTCGACCCCGTTCACGACGCCGACCGCCACGATGCAGCGCTCGCCGCTGTTGGCCTGGAGCGGGTCGCCGGCACATTTGTAGTCCGCGGGCGCCGGTGCGGACGGTGATATGGACACCCGGTAGGAGAACGTCTGGTTTCTGCCGAGCGACTCCGAAGCCGTCGCGGCGCACCAGCTCTGGCCGGAAGTAGGCGAAGCCACCCCCGTCGTGATGCAGGTCGCGGGAGTCAGCCCGGCCTTGTTCCGCTCGATCCGGTCCACGGCGGTGTGAACCCCTGCTACGGCGGCATGGTAGGCACGCTGCGCGGCGTCGTCCTTGTTCGAGCTGTTCGAGAGCTGAACGCTGCTGGAGAACACCGCTCCGGCCACCGCCAGCATCACCATCATCACCACAAGGGCGGTGACGGAGGCAAAGCCCCGTTCGTCTGTCATTCGGCGCATGGCGTGACTCTCCTCATGGGGTGAACGGGGTCGTTGTCTCGATTCCGAGCGTGCTCGGGTACGTGGGGTGGTCGTAGAGCACGACGGCGGTCGAGGCGGGGATGTCGGCGGGTTGTACCGGCGGGTCGGCCTTCGGCCGCTTGTCCCTGGCGGTCAGTGCGATCCCGAGCCGGTGTCCGGCCAAGATCTGTCGCGAGGCAATCCCGCAGCCGAGAAAGCGACCGGACAGGGAGATCTCGCGCGGGAAGATGACACCACTCGAGTCCGGGAACGCCTCGGGACCGTCAGGGGGATCGCTCGCACTCTTGATGCGGATGTCCTGGCCGGCGCAGTCCTTGCCGTTGAGCTTGACCAAGTCCGCGCCGCCGGTCCCGTCGAACTCGCCGCTCGGCTTGAGCGGCTTGACCACGTCGTAGACGGTCAGGCAGAGGATCACCTTCCCGGCGGTCTCGCCGGCTATCTGGGTGAAGATCGTTCCGCCGACGTTGCCGGTCAGGGTCACCGTCGACGCGAGCGGCTTGGTCACCCACCAGTGAACCTTCTTCTTGTCGTCGTATTTGTCGCAGTTGCCTTCCTTTTCGAGCACGCGCCCGCCGGGGTACCCGGCCGGCGTGTAGGCGCCACCGAACGGCACCGCCCTGTACTCCTGGGAGTACAGACGGATGTTGGGCGGATCGGCGGGGTCGTTCGGGTTGGGCGGAGGCGTGCCCACCATCAGGTCGGGAAACTTGTTGCTCTCGTGCACGACATGGTCGCTGGTCGGCTCCTGGCGTGTGCCGATCGAAGCCTGGGTGTCGGTCGGGAAGAGCGTCACGAAGACCGGGCCCGGCGTGGGCGGTGGAACAGATGCGTTCTCGTCGGCGTTCTTGTCCTGGGTCTCCGAGACCACGGTGGAGGCCGTGACCGGGTCGGGCGGGTTGCCGCTGGCCCGGTTGATCGTGACCGCCACCGTGACCCTCTTGGGACAGGTCGTGCCGCAACCGGGATCCGTGCCTTTCGTGATGAAGCGATAGATCGTCCCGGAGACCCCCGCCTCGCTCCAGCTCTCGGAGGGAGCGATCGCCGCCGGGTTGGCGTCCGTGTCGATCACGAGCGGCGCGAACGGCGTACCGGGGTCCGCCCGGTACTGCGGCGGGGGGCCCGGGCTAACCCCCGAACGGGGATCCTTGGGGTCCGGCTGATAAACCGGGGTGGCCGCCAGCTCGAGGTCCTTCCAGCCCACCGACGCGAGCTGTTCGAGCTGCTTGTCGGCCACGTGAGCAGCCACGTTTCGGTTGGAGGAGGAGGTTACGAGGGTCCGAAACACATCGAACGAAGAGGCAACTGCCATCAGCCCGACCGCGACGAGGAAGATCCCCACGGTGACCTCGACCAACGTGAAGCCGCCCTCGCCTCCGAGCAGACTGCGGGCGGGCGCGCAGGCGGGCCGCCGGGCGCGGGATCGCATCGGTGAGGCGACAGGCATGCTCTCCCTTTCGACAGTCCTACCGTCCGGCTTGAGGGATGCGAGGGTGCGACAGGGCCGCCTGGACAGATGTCGGACCGGCGGCGAAGTGCAACAAGAGCGGCTAGCTGCCTGAGTTGTAAGCGCTCTGGCCGGCCTCGAGGTTGCGCAAGTAGGCAGCGTCGGAGAAGGAAACGCTGTGCGTGTAGCCGCCCCGGGGCAGGCGCCCCTTGGCGGGCACCTTCACCTTGACGCCGATGTAGGTGGGCCACGGGCCAGGCAGGCAAAACCTGAGAGGATCCTCTGGAAGGGGAGGGTCGCACGGGACGGCCTCCGGGTAGTCCGCCACGGTGTCCTCGGCATCGAGGGGTTCCATCGGCGGGGTCGTGTAGCTGAACACAGGGTCGGCGACCAGGTCGTTCGACATCCGCCCGATCACGGTGCGCGGCGTACCGAGCGCGGGCATCGGGCTCGGCGCTGCCGCCACCGTGCCCTGAGAGCGCTCGCACTTGTGCAGGGCCGGGAGCGGAGGCGGTTGTGGTGGCGCGTCGGGGTCGACGACGCCGCACTCGTACTTCACGTGTACCTGCACTCCCTGGCGCAGCACGATGAAGTCGATCAGGCTTGGCCCCAGCGCGAGAATCTCGTTGGCGTCCCGGACCTCGCGAACCATGCCGCTGAGCCCGGTCTGCGCCTCGCGGATTGCCGCAGCGCGCTCCTGCTCCTTCGGTGCGGACTTGATGCTCACCTCGAACAGGCTGAGCGCCGCCCCGAGCACGAAGGAGAAGATAGCCATCGCCACGAGGAGTTCGATCAGCGTCCAGCCCCCCTCCTGGCGAAGGCGGTTATGGAGGCGCCGGCTCACCACACCCCGGTCGCGCCACCGTCGTCGCGGCAGCCGGCCTTGCCCTTTTCGACGCAGGTGCGTATGAAGTTCCCGCCGGAAGTGCGCTCGACGCTGAAGCGATGCCCTGACTTCGACGTGGCCGTGATCGTGTAGGTGCGATCGCCGGCGGCCTCGACGGCCACCTGCTCGCTGGGCGGCGCGGCCGCGGGCTCGCTGAAGTTGATGCCGGTGATCGCGTCGCCCAGCTCGGCAGCGGTGTCGCAGCGGCTGAAGTGGTCACGCTCGGCGGCGCAGTCCTCGACGCGGTTCTGGAGGCTCTTCACCTGGCTCTTGGAGGCAGCGTCCTGCCCCTTCTGGGCCTGGTTGAGGTAAGAGGCGATCGCAATCGCGGCGAGGATCCCGATTACGAGGATCACCACGAGCAGCTCGATCAGGGAGAACCCGCTCTCCCCAGCGACCGCCCGACGGCGGGCGATCAACTCGCGCGCGGGTACCGGCTTTGGTGACAGGGGCACAGGCATCTCCGGGTCCCTATCGCCGTCCCGCTCGATTAGCTTTAGCGCGGTCGCTCGGGCCCCCACCCCTTCAAGGGCGCCCGCGCGGAGGCCGATACCTGACCCGTGCCTCCCGCCGGACGCAAGCTCATCGCTCCGACGCTGCTAGCGCTCGCCGGTACCGCCCTTCTCGCCTGGCTGGGACTGGCCACGATGGCCTTCACCGACTACGAGCAGGAGGCCGAGCCGGCGCTGCTGGCCCTCCGTGATGGCGACCTCCACGGGTTCCTCTCACGGCTTCCCGCCTACGGCGGCTCACTCATCCTGCGCTCCCCGTTCGCGCTGGCGCCCGATGTGTGGAAGGGCGGCGAACTCGCACTGTTTCGCAGCATGGCGGTGCCCTGCGTGGCCGCCGCCGCCGCGCTGGGAGTCCTTCTCTGGGCCCGCGCCCGCAGGATCGGGCTGCCGCGCTCGGCGGCCTACCTCGCCCTTGCGCTGTGCACGGTCAACCCCATCACCCTGCGGGCACTCGAGACCGGTCACCCGGAAGAGCTGCTCGGCGGTGTGCTGTGCGTGGCTGCGACTCTCGCCGCGCTGGGGAGGCGTCCGATGCTCGCGGGCCTCCTTCTCGGCTTGGCCGTGGCAAACAAGCCCTGGGCCGTGCTCGCCGTGGTCCCGGTGATCCTCGTGCTCGCTCGCGGCCACCTGCGGGCGCTGGCGACAGCCGGCGCCGTCGCGGCCGTTCTGCTGGCGCCCATGGCGCTCGGCGGGGCCGCGGGCGTGCAGGCGGCGGGCCTCGTCGCGACCACCACCGGAGCGACCTTTCAGCCCTGGCAGGTGTGGTGGTTCACCGGTGAGCACGGCCAGGTGGTGCGTGGGCTTGCCGCCGAGAAGCCGGGCTACCGGGCGCCCCCGCAGTGGATGGCCGGGATCGGTCATCCAGTCGTGATCCTGCTCCCGTTGCTGCTGGCGTTCGCCTGCATACGCCGGCTGCGCGCGGGGCCGCCCGAAAACGGGCTCCTCCTGCTGGCCGTCGTCCTGCTGCTGCGGTGCCTGCTCGACCCGTGGAACACCGCCTACTACGCCCTGCCCTTCCTGCTGGCGCTAGCCGCATGGGAGGTGGTCGGCGCCAAGCGCGCACCCCTGCTCGCACTGGCGGCGACGCTGATGACGTGGGTGAGCTTCGCGCAGCTGCCGCTGCTCGTCTCCCCTGACGCGCAGGCCGCCCTCTATCTCGCGTGGAGCGTTCCGCTGGCTGTCGCGCTCACCTGGCGGGTGCTCGACCCTCGGGGGAGCCGGCGCGCGGCTCGAAGAATCGCCGCGAGGCTCAAGCGTACGCTGCCCACGCTGCTCGCCCCCAGCGGCGAGGGCGCCGCGAGCTGAGCGCCCTCCACCGCTGAGCTGAGCCCGCCCCGCGATCCCCACTGGACAACCCGGGCGTGCCGGGACGATCGTCCGAAGCAGTCTCGAAGCGTGCGGAGCACGCGGCGCGCGCGAGCGTTCACATGGAGGTTTTGGATGGCCCACATGCAAAGCCTCCCGCAGTGGGGGCAGTCCGGGACCGACCGACTCCAGGCTCGCGCTGCCGTGGCCTTTAACGGCAGGAGGCGGGCCTAGGGCCCGCCTCCTGTTACGGCGTCGTCGTGATGTCGGTCGGTGTTACCAGCTGAGGCTGTTACAGCCGCCGTCACCGGTACACGTGCGCGAGAGCACGCCGGTCGTGCCGTCCTTCGAGATCGAGAACGTGTTGCCCGACTTCGACTTGCCCGTCAACCCGTAGCTGGTCGCCGTCGCGCCGGCGTCGATGCCGACCTGGCCGTCGCCGGGAGCGCCGTCGACGATGTCGATGCCGGTCGATTCCTTCTTGACCTCGGTCGCATTACAACTCGCGTAGGTCTGCGTGTTCGCGTAACAGGTCTCCATCTGAGAGACCGCGTTGCGAACATCGGACTTGGTTGCGGCATCCTGGCCCTTCTTCTGCTGGCCGAGAAAGGCCGGCAGGGCGATCGCGGCAAGGATGCCGATGATCAGGATGACGACGAGGAGCTCGATAAGGGTGAAGCCCTTCTCCTCGGAATGGATACGTTGACTTAGCTTCCGCAGCATTTGATGCCTCCTGTTGGAGTGACTGGATGGTCTGGTGCCAGTCGCCGCGGCTCCTTGCCTTTCCGAGGAGCGATCCAAGGTGGCAGTTCGGCCGACTCCTTCGGGGGATTGCGTCCCTGATGGAGTCCCGGAACTTTGCGCCCCCACCTCGCGGCAGGTTTGCCTTTGTCACCGTGGCTCTGACTGTCATCTAGATCGACCCCTCGCGGCAGACCTTTAGGAGTTCGATCGTTTCTGCACTCGTTCATTCGTCCATCGCCTCTCCGCCGCACTAGGATCGGGCGCCTCCGTGGAGCTCCGTCGCGCACTCCTGCTGTTCGCCATCGTGCTGGGGTTGGCCGCCATCGCAGCCTCGGTTTCGCAGCCCTCGGTCGATGAGAAGGCCGACACCGCCGCCGAGGCTCCTCCCCGCGAGCGGTCTACCCCGACGGCTGGGCCGTCCCCCGGCCCGGGGCCCCCCGCCGAAATTGCCTTCGCGGCAGACCTTCGGCCAGAGACCAAGCCCGTGCCGGCCGGGCGGGCCGCCACGGTGATCGTCACGGTCTACGAGCCCGGGCAGGTCGAGATCGAGCGGCTGGGCCTGATTGAGCCGGCCGAGCCCAATGACCCGGCCCGCTTCGACGTGCTCGCCGGATCGCCCGAAAAGCTATCCGTGACATTCACCCCGGTGCAGACCGGAGAGCAGCGCAAGATCGGCGTGATCGAGGTCGAGGACTAGGAGCTACTTGATCTGGTCGTAGACCTTGAACATCGGCTCGGGGTGGCGGGGTAGAGCCTAGCTCCGCAGCGCAGAGCCAAAGTGTGGCCCGTGGGAACCCGCTGGAACCCGTAGGGCAGGGGGGTTCTAACGCGCACGAGTAACGCGCACTAGCCACCGTGCGCCTCCGTTGCTGGGCGGTCGATGTAGGCCTGCATCAGCCCAGCCATCTGGTCCATCGTGCCGGGCATGAGGTGGTGGTAGCGGTCCCAGGTGATCGTGACCGAGGCGTGGCCCATCGCCTGGTGCTCCGCAAGGCTCCGGCTCGGCGTCAGTGCAAGGGGACAGGGCTGGCGCGATCGCGGTGGCGGGGTTAGGTTTGCTCTACCAGCTGTCCTTGTCCGGGCAGGCCCGATTTGAAGGGGGACGCGATGAGCTGCGGGAGGGTGACTAGGCGGGGCATCTGTGTGGCGGTTGCGTTGGGCTTGATCTTCGCCGGTCAAGCCTCGGCGGCGACCCAGCTGGGGCTTGACTTCACCCCGAAGGCGGGTGTCAACTGCGGGGGGGGCGTCGGGCAGTTCCCTCTTGCCAACAACACCACGCCGGAGCCTTATCGGGTGCCCGCGCCAGGGGTGATCACGTCCTGGTCGTTCACTGCCGGCAAGGACGCCTTCACCGATTTCAAGTTCAAGGTCGTGCGCTTTACCGGCGACACCGGGGTGACGGTGGCGTCGGATACGGCCACCCTGCCGGCGAACCAACGGACGACCACCAATGTTCGGATCGCGGTCCTCAAAGATGACCGGATCGGCTTTTTCCTTCCCAAGAACGGGGAATGTCTGACAACGAGCACCGGTGCGACTTACCAGTACGTCGTGGGCGATATGCAGCCCGGCCAGTCGAACACCTACTCCGCGGGGCCCACCGGCTACGTCTTTGCGGTGTCGGCCCGATTGGAGGCCGACGCCGATAACGATGGTTTCGGCGATGAGAGCCAGGACGAGTGCCCCACCGACGCCAGCACCCAGGAGAGCTGTCCCGCAGGCGGCGGCGGGATCCCGCCACCCGGGGGCGGACCCGGGGGCGGACCCGGGGGAGCAGCGGACATAACCAAGCCTACGCTCGGCGGTCTGAGCTTCTCGTCCACTGTCTTCAGGGCAGCCTCCTCCGGCGGCCCGTTCAGCGCCCAGAAGACGCGCCCGATCGGCACCACCGTCACGTTCACCCTGTCCGAACCGAGCGCGGTCAGCTTCACCGTCCAGCGCAAGACCAAGGGCCGCAGGGTCGGCGGGAAGTGCGTGAAGGCGAAGCGATCGAACCGCGGCAAGAGGGCCTGCACGCGCTGGGCCAAGGTCAGGGGATCGTTCACCGTCCCCGGCAACGCCGGCACGAACACCTTCACCTTTCGCGGCCGAATGGGCGGCAAGGCCCTGAAGCCGGGCCGCTACCGGCTCAACGGGACCGCCACCGACCCCGCCAACAACGCATCGGTGCCCAAGAAGAAGGGCTTCAAGATCGTCAAATAGCCCTGGGCCCAGGGGGACAGGTTGTGCGAACATATGTTCGTGTCGATCAAGGGCTCGTCCTACACCTGGTTCAAGAGCGCGATCGACCGCGGCGACCTCCCCCTCATCCGCGCCACCGCCGCCGAGCTGCCGGCCATCAACCTCGCGGACGCGCTCTCGATCCTGCCCGTGATCGCTGCCGAGGAACCCGACCTCTATGAGCGGGCGGCGTCCCGGTGGCTCGGCCGTCTGGCACTTGAGCGCGACGTGACGCTTGACCACCTTGGGGCGGCCCTGGCCGCCCTGGACGCCCTTGGAAACGGGTCGGATGCCGCGCACGCAGCGCTGGTTCGCCTCGTAATCTGAGACCTCATTCCGGACACGTTTCGGCAACCCCCCGAAGCAGTCGAAGGGCTCAATGGACAGGCGTCCGTAGTCGGGGTGGAGCTCATCCACGTCGTAGCGGTATCCCCCGTCAACCTCCTTCCCCGTGGGGTGGTCGGTGAACACGAGGAGGCAGGAGCGCAGTCCTCTGCGTCGCCCTCGTTCCGGCGCGCAGACGTCCACGATCGTGGTCGCGTGTTGCTGCTCGGGTTCGTAATCGGAGTGGTGTTGCTACCCGGAACGAGAGCACCGATGGCATTACCGTGCTCGTCACGTCGTGCTTTGGCGCTGGTCTCTGGGCGGCTCTGATCGGCTAGACCTCGGACTCGGGTCTGCCTTGGGCGCTCGCCAAGGGCTTGGCCTAGCGGGCAGTCCTCAGAGGGGAATCAGGGGGGAAGGATCTCTCTCGGAACTGTGACTGCCGTGTCACGGCTCCCGGGTTCGGCGCGTTCTGACCGTCCCCAGCCGCCCCCTGGGGGTCCCGCCGAAATACGGGACCCCCTGGGCAGCGGAGCTACCGGCTCAGCGCGTTGAAGCGCACCGTCTGCCCGCATTTCCGGGCGAGTGTTTGACCCGTCGCACTTACGGCATCTACGGTGATCTTCACTTTGCCGGTTGCGCGGTTGGGGTTGCGCAGCTTCCCGCTGAGGTCGTAGTTGAACGTGACCCGGGCCCCAGAGGTCGAACTGGTGGTCTTGATCTTCCCCTTTGCATTGAGCGCCCCATCGCGCCCCGTCTGGATCTTTTTGATTCTCACTGTCGCGGACACTTTCAGTCCCGAGGGTTGACAGTTGAGAGGTTCTATGGCCACGTCGACGTAGCGCACGCCCGTCCTGTTCCTCGTCACTACGAGCGGGAACGCTACGGGTCCATGGCCTCTCATGCGCGTAGTAGTCGAGAGCGCGTTCCGGAAGGTGGTCGCACGAGACCGGGAAGTGCACACATCGGTAACGGCCCCCGACGCGTCGATGACCTCGAACCTCGTGAAGATCACGACAACGGCCTTGGTGGCTGTGATGCGCCCGGTCGCACCGCCACTGAAGCGCTGTTTACCGCCAGTCGAGGGATCGTCGACCGTGAACGGAGTCGTCGGGTCGTCGATGGTGCCGTTGCGCTTGACCTTCACATCGAAGAGCCCGCCCGAGATGCTTCGGGGTCCCCCCGACTGGCACGTAAAGCGCTCACGGGCTGCAATGTCGAACTTGCGGCCGTTGGACGAGACGATGACCGTCGCTGCCTCAGGGTTCTTCTGAAAGGGGGACAGTTGGTTTGTGGTCCCGCCGTAGCGAGCGTTCGATGGGGCATACGCCGCGCTGGCCGAGGCCGGCAAGACGAATGTCACAATCGCGGCCGCTGAGGCGATACCAGCAACCTTGCCTGTTGTACCCAAGAAGATCTTCACTCCTGCTCCATTCTGAGGTTGACTCGTGAGTTGAGGTCGGCCACAGTAAGGGCAGACGGCCGAATCCGCCACTCGGATTGGCCATCATGTCTGTCGTCGGGCGGTGAGCGAACGAGACAGAGAACCATGTCGACGCAGCTCCCTACAGTCGACGGTGCAGGGACCCGGCGCGTTCTTGACCGTCCCCAGTCCGCGGAGAAACGGAAAGAATCGGTGCTGCATGGCCGCTGCCTTACGTCGCTTCTCCACCCCCCTCGCGGTGCTCCCCGGCCTGACGCCTGCAGCTCGGCTCGGCTCTGTCCCATCCGGTCTACTCCGCGGCGGTCTTCGCATCTGAGTCAGCCCGTAGGCTTGTCCCCGATCGCCCGCGACCTCCCGCGCCTGTCAGCCCGTTGTCGGAGATCCCTGCGGTCCACTTAGTAGAGGGCAGCGGTTGTTGGGCCTGGCCCAGTCGCAGGTCAGCCCAACAGCCGCCCCTGTCCACTGGACCGTCTGACGCGCGTTTCTAACGCGCACCGCGAGCAATCGCGGTCTGCAAGCAGGCCTACTTGATCTGGTCGTAGACCTTGAACATCGGCAGGTACATCGATATGACGATGAAGCCGACGATGGCGCCGACGACGATGATCATCACCGGCTCCAGGATCGACGTGAGTGCCTTCACGGCGGCCGCCACCTCGTCCTCGTAGAAGTCCGCGATCTTGCTGAGCATGGTCTCGATGGCGCCGGTCTCCTCGCCGACGCCGATCATCTGAGTGACCATGGTCGGGAAGGCCTCGGGGGCCCTGGCCATCGGGGCGACGAGCGTGCCGCCCTTCTTGACCGACTCACGCACCTCGTCCATGGCCATCTCGATCACCTTGTTGCCCGATGTGCGGCCGGTGATGTCGATCGCCTCGAGGATGGGGACGCCGGCGGCCGCAAGGCTGGAAAAGGTCCGTGCGAAGCGCGCCAGGGCCACCTTCTGCACGATGCCGCCGATCTGCATCGGGATCTTGAGCTTGAACCAGTCCCACTGGATCTGCCCGGCGTCGGTGCGCTTCCAGCGCCGGAACGCGTACACGGCCAAAGCCACCGAGCCGACCAGCACGTACCAGCGGTCGATCATCAGGTGTGAGAGCGAGACGGTGAACTTGGTGATCAGCGGCAGCTCGCCGCCGAAGTCCACGAACACCTTCTCAAAGACGGGGACCAGGAAAGTTATGAGAGCCACCAGCACCAGCAACGCGAACCCGCCGATCACCGCCGGGTAGATCATCGCGGCCTTGATCTGGCGCCGCAGCGCGTCGTCCTTCTCGAGTTGGTCGGCGACCCGGATCAGCGTGGACTCGAGGATGCCGCCGGTCTCGCCGGCTGCCACCATGGCCACGTAGAGTTCGTTGAAGACTTTGGGGTGCCTGCGGAGGGCGTCGGAAAACGCCAGTCCGGCCTCGACGTCCTTGCGGACTGCGACGAACGCCTCCTTGAGCAGCTCGTTGTCGGTTTGCTCCTCGAGCACGTAGAGCGTGCGGAGGAGTGGCATCCCCGACGAGATCATCGTCGCCAGCTGGCGCGTGGCGATCGTCAGCTCACCCGCTTTAACCTTCTTGAAGCCCGCGAGCAGGTCCCCGGCGCTGGCCGGCTGCTGCTCTTCGATGTCGGTGACGATCAGACCTTTGCCTCGCAGCTGTGCAGCGACGGCCTGCTTGGTCTCCGCGGTGACCTCCCCCCGCGTAGGGGTGCCCGCGAAATCGAGCGCCTTGAATGCGAACGTGGCCATCGCCTAGGCCACCCGCACGGTGCCCATCAGGCGCCGTAGCTCTTCGGGGGACGACGAGCGCGCTTCGGCCAGGTCCCGGGAGATCAGCCCTCGCCGGACCAGGTCCGCCAGCGCCGCGTCCATCGTTTGCATGCCGTGCGTGCCGCCGGTCTGGAGAGCGGAGTAGATCTGGTGGGTCTTGCCTTCGCGAATCAGGTTGCGCACTGCCGGGGTCGGCACCAGGATCTCCGCCGCCGCGACGCGGCCCTGGCCGTCGGCGCTCGGCAGGAGCTGCTGGGTGACGATCCCCTGCAGGGCCACCGACAGCTGCACGCGTACCTGCTGTTGCTGAGTGGGCGGAAACACATCGACGATGCGGTCCACGGTCTGCGCGGTGTCCTGTGTGTGCAGCGTGGCGAAGACCAAGTGGCCGGTCTCCGCTGCTGTGAGCGCAGTCGAGATCGTGTCGAGGTCGCGCATCTCGCCGACGAGAATCACGTCAGGGTCCTGGCGCAAAGCGCCCTTCAGGGCCTCGGCGAAGGTCTTGGCGTCCGCCCCGATCTCGCGCTGGTTCACGATGCACTTCTTGTGCTTGTGGAGGAACTCGATCGGGTCCTCGATGGTCATGATGTGCTCTTGGCGCGTCTCGTTGATCATGTCGATGATCGCCGCCAGGGTCGTGGACTTGCCCGAGCCGGTGGGGCCGGTGACCAGCACGATCCCCCGCGGCTTCCTCGCGAACTCGCGCAGCACAGGTGGCATGCCGAGATCCGCGAGAGCAGGCATGTCCTGGGGGATCAGCCGGAAGGCGGCGCCGAGGGAGGCGCGCTGGAAGAAGGCATTCACGCGGAAGCGCGCTCGGCCGGGGATGGAGTAGGCCAGGTCGATCTGCCAGTCGGTCTCCAGCTTCTGGCGCTGGTCGTTGGTGAGGATCGAGTAGACGATCTCGCGCACCTGCTGCGGATTGAGGTTCGGGTAGTCCAGCGAAGCCAGCACGCCGCGCTTGCGCACCATCGGCGGCGAGCCGGCGGTCAGGTGGAGGTCTGACGCCCCCATCTCCATCACCTCGATCAGCACATCTGCGAAGTCCAGTTCCATGAGTTCTCCTATCGGCAGCGTGCGCTGTTACGTGACACGTGCAACCTCGGCGATCGAGGTCACGCCCTGCTTGACCCTCTCGAAGCCGTCCTCGCGCAGGACACGCATGCCCTGCTCGACCGCAACGCGACCGATCTCCTCGGATGAGGTGCGCTCGATCGCCATTGTGCGGATCTCGTCCGTGATCGGCATCACCTCGTACAGCCCCAGCCGGCCCTTGAAGCCGGTGTTCTTGCAACGGCTGCAGCCGACAGGGGCGTAGGACTCGACCTCCTCGGTGGCCGAGAAACCTGCGGCCGCGAGCGCCGGCACGCTGAGGTTGACGACACGCTTGCAGTGCGAGCACAGCGTACGCGCCAGCCGCTGGGCCACCACGCAGTCGAGCGCCGACGCTGTGAGGAAGGGCTCGATGCCCATCTCGGTGAGCCGCGTGACAGCGGACGGCGCGTCGTTGGTGTGCAGCGTGGACAGCACGAGGTGCCCGGTGAGGGCAGATTCGATGGCGATCCGGGCCGTCTCGGCGTCGCGGATCTCGCCGACCATGATGATGTCGGGGTCGGCGCGGAGCATCGAGCGCAGGCCGCGGGCGAAGCTCATGCCCGACTTGAGGTTGACCTGGAGCTGGTTGATCCCCGGGATCTGGTACTCGACCGGGTCCTCGATCGTGATGATGTTCTTGTCGATCGAGTTGATCATGTTGAGGGCGCTGTAGAGGGTCGTGCTCTTGCCCGAGCCGGTGGGGCCGGTCACGAGCACCGCGCCGTGCGTTCTGTGGAATCCCGCCTCGAAGCGCTCGCGGGCGTCGGTGGCCATGCCCAGCGCGTCGAGATCGACGAGGGCCTTGCCCTTGTCGAGCAGCCGCATCACGACGCCCTCGCCGAGCACGGACGGCATGGTCACGATGCGCACGTCCACGCCGTGGCCCTCCACCTTCAGGCCCACGCGGCCATCCTGGGGCAGGCGCTTCTCGGATATGTCGAGGTCGCCCATGATCTTCACGCGCGACACCACGCCAGCAACCATCCTGCGCGGGATCGTGGTCGTCTCCGACAGCAGGCCGTCGACGCGGAACCGCACGCGCATGTCGCGGCCGTCGGGCTCGAGGTGCACGTCGGAGGCCCCCTGCTCCACCGCCTGAGCGACGATCGAGTTGACCAGCTTGATGATCGGCGCGTCCTCGGCCGTCTCCCGGATCTCGGTGACCTGCGCAAGGCTCTCGTCTTCTTCGTCCTCCCCGATCGCCTCCGCCACCGCGTCCTCCAGGCGGCTCATGCGGCTGATCAGGTTGGCCACGTCCTCGCCCGACGCGACCGCAGGCCTGATCTCGTGCCCGGTCATCAGCTTGAGGTCGTCGAGCGCGAGCACGTTGGACGGGTCGGCCATCGCCACCACCAGCGCGCCCGACTCGTCGAAGCCGATCGGCGCGGCCTCGAACCGCCGCGCGGCGTTGTGGGAGACGAGGTTCATCGCCGACACGTCCGGCTGGTAGACGCTGAGGTCCACGTAGTCGAGCCCGAAACGTTCGGCCAGTGCGTGCGCAAGCTGCTCGGGGCTGAGCGCGCCGGACTCCAGCAGCACCTGACCCGTCCTCTTGCCCAGCCGGCGCGACTCCTCGACGGCGGCCTCGGCACGTTCACGGTCCACGTAGCCCAGCTGGACGATCACGTCGGCGATGAAACGCGACGGACCCGTCCTCCGGGTGGGTGGGATCAGGCCGCTGCCGGTGCCCTCGGGCACCGTTGCCGCCACCGCCGGGCCTCTCGACACCGGCCGGAGGTGAGAGTCTCCACCGCCGGGCTCGGTCATCGGGCGTCCACCACATGCTGCCTGAGGGTGCCGGAGTCGACGAACCCCTCGATAAGACTTGCCCGGCGCTGCGTGCCCACGATCACGATGGCGGGGGCCTGGGCCACACCCAGCCCGCTGACTATGCCGGGGTACTTGGCAAGGTTCTGGATACCGTCCCGGAAGACCGCCACGCGCTTCAGGCCGCGCAGAGACGCCACAGCTTCGGCGGTTGCCACGTCGTCCGCGCCACCCTGTCCGAAGAACAGGACCACAACTTCGCGGTCGCGTAGAGCGCGCCCCACGTCGGCGGGAACTCCGGCAGGCAGTGCGGCCGTGCGCGCTGCAGCTGCACGAGCAGGCTTGCGGCCCTCACGGGCCGGCTCCCCTGGCGTCGTCCCTGGCCTGAGGCTTGGCCTTGTCGTCGCCCGCCTTGTCCTTCTTGGAGACGCCCGGGGAGATCGGTGTCGGCGCGGGGGCCGGCACCACGGCGTTGGAGGCGGGGTCGGCCACAGTCTGGTTTGCGCCGCGGGCGGCGAACAGGGTCGTGGTGGCCAGCACCAGGCCGAGGAGCGCGAGAAGCACAGGGCGGGAAACTGCCATATGCGCCGTATCGGCCGAACTGGACGAATGTTTAAGCCCTTGGGACCTCTTTTTCATCCGCCGGGGCGATTGCGGCCCTTCTCATGGTCTCGATCGGCGCGTCGAGCCCCGTCCACAGCTCGAGGCTGCGAGCCCCCTGATACACGAGCACGTCCAGCCCCTCCACCACCCGCGAGCCGCCGGAGCGCCCCCATGCCACCACCGGAGTGGGGCGCTCGCCGTAGACGAGATCGACCACGAGGGCGGGCGGGTCAATCCCGTCGAGACCCAGCGCGGCGTGAGCTTCAGCCGTATCGACGGAGCCACCGAGACCCACGGTCGTGCAGTTCACCAGCAGGTCGGCCTGTTCGGGACGGATGGCATGGCGGGCTCCAAGCTCGGACGCAAGCTGCGCCGCGCGGGCGGATGTCCGATTCCATACCGACACCTCGGCCGCCCCCGCCTCGATCAGCGCCCATACAGCGGCCCGGGCCGACCCGCCCGCCCCGAGCACGAGCGCATGCAGGCCGGTCACCGGACGGCCGAGCGCATCGATCAGGCCCCCGGCGTCGGTGTTCTCGGCCTCGATCTCCCCGTCCGGGCGGAACGTGAGCGTATTGGCGGCGCCGATGGCATCCGCGGCTGCACTGCGGGTGTGGGCCACACCGTGCGCGGCCGCCTTGTGCGGCACCGTCACGTTCAGTCCCACGAAGCCCGAGCCGGGCAAGGCCAACACCACGTCCGGCGAAGCGCTCCGGCGGCAGGGGCACCGGAACGTAGAGCCAGTCGAGGCCGAGCTCGGCCAGCGCCGCGTTGTGCATCGCCGGGGAGCGGCTGTGTGCCACCGGGTAGCCGGCGACCCCGAGCAGCGTGCGCGGCATCAGCAGTCCGTAGGGGACTTGCCGCCGCGGGCGTCGCGCTCTTGGTTGTAGCGATCCACGTCCGCCTGGAACTCGGCGTCGGTCTCCGAGAACTCGTGCTCGCCGCACGCGTTGGGCCTCACCACGTAGAAGAGGAAGCTGGACTTCGACGGCCTGGCCGCGGCTTGGAGCGACGCCAGCCCGGGGCTGCCGATCGGACCCGGCGGCAGGCCCTGGCGCTCGCGCGTGTTGTAGGGAGAGTCGACCGCCAGCTCGGACTCGGTGAGCGGGCGGGTCCAGTTCTCGGTAGCGAAGCGCACGGTGGCGTCGATCCCCAACGGGATCCCTTCGCTCAGGCGGTTGTAGATCACCGAGGCGATCAGCGGCCGCTCCCTGGCCACCTGAGCCTCGCGCTCCACCATCGAGGCGATCACCAGCACGTCGTACCGCGTCAGGTTCTTGCGCTTGGCAAAGGTCATGTCCACCTTGGCGAACTCGCGCGTGAAAGCCTGAAGCTGCTGCTTCACCAGCTCACGGGTGCCCTGACCGCGCTCCAGCTCGTAAGTGGCGGGAAACAGAAAGCCCTCCAGAT
Source organism: uncultured Thermoleophilaceae bacterium (assembly GCA_963825475.1). GTDB lineage: Bacteria > Actinomycetota > Thermoleophilia > Solirubrobacterales > Thermoleophilaceae > JAAYBF01. Next base: position 153,476 of record CAWGTC010000001.1, on the reverse strand, counting down.
CGCGTGCGCCCTTCGCGCCGTAGCCGGCCGGATCCAGGAGCGACGAGCGCCTGGTCAGGGCCAGGTAGTCACCCTCGAGCTCGCCTGAGACCAGGTCCTTCACCTCACGCCGCGCGCGACCCTCGGGCACGGTGATGCTCACGCTCTGCGCGTCCGGTGACTGAGCCAGTGCGTCCATTACGGCGGCGTAGCTCATGTCCTCGCGCAGGGAGAACCGGCCGGCCTTGAAGTCCCCCGAGCGTCCCGAAACCGTGGCGCGCGCGCGGAAGAAGAAGGCGCTGGAGATCACGCCGCGCTGGGCCAGCACGTCCGCGATCTCCCCCACTCCGGATCCCGAAGGGATCCTGACGGCCACGGTGCCCTCGCCCTCTCCCTTGAACGGCTGGTAGAGCGAAAACAGGAACCACCCGACGGCGAGAGCAAGCAGTCCGGCCACGGCCAGCGGTATGAGCCTGCGCCGCCGGCGGCGATGGGCGCGGGTGGACCCTCCACCCCGCGCGCGTGTGCGCTCGAGAATGCTCTGGGCCGTGGCCCGGCGAGCCGCGCGGGGGTCGCGCGCTTCCGGCGGCCGAGCCGCAGACCGTGCGCTCGGCAGCTTCCGCAAGGGCCGCGTGGGGTCCGCGCCCGGGGTGCGCGGAACGGGAGCGTCGGCCGGCTCGGGTTCGAACGGCGCGGGCGGCTCGGGCCGCCGAGGAGCGGGCGCCGGCGGCGGCGGCGGGATCACGTCGGTGGGGGGTTCAGGCGCAGCTGGCGGAGGCGCAGCTCGCGGAGGCGCAGCTGGCGGAGGCGCAGCCGGCGGAGGCGCAGCTGGCGGAGGCGCAGCTGGCGGAGGCGCAGCTGGCGGAGGCGCGGGTGGCGGAGGCACCTCCGTGGGCGGGGGCGCCTCTGGAGGTGGTCGCCCCTCCCGGGCGGCGCGCTTGGCCTCGCGCTCGAGCCGCGCGCGCTCGCGCTCCTCCGGGCTGCGGTCGGGGCTCATGCCGTCTCCTGCCGCCGGGCGCGAGCAATCAGGTAGCTCTCGAGCAGGTGGGCGGCCGCCCGCGAGTCGGCATCCGCGCGGCCGCCGGTCGACTCGGCCATCCGCGTGGTCAGCCGCTCGTCGTAGAGCTCGACCGGCACGCCGGCCTTCTCCTCCACGCGGCGGGCGAACTCCCGTGCCGTCTCGGCCTGCACGCCTTCTTCGCCTCCGAGGGTCACGGGCAGGCCCACCACGATCAGCTCAGCCTCCAACTCAGCGGCAAGCCCGGCCACCCGGGCGATCCCCTTGCGGGTGTCGGGCCGCTCGATCGCGGCGAGGGGCGAGGCCAGCGTCCCCGACGGGTCGGAGACGGCGCAGCCGCAACGCGCCTCGCCGTGGTCCAGCGCCAGCACCCTCATGCGCGAGACACTAGGAAAGCGACCGCTCGATCGTCGCGCGGGCGGTCTCCAGCGCCTCGTCGAGCTTCTCCGGGTCGCGACCGCCGGCCTGCGCCATGGTGTCGCGGCCTCCGCCTCCGCCTCCCACGACCTCGGCCGCGGCGCGCACCACGTCGCCTGCCTTCACGCCCCGCTCGACCGCCGCCGGCGCCACGGTGGCCACGAGCTGCACCCGCCCGTCGCCCGCCGCTCCGAGCACCACGACCGCGTCCCCCAGGCGCTGCCGGACGCGGTCCGCCAGAGCGAGCAGTTCCTTGGCGTCGGCGGCGTCGCTGCGCGCCACCACCACTCCGATGCCCGCCACATCTTCGGCGCTCGCCTGCAGGCGCTCGGCGGCGGCGGCGAGTCGGCTCCCTCCGAAGGGCGCTTGCCCATCTCGCGCACCCGGGAACTCAGCTTCTCCACCGCCTTGACAAGCTCTCCCTCGGGCGCCTTCAGCAACGCCGAAAGCTCACGCAGGCGAGCGGTGCGCTCCTCGAACAGCTCGGTGGCCGCCGGGCCGGTCACGGCCTCGATGCGCCGGACATTCGAGGCGCTCGAAGTCTCCGTGGTCACGTGGAACAGGCCGATCTCGCCTGTGGTGGCCACATGCGTGCCACCACACAGCTCGCGCGACACGTCATCCACCTCGACCATGCGCACCCAGTCGCCGTACTTCTCGCCGAAAAGGGCCATTGCACCCAGGGCGCGGGCCTCGTCAAGCGGCATCTCGATGGCGCGCACCGGCCGGTTGGCGCTCACCCACCCGTTCACCCGTGCCTCGACATCGCGCAGCTCGGCCTCGGACAGGCGCTCTCCGTGCGAGAAGTCGAAGCGCAGCTTGTCCGGTCCCACGTAGGAGCCGGCCTGTCGCACGTGGGCGCCCAGGCGCTCACGCAACGCGGCGTGCAGCAGGTGCGTGGCCGTGTGGTTGCGCATCGTGGCCAGGCGGGTATCGCGATCCACCGTGGCGTGCACGGCTTCGCCCTGGGCGATCTCGCCCTCCACTGTCTCGAGCGCCAGCGCCTGGTCGGACCCCAGCCGGAACACGTCGACCACGCGAGCGCGGGCGGAGTCGGTCTCCACCGTTCCGGCGTCGGACACCTGACCGCCGCCGGCCGGGTAGAACGGGCTGTCCTCCAGCTTCACGAGCACGCCGCCGTTCTCACGCTCGACGGCTCGGGCCACCGTGTCCGCCTCGACCGACTCGTAGCCCACGAACCGGGTCTGGAAGCCGGCCGACCTGGCGAACTCGGCCGCGTGCTCGGCGGACCTGTCCGTGCCGGTGTCACGCGAGCCCGAGCGGGCGAGGCTGCGCGCCTGCTCCATGAGGACCGAGAAGCGCTGCTCGTCCACGCCGAGCTGCGCCTCGTCGAGCAGCTCCTTCGTCATCTCGAAGGGGAAGCCGTAGGTGTCGTGGAGCCGGAACGCGTCCTCAGCGCTCACCTCGGAGGCGCCCTCTTCGCGCGCGCGAGCCACAAGCTCGGCCAGCAGACGCTCTCCCTGGGCCAAGGTGCGCCCGAAGCCCTCCTCCTCGGCGGCGGTCCAGCGGGCGATCGTCTGGCGCTCCTCGTGCAACTCGGGGTAGGCGGAGCCCATGGTCTCGACCACCACCTCGCAGAGGTCGGGCACGAAGCCCTGGCCGATACCCAGCACCCGTCCCTGCTGGATCGTCCGGCGCAGGATGCGACGCAGGATGTAGCCGCGGTCCTCGTTGGAGGGCACCACGCCGTCGGCCAGCAGGAAGGTGGCGGCGCGACCGTGGTCGGCCAGCACGCGCAGCGCGCGGGTGGTGGGGAAGTCGTCGCCCGACTTCCGGCCCGACCGCTCCTCTCCGAACCGGATCAGCGGCAGGAAGTGACCCGTCTCGTAGATCGAGGGGACGTCCTGGAGGATCGCCGCCATTCGGTCGAGCCCCATCCCCGTGTCGATGTTCTTCTGCGGCAGGTCGGTCAGCGAGCCGTCGGCGTGCAGGTCGTACTGCATGAACACCAGGTTCCAGAACTCCAGAAAACGCTCTGTGTCATCGCCGGGCCGGTCATCCTCACCGCCGAACTCGAGGCCCCGGTCCAGGTAGAGCTCCGAGCACGGACCGCACGGGCCCGTGGGGCCCGCCTGCCAGAAGTTGTCCTCGGTGCCGAGCGCGACGATGCGGCTGTTGGGAACACCGATCGAACGCCAGCACGCGATCGCCTCCTCGTCCGGGCCGAGACCCAGCTCATCGTCTCCACCGAACACCGTGATCCAGATCCGCTCGGGGTCGAAGCCGAATCCCTCGGTCGAGAGCTCCCACGCGTGTTCAGCGGCGCCCTGCTTGAAATAGTCGCCCACCGAGAAGTTGCCGAGCATCTCGAAGAACGTGAGATGGCGGAGGGTGAGGCCCACGTTCTCGATGTCCACCGCGCGAAAGACCTTCTGGCAGGAGGTGAGGCGCTTGGCGGGCGGCTCCTCCTCACCGCGGAAGTAGGGCTTGAAGGGCTGCATGCCTGCGGTCGTGAGCAGCACCGTGGGGTCATAACTCGCCGGCACGAGGGACGCCGAGGGCACGCGCAGGTGCCCTCGCGCCTCGAAGAACGAGAGGAATTGCTCGCGAATATCGGCTGCCTCCATCGGCTCGGAGTCTAGGTGGACCCCTGTCACGCAGACCACCCGCCTGGCAATCCGCGGAGCTCCCGCTGCAAAACCGGTCTTTCTGACGAGAAGGCTGCGGCCAAACGGCAGACTTACCTCGGAAACCTCTGCAATTTGCACAGCTCGCGCTCGCGCGCGTCAGAGCCGCCGAACATGACCCACAGAATGTTGCTGGCCGAGCAGTTGGTTGGGGAATCACGCGAGCGCATCGCGCGCAGCATGGCTGTGCGTGAGCGCACAGTTGTCGGCCTGTCGTCGCTTCTCTTCCTCGTCGCTGCGGTCGCCGTCGCGGCCTACCTCCCCTCGGAGCGGACTTTCGACCCGGTTCTGGTGATTGGACTGATGCTGGGCTATGCCCTCGTCTCCCGCGTCAGCTTCGAGGTTGGCCCTCTCTTCGTGGTACCGGAGCAGCTACTGCTGGTGCCCACCCTCCTTCTGGTTCCTCTGCCCTACGTGCCGCTGCTCGTGGCCGTCGCGGCGGTCCTGAGCCGGCTCCCTGACGTGATCAGCGGGGCCTGGGGTCACGACCGCTGGATCGGCTGCTTGAGCGACTCGTGGTTCGTGCTCGGGCCGACGCTCGTCCTGGCCGCTCTCGCCCCCGGGGCTCCCGACTGGAGCCTCGTCGAGGTTTACGCACTGGCCTTCGCGGCACAGATCGCGCTCGACCTGATCTGGTCGCTGATCCGCAACGCGACGATGGACCACACGCCCATCCGCGAGCTGATCTCCTCCAACTTCAACATCGCGCGGGTCGACGCGGTGCTCACGCCGCTCGCCCTGGTGGTCGCGTTCTCGGCGCAGGATGAGCCATTCGCCCTTCTGGCCATCGGCCCTCTCGTGTGGCTGCTCCAGAAGTTCTCCGAGGATCGCCGTGAGCGCTATGGCGCCACCCTCGAGCTGAACCGGGCCTACCGGGGCACGGTCATGCTGCTCGCTGACGTGATCGAGTACGACGATCGCTACACCGCGGACCACTCTCGCTCCGTGGTGGAGCTGGCTCAGGGCGCGGCGGACGAGATGGGCGTGGATCCCAACTCGCGCCAGGAGCTCGAGTTCGCGGCCCTCCTTCACGACGTAGGCAAGATCGCCATTCCCAAGGATGTGCTCAACAAGCCGGCCAAGCTCACCGAGGACGAGTGGCGGCTGATGAAGACGCACACCATGGAGGGCCAGTTCATGCTCGACCGCGTGGGCGGGCTCCTCGGCCGCGTCGGCGAGATCGTGCGCTGCTGCCACGAGCGGTGGGACGGCGAGGGCTACCCCGACGGGCTCTCCGGCGAGGACATACCGCTGGCCGCACGCATCGTGTTCACCTGCGACGCGTACAACGCGATGACCACCGACCGTCCCTACCGCAGCGCGATGTCCACCGACGCCGCGCTCAGCGAGCTAGTGGCCCACGCCGGCACCCAGTTCGACCCGAAGGTCGTCTCCGCGCTCATCAAGGTCGTCCAGGAGGGCAAGCCAGTGGTGGCGACCAGCGATGGCATCCGGGCCGTCCTGGCCGGCAAGCCCGCTCAGAGCCGCGTCGGGGCGGTGGCCTAGATGCCGGCCTTCCGCCTTGTCCCCCTCCCAGGCCCGGCGCAACGTCACCGTGGCGAAAGCCCACACCACCACGCCGCCGGCGCCTGCGATCAGCAGCAGGGAGCGCGCCCCGACAAGCGTGATGATCGCGCCGGCAACCACGAAGGCCGCTCCGAAGGCCCAGGCACTCAACGAGTCCTTTACGCCGAACACGCGCCCGGCCAGCCGGTCGGGTACCACGCGCTGTATCAGTAGCCGCTCGTAGACCAGCACCAGGCCGTTCCCGAACCCGAAGAGGGCGAATGTGGCGAGCGCGACGGGGAAGCTGGGCGCGAGCCCCGACAGGATCAGGCCGACTCCGAGCAGCAGGAGGCCCAGCAGGTAGCGGCTCCTGAGCTCGGGCAGCCGGCCCCCCTTCGCCCCCGCGAGCGATCCCCCGATGAACCCCAGCCCCAGGATCGCCGCGAGCATCGAGTAGCCCGTCTTGGTGGTCCCGAGCTCCTCGGTGGCAAAGGGCAGCTCCCCGACGTTCAGGAGCCCGGCGAAGAACAGGGCGGCGCCCGATGCCACCAGGATCGTCCGTATGCCGGCGATCTGCGCCGCGGCCCGCAGCCCCTCCCTGGCCTCCGCGACCAGCGAGGTCCGCACCTGGATGCCCGCAGCGGACGACTCCCGCTTGGGGGCCGCGCCGAAGCGCAGGCCGCCCAGCAGGACGGCGGACACCAGGAAGGTCAGGCCGTTGCCCAGCATCAGCATCTCCGCCGACCCCACGACCAGCACGGCGCCCGCGAGCGCGGGACCTACGAAGAACCCGAGGTCGGAGATCGCGCCGTAGAGCGACGTGGCTGCCGGCAGGCGCCGTTTCTCCACCAGGCTGGGCAGGCTGGCGAGGGCGGCGGGCCCGAACAAGCCCGTGCCGATCCCGGCGAGTGCCGCGAATGCAATGGTGGCCTCGATGCCGGGCACGAACGCGAGCCCAAGGAAGGCGACCGCTCGGAGCACGTCGGCGATCACCGTGCAGGCACGTCGCGACCAGCGGTCGGCGGCCGCGCCGAACACGGGACCGAGCAGCATCGCCGGGACCAGATCGGCCAGCAGGACCATCGAGATGGCCCAGGGTGAGTCCAGGCGGTCCAGCGCGATGATGACGAGCGCGATGTAGCCCGCTCCCGTGCCGAGCGAGGACTGGGTGAGCGCGAGAGCGAAGATCCGAGCCCGAGGCTCGTGTCTGATGAGTTCGGCTATCTCGCGCATGAGGTGGGGTCCGACCCTAGAACGACAGAGGCCGCGCGATGCGCGGCCCCGGTCCACTGCTTGGAACTAGCCTCGACGACTCGGCATAGGGTTCCCCTCCCTGTAGTCCGTGAACGCTCCTGAACCCAGCTCTACTGCACCGGGTTCTCACTTGAACTGATGCATACGCTTTACGGACCATGCCACATGTGGCGGCTTTCCGCCACCTTTGGTGCAAGAACTTGTGCAACAAGGAGGAGCCGCGGGTGCTTAGGCGGCTGCGGGCAGATCTTCGCCGGCGCTGTGCGGGCTCGCGGGCGAGCGCTCGGCGGCGCTCAGTTCGGCGGCGGTCACACGGCGGGGGTGATGGCACGCGGCCATGTGGCCGTCCGGGTAGCGCGTGAGCGGCGGCTCGACCTGCCGGCACACGTCGGTGGCGTGCGGGCAGCGCGGATGGAACACGCAGCCGGAAGGCGGGTCGATCGGGTTGGGAGGCTCACCCGAAACGATGGTGCGCTGGCGGGCGCGGTTCTCGCGCGGGTCCGGAATCGGGATCGCGGCGAGCAGAGCCTCGGTGTAGGGGTGGATTGGCTTGGTGTAGAGCTCCTCCGCCGCCGCGACCTCCATCAGCTTGCCCAGGTACATGACCGCGATGCGAGTGGACACGTGCCGCACGACGCTGAGGTCGTGAGCCACGAACAGGTAGGTGAGACCGAGGTCCTCCTGGAGATCGTCGAGCAGGTTGATGATCTGAGCCTGCACCGACACGTCGAGGGCAGACACGGGCTCGTCGAGCACAACGAGCTTGGGGTCGAGCGCAAGCGCCCGGGCGATGCCGATTCGCTGGCGCTGACCGCCCGAGAACTCGTGCGGGTAGCGGCCCGCGTGCTCGGGCGCAAGCCCCACGCGGTCGAGCAGCTCGCTGACACGGTCGCCCACGTCGGCCCGCGCGACTCCGTGCAGGAGCAGGGGCGTGCCGATGATCCGGTCGATCCGCTTGCGCGGGTTCAACGACGCGAACGGGTCCTGGAACACCATCTGCATCTCGGTGCGCAGTGGCCGCAGCGCCCGCTGCGACGCGCCCGTGATGTCATTCCCTCGGAAGTGGATCGTGCCGCCTGTCGGCTCGAGCAGGCGCATCAACGCACGCGACAGCGTCGTCTTGCCGCAACCCGACTCCCCGACGAGGCCGAGCGTCTCTCCCTCGCCGAGCGTGAAGGTCACCTCGTTGACCGCGTGGACCGCGCCCACCGTGCGATCCACGACCACCCCCTGCTTGATCGGAAAGTGCAGCTCGAGGTGGTCCACCTCCAGCAGCGGAGTTGCCGGCTCGTTCACGTGGACGCCGCCTCGGCGGCCTTGAGGCCGATCTCACCCGGCCCGACCTCGCGCACCCGGCGCTTGATGTCCACGTCGAGCCAGCAGCGATCGCTGTGACCCGTCTCGCCCGGCACCCGCGCCTCCAGCGGCGGCACCTCGGTGCACTTGCCGAAGCCGTGGGGACAGCGGGGGCGGAAGTGGCACCCCTCGGGCCGGTTCGCCAGCGACGGCGGCAGCCCGGCGATCGCCGGCAGGCGGTCGGGGCGGGGTCGGTCCAGGCGGGTGATGCTGCCCAACAGGCCCCAGGTGTAGGGGTGCTGGGGGTCGTAGAAGATCTCGTCGAGCGTCCCCTGCTCCACGATCCGCCCTGCGTACATCACGGCGATCCGGTCGGCCACGTCGGCCACCACGCCGAGGTCGTGGGTCACCAGGATCACCGCCGCCTCGGTCCGTTCGCGCAGCTCCTTGATGCGGTCGAGGATCTGCGCCTGGATGGTCACGTCGAGGGCGGTGGTGGGCTCGTCGGCGATCAGCACGTGAGGATCGCAGGAGAGCGCGAGGGCGATCATCACGCGCTGGCGCATGCCCCCGGAGAACTCGAACGGATACGCCTCGGCACGCTCGCGGGCTCGCGGGATGCCCACCTGCTCCAGAAGCTCGATCGACCGCTCGCGCGCGTCGTTGTCGGAGCGGTCCTCGTGCGCCTGGATCTGCTCCACGATCTGGTCTCCGATCCGGTGCACGGGATTCAGCGACGTCATCGGGTCCTGGAAGATCATCGCGATCTCGCGGCCGCGGACCTTGCGCATCTCGTCCTCGGATGCGCTCACCAGATCGGTCCCCTTGTAGGTCGCCGTGCCCTCGAACCGGGCGTTGGGCGATCGGGTCAGCCCCATCAGCGTCATCGCCGTCACCGACTTGCCGGAGCCCGACTCTCCCACCACGGCCAGCACCTCGCCGGCGCGGAGATCGAAGGACACGCCGTCCACGGCCTGCACGATCCCCTCCTCGGTGGCGAACGACACGCGCAGGTCGCGCACGTCGAGCACCGGCTCCCCCGCGGCGCTCACTGGATGCGGATGCGGGGGTCGAGGAAGGCGTAGACGATGTCCACGACCGCGTTCACGAGCACGACGAAGAAGGCGAGGAACATGGTGGTGGCCAGCACGGGCGGCACGTCGAGCTGGGTGATCGAGTCGGCCGCGTACTGGCCGACTCCCTGCAGGTCGAAGACCGTCTCGGTCAGGATCGCGCCGCCTCCGACGACGGCACCGAAGTCGAGTCCCCACAGCGTGACTATCGGGATCATCGAGTTGCGCAGCACATGGCGCACCATGATCTGGCGCTCGCCGAGGCCCTTGGCGCGCGCGGTGCGCACGTAGTCCTCGTTGATCGTGTCGAGCACGTTGGAGCGCAGTACGCGCGAGTAGAAGCCGATGAACAGGATCGCCAGCGCCGTCCAGGGCAGGATCAAGTGGTAAGCCCAGTCAAGGGGACTCTCGGTCAACTCCACGTACCCGCCGTTCGGGAACCAGCCCAGCTTGAAGCCCAGGTAGTGATTCATGAGCGCGCCAATCCAGAACACCGGCATCGAGATGCCGACCAGCGCGATGATCGTCAGGAAGCGATCGGCGAACCTGCCCGCCTTGACCGCACTGTAGAGCCCGAAGCAGACCGCCACGAACATCCACAGCAGCGCCGCGCCGATCGCGAGCGACAGTGTGCGCGGCAACCCCTTGCGGAGCTCCTCACCGACGGGCAGCTGCGTGAACTGGGACACGAGATCGCCCGTGAAGACCTTCTTCATCGTCGTCACGTACTGCTGCGGCAGGCTGTCGTTGAAGCCCCACTCCTTCCGGATCGCCTCGATCGTCGACGCGTTTGCCTGGCGGCCCGCCATCCGGACGGCCGGATCGCTGTTGGGGATCACATTGAAGATCAGGAACGTGAGCACCGAAACCGCGAACATCACCAGCACCATCTGGAGCAGGCGGCGGACGACGAAACGGCCCATCAGTGCTCCAAGCGGACCTTGGCCCGCGGGTCGAGCGCGTCGCGCACGCCGTCGCCGAACACGTTCAGCGACAACACAGTGAGCACCAGCATCACGCCGGGCACGATCGCCAGATGCGGCGCGGTGGCGATGCGGTCGACGCCATCGTCGATCATCGTCCCCCAGGACGGGTTGGGCGCCCGCACGCCGGCACCCAGGAACGACAGCGCCGACTCCAGCAGCACCGCGTTCGCGATCAGCAGGGTGAAGAACACGAGGATCGTCGAGGCCAGGTTGGGCAGCACCTCGGTGAACATGATTCGCAGCGGACCGGCGCCCTGCGCACGCGCCGCCTCGACGAACTCCTTCTCGCGCAACGACAGGACCTGGCCCCGCACCGGTCTCGCCATGTAGGGCACGTAGACGACCCCGATGATGAGTATGGGGATGGCGAGCGAGTCGCCCGACACGCTGAGCGGGCCCACCTTGAGCCCGCCGAGCGCCAGCGCCACCCCGAGCGCCACGCCGAGGATGATCACCGGAAACGACCAGATGACGTCGAGCAGCGACCGGATCGCGACGTCGGGCCAGCCGCGGAAATAGCCGGAGATCGTCCCGAGGACGATCGAGAGCATCGTCGTGATCAGCGCAGCCGCGACCCCGATCATCAGCGAGTTGCGCCCGCCGTAGAGCAGCCTCACCATGATGTCGCGCCCGTTGGGATCCGCGCCCAGAAGGAACTCGCCGCTCCAGGTCGGTCCGATCGGCACGCCGTCGAGTCCGACCACGTTGGTGGTCTTGCCGTCGACCTTGATCGTGTCGGAGAGGTGATTGGTATTCGGCCCCGTGTGGGCCACGTGATCGGCCCACAGCGGTGCTCCCAGGCAGGACAGCACGAGCAAGACGAACAGGACCCCGAAGCCGATCGCGACCTTGTTGCGACGCAGCCGCCGCAGCCCCAGCCGCCACGGCCCGAGGCCATGCACCTGCTCACGCTCAGCCTCGGCTTTCCATGCGGCCAAGCCCTCGATTCCGGGCTGCTCGGTCGGGGAGGGCGCCGAAGCGCCCTCCCCTGCACGCGGTGTCATACGGCTACTTGAGGCAGAAGCTCGAGTAGTCGTTGAAGTAGACCGGGTGGAAGCTGGAGCAGTTGTCGAAGTCCATCCGCTCCGACAGGAACGTCGCCAGCTTGCGGTGGCCGTAGGGCACGATGTGCGCGCCCTCGATCAGCTGGCGGTTCAGATCCGCCCAGCGCTGGCTCACCTCGTCGGTCAGCTCGGGCTCCAGGTTCAGGTCGGCGATCCCCTTCGTGATCTCCGGGTCATCCACGTTCCCGAAGTTCTGGTTGTTCGTCGGCTGGATCGACTTGCCGTCCACGAGGAAGAAGAAGTTCTTCGGGTGCGGGAAGTCCTGGAACCAGTTGGCGAAGCCGGTCTGGACCTTCGTCTTGGCTGCTCCGATCGTCTGGAAGTAGACGCCTCCGTCCAGGATCCTGGGCTCCGCGTCGAAGCCCATCTTGTTGAGCTGGTCGGCGTACGCCTCGGTGACCTTGTCGGTCGGGTCGTCGTTGTTGCCGTAGACGGTGACCTTCGTCCCGGCCTCGCCCTCGGCCTCGATCATCTGCTTCGCCTTCTCGAGGTCCGGCGGCGCGTTGGGGTCGCCCCACGGACAGTCGTCCACGTCGAGCGCCTCGTCGAAGCCCGGCATGCCGGGCGGTAGGAACGAGCAGCCTGGGGCGAGCTCGCCCGCGAACACACGCGCCAGTGCCGGCTTGTCGAGGCCGTAGTTGACCGCCTCGCGGATCTTGGGGTTGTCGAACGGAGCCACCCGGTGGTTCATGAACATGAAGTACGAGGACGGCGTCGTGATCTCCTCATACCGATCGGAGTACTTGGCCTTCACCTCCGGCTTGAGATCGGCCGGCGGCGGGTCCTGCATGTAGTCGAGCTCGCCCGAGATCACGTCCTGCGCCTGGCGCTGGGGGGACTTGATGATCTTCGTGGTGATCTTGTCGATCTTGGCCGGCGGGATGTCCGGCCCGAGGTCGGGGAAATTCTCGTTCTTCTCGAGCACGAACTGGCGGTTCGGGACCGACTCGGTGATCTTGTACTGGCCGACGCCGGGGGGCGGGTCCTTCGTCAGCTCCTTGCACGGCGTGTCGCCCGGCACCGGAGCTGCGAACCACATTCCCAGGACGTTCGAGAACGAGCCGTCGGGCTCGGACAGGCTGATGGTGATCTTGCCTGTCTTGTCGTCGGTCTCGATGCCCGAGATGTCGCCTTCGCACTTGCCGGCGTCGATGTAGTCCTGGGCGCCCTCGATCACGAGGAAGAAGGCCGACCCACCGGACTCGAGGTTGAGCACACGCTTGATCGAGTGCTCGAAGTCGGAGGCCTTCACCGGCGAGCCATCGGAGTACTTCATCCCTTTACGCATGGTCAGGTCGTAGGTCTTGCCGTCTTCCGAGATCGTCGGAAGCTCTTCGGCGAGAGCCGGAATCAGCTGGGCGCCCTCCTCGCCTTCCTTGTGCGGATAGCTGAGGAGCGGGATGTACACCAGCCACAGCGGCTCAATGGCATTCACCGTGTAGAGCAGGGCCGGGTCCAGGTAGTCCGGCTGCGAGGTCTGGGAGATGGTTATCTCGCCACCACTCTTCCCACCGCCGCCGCCGCCACTGTCGCCGCCGTCATCGTCGTCGCTTCCACAGGCGACCATCGCCAGCGAAGCGAGCGCGAACAGCAGCGCCAAAAGTGGGTAACCGATTCTCCTCATGCAGTCCCTCCGTTCCAGGCTTGAGCCCGGGCTAGTTCATTCCCCTCGGCAGGTGTTGTACCCCACCTGCCCCCTAAACACGCTTGCGACTCGCTTGTTCTGCCCACTCGGCGCGAGTCCTGCACCTCAAAGCAGGCACAGGCTCGACCAGTCGAGCCCGAAGACCGGGTGGTAGAGCGAGCAGTTCTCGGCGTCCATTCGTTTGGACATCAGCACTCCGACGGTTTCAACCCCGTAGGGGGCCACCTCCGCTCCCTCCACCACCTCCCGGTCGAGTGCCGCCCACTCGTCGGCCGCGTCCCGGGCCGGGGTTTCGGCCTCGAGAAGGCCGATGCGACGATCGAGTACGCCGTCGTCCACTATCTCCAGATAGCTGCCCGGGAGGGGCAGCGTCGGATCCACGCGCGCGAACGAGACCTGAGAGCGAACGCGGTCCCGCAGCGTGCGAGCCCGCCGGGCCCGGAAGCCCACCTTGTCGAGAGTCTGAACGAGGTAGCGCTGGAGCGCCCCTGCGCGGGCGCCCTCGGCGGACACGATCACCGCCGGTGGCCGCCGCGAGGACTCCTGCACCAGCTCCCGCGCCTGCACCAGGTCCGAGTCGTCTTCTCGTTCGCCGTACGGACACGGATCGAGCCTCCGGTAACCCACGACCTGCGGCACCACGACGTTGCACGTCGGCTCGAGGAAGCCGTCACGCAGGCGCTTGAGCTCGGCCTCGTCGATCGCGTAGCTCACCGCCCGGCGCATGTCCTCGCTGGCGAACGGCGGCTGGCTCACGTCCATGGACAGGTACTCGAGGGCCAGCGTCGGGTGCTCGGCGTAGCGGTCCTTGAGCTCGGAGCGGATCCGTGGGATCAGGTCGACGGGGGGCTGGCCCTCGGCCACGTCCACCCGGCTGTCGATGGCCGCGCGCGACTGGGCGTCGGGATCGTCGACCACCTCGCCCGACACCTCGTCCACCCGGCCGGCGGGAATCCCGGGCAGCCGGAAGCCGCGGCGTCGCTCGAGTACGAAAACGGTGCCCGGGCGGGCGGGGACGGACCGGTACGGACCCACGCCCGGCGGCGGGCCGCTGGTCAGGTCCCGCATGGCGATGCCCGCAGGCACGGGCGAGGCCATCGGCGCCGCCAGCGCGTAGGGCAGATTCGGATCGGGGCGGAGCAGGTCGATCCGAACCTCTCCGGTGCGCCCGTCGGCCGCGATGCCCGTTATGTCCGGCCCCGCGACCAGCGATCGCGCGTAGCGGTGCGCGCCCTGGATGTTGCCGAACAGATCGAGGCCGCGCGCGTTGAGCCGCAGGGCCCGCTTGACCGCACGCTCGAAGTCGCTGGCGCTCACGCGCCGTCCGTCGGAGTAGCGCAGCCCCGGGCGCAGGAGGAGCTTCACGGTGCGCCCGTCGTCGGACACCTCAGGCATGTCCTCGGCCAGACCAGGCACCAGCTGGGTGCCTCCCGCACCCTCGGTTCGCGCGTAGGTGAGCAGAGGGGTGTGTACCAGCCAGAGCGCTTGGAGCGCCGTGGGCGACGTGGCCACAGCGGGGTCCAGGCTGTCGGGCGCCGACGCCAGCGCCACCGAGACGGAGCCACCCTCGCCTGCGTCACCCGGATCGCCCTCGCCCCCCGGCGAACAGCCGCCAGCCAGAAGGGCAGCCACGACGAGCGCTATGCCAAGTACTGGACCGAACCTCACTGGAGTTCGTCGCGCATCACGGCCAGCGATTTCCGGATCAGGCGGGAGACGTGCATCTGGGACAGGCCGACCCGATCGGCGATCTGGGTCTGGGGCAACCCCTCTTCGAAGCGCATGCGCAGGATCTCGCGTTCGCGGGGGGCCAGGCTCCCCAGCGCCGGAGCCAGCGCGACCCTGTCCTCGGACCGCTCGAAGCCGAGGTCCTCCTCCCCGATCGCGTCCAGCGGATCGGAGTCGCCGTCCTCTCCCCCGGGCGACGCGGACAGCGAGAGCGTCGTGTAGGCCGAGCCGACCTCGAGCGCCTCGAGCACCTCCTCCGGCGTCGTCTCCAGCGCGGCGGCGATCTCTCCCACGCTCGGGGAGTGCCCCAGCTTCGACGTCAGGCGGTCGATGGTGGACGACATCCTGGCGTTCAGCTCCTGCAGGGCGCGGGGCACCCTGATCGCCCACCCCTTGTCGCGGAAGTGGCGCTTGATCTCACCAACCACGTTGGGAGTGGCGTAGGTGGCCAGCGACACTTCGCGATCCAGCTCGAATCGGTCGATGGCCTTCAGCAACCCGATCGCCCCCACCTGCTCTATGTCCTCCAGCGGCTCACCCCTGCCGGCGTAGCGCCGGGCCAGGGAGCGCACGAGCGGCAGATGGCGCTGCACGAGCCGCTCGCGCGCGGCCGTGTCGCCATCCTCGTGGTACATCCGCAGCAACTCGCGATCCTCCGCGCGGGCGCGCGCCTTCGCGTCGTCCTTGGCCTGTCTCACGCTGCCCCCGCCACGAGCTTCTCCAGGCGCACGACGATGTGGCCGTCGACCACGTTCTCGACTCCGAAGGAGTCCACCACCGTGTCCAGGATCCGGCGCAGGGTCAGCCGGCCGGGGGTCACGTCGGGATCCTGCAGCGCCTCGGCCAGCCCGTCCACGCGCAGGGGCCCGATCCGGACCCGGATACGGCCGGGAACGAGATCGAAGGTCATGCCCACACGGCCGTCGGAGCCCGTCTCGGCCAGGAGCCGCTCGATGGCCAGCTGGAGGTCGTCCATCTCCTCGAAGCCGAAGTCGGCACGTTCGGTGATCCCGCCCACGATCAGGCGGACGACCGGGCCGAAGGCCCCGTCGAGGGGGGCCTCGAGAGCGATCCGGTCAGCCACCGGCGATCGTTCCCCACCCCACCACGAGGTCACTCCGCATCAGGCATGCGGTCTGACCGGGCGCCGGACCCCGGACATCGCGGTCCAGCTCGAGCTGGAGGCTGTCGTGCGCGCCGGCCCCGACGTCGGCGGGGGCACACGCGATGGCGGGCGCGCCGTAACGCAGGCGCACCGACTGCACCTCGGCACCGGACCGGTGCAGCCGCACAGGCGAGAGGCCCACGCTGCGCGCGGCCAGAGCCGCGCGCGGACCCACGACCACGCGGTTGCGACCCGCGTCCTTGGCCAGCACGTACAGCGGCTCCGGGGCCGACACACCGATCCCCCGTCGCTGCCCCACCGTGAAGCCGTGGTGGCCGTCGTGGCGCCCGAGCACTCTGCCCTCCCGGTCCACGATCTCGCCTCCTCCAGCCGCGACCACGGCCGGCCTACCGCCGTGGCGGCGCATGAAGTCGCGGGTCCCGCTGCCGGCGAGGAAGCAGAGGTCCTGGCTCTCGCGCTTGTCGGCCACGGACAGCCCCGCCTCCCTCGCCAGCTCGCGCACGTGTGGCTTCTCCAAGCCGCCGAGGGGGAAGCACAGCCGCTCGAGCTCGGCGCCGGTGAGCCGCGCCAGCACGTAGCTCTGGTCCTTGGCCGGGTCGACGCCTGCCTGCACGAGCGGCCCCTCCGAGTCACGTGCGATGCGGGCGTAGTGGCCGGTGGCCAATCGCGCGGCGCCCAGCCTTTCCGCCAGCGCCAGCATCGAATCGAAGCGAACGAGGCCGTTGCAGCGCACGCACGGGTTGGGCGTGTCACCCGCCGCGTAGCCGGCCAGGAAGTCGTCGACCACCGCGGACCTGAACTCCTCGCGCAGGTCGAGCGTGAGGTGAGGGATCCCCATGCCGTGGGCCAGCGCCCGGGCGCCGGTCACCGCCTGCGGCGAGCAACAGCTGCGCTCACCGTCGGTACCGGGGTCCGACCACAGCTCGAGGGTCACGGCCACCACGCTTTGGCCCGCCGCGAGCGCCAGCTGTGCCGCGGCGGCGCTGTCCACTCCTCCGCTCATGGCCACCAGGGTGCGGTCGGGATCCGGCGCGAGCCGTGCGGCGCCGTCGCGCGCGGCCAGGCCGAGGGCGCGGTGGAGCGCGTCAGAGGTCAACTCGCCCGCGTGGGCCGCCGCTGGCGACAGTCCGCCCAGCTCCGCGGCGATCGCCGCCGAGGTCACCGAGGCGGCGTCCAGCAACGGCGCACCTTCGACCAGCTCGACCACCGCGCTGCCCGCCGCGCGCGCCGCCGCGCAGCCGTTGGCTTCGAAACCCGCCTCCACCACCCGGTCGCCCTCCACCCGCACCGAGATGCGGACGAGGTCGCCGCACGGGGCACCTCCGGCCGCGCCCGTGTGGGGCGCGCGCGCCAGGGCCCCCTGGCCCCGAGGGCTCTCCAGGTGGTCGCGCAGAGTGGATCTATCCATCGGGGTGCGAGCCCTCATCCGCTCAGGATAGGTGCACGCAGGGATCCGAGGCGCGAGATCTCGAGGGGAGGGGAAGGCGAACGATTTGGCATCCGTGCCAAATCAGTTCGGCCCCAACTTGCCGCTGCCGCCTCAGGAGTTGGGCCTGCGTTGGCAAGCTTGGGGGTCCTCCGGTGCGGCCCTGACTGCGAAAGCCTGGAAACGCCCCGAGTCGGACTCCCACTCCAGTGGTGTTGGCTCAACATAAGTGAGCCGGCTGGCGTACAAGTTCGAGCCGGGGGAAACTTACCATCGGCCGGTTCAGCCAGCGCCTGAACCGGCATAACGGCGCTATCAGCGGTAGGAGAGGCCGAGCTCGCGCAGCTGGCGCTCGTCCACCGCGGCTGGGGCGCCGGTGAGGGGATCGATGCCGCTGGCGGCCTTCGGGAAAGCGATCACGTCACGGATCGAGGCGCGCCCGCCCAGCAGCGCCACCATCCTGTCGATCCCGAAGGCGATGCCCCCGTGCGGGGGAGCACCGTAGGTGAGGGCCTCGAGCAGGAAGCCGAACTGCTCGCGCGCCTGGTCCTCGGACATGCCCAGCGCGGACAGGACCTTGAGCTGCGCCTCGGGCGTGTTGTTGCGGATCGAGCCGCCGCCTAGCTCGGTGCCGTTCCACACCAGGTCGTAGGAGCGGCTGCTCCACGTGCCGGGGTCGGCGTCGAGGTCTCCGCTCGGCGCGGTGAACGGGTGGTGCAGCGCGTCGAAGCGGCGCTCGTCCTCGTTGAACTCGAACATCGGGAAGTGAGTGACCCACACCAGGTCGTGGCCCGCGCGCGGCAGGCCGACCTCGAGGCGAAGGTCGCCGAGCACGCGCGCGGCGATGGCGGGCTTGTCGGCCACGACGAGGATGGCGTCTCCGACCGCGGCGCCTGTCGCGGATATCAGGCCCGCGATCTCCTCCTCCGACAGGAATTTGGCCACCGGCGACCGCCAGCCGTCGGGCTCGACGACCCCCCAGACCAGGCCCTTGGCGCCCGACGACTGCGCCTTCTCGGTGAGGGTGTCGAAACGGCTCCGGGGAAACTCGCCGCTCGCGCTCAGCCCGCGCACCTCGCCGCCATCCGCGAGCGCGCCGGCGAACACCTTGAACTCCGAGCCGGCGAACACTCCGCCGAGATCGGCGATCTCGATGGGGATCCGCCGGTCGGGGCGGTCGGTGCCGTAGCGCAGCATCGCCTCGTCGTAGGGGATCCGCTCGATCGGCCCGTCGAGTTCGATCTCCCCCAAGGCGAGCACCTTGGGGATCAGGGCGTCGGTGATCGCCATCACGTCGTTCTCCTCGACGAAGGAAAGCTCCACGTCGAGCTGCGTGAACTCGGGCTGGCGGTCGGCGCGGAAGTCCTCGTCGCGGAAGCAGCGCACGATCTGGAAGTAGCGTTCGAGCCCGCCCACCATCAGCAGCTGCTTGAAGAGCTGAGGAGACTGCGGGAGCGCGTACCACGTGCCCGGCTGGCGGCGGTTTGGTACGAGGTAGTCCCGCGCGCCCTCGGGGGTGGAGCGCGTGAGCATGGGCGTCTCGATCTCGAGGAAGCCCTCCGCTTCGAGGTGCCGGCGGATGGTCGAGACCACGCGGTGGCGCAACACGATCGCCTCGGCCATCCGCGTCTTGCGCAGGTCGAGGTAGCGGTAGCGCAGGCGCAGCTCCTCGTTCACCGGGTCGTCCTCGTCGATCTGGAACGGCGGCGTCTGGGCATCGGCGAGCAGGTCGAAGGACGCCACCTCGAGCTCCACCTCGCCCGTGGGCAGCTCGGGATTCACCGTGCCCGCCTGGCGCTCCACCAGCTGGCCGGAGACGCTGATCACGTCCTCGGCGCGCAGGCCCTTGGCGGCCTCGTGGGCAACCGCGGCGTGCTCCGGGTGGAAGACCAGCTGCAGCAGGCCCTCGCGATCCCGCAGGTCGATGAAGATCAGGCCGCCATGGTCGCGCCGCCGGTGCACCCAGCCGGCCACGCGCATCTGCTCCCCGGCCCGCTCCCGACGGGCCTCGCCCGCCCAGGCGTTGCGGAAGCGGTTGTCGAAGGTGTCGGTCACTCCGACATCGCTCCTCCGGCCACCACGGCGATCGCCTCACGGGCGTCGGCCACGGCCACCTGCTGGCCGGTGGTCATGTCCTTCACCTCTATCTGGTCACCCACGATCACCACGGCCGACGCGTCCAGACGGTCGGCCTGCTTGAGCTGACCCTTCATCGAGCGTCCCGCCTGTTCGACCTGCGCGGCCATCCCTGCGCCTCTGAGGTCACGCGCGAGCGCGAACGCAGCCCGGCGATGCTCGGACTTGGCGATGGCCACATAGACGGGCGGCTCGGGCGCCGGGCTCGAGGAACCGGCCAGCAGGATCCGCTCGACGCCGGCAGCCCAGCCCACACCCGGGGTCGGGGGACCGCCGAGCTGCCCGACGAGGCCGTCGTAGCGACCGCCACCCCCCACGCCGCTCTGCGCGCCGAGGGATGGGCTCTCGAACTCGAACACCGTGCGCGTGTAGTAGTCGAGCCCCCTGACCAGCTTGGGATCGAGGTCGTAGCTCACGCCCGCATCGTCGAGAAGCGCGCGCACGTCGGCGAAGTGCTCCGCGTCCTCGGACTCGAGGCGATCGATCAGCCGCGGCGCATCGGCCATCACCGCGCGGGTGCCGGCGTGATCGGAGTCGAACGCACGTAGGGGATTGGCGTCGATGCGGCCGCGCACCTCCTCCGACAGCTCGGATTCACGGTCGCGCAGGTGGGCGCGCAGCTCCTCGCCATAGGCCTCTCGCGTGCCGGCGTTCCCGAGGCTCGACAGGCGCAGCCGGCTCTGCACGCCCGAGCGCTCCAGCAGCCCGTCCAGCAGCAGGATCAGCTCCGCGTCCAGCGAGGGATCGTCGGACCCCAGCGCCTCGACGTTCAGCTGGGTGAACTGGCGGTAGCGGCCGGCCTGGGGCGCCTCGTGACGGAAGAACGGCCCCCACGACCAGAGCTTCACCGGCTGGGGCAGCTTGTGCATCCCGTGCTCGATGTAGGCGCGGCAGACCCCCGCGGTGTTCTCGGGCCGCAGGGTCAGCGACCGGCCGCCTTTGTCCTCGAAGGTGAACATCTCCTTCTGAACGATGTCCGTGGACGCCCCCACCCCGCGCGCGAACAGGTCGGTGTCTTCGAACACCGGTGACTCGAAGGGGCCGTAGCCCGCGCGGCCGAGCAGGTCGTCCGCCAGCCCGCGTAGGGCATCGCGGCGGCGCCCGTCCGCGGGCAGCACGTCGAAGGTGCCCCTCGGGGCCTGCAGCTTGCGGGAGGCCATCTACCGGGCCAGCTCGGCCAGGAACGGATTGCTCGCGCGCTCCGCGCCGAGCGTCGTCTGCCCCATGTGGCCGGGATAGACGGTCGTCTCGGGCGGCAAGGTCTCGACCAGCGTGCGAATCGCCCCGAGCAGTGTCGGCCAGTCGCCGCCGGGCAGGTCCACGCGTCCCACCGAGCCCTGGAACAGGACGTCTCCCGAGAAGATCGCGGCCTCGTCGGCAATCGAATAGGTCACGTGCCCCGGGCTATGGCCCGGGGTGAACACCACGTCGATGTCGAAGCCCGCCAGCGACAGCCGCTCCCCCCCTGCCACCGTGTGCTCGGCGTCCCAGTCCTCGAACGGCCCGAACTCCGGCCAGGGCACGTAGGCGTTGATGTCCGAGAGCACCGGCTTCTCGATCTCGGGCACCCACACCTCGGCACCCGTCGCCTTGGCAACCGGGGCCACCGCTCCCACGTGGTCGAAATGGGTGTGGGTGAGCAGGATCGCGTCCAGTCCGACGCCCAGCTCGTCGATCGCCGCGAGCAGCCGGGGAGCTTCCTCGCCGGGGTCCACGATCACCGCCCGGTCGGAGCCGTCGCGGCGGAACAGGTAGCAGTTCTCCTGCACCGGCCCGACGGTGAACATGCGCACGTCCATCGCGACCGAGGTTATCGCTGGCGGCGCTGGCGAAAGTTGTAGATCGCGCGGTCGGTCACGTACCCGAGCGGGATGTAGAGCAGGAACATGAACAGCAGCAGGGGGGCCGCGCGTTCGGGCCCGTAGCCGAAGACGAGGATCATCAGGGCGCCGAACACGATCGCCGCGATCGCGGCCCGGTTGATCGAGCCGCGCCAGGTGGGCTCGCGGTCGATCCGCGCCACCCGGCGCTCGCGGGCGATCTTCTTGGCGTCCTCCCGCGTGCGCGCCTGGCCCGTCCGCCCCGCGCGCTCGATCGTGCCCGCGGGCGTGCCGCGGTGCTTGCGCCGGCGCTTCTTCTTGGTCTGTGCCACGCCTAGATGGTCCTCGGAATGCTCATCCATCTGAGCGTAACGCGTTCTCGATCACGTGCCGCTCGGGCGCGAAGCCCCGCAGGGGCACGTCGGACGGGAAGCCCTCCAGCGCCGCGGCCGGCGCCAGCCCGACGAGCTCGGCCTCGGCGATCTTCGCCCGGCGGCTGACCGCCTCCACGACGGCCCGCAGCGGCGTGGCCAGATGATCGTGGACGTTGGTGGACACCTGGGCCCGGCCCCGTTTCTCGAGGTAGAGCCCGATCGCCCGCACCCCGGGCAGACCGCCGCCGGACTCACGGATATCTGCCGCGATGCCCCGGGCCAGCTCGAGGTCGTCGCTGACCAGGTCGACGTTGAACGCAATCAGCGGCGGGCGCGCGCCGGCCAACAGCACGCCCGCCGAAGGGTGCGCACGGCGCGGCCCGAAGTCCGGCACCACCTCGCCCGCCTCGATCCGCTGCGCCAGCACGCCGGGCCCGCCCCGCCGCAGCCACGCGCGCTCGCGGTGCTCGGGCCGGGTGGCCAGCTCGCCGTAGAGCACCACCGGCAGGTCGAGCTCCGCGCCGATGCGTCCGGCGGCCGTGAGTGCCTCCGCGCAGGCCGGCCCGCGCCGTGAGGCGTCGAGGTAGACCACGGGCATGACGTCAAGCGCGCCCACGAACGGATGCAGGCCTTGGTGGGACCGGACGTCGATGGCCTCCCGCACCGCAGCGGCGCCTGCCACGAGGCCATCGGACAGGGCGCCCTGCGGCCCCGCGAGCGTGTAAACCGACCGGCCGTGATCGGCATCGGTGTGCACGTCGAGCACACGGGCCGGCGCGAATGCCCGGCCGAGCGCCTCGAGGGTGCTGGGGTCACGGCCCTCGCTCACATTGGGGACCGCCATGAGCGTCGATGTATCCGGTTGCACCAGCGCATATTCGCCGATGCCGAGGGCTATGCTCGCGGGGAGGCTCGGTAGCTCAGCGGTTAGAGCGCTCCACTCATAATGGAGAGGTCGGTGGTTCGATTCCACCCCGAGCTATCGCTCTACCAAGCCGAACCCGGTGCCTCTCTGGTGCGGCGCAAGACGGTTAAGGGCAACTGATAGGGCAACACCCGCGCCCTCACCCCTCTGCGGGCAGCACCTTGTAAGCCCGCGCCTCCAGTGCTGCTGTGTCGATCGTCGGGTAGAAGTAACGAACGAAGTCCTTCGCCGAGAGCACTGAGTCTTTTTCGCGGCCGTAGCGATCCCGACGGGGGATCCGCCAACGATGTCCTGCGGCGTCCCACGCGTACGTGTTCTCCTCGGCGTCTCGACAAATGACTACCGCCTGTGTCGGCTCGGTGGGGGTCATGTCTATGTCGACGTTCCGGGTCTGCCCCGGAAGCAGGAACCCGTCGCCTACGTTGCCGGCTGCCCATTCGCCCTTCTCGCAGAGCACGAAGCCCACGCCTTTCGCAAGGCCCTGCCCAGCGTTGTGAATGACTAGTCGCGCATGGCGTGGAAATGTGCGGTAGGAGGGGTCGACGTAGAGGACCTGCGGATGCAGCTGGGGCTCCCTCCCTTCCCTCCACATCCTGCGGTTCAGCCTGACAGCGGCCCACGAAGCGGTAGCGGCCACAGCGGCGAGGAGTGTCGACAAGGCGGGCGTCGCGTCCACAACCCAGCCGCCGAAGTCAGAGACCCAACTGGCCACCGGCTAAGTAGTTCCGCGAGAGGCCAGCCAAGCCTCGCGCTTGGCGAGCGGCCAGGGCTCGGGCAGCGGGCCCTCGTGCAGCGGGTGCTCGATGTGGTCGCCATGCGGGCGGATCGCCGGCTCGGCGGCGTCAAGGACCGTGCGAATCCGCTCGTTGTGCGTCGCACGCACAGCATCGGCTTTGCTTAGAAGGGGCCTGCCAGCCGACGACTTGCGGACGGCGCTACACGCGCTGCAGTAGTCCTCGCGCCGTCCCGCGTACTCGACCTGCCGCCCGCCGGGGCGGTCGCTGACCTCCATGCGTCGCACGTGACGACCTTTGACCGTCGAGAGCTTGCACTCGCAGCCGAGGCACCTGTTCGCGCCGCGCAGACCAAGGAGCCACGCACCCTCGAGCAGGCTCTTGCGCCATCGGGCCTGTAGTGCGGTCTGCCGGTCACCCGCCCGCGAGATGACGTTGTCGTCGCTGTCGAGCTTCCGGCCGTCCGTGTGGTGGCAGAGCGCCAGGAGCGCCCGGACGGCGTCGTCCGGGCCATCTGCCGCCGCTGCGGCAGCTAGGAGCGTGCCGATTACTCGCTTGCGCCTGGCTGTGTGGTTGCGCGGGAGGTATGCCGTGGCGCCCGCGAGTGGGTCTGCGCCGTTGCGAACCTCAAGCGCGTAGCTGTCGAAGGTCTCAGCGAGGTCGAGCGACGGCTTGGCTTTCCCCTTCCTGTCCGTGTCGTGGCCCGGGCGACCGCCACCGACGACAACGTGCACTAGGACGAGCGCCGCATACGACGACTGCAAGACGGTCAAGGCGAGGGCTTCTAGGGGATCGCGGTCTTTGGAAAGGACCTTGCCGGTCTGGAAGTCCCAGGACCGCGAGAAATCTCAAGTGAGCCCGGACGAATCGGGCAAACCTTCCTCCCGTGACGGAGCCGACGACGAATCACTCACAGAACGGATCGTATGAGGAGGGTCCGACGGCGTCGGCGCTCTACCTCCACCGCCATGCTCGCCGGTGGTCCCAGGCCTTCCTCGGGGCTAGGGCGGGGGGATTGACCCGCGAGACGGTCTCGCGGATCGAACGTGGCGTTGAAGCGCCACGACCCGCGACGAAGCGCCGGCTGGCCGAGGCGCTCGAGCAGCCGGTCGGGGTGGTTTTCCTGAGAGGAATGAGTGACCGGCGCGACTCACTCGCTGCTGGTCGTCGCCGAGCACCTCGACCGCCAGGCCGCCCGACCGCTGGCAGGCAGGCGCCGAGAACTACGCGCCCTGGCTGCTCGGTTCCGCCGCCGCGCGGCGCTCGAGCACCACCATCAGCATGAGGATCGGCGGGCAGCGTGAGCGGCACCGAGGTACGAGGCTGTGATGGACGCGGTGCGCGACCTCGACCGCCGCTACAGGTTGCGGGCGGTTGCGTATGACCCGCGGCTGTTCGACAAGGCCGCCGAGGAGCTGCAAGGCGAGGGCGCGCCGATGGTCCAGTTCGACCAGACCAATGCGCGCATGTGCCCGGCGTCGAGCGAGCTGCGCCGGGCGATCCTCAGCGACGTCCTTCGCCACGACGGCGATCCGGTGCTGGCGGCCCACATCGCGGCCGGCGTGATGAAGGACGTGGGCCCGGATATGTGGCGGCTGACGAAAGTGCGCCGCCGCGGCGCTCCGATCGACGCGCTTATCGCGCTGGCCTTCGGGGCTAGGGCGAGTAATAGAGGAAACCGAGCGTGCGGGTTTTGCCCGAGTTCTTACAGAAGTAGCCGAGCCCGGATATGCCGGAACTCTTCTTCGGGACGCAGGTGTAATTGCTGTCGAGCGCCGTGTACTTCTTGCCCTTCGCCTTTCGGGCGATCTGTCTGGCGGTCTTGCACGTCATCCGGTAGGTGTTGATGTAGCGGACCACGCCGCCGTTGGACGTGGAGATGTCGCCGCACTGGATCGCCTGGTGAGCCGAGGGCGAGTCGGCGGCGGCAGCAGCCGGCACGTAAGTCGCTGCGAAGGCAACCAGGACGAGGATCGAGGGCAATGCGAGTTTGGGCATGCAATCAAGGTAAGGCACGTCAGCCGCCCCCGCCATTCCCGTGAGGGCAGGCTGAGGTGAGGCGGGCGGCGCCGTCCGACGAGGAGGCGTAGGGTGGCGCCACCACAAAGTGCCCCCGCACCGATAGCAGTCGGCCGGGGGCGTGGCACCGAGGGTATGAGCCTCGGCGCGTCGCGCAGGCTACCTGCGCCCGTCGTCGGTCCGTGTCTCTCGGAGCCTCCAACCGAGAGGAAACAAACATGGCCACGAAGCTAGTAAAGACACGCCACCCCGGGATCTACCACCGCGGCGGCCGGTACGTGGTGGTTTGGCGCCACCGCGGCAAGCAGCACAAGTCGTTTCACCGCACGCTCGACGAGGCCCGCGAGGCGAAGCGGAAGAAAGACGCCGGCGAGCGCCGCCCGACGTCGCGTGAACCGCTGGAGGACTACTGCCGCCGGTGGATCGACGGTTACCGCGGACGCACCGCCAGAGGCGTCTCTGAGCGCACGAGACGCTCTTACCGTGCCGACCTCGAGCGGTACCTCCGCAACGCCAGGGGGTAACTCATAATGGAGAGGTCGGTGGTTCGATTCCACCCCGAGCTATGGGCGCCGGCGGCGCCTGGCGAGGCTCAAGCAAGAGGGCGAACGGGTCGATAGCGGAAGCAGCCCCCGCACCGATCGCTCCACACACCATTCGCCACCTGAGGCCCCGGCATCTGATACTCGCCGCAGCCGTGTTCCTCGCGCTGCACGTTGCGCACGACCTGGTGTCCTTCGGGGGCGACTCGTTCGACTCGTTCTTCTCCCTCTGGTACCAGCCCGTCGGGTTCCTCGGGTGCGGCTTGGCGACGCTGTGGCGCGCGGCCTCAGCCCGGGGGGAACGCCTGCCTTGGGCGCTCCTCGGAAGCGGTCTGGTCATGTACGCCGCCGGCAGCGTGTACTTCAACCTGGAGTACGGAAACAACCCGTCGCCCCCGTTCCCGTCGCTGGCCGACGGACTCTGGCTGGCTCTCTACCCGCTGTGCTTCGCAGCTGCGGCGCTGCTGGTGCGCAAGCACTTTCGCCATGTGGGGATCACCGTCTGGCTGGATGGCGTGATCGGCGCGACCGTGGTCGCGGCCCTGGCCGCGGCAGTCGTGTTCGAGCCGGTGTTCGCACTCACGGTGGACAACGGCGCGGTAAGCATTGCGCGGCTTGCCTACCCGCTGGGAGACCTGATCTGTCTGGGGTTCGTGGTGATCGTGCTGGGCCTGAGCGACCGGCGCCGCGCGGCATCCTGGGCGCTTCTCGGCTCGGGCTTCGCCCTCCTCGCCGTCGGCGACAGCGTTTACGTGGTGGAGGCCGCCAGAGGCGAGTGGGCGCCGGGCGGACTGCTCGACCTTCCGTACGCGGCGGCAACGATGCTGCTGGCCGCCGCGGCGTGGGTAGCGCCGCGGGACGACCACGTGGCCGCTGACACGGCTCCGAGCCGAGTCCTCCTGCCCGCGGGCTTCGCCATGGCCGCGGTCGGCCTGACGGCGTACGGGGTGGTCGAGGACCTCAACGCAGTGGCCAGCGTGCTCACGTTGCTGGCTCTGCTGGCGGTTGTCTGCCGCTTCGGCCTGACACTGCGCTGGCTGACCCGCCAGCACATCGACCTCGCCGCGCAGGCGGCCACGGATCCACTCACGGGCCTGGCCAACCACCGGCGCCTGCACGAACGCCTGGCGGAGGAGGTCGAGCGGGGCCGCCGCGAGGGCACCGGGGTTTCGGTGGTGGCCCTCGACATAGACCACTTCAAGGCGATCAACGACACCTACGGCCACTCGGAGGGCGACCTCGCGCTCAAGGCCATAGCAAAGGTGTTGACCGCGCAGGCGCGCTCCTACGATCTGGTGGGCAGGATCGGCGGAGAGGAGTTTGCCCTCGTGCTGCCTGGCGTCGACCCTGCGGGTGCCCACGCGGTAGCGGAGCGCTGCCGGCGGAGCCTGACCAAGCTGTCGGTCCACGGGGCCGGGGTGTCGTGCTCGGCGGGGGTGGCCTCCTACCCGCGAGACGACCCCGAGGGACACCGGCTGCTCGAGCTGGCGGACGGCGCCCTGTACTGGGCCAAGCGATCGGGCCGGGCGCAGGTGCGCACCTACGACCCGCGCGAGGTCATTCTTCTTTCGGGTGCGGAGCAGCAGGCGCAGGTTCGGGAGGTGCTTGACTCCGCCAGCGCCCTGACCCCGATCTTCCAGCCGATCGTCGAGCTCGCCACCGGCCGCATCGGGGGCTACGAGGCGCTCACCCGGTTCCCCCACACCGAGCCCGTGCGCCCACCGGACCAGTGGTTCGCCCAGGCTCGCCGCTGTGGGCTCGGGCCCGCTCTCGAAGCCCGCGCTATCGCAGTATCCCTGGCAGTGCCGGACCGCCCGGCCGGCACGTTCCTCTCCCTGAACGTGAGCCCGTCGGCCCTGCTCTCCTCCGAGGTGGCCTCGGTGCTTCCGCGCGACCTGAGCGAGATCGTGATCGAGCTGACCGAGGATGAGCTGTTCGCGAGCGACGAGGCGCTGGATGCTCACGTCGCCGGCCTGCGCGCCCGCGGCGCGCGGATAGCGGTCGACGACGCCGGAGCGGGCTACGCAGGGCTGCAGCAGCTCATTCGCATTCGGCCCGACATCCTCAAGCTCGACCGCTCGCTGGTGAGCGGTCTGCACGAGGACGGGTCCAAGATCGCGCTCCTGGAGGCGCTCTCGACGTTCGCGACCACCACTGGAGCAGCGGTGTGTGGAGAGGGCATCGAGCACGTGGAGGAGCTCCGAATGCTCAGCCGCTTCGACGTGACCTACGCGCAGGGCTACGTGCTCGCCCGGCCGGCGCCGGCATGGCCCGGCATCGCCACGGACGTGGCGGGCGAGGTCACATCCAAGGCGCGATGGGGAATGCGGCTGGCGGCTCCGCCCGCAACTGGAGATGGCACCGCCGTGTCCCTCGGGGAGGTGAGTGGCGCGCTGGCGCGGGTGCGATCGCGTGAGGACCTGAACGCCGCGGTGCGCCTGATCGAGCGCCTCACTCATTCCGACGCCGTGGTGGTCTCTCGTGTGCTCCGCGAGGAACGTTGCGTACAGACCCTGAGCGAACACGACTGGTCACCCACCGGCGAGCTCTTCAGCTACGAGGAGTACCCCACCACTGGGAGCGTGATCGTGAACCAGGTGCTGGGCCAGGTGATCCACGGCGACCCCGCGGCCGACCCCGCGGAGCTTCGCGTGCTCGACCGCGACGGGTTCGGCGCCGTGCTGCTCGCGCCGGTGGTAGTGCGGGCCGAGACCGTCGGTCTACTCGAGTTGTACCGCCACACGCCTCAGCCCTGGACCACGACCGAGATCGACCGGGCGCGTGTGCTCGCCCACCAGCTGGGGTCCGTGGTCGCGTCTCTTCTCGGACGCAGCGGCGAAGACCTACTCGACGTCGTGAACCTTGAACAGGTTGGTACCCCCGCTGCGCCCGGGGGGCAGCCCCGCCGTGATGCCGATCTTGTCTCCCTTCTCGGCCAGCCCCTCCTCCACCGCGGCGGCTGCACAGTCCTCGAGCAGGTCGAGGGTGTCCGTGGCCTCGTCGCGCATGGCAGCCGTGACTCCCCAGAGGAGCGCGCAGCGGCGCATCACAGCGGGGTCGGTGCACAGCGCGAGCACGGGAGCCCTCGGCCGGTAGGCGGACACCAGCCGCGCGGTGTTGCCCGACCGTGTCGGACATACGATCGCCTTCAGGCCCAGTTGGTACACGGCGCCCACGGCCCCGAACGCGATCGCGTGGTACTGGTTGCTGGCCTGCGGGCCGCGCTCGGCCAGCCAGCGCCCGTAGGGCAGCTCACGCTCAGTGGCCTTCGCGATCTGGGACATCATGTGCACCGCCTCCACCGGGTGGTTGCCCACCGCCGTCTCCTGGGAGAGCATCACGGCGTCGGTCCCGTCGAAGATCGCGTTGGCCACGTCCGCCACCTCCGCCCGGGTGGGCCGGGTGGAGCTGACCATCGACTCGAGCATCTGGGTGGCGGTGATGGCCGGCACGGCCTGGCGCCCCGCCAGCACCAGCAGGCGCTTCTGCACCAGCGGAACGTCCTCGATCGGCAGCTCGATGCCCAGGTCGCCGCGGGCGATCATGATCGCGTCGGCCGCGTCGATGATGTCCTCCGCCGCAGCGGCTGCCTGGGGCTTCTCGATCTTGGCGATCAACGGGATCTCGCTGCCCTGCGAGAGCAGGTGCTCGCGCACCGGCTTGAGGTCGTCCGCGCTGCGCACGAAGGAGAGCGCCAGCAGATCCACTCCCATCTCCAGACCCGTGTCGATCAGGCCCAGGTCATCGGCGCTGATGGTGGGCAGGGAGGTGGTCACGTTGGGCAGGTTGAGCCCTTGTCGCGAGGCCACGGCACCCCCCACCTCGACCTCGGTCACCACGTCCTCGGACGCGGTGGACCTGACCCGCAGCCGGATCGCTCCGTCGGCCAGGTAGATCACGTCGCCGGGCTGCACGAGCTCACACAGGCCGTGCCACGCCACCGGCAGGCATTCCGAGTCGCCCTCCATGGCGCGGGTCGTGAGAACGAGGGTCGAGCCCGTGCGCACCTCGGTCACCCCGCCGGCCACCGGGCCGATGCGCAGCTTCGGCCCCGGCACGTCGCCGAGAATCGCAACCCGCTTGCCCACCTTGTCCGCAGCCGCCCGGATGCGCCGGCTGGTCTCCGCATGCGAGTCCGCGTCTCCGTGCGCGAAGTTGAGCCGGGCCACGTCCATGCCCTCCTGGATCATGCGCTCGAGCACGGCGGGCTCGCGTGAGGCGGGGCCGATGGTGGCCACGATCTTGGTGGAGCGCGTCACGCGCCGAAATCTACTCCCGCTTGGCGTCGCCACTCGTGTCTGGCTGGTCATCGAGCCGGGAGACGAAGCGCTCTACCAGACCGGCGAAGAACTCGGAGCGCGTGACGACGCCGAGCACCGAGTTGCCGTCCACTATCGGGATGATGAGCACCCTGTGGTGCAGGAACGTCTCGGCCAGCTGGGTATCCGAGTGGCCGGGACCGGCCGCGATGTGCTCGGTGTTGGTGTACTTGGACACCGGGTCGAGCCGGCACTCGAGCCGCTTCTCGATCACGTCCTCGATCGACCCGGAAACGAAGGCTGCCGACTTCAACTCGCCCAGGTAGCCGGGGAACAGCGCGGCGATGAACTCGCGCTCGCCGAAGATGCCGAGCAGGCTGCCATCGTCGCTCACGACCGGCAGTGCGGGCACGCCCTCATCCAGCAGCGCCGCGGCCGCATCGCCCACCTCCTCGTGGGCTTTGAGGAGGCGCACCTGGCGGATGACTGAGTTGCTGAGCGATCTCGGACTCATGACGTCTCCTTGGAGATCATAGGTAGCGAACCGCGATGTAGATCGTGGCCATCACCATCGAAATCAAGGTGACGGGCAGGCCGATTCGCAGGAAGGCCACGAACCCGATCGGCTGCCCGGCGCGGGAGGCCATTCCGGAGGCGGCCACGTTGGCCGCCGCCGCGATGATCGTGGCGTTGCCGCCGAAGCAGGCGCCCAGGGCGAGCGACCACCAGTACGCGTTGTCACCGGAGTTGCCCTCCTGCAGCTGCTCCACCACCGGGATCATCGTGGCCGTGAAGGGGATGTTGTCCACGACCCCGGAGCCGATCGCAGAAACCCACGCGATACCGAGCAGCTCCGCAGTCCGGTCCCCGGCGGTGACCGACGCGATGCCGTCGGCGACCTCTTTGATCGCCCCTGTCTCCTCAAGCGCCCCCACCATCACGAACAGGCCGAGGAAGAAGAACAGCGTTGCCCATTCGATCTCCGCCAGTGCCTTCTCGAGTGACTGCCGGGTGACCAGCAGCATCACCGAGGCGCCGGTGAGTGCAACGGTGGCGGGCTCCATCCCCAGCGCCTGGTGGAAGAAGAAGGCGATCACCGTGCCCGCGAGCACCGGCATCGTGCGCCGCAGCTCGTCGGCGTCCTCGATCGACTTGCGCGGATCGAGCTCCATCACCCTGTCCCGGTTCGCCGGCTCGATCTGCAGTTGCGATCGATAGAAGAGATAGAGCAGTGAGACCACCACGATCAGCGTGAGGAACGCGATCGGCCCGAGGTTGAAGAGGAAGTCGTTGAAGCTGATCCCGGTCGCGCCCGCGATCAGGATGTTGGGCGGGTCGCCGATCAGCGTCGCCGTGCCGCCGATGTTGCTGGCGATGATCTCCATGATCACCAGGGGGATCGGCGGGATGTCCAGGGTGTCCGCGAGCAAGAACGTGATCGGAACCATCAGCAGGATGGTCGTGAGGTTGTCGAGGAACGCCGAGAGGACGGCCGTGGTGCCGGTCAGCGCGATCACGACCCCGAGCGGGCGACCGCGTGAGATCTGGCCGGCCCGGATCGCCATGTAGTTGTAGATGCCGGTGGGCTCGGTCAGCCGGACGATGATCATCATTCCCGCGAGCAGGCCGAGCGTGTTGAAGTCGACCGCCTCGATTGCGTGCTCCTGGTCGATCACCTGGCTCACGACCACCAGCGCGGCCCCCGCCAGCGCCACCTTGGTGCGGTGCACACGCTCCGAGGCGATCAGCGCGAGCGCCAGCACGAAAATCACCACGGCCGCGGTCATCACGAAGCCACCGCCGGCTCGGGCGCTGCCACCAGCCTGCGCATGATCGGCGGCACGACCAGCGTGGTGAGGATGGACATGCCCACGATTACAGCGAACAGCTCGTCGTCGATCACTCCCGTGGTGCGCCCGATGCCGGCCACGATAATGCCGACCTCGCCCCGGGGCACCATCCCGACCCCGACCACGAGCGCGTCACGCGAGCCCAGCCCCCGCGCACCGAGCCAGGCGCCCGCGAACTTGGTGGCCACGGCCACTGCCGTCACGGCCGCGAGCAACGCCAGGGCGCCGGGGTCGGCGAGCGCGCCGAGATCGACCTCGAGGCCGATGAAGACGAAGAAGAACGGCGGGAAGAAGGCGTAAAGGGGCGCCACCTCGTCCTCGATCGGATGCTGTTCCTTCGTCTCGGCCACCATCATCCCGGCCAGGAAGGCGCCGATGATGGCGGCCAGGCCGATCTGTGCCGACAGGGCGGCGAGGCCCAGGCAGATGATCACCGCGGGCAGCAGCGGCGATTCCGAGAACCGCGGCGCGTGAAGGATCTGCGGGCGCCTCGACATCAGCCGCGCACCACCCAGCGCGAAGAAGCCGACGAACCCGAGCGCCAGGGCGACG
Organism: uncultured Thermoleophilaceae bacterium; assembly: GCA_963825475.1. GTDB lineage: Bacteria > Actinomycetota > Thermoleophilia > Solirubrobacterales > Thermoleophilaceae > JAAYBF01. The sequence goes on along the minus strand of CAWGTC010000001.1, from coordinate 121,099 downwards.
ACCACCAGGATGCCCACGGCGTCGACGCCTCCCTCGGCCGCGATCCCTACCGCCACGGCCAGCAGGATCATCGCGAGGATGTCGTCCACTATCGCCGCGCCCAGGATCGTCCTGCTGGCGCGCGTGCCGAGTACACCGAGCTCTATCAGCACTGCGGAGGTGATGCCCACGCTCGTGGCCACCAGCGCCGCGGCCAGGAACAGGCTGGTGGCGCCGTCCTCCCCGGTGGCGGCCCCGAGGCCGAAGCCGCCCGCAAGCGGCAAGACCACGCCGAGCACCCCCACTCCGACCGCCGTCCGCCCGACCTCACGCAGCTCGCTGAGCTTCGTCTCGAGCCCGACCCAGAACAGCAGGAACACCACGCCAAGCTCGGCGAACACCTCCAGCACCTCGCTCGGCTCGACCAGCCCGATCACCGACGGACCGATCAGGACCCCGGCCAGGATCTCCCCCACGATCGCCGGCTGCCCGATTCGCTTGAACAGCTCGTCGCCCAGCTTGGCCGCCAGAAGCACCGCGAAAAGTGCGGTGAGCACGTCGGCCACGCCGACGGCGGCAGCAAGGGTGGGCTCGATCGGCACTCTCTTCACGCTATCCGTCCCGTGGGCTGGGCAGGCCGGGCGGCCGTACCTTCGACAGATGCGCAACCACCGGCTCGAGCGCGAACAGCGGCTGCCCCACCCGGTCGAGGAAGTCTTCGCGTTCTTCGCCGACGCGCGCAACCTCGAGCGCCTGACCCCTCCGCTCCTGCGCTTCGAGGTGCTCACACCGGGCGCGATAGAGATGCACGCGGGGGCGCTGATCGAGTACCGCCTGCGCCTGCATGGCGTGGCCATGGACTGGCTGACCCGCATCGAGGAGTGGGAGCCCGGCGTGCGCTTCGTGGACATGCAACTGGCCGGCCCCTATCGGCTTTGGCATCACACCCACGCCTTCGAGCCCGTCGCCGGAGGAACCTTGATGAGGGACACGGTGCGCTACGTGCTGCCCGCCTGGCCGCTCGGTGAACTGGCCGCCCCGTTGGTGCGGCGCGACCTAGCCCGGATCTTCGACTTCCGCCGCGACACGGTCGCCCGGCTCCTGGCTTCATAAAGTAAAGTATTGGCAGTGCAGACGTTTCGCCGCCTACTCGGATTCCTCCGCCCCTACCGCCCCGGGGTGATCATCTCCTTCGCTCTCGCCGCCGCGGCGATGGGCACGGGCGTGCTGATCCCCTACCTGATCGGACGCACCGTCGACGACATCGGCAAGTCGGGCGCCAACCTCACGCCGCTCGCGGTGGCGATCGCCGCCGCAGCGGTGCTGCGGCTCGCCTTCTCCGTGGTCAGGCGCCTGGTGGCCGGGCGCGTGTCGCTCGGCGTCGAGGTCGACCTGCGCAACCGCATGTACGGCCACCTGCAGTCGCTCGAGCTGGGATTCTTCGACTCCCAGCAGACCGGCCAGCTGATGTCGCGCTCCACCGTAGACCTGCAGTCGGTGCGCTTCTTCCTCGGCTACGGGCTGATCTTCATGCTCCAGTCGGCCCTCACGATCCTGATCGCGGCCGGCGTCATGCTCGCCGTCAACCCCGTGCTCGCCCTGGTGGCGCTGGCCCCGATGCCGTGGGTGATCTGGGTGGCATTCCGTTACGGGCGCAGGAACCGCCCCGCCTCCCAGGAGGTGCAGCAGCGAATCGCGGAGCTGACCGCCGACGCGGAGGAGAACGTGTCCGGCGTGCGGGTGGTGAAGGCGTTCGCGCAGGAGGAGCGCCAGCTGCGCCGGTTCAACCAGGCGGTGGCACGGGTGTTCGACCAGTCGATGGTCTCCACCCGGCTGCGGGCCTTCTACAGCCCGTTCATCGGCTTCCTGCCCCAGCTCGGTCTGGCCGCGATCCTGTTCGTGGGCGGGCGTCAGGCGATCGAGGGCACGATCACCGTCGGTGAGTTCGTGGCCTTCTACGGCTACGTGGTGATGCTCACCTTCCCGATGCGCACCCTCGGCGTGTCGCTCGGGATGGCGCAGCGGGCGGTGGCCTCCGGCGCCCGCGTGTTCGAGATCCTCGACCGCGAGCCTCAACTCACCTCACCTCCCGGCGCGCCCGCGCTTCCCCAAGGCGGCGGCCGCGTGGAGATGCGCGACGTGACGGTTGCCTACGAGGGCGGCGCTCCGGTATTGCGCGGCGTGAACCTCGAAGTCGAAGCCGGGCAGACGCTGGCCCTCGTGGGCGGCACAGGGTCGGGCAAGACCACCCTGGTCTCGCTGATCCCGCGCCTGTACGACGCCGACGAGGGAGCGGTCGTGATCGACGGAGCAGATGTGCGCGGCATCGACGTGGCATCGCTGCGGCGCGAGATCGCGCTGGTGTCCGACGACGCCTTCCTGTTCTCCGCCAGCCTGCGCGAGAACATCGCCTACGCCCGCCCCGAGGCGAGCGACGACGAGGTGCGACAGGCCGCACGGCGCGCGGGGGTCGACGGCTTCGCGCGGGCGCTGCCCGACGGCTACGAGACGATGGTGGGCGAGCGCGGCCTGACCCTTTCCGGCGGCCAGCGGCAGAGGGTGGCCATCGCCCGGGCGCTGCTGGCCGAGCCCCGCATCCTCATCCTCGACGACGCCACCTCGAGCGTCGACGCCACCACGGAGAGCCGGATCAAGGATGCGCTCCAAGAGGTGATGCACGGACGCACAACGTTCGTGATCGCCCACCGCCTGTCCACCATCGCGCTGGCCGACGAGATCGCCGTACTCGAGGACGGGACCGTGGCCGCCCGCGGAACCCACGACGAACTGCTCGAGAGCTCCGATCTCTACCGCGAGATCGTGGAGCGCGGGCTGCCCGATCAGGTGTTCCTCAACCGCAACCCGGTGGAGCGCGAGGTGGCGGGCCTGTGACGCGCGCACGGGCACTGTGGACGATCGTGCGCGGCGAACGCGGGCGCTCGCGCAAGCTGCGCCAACTGATCTCGCTCCTGCGCCCCTACCGAGGGCGGGTGGCGCTGATGTTCGTGGCGCTGACCATCGCCACCGCGGCGGCCCTGGCTCCGCCGTACCTGGCCGGCCGCGCCATCGACGACGGCATTCAGGACAAGGACACGGGTGCGCTGACCGTGGTCTTGATCGCGTTCCTGGTGGCTGCCGGGCTCAACTGGGGGGCCACCTACGCCCAGACCTACCTCGTCAACTGGGTAGGCCAGAGGGCGCTGCAGGACCTGCGCACCCGCGTGTTCGCCCACCTCCAGTCGCTGTCGATCGGGTTCTACTCGCGCAACAAGACCGGTGTTCTGATCTCGCGCCTGACGAACGACGTTCAGGCGCTGGACCAGCTGGTCACCGACGGCCTGGTCACACTCTTCTCCGCCTCGCTCACGCTCGCGGGCGCCGCCGGGATCCTGCTTTTCCTCGACCCCGAGCTGGCCCTGGTCACCTTCGCCGTGTTCCCGGTGCTGGCAGTGGGCAGTCTGTTGTTCCGCATCGCCTCCTCTGACGCCTACCGCCTGACGCGGGAGAAGATCGCGGCCGTCACCGCCTATCTGCAGGAGACCCTGTCGGGCGTGCGGATCGTGCGCGCCTTCGGCCAGGAGCCGCGCCACGTGAAGCGCTTCGGCCAGCTCAACGACGAGCACCGCGACGTGAACATGCGCACCGTCCGGCTCAACGCCGCCTACTTCCCCGGGGTCGAGCTGCTGTCCGCAGTGGCCACCGCGGTGATCCTGCTCTACGGCGGCAGCCAGGTGTCCGCCGGGGCGATCGAGATCGGTGTGCTGGTGTCGTTCGTCTTGTACGTGCAGACCTTCTTCGATCCGATCCAGCAGCTGTCGCAGCTCTACACCACCTACCAGGCGGGCATGGCCGCCCTCGACAAGATCTTCCAACTGCTCGACGAGGAGCCCGACCTGCGCGACGCCGAGGATGCCGTGGAGCTGCCCAGGGTACGCGGCGAGGTGCGCTTCGAGCATGTCGACTTCTCCTACGGAGGCACGGGAGCCCAGGCTCTGCGCGACGTGTCCTTGACCGTCCCCCCCGGCCAGACCGTGGCGCTGGTGGGCGCCACCGGAGCCGGCAAGTCGACCCTGGCCAAGCTGGTGGCCCGCTTCCACGACCCCGACAGCGGGCGGGTACTGATCGACGGTCACGACCTGCGCCACGTGACCGAGCACTCGCTGCGGTCACAGCTCGGCGTGGTACCCCAGGAAGGATTCCTGTTCTCCGGCACGGTGGGCGACAACATCGGCTTCGGGCGGCCGGGGGCCGGCGCCGACGAGATCGAGCAGGCGGCACGCGCCGTGGGCGCTCACGAGTTCATCGAGCGGATGCCCGAGGGATACCAGACCCAGGTGGGCGAGCGGGGCGGCCATCTGTCGGCCGGGCAGCGCCAGCTCGTGGCCTTCGCCCGCGCTGCCGCCGCCGATCCACGGCTACTGATCCTCGACGAGGCCACCTCCAACGTGGACGTGCACACCGAGGCGCGAATCGAGCACGGCCTGAGGCGGCTGCTGGCCGGGCGGACAGCGATCGTGATCGCCCACCGCCTGTCCACGATCCGCGACGCCGGCCGGATAGTGGTGCTCGACGGCGGCCAGGTGGCCGAGCAGGGCACCCACGACGAGCTGCTGGAGGCCGACGGGGCCTACGCCCGGCTCTATCGCGACTGGGCCCGCCAGGCCGCGGCCTGAGGGCTAACGCTGCCATGCTCGCCGGCACGACGTTCCGGCTGCGCTCCGCCCTCGGGCTGGGTCAACCCTCGCGGCGGTCGTCGTCCACCGGCTCCTGCCTGAGCCTGCGGTCGTAGAAGATCCGCAGCACCTGCCGGTGGCCGCCACAGGACTTACACGGCGGCATCGTGGTCGACGACTGGAAGTCCGCCAGCACACGCTCGCTCGACTCCCCGCATTTCTGGCACAAGGTGATGGCCACAGCGGGCATACGGACTCCCCCGGTCAGTAGCCGCCGGAGCTGCCCGGGGCGTCGTTCTCTTCTTCGGAGGACTCCCCGCCGCTCCCGCCGCCCGCCACGAGGATCTGGCCGTCCATGCCCTGGTCCGCGTGGTCGCCTATCGGGCAGTACCACCGGTAGCTGCCTGGCTTGTTCAGGTCGGCCTCGATCATGGCGGTGTCGCCCGGTGCGATCTCCTCGGTCTCGACCTCGCCATCGGGGCCCTCCACCTCGAGGGCGTGGCCAATCTTGCCCGCGTTGGTGACCTCGAACTTGACGAGCCCCGCGCTCTCCACCCCGGGATTGGCCGGGTTGAGCTCGTACTCGGTCTCTTCGACCTCGATGGTGGCCACTGGATCCCCCGTGGGCTGCTCGCTGCCGGAGGTGGTGGTCGGCGTGCCCGTCGTCTCGGCGCCCGTGGTGGAGGTCGACCCGCCGCTCTGCTCGACGGTGCCGCGCTCGTCGTCGTCACCGCAGGCTGCGAGCGCGAGGGCAGCGGCGGCGAGACACGCGGTTATGAGGCGCCGTGGGCCGATACTGGGGACCAGGGATTTGAACCCCAACTTCCACTTCCAGAGAGTGGCGTGCTGCCGTTACACCAGTCCCCACTGGAGCGCACCGATTATAGGGCCGCGATTCCGTCTGGGCCGTTTGCGAACATATGTTCGTGGCAGATGTCCGGTCAGAGGTGGCGCGCCTGAGCGGCGAGGGAGCGCGGCCCAACGAAATCGCCCGCCGTCTCGGGGTGGCAGGCCCGACCGTCCGGTACCACCTCGAGCGTCTCGCGGCGATGGCCGGCCCCTGCCCGCCGGCCCGCGAGCAGCAGGTTCGGCCGAGCGAGCAGGTCTCCGCGACCTCCTACGACGCACCAGGGAACGCGTCGCGCAGCTACTGCGTGGTGGCCTTTCCCGCACCGCGATCGCCGAGCAGTTAGGGGTGACGCAGGGCACGGTCTCCTACCACGCGCGCCGGCTCGGCGCCCCGGTCGACGAGCGATGCGCCCGCAGATTCGACTGGGACGCGATACAGCGTTTCTACGACAAGGGCAATACCGTTCGCGAGTGCCAGGCCCGTTTCGGGTTCTCGCGTCATACCTGGCACGCGGCCCACCGAGCGTGGTGCGATCAGAACCCGGCCCCGCATCCTGCCGCTGCACGAACTGCTGGTGGCCGATACCTACCGCAGTCGTCACAACGTCAAGCTCCGGCTCCTGAGCTCGGGCCTGAAAACGGCCTCCTGCGAGCAGTGCGGCCTCACAGAGTGGCGCGGAGGTGCCTTGCCACTTGCCCTTCACCACGTTAACGGCGACCGGAACGACCACCGTCTCCAGAACTTGGAGCTTCTGTGCGGTAATTGCCACAGCCAGACCGACAACTTCTCGGGGCGGAACAGGCGCGCGGCGATTGGAGGGTGACGGACAGGATGCGGCGATCAGTCATCCCGGCTGCACAGGCAGACCAACCGATCGCCCGAGCGAAGCTCGGCGGCCCGGGGATCGTCGAAGCGGATCAGCTCCTCGCCGCGGATCACCGCGACTACGAGCTCGCCCCGGCCAGATCCCCGGCCGGCGATCTCGTCCGGCGATGCGGCGCGCTCGATCAGGTCGAGGCCCTCGCCCACAGTCAGCAGGTCCTCGAGCACCTCGACCAGGCGCGGGGTCTCGGTGGCCAGGCCGAGCAGCCGCCCGGCTGCCGCGGATGACGTGATCACCGAGTCCGCGCCGCTCTCGCGCAGCAGGTGGGCGTTCTCGGCTTCGCGCACCGCCGAGACGATGGTTATGCCGCGGTTGAGCTCGCGGGCCGTGAGCGTGATCAGCACCGCCGTGTCGTCGCGATCCGGTGCCACGACCACGGCGCGCGCCCTGCCGATGCCGGCCTGCTCGAGCACAGCCGTCTCCTCGCCGTTGCCCGTCACAGCCGCCATCCCGGCGGCTCGGGCGGCGGCGAGGGCCGGCTGCGAGTTGTCGATCACCACGATGTCTTCAGGCTTGGTGCCGCCGGCCATCAGAGCGTCGACGGCGCTCCTGCCCTTCGTTCCGAAGCCACAGACGATGGTGTGATCGTTCAAGGACGCTTTCCAGCGGCGCAGCCGGAGCTTCTCACGAGCGTCCTCGGCGAGGAACTCGACCGTGGTGCCCACGAGCAGGATCAGAAACAGTATCCGGGCCGGGGTGACGAGCAGGGTGGTGACCAGCCTGGCCTCCGTGCTCACGGGCACGATGTCCCCGTAGCCCGTGGTGGTGATGCTCACGGTGGCGTAGTAGACGGCGTCGAGCAACCCGACATCGCCCCCGGCCGAGTCCCGGTAGCCCGAGCGACCGAGGTAGGACACCAAGGCCACGAAGCCCATCAGCCCCACCGCGATCGCGAGCCGGCGGCCGAGCACGCTCAGTGGCGGCGTCGCGCGCCTCGGCAGCGTGACCTCCACCTGCGGCGTGGGTGCGCCGGACACGGTCATCGCTAGAGGGCGGCGAGGTCGCTGCCCTCGTCGGCGAGCTGGGCGGGGTCCACCTCGTCGCGGCTACGGATGAGCCGCCGCGCGTGCTCCAGGTCGTCGCTGCGGCCGACGGTCAGGGCGGCGGTCAGCCGCGCCCCGTCGACGTAGAACGCCGTGAAGTCCCCGTCGTCCAGCGAGCCACGCACCACGGGCTCGCCGGAGCCGGGCCCGACGTACTCCATCGAGGCCCAGTGGGCCAGATCGGAGAAGAAGTAGGGGATCGTCTCGTGGGGCACGTCGCGGCCCAGCATGTTCAGCCCCGCCGTCTTGCCGTGCTCGGCGGCCACGTCCCAGTGCTCGACGCGAATCGGCCGGCCGTGCACCACGCTCTCGTACTCGCAGATGTCGCCGGCCGCGTAGACGCCGGGCACCGACGTCTCGAGCCGGGAAGAACATCGCACCCCACCCGATTCGCCGAGGTCCAGCCCGGCGGCCCGCGCGAGCATCACATCGGGCATCACACCGGCGCCGATCACCACGCAGTCGCACTCGAGCTCCAACCCGGCCTTGGTGACCACCCGGCCCACCCTCCCGTCGGAGCCCTCGAAGCGCTCCAGCTCGTCGCCGCCGTGCACTGCGATTCCATGGTCGGTGAGCAGGCCCTCGAAGAAGCCGCCGATCTCGGCACCGAAGGAGCGCTCGAGGGTGACCTCCTCCTGCATGACGACACTGCACCGAGGCCCAAACCCGGCCGTGAGCGACGCCGCCACCTCGCAGCCGATGTAGCTGCCGCCGATCATCACCACCCGCTCGGCTTCGGCCACGTCCGCCCTGATCGCGTCGGAGTTGCCGAAGGCGCGCAGGTAGTGGATGCCCTCGAGGTCGGACCCTTCGGCGGGGAGCCGCCGGACGTTGGCGCCCGTCGCCAGCAGCGCCTTGTCGAAGCGCACCTGCTCCTTGGTGGAGAGCGTGGCCAGCCGCTCGGCCGGATCGAGCTTCATCACGCTCGTGCGGGTGAGCAGCTCGACGTCGTTCTCAGCCCACCATTCCGGAGGGCTCACGAGAGCCTCGGAGCGGTCGCTCTCGCCGCGCAGGTAGTCCTTGGAGAGCGGCGGCCGGTTGTAGGGCGCGTCGAACTCCCGGCCCACCAGCAGGATCGTGCCCTCGGCCCCCTCCTCCCGCAGGGTGCGCGCGCAGGTGGCGGCGGCCAGTCCCCCGCCGATCAGGAGGTGGTCGACCTCGCGGGCCGCCACTAGCGGCTGTCGGCGCTGGCCGCCGGCGCGAGGCGCGAGAAGCGCTCGGTGACCGAGTCCTCGAGGCCGATGTCGAGCACCAGCAGCACCTCGTCGCCCGCCCTGATCACCGAGTCGCCCTTGGGCACGAAGCCGCCGCCATCGCGCAGGATCGAGATCACCAGGGAGGCGTCGGGAAGACCGAGGTCGGCCACCTGGGTGCCGTCGGCGGGCGATCCTTCGTCCACCTCCATCTCGATGATCTCGAGGCGCTCCTCCTTGAGGTCCAGCAGATGCACCAACCCGTACTTCGGCACCTCATGCTCGATCAGCCGCAGGATCAGGTCGGTGGCCGAGATGGCCGGCTTGATGCCGAGCAGCTCGAAGTGCTGGAGGTTGCGCGGGTTGTTGCATCGGGCCACGACCCGCTCGACGCCGTACTTCTCGCGCGCCATCTGGCAGATCAGGATGTTGTCCTCGTCGTCGCCGGTCACCGCGATCACGAGGTCTGCCCGCTCGATGCCCGCGCGCTCGAGCACCCAGAGCTCGGTGCCGTCGCCGTACAGGATCGAATGTTCGAGCTCCTCCTCGACCACCTCGTAACGGCGGCGGCTGCTCTCGATCACGATCACCTCGTTCTCCTTCTCGACCAGCTCGCGCGCGAGATTCCAGCCCACCTTGCCGGCACCGACTATCAGGATGTACATCTAGCGGTGCCTCTTCATCAGCCGGAGACGCCTTCGAAGTGGATCTGGCCGCGCACTGCGGCCTCGAGCAGCTCGATGGCGGTCTGGGTGGGACAGACGGTCTGCAGGCCCTGCTCCGCGTACCAGCGGGCCCGGCCCGGGTCGAGCACACGGACCACCACGCGCCCGACGTTGAACCGGCGCTGAGCAATCTGGGCGATCACCAGGTTGGTGTTGTCACCGTCGGTGGAGGCCACGAACGCGTCGGCATTGTCCACCCCGGCGGCGAGCATCGCGTCGATCTCGAGGGCGGTGCCCACCGTGAACGAGCCGCCGAGGTCCTCCCAGCTGCGGTCCTGCCCCCGGTTGAGAAGCGCGATGGCCTCCGGGTTCTCGTCGAGCACGGACACTTCGTGGCCCTCGGCCAGCATCGACTTGGCGATTGCCGAGCCAACGCGCCCGCAACCGACGACCAGGACGAACATGAGGCCCACAATAGCGGCGAGTGGACTCAGGCCGTGGGTGTCTGCACGTCAGGCACTCCCTCCGCCGGGGGAGCTGTCAGCAGGACCTTGCAGGGCGCCTTCTCGATCACGTAGCGGGTGGTCTCGCCCGCAAAGCGATCACGGGCCAGCCCGCGACCGCCCAGAACGCCGCCGCCGCGAATGCGGCTCGGCGCCTCGGCGGCCAGCACGATCGCCTCGACGCCCCGGCGGCGGGCCTCCGTCACGATCGCGGCGCCGGCGGAGCGCCCGCGCACCATGGCCGTGGCCACCTCTACGCCCGAGTACTCCTCGCCCACCTCCTTGGCGCGGGCCAGCGCCTCGCGCGCCTTCTCGACCCGATCGTCGGGCACGCGCGCGTCGATCGGCAGCGACATCGGGATCTCGAACACGTAGAGCGCCTCCAGCACGGCGCCCCCCTCGTCACCACCGATCTCGTCGGTCGCCAGCCGGCCGGCGGTGCCCACGATGTCGTCGTCGAGTACCTCGCCGAACACCGGCACGAGGATGCTCCCGTACTGCACGTCCTTGGCTTCGCGCAAGGCCGACTCCGGAATCGAGTAGCGCTTGGTGAGCGACTTGCCCTGTGTCTTGCGGTAGATCGTGTACAGGGCCAGCCCGCCGAGCATCCAGGCCACGCCGGCGATTCGAGCCCCCTCGTTGAGCGCCAGCACGCTGATCCAGCCCGCCGCTCCCATCAGCGCGCCGAGCGCGGCGGGGAGGGGCACGGAGCCGCCGCCGACCTTCACCGAGAGGGGGACCGAGAAGGCTCGTGGCTTGTCGGGCTCGCTGAAGCGCAGAGCGATCAACGAGACGTGCGCAATCGTGAACGCGATCATGGCTCCGAAGGCGAAGATCCCGGCGAGGAACTCGATGTCCCGGCTGGCCGCCAGACCGAAGGCCAGCGTCGCCGCGATGAGGATCGTGATGTAGGGCGTCGAGCGGGTGGTCTCGAGCCGGGAGAGCAGGCTCGGGATCTGCCGGTTGCGCCCCAGCGAGTAGGCCAGCCGTCCGATGCCCAGCATCTGGCTGTTGGCCACCTGGACGAGTACCAGCGCCGCCACCCCACCGACCAGGTATCGGAGGCCCTCGGCCAGCCAGGCCGGCTCGAGCGCGGACACCACGCCGAGCACCGGCGCCTCCACCAACGAGCCTCCCAGCGGAGTGGCCCCGTCCACCACCGGCTGGGCCATCAGCGCTACCACGGAGAACCCGGCGAACAGCACGAGCACCGAGGCGGCGCCCACGATGACTACCCGGCGCAGCCCGGCGCGACCGACCCGCAGCTCGCCCGCCAAGCCGGAGGCGGCCTCGATGCCCGTGCAGGCCACGGTGGCAACGACCGCCGCGAAGGCGAGTTCGTCCCACTCCGGGTCGGAACCCATGTCCACGGAGTCGGTGATCAGCGACAGGTCGAACAGCTGCACCGCTGCGATCACCGCGACGGCCACCAGCAGCGCGGTGCTGAGCAGCGTCAACCGAAGGATCGTGCGGTAGCGCTCCGCCGACAGGCCCCGGATGTTGGCCCAGGCCACGTAGGCGAGCGTAGCCGCGGCGATCAACAGCTCCTCGCCGCCGCCGCCCGCCTGGCCCCAGAAGGCCGCGAGGTAGTGCGACACCGCAAAGGCGCCGATCGCCATCACGATCAGGTAGTCGAGGATGATCGCCCAGCCGGCCAGGAAGCTCCACAGCTCGTTGAAGGCATAGCGGGCGAACACCGACGCGCCACCGCGCTCGGGGTGTAGGGAACTGCCCTCGACGTAGGTGAGCATCGTGACCACGAAGAAGGTTCCCGCGACGATGAACACCACCGGGGTGAGCCCGAGGGCCGCGCCGGCCACCACCCCGAGGGCGAAGTAGATCGACGACACCACCGAGCCGAGCGCAATCGCGAACAGGACCGGCTCGCCCAAACTCCGGGCGATGCGGGCCTCGGTGTGGCTGCGACGGTTCAACCGCGCCCGCTTGGACCGACGCCCCTGGCCAGGAACAGGCGCGCCGCGCCCAGCACGGCAAACAGCGCGCCGAGCACCACGCCGATCGCCCACGGACCTCCACCCCTCGCCAGCGTGCTCACCATCATGACCACGCCGATCAGGCTTAGCAGCCCGCTGAGGGCGCGCGAGGAGGCGAGATATGCCCGATCCACGGGGCCGAGTCTAGGCGCGCGCACCAGGGGAGGAGCGCAGCCGGAACGTCGTTCCGGCGAGCAGCGCACCGGAGACTCTCCGCCGAGCACCGCAACCTCGAATCTCTAGGCCGCGCGGGTCGCGCCCTCGTACCTGGAGGAGTCGATGATCACCCGGCAGGGCCGCTCGGTGAGCACCGTCTCGAGCGTGCGTCCGAACAGCGAGGAGCCGGCCCGCTTGGGCGGCAGCGTCATCACCACCGCCGCGGCGCGGATCTCACGGGCCTCGCTCACGATCCGGCGCCCGGCCTCTCCGGCCCTCACCTTCTCCCAATGCCCCGTCACCCGGCGCCCGCCGCGCACGCGGGCGGAGTCGATCGCCTCCTGGGCCTTGCTCTCGGCTGCGGGCATGGAGGCGTCGATTGGCGCGTTGGCCGGCACGGTGATCGTGACCAGCACGTGGATCCCTCGCCGGCGCCGGGCGGCGAGCCTGGCTGCGGTGGATATCGCCTCGCCCGAGTAGTTGTCGTCCTCGAAGGCCACGAGCACGGACTGGTACTCCACCTCGTGGTCGACGATCACCTTGGGCATCACGACCTTGGTCGTCTCGGTCAGGCTGAGCCCCTGACTGCGCCTGTACAGCACGTAGCCGGTGATCCCGACCGCCAGCCAGATCATCCCGGACACCAGCGTGGCCAGGTCGAGCACCGACAGCACGATGAACGCGGTGCCGGTGCCCAGTCCCCCGAGAACGGCGAACAGCGGGAGTGTGTGGCCCCTGATGCGTAGGTCAACGGGGCTGCGATACGGCCGGTGGGCGTCGGGTTGCGTGACCCGCAGCACGCACAGCGACACGTGGGCGATCGTGAACGACAGCATCGCCCCGAACGCGTAGATCGTGCCCAGGAACTCCGCCTGGCCCGGCACGATGGCGAGCGCGGCGACCGCGCCGAACACGCCGATGGCCACGTACGGCGTCCGGAACCGGGGATGCAGCTGGCGCAGCCCCTCGGGGAGCTGGCGGTACTGGCCCATCGAGTAGGTCAGCCGCGAGACGCCCAGCAGACCGGCATTGGTGGCGATGAAGAGGATGGTGGAGGCCAGGATGCCCACATAGATCTCCGCGGCACCCTGGAGCACACCGAGGTCGATGTTCTCGACCACGCCCAGGATCGGGTCGTCCGCATAGCCGCCCTCCTCCTTGGACAGCCCGAGGAGCGTGGTGCCGTCGTCACGCACGGGCATCGCCGACAGCGCCACCGCGGGAAGGAACGCGTAGATCACCGCAACGGCGATCACCACGCCTCCGATCCCGCGCGGGATCGTCCTGCCGTAGTCGCGGGCCTCCTCGGCCATGTTGGAGACCGTCTCGATGCCCGTGTAGGCCACCATGCCCACCGGGATCGCCACCAGGAAGTCGCCCCATTTCGGGGTGGTCCCGAAGTCCACGTTGTCGATCAGAGTGTCGGGCGAGAGCACCAACAGCATCCCCACCACCACGAGCAGCACCTGGGTCACGAAGTCCGCCACCGCGAAGAAGACGTTGACTCCGGCGGACTCCTTCACGCCCACCACGTTCACCGCCGCGAGCAGCAGCACCACCGCCACTCCGGCGATGATGTCGGCGGGAGCCTCTCCGAGCGGCTCCCAGAAGACCGCCAGGTAGTGGGGCACGAAGAACGCCGAGATCGAGATGGTGATGATGTAGGTGAGCATCTGGCCCCACGCCGCGAAGAAGGACCAGAACTCGTTGAAGGCGCGCCGGGCGAAGGAGGACGAGCCGCCCGCCTCCGGGTACATCGTGGTGCCCTCGGCATAGGTGGCCGCGGTGGCGGCGAAGATCAGCCCGGCGATCAGGAACACGAGCGGCGTCAGGCCAAGGGCGAACACCGCCACGAGCCCCAGCGCGTAGTAGATGCTCGAGCCCACGTTGCCGTAGGCGGTGGAGAACAGCGCCCCCGTGCCGAGCACACGCTCCAGCCCTCCCGACTTTGGGCGCCGCTCAGCCACGGGGGGAAGCTACAGCGGAGTCACCGGGCGCCGGTCGCTAGTCGCTAGGAAAAGCACTCGATGCCGTTCCTAGCGACCAGCGTCCAGCGACTAGAGACTTGGTCAGACGAGGAACGGAATGATCAGGATGGCCACGATGTTCGCCACCTTGATCATCGGGTTGATCGCCGGCCCGGCGGTGTCCTTGTAGGGATCACCGACGGTGTCGCCGGTCACGGAGGCCTCGTGGGCCTCGGAGCCCTTGCCGCCGTACTCGCCGTCCTCGATGAGCTTCTTGGCGTTGTCCCACGCGCCACCGCCGGCCGTCATCGAGACGGCGGTGAAGAAGCCGACGATGATCACGCCGATCAGCAATCCGCCGAGGGCCTGGTAGGACAGCACTCCGACCACGACCGTTATCACGATGGGGATGAGCGCCGGGGCGATCATCTCCTTCTGAGCCGCCGCGGTCACGATCGACACGCAGCGCGCGTAGTCGGGCTTCTCGGTGCGGTCCATGATGCCCGGCTTCTCCTTGAACTGACGGCGCACCTCCTCCACCACGAGTCCGCCGGCGCGACCCACCGACTCGATCGAGAAGGCCACGAACAGGAACACCATCATGCCGCCGATCAGCAGGCCCACGAGTACCTCCGGCTGGGAGATGTCGAAGCCCTGCAGGACCTCGCCCTCCTTGGCCGCCTCGGCCCGCAGCTCTTCGATGAATGCCGCGAACAGCACCAGGGCGGCGAGCACGGCGGAGCCGATCGCGTAGCCCTTGGTCACCGCCTTGGTGGTGTTGCCGACCGCGTCCAGCGGATCGGTCACGTCGCGCACTTCCTGGGGCAGCTCGGCCATCTCCGCGATGCCGCCCGCGTTGTCGGTGATCGGGCCGAAGGCGTCGAGCGCCACGATCAGGCCAGTTAGCGAGAGCTGCGCCATCACAGCAACGCCGATGCCGTAGATGCCGGCCAGCTCGTTGGCCGCCAGGATGCCCAGCGCCAGCAGGATCGCCGGCGCCGCCGTGGACTGAAAGCCCTGAGCGAGGCCCTGGATGATGTTGGTGGCGTGACCCGTCTGCGAGGCCCGGGCCGTGGTCTTCACCGGCCGGAAGCGCGTGGACGTGTAGTAGTCGGTGATCACGAACAGCCCGGCGGTGATGCCGATGCCGATCAGGGTGCAGAGCCAGAAATCGAATCCGGTGGCCACTGCGCCGCCGCCGGTGATCAGCTCCGAGGCGCCGCTCTGGAAGGACAGGTCGTCCATCAGCCAGAGGGTGATCGGCAGGAAGGCCAGCGCGGCCAGCACACCGGACACGATCAGGCCCTGGTAGAGAGCGCGCTCCACGTTGCCCTGCGCGCTGCGCACGGCGAACGTGCCGACGATCGAAGCCAGGATCGACACGCCGCCGATCACCAGCGGATAGACCGTCACCGCGCCCAGCTCGTTGAAGGTGAGAACTCCGAGCAGCATCACGGCCACCGCGGTGACAGCGTAGGTCTCGAACAGGTCGGCCGCCATGCCAGCGCAGTCGCCCACGTTGTCGCCCACGTTGTCGGCGATCACAGCCGGGTTGCGAGGATCGTCCTCGGGAATTCCCGCCTCGATCTTGCCGACGATGTCGGCGCCCACGTCCGCGGCCTTGGTGAAGATGCCGCCGCCCAGCCGGGCGAACACGGAGATCAGCGAACCGCCGAAGCCGAGGCCCACGAGCGCGTCGATGGCCTCCTTCTCCTCGACGCCGGCCAGCAGCAGCACGCCGTAGTAGCCGGCCACGCCGAGCAGGGCCAGGCCCGCCACGAGCATGCCGGTGATCGCGCCGCCCTTGAAGGCCACCTCGAGGGCCGCGCCCACCCCTCCGCGGGCGCTCTCGGCCACGCGGGCGTTGGCCCGCACCGACACGTTCATGCCGATGAAGCCGGCCGCGCCCGAGAAGGCGCCGCCGATGGCGAAGCCGATGGCCGTCTCGATGTCCAGCGCCACCGCCAGCACTACCGCCAGGACCACGGCCACGATGCCGATGATCTGGTACTGGCGGTTGAGGTAGGCGCGCGCGCCCTCCTGCACGGCCTGCGAGATGGCGACCATCTCGTCGTTGCCGGGCGATTTGGCAAGCAGCCAGCGCGTGGTTGCGACGCCGTAGAGCACCGCCGCGCCGGCACAGGCCAGGGCGACGATGATCCCGTAGTCAGTCAGGAAGTCAGTCAAGGAAGTACTCCTCTTGTTGGATCGGTGTCGGGCGCGCCCGGGAGCCGCGCTGGGAAAGCGCCTAGTGGACGATTGCGCTCGACAGAGCCGATGCGCACGAATCGTCCAGCTGAGGCCCCACCTTCGGCACCGCCCGGAACAAAAGCGCGCGGAGTCTATCGAGGTTCTCGCTGAAGACGGCCACCGCCGCCTCGGTGGAGACCGCAGGCACGTCCGGCAGCCCCTCGAGCCCGGCGTCGTAGTCGGTGACGAGCGAGACGTTGGCGTAGCAGAGCTCGAGCTCGCGGGCCAGCCAAGCCTCGGGGTACTGGGTCATGTTGACCACGTCGCACCCCGCCTCGGCGAACCAGCGCGATTCCGCCCTCGTGGAGAAGCGGGGGCCCTGGATCACAACCACCGTTCCCCCCTCCACAACCGGGATGTCGAGGTCACGGGCGGCCTGGGCCAGCGTGCTGCACAGATCGGCGCAGTAGGGGTCGGCGGCAGACACATGGGTGGTCTGCGGGCCGTCGTAGAAGGTGTCCTCGCGGCCCATGGTCCGGTCCACGAACTGGTCGCAGATCACGAACGTCCCAGGCTCGAGCTCTGCCTTCAGCGAGCCGCAGGCCGATGGCCCGATCAGCCTCGTCGCGCCCACCTCCTTCATCGCCCAGACGTTGGCCCGGTAGTTGATCCGGTGCGGAGGGAGTGTGTGCTCGTCCCCGTGGCGGGGCATGAAGGCCACCCGCCTCCCCTCGATCTCGCCGATGCGAATGCGGGCGGAGGGCGGTCCGTAGGGAGTGTCGACAGCCACCTCCTCGACCTCGTCGAGGAGGTGGTAGAAGCCCGAGCCGCCGAAGATCCCGACGGCTTCCGGGAGGCGCGCAGCCCGATCGCCGACCGGGCGAGCACCGGGCGCTGAACTCAAGACCCAGGGGTCCAGATCTTCGAACGAGCCTTTGCGCGTTCCTCTTCGGCGGGGTCGGGGGCCGGGGGCTCGGCAGTGGGCTGGACCGGCGCGCCGCCCCCGGCCGCCTGCGTCTCGC
This sequence comes from uncultured Thermoleophilaceae bacterium, assembly GCA_963825475.1. Classification (GTDB taxonomy): domain Bacteria; phylum Actinomycetota; class Thermoleophilia; order Solirubrobacterales; family Thermoleophilaceae; genus JAAYBF01. The sequence goes on along the minus strand of CAWGTC010000001.1, from coordinate 103,981 downwards.
GCGCAAAGGCCATCTGGAGCTGCGTGAGCGCCTGGCGCACGGGCGCCATCTGCTCCTCGGGGCTGAGGGGCACGAGCGCTCGCACGGCCTCGATGGCCAGCCGGGCCTGCTCGATGTCGCGCTCCTCGCTGGGATCCTCCCCCGGCGCCGTGGCCAGGCCGAGGCGGCGGGCGGCCAGGTTGACCAGCGTGGCCACCGTCTGGAGGATCACGTCCTCCACGCGGATGTGGCGCATCTGCTCCTCCAGGGCCGCGCGCAGCTCCTCTTCGGTCGGCTCTTTCATCTCGTCGTGCATACCTAGCTGGTCACCTTGGTGCCAGCATACGTGCGCTGTGTCTCCGACACCTCGGAGGCGAAGACCTCCTCGATCGAAGCGCCCGCGCCCAGAGCCCGGCGCTGGCGCTGCGCCCCGGTCTCAACGGGCAGGCTCACGTCCAGGGAGAGCATCGAGCGGGCGGGGGCGGTCCAGGCCAGCAGGCGGTCGCCCACGGCCTGCGCGGGGAACTCCTCCCCGCGCTCGGTGTCGATCAGCCTGCCCTCGAGCCCGTAGCGGATGGCGCGCCAGAAGTTCTCCTCCACCAGGCGCCGGGAGGGGTGCGCGAAGCCAACCCCCTCGTCGTGATCGAGGGCCGCCTGAGCGGCGCACGCCACGATCAGACCCGCGAGCGCCGTCGACTCCTCGGCGGTGGATTGCGCATCGCAGATCCGGACCTCCACCGTGCCGAATGAGTGATGGGGACGCACGCTCCACCACAGCTGGGTGTGCTCGACGATCGACTTGGTGCGCACGAGGAAGTCGACGTAGTCCGCGTATTCGGCGAAGGTGCCGAACACATCGGGGATCCCGCAGCGCGGGAAGCTCTTGGTGAAGATCTGGCTGCGGGCGGACTGCAGCCCGGAGTCACGGCCGTCGAGGAAGATCGAGTTGGCCGAGAGCGCCAGCAGCTCGGGAAGGATCGGCCGGAGACGGTCGCACACCGCGATCGCGCGATCGGCGCCACGAACGCCAACGTGCACGTGCAGGCTGAAGGTGTTGTTGCGCCACGCCACGTACTTGAGCCCCTGCTCCACACGGCGGTAGTGATCGGTGTCGATCACGCGCTGCTCCTGCCAGGTGCTGAAGGGATGGGTGCCCGTGGCGGAGAGCAGCGCCTGGCGGCCGGCAGCCAGCCGGAACAGCCGTGCGCGGTGGTCGGCCTGGCGCGCGACCGCGTCGGCGAAGGTCTCCCCCCGCCCGGAGCGGATCTCGATCTCGGACTCGATCAGCTCGCCGGCCACGGACTCGGCCAGCACGTCGTCCTCGGCCTGTGCGGCATCGCGCAGCTCCTCGAAGCGATGGTCGAGAGCCAGCGTGCCGGGATCGAGGATGCCGAATTCCTCCTCGAGCCCGACTGTGAAGTCCTCCGAGGCCTCGAACACCTCGCGCGCCCGGATCATGTCGAGCATCAGCCGGACACCGTCAGGCCAGGTAGAAGTACAGCGCGTAGAGCAGGTCGACCGCGGGGCTCGAGCTGTGCACGGTCACCTCGGGAGGCACAGCGAGCAGCGCCTCGGAGTAGTTGAAGATGATCTTCACGCCGTTGGCCACCAGCTCGTCGGCAACCGCCTGGGCGGCCTCGGTGGGAACGGCGATCACCCCGACCACGATCTCTTCCTGCTGCACAAGCTTGCGGAAGTCCTCGAACGGGCGTACCTCGAGTGAGTCCTTGACCTTCTTGCCGGCCTTCCTAGGATCGGTGTCGAACAGCGCGACCACCCGGAAACCGTGGTCGGCGAAGACGTCCGAGCCCGCGATGGCCTGGCCCAGATGGCCGGCGCCGAACAGCGCGATGTTGTGCTGGCCGGCCGTGCGCAGGATCTTGCGGATCTGCGACACCAGCGAGTCCACGTTGTAACCCACCCCCCGCTTGCCGAACTTGCCGAATCCCGACAGATCGCGGCGGATCTGGGTGGAGTTCACATGGGTGTAGTCGGCCAGCTCCTGAGAGGAGATCGTGCCCTTACCCATCTTCTTGGCCTGCGTGAGCACCTGGAGGTAGCGCGACAGCCGCGCCGCCACGCCGATCGACAGCCGCTCGGGGGGTACGTGCTCCGGAGGGGCCTGAGGCGGCAGGCGGTCGAGCGGAGTCACGGGTGCACTGTACCGAGCAGGTTCCGCAGCGCTGCGGCGTCCACACCGAGCTCGAAGGCCTCCTCGCCGTCCAGGTCCACCACCGGTATGCGCTCCCCGTACTCGCGGTTCAGGCGCGGATCGACAGACACGTCCACCTCCTCGAGGTCGAATCCGATCTCCGCGCGGACCTCGTCCACCGCGGCCTTGGCCTCGTCGCACAGGCAACAGCCGGCCTTGCCGTAGAGCGTGAGCTTCACAGGCGTGCCGCGGCGTCGAGGGTCAGGTAGTCGGGATACTCCAGCGGCTCGGTGAACCGCGCAGCCGCACCTATCATCGCCGCGTTGTCGGTGCACAGGCCCGGCGGCGGGGCCCACAGCTGGACGCCAAGCTCGCCGCAGAGGCCGGCCAGCCGCTCGCGCAGCTCGGAGTTGGCCGCCACCCCACCGCCGATCGCCAGGCGCTGAAGGCGCTCGGTGCCGACGGCCCGGGCCACGCGGGCCACCAGAGCCCCGGTCAGGGCCGACTGGTACGAGGCGGCCAGGTCCGCCCTGCGGCGACCGGTCTCCTCATCCCCGAGATCCCGGATCCTGTAGAGCAGCGACGTCTTGAGCCCGCTGAAGCTGAAGTCGAGTTCACCGGGGGCCGACTGGGGGAAGTCGAAGGCCCCGGGGTCGCCCTCCTTGGCCAGTCGATCGATCTCCGGTCCACCGGGATAGCCAAGCCCCAGCAGCCTCGCGCCCTTGTCGAAGGCCTCACCGGCCGCGTCATCGAGTGTCTGCCCGAGCACGGTGTAGGAGCGCGGATCGTCGACTCGCGCCAGGAAGGTGTGGCCCCCGCTGGCGACCAGGCAGAGATACGGCGCGTCGATCGGCTCGGGCCGCAGGGTGCTGGCCACCACGTGGCCATGGAGATGATCGACGGGGGTCAGCGGCAGGCCGCGAGCGGCCGCCAGCGCCTTCGCCCACGACAGGCCCACCAGGAGGGCGCCGATCAGCCCGGGACCGCGGGTCACGGCCACCGACTGCACGTCGTCCAGCGCCGCGCCTGCCGCCTCGAGCGCGTCGGCGGCCACCGCGTCGACCACCTCCAGATGGCGCCGCGAGGCCACTTCCGGAACCACGCCTCCATAGCGCGCGTGCAGCAGGCCCTGGGAAGCCACCCGGCTCGACAGCACCGCACCGCCGGAGTCGACCAGGGCGGCGCAGGTGTCGTCGCAGCTCGTCTCGACCGCGAGGATCACCCCACTGTGCCGGCTCGGGTCTCGGCGGTCTTGCCCTGAGACTCCCCCTCGGCGGTGCGCCACATGATCACCGCGTCCTCGCGGTTGTCGTGGTAGTAGCCCCGGCGCCGCCCGGCCGCCCGGAATCCGAAGCGCTCGTAGAGCTTGATGGCGGCGTCGTTGGACGTGCGCACCTCCAGGGTGTACTGCTCGCCGGGCTGATCGGCGATGGAGAACAGCCGCTCGATGAGCGCGGTGGCGATCCCCTCCCGGCGCAGCCGGTCGTCGACCGCGACATTCATCACGTGCCACACCACGTCGTAGCGCGAGCAGACCATGTAGCCCACGATCCGCCCTCCGCGGACGGCGGCCAGGCAGATCCCGGAGGGCTTGGACAACTCGAGCACGAACATCGCCAGGGACCAGGGTGTGCTGAAGGCGCGCCGCTCGACAGCGATGACCTGAGGCAGGTCCGCATAGGTAAGGCGACGGATCTCGAGTGGTTGTGTCATCTCAGAGCGGCTTGGCGTCCGGGAGCCGTAGGTAGTCGGGGAGGACGGGCTCCCGGGGTGTGTCCGGCAGCGTGGCGGCCAACCGGCACACCGACAACCCTCGCACCACGTGGGCCCGCGATCCAGGGGCCGCTACACGGATGCCGGCCGTTTCCAGGACTTCTCGGAATCGTACCGAGCCGTCTCCGGCGGCAAGCGGGCTCTTCCCGGTGGCGCCCACCCTCGCCGCCACCGCTCCGGGACCCGCAGCGAATGGCTCCATGGTCTCCCGGCCGTCCTCGTAGAGCGCGGCGAACAGCTCGCCGCGGCGGGCGTCGATCAGCGGCAGCGCGACCGGCTCCTCGATGCACAGAGCCAGCGCCGCAAGCGAGGACACCGCGCGCAGATCGGCGCCGTGCGCCCTCGCCAGCGCGCGGGCGGTGGCCACCCCGATGCGTAGCCCGGTGAACGCGCCGGGACCCGCACCCACGGCCACGACGTCCAGATCGGAGTAGCCCAGCCCGGCCTCCTCCAGACAGCGCGCAACCCCGGGCATCAGCTCCCGGGAGTGGGCCGGGGCCTGCTCCAGGGCCGCCGCCGGCGGCTCCAATTCGAAGGCCTCGCCATCGCCGCGGAGCACGCAGGCCGCACTCGCCGCCGTCGAGGTGTCGATCCCGAGGACGTTCACGGGGTCACTTCGATTCGGCGGCGGTCCTCGGCCATGTGCTCGATGCGCACCCGGGCGACCACGCGCGCGATGGCGGGCTCGGCGGCGGCGGGCCACTCCACAAAGCCGACCCGCTCGGGCGTGAGGTAGTCCTCGAGCAGGGCGGGATCCTCACCGGCAAGCGACCCCAGGCGGTAGAGGTCGAGGTGGGCGACCCCAACCCGGCCCTGCAGTAGCTGGCCGATCGTGAAGGTGGGGCTCGTGACCGGGCCCTCGACCCCCAGCGCCCGGCACGCGCCCCGCACGAACGTGGTCTTGCCACTGCCCAGCTCTCCGCTCACGAGCACCACGTCGCCCGGCTGGAGGCGGGCGGCCAGCTCGGCGCCGGTACGAGCAGTCTCTTCCGGGCCGGCGCTCTCGAAGATCACGCCCCGAAGTGTGGCGAAGTCAGTCCAGCAGGCCCAGCTGCTCGGCCTCGGCCTCGGCCCTTGCGACTGTCGACTGGCGACCGCCTGTGCCCCGCAATGGGGTATCGACCGTCGACTCGGCCACCGGGGCAGAGGCAGCGAGCAAAGCCGGCAGCCGCGAGAAGTCCTCAGCCAGCTGCTCCTTCACCTTCGGCGTTCGCAGGGCGGCCGCCGGGTGAAACAGCGGGTAGAGCACGACGGGGCGGTCGCCGATCTCGTGGCGCTGAGGCTCCCCATGTACCCGGGTGATCCCCTGTGGTGAGCCGGTGAGCAGCTTGGTGGCGAAGTTTCCGAGCGTGCAGATCACGCGCGGCTCGATCAGCTCGACCTGGCGCTGGAGGTAGGGCCGGCAGGTCTCGATCTCGGATGGGTGGGGATCGCGGTTGTCGGGAGGCCTGGATTTGAGGACGTTCGTGATGAACACGTCCGGCCGGGTCAACCCGTTGGCGATCAGCAGCTCTTCGAGGAGCTTGCCCGCCCTCCCCACGAACGGAAGGCCCTGGGCGTCTTCGTTGAATCCCGGCGCCTCGCCCACGAACATCAGATCAGCGTCGGCGTTGCCCGACCCGAACACCACCCGGGTCCGCGTTTCATGGAGTGGGCATCGGGTGCATGCCTGGACCTCGCGAAATAGGGCGACCAGCTCCTGGCGTCGCTCTGCGGCGGGGCGGCCCATGGCAATCGGGAGCCTAAGCGGTATCCTCTGAGCAGCGGCCGCTACCCGACCCCGGGAGTGGACCGCAGGAGACCAGAACCGATCGGGCATCCCGCCGCCGGGACCCGGAACGGACATGGCACCCATCGGCACAGACCCCTCACCCAGGGCGCGATCCGGCGCCCGTCTCGCCGTGGTCGGCCGCGGGCGGCTCGGCACGGTCCTGTGCGCCGCTCTCAGTGAGGCCGGCGTTCGGGCTCATGGCCCGCTCGGCCGTGACGAGCCTCCCCACGGAGCCGATGCCGTCCTGCTCTGCGTCCCGGATGCCGAGATTCCCGCCGCCGCGGCGGCCATGGCCGGGCTCGCCCCCCTCGTGGGCCACACCAGCGGCGCCACCGCTCTGGCAGCCGTCGCAGCCGCGGGCGCCACGGCCTTCGGCCTCCACCCGCTGCAGACGTTCTCCGGAGCCGAGACCCTCGAAGCCTTCTCCGGGGTGGGCTGTGCCGTGGGCGGCGAAACGACCGCCGCACTTGCGTTCGCCTCCGACCTGGCGCGCGATCTCGGGATGCGGCCCTTCGAGATCGCCGACGAGCACCGCCCGGCCTACCACGCCGCTGCGTCGATCGCGTCCAACTTCCTCGTGACGCTCGAGGCCACCGCCGAGAAGGTCGCGGCGGGGGCGGGCCTCGAGCCGGCCGAGGCCCGGGCCCTGCTGGTGCCGCTCGTGCGCAGCACGGTCGAGAACTGGGCCGAGCTCGGCCCCGAGCGCGCCCTCACGGGCCCCGTGGCACGCGGCGACGACGCCACCGTGGCCCGCCAGCGCGAGGCCGTGGCCGAGATCGCGCCCGCCAGCCTCGCCCTCTTCGACGCGCTCGTGGCCCGCACCCGGGCCCTGGCCGCCCAGGGCGTGCCGTCGTGAGGACGCTGCGCACCGTCTCCGAGCTGCGGACCGCGCTGGTCCAGCCCAGGGGGAAGGGCAGACGATCGGCTTGGTGCCCACCATGGGCGCCTTCCACGACGGCCACACATCGCTCATGCGCCAGGCGCGCGAGGACTGCGACACCGTGGTCGTGTCCCTGTTCGTGAACCCCGCGCAGTTCGAGGCCGGTGGGGATCTCGACGCCTACCCCCGCGACGAGGCACGCGACACCGCTCTTGCCGAGGCCGAGGGAGTGAACCTGCTCTTCGCGCCGGCAGTCGCGGAGGTCTACCCCGACGGGTTCGGCACCGTCGTGCGGGTACCGGGGCTGACCGACGTGTTGTGCGGCGCTCCGGCCAGCCGGGGTGCCGAGCATTTCGACGGCGTGACCACCGTCGTGTGCAAGCTCTTCAATATGGTCGCGCCCGACGTTGCCTACTTCGGCCAGAAGGATGCCCAGCAGGCGCTGGTGATCCGGCGGATGGTTCGCGATCTCGACATCCCGGTTCGCATCGAGGTGTGCCCGACGGTGCGGGAGCCGGACGGCCTGGCCATGAGCTCGCGCAACGTCTACCTGAACGAGGACGAGCGCCGGCGCGCCCCGGCGCTGCACCGAGCGCTGGAGGCTGCGGACGCCCTGGTGGCCCGCGGCGAGCGTGACGCCACGGCCGTCCTGGCCGCCGCCCGGGCGCAGCTCGACGGCTCGGGTATCGAGCCCGAGTACCTCGATCTGCGCTCCATCACCGATCTTGCCCCGGTCGAGCGCGTGAACGGCTCGACCCTCCTCGCAGTCGCGGCCCGGGTGGGCCGCGCCCGCCTGATCGACAACAAGGTCCTGGGAGGGACGCCATGAGACGAACCATGCTCAAATCCAAGATTCACCGGGCCATCGTCACCGGGAGCGATCTCAACTACGTCGGATCCATCACCGTCGACGCCGACCTGCTCGACGCGGCCAACATCCGCGAGCACGAGCAGGTCCACGTGCTCGACATCGACAACGGGGCCCGGTTCGAGACCTACACGATCACCGGGCGTCGCGGCTCGGGCGAGGTGCAGGTCAACGGTGCAGCCGCCCGGCTGGTGCACAGCGGCGACAAGGTGATCGTCGTGTCCTACGCCGGCTACGAAGAGGCGGAGCTCGAGTCCTACGAACCAAAGGTGGTCCATGTGAACGCCGACAACGCGATCGTGACCATCGACGATTCTGTGGCGGAGTTGCTCTCATGAGCGCGCGTCCCAAGTCCACAACCGCAACGGCCCCCGCCGCAAAGGGCAAGCCGGTCACGCTCTCCACGCTCGCTGAGAAGAAGGCCCTCGGCGAGCCGATCGCCATGGTCACGGCCTACGACTACCCCAGTGCGGGAGTGGCGGAGGAGGCCGGCGTGGACGTGGTGCTCGTGGGCGACTCCGGCGCCATGACGGTGCTCGGCTACCCGAGCACCGTGCCGGTGTCGGTCGACGAGATGCTGATGCTCGCCGCCGCAGTGCGCCGCGGCCTGAGGACTCCGATGCTGGTCGGCGACCTGCCCTTCGGCTCGTACGAGGTGTCCAACGAGCAGGCCGTGGCCACAGCGCAACGGTTCGTGAAGGAGGCGGGCTGCGACGCGGTCAAGCTGGAGCGGGGCGGCAGCTCCATCGAGCGCGCCCGAGCGATCGTGGACGCCGGCATCCCGGTGATGGGCCACGTGGGCCTCACGCCCCAGACCGCGACGGCGCTCGGCGGCTACCGCTCCCAGGGGCGCACCGCGGACCGTGCCCTCGAAGTGGCGCGTGACGCCATCGGCCTGCAGGAGGCCGGCTGCTTCTCGATCGTGTTCGAGGCGATCCCGTCCGACGTGACCGATCTGGTGATGCCGCGGCTGCAGATCCCCGTGATCGGCATCGGCGCCGGACCGGCCACCGACGGCCAGGTGCTCGTGTTCCACGACCTGCTCGGCATCTACGACGGCCACGCGGCCCGGTTCGTGAAGCGCTACGCGGACATCCGCGCGCAGATGGTGGCCGGCGTGCACGCCTTCGCGGAGGACGTGCGCACCCGGCGCTACCCCGAGGCCGAGCACGGCTACACGATGGCGCCGGACGAGCGCGAGCACCTCGAGAGGCTCCTCAAGCTGGACCCATAAGGGCCAGGCCTACCGCAACTGCGGGGCGCGAGGCAGGTTCATGGAGCATTCGCCCGAAGAGGACGCAACCACCCGAGATGGAGGTTCACCCATGAAACGCTTCGTTCGGCGCCCGTCGCCGGCTCTCGTCATTTCCTGCATCGCGCTGTTCGCCTCCCTCGGAGGCGTGTCCTACGGCGTGGCCACGGGCGCGATCGACGGCCGCGAGATCAAGAACAACTCGATCACCGGTGCGGACATCAAGAACAAGTCGATTCGCGGCAACGAAGCCAAGCCGGACGGCTTCGGCGGCGGAGCGATCAAGGAGTCGACGCTCGGCACCGTCCCATTCTCCGACGGCATTGCCAGAGCAGCCGTGGTGAACGCCGCGGGTGCGGTCGTGCGCGAGCGCGGCGGCGCCGCGGCCCTTCGCACGGGCCCTGGCCGGTATGCGGTCACCTTCGCATCGGACGTCAGGGGCTGCACCTACAGCGCCACTATCGGGGATCCGGCCGCCGGGGGACCGGGGAGCGGGTTCATCTCGGTTGCGAGCCTGCCGACCAACCCCAACTCGGTCGACGTGCGGACCGCAACCCCGGCCAACAACACGCCCGACAACCGGTCGTTCCACCTCATTGTCAGCTGCTAGTAACTGATCTCGCGTAGGACCTTTGCCGGCGCGCCCGCACAGATCGTGCGCGCCGGCAGGTCCTGCGTGACCACGCTGTTGGCGCCGATCACGCACCGCTCGCCCACGGTCACACCGCTCGTGACCACCACGTTGGCGCCGCACCACACGTTGGCGCCGATCTTCGTCGGCCCTTTCGCGGTGAAGCCTTGCCACGTGACGGGCATGTCCGGATCGTCGAAGCGGTGCGACGCGTCGGTCACGAAGCAACCGTTGGCGAACATGCAGTGGTCGCCGATCTCCACGAGCTCGTGTGCCGCGACCATGACGCCGATATTGAAGAAGCACCCCTCACCGATCCGGACGCGCGCATCGCCGGGCGCGGTGATCCACACCTGCGGCTCGAAGAGGGTCCCCTCCCCCACCTCGAGCCGCCTCTCGCGTAGGGCCTCGAGCACGTTGCCCTGGATCGGCCAGCGCGCGAACGCCCCTCGGCGCGCCATCTCACGGTGAATCGCCAGGCGGTTCCACGGCAGGGAGTTGCGTTCGTACCAGCGCCACTTCTGGAAGTGGAGCCGAGCCTGGGCTAGCGCGTCGGGCACAGCGCAGAGCTTGCCAGAGCGCAGCGGTGTGTAGCGTCGCAGCGATGGAGCCCATCCCGATCCTGTACGACGCCGAGTGCCGATTCTGCCGCGCGAGCCTGGCCGCGGTGCTGGCGTGGGATCGCCGCCGGCGCCTCCGGCCGGTCGCGCTTCAGAGCGAGGAGGCCGGGTGGCTGCTGCACGGCATGAGCGAGCGGGAGCGCATGTCGAGCGCCCACCTGGCGCGGACAGGGCGAGAGGTGGTGTCAGGCGGCGCCCTGGCCGCGATCGTGCTGGCGGAGCTGCCGGGCGGGGGGGCACTCGCCTGGCTGGCGGACCGCCTGCCGGGGACGGCGAACCGGGTGTACTCGTGGGTGGCCGGCAACCGCGGCCGTCTGTCCCCGCTTGTGCCTGGACCCGTGTCACGACGCGCGGATTCACTGGTTCGCAGCCGCTCCTGAGCGGTACCGTCGCTCCCGGAACGCAATTCAGTCACCATCACGATCGTGATGGTGAGCTTCGATCAGCACGGCTCGCCGCGCAGCGGCCCTTCGAGCCGCTGGCTCTCCCTGTTCGTGATGGCACGGCTGACCGCCACCGCGGTCGCCGCCCTGCTGTTGCTCGCGCACCGGCTCACCGATCACGACGGCCTGCTGGCGGTAGCGGTGATCACCTACGGCGCCGCCACCACCTATGCGGCCGTCCGGATCGAAGCCTTCTTGACGAGCCCCGCCCTGTGGGTGGCCGACGGCGTGGCTGTGCTGGCGCTGATCCTCGCGGGCGAACAGTGGCGCAGCCCCTTCTACCTCCTCGCCCTGACCGCGCTGATTCTGCCCGCCACCAGCCTTCGCCTGAAGAGCGCGCTCGCGTTCACGGCCGCGTTCACCGCCGGCTATTTCGCGGTGGCCGCAACCACCGGCATCGAGTGGGAGACGCTCGAGACCACACCCCGCCTCGAGAGCTTCGCCGCGCACCTGCTGCTCCCCGTGCTCGTTGGCTCTGGTCTGGCCTACTCGGCCGACTTGCTGGAGCGGCTGGAGGCCGAGCGCGGACGGTCCGAGCATCTCGCCCTCGAGGCCGAGCGGAGGCGGATCGCCCGCGAGCTCCACGACTCGGCCAAGCAACGCATCCACGCGGCCCATTTGGTGCTGAGCTCGCTACGCGGTGGCACCGTCGGCCAGCCCCGGCAGGCCATCGAACAGACTCTGGGGGAGCTCGAGGCAGCGGCCGCCGAGATGAACACGAGCCTCACCGGCCTTCGCGAGGACCCTCCCGGCGGCAATCTGATCGACGCGATTCGCGAGCGCGCGGCGAGGCTGGAAGGGGTCGCAGGCATACCGATCACGGTGAGCGGATCGACCCGGCCGCTCCCCCCGCCCGTCGCTGCGCACGTGTTTCATGTGGTCAGCGAAGCCATGTCCAACTCCGTCCGGCACGCCGGTGCGAGCGAGGTGCGAGCGAGCGTGGTCATGGACGACGAACGGCTGGCGGCAACGGTGGTCGACGACGGACGCGGACTCGCCGACAAGGGCGGCGCGAACTCCCACGGCCTCCAGTCGATGGCCGACCGCGCGGAGATGATCGGGGGCACGTTGCTGATCGGAGCGGCCCACGGCGGCGGCACGCGCGTTCGGCTAGAGGTTCCCAGCGAGCATCTGGCGGCCCCGGCGTCGTGATCAGGGTGATCATCGTCGACGACCACCCCGCGCTGCGCGCGGGCCTGCTCACCGTGTTGCGCTCCGAGCCCGGGATCACGGTGGTGGGAGCGTCCGAGGGGTCCGACGGAGCGATGCACGAGATGCGCCACAGGCCCGACGTGGCGCTGGTGGACTACAACCTGCCCGGCGAGGACGGCTTGGTGCTGTGCCGCCGGCTGAAGTCGCTGCCCGAGCCGCCCCGGGTGCTGGTGTACTCAGCCCACGCCGATGCCGCACTCGGCGTCTCCGCGCGGCTGGCCGGCGCTGACGGACTGATCGACAAGGGCGCGCCCGCCGACCTCCTGTTCGACTCGATCCGCGTGGTCGCGAAGAGCGGCAACGTGTTTGCGCCGCCGAGCCGCGAGTTCCTCAACTCCGCCGGTGAGCTGGTCGAGCCCGAGGACGTGGCCATCCTCGGCATGGCGATGGACGGGACCCCCAACGCCGAGATGGCCCAGGTGCTCGCGGTCGACTTGGCCGAGCTTGAGCGGCGGATCGATCGGATGCTCGAAGCGCTCTCGGCGGAGATTGCCCGCTGACCCTCAGGCGGCCGCCGCGACCTTCTGTCGCGACCGCCTCTTCCTGGCCCTGACGGCCGGCTTCACCATCTCGGCCAGGAACTGCCCGGTGTAGGAGCCGGCCTTGGCGGCCACCTGCTCGGGCGTTCCCTGGGCCACGATCAGCCCGCCCTCCTCGCCGCCCTCGGGCCCGAGGTCGATGATCCGGTCGGCGGTCTTGATCACGTCCAGGTTGTGCTCGATCACCACCACGGTGTTGCCCTGCTCGACCAGGCGGTCGAGCATCTCCAACAGCCGCTGCACGTCGGCGAAGTGCAGGCCGGTGGTGGGCTCGTCGAGGATGTAGAGCGTGCGCCCGGTTGCGATCTTGCTCAGCTCTGAGGCCAGCTTGACGCGCTGGGCCTCGCCGCCTGAGAGCGTGGTGGCCGGCTGGCCGAGGCGGATGTAGTCCAGGCCGACGTCGTGCAGTGCCTGCAGGCGCCGCTTGATCTTCGGCACGTGCTGGAAGAAGTCGAGCGCCTCCTCGACCGTCATGTCGAGCACGTCCGCGATCGTCTTGCCCTTGAACCGGACCTCGAGGGTCTCGCGGTTGTAGCGCTTTCCGTGGCACTGCTCGCACGGCACGTAGACGTCGGGCAGGAAGTGCATCTCGATCTTGATCTGGCCGTCGCCGCGGCACACCTCGCAGCGTCCGCCCTTGACGTTGAAGGAGAAACGGCCGGGCTTGTAGCCCCGCGCCCGCGCCTCCTGGGTGCGCGAGAACAGATCGCGGATCTGGTCGAACAGCCCGATGTAGGTGGCCGGGTTGGAGCGCGGGGTGCGCCCGATCGGCGACTGGTCGATGTTGATGATCTTGTCGATCTGGTCAAGGCCCGTGACCCGCCGGTGCGCGCCGGGCCGCTGCTTGGCCCGGTGCAGCTTGTTGGCGGCGGCCTTGTGGAGCACCTCGTTGACCAGCGTGGACTTGCCCGACCCGGACACGCCGGTGACGCAGCAGAAGGTGCCAAGCGGCACCTTCACGTCCACGTCGCGGAGGTTGTTCTGCGAGGCGCCCTCGATCTGCACGTAGCCCGAGGGCCGCCGGCGGCGGCGCGGGATCGGGACCTCGCGGGCGCCCGAAAGGAACTGGCCGGTGGCCGACGCCGGCACCTGCATGATCTCCTCGACGGTGCCCTCGGCCACCAGGTACCCGCCATGCTCGCCGGCGCCGGGGCCGAGGTCGACGACGTGGTCGGCCGCCCGCATCGTGCCCTCGTCGTGCTCGACCACGATCACCGTGTTGCCGAGGTCGCGCAGGCGCTCCAGGGTGCCGATCAGGCGCGCGTTGTCGCGCTGGTGGAGCCCGATCGACGGCTCGTCGAGGATGTAGAGCACCCCGACCAGGCTGGACCCGATCTGGGTGGCCAGCCGGATCCTCTGCGCCTCCCCGCCCGACAGGGTGGCCGCGGCTCGCGCCAGCGACAGGTACCCGACTCCGACGTTGTCGAGGAAGCGCAGCCGCTCGTCGATCTCGCGCAGGATCAGCCGCGCGATCTGACGCTCGGTGTCACCGAGCTCGAGGGTCTCGAACCACTCGATCGACCGCCGGGCCGAAAGCGCAGTGAGCTCGTTGATACCCAGCCCGGCCACCTTCACGGCCAGGCTCTCGGGCCGCAGGCGGGCGCCGTGGCAGTCCGGACAGGGCCGGACCGACATGTACTCCTCGATCTTCTCCCTCGAGTAGTCGGAGTCGGTCTCCCGGTAGCGGCGCTCGAGGTTGTTCACGATCCCCTCGAAGCGCGTCATGTACGAGCGCTTGCGCCCGTAGCGGTTGCGGTAGGAGACATAGATGCGGTCGCCGTTCGTGCCGTATAGGAAGGTGTCGCGCACCTCCTCGTCGAGGTCCTCCCAGGCCGTATCCATGTCGATCTCCCACTTCTCGGCGATCGCCTGGGTCATCTGCTCGTAGTAGTTGGAGGCACTGGTGGACCACGGCAGGATCGCTCCCTCGCCCAGCGACAGCGACGGGTCGGGAACGATCAGCTCGGGGTCGATCTCCATCTGCGACCCGAGCCCCGTGCACCGCGGGCAGGCGCCGTGCGGGGAGTTGAAGGAGAACATCCGCGGCTCGAGCTCGGGCATCGAGGTGCCGCAGTGCAGGCATGCGAAGCGCTCGGAGTAGGTCTGCACCTCGCCTCCCTCCACCATCTCCACGTCGACCATCCCCTCGGCCAGTGCCACCGCCGTCTCGATCGAGTCGGCCAGCCGCTTGCGCAGGTCGGGCCGCATGACCAGCCGGTCGACCACCACAGCGATGTCGTGCTTGTACTTCTTGTCGAGGTCGATGTCCTCCTCCAAGCGCCGGATCTCGCCGTCGACCTTGACCCGCGTGAAGCCCTCGGCCCGCAGTTCCTCGAAGAGCTTGCCGTACTCGCCCTTGCGCCCCCTCACCACCGGGGCCTCGATCATGAACTTGACCCCGTCCTCGTGGGTCATGATCTGGTCCACGATCTGCTCGGCCGACTGCGCGGCGATCGGGCGGCCGCAGTTGTAGCAGTGGGGGTGCCCGATCCGGGCCCACAGGAGGCGGAGGTAGTCGTAGATCTCGGTTACGGTGCCCACCGTGGAGCGCGGGTTGCGCGAGGTGGTCTTCTGGTCGATCGAGATGGCCGGCGACAACCCCTCGATCGAGTCCACGTCCGGCTTGTCCATCTGGCCCAGGAACTGGCGGGCGTAGGCCGACAGCGACTCGACGTAGCGGCGCTGGCCCTCGGCGTAGATCGTGTCGAAGGCCAGGCTGGACTTGCCCGACCCGGACAGGCCGGTGATCACAACGAGGGCATTGCGAGGCAGCCTGAGGTGAAGGTCCCTCAGGTTGTGCTCGCGGGCCCCCGAGACGACGATCTCGTCGCTCGGAACTCGCTTCTCGGACTTCACATAAACGAGTCTAGAGACAGACTCGGAGCGAACGTCTGTTCGGGCTAGCCGCCCACTCTGGCATACACTTCGTCGAGGATCGTCTCGCGGTCGTCGAGGTCGAAGTTCTCCTCGAGATAGCGGGATGTCTCGTCTCGCGGGGTGCCGTTGAGTGCCATGTTGAGGGCGATCAGCCGGGCTCCCTCGGCGCCATCGGTCGAGCGTCCGCCGGCGTGCTCGGGCTCGGGCTCGGCCTCCTGCACCGCCTCGGGCTGCTCGGCGGTCTCCTCTGCGTCGTCGGACACGTCGTCCTCGGCGGGCGCCTGCTCGACCTCGTCGGCAGCGGTCTCGGCGGGCTCTGCGTCCTCCTCGTGGGCCGTGAGGGGCTCGGCCGCCTCAGCGTCCGCCTCCTCCTCGACCGGGGCGTCGGGCTCGTCGCCGGCGGGCTCGGGCTCCGGCGCGGGAACGGCCTGGCGGACATCCGAGAGCCCGGCCTTGATGCCTTCGAGCTCGGTCTCGAGCGACCCGGCATTGGTGCGGACCCTTTCCACGACGTCGTTGATGGTGGAGCGCAGCTCCTCCACCAGGCCGCCGAGGTCGTTCTGCACGGCGTCGGCTCGGGTGCGCATCGCCGACGTGGCCTCCTGCACCCGGGCCACGTGGCCGGCGGCGTCCGACTCCGCCTTCTCGCGGGTCTGTTGAGCGGCGGCGGCGGCCTCGCTGCGCGTGCGCTCGGCTTCGGCGAGAGCGGAGTTGCGGTCCTGCTCGGCCTGGCGCTTGGCGTCGCTGGTGACGCTGTCGGCCTCCGCGCGCGCGCTCTGCTCGATCTCGGCGGCACTGCCCTCGGCGGCCGCGACGATCACGCGTACCTGCTCGGCAGCCGCTCCCGCGAGCCCACCACCGCCGGAGGACGGCGGGCCCTGGGCCTGAGCCCGCTTGAGCTCGTCGACGGCCTCGGCGAGCTCCGCGAGGTGGCGATCCACCTCTTCGGGGTCGTACCCGCGCCGCGCCTGCGCGAAATCTGTCCGCTCTATCTCGTGTCGCTCGAGCTCCAACTTATCCCCTTACTAGGTTGTCCCGTGCCTTGGGGCGTTCAGACTAACCAAGATCGTGCGGCCGTGGGGCCGCCCGGCGTTCAGGTCCCGGCCTCTAGCGCGTCGAGGTCGCGCCGGAGAGCCTTGATCTCGTCCCTCAGCTTGGCGGCGTACTCGAACCGGAGGTCGTCGGCGGCCGCCAGCATCTCCTCCTCGAGCTCGATCATGGTCCTGGACAGGTCCTCCGCGGACATGCTCTCCTCGTCGGCGGAACGTTTGCGGCGCCCTCGGCCCCCGGGCACCTTGGACTCGACGGCGAGAAAATCCGCGATGTCCGAAACGCCCTTCTGGATGTTGGCCGGCGTGATGCCGTGCTCCTCGTTGTAGGCGACCTGGATCGCGCGGCGGCGATCGGTCTCCGAGATCGCCACCCGCATCGCCTGCGTCTCCTTGTCGGCGTACATGATCACCTTGCCGCGGATGTTCCGAGCCGCCCGGCCGATCGTCTGGATCAGCGAGGTCTCCCCCCGCAGGAAGCCCTCCTTGTCGGCATCGAGGATCGCGACCAGTGAGACCTCGGGCAGGTCGAGGCCCTCTCGCAGGAGGTTGACGCCCACGAGCACGTCGTACTCGCCCAGCCTCAGCTCACGGATGATCTGGATGCGCTCGAGCGTGTCGATCTCCGAGTGCAGGTAACGCACCCGCACGCCGTACTCCATCAGGTAGTCGGTGAGGTCCTCGGACATCTTCTTGGTGAGGGTGGTGACCAGCGTGCGCTCGCCGGCGTCGGTGCGGGCACGGATCTCGTTCATCAGGTCGTCGATCTGGTTGGTGGTCTCACGCACGTCGACCTCGGGGTCGACGATGCCGGTGGGGCGCACGATCTGCTCGACCACGTTGGAGGAGTGGGTGCGCTCGTATTCCCCCGGCGTGGCGGACACGAACACCATCTGCGGCACCACCTGGAGGAACTCGTCGAAGGTCTGGGGCCGGTTGTCGAGCGCGCTCGGGAGCCGGAAGCCGAAGTCGATCAGGGTCTGCTTGCGCGAGCGGTCGCCCTCGTACATGCCGCCGATCTGAGGCACCGTCTGGTGCGACTCGTCGATGAAGCAGACGTAGTCCTCGGGGAAGAAGTCGAGCAGGCAGTAGGGACGGGCGCCCGGAGCGCGGCCGTCCAGGATCCGCGAGTAGTTCTCGATCCCGTTACAGAAGCCGAGCTCGCGCAGCATCTCCATGTCGAACTGGGTGCGCTGGCGCAGGCGGTGGGACTCGAGCGGCTTGCCCTCCGCCTCCAGCTCCTTGGTGCGGGCCTCGAGCTCGTCGCGGATCTCGCCGACCGAACGCTCGATCGTGTCCCGGTCGGTGGCGTAGTGCGTTGCGGGCCAGACGCCGATGTGCTCCAGCTCTGAGAGCACCTCGCCGGTGAGCGGGTCGAATTCCTGCAGCTGCTCCACCTCGTCGCCGAAGAGCACCGCGCGGTAGGCGGTCTCCGCGTAGGCGGGAAACACCTCGAGGGTCTCGCCGCGAACACGAAACGTGCCTCGGCCGAGCACCTGGTCGTTGCGCGAGTACTGGATGTCCACCAGCTTGCGCAGCACCTCGTCGCGATCCACGGTGTCCCCCGCCTTCAGCAGGAGCATCATCCGGTCGTACTTCTCGGGCGAGCCGAGGCCGAAGATGCACGAGACGCTGGCCACCACGATCGTGTCCCGGCGCCCGAAGAGGGCGGCCGTGGCCGCGTGGCGCAGGCGCTCGATCTCCTCGTTGATCGAGGAGTCCTTCTCGATGTAGAGGTCCTGCGCAGGGACGTACGCCTCGGGCTGGTAATAGTCGTAATAGGAGACGAAGTACTCGACCGCGTTGTCGGGGAAGAACTCCCGGAACTCGTTGCACAGCTGGGCGGCCAGCGTCTTGTTGTGAGCGATCACCAGCGTGGGGCGCTGGAGCTTCTCGATGGCGAAGGCCATCGTGGCCGTCTTGCCCGAGCCGGTAACGCCCAGAAGCGTCTGGAAGCGGTCTCCGGCCTCGACTCCGGCGGCCAGGTAGTCGCGCGCGGCCGGCTGGTCGGCCACCGGGTCATATGCGGCGTTCACCCTGAAGGGAGGCACCGTTTGAAGCTAGCAGCCGTCTGAGTCGCCAGTGGCTAGCGGCTGGTCGCTGGGAACGGCCGCGAAAGTGGTCCTAGCCACCAGCGCCTGGCGACCAGCGACTCAGAGCCCCAGCTCCTCCGCATAGTTCTTGCGGTACTCCGCCTGGCGCTCCAGCACGTTCTCCACGTACGCGCGCGTCTCCGGGAACGAGATGTGATCGCTTGCGTCGAAGTCGTCGAGGCCGCCGGCTTCCTGCACCCAAGCGTCCGCTCGCGTTGGGCCCGCGTTGTAGGCGGCCACCGCCAGCTCGACGTCGTCGTCGTAGCGCTCCAGCAGGTAGCGCAGGTAGTAGGAGCCGTAGGAGATGTTGACCTGCGGGGTGGCGAGGTCCTCCTGGGTGAACGCCGTGCCTCCGGACTCCCGTGCGATCAGGTCGGCCGTCTCCGGGGTGACCTGCATGAGCCCGCGCGCCCCCGCGTGCGAGGTCTGGTCGCGGAACCGTGACTCCTCGTAGATCACGGCGGCGATGAGGGCCGGGTCGAGATCCTTGTCGGCGGCCTGCTGGCGGATGATGTCCTCGTGTTGCAGCGGCAGCGTGATCTCGCGCACCGCATCGCCGAGCGGGCCCACGCCGGCAACCACGGCGGCCGCCCCGGCTCCCACGATGGCGGCGAGCACCACGGCCGCGATGCGCCGGCGGCGGCGCATCCGGGCACGCGCCCGCCGGGCGGGGGGCTTGCGCGTAGCCGCGGCGCTGCGCGACCGTGATCGGCTATGTGTGGTTGAAGCCACTTCCTACGTCTTGATCGTGGCAAGGATTCGGGACAACTCTGCCCTCAACTCCCCCGGCGTGCCATCGTTTCGCACCGCGAAGTCCGCACGCTGCGCCTTCTCGTGCTGGGTCATCTGGCGCCCGGTCCGCGCTTCGACGGCCTGATGTCCCCGCGATCCGGCTCGCTCCGCGCGCACCGCCTCGTCGGCCACGACGGCGATCGTGTGGTCGAAGCCTGCCTCCATGCCCGCCTCGAAGAGCAGCGGCACCTCGACGACCGCAGCCGGCGGCGGCGGCTCGATCGCCTCGACGTCGGTGCGCCAGGCCACCACGCGCTCTCCCACCCGGGGCCACAGCAGCCCTTCGAGCCACTCGCGGGCCTCACCCGACTCGAACACCTTGCGCGCCAGCGCGTCGCGGTCTACGTCCCCGTCGCGCACGACATCGGCTCCGAACCGGCCGGCGACCTGTTCACGCAACTCGCCGGTGCCCAGCAGCTCGTGCACGACGGCGTCGGTGGAGAGGGTTGCGGCCCCAAGCTCCTCCAGGGCGGCCAGCGCCGTGGACTTCCCCGCTCCGAGCCCGCCGGTCAGGCCGACGAACGGGACGCGCGCGAATTCCATCAAGGGGGGCACCGCCCCCCCTTGCACCCCCCGGCCATCAAGGGGGGGCACCGCCCCCCCTTGCACCCCCCGGCGGCGGCGCGGCCATCTAGGAAGCGGCAGGCTCGCCCGGGTCTTCTTCGGCGTCGCCGGCAGCCTGCTCTACGGGCGCCTCCTCGGCGACAGCCTCATCGGCAGCGGCAGCCTTGGCTGCAGGAGCCTCCTCAGCAGCGGCAGGCTCTTCGGCGACAGGAGCTTCCTCACTCGACGCCGTTCCTGTCGACTGTCGACTGTCGCCTGTCGACTCATCGGCCTCCGCCTCCGCCTCGGCCTCGGGCACATCGTCGGCATTCGGCACCGGCGCCTCCTCGGCAGCCGGAGTCTCCGCGGCGGCGCGCTCGGCGGCCTGTGCCTCGACGGTGGCCCGCAGATCGCCCAGCCCGCTCACGTCGGGGCCGGCAAAGACGTCGTCGGAGAGGCCGAGGTCGCGCACCTCGCCGAGATCCCCGCCGCCGGAGGGAACCGTGCCGGGAGGCGGCTCGTTGCCCGCCACGCGCTTCACGCTCAGCGAGAGGCGCCGGCGCTCGGAGTCGATCTCGAGGATCTTGACCTTCACGGTGTCGCCCGGCTCGACCACCTCACGCGGGTTCTCGACGTGATGGTGGGCCAGCTCGGAGATATGAACGAGGCCCTCGACGCCGTCCATGATCTCGACGAACGCGCCGAAGGTGACGACCTTCGTGACCTTGCCCTCGAGCTCGTCGCCCAGGCTGTAGGTGTCCACCACACGCTGCCACGGGTCTTCCTGGGTCTGCTTGAGGCCCAGCGAGATGCGCTGGCGGTCGCGGTCGATGTCGAGCACCTTGACCGGCACCGTGTCGCCGATCGAGAGGATCTCGCTCGGATGGTTCACATGGCTCCAGGACAGCTCGGAGATGTGGATGAGGCCGTCGATGCCGTCCAGGTCCACGAAGGCGCCGAAGTCCACGATGTTGGAGATGGCGCCCTCCACGATTTGACCGGGCTGCAGGCGATCCAGAATCTGCTGGCGGACCTCCTTGCGCTCCTCCTCGAGCACCGCGCGGCGCGAGAGCACCACGTTGTTGCGGGAGCGGTTGAGCTCGATCACCTTGCATTCGATCTTCTGGTGCAGGAACTCGTCGAGGTTCTGCACGCGGCGGATGTCCACGAGCGAGGCGGGCAGGAAGCCGCGGACGCCGAGGTCGATGATCAGGCCGCCCTTGACGACCTCGATCACGCTTCCCTCGACCGGCTCGCCCGACTCGGCGGCGGCCTCGATGCGGCGCCAGGCCTTCTCGAAGCGGGCGCGCTTCTTGGAGAGCAGGAGGCGGCCGTCCTGGTCCTCCTTGGTGAGGACGAGCGCGTCGACCTCCTCGCCCAGCTCGACCTCGTCGGCCGGGTCGACCGACTTCCGGATCGAAAGCTCGTTGGAGAGGATGACCCCCTCGCTCTTGTAGCCGATGTCGACCAGCACCTCGTCCTGGTCGATACGCACGACCTTGCCCGTGACGACGTCGCCCTCCTCGAAGGGGACGATCGTGGCGTCGTAGTTGGGAACGATCTTGCCGTCGACCTCGATGAGGAGGCCGTCGGACCCTTCTACAGGCGTCGGAGGTGTAAGCGTGGCGGCTTCGGGCACGGCGACCGCACAATGTAGCGGCTTCGACGGATTCGGCATCCCTGCCTCATCCGTCCCGGCCTCCCGGAGGATTCGGCTTCCCTGACGCCTCGGTACCCTGCGGCCCATGCCGAGGCGACTCACCAAGCGTGGAGAGGAGCGGACTCCCCTCTGCGGCGACTACGACGCGGTGATCTGCGGAGCGAGCTTCGCGGGCCTCGCCGTGGCGCGCGAGCTTGCGGGAGCCACCCGCCCGGACGGCTCTCCTGCGCGGGTCCTGATGCTGGACCGTTACGAGGTCGGGGAACGCCAGACCTCGGCCTGCGGCATACCCACCAGCTGGCTCGACGCCATGGGGTTGATGGCAGCCCACCGCCAGACCTTCCAAGAGCTGGTGGTGAACACGCCACGCGACACGGTCCGCTGGTCGCTGCCCTGGTCCTTCTCGACCTTTGACTACGGCGAGCTGTGCCGGCTGCTGCTCGAGCAGTCCGACTGCGAGTTCGAGACCGCCAAGGTCGACGGCCGCACGGGCCACACCGTGCATACCGACCGCGGCGACCTGAGCGCGCCGCTGATCGTGGACGGGATGGGCTGGCGCCGGATGCTGGCCGCCGCGGCGGGCTACCAGCCGCCCGATGCCCCCCTGTCCCGCGGTCTGGAGGTGCATCCGGGCGGGAAGAGCGACGACCTGGCCATCTGGATCGATCGCAAGTACGTGCCGGCGGGATACGGCTGGAGCTTCCCCGCCCGGGACGAGCTGCGGATCGGCGTGGGCTCCTTCGACCCCCGCTTCCACGTGAAGGACACCACGGTGGCGCTGGCGGAGGACCTGGGATCGGACGCCGTGCGATACCAGGGCAACTGGATCCCCCACCAGCTACGCCCGGCCGCCGAGGACGGCATCTTCTTCGCCGGGGACTCCGCGGGACACTGCCTGCCGCTCACCGCGGAGGGCATCCGCACCGCCCTCTACTTCGGCATCGCCTGCGGGCGCGAGCTGCGCACGGTGCTGGCCGGCGTCCAGACTCGCGAGCAGGCGTTGCGGAACTACGGTGCGTTCAGCGACTCACACGAGTGGAAGTACCGCTGGATGCTGCGCACCCAGCGGCTGGTCCCGCGGCTGCGCCCGCGTCCGTTGCGGGGACTGGTTACTGCGATGACGCACCGCGCGCTCGTGGACTGGTCGTTCGAGCACTACCTGCGGATCGCCCCTCCGAAGTTCGTGGGCGCGCCGCCCGCGCCGCGGGTCAGGCGCGCCGCGCCTCGTGCGGCGGTCGCACAGCTCTAGAAGCCGCGGCGCTCCCGGTCGGCCTGGATCACCGCATCGCGGTCACCGAACAGGCGCCGCCAGGCGTGTGCCGTCCACACCACGGCGACTACCGCGATCGCGATGGTCGCCGCCTCGGCCTCACCCGGGTCGACGCCGCCGAGCGCGGCGAAGAAGATGAACAAAACGACGGTGGCGCCGCAAAGCGCCCAAAACGCGGCACGAACGTTGGAGATGGCCATGGCTCCCCCTCGACTCAAGATTGTGCCAAACGAGTCTAACTCACTCCCGGACGATTAGGAAGGTGCCGGCCGCCAGAAGGAGAATGCCCGTGACGCGCTGCGGCGTGAGCGCCCGCTCGTCCAGCCCGAGCACTCCGGAGCGGTCGAGGACGACCGACATCGTGAGCTGTCCCGCGATCGTGGCCGCGGTCACACCGCCGGCTCCGAGGGTGCGCACGGACACCAGCACGCTGGTCACGTAGATGGCCCCGAGCACTCCGCCGGTCAGGTAGTACCACTTGAGGTCGCCTGCCTCTCCGAGGTTGCTGAAGCCTCCGCTGCCCGCCACCAGCGTGATCCCGATCAGCACCGTCAGGCCGATCGCGAACGACAGCGAGGCCGCGGCAAAGGTGCCCACGGACTTCCCGAGAGCCGAGTTGATCGGGGCCTGCATCGCCACGAGGCTGCCCGCGAACACGGTGACGAGCACCGCGACCCACTTGTCCATCTACTTGGCCTCCAGCCAGTTGTCGCCCGAGGCCACGTCGACCTCGAGAGGCGGGTCCATCTCGAACGCCCCGGCCATCTCCCGGCGCACGATCTCCGACGCCTCCTCGACCTCGGCCTCGCGACCCTCGAACAGCAGTTCGTCGTGGATCTGGAGCGCCATGCGTGTGTCGAGGCCCGCGTCCCGCAGCGCTGCTCGGCAGCGCACCATCGCCACCTTGATGATGTCGGCCGCCGTGCCCTGGATCACCATGTTCACCGCCAGACGCTCGCCCAGCGACCGGGTCTGCCGGCTGCGGGCCCGCAGCTCCGGGATACGGCGGATGCGGCCGAATCTCGTGGCCACGAAGCCCTGGTCGGTGGCCTTGGCGATCGTTTCGTCGATGAACGCCTTGACGGCGGGGAAGCGCTCCAGATAGCGGTCGATGAACTCCTGCGCCTCGTCCTGGGGGATCTGCAGCCGGTCGGCCAGACCGTAGGCCGACAGCCCGTAGACGATGCCGTAGTTGACCATCTTGGCCTTCGACCTCGTGCCGGGATCCGCTGCCCCACCGAGAATCTGCTGCGCGGTGGCGGTGTGCACGTCCTCCCCGCGGCGGAAGATCTCCTTCAGCACCTCCTCGCCCGCGATGTGTGCCAGCAGGCGCAGCTCCACCTGTGAGTAGTCCGCCGAGATCAGCTTGTGTCCATCCTCGGCCACGAAGCAGGCCCGGATCTCGCGCCCCAGCTCGGTTCGGATCGGGATGTTCTGGAGGTTGGGGTTGGTGCTCGAGAGCCGGCCCGTGGCCGCGGTCGTCTGGCTGAAGGTCGTGCGCAGCCGCCCATCGGCCCCGACCAGTTCGGGAAACGCGTCCAGGTATGTGGAGGCGAGCTTGGTGAGCTCTCGCCAGGTCTCGATCTTCTCGATGATCGGGTGCTCGCCCCTGATGGCGTGCAGTACCCGGGCGTCGGTGGAGAAGCCGGTCTTGCCCCGGCGCTTGCGCGACAGGCCGAGCTTCTCGAACAGGATCGGGGCGAGCTGCTGCGGGGACCCGATCGTGAACTCCTCGCCCGCGAGCTCCCAGATCTCACGCTCCAACGCGGCCGCCTCCTCCTTCACGCGCGCAGCGATCTTGCGCACCTGAGATACGTCGAGCTTGACGCCCGCGCGCTCCATCTCGACCAGCACGTCGACCAGCGGCAGCTCCACCTCGTTGAGAAGCCGGGTGAGGTCGAGCTCGTCGAGGATCTCGCGCTGGTGCTCGGCCAGGGCTCGGGTCAGCACCGCTCGCTCGGCCAGCTCGCCACCGCCCTCGACGCCCGCTCCCAGTCCGATGTCCTGCGCCAGGTCCTCGAGCGGATACCCGCGCCGTGCGGGATCGAGGAGATAGGCCGCCACCAGGGTGTCGTGTTCGAGCGGCGGCGCCACGGTGGGGTCCTCGGCGGCGGCGATCGCCTTCCAGTCGTGTGCCACGACTGGACGTTCGCCCCAGCCGCGCAGCAGCTCCTCCAACCCGCCGGGCGCCTCGCCCGTGAGCACGTCGCCGCCGGCGTAGGCCGCGAAGCTCAGCACGGGCTCGTCGCCCATGCCAGGCAGCTGGTCCTCGGGCGGCTCGGGCCGGGTGGCGGCCAGCGCGGCGTGCTCGCCCTCCAGGCCCGAAAGCGCGGCGGGGGTCACGCGCCGCGACCGGGCCGACACCTCCGCAGAGGGCTCGATCGCGGGGGCCGCGGCCTCGTTGGAGCCGATCCATTCCTCCAGCCGCCGCAGCGGATCGCGCAGCTCGAACTCCCTGAAGGTCTCGCGCAGACGCGAACGGTCGGGCGCCCGGACGAGCGAGCCGTCGAAGTCGATATCGATCGGCACGTCGCGGATCGAGGTGGCCAGCTGCTTGGAGATTCGGGCGTCCTCGGCGTGGTTGATCAGGTTCTCCTTGCGCTTGGCGCCGGAGATCTCGTCCACGCTCGCGAGCACGGTCTCCAGGTCGCCGAAGCGCTGCAGCAGCTGGGCGGCCGTCTTGTCGCCGATGCCAGGCACCCCGGGGATGTTGTCCGAGGTGTCGCCCTTGAGCCCGTAGAAGTCCGGGATCAGCTCCGGGCCGATCCCGTAGCGGTCGACCACGGCTTCGCGGTCGTAGATCTTGGTGTCGGTGATCCCCCGCCCGGTGGCCATCACCCGGACCCCGTCCTCGATCAGCTGGAATGTGTCGCGGTCACCGGTGACCACCATCACCTCCACCCCACGCTCGCGGGCCTTGGCGGCCAGCGTGGCGATCACGTCGTCGGCCTCGTAGCCCTCGGCGCGCACGTTGGTGTACCCGAAGGCCTCGACGAGGGGCTCCATCGCGGGGAACTGCTCGCGCAGGAGGTCCGGGCGCTTGGCCCGGCCGGCCTTGTAGTCGGCGGCGATCCCCTTGCGGCCGGAGTCGCCCGCGTCCCAGGCCACGATCGTGGGCTTCTGGCCGTACTCGGTCATCAGCTTCACGAGCATGGACGCGAAGCCGAAGATCGCGTTGGTTGGCACGCCGCGGGAGGTGGCGATCGTCTCCGGGAGCGCGAAGAAAGCGCGGTAGACGAGGCTGTTCCCGTCGATCAGGAACAGCTCGCGCGGGGACTCCTCGGCGGCCACCCGCTCATCCTACGAGGCGGCCCACACGGCGCGGGGCCGGGCACGGGGCGTCTATATGATCGGCCGCCCCCCGCCATGGCCACCCCCAGCGCACAGTTCTCACTGACCCTCCGGGTCGAGCTTCCTCACGAGTCGGGGACCCTAGGCAAGGTCACGCAGGCCATCACCCGGGCCGGCGGCGCGATCGTTGCCGTGGACACCGTTGAGGCCGGCGGCGCCGGGACCCTGCGCGAGATCACCATCGACTGCGCGAGCACCGAGCACCGCGGCCGGGTCATCAAGGCCGTGCAGGGCGTGCGCGAGGCCAACCTGGTCGAGACCACCGATCGCACGTTCGAGCTGCACCGCCGCGGGAAGATCTACACCGGGCTGGCCGCCCCCGTGAAGACGCGTGACGATTTGTCGATGGCCTACACGCCGGGCGTGGCGCGAGTCTGCACCGCGATAGCCGAGAACCGCCAGAAGGCGTTCAAGTACACGATCAAGGCGAACACCGTGGCCGTGGTCTCCGACGGCACCGCCGTCCTGGGCCTCGGCGACATCGGGCCCGAGGCCGCGATGCCCGTGATGGAGGGCAAGGCGATGCTCTTCAAGGAGTTCGGCGATGTCGACGCCTTCCCGATCTGCCTCGACACCAAGGACCCCGAGAAGATCATCGAGACGGTCAAGCTGATCGCCCCCACCTTCGGCGGGATCAACCTCGAGGACATCTCCTCCCCGCGCTGCTTCGAGATCGAGCAGCGGCTGGTGGAGGAGCTCGACATCCCCGTCTTCCATGACGACCAGCACGGCACCGCGATCGTGGTGCTGGCCGCGCTGATCAACGCCTGCCGCCTGAGCCGCCGACCGCTCGAGGGCCTCGCGGTGGCGATGGTGGGAGCGGGCGCGGCGGGCGTGGCGGTGGCCAAGATCCTGATGGCCTCCGGCATCACCGAGATCGTGGCCTGCGACCGCTACGGCGCGATCCACGCCGGTCGCGACGACTACGAGGCCGGTTCCATGAACGCGCCCAAGCAGTGGCTGGCCGAGAACACGAACGCCGGCCGGCGCTCGGGCACGCCCGTCCGACGTGCTCGAGGGCACCGACCTGTTCGTCGGCCTGTCGGGGCCGGGCATCGTGAGCGCCCGGGACCTGCAGCGAATGAAACCGGACCCGTTCGTGTTCGCGATGGCCAACCCCGAGCCCGAGGTGCGGCCCGAGGACGCGGCGCCGTTCGCAAAGGTGATGGCCACCGGGCGCTCGGATTACCCCAACCAGATCAACAACGTGCTGGCCTTCCCCGGGATCTTCCGCGGCGCGCTCGACGTGCGGGCGCAGAAGATCACCGAGGAGATGAAGCTGGCCGCCGCTCGTGGGATCGCCGCGACAGTGGCGGACGAGGAGCTGGCAGAGGACTACATCATTCCCAGCGTGTTCAACCGGGACGTGAGCCGCGAGGTGGCCAGGGCCGTAGCACAGGAAGCGGAACGCACCGGCGCCGTGCGCGCGTCGGACGACACCGCGGAGTTCTCCCTACCCGTCCGATAGGAGGTCGTGAACGCGTGAAGGTCACCGTGACCGGAGCCACCGGGACACTGGGCCGCGCCGTGGTCGCGGCCCTGCGCGACCATGGGGACGACGTGACCGCACTGTCACGCGACGCCGCCGGCGCACGCGAGAAGCTCGGCGAAGGAGTCCAGACACTCGAGTGGAAGGCGCCGAAGTCCGACCCGCCTCCCCCCGACGCCCTGTCGGGCCAGGATGCGGTCGTGCACCTGCTGGGCGAGCCCGTGGCTCAGCGCTGGAGCGACCGCGCCAAGAAGGAGATCCGCGACTCGCGGGTTCTCGCCACCCGCAACCTGGTGGCCGCGATGCGCGGCCTCGGCCAAGCGGAACGCCCGAGGGTGCTCGTGTCCCAGTCCGCCACGGGCTGGTACGGGCCGCGGGGCGACGAGCGGGTCGAGGAGAGCGAGCCCGCGGCCGGCGACTTTCTAGCGCGGGTGTGTGTGGAGTGGGAGGCCGAGGCCCGCGAGGCGGAGGCCCTGGGACTGCGGGTGGCGCTGACGCGAACGGGAGTCGTGCTCTCCGAGGACGGCGGGGCACTCGAGAAGATGCTGCCGCCGTTCAAGCTCGGCGTGGGTGGGCCCGTCGCCGGCGGTGACCAGTACGTGCCGTGGGTCCACACCGACGACATCGTCGGCGCGCTGGTCTTCTGCCTCGGCAACGAGGCGGCGTCCGGGCCGCTGAACCTGACCGCCCCCGAGCCCGTGACCAACTCAGGAGCTCTCGAAGGCGCTGGGGCGGGTGCTGCACCGCCCCGCCGTCGCGCCCGTTCCCGCGCTCGCGATCAAGGCGCTGTACGGCGAGATGGCGTCGATCGTGACCACGGGCGTGCGCGCCGTCCCGGCCCGCCTGCAGGAGCTGGGCTACGAGTTTCGCCAGCCCGACCTCGAGCGCGCGCTCCGCTCCGCGACGGGCCGATAGCGGCCGATCACCCGCCGCAGCGCGCGGGAACCGTCACGAGCTGGCGGCTCGTGAGCCCGCCCTCGCCCGGCACGCCGAACACGCGGCAGAACGTGATCCGCCGGGTGCGAAAGTCCGCCACCGCCCTGTATGGGTAGCCGATCGAGCCGCCCACGGTGGCCTCGCCCGGAGCGAACTCCGAAGTCACGGCAAGGCACCGGAACCTCACTCCGCGCTGGCGCGCAGAACGCCCGGGCGCCAACGCGTCGAGACGCGCGCAGCTGGTGTGCAGGATGGGGGCGCCCGTGCGGCGGCGGGCGTCATCCGCAATCCCCGAGCGCAGCCTCCCCAGCACGCGCGAGCGCGGCCCGGAGGCATGCAGGGTCCGGGGCTCGACCAGGGCGCGCAGGCGCTCGACGCGCTGCTCGCGCCGGAGGGCCTCGCCGCGCCGCTCACGGGCGTCGGCGTCGCGCTGGGCGTCGATGATCTGGGGCGTGGCCACCGCCGCCGCGCCCAGTGCCGCCACCCCAAGCGCCGTCGCCGCGATCTTGCCGGCACGGGGGAGCTTGCGCCATAGGAACGCCGGGAGGCCTGTGATCGGCGGAAGGGGCTGGTAGCGCCCCTCGTCCTCGGGCCTCAACCGCGCGCGGCGGCCTCGCGCTCGGCCCGCGCCTCGGCCACCGTCTTTCCCTTGGAGCCAAACATGCCCTGCAGCTTCCAGCGTGAGTCCGGCTTGGCCGGAACGACCAGCCAGATGAGGAGCCCGGCAGCCGACAGCAGCAGGCCGAAAGCCAACCCGATCTTCTCGCCGTAGCCC
Organism: uncultured Thermoleophilaceae bacterium; assembly: GCA_963825475.1. Taxonomy (GTDB): domain Bacteria; phylum Actinomycetota; class Thermoleophilia; order Solirubrobacterales; family Thermoleophilaceae; genus JAAYBF01. Next base: position 75,026 of record CAWGTC010000001.1, on the reverse strand, counting down.
TTGCGGTTGGAGAGATACGAGGCGGCGATGGCCGAAGCCAGCCAGGCGTAGGTGAGCCAGAGAGCCGAGACGCCTATGACCGCCAGATCGACCCTCATGCGCCCAGGTAAGCCTTCTGCACCTCGGGGTTCTCGCGCAGCGACTTGCTCTCGTCGGCCAGCGCGACCTTGCCGGTCTCGAGCACGTAGGCGCGCTGGGAGACATCGAGCGCGTAGTTGGCGTTCTGCTCCACGAGAAGGATCGTAGTGCCTCCCTTGTTGATTTCGGCGATCGTCTCGTAGATCCGCTGGACGAGGATCGGCGCGATGCCCATCGACGGCTCGTCGAGCAAGAGCAGCCGCGGCTTGGCCATCAGCGCCCGCCCGATGGCGAGCATCTGCTGCTCGCCTCCCGACATCGTGCCGGCCTTCTGCTTCTGGCGTTCGTCGAGGCGCGGGAACAGGGAGAAGACCCGATCCATGTCCTCCCCCACCCGGTCCGAGTCTCGGCGCAGGAACGCCCCCAGCTCCAGGTTCTCCCGCACGCTCATGCGCGGGAAGCAGTGGCGGCCCTCCGGGGACTGTGAGATGCCCAGCTGCACTATCTCCTGCGGAGGGGTCTCCGCGATCTCTGTGCCGTCGAACTTGATCGAGCCCTGCCGGGCGGGCGTGAGCCCGGAGATCGAGCGCAAGGTCGTGGACTTGCCCGCTCCGTTCGACCCGATCAGGGTCACGATCTCGCCCTCGGTGACCTCCAGCGAGACGCCCTTGAGCGCTTCGATGTTCCCGTAGAAGGTGTGCAGATCCGAAACCTCCAGGAGGGCCATCAGCTCTCGGCTCCGTCATCGGCCTGTTTACCGAGGTAGGCCTCGATCACCCGCTCGTCGTTTCGCACCTCGTCCGGCGCGCCGTCGGCGATCTTCTCACCGTGGTCCAGCACGGTGATGTGCTCGGACACCTCCATCACCACCTGCATGTCGTGCTCGATCAACAGGATGGTGAGCCCCTTCTCGTCGCGCAGCTTGCGCATGAACTCCGTGAGGCGCCTGGACTCCTGCGGGTTCATCCCGGCGGTGGGCTCGTCGAGCAGCAGGAGCTTGGGCCCGGAGGCGAGCGCACGGGCGATCTCGACCCGGCGCTGGTCCCCGTAGGCCAGGTTGATGGCGAGCTGCTCGTGCTGGTCCTCGGCCAACCCAACGTAGGAGAGCATCTCCCGCGCGTGGTCGCTGACCTCGCGCTCCTCGCGGCGTACGCCCGGCGGCCGAAGGATCGAGCCGAACAGCCCGGCCTTCATGCGAGCGTGTCGGCCCACCATCACGTTCTCGAGTGCCGACATCGTCGCGAACAGGCGGATGTTCTGGAACGTTCGCGCTATCCCGAGCGCGGTGATCCGGTCGGGCCGCTTGGCGGTGATGTCGTTGCCGTCGAACGAGATCCGACCGACGGTGGGCTTGTAGAGCCCCGTGAGCATGTTGAAGAAGGTCGTCTTGCCCGCGCCGTTGGGTCCGATGATCGACACGATCGACCCTTCGGGGATCGCGAAACTCACGTCCTCGACCGCGACGAGCCCGCCGAAGGCCTTGGTCACGTGCTCGGCCTGCAGTAGATGAGTGCCCTTGCTCGGGCCCGCCGGCGACGGGGGCTGGTGGCTATCGGTGGTCATCCGCGTGCCTCGTAGACGGCCTCGTCGCCGCCGACACCGGTGGTGTCACCGGCTCCCACGTGTTCGACGAGCTCCATCTTGCGCCTTCGCTCCGGGAGCAGGCCCTCCGGGCGCATGATCATCATGATCACCAGCAGGAAGCCGAAGATCCCGAACGAGAGCTCGGTGAGGTCGAAGTCGAGACCGACCTTCTGCGGCACGTCGTTGAGTACGTCGGGGATAAGGCGGAAGTTGATGTACGTGAGCGCGATCGCCCCCACCACCACGCCCTCGATCGAGCCGAGGCCACCCAGTATCACCATCGCAAGGATGAAAATCGAGAACGAGAACTGGAACTGGTCGGCGTTGACCGTGTTTGACAGCGACGCAAGAAATGCGCCCGACATGCCGCCGAACGCGGCCCCGGTGCCGTAGGCCATCAGCTTGGTCTTCACGAGCGGCACGCCCATGCTCGCGGCCGCCACCTCGTCCTCGCGGAGGGCGATCCACGCGCGCCCGAGCCGTGAGTCGCGCAGGCGATAGTTCACGAACAGAACCAGCAGCAGCATCGCCAGTGCCAGCCAGAACCAGGGCCTCAGGTTGAGCGACTCGAAGGGCTGGGCGAACGGCAGGTCGATCTTGTCGATCGGGGTGATCCCCTGCCGGCCGTTCGTGAGCTTCTCGCCCCCGATCATGATCTCGTCCCCGTTGAGCACCAGCCGCCCAGCGATCTCGCCGAAGGCGAGTGTGACGATCGCGATGTAGTCGCCCCGCAGGCGCAGCGTGGGCAGGCCGATAAGCATCCCCGCAACCGTGCACATGATCACCGCAATCACCAGCACGAGCAGAAAGTTGAGGTGGATGCCGGGCAGCTCCGAGGCGATGCCCGACACGAACACGTGCACATCGGCGCTGAAGAAGAACCCCGACATGAACCAGCCTGCGGCGAGTGCGCCGATGGCGAAGAACGCCACGTAGCCGAGATCGAGCAGGCCGGCAAAGCCTACGATGATGTTGAGTCCCAGCGCCATTACCGCGTAGGCCAGCGCGAGCACGGCGTCGTCGATGAAGCCGCCTGCCTCCACGTGGAACAGCGGCAGCAGGATCGCCCATACCACCAGTCCGATGCTGATCATCCTTATCGCCTTCTGGTCGTCGGCGAAGACTCTCGCGCCGATCAGCGCGGCCAGCACGATCGACATCGTCAGGTCCATCTGGATCAGCAGGCCGACGAGGATTGCGACGCCGGCCGCGGCAGCCGCGACCACGGGCTTCAGCTCTCTGAGGTTCATCCGGCCTCGCGGGTCTCCTCGCCGAGAAGCCCCTGGGGCTTGAGGACCATGATCAGCACGAGGTAGGCGAAGACGATCGCCGGCGTCCACTGCCCGCCGATGCGGTTGTCGGAGATCTGCTGGATGATCCCGATGATGAACCCGCCGAGCACGGCGCCCTGGAGGTTGCCGATGCCGCCCATCACAGCGGCGGTGAACGCGATCAGCCCGGCCTGGAAGCCCTGGAAGAACCAGATCGTGGTCTGGTACAGCGCGTAGATCAGGCCGCCGGCGCCCGCCATCAGCCCGCCGATCAGGAACGTCATCGAGATCGTGGTGTCCACGTTGATCCCCATCAGGCGGGCGGCCTCGGGATCCTGGGCGGTGGCGCGCATGGCCTTGCCGATGCGGCTCTGCGTTATGAAAATGGTGAGTAGCATCACCAGCGGGATGGTCGCGCCTAGCGCGAGGACATCCGCGTGCGAGACCGTCACGCCGCCGATCTCGAAGAGCTGCTTCTGGGCCTCGATCAGGTCCGGGATCCCCTCCGGGGACCCGCCGATCCACAGGATCCCGACGTTCTGGAGGATGAACGAGAAGCCGACCGCCGTTATCAGCGGCGCCAGCTTGGGGGCGCTTCGCAGGGGCCGATAGGCCACCCGCTCGATCATCACGTTCAGGGCCCCGCTGGCCAGCATGCAGACGATGAGAGTGAGCAGGAGGCCCACCACCAGGCCGAACGGGCCGGTCGCCGCGGTCAGGCCGATCGTGCCGAAGAAGCCGGCGGCCGAGAGCGAGCCGATCATGAACACGTCGCCGTGCGCGAAGTTGATCAGCTCGACTGATGCCGTACACGAGCGTGTAGCCGATCGCCACGAGCGCCCATATGGCGCCGTTCGATAGTCCGGCCACCAGGTTGTTGCCGAGACGGGACAGGTCGCCGTCGTTGGTGACGTCCTGGATGCCGTAGGCGACAGGCAGGATGAGCAGCAGGATGATCAGGCCGTACTGGCTAAAAAAGCGTCGCGTCACGTCCAGTGCGCGTGATGGGGCGTTCGGTACAGGGGCTGCCTGGGTTCCGGCTTCCAAGTGTCCGCCTTCTCAGTCAGATAACCGGACAAAGCCGGGGGCGGGCCGCAGCCCGCCCCCGCTTGTCACTACGAGTCGATCAACCTCCTTTGGCCTGGATCGTCTCGCTGAACTGCAGCTCACCGCCGTCGATCTCGTAGATCCCGTAGTCGGTGAGCGTCGTGTCGCCGTTCTCGTCGATGTCGTAGGTGCCGAGCACGCTCTCGCGACCCTTCACCGCGAACAGCGCGTCGATGATCGCCTGGCGATCGCCACCCTTGTCCCCGGCGCCCTCGATGGTGTCGAGGACCAGGTCCATCGCCTCGTATCCGTAAATCGCGTACGGATCCGGGTTCGGCTCGTTGTAGGTCTCCTCGAAGCTCGAGAAGAACTTCTTGCCGTCGGGCGGGTACTCGTCGGGCGCCAGCGTGGCGACGGAGACCTTCGTCCGCGCTGCCACGTTGGCGGGAATGCCGCCCTCCTTGGGATCGGCGAAGCCCGACTCGGCCACACCGTCAGGCCCATACAGCTTGGCGTCGGGAAGCGCCGCCGCGACGTCCTTGTACAGCTGGACGGCCCCGTTGGCGGTGATCCCGCTGAAAACGAAGCAGTCGACACCGTCGCCTTCCAGCGCCGCTGCCTGCTGACGGAAGTTCGGCGCCTTCGGGTCGATGCCCTCGTCCGTTGCGATCTTGAGTCCCTGCTCCTCGGCCGCCGCGACGATGTTGCGCGCGAGACCGGCTCCGTAGACCTCCTTGTCGTTGAGGACGCCCACCGCAGTGCAGCCCTCCTGGCCCATGAGCGTGGCCAAGGCCGCACCCTGGATCGTGTCCTTCGGCACGATGCGCGTGTAGTGGCGCTCGCCTGTCGGGTAGTACTTCGCGGGCTCGCCCTCATCGGCGCCCGGCTCGTCGGAGGTCAGGCCCACGGCCGTGTTCGCCGGACTCACCTGCGCGATCGGGACCTCGTTCAGGATCGGGATCGAAATCGCACTCGCTCCAGAGTTGAACTCGCCGATGTAGGCCACGGCATTGTTGTCCTTGGCCACCTTGCGGGCGTTGGCCGAAGTCGCCTCCGGCGTCCAGGCGCCCGCCTGAGCGGTGGAGTCGTCGAGCGACTCGTACTTGATCTTGAAGTCACCCGCCTTGTTGTCGTGATCCTTCAGCGCCAGCTTGATGCCGTCGACCATCGCCGTGGTCTGAGGCCTCGAAGCGCCCTGAAGGGGCAGGCTCGAATAGACCGTCAGCGTGTCACCGGCCGCCGCGCCACCGTCTCCGCCGCCTTCGTCATCGTCCTCGCCGCAGGCTGTCACGCCCAAGGCGAGCACGCCGAACAGGCAAAGCAATGCCATCCACCGTACTCGCAAAATGTTCCCTCCTAGAGAAGTGATCGTGAGACTTGCGCCGCATAGTAGTTGCAATCGCCGACGCAACGCAATGCAGAGCCGCCACGGGGCCGGCTCAAGGGCTCGCGAGCACCCGCGGCACGGACCCGCCGCCGACTGCGGTCACGTAGAGCGGGAGCCCCCGGACGTCGCCTGTGCGCTCGACCCGATATCGCCCAAGTACCGACTGGCGCCCGCGAGGCTCCAGCGCGGCACGCACGACTGCCAGCGTGTCGGCGCCTCCCCCGCGCTCGATCGCGTCGAGCACCAGGCGCATGGCCTCGTAGCCGTTGAGCGCCTCGGGACCCACATCCTCCCCGCGGCTGCGGGACAGGCCGGTGAGCAGGCGCCGAGCCTTCGCACTGCGCCCGACTCGGAGGCTGGATCGGGGTGTAGACGTAGGTCTGCCGGGGCGCGCGGTCGCCGGGATCGAAGCCGGCCATGCCCGAGGAGGCGATCACCGGCACCGCAGGCATGCTGCCGGCCAGCACGGCGAGGAGGGCGCTGGTGGCCGGGCCCCGCACGCCGGCGAGCAGGATCGCATCGGTGTCCGCAGCCCTCAGGTCCTCAGCCACGTCGGCGGCCACGCCCTCGTCGCGCAGCACCTCGACGGCGACCGGCTCGGCCCCGCCGGCGCGTGACCGGTCGGCCAGCATGCCCGCCAGCTCTCGCTCGGAGACTCCCTGCGTGTGCACCACGGCCGGCCGACTGGCGCCCAGGCGACCGGCTGCGCCAAGCATCGCCACGGCCAGCTCGAGATCGTCGGGCACGAGGCGAACGAACGTGCGCACCTCCTCGGGGTAGTAGCGCTCGGGGCCCGCGCGAGGGCGGCCCGGCGGGGTGCCGGTGAGGCTCGTCAGGCCGTCGGCGGGGGACACCTGCAGGACGCCGTCACGGTTGGTGGCCGGCAGCGAGACGGCCGAGCCCCCGAGATCCAGCTCGCCGATGTAGGCGATGGCGGTGGGATCGTCGCCGGGGCGCTTGGCGTTGGCCTCGACGGTGCCCGGGTCCCACACGGAGTCGCCCGGGCGGGTCGAGGGCAGGGTCACGAGCTTCACGCGCCGGCCGGCGACCCGGCCGCCCGCCTCCTCCAGAGCCCGTTCCGCGCCGGCCGTGGCCGCCTCTCCCCCCGCGGCGGACACACCGTGCGCGGGAACGCTCATGTACACGGTGAGCGTGTCGCCGCGGACCCGGGTGTCCTCGTCGTCAGCACCGCCGCCACAACCGGAGAGCACCCCGGCCGCCAAGAGAATCGCCTGGACGGTCCGGTGTCGCATCGGTGGCCGAGTCTAGGGGCGGCGCAAGTGCAGGCTAAGTTTCCTCCGTGCGCGTCGGCGTGCTCACAGGAGGAGGAGACTGCCCCGGCCTCAACGCCGCCATCCGCGCGATCGTGCGTAGGGGTATCGACGCGCACGGGCATGGCGATCGTGGGCTTCCGCGATGGCTGGCGTGGCCCGCTCGAGGACGACTGGAGCGAGCTGACCGTGGAGTCCACCGCCGGCATCCTGCCTCGCGGCGGCACGATCCTCGGGACATCGCGCACCAATCCCTTCAAGCGCGAGAGCGGCGCACAGATCGTGCGCGAGCGGCTCGACCAGCTCGCCCTCGACGGGCTGATCGCCATCGGTGGCGAGGACACGCTCGGCGCGGCGGCTCGGCTGCACGACGAGGCGGGACTGCCCGTGCTCGGCGTGCCGAAGACGATCGACAACGACCTCGGCGCCACCGATATGACGTTCGGCTTCGACACCGCCGTGCACGTGGCCACCGAGGCCATCGACCGGCTGCACACCACCGCCGAGAGCCACAACCGGATCCTGGTCGTCGAGGTGATGGGACGCCACGCAGGATGGATCGCGCTGCACTCCGGGCTGGCCGGAGGAGCCGACGCGATCCTGGTGCCCGAGCGGCCGTTCGATGTCGAGAAGGTGTGCGACCTGATCCGCCGCCGCCATTCCCGCGGGCGCTACTTCTCGATCGTGGTGGTGGCCGAGGGCGCGATCCCGGCAGAGGGCACGATGGAGACCCTCGAGGGCGAGAGCGACGAGTTCGGCCACGTCCGCCTCGGAGGGATCGGGCAGCGGCTGGGCCACGAGATCGAGCATCGAACGGGATTCGAGACGCGCGTGACCGTGCTCGGCCACGTGCAGCGGGGCGGCACACCAACCGCGTACGACCGGGTGCTTGGCCACACGCCTCGGCGTTGCGGCCAGCGACGCCGCGGAGGCCGGCCGGTGGGGCACGATGCCGGCGCTACAAGGCAACAGGATCGAACTGGTGGCGCTGCGCGACGCCGTGTCGGAGCTGCGCCTCGTCCCGCCGGAGGAGTACGCCGTAGCGGAGACCTTCTTCGGCTAGCGCGGGGTATACCGGCGCCTGGCCGGGTCATCGGTCGCTTGCGTGCTGAAGCACACGTCGCTCCCTGCTTCTCGGGCCATGCTTGGTCTATCCCGCGCTCAGCGTGAGCCGGGCACGGGGGGCGAGCGCCTGAGCATGCGATCCACGTAGGGCTTGGCGATCTGCGCGCCCGCGGCCATCGCGGTGATGATCGCCGTGAAGAGGAAGGCGTCGAAGGCCTTGATGCCGAACGCCCAGGCAACGATCCAGACGACCAGGCCGATGGTGAGGGTTACGAGGACGATCATCGCGAGGCCACGGCCTTGCGCAGCTTGGTGACCGCGTTGAAGCCGGCGAGCATCGCCTTGTCGACCCCGCTGTCCTGGGGCGGGAGCAGCCCGATGGCCCGTGCGAAGGCCGCGCCGTCGTAGTAGCCGGTGTTGCGGGTGATCTTCCCTTCCTCGTCGATCTCCAGCGCGTCGAAGCCGCGCATCTCCACCCGCTTGCCGGTGGGCTCGATGCCCTGGAACGGGCCGCCCTCGAAGGTGCCTGCGATGCGCCACTGGACGGCCGCGACGTCGTGGTCGGCAACGATCCGCTCGACGGTCATCCTGGCGTCGGGGAGCGCGGCGAACATCTCGCTGAAGAACTTGCGCACCGCGTCGGGTCCGCGGAACACGCCCAGCGGCACGATGTCGTCGATGCCGTCGGGTGGAAGTGGGCGGCCGCGGCGTCGGCGTCGCGGGCGGTGATCGCCTCGAAGTACGACCGTGCGACCTCCTCGACCGCCTTTACGCGAGCCGAGCGCCGCGGCTTGGCCGGCTTCTTCGCAGGAGCCTTCGCAGGCTTCTTCGCGGGGGCGTCGGCCTCGGCCATCGGCGCCACCCTAACACTCCAGAGCGGGCGCTCACGGGGCGCGAGCCAGCTCGGCCACCAGCTCGCCGACGCCCGCGGGCCCCGTCCTCGCCCGCCGTCGCACCATGCGGCTGCCCACGATCACGCCGTCCGCCACGTCGGCCACGGCGCTGGCGTGCTCGGAGGTGGAGATCCCGAAGCCGACCGCCACCGGCAGCGGCGTGGCCGCCCGCACTCGCTCGACCATCGCCTGAAGCTCGGGCGGAGCGCGGACGCTCGCCCGTGGTGCCCGTCAGGGAGACGGCGTAGACGAACCCGCGGGCGTCCTCACCGATCGCCTCGAGGCGCTCCGGAGAGGTGTTGGGCGCCACCAGCGGCGCGAGTGCGAGGTCCTGCGAGTCGCAGGCCTCTCTCAGCTCGCCCGCCTCGTCGTGGGGCAGGTCGGGCACGATCAGCCCGGCCGCGCCGGCCCCGGCCGCCCTCTCCGCGTAGGCCGACAGCCCCTCCTGGAGCACCACGTTGGCGTACACCATGAGCATCACCGGGAACTCTGGCCGCCACCGACTCGCACACGCCGAGCACGTCGCCGGGGGTGACGCCGGATGCCAGGGCAGCCGTGGCCGCGGCGTGAATCACCGGGCCGTCCGCCAGCGGATCGGAGAACGGCACGCCAAGCTCGATCAGGTCCGCGCCCGAGTCCGCCGCCGCGACGCAGCATGCGCGTGACGCGTCGAGGTCGGGGTAGCCGCCCATCAGGTACGGCATGAGAGCGGCACGACCGTGACCGTGAGCCTTCGGCGAAGGCCTCCGCGATCACGTCCCGCGCCAGCACTTCAGCCAGGTCCTTGTCGCCGCGCCCGGAGAGGATCAGGATGTCGATGCCATCGCCGGGATGGGCGAACAGCCACGCGAGCGCATGGGCGGGCTCGAGCGCGGGGATGATCCCCTCCAGCTTGGCCAGGCGCCGGAACGCATCCAGCGCGTCCTCGTCGGTCACGGCCTCGTAGGTCACCCGGCCCTCGTCGCGCAGCCACGCATGCTCGGGCCCCGCGCCCGGGTAGTCGAGGCCGGCGGACACCGAGTGCGCCTCCAGCACCTGCCCGTGCTCGTCCTGCAGCACGGCAGAGAGCGCGCCGTGCAGCACCCCGCGAGCGTTGGTGGTCAGCGGCGCGGAGTGGCGGCCGGACTCGAGGCCCTCGCCGGCCGCCTCCACGCCGATCAGCCCGACCTCCTCGTCATGCACGAAGGACACGAACGCCCCGATCGCGTTGGAGCCGCCGCCAACGCAGGCGATCACCCGGTCGGGCAGGCGGCCCTCGGCCGCCTGGATCTGCTCGCGGGCCTCGTCCCCGATCACCCGCTGCAGGTCGCGCACCAGCGCCGGGTAGGGCGCGGGCCCCACCGCGGAGCCGATCACGTAGTGCGTGGTGGCCACGCTCGCCACCCAGTCGCGGATCGCCGCGCTGACGGCCTCCTTGAGGGTGCGGGCACCCGCCTCGACGGCGGTGACCTCGGCGCCGAGCAGCTGCATCCGCTCCACGTTGGGACGCTGGCGGCGCATGTCCTCGCTGCCCATGTAGACGACGCAATCGAGCCCCATCAGGGCACAGGCGGTTGCGGTGGCCACGCCGTGCTGGCCCGCGCCGGTCTCGGCGATCACCCGCTGCTTGCCCATCCGCTTGGCCAGAAGCGCCTGGCCGATTGCGTTGTTGATCTTGTGCGCGCCGGTGTGCAGCAGATCCTCGCGCTTGAGGTACACCGTGCCGCCCGTGACCTCGGACAGGCGCGGCGCCCGGTAGAGGGGCGTGGGACGGCCGACGTAGTCCGCCAGCAGGAGCGAGAGCTGGGCGTGGAAGTCGGGGTCGGCACGCGCGTCGAGCCACGCCTGCTCGAGCTCGTCGAGGGGCCCGATCAAGGTCTCGGGTACGAAGCGCCCGCCGTAGGGGCCGAAGTCGCGCTCGCGGGCGCGGGCGCTGCCGGCGCCCGAGGTGCTCACGCCGCGGCTCGCTCGTGGTCTGCGGCCTCGACGGCGCGGAAGAATGCCTCCACCCTCGCGGGGTCCTTGACCCCCGGGGCCGCCTCGGTGCCGCTGGCCGTATCCACCGCGTAGGGCTCCACCGCGGCGATGGCCTGGCCGACGTTGTCGGCGGTCAGCCCACCCGAGAGCACGAGGCCGGCGGTGCGTGGATGGGCTTTGGCCACCTCCCAGTCGAAGCTCTCCCCCGTGCCGCCGCGGCGGCCGGGCACGTGCGCGTCGAGCAGGTGCAGGTCGGTGTGGAAGGGCTCGAGCTCGCGAATCGTGGCCGCCCCCCGCACCCTCGCGGCCTTGATCACCCTGCAGCCGGTGCGGCGGGCGGCCTCGCGGCAGTAGGCCGGGCCCTCGTCGCCGTGCAGCTGCAGCATGTCGAGCGAGTAGCGATCGGCCGCCAGGGCCACCTCGTCGAGCGTGGCGTTCACGAACACACCCGTCACACCGGCCCGGCGGTGCATCACCGCGCTGATCTCCTCGGCCGCCGCGGGCGGGCATGCGCGCGGGCTTTCGGGCCACAGGATCAGCCCCAGCGCCCACGCGCCCAGCTCGGCGGCCTGGCGGGCATCGCCGAGGTTGGTGAGGCCGCAGATCTTGACGCGCGTCATGCCTCTTATGGTCGCAGGCGCAACCAGTCGCTAGTGGCTAGCGGCTAGTCGCTGGCGACCAGCACGGGCTCTGAGCCCTGGCGTCTCTCCCAGCGACCAGCGTCCAGCGACCAGCGACTCCGAGCCCTACGGCAGGCTCGGGCTCTGCGCCACCTCGTCCGGACGCTCGCCCAGCTTCACGGTCTCGGTCTGCTTCTCGTCGCCCCGGTAGAGCTCGATCTCGATCTCCTGGCCGGGGTCGAGCCCTTCGATCGCCGCCACCAGGTCGGTGGAGTTCTCGATCTTCTCGCCGTCGATGGCCACGATCACGTCGCCTCCTGCGGACAGGCCGCCGCTGGTGGGCCGGCGACCGGCCCTGAGGCCGGCGCGGTCGGCGGGCCCGCCCTCCACGACCTCCTGGATCAGAGCGCCCTCCTCGACCGGGAGGTCGAGCTCTCTGGCCACCGCCTCGCTCACGTCGGCGGCCTGAACACCGAGGTAGCCGCGCTTTATCTCGCCGCCCTTCTCGAGCTGGGGCAGCACATCCTTGGCGGTGTTCACCGGGATGGCGAAGCCGATCCCCACCGAGCTCGCCGAGCCACCCGTGGCGATCTGGGCGTTGATCCCGATCACGCGGCCCTGCGCGTCGAGCAGCGGGCCACCCGAGTTCCCGGGGTTGATCGAGGCGTCGGTCTGGATCACGTTGCCGATCGAGAAGTCGTTGGGCGCGTCGATGCGGCGCTGCACCGCCGAGACGATCCCGGTGGTGACCGTGCGGGTGAAGCCGAAGGGGTTGCCGATGGCGATCACCGGGTCGCCGACCTGTGCGTCGGAGGAGTCGCCCAGCGGGATCGGCGACACGCCCTTCGCCTCCTCGGGGTCGATCTTGAGCACTGCGAGGTCGGTGTCGACGTCGCGGCCCTTGACCTCGGCCTTGATCTCGTTGCCCTTGTCGTCCTCGAAGCTCACGGTGACGTCGTCCGAGCCCGCCACGACATGGGCGTTGGTGAGGATAGTTCCGTCGTCGTCGACCAGGAAGCCCGAGCCGGTGGCCGTGCCCTGACCGCCCTCGCCGAAGGGCGAGTCCGAGCTGACGCCGTCGGCCTGCACGAACACGACTCCGCGGCCCTCCTCCTCGAAGATGTCGGCCACCGAGCGGGCGTCGCCGGAGTCGTTGGATGCGGGCCGGCTCACGACCGGCTCGCTCACGACCTGGCGGGTGGTGTCACCCGTGTCGATCACGTCGGTGGAGATCAGCACGGCTCCGATCACGAGGACGACCAAGCCACCGAGGAGGCCGGCAAGGACGGTAGATCTGGTGCTGCGGGCTGGGGCTCATGTCTTGAGTTTTAGGCCCGGGCCCTAAATGCGCGCTAAGAAACCGGCGGGCCCCCGGGGGCAGTGCGAGGAAGCCGCGCAACCTGGCACGCAGACCGCCGGAGGCCGTCAGCTCGCGCCGCAGCGCGGCCCGTTGGGCGCGGCCGGGCGGGCGGGCGGCGTGCGGCGAGAAGCGTCCGTCTCGCAGGCGCGCGACGTACCCGGCCGACTCGGGGCCGGCGGCACGGGCCAACCGGCGTTCGAGCTCCAGGAGGGTGGTGCCGGGGCCGAGGGACCAGCCGAGCCGGGGCAGCGCGCGCTGGAGCTCGCGCAGTCCGGCTTCAGCCGGCCCCAGCGGTGCGCCGCGCCGCGCGCGCCGGCGCAGCAGCACAGCGGCGGCCCCGGCGCCCACGAAGAGCGCCAGTACCACGGCCAGCGCCAGCGGGCCGCCCTCGTCGGCGGCGGCTCCCCCTCCAGCCACGGCGCTCGGGTCGGCGCCGCGGCCGGGGATCGGTGCGGCGCCGTCGCCCAGGCTGGTCGCCCCGCCGCCCGGGATGTTCAGCGGCTCGGCCTCCGGGCCTCGCCCGGCGCGATCGGCGGGCGACGCCTGTGGCGTGGGGTCGAACGTGACCCAGCCGATGTCGGTGAAGTACACCTCCACCCACGAGTGGGCGTCGAGGTCGCGCACGCGGAACTCTCCGGTCTCGCTGTTGAAGGACCCTGGCGAGAAGCCGGACACCACCCGGGCCGGAATGCCCGACATCCTCAGCATCAGCGCCATCGCTCCCGAGAAATGCTGGCAGTAGCCGATCCTGTCCTCGAACAGGAACGCCTCGAGCGGATAGGCCTGAGTCGGCGGGCGCTCGCTGTAGGTGTACTCCGTCCGCAGGTGGTCCTGCACCCGGTCCACGGCGTCGTAGACCGTGGGCGCTCCGTCGGTCAGCCGGCGAGCCAGGGCGTAGGTCTGGGCGTAGGGGGAGTCGGCGAGCAGCCGGCCGGCTTCGAGGCGGGCCGCCGGGTCATCGCGCCAGAGGGGCACCTCGACGGTCGGACGGTCGACGCCGGGTATGTAGCGCTCACTGTCGGGCAGCGCGGTCTCCCTGACGAGGGGCAGATCGAGTCGCGTGTACTGGTCCAGCGTCGAACGGATACGAGGAATCTGCGCTGCGCATGCGCTCGGCGCCCGGGTCGGGCACGTAGCTGCGCACCGTGTAGGAGTCCCCGCGTTCCAGCGGCTCGTCGAGACGGCGCACCGTGCCGTCCGCCGAGCCCGTGACGGCCCCTCCGGCTCCGATCACTGCGTCGGGGGTGCCCGCGCCGATCACGAAGTCCGTCCGCAGTGATCTGACCGTGACCCGGAACTCCTCGTGCCAGCGCGGGTCGGGTTCGGTCCGGCAGCTCGGCGCCGGCCTCCGAGCGCTCGTTGGAGTCGGTGCGCAGCCAGCGCAGGCCGTCGAAGGAGTCGAGGGTCTCGGCCTTCCAGTACAGGGGCTTCTCGGACTCCACGTTGAGCAGCGTGGTGCCCTCCCGAGGCCAGTCGAGCGGGCCGTAGGAGTGGTTCCAGTCGAAGGTGATGTCCTTGCCGCCGAACCACTGCCACGACTGGTAGTCCACGAGCGCGGCATCCGCGTCGAGCCGGTTTGCGACCGGCAGGACACCCACTCCCACGGCCACCACGACGGCGCCGGCCACCGCCGCCTCGCGCCCCCGCAGCCGGGGCAGCCACAGCCAGGCGGCCACCAGGGTGAGCAGTACGAACCCCCTCAGCAACGGCGCGCCCGGGTCGTGCTCGGTGACGGGGACCGCATAGAGCACCAGGAGGGCCACCAGGCCCAGCGCGCGGAGCGGGGTCGCGGCGCGGCGGACGGGCCAGAAGCTGAGGGCCGCGGCCGCGGTGAGCAGCAGAGGGGCACCGAGCAGGATCACGAGCGCCGACCCATTCCTCCGGGCCGGCGTAGGGCCACTCAGCCGTCCGGATGCCCGCCATCCCCCGGTCCAGCTCCTCCCCGAGCTCGTCCCAGGCGCCGGGGGGCAGGAGCCGGGCGGGCAGCCCGGTGACCACCAGCGCGAGCGCGCCGGCCGCGACCACACCGGCGAGCGCCGCCACGTGCACCGCCGGCCGGGGGAGTCCGGTGCGCCCGAGGCCGATCAGGGACGCGCCGAGCGCGGTGGCCACGGCCACCGCGGCAATCATGCGGCCCGCAGACGCGTCGCCCACCAGCCGGAACCAGTGGGCGGCGGCAAAGGTGCCGAGAAGGGCGAATGCCGCCAGCCGCACCAGGGATGACTCCGCCCGGGTGCCCGTGGCCGTCCCGGTGGGGCGCGAGCGGCCTGGGGCCACGAGCCACCGGCGCCGCGCGGGCGACGCTACGGCGCTCATGCCCTGGCCGCCAATCCGGGGTCGGGCTTCGCTCGGCTGCCCCGTCCAAGGCGGGTTCCGGCACAGCCGGCCACGGTGAACTCGGCGCGGCCGGCTCCGGCTCGACGGGCTCACGAGCCAGCCGCCTCCCGCAGCGGCGCGCGGTGAGATCGCGGGGAGCCTCACCACCCGTGCTCACCCAGATCACCGCGCCTGCGCGCCGCGCCCGGGTCAGCGGGGGCGCCGAGCGAGCGGGGCCCACCAGTGCGAGCCGGGCGTGCGCGGCCGGCCAGGCTGCCAGCTCGGAAGCGAGCGTAGTGGGCCGGCGATCGCCCGGCAGCAGCAGCGCGCACCCGCCGTGGCGCGCCAGGTGCACGCACAGCGACGCCGCCGCGCGCACGGCCATGTCGAGTGCCTCTTCGGATGGCGGGTTGGAGGCGTCGAGCACCACCAGCGGCGCGGAGTCGGCGTCTGCCGTGAGCCGGCGTTCGAGCATCTCGCCGCTGCGTGCCACCGCCGGCCAGTGGATCCGCGAGGCCGGCGTGCCCTGGCGATAGGGGCGCAGGCCGTCGAGGTCCAGCTCCGCCGCCGAGCCGTCCATGCGCCCGCGCAGCGCGGCCCGGCCACCGCCCCCATCGGGCCCGGTGCCCGCTCCGCCCGCCCCACCCGCGGACGTCGCGGCCAACACCGGCTCCACGCGCGGGAGCACGAGCAGGTCTTCGCCGGCTCCCTCGCCGCCGATCTCCCGCACTGCCAGCCGCAGCGGATCGCGGATCACCAGGGCGCCGGGCTCGAGCACCCGGCGGCCCCGCCGCCCGAAGCGCACGTCAACCCGCACCCGTCGCGGCGCCCCAAAGCCCAGCACGATCGGGGCGCGCAGCAGCGGGTCGGTCAGCTCACCGCCCGGCGGGGGCAGGACTCCGGCGCGCAGCTCGAGGCGCAGCGGGTAGGGCTGCTCCTCTTCGACCGTGTGCGGTCCGGGCGCCCGGACCAGCGCGGCCCCGGCGGCGGCGAGCCAGACCCACACGGCCGATCCGAGCGCGGTCGCGGCCAGCGCCACGCCGGGCACGTAGAGGGACACGGTGTCGAAGGCCGCGGCTGCGGCGATGAGGACGGCCCCGAGAGCGGCAGCCCCGGCCGCCCGGCTCATGCTGCGAGACGGGTCGGGAGACCGGGAGCACTCACAGCGCCGGGACCGTGTCCAGGGCGTCCCCGATCACCGCGGACCGGTCGTCGCCGGCCGCCTCGGGGGCCAGCAGCAGCCGGTGGGTGAGCACGGCGGGGGCAAGCGTCTTCACGTCGTCGGGCAAAGCGTGGTCGCGCCCGTCGAGCGCCGCCAGCGCCTTGGCGGCGCGGAAGAGCATCAGGCCTGCGCGGGGGCTGGCGCCCAGCTCGACACGCGGATCCCCCCGGGTGAACTCGAGCAGGTCGACGATGTAGCGCCGCAGCGCCTCGCTGCCGTGCACGCCCGCGACGGCAGCCTGGGCCGCCAGCATCTCCCCGACACCGGTGACCGGCCCGAGATCCTCGACGCGGTCGCGGTCGGAGTGCTCGGCGAGCATGTCCTTCTCGTCCTGAACCGACGGGTAGCCGAGCGACACCCTGACCATGAAGCGGTCGAGCTGGGCCTCGGGCAGCGGGTAGGTGCCCTCGTACTCGATCGGGTTCTGGGTGGCGAGCACGATGAACGGCCGCGCCAGATCGTGGGTGTGCTTGTCGACGGTCACGTGGCGCTCCTGCATGCACTCGAGCAGGCCCGACTGCGTCTTGGGCGACGCCCGGTTGATCTCGTCGACCAGCACCACGTTGGCGAACACCGGGCCGGGGCGGAACTCGAAGCGGCCCTCGCGCTGGTTGAAGATGTTCGTGCCCACCACGTCGGCGGGCAGCAGGTCGGCGGTGCACTGCACCCGCGCGAACTCGGCATCGATCGAGCGGGCGAGCGCCCGCGCAAGCGCCGTCTTGCCGACCCCGGGGTTGTCCTCGATCAGCACGTGGCCCTCGGCGAGCAGGGCCACCAGCAGGTCGCGCACCACGCCCTCGGGCGCCTTGACCGCCAGCGCCACGTTCGCCCTCAGCCGTGCCGCGAGCTCGGCGACCGCCGCTCGGCTCGAGTTCGGGTGCGGTGGCCATCGCGACCGATGGTAGGGGACATCGCCAGCCGGCTCCGCTGGTGACGGGTACGGCAGGATCAGGTTGGCGCGGCGGAATCCTGTTCGCCGACGAGCATGCGCACCGCCTGCTCGGGGTCGGCGGCGCGCATCACCGTCTCCCCCACCAGCACGGCGTCGACTCCCACCCGCTCAAGCTCCTCGATCTGCTCCCGGTGAACGATCCCCGACTCCGACACCACCGTCTTGCCCGCCGGCACGTCAGCCAGCAGATCGTAGGTGCGAGTGATGTCGACCGTGAAGTCCTCGAGGTCGCGGTTGTTGATGCCGATCACGTCGGCGTCGATCTCGAGGGCCACGTTCAGCTCGTCGTCGCGTGACACCTCGACAACGGCATCGAGATCGAGGTCGCGCGCCAGGTGGTAGAGCGCGGCGAGATCCTCCTCGCCCATCGCTCCGACCACCAGCAGCACCGCGTCGGCGCCGGCCACCTTGGCCTCGAACAGCATGTAGGGATCCACGGTGAAGTCCTTGCGCAGGATCGGCAGCTCGGTGGCCGCCCGCGCCTCGCGCAGGTCGCCCAGGGAGCCCCCGAAGTGCGTTTCCTCGGTGAGGATGGACAGGGCGGCTGCGCCGCCGCGTGCGTAGGCCTGCACCAGCTCCGTACAGCTGCCGGTCTCCCGGATGGCCCCCGCGGACGGCGACCGGCGCTTGTGCTCGGCGATCAGCGAGGTGCCGGGGCGCGCGAGCGCCTCGGCGAAGGGCCGGCCCTCGCTGTGGCGCTCCGCGGCTGCACGCTCGAGATCGGCCAGAGGAACCTCGGCGACCCGGCGCGCGAGCGAGCTGCGTGTGGCGGCCACCAGACCCTCGAGTCGCACGTTCATGGAGAACCTCCCCCGCCTTCCTCCTGGGTGCGGGACACGAACCGCTCGAGCACGTCCCGGGCGGCGCCCGAGTCGATCGCCTCCTCGGCCCTACGCACGCCCTGCTCGATCGAGTTCGCGCGCCCGCCCACGTAGATGGCGGCGCCGGCGTTGAGCACTGTCAGGTCACGCTCGGCGCCCGGTCCGCCGTCGAGTACCCGCCGAGCCACCCCGGCGTTCTTCTCCGGGGTGCCGGCGGCCACCGCTGTCTGCGGCGCGGGGGCCAGGCCCACGGACTCGGGTGTGACCCGGTGGGCCTCGATGCGACCGTCGCGCAGCTCCACCAGCCGCGTGGGTGCGGAGATGCTCAGCTCGTCCAGGCCGTCGTCGCTGGACACGACGAGCGCGTGGTCGCAACCGAGCTCGCCGAGGGCGCCCGCCACGATGTCGAGGAAGCGGCCGTCGGAGACGCCGATCAGCTGCCGGGTGGCACCGGCCGGGTTCGTGAGAGGTCCCAGGAAGTTGAAGATCGTACGCACACGCCAGCTCCTTTCGCACGGGCACCACGTGCTTCATCGCGGGATGGTGGTGCGGCGCGAACATGAAGCCGAACCCCAGCTCGTCGATGCAGCGCGCCACCGCCTCCGGCTCGAGGTCGATGCTGGCCCCGAGAGCCTCGAGCACGTCCGCCGATCCGGACTGGCCGGTGGCCGAGCGGTTGCCGTGCTTGGCCACTCGGCAGCCGGCCCCCGCGGCGACGAAGGCGGCGGTGGTCGACACGTTGAAGGTCGGGCGTCCGCCCCCCGTGCCCGCCGTATCCACGAGATCGTCGCCCCTCTCGGGCGCAACCTTGACGGCCAGCTCGCGCATCGCGCGCGCCATGCCGGCGATTTCGGACACCGTCTCGCCCTTGGTCCGGAATGCGATCAGCAGGCCCGCCGTCTGCGCCTCCGAGGCTCTGCCCTCCATCACCTCGCGCAGCACGGCGGTGGTCTCGTCGGCGGTCAGGGCCTCGCTGCGGCAGAGCCGGTCGATGGCCTCGGTGAGAATCGGATTCGGCATCAGCGCGAGAGAAAGTTCCGGAGTATCTGCTTGCCGGCGCTCGGTGAGCACCGACTCGGGATGAAACTGGACTCCCTCGGCGGGGAGCCGGCGGTGGCGCATGCCCATCACGGTGTCGCCGTAGTGCGCGGAGCGCTCGAGCTCGTCCGGAAGGTCGGGATCGACCACCAGCGAGTGGTAGCGCCCGGCCACGAGCGGCGTCTGGACCCCCTCGAAGATGGTGCGACCGTCGTGGGAGACCTCCGCCGTCTTTCCGTGCACGGGCTCGCCGCGTACCACGCGGCCGCCGAACGCCTCGGCCATCGCCTGGTGGCCGAGGCAGACCCCGAGCACCGGAACCCGGGCCTCGGCGAAGCGTCGTATCGCCTCCACCGACACCCCCGCCTCGGAAGGCGTGCAGGGGCCCGGCGAGACGATCACCTTCTCCGGGCCGGTGGCCAGCAGCTCGTCGACGGTTGCGGCGTCGTTGCGCACCACCTCTGGCTCGGCTCCCATCTCGCCCAGATACTGCACGAGGTTGAACGTGAACGAGTCGTAGTTGTCGATCACCAGGACGCTCATCAGGCCCAGTCCGGCTGCGCGCACGCAAGCTCGATCGCGCCGAACACCGCGCCAGCCTTGGCCTCGGTCTCGCGCACCTCGTACTGAGCCTCGGAGTCCACAACGATGCCCCCGCCGGCCTGCACGTGCACCTGGCCGTCCTTGACGACCGCCGAGCGGATGTAGATGCAGGTGTCGAGGTCGCCTGTATACGAGAGGTAGCCGACAGCTCCTCCGTAGGGCCCCCGCCGCACGGTCTCGAGCTCGTCGATGATCTGCATCGCGCGAATCTTCGGCGCGCCCGACAGCGTGCCGGCGGGCAGCGATGCCTGCAGGGCATCCATGGCGGTCACGCCCTCCCTCAGCCGTCCGGACACCGAGGAGACGATGTGCAGGACGTGCGAGTAGGTCTCGACCACCATCAGCTCGTCGACGGACACCGACCCGTACTCGCACACGCGCCCGAGGTCGTTGCGCGCCAGGTCCACGAGCATCACGTGCTCTGCGCGCTCCTTCTCGTCTCCCAGCAGCTCCTTGCCCCGCTCCAGGTCCTCCTCCATCGTGTCCGCCCGCGGGCGCGTGCCGGCGATCGGCCGCTGTTCCGCGTGGCCCTTCGAGACCTTGATCAGCGCCTCGGGCGATGCTCCCGCGATCTCGAAGTCCTCGAAGTCGAGGAAGTACATGTAGGGGCTCGGGTTGATCGCGCGCAGCCCCCGGTAGATCGAGAAGGCGTCGACCGGGCAGGCGGCGCTCCAGCGCTGGCTGGGCACGACCTGATAGGCGTCGCCGGCGCGTATGTAGTCCTTCACCCGCTCGACGGCCTCCGCGTAGCCCTCCGAGCCCATGTTGCTGGTGAAGGCGGGTGTGTCGCGAGGGCCGGCCGCCTCGGCGCGCGGCACCGGCGCGGCCAGGCGCTCCCTCACGTCCACGATCGCCGCGGCCGCGGCCTCGTAGGCACCCTCGGTGTCCTCACCGGCGAACACGTTGGCCAGGATGGTCACCTCGTGTCGCAGGTGATCGAAGGCCACCAGCACGTCGCTCACCATCAGCGCCATGTCCGGTGTGCCCACCGCGTCGGGGTTGCCCGTTCCCACGGTGGGCTCGGCGTAGCGCACCAGGTCGTAGCCGAACAGGCCCACCGCGCCTCCCGCGAACGGCGGCAGGCCGGGCAGCGGCGCCACCCGGTAGCGCTCCAGCTCGGCGGCCACTTCGGCGTAGGGGTCCTCGAACGCGCGTGCCTCGCCCCCGACGGTGAGCGTGCCGTCGTCGAGGCGGATCACGGTGCGCGGACGAAAGCCCAGAAAGGACCAGCGACCGAAGCGCTGCCCCTGCTCGGCGGACTCGAGCAGGAACGAGGGACCGTCGCCCCTCAGCTTGAGGTAGGCGGACACGGGCGTCTCGCAGTCGTCGATGAAGGTGTGGCGGAGCGGGACCACGGTGTGCTCGCGCGCCAGGCCACGGACCTCCTCCAGGCCGGGCTCGATCCGCAGCCCCGACGGCTCAGCGGCGACGGGCATTGAGCACCTCGTACGCGTCGGTCAGGCTCATGTCGCGCGAGGCCATCAGCACCGACAGGTGGTAGAGCACATCGGCCGCCTCCTGCGCCACCCGCTCGTCGGACTCGGCGGCAGCCGCCCGGGTCACCTCCTCGGCCTCCTCGCGCACCTTCTCGTAGATCCGGGGCGGGTCGGCCAGCAGCGCGGCGGTGTAGCTGCCCTCGGTGTCGCCGGCCGCCCGGCGGTCGGCGATCGTGCGCTCGAGCGCCGGCAGCGCCTCGCCGCCCACGGGCGAGGTGTCGCCGCGATGGAAGCAGGTGCGCTCCCCCGTGTGGCAGGCCGGGCCGGAGGGTTCGACCAGCGCCACCAGGGCGTCCTCGTCGCAGTCGTAGCGAAGTGCGCGCAGGCGCATCGTGTTGCCCGAGGTGGCGCCCTTTCGCCAAAGCTCGCCTCGCGACCGGCTCCAGAAGTGGATCTCACCGGTCTCACGGGTGCGCGCCAGTGCCTCCTCGTTCATGTAGGCGAGCGTGAGCACCTCCCCGGTGCCGGCGTCCTGCATCACGCACGCCACCAGGCCCTGTTCGTCGAATCGGATCGGCATCGGGTCCACGCGGCGATTCTGCCTACTCGATGCCCAGCCGGTCGAGCAGGCTCTCGTCGCCGCGCCAGCCGCGGCGCACCTGCACCCGCAGGTCGAGGTGACAGCGGCGCCCGGTCGAGGCCTCGATCGATTTCCGGGCCGCCGTGCCCACGGCCTTGACCATCCGGCCCTGGGCGCCGATCAGGATCGCCTTCTGGGTCTCGCTCTCGACCCACGCCAGCGCCTCGACGCGCAGCAGGCCATCCACCCGCTCGATCACCTCGACCACCTGCACGTCGACCGCGTGCGGAATCTCCTCGCGGGTGCGCAGCAGCACCTGCTCGCGCACCAGCTCGGCAAGGTGCACGTGCTCGGGCAGGTCGCTGCGGTCCTCCCTCGGGTACAGAAACGGCCCCTCGGGCAGCAGCGCGACCAGGTGGTCGACAAGCGGGGTGATTCCCGAGCCGGTGCGCGCGCTGATGGGGAAGATCTCGCCCGGCACCTCGAGCTCCGCGGTGCTGGTGAGCGCGTCCAGCGTGCGGCCGCGGCTCAGGCGGTCGATCTTGTTGAGCGCGGTGACCGCCGGGATGCCCGCCTTTCGCACGGCCCTGGCGATGAACCGGTCGCCCGCGCCCACCTCCTGCTCGCCGTTGAGCACGAACAGCACGGCGTCGGCGTCCGACAGCGCCTGCTCCACCCGGCGCTGCATCCGCTCGGTCATCCGGTCGCGGGGCTTCTGCATGCCGGGCAGGTCCACCAGCACCAGCTGCCAGTCCTCGCCGGTGGCGATGCCCCGGACCTCGCGGCGGGTGGTCTGCGGCTTGTCGGACACGATCGCCACCTTGTCGCCCACCACGCGGTTCACGAGTGTGGACTTGCCGGCGTTGGGACGTCCCGCAAGAGCCACGAACCCCGCGCGGGTCATCGGAGGCTCTCCATGATCCGATCCTGGAGGGCGAGCATCTCGCCGGCGTCGCTCTCGTGGTCGTAGCCGCACAGGTGGAGCACCCCGTGTACCACGGCCTCGGCCAGGTCCTCGGTGTGCTCAGGGCAGATCAGCACATCGCCCAGCTCGCGCGGCCCCGCCGCGGGACCGACCTCGTCGACGGGGAAGGACAGCACGTCGGTGGGCAGGTCACGGCCACGGTGTTCGCGGTTGAGGCTCTGGATCTCCTCCGGGGAGACGAGCGCAAGGGCGAGGTGCCCGTCAATCACCCCAGCGGCCGCCAGAGCCGCCTCGGCCGGCGACCTGAGGCCACTGTCGGGCCCGCCCAGAACCTCGACCTCGATCAAGCCTTCTTGCGCGCGGCGCGGAGCTCGGGCGCCTGCGCCTCCGCGTGGGCGTTGTACGCCTCCACGATCCGCTGCACGAGCTTGTGGCGCACCACGTCCTCACCGCCGAAGCGCACGAACTCGATGCCCTCGACCTGGGCCAGGATGTCGCCGATCACCACCAGCCCCGAGTGCTGATTCTTGGGCAGGTCGACCTGCGTCACGTCGCCGGTGACCACCATCTTGGAGTTGAAGCCCAGCCGCGTGAGCACCATCTTCATCTGCTCGGGCGTGGTGTTCTGGGCCTCGTCGACGATGATGAAGGCGTCATTGAGCGTGCGGCCCCGCATGAAGGCCAGTGGCGCCACCTCGATCACGCCGCGCTCGAGATGCTGGT
Organism: uncultured Thermoleophilaceae bacterium; assembly: GCA_963825475.1. Taxonomy (GTDB): domain Bacteria; phylum Actinomycetota; class Thermoleophilia; order Solirubrobacterales; family Thermoleophilaceae; genus JAAYBF01. The sequence goes on along the minus strand of CAWGTC010000001.1, from coordinate 51,878 downwards.
TGACCTTCTCGGGCTCGAGCATGTCGTAGAGGGCGTCGAACAGCGGACGCAGATAGGGATCCACCTTGGCCATCAGGTCCCCGGGCAGGAAGCCCAGGCGCTCGCCGGCCTCGACGGCCGGGCGGGTGAGCACGATCCGGTTGACCTCCCGCCGCTGCAGGGCGGCCACCGCCATGGCCACCGCGAGGAAGGACTTGCCGGTGCCGGCCGGGCCGATGCCCACGGCGATCGTCTGGCGGCGGATGGCGTCCACGTAGCGCTTCTGGTTCACGGTCTTCGGCGCGACCTTCAGACCGCGGTGGCGCCAGACCACATCCTCCAGGATCTGGCCGGGGCTCTCGTGGCGCTGAAGCGCCGAGCTGATGGCGTCGATCGTGCCCGGGGCCACGTCATGGCCCTGGCTCACCAGATCCGACAGCTCGCGTACCACTGTCTCTCCCATCTCGACGTCCTGCTCCGAGCCGTCGAGGGTGAGCACGTTGCCACGCAGGAACACGTCGCAGTCGAGATGGTCCTCGAGGGTGCGGATGATCAGGTCGTTGGCGCCCGCCAGCTCGGCGGCCACCTCGTTGGAGAGCTCTAGCTGCTTACGCATCCAGCTAGGCCGTCAGCTTCTCCTGCACCGCGTCGCTCACGCGACGCCCGTCCGCGCGGCCCTTGACCTGCGGCATCACCGCGGCCATCACCTTGCCCATCTCCTTCGGCGACGAGGCCCCCGACTGCGCCACCGCCTCACCCACGATCGCGTGCAGCTCGTGGTCGGAGAGCTGTTGGGGCATGTAGCCCTCGATCAGCTCGGCCTCGTGCTCCTCGGTGGCGGCCAGATCGGCTCGCTCGGCGTCGCGGTAGGCCCGGGCGGACTCGAGCCGGCGCTTGCGCTCGCGCTGGAGCACCTCGACCTCGTCGGCGCCTCCGTCCTTTGCGGCCCTCTGCAGCTCGGAGACGATCAGCCGCAGCGCCCCCGCGCGCTCGCGCTCGCCCGCCTTGAGGGCGGTCACGGCATCGGCCTGTACGCGCTCGATCAGTGCCATGGGTAAGAGTGTAGGCCGCATGCCGCCGGTCAAAGTCGCCACCTTCGACTGTTACGGGACGCTCGTGGACTGGGAGGGCGGAGCGGCGGCGTTCCTCTATGACCTGGCGCGCCGCAACGGCGATTCCGACCCCGGTCCGGGCAGGCAGCTGCGCGATCGCTGGGAGGAGATCCAGTTCCAGGCGATCCAGGAGGAATACAGCACCTACAGCGACATCCTGCGCAGCTCGCTTCGCACGTGGGTCGCCGAACGCGGCTATCGCTGGAACACCAACGAGGGGGAGGCGCTGGAGCGCGCGATGCAGGCCTGGCAACCCTTCCCGGACACGATCCCCGCACTGACCCGCGCCAAGAAGGCGGGCCTGCGCCTGGTGATCATCTCCAACACCGACCGCCACATCATGGAGCAGACCCTGTGCCAGCTCGCCCCCCTGGCCTTTGACGCGGTGGTGGTGGCCGAGGACGTGCGTGCCTACAAGCCCGACACGACCGTCTTCACCCGCGCGCTCAGGTACGCAGAGGCCAAGCCCGAGGAGATCCTGCACGTGGCCTTCGGCTTCAAGTACGACATCGCGCCCGCCCAGGAGGTGGGCATGCAGACGGCTTGGATCAACCGCCACCGCGAGCAGCCGCCGGGCGACGAGCGCCCCGACTACGAGTGGCGCGACCTCTGGGGACTGGCCGAGCTGGCCGAGTCCGACCGCAGCTGAGCACCCCGGAGGCCTCCATAGACTCGCCGTGATGGAGGACGGGACCCTCATCCTCGTGGCCGGGGCGCTGCTGGCGCTCGGGATCGCTGCCTCACTGGTGGCCGGGCGCCTGCGGGTGCCGGGCCTCGTGCTGTTCCTTGGCTTGGGCATGGCGATCGGCTCCGACGGCCTCGGGCTGATCGAGTTCGGCAGCTCGATGAGCGATGTCGAGCTGGCGCGCACGATCGGCATCGTGGCGCTGGCGCTGATCCTGTTCGAGGGCGGCCTGGCCGCCGGCTACCCCGAGATCCGGCCGGTGCTGTGGGCCAGCATCACGCTCGCCACTCTCGGCACCTTCATCACGGCGGTCATCGTGGGCCTGGCAGCCTCGTGGCTGCTGGGCCTGAGCACCCTCGAAGGGCTCCTGCTGGGCTCGATCGTGTCCGCCACCGACGGCGCCGCCATCTTCTCCGTGCTGCGGGGATCGAGCCTCAAGCGACGCCTGGCGCGGATGCTCGAGGGCGAGTCGGGGTTCAACGACGCCGTGGCCGTGGTTCTGGTGCTCGGCTTCATCGAGTGGATCCAGCAACCGGACTACGGCGCGGCGGACATGGCACTCCTGCTCGTCGGGGAGCTGTCGATCGGCGTGGTCGTCGGGCTGGTAGTGGGCCGAGCCGCCGCACTGGCGTTCGCCCGGGCCCGGTTCAGCACGACGGGGCTGTATCCGGTGGCGTCGATTGCGACGGCCGCGATCGGCTACGGCGCGGCCGACGCCCTGCACGGCTCCGGCTTCATCTCGGTCTACATCACCGGGCTCGCGCTCGGCTCGGCGGCGATCCCCGCCCGGCGCACGGTCGTCGACTTCCACGACGGCCTGTCCTGGGTCAGCCAGATCGCTGTGTTCCTCACCCTCGGACTGCTCGTGAATCCCGCGGAGATGGGTGACGTCGTAGGCGAGGGACTGCTGATCTCGGCCGTGCTGATGTTCGTGGCCCGCCCGCTTGCCGCCGTGATCTCGACCACCCCCTTTGGCCTCAGCCTTCGCGAATCGGGGCTGATCGGCTGGGCCGGGCTGCGCGGTGCGATTCCGATCGTGCTCGCCACCTTTGCGGTGCTGGAGGGGGTCGACAACGCCGACTCCTTCTTCAACATCGTGTTCTTCGTTGTGCTCACCTCGACGCTGATCCAGGGAGCCAGCTTCGATCCCCTGGCGCGCGCGCTGGGCCTGACCACGGACGAGCCCGCGCTCTCGCGGCCGCTGCACGAAGTGGGCACCATTCGCGGCCTCGGCGCGGAGGTGCTGGAGTTCCCCGTCCGGGCCGGCGACGAGATCGTCGGCCGGGTCGTGAACCAGCTACAGCTGCCACGGGACGCCCTGGTGAGCATCGTGGTGCGCGGAGGCGAGGCGCTGCTGCCCCGCGGCTCGACCGAGATCGAGGCGGACGACCGCCTGCACATCCTCGTGCGCCAGCCCGCCCGCGCCGAGGTCGAGGGGCTCTTCGACCGCTGGCGCTCGGGTCCGCTGGAGGAGACAGAGCTGGCGCTGCCCTCGTTTTCGGGGCGCTCGCCGATCTTCAGCGTCAAGCCGTGGCGCGCCGAATTCGGCGACCCCGGAGCCCCGACCGAGATCGAGGGCGCGGCTGTGCTGCGCCGGCTGCGGACGCGGCGCGACGAGCCCGGAGCGCTGGTGCTGCTCAGCGACGGGCGCTTCGCGGTCACCGGCGACGGCGTCGTGGCCGCGGGCGGCCAGCGCCAGCTCTTCCGCTATTGCCGCGAGCGGATCCACAGAGCCGAGACCGGCACGGCGCGCGCCTGGTGGCAGGAGGTGGCCGGCGTGGTGAGCCAGGCGGCCGCGCGCTAGCCGCAAAGGGCAAGGAGCGCAGCCGGAACGTTGCCGGAGGCGCGCAGGCCGATCGCCGATCGGCCGAGCAACGCACGGATGGTTCTCCGGCGAGCACCGCGCCTACATCATCAGCAGGGCCGTCCATCCCTTCGCGCTCACCCGGCGGCGCTCGACGAGCGGAGAGAACGCAGTCGCGACCTCATCCGCTTCGTGGTCGAGCAGCCCCGACGCGATCAAGGCCCGCGGCCGCCCCTCCATCAGCCCTGCCACCTGCAACAGCAGCGGCCGCATCAGGTTGGCCAGCACGAGGTCAGCGTGCGGCGGCGGCTCGTCGCGCAGGTTCGCCCGCTCCACACGCTCGAGTGTGACGCCGTTCTCCCGCGCGTTGGCCACCGTGGCCTCCAGCGCGAGCGGGTCGGCGTCCAGGGCCGTGACCGGGCCGAACCCCAGCCGCGCGGCGGCGATCGACAGCACACCCGAGCCGCAGCCGAGGTCGCACACCGAGCCTCGCCCTCGGTCCTCCGCCAGCGCCAGCAGCAGCTCGAGGCAGCCCCTTGTGGTGGCGTGCGCTCCCGTGCCGAAGGCGCGGCCCGGGTCGATCACGAGATCGATCACACCGGCGCGTGCGGCCGCTCGTTCCCATGGCGGGCGCAGGTACAGACGGTCGCGGATCAGCACGGGCACGTGGAAGCGCTTCCAGCGCTCGGCCCAGTCCCCGGGCACCTCCCGGGCGCTGACGGTGACCCGGATGCCTCCAACCTCGGCCTGGCCGACGTCCAGCTCCGGAAGCTCACCGGGGGCGCCGTACACCGCGAACTCCACGAACCCGTCGCCGTCCATCTGCTCGACCCCGGAGGGCGCGAGCTCGAGCAGCGCGGAGAGCACCTGCTCCGCGGCCGCGGTGGGCGCGCGGACCGCCAGGCGGATCACTCAGGTGGAGGCGGTGGCCTGCTTCACGAGGCCCGGCCGCCCCGCCAGCGCGTCGTAGATCCAGCGGTAGGTGTGCTCGAGCCCGGCCCGCAGCGGCGTGTCGGGCTCCCACCCCAGGCGGTCGCGGATCATCGTGTTGTCGCTGTTGCGCCCGCGCACGCCCTTGGGCGCGGACAGGTCGTAGCGGCGCTGCAGCGAGGTGCCCGCCACCTCCTCGACGATGTCCACCAGCTCGTTGACCGTGACCAGCTCGGCGCTGCCGAGGTTGATGGGCTCGTCGATGTCGCTGTCCATGATCGCGCGCGTTCCGCGCAGGCAGTCGTCGATGTAGGTGAACGAGCGGGTCTGCTCGCCGTCGCCCCAGATCTCGATCTCCCGCCCGCCCGAGAGCTTGGCCTCGGCCACCTTGCGGCAGATCGCCGCCGGCGCCTTCTCGCGGCCGCCCTCGAAGGTGCCATGTGTGCCGTACACGTTGTGGTAGCGCGCCACCCGGGTCACGATCCCGAAGTCCTCGGTGAAGTGGCGGCACATCCGCTCGCTGAAGAGCTTCTCCCAGCCATAGCCGTCCTCGGGCATCGCCGGGTAGGCATCCGACTCGGCCAGCGGCGTGACGTCGGCCGAGGTCTGCTTGAGCATCGAGTACACGCAGGCCGAGGAAGAGAAGAAGAACCGCTGCGCGCCGTGGTCGCGGGCGGCCAGCAGAAGGTTGGTGTTGATCAGCACCGACAGCATGCAGAGCGCCTTGTTGGCCTCGATGAAGCCCATCCCGCCCATGTCCGAAGCCAGGTTGTAGATCGCCCCGGCGCCCTCGACCACCGAGTGGCAGGTGTCCTTCTCGGCCAGGTCCGCCACCACGTTCTCGCTCTCGCCGAGCACCTGGTGCCACTCCTCGAGCGGCTTGGAGTCGACCGCCACCACCCGCTCGGAGGCGGCCAGCAGATCCCGCACCAAGTGGCCTCCGATGAAGCCGCCCGCCCCGGCTACGACCACGGTCCGATCGCTCATAGTCGGCCCACCAAAGTCATCGCAATGCCCGGCGCACCTTGGAGAGCAGCGACTCGCTCGCGGCCTCGCTCATGTTGTCCTCGGTCACGCTGTCCTGCAGCTCGGCCAGCAGCTCGCGCTGGCGCGCGGTGAGATTGCGCGGGACGACCACGTTGAGCACCACCTGCTGGTCGCCGGCGCGCCCGCGCCCGATGGTGGGCATGCCGCGCCCGCGCAGGGTGACTACTGTGCCGGGCTGCGTGCCTGCCGGCACCTCGACGGTCTCCTCCCCGTCGAGCGTGGGCACCGTGACCTCTGTGCCCAGCGCGGCCGCGGGAGCGGGCACGTCGACCACCGCCACGAGATCGCTGCCGTCGCGCAGGAAGCGCTCGTCCTCCGCCACGCGCACCAGCACGAACAGGTCCCCCCCGGGGCCACCGCGCTCGCCGGCGTGCCCGTGGCCGGTCAACCTGATGCGCTGCCCGTCCGCGATCCCGGCTGGGATGTCGACCGTGAGCTCGCGGCGCACGGCACGCACGCCGCGCCCCGAGCACTCGGTGCAGGGCGTGGTGGCCACCTTGCCCTCGCCCCCGCAGAGGTCGCACGCCTGGGCGCGAACCATCTGCCCGAAGGCGGTGCGGGTGACGGCGCGCAGCTGGCCGGCCCCGCCGCAGCGCTCGCACGTCTCGATGGGCGTGCCGGGCTCCGCCCGGTTGCCATGGCAGCGCTCGCATGGCGCTACCGAGTCGTAAGCCACCTCGACCGAGGCCGAGTGGGCGGCCTGCTCCAGCGAGATCTCGACCTCCACGGCGATGTCCCCGCCCTGGACCGGGCCGGGCCCGCCGCCGCGGCCACCGCCGAACGGGTCGCCGCCGAAGAAGGCCTCGAAGATGTCCGAGAAGGACCCGAACCCGTGGCTGCCCTGGGCGAAGCCGCGCGAATCGAGGCCATCCCAGCCATGGCGGTCGTAGACCGCGCGGCGCTGGGGGTCGGACAGCACCTCGTAGGCCTCGGCCGCCGACTTGAACTTCTCCTCGGCCTCCGGGTCGTGGCTGTTCACGTCGGGGTGCAGCTCGCGGGCCAGGGCTCGGAAGGCCTTCTTGATCGCGCCCTCGTCCGCGCCCCGCTGGACTCCGAGCAGCTCGTAGGCGTCCTGTCTCATTCGTCGTAGACCTCGGCCACGAAGCGCGACAGCTCGGCGGCGGCCTGACGCACCGCGATGATCGCGCTCGGGTAGTCCATGCTCACCGGGCCGAGCAGGCTCACGGCCCCCAGGTTGCGGCGGGCCACTCCATAGTTGGCGACCACCATGCTCAGCGAACGAAGCTCGGGAGCGCTGTTCTCGCCGCCAATGCGCAAATACACGGAGGGCTCCGACAACGACGCTCTCATCACCGACAGCAGCGCCACACGCCGCTCGAGCACGTTCAGCAGGTCGGAGAGCTGGGGCAGCTCCTGGAAGCGGTGCTCGGTGAGCAGGCGTGCCGCCCCGTCGACGAACAGCGTGTCCCCGGCAGTGTCCTCGAGGTGGGTGAAGCCCGGCGCGAGGGTCTGCAGGAAGGCTCGCTCGGAGCCCGCCAGCGAGCTGTCGGTGAGCTTGCTCTGGACCATGCGCGCGCCCACGTCGAGCCCGCCGAGCGCCTCGTTGAGGTAGCTGGAGGCCCAGTCGACCAGACCGGGGTCGAGCGGGTGGTCGTAGGAGATGACCCGTTTCGTGACCCCTCCGGTGGACGTGATCACCACCACCATCGCCACCTGGGGCTGGAGCAGAAGCACCTCGACGCGGTGGATCGTGGCCGACTCGATCGGCGGCGCCGACACCATCGCGAGCAGGTTGGTCACCTGCGAGAGCTGCTCGGTGGTGGAGCGCATGGCCTCGTCCACCTCGCGCCTCATGTCGGTCAGCTCGACCGGCTTCTGGATCGCCGGCAGGTCACCCCCCTCGAGCAGCTCGTCGACGTAGAAGCGGTAGCCCGAGTCCGTGGGCACCCGGCCCGCGGAGGTGTAGGGGTGAGCCAGCAGACCGGCTTCCTCCAACCGCGCGAACTCGGCCCGGACCGTCGACGGCCCCCAGGGCACGTCGTCGCGGTCGGCCAGCCAGCGGGAGCCGACCGGGCTCTCGAGCGCCTGGTGTCCCTCGACGACCTTGCGGAGGATGAAACCTTGACGGGGCGTGATCTGCACCCCCTCATTGTGACTGGCGGCTCCGTTAACGCGGTTCGAGCTCCGCTTCGGCGTTGCGGATGATCTGGTTCCCGCCCTGCTCGGCGACGGTGTCGACCACCACGCGGCCCCCGTCGGCCTCCCTCACGGTGCCGCTCACGGTGATCTCCTGCTCGGGCATCCCCATGCCGCGGAACTGGACCTCGAGCCGCCGCAGCGACCGCGGGTCGCCGCCGGCCGCCGCGACGTTCGCACGGGCCACCTGAGCCATCCCGTACAGCCCGTGGAGGATGTTGCCCGGCAGGCCTACCTGCTTGGCAAGCTCCGGATCGATGTGGATCGGGTTGAAATCGCCCGAGGCGCCCGCGTAACGGTGCGGAAGGTACTTGTCGGGGGTCACCTTCAGCTCGGGAATCGAGTCACCCTGTTTCATACGCCCCTCACGATGTTGGTCCAGGTGGCGCGCACCACTTCCTGGCCGTCCTGGTTGGTGGAGACCGACTCGAACACGTAGAAGCCCTTGCCGTCCTTCTCGGAGATGTCCTTGACCTCGGCGGTCGTCGAGATCGTGTCGCCCGAGCAGACCGGCTCGCCCCAGACGAACTCCTGGCCGCCGTGCACCATCGCCATGAAGTTCATGCCCACCTCGGGATCGAGGATCGCGGGTCCGACCCCGCCGGCGGAGTAGACGACGGCGAACATGGGCGGAGCGGGCACGTCGCGAAAGCCGGCGGCCTGCGCCGCCGCGCGATCGAAGTAGACGGGGTTGTCCTCGCCCACGGCATAGGCGAACTCCTTGATCTTCTCCCGGCCCACCTCGTACTCGTGAGCGGGGAAGGTCTTGCCCTTCGCTGAGTCGTCGACCGGCACGGCGCGGCAGTCTACCCACCGTGTGATTCGATGCCTGGATGCGTGCACTCGTGACCGGATGTGCGGGCTTCATCGGCTCTCACCTCACGGAATCGCTCCTGCGCGACGGGAGCGAGGTGCTGGGAGTCGACTGCTTCAACGACAACTACGGGCGGGCCCAGAAGCTGCACAACGTCGATGCGGCGCGCGACTGGAACGGCTTCGAATTCGTGCCGATCGACCTCGCGCGCGGCTCGCTCGACGATCTGGTGGGTGAGTGCGACATCACCTTCCACCTCGCGGCCGAGCCCGGCGTACTCCCCAGCTGGGGCCAGCGCTTCGAGCTCTACACCCGCAACAACGTGCTCGCCACCCAGCACCTGCTCGAGGCCGCCAAACGCCGGCCGGCGCAGCGCTTCGTCTACGCATCGTCGTCCTCCGTTTACGGCCAGGTCGAGACTCTGCCCACGGACGAATCCGTGACCCCGGCCCCCTTCTCCCCCTACGGCATCACCAAGCTCAGCGGCGAGCACCTGTGCGACGCCTACCACGCGAACTACGACGTGGAGACGGTGGTCCTGCGCTACTTCTCGGTGTACGGGCCCAGGCAGCGTCCCGACATGGCATTCAGCAGGTTTTGCACGGCGGCCCTGGACGGTCTCCCGCTGGAAGTGCTCGGCGACGGTGCACAGACGCGCGACTTCACCTTCGTGGACGACGTGGTGGCGGCCACCCGAACCGCAGCGGACGCCCCCGGCGTCGTGGGGCGCGCGCTGAACATCGGCGGCGGCTCGCGCAGCGCGCTCAATGAAGCGATCGAGCTGCTGGCCGAGCTGTCGGGACGCGAGCTCGAGGTCACCCGCCGCGGACCCCAGCGGGGCGACGTGCGTGACACCGGCGCCGACATCGCCGCCGCCCGGCACGCTCTTGGCTACGAGCCGCGGGTCGGGCTGGCAGACGGACTCAGCGCACAGTGGGAGTGGGCGACCAGAGAGGCCGGTCAGGCCACGTCGCGCAGGCCCTGAGCCTCGGCGAGCGACGCCAGCTTCCGCATCGCGTGCTCCTCGACCTGGCGCGTGCGCTCGCGGGTCAGGCTGAACATCCGGCCCACCTCGTCCAGCGTGCGGGGGTGCTCGCCGAAGAGCCCGTGACGCAGCTCCAGCACGCGGCGCTCGCGGTAGGAGAGGTTCTCGAGGGCCTCAGCCAGGCGGCTGCGGGCCACACTCGACGCGGCGGCCTCGAAGGGAGACTCGGAATTGGCGTCGGGAATCAGATGACCCAGCTCGGCAGCGTCGTCGTCCCCGCCGCCCACCGGCTTGTCGAGCGACACCGGCGCCCGTGAGGCACGCAACAGGAAGTCCGCCTCGTCCACGTCCACGTCGACGTTGGCGGCCGCGACGATCTCCTCGACCGAGGGCTGGCCCTCACCGACGGCCTGCAGCCGGCGCTGGGCGCCATCGAGCTTCTGCAGCGTCTGGTTGATGTGGATCGGGATGCGGATCGTGCGCGACTTGTCGGCGATGGCCCGCGAGATCGCCTGGCGGATCCACCAGGTGGCGTAGGTCGAGAACTTGAAGCCCTTGCGGTAGTCGAACTTCTCGACCGCGCGCACCAGGCCGATCGAGCCCTCCTGGATCAGGTCCATGAAGGGCAGGCCCTGGTTGCGGTAGCGCTTGGCGATCGAGACCACCAGACGGAGGTTGGCCTGCACCATCCGCTCCTTGGCGGCAAGGTCGCCGCGCTCGACCCCCTTTGCCAGCACGACCTCCTCGGCGGCGGTCAGGAGCCGGGTCTTGGCTATTCCGTCGAGGAAGAGCTGGAGCGAGTCGAGAGTGGGATCTGGAGCGAGTTCGGTGGAAGCCACGCGGCGAATCTACGAAAGGGGCCTAAAGGCTTCCTAATGCGTGGCCACGTGCAACGTCGCGCCCGCCGGAAACCCGCTCTGCACCGGTCTCAAGGCCGTGGCCACGCCGGCGGCGTCTCCGTCAGCTCCGTGCGCTCGCTCGGTCAGCCTTCGTCACCGATCTGGAGGACTGACAAAAAGGCCTCCTGCGGCACCTCGATGCGCCCCACCTGCTTCATCCGCTTCTTGCCCTCCTTCTGTTTCTCCAGCAGCTTCTTCTTGCGCGAGATGTCGCCGCCGTAACACTTGGCGATCACGTCCTTGCGCATGGGCTTCACGGACTCGCGGGCGATGATCTTGGCCCCGACAGCCGCCTGGATCGCCACCTCGAACTGCTGACGGGGGATCTGCTTGCGCAGGCGCTCGGCCAGCCCGCGTCCCACGTCGTAGGCCTTGTCGGTGTGCACGACCATGGACAGCGCGTCGACCTGGTCGCCGGCCAGCATGATGTCGAGCTTCACGAGCTGCGACGGGCGCATGCCGATCAGCTCATAGTCCAGGGAGGCGTAGCCCTTCGTCTTCGACTTCAGCTGGTCGAAGAAGTCGAGCACGATCTCCGCCAGGGGCAGGTCGTAGCGCAGCTGCACCCTCCACTCGGAGAGGAAGCTCATGTCCACGTGGGTTCCCCGCCGCTCCTGGCAGAGCTCCATCACCGCGCCGACCGCCTCCTTGGGGCAGAGCACCGTGGCCCGGATGTAGGGCTCGCGGATCTCCTCGATGCGCACGCGCTCGGGCATGTCGGCCGGAGAGTGCACCGCCACCTCCTCCCCGTTCGTGAGCGTCACGGCGTACTCGACGGTGGGGGTGGTGGCCAGCAACTCGAGGTCGTACTCCCGTTCGAGGCGCTCGCGCACGATGTCCATGTGCAGCAGGCCGAGGAAGCCGCAGCGGAAGCCGAACCCGAGCGCCTGGCTGGTCTCGGGGTCATAGGAGAGGGCGGCGTCGTTGAGCGCGAGCTTCTCCAGCGCGTCGCGAAGATCCGAGAAGCGGTCGGTCTCGACCGGGAACAGGCCGCAGAACACCATCGGCTTGACCTCGCGGTAGCCGGGCAGCGGGTCCTCTGCGGGGTTGGCGCGCGTGGTGAGCGTGTCTCCCACGCGCAGCAGCGACACCTCCTTGATGCCGGTGATCAGGTAGCCCACCTCCCCCGCCCGCAGCGAGCCCACCGGGGTCATGGCCGGGCCGAAGAAGCCGATGTCGTCGATCTCCGCCTGGGTGCCGGTCTGCATCGCCTTGATCGCGTCGCCCTTCGTCAGCTCCCCGTCGACCACGCGGACGTACGCGATCACGCCCCGGTACTGGTCGAACTCGGAGTCGAAGATCAGCGCGCGAGCCGGGGCGTCGGGGTCGCCCTCAGGCGGGGGGATCTGCTTCACGATGGCCTCGAGCACGTCGGTGACCCCGATGCCGGACTTGGCCGACATGCGGATCACATCGTCCGCCGGGTCGCCGAGCAGCTCATGGATCTCACCGGCCACCCGCTCCGGCTCGGCGCCGGGCAGGTCGATCTTGTTCAGAGCCGGGATCAGCTCCAGGCCGGCTTCGACCGCCAGGTAGGTGTTGGCCACGGTCTGGGCCTCGACGCCCTGGGCGGCGTCGACCACCAGCAGGGCTCCCTCGCACGCCGCCAGCGAGCGCGACACCTCGTAGGTGAAGTCGACGTGGCCGGGCGTGTCGATCAGGTTCAGGCGGTAGGTCTCGCCGTCCCGGGCCTCGTAGTCCACGCGAACGGCCTGGGCCTTGATCGTGATGCCCCGCTCGCGCTCGAGGTCCATCGAGTCGAGCATCTGCGGCCGGTGCTCGCGGGCGTCGACGGCGCCGGTGGACTCGAGGATGCGATCCGCCAGCGTCGACTTGCCGTGGTCGATGTGGGCGATGATCGAGAAGTTGCGGATGTTCTGGGCGGGGAGGGCCACGACCTACCTAGGTTAGGCGCGCCCCCGCGGAACTAGGTTCTGCTGGCGAACCGCGGGGGAGCAACCCCCTCGGTCGGCTCGCCGCCGAGTGCGGAGATCTTCTCCACCAGGTGGCGCGCATCCTCGACTTCGGCCGCCGCGAACTTGCCCAGGGACCAGGCCAGGCCCTGGTACTCGAAGCCGAACATGCTGCCGGCGGTGAGCGTGTGCTGGAGTGCCGAGCGGCTCTGAAGGCGCAGCGCGGTGTTGAGCGCATCGATCTGAGCCTCGGTGTCCATCGTCTCTCGGTCATGCCGGCGGGAATGCTCGCGTCCGGTCCCTGGCATAAATCGTCCGGTGGATGTCATTGCAGACAGGACGCTCAGGCGCCATGATCGGTCGGTGGCCTCGCCAAGGCGCATCGTGCTCCTCGCCTTTCCGGGCGCCCAGACGCTTGACTTCGCCGGCCCGCTCGAGGTGTTCTCCACCGCGGATCGGCTCGGCCCGGGCCGCTATCGCACCGAGGTCGTGGCCCCCGCTGGAGCGCCGTTCGCCACCAGCAGCGGGCTGAAGGTGACGCCGGACCGCTCGACCACGGCCTGCCGGGGTCCCATCGACACCCTGGTGGTGGCTGGAGGCACGGGCGTTCGCGACGCGGTGGACGACCCGGGGCTGATGACCTGGCTGGGGGCGGCGGCCGGACGCTCACGCCGCGTGACCTCCGTGTGCACGGGCGCCTTCCTGCTGGCCGAGGCCGGGCTGCTCGACGGCCGCCGGGCCACCACGCACTGGGCATCGGCGGATCGCCTCGCCGGGCGCCACCCGCAGGTGGAGGTCGATCCCGACCGGATCTTCGTGCGCGACGACCCGGTGTGGACCTCGGCCGGCGTGACCGCCGGCATCGACCTGGCCCTCGCCCTCGTCGAGGACGACCACGGCCGCGAGGCGTCACTCGAGGTGGCCCGCTGGCTCGTGGTGTTCGCCACCCGTCCGGGCGGTCAGTCGCAGTTCTCGGCCCCGCTCGCGGCCCAGGCGGCCGAGCGCCGGCCCCTCCGCGAGGTCCAGGAGTGGGTGCTCGCCGATCCCGCACGCGAGTGCACGATCGAGGTGCTCGCCGAGCGGGCGTGCATGAGCCCGCGCAACTTCTCCCGTGCCTTCCGTGCGGAAGCGGGCCTGTCGCCCGCCGTATGGGTCGAGACCGTGCGGGTGGAGCACGCCCGCCGCCTGCTCGAGGCCGCCTCGGCCCCGGTCGAGACGATCGCCGTGGAGAGCGGCTTCGGCACGGTGGAGACCCTGCGCCGGGCCTTCCGGCGGCGCCTCGGGGTGAGCCCGGGCGAGTACCGGCAGCGCTTCCGCGCCTCGCTGCGCAAAGCCGCATGACAAACCCCAACCGAGGAGACCCGATGGAGATCGCCATCCCGCTGTTCGACCGCTTCACCGCCCTCGACGCCGTGGGCCCCTACCAGGTGCTGTCGGCGCTCCCGGGCGCGCGGGTGCGCTTCCTCGCCGCCGAAGCGGGGCCCGTGCGCTGCGACAACCGGATGCTCACGATGGTGGCAGAGGGCCGGTGGGAGGACTCGCCCCAGCCCGAGGTGCTCGTGGTCCCCGGCGGCGTCGGCACGCGCGGCCTGCTGAGCGACGAGCGGCTGCTTGCCTGGGTCCGCTCGGCGCACGAGACCTCGCGCTACACGACGTCGGTGTGCACCGGGTCGCTGGTGCTCGGCGCCGCCGGGATCCTCGACGGCCTCGACGCCACCACGCACTGGCTGGAGATGGAGACGCTGCGCTCCCTCGGGGCGGACCCCACGTCCGAGCGAGTGGTCGAGCGCGGGAAGGTGATCACCGCGGCCGGAGTGTCGTCGGGCATCGACATGGCTCTCCGGCTGGCCGAGCTGATCGCCGGGCCGGTGGCCGCCCAGGCGATCCAGCTGGCGATCGAGTACGACCCGCAGCCCCCATTTGACTGCGGTTCGCCCGAGAAGGCGCCGGGCGAGGTGGTGGACCTGGTGCGCAGCGTGGTGGCCGGGATGGAGTCCCCCGCGGCCTGAGCTCAGCGCCGCCCGCCGGGCAGCAGGGCTCGGATCTGCCGCGCCTCGGGCACACCGAGGGCCCAGACCGCCCCCGCGTAGACCGCCGTACCAGCGGCGATCGCCACGATCACCGACAGCGCCTGCGCGGGAAGGGTGCGGCCCAGCAGGTCGTCCAGGCCGTACCAGGCGCCGTACGCCGCTGCGGCCAGGAGCGCCGACGCCCCCAGCATGCGCGCGCCTGCCGCCAGCGCCCGTGCCCCCTCCACGCCGCCGAGCTCCTTACGCAGCAGCCACCCCTGGGCCACGGTCATCACCAGCGTGCCGGCAACGGTGCCGATCACGATTCCGGCGATCCCGAACGGCTCGTAGAGCGCGAAGGCGACCGCGGCGTTCACCACCAGGTTGACCCCGGCGAGCGCGGTGGTGGCCCAGGGCTTCTGCAGGCTGAAGAAGGTGCGCGAGAAGAGCAGGCTGACCCCCTGGAAGGGCAGCGAGATCGACCACCACACCAGGGCGGTCTTCACCAGGTCGGTGGCCTCGGCGTCGAACTCGCCACGCTCGTAGAGCAGCCGCGTGATCGGCTCGGCCAGCACCGCCATCAGCACCGCACTCGGGATCAGCAGCAGGCAGATCTGCCGCATGCCGTTGGCCATGGTCCGGCGCAGGTCATCGGTGGCGCCGCGGGCGGCGAAGCGGGCCAGCGTGGGGAACAGGATCGTGGCGATCGAAATCGAGAAGATCCCCTGCGGCAGCTGGTAGATCCGGAACGCCTTGTCGATGGCGGCAGGGGCCTCGGTCTGCACGAGCGTGCCGAAGAGCGAGTTGATCAGCAGGGAGAGGTTGATCATCCCCAGGGCAATCGTGACCGGCAGCATCAGCCACAGCACCCTGCGCACGTGTTCGTTGCGCCAGTCCAGGGAGAGCCTGAAACTGCCTCCCCGCCCGCGCAGCCAGGGCAGCGGGAGCAGGAACTGGATCACCGTGCCGGCCAGCACCCCCACCGCGTAGGCGTAGATCTGGTCCTCCTCCGGAAAGACCGGGGTGAGGCCGACCAGAGCGCCGATGATCACGATGTTCCACGCCACCGGCGCCAGCGCGGGCACGCTGAAGTGGTCGAAGGAGTTGAGCATCCCCACCACCAACCCCGACAGTGCCAGCAAGAGCACGATCGGGAACAGCAGCTGTGCGAGGGTCACGGTCAGGTCCTGCAGGCGGGGGTCGTCGTCGAAGCCCGGCGCGAACGCCGACATCACGGGATCGGCGAACAGGATGAACGCGGCGGTGACCGCACCAAGCACCAGGAAGATCAGGAAGAACAGCGTGGATGCGACCCGGAAGGCCTCGCGGCGCTCGCCCTTCTCCAGCAGCTCCGTGAACACCGGCACGAACGCCCCCTGGAGCGCCGAGTCCGCGAACAGGGCCCGGATCAGGTTGGGCACCTGAAAGGCGATCGTGAACGCTGACATCGCGCCCGTGACGCCGAAGTAGCTCGCCGCCACCACCTCGCGCACCAGGCCGAGCACGCGTGACAGGCCGGTGGCTGCGGAGAAGAAGACCGTGCTGCGAGCCAGGCGTCCGCCGCGCGGTGGATCGTCGCTCCCCGGGGCCGGGGCCGTGGGCTCAGGGGACACAGCCGCGCTACACTACGCCGCTGTCGCGCAGGGCATGCGCCCGCGCGGCTTTTTTACGGATATGGCCAACATCGCATCACAAGAAAAGCGGATTCACCGGTCTGAGCGGGAGCGGCTCGAGAATCGCCGCTACACCTCTTCGGTGAGGACGTCCTTCCGCCGCCTCGAGGCGGCCGTCGATGCCAAGGACGCCGCCGTGGCGGAGGAGACCTACAGGACCCTCTGCTCGCGCATCGACCGCGCGGCACGCAGCGGCGCCATCCACAAGAACACCGCCGCCCGCAAGAAGTCCCGAGCGATGCGCCTCCGCGCCCGCCTGTAGGACTCCCTCGGAGCCGAGCGGATCGCCGTCGAGGGTGAACCCGCCCCCGCCGGACGGCGCCACGCGTTCCGGCACCGCGCACTCGAGCTGCTCGGCCTTTGGACCTTCGCGGTCGCGCAACCCGTTCTATCGCTGGCCACGAGCGCTCCCGAGTTCTTCAGCGAGCGCAAGACCCCCGCCGCAGCGATCGTCCTGTTCGCCGTGGCGGTCATCGTGCTCGTACCGGTGCTCATCCTGTTGGCCGAGATGCTCGCCGACCGGGCGGCTCCCCGCTGGGGGGCACGGCTGCATAACGGTGTGCGGGTGGTGCTGCTCGCGGTCATTGCGCTGCAGCTGCTGAACGAGCTGGACCTCGGCGCAAGCCGGTACGCCGGGGTCGATGCTCCCGGCTGGGGGCTGGCCCTCGTCGCGCTGATCGCCGGGCTGGGCCTGCTCCGGCTGCTGCGGCGCTCCGACGGCGCGCGGATGTTCCTCCGCTTCCTCTCCGTGGCCGCGCCGGGGGCACTGCTCATATTCCTCGCCTCGGCGCCGCTGAGTGAGCCGCCCGCGAGCCCGGACGTGCGTGCCTCTCAGCCGGTGCCGATCGTGATGGTGGTGATGGACGAGCTGCCCACCACCTCGTTGCTCAGCTCGCCCGGCCGGATCGACGCCGCGCGCGTGCCCAACTTCGCGCGCCTCGCGCGCGCGGGCACCTTCTACCCCAACGCGACGACGGTCGCCGACCAGACGACGGCTGCCGTGCCGGCCATCCTGAGCGGACGTCGCGGACCGGAGGACATCGAACGCCCCGACGCCACGAGCTGGCCGCAAAACCTGTTCAGCCTGCTCGACGGGCAGTACCGCCTGGGGGTGACCGAGCCCATCACCCGCCTCTGCCCCCTAGAGGCCTGCCCCGCCGCCTCTCCTTCGACGCCCTCCGCGGTGGGCTCACTGGCCTACGAGGCTCCCCGGCTTGCGCTGCTCGGCGTGGCCCCCGACGATCCCGACCTCCGCTCCCCCCTGATCGGAGGGGGCGACGAGCACGACCCCGGAGCCGACGTGAGGAAGTTCGTGGCCACGGTCCAGAATCTGGCCCGGCCGACTCTCGACTTTCTTCACGTGCTCACGCCGCACCGGCCCTGGGGGCGCCTGCCGTCGGGGCGCATCTACGAGCCTCCGGGCGAGGAGGACGTGCCCGGCGAGGTGCGCGCGACGCTGGATCTGCCGCGCGATCGCAGGCTGGCGCTGAACCTGTGGCGGGCGCACCTTCTGCAGGTGGGCTACGCCGACCGCCTGCTGGGCCGGGTGATCGACCGACTCGAGAGCCGCGGCATGTACGACCGCACGCTGCTCGTGGTGATGGCCGACCACGGCGTGAGCTTCCGGCCCGGCGAGCCGCTGCGAGACGTGACCCCGGGCAACATCGCGGCCATCGCCTCGGTGCCGCTGTTCATCAAGCAGCCGGGGGGCCGCAACCGCGGGGTCGACCCCGCTCCGGCCACGACGATCGACGTGCTGCCCACGATCCTCGACGTGATCGACGCGCCCACGCCCTCCGGTGTGGAGGGCCGTTCCCTGCTGGGCCCGGCCGCGGCGCCAAGCCCGGTGCGCGTGCTCTCCACGCACTCTGCATACGTGCAGACCACCCTGTCCGAGATACAGGCCGACCACGAACGGCTGCTGGAGGCTCAGACCCGGGGTGTGATCGGCACGGAGGAGTGGTGGGCGAGCTGCAGGCTGCCGGCCAGCGGCTGCTAGGGGACTGAGTCTGTCAGTGACCCGCGCCGACGAGGGCCAGCGTCACGGCGGTGTCCTCGTCGAGGGTGCCTCCTCCGCGGAGCTCGACCTCCAGGTCGGCGAACCGGCAGAGCGTCTGCCGGAGCGTCTCGCGGTCGGCCTTGCGGGCCAGGCCGATGGCCTTCTTGGCGCGCCACGGGGGCCTCATCCCCTTCGCGACCTCGCCCTCGCCCACCCCGGCGTCGAGCAGCTCGACGACGCGGTGCACCTCGCGCACCCGGTTGATGATCGGGTACACGAACCGGCTCGGTCGCTCGTCCTGGGCCGCCAGCTCCTCCGCGAGGGTCAGCGTGAGCTCGAAGTCGCCGAGCACCACGGCGTCGGCCAGGTCGTAGACCTTGGGAGCGGCGTCGGCAGCGGCCAGCTCCTCGACGTGCTCCGCGCCCACCGAGGTCTCGGGATAGACGCCGATGGCGATCTTCTCGATCTCCCGCACCAGCCTTTGCTGTCCACTGCCGACCAAGGAGATGAGCGTGCGGGCCGCCTCCGGGTCCATCAGCAGACCGAGCTCCTTGGCCCGCGCGATCACCCACTTGGGCATCTCCCAGGGCTTGGGCGCGGCGTGCTCTCGAACCTCTCCCCCGGCGGCCTTCACGGCCTTGACGAGCGGGGCGGGGGCCTTGCCCCGCGCGATCAGGACCAGCACCGTGTCCGGCGCTACCGTGGCGAGAGCGGAGACCAGCGGCTCCAGGGCAGGCGCCTTCCAAGCGTTGACCTCCTCGGCGAGGATGTAGCGCGTGCCCGCGGCGAACGTGAGCGCGAGCACCGACGCCACCACGTCATCCGGCGTCGCGGTGGCCGCATGGAAGTGCTCCAGCGCACCGGGACCGTGCTCGGCCTCGGCGCGCTTGCGCAGGCGGCCGCGCCATTGATCGATCTTCGCGTCGTCGTCGCCGTGGACGAGGTAGACGGGCTTGAGGTCGGCCACTGAGGCGAGTCTAGGCGGGCGCTCGGAGGGTGCCGGCGCGTATGCCGTCCAGCATCAACTCGAGGTGGCGGCGCCAGTCGAACGCCATGCCGGAGGGACCCGCCGCCGCCATCGTGCTCGACAGACCGCACATGAGCATGCGCACGTCATCGATCGTGAAGTCGTCACGGATGACACCGGCCGCCTTGGCGCGGTCGATCGTGATCGCGAAGGTGGCCTTCAGCTCCTCGCGGGCGTCCTCGAAGTAGCTCCCGTCGGCCTCCACGCGCATCAGCGCGTCCTGCACGGCGGCGTCGGCGGCCATCAGCTCGGCGTTGCGCCTCAGCGTGCCGGCGAAGGCCTCCCACGGGTCCTCGACGTCGAGGGCCTCGCGGGCGCCCTCGAGCAGGAGCCGGAACTTCTGGGCGAGCAGCTCGCCGATCAGCGCCTCCTTGGTGGGGAAGTGGCGATACACCGTGCCCACCCCCACGCCGGCCCGGCGCGCGACGTCCTCCATCTGCGCGTGCACGCCGGCTTCGGCGAAGGCGGTCCGCGCCGCGGCGATGATGCGCTCCCGGTTGCGGCGTGCGTCGGCGCGCTGCGGCCGGTCCTTGAGAGTCGTCGCGGCCTCCATGAGTCGAGCGTACCTGGGCGCGGTTGACAAACGGAAGGGAAGTTCCGTATGTTGGGGTCGTTACGGAATCGTCCTTCCGTTTACATCTGCTTCCAGACCTGTCCGAAGGAGCGCAGCATGATGTCCGACCGCACCGAAGTCCGCTCCAAGGGGCTCGCCCTTGCCCTGCTCGCGATGACCCAGTTCGTGGTGATCCTCGACGCCTCGATCGTGAACGTGGCCCTGCCCTCCATCGGCACCGACCTCGAGTTCTCCCAGGACAACCTGTCGTGGGTGGTCAACGCGTACACGCTCACCTTCGGCGGCTTCCTGCTGCTCGGGGGCCGGATGGCGGACCTGCTCGGACGCCGGCGGATGTTCATCGCCGGCCTGATCCTGTTCGGCGTCGCGTCCCTGCTTGGCGGGCTCGCCCAGAGCGACGCGTGGCTGATCGCCGCCCGCTCCGTACAGGGCCTGGGAGCCGCGCTGATCTCCCCAGCCGCCCTCTCGATCGTGACCACCACCTTCGCTGAGGGCGCCGAGCGCAACAGGGCACTAGGGGTCTGGGGCGCGGTGGCGGGCGCGGGCGGAGCGGTGGGAGTGCTGCTCGGCGGCGTGCTCACCGAGTACCTGGGCTGGGAGTGGGTGCTGCTGGTGAACACCCCGATCACCCTGGTGGCCGCGTTCCTGGCCCCCCGACTGCTGGTGGAGAGCCGCGACGAGCGCGAGAGCGCCTTCGACATCCCCGGCGCCGTGTCGGTGACGGCCGGCCTGGCGCTGCTGGTCTACGGCCTGGTGAACGCCGAGAAGGCGGGCTGGGACTCGGTCGAGACGATCGCGATCCTCGCGGGCGCGGTGGTGCTGCTGTTGGCCTTCGTCGCCATCGAGTCGCGCAGCAGGCACCCGCTGATGCCCTTCTCCATCTTCCGGCTGCGGACCCTGCGCGGGGCCAACATCGTGGGACTGCTCGTGGGCATGTCCCTGTTCTCGATGTTCTTCTTCATCTCGCTGTACCTCCAGCAGGTGCTGGGCTACGAGCCTCTGAAGGCCGGCTTTGCGTACCTGCCGCTGAGCATCCTGATCGTGCTGAGCGCCGGCGGGGCCTCGCAGCTCGTGACCAGGATCGGGTTCAAGCCCAGCCTCGTTACCGGGATGGTCTTCATCGCCGCCGGGCTGCTGTGGTTCTCCCAGGTCTCCCCGGACGGGACCTACGTGGGCGACGTCCTCTTCCCATCGATGCTCGCCGCCATCGGGCTGGGGCTGGCGTTCGTCCCCGTCACGATCGCTGCGGTCACCGGCACGGAGCCAGGCGAGGCGGGATTGGCCTCCGGGATGCTCAACACGACCCAGCAGGTGGGAGGCGCCCTCGGCCTCGCGATCGCCGCCACCATCGCCAACTCCGCCACCCGCGACGCGTTCGCCGCCGGCGAGCGCAACCAGGCCGTGGCCCTCACCGAGGGGTTCCAGGACGCCTTCCTCGCCTGCGCCGGCTTCGCGGTCGTGGGCGCGATGCTCGCCGCGGTGCTGATCTCCTCGAAGGACAGCCGCGAGCATGCGGAGGCGGCGCGCCGGGGCGAGACCGAAGCGGTGCCCGTCGCGGGCTGAAACATCGCCAGGTCAGTCGTCGCGCTCGGGCTGGACGCTCATGTGGCCGTCCTCGACGACGAGGGTGACCGTGCCGTTCTCATCGGTGCGGAAGGTCGGAACCCCAGCCTCATCGAGGGCCGCGAGCGTGGACGGAGCCGGATGCCCGTAAGTGTTCTCGCTGCCTACCTCGATGGCTGCCACCTCGGGGCGCAGGCGGTCGAGCAGCTGGCCGAGGCCAGGGTCGCTGCTGCCGTGATGGGGCAGCTTCATCGCGTCGACATCGGGCAGGGCGAGCGGTGCGAGCGAGGGGCTCTCGGCATCGGCTGAGAGGAGCAGCTCGAAGCCTCCGGCGCTGACGATTGCCACCACCGCGCGCACGTTGGGATCCTCCGGCGGCGGGCCCGGTGGGCGCGCCGCGGGCGCGAGGACCCGGATCTCCATGGCCCCGACGTCGAGGGTCATCGGGGCGATCGCCTCGACCCGGCGGATGCCCCGGTCGCGGGCTTCGGCCACGATCGCGCGGAAGTCCCGGTCGGCAGTGCCGTCGCCGCCGTCGACGAGCAGGTCGACCGGGTAGCGGTCGATCACCTCGGCCAGCCCTCCCTGGTGGTCCCGGGAGGCGTGGGTCATGACGATGGCGGAGAGACGGCGCACCCCCGCCTCGCGCAGCAACCGGGCGACCCGGGCCTCCGGCGGCCCGCCGTCGAAAAGGACCGCACTGCCGTCGGGGTGCTGGATCAGCGTGGCGTCGCCTTGGCCCACGTCGAGGAACGAGACGGTGAGCACGCCGGGGGCCGCGGGGGGCGCCGTGGTCCGAGCGAAGAGCAGCGCACCCGCCGCGACGACACCGAAGACGGCGGACGCGCGGCGAGCCGCCGGAAGGCGGCGCCACGCTGCCGCGATCGGCGAACGGGCGGTATCCGTGCGCGCCGCCACCCGGGCCACGCCGGCCACCGCGGCACCGAGGACGGCGTAGGCCGCGACGACCGCTGCGCGCGAGGACAGCGCCAGACCGAGCTGGCTGCCGGGTAGATCGGCGAAGGAGGAGGCCAGCGCCGACAGCGCTCGCGCGAGCGGCTCCAGCGCGATGCCCAGCGCCGCGTTGGCGATCTCGGCGGCCACGTCCACCGGCCGGCCGAGCAGCAACACCTGCCCGAGCGCGGCGCGCAGCATGCCCAGCCACATGATCGGCGCGATCAGCGCAAGGGCGATCACGTTGGCGGGCAGCGCGGCCACGGACACCGCGCCGAAGTGGTGTGCGAGCAGCGGCGCGGTGGCCAGCGTGGCGGCCACGGTGACCGCCACACCCTCAGCCAGGACATGGGGCAGCGCCGAGAGCAGCGAGCGCACCGGCGGCGCCAGCACGAGGATCCCCGCGATGGCGGCGAAGGACAGCTGCCAGCCGGGGTCTTCGCAGGCGCGGGGGTTGAGACCGAGGGTGACGCACGCGGCGAGCAGCAGCGCGTACCACCGCGACGAAGGTCGCGAGGCCGCGAGAGCGACCAGCGACGCCGCTCCCGCCACGCCCGCCCGCTGCAGCGAAGGCCCCGCGCCGGCCAGCGGGACGTAGAGGCCGATCAACCCGACGGTGATGGCTATCCGGGCGGCGGCCGGGATCCCCAGCGCGGCCAGCATGGGAAGCGCGAGCGCAGCGAGCAGCATCACGTTCTGTCCGCTGACGGCCAGAACATGGGCGAGCCCGGACGCGCGGAAGTCGTCCTTCACGGCAGGATCGATGGCCTCGTCCTGGCCCAGCACCATCCCCCGCGCGAGCGCCTGCGAACCGGCTGACAGCCCATCTGCGATGCCCGCCTCGGCCCGCTGGCGCATCCGGTCGAGGGCGCCCGCCACCCCACCCCGCCGCCGGCCGGTGAGCGTGAGCCGCTCGGCGTCCAACTCCCCCGCAACTCCGCGCCGGCGCAGGTAGGCGGCCAGGTCGAACTCGCCCTGCGCCGGAGCATCTGGGGCCAAGATGCTCCCCGCCAGCTCGACCTCCGAGCCGATTCCGGCGCCGGCGGGCGGGCGGGCCTCGCGCGGGAGGCGGACCAGCAGCCGCGCACGACGCGCGGGGCCCGACGACATCCGGGCCTCGGCGCTCCAGCCGAAGGGACCGGCCTGCGGGGCGCTCAGGAGATGGGCCATGCCTTCGACTCGGTCGCCGGGCGCGAGTGCCTCCCCGGCCCGGTCGATCGCCGCGAGCCGGGCGTGGCCCGCCAGGCTGCCCGCGAGGAGGGCCACGGCGGCGAGCACCGCCGCACGCGGGACGGTGAGCACCGCGAGCCCCGCGGCAACCGCCCCGGCGGCGAGCAGGCGGGTAGTGCTGGGCGCGCCTGCCAGAGCGAGCCCCGCGGCCACGGCGGCGAGCAGGATGTGGCGAGGGTGGGCACGCGCCAGGCCGCGCAGCGACGCGACGGCGCGAGAGCCCTGATCGTCTCGGGTCACGGCTGTCGGCTCACGGCCTCACCGCCTCCTGGAGCGACGCGAAGCGCTTCTCTCCGATTCCCTCCACCTCCTGTAGCTGTCCGAGCGAGCGGAAGCCGCCGTTCTCGTCACGGAACGCGATGATCCGCTGCGCCAGCGTGGGGCCTATCCCGTCGAGCTGTTCGAGCTGCTCGATCGTCGCGGTGGTGAGGCTGAGCGGCACCGCACCCGCCACGCCCGGAGCTTCGCTCGCGGCGCCGGGCAGGGATACAGCGCCGGCCGTCCCCGGCGGACCGCGTCGCGGGACGATCACCTGCTGGCCGTCCTCCAGGCGCTGTGCGAGGTTGACCGCAGTCAGCTCCGCTCGATCCGTCGGTCCGCCGGCCAGGTGGATCGCGGCAGCCGCGCGGGAGCCCTCCGGGACGCGGAAGAGGCCGGGGCGCCGCACCTCCCCGGCCACGTGCACGTAGAGACCGCCGGCCCGCTTGCCGCCCGCCGCGCCGCCTCCCGTTCCGGCGCCGTCGATCCGGACCGGGACCGCGGGCTGGCTTGCCGCCCGGACCGACCACGCGCACGGCCGCGAGCACGAGCAGGACGGCCGCGACACCCCAGGCGACCAGCTGCCATTTCGAGCGTTCGGGCACTCGTGTGACGCTAGGTCGACAGCGCCGACGTGAGGGTGCGGAGCGTGACGGTTGAAGGCTTGGCAGGTAACGAACGAAGTGCGGAGCGCCGCTCGACCCCGGCTTGTCGGGGGCCCGCGACGAAACGGGACTCCTGGTCCCGGAACCTCACACACCCCTCGGTGCGGAGACCGGCGCACCGCCAGGGTCCAGCGCGGCTCAGCGCACCTCGAAGTCCTCCAGCCCCTCGGGCTCCTCCTCCACGACCTCCACCTGCTCGACCTCCGAGTGGCCTGGCCCGCATCGGCAGAAGTCGACCAGCGCGTCGACGGCATCGGGGGCGCCTTCGAACACCGCCTCGACGGTGCCGTCGGCGCAGTTGCGCACCCAGCCGGACACGGCGCGCCCGGCCACCTCGCGGCGGACCGAGTCGCGGAAGAACACACCCTGCACGCGTCCGGCCACGCGTACCCGCACCCGTATCACGAGGGCCCCACCCCGCCCTCGATCACCGATCGGGCCAGCCGGCCGAAGGCATCGAGCGCCCGTTCGAGATCGGCATCCGGCGTGTCCTCGGCCGGCGCATGGCTCACGCCTCCGGTGGACGAGCTGAACACCATCACCGACGGCACGACCAGAGCCATCTGGGCGGCGTCGTGAAGCGCGCCGCTGGGCAGCGTCCGCTCGGAGCCCGCGGCTCGGGAGCACGCCCGCCGTGCCGACTCCACCAGACGCTCGTCGAAGGGCGTGGGCGCGATCCGCCAGAGCGTCTCGGCCTCGACCGTGCACCCCTCCTCCTCCGCGGCGCCACACCAAAGCGAACGCGCATCGATCAGCATCGTGGCCAGGATCCCCGGGTCGAGGTGGCGCTGATCGACCAGCAGCTCCGCCCGGCCCGGGACGGCGGTCACGATGCCAGGGTCGAGGTCGAGCCGCCCGGCCGTGCACACCCCGCCGTGGCGAACGCGCGACCTCCTGCAGACCGGTGACCACCCGCGCGGCCGCCACACCGGCGTCGCTGCGCCGGTCCATCGGCGTGGAGCCGGCGTGCGCCGTCTGGCCGCAGAACACGAGCCGGTGACGCTCGACTCCGACGCACCCCAGCACCGCGCCACAGGACAGGCCCTCGGCCTCCAGCACCGGCCCCTGCTCGATGTGCAGCTCGAGGTAGGCGGCGATGCGCTCCCGGCGCTGCTCCCCGGCTCGGTTCATGTCTGCCACGTCGACGCCGTGCACAGCCAGCGCCTCTGGGAGGGGCACGCCGGCCGCGTCCCGCAGCTGCCTGACCGAATCGACATCCAGCGTGCCCGCGAAAGCGGAGCTGCCCAGCAGGCTGTGACCGAAGCGCGCACCCTCTTCGTCGGCCCAGTCCACCAGCGCGACGGTGTGCCGCGGAGGCTCCCCGGATGCAGCGGCGGCGCGCAGCACCTCCAGCCCGGCGATGACCCCGAGCGCACCGTCGAGCCACCCGCCGGCGGGCACCGAGTCGACGTGAGAGCCGACCACGACTGTCTCCTCCGTAGCGACCGGCCAGAGTCGCCCAGAGGTTGCCGGCCGCGTCGCGCTCGGCCTCGACCCCCGGCAGCTCGGCCAGCAGTCGCTCCACGAACTCGCGGGCCACCACCCACTCCGGCGTCCAGCAGACCCGCCGCGCGCCGCCGGCGCCGCCGGTGAGCCGGTCGAGCTCGCGCAGCTCCGCGATGGCCCGGCCCGGGTCCACGGTCAGCGGTCCGCCGAAGCCGCCTCGCGGCGCAGGGGCTGGGCCAGGCAGTGCGGTCCTCCGCCGCCCATCGTGAAGGGCCACAGGTCGGGGTCGTACACGGTGAGCCCGAGTGCACGCAGCCTCTCGTTGAGCACGACCCGCCCTCGCCGCCGACAGCACGCGCTCACCGCCCAGCGCCATTACGTTGGCGCCCAGGTTCATCACGTCCGCGTAGGTGACCGGGAGCAGCTCGACGCCCAGCCCCGCGAGCCAGTCGGTCAGTCCCGGGGGCGCGGCCTCCTCGCAGATGACCGCGAGTCCCGGCGCCGCCATGCACACGATCACGTCGATGTGCACGAAATGGGGGTCGAAGGGCTGCAGGCGTACCGTCCAGCCGAGTTCCTCGAGCCACCCGCCCACCTGGCGCGCCGCGGGCTCCTGCGTGCGCTCGCCGCAGAAGCCGATGAGCGCGCAGCGGCTCTCGGGCAGCACGAGGTCTCCCCCCTCGAACGACGCGGCGGTGACCAAGTTCGCAACCGGGATCTCCGCCTGCTCGTAGAAGCGCAGCACCGCCGCGTACTCGCCGCGCCGCCACCACTGGTTGAGCTGGGTGACGATCGGCCCGTGCGCGCCCCACACGCTGGAGTCGCGCGAGAACACCTGGTACTTGAGGACCGGGTCGGGCTCGAGGCGGTGAACGCGCACCCCCGCGTCCTCGTACGCGGCCACCATCTCGGCGTGGGCGCCGAGCACGTCCGCACGCGCGAGCTTGCGATCGCCGGCGAGGGCGGCCCTGGAGATGGCGCTGGTGGGCAGCCATTCGAAGTGGTCCGGAGGCCCCACCAGGACGTCGGCCAGCGGAGCGGTCTCGTCCTCGATGCCCCAGGCGCTCATCGGGCCACGACCCTGATCGTGGTGAGCTTGCGGTCGCTCGCACCGCGCAGGCTGCCGCCTTGCTCGAGGGCGGTGCGGATGTAGTCGAGCGTCTCCGCCGAAAGGCGTTCGCCGGGCAGCACGTTGGGGATGCCCGGCGGGTAGGTGGCGAGGGACTCGGCGGCGATCCGGCCCACGGCGTCGGCCGCCGCGACAACGTCCTGGGGGGCGAGAAACGCCTCCCGGGGAGCCATCACGAGATCGCCCCACGGAGGCGGCGGCGCGAAGTCCTCGCGCGTGCGGTCGCTGCGGTCGCCAAAGGAGCCGAGCGCGTCACGAAGGGCGGCGATCAGCCGCTCCCCCTGGGGCGCGGCCGGCTCAGCCATTCCGAAGACTCCCACGAGCACGTTCTCCCCGGCCAGCTCGAACATCACGTCTCCGCGCTCACGCACCGCCTTGGCCATCTCGTAGCCGGTGACCCCCGCCCCACGCACGTCGATCGCCAGGCGCAGCGGGTCGTAGCCGTGCACGCCGGGAGCGCCCACGAGGGAGTCGTCGAGCACGTCGAGCCCGTCGATCGCGCGCACGCCGGCCCGGATCTCCGCCATCGCCGGGATGGTCTCGGAAAGCAGCTCGCGACCCCGGGTGGCGGCCAGCCTGCGGGCGGCGTCGAGCGAGCCGAAGAGCAGCGAGTTGGGGCTGGTGGACTCGACGAGGGTGACGGCGCGGTCCACCGCGTCCGGGTCGACGAAGCCGCCCTCGGTGCCGAGGTGGATCATGGCGGACTGGGTGAGCGAGCCGACGATCTTGTGGGTGCTCGAGATCACGAGGTCGGCGCCCAGCGACAGCGCGTGCGCCGGCAGGTCCTCGTGGAAGGCGAGGTGTGCCCCCCAGGCCTCGTCGACCACGAGCGGCACGCCGTGCGAGTGCGCCACCTCGACGAGGCCGGCAACGTCGGCCACGGCGCCGAAGTAGGTGGGCGACACGGCGGTCGCTCCCACCGCGCCAGGGGTGTCCGACAGTGCGCGGTCGAGAGTCTCGGCTGACAGGCAGTGGGCGATTCCGAGGTCGGGGTCGACCTCGGGATCGACGAAGGTCGGCGTGAGGCCGGCCAGGATGCAGCCGTCGATCGTGCTCGAATGCGCGTTGCGCTGCGCCACCACCCGCTCGCCGCGGTGGGCGAGCGTGAGCAGCGCCACGTGGTTGCCCTGCGAGGCGCCGTTGACCAGGAACCAGGTACGCGCCGCGCCCCAAGCCTCGGCGGCCATCTGCTGCGCGAGTTGAAACGGCGTCGGCTCGGTGTCGGCGATGTCGATGCCCCACGTGAGCGCCGGGATGTCCATCGCCAGGGCGCGTTCGCCGACAGCCTCCCTGAGCCCCGGATCGGCTGCCGGGCCGCCCTTGTGCCCGGGAACGTGCAGGCGCTCGGGATCGCGGGTGGCGTAGGCCGTGAGCGCGTCGAGGTAGGGGGCTTGGGACTGGTCGAAGGGCATGGCGTTCGAGTCTACGAGTCGCTGGGCGCTGGGCGTTGGTCGCTGGGAAAGGCGCCACGGCTCCGGCCGCTTGTTGTTCCTGGCGATCCGCGACCAGCGACTAGCGACCCGTCACGAAGTTCACCAGCTTGCGTGGCACCACGATCGTCTTCACGATCTCCTTGCCGTCGACCCGCGCGGCCAGCTTCTCCGACCCGCGCGCTATCCGCTCCTGCTCCTCCCTGGGTGCGTCGGCCGGCATGTCGAGCCGGTCGATCAGCTTGCCGTTGAGCTGCACGATCAGCTGAAGCACGTCTGTCGCGAGCAGGGCGGGGTCGGCAGCCGGCCAGGGCTCCTCCCACACCCGCCGGCCCGTGAGCCGCTCGTAGGTCTCGCTGCCCAGGTGGGGCGCGAAGGGAAACACCAGCGACGCCGCGGTGGCCACGGCGAAGCGCAACTGCGAGGCGCCCGCGGACGTTCGCATCAGCTCCTCGCGGTCCGCGTAGATCTGGTTGACCAGCTCCATCACCGCCGAGATCGCGGTGTGCGTGGCAAAGCGCTCGCCGAGATCGCGGGTGACCTTGTCGATCGCCCAATGGGTCTTGCGCAGCACCGCCGTCGGCTCCCCGGACGGACCCTCGGAGGCCTCGGTGGCCTCTGCCACCTCGGCAGTGGCGCGGTACAGGCGCGAGAGGAAACGGTGCACACCCTCGACGCCGTCGTCGGACCAGTCGGCGCCGTCGATGGGGTGGCCGAGGAACAGGATGTAGCAGCGTGCCGTGTCCGCCCCGTAGCGCTCCACGAGGGCGCGCGGGGACACGGCGTTGCCCTTGGACTTGGACATCTTGGCTCCGTGGCGAGTGATCATTCCCTGCGTGAACAGGCGGGCGAACGGCTCCTGCACGTCGAGCAGTCCCATGTCGGCCAGCGCCTTCGTGAAGAAGCGCGCGTACATCAGGTGCAGGATCGCGTGCTCGACACCGCCGATGTACTGGTCGACCGGCATCCACGCCGCCACGGCCTCCGGGCTCCAGGGCGCCTCGTCGTTGCGGGGGTCGGTGTAGCGAAGGAAGTACCAGGACGAGTCGACGAACGTGTCCATGGTGTCGGTCTCGCGGCGCGCCGCGCCACCGCACTCGGGGCAGTCCGTGCGCACCCAGTCCTCGGCTGCGGCCAGAGGGGAGCGGCCCTTGGGCGCGTAGTCCTCGACCTCGGGCAGCTCGACGGGCAGCTGGTCGTCTGGGATCGCGACCAGCCCGCACCTGTCGCAGTGCACGATCGGTATCGGGCAGCCCCAGTAGCGCTGGCGCGAGAGCAGCCAGTCACGCAGCCGGTAGTTCACGGCGAGCTTGCCGAGCCCCTCCCCGCCCAGCCATTCGACGATCCGGTCAAAGGCCTCACGGTTATGCAGACCGTCGAAGCGGCCGCTGGCGACCATCGGGCCGTCGCCCGCATACGGAAGCTTCTCGCCGCCCTCGATGACCCGCCGGATCTCGAGGCCGTGCTTCTGCGCGAACTCGAAGTCACGGCTGTCGTGTGCAGGGACGGCCATGATCGCGCCGGTGCCGTATTCCATCAGCACGTAGTCGGCGACGAACATCGGGATCCGCTCGCCGTTGACCGGGTTGGTCACGGTGGCGCCGAGTGCAACCCCGGTCTTCTCGCGATCCTCGGCGCCGCGATCCTCGGCCGACTCGGCGAGCGCCCGGCGCACGTACTCCGCCACCTCGATCGAGTCGCTCAACCTCAGGACATCCGGATGCTCAGGAGCCATGACGAAGAAGGTGGCGCCGAACAGGGTGTCCGGGCGCGTCGTGAAGACCGGATAGTCGCTGCCGAGCTGCTCGTTGTGGAATAGGACCTCGGCGCCCTCCGAGCGCCCGATCCAGTTCTCCTGCATCGCCACGACGTTCGGGGGCCACTCGATCTGCCTCATGTCCTCGAGCAGCCGGTCGGCGTAGTCGGTGATGCGGAAGAACCATTGCTCCAGGCTGCGCTGCTCGACGACGGTGCCGCAGCGCTCACAGCGGCCGTCGACTACCTGCTCGTTGGCCAGCACGGTTGCGTCCTTGGGGCACCAGTTGACCGCCGCCTCGTTGCGGTAGGCCAGCCCCCGCTCGAAAAGCCGCAGGAACAGCCACTGGGTCCAGCGGTAGTAAGACGGCTCGTGGGTCGCGACCTCGCGCGACCAATCGATCGACACGCCCCATCGGCGCAGCTGACGCCGGAACTCCTCGATCGAGGCCTGGGTGGAGTCGCGCGGATGCTGGCCCGTGCGAATCGCATGGTTCTCCGCGGGTAGGCCGAAGGCGTCATAGCCCATCGGGTGCAGGACCCGGAAGCCGTTGCGGCGGCGGAAGTGCGCTACCGCGTCACCCACCGAGTAGATCTTGAGGTGTCCGATGTGCGGCTCGCCCGAGGGATAGGGCAGCATCTCGAGCACGTACAGCTTGGGCCGCTCGTCTGCCTCGTTGCCCACCTCCCACGTGCGCTCCTCGGCCCAGAGGGCCTGCCACCTGCCTTCGATCTCCGTTGCGTCGTAGCGGTCCATTCCGGCATCGCAGGTTACCTTCGGGGGCGTGAGCGACCTCGACGCCGCCGCCTTCGCCATCCACCGGGCCGACGTCGGTGCCGCGGAGCTGGCCTACCTGCGCGAGGGCGCCGGCGGCTTTCCGCTGGTGCTGGTGCACGGGTGGCCGGAGACGAAGCGCATCTGGTGGCGCAACATCGCCCCTCTCGCGGCTGCGGGGTTCGAGGTGATCGTGCCCGACCTCCGCGGCTTCGGCGATTCGGGCCTGGCCCGAGACGACCGCTACGACGTGGTGGCCCACGCCGAGGACATCGAGGCGCTGGTGCGGGCCGAGCTGGGTCACGAGCGCTGCGTGGTGTGCGCGGGCGACCTCGGAGGCCTGGTGGCGCAGGACCTGTCGCTGCGCTTCGAGGGCCTCGTCGACCGGCTGGTCCTGTTCAACACCATCCCCCCGTTCCTCACCGCCGAGTACGAGGAGGCGGGGATCGCCCCCGCCGTCCCGCGGGCGGTGCGCCAGGCCGGCGACTACTTCATGCGCCAGGCACGCGACGCCGACGGGCTGGCCGCCGAGCTGGACACGCCCGGCAAGCGCCGGCGCTACGTGTCGCAGATGTACGGGGCGCGCTTCTGGGCGGCGCCCGGGGCGTTCTCGGCCGAGGCCACGGACTTCATGACCGAGCCCTTCGGCGACGCGGAGCGCTTCCGCAGCTCGATCGCCAACTACGAGTACGCGGGCGGACCGAGAACCGCCCCCGAGACACCGCGCGTGCTCGAGCGAAACCCCACGACCGCGCTCGTGCTCTACGGGCCCGAGGACCACGTGATCCCGCGAGACTTCCCGAGGCGCATGGAAATCGCCTTCCCGGAGGTCGTCGGCCCCTTCGAGGTACCGGGGGCGGGCCACTTCCTGATGTGGGAGCGCCCGCGCCTGTTCAACCGGGCAGTCGAGGCGTTCTGCCGGGACCTCCTGCCACAATCGGCGACTGGATGAGTTCGAGCCCCACAACCCGCGCCTCCGATGTGGCGGCACGCCAAGTCGAGCAGATCGTGGCCGCCGCCCAGGAAGCGGCGAACCAGATCCGCGAGGACGCGCGCCGCGAGCTCGCCGAGATACGCGAGCGTGGCGAGCGCGATGTGGAGAACGAGATGAACCGGGCGCGCAAGGAGGCGATCCTGCTCGGCCACGAGGCCAAGCGCGACGCCGATGAGATTCTCGCCAACGCCAACGCGGTGGCGGACCAGTTGAACGAACGGACCGAGCGGGCCGTTCAGGGCCGCGTGGCGGCGGCCGAGAAGGCCGCCGCCGAGGTGCTCGAGGAGGCGAGGACACTCTCCGGGGGCCTGAAGCAGCTCGGCCGCACGCTGGAGTCCCAGGCGGACCGGATCCTGCGCGACGTGTCCGCCGCTCACAAGCGGATGCAGGCGGATCTGCGGATCGGCGGCGGCGCCCTCGAGCCCGCCCCCGACAGGGAGCCGCCCTCACGGACGGAGCCGGCTCCGAGCCGGGCCGAGGGTCCCGCCGACGAGCGATCGAGGGGCGAGTCGATTCCTCCACGCCGCCGGGGAGCCAATCCGTTCGCGGACCTCGACGTGCCCTCCTGGGAGCGCTAGCAGGCCCCTAGACGTTTACGAGCCGCGTGGCCGTGGCCTTCCAGACAGCCACGACTTCCGCTCCCGGCGCCAGCGCGAGCCGGTCAGCCGCCTTGTGGCTGAGCTCGGCGGTCAGCGGCTGGGGAGCGAGCAGCGCGACGCGGGTGCGGTTGCCGAGTGGCGTGACCGTGGCGACCGTCGCCGCCAGGCGGTTCTGGGCCGAGCCGGAGCCGGCCGCGCCCTCCGGCTCCAGCTCGATCTCCCAGGATGGACGCTCAGCGCCACCCGCCCCTCGGCGGTGTCCGTGCTGGTGGCCCGGCCCCCGCCGTCGAGCTCCACGTGGGTGAGCCCGCCGCCGCCCCGGCGAGCCAGGCCGTGGAGCACCACGGCGCCCGTGAAGTCGGCCACGAAGGCCGATGCCGGGGCCCCCGCCAGCTCGGCGGCGGTCCCGGCCTGCACCACCCGCCCGTCGTCGATCACCGCAACGCGGTCGGCCAGGATCGCCGCCTCTCCGAAGTCGTGGGTCACGAGCAGCGTGGGGACCTTCGCCTCACTCATCAGCGCGGTGAGCTCGCGAGTGGCGCCGGCGCGCGTTCTGGTGTCGAGCGCGGACAGCGGCTCGTCGAGCAGCAGCGCGCGGGGACGGCGAGCCAGTGCTCGCGCCAGAGCCACCCGCTGCCGCTCACCCCCGGAGAGGTCGTTCGGCCGCGAGTCGGCCCGCCCAGCAAGCCCGAAGCGGTCGAGCAGCGCCACCGCGCGCCCGCGCCTCTCACCCCTTGCCACGCCGTCCATGCCGAAGGCCACGTTGCGCCAGAGGCTCAGGTTGGGAAACAGCGCGTAGTCCTGGAACAGGTAGCCGACCCGGCGGCGCTCCGGAGCGAGGGAGACCCCGCTCGACGTGTCCAGCCACACCTCTCCCCCGCACTCCACCCTTCCGTGGTCGGCGCCCCGCAGGCCCGCGGCTATGCGCAGGAGCGTCGTCTTGCCTGCGCCGGACGGACCGGCCAGGGCCAGGCATTCGCCGGCTGCGGCCTCGAGCTCGCACATCGAGGTCCAGCGCTCCCACCGTGGTGCGGGCCTCAACCGCGAGCATCGCCCAGGACGCGCGCACCCGACGCGAGCTTGGTGCCCAGGAGAATGGCCGCGCTCACGGCCACCAGCACCGACGACAGCGCGAGCGCTCCGTCGAAGTCGTCGGAGAAGCGCTCGTAGATCGCCAGCGGCGCGGTCTGGGTCACGCCGCTCAGGCTGCCGGCGAAGACGAGGGTGGCGCCGAACTCCCCGAGAGCGCGCCCCCAGGCCAGCGCTCCGCCGGCCAGCAACCCGGGCAGCGCGTTGGGCACCGCGATCCGAGCGAACGTGCGCGCCTCGCCGGCCCCGAGCGTGCGCGAGGCCTCGATCAGCGACGGGTCGATGGCGCCGAACGCGGCGAGCGCCTGGCGGACGTAGAACGGACTCGCCACGAAGGTGAGCGCCACGATCACGCCCGCGGTCTGAAACACCAGCTCGACGTCCGCCGCGGCGACCGCGCCGCCGAGGATGCCCTGGGGCCCGAGCGCCGCCAGCAGCCCGATCCCGGCCACCGCGGGCGGCACGACCAGTGGCAGCTCCACCAGGGTCACGGCGAGCGAGCGTCCGCGAAAGGAGCGGGTGGCGAGCAGCCACGCCGCGGGCGTGCCGAGGACCACGATCACCGCGAGGGCGATGCTCGTGGCCTGGAGGCTCAGCAGCAGGGCGTCGACCGCGCCCGGCTCGTCGAGGCTTGCGACGAGCTCTCCCGGCCCCGTGTCGACGAAGATCGCCACGAGCGGCAAGGTGAGGAACGTGAGCACGAGCGCGAGAGCCGCCACCAGCACGACCATGAAGGGGCGGGGCGGGCTCACTCCGGCGGCGGCTCGAATCCCGCTCTGCGCATCGCCTCCAGCCCCGGTCCCTCGAGCAGGCCGTCGATGAACGCCCTGGCGGCCGGGGGGCCCTTCGCTCCCTTGACCACCGCCACCCCGTACTCGACGCTCGGCTGCAGCTCGGCGGGCAACTCGACCGCCTTCACGTCCTTTCCCGCGGCGGTCACGTCGGTGATGTAGAGGAACCCGGCATCGGCGGCCCCCTGGGTGAGCTTGCCCACGACGCCCGCCACGTCGGGCTCCTCCGAGCGCACGTTGCCGAGAATCGCCTCTCCCTGCGCAGGCTCGAGGCGGCCGATCACCTCCCGCGTGTACTCGCCCACCGGCACGCCCTCGGAGCCGATGGCCAGCTGCACGCCGATCCCTGCCGAGATCCTCGATCGAGGCGATGTCGTCCCGGTCCCGTAGCACGGCGATCACCAGGCGGTTGCCGGCGAACTTCACCGGCTTCTCGACGAGCCCTTCCTCGAAGAGCTGGTCGGGCAGCTTGGTGTTGGCCGCCGCGTAGAGGTCGGGCTTGACCCCCTGCCGGATCTGTGCCGCCCCCTCGTCCGACCCCGCGAACGTGAAGCGCGCGGTGGCCGTGTCGAAGCTCTCGCCGTATTGCTCGAAGGCGTTCGTGAGCGACGTGGCCGCCGAGACCGTCAGGCGGGGCTTGTCACGCCCCTCGTCGTCGTCGCTCCCACACCCGCCCAGGACCACGGCCACGCTCGCCAGCAGCGCCGCCGCCCGGATCATCGGTCGATCATCACCGAGGTGGCCTTGACGGCGGCGGTGGCCGGCACACCCGGGAGCGAGGCCGAGCTCCTCCACGGCATCACGGGTGATAGCGGCGGTCACCAGATGAGGTCCGGCCTCGATCTCCACCAGGGCCATCACGCCGTCGACCTGCACTGAGCGCACCACGCCCGGGAAGCGGTTGCGCGCGGACAGCTGGTCGCCCGTGGAGTGGCGCCGCGGGTGCCGGGCCAGGCGCTCCACGTCGGCGGGGGAGACCCGGCGGCGGTTGGCCGTGTCGCGGGTGGTCGCCAGCTTGCCGTCACGCTCCCAGCGGCGCAGGGTGTCCGGGCTCACCCCGATCGCCCGGGCCGCATCGCCCAGGAGGAGGCCGGGTGCTTGCGGGCCGCTCATTGCCTAAGCGTTGCATAGGCAAGGAGATCGCGCGCGGGAGGAAGCGGTCAACCGCTCAAGTCCTCGGCCCAGCCCGCCGATACAGGAGGCGCATACGCAAACAGTCCCTCCCTATCACCTGAACGCCCTGGCCTTCCCCGGCCGGGGCGTTCGTCTTTAACGCTCGTCCCGCTAGGACGGCAGTGGCGAGCCGGCGAAGAAGAAGAACCACACGCCGAAGACCAGCATCGCGCACGAGACGCTGATCACCATCACCACGTCGAGCACGCTCCTCGGCGGCCGGTGGTCGTCCTCCCCGCGCATCGAGCGGTGCCAGGGCATCCGCACACGCACCGCCGCGTCGTCACCCGCCACCCGCTTGTAGGTCCGGTTGAGGATCGCCAGCAGCTTGGCCATGATGGCGATGGAGATCACGATCCCGGCCAGGACGAGCATGTAGGGGGTGAACCCGGGGCTCTGGCTTTCCGCCTGGACCTGGGACCCGATCCACAGCCACCCGATCGGTATTCCCAGCCACAGGGTCACGCTGCCCACGGCCATGAGGGCGATCAGGCCGACCTTCGCAACGGGTTCGAGCGACGGATTGGTCATGGCGCCTGGATTCCTACAAGGGGATGGAGCTAGTCGGGCTCGAACCGACGACCTCCGCCATGCCATGGCGGCGCTCTTCCAGCTGAGCTATAGCCCCGGGGCGCTTCCGCCAGAGCAGTCTAACGCCCGAAAAGTCAGGACACCGATCGTGCGGGGACCTCTCCCCACAGGTTGTCCAGGCGGTAGTACTCGCGCGCCTCGGGGGTGAACACGTGCAGCACGCAGTCGAGGTAGTCGAGCAGTATCCATCGCCCCTCGCGCACGCCCTCGGCACGGCGCGGCAGCAGTCCCTCCACGTCCTTCAGCTCCTGGTGCACCGCGTCGTGGACCGCCTTGGTCTGACGCTCGGTGTTGCCCGAGCACACCACGAGGAAGTCTGTGTACGACACCACCTCCCGGAGGTCCAGCACCCGGATGTCGATCGCCTTGCGGTCGGATGCGATCTGCGCGATGCGCTCGGCCAGCGCGTGCGACTCGATCATCCGTACAGGCCCCCGGAGTCGATCTCCTCGGCCACGCCGGCGGGCACGAGGTAGCGGATGGGCCGGCCTTCGCGGACCCGTTCCCGCACCAGCGACGAGGACACGTCCACGCGCGGCATGTCGAAGAACTCGATGTCCTCGTGACCCGGCAGGCCGTGCAGGCGGCGGGTGACCGCCTCCCGCTCGATGCCCACCCTCGAGGCCACCGCCACCCGGGCAAGTGAGAGCACCGTTTCCGGCTCGTGCCAGGATGGCAGCGCGGCGGCCTGATCGGCCCCGAGGATGAGCACCAGCTCGTCGCCGGGCGAGGCCGCGCTCAGGAGGCTCAGGGTGTCCGCCGTGAACGACGGCCCGCGCCGTTCGATCTCCGCGCGCGACACCGCGAACCGGGGATCGCCGTCGACCGCCCGCTCACACAGCCGGGCGCGCACCTCGCCACCGGGATCCTGATCGACCTCGCGGTGTGGAGCCTCCCCCACCGGCATGAACAGGACGGAGTCGAGCGTGAGACCGGCGTGAGCCTCCTGTGCACAGATGAGGTGACCCATGTGCGGGGGGTTGAAGGCGCCGCCGAATATCCCGGTCCGCAGGGCTTACTCCCGGACCTGGCCGGAACCCTCGATCACGAACTTGTAGCTCGTGAGCTCGCGCACGCCGATCGGCCCGCGGGCGTGCAGCTTCTGGGTGGAGTTGCCGATCTCGGCGCCCATGCCGAACACGCTGCCGTCGGTGAAGCGGGTGGAAGCGTTCACGTAGACGCAAGCCGCGTCGACCCCCTCGGTGAACGCTCGGGCGGCCTCGCTCGAGCCGGTCACGATGGCCTCAGAGTGCCCCGAGCCGTAGCGGTTCACGTGGGCGACCGCCTCGTCCACCGAGTCGACCACCTTCACGGCCAGGATCAGCGCGTGGTACTCCGTCGCCCAGTCCTCGTCCGAAGCGTCCCCGAGCGAGTCTCCGAGGGGCCCTGAGGCGGCCCGGGCGCGGCCGTCGGCGCGCAACTCCACACCCGACTCGCGCAGGGCTGCGAGGGCGCGCGGCAGGAAGTCCGCAGCCACGTCCGAGTGCACCAGCAGCGTCTCGGCGGCGTTGCACACTCCCGGACGCTGCACCTTGGCGTTGTGGGCGATGGCGATCGCGTCGTCGAGATCGGCGCTGCGATCGACGTACACATGGCAGTTGCCGGCCGCGGCATACATCACTGGCACGGTGGCGTGCTCCTTCAGCGCCGCCTTCAGGCCCTCGCCGCCGCGGGGGATGATCAGGTCCACCACGCCGTCCTGGGTGGCCAGCTGACGCAGCTCGTCGCGGTCGCCGCCCGACACCAGCGACACCGCGCCCTCGGGCACCCCGGCCGTGGCGACCGCCGCGGAGGCCACCTCGGCGAGCACCGTGTTGGAGTGGGCCGCGGTGGAGGAGCCGCGCAGCACGATGGCGTTGCCCGACTTGAGGCAGAGTGCCGAGCAGTCGATGGTCACGTTGGGTCGTGCCTCGTAGACCACGGCCACGACTCCGAGCGGTACGCGCACGCGGCGCACGTCGAGGCCGTTGTCCAGCCGCTTGCCCTCGATCGTCTCTCCGACCGGATCGGGAAGCGAGGCAACCGTGCGCACGTCGGCGGCGATGCCGCGAAGGCGGCCCTCGTCGAGCTTCAGGCGATCGAGCAGCGCCGGACCCAGGCCGCCGGCCTCTCCGGCATCCATGTCGCGCTCGTTGGCCTCCAGGATCTCAGCGGCACGCTCCTCGAGCGAGTCGGCCATCGCGTGAAGGGCTCGGTTGCGCGTCGCGCCATCCAGGGTGGCGAGCACGCGCGAGGCGTCGCGAGCCGCGAGGCAGACATCGGTGACGGAGGCAGCCGTGGTGGCCATGGGCCTAGGGTACCGGCCCCCGCGCCGGGGCAAATCCGGCTGCGCCTATCCCTCGAGGACGAAGTAATCCCGGTGCACGGCCTCCTCCGCGGCCCGCGGGAGCAGCTCGCGGACCCGGTCGGACTTCATGCCCTGGATGCGGCGCAGCTCCCCGGAGGAGTAGTTCACGATGCCCTTGCCGATCGGGCGCGATTCCGGACCGCCGTCACCGGCCCGGCGCACCTCCACCGCATCGCCCGCTCCGAAGTCCCCCGTGACCCCCACGATCCCGACCGGCAGCAGGCTGGTGCCGCGCTCGCGCAGCGCGCGCTCGGCTCCCTCGTCCACCTCGAGCGCCCCGTGGGTGGGCTTGGCGTAGCGCAACCACAGCTTGAAGCTCGACACGCGTCCGCTCTGGGGCGCGAACCGAGTGCCCGCCGGCTCGCCGGCCAGGGCCGCCCGCACCGCGTCCGGGTCCGTGCCCCGGGCGATCGTCGCCGGGATGCCCGCGGCGGTGGCCATCTCCGCTGCCACCACCTTCGAGCGCATGCCTCCCGAGCCGAGCGGCGAGGCCGAGAAGCCGATCTCGAGGCCCTCGAGCTGGGAGAACGAGGTGATCTCGGCGATCAGCCGGGCCGAGCCGTCGCGAGCGGGGTCGGCCGTATGCACGCCGTCGGTGTCGGTGAGCAGGACGAGGCGGTCCGCGCCCACCAGGATGGCCACCTGGGCGGCCAGGAAGTCGTTGTCGCCAAACGAGATCTCGTCGGTGGTGGTGGTGTCGTTCTCGTTGATCACCGGCGCCACACGCCCAGGCGAAGCCGTATGACTTCCCGCCGGGTTCCCAGCTAGTGACCCGAAGCGCAGCCCGCCAGCGACTTCACCAAGGAGCAGGCCGGGCGTTGGACGAGGTGCCGCGCTCGCACAGACCATGTGCGAGGGCGCCCCCACCCGAGACCAGTCGAGTGAGGGCGCCGCACGTTTCCCGGGTTCCCTCCCCGAGGGTCACAGCGTGCACTGCCGCATGGATTCCCGCAGCCGAACGTCGGATCTCGATGACAGACAGCGACGCCCCGACACTCAAGCGTTGGCACGGGGTGAATGCATCTCGCGTCCCTTTCGGGCGTGACGCGGCCAAGATGCACCCTGCGTCGAGTGTGTGCGACGCAGAGCGGCGCACCAGACCGATAATCGGCTCGACGCTCTCAGCGACAGGATCTGGTCTACGTTCATGAGATGGCCCACTCACTCTCACTTGGCGTCTGCTCGGACTGCCAGGACCACCGGCTCCAGCGGGTCGAGGCAGTCACGACGTACCGGGGCGTCAACCTATGTGCACCGTGCAAGGCAGCCCCAGAGGTCGAGGACCGTCTCAGGGAGATCGAGCTAACCAGCCGCTGGGCCTCCAGCGAAGGGGCCTAGTACCTGGCTGGTCGCCGCTGCCCCGCGCACAGCGCATCATCCCTCTCGGCCAGGGCTTGGCCTGCAACTCGACGATGACCCGCTTAGCAACATCTCGGAGCTTCGTCTGGTCATCCATGGACTGCCGCCTCAGGTACTCGAACGCTTGGTCCTCGGTCAGGCTGTAGCGGAGCATCAGCATTCCCTGAGCCATCCCGATCAGGTGCCGGCTTACCAGCGCCGACCTGAGCTGCTCTACCTCTTCGCGACACGTCCGCAGGGCCTCAGCGAGCCTCGCGAAAGTAGGACGGTCAGGTTGGTTGTCCACCGCCAGTGTCTACACCGCGATGTCGCTAGGCCGCCACACCCTTAGAGGTGGGCCGCGACTGACGCATCTGCATCAGTCCACCAGCTACAGGCTGCCTAGGTCCAACTGCGTTGCGTCTGCCGTGGCAGATGGAGCACCAAGCCCACCTGGAGCCCATTCGCGCCGGTAGTGCGGGTGGGCCTGGTAGGCGAGGGCCATCAACCGGAGATGCCGCTCAAGGCCGTCACTGTCGACGTCTTCGACGATGTTGAGCAAGCGTCGCTGGGTGGCTATCTGCGCCCGCCGCTGCTCGGGGGGCCGGGCGTCGCCGTCTAGGCCAGCCTCGGTCTCCGCGAGCCGCGCTAAGT
Source organism: uncultured Thermoleophilaceae bacterium (assembly GCA_963825475.1). Taxonomy (GTDB): domain Bacteria; phylum Actinomycetota; class Thermoleophilia; order Solirubrobacterales; family Thermoleophilaceae; genus JAAYBF01. Next base: position 11,490 of record CAWGTC010000001.1, on the reverse strand, counting down.
AGAAATCCATGAGATCGCTCATCGTGCTGATGCTGCGCCTCGCGCGCAGTCGGGGCAAGAGCAAGAGGAGAGGAGGGCGCGCCGCGCGGGCCGCGCCCGAAGTTCAGGCAGCCACGGTGCGCCCCGCTCCTGGCCTGTTCCTCACCCGCCTGACGCTGCATCGTCGGGCGTAACCCGCGCCTGCAGCGGTGAGGCCATCAGCGCCAACCCGATTGTGCACCTCGGCACTCCGATCCGCTATGGAAGCGTCAGATAGGAGGACATAATGGGCATGTGTCCCGGTTGGGTGGCGTCGCCCTTCCACTGATGGGTTGGCGCCCGGACCTCAGCCGGCACAGTAAGCCGGTCCGGTGGGAGGCCGCGCATCCGAGCCGACAGCGGAGAGCCGCATGACTTTCCAGCCGGGTGCTGAGACGCTCCGTGAGCGTCTCGTGCGTCAGCAACTAGTTGTGGCGAGACCCTTTTGTGCCGAGTAGTAAGACGTTCGCGAGCATCCCCACAGGTGACGGGCAGCGTGACGCACCAGTTCACGTTGTGCGGGGTGGTCAATATAGCTGATCGACTGGGTTCCCATGCCGTTGCTCTGCTTGCAGATGCGCCACCGGTGGTCGGCGCGTGCGGCTCGAGGTCACCGCGTTGTCGGGTCGGAAGGATGTCCGTCCACGTAATACATCGCGATCTCCTTGCCGATCGTCAGACGTCAGACTTGCCAGCAGTGCTCGACGGCCTTTCTTACGCTGGTTCAGGAAGACCGGATCGCGATCAGGCCAGGATTCCCCGATGATGATCATCACGACCAGCAGTTCGATCAGGGTGACCCAGTTTGTCTCGGTCGGGGAACTTCGCGTTCAGGGCCTCTATCAGACTCGGTTACTTTTCACAGATGATGTATGAGCTACATCGGCACAGCCGCCGCGCTGCTTGAGTCTCCCCGCCGGTCCTCGACGCGGTGAGTCACGACGACGCCCGCACTTGAGATAGTGGGTAGGGCACCGCGTGTCTCAGTCCGTTAAGACCTCACCCGGTGCACCTGCCTGCGTCTGACCGCATGCTGAGATGTGCCGCCGCCTAGTTCTAAAACTGACAGAGGTCGTTGACAGTCTGGGCTCCTGCATCGAGGAGTCCTGATGACTGAGCGAGTGTGGAGCGAGAAGGACCTAGCCCGGCGGGCCAAGCGGCGGCTGGCGGTGCTGCAGCATGCCGAGGAGGTCAGCGGCAACGTCGCGGCGACCTGCCGCTACTACGGCATCAGCCGCACCGTGTTCTACCGGTGGCGGCGCCGCTTCGAGGAGGAGGGCCTGGACGGGCTGAAGGACCGCTCGAGCGCGCCCGTTGCACTGCCCGAACGTGACCCAGCCCGAGGTCATCGGCAAGATCATCCACCTGCGGCAGCACTACCACTTCGGGCCGCTGAAGATCGCGATGTACCTGAAGCGGTACCACGACGTCGCGATCAGCCACTCCGGCGTGTGGCGGATCCTCAAGCGGCTGGACATGAACCGACTGCCGGCCTCGCAGCGCTACAAGCGCCACCAGCAGCGCTGGAAGCGCTACGAGAAGCAGCGGCCCGGCCACCAGGTGCAGATCGACGTCAAGTTCATCGAGCCGATCACCAGCGGACCCAGCCGCGCAAGCGCTACTACCAGTACACGGCGATCGACGACTGCACCCGGCTGCGCGTGCTGCGGATCTACCCCCGCTCCGACCAGAAGACCGCGATCCAGTTCCTGGACTACGTCCTCGCCCGGCTGCCCGTTCAAGGTCGAGAAGATCCAGACCGACAACGGCGCCGAGTTCCAGTCCGGCTTCCACTGGCACGTCCTCGACCAGGGCATCGGCCACATCTACATCCGCCCGGCCACGCCACGGCTCAACGGCAAGGTCGAGCGATCCCACCGCATCGACGCCGAGGAGTTCTACCGCCTCCTCGACGGCGTCGTCATCGACGACGCCGAGCTGTTCAACGACAAGCTCCAAGAGTGGGAGGACTACTACAACTACCACCGACCCCACGGCGGCCTCGACGGCCAAACCCCCTACGAAAGACTACTACAGAAGACCAGCCCAGCCCGTCACCGACCAACGTCAGCAGCACACCTAGATGGCGGGGGGTCGCTGTCATGTCCGCCGCATGGTGAAGCCGCCCGGGGGGGGGGGGCGGTTCAGGCGACACCTACGACCAACTCACGGTTCCGCATCCGGAAAGGTCACCCTGCCGCGGCCTTCGCAGCCAGCGTCACTCATCGAACTCGAGCAGTGCCGTCAGACCGGACGCAGCTTCGGCGTACCGCCGGCTAGCGCCGATCGAGACCGGTGGGCCAGCCACAGCCTCCGCCGCGCGCGATGCGGGCCAAGAAGCCACCCGATGAGTCAATGAACGTCGACACCGTTACATCGATGCGTAGACGACAGCCACTTCGAGCGCGTTCGAGCTGCGACCTTGAGCTCTGCTCCAAGGCGAGGTCGATCTCGCCGGCGATCACGACGATCGTGACCCGATTGTGGCAAGGTGACCGGACGACACCAGCTATCCCTTCGGGCGGCGCCACGCCGCGCGGGCTGTTCTTCTATCGCCACGAACAAGCCCCCAGACAGGACCGTAGCTGGCCGCAGGTAGCGATCCATCCACGGCGATAGAGCGCCAGGCAAGAGGCCGCAGCAGCGACGGCCGCTGCCGCCCTCGCACTCAGATGGCGATCACCGACCCGCTCGGCGGATCCTAGGTCGTGTCCGGCTGGGCGTGTCAGCCCGCTCTGCCTTGGCGCTGGCTTCACAAACGCCGCAGCCGGACACGCGGACCTTGTTGGCGCGACTGGCTCGCGCGCGTCGACGAGATCGGCGTCAGGCTCCACGGAGAGAGGCCTGACCGTACCTGGAGCGGCGTGTAGTACATCGGACCGCAGGCGACCAAGAAACGGTGGAGGGCAACGGGTGGCTCTCGACAGTGGTTGCCGACCCGCGGCGCCGGCGACCCGACCTGGACTTCGCCGCAACCGCGCCATGGACAGAGTTCATCCACGACTTCGGACCCATCAACCCCCTCGAACCCCTGAAGATTCGCGCCTTCCCTGCCGATGGTCAGGCAGAAGCCCCGATCTCACCCCCTGCGGTCGGGGGCTCAACGTGCGTGAGCGCGGACCCCGAACGGACGACGGCGCCCGTGCTGATCCATGGACACTCGGCGCACCGCTCATGGATGACTGCCCGTCGTGCAGTTCGGTCTCGACACCACGAACATCGCCGAAAACCACGCTAACCCGGGTGCTCCTGCATGCCTCGTCGAAACCTGACGGCGCCTTCTCGGGATGGCGCCCATACTGGACGCAGCGGCCGAACACCTGGCCGCCGACCACGCGTTGCGTGTCGGCCACCGAGCATCGGCCCTCCTGTGACTCTCGATGCACAGAGAGCCGGTCATGATGCTCGTCCGATCGCACGGCGAGAGCCTGAATTTCGCCGCGATCGCCGAACAGCTCGCCGCTCGAGCCGGCCATGGACCTGACCTTGCAGAAGGTCGCTGAACTGGCCCTGGTCACCATCCCCGGCTGTGACTTCGTCGGCGTCTCCATCCGACACGGCAAGGGCGAGATCACCACTCCCGCGGCCACCGACGCGATGGCCGAGCAGGCCGACAACCTGCAGTACGAGCTCGGCGAAGGCCCCTGCCTGGACGCGGTCTGGGAGGGCGACCAGACCCTCATCGAAGACATGACCACCGAGCGACGTTGGCCACGCTGGGCGCCGCTAGCGGCCGACCTGGGCATCATGAGCGTGCTGAGCACCCGCATGGCCACCGGCAGTACGTCGTCGGCGCCTTGAACCTGTACTCCCTAAGCCCACGCGCGTTCAGCCAGGACTCGGAGATCACCGCCCACATCTACTCCACCCACGCGAGCGCCGCGCTCACCCTCAAGACCGAGATCGTCGGCCTCACCAACGGCATGCAGACCCGACACTCCATCGGTATCGCACAAGGCCTGCTGATGCTGCGCTACGGCCTCGACCCAAGACGCCGCCTTCCAGGTGATGCGCCGACTCTCCTCCCAGGAGAACATCAAGCTCCGTGACATCGCCTGCCGCGTGATCAACGAGGTCAGGCGCGCGGGCACGCTGTGATAGTGGCCCGGCATTCCCTCGGTGGCCGGACGCTGCGCGCGCAAATGGGTGACGGGACTCCGATGTCCGGGCGGGCTGCCGGACAAGTACATGTCAGCGAGACGGACATCGCGCGGACACGGCATGGACAAACACCAGAACCCACCCTTTGACGCCCCGCCTTCTCCCCCTGACGGCGGGGCGTCGCCGTGTCTACCCTCGCAGGGTGCCCGGGCTGGGCGGCGTGCCGGTTCCACCCCCTTGAAGTCGGCCCGCCCCGGACCCGGCCCGGGCACCCTCCCCGAGCTCTAACGACTGGCGTCGAGGAGCCTTCGTGAAGGTTGCGCCCATGGAGTATGTGCTGGAGCTCATCGAACTCAACTACCCCGTGGTTCAGATAGCAGAGATGACGTGCTGGCCGCCACGGCAGATCCAACAGCTGGGCGAACGCTTCGGGTTCCTCTTCAGCGCCGACGGCACTCCCTACAAGCCGACAACCAGACGTAAGCGCTAACAGCCTGCCCCTTAGGGCCGGAGGAACTTCAACCGTCTGCGTGCGGCCCCTGTCGGCGCCTGACGGCCCTGCTTCGGCCGCTCAACAGAAGCTCGTTCGGCAGTCTCAACCTCGCCGGCCGGCAGCAGCGCATCGAGGACAGAGCGATGCCGCGGGAGGCCATGGCAGCTCAGGTCGGCAGGCCATCGGCCGAAGCACAAGCTGGTGATCTCATCGGGGCGCACAGCATGCCCAACCGGGCCGCCGCTGCTTTGGCCGTCGATGCAGCCTCTGGCGCACCATCCCAGGCGCTGAACAACTGCATGCCCCCATTGACTCGTCCCCGATGCACGCCGCCCGAGTGGGCCTGCGGATGCCGATGCTGGGAGTGGTGCTGTGCAACGGACGGCGGGGAGTCTGCTCAGCGGCGCGCACGGCTCGTGCTCCGTCAGCAGTGCGCGTATGCCGAGACCCGGTGGTTTCCTCGTAGGGGAGGGCACCAACGACTCGTATCGGACGGTTGGGAGGATGTGCTCCCGGGCCAAGTAGGCACTGGCCCGCTTCGAACACCGCTTCAAGCTTGCGGTGGTCTTCTTTGATCAACGTGACAAACCCAGCCATGACTGTCTCCTGGGTCTGCTGCGGGTTCCAGGCTCGCCGGTTTGAGGTAGAGCAGCGAAAGTTCAGCCCACTCGGCGCGAGCGGCGGTCGTCGGCTTGGGCCGTTTGGACGAACAAGGGTTGCCACGCTTCACCGCCCTGCCGATGGCAGGGGGACTGGCTTCCTCCAGATGCGTGGGGATCCGGCCAGCAACACAGGTGGAGCGGATATGTCGAAGCGCAAGGCCAAAGGGACGGCAGTGGTCACCCCCGGGTGGCTAGCGGATACGGCGATCAGCCCGGCCGACTACGCCGTCGCCGTCGTGGACGCCTTAAACCCCATGACCGCGCCGAGCTCCCACAACGCTCCTCGGCCCACACTGCCGGCCAGAGCCGAACGGACCAAAAGCGCGGGCAGCCTTCGCAGGCCGATAGGTCGGAGTGACAGATGAGTCCGTGGCGCCGCGTTGGCGGGCCCGCCCGGTGCTCGCTGGTGCCATCCGGACCGCAGCATTCGTGGTGCCCTTGGCCGCCTCGATCGTCACCGGCATCCTCGTCGGCGCAGTGCTGCCGACCGCGCACAGCTGGCCGCTCGCCGTACTGGCGTGGGGCTTCGTCATCGCCGCCTCGACCGCGGCGCTCTTCCTCGTCGACCGGGTCACCCGTCGTCTGCTGCCGGTCGCGACGCTGCTGAAGCTGTCCATGCTCTTCCCCGACCGAGCGCCATCGCGGTACAAGATCGCTCGTCAGTCCGCTGGGACCCGCGCTGTTGCCGAGGACCTGCGCCGGGCCCGGCTGGGCGGCGGGGTCAGCGGTGACCGCCAACAGGCGGCCGAGACGATCCTGGCTCTCGTCGGCGCCCTGGGTGACTACGACAGCCGGACCCGGGGCCACTCCGAACGGACGCAGCTGTTCGTCGCGATGATCGCCGAGGAGCTGAAGCTCAAGCCGGGCGACCGCGACCGGCTCCTGTGGGCGGCGCTCATCCACGACATCGGCAAGCTCGAATGTCCCCGAGACCCTGCTGAACAAGCCGGGCAAGCCCACCGCCGACGAATGGGAGCAGCTGCGCCGTCATCCCCTTGACGGCGCCGCGATCGTTGCGCCGCTGAATGACTGGCTCGGCCCCTGGTCCCTCGCCGTCGAGCAGCATCACGAGCGGTACGACGGGACCGGGTACCCGCACGGCCTGGCCGGAGAGCGGATCAGCTTGGCCGGTCGAATCGTCGCCGTCGCCGACTCCTACGAGGTCATGACCGCGGCCCGCAGCTACAAGAAGCCGATGGCCGCCGAGGAGGCGCGCGCCGAGCTGGCCCGCTGCGCCGGCTCCCAGTTCGACCCGGCTGTCGTCAAGGCGTTCCTGGCCATCTCCCTTTCTCGGGTGCGCTGGATCGCGGGACCGTTGTCCTGGCTGGCCCAGCTGCCCTTCCTGCAGTCCATCCCCCTGGCCGGCCAAGCGGTCGCGGCCGGAACCAGCGTCCTGGTCACCGGCGCCACCGTTGTCGGACTGGGGCTGAGCCCCAGCGTCGCCGCCGCCGCCGCCTCGGCTCCTACGACCCACAGCTCACGCGCCCAGGCCGGGCAGCACGCTACAGCGACCCCAGGTCAGACCTCGACCAACCGACCAGGACCGACCCGGACCGCCAACGGCCCACCGGTGGCACCCACCCCACGACCACGACCAGCACCGCCACGAGCACGGCCAGGACCACCCCGGCCCACCTCGTCGACCAGCGGCCGTCGAGCAGCAGCACCCGTCGACGGGCAGCGGCTCGCAGCAGCAGCACGGCAGTCCGGCAGCAGTAGCAGCGACAGCGGCAGCACCCCTCCAGCAGCAGCTCGACGAGCACCCCTCGACCACCCCGCCGCCGCCAGTCAACCGGGCACCTGTCGCCAAAGCCGACGGGTACAAGGTCAAGAAGGACTCCCCGGCCACGACGTTCGCCGTCCTGGCCAACGACAGCGACCCCGACGGCGACTCTCTGCGGATCTCCAGCACGTCCAGCGGCTCAGCACGGGACCGTGTCGTTCACCGCCAGCAAGGTGACCTACAAGCCGGCCGGCAAGTTCGTCGGCACCGACACGTTCACCTACCGCATCGCCGACACCGCAGGCCATTCCGCTACGGCAACCGTGACGATCCAGGTCTTCAAGGACAACCATCCGCCCGCGACCAAGGACGACAACTACACCGTCCATGTCGGCCAGACCTTCACCGGCCACGTCCTGGCCAACGACACCGACCCTGACGGCGACGCCCTGACCGTGACCAAAGACGACTCAGCCGTCATCACGGTCGCACCGGACGGCAGCTTCACCTTCACCGGACTCATGCTGGGCAAGGTCACCTTCCACTACACCGCCAGCGACGGGCTAGCGACCCACAACAGCAACGTCACCATCAAGATCATCGCTTAAAGACGAGGCGATCCCCATGTCCCGCAGCGCCCAGGCGTCTCGAAGCGACCTCAGTGACACACGAACAACCGTCACTGGCTACGCAGCAGGCTCGGCCTTCAAACGAGTACCACGACCCGTCCGGACAGTCAGCCATCGGACGCAGCCTTGGGCTGCGGATCGTCGCGGAGGGGGTGGAGACCCAGGAGACCGTGGAAGGTCTGGTGACCATGGGCTGCGACCTGGGCCAGGGCTATCGCTCGGGACGTCCGGTGCCTGACCACGACATTGTGCCCGTTCCGCCGGGCCCGTCTTGGAGGCAGAGTCCGCGAAGGCGTACGCGACTCGCCACCATTCGTCATCGGAGCTGGCATGAGCGACTCGGCAGTACAGCTCTCGGCGCTCCGCGGCCTCTACGTTCTGATCGGTCAGCTCAATGCCGGTCGCAGTCTCGCCGAAACACTGCAAACAGTGGTCGACGGGGTGGTCGACGGGCTCGGCTTTGGTGGCCGCGGAGTCAACTATGTGCATGCCCGACGGAACGTTCGAGACCGTGGCAGTTGCGGGTTCAGATCCCGCCCGCGACCAGCTGCTCGGATCGCGGGTGCCCGCGCACGCCTTCGACGGCGAGTTCGCCGTCGCGGCACTGGGGCCATTGAGGTTCGTCCCGCACGACCGGCTCCCCGACCGGGCCCGCTGGTTGGGTTCCACCTGCGACGTCATGTCTCGGCGATCAGCCCGATGCCTGGCATCCTCTGGACGCCCTGTTCGCCCCGCTCCTCTGCCCGGCCGGGGCCCTAGTGGGCATGCTGTCCGTCGACCTACCTCACGATGGACGCCGACCGGGGCCGCTGCAGCAGGAGCTGCTGTCGATGTTCGCGACGCAGGCCGGAATCGCCATCGACAACGCGCGGCTGACGGAGCAACTCAACGTTAGCGAGCAATCGTTCCGCCTGGCGTTCGAAGGCGCTGGCATCGGAATGACGATGATCAGCCTCGACGCCGCTGATCCCGGACGCTTTCTGCGCGTGAACGACGCGATGTGCCGTATCACCGGCTATTCGGCCGAAGAGCTGACCAGCCGGACGTACGCCGACATCACGCACCCCGATGACATCGGGCCCGACGGGGCCGCGTTTGCCACGGCACTGACCGGCGGAGAACTCGAGGTCTACCGAGCGGAGAAGCGCTACGTACGCCGAGATGGGAGTCTCGTCTGGGTAGCCATCACCACCACCGTGGTCCGCGCCAGCTCGGGCAACTTGTTGCACGGCATAACGCAGGTCGAGGACATCACCGCTCGGCATGCGGCCGAGCAAGAACTACGGCACCGGGCCGCCCACGACGCACTGACCGGCCTGGCCAATAGAGCGACCTTGATGGCCAGTCTGCACGACGTGATCACGGCGCGGGAGCGTCGCGATACGGACAAGGGAACGTTGCTCTTCTGCGACCTAGACGGCTTCAAAGCGGTCAACGACTCGTTCGGACACGACGTCGGAGACGAGGTGCTGCGCACGGTTGCTCACCGTCTCACCCAGCAGGTGCGGGCACGCGACACAACGGTCGCCCGGCTCGGTGGCGACGAGTTCGTCATACTCGCGGTGGGGCTGGAACTCACCGACGCTGAGCGGATTGCTGACCAGATCCGGCACGTGATCGCCCAACCGATCACGGTGGGACCCTTGACGATCCTGCTGACCGTAAGCATCGGCCTCACGGCCATCGACAGCCGTGACGCCACCCGACTCCTCAAAGATGCCGACATCGCAATGTACCGGGCGAAGGCCGCCGGCAAGAACGGACAGTCGACCTTTACCGGCGCTCTGTTCGACTGACACACGGCCGTGTGCTCTCCGGTCTGCCTACGACGTGATGTCGCGGCACGGCGTCCAGCGGTCGCCCGGGCATTAGACGGACGTAGAACGTGGCGCAGAACTTGAAGGTCAAAGTAGGGCATCGGATACCTGATCCGATGTGCGGACCCCTCCAGAACGCGACCTCACTTGGCGACCCGTGAGAGCCCCTTCGCGACAAGATCAACCTGCTGTGCCCTGCGGCCTTGCTGCGTACTCGACGAAGCCGTAGATGGCCGTTGCGCGGACTTTGGCTAGAGCTGCGAGGGCGGTGTCGTCGGTGTTGGGCAGGGTGTGGAGGTATTGCTGGGTGGTGGTGAGCTGGGTGTGGCCGAGGCGGTCCATGACTGTTTTGAGGTCGGCTCCGCCGGCGAGGAGCCAGGAGGCATTGGTGTGGCGCAGGTCGTGCCAGCGTAGGTGGAAGTCGAGTTCGGTGGCTTTGACGGCGGGTAGCCAGATGCGGGCGCGGAAGGTGGAGCGGGAGATGGGCTGTCCGGCTTGGTTGGCGAACAGCAGCTGATCCGGCCCGATGCCCAGAGCCGTGATCCGGGCGGCGAGGGCGGTGGCGAGCTGGGCTGGTGATGCGCAGGGTGCGGGGTTCGTTGTCTTTGGGGTAGTGCCGCAGGATCATTCGCTGCCCGGTGGGGGAGTTCTTCTTGGACACTTCGACGTAGACGTCTTGGACGGTCAGGGTGGCTGTTCGTGGGTCGAGGTGGTGTGGTCGTAGGGCGACGAGCTCGCCCCAGCGCAGCCCGGTTTCGGCGGCGAGCAGGACCATGGCCCGGTGTTCGACGGGGACGTGGCTCAGGAGCCGGTCGAACTCGTCGGGGGTCAGGATGCGCATGCGGCGGTTGATGACTTTGGGGAGCTCGGTGTGGGCGGCTGGGTTGGCGAGCAGGATGCGGTCGCGGACGGCGCGGGCGAAGATCCCGTGCAGCAGCGTGTGGTACTTCCGAACCGAGCGGGGGGACAGGCCGCCGTCCATGGCGTGGGTGACCCAGGCCTGCACGGTGGAGGGCAGGATCGTGTCCAGCGGGATAGGGGCCGAAGTAGGGGATGAGGTGGTGGTCGAGGTTGGACCGGTACGCCGCGGCGGTTGACGACTTCGAGGTGCCGGGAGGGCCACCAGGCCTGCTCGACGTAGTCGATGAAGGTGACCTTGCCGTGCTGGGGGTCGATCCAGGTGCTGTGCTTGATGGTCCGGGCGGCGTCGTAGGCGGCCCGGGTCGCTAGGACCTTCGAGGGGAAGGTGCCGGCCGATCGTTTGGCGCCGGTAGGGTCGCGGTACAGGGCGACGTAGCGCGGCTTCCCGCCGGCCGTGACGCGCTTCTCGACCCACGGCATTAGCGTGCGCCTATCCCGGCAAAGAGCCCCGGTCGTGTGGGCAGTTCGTGGGCAAACTCGTTGCCACGCAACAGCACCAGCCGACACGAGTCGGCACTGGAGCGGGGCTTGACCTGCATGTTTGCCACGGTACGCCGCCACTGTGCTACTCGTCTAGACGAGTCACTCATAACCCAGAGGTCGCAGGTTCAAATCCTGCCCCCGCTACTCATTTCCGCAGGTCAACGGCTTGCAGACACTTGCCAGACAACAACGATAGCGAGTCCTTGTGGGCAGATTCTGCCCACAAGGACGGCCGCGTGTCCCGCGATGATGTCTTCGGCCCTGACCTCTGGGTTCCCGAGGCCAGTTGCCGTACGCCCGGCCGACGGCAGATCAGCTAGACAACTGACCCCGGGGAGACCCCATTGGCCGGACTTGCCGCAATGTTGGTCGGTCTGGTTCGTGCTGCAGGTATCGACATCCGCCCTGGTGGGACGAACGCTGCGGGGCGAGCGAGGCCGAGGGCGAGCTTCCCACCGCGGGTTTTGTCGGCTGAGCAGTCCGAAGGGGACCGCGACCTTCGTCGCGGACATGGTCGCCTGGTCAGGACGGCTCGAGGTGTCCGGCCAGCGGATGAGCGCGAGCGCCCGCGACGTAATCACATCGACACCAATGTTCGTTCACCGGAGTGGTTGACACGAGATTGCCACAGCGTTAACTTCAG